>NZ_SIRS01000003.1 GCF_004310335.1 Hyunsoonleella pacifica | reverse complement strand
TAACAATGTTTGCCGTGATGTCTCCATCTAAATCATCTGTCGCTGTTGCGCCTGCTTCTGTGTAGATATCGCCTACGTTTAAGTCTATCGTAGCATTACCGTTTAATGTGATTACTGGTGCGGTGGTGTCTGATTCAATGGCAGTTAAGCTGATATCATCAATAGCAATATCTGCTTGCCAAGTACTCCCTACAAACCTATTAAACCGTAATTGAATACTTCCTCCTGCATAAGAAGCTAAGTCTAAATTAACTGTTAACCAAGAATTACCTTGATTTCCAGACTGACTCCAAATGCTGGTCCAATTAGCTCCGTCATCATTACTTATTTCTAAATCAATAGTACCCATATCTGTAGCTCCAAACATATGGTATTGGAAACTAAAATCAGCACTACTTGCGCTTGATAAATCAAAACAAGGAGAATTTATAATTGCGCGTTTATTGGGGTAACCCACTCCATTTGTTGAAGCTTCTACATATATATAATCTGAGCCTTCAATCGCAGCTGAGGGTCCAGTATTATTAGAAGGAGTGTTATTTGAGTTTACCAACCAATCTAAATCATCAGCTGATGACTGACTCCAATCTCCAATACTACCTTCAAACCCTTGAGTATACGGAAATACTGTTATCCCGCCTGTACACCCTGGCACTGCTTCTATAACATTTACCGTTCTTGTTACTTGAGTTGCTGCATTTCCTGCAGCGTCACTTACATCATAAGTTATAATATAGGTTCCTAGAGTACTCGTATCAACTGTATCTCCTGCTATTACTATATTACTACTAATATCCCCATCTACATTATCAGAGGCAGTAGCACCTTGTTCATTATATGTATTTCCAAGAATAACATCAACTGAAGTATTTCCATTTAGTGTAATAACTGGTGGTGTTGTGTCTACTCCGTTAAATACTGTAACGTTAATAGCATCAATAGCTATATCAGCTTGCCAAGTACTACCCACAAACCTATTGAATCGTAATTGTACACTTCCTCCAACATAAGCATCTAAATTAACATCAACCGCAAACCAAGAATTACCTTGATTTCCTGATTGACTCCAAATACTTGTCCAATTTGTTCCATTATCATTACTGATTTCCAAATCTATAGTTCCCATATCTGCAGCACCAAACATGTGGTACTGAAAACTAAATGTAGCCTGAAGCATCCCAGACAAATCAAAACAAGGCGAACTTATAATAGCGCGTTTGTCAGGGTAGCCTGTTCCTTCTATTGAGGCTTCAACATAAATATAACTAGAGCCTTCTATTGCAGCTGATGGTCCCGTATCTGAAGATGGTGTGGTTCCTGAGTTTACTAACCAGTCTAAATCATCTGCTGATGACTGACTCCAATCTCCAATGTTACCTTCAAACCCTTCGGCATAGGGAAAGCTATTAATAGAGGTTCCCGAACAAGCTACAAAGGCGTTTGTTGTAAAGTTGACTGATGCACTGTAATTTGATGGTGTTGATCCACAAAGGCTTCTAACCTGAACTTCATAATCTGTACTTTCAGTTAACCCTGTTAAGTTAGATGTTACTGAAGTTAATCCTGTAACATCTGTCCAAGTTGAAGTTCCAACAACACGATATCTTAAGTCATACGTAGCAGATGGTATGTTATCCCAAGAAATTGTAGCTGCAGTAGCTGTAATATTACTGGCTGTAACTGATGTAGGCACAGATAACACACATGGCGTTTGAATACTAATAACCCTAAAATCGTCAAAAGTAAATCCGTCAAAAGTAGTCGTTAAATCATCTTCTCTATTCAAACTGTCACTTTTAAGCCTAAAACGAATTTGCACATTACTCTGTCCCAACAAAAATGTGTTTTCAGTAGCATTGATATAAATCTCCTCCATTACCCATTTGTCCATCGTATCTCCATCGTAAACAATATCTCCATTTGTAGATTGATGGTTTCTAAAAGTTGATGTATTTTTATTTAAGTGAAAGTTGGTATCAAAACCAGCTGCTGGTTTATTATAATTTCCACAAAGGGCTGTCCAACTACCGCCTCCATTGGTACTTGCTTCAATTTGTACCAAATCATAATTACGCTCCAAATCCCATTTTGCATAATATTGAACCAATGCCTGCGATGTCGCTGATAAATCGATTGTTGAATTTAGAGTAATGGTTTTATTCTCATTATCACTGTAAGCACCAGATGGCGAATCTGTAATTGCAGCAGAACCAGAATAAGCATCCGTAGTTGTTCCCCAACTGCCTCCAGATGTAGTCCAATTAGAGGTTCCTGTAACATCTGGGTCATCTGCAAATAACACACTTGCCTGATAATACTTAACGTAGTTAGCCTGATAGAGCACAAAATCATCATTACTTAAGGTTACTTGAAATTCAATTTCATCATTAGGTTGTATGCCGGCATCTAAGGTATAAGGTACTGTTAAATTTCTTTGCTCTAATTTAGTCCACCCTGTTTGTGTTGAAGGGGACGTTATTGAGGTAATGTTTGAGGACACGGGAGTAACTGTTAACGTAATATCATCATAAGTTTTGCCTAAGTACTCCACCCCAAAGGTTAAATCTCCAGAAGTTGAGGAAATTGTACTAAGATTAAGGTCGTGTAATTTTGCAAATTTCCCAGAGTATAGTACGGAAAGGAAATTCATGCGCATAGCATTTTGAGCAATAGGTGTTATTTCTGAAGGTGCTGGCCAAAAGTCATCCCCATTTTCAGGCGCAAAAGCCAAAATATCTTTTCCAGAGCCAGAACTGGTTTGTCCTCCTGAAGTAACTGCTGGACCACCTAGCATCCAGTCGTTAGCATCTCCATTTGCAGAGGTTAGTGTATTTGGTGCTGACCCATAAATATATCGGTTATAATTTGTCAAATCATGACATATTTTGGCATATTCATCTTCACGTCCTGAATCTGCTGCTGAGAGACTTCCATTGTAAGACGATGTTACTATAGAATTTAATCCAGAATGATGGTTTACACCCACTTTAAAATCATGAAGTGCTACAAAATCTTGAACTATTTGTGTTTCAGGTTCAGAACCTGCAGATGCTCCTCTATAAGTGTTACTACTTTCAGTTGGAGATGATCCTGAATTATCAATACCCCAATAATAATTGAAATTTCTATTTAAATCAATCCCTCTAACATTATTTGATGTATTTGTAGTGCCATTATCAGCAACACCAGGTCTTAGATTTTTTCGTTGTAAACCTCCTCCATTAGGAGCAATAACTTCATTCCAACGTAACCCGTCAGGGTTAATTATCGGAATAAAATACAATTCTTGGTTATCAACTATATTTTTGATAAAAGGATCACTACTATAATTCTCAAGTATGTACCACATATAATACATAATATTCATAAGGCTATTAGCCTCTCTAGCATGAATCATCCCTGTAATTAAGGTTTCTGGCTCATCAGATTCATCAATGTCTGGATTATCAGAAATTCTAACATAGTATACTGTTTGCCCTGACCATGTTGTTCCTCCAGTTGAGTTGCCATGAGTAGTTTGACCAGAAGGAGAAGCATCAGTTTTAACAGAGATAAGATTTGGATACAAACTGCGCATTAAATCTAATTGTGCTAGGGTTTCACTAACTGTTAAACAACCACCCATACTCCCTAATTGAAAGTTTGTAGGCACTGCCCAGTTTATTTCTTCACATTCATCGTGCTGGGTAGGATTACCAACTAAGATATTTTGTAAGCTCAAACTTTTTTGTGTGTTAGATCCACTTAATTGTTTTTTAGGTTTCTTCTTTAAACTTTTAAGTCTGTTTCTTGCAAGTGGTAATTCAAAAGTATTCCTATCACTATAGTATTTAGTTAAATCATCTATCAATATTTGATAATTAATCCCACTTTTTTGTAATGCTTGTAGTTCAGTATAACTAAGTTCCATTTCTAAGTTATTGTTTACAAATCTTGGACCACAGGTTAAATCTATACCTGATTTCTGTATTTTATGAATTGTAAATTGAGAAGGATTAGCTATTGAAATTCGTTTTGGTGTTTGTTTTTCTTGAGCAAAAACAAAAAGCATATTAAAAAGAAAAATGAGGGTAAAAGTAATTTTTTTCATGTGGTTGGTTGGTTAATAAGATTAATATACATTATCAAAGTAATATTTTTTTACCAGAAAACACTCACTTTACATATTGATTTTAAGGTATTTATCGTTTTTATGGAAAAGCCATATTTCTCACAAAGAAAAAACCTACATTTATATATTAGCTCTTACTAACATGAGTATGAAACTTCTATTTAGTATATTTGAAAACACTGTTTCATAATAAATGACACCAATCCTATCTGTAAAACACCTCTTTATTACTTTTAATAAAACAGAGGTTATTCAAAACATTTCATACGATTTAAATAAAAATGAAATACTAGGTATAGTAGGAGAGTCTGGTTCAGGAAAATCTGTTTCTTCTTTAGCTATTTTAGGTTTATTACCTAAACGAATTTCCGAAATTTCAAACGGGAGTATTCTTTATAATGATATTGATTTAACACAGCTTACTAACAAAGCTTTTCAAAATATAAGAGGTAATAAAATAGCAATGATTTTCCAAGAACCTATGAGTTCATTAAACCCATCTATGACGTGCGGTAAACAAGTACAAGAAATCTTATTACAACATACTAGTCTTTCAAAAATTGAAACTAAAAACGAAACCCTTTCCTTATTTGAAAAAGTAAAACTACCAAACATTGAACGCGTTTTTAAAGCTTATCCTCATGAAATTTCTGGCGGACAAAAACAACGGGTAATGATTGCTATGGCTATTGCCTGCAAACCAGATATTTTAATTGCAGATGAACCAACGACTGCTTTAGATGTTACCGTTCAAAAAGAAATTATTAACCTGATAAAAGAGCTACAAGAGGAAACAAAAATGAGTGTTATATTTATTACACACGACTTAGCTTTGATTTCTGAGATAGCTGACAGGGTTTTGGTAATGTATAAAGGTAAAATTGTTGAAAAAGGTAGTATAAAAGCTATTTTTAAAAATCCTAAAGAGGATTACACAAAAGCATTAATAAATGCCAGACCTTCTTTAAAAGAACGCTTAAAAGTATTACCAACAATTAAGGATTTTTTAAATGATGCTTTAAAGTCTGAAATCATAACATCTGCTGATCGCCAAAAGGTTCATGAGAAATTATATAGTCAACCTCCTTTACTAGAAGTAATTGATGTAGAAAAAGAATACGTTTCAAAATCAGGTTGGTTGTCAAAACCACAAACGTTTAAAGCTGTAAATGGCATAAGTTTTAAACTGTATGAAGGTGAAACCTTAGGTTTAGTTGGAGAGTCTGGTTGCGGGAAATCCACTTTAGGCAATGCTATTTTGCAACTAGATAAAGCAACAGCTGGTGTTATTAATTATAAAGGTATAGATATTACTAAGCTTTCTACTTCTAAAACTAGAGCACTAAGAAAAGATATTCAAATTATATTTCAAGATCCTTTTGCCTCTTTAAACCCTAGAATTCCAATAGGGAAAGCGATACTAGAACCTATGAAGGTTCATAAGCTTTATGCAACTAACGATGAACGCAAAATTAAAGTGATTGAAATTTTAGAACGCGTTGGTTTATCAGAAGCTTATTTTAACAGATATCCTCACGAGTTTTCTGGAGGTCAACGCCAACGTATAGGTATTGCTAGAACCATTGCGTTACGACCAAAATTAATTGTTTGTGATGAATCCGTTTCCGCTTTAGATATTTCCGTACAAGCACAAGTTTTAAATTTACTAAATGAGCTTAAAACCGATTTTGGATTTACATATATTTTTATATCTCATGATTTGGCGGTAGTAAAATATATGGCAGATCAACTATTAGTAATGAATAAAGGGAAAATTGAGGAACTAGGAGATGCAGATAGTATTTATACTAATCCTGAGAAAACATATACTAAGAAGTTAATTGATTCTATTCCAAAAGGAATATAAAAGGAAATCTTGCTAAAAACCTAAAAAAATAGACGCTTAGCAAGATTAAATAACATTTAGCTTATCACTCTTTTAGATTAAAGCATAAATATTTTTTTTGTTAAATAAAGAAAGCCTTTTACAAATCGTATTTGTTCACTCAAAGTCTCTTTAAATTTACTTTCCTTTTTTGTAGGTTGTTCAGGTAGATTTGTTGCCATATCTAAGAATTTTAAGTTTATGATAGATTTGGGGGAAATCTATTTTAATCTGGTTGATTTGGGACAGCTAATATAGCATACATTTTCAAATACATCGTTTAAAAACACATAAAATCGATTAAGTGCAATTTATTTTAACATTTTGACCGATAAAAAATATATCACTATTCCTAAGCATATATATTTTTTACTATTTGTCACCTATATAAATTCTATATTTGATAAAGAATATAATTAAGGTTTTATGAAAAAGCTTTGGGAAGGGTCTAATCAGTTTAAGAAAGACAGCCATTTACAACTATATTGTAATTGGCTGAAACAAAACCACAATCTCAAGTTTCGAGATTACCACGAACTATGGGAATGGTCTACAAATAATATTGAAGATTTCTGGGAAAGTATTTGGCAATACTTCAAAATAAAATCACATTCGCCATACACGAAAGTTTTGTCTTCAGATGATATGCCAAACTGTAACTGGTTTGAAGGCGCTACTTTAAATTATGCCGAACATATTTTTAGAGTATCTAAACCAAATAAAACCGCTATTTATTTTAGTAATGAAAGTGGTATACATCGAAAGATTTCTTGGAAAGCACTTGAAAAAAAAGTAGCATCCATGGCAATGTATTTTAAATCTTTGGGTGTAACAAAAGGTGATCGTGTTGTGGGGTTCTTACCTAACATCCCAGAAGCTACCATAGCATTTCTAGCAGCAAATGCAATAGGTGCAGTCTGGTCTAGTAGCTCTCCAGATTTTGGGACTGAAAGTGTAGTAAACCGTTTTGCTCAAATAGAACCTAAAGTTCTTATCGCAGTTGATGGTTACAATTACAATGGAAAACCATACGACAAAACAGAAACAGTAAAGGAAATTGTATCAGGGCTTTCCTCTCTAAAAAAAGTAGTGGTGTTACCATATCTAAATACAAATGCACTTGATGATTTCCCTGAAGACTATATGAATATTAATTCCATTTTTGAAATGGAAGGTGGCAGTTTAGAGTTTCAACCTGTAGATTTCAACCATCCTATTTGGGTGTTATACTCCTCAGGAACTACAGGTTTGCCTAAAGCCATTGTACATTCTCATGGCGGAATTTTATTGGAGCATTATAAATACATGGCATTTCATAACGACACAAAACCAGATGAACGCTATTTTTGGTTTACCACAACGGGTTGGATGATGTGGAACTTTTTACAATCTGCCTTATTAATGGGAGCTTCAATGGTATTATATGATGGTTCTCCAACATATCCAAAATTTGATGCGCTTTGGCGTTTTTCAGATAAACTGGAAGTTAACCATTTTGGTACAAGTGCACCTTTTTTGGTCGCTAATATGAAGAAGGACATTAATTTAAAAGAAGAGCATAATTTATCTTCAATCCGTTCTATAAGTTCAACTGGGGCACCTTTACCTGCTGAGGCATTTGATTATGTATATGACAATATAAAAACTGATGTATGGTTATGCTCAATGGCTGGTGGAACTGATGTATGCACAGCTTTTGTTGGAGGTATACCTTTTAATCCTGTTTATTCTGGAGAAATTCAATGTCGTGCTTTGGGAGTATCATTACATGCATTAGATAATACTGGTAAACCCGTTAAAAATGAGCTAGGCGAAATGGTTATTGATAAACCTATGCCTTCCATGCCTATTTACTTTTGGAATGACAAAGATAACACGCGTTATAAATCTAGCTATTTTGAAGATTATCCGGGGAAATGGCGCCATGGTGATTTTATTAAAATAAACTCTAAAACCGGAGGTTTGGTAATTTATGGACGCTCTGATGCTACCTTAAACCGACACGGTATTAGAATTGGTACAAGTGAAATATATAGTGCTGTAAATAAAATTTCAGCTATTGAAGACTCTTTAATTATCAATTTAGAATTGGATGAAGGCAAGCATTACATGCCGCTATTTATTAAGCTTAAATCTGGTTTTGAATTATCAGAAGACATAAAGTCAAATATCAATAATCAATTAAAAACAGACTATTCGCCGCGACATGTTCCTGATGAAATTATTGAAGTTAAAGACATTCCTTACACTATAAGCGGCAAAAAAATGGAAGCCCCTATTAAAAAGATTTTGCTAAAAATGCCTATTGAAACCTCTATAAATTTAGATGCCATGCGAAATCCAGAGTCTGTTAATTTCTTTCTAGAATTTGCGAAACAAATTTAAAATTCTAAATCTTCAGGAACTTCATCATCATTTAAATCATCAGCATCAATTACAGTTTTTCCAGTTGCTTTAGAACAATCTACAACAATAGAAAGGTTTTTAGGCTCTGCAAAGTCTTCCTTAGAAATATTTAATTCTTCATCAGCATAACAACTTTTCATATATAACCCCCAAATTGGTAATGCCATTACACCTCCTTGTCCATAATTAATTGTTCTAAAATGTATAGATCGCTCTTCTCCTCCAACCCAAACACCAGTTACCAAATTAGGCACCATACCCATAAACCAACCATCACTTTGATTTTGTGTAGTTCCTGTTTTTCCTGCTATAGGATTTGTAAACTCGTAAGGATAGCCAGTCACAACTTCTCTATATGCAGCTCTATAAGAATCAACTCCTCGTGTTCTTAAATGAACTCCAGAACCAGATTGCGTAACGCCTTCCATAAGTTTAACCGTAACATATGCTGTTTCTTCACTTAATACATCTCGAGTCTCTGGTTTAAATTGGTATAAAATTGTACCATTTTTATCTTCAATACTAGTTACCATAACAGGTTTTGTATACACTCCTTTATTTGCTATGGCAGCATAGGCACCAACCATTTCATACAAACTAATGTCTGGAGTTCCAAGTGCGATAGATGGTACAGGAGGGATTTCAGACTCTATACCCAACTTTTTTGCTAAATCAGCAACAGTTTGTGGCCCAACCTTATCAATTAAACGTGCAGTAACTGTATTAACAGAATTAGCTAATGCGTTTTTTAAACTGCGATTACCACCATAATTATGATTTGAATTTTTAGGACACCACTCTTCAGGGTTACCGTATTTATTAGCTTCTATACAAAACGGTGTGTCTGGAAACTCATCACATGGCGAAAAATGTAATTGATCTATTGCAGAGGTATATACAAAAGGCTTAAAGGTAGAACCTATTTGACGTTTCCCTTGTTTTACCATATCGTATTGAAAATGCTTGTAATCCATACCTCCTACCCAAGCTTTAACGTGTCCTGTACGAGGATCCATAGACATCATACCTGTTCTTAAGAACGATTTGTAATAACGCATAGAGTCCATAGGTTTCATAATGGTATCTATTTCAGAAGGCCTTCCATCCTTCCATGCAAAAACCGACATTGCTACTGGCTTTTGAAAAGATGCTATAACCTCTTCATTCGATTTTTTTAAATCATATTTCATATGCCTCCAACGCTCTGATTGACGCATAGAACGATTCATCAAATCTTTTATCTCTTCGTTATCTAACTCTAAAAATGGTGCTGTTGGATTTCTTTTTGGTGTATTCTGAACAAAAAATTCAGCTTGTAGCCTAGGCATGTGTTGTTGTACAGCGTCTTCGGCATATTTTTGCATGCGTGAATCTATTGTCGTATAAATCGTTAAACCATCATTATATAAACTCCATTTAGTGCCATCTGGTTTTGGGTTTTTCTTAATCCAGTCTTTCATAAATGTTGCTAGATATCCTCTAAAATAAGTAGCAATTCCGTCACGGTGGGATTGTGGTGTGTATTTTAAATCTAAATCCGTTTTTTGAAGTGAGTCTTTAGTTTTTTCATCAATGTAATCGTATTTATGCATTTGAGCTAGTACAACATTTCTTCTATCCTTGACTCTCTCAGGATACTTTCTAGGATTAAAATAAGAAGCGTTTTTAAACATTCCTACTAACATTGCAACTTCCTTTAAATTTAGCTCCTTTGGTTCTTTATCAAAGTAAATACTCGCTGCGCTTCTGATACCATCAGCATTATTTAAAAAATCATAAATGTTAAAGTATTGAGCTATAATTTCTTCTTTAGTGTACTGACGTTCTAAACGTGTAGCTATAATCCATTCCTTAACTTTTTGAAAAACTCTTTCAAATTTACTACTAGAGACTTTAACTGTAAAAAGTTGTTTTGCTAATTGTTGTGATATTGTGCTAGCGCCACCACCTCCACCAAGCTTAGCTATAGCGCGTAATGTTCCTCTAGCATCAATACCAGAATGTTCATGAAAACGTACGTCTTCAGTGGCTATTAAGGCATCAACTAAATGTTTTGGTAATTCTTCATAACCTACAGGTGTCCTGTTATCATTAAAATAAAACTTGCCTAATGTTTTACCATCAGAAGAAATAATCTCAGTAGCTAAATTAGTTTTTGGGTTTTCTAAAACAGTATGATCAGGCATTTCTCCGAGAACACCCCAAGACGCTAATAAAAACACTAGAATTAATCCAAAAATTCCGCCTAAAAACACCATCCAAAACCATCTGATATATTTTGAAAAGCTTTGAACTGAGGCCGCCTCTTTTTTTGCTTTTGTTTTTGCCATTTATTCTTAAATATTAAAGACACTTTGCCATCGGTTTGTTTTAAAGAAAAACAAAAGACTCAGTGTGACAATTGATACTTTTTTATTTACTTATTGTGGTTTTTCAACTCTAAAACCTACATCTGTAATACCTTCTAAAGATTCAACACCATTTACTTTACCATGTTCTCTCATGGCATGTTGAATTTTAACTTCATATTCTCCAAATTCGTTAAAAACAACGCTTTCTTTATACCACAATTTATTCTCTTTTACATCAGAGACACCTGTACCTAATAACTTCCCTGAAGGTTCGGCCATACGATATTCTAAAGTGTCCTTAATTGTTTTCCCATGAGGAAAAGTCATTTCAACTATTAAAAATAAATTGTTGTACTTATAGGCATTAGTATTTCTAAGGTTTACAAATAAATTATAAAGGTTAGTTGTATCTGGTGGGTTAATTTTAAAACTTGCAATAGAATCTTTATGCCATGCATCAGGCAAAGCTTTATAGGTATCAAAAACTCGGTTTTTGTCACAAGACATCACACAAAAAAACAATAGTATTACTAAGACACTATTTTTGATTTTTCTTAGCATTTTGCGGTTTTCTTTTATTGTTTCGTCTTCTTTTATTTTTGTTTGTGTTATTGTTGTTGGTAGTTTCCTTTTTATTGCCTTGATTTCCTTTTGTATTTCTTTGATTACCCTTGCGCTTATTATTTCTACGTTTTTTATTACGTTTTGGACTATCAAAACGGGTTAAACTGTCTTGCCCAACAACGTTTTCAAATTCCACTTTAGTATCTTCAACTAGGTCTAAAGCATATTCTTCGAGGCTTACTACCTTTTTATTTTGAGTATTTAGCTCAATAATTTCATTGGCTTGCTGTACTGTTATTTTATGCCAATTCATCCACTCTCCTTCATAAGCATACCACATGTAACCTTTAAAAATATCGGTTTTTTGGCATACTGCAGTGCCTTTTTCAGTCTGTAGTTTTACATCTGTTTTAGGAAAGTCTTTTAAAGCATCTAAATAGGTGTCTAACTCATAATTTAAACAACATTTTAGTTTTCCACATTGTCCTGCTAACTTTTGTGGGTTTAGCGATAATTGCTGATAACGTGCCGCAGAGGTACTTACCGAACGAAAATCTGTTAACCAAGTGGAACAACATAATTCACGTCCACAAGACCCTATACCACCAAGCCTAGAGGCTTCTTGACGAAACCCAACTTGACGCATTTCTATGCGTGTTCTAAATTCTCTTGCAAAAACTTTAATGAGTTCTCTAAAATCTACACGCTCTTCAGCAGTATAATAAAATGTAGCTTTACTACCATCACCTTGAAATTCAATGTCAGAAATTTTCATCTCTAGGCGTAAATCTATAGCAAACTGGCGTGCTTTTACTTTCATAGGCTCTTCTCTATCACGAGATTTTTGCCATATATCAATATCTTTTTGAGATGCTTTTCTGTAGATTTTTAAAATATCTTCTCCTTCTGGCGCAATATTTTTACGTTTCATTTGTACACGCACTAATTCGCCAGTGAGCGTTACCATACCAATATCATGACCTGCCTGAGCCTGAGTGGCTACTATATCTCCTATACTTAACGTTAAGTTTTCAGTATTTTCGTAGTAGTGTTTTCTACCATTTTTATAACGAATCTCAACCCAGTTAAAAGGTTTCTCACCATTTGGGAGTGACATGTTTGCTAACCAATCAAAAACCGTTAGTTTATTACAACTGTCTGTCCCACAAGTACCATTATTTTTGCAGCCCTTTGGAGAACCGTCTTTAGTTGAGCAACTTGCGCAAGCCATATTTTATATATTGAATCCGTTAATAATTAAGTTATTACGAATGAAGATTCATACCTGATGATTTATAAAATGCTTTAAAACACTTTAAAATGTAAATATAGGATTATCTCAGTACTTAAAAAAGAGGATTAACAATCTCTAGAACTAATTTATCCAAATCTCATAGAAACAGATTACATAGTTAATCCAAAATAAAGTACTAATCCTTTCTATAATTAAGACTTTTCGTGTTTTAAAGTTTCAAAAATATTCCTTAAATCCTTTTTATAAGGTAAATGGTCTGCACGCCCTTTCTTAAAAATGTCATTGCTATTACCTTGGCCTTTACGCAATGCTTTTTGCTCCTCGTAAGGTAAAGCATGTATCTCTTTACACGCTGTTGAGCAACAGTTGTTCATCTCCTCCTTACATGAATCACATTGAATAAATAATAAATGGCAAGCATCATTAGCACAATTAGTATGCACATCAAAAGGCGCTCCGCATTGATGACATTTTGCAATCACATCTTCACTAATTTTTTCGGCTCTGCGCTCATCAAATACAAAATTTTTACCAATAAATTTATTTTCAAGATTGTGCTCTTTAACCTGTCTGGTATATTCAATAATACCCCCTTCTAACTGAAATACATTCTTAAAACCCTTATGCTTAAAGTACGCACTTGCTTTTTCACAACGTATACCACCCGTACAGTACATTACTAAATTTTTATCTTCTTTGTGTGCCTTCAAATCGTCCTCAATAATATCTAAAGACTCTCTAAATGTATCAACATCAGGTGTAACAGCGTTTTTAAAATGCCCTATTTCACTTTCATAATGGTTACGCATATCTACCAAAACGGTATTCTCATCCTCAATAAGCGTGTTAAATCTATCAGCATCAACATGTACGCCTTTATTGGTTACATCAAACGTATCATCATTTAATCCATCAGCTACAATTTTATGGCGCACTTTTACCTTCAATTTTAAAAAAGACATGTTATCCTGCTCTACAGCAATATTTAAACGAATATCTTTCAAAAAATCAATAGTGTCTAGATGTGTTTTAAATTCTTGAAAACGATCTGCAGGAAGCGATAATTGCCCATTAATACCTTCGGTTGCTACATAAATTCTACCTAAAACGTCAAGGGAATTCCAAACTATAAAAAGCTGATCTCTAAATTCTTGAGGATTATCAATTTTGGCGTAGGTGTAAAAAGAAAGTGTTAATCGATCCTTACCAGCTTTTTCGATTAATTCTGCCCTTTCCTTTGCGCTTAATGTATTGTACAGTTGCATGCTATACTAATTTTTTAAGGTTAAGAAATATTTTAAAGCACAAAAGTACAATTTATTACCAAGTATGCTAATTTCAACACATAATTTGGGCGTTACCACGCTTTAGGCGCGGTCGGGCTTTCACTACTCAATCCCTCCTATGTCGGGGATTTCAAACATACCGTTCAATCCCTAACGCAACTTATCCGCCAAAGTCATTCTCAAATTCATACTATCAAAACATTTGGAGAAATAAAGGCATAAAAAAAGCACTTTTATTAGGAACAAAGTGCTTTTTTCGAGTAACTCATCATTAAATTTTTCTTTTTCATAAATAAAATTAATAAGAGTTAGCTGCAATGGGCTTAACACAATTCTATAATCTGATATACAATGATTGAAACGCCTAATGCTTTATATAAATGGGATTTGGAATTATAAATTTTCTTTTTCACGGCAAAATTTTACCCACTTTAACATTAGATGCAGAAAAAATAAAAAGGTTGCGTCTCGATTAAAAAAAAATTTTTTTAGCTAAAAAATACAGCTATCAAATTTCCTGTATTTGTGTTGAAAACTATTATTGTAACATCTAGAAAGATATAGTATTTTAGCATGAATAATTTTACATCAAAGAAGATAATGAGCAGCGAAAAAGAAGCAAAATTAAAAGCATTAAAATTAACGTTAGATAAGCTAGATAAAGCTTACGGTAAAGGCACCGTAATGAAAATGAGTGATGCCGCAGTGGTAGATGTAGATGCCATCCCATCAGGGTCTTTAGGGTTAGATATTGCCTTAGGCGTGGGAGGTTATCCTCGTGGCCGTGTCATTGAAATTTACGGACCTGAATCTTCAGGTAAAACTACTTTAACATTGCATGCTATAGCCGAAGCACAAAAAGCAGGAGGAATAGCAGCTTTTATAGATGCAGAACATGCTTTTGATAGGTTTTATGCCGAAAAATTAGGTGTAGATATAGATAACCTCATCATTTCTCAACCAGATAATGGAGAGCAAGCTCTAGAAATTGCCGATAACTTAATCCGTTCTGGAGCTATCGATATTGTTGTAGTAGATTCTGTAGCAGCATTAACTCCCAAAAGTGAAATAGAAGGAGAAATGGGGGACTCTAAAATGGGCTTACATGCACGTTTAATGTCTCAAGCTTTAAGAAAACTAACCGCTTCTATTAGCAAAACAAATTGTACTGTAATCTTTATTAACCAATTGCGCGAAAAAATTGGGGTAATGTTCGGTAATCCAGAAACAACAACAGGTGGTAATGCACTAAAATTCTATGCTTCAGTACGAATAGATATTCGTAGATCTACGCAAATTAAAGATAGTAATGGTGAAGTTTTAGGAAATAAAACCCGTGTTAAGGTTGTAAAAAATAAAGTTGCACCACCATTTAGGATGTGTGAATTTGATATTATGTACGGAGAAGGGGTATCGAAAGTTGGAGAAATATTAGATGTAGCTGTAGAACACAACATTATAAAGAAAAGTGGTTCGTGGTTTAGCTATGGTGAAACCAAACTGGGACAAGGTAGAGACGCTGTAAAAGCAATTATAAAAGATAACCCAGAGTTATTTGAAGAACTAGAAGAAAAAATTAAAGAAGTTATCAAAGGCGAATAACATTCCTTATTATAATTAAAAAATCCCGCATTGACGGGATTTTTAGTTTAATCATAAATAGGATTATCTGGATCATAATTATCGTAATTTCTGAGAAAAGGATCACTTAGTATTGTGAATTTTTCATTATCAATTTCTATTGAAAAAATGCCTCTCGTAATATATACTTTGTTTAAATAGAAATTACGACTTGATTTATAACCTCTGTTAGTAATGCTATTAACATTAGTCCATTTTTCTGGAAATCCAAACCTGAAAGGATTAGTAATACCATTATACTCACAGTAAGAACCAGGTTCTAGTTCCCATGATATTGGATAACTGACATACTTACCTCCCCCTGGAATTCTGATGAATCCGGAAATTCTTGAAAAATAATCATATCTACTAAATATATTACTGGTATTCCTTTTTTTACCAACCTCCCAAATTACAGCCATAAAGTCATTTAGAAACAAAATACCAGAATCATTTTGTATTAATTTATTGGATGTTTGCCCTCCATTGTTATCTTCCAGTTGAACATTACCTTCAATAATTAAACCTTGCATTAATTCTTGAGATTCATTTGTTGAGTTAGAGTTTAAGTCTAGCAATTCATCATTTACCATAACTCTGGCTTCTTCATTTAAAATGTTAGAAAGTTTATCTCCGAAAACACTTGACACTTCAAATTTTGATTGAACTAAAAACTTACTAAAGTTGTTAAATAACTCATCCGCTTTTTGCGGGTTGAGGAGCTTCAAGGAATTGATTTCTTCTACAATACTTTGCAAACTAGTAAAACCTAGTTTTTCTCTTAATTCATAAACATTTTTTAAACTCTTCTTATGATAACCCTCTAAAGCAGGTAAGATTTTTGAATAATCTATTTCTTTAATATTAGATGTAACAGAAGAATTTGGTATACTCGAATAACTTACATCATAAATCCTATGTTCCTGTTCCCTTTTTAAAATATCTATTTCAGATATAGTGTTTTTTAAATCCTCAATTGATGTAAAAGTCAAAATATTTTTTTCAGACAATGAATTTTCCATTTCCGGAATAAAATCATCCTTTTCACTACAGGAAAATAATAAACCGAAAACATATAACAATACAAAAAACTTTTTCATTTTATAAGAATTTTACATGTAAATATATAAGTTTTTTCTTTTAATAAAGAATCAAAATGCCTTTATTTATTTTTTTACGCAACCTTATGTGAGATGTTGCATCTATATATAAATTAAAAAGCCCAAATTTTTATTATGAAAAAAATTGTATTTTTCATATTTGTGTTTATTTCATTCTTCTCTTGCAACAAGAATGATGATAATTTGTCATTTAAAAGTGTTTTCATACCTATTGAAAGTGTAGATATTCCAGACGAATTTACATTAGGAGAAGTACATACTATAGGAGTGACCTATAAAAGACCTTCAAACTGTCATATCTTTGGAAAGTTTTATTATGCTCCGCATAATAATGAAAGAACGGTTGCAGTAGTAAATACAGTGTTTGAGCGTAATGATTGTATTGATTTAGTTGATGAAACTCTTACAGCCACTTTTAATTTTCAAGTTACCAGTAATGTTTCTTATATTTTTAAATTTTGGCAGGGCAAAGACGATAATAATGAGGATATATTTCTAGAGATAGAAGTACCAGTAACTAATTAAACTAAGTGTAAATTAATTTTTGTGTCATTTGAGTTTAAACCAACTCATAGAAAAATGTAAAGCCAATGATACTAAAGCACAAGGGGAACTATATAAGCTCTTTTCGGGCAAGTTATTTTCTACATGCTTAAAGTATTCGCGCAATTATGCAGAAGCACAAGATAATTTACAAGACGCATTTTTAACCATTTTTAATAAAATTGAACAATATAAACATAAAGGCTCTTTTGAAGGTTGGCTAAAACGGGTTACAGTAAATACTGTATTGCAACGCTATCGTAACGAAAAAGTTTTTGATATTATAAATGAAAACATAACCGAAGATGTAGAAGTAGAAGTTGACGAGGATGAAATCTCCATTGATTATCTTCTGCAAATTATACAAGATTTACCCGACAGGTACAGATTGGTTTTTAACCTTTATGCACTTGATGGGTATTCTCATAAAAATATAGCAGAAATGCTAGAAATTACTGTAGGAACTTCAAAATCTAACCTAGCAAGAGCAAGGCAAATTTTGAAGCAAACTATAGAACAACATAACAAAAAGAAAAACCTACAATCCTTGTAATGGGAGATAAAAAACATATAGACAGACTATATCAGGAACACTTTAAAGATTTTGAAGTGCAGCCAGATGATACTGTTTGGAACAACATAGAAGCTAAGCTTAACGAAAAGAAGAAAAAGCAAAGGGTTATCCCTATTTGGTGGCGTTATGCTGGTGTAGCTGCACTTTTAGCAGTAATGCTTACAATTGGTGTGTCTCTATTTAACAATGATGAAGTAGAACAAATAACACCACAAATAGTTGATACCGAGCAAACAGATATAGAAAATACTATTAATGAAAACCTTCAAAATAGCAGTGATACCAATAGTGAAGCAAAGAATAGTGTTATTGCAGAAGATAAAACTGAGGTTGAAACAAATGATATTCTAAAAAGTACCAAAGGGAATAATACTAACTCTTCATTTAATCAAACTAAGAAAGTAAACAAGAATATAATTCCTAAAGAACAATCATCATCAATTGCTAACACTAATACAAATGAAGAAACTTATAAGAAAACTTTTAAAGCACCTTCAAAAGATGATAACCCTGCAATTATAACTTACAAAGATCATATAACTAAAACTGAGATTGCAAATCTTAAAGATAATTCTGAAAAAGAAACTTCATCAACCCAAGAAAGTAGATCAGATAAGCATAAAACAAATCTTGTAAAGAATACTATAGTTACTAAACAAAATAATACAATTACTTCAGATAAGGAAAATACCGAGCATAAAACTACAGTGCCTGTAGAGAATAAAGCTAAGCAAGAAGTTGCAGAAAACAACACCAAGGAAGGTAAGCAATCTATTGGAGAAGCTATTGAGCAAAACAAATCGCTCCTTGAAGAAGAAAAGACTGAAGTCGCATTTAATAAATGGAGTGTAGCTCCAAATGTAGCACCCGTATATTTTAGTAGCTTAGGAAAAGGATCATCTATAGGTGCCCAGTTCAATGAAAACTCTAAAAGTGGCGAAGTAAATATGAGCTACGGTCTCAACGCTAGCTATGCTATAAATAAACGGCTTACCGTACGCTCTGGGATCAATCGTGTAAACTTAGGTTATAATACTAATGACGTTGTAGTTTTTAGTACTGTAAATGCTAGTGCTAGTACCCAAACATTACGTACAATAAGTGGCACTGTCACCAACAATACTGCAGGAACATCAGCTATTAGTGCGGGAGATAATGTTGCTATAATGAGTGCTAATACATTTAAATCGAACAACATTACACCTTTTGAGGCTACTAATACTAGCATCAATCAGTCGTTTGGTTTTATTGAGGTACCCTTGGAATTACAATATACCATCTCCAATAAGCGCTTAGGTTTAAATGTTATTGGAGGATTTAGCTCTTTGTTTCTAAACAATTACGAATCGGCTTCTGTAATAGAAGGACAGCGCACGCTATTACAAGAAAACGACACTAGTATTAACAACACCAGTTATAGTGCCAACTTTGGTTTAGGTGTAAATTATAAAATATCAGAAAAGATTAATTTAAATTTTGAACCAATGTTCAAATATCAAATTAACACTTTTAGAAATACGTCTGGTGATTTTCAACCTTTCTTTATTGGGGTTTACACCGGATTCGGAATTAAATTTTAGGTTTTTGGTTAGATGATATCGGCTTCCTTTAAGCTCGGAACTGGTATCTAAAAAAACTGCTCTTTCCCCAAGAGCAGTTTTTTATTTATTAAAACTTTGTAATTGATTTAAAATGATATCCC
Source organism: Hyunsoonleella pacifica (assembly GCF_004310335.1). Lineage (GTDB taxonomy): Bacteria > Bacteroidota > Bacteroidia > Flavobacteriales > Flavobacteriaceae > Jejuia > Jejuia pacifica. The sequence continues at coordinate 670,692 of NZ_SIRS01000003.1, read as the reverse complement.
TTGAAGATTCATTTAAATGTCTTGTATCATCGGTAGTTAAACCTGTAGTTGGAATAAACTTGTGAATTTTAGCTCTCATTTTTCCAGGACCTCCACTAAAAAACGTGTAAGAGAAACGCTTTTTATTATCGGCAAAAGTTAATGGTACTATGGGGATTTGGTGGTTTATTGCTAATCTGAATGCGCCATCCTTAAATGTATCTAAAATAATATGCTCCTCGGGCACGCCGCCTTCTGGAAATATACAAATACTTAAACCCTGTTGTAAACGCCTTTGGGCTCTTAAAAATACAGCCTGCCTACTTTTTGCTGAACTTCTATCTACTAGAATACAAGTACGTTTATAGAAAAATCCAAACAATGGAATTTTAGCTAGTTCCTTCTTGCCTACAAATACAAACGGATTTTTAACCGCAGTTAACATCAACATAATATCTACCATAGATGTATGGTTAGCTATAAACATATAGCTCTTACCTTTTTCTAGTGTTTGTTCCCGCTTAATAGTATAGTTAAATCCCATACCAATTAAAATAAACTTCGCCCACACTCGCGCTAGTTTAAAGAAGAAAGGATACCATGATTCCTTTAAAATAGAAATCAATAACATTGGAAACAATATCAAAATAGGCAGTGCTACTAGAATGTAAAACCAAATACGATAAAGCGTCCAGAATATATATTTAAAAAACATCATTAAAGTCAAAAATAAGCAATTGTATTGAGGTTTTTATGAAATGGATTACCTTTGCCATCGGTTAAAATTTATTATTTCTAATAAAAAAAGATACCTGCTTTCGCAGGTAGTTATTATGGCACGCATACTTACAGGCATACAAAGTACTGGAACACCACATTTAGGTAATATTTTAGGGGCTATAATGCCTGCAATTAAAATGGCCGAAGATCCTAAAAACGATTCTTATTTGTTTATAGCAAATTTGCATACACTAACGCAAATTAAAGACGCTGCAACCTTAAGAGAAAATACCTATTCTACTGCTGCAACTTGGTTGGCGTTTGGATTAGATATTGAAAAAACAGTGTTTTATAGACAAAGTGATATTCCTCAAGTAACTGAGTTAACCTGGTATTTAAATTGTTTTTTTCCATATAACAGACTAAAACTAGCCCATAGTTTTAAAGATAAAGCCGATAGACTAGAGGATGTTAATGCAGGATTATTTACCTATCCTATGTTAATGGCTGCTGATATATTATTGTATGATTCCGAGATTATTCCTGTAGGGAAAGATCAGGAGCAACATATTGAAATGACAAGAAAAGTGGCTACCTATTTTCATGAGCAAACTGGTGGCGAAACCTTTATAATGCCTGAAGCTGAAATTCAAGAACATACTATGTTGGTTCCTGGTACTGATGGCGAAAAAATGAGTAAAAGCAGAAACAACACTATCAATATTTTTTTAGCAGATAAAAAGTTACGCAAGCAAATTATGTCTATAAAAACTGATAGTACGCCACTTGAAGATCCTAAAGATTGGAACACCTGTAACTGTTTCGCTATTTATAGCTTACTAGCTAATGCATCACAAATTACAGAAATGAAAGCCAATTATGAAAAAGGTGGTTACGGTTACGGACATGCAAAACAAGCCTTATACGAATTGATTATTGATAAATTTGCTGAACCACGTGAGCGTTACAACCACTACATGAGTAACCTTGGCGACATAGACAAAGCTTTAGCTATTGGTGCCGAAAAGGCTAGAAAAGTAGCTGACGCAGTTTTGGAAAGGGTTCGTGAAAAGGTTGGGTATTAATTTTCTTTAATCCAATTGTATAAATACTCTAGAGTCAACCCCATTGTTCTTAAATTTGTACGTAGATGCATTGGTGGTATTTCTTTATCTTTCTCTCTATGAGTAATAGTTCTCCAACAATTAGGGCATTTATAATGATCGTGAGAAGCCTTGGTTCTTAAATATTTACATTTATGAGCAATTAGAAACCTAACCCAATCTTTAGTTTTTACTGGTCGGTTATTCCCCATTGATTAAGCTGCTTGACTTTCCAAAGAATTTATTTCAGCAGATTTCAAATCTTGCAAAACTCCATTTTCATCTACAAAGGCTTTTGAGTATTGTTTTTTAGCATAAAACTTATTATTCCAACCTAAATCTTTTAACATTAAATGTCTGGTATTCATCTTCAATGCTTTTAACTCTTCCCAAAATAATTGCATGTGATAATGAAAAGATTCTTGAGCTTCCTCTTTTGTTTTACCATATCCAGACACATTAAGAGAGGGGCTTATGGAAACCCAAAACTCTCCTTCTTCTCCTGTAATTACATTTATTTTAGCAAAAAAAGTATCTTTTGACATCTTTATTTCTTCGATATCGTAAGGCTTACCAGAAAAAATTGGTTTAATACTCATATAAGAAAATTAAGATTGTAAATATACATAAATTATTTATTTTCAATAAACTATGATCAATAATCAAGCCAATCAAATAACCTCAAACAACTTACCAGGTAAAGGTCTTATAACACCTTTTAATTCCATATTTAGTAAAGTACTCGATACTTTAAAGATAGGCATATCACAGTTCAAAGCGATAAGATCTAATTGTTGTTTTTCGTTTTCCTTGAGGTAGTTATAAATTACTTTTTCAGTAGCATCTAACTCTACAAATAATTTTTTTTGAACTACTGGTGTTTCAGCATTCTCAAGTTCCCAACCCAAAATATAAGGTACATCTAATGGCGTTGTCATCATGTGTGCCTTTTGGTGCTTAATCAAGTTGTTACAACCCACACTAAATTGGTCGGTAGTTCGCCCAGGCACTGCAAACACATCACGGTTGTAGGAGTGTGCAATATCTGCAGTCACTAAACTACCACCTCTTTCGGCTGATTCAACAACGATAGTAGCTTCACTTACACCTGCAATGATACGATTTCGTTTTAAAAAGTTTTTTCTATCAAACCCAGATGTACTCCAAAAGTCAGAGAAAAACCCTCCGTTTTTCTCCATATCCACCATATACTTCTTATGTGCTTTGGGGTAAATTTGGTTTAACCCATGTGCTAAACACCCAACTGTTTGCAAATTATGTTTTATGGCTAATTTATGCGCCGTAATATCTGTGCCGTAAGCATAACCTGAAATAATTATTGGATTATACGGTTCTAGAGTTTCTATAAGCTTTTCACAAAAAGCTATACCCTGTGTCGTTATTTTTCGGGTACCAACAATACTAATAATATGTTGCTGTTTTAAATTAATATGTCCTGTTTGAAACAGTAAAATAGGGCCATCAATACAATGTTTTAACTTTTCTGGATAGTCTTTTCCGTTAAAATAAGATACTGTAATATCATTATCTCTTATAAACTGTAATTCTTTTTCAGCTTCGGATACATGGCTTGTTTCAAACAATTCGCTTAGTACATATTCGCCAATACCATCAATTTTAAGTAAGTTTTGCTTTTTCTCTTTTAGCACTGCTTCGGCTGAACCACAATGACTAATAAGGCGTTTCGCAGTAATATCTCCAACGTTTGGCACATGTTGTAGCGCTAAAGTGTATAGTAGGTCGTTTTCAGTCATTTAAAACACATAAATTACAAATGCAAGAAACGGATTTTTGTATTGTTAATAAATAGTTAAGTCAAAAATTTTACAAAAACCATATTTTTTTAAATTTGCTTTATGCAACTAGAAACCTTTATTAGCGATTTACTATATAGATATGAATGTGTGATTGTACCTGACTTTGGAGCGTTTTTAACTGAACGTCAATCAGCTACTATAAATAAGGACACTAATTCGTTTTATCCTCCCAGAAAGGTAATTGCCTTCAATGAACAAATCCAAAATAATGATGGATTGTTGGCTCGCTATATCTCAGATGTTGAAAAAATACCTTTTGAAGTTGCGGTAAAAAAGATAAAAAAACGTGTGAAAATTTTAAAGTCTTACTTAACACAAGGCGAGACTATCACGTTTAATAATATTGGTGAGATTATTTTTAATAATGAAGGCAAGATAGTTTTTGAGCCTTCTTATAACTTAAATTATCTTACAAATGCCTTTGGTTTGTCTCAGTTTACATCTGAAGCCATAACTCGTGAGGTTTATAAAGAAACTGTTACAGCTATTGAAGAAGCCGCACCTATTGTAATTACTCCTGAAAAACGCAAAAACAGAGGCTATTTTAAATATGCTGCTGTAGCTCTTATCGCTTTAACGCTAGGTGGTGTATTGGCTTCTAAATATTATGTAGGAGAAATTGAGGAACATAACATGTTGGCCGAAGCACAGGCTAAGCAACAATTAGATAGTACCATACAAAAAGCTACGTTTAGTTTAAATCCGCTTCCTGCCATTACCTTAAATGTAACTAAACAAACAGGTAATTACCATATTGTAGCTGGTGCCTTTAGAGTAGAGGAGAACTGTGATAAAAAAGTAGCGCAATTAAAAGCTGAAGGATTTAGTGCGAGAAAAATTGGTGCGAATCGTTATGGTTTACATCAAGTAGTATATGCGAGTTATGAAGGTAGACTTGATGCACTTAAAGCTCTTAAAAACATTAAAAGAACGCATAATAAGGATGCGTGGTTACTAGTAGAAAAACTAGACTAGTTTAGCAGAAAATTACACTTTACATTATTGCTTTAATATGTAACTTTGCAGCATCAAAGAAAAGAGATGCAAGCAAAAACTCCTGAACAATCTAAAACTACAATGACTGATATGGTTTTACCTAGTGAAACCAATCCTTTAAACAACTTATTTGGTGGTGAATTATTAGCGCGTATGGATCGTGCTGCTAGTATTGCTGCAAGGCGTCATAGCAGACGTATTGTAGTTACCGCTTCTGTTAACCATGTGGCTTTTAATAGGGCTGTGCCTCTTGGTAGCGTAGTTACTGTTGAAGCTAAAGTATCTAGAGCTTTTAATACTTCTATGGAAATTTATATTGATGTTTGGATGGAAGATAGAGAGTCTGGTGCTAGAACTAAAGCGAATGAAGCCATTTATACATTTGTTGCTGTTGACGAAACTGGACGTCCTATTGCTGTTCCCGAAGTAATCCCTGAAACCGATTTGGAAAAAGAACGTTTTAAGGCAGCTTTACGTAGAAAACAATTGAGTTTATTACTCGCTGGTAAAATAAAACCTAGTGATGCCACTGAGTTGAAAGCTTTATTTGATTAAACTTTAAAATATGTCATTCTGAACTTATTTCAGAATCTCAATATTCTAATTGTACATTATAATGAGAACCTGAAACAAGTTCAGGTTGACAGCAATAATCCTTATAAGGTTTTTTTAATTATTTGGATTTAAACCTTTTTATGAGACTAAGGTCTTATAAGTATTAAAGACACCCAAAATCTTAATGCTATGAGAACTTTTGTTATTTTATTATCTACTATTTGTATGATAAGTTTATCGTCTTGCACCACTAAAGTGGTAACAAGACCTGCATCTGTAACTATTGTTAAAACACCTCCAAGACATTACAAAATTGTAAAAGTAAAAGGGAGAAGTTATTATTTCTGGAATGGTAATCATTACCGTAAAACAAAGCGTGGTTATGTGATTACTAGAGTTTAGTAAATTATTCTTTTTTAAGGCAGTAGCTTTTATGATTAAAAAGCTAAAAATAATATAACTTTAGCTTGCAGAAAGCTGCGTTAGGGATTGAACGGCATGTTTGAAATCCCCGACGCAGGAGGGATTGAGTAGTGAAAGTCTGACCCGAGGACGAATGCGTAAATATTGTAGACGGATGTTACATCGAGGGTAACGCCCAAATTATAGTATTCGATAGATACTGAAACAAGTTCAGCATGACAGTAGGTTTGTAGCGTTACATCTTATAAATCCAACTAGCTGGATTTTGAGTTTGTGCATCTTTAAAAATAGAGAAACTTAAGATTGTGTCACCTTCTAAATTTGTGGAGACTTCGCCAATAATATCCTTGGTTTTAAGTTTATCGCCTTCCTTAACGTAAACTTTAGACAGATTTTTATATACCGTTATATAGTTACCGTGCTTAATCATTACCATAGGATTGGAGTTTCTTACAGCTGTTACTCTAATTACTGTACCGTTAAAGACTACACGGGCTTTAGCATTTTTTTCTGTAGTAATTAATACCCCATTACGCTGCACAATTAAAGACCTATCTATTAAAGACGGCTGCTTACCGTATCTTGCCTTTACTAAACCTTTAGCTACAGGCCAAGGCAATTTACCTTTATTAGACACAAAATTACTAGCCAATACTTTTTCTTCGGCAGTTAGAGCGAAACTGGTACTACTCGTGGTATTTGTCTTCTTATTAGATTTTGCAATTTCTGCTCTAACAATACGCTGTATTTCTCTATCAATTCTTGCCGCTTCTCGTTGTTTAGATTTTATTTGTGAGGTATACTTACTTAAATCTTTTTGGATAGTAGCCATTATAGAACGGTGTTGTGCGCGCTCTTTTTCTAGTGTTTGCTGTGTTTTTTTATTTTCGGCAACTAATTTTTGTTTTTCTTCTTTTTGAACTAATAAATCTTTATTTATCTTCTGTAATTGAGCTGTTTTAGACTTAATTATTTCTCCCTGTTCTTTTTGGTGACTCGTATATTGCTTCATATACTGCAACCGTTTATAGGCTTGCTTAAAATCGTTTGAAGACAGTAGAAACATGATGCGACTTTGTTGGTTTCTGCTCTTATACGATTTAACAATCATCGCCGCATAGTCTTCTTTTAGTAGTTTTAATTCGTTTCTAAGATTATCAATTTGTTTTAGATTGTTATTGATTTCCCTAGTTAACAAATTAGCTTGCTGATTTGTAACTTTAATTAGATTATTTAAAACACTAATCTTATAATTAAAATCCTCTATTAACGAGAGTTGAGATTTCTCTTTTGATTTATTTTCAGTGCGTAAAGCGTTTATTTTTTGAATTTCCCGCCTTAGTTCCTGCCTTCGTGTTTCTAACTGTTTTTGCTTTTGGCCTTGGGCAAAAACACCACCACTCCCAACAAGAATAAGAAGTAAAACAAGACTTCTAAATATGTGGGCTTTAAATTGCATTATAGTTCTATTTTCTTAAAACCTGATGGAATTTTGAACGGAAACCTTAAATCATCGTTTAGCGATACTGATTTAAACTCTAATTCTGCAATGAGTTCCTCATCACCCTCTACAGCTATTACTTTAACATGCTCTGGTACTATTTGATCATCCACCTTTTGATGCGCCAAATAATCGATTTGCAAATGCCGTTGTGCAGACATTTGTGATAATTGTTGCGAGGTAACTTTAAAAAGCGATGGGTCTAAAAGAAAGAATATTTCAAATAACTTACGTTGTTCTTTAGGCTGCAATACATAGGTTTTGTCTTGCACAGATGCTGTATATTTATCATTGTTTAAATTAAACAAGGCCTCTCCCAAAATAATGTTTTGCACCTTTTCAAAATCTAATTCTGTACCAAGTAACTGACTAAAATATTGAAAATCCCCTTCAAAATACGTGTTATCTAATTTGTTGTAAAACGATACGCTTTGTGGTGTAATTTTGGCTCTAATAATACCAAAAGGGGCACTCATCCAAAGTGTTTTATCTTTTTCCATGCGGTAACTTACCGTATGCGACTGTTTTTTATCGCCTTCAGAATAAGTGATTTTTAATTTAGATTGCAAAGTTTTAAAATCTGGTGATTGTTTTTTATTTGCCTTTATTAATTGCTTTGCAGAGAGCTTTAAATTATCCTCTGTTCTTGTAATGGTTTTAGCAGATTTACAATTTGTAAACCCAACAAAAAATACAACTAAACTTAAAGGTATTATATGCTTATATTTCAAAATTTGAGGTGTTTTTATCACGATTTAAGTGCATTTGCCTTATCCATAAACGATTTTGCCTTTGCTGTATTGTTTAGCAAATTGTATGCCTTTGCTAACTCCCTATAAAAATCTGCTTCTATTTTATTGTCGTCTACAATCCAATCTAAACCAGATTCTAGAGTAGTAATAGCTTCCTTCGGTTTTTGCAATGCGTTTAAGGCGATACCATTTACTAAATACGGTAAGGGTTGTGCAGGGTATTTTATAATAGCAGCATCACTCTTAGTTTTAGCTACTTCAAACTGTTTTAAATCAATATGAAGCATAAGTACATTTCTTAAAATACTAAAATTGTTATCATCCAATTTTAAAGCTTCTTGAAAATTTTTCAATGCATTTTCCTTATCGCCTTTGTTAAGGTAATACAATCCTAAATCTGTTAAGGTTTTAGCATCAGTAGCGCCATCAAGAAGCGCGGTAGCTTCTAATAAATCAGCTTCATATTGCGGATTATCTTTAACAAAATTAACGAAATCTGAAAGTACTTTTAACTTTGCATCAGGTTTTATCTCGTTACTTTGTACCACAATTTTCATAGAATTAATGGCCTCTTCAGTATTATTCTTATCTAAATAAAACTTGTAAAGTGCCAAATGTACAACCTGTGAATTCGGTTGTATTTTAAGTAATCCCTGAGCTGTTTCAAAAGCTTTTTGCTTCTCTCCCTGTTCGCTATAGCGGTAAATTAATGCCAAATAATTTGCTTCGTTCTTTGGGTTTTTATCTACCCTAGATTGTAAGTTTTCTATCTGTTCCTCAGCACGACCTGTAGCTTTGTAAATTCTATTGCGAAGTACATCTCTAGATACAGAAATACCAAAAGATGCATCTAGTTCATCCAGAATTTCCAAAGCAGCGTCATACTTCTCCATCTTTACATATAAGTTTGCCAAATCCTGTTTATAATCTGGATGGTATTGCACCAATTGCTGTACGGTTTTAAGTGCCTTTTTTAAATCATTTTGGCTAACATAATAACCGTAAAGCTCATCTAAATACCACTCATTATCTGGAGCTTTTTCTACCGCAGTTTTCAAAGCATCTTCCGCAGCACCAAAATTTTTAAGTTTTATGTAGTTTTTACCCAATTCAAAATACAATATAGCAGGCGATTTATCAATTTCAATACATTTTTGCAATGCATCTACAGCTCTATCATAGTTTTCAACTCCCTTTTGTTTTAAAGCTTCAAAAAAGAGCTCTTGAAACTGGTCTTCAACAATCCCTAAATCGTCATCAGGCGTTTTATTAAAATCTACTTGGGCATAGTTTACCTGTGGAATATTCAATATTCCAAAGAAAAAAAGTATGTAGATTAATTGTTTCATTACTATTTATTTGGGCGTTACCTTCGTTTAAACCTACAAGGTTCTCAAAACCTTGCAGGATCACTTCGGTCGGGCTTTTCGTTACAAGTCCTCGCTTTTTGCACTAGGGCGCAAAAGCTGTGGGCTATCCACTACAATCCCTAACGCGGGCTACCTGTCATCTCATATCTTTGTTCTTATCAGCCTATTTATTCTAAAACCGAATAATCGCCAATACTAATGCTCGTAAACTCGCCATTGTATTTCACATTATTCCCTATCATAGCGTTGTTTAATTTTGCGTTTTTTATTTCTGTATTGGTCTGTATTAAACTGTTTTCTATTGTTGAGTTTTCAATAACTGTACCATTCCCTACAGAAACAAACGGACCAATAGTTGTATTTTTAAGTACTACATTCTCGCCAACAAAGCAAGGTTCAATAATATTTGAATTATCTAATTTAGCTGAATCTGCTACCAACACTTCTTCGCCATCGGCTTTTAAAAAGCCTAACATACGTTGATTAGTTTCAATAGTAATGGCTTTATTTCCACAATCCATCCATTCGTCAACAGTTCCTGTTTTAAAAATTTTACCATCAGCCATCATACGCTTAATACCATCGTTAATTTGGTATTCGCCACCATTCATAACGTTTTCATCCAGGATTTCTTGCAACTTCCCTTTTAAAACCGCAACATCCTTAAAATAGTAAATTCCAATTACAGCTTGATCGCTCACAAAGGTTTCTGGTTTTTCAACAAGCTCCACTATTTCATCATTACCATTTAGCTTCACAACACCATAGGCTTCTGGATTTTCTACTTGTTTTGTCCAAATTACACTATCAGCTTCTGGATCTAAATCAAATTCGGCTCTAATCAACGTATCAGCATACGCAATTACAGCTGGCCCGGAAAGTGACGGCTTAGCACACATAATAGCGTGCCCTGTACCTAAAGGTTTATCTTGACGATAAATAGAGGCTTTAGCACCTAAACCTGTTGCTAGGTCTTCTAAACTAGTTACTACATCATCACCAAACCATGCAGGGTCTCCTAGTACAAAAGCAATTTCATCAATTGGTTGTTTTAAAACCTTAGCTATATCTTTTACCAAACGGTGTACTATAGGTTGGCCAGCAACTGGTATTAATGGTTTTGGTACTGTTAAACTATGCGGACGTAATCGAGAACCTCGACCTGCCATTGGGACTATTATTTTCATTTTTTAAATGTTGATTCGTTTATTTGTTTCATTGTTTATTCGTGTGCCGCGGATTCGCCAATCTTTGTAATTTTATTCTAAAATCATTAATCATGAAGTCCCCGTGCTACCAAAACCACCTTCTCCACGATCAGTTTCAGAAAGTATATCTACCTCTTCCCACTCAGCACGTTCATGCTTAGCAATTACCAATTGAGCAATACGTTCGCCGTTGTTTATTGTAAAGTCCTCATTAGATAGATTCACCAAAATAACTCCTATTTCTCCTCTGTAATCAGCATCAATGGTTCCAGGAGCATTTAACACTGTAATGCCTTTTTTAGCAGCTAAACCACTTCTTGGACGTACTTGCGCTTCCAAACTCACTGGAAGCTCTATAAAAAGCCCTGTACCCACTATACTGCGTTCTAAAGGCTTCAAAACTCTAGGTTCTGATATATTAGCTCGTAAATCCATTCCTGCCGAAGCTATCGTTTCGTAATGTGGTAAATCGTGATTGGATTTATTAATGATTTTTATTTTCATATTATTTTTTAAGTAATTGTTTTAGTTCATTTCTTTCTGAAAAGACAACTAAGCCCAAAAATACTAAAACTAAAGCTGTATTTATATAATAGTTTACATTAGAACTTAATGCTAAAATTGAAAATATAATTGCCACAGATAAATACCCTAAAATACTTTTAAGTCGATATGGTACAGGATAATACTTTTGACCTAAAAAATAAGAAACAACCATCATTATTCCATAGGCTAATAACGTTGCCCAAGCTGCTGCAATAAAACCTATTTTTTCTATCATAATGACATTAAAAGTAATAGTTATCGTAGCTCCTAATAAAGATAAATACATCCCATATCTTGTTCTATCTGTTAATTTATACCAAATGGCTAAGTTGAAATAAATACCTAAACATAAATTAGCAATCAACACTATTGGAACAATATCTATGGCTACCCAATAACTTTCATCTCTTACAATAAGTGATTTAAAAACGTCTAGAAATGCAGTAACGAATACTAACATAGCACTACCGAAAATAACGAAGTACTTCATTATTCTAGCATAAGTTTCTTTCGCATTATGTTCTTTTGCATGATTGAAAAAGAATGGCTCTGCTCCTAAACGAAAAGCTTGTATAAAAATGGTCATAAATACTGCAATTTTATAACACCCACTATATGCTCCATTTATCTCTTTTCCTAAAACTTCTGGTAACAACCATTTATCAAAATTCTCATTAATTACATAAGCTAAACCAGCTATCATTATTGGTAAACCGTAATTGAGCAATTGTTTAAAAATAGATTTACTAAACTGTAATTTTGTTTTAAGTAAATAAGGGGATAATAATAAGAAAGTTACAATGCTAGCTGCTAAATTGGCAATAAAGATGTATTTAACTAAATCATTAGAATCATAATTTTGAAAGTCTATTTTAAACTTTGGTATTGCCCATAGAAAGAAAAAATTCAACAACACATAAATTACAATATTACTTAGCTTAATCATTGTAAATTTAATTGGTCTGCTCGAGGCTCTTAAATAAGCAAAAGGAATAACAACTAAAGTATCTAAAACTAAAACCCCAATTAATAGATTAAAATAATTTTGGTTTAGATTAACAAATTGTGCTAGTTGTTGATTAAAAACTAAAACAATACCTATAAAAAAAGCTGTAGTCACGGTTAAACTTATAAGTGCTGTTGAAAACACTTTTTGTTTATCTTCAGATTTACTAAAAAACCGAAAAAAAGCAGTCTCCATACCATAGGTAAGCAATACGTTAAAAAATGCCGCATATACATAAAATGTTGTATTATCTGAATAACTTGCTGTTCCTAAAGTATCTGTATGTAATGGTACGAGCACAAAGTTCATGAGTCTAGGCAACACTGTTGCCAAGCCATAAATAACAGTATCCTTAAAGAACTTCTTTAGTATGCTCAAAAACTAATTATTTTATGGTTAAAAATAGGGTTTTTAAAACAAAAAAACCTAACTCGTTAAAGTTAGGTTTTAGTTAATTATTTAGGTTACTGAAACAAGTTCAGTATAAAATTATAAATTACTAGTTATTCAAAGCCTCAGCTCCTCCAACAATCTCTAAGATTTCGTTAGTAATAGCAGCTTGACGTGCTTTGTTGTAAGTCAATTTCAATTGATCTCTTAATTCTGTAGCATTATCTGTTGCTTTATGCATAGCCGTCATACGTGCACCGTGCTCACTAGCAAAAGAATCTCTAATACCTTTGTATAATTGCGTTTTTAATGACTTTGGAATTAATTCCTCTACAATTTCCTCTTTAGAAGGCTCAAAGATATAATCTGCATTAGCATTAGCATCTCCTTCAACAGGTACAATTGGTAAAAACTGTTCTGTCATTACAATTTGAGTAGCAGCATTCTTGAACTTATTGTAAACAATTTCAATTTTATCAAATTCGTTAGCTACAAATCTATCCATTAAATCCTGTGCAATGGCAGCAACATTATCAAACGTTAGATCATCAAAAACTTCACTATGATTAGCAATAACTTTGTTAGACTTCTTGAATGCATCATTAGACTTTTTACCAATGGCCATATAAGACACCTCTTGGTTAGCATAAGTTTCAGATGTTAATCTTGAAACTTCTTTAATGATGTTTGAGTTGAATGCACCAGCTAAACCTCTGTTTGACGTAATAGCAACAATCAATACTTTGTTTACTTCACGCTGTTCAGAAAATTTACCTCCAGAATCTTCATCTAAAGTTGCACTTAAGTTCTGTAAAAGTTCAGTCAACTTATCAGCATAAGGGCGCATAGCTGTAATAGCGTCTTGTGCCTTCTTTAACTTTGCAGCAGATACCATTTTCATGGCACTTGTAATCTGCATCGTTGAAGATACTGATGATATTCTGTTACGTATTTCTTTTAGATTCGCCATTCTCTAGTCTTTAGTTATTAGTAGTTAGTAACTACTAAAATCTAATTAATACTTACTTGATAAATCCTTTGCTACAGCGGTTAATGTATCAGTAACTTCATCAGTTAATTTACCTGATTTAAGCGTGTCTAACACATCTCTATGCTTTGCATTTAAGAATTCGATAAATCCTTTTTCAAACTCTTTTACTTTATCTACAGGCACATCCTTCAATAAGTTTTTAGATCCTGCATAAATTATTGCGATTTGATCTTCAACTGTATAAGGATCGTTTTGTGCTTGCTTTAAAATTTCTACGTTACGCTTACCTTTTTCAATTACATTTAAAGTAACAGCATCTAAATCAGATCCGAACTTAGCAAATGCTTCTAGTTCACGGAACTGTGCTTGGTCTAATTTTAACGTACCTGATACTTTCTTCATAGATTTAATCTGAGCATTACCACCTACACGAGATACAGAGATACCTACGTTAATAGCTGGACGTACACCAGAGTTAAATAAATCACCATCTAAGAAAATCTGTCCGTCAGTAATAGAAATTACGTTTGTTGGAATATATGCAGAAACGTCTCCTGCTTGTGTTTCAATAATTGGTAATGCTGTTAAAGACCCTCCTCCTTTTACCATAGGTTTTAAGCTATCTGGTAAATCGTTCATGTCTTTAGCGATACTATCATCATTGATAACTTTTGCTGAACGCTCTAATAAACGAGAGTGTAAGTAGAAAACGTCCCCAGGATACGCTTCACGTCCTGGTGGTCTTCTTAATAATAAAGATACCTCACGATAAGCAACAGCTTGTTTAGATAAATCATCATAAATTATTAATGCTGGACGACCAGTGTCTCTAAAGTACTCTCCAATTGCAGCTCCTGCCATTGGCGCATATACTTGCATTGGAGCAGGGTCAGATGCATTTGCAGCTACAATAGTTGTGTAAGCTAATGCACCTTTTTCTTCTAATACTTTAGCAATGTTTGCTACAGTAGATGCTTTTTGACCTACAGCAACATATATACAATATACAGGCTCTCCTGCATCGTAAAATTCTTTTTGATTTAAGATGGTATCAATACAAACCGTTGTTTTACCTGTTTGACGATCTCCAATTACCAACTCACGTTGTCCACGACCTACAGGAATCATGGCGTCAATGGATTTGATACCTGTTTGTAATGGCTCAGTTACTGGCTCACGGTAAATAACACCTGGTGCTTTACGCTCTAATGGCATTTGATATGTATCTCCTGCAATAGGTCCTTTACCATCTATTGGATTTCCTAGAGTATCTACAACACGTCCAACAATCCCTTCTCCTACATTAATAGAAGCAATTTTACCAGTACGCTTTACGGTAGATCCTTCTCTTACACCTGTTGAACCACCTAATAATACGATACCAACGTTATCTTCTTCAAGGTTAAGTACAATACCTTCTAAACCGCCATCGAACTCAACTAACTCACCATATTGTGCATTAGATAATCCGTAAGCACGTACAATACCATCTCCAACAGTAAGTACAGTTCCTACTTCATTTAAAGAAGCTGAGGCTTCAAAACCTTCAAGTTGTTGTTTTAAGATTGCTGATACTTCAGCTGGTTTTACTTCTGCCATCTTTTTTAGATATTAGACGTTAGACATCGGATGTTACACATCCACTCTAACCATTTATTAATTTAATGTAAATTCTCTTTTTAACTTATTTAATTTGTTTGAGATACTAGCATCAAACTGCTTATCTCCAACACGTAAGATGAAACCCCCTAAAATGCTTTCATCTACTATACTTTCTAACTGTACCTCTTTACTTGTTAACGCTTTAACTTTAGCTAAAACTTTTTTCTCTAAGTCTTTTGTTAGCGCTACAGCTGTAGTAACTGTTGCAATTTGTTTTCCATTTTGCTCATCAAACAAAATGGTGTATTGTTGTGCAACCTCGTTTAATATATCTATTCGCTTATTAGCTATTAAAACATCAAACAACCCGTTACTAATTGTATTTAATTTTGGAAAAATAGCTAACAATGCTCCTTTTTTGGCTTCTGATTTTACAACAGAATTACCAAGCATATCTGCCAAATCTTTATTTTGTGCAATTGTATCAGCAATAAGAATCATATCGTTATTAACCTTATCTGCTTTTTTCTCAGAAAGGGCCAAACTTAAAACTGCTTTTGCGTAACGTATTGCTGCTCTTGTTCCTGCCATAATACTTTTAGTTTAAAGTTGCACCATCTAATAAAGATGTTACTAACTTTTCTTGCTTATCCTTATTAGAAAGCTCGTCTTTCACAACTTTTTCTGCAATTTCAATAGATAAGTTAGCAACTTGAGATTTTAAATCAGCAATAGCCGCTTTCTTTTCTGTTTCAATACTAGCTTGGGCTTGAGCAATTAATTTACCTGCTTCTTCTTGTGCTTCAATTTTAGCATCCTCAATCATCTTGTTCTTCATTTCGCGAGCTTCTTTTAACATAGCTTCACGTTCTGCTCTAGCTTCTTTTAAAAGCTTTTGATTATCTGCCTGAAGATTTTCCATCTCTGCTTTTGCATTTTCAGCAGCATCTAAAGCATTTTGAATACCTTCTTCTCTTTCATTCAAAGAATTTAAAATAGGTTTCCAAGCAAATTTCACCATTAAAAAGATAAGCCCTAACAATAATATTGTTTGAACTACAAATAACCCAGGTGAAAAGTCGTTTAATAATGTTTCCATTCTATTATATTTATGTCTTGTTTAATTTCAAAACACGCCCTGCAACCAACCGTTGCAGGAACGTGTTTTTAAGTTTTAATTTGGCTTCTTATTTTCCTAAGAATAAAGCACCAAATGCTAAACCTTCTAAAAGTGCAGCAATAATAATCATTGCTGTTTGGATTTTACCAGTAGCTTCTGGTTGACGCGCAATACCTTCCATTGCACTTCCACCGATTTTACCTAAACCAATACCAGCTCCGATTACAATTAAACCAGCACCTACTAAATTTGGAATTGTCATAACAATCAATTTAAATTAAACAAACTCTTTATATTAATGATGATCATGTTCTGCAACAGCCATACCAATAAATAATGCAGAAAGCATAGTAAAGATATAAGCTTGTAAGAACGCCACCAATACTTCAATTAATGTGATAAAAAATGATAATACTAAACCTAATGGGATAGAACCTGCTAATCCCATACTTTCTTTAAACTTATATATTATTGCAATTAAACTCATTACTACAATATGTCCAGCATTAATATTAGCGAACAAACGTACAAGTAAAGAGAAAGGTTTTATTAAAAAGTGACCTGCCAACTCTATAATAGCTAAAACAGGTTTTACGAAAACAGGAACACCAGGCATCCATAATGTATGTCCCCAATATTCTTTGTTTGCTTTTGTTGTGTATATTACTAGTGTAAAGATTGCTAAGCATGCTGTAATTGCTATCTGCCCAGTGATATTAAATCCAAAAGACATCAACCCTGCTAGATTTGCTATCCAAATAAAGAAAAACACCGTTAACAAATATCCTGTAAACTGTCGGTATTTAGCATCTCCAATATTTGGTTTTGCTATTTCATCTCTAACATATATTACAAGTGGCTCTAGAATACGTCCAAATCCAGTTGGTATTTGTTTCTTTTTATATTGTCTTGCCAAAGAAGAGAACCACCAAAACATTAACAAACCTATCAGCAAAACACCTACTACACTTTTAGTAATTGAAAAATCTACAACTTTATGAGCATTAGTAGCATGATGCGTTTCATCAAAATTAACTACAGAAGCTCCTGCCTCTAATTCATATATTTTAGAATGAATTTTAGCAAATTTTTGCCCTCCTTTTTCAACTAGAACATGACCATCGTCATTATGATGAAATTCTGAGGACATGAACGTTACTAAGCCCTCACTAGTCCATAAAATTATCGGCAATGGAAAACCTACATGATGGCGTTGATTAGCATCATCTGTATATGACCATAATGTAAAATCGTGAGAATCTTTTGTGTGATGAATAATATACTCATCAATCTCTTGTTCTGTGTCTATTTCGCTACCTTCACTTGAGTGTTTTTTCTCGTGATGCTGAGCAAAAACTACTGCTCCAAAGAATAACGTAAAAAGTAATACTAAAAATTTAAAACTTTGTTTGGCTGCCTTCATTGTAAAAATCAAAAAAATGCATTTTTAAATTCCGTGCAAAAGTACGATAATAAATGAAATAACAATTATTTTTTTCAACTAATTGAGTTCGGTCTTTCAACCCCTAAAAGTCTGGCTACAAAATAGAGCTCTAAGACTAAAAAAATGAATAGTGGAATAAGCAAATTTAAACTCTCAATTTTAGAAAGATTAGGTAATTGTAATATAGATTCATTAAATATTATGGCAAATAACCCAACTTTTATAGCAAGAGTAAACAGATAAATAAAGCCTAATTGAAAAGATATTTTTTTAAAAGATGAAAGCACTTTAAAAACAATACACAACCCAAAGGAGAATATTGCAAAAAACATATAGGGCTGTAACAGATTAAAACGAAATTCTATGACATTGGTCTCTATACAATAGGAATGTGTGCAATAGGACATCAGAAACAATAGTATAAACGAAAGTAAATACACTAAAAAAGATTTAATCATCTTTATTGTCTTTGGAAAGTTTTAATACTTGAGAAATAACTAAATATATAGCAACAAAAATTGAAAAAAGTGTAATTATTGATTCCCAAAATGTAGTGGCATATTTACCATCTAACCATTTACCTAATACATTACCTAAATAAATAGTTGCACCCATTTGAAATGCAGTAGACGTAAATCTTAAGTAAGGATTAAGCTGTTTTCTCGGTTTCTGATTTTTGTCTTGTTGGCTCACCGTTTGTCATAGGTTTTACAGTACCTTTCATAGCACATGTCACATTAAACGTAGCACCTGGCTCTACTGCTAACTTTCCAACTACAACTTCACCTTCAATAAATGCTGATGATTTTAATGTTAACGTCCCAGACAAGGATAGTTTTCCAGAAAATTTTCCTTCAAAGTAAGCATCAGTACCTTGTATAGTACCTTTTATAATACCATCTTTACCAACTACTAGTTTACCAGAAGTTTTAATACTTCCTTCAATGGCACCATCAATTCTAAAATCACCTTCACTATTAAAGTCTCCAATAATTTTGGTGCCTTGGGCTATAATATTTTGGCTTGATTGGTTTCCCATGGTTAGTTTATCCTTTTTGTTTTCTGAAAACATAACATCTTGGTTTTATTGGTTATTCAAGTTTAAGTAGGTTTCCAAATTTTTATGTATTTGGAGTATTTGATAATTTGCAGATGATACTGCAAAATAAGGTTCTTTTATTTTCTTCACATCTTTATCTAATAGTATCTGGTTAAAAGTTCGAGCAACCTGCCCATTTTTTAAGCCATGTACCACTACAAAGGTAGTATTTGTATCGTAAACGTCAACCGAACTCTTTAATTTGTAGTATCTTACGTTTTCCAGAACCTCGTCTAAAGTAGCTTTAAAACTTTCTATCCTATCTGTTTTAGTTCTGTTAAATTTAAATACCACTTTAAAATTATCCGAAATACTATCATTAGTAAATTCTTTACCCTTTAACTTAGGTAGTATTTCGTTAGCCATTCGCTGTGCTTGTTGTCCTTCTGGTGTATTAGCATAAGTAACAGCTATATAATTAATAGCTTTCTTATAAGCAGTAAAACCTAATAATCTTCCAGAAGCTGTAGCTTTCAATAATTCAAATTTTGGTACAATTGGCTCGCCATCAAAAGCTTTAATATATTCCTCACTTTTTTCAATTACTGATTCATAATCTTGTACCACATGCGCATCGTATAGTTTTTCATAAAGCACTATTGGGCTATTTTCATCCTTTAATGCAACCGATTCCGGATTCGTTAAGATAGCCGCATACCTACTATCTGGGTAATTAGAAACAATCTCATTTTTAGCAATAGTAGCTTCATCATTTTCTCCTAATAATTCATAAATCTTATACAGATTATATTTTGAAGGTAGTATTAAACGTTCTTCTGGATTGCTATTTAACAACTCTTGAAATTTATCTTTAGCTAAATTAAACTCTTTAAACTTTTCTTTATAAATCAATCCTAATTGATAGTAAGCATAATTACGTTCTTTTGAAATGCTATCAACAACTTTTTCTTCTGAAGGTATTTTAGAAATATAAAATTGCGGATCAAAACGTTCTTCCTCTGAAGCACTTGCTGAGACATCAGTTATTGTCCCTGAGTTACCTCCAGAAGATAATGCCTTATTAGACCATCGCCAATTATCTTCTAACGGTCTGTCTCCCCAAACCTTTATAAATTCATTTTTTCCAAAAGCAACTGTAGTAGGGTTATAAAAATAAAACACATTACCTTGCCCTGGAACTCCTAAGGGTCTACTACCAGTATTACTAATACCTGTTTGTGTATTAACAGTTGCCAAACCATTATTACGTTGTAAAGCTTCTTCCTTTTTTGCCTCTTCTTCGGCCTTCTCTTTTAATTCAGTCACATAAGTTTCAAAATAGGCTATTCTTTCTGCGTCGGGTAGATTTACTAAATGTAAAATGCTATCATTAACTTTCGCAATCCCTTCATAGTAAATAACATCTTCTAGGTTATCACGTTTACGTTTTATAGTACGATACGGTTTAGAATTTAACTTCAGGTTTGCTAAAGTACTATCATAATACGCACCAGCATCAGCATACAATCGCTTATCAAAAGTCATATCTCCTAAAATTTCATAATTTCTAGCTTTCAACTTTTGGTCTCTAGTACTGGTTCTTAAAGATTTGTTGAAGTAGCGAGACGCTAATTCTACCGAACCATTTTTTAAATGATGTGAACCAATAACATGATAAATCTTATCTAAAAATGGGCGATTTTCTCTATTGGTTTCCAACTCCTCCAATAATTCTGCTAGAGCTAATTTATCTCCATTCTCGTAATCAAAGTTTTTAATTTTTTCTAGATGCGCACTAATCATGTAAATACGAGGTGTCTTTCTATTCAATTCTATTACCTCATCAAAAACAATATTTGCACTGTCCTTATAACCTAAGTTATTGTAGAGTTGCCCTTGTATAAATCTGTAACGTCCACGTTCATCATTACTTTTTGTAGCATTAGCTGCAATATTAAGTTGTGTTACGGCACTATCTATGGACTTTGTATTAATGTAAGCTTGAGCCAACATAGATGTCGCATCTGCCAAATCCTGACCTTCCAAATCTTCCTGCTCTAAAAGGCGCTTTAAATTTTTAATAGCCAACTCATCATTGTCTAACCTAATATTAGTTTTTTCTCTCCATACTTTAGCCTGATTAATTTTATCACTCGCAGGGTATTTGTATAATATGTAATTAAAGGCTTCAAGAGCTGGCACAAAACGCTGATCGAAATATCTTGCCTTCCCTAAAAGCAAATAAGCTTCATCCATTTGTGGATTGTACTCTTTACCATCAATATTCATACTATGCTTTTGTATGGCTTTAGCTGCTTTTTCCTCAGCTCGGGTAAAATTGTCGTTTTTAGACTGTCCTGGTAAAATAACATCCTCATCAATCTGCATACGCTCAATAGGCAAAATTGACCAGTAATCATCCTCGTAGCTATCATTTAAAGACGTTCTTCCTTGCTCCAAAGCATTATAACCATTGTACAATGCATTAAATTCTGCAGTAACCGCATGAATATTTCTGCTTAAAAACTTATTTTTTTTACGAGAACAGCTCGTTATAGCAATAATGCTTATAACTAAAATTACCGTAGGTTTAAAGAGTGTTTTCAATACCGTTTGGTTTGGTGTAATAAATAACTACAAACTCTTACATATAGTATGCAAGTGGGTAAAAATAAACATCTTTTTTGATTAAGCTGTAATATGAAAGGAATTTTGAAGGTGTTTTGGGTGTTGCCCTAAAGGGTCATGCCTACCGGCAGTCAGGCTTTCGACAGTCGCTCCCTCCTACGTCGAGGAGCTTCAATCACGCCATGGCGTGACCTCAATCCCTAACGCAACTTATCCACAAACCAAAAGGCAAAACCAGACTTTACTACTATTTTAAGCTAATTTTGCAAAAGTTTCTAGCTTCTAGAAATAAGTATACAAGTATATTTTATTTTAACACATGTTCTGCTTGCCACTCATAGTTTAAATATGTTAAAGCATCTTTTAATGCTTGTTTTGAAGGTTTTGGGTTAAAATCCAATTCTTTTCTAGATTCATCAATATCATAATCTTGATGTAAACCATAAAACATATCTAGATAATGGCGTTGTAGAAGAGGCGCTTTACCAGTAATTTTACTAACAAACTCCAATACTCCAGCAATGGTATATAACACCCATTTTGGTGCACTTTTAGGTGTTTTTAATTTTAATTCAGGAAATAATTTTGATGCTATTACAACGGTATCTTTTAAAGATGTATGTTTTTCGTTAGCAAGAATATAACGTTTACCATTTTTACCCTTTAACATTGCATTATAAGCACCATAAGCCACATCATTAACATCTATCCAATTTAAAGTAACTCCTGTATCTAATGGAATTTCTCCATTTAGAACTTGCAATACAAGCTTATTAGAATAACTCAACTTATGAGCTGTAGCACCAATCATGGCTGAGGGTAAAATTAAAACCGTTCTTATCCCGTATTTTTCACCCAACTCTAAAGCTAGTTTATCAGAATCGTTTTTAGAGTTATAGTACCAATTTCTTCTATCTGTATTATATCCATTATTTACATTAGCAGGTAATTTTGTAAAGTCTAAACTAGCAACCGAGCTTACATAAACAATATTTCTTATACCACATTCTTTGGCAATATCAAATACATATTGTGTTCCTTTTATATTGTTATCATAAATCTCCGTTTTAGGATCTTTAGCCCACATGTTAAAGTTTGCTGCTACTGCGTATAAATTAGTAACACCTTTAAACGCTTTTCTTAACGCCGTTTTATCTGTAATATCTGCTTGTACTATTTCGCAATTTAAGCCTTCAAAAGGCAAACGGTTATTAATATCTCTTACTGTAGTTCTTACCTTATGGTTTTGAGATACTAACAATCTAACTAAATTATTTCCTAAATGACCATTACCGCCTGTTACTAAGGATATTTCTTTGCTCATATTTTAATTTTTGATTGAGCAAATTTCAAAACCTTTTAGAACCTTAGAAATAACATTTGTTAGAAAGTGATTTGTTTTCGTATACGGCTTAACGATTGAGGTTCCATCCCTAAAAAAGAAGCAATATTATCTATGGATACTGTAAGAGCTAATCTAGGATGATGTTTTAAAAACTTTAAATACCTTTCTTTTGCAGTAAGCGTTTGAAAATCTTTCACTCGCTCTTGCTTACAGCTTAAATGATTTTTAGTAACTTCTTTAACAAGAATATCCCAAAATTTAGTCTCTCTTTGTAAAGTATCAAAACCAGACTTTGAAATCTTAATAACTTTACAATCTGTTATGGTTTCAAAGTAGTCTAGTGTAGGAGTTTCGTTCATAAAACTATCCAATGAAGTAAAAAAATCATGTTCAGCTACAAGATGTTGTATTACAATTTTCCCATCTATATTTTGATAGCCTTTTACAACACCTTCATCTAAAAAATAGATATAACGCTCTACATCTCCCGCCTTTAAAAAATGAGTGTTAGCTGGAATATTTTGAATAACAAAATACTTTTTAAACAAGTGAATATCTGCTTCTGTAATAGAAATTATTGTCTGTACGTAATTAAATAAGTTTTGCATTAGTAAATTTAAAACACTTCAAAATTAAAAAACTAATTTGCAAAATGCACTTCCAGCTCTTTTAACGTTTCTGTATTGGTAACCAAATCCTTTACAACTTCTCCTTTTTCCAATACCACAATACGCTCGCAAACGTCTGTAACGTGTAATAAATCATGACTAGAAATTAAAACAGTAACTCCTTTTGTCTCTGCTAAATCCTTTACAATACCCTTTAATCTAATTTGTGTGGTCGGGTCTAAATTTGCAAAAGGTTCGTCTAAAATTACCACCTCAGGATTACCAATTAAAGCCGCTACAATACCTGCTTTTTTCTGGTTACCCTTACTTAAATCACGTAAATATTTCTTCTTTCCTAGAATCTCTCCATGGAAAAAATCCTCAAACTGTGCTACAAAAGCATCAACAGTAGCCTTATTTTGTCCACGTAATTCCCCAACAAAATAAAAATACTCTTCTGGAGTTAAGTAACCAATTAAAAAGCTTTCATCTATAAAAGCTGATGTAAAAGGTTTCCAATCTTCACTCTTATTTACTTGAATATTGTTGGAAGTAATCTGCCCTGTTGTAGGTTGAATTAAATCTAGCAATAAGCTAAAATATGTGGTTTTTCCAGCACCATTATTGCCTACCAAACCAAAACTTTGACCTTTTGGGATATCTAAGCTTTCAATATGTAATACTTGATTCCCACTATATTTCTTAGATAAATTAGATGTTGTAATCATAGTTTTATTTTAATTTTCTTGATCGAAAGCATCAATCATTTTATATTTTGATTCTAAATATTTGTCTGTAATAAAACGCATTAGTTTTTGATGAAACACGATGCCCAAAACTCCTATTACAATTAGTACTATACATGCAATTTCAAAACTGACTAACCAATTAAGAATAGCAAAAAGTAGCATTGGAAATAGTAGTAAAGGAATACCAATTAGCCATTGCACTGCACCTGTACCTTGGTAATTAAATGCTGCTTTTTGACTTAAATCAATTCTTTTTCGGTTATAGGAACCTCCCCATAAAATAACATGTGTATTCACGCCTATGTTATAAATTGCTGCCGCAAAATGAGCAAACAATATCTTCCAACCAAAATACACGTATGGAATACCTAAAACAAATAATACCAACACACTAAGTGCCATTAAAGTAAACTTAGATTTTAAATACTGCTCGTACTTAATATTTTGGCTCATCAATAATTTATAATAGCTACTGTCCCAGGCTGGCACAAACTGTCCAAAGTTTATTAAAAAGATACCTGTAGAAAAGATGCCTATAAAAATGAAGAAAAAAGTTTGATTTTGATAGGTAGGTTGAGGATAGAAAAACAGACCATATAATAGCCCAAGTGCCAACATCCAAACCGAAGATTTCGTTCGTTTGTTACGCCAAATTAATCGTAAATCTAATTGCATGAATGGTGCTATATCTCCAAAATTTTTGGTCCAATCTAAATTTGATGTATTTACTTCTTTTACCTCGGTTTTTAAACCACTATCTAAAAAGAGTTTTTTGTGTAGTAAATTAAAGTTGATAGCATAGCTAACACCCAGTATTGCTATTAGTGTAACTAATAAGTAAGGCGAATTATAAATTGCGTTATAGAAACTGCCTATTAAACTTTTAAATGATACAACATCAAAATAATCTAAGGCGAAAAGCCCTCCGGTAAAAAGGATAATAGGTACAAACGAAAGCTCAGTTTCGGCCGATAAACTTTCGATAATGAAATTGATAAAATTAATTATCAAGGTTGTTAAGATTAAACCAAACAGCCAACTAACTACTGAACCCACTGGATAATCATTAATCAATAACATAATACCAAAAGGCACTATAGCAAATAGCGGTAAAAAATTAAAAAAGGACAAAGCAGATTTGCCAAGAACAAAATTAACTATTTGATTTCTACCGATAGGCAGTGTTAATAATGGCTTTACACTCATTACGGGTAACTTTTGAAAGAAAAACCGAAACAGTAAATCGCCTAGAATCCAGAAAAACAAAAAACTATTTACAATTTTTAATGGGTCTTTTTCAGGATATAAGTCTTCAAGTAATGGATACAAGCCTAAGCCTGTTCCTAAAAACATCAAAACCATCCACAAGCCCATAAAACCCATAAAAATCTTTATCCCTAGGCTTTTACCAAAGCTTGCAGACCTAAAAAACGCCTTCCATTCTAAATTTAAGAAATGCTTAATCATATAGAAATGCGTTTAATTATACTTTTGCGCAATGCCTTGTACTTTCATACCCCAAGACTGCCCCATCATCATTCCCTTTTGTGCCAATGCTACTTGTTTAGTAGCCAATTTTTTTCCAATAGCTGTATTATAAAATTTTACTAATTCTTTTACTTCTTCTTGAGTAAACTCTGTCATGTAAAGGGTAGCCATCTCATCATAAAGAGCATCCAAAGTAGCCTCAGCTTCCTTTTTATAAGCTGCTTTGTTATCTTGAGACACCATAGCGCCTATTTGATCTATTGCATCATCAAAAGCTTTAGTAGCTCCTGTAAGCTTGATAAACTCTATAGTTTCAGATTTAAATTCTGAATCCTCTTGAGCGTTAATAGTAAAAGCAAATAGTAAAACGAATGCAAGTAAAAGATGTTTCATGTGTGAATTTTTATGGTTAATGTGAATTTTTGATATAGGTATAAAAATAGCTAGAAATGTTACAACTTTTTTAGGTTAAGTATAATTTAAAGCTATAAGAGAATCGATTTTTATTTCTTGTGTAAGCAATCATATTAACCTAAATATAGCATTATAATCTATATTTAGGATTTACTAAAGCACGCATTGTTTGAATATACTCCTCTAGTTCAGCCAATTTATTCACAGTTTCCTGAGTACCTAATTCCGTTAACTTGTAATACTTTCTCATACGGTTATTTACTCTAGCAAACTCCACATCCAATAATCCTTTGGCTTCTAGCTTGTGCAATGAAGGGTATAAAGCTCCTTCAGTAATATTCAATTTACCATTGGTAATTTCTTTAACCTTTTTTGTAATCTCGTACCCATACATTTTGTCATTTTCATTTAAAAGTTTCAAAATGATGGTTGTTAAGCTTCCCTTATATAAATTGGCACTTTTCATAGGGTTTAAATATACATAATTTTATTATGCATATAAATCTTATGTATTATTTTTTCGACAAAAAACACCGATAAAACGTTAATGCTTCACTATTTTTGCTAAAAAATTTCTCATGTCTGGATTTCACAAGCTTTCTATTAAAAATATTACTAGAGTAACCGAAAAATCAGTAAGTATTGCTTTTAATATTCCTGAAAATGTTAAGGAACAATTTAAATTTAAAGCAGGTCAATATATTACTCTTAAAACTCAAATTAACGGTAGTGAGGTAAGACGTGATTATTCACTTTGTATATCTCCCAAAAGTGGGGATCTAAAAGTGGCTGTTAAAGAGGTGGAGCATGGTACTTTTTCAGTATACGCAAACAATTCATTAAAAGTAGGAGAGACTATAGAAGTTGCTTCTCCTAAAGGACGTTTTGTTTTTGAACCAAACGATAATAAAACAAAAAACATAGCTCTATTTGCTGCAGGTAGTGGTATAACTCCTATTATGAGTATCATTAAATGCGCTTTAGAGGAAGAAGTAAATAGTAAAGTAATTTTAGTTTATGGTAATAAGTCTACAAAAGATACCATGTTTTTAAATGAACTTCTAGAACTTCAAAATAAATATAGTGAGCGTTTTTCAATTGAATTTGTGTTTAGTCAAACCGATGAAGACAATGCTATTTTTGGGCGTATTGAAAAAAGCACTGTTAACTATGTAGTAAAAAACAAGTACAAGGATGTTGATGTTGATGCTTTTTATATTTGTGGTCCTGAAGGCATGATTCATACTGTAAAAAACGTATTAACGGAACATGATATTGACGAGAATCGCATTCATTTTGAACTGTTTAAAGCTGCAAAAGCTGAAGCTTCTGTTGAACAGAAGGAAACTGCATCAGAATCTGGTAATACACAGCTAACAGTAATAGTAGATGATGAAGAAACTACTTTTGAAATGTCTACTAAACAAACGATTCTTGAAGCTGCTCTTGATAAAGATTTAGATGCGCCTTACTCTTGTCAAGGTGGTATTTGCAGCAGCTGCTTAGCTAAAATTAAGGAAGGTACAGCTACAATGGTTCAAAATAGCATATTAACTGAAAGTGAAGTTGCTGATGGTTTAATCCTTACATGCCAAGCGCACCCTACCTCTTCGTCTATAATAGTAGATTATGATGATGTTTAATACACCTTCTACGAAATAACAGCCTTAACCTTATCAACAACTGTTTCTGGTAAAATGGAAGCTGCTACTTTCTCATAACCTTTAAGTAATTTATTACCATAAACTGATGTTGGAATTAGAGGAAATTTTTTTCTATCTGAAAGTAGCGCATAATCTTTGGGTTGGTTAAAAGGCGCAAAGCCAGCATAAGGATGCGTTACTCCCCAAATAGTAACTACTTTAATGCCTAACATTGCTGCTAAATGCGCATTACCAGAATCCATTGACAACATCACATCTAGATTAGAAATCACATCCAACTCTTCATCTAAAGACAACTTGTCAGCAAGAGAAACTGTATTTTTATTAAATTTCTCCCAGCTATTTAATATAGCCGTTTCATTTTTACCACCTCCAAATAATATAATCTTATAATTTGAAGACAATGTTTTTACTATTTCTTGCATTAAATTTAAGGGATACATTTTCCCATCATGAGCTGCAAATGGTGCGATTCCTATACATCCAGATAAATTATCTCCAATAAGCGTTTCAATACCATCTTTAAGTACTACTGGCTTAGGAAAAGATGGCTCTAATAAATCAATAGGATAACCTAATGCATTAAATACGTCAGCATATCGCTGATGTGTAGTTTTTAGTTCCTTAAATAGTTTGCCTGAAGTTAGTTGTTGCTTTTCTTTTCGTCCCTTATCAATAGTAACAAAACGTTTACAATCTATAAATTGTTTTAATATTTTACTTCTTAAAACATTATGTAAATCAGCAATAGCGTAAAATTTATGTGATTTATTTATTACTCTACCAAGTTTATATAATCCTAAAACGCCTTTATGTTTCCCTTTAACATCAGCAGTAATTACGTTAATATTATTTATATCCCTGAAAAGAGGTTTAAAAAAAGGTTTTGTTAAAACCGTAACCTGTAATGCAGTATGTTGCTCGGTAAGAGCTTTTAAAACAGGAACTGTCATAGCAACGTCTCCCATAGCTGAAAGACGTATTACTAGAATATTTTTTTCGGGTTTCGACATCCCATTCTAAATTGAGATTCACACTTCGATAGTCATCGAAATCTCTGGAGTTTTATTTTTGAGAACGCAGTACAGGATTTAACTCATCGTCATTATACATCTTCATTTGCTTGTATACTTTCATATACTTATTACCTTTTTCAATATCATTTAAAAGTGTATCTATCGCTGTAGATAAGTCCACACGCTGTTCCAACAAAACATCCAATTTAGCTTTACAAGTAGCTCTGTGTACATCAGAAGCATCTATTCTTGTTGCTTCTTCATTCATATGGTAAATTTTCAATGCCAAAATTGAAAGTCTATCTATGCCCCAAGCCGGACTTTCTGTGTTAATAGTAGCATCCTCTTTTGGAGTAACAGCCTTGTATTGCTCTAAAAAATAACTATCTATATACTCTACCATATCTGTTCTATCCTGATTTGAGGCGTCAATTTGACGCTTCAGTTTTAAAGCAGCAACTGGATCGATATTAGGATCGCGAATAATATCTTCATAATGCCATTGCACTGTATCTATCCAACATTTTCTATACAATAAATGTTCAATTAAATTATCCTTAGCATAGGCGTTTTCAAAAGGTTGATCTACAGTATTTATAATATGGTATTTTTCAATAACATTTTGAAATATTTTATTAGCTTTATCAGTAAACATAGGTTTAAATATTAAATCGCAAATATACTTATATTAGTTAACTTTAGCATTCTAAAAGCACTTCTTAAAACATGCATATCCATAACCTTTCAAAAGAAAACTCTATACTAAACACATTTATGTCTGAAATACGAGATCAAGTAATTCAAAAGGATAGTATGCGCTTTAGAAGAAATATTGAACGTATTGGAGAAATTGTAGGTTATGAATTAAGTAAAACACTTAATTATAAAAATCAAATTATCCATACACCTTTGGATAAATGTAATGTACCTGTTATTGATGATTCTATTGTCCTCTGTTCTATTTTAAGGGCTGGTATGCCTTTGCACAATGGATTATTAAATTATTTTGATAATGCTGAGAACGCCTTTATTTCGGCCTACAGACAACACAAAAACAACCCTGAAAGTTTTGACATTATTATTGAGTATTTGGCGTGTCCAGATTTAAATAATAAAACTTTAATTTTAGCAGACCCCATGTTGGCAACAGGACAGTCTATAATTGCAACTTTTAATGCTTTAAAAACCTTCGGAACTCCAAAAAACATTCATGTTATTAGTGCAATAGGTTCGCAAGTAGGTGTTGATTTTGTAAATTCCAAATTCCCAAAAACTACTCATCTGTGGATTGGAGCTATTGATAAAACTTTGAACAAAAAAGGATATATAATTCCTGGTCTTGGAGATGCAGGAGATTTATCGTATGGAGAAAAGCTACAAAAATAAAAGCACAAAAGGTACTAGAAAGAGAATAGAAAAAAACACTTCTTTAAACCATTTTTCTTTAATAATTTCAACATAATTAGAAATAACAATAGCTAAAGGGGCGAATATAAATAGAAATTCTACCCCAGTTTTTTTTGGTGCTATTACCAATATGATAAATGATAAAACTAACGTCCAAATTATAATATATAAAGCTGGACGAAGTGCTTTTTTCTTTGAATTAATATTTTTTATGTAGAATAAAAATGACCAAAGCCCAAAAGAGAATAACACTGTTAGTGCTACCAAAAACTGGATGGTATTGTAAACACTAAAATCAAAACTTATTTTACTTTTTCTTGAAAGATGCGCTAACAAATCGTATTCCACTAAAAAACTAGTACAATAAGAAATGAGTAAAACCGAGATAATAGCCGTTATTGGTATAAGCCAATTTCGCAATTTATTTTCAGTATATAAAAATATTGCTACAGGGACTAAAAGAAAAAACAAAGCAGCCCAAAAGTAGCAAACCATAGCAATGGTAATCCAAAATGCAGCATCAAAAAGTTTCTTTTTTATATTTTTTTGAGATCTTAAACTTATTAACCGCCTTATGCTTAAAAGTAAAAAAACATTAGCTAAAGTTATCCATAAACTATCTGTAGTTTGTGGTACCATAAGTAAGAATAACCCATATAATATAATTTCAAAATTGTTGGTTTGTGTAAGTCTATTTTTAGTTGAGACAAAATTCACAATCAACATTGAAAAATAACTCCCAATAAATAAAGCAATACATATGAGAATTGAATTGAAACTAATTTGATTATTCTGTAATTTAAAAAAAGAGAATAGACAGGTAATACCTATAATGAAAAATACAATTATAAAATTTATTGGTTTAGATTTACTAAAAATGCTTGTTATCATTAACTGTTTTTGTATTTTTGTTGCGTAAATATACTAATCAAGAAACGAATGATTACTATTTACATGAGTTACTAAATACATTGTAGCTTGTATATAACGACATTCTTAAAATAAAAATATTTTAACAGATGAAAGACTTCTTCTACGCTATACAAGATTTGTTTGTAAACGTGTTATTTGCACCTTATGATGCGTTAAGAGCATTAGAATTGGATAATTGGTGGTTAGCCAATAGTATTTCTTGGATTTTTACTATTATTTGTATGGTTGCTATTGTTTACTGGATGAAGCAACTTAAAATTTTTGATAATAACAACGAAGAAGATAAAAGCATATCTTCACATTCGTATCTATAAATCGAATCCAATATCTTTACGATAATTCATCTTATCAAAATGTAGTTTTTCTATACTTTGGTAAGATTTTTTTATGGCCTCTTGGTATGTTTTACCATAGGAAGTGATAGCTATAACTCTTCCTCCTGTAGTTACTATCTTTCCATCTTTAAGTTGAGCACCTGCATGGAAAGGAATCGAATCTTCAATATTTTCTATTCCAGTAATTTCCTTACCCTTTTCATAGGCTTCAGGATAACCTCCAGAAACGCACATAATGGTTGTAGCTGCACGTTCATCTATTTCTATATTAATTGTATCTAGAGTCCCGTTTGCCATAGCTTGTAAAACTTCTACTAAATCATTCTTAAGTCTAGGGAATACTACCTCGGTTTCAGGGTCTCCCATACGAACA
This sequence comes from Hyunsoonleella pacifica, assembly GCF_004310335.1. Classification (GTDB taxonomy): domain Bacteria; phylum Bacteroidota; class Bacteroidia; order Flavobacteriales; family Flavobacteriaceae; genus Jejuia; species Jejuia pacifica. The sequence continues at coordinate 639,149 of NZ_SIRS01000003.1, read as the reverse complement.
TTGTATTCAATTACTTTTGGATCGTCTCCAACTTTAATCAATCCTATAAAAATAAATCCAACATATGGTAGGTTATCTTTTTTCAACCCTTCAACAGTAGGTTTAACAATACGCTCTTCAATCTTACTTAAAAAGTCATCAGTTGCAAACGGCACTGGAGACACTGCTCCCATACCACCTGTATTTAATCCTGTATCTCCTTCTCCAATACGTTTATAATCTTTCGCAGTTGGCAAAACTTTATAGTTTGTTCCGTCAGTCAATACAAAACAGCTTAATTCAATACCATCTAGAAATTCTTCTATTACAACTTTTGTACTTGCATCTCCAAATTTAGCATCAACGAGCATACTTTTTAGTTCTGCTTTAGCTTCATCTAAATCGTTTAAAATCACAACACCTTTCCCTGCGGCTAGTCCATCAGCTTTTAGAACATAAGGAGGTTTTAACGTTTCTAAAAAGGAATATCCATTTTCAACGGTATCTTTTGTAAAACTTTCATAAGCAGCTGTTGGTATATTATGACGATACAAAAATTCTTTAGCGAATTCTTTACTACCTTCTAATTCTGCTGCAACTTTTTGAGGTCCAATAACCGCAATATGCTTAATAGCATCATCATTCAAAAAATAATCATGAACACCATTAACTAAAGGATCTTCTGGTCCTACAACAACCATATCTATATGCTTATCTAACACTAAATCTTTAATCGCAGCAAAATCAGTGATAGCTACATTTACATTGGTTGCCACCTCAGCAGTTCCTGAATTTCCAGGTGCTACATACAAATTTTCACATTTGCTACTCTGCGATATTTTCCATGCAAATGTATGCTCTCTTCCTCCAGAACCAAGTATTAGAATATTCATAGTTTGAGTTTTAGATTCCTGCATAGGCAGAAATGACAAATCACTTGTTTTTAATACTGAGTATTAAAGACGCTTTTAAAGTTTCCGCAAAAATAAAATTAATGGTCGTATTACACGAATATTTTTTATTTACTTTACACAGATATCTTATTTAAGTGAATTTATTTAACCTTACTTTAAAACTAAAAGGGTTTCCCATTGAAAAAGCCAAAAGGGATTTAATTGCTATTCAATCTAAAACTGAAGCAGAGCATAAAATTTATCTTAATTCTAGAAAGCAAGCCATAGTAGCTCATCACTTAAATCATAATATATTTTATAAAGAATTTGTTAGGGGAATTGATACTAATGATTGGAATACATTACCAATAATAAAAAAAAGTGACTTACAAATTCCTTTAAAACATAGGTTATCCAATGGTTTTACAGCTAAAAACTGCCACATACATAAAACATCTGGTTCTTCTGGCACACCATTAATTTTTGTAAAAGATAAATATACACATGCCATGTCTTGGGCAAATTTCATGGACAGATACTCTTGGTACGGTATTGATGCCGCAGCTTCAAAACAAGCACGTTTTTATGGGATTCCTCTCAATGGAATGGGTTATTATAAAGAACGCTTCAAAGATTTTCTTGGTAATAGGTTTCGTTTCTCTGTCTTTGATTTAAGTGACACACAATTGGAACATAATGTAAAAAAATTCAAATCTACTCCATTCGAATATATAAATGGTTACACTAGTGCCATAGTACAATTTGCAAAATTTTTAAAGAAAAAGAGTGTTGTTTTAAAAGACATTTGCCCATCTCTAAAAGTTTGTATTGTAACTGCTGAAATGCTTTTTGAGGATGATAAAGTATTATTAGAAAAACATCTAGGAGTACCTATTGTTAATGAGTACGGTTCAGCTGAATTGAGTTTAATCGCATTTAGTAGTCTTGATAATGAATGGATCGTCAATACAGAAGATTTATATATTGAGATTTTAGATGAAAATGATAAACCTCTTCCAAATGGAAAGGAAGGTCGAATTGTAGTATCTTCTCTTTATAACTTGGCTCATCCTTTTATTAGGTATGATTTAGGGGATATTGGAGTATTGAGCGAAAGTAGTACCACAAAAAAACCCGTTTTAAAACATGTAACGGGAAGAACAAGTGATATTGCTATTTTGCCTAGTGGTAAAAAAGTAGCTGGTTTAACTTTTTATTACATTACTAAAACAGTAATAGAAGACAATATGAACGTTAAAGAGTTTATTATTGAGCAACATAAACTAAATACTTTTAAAATTATTTATAGTAGTAAGGTAGAACTTTCCAATGAAAAATTAGCAACTATAGAAGCATCAATTACTAATTACTTAGAGCCAGGTTTAGCTATATATTTTGAAAGAAAGCAAGAACTAAAGCGTACGAAAGGTGGTAAATTAAAACAGTTTACTTCTTTTGTAAAAGAATAATTTGTTTTGTTTTAATAAAAAAATATTCAAATAAAAAGATCGCTAAACTATAGGTAGATTTTAGTACCGAAAACCTTAAGCCTTTGCGGTATACCAAATAATTATATTGTAGCATTTTTATTTTATTAGAAGAAATAGAATTTTTTCTAACCCTATATACAGCTAATGATTCTTCTATTCCTAAAGCCAATTTGCTACTTTCTTTAACGGCATTTAACCATAATAGCCAATCTATCTTGACGCTTTCGGAGATTGGGGGAATAAATTTTACCTAAGCTTTTAGTATTGTACATACCTGTTAGGTTGCCAATATAATTACATTTTAAAAGTTTTTTGTATGTGAGTTTAGGCAACGCCTTTACTGTTTTTTGCATTAATACCCCATCTTCATCCATTAAATCATAACTAGTAAAGCATACATCAATATCATGATTTATCATAAACTTAACCTGCTTCTCAAGCTTTGATGGTTTCCAAACATCATCTGAATCTAAAAACGCAATAATATCTCCTGAAGCATTTTCGATACCTTGATTTCTTGTTATAGCTGCACCTTGATTTGAATGGTTTTTAATAACATAGATGTTTTTATTTTTATGCTTCGAAGTAAATTTATTTACAATATTTAATGTATTATCAGTAGAAGCATCGTCAATTATTAAAAGCTCCCAGTTGGTATATGTTTGATCTATTACACTTCTAATTGTTGTTTGTATAAAGCTCTCAGAATTATAGGTTGGAGTTATTATGGAAACCTTTAGGTTCATTAATATGCTTTTTTTTCTCCTTTTATAATATTAATCAGTGTTTGAATAATAATCTTAATGTCCAATAGGAGTGACCAATTTTCTATATAAAAATTATCGTACTTTATTCTATTAATTATATCTGTATCAGACTCTATTTGACCTCTGTAACCACTTACTTGTGCTAAACCAGTTATTCCAGGCTTAACATTATGCCTAAATATAAAATTATATTTATCAACAACTTTAGAATATTCTTCAGTATAGGACAACATGTGTGGTCTAGGACCAACAACACTCATTTGTCCTCTAAGTACATTAAAAAATTGAGGTAATTCATCTAGGCTTGTTTTTCTTAAGAATATTCCAACTTTTGTTACACGAGAATCATCTTCCTTAACATAGGTTCCCTTCTCTTCTTTTGTCGTTTTAAGAGACCTATATTTATAACAATAAAATTCTTTATAGTTAATACCATGACGCTTATGCTTATAAAATAGCGGACCTTTAGATTCTAATTTAATTAGTATGAACAAAACTATAGAAAGCCAAGACATTATGAGTATTATCACAAATATTGAAAAAATCACATCAAAACTTCGCTTTATAAACTTATTAAGTTCATTATTTAAAGTTACTTCTTGAAGAGAAAGTACTGGTAAATAACTATAATAGTCTGTTTTTAATCGCTTAGTTAAAATTTTGTCTGTATTGGAAATAAACTTTAGGTTACATCTATTTCGTTCAGCATATTGTATAAATTTAGTTGTTTCAATTTCAGTTAATTCATCAATAGCACAATAGATTTCGTCGATATCCGAATTTTGATCTAAATAGTAATAACAATCCTCAATATTTCCTGAACCGTTTGAATTATTACCAAAGATTCCCTTTAAGTTATACCCTAATTCCTTTTTTTCAATGAATAACTTTTTAAGCTCATTTGTAGCATTATTACTGCCAACTATTATAACATTTCGTAGATTACCTTTCAAAAATGTTCTAAAACCTTTAAGACTATAATAGCTTAAAAATTTCATAAAAGCTATTGCCAAAAAGGAATAACTTAAGTAATTAAGAGTTACTAAAGCTTGTAAAGCTATACTCCTAAAAGCTCCTATAAATGCAAAAGTTATTATTAAATAGACAAAAAACTGTTTAATTAGTAATATCAAAATAGCATAAGGAGAAGAATATCTATATACTTTATAAAACTTTGTAAAATAACCAGATAAAGACCAAAATATTACAGAATACAATACATAAAGAACATACTTATTGTTGAGTGGTTTATATGAGAAAAAATACATTACGTCCTCATTGAAACTGAGAAAATAATATGCAAAGAGGTTAATGATTATTAAATCATAAATCAATAGTATAGGCCTAATTACCCAAGAATACCTTCCTCGAATATATTCCATATATTACTTTTTGATAAAATGGGAAAAATCTTTATGCTCACTTCTATATAGTTCTTCTTTTGTAAAACTTTCAAAATAGTTGTAAGTAATAGCCATACCTTCTTTTCTATCTATCTTTGGCTCCCATCCAAGTACTTTTTTTGCTAATGATATATCTGGTTGCCTTTGAAGTGGGTCATTCACAGGCAAGTCCTTGTAAACAATCTTATTTTTTGTTCCGGTATACTTTATAATTTCTTCTGCAAAATCTTTTATAGTAATCTCATGAGGGTTACCAATATTAATTGGGTATACATAATCACTATGTAAAAGTCTATATATACCTTCTATTTGATCACTGACAAAACAAAAAGAACGAGTTTGCATACCATCTCCAAAAACTGTTAAATCCTCACCACGTAATGCCTGTCCCATAAAAGCAGGAATTACTCTGCCGTCGTTTAATCTCATTCTAGGGCCGTAAGTATTAAAAATACGTACAATCCTAGTTTCTATTCCATGGAACCTATGATAAGCCATAGTTAATGATTCTTGGAAACGCTTTGCCTCATCATAAACACCTCTTGGCCCTATCGTATTTACATTACCGTAATAATCCTCTGTTTGAGGATGTACTAATGGATCTCCATAAACCTCTGATGTAGATGCTATTAATATTTTTGCCTTTTTTGCTCGAGCCAAACCTAATAAATTGTGGGTTCCTAAAGACCCTACTTTTAATGTTTGAATAGGGATTTTCAAGTAGTCTATGGGGCTTGCTGGAGAGGCAAAATGTAAAATATAATCTAAGTTCCCTCTTAGTTCTATAAAATTGGTAACATCATGGGCAACAAACTCAAAATTTTCAAGACCAACAAGGTGTTCTATATTTTTCTTTTCGCCAGTAATAAAGTTATCCATTCCAATAACATAATATCCCTCTTTTACAAAACGATCGCATAAATGCGATCCTAGAAAACCTGCTGCTCCAGTAATTAAAACCTTTTTCAAAATATATTAGCCTTTTATTCTTCTTGGTTGCTATTATTAATAATATTTTTCCCTTTTTTTTTGACGTTGTTAATCTTTCGCTTAATCTTAATTTTTCGTTTCATATTAGAAAAACTATAATTATACCTGTAAAAGAAATAACCCAATAATACAACTGTTAAAACAATTACTGCTACAAGCCAAAAATTATATGAAGTACTGCCTAAGATAATAACCAAATACACAAAAATTAAATTAAAAGCTCCAATTATAAGGCTTGCTTTTTTGTGAGATATATTAAAATAGTCTATTAAGATGTGGTGAGTATGATTTCGATCTGCGGAAAATGGACTTCTCTTATTTGCTAATCTTATGGTAAATACTCTAGCAGTATCAAATAACGGCACTATTAGAATTCCTATGGCTATCAGAGGTATATTCTCAATTAAAAAAGGAAGACCTTCTAATTTATTTGAAGGAAGTGCTAAAAATTTCATAGTCAAAATACTCACTATAAAACCTACTATGAGTGAGCCAGTGTCTCCCATAAAAATCTTTTCCTCGGAGGAGGAAGACAAATTATATTTTAAAAATGCTATTAAACAACCATTTAGAGTTAAGCTAAGAAGTAGGTAAAAATAATCCTTAGTCATATAGAATATAGTTGAATATATTATTAAGATTACAATACCTACAATGGCTGCAAGTCCATCTATACCATCAATTAAATTGTAAGCATTTATTATAGTAACCATTATAAAGCCCCCAATAATATATGAAACAAACGATGGTATTTCATGAACTCCAAAAAAACCATGTAAAGAATTAATCATAAATGCTTCATTACTTAAAATAAAAGCTACAGAAATTAATTGAGCAATGAGTTTAGTATATGGAGATAGAACTACTAAATCATCTTTTAATCCAATAATAAATAATATTGTCAAACTAGGAATAAGAAACATTGCTTCACCATTATCCGCCCAATTTCTCAGAAAGAACAAAGCAAAGATTAATGTGTAAAAAAACGCTACTCCTCCAAGAGTAGGCGTTCGTTTTAAATGCGAACTTCTCTTATTGGGATTGTCCATTAAGTTCTTATACTCCACAAGACCAATGATTTTGGGTATTGTATAATAGGAAATGACATATGCACCAATAAAGAAAAAAAAGGTATAATAGATTGGCAATTCTTTTCTTTATATTGTTAATACTACAAATATAGATAAAATAAGGTATGGTGGATACTCTATAGTTTTATCTTTGAAGACGGTTTTATAAAAAAGTGGTGAAATAAAAATATTAACATTCTATAAACGCACTCTATATACGGCATACCTAATACCTTGTTATAGACATTAAAATTATGTTTTACAAGCTCAACCTTATTTTTGCTTAGAGATACATTTCCTCTTCTATAGTAGGCTAATGGCTCTTGAATACCATAAGCAAAATCAATTTCTCTTAGCATTTTTAACCATAAAGCCCAATCTTGTCTTTTCCTAATTTCTGGCATATACCTTTTTCCAAACTTTTCTGTATCATAAACGACTGTTAAACAACCTATAAACCCCCCATTCTTTAAAAGCATCTTATAATTAATTTTTTCTGGGCATTTTACATGGATATCGGTGTCTCCGGATATGTTATCGAATTCGTAATATTGCGAACAAGAAAAAACATATCCATTGTCAAGCATACATGAAATTTGTTTCTCAAGCTTAAGCGGAGCCCAATAATCATCTGAATCTAAAAAAGCAATAAATCTTTTACTTGATAATTCTATTCCTTTATTTCTACATATACCAGCACCTCCATTCTTTTTCGACCTTACTAGCTTTATTCGACTATCATCTTTAATATATTCCTCTATTATTTCAATAGTATTATCGGTAGAACAATCATCGATTAATATATGCTCATAATCAATAAATGTTTGATTCTTAACAGATTCTATATTCTGAGCAATATAACTGCTAGCATTAAAAACTGGAGTAATTATACTTACCATTTATTAAAGCTTTTTTAAATTTTGAATAGGCAATATAGCATAGAAAAAAAGAAGAAAAAATATATAAAATAAAACTCCATATTGTAAATTAAGTAAATGTTCTATACTACCATAAATAATCAATGTAATGATTAATACATATCCTAAGTTATAATTAAATTTGAAAAACGCTTTAAAAAAAACTAAAAGTAACTTTATAAATATAGTTACCCCAATAATACCATTTGATAAAAATTCTTGAAATAGCAAATTGTGAGTATCCATAAGCCCTATTTCAGTATTACAGCCATTAATATATTCTTTAACACTCCCACTTCCTATACCAAGCCAAAAATTTAATTTTATTCCCCTAAGAGAACATGCATAAATATTTAATCGATTGCTTACACTATTTTCAAATGTCCTAAATAAATCTGTATTCAAAACTAAAAAAGCCAAAATAAAACATGCCACAATTATTAATAAACTTATAATAATTAAGATTGTTTTTTTCTTGACTTTTATATTTCGAGATAAATAAAAACAAAACAGAAATATAAAGACAATAATACTTAATTTACTAGCAAGTATAAATATTGATAAAAAAAGAATAATATTAAGTGTTATTTTAACAATAATCTGAGAATTAAAACTAAAGAGAATAATTGCGGAAGCAAAACATATATATATCCCTAAATAAGTATGCTGAATGGCATAAGGCATATGATGATATGTAATATATTTTAAATAATACCCTATAGCAAAATCATGCATTTTAGATTGAGAATAAAAGTATATTATATATGCTACAGAAAAAACAATATATAGAATGACGCCAATAGTAAAAGCCTTTAGTATTTTCTCTTTAAAAGAGAATAAAATCTCTTTACCCAATAAAAACACAAATGGAGCTATCAAAAAAGATGTTTTTACATCTCTAAAATATAATCCATTGCCTCTAACAAGAGAGAGTATTGGATCTAATAAATAAAGTATAATGAATAATAGCACAATTTTATTTTTTAGCACTTGTTTTATTGATTGGGTGTCATTAGGGCTATTAAAAAAAAGTGTAACTAAAAAAATAATAAACGCTAAGCTCTTTATGTTTAGTGGTAAAGGTAGCGGCAGAACAAAAGGAAATATTAGTAGCCCAAGATTACTTAAAAAAAAATTTATTGTAAATCGTTTATGGCAAGCAGTCTCCATTTACTAGTTGTTGCATTGTGGGATTATAAGCATTATTAGAAATACTAAAAGTTAGTAAATCTAAATTTGTGTTGGATAAAATCAGATTATTTATACCGCAATAATTATTTAAAGATTTATTTGAAACAATTTGAAACTCAATATGCTTGTTGTTTTGTACCTCTAACAAAAGCAAATCATCCAGATTATTTAAACTTTGATTATTCGTTATTTCAAATTTACAATATCCAGCAGAATTATCAGATAAAGGATGGATACTTTTTATTACTTCTAAATTTATTAATCCTATAGAGGATAATGATTCATTGTTATTAATTATTATATCTGTAAAACCTCCAGATATTTGTTGTAAATTGTTTAAACCCTCCAAATTTGTCATGGTATTATCTTCAATTATCAATTTGGTAATACCCTCCTGCCCACTAACTAATTTTTTAACATTATTTAAACCATCTAAACTCTTCAATGAAGTATTGTTTATAATTCTTAAATATGCCCAAGAATTAATTTCTTGAGAACCTGAAATTACTTTTATTTTTAATAAAGACCTAATATCAGAAAGTAAAGGATTATCTATTATTGTTAAACTGCCTAACCTCTCTAGATTATTTAATCCATTAAAGCTATTAAGGCTCTCATTTCTTCCTATATTTAAGCTACCTCCAATACGCTTTAAGTTTTCTAAACCAAACATGTTTTTTAATTTCTTATTGCCCCAAATAGTTAAATACCACGACTTTTCTAGAGCTTCAAGTCCACCTAAATCTTCAAGTAATTCATTGTTAGAAATCTGAATACCTCCACCAGCAAAAGAATGTCCTACAACTTTTATGTTATTTAATCCTCTTATAGACTTTAGGTTAGAATTCTTACTTATCAATAACCCCTCGAATTTTGAAATATTATTATTAGGCCAATTATTCAAACGAGTACCCGCTGGCCAATCCATATCTACTATAGAGGTAATGCTACTTGGAAAATCTTCTATACTCTTGAGTTTATCATTATTTTCGATTATAACTGATTCACCAATATGTTTAATAGAGTTCAATCCTTCAATATTTTCCAATATTTTCAAATTTCCAATAAGTAAACTTCTTGTGATTGTATCAATTTTATCATTTAATGCTATTAAATCAACAATATGGTCTGATTCAACATCAGTACCATCAATAACTAAAAAACCATTAAGCTTTGATATACAGTGTTCAAAATTATCAATATCTGTTTGGGTTTTCAATATAATATTACCTGTATATACCTGCTTAACCTCTATTGTACATTCAACAATTTCGTTGGGATTAGAATTAGGGTTGCAAGACGTATATATTAATAGAATAATTATGTGAAATACATTATTATTCACTTCAAATATTTTCATTAGGAGTGATTTACTTTATTATAAAAAGTTTTTATTTTTGTTAATTCAGAGGTTTCCCAACTATATTTTTCAATGGCTGTTTTTTTACCATTTTCTCCCATTACCATTTGTTTAGTTTCATCATTTTCTATTTCTAAAATAGCACTGCATATTTCTTCATTAGAAGCAGGATCTACAACAATACCGCACTTAGCATCATCAATTATTTTTTTATACAAAGGAAAATTTGAAGTAATTATTGGTAATTTCAGCAACATATACTCAAATAGTTTAGTTGGGTAGGATTCTATAAAATTTGGAGAGTTTTTAAGCACGGCCATTCCTATATGGCATTGCGCCATTAAACGCCATCCATCCTTTGCCTTTAATCTTCCTTTAAAAACCGCCCAACCTTCACTAACACCTCTCTTAACAATATCTATATCGGTTATGTTATCATCCATTGGGCCAACAAATATTATACTTATATTTCTTCCTTTCCTTCTTAACTCAGAAACCACTTCCAACATAACCAAAACACCTCTTTCGAAAGTTACACTACCCATATAACCTAATGTAAATTCAGACATTTTTACTTCTGAAATAGAATTAAACTCCTTTTTTAAAGGATAGTTTAGTATTGTTTCCTTATGCTTAACTGTTTTAAAATGTTTGACATAAGAATGTTCTGCAAATATTACTGGTATAAACTTGAATAGCACATTTTGAAAAAACTTTACAGTATTACTTAAGGCTACACGTATTAGTTTTGGTAAATAGCTCTTTGTAAGTATTTGTGAAGGGAAGTTTTCATGCATATCAAAAACTACTTTTTTCCCAAATAGTTTTAGTAAGGAAATAGAAGGTAATAATTCTGGATCGTGAAAATGAAACAAATCCATTTTAGTTTTTAAGCAATAGTTAATAACTTTTATATTACCTAGAAAAAACCTCCCTATGCGACCAAATCTAATACTGCCTAAATCTATCACAGACAAATTATCAAAGTTTTCAGGTCCCAAACCATCAGATACTACTTGAAAAACCTTAAAATCTTTTTCTTCTGAGAGTGTTTTGCAATATTTATAGTGAATTCTTACATCATACCTATAATGAACAGTAGTAATATGCGCAATTTTTTTTATCATTTTGTAAAACTATATACTTTATAAAATAGCATAATACCAAAAAAAATAAATAAATTTCTATCTGTTGAAAAACTAAGAGTTTTCATTGCATTTAAAAAAGCAAATAAAGCTAGAGTATATACAACATTATTTCTCTTCAAATGAAAAAAAGGTGTAACGAAAAAAATTATCAATAAGCACATAGCAATAAAACCTAATTCATACCATGCTTCTAAAAAAATATTATGCGGATAACCAAGATCGCTTTCATTAGTATAATCTATATTAAAACTTCCTAAACCATATCCAATAGTTAGTCCTTGAGCTTTTATTCCTTCTGTTAAGACAAAACTGTATTGGTCTAACCTTCCTAGTAAAGATTCATCTTCAGAAGCGTTAATTAGTGAAGAAAACCTAATCATACCGTAATTAATAATAAGCTTTATTTTTTCTATAAAAATTATAATTAAAGAAGTTAGAATTAAAAGAAAAGTTGTCAACAAATTAAAAGTTTTCTTTCTAACTTTAAATTTAGCTAAAAAGAAAAGAATTTGTTTGAAATTAATTACAATCAAACTTAAAAATAAAAATAATAAAGCTCCTCTAGAACCTAAAACAATTATTAAAATAGAACAGCATATTAAAACCCCAATTGAATTTTTAGAAAACTTTAATGATAAAATTGAAGTTATTCCTAATAAATATCCAAAATTTAAATACGAATTCCTTAGAGATTTAAATTTAAATCTTGAGTTACTAAAGTCCATAAAATAACTATCATTCCATAAAAGATACTTACATAGTATAAACCAAATAGCCAATGGAATAGTAACATATATTAAAAAAATGTATATAATTTTTAAATTTATTTGTTTAATAAATTTTACATATGAAAAACCAATTAATGGAATTAGCATTAAGAAAAGTTTCTTAAAACCTAAAATACTTGAAGAGCTGTAACTAATACTTATAACTGCAATTAGATAAAACAATAATAAAATAACAAAATAGAATAACTCTATTCTATTAAACACTATTTTGACTTTAAAAAATCCCGTATAAATGATATCTATAACAATAAGAAATAATATTTGAATTGTTATATCAAATGGATATTCATAAAATGTTAAAAACACCTTTAAGACTCCAGATACTAGAAGAAGAGACAAAAGTATATTTTGATAACTATTATGTGAAATTTTTATTTTCATATAAAAACGATCAATGAACTAAAACCTAATTAGTTTTATATATCCATTTATGTTTTATTAAATTAGAAATAAAAACTTTAGTAAATAAAGCTAAAAACCTGTAAAAAATATTGTTATACTGTTTTTGAAATATATTACTATAGTTTATAAAATGCTTATCAGATGTTAATTTACCTATAGCCCTTAATAAAACTATATGTTGTTCTTGATAGTGAATACTGCAAATATTTTCATTTTTTTTAGGTAAATTATATAATGACCAAAAACCTAAATTATATTCCTCAAGCATATAATGTAAAGTTCGAACTGAATCATTAAATACTCTTTTTTTATTATTTAATTGGTTATCCTCTATTGATTTAAGAGATGCGTATTGAATATAATCATATAAACCCAATAAAGAATAAATCCAGCCGTTAAGCACGTGAGGTCTATCTACATTTTTTGGGTATTCTTCAAAAATCACATTATTATCTGTTTTTAAATTAACAAATCCATGAATATGATTAAAAGGTATTAAGTAAGAGTTTGATACCTCTATTAACGTCTTTTCTATTTCATCTGTTTCTCTTTTTAAAGCATATCTAGTTAACAAAGATAATATTTGTCCTTGCCCCATTCCATGCACATAGTATTGATCTAAATCATTATTTGCATAAGTTTTCCAAAAAGAAAATTTCAAAAAATCATTGCCTAAATTAATTTTATCAGTATCTAAGTTTTTAAGCAAAAAATCTACCACTTTTTCTTGTTTATATTGCTGACCAACTTCTCTTAAAGCGAAGCAATATTCACACAGACCTGATATATGAACTCTATACTTTAAAGGAGCATTAATTTTTCCATTATATAACCCTAAGGGTATTCCGTTTTCAATACTCCATTTTCGAGATTCAATATTTACCTTATAGCCCTTTATCCAGTAATCTTGACATAATTCCTCATTTTCTTCTTGTTTTAAAAAATAATGATATTCTGTTTTAAAGTATAAGAATAGATAGTGTTTTATTTTAAAATAAAAATTCATATTGCATTTACAATGAGGTGTTTATACAGATTACAATTAATGCCATTTAACTTAAACCTAATAGTGATATCTCTTTAGCCGCCCTCTCAGGCCAAGTTAAAAGGTATTCATGCGAAAATTTTATGGCTTCTTCTGATTTAGAAAATAAATCTTGCTTATTTTTAAAAATATCTTCTAAAAGATTCGCAGTTTCTTCAGAGTTTAAAGGATTTGTATTATAATATACCTTTTCATCTATTAATTCAAGTGAATTATTAATGTTTTCAGAAAGCATGACAGTACCCAAACTTAAAGATTCTAAAAAAACATTTCCCAAGTTTGAGAAATCATAAAAAGATACACTTAATTCTGAATGTTTAATTACACTTATACTTTCTTCTTTAGTGAAGCCAGGAATTAACTTTATGTAATCTGATAAACCGTTATCCTTTATATCTAAGCTTAAACCCTCATAATATTCTTTATTAATAATTGGTCCAGCTATTATTGTATTGTAAATAATTTTTTTTTGATGTAATTTTTTTAATGCTTCAACCAGTAAATGTTGTCTTTTCCATTTATCAATTCTGGCCAAATAGCAAATTTGAGGTGTGAAACCAATTTTATACTTTTGATTTATCTCTTCATAAGGTAATATGATGTTATTGGCTTTATCTATACCATTTAACCAAAAATAAAATGTGCTTTTTTTATGCCCTATTTTATTATAAACTAAATCTCCTTTTGTTCCATCATTAGTACATATTATTGCTTTTGCAGGTAATGAAAATGCAAAAAATTCTAATGGATGATTCAAAAAAATATGCCATTTCGATTTATCTAATTTATCACATAAAAATGTACCATAAATTCTTCTGACATTTTGAATACCTGTAATATTACCTATAATACCAGCAAAACCAGCTGTCGATCCATGTCCATAAATAACATTTATTTTGTTATTGCATATAATTCGTAAGGTGCGGCAAAATAAATTCACTATAGCTTTTACAGTACTTATTCCTCCTTTATGGTCAAATCCGTATACTTTTATTTTATTTGAATACTTTTTATTTATTTTATATTTATTACCAATATGTTTACCAAAAAAAATAACATAAATAGTGCCAATTCTATCATCATGTAGTAACTTTAAAAAAGTATTAGTAAAAGCAGGCATTCCCTTAAATTCCAATTCTCCCTTCAAAAAAAAGTCTCTAATACCTGTCCAAAAAAAAGATATTAATATTATGTTTCTCATATTACTAAAGCTATTTAACGTTATTTTTTGCGAAACTATAAGAAAAAACAAATAGTATTATGTAAAATATAACAAGATTTATAGAATAAATCCCTAATAAATAATACTCTGATATTGAAATATATTTTGGCAAATTGAAAATAATAATAGTAGTAACAAATAGATAAAGCTGTAATACAAAATTAATATTCTGTTTTTCAGCTATATAAAACATATAGCTCAAAGGACTAGAAATAAACTTAAAAAAATAGTATAAGGATAATATTCTGGCATATTTACCTGCTATAAACCATTCGTTTCCGAATATTAAAGAAAACAAATTTGGCGCTGTTAAAAACAATACTATAAATGGTATTACAGATAGAATTACTAAGTTCTTAGCAGTTTTTATGAATAAACTTTTGCAATTCCCATTTTGTAAATATTCTTCAGCTGCTTTTTGTCTAAAAACTTCAAGTATGGATGAAGAAAGTAAACCTATCGGGGCATCCAGAACTCTTTTCATTAAAGAATAGAAACCCGTAACACCTGCACCAAAATAACTTGTTAAAAAAAAAGCTGGCATTTGAAAAGATGCCATATTCATAAAATCTGAAGGTATAGAAAAAATAGGAAATCTTTTATATCTATCCGAAACTATTTTGGAATTAACTACAATATTCTTATCGAATTGATAAAAATTAAATGTTAAAACAAATACATAAATAAATGCAATTGTAAATCCAAAAATCTCACCAAGAATTAACCCTCTAGCATCTTTGAAAAAAAAGATACAAAATAAACTTATAATGACACTAGAAATTGTTTTAACTACCTTCGATAAAGAAAGTGTCTTGAATTTTCTTTGAAAATTCAAGACGACTTTAAGAACATTATATTCAGAATAAATTATTAATAAAAAGGGAAGAGTAAACAACCAGCTATATAAATTTTCTCTTATATCAAAAGATTTAATAATAAATTCTTTTGCAAATAAAATTATCAAAAACAGAATGAAAGCTGTAATAACACTTATAACTAATGATATAAATATGATACTCTTTACATTTCTTTCAGTTTTAACAATAAGAATAGCTTTCTCATATTTACCTGTTGAGCAAGTTCCTGCTATGGTTAAGATACTAAGATATATTAATAAAAAACCAAAATCATCAGGAGAATAATTTCTTGTTAAAATGGGGGTTACAGCAATTGCAATAACTTGAGAAATTGCAGTTCCTGTCATTACTAGAAGTACATTTCTAACAAACTCTGATTTTAGCAATTGAAATTTTTCTAAAATTTTATTCATCAAAGTACTTAGTAATAGAAGTAACTATTTTATCTGCACTATTACCATAACCGTATAAAGCAACATCCCATTTAGTTGGTGTAACATCTAACTCAACTTGGATATCAGACAATTTATCAAAAATTAATTTATTTGCATCAAACTCTAAAGTTTCGATCCATTCAGTTTCTTTTCGAATAGTAATACATTTCTTTTTTAACCAATAAGCTTCTTTTTGCATACCTCCACTATCAGTAATTAAACCTTTAGAATGGTATAAATAGTTTAAATTATCAAAATATGATTGTGGTTCAATAAATTCAATATTGGTAAAAGAATTTAAGTTTATTTGATATTTATTTGACAAATTTTTCGTTCTCGGGTGCAACGTCATAACAACTTTAAAATTAAGTTTATTTAAAGCTAAAAGAACATCAAATAATCTATCTTTTTCATCAGTATTATAAGGTCTATGTATTGTTACATAATAGTATTTATCTATACTTGATTTTTTATCAGTAAACAAACCTTTCTTTTTAACTATCTCTACTAAATCTTTCATAATATCCCCAACATTGTATACACATTGAGTGATTCCTTCTTTCATCAAATTTTCAGAAGCAATTTCACTTGGAATAAATAATATATTAGAAACATGATCAGTAAGTATCCTATTTATTTCTTCGGGCATTTCTTTATTATAGCTTCTTAAGCCAGATTCTATATGAAATACAGGGATGTGAAGTTTTGATGCCACCAATGCCCCAGCTAGTGTAGAATTTGTATCTCCAAAAACAACTATTCCATCAGGCTTTTCATCAATAATGATTTTTTCAATTTCAATCATCATTTTGCCTGTCTGTTCTCCATGATTCCCACTGCCAATATTTAAAGTATAATTAGGTTTATTCATACCCAATTGTTCAAAAAATATATCACTCATATTTTTATCATAATGCTGCCCTGTATGAATTGTTTTTAGATTAAGCCTATTTTCAGAAGCTTTTTCAAATGGAAAATGTTTAATAAATTGTGGCCTTGCACCTATTACTACAATTATTTTTGGTTTCATGAAAATAATTTCTAGTTATTTTTTAGCAAAAGTGTGATAGTCTCCTTTTAATCCTAATGGTGTTGAATTTCTAATATCGTGAACAATTTGAATAGCAGTTCTTGCTGCATTTAAACCATAACCCTTACCATTAATAATATCTTTATATACCATTGTATGTAAATCTGTAAACCCTCCACTAAATTCCAATTCGTCTCCATCAATTGTAATAGATCTAAATGTGGTTTGTTCTTTTTTCTGAATATCTGTGGGTAAATATTTTGAATTTATAGATAAGAACCATCTAACTCTAGCGTTTTCAAATTCTAAATATCCTGCCGCTCTATCTTCTTCGTGTACATGAACTATGTTTTGTTGGATTTCTCCAAAAATCCAAGATAGCATATCGTAGAAATGCACTCCTATATTTGTAGCAATTCCTCCTGATTTACTTTTATTACCTTTCCAAGACGTATGGTACCAATGACCTCTTGAAGTAAGATAAGTCAAATCTACTTCGAATTTTTTTTTATTTTGAGAGTTTTTAACTTTTTCTTTAAGAGCTATTATTGATGGATGCACTCTTAATTGTAAAATATTATAAACTTTCTTTCCTGTTTTTTCTTCTACTTTTTGAAGTTTATCTATATTCCAAGGATTTAAAACTAAAGGTTTTTCACAGATAGCATCTGCACCACTTCTTAATGCAAATCTAATATGGGCATCGTGTAAATAGTTTGGAGAACAAATACTTACATAATCTAAATATAATTGCTGCTCATACTTCAATTTTTCTATATGTCTATCGAATCTCTCAAACTCAACAAAAAAATCAGCTTTTGGGAAATAAGAATCTATAACCCCTACACTATCATTTTTATCATATGCTGCTAATAGTGTGTTTTTAGTGTCTTTGATAGCTTTCATGTGTCTAGGAGCTATATAACCAGCAGCTCCTATCAGGGCAAAGTTTTTCATATTGCTTTTTTCAAATTTTCGCTTATATATTCTATTTCTTCTTCAGTTATGTAGGGATTCATAGGTAAACTTATAATTTCATTTGATATCAATTCAGAAACGGGGAAGCTATTTTTATTATATCCTAAATATTCAAAACATTCTTGTAAATGAAGAGGTTTAGGGTAATGTATTGCCGTTGGAATTCCTTTTTCTTTTAACTTTGATTGAACTTCATCTCTATTCCCAATTCTAATAGAATATTGAGCCCAAACTGAAGTATATCCAGCTTGAACTATTGGTGTCTCTATAAAACCTTTGAGCTTTTGTGTATAAAGATTAGCTGCCTTTTGCCTACGAAAAATATCATTTTCATAATACTTTAGCTTCTCATTTAAGACAGAAGCTTGTATGGTGTCTAAACGCCCTCCAATACCTATATATTTATGATAATATCTTCTAGTTTGACCATGTATTCTCAAACTTTTAATCTTATCTGCTAATTCTTCATTACTCGTAAAAACAGCGCCTCCATCACCAAAACAACCTAGAGGTTTAGCTGGAAAGAAAGAGGTACAACCTAGAGTGGAAAGATTACAACTTTTTTTTCCTTTGTACGTAGCACCAAAGGATTGAGCTGCATCCTCAATAACTGGTATATTATACTTTTTTCCTAAAGCATTAATTTTATCGATATCTGCTGTTTGCCCAAAAATAGAAACTGGTATAATTGCTTTAGTTCTTTCAGTAATTTTTTCTTCAATTAAATTAGCATTTATATTATAATTCCTATTATTGATATCTACAAAAACTGGTGTTGCTCCTAAAAAAGCAATTGTTTCTGCAGTAGCAATAAAAGTAAAGGGAGTTGTTATAATTTCATCACCTGGTTTTATGTTTATTGCCATCATAGCAAGTAATAAAGCATCTGTACCTGATGAACAACTAATTGCATATTTGGCTCCTGTATATTTTTCTAAACCCAACTCTAAATCATTTACTTTTTTTCCCATAATAAAAGCTGAAGATTCTATAACAGTAGCTATAGCATCATCAATTCCTTTTTTATGCTCAAGATATGACTTTGTTAAATTAGCAAAATCTATATTCATATTTTTATTTTACTCTTAAGACTTTAGCATCTTCTAATTTATACTCTTGGTAGCTTTCGGGGCAAATTGCAATACCTTTATTGAAATTTAATTTATGTCCATATTCACTAACCCAACCTATTTGTTTCGCTGGATTTCCAACAACTAAAGCATAAGCTTTTACTGGCTTTGTAACAACTGCTCCAGCTCCAATCAAAGCATATTTTCCAATGCTATTTCCACAGACAATTGTAGCATTAGCTCCTATAGACGCTCCCTTTTGAACTATTGTTTTAGTATATTGACCTCTTCTATTAATAGCACTTCTTGGGTTAATTACATTGGTAAAAACCATGGAAGGACCTAAAAAAACATCATCCTCACATACAACTCCGGTATAAATGGAAACATTATTTTGAATTTTGACATTTTTTCCTAAAAGTACTTGCGGGGAAACAACAACATTTTGACCTATATTACATTTTTCTCCTATAATACAATTAGACATTATGTGTGAGAAATGCCAAATCTTAGTTTCCAACCCAATACTACAATTACTATCGATAATTGCTGTTTCATGCGCATAGTATAATTTCTTATTCATACTTCATAACTATATTATCCATTTTTAAAACAGAATACTTTGGTCTTCTTGCAAAAGTAATATATTTATTAGCCTTAATAAGTTTAATTTTATTAAGATATTCATTTTCTTTTAAAATGTTTTTGGCAAAATCATACCAAGTCATTACTTTCCCATCACAAAAATGATGAACTCCATAATTATTTCTATTATCTTTAATTAATTCAAAAATATAATTAGAAAGGTTTGTAGTATCTGTAGGACAACCTATTTGTTCGTCAGTAATTGATAACTTATTTTCTTTTTGAATTTTTTCTAATATTGTTCTGTAAAAATTTTTACCATATTTTTTACTATACAACCATGATGTCCTTATAATTAGATACTTGTTTAGAATATTTTGGACATATTCTTCTCCCTTTAATTTAGATTTCCCATATTCGTTAATAGGATTAGTTTTATCATTAGTCTCGTACGGAAGTTTTTTTTCGCCATCAAATACATAATCTGTAGAAATATGTATTAAAATTATATTTTTTTTATGACATATATCCGCTAAATTTCTAGTACCATCTGCATTAACTCTAAATGCTATTTCAGGTGTTTTTTCAGCCTGATCTACATTGGTATAAGCTGCACAATTAATACAATAATGAAAAAAGTTGATACTAAAGAAAGTTATAAGTTTATCTATGTCCGTAATATCCAATTGTTCTTTGGTAACAAACGTGAATTCAATTTGGTATTCATTCTTTTGAAATAACTCTTTAAAAGTTTTTCCTAATTGACCATTAGCCCCTGTAACTAAAACTTTTTTCATTAATTGAACAAACTTTCAAATGTTTGCAAACTCTTATCTTTTTCAGATATAATCATCTTTTCTTCTGGAAAATTCCAATTAATATTTAATGCTTTATCATTAAATATTATACCTGATTCAGCGAACTTCGCATAACTATTATCACATTTATACATAACAATGGTATTATTTTCTAATACTAAAAATCCATGTGCAAATCCCCTAGGGATATATAGTTGCTTCCTTTCTAAACTATCCAGGTATATTGAAAAGTGTTTTCCAAAAGTTTCTGATTCGTGTCGAAGATCCACACAAATATCTAAGATTCTCCCTTTTATAACTTGAACTAATTTTGCTTGAGAGTGAATGCCTGTTTGAAAATGCAAACCTCTTAAAACACCTTTTAATGATTGAGATACATTATCTTGAACAAAATCTACATCTATTCCTGTTAACTCTTTAAATATTTTTCGATTGAAGCTTTCATGAAAACAACCTCTTTTGTCTTCAAAAACATTGGGAGTAATCACATAACATCCACTTAAATAGACTTCTTCAACTTTCATTTTTATTTGTTATATTAATTGTTGAAGATATTGCCCATAACCACTTTTAAGCAATGATTTAGACAATTTATCTAATTGATTTTTATCAATAAAGCCCATTTTATATACTTCTTCTTCTATACAACCTATTTTTTGCCCTTGCCTTTCTTCTATTACTTGAACAAACTGAGATGCCTGCATTAAAGATTCAAATGTTCCAGTATCTAACCATGCAGTCCCTTTATCCAAGATTTGGACATTCAATTTTTCTTTTTTTAAATAAGCTTTATTAATATCTGTTATTTCTAATTCTCCTCTATGGCTTGGTTTTATATTTTTCGCTATTTCCACTACTGTATTATCATAAAAATATACTCCTGGAACCGCATAGTTTGACTTTGGATTTGAAGGTTTTTCTTCAATGGAAATTACCTTGTTATCTTCATTAAACTTAACTACTCCATATCGTTTAGGATTTTGTACATGATAGGCAAAAATAATACTACCATTAGGGTTAAGACATCCTTTAAGTGTTTTACTTAATCCTGAGCCATAAAATATATTATCCCCCAAAATTAATGCTACACTATCTTTACCAATAAAGTCTTCTCCAATTAAAAAAGCTTCAGCTAGACCATTAGGTTGTTCTTGAACAGCATACTCAAAATTACAACCATAATTACTTCCATTACCCAATAAGTCCTTAAATTTTTCCACATCCCTTAACGTGGTTATAATTAAAATTTCATTTATTCCTGCAGATATAAGTGTTGTTAAAGGATAATATATCATTGGCTTATCATAAATAGGCATAAGTTGCTTACTGACAACTTTTGTTAAAGGGTACAAACGTGATCCTGAGCCCCCTGCCAAAATAATACCCTTCATTAGTTTTTATATTTTTTTATATACCAATTTATGGTTTTCTTTAATCCAGTCTGAAAGTTTTCTTTAGCTTTCCATCCTAATTGATTTTTTATTTTAGACTCATCAATTGCATACCTAAAATCATGTCCAAGCCTGTCTTCTACAAAGATTATTTGGTCCTTATATGATGTTTTTTTAGGAGCAAGTTCATCTAAAATAGAACAAATGGTACTTGCAATATACATGTTATTGTGCTCATTATTACCACCAATATTGTATGTTTCTCCAGAAACACCCTTATTAAAAACTAAATCAATCCCAAAACAATGATCTTTAACATATAACCAGTCCCTAATATTCTGACCATCTCCATAAATTGGAATATTCTCTCCATTCAAGGCTTTCCTAATAACAGTTGGTATTAATTTTTCGTCATGCTGTCTTGGTCCGTAGTTATTAGAGCAATTAGTAGTGACTACATTCATATTATAAGTTTTAAAATAACTTCTTACTAGAAAATCAGACGATGCTTTTGAAGCACTGTATGGACTATTGGGTGCATACGATGTTTCTTCAGTAAACAATCCTTTTTTGCCTAGAGAGCCATAAACTTCATCAGTAGATATATGATGAAATCTTGAGTTTATGTGCTGTGTCTTTATTTCATTTGAACTCTTCATCCAATGATTCCTTGCTGCATTTAACAAATTAAAAGTTCCGTTAATATTAGTATGAATAAAATCATTAGGATTATCTATAGAATTATCGACATGAGATTCAGCAGCAAAATGTATGACACCTTTAAAGCTATACTTGACAAACAACTCATTGATTAAATCTTTATCACAAATATCTCCATGAATAAACCTATATCTTGGATTGGTTTCAACACCGTCTAAATTATTTAAATTACCTGCGTAAGTCAATTTATCAATATTTACTATTTTAACAGAGTAGTACTTTGACAAATAATATTTAATGAAATTAGACCCAATAAAACCCGCTCCTCCTGTTATAAGAATAGTCATTTAATATATTATTTCCCACTTTGTTTGTCTAAAAACTTTCCAAGACCTATAACACTAAAAATTAATAATAAAATTGAGAATAGCACTATCGGAAGTAAATATTTCATCTTATCATGCCATTCACTTATATCATATCCAGACTCTGGAAAATCTGCAATTACATTTATTATTGTGTTTTTAGTAACTAAAATACTATCTATTTTCCTTCTTTGATTTTCATAGCTCAATCTTTGTTTTATTATTTTAGACTCATCTACAATTAGATTAGTGGACTCTGCATTCCCCATATATAAATTTGTCCCAGAATTTGGAATTGCTGCCTTTTGAGATTCTTTTATTCTGATATCCAAATATTGACCTACAAGAGAATCAGTTATTTGAATTTGTTTCTGTAGTATTTGATCTTTTTTATTTAGGATAGCTTTATTAGATTCAAGAAGTTTATTCAAGTAAGCATTTCTAGAAATCTGTTCAACAAAGTTTTTTTCTATCTTCTTGTAAACTACCCTATCTGTTGCTGCGACTCCTATTTGGTGTACTTTAAAGTTAAATGGTGTTAGTGATTCTTTGTATTTCTTGTAAGACATATCTAAACGAGATATGGAGTCCAATTGCAGATAGAAATCTGAATACATCTTAGCCATTGTATTCTCGTCTAAGTCTGGTTTTATATAAAACCCTTTTAGTCTTGAAGCTTCTTTTATGGTTATATTTAACCTATTTGCCAGTTCTAAACTATCTTTATCAATTGTTAGCTGATTGAACTGATGAATATTTTCATATACTTGACGTGTAGAGCCAAAATTAGTTTCAACAAATAAGTTAGCCCCATAAAGTTTATCAGATTCTTGATCAAGAAAATAACCTGTTACTAAACCTATTGATATGGATGCAATGTACCATAATTTTCTTCTGTGAAAGTGAACTAGTAATATTATTACAAAATTAAATGCTTCTCTAAAGACACCTGTAATAAACTTAAATAATCTATCAAATAAATTCCCAATCATCTTAAACAATTGCCCTAAATCTACTTCTTCAGACTGTTGTGGCTGTTGTGGCAAATCCTTACTCATTTTTACTTTTATTTAGTATTTGTTCTAAAATTGTTCTTGTTATTACATATGTAGGTCTTACTCCTGAGGTTCCTAACCCTCCTGAAGCAAGTGTACTTCCTGTTTTTAACGGATTATCACTTGCATAATACGCATACCTTACTTTTACATCTTCTCTTATACTCCCCCTTACTTTTGATGCAGCTTGAATGGCTTTTTGATAATGTGCACCTTCCATTTCTAATCCTATAACACTCCAGGTCGATTCAAAAAAGAACTTCAAAATATCTTTGTTTTGAAGGGATGTTCCTAAAACTGTTATCATTGCCCCTTCACATACATCTACACCTTTACATTCTAAATCTTCTTTTTTTAACTCATTTTTAAATGGATAATTATCAGCAGTTCCTTCAAAAATATGTGCTGAAGGTACCATTATATCTCCCTTATCTCCTTCTAAAATGCCTGCTTTACCCATAATAGAGATAGATTCTACATTTAAATAAATTTTTTCTTTTTTATAATTGAAAGGTTTAAGTAATTCATCTATAGTTTCATAAGCCTGCTCTCCAAAAGCATAATCCATGACTAATATAACGGGTTTTTTCGACTTTAGATAAATTTCATCTACTTTAATATCTAACTTGGAAGTATCTATTTTTTCAGTATCGAATATTTGGACATCAATGTTTGCACCTGACATATCATCAATGTACAGCATTTCTCCTTTTAATGCTGCTCGTTCTACTTTGCTTCTAAGTTCTGTATTAGCACTGTTACTTAATTCTTTATAGACCTCAAAAACATCTTGTTTTTCTACAAGCGACTTTAATGCACTCGGAGCAAAAAGTGTATTCATTACACTATGCATATTTGCACTTATCACATGTATTGGTCTTTCAAGAAGTTTATGCTTGTACAATACACTCTTTATGGTATTTGCCCAAATCTCACCATGTATATGATGTCCTATTTCTTCTCGTAGTACTGGGCTAAATTTTACCTCGCGCTTATCATTACTAATTTGCTCTTTAATAGCTAATTTCCCTAACCAATACACAATATGTAATAAACGTTCTGGCTGAGTAGGAATTGCAAATGCATTATATATTTTGCTTATCTCACTAAATGTTCTTCCTAAAATATTTGCGGCATGAGTAATAGCAACTTCTCTCTGTTTTTGAGTTAATTTTTTAGTGGTTTTTACTACATTTTCTAGCTTAATCCAATCCCTTGTGGTTTTACCACTATCATCAATTAGTGCTTTGTTACTGATTTTATGGGATTCAATGAACAAAAACGTTAAGTGTGTTAAAATATCATATATCTCAGAACGCCCTCTGGTAATTTCAATATTCATTTGTTCCTCATCTATCCTGTAACAATTTCGGCGACGTTTTTCTGGGATTATAGGCTTAAAATGAGAGTTAGAGTAACCTTCATCACTAGTAAGATTTATTACAGAGCATTCTTCTATTCCACGAGGGAGACGATCAATCACATATAATAGACCGTTTAATTCTACTTTTTCTTCAGCTACAGAACCATAAATTTCAGGACGTAATAAAAGCAAAGATTGTCTTAAAGTTTCTCCAGAAATCCCCATAGGTTTGTAAAACCCACGATTAAACAAGTGACGCATGGTAATATACATGCGTTCTATAGCATTAGAACTCTCTTGAGCTCTTGTTCGTTTGAGGCGTTTGGTTCGTTTCATTTTGTTTAAAAAACGCTACAAATGTACTATTATTTTTCAATGAAACCAGAAAGTGAATCTGCAATATTTCTATCATTTGATAGCCTAGGTATTTTATTCTGCCCGCCTAGTTTCCCTAAGGACTTCATGTATTTTTTAAAACCATTTTTCTTTACTCTTGAAATTTTTAATGGTTGTAGCACTTTGCCTTCTATCAAGTCAAAATAATAGGTGTTTTGATTCTGTAAAGATTGATCTATCCTCGAAGCTAAAGCATTTATATCCTTTGGTTCTTTCTCAAACTCAATAAACCATTCATGATATGGCAGTCCTTTTTCTGGGTTAATTTGTGGTGCTACTGTAAATTCTGAAATCTGTATATCTTCTCCTTCAGAAGCTTCCTGTATAGCTTGTTCTACTTCTTTGCCTATTACATGTTCACCAAATGCTGAAATAAAATGTTTTATTCTTCCAGACACTATAACTCTATAAGGTTTGGTAGATGTAAATTGAACGGTATCTCCAATATTATATGCCCACAATCCAGCATTTGTTGAAATTATCATCACGTAATTTATACCTACTTCTACATCTTTAATTGTGATACGTTTTGGATGCTCTTCAAAAAACTCTTCTGCTTTTATAAACTCATAAAATATGCCTGAGTTTAATTGTAGTAGCATTCCCTTCTCACTCTGTTTGTCTTGAAATGCAAAAAACCCTTCACTGGCTGGATATAGCTCTATGCTATCTACTTTGCGGCCTATTAAACTTTCAAATTTTGCTCTATAGGGTTCATAATTTACGCCTCCAAAAATGAACAAATTGAAATTCTTAAAAATATCTCCAACCTTTTGTCCTGTTTTTTGCTGTAGCCTCTCAAAATACATTTGAACCCAAGATGGTATTCCAGAAATGATAGTCATATCTTCTTTTAGTGTTTCCTCGACTATAGTGTCCACTTTAGTTTCCCAATCTTCTATACAATTTGTCTCCCAAGAGGGCATACGGTTTTTTTGTAAATAGTTTGGTACATAGTGCGCAACTATACCTGATAGTCTCCCCAACTGAATACCATTTTGCTCTTTTAAAATAGGGCTTCCTTGAAGAAAAATCATTTTACCATCAACAAACTTGGTCTTACCTGTTTCATTAATGTACATTAAAATAGCATTTCGAGCAGCTTCAACATGGCTTGGCATACTCTCCTTAGTTATAGGTATGTATTTTGCACCTGAAGTCGTCCCTGAAGTTTTTGCAAAGTATATAGGTTTCCCTTTCCAAAGGATATCTGATTTACCTGCTACAACTTCTTCGACATAAGGTTTTAGAGCTTCATAGTCTCTTATTGGTACGTGTTTAACAAAATCTTCGTGAGAATGTATCTCTGAAAAATTATGGTCTTTTGCAAACACAGTATGCGACGCTTCAGAAATTAGTTTTTTAAAAACTTTCTCCTGAGTTTTAATGGGATTATTAGCCCATTTTCTAATTTTTTTATGAATGTATTTTGCAAAAGGTTTGGCTAAAGCAGCTTTAATTGAGCCCATTTATTCGAAATCAATAAAATTAGTTGGATTAATGGGATAACCATCACTCCAAAGTTCAAAATGTAAATGCGGACCTGTTGACAATTCTCCAGTGTTACCCGAGGTAGCAATTACTTCTCCTGCTTTTACTAAATCGCCTTGAGATTTAGTTAAGGTAGCATTATGCTTGTAAACAGAAATTAGTCCATAACTATGCTCTAAAATAATAACATGACCTGTGCTGGCTGTCCACTCTGCAAAAACAACAATACCATCTGCTGTTGCTTTTATTGGTGTGTCCTTCGGCACCACTATATCTACCGCATAATGCTTCTCTTTTATGCTGTATGGTTCACTGATGGTGCCTGTTGCTGGAGGAAAAAGCACAAAATTTGTAACCGATGTGGCCGATTCAAACAAATTATACTTATCTTCTTTTTCTACTTTAGCACGTAATAAGGAATCTTCTTTAGTAGGGTTCAAATCTACCTCACTTACCTCAAGCTTAGTAGCTTCAACAATTGAGTCTCTATTTAACTCTTCTGAGCTAACATCGCCTTTTAAAACTTTTTTAATAGATGCGAAATAGTATTCATTTGCTATCAAAACTTGCTGCAAAGAATCTGTTTTAAAACTTAAATTCGTTGCTTTTTTCTTTAGTGCTGTAGAAGAATAACCAGGAATATACTCTTTTAAAGGCGAGTAAGCTATAAGCAGAATAGTAAATCCAACCAATAAAATACTAGAAAGTGTTACAATCACAAACACGTTTAACCTGGTAAGTTTTAATGATAATCTTTCCTCAAAGGTGTTTTCATTAAGTATGACTAAACGGTACTTGTCAAGTAATTTTCTTTTTATCTTTTTTGGTTTTTTATTTCCCATGTTGCAAGCAAAATTAATTAAATAATTTCAAGGTTTTGGTTTTCTCCTAATAAACACCTAGTATTAATGTTAAAAACGGTTTTATTAAACTTTAATTATTAACTTTGTGTCCTAAATATATTTGTTATGAGTTTTTACACATTACCATTAGTTATCGGCGCTCCACAAATAATCCTAATTGTTGTTGTGGTATTACTGTTATTTGGTGGAAGAAAAATTCCTGAACTAATGCGTGGTTTAGGAAGCGGTATTAAAGAGTTTAAAGATGCCAGTAAAGAGGAAGAACCTAAAAACGATAAAGCAGAATAAGCTTTAAAAACTATATAAAAATAAAAAACCAACACTTGTACGTGTTGGTTTTTTGTTTTCAACTTGGTAAACAGTCTTTAAATACTTTACTTATCAATTTTAATTGATTTAATTATCGCCTCTAATTCAAACATATAGTCGCGTTTTTCAACCGAAGGTGCAAATGCAAATCCTTCAGCTATTATCCAGCGTTTATTTATCTTATCTTCTATGGCATAATTAATATAAGGACCTGCCATAAACGCATTTTTTACTTGCCACATCCCTTTTGTTTCTAAAGTAGGTTTGTTATCTAAAATAGTTTCTCCATGAAACGGTGTGTATGCCATTTCAGTAGACATGTAAGACCCCTCAACCGGTCCTTCAATATACTGTTTACCAATAGAATCTCTTATTACAACTATTTGGTTTATTAAACTATCTTTCTTAATAGCTTCTTCTGGTAATTCATAGAGCATTAAATTAAGTGTTCCTGTATTGATATCTCGTCTAATCCAGAAAAAACTATCATTATTTTTAGCTATTCTATACGCACTTGAATACTCTATTTTTAAACCTAATTTATCTTTAATAACTTGTGTATTAAATAGCGACTTTCTTATAATACGTTGTCTCTGTCTTAGCTCAATATCTCTAAAGGTTTTTATTATTTTGGGCGTATTTTCTTTTAAAACATCTTCAACCTCTTGTTTTGTTTTCCCTGTAATTACAATTACTTTTTGTGGCTGCGCATACACATTATCTCTAAAAGCAATACCAGCAGCTTTTCCCATTTCAATTTTTAAAACAGTACGCGTTCTTGTAATAAAATCAGTAAAAACTTGAGGTGGTATTTGATTGATATTAAATGTAGGCTCATCTTGCGGCAAACCATAAACTGGTGCTGTGAGCACATCTCTTATAGCCTCTCCTAAACGCCCTTTCCAGTTTTCATTATCAATAACAACAGATACGTGGTTAATTCTTCCTTGTGAATCAAAAAGTATTCTTTGATTTTTTGATTTATCGGCTTTACATGATATAAGAACAAATACTAGTACGAGAACGCTTAATACTTTTTTCATTGTTTTTTGATGTTTTGAAGTTATCCCTTGGAAATTTTAAGTTTCATTCCTGGTTTTAATTTACTACCACTAATACCGTTCCAATCTTTAATATTTTGAATAGAAACTCCAGAAAATTTTTGGGCAATACTCCAGAGTGAGTCGCCACTTTTTACAGTGTAAATTGTAATATCTCCTGTAATAGGTTTTGGTTTTATCTTTTTAGTAGCAATTTTTGGTACTGAAACTACAGGTTTTCTGGGATAAATTGATAAACGTTGTCCTATTTTTAGGTTATTATTTCTCAAGCCATTCCAACGTTTAATATCGCTTACTCTAACTCCATAAATTCTAGCTATTTTGCCCAAATAATCTCCAGATTTTACACGATAGCGAATTTTATCATTTGCATTAAAAAACTGTGGCAAAGGTTTTTCTCGCTTCTCCAATTCTTCTTTGGCAAAAGCATAAATTTTGTCTTCATTATGTACAAAAGCACCAATAACATCTGTTGGCAATCGCAATGTGTATTTTTTGCCTTTTATAACAGGAATAATATCTAACTTATAGGACGGATTCAAGAACTGTAATTGTTCAACAGGTGTTCCTGTAACTTCAGACACTTGATCTAGCGTTATCATTTGTTTTATTACTACGGTATCTGTTTCAAAATATACTCGTTCTGGCTTGTAGCGTTTAAATCCGTGCTCCTCTGCATATTCAAAAATATACATGTTGGCTAAAAAAACTGGTAAATATCCTGCTGTTTCTCGAGGTAAATTATGCCGAATATTCCAGTAGTTTTCATAGCCACCTGAACGACGAATGGCTTTAGTGACATTTCCTGGTCCTGAATTATAGGCTGCAAGAGCTAAATCCCAATCTCCAAAAATCTCGTATAGTTTTGCTAAATATTTAGCTGCTGCTTTTGTGGATTTTATGGGATCACTACGTTCATCTACATAACTGCTAACATCTAGTCCGTACATTTTACCTGTGCTAAACATAAATTGCCACAAGCCTGTGGCACCAACCCTAGATTTTGCATTGGGTTTTAAAGCAGATTCTACTATAGCTAAATATTTTATTTCTAGCGGAATGTTTTGATTATCTAATTCCTGCTCAAACATTGGAAAATAGAATGCACTCATGGTCATGAGTTTCTGCAAGTGTTTTCGTCTGTGTTTCAAATAGGATTTTATAACACGCTCTAGAGATGGATTATATGTTACGTTAAAAGGTGTTCTGGCATCTAATTCCTTTAAATGTTTTTTTAACGTATCTGTTGGAAGTTCTGGGTAATCTACTTCCTCAAAACTCATTTCTGTTACTGATTTGTATATGGTATCAAACAAATCGTTGTTATAAAGTTCTTTTCGCCATTTGGCGTCAATTTCTGCTAAATGGTCTATGTCTTTTAGTTTTTTTACTGAAAGACTATCATCTAAAATGGGCTTGATAGAAGTAATGACCTTTTGTTCGACATCTACAAGTGTAGTGTCTCCCACAAGCGTAGTTCTTATTTTAGACGTCGTCTCTGCTGATATTTGGGCAAAAGAAACTCCCGTAACACAGAACAAAAATATAAAAAAGCGAAAAACCATAAGTATCCATTCAATTTAAACGAACGATAATAAGGCTAAA
The DNA here is from genome assembly GCF_004310335.1 of Hyunsoonleella pacifica. Classification (GTDB taxonomy): domain Bacteria; phylum Bacteroidota; class Bacteroidia; order Flavobacteriales; family Flavobacteriaceae; genus Jejuia; species Jejuia pacifica. The sequence goes on along the minus strand of NZ_SIRS01000003.1, from coordinate 608,153 downwards.
ATCGTATTTTTTAGTTGAAATACAAAAATAAGACCTGATAGAGTTTAAAATCTATGAGGCCTTATTATTTTTTAGTTTATGTATAATTTCGTCTTTGCTGCATTTCCTGCTAAAGCATATGGATGTACTTTAAAACTTATATTTTACTTTAAAATAGCAGCAATCCCTGGCAACGTTTTCCCTTCTAAGCTTTCTAACATAGCTCCACCACCTGTACTTACATAACTTACTTTATCTTGAAAACCAAATTGTTTAACAGCAGCTACAGAATCGCCACCACCTACTAATGAAAACGCACCGTTTTTAGTTGCTTCAGCAATGGAGTTCCCTAACTCTATTGTACCATTTGCAAAACTTTCCATTTCAAAAACACCAAGTGGTCCATTCCAAAGAATGGTTTTACTTTCCATTACAACTTTGTGGAACTGCTCGCGAGATTTTGGTCCTGCATCTACTCCTTCCCATCCATCAGGAATAGCATTGATATCACAAATTTGTGTATTGGCATCGTTACTAAAATCATCAGCCGCAATGGTATCTACTGGTATATGTATTTGTACATTTTTAGCTTTGGCTTGCTCTAAAATTTCTAAAGCTAATGGCATTTTATCGTCCTCACAAATAGAGTTCCCTATGCTTCCTCCTTGTGCTTTTACAAAGGTAAATGCCATACCTCCTCCAATAATTAAATGGTCTACTTTATCTAAAATATTTTCAATAATTGTAATTTTAGAAGATACTTTAGCCCCACCAAGAATGGCCAAAACAGGTTTTTCTCCTGTTTCCATTACTTTTTTAATGCTATCTATTTCTTGGGCTAGTAAATTACCAAAGCACTTTTTACCTTCAAAAAATTGGGCTACTATGGTTGTAGATGCATGTGTTCTATGCGCTGTACCAAAGGCATCATTTACATAAATATCGCCAAGTTTTGATAATTTTTCAGCAAAGCCTTCATCGCCTGCGGTTTCTTCTTTGTAGTACCTTAAGTTTTCTAATAATAAAATTTCTCCTGGTTGTAAGCTTGCAGCAGCGGCCTCAACATCTTCGCCAATGCAATCTGATACAAATTTTACACCTACACCTAAAACATCCTCTACTTTAGATACAATATGCTTTAATGAAAACTCTTCTTGAAATCCTTTTGGACGCCCTAAATGCGACATTAAAATACAACTCCCACCATCTTCTAAAATTTTAATAATGGTTGGTTTTGCCGATACAATTCTTGTAGCATCTGTTACCTCAAAATTTTCGTTTAGTGGTACATTAAAATCTACACGGATAAGTGCCTTTTTATTTTCGAAATTAAAATCGTTTAGCGTCTTCATTTATATTGTTTTATATCAAATTAGAACACAAATGTAGGCAATTAAATAGCTTTAAAAAATGACTTTTTTCACGAAAACGTTTGAAGTGAAACAAAATTTCATGAAGATTAAATGTCTTTGCGGAAATGAGGCTTCGCTTATTGACTTTGTAGAAAATTTCGTCTATCTTCGTTTAACGTCGGATATAAGTCATTAAAACGACGCATATCCGGAAAAGTTGGCAGTAATTAAACGAAAGTCATAAACAATGAACGTATTAGCAGATAAGAAATTAACTGATTTTTTTGAAAATTACCATTTATACTCAAAAATAGAATTGTTTGATACTTTCGTAACTGGATTTAAATTCAATTTTTCCAATTACTTTAGTAAGAAAGCTTACAAGTTTTACTGTCCGAATGAAAAGGATTATCACACATTCCAAATTGAAGAAAATTGGGGAAATTCATATGAAATTCACGAAAACAATGTTCCAGATTATTATCTAGATAAGGAAAGAAAAGTGAATTTTTCATTTCATCTTTCTGGAGTTTGTCAATCTTGCGGTTTTAAGATGGATTTCTTAATTAATATGTTTTCGCAAAAAGAGATTAAAAAGGACATTAAGTTTCCTGCTCTTTACATAAGAAAGATTGGCCAATTTCCTGCTGTTGAAAGAAATCCAGAAAAAGAAGTATTAGATTATTTGAGTGATGAAGATAAAGACAATTATCGAAAAGCGCTTTCCAATCTCTCTTTAAGCTATGGGATTGGCGCATTTGCATATTTCAGAAGAATAATCGAAAATGAAATTAAACATATAGTTAAGGATTTATCTGAACTTGATTTTGACGGTTCTGAGCAGATTAAAACTGCTTGGAATGAATATGAAAAAAGTCATCAAATGTCAAATTTGATTGATAACATAAATCCATATATTCCAAAATCATTAAAGGAAATTGGTGATAACCCAATCAAGTTATTGCATAGCCAATTATCTGGTGGAATTCACGTTTATTCAGAAGAAACCTGTTTAGAAAAAGCAAAACAAATTGACATATTACTACGATATGTAATTAAAAAAGTAAGCTCTGAAAAATATGAATTGTCAAATGTAAGACAAGCTATGAATAAATTAAAAGAATAATAACTACTGCCAACAACGTGTATAGCTCATTGCGGTTGAATTCCTAATCGGAATTCAACGCTTATTTGCTATCTTTGGGCTATGGCGGAAAGAATCCTGCGGATTTTTCCGCAACAAGCCATACACCGAGACGTTAAACGAACCTCTCCAAAAAAACAAAAAGTTTATAGTGAAATAAATGCCATAGCAAACACACCCGCATTAGGGATTGCAGAGGAAAGCCCACAGCGACCCCGCAGGTGGGAGCGAGGACTTGTAACGTAAAGCCCGACCCGACCTTAGGAGGGGAATGCCCAAATATTTTAAAAAATTGGTTTACTTTTGTGCGATGCTGTTTCAGGATATTTTAGGGCAAGAGCACATAAAGGCACACTTAACGCAAAGTGCCGATAACGGGCGTATACCGCATGCGCAATTGTTTGTTGGCCCTGAGGGTAGCGGCACCTTACCTATGGCTATTGCTTATGCGCAATATATTTTGTGTGGCAACAGTAATGGCGAAAACACTTCGGGTAACGATGCGTGTAACATAAAGTTTAACAACGTTTCGCATCCCGATTTACATTTTGCGTTTCCGGTAACAACTAGCAGTAAAGTAAAGAGCAAACCTGTAAGTAATTTTTATCTGGAAGAATGGCGACAACTTTTAAATGAACAGCCCTACGGCAATTTATTTGATTGGTACAAACTGCTTGGGGTGGATAATAAACAGGGGCAAATTGGTGTAGATGAGGCGCATGAGATTGTAAAATCCTTGACTTTAAAATCTTATGAGGGTGGCCATAAAGTGATGTTGATTTGGATGGCTGAAAAAATGAATATTGCTTGTGCCAATAAGCTGTTAAAACTGATTGAGGAACCGCCCAATAAAACCATTTTTTTACTGATTGCTGAAGAAGAGGAACAGATTATTAACACGATTCGCTCGCGATGCCAAATTTTACATTTTCCGCCTTTGGCCGAAGAAGTAATTAAAAATGCTATTATTAAAAATTACAATTTAGAGGCCTCAGTTGCTACAAAAATTGCGCATCAGGCTAATGGTAATTACAATAAGGCTTGCGATTTAGTGTACCATGATTCTGAGGACACACAGTTTGAAACGTGGTTTATTTTTTGGATACGTAGTGCTTTTAAGGCTAAAGGTAACAAAGCTGCTATTCACGATTTAATTTCGTGGAGTGATGATATTGCCAAAACAGGACGCGAAACGCAAAAACAGTTTTTAAATTTTTGTTTGGACTTTTTCCGGCAGGCGCTTTTATTGAATTACAATGCTACTGATTTGGTGTATTTTGAGCCTAAAACAGACAAATTTAAACTAGAAAATTTTGCACCTTTTGTGCATGGTAACAATATTATGGATATTAGCAACGAACTGCAGGATGCTATTTACCATATTGAACGCAATGGCAATTCTAAAATTATTTTAACTGATTTGTCTATTAAATTAACGCGGTTATTGCATAAAAAAGCGGGCTAAAAATTATCTTTTACCTTCTTTTTTCTCCCCATATTAAAGATGCCTAGTTTTAGTCCTACTCCAACAGAAAATCCGTTAAGGTTTCCACTATCATAAGGTGGTAAATTATAATCGCTTGTAAATCTGTAGCGTATTCCTGTTTCTAATTGCGTAAACCTTGAAAAGTTATAGAGAATATTGATGCCTGGCTCTACAATAAAAAATTCATCAAAATCTTCTTCTTTTATATCTTCGTATTCATCTGTAAAACTATTGCCAAAATACCCCACTGCACCACCACCAACTAACACTGGAAAAGAGACACTTATAAAACGCTTACCAAACAAAATGGGTTCTAGATGTAAACCTACATATCCACCTAAAAGTGCTACTTTATCTCCGTTAAACAAATCTGGCCTATCATTGGGTCTTTCATTAAAAAAACCTGTAATGCCTATGCCTACTTCCATTTTTTGATTGGCAACATAAGCCAATTTTAAATTTACAAACGCCGTTTCTTTTTCGCCTCTAGTATCTAATTGTGCATAATGGACATTAAAACCCAAATACACACCGTGTACCACATTTTTTCTATCGTCAAATTCTACATATTCGTTAGATTCTTTTTTTTGTGCGAAACTGGAATATGTTGTTATTAAAACAAATAGTATTGTAATTATCCTGTTCATTGTTTTGATTGATTTTTAAAGTTCTTTAAATATGATAATGCCTTTGTACCCAGTGAGGTCAAAAATACCTTGATTACCATCGCCGTAAGTGGCTCTTATTTGTCTTATCTTATTTTTTTCATCTAATACCTTACTATTAATGTCTTTCATTGTTTTAGGTATTCTAAGTACGCCTTGCTCCAATTCTGCACTAAAATTAAAATTAGTTTTAGAGATATTTACATATACTTCTGATGATTTTTGATGTAAGTTTACTATGGGTGCATTTGTACTAAACTGCTTTAAGCGCAACTCTGCAAGGTTTAAGCTTAAATTCACTTTAGAGATTATATTCGTTAGTGTTACTTGCGAATATTTTACAGTGCCGTGAATATTATTAATGGTACTTATTTCTATATCATCTTTATTGGAATTGATATCTAATTCTCCTATGTCTTCTAAGCTTATTGTTGCCCCATCTGAATCTAATTTTAAGGTTTCTGCTTTCTCAAAAGAAATGGTTGCATCTTTTGCAGTAATATTTGTTTTATTTAAAGTATTAGCTCTTAGCTTTCCATACTTTATGGCTAGTTTAGATTCTAACAAATCATCAGTAATTCTAAGATCGCCGTGTTCTACATCGGCTATTAATTTCCCGTTCCAATCTAAAATTATAATATCGCCATACTTGTTATACACCTCAACCGCAGCTTGCTTTGGAAGATAAATGGTGTAATTGATATCTGAATTGGCTTTTTCACTATTTAATGGGCTTATTTTTTTAATGTATTTATTAAAAAATGAAGGGTTCTTCTCTGTAATTACGGTTTTTACAACTACTTGTGATGTTGTGGTTATAAAATCAGGATTTATGCGTTTTAAAAGGTCTTTAGCTTTTTCTAAGTTTTTCCCTTTTACTTCTACAGAAATCTCAAACCTAATAGAATCTTTATCCCAACCATTGATAAACACATTACCATACTTGTTTTCTAAATACAAGCTACCATTATTGGTAAGCGAAAACGTTTTTTTTATGTCCTTACTCAATTTATCTTGCCCAAATACCACACTTGAAAATAGCATGATAGCAAGAAAAAATGATATTTTATAGTGTAATTGCTTCATCTTCAAAATCGGTTTTTACTGGATAAGATCGTTCTAATAAATCCTCCATAAGTTTAATCTTCTTTCTGTAATTACTAATTATAGCTTCAATAATTTTTTCATTGTTGATGCCTAATTTCAGTTCTTCTTTTAGTTTATTGTATTCTTCATCTAAATCATCAATTAATAACAAGAAATCTTCTTGATCTTCTTTTGATAAATTAAGGTTATTCTTAATTAATGCTACTTGATTATCTACTAGTAATTTATAGTGGTTATCAATATCATACAGTTCTTGATTTACAATTTGTTGTTCTGGATCTTGCCCACCAGACTGCAAGAAAAAGAAGGTGCAACCAATTAATAGCACAATACTTGCCGCTACTCTAAAAGTAGTTTTCTTCCATAACGGAATAACCTTAACCGCTTTTTCAGGTAGTTCTGAAACAATGTCTCCCCAAAGCCTTAGTTTATCAACTTCGTCTAAATCGAAATCATCAAATTTGGCTTGATGCTTACTGGTGTATTTTTTTAAATTGTCCATTGGCTTCAATTCATTAATGCTATTAATTTCTTTTTTGCTCTATGATATTGAGATTTGGAGGTTGAGGTGCTTATCCCTAAAATTTCTCCTATCTCAACGTGATCGTATCCTTCAATTAAATATAAATTGATTATGGTCTGGTAGCCCTCTGGGAGCTGCTTTATTGCTGTTTTTATCGTATCAACATTTAAATATTCTTCGTTAATTTCTTCTTCTTGTTGTTCTGGAATCCAATCATCGTAATCATCCATGGCGACTAAGGGCACACGTTTTAATTTTAAATGATTAATACTTTTATTTATAACTATACGCTTTAACCAAGAACCAAAAGTGCTTTCATACCTAAAACTGTTCAAATTTTTAAAAGCATCTACAAAGCTTTCCTGTAAAATATCTTCGGCATCTTCTTTAGATTTTACCATTCTTACACATACATTAAACATAGCGTTTACGTAAAGCGAATACAGTTTGTATTGCGTTTTTCGGTCGCCCAGTTTGCTCTTCTCAACAAGATCTTTATGTGTAAAAACTACTTGGTTTGTCACCGCGTTTTGGTTGTGAAATCGGTTTTGGATTTAGTTTCTATTTTTTAAAGACAATAGAAATTTTAAATGGTTGCACAAAAGTTACAATTTATTTAATATCAGCATCTTTTAATTTGAATTTATTATTGCGCCATCGCTACTTGTAGATACATTTACCGATGGATTTCCTTTATAAAATATTATGCCATCACTACTTACTGAACCTGATAAAGCATCAGTACAGGTTATAGAAACTGTTGCATCTGAAGAACAATTTATATTACATGTTTTAGTTTCAAAATCAAACCCTTCTATTCTTGCATCACTACTGGCATCGATATTCATACTATTTGCGGTTCCAGAAAGCGTTATAAAAGCATCGCTTGAAACATTTAATCTAAAAGAATCTAGATTTTCAAATCCGGAAAGGGTTCCAAAACTATCTGCAGACATTCTTAAGCTGCTAATCGTTGGTATTACAATTTCTATTCGTAATACGTCTAGCCTTCTTATGTTGCCTGTTAGTCTAGCTGTAAGCTTTCCGTTGTTAACTCTCGTGGTTACGTTATCTTGAATATTATCACTAGTAGTTACTTTTACAGATTGTGATGGGCCTTGTTTAACAACTACTTCTATATCACTAGATATGTCTATTTCATTAAAATCAGACAGTACTCTTTCCTCTGTTACAATATTGTTTGATGCTTTTATATCGTCAATAGAACATGACGTTAAAGTGATACAAAATGTAAAAACGAAGTAAAATAAATAATGTGTTTTCATAATATATTGTTTTTAAAATAGATTCTAATTTTTGTTAATTGTAAGAAGTAATTGTACGAGCCTTTATGTGATTCTACACCCCGAAAACTATCGGGATGGAATCACTCTATCAAAAAAAATCAAACCAACATTCGCTTTAATTCTCTTTAAAGCACACTTTGTAATAATTATAATTACTTGTTACTGAAATGTGTATGTAGCTACATCAAACTCTGATAACCTGAAGTAGCCTAATGGATAATTTTCTGGTGTATTTATATTGATACAATTTCCTTTGAGTTTTGCAGGTACTGCACTAAACGGGTCTCCAGCACTATCATACTGCTCTATTAAAAGACTAATGTAATTATCATACTGTTCTGAGATGCCATATAAAGTGAATCTAACAGTATCTCCAGGATTAAATTCAGCTTGGTCATCATCATCTTCTCTTTCTTTTTCAAAAAAAGTATTTAATTCATTGCCGTTTACAAATTCATCTGGATAGTCCTCAAAAATTGGGAAAAGAATGCCTTCTTCCATAAACTTTATGAGATAGAAATTCTCTTCATCGGCTGGGTCATCCCAAAAAACAGAAACATCTAAAACTTCATCATCAAACCCTCCTTCAATAGATTGCTCTACGCGTTTTATTGGAGATACAGATTTTAATGTTTCTGTAGCGCGATACGTTTCGTTATTGTATTCTATTTCAAGTGTGTAACTATCATTTATTACTGGAATAAAATTGGAAATTGTATAAGTGCCATCATTTTGGTCTGCAAAAGTGTATTCAACATTGCTATTGTTGTTTGTTACTTTCACTAAAGCACCTGTTACTGCAGAGTTTACAGTATTTTCAAAATAAGGTGTAGATGTACTTAGTTTTATAGTTTGATTGTTGCCTGTAGTACCTTTTTGCCAATCTAATGATGCTTCAATAACTAGTCTTGGAGTGGCTGTTGGAACGTCAACATCTATAACATCTTCACAAGATGTGAGTCCAACCAAAAGCAATGCGAAAATTAGTGTTATATAAGATTTCATAAGTATATGTTTAATACCCTTTATAGAGTTATGATTTAAAATTTGAAGTTGTACGTAATTGATGGTATAATGCCAAAAATAGCTGTTCGTGTTGCTTCATTCGCTGCTGTGTCATCATTTTGACCAAACCTTATTGAAGCTGCATTTTTACGGTTGTAGGCGTTGTAAATACCAAACACCCACTCGCCTTTCCATTTTCTATTCAAATTCTTTTTTGGTGTATATGTTGCAGATACATCTAATCGATGATATGCTGGTAATCTACTAGCGTTTCTATCTGAAAAACTAGCTATTGATAAACCTTCGTATGAGTATTGCCCATCAGGATATGTTACGGGACGCCCTGTTTGGTATACTGCATTAGCACTAAAACGCCATCTGTCATTTAGTTTGTATGCTCCGGTTATTGATACATCATGTGTTCTATCAAAAGGTGTGTTATACCATTTGCCATCGTTTATACCTAATCCACCTGCAATTCCTCCAGGAGTTCTTTGTTCGGATTTTGATAATGTGTATGCTAACCATCCTGTAAAACGTCCTTTGTTTTTTCTTAGTAAAAACTCTAATCCATAGGCTCTAGCCTCCCCGTTTAAAATTTCAGTTTCTATTGTATTTGTTCCTATCAAATCGGAACCATCAACATAATCTATTCTATTATCTACAGTCTTATAGTAGGCTTCTACTTCAAAAGAAAATATATTATCCTTTAAATTTTTATAATACCCTACTGCATATTGATTAGATTTTTGGGGCTTAATATATTTTCCACTAGGTGTCCAAACATCAACTGGTGTTACAGCAGTAGTGTTAGATAATAGATGCATATATTGCGTTGATCTAGTATAGCTTGCCTTTACAGAAGAAGAACTGTTTAGTTGATAAGATAATCCAAAACGAGGCTCAAAATTATCATAGGTTTCTATACTTTCACTTTTCTTAAAAAAGGTTTCTCCTGTTTCTTCTCCATCTTGATAAACACCTAATGTTTCATTATACACTACTGGCATATCGTTTACGTAATTCATAATATTTTGTCCACCAAGTCTATTAAATCTGCTGTACCGTAAACCGTAATTTAAAGTAAGTTTATCAGAAATTTGATGTTCTGCACTGGCGTAAATACCACTTTCTAAGGCTCGCTTTTGTTCTAATTTTAAATAATTAACAGGAGAACCTTCTGTGGTTGGTTTTACCTCTCCTGGATTTAAATTGTGAAGAATACCACTAATACCAAAATCAACTTTTAATTTATCATTTAAATAGTATCCAAAATCATATTTAATATTGTAATTTTTAATGTCTGCTATCCAATCTAGCTCAACAAAATCTAGCACAATACGGTAATCATACTTACTATATATTAGAGATAAATTTGAAAACAACTTATCATTAAATACATGATTCCACCTTAAATTTCCAGAGGCATTTCCATAGTTAGTTTTAATCACATTGGATAAATCGAAAACATCGCGACCAAAATATCCTGAGAGGAATAATCTGTTGTTTTTATTTACAGTATAATTGGTCTTTAAATTAAGGTCGTAGAAGGATATTTTATCATCTTTTACTTCCGGAATAGCTTTCATAAGTAAATGCGCATAAGAAGATCTACCTGCTATTAAAAAGGATCCCTTGTCTCCAAATAATGGCGCTTCCGCAGTAAGTCTACTAGAAATTAAACCAATACCTCCATTCAACTCAAACTGCTTACTGTTACCATCTTTTTGATGTACATCTAAAACTGAAGATACTCGCCCTCCAAACTTTGCAGGAATATCGCCTTTATATAGTTTTACATTCTTTATGGCATCATTATTAAATACAGAGAAGAAACCGAAAAAGTGAGATGTATTATAAATTATAGCTTCGTCTAGTAACACCAAATTTTGGTCTACAGCACCACCTCTTACATTAAAGCCGGCTGTTCCTTCTCCAGAATTTGTAACTCCAGGAAGCATTTGAATAGATTTTATTACATCTACTTCTCCCAATACCGCTGGTATTTGTTTTATGGTAGACGCGTTTAATTTTGACACACTCATTTGCGGCTTTTTAATACTGATGCGTTCTGGTTCTTCTGCAGTTATCATTACTTCATCCAGCTGATTTGTTGCTTCGGTAAGTTCAAAATCTAGTACCTGATCTTCGTTTAGAGTAATTTCTTTTGAAACCTCCTCGTAACCCATGTAAGACACAACGAGTGTGTAATTGCCTTCTATAACGGTAAGCGAATAAAAGCCATATGTGTTAGTAACGGCTCCATTAGTTGTGCCTTTTAAAAAAACAGTAGCTCCAAGTAGTGTTTCTCCATTTTTGGAATCTTTAACTGTACCGCGAATACTGAATGTGTTTTGTGCGGTTGCAGCTATACCTAAAAATAAGCATAGTCCTAATAATTTAATTTTCATTTGATCTGTTCGTTTTTTACTGAAATTAATTCAGTGATTTATGATTGATATTAGTATTGACAGATCAAAATATAAAGGGTTGCATTTTGATTTAATTTTTTAAAAATAAATGTGTTCGCATGCAATTGTAATTACGAATTTCATTAAGTAATTAACGCAACCATTTCTTACAATCTACATCTAAAAGACATATTGCAATTCACTTTTATTAAAATTTAAAACAACCACGCTATGAAAAATTTTTATGTAATTCTATCCTTTTTATCTCTATTATTAATCGCTGTTGCATGTTCTCCTTTAGACAGTACTGCTTTTAATGACATTTCGGCGTATAACCCTGAACCAATAGTTCAAGAAAACTATAAAGACCATGGAGAAAACCCATTTATTAATACAAGTGAAGCTCCCATATCTACATTTTCGGTTGATGCAGATGGTGGTTCTTATGCCAACATGAGGCGCTTTTTAAATTTAGGACAAACACCTCCTGTGGCTTCTGTAAGAATAGAAGAATATATTAACTACTTTACCTTTGATTACCCAGAACCACAAGGCAATGATAATGTTGGCTTAAATTCTGAAGTTTCAGTTTGCCCATGGAATACAGATCACCACTTGATACGCATAGGTATGAAAGGTAAAACCATTCCAGAATCAGAACTTCCAAATTCTAATTATGTCTTTTTAATTGATGTTTCTGGCTCTATGAGCTCTCCAGACAAATTAGGTGTTTTAAAGTCAGGATTCAAAACCTTAACAGATAACCTTAGAGATGATGACAGAATTGCTATTGTTACCTACGCAGGAAGTGCAGGTGTATTATTACCATCAACCTCTGGGAGTGAAAAAGATAAAATAAAACAAGCCATAGAACAACTTGGTGCTGGAGGAAGTACGGCAGGAGCTGAGGGTATTATTACCGCCTATAAAATAGCAGAAGAACACTTTATTACTGATGGTAACAATAGAGTTATTTTAGGATCTGATGGCGATTTTAATGTTGGCCCATCCTCTACTGAAGCACTTGTAGAACTTATAGAAGAAAAACGAAAAACTGGTATTTATCTCACTGTACTTGGTGTTGGGGGCGGAAATCTAAACGATTATGGTATGGAGCAAATTGCTAATAAAGGTAATGGTAATTACGAGTATATTGATAATGCCAAACAGATTCAAAAGGTTTTTACTTATGAACTAGGAAAGCTATATACTGTGGCTAAAGATTCTAAAATTCAAATTACGTTTAATGAAAACAAAGTATCATCTTATCGCTTAATTGGGTACGAAAATAGAGCTTTAGATAATGAAGATTTTGAGGATGACACCGAGGATGCAGGCGAAATTGGTTCGTCCCAAACCATTACTGCACTTTACGAAGTGGTTCTGAACAATAGTAATACTGATGAGCTATATGCTACTTTTGATTTTAGGTATAAAAAACCTAATACCGAGGTTAGTATTCCTTTAACACATAAAATAAATAGCCCTATTCCCAGTGTCTCATCTGTAAATATGAAATTTGCTACTGCTGTTACTGGGTTTGGTTTACTTATGAAGAATTCAGAATACCAAGGAAACGTTTCAAAACAAATGGTAATTGACTTAGCTAGTGGTGGTGCTAGCTTTGATCCTAATGGATTTAGACAGGAATTTATAGAACTTGTTACAAATTGGAGTAACTAAAAAAGCTAATTAATGAGCGTTTTATTCTTGATTTTCTAATTATCATGCTATTCCGAATACTATTGAAACACATTTAATTGCAAGTATATTTCGTAGTAACTGAGGAGCAATCTCATCAATTTATATATAGTTAAAAAAGAACCCTGAATAAACACATGTATATTCAGGGTTTTATAAATTTTATTGTATTTGTTTTATGTAAACTTATATTGTTATTTAAAATAAAGTATAACCAACGATAACCGCAAAAATACTTAACTTAGAGTTCCAAGAACCTTCTGTAGCAATAAGATTTTTTGAAAATGAATACCTTGCTTCTATGCTGTACTTATTTTTAGTTTTAAAACCTCCACCCAAAGCATAATCTACTCCACTTGCTACATCAAATTTGTTAACAACTGTCCCATTAGATCTCGTTATCGTTAGGGAGGAATCAAAGCTAGTATCAACAATTATAGATGCATTAATAAAAAAACTGTTATTCTCATTTAAAAAGAAATAATGACGCAGACTAACTGGGAATTCTATTGATTTATAGTCAACACGTCCAGTTACCAATAGGCTATTAGATGGAATTGTCTTTTCTGATTTATAAGAACTGAACGTAGGTTCTAAAACTATGCCCCATTTATTGGTATTAAACGGAAGTATATATTCCAACTCCACACCCATTCTAAAGCTTGTTTCATTATCAAAACGCATAGATTTCCATATAATTAAAGAATTACTGACCTCAAAACTTTGTTGATTAATTCCGGGCCTTAGGGTTATATTAAGCTTTCCTTTTGCATTTTTCTGTTTGTAAATCGTATAATTAGAATTTTTATCTGCATTGTATTGTTCAAACAATGTTATTAAGTCCTTTTTTTCATAATCTATTTTCTTATAGTTGTGTTCAGATAATCCTGATACTTTTATATTATCCCATAGCTGCCCTTTATAACTATTGTTTTCTTTTATTTGGTCATCATCGGTTACATAACTTTTAAATACCAATTGCTTTACACCATCATCTGTCTTATAGAAATACCTGTATAGATCTTTATCTCCATACGAATATAGCGTAGCATTGCCCTCTACTAACACCTTTAAAAAAAGAGTTTCTTCATTAAAAACTGGATTTATTTGGTTAGACATTTCACTAACTTTTTCACTTGAGCGATCAATCATTACCTTATGCCTTTCAAATTTTACGGTATTACCAATAGCAAATTCTTTAACTTCAGTAATAGTTTTTATTTCTAAAGATCCTTCTAATTGAGTTTTATATTTAAATTGAGTAGGGCTATCTAACCAGCCAATGTTTTGTATATAACAAGTTGTTTTATTATTTGAGTTATCGATAAAATAACCTGATTCTAATGATTTTTGCCCGTAAGAGTTAATCGAAAAAGCAACTAAAAACAATAAGAATAAACACCTAGTCATAGTATAGTTTTGTTAGTTTAAACAAAACTATAAAATAAGTATTGTATTACAGCCATATTACGAAAAATAAAATAATTAGGGCAAATATATAAACCATACAGTAATTATTTTCACGCACAAAAAAAGCCAACATGTAGTTGGCTTTCAATGTTTTAAGCAATTAAATACTATTTACTCCTTTTTATATTCTGCATTTAAAGCATCAATAATAGTTTGAGTTAAATCTGTTTGGTCTTCTCCATATATTACAGATGAGGCACCATCGCTAGTACCTAAAATAAAAGTATACTGATTCTTTTTACCATAGTCTTTAATGAAATTTTTAATTTTTACAATTAAAGAATCACTTTCGTCTTGAACTGCTTTTGCAAGTTGTTGTTGCTCAAATTGCATTTCTTGTTGCAACAATTGCTGTTTTTTTTGCAAGCCTAACATTATTTCTTCTGCTTGTTTTCTTTTATTTCTTTGTGCTAATTTTTGTGCTTCTAATTGTTCTTTTTGTGCTTCTATCTGAAAAGCTTGACTAACACTATCTGTTTTTTTCTTAAAAGCATCTTCTTTAGATTTATACTTTGCTTCTAAATCTTTGGCCTTTTGATAATCTTTAACAATAATACCATTATCTACATAACCAATTTTATTTGGCTTTTGGCATGATGCTAAAACTAGCAATGTTATAAGCGCATAAAATATATTTTTCATTTTTTTAGTTTTTGGTTTAAATCTATTTTTCAGAGTCGCACAAATGTAATAAAGTATGCGAAAAAGAAAACTGAAATTGGTTTGAATTTAACTTATAAACAAAAATTATTATTGAATTTAAATTCAATAATAATTTTCTATACAAAACGAATTCAAATAAAGCGTTTTAAGAGGTTTTAAAAAACTTGATTAGCATATTTGTGTCTCAATCATTAAATAGCCAGAAAACCTGATTAGAATTATAATTAGCTGTTTTTGATAATATAAATCAAGGAAGAAACTTCTTTTGAGCCTAATGCCTTAATATTAGATAGTAGTCCTACGAAAAAACCTTTGATTGGATTCATTTTCCCAGACTTGTATTTTTCTGAAAGCATACTCACATAAAATGCATCAAACCACATCGGACTAATTTTTTTAACTTGAAAATTGAATTTAGAAACTAAATTAGACATTGAGTTTCTATTGAAATGCCAAAGATGTCTTGGAACATCATACGCAGCCCAAAATTGTTTGTAATACTTCGCATCATAACTTTTATAGTTTGGTACTGCTATGATTAATATACCTTTTGGTTTAAGTAAATTTTTAAAAAGAGTTAGGTGATCTTCTAAATTTGGTAAATGTTCCAAAACATGCCAAAGTGTAATCACATCAAAACTATTTGAGTCAAACTTTAAAAGTTGTTCGATATCATAAACAGAATTGTTGGTTTTCTTATTAGCTATTCTTCTCGCCTGCGCATTTGGTTCAACTCCAAAAACATTCCAATTATTTTCTTTGGCGGTTTGTAAAAAGTCGCCTGTACCACAACCAACGTCTAGTATTTTTTTTTCTTCAGAAGTAAAAGAAGTAATTAAGCGTAACTTCTTTTTTAAAGAAACTGTTCTTACTAAATGATATACTTTTTCAAATACATTTCTTTGTGAATCAGTATGAGAAATATAATCTTCGCTCTTGTAATATTCAGGTAATTTTTTCTCTGAGGGTTGTGGTGTGGTTTCTAAAAAACCATACTTTGAATTTTCTATCAATTGAAATTCTTCTCCAGAAACAGAGTGGTCTTTTACTTTAATGTGCATCATTATATAAATTAATAGCTTTTAAATAATTCAATGCACCAGCTTCTGTTTGGTCATGAATAAAATCTTTTATTTCTGGATGATACATTTTTATCCAGCTTAAAAGCTTCTCTCTATTTCTAACAAAAATAGTATCGTTAAACTTAACATATTCTTTAATCTCAATATTAGAAATCTTATTGTTTTTAAAACGAATTATTTGATTAAACACTATTGGAGATTCGTTTAAAAAAAGAACTCTCATATTTGTTTGTGATACTTTTGCCTTCACAACACCGTTAGTAACTTTCTCAACTTTAAGAACTCTATATTTTGGTTTAAAAACAGCGTCCCATTTTAATAACTCTATATATTCTTCTTTTGAAAAAACTTTCTCATAATTAATTTCAGTAGTAAATAAACTATCGGCCAAAATGTTTTTTGCTGCGGAAAAATTAGAACTATTTAGAATAGTATAATACTGATTTGATAAATCAATTTCCTTACTATTTTCTTCGCAAGAGAAAACGATTAGGAAAACTAATAATAATTTAATAATACTCTTTTTCACAGAAACACAATACCCAATGTTCCACGTGGAACATCATTAATTTACCTACCCATATAAACTAACAATACAGAAATATCATTAGGAGATACACCACTGATTCTTGATGCTTGAGATACTGTTGCAGGCTGAATCTTTTTAAGTTTTTCTCTCGCTTCAAAGCTCATAGATTTAATCTGAGAATAATCAAAATTCTCAGGTATTTTTACATACTCTAATCTATTTAACTTATCTGCATTATTCTTTTCCTTGGCAATATATCCGGCATATTTAACTTGAATTTCTGTTTGATCAATTACTTCTCTATCCAAATTATTATCCTGAATATATCTTTCAACAGACTCTACTTTCCTGACATCTTCCATCTCAATATTTGGTCTTGCAAAAATCTTAAACAGCTTTCCAGATTGCTTTACTGGAGATGATTTTTTAGATTCTAAGATAGGATTTATCTTATCGGGTTTCACACTTTGGTTTTCAAAAAAGGAAACAAACTTTTCTGCAGCTTTGTGTTTTTCCTCCATACGTTTTAAACGTTTTTCAGAAGCTAAGCCTAACTGATACCCTTTTGGCGTTAATCTTAAATCCGCATTATCTTGTCGCAACAATGTTCTATATTCAGCTCTAGATGTGAACATACGATATGGTTCTTCAGTTCCTTTTGTAATTAAGTCATCAACTAAAACACCTATGTATGCTTCATCTCTTTTTAATGTAAAAGCATCTTTCTCCTGAACTTTTAAACTAGCATTTATTCCAGCCATTAATCCTTGAGATGCTGCTTCCTCATAACCTGTAGTCCCGTTAATTTGTCCTGCAAAATACAAACCTTCTACAAGCTTAGTTTCTAAAGTATGCTTTAATTGCGTTGGTGGAAAATAATCATATTCTATTGCATAACCAGGCCTAAAGAATTTTACATTTTCAAAACCAACAACAGAACGTAATGCTTTAAACTGAACATCTTCTGGAAGTGATGTAGAAAAACCATTTACATAAACTTCAACTGTATTCCACCCTTCTGGTTCAATAAATAATTGATGTCTATCCTTATCAGCAAATCGGTTGATTTTATCTTCTATAGACGGACAATATCTTGGCCCTAAACTTTTAATTCTTCCGTTAAACATTGGCGACCTATCAAAACCTTCGCGTAACACATCATGTACTTCTGGACTAGTATAAGACATGTGACAAGAACGCTGTTTAGTTAATGGCTTTGTAATATCTAAATAAGAGAACTTTTCAGGATTATCATCCCCAGGTTGTACTGTCATTTTTGAATAATCTAACGACCTACCGTCTACTCTAGGCGGTGTTCCTGTTTTCATTCTCCCAGAATCAAAACCCAAATCCACCAACTGTTCAGTAATACCTGTTGCTGCCTTTTCTCCTGCTCTACCTCCTCCAAAGTTTTTATCTCCAATATGAATTAAGCCATTAAGAAATGTGCCATTGGTAAGCACCACAGTTTTAGATTTTATTTCTATTCCTAAAGATGTTTTTACTCCTACAACCTTATCTTTTTCAATCAATAATCCAGACACCATTTCTTGATAAAAATCTAGATTAGGAGTTTGCTCTAACAACAACCTCCAGTCTTCAGCAAAACGCATTCTATCACTTTGCACTCTAGGACTCCACATTGCAGGTCCTTTAGATTTGTTCAACATTTTAAATTGAATAGCAGAAGTATCAGATACGATGCCGCTATAACCTCCTAGTGCATCAATTTCACGAACGATTTGCCCTTTTGCAATACCACCCATAGCAGGATTACAAGACATTTGAGCTATGTTTTGCAAATTCATTGTCACTAAAAGTGTTTTGCTTCCCATATTAGCTGCTGCTGCTGCTGCTTCGCTTCCTGCATGCCCAGCGCCTACAACAATAACATCATAATGTTCGTTAAACATAATATATTTCTTTATCAATCATTATGTTCCACGTGGAACATCTTTTGGATTTTGGTTTGCAAATATACATTGAAATCTTTAATTCAACTCAAGTAAAGAAAGGTAATGGTTTTCCTTATCCCTCATAACTTTAGCCTCACTGTCTGTTTTATCTTTATAACCACAATAGTGCAACACGCCATGTATAATAACACGCTGTAGTTCCTCATCAAAAGAAACACCGTAATCTTTAGCATTATCTGACACACGTTCAATAGAAATAAAGATATCTCCTTGTATTATTTTTCCTATAGAATAATCAAAACTTATGATGTCCGTTAGCGTATCATGATTAAGAAATTCTACATTTAATTTGTGTAAATAATCATCGTCACAGAATACATAGTTTATTTCTTCAAGCTTACATCCTTCAGATGAAATAGTCTCTATAATCCAATTCGAAATAACTTCTTTATTGCCTAAATTAAAATTTGTTTCGTAGTTGAAGTTAATCATTAGCTTGTTTAAAATATTGCTGCACTTTCTTTTTGTAAACTTGCTGCAAAGGTAAAGCTTGTCTGTTTAATATTTCTGTAGTTTGAAAATATTGCTTTGCGGTTGGAATTTGACTATTAGAATTGTTATCGAATTCGCTATTATTTGTTTCAGATTCTCGCTTATTATTTTCTCCTTGTTGAAAGGTAGCGTTCTCCATTTTCAACAACTGATGCTTTAAATTAGTCATTTTTTGAAGCGTTTCATTAGTGAAGCCTTTATTCAATAAGTCCAATTCAATATCTTCCATTTGTTTTGATAACTTATCTCCAATACCGCCTTTGCCTTTTCCTTCTTTCTCTAATTGTTTATTTAGAGCTTCTCTAAGTTGCTGTTGCTTTTGATAAATTTCATAAAGCAGCCCTTCTTCATCAAAACTAGAGCCTTCTCCTTCTCCTCCAGTTTGCTCTCCATTCTGCCCTTCTTTATTTCCTTTTTTCTTACCTTTTTGTCCTTTTTCTCCCTCTTTACCATCTTCTCCTTCTTTCTGTCCTTTACCTTTTTGTTTGCCTTCTCCTTCTTTAGGTTTACCCTTTTCTCCCTTCTTCATACCTTGTTGCATCATTTTATTGAGCTGCTCTTGGTTCATAATAATATCTGGCAATTGCATATCGCCTTGACCTCCTTGCCCCATAGACATACTCATATTTTCCTGCATATTGTCTAAAATATCGCTTAACATATCAGCCAAATTATTAGTTGCAGTGATAGCAAATTGCTGGTTAGAAACACCTTGATATATTTGACTTTCGGCTAAACGCTCTAAGGCTTTATCAATATTAAAATACACTTCTGAAATTTCCTTATTGATGTCTTCAGACATTTTAGGGTTTCTTAAAGACAGTGCAAACAAACTATCATCTATATGCTCAAAATGTTCCTTAAGATAGTTCTGTCTTTTTAAATAAGATGCATACTTGTTATGATTAACATCTATAGATTTAAACTGATCCATTAACGCCTCTTCATCAAATGAAAACAATACTAAATTGTCTAAAATCTGTCGTAGCATTTCTATATCTTCTTGCATTTGCTCTCCACTCATAGATTGCATAGCACCCTGCATACTACCACTCATTTCTTTCATTTTTTGAGCTGCTTTCTTCTGGCTTTTTTGTGCGTTTTGATGCTTTTGTTTTTGTTGTTTATCAGAAGATTGCTGTTTATCATTTTTCTCGCCTTGTTCTTGCTGCTCTTCTTTCTCTAAAGATTCTTTTTGTTCTAATTCTTCTGAAGCTTTTTGCTGCTCATCATGTACCTCTTGCTCGTCCAATTTATCTCTTGGAATATCAATTGGTTTTTTTAATGCTTTACTTTCTTTTTCTAATTCCTCAATTTGTTTTTGAAAATCATCAAACTTATCATTTATTGCATCCTGCTTCTCTTTAGTATTTTCTTTTTCTGAAGTTTTAGACAATTCTTCTTGCTCTTTAGATAACTCGTTTAAATCATCAGCAAGTTTCTCCAACTTTTTCTCAACATAAAACCGTTTGGTCAATTCTAATAACTGCTCTAAGCTTCGCTTTTTATTCTTATTCTGTTTTGCAACTTCATCCAGTTTTTTAATCAGCTCTTCATTATTAATTTTTTCTTGTAATTTCTCTAACTCTTCAAGTAATTTTTCATTCTTTTTGAGCTGTTCCTCATTCTCATCTAAACGCTTTTTTAAATCTTCCTTAAACGCATCTTCTTTCTGCTCATCTTTCTGAAACTCTTCAAGATTATCTTTTAATTTCTTATTGAAGTTTTTAATCATATCATCTTGCTGTTTCTGACGCTTAAAAAATGATGCTAACTTCTTTTTATCATTAAAATTTAAATTCTTTTTTTCTTTACCAGTTTTGGTTAACTCCTCTAAACGCTTTTCTTGCTCCTCAAATGTTTTGAGCGATTTATTTAAATCTTTTATAGTTTCCCCCTGTTCTTCAAGTTGCTTTTCCTTTTCCTCATCAGCAGTACGCTTACGATAGGTAAATACTGTGCTTTTCTTATGCTTAAATTTATTAACCTTATCATTATCAAATATCTGAAAATACAATTGATACGGAATACCCGATTCTATCTCTAAATTATCAGGAAAAGCTGTAATAAAATCTTGCACGTTAGATGATGTAATAGTGAGTTCTTTTATCTTCTTATTGCTCTCATTATCATAAGGATAATACACCAATTGCAATTTGCTCAAACCATAATCATCACTTACCTGCCCATAAAAATATAAGGTTTGCAAATCCAAACTATCTATTTTCATTTGCACATTTAGTTCTGGGAACTCATCCTTTACCACATCAATAGAAAAGGATAAATTCTCATAATCCTTTAAATTCTTATTGCTAGTGCTTAGCGTATAAGCATAATTTTTGTATAAGTTTTTAGACACTTCAAAAACTCCAACTTTATCAGAAATAAAACCTAGTGTATCCTTAGAATACAAAAACACCTCGTCTGTAGATTTGGTCTGCAATTGCCACGTTACTTTTGTACCCTCTGGCACCATAGCGTTGCCGGTACTTTTTAAAACTTCGTCTCGTTTTTTAGTGTGATTTGGGTAATCTAAAACCATCTTAAAACTCAATAGTGACGGCACCTCAACTATTTCTAATTTATAAGGTTTAGAATTTACCTCATTAGCAGATAAGTTAAACGTTATAGGCTGTAGTGGTTGAGAAAATACATACTCAAACTCTCCAACACCTGTTTGTTGTAAAAAATACGTTTCGTCATTATAAGTTATTTGAGCATTTTCAGGAGCTACATCTCCTGCTGTTTTTACCTTCAGCTTAAAATCTTCGCCTTCAATAGCGCTTAAATTTTCATTAACAACAAAAAACTGAAATGGCGCTGGTGGTTCATAAGCTGTTTTATAATCTAAAACACGCTTGTAGCTATCGCTAAACCAATTAAAGTTACCTGTAACATACACCAGCAATAAAATAGCAATAGGAATGATAGCGTATTTAAAATAAGACAAATTCTGTTTGAAATTAATGGCCAGCTTAAACGGAATAGGATTCAATTCAACTGACTTCTGCTCTATACTAGCCAATAATAATTCAGACTGCTCATTACGCTCTTTAAGTTGGATAACATTTAACAACTTATCATCCACCTCAGGAAAATGTCGTCCAATTATCTTAGCAGCCTTTTCGTAATTAATTCCTTTTTTTAATTTAAATAATTTTGCCAGTGGTACAGCAACAAATCTAAAAAGCAACCCTAACTCTACAGCAATAAATAACCAAAACAATACCGTTCTTGCAGTAGTATTTAGCCATAAAAAATGTTCTATAAGAAGTGTAATTAAAAAATACAACAAGCCAATGGCAAAAAACAAAATACCACCCTTCAACAATTCGTTGGTGTGATATCGTTTTATAAACCGCTCTAATTTCTGCTGTATATTTGTAAAATTATCCATGATTTGGGGATAAATACTAGGCTTTCAAGCCTATTAAACTACTAAACTACAATTTTATTTTCTACTTCAATTTAATCCCCTCGTTAAAATACTCCTAATATCAGGTTTTGGGCGCTCCCCTGTGGGTCAGGCTTTCCGCTAATAGTTTTGGCTCGATGCTCACCTCGCCAAAAGCTGCCGCTGCAATCCTTAGCGCACCTATCCGCCAGCATAGTTACAAAAACACAAGTCTTACCCTTTCTATTAAAGTTCTGAGCGCTTCACTTTGTCTTTATTCAGTACTGCTCTATCTTTGCCTCAGTTTTAAAACACATAAAACATGACCAAAAACGTTCGTGTGCGTTTTGCACCAAGCCCAACAGGACCCTTACATATAGGAGGTGTTCGTACTGCTTTATTCAACTATTTATTTGCTAAAAAACACAACGGCACCTTTATTCTACGCATTGAGGACACTGACCAAAATAGATATGTAGAAGGTGCAGAGCAATACATTGTTGATGCCCTAAATTGGTGTGGTATGCCAGCAGACGAAAGTCCTGTAAACCTAGGAAATTATGGGCCATATCGCCAAAGCGAACGTAAAGAGATTTATAAGAAATATGCAGAAGAGCTTATTGCTTCAGGAAACGCTTATTACGCGTTTGATACTGCCGAAACTCTAGATTTCCATAGAAAAGATCATGAAGCAAAAGGCAAAACTTTTATCTATAATTGGCACAACCGTTTAAAACTAAAAAACGCTTTATCGCTTTCTGCTGATGAAGTAAATGCAAAATTAGAAGCAGGCGAAGATTATGTGATTCGCTTTAAATCGCCACAAGACGAAACGCTACATTTAAAAGATAGTATTCGTGGAGATATTAAAATTGATACCAATATTTTAGATGATAAAGTATTATTTAAAAGTGATGGGATGCCCACCTATCACCTTGCCAATATTGTAGATGATCATTTGATGGAAATCTCACATGTAATACGTGGTGAAGAATGGTTACCTAGCTTAGCATTACATTACCAACTATATACAGCATTTGGTTGGGAAGCACCAGAATTTGCACACTTACCTTTAATTTTAAAACCAACAGGTAAAGGTAAATTAAGCAAGCGTGATGGCGACAAATTGGGATTTCCTGTATTTCCTTTAGAATGGAAAGACCCAAAAACAGAGGAAGTATCAAGAGGTTACAAAGAAGATGGTTATTTCCCTGAAGCAATGGTAAACTTTTTAGCGTTTTTAGGATGGAATCCAGGGACAGAACAAGAGATTTTTAGTTTAGAAGAATTGATAAACTCATTCGATTTAGAGCGTGTTAATAAATCTGGAGCACGTTTCGATCCTGATAAAATCAAGTGGTTTAACCATCATTATATGCAAGAGCAAACTAATGATAAATTATCAGAAGCATTTAAAGCCTTAAGACCCGAATTGTCCGATATTGATGTAAACTATATAGAAATGGTAATTGCATTAGTAAAAGAACGCGCTACTTTTATTTCAGATTTCTGGGACTTAAGTCATTTCTTTTTTACTGCTCCAACTTCTTATGACGAAAAAGCATCAAAAAAAGCGTTTAAGGAAGGTACAAAGGATATTTTAAAAGAAGTTGTTTCTATTGTGAATTCCACCGAAGATTTTTCTGTAGAGAGCCTTCAAACCAATATTAAAGGTTGGATTACAACAAACAATATTGGTTTTGGAAAAGTAATGATGCCACTACGTTTGGCTTTAGTAGGAGCTTTACAAGGTCCTGATGTGTTTGATATTATGTTTATGATTGGGAAGTTGGAGAGTGTTTCACGGATTGAAAGAGTAATAGATATTTTATAGATTAAAAAAGCATAAAATGAAAACAGTACTAATTATTTTAGCTTTATTCTCATTCTCTTTTCTTAATGCTCAATATTCAAAAGGGAAAATCTATTTGAAAGATGAAACATCCTTAGAAGGCTTTGTACAAATAAAAGATATGCAAATTGTAAGTTTTAAGATCAACAGAAAAGACACACCTGTTGAATATAATCATGAAACTATTAATAGTGTTCATGTAAATAATACCAAATATGAATATGTAAAAAGTAAAAATTTTGATACACCTAAACTTTTGAGCGAAATGATTCAGGGTAAAATAAAACTATATAGTTTCATTACTTTTAGTACTGGCGGATATTCATCTAATGGTATTTCATCTGGACCTCAACGAATCCCTTACTATTACATCTCGGTAAAAGATAGCCTTATAAGTGTTGGTTCAAAGTTTAATAAAAAGCAAATAACTGTTTTTAATGATTGTCCTTCTCTAGTAAAAAAAATTAAGACGAAGGAATTTAAGAAATGGGATATTTACGATATCGTTGAGTTCTACAACGAAGATTGTAATTAAAACGACACTATCGCCCCTAAAACTAACATATTCTGATTGCCTTTAAAACGAGCGCTGCCTCCAGTAGTATCTAACCCTTCATTTTCCAACTTATTCAAAATATTGGTAAAGCCATATATGTATTGCGCTTTCAGCTTAAAGTTTCTAACACCTAAAGATGCTCCTACTACTCCGTTAAAATTAAATTGCGAAATAGTTGTGATGTCCTCAGCAGTTAAATTGGCATAATTATTTATAAAATACCCTTCTTGATCTTTGTTTTTAAATTCCAATTTTCCATTGTACTGTAACATAGGGCCAACATCAATTGAAAAGTGATTTTTAATGGCTTTAATATGCAGTAACATAGCCACTTGGGCTGCAAACATTTTGTAATTTATAAACTCATTCTCAGTACTAGTTAAACTAGGTCTCCCAAGAATATCAATATTGTTTTCTGATAATTGCATGCCAAAACTAATGTTATACCAACGTAAGGGAATATCAACCGTAGCACTCATACCACCCAGAAAACCATCGCCTTGTGACGTTACAAAATTATCTGTAGTAATCTCAAATTTTGTAATCCCTCCAAAAACCGAAAAGCCGTTAGTAATTGGATACCTACCTTTTTGTGCATGGTTTGTTGTAACAAAACATAGCGTAACTGCTACTAATAAAACGTAAGTATTAATTTTCATAGTATATAGGGTTTAATGCTCAAATATAACGTAAATTAGTAATCCGATATTTTTAACCATTAAAAAACACTGATATGAACTTCTTTTTGATTCCTATTATCGTTCTGGGATTAATTATTTTAATCTCATCATTCTTTATTGTAAAACAACAAACTGCTGCCGTTATTGAACGTTTTGGGCGCTTCCAGAGTATTCGTCACTCAGGTCTTCAATTAAAGATTCCGTTAGTAGATAGAATTGCAGGTAAACTAAGTTTAAAAATTCAACAACTAGATGTAATTATCGAAACTAAGACTTTGGATGATGTATTTGTGCGTTTAAAAGTATCTGTACAATATAAAGTAATTAGAGACAAAGTTTATGATGCTTTCTATAAATTAGATTATCCGCATGATCAAATTACCAGTTATGTATTTGATGTAGTACGTGCCGAAGTTCCAAAAATGAAATTAGATGATGTATTTGTTAAAAAAGACGATATAGCAATTGCAGTAAAAGCAGAACTTAACGATGCTATGCTAGATTATGGATACGATATTATAAAAACGCTTGTAACAGACATTGATCCAGACGCCCAAGTAAAAGAAGCTATGAACCGAATTAATGCTTCTGAACGTGAAAAAATAGCAGCACAATTTGAAGGAGATGCACAACGTATTTTAATAGTTGAAAAGGCTAAAGCAGAAGCAGAAAGTAAACGTTTGCAAGGACAAGGAATTGCAGATCAGCGTCGTGAAATAGCACGTGGTTTAGAAGAGTCTGTAGAGGTTTTAAATCGTGTTGGTATTAACAGTCAAGAGGCTTCTGCGCTTATAGTTGTAACGCAACATTATGATACGTTACAGTCTCTAGGAGAGGAAACCAATAGCAACTTAATTTTATTGCCTAATGCACCTCAGGCAGGAAGCAATATGCTAAACGATATGGTGGCAAGTTTTACTGCTAGTAATCAAATTGGAGAAGCTATGAAAAATGCTAAAAATAATCCTCCAAAGGAAAAATAACCTATCATTGAAGGTAAAAAGAAGGGTCTATAATATTATAGACCCTTCTTTTATGTATAACTACACTGAAGATTATTAATGTTTATGCCTTCTTGAATTGAATTTTTTCCTCTTTAGGCGCTTCATCCTCCACTTCTTTATTTAAGTTACCCGGAAACGTTAAAGACGTACTTGTAAATGTAGTGCCAAAGTTAATATTGGCATAATATACTTGGCTTACTGCATCCTTAACTTGATGCTCTGATAATTCTTTTAAGGGATGGATAAAAACTGACCATAATACGCCATCAGATACAGCATATTTTACATCTAGAGCCGTATGAAAATTTGCAACCAATGCCGCTTTTATCAATTCATCATTTAAACTATTAGAGTCGGCTATTGGCGAGATAATGCGCATTCTATTATGATTAGTATCTGTAATAGAAATAATAGGCACTTCTTTAATAAAAAATTGCCAGCCCCCGGGGTTGCCATTAATAGAATCGCTAACAGATGTGTAAATTTCTTGTAGTTTTTCGTTGTTCATATTTTGACTCATACCTAATAATGGAATAAGTAAAAAGAGAAAAGCTAATTTTTTCATAATAAGTGTGTTTAAGTCTTCAGTCGAAAAATCCTATAAAACCTTATATTTTCAGCTAAACTTTTAACTAAATGGGTGTCTTTCTTCCCAATTTTTTGTAGGGTTCATAAATCGGAAAACTTGTTTTAAAATGCTATTTAATATAGTATTGGTGTGCTTTAAATACATAACCATTGCTTTTGGTTTTGCCCCAACTGAACTTTTAATCTCCATAGCAGTCCTTGCATATACAACAGTCTCAAAACGCGATTCAATACCAAATTTTGCCATATCGTAAAGCATATTTAAGTATAACTGATTAGGGTATTGATGTTTAGAATTATATCCCAGAAAGTAGGTTTCCAATTGCTTATTATTCAATATTAAAGTATAAAAACCAACGAGCTCATCTTTTAAATAATACCCAAAAACTTTAAAATTGTCTTTTAATTTAAGTTTATATTGATAAAAATGATTTTCTGGTAAAATAAAAGTATTAAACTTTGCATTATTTGAAACGTTTAGATACAACTCGTGAAGTAATTTAGAGTTTTCTTTAATCGTTTCTAAGTCTAATTCTTTACAAACAATACTATTTAGCTTCTTTTTAGCACGTTTATAACGCCTGCGATATTTTTTATTCATACAGGAAATATAGTCTCCGTTTTCGCACCAATCCTTCCTGATATCCATAATCATATTGGGTTGTACAGTTGCTTTATGGAGCTTATTTTCTTTGAAAAAAGCACTATCTGTAAGTACATCATCAGTAAAAAAATCTTTTACTAAAATTAGTCTTACTGTCTTACGTGTTTCAGATTTTATAATGGACTGTATCTTAGAAACACCTTTAAATACTTCAGCATAAAACATATCAACTGAAATGGCATTAAAATCAAAATAAAGTGCATGTTGTCCTGTATGTGTTAAATTACCAACTACCAAAATATTACCCTTTAATACTTTGGAAATAATATCTTTAAAAAGCGTCTTTATACAAGATACTTTTGTATCCCGAAACATATCTTTTAAATACAGTTGTACACGTTGAATAAGAGCAAAGCCAATAAGTGTTTCATTTTTAAAAACACCTATATAAAAGCACTGAATATTATGAGGAGAAGCTTCTTCTAAAGCCTGTAAATAAGCCCGTTGTAAAAGAATATCATCAACGGTTAAAATATCCCATTCTTTTGGGACATCTGTTATACTTCTATAAATTTGATATCGTATCAATACAAAAAAGAAAAGACTGAAAATTAAACATCTTCAGTCCTTAAATATGTTAAAAGTTTACAAAATTATACCCATCCAGATATGATTGACCCCATAATTGCTAATACCACAACCCAATACCCTGCATTAATTAGTGTAAGTTTAAAAGGTTTGCGTTCAAACAAATTGATAATCGCTAAAAGAGGAAAAACAAACATTAAACCTGCCATGGCTCCATGTATTGCACCATGACCAAAGCTTCTATATTTTCCAGCCCATTCTGCTAAAAAGGCTTGAACAGTTTCTCCTTCTAATTGCCCCTCTGTCATACCATAAACACCCATTTCATGAATAACCAAAAACTGAGTGAAAAAAGCAAGAATAATGGCTAATAGTAGAGAAACACCAAAAATAACTGGCATATTACCAGATTGTATTTTCTCTTCTGTCATCCCTGATGCTTTCATCCAAGCATTTTGAAATAACATAGGTCCGTACCATAAAAAACCAAGAATCATCGGTACTAAAGCTGCAACCAAAATTGCGATAAAATTAAACTCCATGACTTAAAAAAATTTTATAGTTAGTACTTAAATATAACTAAAAAATAAATGGAACACTTATTTTATCGTATTTTGGGTACTAAAATGTCACAATAACACCGCTTCAGCAATCAATAAATCGTTTTTATCTTCCTTTGCTTTTGATAGAAAATCTTCTACAGCTTGATTGCGCTCAAAACCATTGTTAAGCATCACATTTAAAACTAAAGTAACTGCTATTCTAGTACCTGCCTTTTTAACCGCAGTATTAAATAGTGGTTCTACTTCATCATAAGAAACTTCTTTTGCTAAATCAAGAATTTCAGAACGTACTTTTAATCGTTTTTCTTCAGGTAAATTGGTGTATTTTTTACCCAATTGTTTTATAATATCTATTGCTTTTCTTTTAGGTTGATTCCCTTTTGGTTTCTGAGTTTGATTATTGGGTTGTGAAGGTTTTTTCTTTGCCCAAGTATCACGTAAACCCACCGTTTTATTGAATACCAAACCCTCTGTGGAAGCATCATCGTCCACATTAAAATAGCCTAATCTTTGGAATTGATATCTATCTCCTACCTGCGCTTCTTTTAAACTTGGTTCTACATAAACCTGAATAGTTTTTAAGGAATTAGGATTTAAAAACTCCATAAAGTCTTTGTCTTGGTGGCTATCTGGTGCTTCATCCATAAACAATCTATCATATTCTCTAACCTCTGCTTTTATAGCATGAGCAATAGACACCCAATGTAACGTGCCTTTTACTTTCTTTGAAGTATCTGTAGAATAAGTACAATGTATTTCCGTGACTTCTCCATTTGCGGCTTTTATCACACTTTCAGCTTTAATGATATAGGCATTTTTTAAACGTACCTCTCCTCCTAATTTTAATCTGAAAAACTTATTACTCGCTTCTTCTTTAAAATCTTCTTTTTCGATATATAATTCTCTAGAAAAAGGTACTTTTCTATAACCTGCACTTTCATCTTCTTGATTATTCTCTGCATCCAACCATTCTACCTTATCTTCTGGATAATTGGTAATTACTAACTTTACGGGATTTAAAACTGCCATTACACGTGGTGCAGTTTTGTTTAAATCCTCACGAATACAAAACTCTAAAAGAGATACATCTATAACATTGTCTCGCTTTGCTACTCCAACGGTTTCTACAAATTTCCGTAATGCATTGGGCGTATAGCCTCTTCGTCTTAAACCAGAAATTGTCGGCATTCTTGGGTCATCCCATCCATTTACAATACCATCTTCTACCAACTTGAGTAACTTACGCTTACTCATAATGGTATAACTTAGGTTTAAACGGGCAAATTCACGCTGCTTTGGTCTTAACTTATTCGGATCTACTACTTGATCTAAAAACCAATCATAAAGCTCCCTATGAGGCTTAAATTCTAAGGAGCATAATGAATGAGAAATTTGTTCTATATAATCACTTTCGCCATGGGTCCAATCATACATAGGGTAAATACACCAATCATTTCCCGTTCTATGGTGCTCTTTTTTTACTACACGATACATAATAGGGTCGCGCATCAACATATTTGTATGTTGCATATCAATTTTAGCGCGTAAAATATGCTCGCCTTCATTAAACTCGCCATTTTTCATACGATCAAACAGTTCTAGATTTTCTTCTACTGTTCTATTTCTATATGGGCTATCAACTCCAGGTTCTGTGGGTGTACCTTTTTGTTCTGCCATAGCTTTGCTTGACTGAGAGTCTACATAGGCTTTACCCTCTTTAATCATCATAATAGCCCAATCGTACAACTGCTGAAAGTAATCTGAAGAAAATAAAACCTTATCCCATTGATACCCCAACCAAGCAATATCACGTTTTATAGCATCTACATACTCTTGTTCTTCTTTAGCGGGATTTGTATCGTCAAACCTAAGGTTTACAGGTGCATTGTAATATTCGCCTAAACCAAAACTAATACCAATAGCTTTGGTATGACCTATATGTAGATACCCATTTGGCTCTGGTGGAAATCTAAAACGTAAATTGTCCTTTGCCATTCCATTTGCCAAATCTTCTTCTATTATTTGCTCAATAAAATTGAGTGATTTTCTTTCTTCTGACATACTTATTCGTGTTTCAACCAAATAAGCTTCAAAATTACACAAATTCATACTATTTTAATCTATTAACGGCTAACTAAGCGTAACAAAATTTAATTATTATGTACTTATGATTATATCTCATAAATTTTAAACCTTAAAAAATGAAAAATATAAACTATGTTTGTCCTAAATGTTCAAATACGACTTATGAAGTAAGTGAAATGCGTGCTACAGGTGGTACTTTATCTAAAATTTTTGATGTACAGAATAAAAAGTTTACATCTATAACTTGTTCAAACTGTACTTATACCGAATTTTACAAAACCAAAACAAGTGCTTTGAGTAATATTTTTGATTTATTTACAAACTAAATGGGTATAATTAAAGTAGAAAATATAAGAGTCTTTTCTTATCACGGTTGTTTAGAAGAAGAAACAAAAATTGGTAGTGACTACAGAGTAGATATAGAAGTAAAAGCCGATTTACAAAAGTCCGCCAAAACGGATGAACTTACTGATACCGTAGATTACGTATTCTTAAACAATGTTATAAAGCAAGAAATGGCTATACCTTCTAAACTATTAGAAACTGTTGCAAAACGTATATTAAATCGTATTTTTTCTGAAGATACTATGGTAAAAAAAGCTACCATAAGTATTAGTAAATTAAACCCTCCTATTGGAGGTGATGTTGAAAGTGTAACGATAAAAATGACTGATAAACGTAAAAAGTGATTTTATGTAAGTAAAAGTCGCATTTTTTTTTACATTTGCAGCATTAATTTTCAAGCTCTTATTACAAGTGAGAATTTCAAAGGTTTATCAAATATTTTGATATTTCCCTTTTACTTTAATAGGGCGTCGTGGCCGAGTGGCTTAGGCACAGGTCTGCAAAACCTGCTACAGCGGTTCGATTCCGCTCGACGCCTCTAAATTGTTTAAATTAAGCTTTCAGGTTTACTCTGGGAGCTTTTTATTTTTAATGATTTTATAGTGTGGGATAGGGGGTAGGCTTTTAGCTTATTTAGAAAATCTCTCTTTTATTGGATTAATTTTTTCAAGTTGCTCTTTAATGATTTCCTTTTCTTTTGGAAAAAACCCTTGAACTAGTAATAATATTCCAAAACTAAAAATGACTAAAGCAACCACTTTTTTTGTTTTAAAAATAAGCCTGGGTGTTAATTTACTCTTAAGTTGTTTAGCTACTACTATTTTTAATAGATCCACCAAAAAATATACTACCAATATTGTTGAAAGAAAAACAATTACACCATCGTTTGATTGGGTTAATGTGTTACCTAAAACTATAAAAGCTACCCAACCCAATAAAACACCAATATTTATAAAGTTTAAGAGAAACCCTTTAAGAAATAATTTTCCATACCCTTTTTTTATTTCAACCTTATGATATTCTCTAACAATTGCGCGAAAAGACTTAGATGTTTTTACAAATGAAATTAATCCATAAGCTACTAAAAGTACACCGCCAAAAACTAAAAAATTTGGATCGTCCTTGATTTTATCTAACAGCTTGTTTGTACTAAAAAAAGCAACAATAATGAATAAAACATCTGCTAAAATTACACCTAAATCAAAAATTAACGCACTCTTAAACCCTTTAGTTGCACTAGTTTCAAGAAGTACAAAAAAAACTGGTCCTATTGTAAAGGCTAAAATTATACCAAAAGGAATCGCTGCAATTATATCATCAAACATGTAAAGACTAATCTTTAAACAAAGAAAAGAAATAAATGCATAAACAAAAAGAGACGCTTTTAATTAAAAGCGCCTCTTAAAACAAACTAAACTTTGCAATTACTTATTGCTTAATCAACCTAATATTATCTATTCCAGATAATGTTTCTATTTGAGCAAAATAAATACCTGACTTTAAGCCAGAGCTACTTATTGTAGCTTCACTACTATTTGGCGTTAGTGCTAGTACTTGCTTTCCTAGCACATCATACACTCTAATAGTTTCTATTTGGGTATTTTGACCTTTCACAGTCCAAATATCTTGTGTTGGATTGGGATAAGCTTTAAATGATGTATTAGAGAAATCCTCTGAACTTAATACTATATTATTGTGAAAATATAAGTTATCAAAATAAAATGGACCCGTAGCAGAGCCGTCATCACCAGCTACTTGAACAATCACTTGCTGAATCTGGTCTCTAGCGTACGTTGGATTACCATCAAAATTATCAAATTCAACATCCATTTCATGCCATGTATTTGGTGCTAAAGCTGTTACATCAAAGTTCTTTTGTATGTTAGTTCCATCTGAGTATTGAGCTATAACAATAAATACAGTACCAGCAGCTGTCGGATTTCCTTCAAAGTAAAAATCAATATGCATATTACTCATTAATGATAAATCTAGAAACTGAGGGGTAACACCAAAGTATTGATACTGTAAACCAGAACCATTATCTGGTGTTGTTACCGATTGAATTGTATTTCCTGCTAAATCTAGCTCTGTTACAACTGCTCCTCCAAATGTTTGAAAACCATCTGTAGGTGCTTGAGCATAAGTATTACTGTAAACAGAGATAACATTTGCTGCTGATCTATTAGGTGGTGTAGTAGGTGCTGCTGATGGAGGGTTAGGACATGCTGCACAATTAGGTCCACCACAATCTATCTGGGTTTCTCCGTTATTTAATATGCCATCACTACATGTTTCTGGCCTTGCAGATGCTACTCCATTAATATTATCATAATAACGTGTTGTAGCTGGGCAGGCTTCTGATGGCGCACCAAAAGGGTTACAAGACCAAGAACCTGCGCCACTACCAGAATCATTAGCATCCCATAAGTTAAAAATAAATAACCTCCCGTAGATTCCTTGACCTGTACTTTGACCGTCTTGGGGGTCATTGAAATCAAAGGTTAACGTTTCCCATCCATTACCAGTGTGAATTGCATCAGCAGCAGTATCTGCAACTGTTGTACCATCTGTGCTTGATACTACACCATCTGTTGCTCTTACCAATACATCAAATGCTACTGTAGAATACACATCTATGGTCATTGTTGTAGCTGTACCTGGTGTTAAATCTAAATAATCGCCTTGTAAAGTCAACTCTGCTTGTTGCCAAGGGTCACCAGCATTTCCTGTAATAAACTCTAAAACAGTAGTTGATTCGTTTCCTGATCCCATACTTGAATCAGGATTCGCTACTATATTTGCAGCGGTACCTGTTGTTGCATTTGCAACTGCTAATGGAGGAGCAGCTCCTTCAAAAGTTTCTAAATCTGATTGCCCATATCCAATAGATACAAGCAATAGACTTAGTAGTAAAGTAATTTTTTTCATGTCTTATAAATAATTAGTTATTGTGCATACAAGTAAGTGATAAATATTGAATATCAGCCTATTAACCACCTATACAAAAACTATACAGTTACAAAAAAAGGTTTTTGTAACTTTTTACAAATTGATATAAGTTATTGATTTTCAGTGTTTTGAAAATTTAAGACAAAAAAGCACTAGATATAATAAACTATACAGTTGTTTCAATCTTTAAATTCGAAGAGACTGGGTTGAGTATTGTTGTTAGTTACAATAATTAATGGTCTATTTAATTTTTCTATGTGAGTAATGTTTCTACTATCATGCGGTACATAAAATCCGCTTTCTTTAGGAGGTATGAAGTTAAAGGTATTGTCTCCATTTCCTAAAAGAATAGCTCCAAAACCTGCATCATAACGTGTGGTTTCTACCTCAACTCCATAATGATTTCCTGCTACAATGATATCTTTATTACCATCTCTATTAATATCTAATACCATAGTAGATTTCATAGGCGAGACCTGAACATCATTAGGTAGTGCTTTTTTAAGAAGTTTACCATTATTATTAATAAGTATAATGCTTTCAAAATTTTTGATTTCATAAATGACTGCATCATTTAGTCTATCTTCTGGCAATATGTCAACAAGTTTAGATGAAGCAAAACTGTGATAATTTTCAAATTTCTCAGCAACGTAGGGCATTTGTTGGCTTGTACATTCTCTTCCACGAACAGGTACGTAATCATCTTTATAGAATTTGGCTAAAACGACATCATTTGTTCCGTTATTGTCAAAATCATTAGCGTAAACTTTAAAAGGGTGCTCCTCGGATGCTTTGAATTTGTTATTCTTACCAAGGTTACCTATTATATAATCGTCGTCTCCATCATTATCCAAATCGCTTGCTGTAATAGACCACCAAATGCCTCTAGAATCTTTAAGTCCGTAGGATTCTGATACATCCTCAAACTTCCCATCATTATTAGATAATGCTTTTATCTCCATCCATTCTCCTACAATTAATAAATCTTGATCATTATCATTATCTATATCTGAAAAAACTGCATCAGTAACCATTCCTATATTAGATAATGCAGGCGCAATTTCTTTTGAAGCTTCAGTAAATTTTCCGTTAGTATTGATAAGTATATAACTTGAAGCAGGATAAGGATAAGACTTTGGAACTAAACGTGTTCCAACAAATATATCTAAATCTCCGTCGTTATCTATATCAGAAGTTTTAACTACTTGAGTACTTTCTCTAATATCTGGAAGTAAACCATTACTTAAAGAAAATACTCCATTGCCGTCGTTAATATATAATCGGTCTTTTAGTAA
This sequence comes from Hyunsoonleella pacifica, assembly GCF_004310335.1. Taxonomy (GTDB): domain Bacteria; phylum Bacteroidota; class Bacteroidia; order Flavobacteriales; family Flavobacteriaceae; genus Jejuia; species Jejuia pacifica. Next base: position 572,758 of record NZ_SIRS01000003.1, on the reverse strand, counting down.
GCGATTACCTCTGTTATACTCACTACCACCGCTTGCAACATATAAATCTAAGTCTTTATCGTTATCAAAATCAAAAAATAAAGCCCCTAAATCTTCTGATTTATAATCTTCTTTCCAAGGTTGTGACGAACTTTTTACAAAATTACCATCAGCATTTTGAAGGTAGAGTACACCACTTTGTCCCATAGCCCCTCCAAAAAACACATCCTCTAAACCATCATTGTTCACATCGCCTTTCTCTGAGAAAGGACCATTTTGTGAAATATTATGAGGTAGTAAAACTTCTTCGTTAAATTCATCAAATATGTTTTCCGTATGTGAAAAATCAATTCCTAAATTCTCGCCTGTAACTTTGGTTAATAATGTTTTATTTTCAACTTTTTTATTTCTAATAACTTTGGCTTCACTTATTTTTGCTACTAACACTTGATTAGCCTCTACATAACTAAAAATATTATGTTTCCCGTTAGGCCATATTACTTCTACTTTTTCTACTTGAGTTTCTTTTCCAAGTCCAAAAAATATACCGTGTTCTACAGATGAAATAAAACCTCTTGTTACCGTATTTTCAACTATTTGCTTATCATTATTGTAATATATTATTGCTTTTGCACCAATTCCAAATTTATTTTTTTCCGTCCCTTCAAGTTTAATTTTTAGAAAATTACCATTGGTCCTATTTTCATATATAAAAGCTGGTGCATCAATATTATTAGTTATAATATCTAAATCGCCGTCATTATCCAAGTCGCCATAAGCCATACCATTAGAAAAACTTGGTGTATCAAAACCCCATGCTTTTGAAACCTTTTCAAATTGAAGATTTCCCTTATTTCTAAATGCATAATTGGAAACTGGTTGAGAAGGTGTTTCCTTACTTAGTTTAAATAACTCTTCTGCTGTAGTGCCTTTGGGTAAGTTTCGTGCTCTATTTCTTGAGTCGTTATTATCTACGTCTCTTTTTATACCGTTAGCAATAATTATATCTTTCCATCCATCATTATCCAAATCAGCTATCAAGCTAGCCCAACTCCAATCTGTATAAGCAATACCAGCCATATTAGCAATATCAGAGTACACTCCCATTCCTGTATTTATTTGAAGGGTGTTGGTCATATATTGGCGATGTGCACCTGCATCAACCATTTTATAGAATGCTTCTGTACTCATAGATGCCATGTTAGTTTTAGATCTGTAATGATCTTCAGGAGTCATATCAGTTGTTAACAAATCTATTAATCCATCGTTATTAATATCTCCTGTATCTGAACCCATACTATATTGGGTAATATGCTTTAGTTTATCATGAATTACGTTTGTAAATGTGCCATCCCCATTATTATAGTACATAAAATCGGGCTCTGCATAATCATTGGCTACGTACAAATCCATCCATCCATCGTTATTAAAATCGGTAGCATTAACACTTAAACCATAGGCTACATCTCTTGAAATCCCAACCTTTTGAGATACATCTACAAATTTCCCATTATTATTTCTGTATAATCTATCTCTAAAATATTTAAACTGTTCTCTTGGTATTTTATTAATAAGAAGTAGTTTTTTATCTGCAAGTTGATTTACTTGATACATATCTAAATCACCATCATTATCCATATCAAAAAATACAGCTTGTGTAGAAAATCCAACATCAGCAAGACCGTATTTAATAGCCGACTCGGTAAACGTTAAATCTTTGTTGTTAATGTATAATTGATTTCTGCGATCTGATGGGTTTGCTGATGTACCATTCCGGCTTACATAAATATCTAAATATCCGTCAGCATTTACATCTGCCATAGTAACACCCCAAGTCCACCCATTATTACTTGCTACCTTTGATTTTTTTGTAATATTTTGAAATTTGAAATTTCCTTTATTTAGATATAACCGATCTTCAACTTGATTTCCTCCAAAAAACACATCTGGTAAGCCATCATTATTTACATCTCCTATTGCTACTCCAGAGCCAACGTAAATTTGATTATAGAAATAATGATTGAATGTTTTAGTTTCTTTTATTGAATTATTAAAATCTATTCCTGTTATATCTTGCGATAATAATTCGAATCCACCTTTAAGCGTCTCAGGGTGTAAATCTCTTATTGGCTTTTTACATGAAAAAAGGACAGCTAAACATAGAATTAGTGTAACTTTAAAATTAAAATATCCTTGTACCATAGATTTATCTTTTAGTTATACTTCAAATTACATTGACCATTTCTAAATTAACCAAATTTAATTGAAATTCTTATTGTTGGATTAAATAATAAATAGTAGAACAGTGAATAAGAAATTTAGTTCTTAGACAACATCTTAGTATATTTTTTAATACTTAGGAAAAAAGACTTCTATTAACCAATGCTTTAGAATAAAACTTAGGCTTTTCATCCTTATCCCAAAGTCCCCAATAGGCACCAACGTCTCCCTCTGAACCAACTTTCCAAGATTCATCAAAAGAAGAAAAATAAAAAACATCTATACCTTCTTCTTGGGCCCATAACTGTGTATTAATAAAATACTTCATAGCGTTTTCTTTAGAAGGAAATGCGCCATTTAAACCTTCTCCTTCACTAGGCCATCCTGTTTCGGAGATTATTACTTTCTTTCCTTTACCTGCTTTAACAGCTTTATTAAACATGTCTTTCATGTAAATTAAAGAATATTCAATACTACAACCCTCCCAGTAGGGGTAGCAATTTGCCAAAATAACATCACAGGCTTCTGTAATGCGAGGTCTTTGAGAAAACTCATAGTATGCATCTACATATCCCACAGGGATGTCTGTTATTTCATTTTTTACGTCATATATAAAGCTTAATAATTCTTCTTCGGTCAAATCCCCTCGATACATTACTTCATTTCCAACGGCTGCGATATCTACAGCACCTTCTCTAGCTAATTTTTTCAATCCATTAACTTCATTAATATTAATTTGAGAATCACTACCCAACCAAGCACCTACCATGGTTTTCATACCCATTTCTTTAGCTATAATAGGTATTAATTCATTACCTTCAGTACATGAAAATGATCGTACCCATTTTGTATAAGGCTTTATTATTTTTAAGCGTTTTCTAATTTGTTTTTCAGATAGTTGGTCTCCTGGTTCTTGTCCTTCTACATATGGACTAAATCCAATACCGTGCATCCCATTTTTTAACACTCTTTTAAAGCAGTTCTGCAACCCTCTTGTTGTCTTGTTATCTAAACCATATCCAGATAACGACATTATTTTATCTGATTTATACGACATTTGCTTTACAATTTCTTATTTACAATTTACTTTTTCGGTTATTTAATTCTGCTCGTATTTTATTTGCTCGTTCCTCGGTTACATTATAATTACGCATAACATACATGGCAATGAGAGTACCTGCCATAGGAAAAAAGCAAAAGAAAGCGTGTAGCCCATCAACAGCAGACTGTTGATCAGTTGTGACAAGATCTGGGTTAAAACCAACAATAGCAATAATAACACCACTTAACCCTCCTGCTATAGCGAAACCTACTTTAACCATCCACCAATAAATAGCTCCAAAAATACCTTCTCTACGCAAACCTGAATTTAATTCATCAATATCAATTACATCAGCAGTCATACTCATCATTATTGTAAATAAGCTGCCTATTCCAAATGAAAAAAACGGTAGTGCTATTATATACATCCATGGTTTTCCTGGAATAAATAGAAACCATAACATGATATAACCTATTATAGAAATGCCTTGAGAAAGCAAAAATGCTTTTTTCTTTCCCATAATTTTAGACATCCAAGTTACAATTGGTATTACAATAAATGTGGTGCCTAATGCTCCTAGACATCCAAATAAAGAAACCCAAATACCACTGTCAGCAGCATCGCCATTAAAAAGTTTATATACAATAACAAAAAAGGTAAGTGAAGCAACAGTGTTAAACGCATTAAATACTAAAAACGTTGCGATACAAAGTTTTCTAAATTCCTTAATCTTGAATGCTTCAGCAAAACTATCAACGAATATTTTTTTTAAACCACTTCCTATGTTTGCTAAGCTCAATGGCTCATAATTTTCATTTAACGTAGATTTACTTTTAATGAAGATTGCAGGAACCATTGCACAAATAGCACACGGAATGGCTACCCAAACTGCTAACTGCCTTACTGCTATATCTGCAGAGGGGAACCATTCTGGATCGTACATAATAACCCAAAATAAAGGTGCAATTACCCAAGCCCACTGTCCAATCCATTGGGCAACTGCCATAATATTAGTACGTTCATGAAAATCGTCACTCATCTCATAGCCCATGGCCACATAAGGTACACTGAATAGTGTGAGTCCTAAATAAAATACAATAGACCATAAGAAAAAATACCAAAAATTAAAATGTAAAGTGTTCTCTCTAAAAAGCTGCCACATGAATATATAAGCTATACCCATCATTATTCCTCCTAACAAAACATATTGTCTTCTGCGTCCCCATTTGGATTTTGTATTATCTGAAATATACCCCATTATAGGATCTGTAATAGCATCGAATATTCTAGGAAAAAAATAAATAAGAGACCACATCCAACCTGAAAACCCAAGATCCTGTACTAAAACAACCATAAATATCCCAAGTATAGCAGGAAACATTTGATTGGCTAGCATGCCTATTCCAAAGGCTATTTTTTGGCCTAACGGTACTTTTGTTATTAATCTGGTTTTATTTATTGACATATTTCTATTTTCAGATCTAATCCAAAATTCATTTCATTCTTTTAGAATTTTAAATTTTCATGTTTATCCCAAAGACCCCAATAAGCACCTACATCTCCCTCATCACCTGTTTTCCAGGATTCATCAAAAGATGAAAAATAGAATATTGGAATATTGTTAGCTTTTGTCCATTCAATCGTATCTATGAAATACTTCATAGCAGCATCTGAAGTAGCAACTGCACTATCTAAACCACCACCTTGACTTGGCCACCCTGTTTCTGTTACAATAATTGGTTTACCTTGAGCTGCATCTAATACAGATCCATACATTGCCTGCATGTGCCCCAAAGCATATTCTATTGGGCAACCTTCCCAATATGGATATAGATTAGCTAGAATAACATCTGTGCTTTCAACCAAAATGGGGTGCCTAGAGAATTCATAGTATGCATCAACATAACCCACTGGAATATCTAATCCAACTAAGGCTTCTTTAACACGATTAATGTATCCTACTAGTTCTTTTAAAGTCAAATCATTACGGTACAAAACCTCGTTACCCACAGCGGCAACATCTACATTACCTGCTTTAGCTAATGCTATTAAGCCTTCTATTTCTTTTTCGTTATCTTCTTTATCATCACTAAGCCAAGCTCCAACTAAAGTTTTAAGACCATGCTTTTTTGCTACCATAGGTACATATTCATTACCTTCAATACAGGAAAACGAACGAATAGCATTAACATAAGGTTTTAATATATTTACACGCTGTTCTACTTGTTCTATGCTAATGTCATCTCCAGGAGATTGTCCATCTTTATACATACTAAAACATATTCCATGAAAGCCTTCTTGTATAGTTTTATGCCACAATACTTTTAAATCCTCTAGTGAATAATCTAAAAGATTGATTCCTTGAGTTGCTATTTGACTATAATTAGATGTATAATATGATTCTTCTCTGTAAGACATTTTAGTATTTTAATTTTTTTAATTCTGTTTTACCTATTTAATATTTTTTAGATGTGTTAGTTTGTATCTAAAACACCCCTCTACAGTTTTTCTTTGTATATATTTTAATTCTGTCTACTTCTTTAGCGCCTGATGGCAATTCTTCAAGTTTTAACCCTGGATAATCATCTGCCTCTTTCCATTTTACTATAGTTTCACTAAAGAATGATGTTGCTGTGGAGTCCGCTTCATATATTATAAGATCATAAGCTTCTCCCAAATCTCCACCAAAACGTGTAACAACTTGCCACTCTCCATCTCTTTTGTATGAGGTATTGGTATGATCTGATTGTGGATAATAACGATCGTCTGTTGGACGAATTAAAACCCATATATCATTTTTGTTAGACTCTGGATATATTCCCATTGTTAAAATTCTACAATCAACAGAATCTTTATCCACCGGAGAAACAACTTTAACAGCATTGACTGGTCCACTAATTTTTAATTTGTTTCCAGTTGAAATCTGTTCAACTTGAGTGTTATAATTAACAAAATCTGACGAGTAGCTGCCATATATCATCATTAACACACCTAGGATTCCTAAAGGTATTCCTAGTTTACTTGAACTAGATTTTTTAACAGTGAGAAGGGCAATAATGATAAACAAAACCCCTATTATTAGTATTATTAATTTGGTTGACATTCTATTATTTTTTTAGTTATATACATCTAAACTAACAATGTAACATTGTTATAGCACACCTCTTCTTTCTTCTAATTGCTCCTTAATTTCTTTTGCTCTATCTTCAGAAAGGCTATATTTCCACATTGCCCAAATTGCTAAACCTGCTGTGACAACAGGAAAAACAATATCAGCAATTCTAAGGTTTACTAGGGTTTCTTCTGATTGTGTAGCTAATCCGCCATCAAATCCAATAAGCTGTAACACTAGACCTCCAAAAACTAGGGCTAACCCTTGTCCTAATTTTACAACCCACCAATACAATGCGCCAAAAGTTCCTTCTTTACGAGGCATACCATTTACTAATTCATCCAAATCACAAACATCAGCAGTCATACTCATCATGAGTGTAAATAAGCTTCCAAGTCCAAATGACATCAATGGTATAGGAATAAACATTAACCAAGGATTATCTGGTGTAAACGTCCACCATTTAAGGATATAACCAACAATTGAAATTGCTGTTGAAATAATAAAGGCGTTTTTCTTACCCCATTTATTAGCCATTAGTGATACAATTGGAATAACAAATAAAGCAGATACTAAAGCACTTATTGAACTAAACCATGCTGGCCAAGTTCCTGTTGCACCGTAGTCGCCATTAAACAAGTAAAATACAATAATGAAAAAACTAAATGAGGCTACAATTTGAAATCCATTAAATACCAAAAATGTTGCGCCACACAATTTCATAAAAGGTTTGTTTTTTACGGCCTCGCCTATACTTGACACTAGGTCTTTTAAATTACTAAATATGGTCTTAAGTGTAAGTTTCTTTCTATCACCCATATTTGCAGCGTCAATACCTCGACAAAATATGGCAGGTAATATTCCTAAAAGCAAACAGCCTAAACCTACATATAATGCTAATGTTCTAATACCAATTGCTTGGCTTTCGAAGAGGTTTTCATTCGGTATCATTGGCCAAAACCATGGCACAATAACCCAAGCAATTAAACCAACCGTTTGAGAGAACGCCATTAAACGTGTTCTTTCGTTATAATCAGTAGTCATTTCAAAACCAAGCCCTACTAATGGTGTTGCAAACATGGTATTGCCTATTAAAAAAACTAAAGACATTATTAAAAAGTACCAAAAATTGAACGTTGCAGAGTTATTCTCATCCATTTGCCAAAGCAAAACGAAAAATATAGCGCTTAAAATAGCTCCAACGAAAATATAAGGTCTTCTACGTCCATATTTGGAACTTGTATTATCAGATATAAAGCCCATTATAGGATCGGTAATAGCATCAAAAATTCGAGGTAATCCTCCCAAAATTCCAGCCTGTAAAGGATCCATTCCAAAGACTGTAAGCAGAAAAAACATAAATACACCTAAAGCTCCTGGGAGTAGGTTTAAAACCAAATGACCTGCTCCAAAAGCTACTTTTTGTCCAATTGGCACTTTGTTTGTTGAAATTGTTTTTACATTCGGCATAATGTTATTTTTTAGTTAGTTGGTAGGTTGCAATTATATTTTTGGGATTACAATAGTTTGAATTGCTTGCGCATCTATTGAAAATTCTACATGTTTTTTATTTAAGGATAGGTTTATAGTTTTTGGGGTTTTAAATTCATTGAAAAGAACGACTACAATAGATTCATCTGGGTTTATCGCTGCAGTTGCCATTAATTTACTATCTGGGTTTTCTAAGCCAATAACTTTAGCTTCTGGTCTTATATATTTACTGAAATGTGCCATGGTATGGTAAATAGGAGTGAAGTACACTTCATCGGTTTCAGGATTAACAATTACAGGGGCAATGCACCAATTTTTAAACCAATTTGGGCCACCTTTAGTATCAAGTACCATATTCCAATCTACCCATCCATCAACCCAATTATTTAAACAACCAATAATATCTCTGGCATAACGAGTAACTGGCGCATATTTAGGGTGTAAGTGTTTATCTTTTTCTGGAGCCCAATCCCAACCCCAATCGGTGGCTTCTTTTTTCCAATACCATGCATCGTCTTTCCATACAGGAACTTCTGCATCAATACATGCTTCAGATTGAATTAAGAGTTTTTCTGGTGCCTTATCGTGAGCGTATTGTAGTTCTTCTGGAAAAACCTCAAAAGTACTAGCGTACCAATGAATGGCAGTTCCATCAAAATACTTAGAAGTGTCGCTATTTTTAAATTGAGAATCTATCCATTCTTTTAAATGCTCTCTGTTTTGGTCATATCCTAATATTTTTAAATGACCTTTACCATCTGCTTCCAATTTTGGCCCTAAATAGTTCTGAACAAAATTGGTCATCTCATCGGGCGTATAGTGCATACTTTCCCAGTTATTACCATTTCCTAATGGTTCGTTTTCAACTGTAAAACCCCAAATATCTATACCTTCAGCTTTATAGGCATCTACATATTTTGAAAAAAATAATGCCCAGGTATCATAATATTCTGGGAGTAATTTTCCTCCTACCCATTTGTTGTTGTCTTTCATCCAAGGTGCTGCAGTCCAAGGAGAACCAAAAATTTTAAATCCATCTGTTGATGCTGCCATAGCATCTTTTATAAATGGGATTAAATCATCTTTATCTTCTTCAATAGTAAAATACTTAAGGGTTTTATCGCCTTCTACTGGTGTATAAGAGTATTGTCCTAAAGAAAAATCACAGGAATTCATATGAGTTCTCGTTAAAGAATAGTGTGCCCCTTCTTTGCTGAAATACCCATCTATAATTTTCTTTCGGTTTTGTTTGCTTAATTGATTTAAGAGGTATGCAGATGACTCTGTAAACGCACCTCCAAAACCTGTTATAGTTTGTAGGGTTTGATCTGGATTTAAAGTAATAGATACTTTATCCTTTGGATTTTTAAATGCTGTAATTTTTGTTAGTTTATTACCAGCAGCAGAAGTTTCAAAAACCTCCACAGCAAGGGTTTTACCTTGATTACTACATCCCATGATAATTACACTTAAGATTAAAAGTATTATGTTTTTAAATCCTGTCATTTTAATTTATTAGGTCTAGTGTTTGTTTTGGCTAGCATGCCATTCTTCTGCAGTGGGTGGCACTTCTACATCCTGCATTAATGCCTCATTATCCCCATTGTATGTTTTAGTAATAGGGTTACCGTTTCTTGTAAGTCCTTTAAATATACCTTTGTCTACGGCATCCCAAAGCACGTGTTTCGCTTTTCCATCAACAGTGAATAACCCAAAATGTTTTTCTGAGTTTCCGGGATTGTTGCCTCCTTTCCAAGGCTCATCAAAGCCTTCAAAATAAAAACAAGACATTCCTGCTTCATTAGTCCAATCTCTCATATGCTTATAGTACAAGGCTTCTTTATATTCGTCACAAGCTTTTGAGCCCGTGGTACCATAATGCCCTGAAGAAAAACTAGCCCAACCTGTTTCGCCAATATGAATAGGCTTATTTACGCCAATGCTTTCCATATACTTCTTTACATTATCAGTTTGCATTATAGCATAGGATTTGGCTCTTAGCATAGAGATTTCTATTTTTTCTATATCCGTTTTGTCTTCCAAACCTTCTTGATTTAACCAAAACTCTGGTTGATAGTGTGTGTCATGCATAGGGTAGGTGTGTACAGAAAGAAAGTCTACAGCTTTTATTAATTGATTTAAATCTTCTACATGGTACTCATTACCACCGCCACCCCAAGAGGCAAAATTGTCTGAACTTGTTACCCATAGGTCTTTAGATAAGGTTCCATTTTTCTTTAAATCTTGGAGGTAATTAACCCATTTTAAAATTACCCAAGGTTCTACATAATAGGATGCAGCCCATTTTACCATTGCCTCATTTCCTACAGCAATCACTTTTACAATATCTGGATATTGGTTTGCCAATGCTACTGCCTTTTCCATTTGTGGTTTATTGTCTTCACTTTCTTCATTATGTATTGGGGCTTTATCCGTCCAAGCATTTTTACAATCAATCCAAGCTCCCAGCATGACATACATTTCAAAACTTGAGTTTTCTTGTTTTATCTCGGTAATTGCTTTTAAAAGATTTTCTGCTTGAGGCTTGTGTACTTTATAAGTTCTAACCATTCTAATACCCAAGGCATGCAAGAGATACATATCCTCTTTAAGCTCTTTTAGTGTTGGCTCAATGTTATGATCGGCATATCTGTAACCGCCATAAGACATGGCCAAATATTCTTTATTTCCTAAAATATCTTTAGCTGTCAATTGGTTATTTTCTATTATTGGAGTTATGTCTTTCTTTTTATCATTACCACAAGACCAGATAAAACAAGCTAAAAGTATTAACACATAGTTTTTCATAATCAATAATTTAAAGTGAGTTCCTCTCTACGAGGTGGCACAAGAACGTCATTAAGTAATGCTTCTTTTTTACCGTTATACGTCTTAGTAATTGGATTTCCATCTCTGGTTAATCCGTCAAAAACACCCTTATCCACTAAATGCCATATAGCATATTTTGCTTTTCCGCCTACTGTAAATAGTCCAAAATAATTTTCAGAACCTTGCTCATTAGTTACGTCTTTCCAAGGCTCATCAAAAGCCTCAAAGTAAAAACAGGATATTTCTTCTTTATTGGTCCATTTTCGCATTAAATCATAGTATCTCCCTGATTTATATTCATCTGTAGCCCTAGAGCCATTTTTCCCATAGTAATCGTTAGATAAGGTTGCCCAACCTGTTTCGCCTATGTGTACTGGCTTATTAATACCTAAACTTCGCATATAGTTAACTACTGCATCGTATTGCTTTTGAGAAAATGATAAAGCACGTTGCATTGCTGATTCTATTTTTTCCTTATCAGATAACTGTACTTCTTCTTCTGGCACTAACCAGAAGGCAGGATTATAATGAGAGTTATGCATAGGGTAGGTGTGCATAGAAACATAATCTACAGCTCTGATTAGATTGTTTAAATCTTCTGTATGATACACCGGATCTCCACCGCCCCAGGACGAAAAATCATCAGAACTTGTAACCCATAAATCATTAGGTAATTCGCCTTTTAACTTTAGTTCCTGTAAATGGTTTACCCATTTTAAAATTACGTTAGGACGAACAAAATAACTTGTTGCCCAATGTACCATGGCTTCATTTCCTACTGCGATAATTTTTACTATATCTGGATATTGTTGCGCCAAAGCCACAGCTCGTTTAATTTCTCCTGCATTTTGTTGACTCTCTACCTCATGATTGGGTATTTTATCTGTCCAAGCATTGGCACAATCTATCCAAGCACCTAACATGACATACATCTCAAAAGTGCTATTCTCCTTTTTCAATTCGGTTATGGCCCGTAACAAGTTTGGTACCTGCTGCAACTGCACATTGTATGTCCTTAAAACTCTTATACCCATAGCAAACAATAGTTTCATATCGTCCTTAAGCTCTTCAAGGGTGGGTTGAATATCCCTAGTTTTATGACGATAGCCTCCATAGGATATGGCTAAATACTTAGGGTTTCCTAGAATATCTGCTGCTGTTATGTTCTTATTAACTTTCAATACGTTACTCTATTTTTTTATTGAAACAATTATTTGATTTACCTCTCCTTTTCGCTCGAAAATAGATTTAGAGGTTTCCCAGTCTAGTTGTAGTTTATCAAAAACAACAACTCTACTATTATTAAACTGTATCTGTATTTGCTCTTTACTAGACAATTTGTAAATAACTGGTACTTGGCAATACGTAAAACCAAGCGTATCTTCTTTCATTTCTATATCTTGCTGCTTACTTTTAGTATTTGAAAAACTGAATACTGATGGTAATTTTAAAAATTCTTTGACTTGCAATAAGTGGGGTTTAAACGTAATTTTTCCATCCTCTACAAAAACACCAAGTTCACCAAATCGACTTAATATGTCTTCTTTAACCTGACCTGTCATTCCTGGTTGTTGTGCTCCTTTTGTTGCTGGCGTATGAGAATACGGGTCTGTTGGAAATGCACCATATAATTCTGGTGATTTGTGAACACCTATTCCTGCATTTATTTCATAATAATGATCTAATAATCGTCCTATTATTTTTTGATCTTCTCCATTATTAATCGCCATCCAACAGTTTTCTTGAACTGCTAGTAATAACTTAGAAACCATATGCCAATAAATAGAACCTAAACCTTCATAACCGAAAAATGTGCCGGAACGGCCTGTAAATGATTTGTGATCAAAAATATCTTCGAAGATTTGTAGTAGTGCTTCTTTATCGTTTTCAACCAACGGTTGATATTTTTCATCTAGACTCTTTAAAGCAGATACTAGGCTATTGGCATTATTAAAATTACCATTAAAATGGTAGTCTCCACGAGCATCTTGCTCAATAACTTGTTTGTTACCATCGGCTACCAACTGTTTTAATAGTGTAGATTGCGCAACTTTATGTGCAGGTATATTGTTTTTTTTATCAAATCTTGGCAATGTTTTATCTGGATACAAAATATAGCTATATTGATCTTCTCTAAACAATGCACTAGCCTTTAATCCGTCTAATAAATTAAGTGCTTGGATAGGGGAGAGGTAACCAGAACTTAAAGCTGCTACTTGTCCTTCAAGCATTTCAGATAGATAAGAAATAGATACGCCTTCGTTATTCTCAACTGTCATCAAATTATAAGCATGGTACATGTTATCTTCACGCTTATTGGCATCAATACTATGTTCTAAATAAGATTTTGTAACTTCAATAAAACTGGATATTTCTGCAAAGCTTAATTCTGTTTTAGCACTGGTAAATCCATTTTTATAAATTGTTGCTCTATAATTACTTCCTGCTTTGCCTAGTCCATCAAGTACTGTTTTACGATCTCTGTCTGAAATAGTTCCTGATAAAATATTTGCATTATTTTGAAGTGTTTCGGTTACTTTATTAAAGAAAAGAATTAATTCTTCGGAAACTTTTACAGACTTAGTTTCTGCCTTTAAAACAATACCTTCAAAGAAATTTAAGAATCTGTAGATGTAATACAACGTTACCATTGACACGCCATTACCTACTAATGCGTTATTAGCATCATTCCATTCAGGACGTTGTGTATTTAACCAAATACCGCCTTCTGGAATAAAATTTGAAATTTTGGAAAGTACTGTTGCTAGTATTTTCTCTATAAAGTTAACTCTATAAATATTTGAATCTTTATCTAATAATAGAGCACCATCAGCTCCCAAAACATCTCTTCGCTTGTGAATGGTTTGGTCTAATTTATGATCGAAATCAATTGTGTCTTTTGAGTTTTTTAAAGTGTCTTGATAGCTTTTTATAATGTAAGGTACGTTAGCATATACAAATACATCTTGGTTAAAACGCTTCTCTAATCGTCCTGGAAAATAATCCTCAATAAACTCTAAGAATTTTAATAAATATATAATTTGATGATCTCCCCAATAACCTATGTATGACCAAGGGTCGTGCTCTTCGATTACCTCCCAATCAAAACCTCCTTTCGTTACACGGTAAGGATTATACCCTTCAAAAGTTGTTGCATTTAAAAACTTATGAATCATACCTTCTATGTAATTGGGGTATGAATGTGCTAATGCTTCCCAATTTTGGAAAATATCTCGCCAGTTTCCTTCATAATCTAAAACTTTGGAACCATCTATTTCATTTCTTGTATTTATGGAAAATTTGTTCCAAGGTCTACTCGGATCACCATGTCTTCTACTAAACTTTAAGGGTAAGTATTCAAAACATAAACGTTGAAAATCTTTATTGCTATCATGCTCTGCAATATTTAGAATTTCATCTAAAGAAAATATATCGCTTAAGCTAGTTAATAGTGATTCTTTTTCTTTGAAAACGTCCTTGTTGGCATTAGCTATATATTTTGAAAAATCTGATTTTTCAATAGTATATCCATCGTCAAAAATACCACCACGCATAATGTTGAACAGGGTATTTGAGAAATGCCTCATACTTATCAATGGGTCATCAGTTTGCTGCAACCCATCAGAACTAGCTGTTAAACCAATTAAGTTCTTTGTTCCTAAATCAATATTTTTTTGAACTAACTCTTTTAAATCTGATTCATTTTTAATGATTTCAGAGATTTTAATCACATCAGAAATAGATTGGTTTACATTAGCTATAAACATCCAGTTTTTGGATTGTCCTGCTAATAATTCAATTTCTGTACATGCAAAATAGGCTCCTTTTTCAGCCTTCACATCCATCTCTTGGGAAAGTGTTTTTCCTTTTCTAAAATTATCTAATTGTAATGATGATAGTAAATATGTTGGATTCTCTAAACCTGTAGACCAAACAATATTTGATTTTAAGGCTTCACTTGGTTCTGCCTTATCAACGATAACAGAACTTAATGCGTAAACTCCTAAACCAACTGCTTCTTGAAGCTCACTTTTCTTATATGCATCAACAAGGTTACTTCTACTGTTTTGTAAATCAGCGGTAACACTTGCTGGTAATATATTTTGTAACCCATCTAGCAGTGCTACTTGAATGTTTACATCTGAATTATTGATTAAAGTAGATTTTTTTACAAAACCAAATTTGTTACTAGAATTCCATTCATATCTAAAAGTTAATCCTAAATCAAGGTTGTTTTCCTCAAAAACTATTTTATTACCAAACCTGTTTTTATAAAGATTTGTTTGTGTTTTATAAATACCTGTTTGACGAATAGAAAAAGGCTCCCATAGATGTCTATTTCCGTTTTTAGTTATTTGGAAAATAGCTTTACTACCTGTAGTTTCAGCCATTTCGGTAATCTTGTCATCTGTGTAATAAGGAAATAATGAATATTCTGCATTTTTACGTCCAGCAGTTAAACCGCCATTGCTTGATATAAACATCCAGTGGTTGGAATCACTTACAATACTCATAAAAAACGGACGCATCTCATCACTATTAGAAATCTTATAATAGGTTTCATTATTAAAAGTGATTAATTCTCCTTTTATATCCCTTGTTTCGTCTGAAACTTTGTTTGGTTCTGTAACAATCATAGTTTGTAAAATAATCTGTATAAACTTTAAAGGGCTAACTATAGTCTTTTAGTGCTAGCCCTTATATTATAAAAGCTATTTATTCTGCTGCATACACTCTTACGTAGTCTATGTACATAGTTTGAGGAAATACAGTATCTTCAGTAGGGTTTCCATCAAAATTTCCACCTACAGCTAAGTTGATAAGCATATAAAACGGACCATTATCAAAAACCCAATTGAATTCTGGAACGTCTTCATCCTTTAAACTCTCTGGAGTAATTTGAAAATATAACACGTCATCAACATAATAATTAATATATCGTGGGCCCCATTCTATTCCATAGACATGGAACTCTGTGTCAACACGAGTGCTTTCAAACTCATATTTTTTTAGTATTGGGTTTCCTCCTGAATAGCCAGGACCATGTACAGCTCCACTAACAATTGTAGGTTTAGATCCTGCATTTTCCATAATATCAATCTCACCACAAAAAGGCCAACCTATTTCATCAATATTAGACCCCAGCATCCAAAATGCAGGCCACATCCCTTTACCAAATGGTAATTTCATTCGAGCCTCAAATCTACCGTACTGTTGTTCAAAAAGCCCTTTTGTTAAAAGCCTAGCTGAAGTAAAACTAGCGCCTTCAAAATTCTCTTTAATAGCAGTAATTTTAAGCATTCCATCTTCTACAACTACGTTTTCAGGCCTATCTGTATAATATTGTAACTCATTATTTCCCCACCCGTTATCGCCAGTTCCAATATCATAAGTCCAAACAGCACTGTTTGGTTCGCCATCTACATCAAACTCTTCTTCTAACACGATAGTATTGAAATTAGTTACTGTTTGTGTTTCATCTGGATCGCAACTTGCAATTAAAAAAACCAAAGCTACACTTAACATACCGCCTATTAGGCTGGTAGTCATCCTATTATTTAAAATTTTATTTATCATTTTTAAGCAAATTTTTATTATTGTTCAGCATAGAAAAATATGTTGTCTAAAGAAGCATTAGCAATTGTAGCATCAGAGACAAAAAGCATCATACCAACTGCATCTCTTTCTGTAAGTCCACTAAAACTAGATAAAGGAATATCAAATTGTACCCATTCATTTGCAATTAAATCTGAACCAGATATAGCGAATGTTCCTGAAACCTCTGTGGCTTGTGTAAAATCATTATGCAAGGAAATATTGATATAATCTGTTGCTTCTACAGCTTCATTTACTCTTATATCTATATGTAAATGTGTCATGTCTGTTGCATCAACAGGCGGTACTCCGCTACCATCTCTACCATAAAACTCTATAGCTACAAAATTTAGCATTGTATAGTCTATAATATTATTTCCATCTTCTTCTACAAACCCTCCAAGGGTTGTTTGAAATGGTTCATAAAAACCATTGTAGTTATCCACAGCTATGTTAGCATATAAATCACTGAAAATAGAGATCACTTCAATATTAACTGCCTCAATAGTCATAGAACCTGCTGCTTCAACTCCAGCAATACTTGCAGTAATTGTAGCCTTATTATCTACCAAACCTGTTTGTGGATCAACTTCACCTAATCCATCAATAGAAACAAGACCTTCTTCACTAACAGAAGCAACAAAAGGATTAGACGTTTCAAAATCAAAATATGCTGGTGCTGCCTCTACAGTAACATCTCGTCCATCAGGTAGATTCATAGTTTGAGTCAAACCAGTTACCGGAAGAGAGATCCCAACGTTTCCTTGTGCTGTTTGGTCTTGACCTCCAAGAATTGAAGGTCTAGGTTGTGCAACAGTCCCAAGTTTTTCAAAACGTAGTTCATCAATCCAAAAGGTGTAACCAATTCCATTAGTGTTTTGTGTACCTGCAGAGAATATAAACATACCACGTTCCTGAACTAATTTTGAAGGGTCTGGTATTGGAATAATATACTTTTTCCATTTGGTAGAAAGCTCTATGTCTTTCAAATTCACTGCATACCTATTTAAGCCAAAGTCGGTACCAAAGCCTACATTATCAATTGTAGTAGTAGTAGACCCTTTTGCCCAAAATGTTAGAGCATCAAAGTCTGTTAGATTTCTCCCTTCTCCTCTATCTCTAAAAATACCTCCTATGTAGCCTCCATTAGGATCTGTTGGACTTGGCACATCTATTCTTATAGAAGAGTTTCCTTCATAAGCTTCATTTTGGTCGGTACCAAAACCTTCAGTATTGGCTCCTGTAGCTGGATCAAAAGACTCAAAAAACTCATCTGTAAGCCCTACTGGAGCATCAGTGTATATATCTGCATTTGAAGGAAATGTAGCTAGTTCAAAATCTTCTGATATTTCTCTATCACAACTTATTATCACAGCACACATCAAAGCGAGAGTGGTGTAATATTTAAATTTTATTTTATTCATAATATAATCTGTATTATTTACCAATGTTGATATGTATATACGTTCTTATTTCCCATTCTGTTCCATTAGGGAAACCTACAGGACTTACAGTTGGTTCCGTTTGAAACTCTGCTGTTTGATTTGGTAAGAAGCGTGGGGAGTTTTGGTCCATAGAACGCCACATCCCTCTAATTCCAATTTGTGTACTTGGTAGTATAAACCAATCTGGTTTACCTAAAGTTGTAGATACATCTAGCATTAACTGTAATGGGTATGTTAAGTTGAAATCACGATGGTAGTCAAAAGGTCCCCAATCATTTATTTTAACATGAGACATTAACTTCATGTTTTTATACATCATCCTTACATCTCCACCAAAACGTGTAATTGTTCTTTGCGAATCACCATTGGCTTGACCATTTCCATAGTAGAAGTTACCAATAATACCAAAATCTGAATTAACTTTTGATACCATACGCGAATGCAGTTCCCATAAATCTTCAGCTGGTGCAGATTCTCCAAAAGCGAAGAATGTACGATCTGCTAAGAACCCTATGTGACCATCCATTTGCGTAGGTAAATGGCGGTAGGTAAACCCTAAATTCATAGCAAACTTTGCATCCTCAGATCTATCATTATCCCACTCATACATCCATGTTCCAGGAGTAGGATCGAAGGTTAGTAATAATTCTCCCGCGGTAGTCTCTCTGTTTCCATTTCTTACAGCAAATGGATCATCAATAACATTTCTTAATCTCCCTGGACCAGTCACTCCATTTGGGATAGGATCTACCAATGGTTGTTGGTACATAAAATTAGGTGCGATTTGAAAATTACCTGCTGAAAGCGCAAAACCTGTTAGGAAATTCGTCATATTCCCACTTCCGGAATCTTTAAGTCTCCAACCAGTAAATGTTCTTGTTTGATCTACACCTCCATTAGCTACCAAGCCCATGTAAGAACCTTGCGCATACCAATTAAAACTACCTTTCTGATACGTAAGTTTTGCTTTAGCTCCCCAGTTGTCACTGCTTTGTATTTTATCAATAACTACGGCATCATTATTTGGCGAGTATATCTGAAAAGAACTTCCGTTTAATGGATTTCCTCCCCAAATTCCACCTAATGTTACACCAAAATGTCCAAACTCTCTCTCCAAAGCAAGTGTTGCTCTCTCGGTTGGCCATGGCGCAATTATACCACTGGTTATCTGATTGGAATCCAAGACACGGCGTCCATTCTCATCAAAACGTAGTGAAGTATTTAAATCTCTATGGTAAATACCTGTAATATCCCAATGCTTAAATTGAGTGCCATATTTAATTAAAAAACCTGGATTTGCTCCCCACCATAATTGAGGTCCAAATGCGGCTTTAAGTCCTTTTAAGTCTCCTTTACCATCAACTTCAACTCCTAAAATTTCTCCGTTATAGATATCTAAATTAGGTCCGTAATTGGCCTCTGGATAGAGGTTAAAGAAATCACCTTCATAAGCCCAATGGTAATGCCCTGTTCTGTAAAACCCTTTTAAATCAAAATCTTTTGCTTTCCATTCAAATTCTGCTTGGTACACACGCACACGGTTATTATCTGTAATGGTTACCGGATCTCCTTCTGCATTGATAATATTAACTGGGCGACCTACATTCTCATAAAATATTTCATTTATAGGATTTGCTGCAACATTACCTAAAATATTGAAATCCACATTAGCAGTCATATTTGACGATGGTTTTCCTTGGATACCAACAAAATAAGATTGCATGTGATCGAATCCTAATTGATTCGGGAAGGTTTGTGCATCGTCGGGATCTGCTGTTTCAGGGGTTGTGATTAAACTTCCTCCTGTATTAAAGGTTGTAAACTGTGCCGATAATCTGCTTATGCTTAGTTTATCTGAATCGCCTCCTGATAGTGCTGCTTTATCGCCACGCGCTCTTAAGACAGCATCCATGATATTGATATTATCAAAATAATTATCAATAAATTCTAAGTCTACACCTTCTCCATAAGGGTTTAATGCGTGTGCATCTTTTAAGGTGTAATACGATGCTCTAGGGTATAAATCGTATAATCCTCGAGAATCTGTTGGTCCTTTGGCACAAATACCAAACCATTCTTCATTCATGTTATTGGAACCATCTTTTGTGTCATGATAATACCCTCCGTTACTCCATGAAGCACCAGTTTGGTGTGTATCAGCATCTTTTCTGTCATCAAATCCTAATTTCCACCATCCATCACTAAACTGAAATGTAAAACCCCCTATTGAGTTTCCTACTTTTCCTAATCCTGCTGCATTTTCATAAATTTCCTTCCAGTTTGATAAATTAAAATGTGCTTGCCAATATTGATCTTCTTTTTGAGCTAATGCGTTGTATGCATCTGCTCCAAATTCAGTAAACATTACAGGTTTATCCAGTTTGTCTTTTACTACTTGGAAAAAATCTCCAAAAGACTCTCCTCTGTATGTATTGGTTCCATACACGTCAACATCTTTACATTCCTCTGCTATGATATCTATGAATAACACATCCCCATTACAAATTGCTACAGGGTGATTAGGATCCATTTCTTTCATTTTTTTGGAAACCTCATTCATCAAGCGATACATAGGTCTTCCTCTTTTCTCTCCTACAGCTCGTTTTTGTTCTTCTCCTTCGGGAAAATCTTCAGTTTCTGCGCCTTGCCAAAACAACCCATAGTTGTTTTCATTTCCCATCATATACATTAAAATCCCAGGAACGTCTTTATAATCTTCTACCAATTGCATCATTTCAGAAACCAATAGCGCTTGTGTTTTTTCGTCTGAATAAATAGTGACCGGTGTCCAAACACCATTTATTGTTAATCCGTAGCGTCCAAATGTGTGATTTAACAGGGTATATACACCATATTTTTCATAGATATAGGTTACCCATTTTTTGGGCACACCTGTATACTGTCTAATAACATTAACATTCATGTTTTTTAGAAGCCCCATTTCTGTATCAAGACCTGCTTTAATAACATCGTCTGATTGCTTATAAAAATTTGCATTTGTTACGTCTGTACCTATTGGAACATAATCCCAATTCATACCATTAATCATAAAATCTTTACCATCTACGACTAATTTGGTTCCTTGATCATTCTTTACTATCTCAACTTTGTTTGCTTGAGCAAAAATTGCTGAAGTAAATAAGAGAAACATTAATTTTAATAAATTGTTCTTCATATTTTATCTAGTTATGTTGATATCGGTTGATTATTATATTCTAAGATTCAAGAAGTGGTATCAATACCAGATACCACTTTGTATCTTATTTGTTTTATCAGTAATCTTCTATTGTCGTATCAATTTGAAAGACCAATGTCCTCCTCCTGCTACTTCAATGTCTATTTCCAAAGTGTCGCCATCTAAATTTGCGATGTAAGTAACCGAGTCTGGAGCATCAGCAGGACTTCCTAATTCAGCGCCATTTACTACTTTTGCCAAACCTAAAAATGCACCTCTGCCGTCTATTGTTATAGTTCCAGCCCCTTCATCATAAGTGTATGTAGCTGATGCTGAACCATCATGAGGAAATACCGGGCTTCCACAACTTTCTCCACTATTGCCTTGCCAACCTTCTAACCATGTTTGATCTCCAAGCACATTTTGGAACGAACCATCGCTATTAAAAACGTATTCGTCATCAAATAAACACGATCTTGTAGTTACATCCTCTGAAGAATTAGACCACCATGAAATATCATTCAATCCCGGACCAACTCCTAATGCTGCTGCTTCTGGTGCTATTTTCCATGTACCTACTAGTGGATTTGCTGGAGGGGCTTCTTTTGTTAGTTTAAAAGACCAATGTCCTCCGCCAGCTACTTCAATATCTAATTCCATTGTATTTCCATCAATGCTTGCTATGTAAGTCACAGAGTCTGGAGCATCAGCAGGACTTCCTAATTCAGCACCGTTTACAACTTTCGCTAAGCCCATAAATGCGCCTCTACCATTAATGGTTAATGTACCTGCACTTTCATCATAGGTATATGTAGCTGAAGCTGTACCGTCATGTGGAAATACAGGAGCTCCACACTCCTCAGCGGATGCACCTTGCCAAGGTTCTATCCATGTTTGATCTCCCATAACATTTTGGAACGTTCCGTCAGCATTAAATACATACTCATCATCAAATAAACAGGCTCTTGTGGTTACATCTTCAGAGGAATTAGACCACCAAGAAATATCATTCAACCCCGGACCAACCCCTAATGCTGCTGCTTCTGGTGCTAATTTCCATGTTCCTACTACTGGGGATTCTGTAGGAGGCGCTTGCTTAATCATTTTGAAAGACCAATGTCCTCCACCAGCTACTTCAATATCTAACTCTAATGTATTATCATCTATAAGTGTAGCCATATAGGTAACCGAATCTGGAGCATCTCCAGGAGATGCCAACTCTGCACCATTAACGACTTTTGACAAACCTAAGAAAGCACCTCTACCGTTTATGGTAATCATACCACTTGCAAAAGTATATGTAGCTGAAGCAGAACCATCATGAGGAAATACAGGTACACCACATTCTTCTGCAGCTGCTCCTTGCCATGGCTCTACCCATGTTTGATCTCCCATAATATTTTGAAATGTGCCATCTTGGTTAAATACATATTCATCATCAAATAAACAGGCTCTTGTGGTTACATCTTCTGTAGAATTAGACCACCATGAAATATCATTTAAAGCTGGACCAACACCCAACGCTGCTGCCTCTGGAGCTAACTTCCATCTTCCAACAATAGGAGGCGCATCTTCAGGGTCTACCTCAACCGTAAACACTACTGTGTGTTCTTTTGTTATTGTTACATCTTCTCTTCCTGATAAAGAAGCTGTTACTGTTATTGTATATGTCGCCGACTCTTCAGGATAGGTGTAGGTTACCATAGGTCCACTAGTCATAAACACATCATCTCCAGAATTTGGATCTCCAAAATCTACAGTATATACAATTCTTCCATCTGGTGGAACAGTTGACGGTAAAACTCCTGTTTCAGTACCTTCTACATTTAGCGTGGCCACTACAAAATCTAAGCCTGCTATTATGTTTAAATCTTCTTCTTGCTCACAAGATGTAATAAAACCTACCAATAAAATTGATAGAGCATAAATTCCTTTTTTTAATAAATCCATCTTTTTAATTTTTTATCTTAATGTTTAGTTTAGTTGTTTGTATATCCTGGGTTTTGTCCCCATGTTTCTTCGGCTAGAGCCAATTTTAACTCAATCAAAGGAATAGGAAATACTTCATTTTTATTTACTGTGAAGTTGATTACATCAAAATCCTCTGGTTTATTAGCATTGTAATCATCAAATGCAGTTTTTGCTGTACCTGTTCTTACTAAATCAAAAAATCTATGACCTTCTCCTGCTAATTCTTTTCTACGTTCTAGGTAAATAGCGTCTAATAGTGCTCCTTCACTTGAATTATAATCCATATTATTATTACCATAAGCTCTAGCTCTTACCAAATTCAAATATGTTTCAGCATTTGAGCCTCCACTTTGAGCTTCTGCTTCTGCTGCCATTAATAATACATCTGCGTACCTAATTGCCCTATAATTGTTTTTATGCACTAATTCAGCAGTATTGGCATTTCCTGATTTATCAGCTTTTCTAGGCATATATTTATGATTGTAAAATCCTGTATCTTCTCTAGGAGCTGAATAATTTCCTCCTGAATCTCTTAACTCTCTTAAATCAAAAATTGTTACGTTTCTTCTTGCATCATTCTCATCATACAAGTCATATAACATTTGTGATGGTAATAAAAAGCCCCAACCTGATGCATAAACAGAATCGTCAAACGGGGATCTTGGACCATTAAATTGAACAAAGTAAGACCCTTCACTACAATGTATACAATCCCAATCAGCTCCTTCAACGTTAGTGTATTGAATTTCAAAAACAGATTCTGGCCCATTTTCGCCACCAGTAGTAAACATATTTACATAATCGTCTCCTGTTGTAAGCGTGTATTGATTACTTGAAATTACTTGATTTAGCACCGTTGCTGCATCTGCATATTTGCCATCAAACAAGTATACCTTGCCTAAAAGTGCCTGGGCAGCACCTTTTGTAACTTTATAGGGTTGGTCTTGCCCAGGCGGTAAATTAGGGATGGCTTCTTTTAAATCTTCTTGAATTAATGCAAATGCGACTGATTTACTGGCTACTCTTTCCATAGATAGTTCATCTCCTGCTAAAACTTGAGCCTCAGCAATTCTATTTACACCATTTCTTTCCTCAACTTTTAAGGGTATATTCCCAAAAAATTTAACCAGTTGAAATGCATAATAAGCTCTTAAAAAATAACCTTGTGCTAAAATTTCATCTTTACCTGAAAAATCAAGTTTATCTTTATTTTCTAATAAGTAGTTAGCCCGATTCATTCCTGCATACATCAACTGCCAAACACTTCTCAATTGCTCTTGGTCTGCAGGAGTTTGAATCATATAATTTATGTTTTGAATAACAGGCTGGTCGTAGTTAAATGCATCACCTCCAGAGCCATAATCATCAGAGGCAGATACAGCCAATAAATTACCCCAAAACGTTCCTTGTAATAAATCATAAGCACCAATTAATGCGTCTTCATACTCTTCTTCAGTATTGAAAAAGTTATCCGCATTTGGGCCTATAGGGTCAACTTCTGTAAATTCATCACATGCTGCCAAAGTAAGTAGCACTGTGAAAAATATGTACTTTAATTTTTTTATCTTTTTCATTGCTTAAAAATTTAAATTAACTCCTAATAAATAAGTGGCTGCTACGGGATAGAATCCTTTATCTATTCCTGCTCCAATTGGTCCGTTTCCATCTATTCCAGTATCTGAAGTTGCAGAAGGATCATAACCTTTGTAATCTGTCAATGTAAATACATTGTTTCCAGATATATAGATTCTAATTTTATCAATTCCGGTTTCTTTGAAACCATCATTGTTTATAGTATATCCTATTTGAATATTTTGCAAGCGCAAGAAGGATGCGTCTTCAACTACAAAATCTGAAAACAAATCGGTATTAATGTTTGCTCCTGCAACGGCTCTTGGAACAAAATTGCTTGTTCCAGACCCTTGCCAACGCTCTAATACATAAGTGCCTCTGTTAGCAAATAAGTCTTTACGCTCATAATCTCTTATCATATCATTTCCTACCGAAGCAAAAGCATTTGCACTAAAATCAAGATTCTTGTAAGAAAATCCAATGTTGAATCCAAATGTAAAATCTGGTATCGCATCACCAATATTGGTTCTATCATCATCTGTAATTTGTCCATCACCATTTGTATCTACAAATCTTAAATCTCCTGGAGCTATATCTCCAACAGTACTAAATGTACCTGTTGGCGATCCTGCATTTAAAATATCTATTTCTTGCTGTGTTTGGTATATACCATCAGTTTGATATCCATGAAAATACCCTAGAGGCTCTCCCACTACCATACGAGAGATATCGTTCTGGCTAATACCTACACCAAACTCTCCGCCAGGAGGCACATCTCTTCCGTTTAATGACGTTACCTCATTTTCTAAATAAGTCATATTAAAACTTGTATTGAATGAGAAATCATCTGAGAAGTTTTTATTGTATCCAATCATAAACTCCACACCTTGGTTTTGCACTGTTCCTGCATTGATAAATGGCGATGCAGCACCTGGTGCTCCCACACCAATTATACCTGGCGCTTGGGGTTGTATCAATAAGTTTTTGGTTTGTTTTCTAAATACATCTACTGTAATGCTAATTGCATTATTAAATAATCTGGCATCCAAACCCACGTTTGCTGTTTCTTGCTCTTCCCATTTTAAGTTAGGATTACCTATTGTTCCTGCACCAACACCGTTAAGCAAATCATTCTCATCAATAACATTTGGGTCTCCAGAATCTATGGTTGCTTCTCCGTCTAATCTTGTTAAGAAAGCAAAATCATCAATTCTGTCATTACCTATAATACCGTAACTTGCCCTTAACTTTAAAGAATTAATCCACCCATCTGTATTAAAAAAATCTTCATCTGAGACATTCCATCCTATCGAACCGGACGGGAAATAGCCTACGTTATTGTTATTCTCTGTAGAAAACCTTGAAGACACATCTCTACGAATCACACCAGATAACAAATATTTCCCTTTGTAGCTGTATTGCACTCTTGCAAATGTTGATGATAATCGAGAGTCGAACTGATCTCCTCCCAAAGCTTTAGAGGCATCGTTAATTCTATCTGAAATAACACCTTCAACTCTATCGCCAATCCATCCATCCACAAAAGCATCTCTTACTGAATTACTAGCGTTTCTTAGTTGAAGCCCACTATGTCCATAAAAATGACCTCTGGTTCTAAACGTTGACATACCTAATAGCACCGTTACATTGTGATCTTCAGCAAATGTATTTGTATAGTTTATGTAGTTATCCCAAGTATAATCTGTGTATAAATCACTAAAATCTTGTACTTCATTAGTTTCTCTGTTAGAAGATTTACCATTACCATAATCTACTATAGGAAAAAATACATCATCTAAAACATTTGAATAATTTATCTGAAATTTAGAGCTTACAGTAAAATGTTCTAAAAAAGTGTAGTCTAATCCAATAGTACCACTATATTTATCCACCCTTGTAATATTGTGTGTGTTTGCTATTTGAGCTAAAGGATTAATTATTTCAATTTGTGAAATATCATTCGCAAGTGAAAAATCGCCATTTTCATCTCTTAAAGGTAAATCAGGGTTAATATTTACCGCACTGTATAAAACAGAACCAATACTTCCTTCTGGTAAATTATTTTTGGTAGAATTTGTATATAATGCTGTTGTAGATAACTTTAAATTGTCTAAGATGTCGTATTGGTATCCTAGTCTTGCTGTAAACCTTTCAAAGTTGTTTTTACCAGCTCCTACAATACCATCTTGATTTAAATAAGAAGCTCCAAAGGTATATGCTGATTTCTCTGTACCACCACTACCACTAAAATTAATGTTTGAAATTGCTGCTGTTTTAAATACTTCGTCTTGCCAATCTGTACCTTCTTGAGGATACACAAAATAACGCGTTTCATCTGCAGCATCATTTACATAAATTGCAAAATTAAGCGGGTCTAAAAGATCAACCTTACTACTAGATGTTTGAAAACCTGTATAGGCATCTACTTGAAATTTTAATTCTGAATTCTTTCTTCCTGTTTTGGTAGTAATTAAGATAACACCATTTGCTCCACGCACACCATAAATACCTGCTGTAGCATCTTTAAGAACATTTACACTTTTAATATCGTTAGGGTTTATTACGGAAAGGTCTTCTATAACGTTACCATCTACTAATATTAATGGTCTGTTATCGCCATTTGTAGTAATACCACGAATCCTGATATTAGCACCAGCACCAGGAGACCCTGATGTGGATGTTACATTTACACCTGCTATTTGTCCTTGCAGTGCTTGCTCCACTCTTTGTGGATTAAGTTTTTCAATAGCTTCAGCATCTACAACTGAAACTGCTCCTGTAACTTCCTTTTTCCGTTGTGTTCCGTAACCAACAACGACAACTTCGTCAAGTTTAGCTACATCCTCTTCTAGTTCAATGGTAAGTTTCTTTCCATCTGATACTATTACTTCCTTAGTCAAGTATCCTACGTAACTAAAAGTAAGTACAGCGCCTTTTTCTACATCGCTGAGCGCAAAATTTCCATCAAAATCAGTAACCGTTCCTTTGGTTGTGTTTTTGACGATCACGTTAACACCTGGAACGGGAAATCCCGTATTATCCAGTACGGTTCCACTGACGTCAATATTTTGGGCACTTGCGTACCCAACAATAAATAACATCAGTATTTTAACTAATGATTGTCTCATAGTTTAATTAGTTTTGAGTTAGTCTTATAAAATTATAAGTAATGATTGATAAATTCTCATTTTTACCCTCTACAAAAAGTATACACTTCAAAAAAAAGTTAAATTATTTATCAAATTATTAAAAAACTTAAGGTTTTATAGGCTTTTTAGACGATTGCTGTGTGGTATCAAAAAAGACGAAAAGCAAAAATGTTGTGGTATTGTATAGGTATAATTGCGTAGTGTAGTGGATTAAATCTCCAGTATATAGTCAGATAAACTGGCTTCATGTGGTAAATTCATCTTTTTTCTAAGTCTATAACGCTTAACTTCAACACTTCTTGGTGAGATATTTAACAGTGGTGCTATCTCTTTTGAAGATAAGTTTAAACGTAAATAAGCACATAATCGTAGGTCATTAGATGTTAGGTTAGAATGGATGCTTTTTATTTTCTTTAAAAAGTCTTTGTCAGCATTATTAAAAGCTTCTTGAAACAAATTCCAATCGTCTGTATTGTTTAAGTTTTTATCAATTATTTTAATAACCTTATTTAATTTACTATCATCAACACTTTCTAATTCTTGTTTTAGACTGCTTAAAAATTCGTTCTTCTTAATTAGATTCATTGTAGAAATGCCTAATTCTCTATTTTTATTTTCTATATCTTCTTTTAGCTTATCATTTCTAAAACGCATTAATTGCTGTTTGTTTTCTAACTCTCTTAACTCAAACTCCCTAGTAGTTTTTTGCATTAAACGTTCCCTTTGTTTCCTGTAGTAGCGTTTGTAAACGTTATGCATAAATAACGAAAATAAAAGCACACCTAAAACATAAGCTGATATTGCTAGGTTTGATAAAAACCAGGGTCTTTCAATTCTGAAAGTAAAACTTGCATTATTTAGTGTAGTCTGGTTTCCAACTCTTCCACTTAATAAAAATGTATAACTTCCGTATGGTAAGTTTTTAAACAGTACACTTCCATTGGTTGACCAATTACTCCAACTATCATACATCCCTTCTAGTTTGTAACGGTATTCTGGTTTTTGTGTTTTAAGGTATTCAGAGATGCTATATGAAAACTGAATATTATTATCCTTATTCTCTAGTTCTAATTTATTAGATGTGTCTACAAATTGTGCTTTACTATTATTACCTAATCGACTAACTTCTACTTGGTCAATTTTAACTTCTGGCTCTTTAATAGTAAGTCTGTTTAAATCTATTATAGCATAACCTGTTGTAGACCCTAATAAAAATTGTTGATTATCTATTTGTGTAACACTCTCATATCCTACTACATCATTACGAACATCCTCAGGAAAGGATAATGTATATATCTTTTGTTCTCCACTTAACTTTGATGAGGTTAAATAATGTAGCCCTTTAGTTGAAAAACTCCAAAGCTTATTTGTTTTTGAATCTGATACCAACTTGGCTGAAGTGAAATTATCTTTATCTATTAATACACTTAAAAGACTATCTCTTTCAAATCCTTTTATATCTTTATTATACTTAAAAACCCCATGTCGTGTAGAATATAATACATTTGTATTGTGCCTAATAAGGCTAGAATGCATGCCTTTTTCAAATTCAGTATCGAGAGAAAATGAAGTTACCTCTGTAAAATCATCATTTAATTTTAATTTATATAAGCCTTTGTATTCATGGCTCATGTAAATATCATTTTTTCCTATAAACTCAAAATACCTAGTTGAAAGGTCGTAGTTTTTTATTTTATGTTTTAGTTGCCATTGTCCATTTTTCTCATGCAAAACACATAATCCCTCGTAGTTTCCTTGTATTAATTCCAAAGGGTCTTTAGTTAAAGGTTTTAATTGCCATGTCCCTTTTATTTCAGCAACTTTTGTTGCTATAGTATCGCTAATTGTAAATGTTCCGTTATTATGGCCACAAAATAAAGTGCCTTCAATTATTCCTAAAAACCACACTTGTCCTTGGGTTCCCTTAATAAATTTAAAGCTATCGTTTTTACTTAAATCCTTATAAAATAGGCCTTGATTTGTGCCTAAATATAACTTTCCGTTGTATACTTCAGATGCATAAACACTGCCTATCGTTCCTGTTTTATCAAAATAAATACTGTATGGAGAATTTAAATGTATACAGTTTATGCCATTATCCAGCCCTAACCAAAGATTACTTCCTTTATCCTCATGGATTGATAGTATGGTATTATTGCTTAATCCATTGGTTTGATCTATTTTAAGTTTTAAATCTCCTTCTGGAGAAAGTATAATAATCCCATTGGATATTGTGCCTAATGCATAGCTTTCGTCTTTTAGTTTAACACTGCTAAAAACACTTACATCAAGTAAAAAATCATTTGCTGGAATAACCCATGGTACTAATTGATTGTTTGTTAGTTTGAAAAAACCGCTATCTTGGGTTAATATTAGTATATCGCCTTTATGATTGTAAACATTAACAATAACATTGTCTTTAAGAGTTATGTCGTCAGAAACCAAAATAGCTCTTCCACTTTCTATTTTGAATAATCCTTTATTTAAGCTTTGGAAATAGAAATTTGAACCTTCTTGAAATAAACTTGTTATTTCTTCATCAAAATCTATTATTCTGTAAGATGTTGTCTTTTCATTATAAATATGAATGCGATCTAATGACTGAAAGATTATTGAATTATTTAATGCTTTAATATTCCAGAATTCTTCATCTTCAAAGAATTTTGTATTAAGCTCTTTTGAGAGGGATGTATAATTTAACTTTCCAAAGTTATCTCTTTTCCAATATCCAAAATCATGATAACTTCCTGTATATATTAAATCATCTAAAGCAAGAACTGTACGAAGGATTGTTTCATTTGGAGATTCGTATAAGCGCCATTTGGAACCATTATATTCCAATAAGCCTTTGTTGTTTGCTACAAAAATATGACGATTTTCCGCCTGTGAAATAGACCAATTTTGAGATGCAGCATTGTAATCTTTATGAGTAAAAACACTTATAGGAGGTCTTTCTTGCGCGGCAAGTTTTAAAAAGAAACCAAATATTAGAAATAGATAAAAATAGTTGGAGTTTGTCACAAATACAGGGTTGTTTAGTTCCCAAGGTAGTAAAAACAGGGGTTATAAACAACTATGTATAGTTTATGATGGTAAGAATTGTTATATAAAACAATAACCTATACAACTAAGCTATTCCATTCTTTTAATTCTTCCTCCTAATACTCTACTTTCATTTACCTCTTCAGGATTGCCATAAATATATATGTCTCCTCCTGCACGAACTTTTGCTGTGACTTTTTTTGTGGCATGTATGTAAGCCTCGCCAGCAGCTCTTATTGAAACTTCTGTGCGCTCAGTTTTTAAATCCTCTCCATGATAATCTCCTCCTGTGTAAATGGATATATCTTGATGTTTAGCTTTGCCTGAAGTGTGTATATCTCCTCCTGTTACTGCTCTTACATTTATATATTTCACATCTACATCAACTTTTATTTCAGCACCTTCCTGAGCGTTTAAGTCAATTTCAAATTGTTCAATAGTATCTTTAGAATAAACTTTTGCACCTTCATTAGCATCAATTACATCAATATTAGTGTAAAACAATTTTACTTTTGTATTACTACCATCAAAAGCTTCTTCAAGTTTCATTTTTATTTTTAATGTGCCATTCTTATTATTTACTAAAACATCTTTTTTGTTTTTACCTGTAATAACTACTTTATCTATATCAGACTTAATTAATTCTACTTCAATTAAATCGTATACTTTTAATTCGGTAAATTCTCCAACTGTTTTTTCAATATTATCTTGAGCTAGTGTTACAAAAGAAGTCATAAAAACTAGG
This sequence comes from Hyunsoonleella pacifica, assembly GCF_004310335.1. Taxonomy (GTDB): domain Bacteria; phylum Bacteroidota; class Bacteroidia; order Flavobacteriales; family Flavobacteriaceae; genus Jejuia; species Jejuia pacifica. The sequence goes on along the minus strand of NZ_SIRS01000003.1, from coordinate 541,391 downwards.
AGGGACATTATTATTTTCATTGTTTTATATTTTTATTTCTGAAGGTAAAATTATCAATAATTATTCCATCATAGCTTTAATTTAAGAAAACATAAACATTTATGTAGCAATTTTTACAGCTGTTCCTACAACAGAAACAAAAAAATACATTGCTGAGGATGTTTCAAAATCTACTGTTATGCCTACAATTGCATTTGCACCTAACTTAGAAGCATTAGATTTTAAATTTTGAAATGCTTCTTCTTTAGCTTCGTTAATTAAGGAAGAGGTTATTTCTAAATTTTTCTCTGTTTTAAAGGAATACTTTTTCTTTAAATTACTAGAAACACCTGTAACAATTCCAAGGTAATCTTGAATTTTATAACCTTCTATTGTATCTGTTGTTGTTAAAACCATATTACTTTTTGTGTTGAGTTACTAAGATATAAATAATCATTAACAGTTTTGAATTGATTGATTTTAAAAAAATTTTGAATTAACTTCGTCGATATCCATTATAATTAATTATAACACATGCTTTCAAAATTCTATAATGTTAAAAATTTAAAAGGAGATTTTACAGGTGGTTTAGTTGCCGGCGTTGTTGCGCTTCCGCTTGCTTTAGCTTTTGGTGTGCAATCTGGTATGGGTGCTACTGCAGGGTTATACGGTGCTATTGCTGTTGGTATTTTTGCTGCAATGTTTGGTGGTACCGAAACCCAGGCTAGTGGTCCCACAGGACCTATGACGGTGGTTTCTGCAACTCTTGTTGCAGCTGCAATTGAGATGACAGGAAGCCTTGAAAATGCTATGGGTATCATTCTTGCTGCTTTTCTATTGGGTGGTTTATTCCAAGTTATTTTCGGGTTTTTAAATATTGCTGGTTATGTAAAATACTTTCCGTACCCTGTAGTTTCAGGTTTTATGAGTGGGGTAGGACTCATTATTGTTATTTTGCAACTCTTCCCTTTTGTGGGGTTAGGTTCTGCTAAATCTACTATAGCCGTTATCCAAGATTTACCAAGGCTTTTTACTGAAGTTAATATAAATGCACTCCTACTAGGTGCCATTACTATTTTAATTTACTTTGTGTTTCCTAAAGTTACTAAGGCTATACCTAGTGCTTTAGTTGCATTAATAGTAGCAACACTAATCGCTTATTTTGCTAAAATGGATGTGCCTCTAATTGGAGAAATTCCTTCTGGCTTACCATCCTTTCAATTGGGTGGTATTTTGGATATTGACTCTAGTGCTTACAGTACCATTTTAGAGTATGCAGTTGTTTTAGCTGTTTTAGGTAGTATAGATTCTTTATTAACATCTGTTATTGCAGATAATATGACTAAGACTAAACACAACAGTAATCGTGAATTAATAGGACAGGGTATTGGTAACATGCTCGCTGCTGCCATTGGTGGTATTCCTGGTGCTGGAGCTACAAAAGGTACTGTGGTTAATATTAATGCTGGCGGTAGAACACGCTTATCTGGTATTTTACACGGTCTATTTCTTTTGGCTGTATTATTAGGTTTAGGGCAATTAGCGGCTCATATACCGCTTTGTGTTTTGGCTGGTTTATTAATTCCTATAGGATTTAAAATTGTGGATTTTAAAGGACTAAAGCACTTATTAAAAGTACCACGAGCAGATGCTGTAGTTTTAATTTTGGTATTATTAATTACCACTTTTGGTAGTTTAATTCAAGCTGTTGGTATTGGTGTAGCTTTAGCGTGTTTACTATTCATGAAAAAATCGGGAGATATTAGCGAACAAGGTTTAGAAGTAGGAGCTGTGGCAGATATTGATGGCGATAAACCTTGGCAAGATGAAATAGAATTCTACGAAGCCTATAAAGATAAAGTGATTATAAAACACTTGTATGGCGCTTTATTTTTTGGATTTACTTCATACTTTAAAGACCAAATAAAAGGGCTACCAGATGAAGTAAAAGCAGTTATTTTAAGAATGGATCGTGTGCCTTATATGGACCAATCTGGCTTATATGCTTTAGAAGATACTATTTTCGATTTACGAAATGAAGGTATTGAAGTGCTTCTTGTTGGACTCAAAGAGCAACCTAAAGACATGTTGGTAGCTGTAGATATTATTCCAGATTTAGTGCCACAAGAAGATGTTTTTGAAGATATTGATGCTGCTTTTGGGTATTTGAAAGGGAAGTTGAAGGGGTAATTCGTAATACAAATATTAAAAGAGGAAACACCCTTGAAGTTGAAGTTAATAAATGTAATTATTGTAATCTAAAAAATGAAATGTTTCTACTCTAAAAATGAAATGTTTTTAACATTTTTTACTTTTTAAAAACTTAACTATCAATACATTACATAATTTAATATGAAATGTTATTAACATTAAAATGAAATAGTTACATTTGAATATGGAAATAATTTCGTCTTTCAATCATTATGATTTAAATTTAATTCAACCAAGTTTCGATAGTGAACTTACAAATCTGGTTGTGGAATTAGAAGGTTTACGGAATAAAGTTTTAAGAGGAACTACTAGACCCTTTATGTTTTTCCAAATTAAAGAAATATTTCATCTTTTAGAAAGTTTGGGCTCAGCAAGAATAGAAGGAAATAACACCACAATTGCTGAAATTATTGAAACTAGAATAGAAGAAGAAAATACACGAAAGACTCCAAGTAAAATTGAAATAGACAACCTTCAAAATGCAATGGAATTTATTGATGAAAATATTGATGACCATCCAATAAATAATTCATTCATAAGAGAGCTTCATAAAATAGTAGTAAAAGATTTACCATTGCCTCCTGAAGGAGAGGGAGATAAAACACCTGGTAAGTACAGAAATTACAGTGTTCAAATTAAAAAATCTTTTCATCAACCACCAGAATTAGAAAGTCAAATTCAATCATACATGGATGAACTAGTAGACTTTATACAAACGAATGATTCACCAAAGTACGATTTAATTAAAACAGCTCTTGCACATCACAGATTTATGTGGATCCACCCTTTCGGAAACGGGAACGGTAGAACAGGAAGACTCTTAACTTATGCTATGTTAGTAAAACAAGGCTTCAATATAAAGAAAGGTAAATTAATTAATCCGACAGCTATTTTCTGCCTTGATAGAGATTTATATAACGAAAAGTTATCCATTGCCGACAGTGGACGGGAAATAGGGTTAACTGAATGGTGTGAATTTGTTCTTAAAGGTTTAAAAAATGAAATTGAAAAAATTGATAAATTACTTGATTATAAATTTTTTAGAGAGGAAATCGTCATACCTGCATTAAAAATATCTTTAGATAGAAAATTAATTACTAATGTAGAAGAAAGTATTTTAAAATGGACTATTAGTAATAAAAGTCAAACAATCGTTAATAGTGATATTAGAAAAAATGTTTTAAAAAATAAAAGTACTCAGCAAATTTCTAATATTCTAAAGGGTCTTATCGAAAGAAAAATGTTAATGCCTTTCGAACATTCTCCAAGAAAATATTTTTTAAGGTTTGATAATAATTATCTTTTGCGAGGTATAATGCAGGTTCTAAAAGAAAAAGATTTTCTACCGCTACCTGAATAAGTATTACTCAGTAACCTTCCCCACCAAATTAAAATCCAAATGTTTCTTAACTAAATCGGTGTTTTTAACTTTTACAATCACTTCTTCCCCTAGTTGGTAACTCATTCCTGTACTTCTCCCCACCATAGCGTATAAATCTTGATCAAAAGCATAATGGTCATCTGTCATATCACGCACACTTACCATACCTTCACACTTATTAGAAATAATTTCTACGTAAATACCCCAATCGGTTACTCCAGAAATAACACCTATAAACTCTTCGTCTTTATGATCTTCCATAAAGCGAATTTGCATGTACTTTATAGAATCGCGTTCTGCTTTTGTGGCTAACATTTCCATGTTACTGGAATGTTGACATTTCTCTTCATAATCAGCTTCATTAGCAGATTTTCCACCATCTAAATAATGTTGTAATAAGCGATGTGCCATCACATCAGGATAACGACGAATAGGCGAGGTAAAATGGCTGTAATAATCAAAGGCCAACCCATAATGTCCAATGTTATGCGTAGTGTATTCTGCCTTACTCATACTGCGTATCGCCAAGGTATCTACCAAATTTTGCTCCTTTTTACCTACTACTTCTTTTAAAAGGTTGTTTAAAGAAGCCGTTGTAGATTTTCTGTCTTTAAAATTGAGTTTATACCCGAAGCGGCTAACTACATTTTGTAACGATGCTAATTTACTTTCATCTGGTTCGTCATGCACACGATATACAAATATTTTTTTCGGAGATTGTTTACCAATAAATTCCGATACTTTACGGTTTGCTAACAACATAAATTCTTCTATCAATTTATTAGCATCTTTACTGGTTTTAAAAAATACACCAGCAGGGTTATTATCCTCATCTAAATTGAATTTCACTTCAACTTTATCAAAAGAGATAGCACCTGAGCTCATACGTTTTTGGCGCATAATTTTAGCTAGTCTATCTAAGGTTAAAATTGCTTTTGCTAGTTCTGGTGTAGTATTATATGTTTTTTCTGTGAGTGAAACTTCTTTTGGTATAAGTGTTTTAATTGATGAGATTCCTGCCTTCGCAGGAATGACAAAATCGTGATTCTGTTCGATAACTGCCTGCGCTTCTTCGTAAGCATAGCGCGCATCACTATACGTAACTGTTCTACCAAACCATTCGTTTTTAATTTCAGCTTTATCATTTATTTGAAACACTGCAGAAAAGGTATACTTCTCTTCATGTGGTCTCAACGAACAGGCGTTATTTGATAATACTTCTGGTAACATTGGTACTACGCGATCTACCAAATAAATAGAGGTTGCTCGCTCGTAAGCTTCGTCATCTAAAATGGTACCTTCTTGTAAATAATGTGATACATCAGCAATATGAATACCTATCTCATATAAACCGTTATCTAATACTTCAAAAGATAAGGCATCATCAAAATCTTTAGCATCTTTAGGGTCTATGGTAAAGGTTAAATCTTTACGCATATCTCTACGTTTGGCTATTTCAGACTGGGTAATAGATGTATCTAATTCGTTTGCAAATACTTCAACTTCATGAGGAAATTCTTGAGGTAAACCATATTCTGCTAAAATGGCATGTATTTCTGTGCTATGTTCTCCTGGTTTACCTAAAATTTGTTTCACTTTACCGTAAGGAGAATCTGCATTTTCTGGCCAGTCTTCTAGTGTTACTAATACTTTATCGCCATCTTCTGCTTTTAAAGTTTTATTGATAGGTACAAAAATATCTTTGTACATCTTATTATTATCTGGTATTACAAACGCATAATTACTATTCTTTTGAATTTGAATTACCCCTACATACTCTGATTTAGCACGTTTTATAATGTTGGTAATCTCTCCTTCTATTTTTCCTCGTTTACGCCTTTTGTAGGCATAGAATTCTACTTCATCACCATCTAACGCCTTATTAATATTATTAGATGCTATAAATACATCTTCATCAAAATCATCACAGATAATATAACCTGTTCCTTTACCAGACATATCTAAAATCCCTGTATGATATTTTGCATTAATAATTGCTTTAAACTTACCTCTATCTACTTGTTCTATCTCTTGTTTTGCAGCAAGTTTAGCTAAAGTTTTTATAATTTGGTTGCGGCTACTGGCGTCATTTACACCAAGTTTAGCAGCTATTTGTTTGTAGTTAAAGGCTTGGTTTCTGTCCTTTTTTAGTATACTTAAAATTGTATTTGTAAGATTCGATATTTTATTATTTGATCTTTTTCGTTTTTTCTTTCTTGCCATTTAAATAGTTGTAATCATTTCATTTCCTAAAAAGTGTTAGGAATTCATTCTATAAAACTTGATAATTAAGCATAGTGAAGATATCAAGTTTTTACAAAACTACGGTTTTAATATTAAACTGTAGTTTTTATGTTAAATTCAAAATTATCCACATTATATATTATATAAATATTTTCTTTTTAAAATTTAAAAAAATAAATGATGATTATAATAGTGTGTTAATAACGGTATAACTTTTTTAGGTATTATTTTGAAATATATTTTATTGAATATTGTTGATAGGTAATTAACAGCTTTAATAATTGTAATATCTTAAAATCTAGTTGATTTCAATTTTCTATTAACAATTGTGGAAAACCATTACTAACAATAATTGTTTATTATTTAAGGCTATTAACATAACTTAAAACTATACGTTGTATTGCTGATAACTTAACCAAAAATTTACATTAACTAATTTGGATGTTAACTAAAGGTTATGGATTGAAATTTTTAAATGATTTTCCTAATTATTTTTATCAAATTTCATCAAGAGATATTAACAAGTCATTAAAAGGCTAGTTAACAGTATTAGTATTTAGTAACTTTGCATTGTAAAATTACTTATTTAATACTATCATGACAATATCAATAGGAAATGATCACGCAGGTACAGATTATAAGTTCGCTATTAAAGACTATTTAGAAAGTAAGGGACATACTGTTAATAATTTTGGTACCGATGTGCATGATAGTGTAGATTATCCAGATTTTGTGCATCCTGTTGCCAAAACTATTGTAGATAAATCTGCTGATTTTGGCATACTTATTTGTGGTAGTGCTAATGGTGTAGCAATGACAGCAAATAAATACCAAGAGATTAGAGCTGGTTTATGTTGGACAAAAGAAATTGTAGAACTTATTCGCCAACATAATAATGCTAATATGCTTTGTATTCCTGCGCGTTTTACTGCTATACCACAAGCTATACAAATGGTAGAAACGTTTTTAGATACTAATTTTGAAGGTGGAAGACATCAAAATCGAATAGATAAAATTCCGTTATCTTGTTAATTTATTTTTATTAAACATAGATGGGTCATTCTCATGATCATAATCACATACACCATCATCATAACGACTTAAAAGGGCGTAATCTTTTTATTTCTATTTTACTTAATATAGTTATTACTGTAGCTCAGGTTATTGGTGGTATTATATCTGGAAGTTTATCTTTATTAAGTGATGCACTTCATAATTTTAGTGATGTTTTATCTCTAATAGTTAGTTATATAGCTAACCGGCTTGCAAAACGAAAAGCATCTAATAAAAAAACATTTGGTTATAAACGTGCTGAAATTTTAGCTGCTTTTATTAATGCTGCAACTTTAATAATTGTTGCTATTTTATTAATAATTGAAGCTGTTGAGCGTTTTCAAAATCCACAAAAAATAGCATCTAACTTAGTTATTTGGCTATCTTTTATTGCTATTTTAGGTAATGGTTTTAGCGTATTATTATTAAAAAAAGATGCTAAGGCTAACATGAATATGAAAAGTGCTTACTTACATTTATTAACAGATATGATGGCTAGTGTAGCTGTGTTAATAGGTGGTTTGTTAATGAAATATTTTGATTTGTTTTGGGTAGATAGTGTATTAACTTTTGCTATTGCTTTATATTTAATTTGGATGGGGTGGGATTTATTAAAAAACTCTACTAAGGTTTTAATGTTGTTTACTCCTGATAGTATTCCTATTCAAAAGATTGTAGATGAAATAAATACATTTGATTCAGTAAAAAATACGCATCACGTACATGTGTGGCAGCTTAATGAAGATGAAATTCATTTGGAAGCTCATATTGATTTTTATGAGGATATTACGTTATCAAAATTTGATGCTATTTTAAAAGATATTGAAACATTGGTTTTAGATAAATATGATATTAACCATGTAAATATTCAACCAGAATATGGTAAGGATGATGCAAAAGAAGTGATTGTACAGGATTAAACTATAATTTTAGCTGATAGTTGCGCTAGGGATTGCAGCGGCATCCTTTTTTGAAGTATGATAAAAAGATATAGTGGAAAGCCCGACCCTTGTGGTAGCGCCCAAATAGAAATTTCTTTATATGAAAGTTATTGTAAAAACATTTGATGAGTTAACTACCCAAGAATTGTATGATGTTTTGCAATTACGTAGTGCAGTTTTTGTTGTGGAGCAAGATTGTGTTTACCAAGATATTGATGGAAAAGATCAAAAAGCACTGCATGTTTTAGGTTATAAAACCAATATTTTAGCTGCTTATACTAGAGTATTTAAACCTGGTGATTATTTTGATAAAGCTAGTATTGGTAGAGTGGTGGTTACACATAGTGAAAGAGCTCATAAATATGGATATATAATTATGGAAGCATCTATTGAGGCTATAAAAACACACTTTAAGGAAACTAAACTAAAAATTTCTGCGCAATCGCATTTAAGACATTTTTATAATAATTTAGGATTTAAGCAAAAAGGAGAGGAGTATATGGAAGATGGTATTCCGCATATTGCTATGGTTAAGGATAATTAACGTTTTAAGGCAAAATACCCTCTTACGATTTCTCTACTGTTAAGAACAATTTCGTACCAATAACTGTCGTTAGGTAAAAGCTTTCCATTAAATATACCATTCCAACTTTGAGTTTTTGATGGTAAAAATTTTAGAAGTTTTCCATGTCTATTATAAATAGTAATACTATTAATTAAGTTATTAGGATCTGTAATTTTCCAAACATCATTAATACCATCATTATTAGGGGTAAAATACTTTGGAATTAGATAGGGTTTGTTTGATATGATAATGTTAAAACTACTTTGGTTATTAAAACAGTTATCTTCATTATATATGTAAATAGTTTGTGTTTTAGTAATGGTATCTCCTTCGTTAAGCAGGTTACCACTTGCTAAAATTCCGGTATAATAATCGCCATTATTTAAAGGCGGTAATATAAAAGAAGCTCCTATAAAATTATCTAAAACATCTACAGGCACTTTTTCATTACACGCATTTATTGATTCTACGTAATGTTGATAATTTGTTGGTATCCATGTGGAATGATTATTCATTATATTATCAACTATTACACAAGTTAAACTTGTATTTCCATCAAAATTCATTGCAGTAACATTAAGGTTATTACCATTGCTTATATTTAAATAACACAATTGATTGTTATTGCAATCTAGCTCTATAAGTTCTGATTGTAGTGAAGCGTCAAGTTCGCCTATACTATTATTAGAACAATTTAGAATACTTATCGAGGTATTATTAGAAATGTCTAGATCAACTATTTGGTTATTACTACAATTTAGTTCTGATATTTCTGGATTATTTGATATATCTAAACTTGTTAATAGGTTATTACCACAAACCAAGCGGTTTAATTCTGTATTTGAAGATAGATCTAAATTAGGAATTGTATTGTTTTCACATGTTAGTACATTTAATTCTGGATTGTTAGATAGGTTTAGTGTTGTTAAACTATTCCCGTCACATCGCAGCGATATTAAATTTTGATTATTACTTACGTTTAGATTAGGTAATGCATTATTAAAACACCATAAAATTTGAAGATTTGTATTAGTACTAATATCAATAGTTGTAAGTAAATTGTTTTCAACAAACAGTTGATTTAAAGCAGTAAAACCCTCTATTCCCGTTAAATCTTGGATACCTCTATTATCAATGGTTAAACTTGTAACACTAGTAATATTAGCGGTAGGTACAAAGTCATCCAATGGTGCTGTATCTAAACCTAAATCAATCAATGCTTGTTCGAAATTATCGTCTGGAACAAAAGTTTGCGTAAACCCTGTTTTAAAAAAGAGAAGTGTAATACAACATAATAGTGAATATAATTTGAGAGACATTCTCATTTACTTTGCGTTATTACCTACATAGGTAATTACAATTTCAACGCGTCTATCAAATTCTGGATCGCCACCTAACGGGAATTTTCTACGCATACCTATATAGCGCATACGTCTCTTATCTACGCCTTTTTTAACAAAATAGTCGTAAACATATTTTGCTCTAGCTACTGATAAATTGCGTTTTTTAGTTCTTTTATCAACGGCGTCTCTTGTATATTGTGTACAACAAACATGACCTTGAATAGTAAAGTAAATATCGTCGCGTTCCACAAGAGCTTTAGCGATATCCTCTAAAGTTTTCTTAGATTTTGAAACAACAGTACTATAACCTGTCTTAAAGAGGATATCTTTAAAAATTATTTTATCGCCTATTTCTAAATTACCTTTTATTTGCTCTGTTACCGTAGGATCTTCAACAATTATTTCTTCTACTTTAACCTCAGGTTCTTTTACTTTTTCTGTAACAATTATTTCTACTTTTCTATTAAGCCCTCTTATTTTTAAAATGTCTTTTTCATTGACAATTTTTAATAATATTTCTCCCTTCCCATCAACATTTCTAATAAGGGATTCGCTTATTTCATTATTAGCAAAAATGGTTTTAATGGCATCAGCACGTTGTTGAGATAATACCATATTATAGGAATTAGCTCCTACATCATCACAAAAACCATAAATAGTAATAGTTTCTATTTCAATATCCTGAAGTTTAGAAATAAAAAGTAATAACCGATTTTCTTCGGTTTTGGGTACTACAAATTCATCTGTATTAAAATACACGTCATGAGTGTATTGTGTTTGAGAAAACACAACACTCATTTGAAAGCATAACAATATGATTACAAGTGGTCTATGCATTCTGGGGAGCTATTGATTGATAAAGATAGTATTTTTTAAAAATTTACCTTAAATAATCCATGTACGTCATAGTATTTCCGAGGATTTGCGTACTTTTTTGAATATGGGCGTCATTATTCTTATAGTATTCATACAAACCTTCACGGTAGGCATAACGTTTTACAATTTCTTCTGTAAGAGATTTTAAAATAAAATTTTTATGTTCATTTATAGCCTCATTTTTTGATGTTTTTAATGCAGAAACAAGCACTTCATAATCGTCTTTAATAGCATCATTTAAATTTTCGTTAATAGACGTTTCGTAGGCTTTATAAAGTGCTTTTTCCGTATCAGTAGTAAATGAAAAATTATTTTTCTTTAAATAACTTTTAAAATCATTAAAATCGGTATCAGTTAATTTAAAGTTAGCCATACTTAAAGACGGGTGTTTATAATAGTAAGCTGTAGCAAAATCAAAAATTAAACCGCTTTTTAGAATAGCTTTAGTAATGGTAGTATTTTTAATTTTATTGACGGTAACATCAGGAAAAACACCACCGCCATCAAATACTTTACGTCCGTTTTTTGTTTTAAATTCGTTATAGTTTTCTTGCTTTACTCTTACCGCCTCTCCATTTTCATTTCTGTTCCAATAATCTAAAGATTGAATACACCTTCCAGAAGGGGTATAATATCTAGAAATAGTAATTTTTACTTGAGTGCCATAAGTAAGTCGCTTAGGCCGTTGCACTAAGCCTTTACCAAAACTTCGGTTTCCAACAATAACAGCACGGTCTAAATCTTGTAACGTTCCAGATACTATTTCACTTGCAGATGCACTTGAACCATCAATTAATACGACTAAAGGAATTTCTGTATCCAAGGGCGCTCTACTTGTAAAAAACTGCTTATTGTATTTTTTTACTTTAGACTTTGTGGTAACAACTAATTGTCCCTTAGGTACAAATAAGTTTACAATATTTACGGCTTCATTTAACAGTCCACCAGGATTACCTCTTAAGTCTAGAATAATACGTTCTGCGCCTTGGACTTTTAAATCTCTAACAGCATAACTGGTTTCTGCGGATGCTTTTCTATTAAACTTAGTTAAAACCACATAGCCTGTTTTACTATCTACCATAGAATAATGTGGCACTGCTTTTATTTCTACTTCAGCACGTTCAATAGTTGCTGTTTTAGTTTGATTGTTACGTTTAAATGTTACTGCCACTGTGCTTCCAGATGCGCCTTGTAATAAGTTACCTGAATCTTCTTTGTAATCTGAAACCATTATGTTTCCAACCTTAATAATTTCATCTCCAGCTTTTAAACCAGCTTTATCTGCGGGATAATCTTTATAAGGCTCTACTATTACAAGTTTATCTTTTAGTGTTTTTACGCGCGCACCAATACCTGTATAGTCTCCTGTATTATTTATTCTGGCGGCTTCCACGTCTTGTTCGTTCATAAAACGTGTGTAAGGATCTAGGTCATCCAGCATACTTTTTATGGCGGTATCCATCAAGTCGGCAGGATTGGTCTCGTCGACATAATTCATATTGATTTCTTTGTATAGCGTAGTAAAAATTTCAATTTGCTTAGCTATTTCAAAAAAATCGTTTTTAAATGCTGTTGTGCTTATAAAAACGATGCATAAAAATGCTGGTATGATTATTTTCTTTTTGAGTAATTGTCTCATAATTATTTAATCTGGATGTATTTTACTTAAAAATTTTTCAAATAAACGTTTCATGCTGTTTTCAACTTGTACATAAGTAGGTTTCTCTTTACCAATATACAGAATCATAAACGCATATTGCGTTGATAAATTGTTAAAAAAAGAGGCTTTATTAAGTCGGTAAGCCTCTCTTAACAAACGTTTTATACGGTTTCTGTCTACTGCCGTTTTAAAATGTCGTTTGGACACCGAAACACCTGTTTTAGCTATTACATTATCTTCAAAAGTAGTGCCTAAATACACTAAGCGTAACGGAAAAGCAGAAACGGATTCCCCCTCGGCAAATAATTGTTCGATGAGCTTTTTGCTTTTTAGTTTTTCTTTTTTTGAATAGGTTAATTTCAAGAGCCCTTTATTTTGGAGTTAAAGGTAGTGAAATCAAAAAATAAGAGTCTTTATTTCCAATAATTAAAACGAATCATTTAAAATTTCAATTGATTTTTTTAGTGTGATTATAATCGTATAAGGAGACAGAAAAATAGTATTATTAAGAAGCCAAACCACCAAAATAGCGATTTATTTTTTGTCTAAAGTATTATCAGTTTTATTTACATCAGCCATAAACCCACTAGGGTCAATTTGCACTGACTTTATAATTTTTGAGGTTGTAAATTCGTAAGTAGGATATGCCCAAGCCCAATCTTTTATTGTTGTGGCAGATGTTGGTTTTTTGCCACGCATCATTTGTAAAGGAATATAGAAATCTTCGGTAGAACCATCGGTATATACCACTTTAAGATCTATAGGCATTGGTATTAACCCCTTACGCTCTAAAGTAATGCTATTGTTTTCAACAGCCTTAATAGCGTAATCAATTGTGTTTGTAGTTTTTGCAAAATCAGTTAAATACCAATCTAATTCTAAACCAGACACCTTTTCAGCTACGCGTATAAAATCATTTGGTGTTGGGTGTTTAAATGCCCAATCTTTAAAAAATTGTTTAATGGTTTTTTTAAGGTTTTCATTACCAATAATGTAACCTAGTTGCGCCATAAACACTTCTCCTTTACTGTAAGCAGAAATACCATAAGATTGATTATACTCATACCTATCTGCATGTGTAGTTAGTGGTTGCTCTTTGCCAGAGTTGGCTAAGAAAAGATAGCCTTTATATGCGTTTTCTGAAGGATTAGGGTTCTTTTTATTAAATATATCGTTCATAGCCCAGTGGCTAATGTAGCTTGTGAACCCTTCATCCATCCATTCGTGTTTTGCTTCATTTGTAGCTAACAAAAACTGAAACCAAGTATGTGCCATTTCGTGTGCGGTTACTCCAACTAGACTACCAAAATTTCGATTTCCTGTAATTAGAGTAGACATGGCGTATTCCATGCCTCCATCTCCACCTTGAATTATAGAATATTGTTTATAAGGATATTGGCCAATATGCGCACTAAAATATTGCATTAATTCAACAGCTTTGGGTTGCATTTTTTTCCAATTTTCTAGCTTATCGTTTTCTAAAGTGTTTTTGTAATAGAAATTTAAAAGCGGTCCATTAGGTACTTGCATTGTATCATGGATGTAATCAGGATCTGCTGCCCATGTAAAATCATGTACATTCGGTGCTTTAAAAAGAAGTGTTTTTTTAGTACCATTTTCTTTTTCATTTTCAAGATATCCTGTGCCGCCAACTACATAGTTTTTGTTAATAGTTAGTTCTACTTCAAAGTTACCCCAAACACCATGAAACTCTCTTCCTATGTATGGATCGGCATGCCAACCTTCAAAGTCATATTCTGCTAATTTGGGATACCATTGCGTCATCGAAAGCGCAACACCTTCTTTGTTATTTCTTCCAGAACGGCGAATTTGTACGGGCACTTGTGCATCAAAATCCATAGAAAAGGTTACGCTTTCTCCCGGTTTAATAGGAGTATTTAAATCTACTTCTAATACAGTTCCTACTGTGTTATAATTAATAGAGTTGCCATTTTGTTTTAAAGCATTTACTTTTATATACCCTATTTCATTTGGTTTTAGTTTGCTTATTCTATCTCCTACTCTAGGATCGGGATCTACTATTGTTCTTGAACGTACATCCATTTCGCTTCCAGGTTGAAAAGCATTGAAATATAAATGATAAAACACCTTATCTAAAACATCTGGTGAGTTGTTTGTATAAACTAATTCTTGTTTGCCTTTATATTGATAGGTGTTTACATCCATATCAATTTCCATTTTATAGTCTACATGCTGTTGCCAATAGCCAGACGTAGATGATGGTGCTATTGAAATAGTTTGAGGTACTTCAGGCGTGTTTGGTGTTGTAATTACATCTTTAGTACTAGAACACGCAACAATTGTTAAAAAAACAAGTATGTAAACAAGAACTCTTTTCATATTATATCTATTAAAAAAGTTGCTTTAAAACATGTTTAAAAGCAACTTAAATGGTTTTATAAATTTAGTTATTAGCTACTTTTGATGCCATAATTAAAGCATTATAAGCGTTCACAATTTTACCAGACTTAACAACATCAACAAAAGGTTTAATATTTCCAGAGTCACCACCAACAATAACTTTTGTTTTTATATCCAAACCAGAATCCATAATGATTTTCTTTACCTGTGCAGCAGATAAACTAGGGTAATAAGAGCGTATTAAGGCAGCTACACCAGCAACTGCAGGAGCAGCCATAGAAGTACCTCCTTTTGTATCATATTCATTTTCTGGCGTAGTAGAATATACTTCTGCGCCTGGTGCAAAAACATCAACATTTTTTATACCATAGTTGGAAAAACCAGCTAATAGTCCAGAGCCATATTTAGGAGCTAAAGCACCAACTCTTATATAAGTATCTGAAATTTCTTGTCCGTTTACATTATCATCTGGAAAGTTAGGTTCTACATCAACATTTTTACTATCATTTCCAGCAGCGTGTACAAAAACCACATCATTTTTAGAAGCGTAAGCAATAGCGTCTCTTACCCAATCACTATGTGGGGAAAAGCTTTTTCCAAAACTACCGTTTATTATAGAAGCCCCATTGTCAACAGCGTAACGAATAGCTAGCGCAACATCTTTATCGTATTCATCTCCGTTTGGTACAGTTCTAATACTCATAATCTCAACATTATTAGCTACACCATTTGCGCCTTTACCATTGTTGCGCTCTGCAGCTATAATACCTGCTACGTGTGTCCCATGACTCTCTGATTTTTTAACTGGTTTTACGTTGCCATTTCCATAGAATTTATTAGACATATTTTCAGGGTCATCTCCATTAACTCTACCTTTAAAATTTTTATTTAAGTTATAATTTAGGCGCTCATTAATGCTTTCTAGAGCTTCTGCAATTTCGCTTACAGCATCAGCCATAGAATCAACATCATTGCTATACATAAATTGAGCAACCTGTTTTGCTTGCATTAATGCTTGATCTTCTGTTTTTATTCCAGCAACTTCTTTTTGGGTATAGTCTTTTTTACCAAGATGCTTTGTTAACGCTTCATCAGCATTTTTAACTTGCTGGTATATTTGCTCATATTGTGTTTTACGCTCTGTCCATTTAGCATATTCCTTTTCGTATTCAGCTTTTGCTGATGCGTAGTCGGGATGGCTTGTATTTCCACTTGCTAAAATTCTAACATATTCTAATTGCTCATTATAACCTTCTCCTAGAAAGTTCCATCCATGAACGTCATCAATGTAGCCATTGTTATCATCATCTTTACCATTTCCTGGCTTTTCATCTTTATTGGTCCAAATATTTGCATCTAAATCTTCATGGTCAATATCAATCCCAGAATCTATTACAGCAACAATTACTTTTTTACCCTTTTTGTGTTTGATGATTTCAGTATAAGCTTTATCAACACTCATCCCAGGAATCGTATCCACTAATAAATCCAAATGCCCCCAGTTTTGTTTTTCTGCTTCAGTTAAATCAGAAACCTTTAACGGTATTGTATCAATATTTTCTTCCGGAGTTAATAGAATTGTTCCTGTACTTCCACACCCGTACACTAGTGTGGAAAATATTACGGCAAGCGTTAATTGTTTAATTACTTTCATTATATAATTTGAATTACTTTATTTTTAATTAAAAACTTCTGTGGCAGATAAAATATTTTCTAATCGCACACCCTTATCAGAATGCTTAACAGTTACAATTTCGTTATGCGCATCATGTTCTAAAAACAAATAAAAACTATTATCTGCTGCCATATTTAAAAACTTCTCTTTTTCATTTAAAGTTTGTAAAGGGCGCATATCGTAACCCATAACATAAGGTAAAGGTGTATGGCCAGCGGTTGGTAGTAAGTCTGCCATAAAACAAATAGTTTTGCCTTTATAATGTATTATAGGTATCATTTGTTTATCTGTATGTCCATCTGCAAAAAAAACATCAAAACCTAAATCAGAGTTTTGAAGTAAATCACTATCTGGTACATCAATAAATTTTAATCTGCCGCTTTGTTCAATAGGTAAAATATTTTCCTTTAAAAAAGAGGCTTTTTCTCGGGCGTTTGGATTCGTTGCCCATTCCCAATGATTCTTATTACTCCAAAAGTAAGCGTTTTTAAATGCAGATTCATAACCAGTTCTATCCTTATTCCATTGAATTGCACCACCACAATGATCAAAATGTAAATGTGTTAAAAACACATCGGTTATATCGTCTCTATGGAAGCCATGCTTCTTTAAAGAGGTGTCAATGCTATCATTACCCCACATGTAATAGTATCCAAAAAACTTCTCTGATTGTTTGTTTCCCATACCCGTGTCAATTAAAATGAGCTTATTACCATCTTCAATTAACAAACATCTTGCGCAAAGATCAATCATGTTTTTTTCATCAGCAGGATTGGTTCTGCTCCATAACGATTTTGGCACCACACCAAACATGGCACCTCCGTCTAACTTAAAATTTCCTGAATTTATGGGGTATAAAGTCATAGCGAACGAATTTACAAAATAAGACTAAAATCTTACATGATATTAAGAGTAAATTAAGACTAAAATAAAATCGATTAATTATACCTTTGCGTGCATAATAAAATTAGTGAGGTTTTAGTTGAAAACTCTTTTCTCTTACATATTACTATTTACTTTAGCTTTTAGACCATTGTATAATATAAGTTATGTGGCTTATTTTGAGCTTAATATTGACTATATTATTGAAACGTATTGTGTAAATAAAGAAAAACCTAGTTTGCAATGTAATGGTAAGTGTCATTTAGCTAATCAACTTTCTTTAGTATCAAATGTAGATACTAAAGAAGATGCATTAAGTTTTAACTCGTTTTATGAAGCTTTTATACCTGTTTACTTTCAAAAGTTGGAACTTAATTGTACTACTTACAACAACAATTATTTTATTTTAAATAATTGGAATTATACAAAAGCATTTAACTCCTTATATAAGGATAATTTAGACCCTCCTCCAAAAGTAGTTTAATACATTTTAAGATTACATATATGGTTCTTTTAGAGGTTTTCTATAAGCAACCTATAATACATTACATTAAAATTTATTAAATGAAACAAATAATAATGCTTGCTTTATTGTTAGCAAGTTTTTGTGCGTTTGCGCAAAAAAAATATATGGGAAAAGTTGTAGATCAAGACAGCATCCCCCTGGCCCAAGCAACCATACAATCAAAATATAATTTAAACAATGCTGTAGTTTCTGATGACAATGGAAACTTTTCAATTTTACTTAAAGAAAACACTACTGTGATAGTTCAGTTCATTGGTCATAAAACAGTAGAAAAATCACTTTCAGAAGGCTTGAATATTATAGTTTTAAGAGAAAGCGATGAGGTTTTAGACGAAGTAGTTATTTCTGCTAGTAGGGAATTACAAAAAAGAAAAGAAGTTCCTGCATCTATTTCTGTAATAACATCAAAGGACATTGAGGACACTAAGGCATTGGGTATCGATCAATTGGTAAATGATGTTCCTGGGGTAATTATGTCTACTTCTAGGGCAGCAGGTAACGAGCAACATTTTATGGCGGTACGTTCTCCTATATCAACAAGATCTTTGTTTTTGTATGTAGAAGATGGTTTACCTATTCGCCCAACAGCTGTATTTAACCATAATGCACTTTTAGAAATGAACGATGTAGCTTTTGATCGTGTAGAAGTGTTAAAAGGACCTGCATCAAGTATTTACGGAAGTGAAGCCATAGGTGGAAGCTTCAATTTTTTAACTAAAAACCCAACTAGAAATTTCACAGGAGGTTTTGGATATCAAACAAATGATATGGGGTTAACGCGTTATGATATTGAACTATCTCAATATGCTGGAGAAAATACAGGTT
Source organism: Hyunsoonleella pacifica (assembly GCF_004310335.1). Lineage (GTDB taxonomy): Bacteria > Bacteroidota > Bacteroidia > Flavobacteriales > Flavobacteriaceae > Jejuia > Jejuia pacifica. The sequence continues at coordinate 522,848 of NZ_SIRS01000003.1, read as the reverse complement.
TATATCTTGGCGCACAGTATATTCAACGAGCAGATGGACCAGTAGAGCATAGTGATTATGAAAAGTTTGCTGTAACATTTAAGACAGTGAGTCATTTATCTTCAACTACAGATTGGACTAATGTTTTTGATATAATCGATTATAGGTCTGATATGTCAGGGTCTTTAAGTGAATCTGATTATTCAGGAGGAAATTATGAAAGCGATCAAACTTTTACAGAACGAGAAGCCTTGGCTTTTCGTTTTAGAAGTAGTTTGGAAAAGCGCTGGAATGTTAAAAATAAAACAACATTCAATTTTATTTTTAGAAAGAATGAGATGGCACAAAACCCATCATATCGAATTAGGCAGTTTAGAAATCAAGGTCAATTAACAGGCTTTGGTAGTGGTGAAATAAACAGTAATACATTTACAAGTTATGTGGGATTAATTCAACACAAAATAGATTTTGATTTTGCGAATTCATCTCTAATAGTAGGTGCTTCAGCCGATTTCTCTCCACAGCGTTATATCGCAGAAAGGTTGTCTGTTATTGTTGATACTGATAGTGGTAGAAATACAGATTTTACAATAAATTCTGGTGATTTTATATTAAACTATGATGCTGATATTTTTAATTACGCAGGTTATTTTCAATATGAAATAAATCCAATTAAAAAGCTAAAGTTAACAGTGGCGTTACGTTACGATGGTTTTAAATACGATTACAACAATCTAGTTGATGGTATTGCAGGACCAAGCGATTCTAAAAACACGTATGATAATATTTCTCCAAAATTTGGAGCTAACTTTAATATGAATAGAAACCTTGGGTTTTATGCTAACTATTCTAACGGATTTACTCCTCCACAAACATCAACACTATATAGAAATAGCTTTGTTGGTGTGGGAGAAGAAGTTTTTGATTTAAAACCAAGTAATTATGATAATTTCGAGGTTGGTACATATTTTAATATTCAAAATAAATTGAAAGTTGATGCCGCTATTTATGTATTAGAAGGTAAAGACACACTCATTACCTTAAGAGATGAAAATGATGAGTTTTTTAACGCTAATGCAGGAAAAACGAGGTCTTACGGAATAGAATATGGTATTACATACACACCGTTAAAAGAACTTACAATTAGTCATAACGGAAGTTTTGCTAAACATAGGTACATTGAGTTTTTTGATAGAGGGGTAGATTACTCTGATACTGATAGAGAAACGGCTCCAAAGCTTTTAGGCACATCAAGAATTATATACAAACCAAATAAAATTAAAGGCTTAACATTAAGTGCAACCCATGAATTAATTGGAAAATACAACACCAGTTTTGAGGGGCAAGTTGATAATGATGACGGCACTTTTAGCACGTCAACTTATGATGGTCATAATATTTTTAACGCGCTTGTCTCTTATAAGTTTAGTCATTTTGAAATTTGGGCACATGCACTTAATATTTTTAATGATTTGTATGCAGCTAGAGCGAGTTATAATAGGTTTAGGGGAGAGAATAGCTATACTATTGGTAACCCTAGAGCTTTTCATTTAGGGTTAAAATATAATTTTTAACTATAAATCAGAGGAAAGCCTTTTGGCTTTTCTCTGATCGTTAACATAAACAATTTCATTTACTGAAGAAAATGAAGCATAAAAAATTGAATCAGTGGTTGTGGAAATGGCATTTTATTGCAGGGCTTGTATCATTGCCATTTGTTATTTTACTAGCAATTACAGGAGGAGTCTACCTCTTTAAAGATAATTACGAAGCACCAAAACAAGAGCACATTAAGTATATAAATGATAATGGCAACCCCATATCATATCAAAAGCAATGGGAAATTGCTAAATCTTCTTCATCTAAACCATTAAATGCAATGGTAATTCCAGTAGAAAGAAACCAAGCAACAGAATTTGTATCTGGGAGATTTAGCCATAAAAAAAGCGTTTTTATAAACCCTAATACAGCTCAAATTTCTGGAAAAATCAGCCCGAAAGATTCAAACATGTATGTTGTAAGAAAGTTGCATGGAGAATTACTATTAGGTGGATTTGGCACTAAAATAGTTGAGTTAGTAGCCAGCTGGATGTTTGTATTAATTATTACAGGTATTTATGTGTTTTGGCCTAATAAAAAACAAGGTTTAAAAGCCTTTTTTTCAATTAGATACAAACAAGGAAAACGTATTCTTTTTAGAGATTTACATACTATTTTAGGGTTTTGGGTTTCTGTTTTATTATTGATGACTCTTGCAGGGGGAATGCCATGGACAGATGTATTTGGCGATGGTTTTAAATGGGTACAAAAAGTTACAAATACAGGATTTCCAAAAACATGGAGTGGGCGAGGCTTAGAATCTGAAATAAACGGAGAAGCAATTCCTTTAGATGAAATAGTAGCTCAAGCAAAAAAGATGGGTTTAAGCGGTAAGCTTAACATAGGCTTGCCTGTAAGCCCAAAAGGCGTATACATTGTTTACAACGAATCGTTTGATTTAGACACTCAAAAGCGTTTTTATTTTGATCAATATTCGGGTAAACAAATATTTAAACACGAATGGAAAGATGTTGGTATATTAATGCGAGGCCGCATGTGGTTTATGGCATTCCACCAAGGACAGTTTGGAATATGGAATTTTGTTGTTATGCTATTTGTGGCTATTTTGTTGGCCTTTGTTGCTATAGCAGCTTTGATTTCATACTTAAAGAGAAAGCCTACTGGAAAGTGGGGCACTCCAAAAGTTCCTGCTAAATTTAAAGTGGGTTATGGTGTGATTATAATCATAATATTACTTGGTATTATATTTCCTCTTTTTGGATTAAGCGTTTTACTTATTACTCTAATTGAGTTTTTTATAAAAAAGAATAAACTAAAACGAATATAAATTTTAGCCTTTTTAAAATATATAGTCAAAATTAATTTTGAGCCCAAAATATAAATACCATTAAAATCTGTTCATTTTACTTAAATTAGTGTTTTTAAATTAAAAATGCATATATGCTAGAACTAGCTGGTATTATTATTCTTGGAATTTTGGCGCAATGGGTAGCATGGAAGCTAAAAATTCCAGCAATTTTACCCTTAATTTTAATTGGTCTTTTGGTAGGACCTATAGCCTCTGAGTTTTTAAGTGAAGATGGGAGCAAATGGATAGAACCTGTTTGGAACGGAGAAAAGGGCTTATTTCCAGGAGAAGGACTATATTATTTTGTGTCTTTGGCTATTAGTATTATCCTTTTTGAAGGTGGGTTAACACTTAAACGATCTGAAATACGAAATGTTGGACCTGTAATCACAAAATTAATTACTCTTGGTTCTGCAATAACGTTTTTTGGTGCAGGTGCTTTAGCCTACTTTATTTTTAACTTAAGTTGGGAGCTATCCTTATTATTTTCTGCTCTAATTATAGTTACTGGACCAACAGTAATTACACCTATTCTTAGAAATATTCCTCTTAAAAAAGACATTTCTACTGTTTTAAAATGGGAAGGTATTTTAATAGATCCTATTGGTGCTTTAGTAGCGGTTTTAGTTTTTGAGTTTATTAGCGTAGGAGGAGATAGTGGTTTTACTAAAACAGCACTTATAGAGTTTGGAAAAATTTTGCTTTTTGGTACAACGTTTGGTTTTACGTTTGCCCATGCTTTGGCCTTTGCAGTAAATAAAAAATTAATTCCACATTATTTATTAAATGTTGTATCGTTATCTACAGTGCTTTTGGTTTTTGTAGAATCTGAAATATTTGCACACGAATCTGGCCTACTAGCAGTGGTAGTAATGGGTATGGTGTTAGGTAACGGAAAATTAGAAAGCATTAAAGAGCTTTTATATTTTAAAGAATCATTAAGTGTACTGCTTATTTCAATTTTATTTATCCTTCTAGCAGCCAATATCAATATAGAAGATATGCGCTTGCTTTACACATGGAAAACAGCAGCTTTATTTGGCTTAGTGGTGTTTTTAATAAGGCCATTAGCTGTTTTTGCAAGTACTCAAGGCTCTAAGCTAAAATTTAATGAAAAACTATTTATAAGTTGGGTAGGACCCCGCGGTATTGTTGCGGCAGGTATTGCTTCTTTATTTGGAAGTAAGCTTATAAAGCAGGGCGTTAATGGGGCTGAATATATTACCCCTTTAGTATTTATGATTGTTCTTGGAACGGTATTACTTAATGCAACCACAGCACGTTTTTTTGCTAAAATAGTTGGTGTGTTCCTTAAGCGCTCTGAAGGTATTTTAATAGTTGGAGCATCTCCGTTTGCCAGACTTATTGGTGACTATTTAGAAAATAATGGTAGGCATGTAGTGCTTATAGACAGTAACCAAACCAATATACAAATAGCACAAGAACAAGGCTTAGACGCCATTAATACTGATATTTATTCTGAAGAATTAAACAACAATATAGAGCTTAGTGATGTAGGGTTTTTAATGGCACTAACAGGTAGTAAAGACATAAACAATTACGCCATAAACCGTTTTAGAGACCAGTTTGGGGAGAGTGGTTACTTTAGATTGATTACTAGTGATGAAATTGATGATCCAGACAGTATACCAAAAGAAGCCTTATTTTCTCCAACAGATGATTTTAGCTCTTTAACCGAGGTGTCCCGAAAATTCCCAGAAATACATGAAACAGATATTAACAGCAGAGCGCATTATGAAGAACTCATAGAGATAACTAAAGCACAGGAAGATATGATACCTCTTCTTGTAAAAGATAAAAAAGGTATACTTGAAGTAATATCCTCACATAATAAAGCGATTGAGAACGTTGGTGAGGGTTACAAATTTGTGTATTTGGGCAAATCAATTGATAGTAAAACTGTTGCTGCTAAGGCTAAAAAATAAACAAAATACATTTTTTAATAAAAAAGCCTCCAATTGGGAGGCTTTTGTTTTTTAGTTCAAGATTATTGTTTACCCAACAATATGTAACTCGGTAAACTCCTTTTTAAGTGTTAATGTATTGTCTCCATTTATTTTTAAATCCTTTAATGGAATATCTTCATTATCCACTTGAACTTTTTTAATCTTAAATGGTACACCGTGTAAGTTCAATTTAAAGGTTTTGTAGGTGGTCATGAATTTACCAGTTTTATGTTGTTGGATAATCAGTTCTTTCTTTTTTCCAAGTAACCTGAAGCTACGTAAGCTATATCTGCCTTTTATGTAATCGTAACCATCGTTAGCATCCTCATAAACCATAGATTCTTCTTTACCTTCTGTGTAGTAAACATCTAATAAAAGTTCATCAATAGTTTTTTCTCCAACATATTGTTGTATCGGGTATTTTGGAATAATAGCTCCTTCTTTTACAAAAATTGGCATACTATCTAAGTCTGCATCTACCCAAACTTCTTGACCTCCAGAAACTACCTCATCAGTCCAGAAATTATACCATTTACCTCTTGGTATATACATACGTCTTCCTTTTTGGTTAGGACCGTTAACTGGACATACTAAAATCTTTTCTCCAAATACAAACTCATCATTCCTGTAATGTGTTTGTGGGTCTTCTTGATCGTAAAGTACTAGCGATTTTAAAATAGGTATACCTTCTTCAGCATATCGCCAGAACGCAGTATATAGATAAGGTAATAATTGATAACGTATTTCAATAAACTTCCTAACCACATTGGTAATAGTATCTCCAAAAGCCCAAGGTTCTTGATCTCCATGGTCTCCAGAGGAATGTGTTCTACAGAATGGATGGAAAATACCTAATTGAATCCAACGCGCATACAGCTCTCCATTAGGTTGTTCAGCAAATCCACCAATATCAGATCCTACGAATGAGAATCCAGACATTGCCATGCGTTGTGCTTGTAAGTTTGCTATATTTAAATGATCCCAAGTGGCTATATTGTCTCCTGTCCAGCTTGAGGTATAACGTTGTGTTCCTGAATACGCAGCTCTAGTAATTACAAATGGGCGTTTAGGATATGAGAACTTTTTCAAACCCTGATACGTAGCACGTGCCATTTGCATACCGTAAACATTGTGTGCTTTTCTATGGCTACAGGGGTTGCCGTCATAATCATGTCTTACATCGTTAGGAAATGTTTTTCCAGGAACATCCATTACAGCAGGCTCATTCATGTCATTCCATACACCTTTTACGCCTATATCTTCGATAAGTTCCTTAAACAAATCTGACCACCATTCTCTTACTTCTGGTTTTGTGAAATCAGGGAAATAACACTCACCAGGCCATACTTTTCCTTTCATGTAAGGACCATCAGCACGCTTACAGAAATAATCGTTTTCTAACCCTTCTTTAAACACTGAGTAATCCATATCTATTTTAATCCCAGGATCTATAATCACAATAGTTTTAAAACCATCGTCAGCCAGTTCTTTTACCATGCGTTTAGGATCTGGAAAATATTCCTTACTCCAAGTAAAACATCTAAAGCCTTCCATGTAATCGATGTCTAAGTATATGGCATCACATGGAATTTGTAATTCCCTAAACTTTGCAGTAATTTCTTTTACATTAGATTCTGGATAGTAACTCCATTTACATTGATGATAACCCAAAGCCCATAAAGCAGGCATTTCATGGGGTTTTCCTGTTAAATCTGTATAGTTAGCAACAACTTCAGACATTTCTGGACCGTAAATGAAATAGTAATTCATTTCTCCTCCATGAGCCCAAAAACTTGTAATATTCCTGCGTTCATGACAGAAATCAAAAAATGTTCTAAACGTATTATCGAAAAATATGCCGTAAGCTTTTGTGTGATGTAACGCCGTGTAAAAAGGAATTGCTTTGTATATAGGGTCTGTTTCTCTACCGTAAGCATAAGAATCTGTTACCCAGTTTTCAAACCGTTTTCCTTTAAGGTTGTTATCTACGGGTTTATCTCCTAAACCATAAAAGCTTTCTCCTGGTTGTGATGTTTTAGACATTTTTACTACATCGCCACCAAACTCATAACTTTCTTCCCAATGGAAACCAAGCTCGTCTTCACAAATTAAAGTATTGTCTTTTGCATCAAAAATTGAGGCTCTAAGGTCTGTTTTTGAAATTTTACAAATTAATTTTGAAGTTGTAATGATATAACTATCGTCATCTTCTGTAACCTCTAGATGGTTATAACCTCTACTCGCGTATTTTGTAATAGCGTAAGAGAAATCATTTTCGAAGATTCCAGTAGTAGTAAATCGAAATCGTAAAATACTGTCACGTCGTACAGTAACTTCTAAAACAACACCATTATCAGCAGTAAATGAGAGAACATTAAGGTTTTTTTCGTATTTGACTATTTTGGAAGGAAACAAGTTTCCTTTATATTCTAATTCAGTATTTAATATCATGTGATTGGTATTAAAATTAATCAACGAAAGTACTAAATTTTAGGTGTTTACGAAGTTTCTTTTCAGTAAAAAAATCATTAAAAAAGGCAACAAAACCTAAATAAATAGATAAAAATTTAGAGAATTATTAATTGTGGGTGAAACGCATATATTTTTATGCGATAAATTAGGTAAACAAGAGACTAAATAGATAGAAGTTTTTTAGAAAAAAAAGAAAATTAAAAGCGTAACCGCCTTTTTGTGAGAATAATCAACAAAACTTAGTTATAATTTCTGTTTATGGTATAACTAAGTTTTGTTTTAAAAATATTAAACTTTAAATTTAAAAACAGTTATTGCTAGTGGCGGTAAAGTAATTTCTGCAGAATAAGGCTTACCATTCCACTCCGTTTTTTTAATAGTAATTTGTTTTGTATTAACAACACCACTACCTCCAAATGCTTTGGCATCACTGTTAAAAATTTCCTTAAGCTTTCCTTTAGAGTTAACACCAATCTTATAGTTTTTATGAACCGATGGCGTTAAGTTACAGACTACAGCTACATTTTCATCGTTATTATAACCCTTTCGGATATAAGATATCACACAATTTTCGTGATCGTCATAGCTTATCCATTCAAAACCTTCATGATCAAACCCTTTTTCATATAGTGCAGGTGTAGATTTATACAACCCGTTTAAATGTTTAAAATAGTTTTGTAAATCTTGATGGGGTTTAAACTCTAATAAATTCCAATCTAAGCTACCTTGAAAATCCCATTCGTTGTACTGTCCAAACTCTCCACCCATAAATAGTAATTTGGTTCCTGGGTGGGTAAACATATAACCGTATAGCAATCTTAAGTTTGCAAAACGCTGCCACTCATCTCCTGGCATTCTACCTAAAATAGAATTTTTGCCGTAAACCACTTCATCATGAGATAAGGGCAACATAAAGTTCTCTGTAAATGCGTAAGCTAAACTGAAGGTTATCTCGTTATGATGGTATTTTCTGTATACAGGGTCTTTCTTAAAATATTCTAAAGTATCGTGCATCCACCCCATCATCCACTTCATCCCAAAACCTAAGCCTCCTGAAAATGTTGGTTTAGACACCATTGGAAATGCAGTAGATTCTTCTGCAATGGTTTGCACACCTGGGAAAGATGCGTATACTTCTTCATTTAATTGTTTTAAGAAGTCTATAACAGCTAGGTTTTCACGTCCGCCATAAATATTAGGTTCCCATTCACCATCTTCTCTGGAATAGTCTAAAAACAGCATTGAAGCTACTGCATCAACACGCAATCCGTCAGCATGGTATTGGTCTAACCAAAAAATGGCATTACTTATCAAAAATGAACGCACTTCATTACGTTCGTAATTAAAAATTAAGCTTTTCCAATCTTGATGATATCCTTTTCGTCTATCAGGATGTTCATATAAGTGGGTGCCATCAAAAAAGCCTAAGCCATGAGCATCTTCTGGGAAGTGCGATGGTACCCAATCGAGTATTATCCCTATATCGTTTTGGTGTAGTTTATCCACTAAATATTTAAATTCTTCTGGATAACCATAGCGTGATGTGGGAGCAAAATATCCTGTTATTTGATACCCCCAAGACGGATCGTAAGGGTACTCCATTATAGGCATTAATTCTACATGTGTAAAATTCATTTCTTTAACATAGCTTACCAGCTCATCGGCAAGTTCAAAATAAGACATGAATCTGTTTTCTTCCACATTCTTTTTCCAAGAGCCTAAGTGCACTTCATAAACAGAGTAAGGCGCATCTGTAGCATTGTTTTTTTTACGCTTTTTCATCCATTTATTATCCTTCCACTTATAGGTATCATCCCAAACAATGGATGCTGTTTTAGGAGGGTGTTCACTGCGTCTTGCATAAGGATCTGCCTTTTCAGTCTTTACATCATTATGATGGCTCTGAATTTTATATTTGTAAATAGCACCTTTACCTACCATTGGTATAAACCCTTCCCAAATACCACTAGAATCCCAACGCACATTTAGTTGATGTTCGCCTTCCATCCAATAGTTAAAATCTCCAATTACAGAAACTTGTTTTGCGCTTGGAGCCCAAACAGCAAAGTATGTTCCTTCAATTCCATCAACGGTAACAATATGCGAACCAAATTTTTCATAAAGCCTGAAATGTTTTCCTGCTTTAAATAAGTTGATATCGAATTCTGTAAATAAACTATGCGGTTTAACGTGTGCCATGTTTTGATTGGTTGTTTATAATAGTTTTATAGGTGTTTCTATTTACGCTATTTATTAATTTGAAATATGTGAAAAGGTAATGCCGGATGCAGTTCCACAAAATTCCATTCGTTATGCCAATTGTAACGATTATCTGTAATTAAATCATGCATTTCCATAAGATGTCCTTCATGAACGCCAAGTTCATATAGAGGCATTTGTATAGTGCCTTGTTGAGAATTATGATGATCTAAACTTATAACAACTAGGATATGATTTGTTTTAGCTTCATTCCACTTGTAAAAGGCTATTAAATTATCATTTTCAACATAACAGAATTTGATATTATTGGTTTGTTGAAGTGCTTCATTATGATGCCTTACGAAATTTATTTTTGCAATAACAGTGGTTAATTTATTTTGAATTGTCCAATCGTAATGTGTTATTTGAAATTTTTCAGAGTTTAAATACTCTTCTTTTCCAAGTAAGGAGTCTGATAACATATATTCGAATACAGGTCCATAAATACCAATGCAAGAACTTAGTGTGGCCGCTAGGGCATAGCGTTGCATGTGTTTAGAGTCTCCGGTACCTTGTAGATGAAATGGATTAATATCTGGTGTGTTAGGCCAGAAATTAGGTTGCATATATTCTTTAAGTTCTGTTTTTGTTAACTCTTCAACATAATCAATGAGTTCATGTTTATTATTTCGCCATGTAAAGTATGTATAAGATTGCGTGTAACCCTGTTTAGCTAATTGTTGCATCACTTTAGGCGCAGTAAAGGCTTCTGCTAAGAAAATAACATTAGGGTGTTTTTCTTTTACTTTGGTAATTATCCAATTCCAGAAATAAAAGGGTTTGGTGTGTGGGTTATCTACTCTAAAAATTTCTATACCGCAATCTATCCAATGTAGTAGAATATCTAAACACTCTTGCCATAGCGCTTCATATTCTTCACTTTCCCAATAAATAGGTAAAATATCTTGGTATTTTTTCGGCGGGTTTTCGGCATATTGCACCGTTCCGTCAGGACGCCATTTAAACCATTTTGGGTGTGCTTTTACCCATGGGTGATCTGGAGCTGCTTGTAAAGCATAGTCCATGGCAATTTCTAAACCTTGCTCTTTTGCCTTTTTTACTAAAGCTTTAAAGTCTTCTAAGTTTCCTAATTGCGGATGTATGGCTTTATGTCCACCATACTTGGAACCAACGCCCCAAGTAGAGCCTACATCTCCTTCTTTAGCTTCAGTAGTATTGTTTTTGCCTTTTCTGTTTACTTCTCCAATGGGATGTATAGGAGGCAGGTATACTACATCGAATCCCATATTTTTAATACGAGGTAAAAGGCGTTCACAATCCTTAAAGGTTCCATGTACTCCTTCTTTTTCTGAAGCAGATCTTGGAAAGAACTCATACCATGTACTGAACCTTGCTTTTTTTCGATCAACATAAATTTGGAAATCTGTAGAGGTGTTTTCCAAAAGTTTGATGGGGTTATTATAGAATATTTGATAAAGCCTTTCTGAGGTTGCTTCTTTTACGGCTTCATCATATTTACTTTCATCTTTAAATAGGTTTTGTAAATGTTCGAGATAAGCTTTATCTACTTTTGATGACACTTTTTTTATAACGGCTTCAATATAATCTGCGCCTTCTAAAAGTTCTGAAATCACATATTGACCATCATCAATTTTTCTAATAATACCATGCCTCCAGTTTAAAGTATAATCTACCCAAGCTTCAACTTTATAAGTGTAATATCCTTGCTTTTCAACAAAAAATGATGCTTGCCACTCATTGTTAAAATCGAGAGACATACGGGCTTCATTCCATTTTTTTCCATTTTCATGTTTATAGCATACTGATGCTCCCAAAACATCATGACCATCTGCAAGAATATGTGCTCTTACATTTACAACTTCATTAACAATTCGTTTTATATAAAATTCTCCGCCATTTACACTTGGAGAAACATAATCAACAACTACACGTCTTTGATTTTTCATGTGTTTTTTAATAAGAAAAAATAAAAGTTAAGATTTATATAACGGTTCCTTTAGGTATAACAGCACCTTTTTTAATGACTACAATGCCTTGTTTTACCATATAAGTGTCGGTTTCAATCTCCTCTAAGTGAGAACCTCCATTAATTCTAACATCATCTCCGATACGGCAATTTTTATCAATTATGGTATTTTTTATAAAACAGCGCTCGCCAATACCCATTAAAATTTCAATTTTATCTCGATCTATTTCAATTAGGTTTTCATAAGTATCACAACCCATCATATAGGTGTTTATTACGGTAGATTCGTCTCCTATTCTAGACCTTATACCAATTACAGAGTTCTCAATTTTTGCAGCACTAATAATACATCCTTCGGCTATTACAGATTTTTCTACCATAGTTCCTGCCAACTTTGTTGTAGGTAGCATTCTTGCTCTGGTGTAAATTCTCTTCTTTCTATCGTATAAATCAAATTCAGGTAAGTCTTTTGTAAGTCCAATATTAGCTTCAAAGAAAGAATCTATATTTCCAATATCTGTCCAATATCCTTCATATTGATAACTTAATGTTTTGTGCTTTTCAATTGCATTAGGAATAATTTCTTTCCCAAAATCGTTGGTATCAGGATTCTCCATTAACTTAGTTAATAAGTCTCTGTTAAAAATATAGATGCCCATTGAAGCTAAATAATTACGTCCTTGACTTTTCATGTCTTTACTAACTTCAGAAGTCCAGTCTGGTAGTAAATCAGATGCTGGTTTTTCTATGAATGAAGTAATTATGTTTTGATCATCTGACTTTAAAATACCAAATTCTGTAGCATCTTTTGCTGTTACAGGGATAGTAGCGATAGATATTTCAGCACCGCTTTCTTCATGTGCATTAATCATCTCTTCATAATCCATCTGGTATAGTTGGTCGCCTGATAGTATTAAAAAATACTCAAAGTCATGTCTTAAAAAGTGATGCATACTTTGTCTAACCGCATCGGCTGTACCTTGAAACCACGTTTTATTTTGTGGGGTTTGTTCTGCTGCTAAAACATCAACAAAAGCACTACTAAAAAAACTAAAATGGTATGTATTTTTGATATGGCGGTTTAATGAGGCAGAGTTAAACTGCGTTAATACATACATGCGTTTAATATCCGCATTAATACAGTTTGAAATAGGAATATCTACTAAGCGATACTTTCCAGCGATAGGTACTGCGGGTTTAGATCTATCTTTAGTTAAAGGGTATAGTCTTGACCCTTGTCCGCCCCCTAAAATGATGGATAATACTTTGTTATTTATCATATCTAGTTATTTTAGTTTTGTTGTTAAATTAAAGATTTATATAAATCTTCTACCTGTTTTGCTATAGCTACCCAATCGAAATAATCTTCTACACGCTTTCTTCCTTTTTTTGCCATAGCTTCTCTCAAGTCTTTATCGTCAATAACTTTATTAATACCATTTGCTAAGTCTCTGGCAAATTTATCAGGATTAATAGGCTCAAAAGGAGCTTCTGTTTGCTGTTCTAAAGGCACTAAAATACCAGTTTCGCCATCTACAACAACTTCTTTAATACCACCAACGGCACTAGCAACTACGGCTGTATTACATGCCATAGCCTCTATATTTATAATGCCAAAAGGTTCATAAATTGATGGACAACAAAACACATCAGCATGGGAATACAACTGAATTATTTCTGGTTTGGTAACCATTTTATCAATCCAAATTACATTGCTTCTATTTTTTTTAACGGCATTAACAGCATCCTCCATTTCTTTACCAATCTCTTTTGTATCAGGAGCACCTGCACATAGTACTATTTGCGTATTAGGATCAATATATTTAATGGCATTAACTAAGTGAATAATACCTTTTTGCCTCGTAATTCTACCAACAAAAAGAACATAAGGTTTTGTTTTATCTATTCCATACTCATCTAGTGTTGAGGTTTTTGATGTTTGCACATACTGCTGTAGGTTAATCCCATTATAAATCACTTTAACTTTATTTTCATCAACGTTAAAATGTTTTATGACATCTTCTTTAGTTTCTTCGGAAACGGCAATTAAAGCATCAGCCATTTCAATAGCTGTTTTTTCAACCCAAGAAGAAGCATCGTAACCTCTACCTAATTGTTCACGTTTCCAAGGGCGTAAAGGTTCTAGAGAATGCGTTGTTATCACTAATGGTGTACCGTAACACAATTTTGAAACAATACCTGCAAAATGTGCATACCAAGTATGACAATGTACAACATCGGCATCTATGGCATCAGCATTCATGTGTAATCCTGTTGCTAATGTTTTAAAAACAGATTTTAATTTGTCATCAGAACTTTTAAAAACCCCATCTTCAAAAGGAAAACCTTTTACACTTAAATTACCTTCTTTGGAATTTTGATCACCAAAGCACCTTACATCTAAATCCATGAGTTTTGATAACTCATCGGCTAAATATTCAACATGTACTCCGGCACCACCATAAACATAAGGTGGAAATTCTCTGGTATAAAAAAGTGCTTTCATATAAATATAATTGTCAATTTTTAGTAAAAATTTACTTCAAAAAAACGACTTTAGTAAACACCTTACTTGTCTTTAAGGTTATTATTTTAAAAATTATTAAATCGATTTTAGAACCTTGTAATCATTTGAGATATAACAAACTGCGCCTCTAAAAATGCGAAATTGTTAATAACAATCTTTGGCTTTTTTAAATTTAGGCACATCAATATCAAATGATTAAAATATAGTGTTTTTGCGGTTTTTAGCCATTTATCTTTTAATAGACTAAGCTAGAGAGGTAATGTACAAAATAATTTATTAACATTTTTGAAGCTAAAAATTTTTGCCAAAAAAAAGGTGTTTTGCAATTAACAAGAAATTATCAATAAAAATTTTGTGGTAATGCTAAATACCGTTGAAGAATATTAAGAATTTATTCAAAAAGAATGAAAAAAATAAAAAGGCTACACTTTGCTTAAACAAAGTATAGCCTTTGAGACGTTTTTAATTGCAATTTACCTTCTGTTGGCTAATGCCCATACTAGAGAAATTCCGAAAATATTATTCTTATTAACAAGTCCCCAAGTACTATTATCTTTAAACTCTCCACCACTTTCTGGTTTAAATGTATTTCTTATATGTGCTAACATGTTGGTTTGTAACATTAATGAAAGTTGGGAGGTTAAAATAATTTGGAATCCTACAACTAAAGCTAGGGTTAATCTTGTGAAGTCTGTTTGGCCTCCTGAATCAAATTTATCTGCTCCAAAAGCATAGGCAAGCATAAGCCCATACATAAAGTTAACTTGTTTATAACGCGTAATGGGTGTAAACATAAGTGCTCTAAATTGTATTTCTAATAAAGACCTATTAAAAGTATTTCCACTTAGCCCACTATATAATGCACCTATGGAAACATAGAGTGCTGAATTCGCAAACATTGCTGCCCTTAGATAATAAGCTGCATGAAGACACCATAGTGTGTCATCACTTCCAAACCCAAAGCCAGCACCAAGAGCTAATAAAGTTCTAGCAAAAATAGCAACTACCTCTTCTGGTTTTTGGTCTTCTATGGCATAGGAGTCTCTAAACTCGTCTGTAATGCCAAAGAGTTCATTGGATTGGGTTTCTAAATTTGTTTCTTCATAAGATGCAACAGAAAATGTATCCTGTGTATTATCTAGAATTGCTTTAAAAATATTTTCTTGCGAAAACATGGTGCTGGTAAAGAGTAAAAGCAATACAGCACAAACGAAATTAGGGTGTTTGGTTTTCATAATGAATGGTTTTAAATTGATTATGGCTAAAATTAGCTTGAAACTGTATTTAGAAGCAATACCAGAGTTCAGGTAGATTTTAAATGGAAATGGATGATAGTAGGTATTAAAAAAACAAAGAGGTCTCAATAAAAATTGAAACCTCTCTTTATCAAGATTAGATATTTCATCAATTTAAAACATACATCTTGAATGGTAGCTTGAAAAACATTGATTAATAGCTTCTTTTAATTTTTTATCAATTTTCTTGTAATAGTTACATTTTCTGATGTTGTACCCTTAACTATATACATACCTTTTGATATGTTTTTTACTGAGATTGAGTTGCTTTTAGATTCTAAAACTTGTCTCCCGTTTGTGTCATAAACACTTATTTTTTGTACTGTTTTATCCGAAAATGAAACAAACCCTTTTGATGGATTAGGATAAAGAGTAATATGTTTTTCGTTAAATGAAACGTCATTTACATTTAGAGTTAAATTTGATATGTTTAAATCAGTTTTTAATAAGATTCCATAGTTGGTAAGGAAAACCATTAAAGCATGATTGGCATCATACTGTATAGCTTTAGCTTTTTTGATGATTAAATCTTTAGGTTGGTCTTTCGTATCCCAAGACACATCTGTTATATCTCTTTCTTCCGGTAATAAGTTTTTTGTTACTGGATCAATATTTTTAAGATAAACATATTTACTGTAAAAAGTATGTGGTGCAGAAGTATTAAATTGTTCTAAACCTATTAGAATTGCTCCAATAAATTTTGTTGCTTCATCATCTGTAAGGATCAATTCTGTTACTACCTTTACATCTTCGTTGGTATTATCGTTATTAGTATCTGTTGTTATACTTGTAGTTTTGGTATTGCCATCATTAGCATCTTCAACTAGGTTTACAACATCTTCTTGGGCTGGTGCAAAAAATGAAGCAATATTTATTAAATCATCTAAGACAAAACTAAAAACTACAGGATCAAAACGGGGAAAGACATCATGTATTCTATCCCAGTTACTTACGGCTGGTTGGTTAGATTCCCAACTTTCATTAGTTCGTTTTAATGCTCCAGAGGCATCTGTTTTTACTGCAACTACATCTATTTTGTTTGTTGCAGGGTCTTCATTTGCGCCAAAAATTATATTTTTAGTAAGATCTCTATCGTTAGTAAAAATTTCTTCTAAGACAGAGCAGTTTCCAGTATTAGTATCGCACTGCGTTTTATACACACGATAATTAAAAGCAGCATCAAAGGCCTTGGTAAGGATATTAATGATGCCATCATCTGAATCCTCCAAAGCTGTTTTTTTAGAACTAATAACTAAATGATTTGATAAATTATGGTTAAAAGATGTGTTATTATCATTCTCATCAATAAATGAGAAGCTTTCATTTGAATCAACAATAAAAAAACCATTATCACTTAATATTGAGAATGCTGGTTGTGGTAATGTTACTGATGTAGCAGGAGAGAAAGTTCCATCAAATGTTTCTGGTGTTATAGAAAAATAGAACAGTGTATCGCTTCCATTACAAGCACCAATATCATATTTACCATCTGATGTTTTACGTACATTCATATCTGTTACATAGTTTATATCCACTCGCAGAGGTGCTCCCATATAGTTAAAATCAATATAGTCACAAGAGTTCGTTGGGTTTGAAGGATCAAAAACATATGTATTCTCAGCAGATAACTGAGCACCGCTTGCTACAATTTTACTATCGGAAGGTGTGGATGAAAACTGAACCGTTTTAAACATATTTTCTTGTATACAGCTGTTGCCATCATTTGTAAAATTTTGCCATGTGCAGGTGTTAAAGTTTACGGTATAGAATCCAAAAGTATTGGCACTATTTGGTTGTGAAGTTCTTGCTACAATTTCTCCTGAGTTAGGATGGACATCAAGCTCAAAAACAGGAGAAAAGCTAGGTGGTGTACATGATGTAATAGTACCATTAGGTTCTATTTTATTGATGCCTTCGTATGAGCCTACAAGAAGATTGTCATTAGTATCAACAAACAAATCATTTATAAAATTACTTAATAGGTTAGAGTTATCCTTTGTATAATTTACCCATGTATCAGTCGCTTTTGTATATTCCCATAGTCCATTATTTGTATCTGCAATAAAAAGTTTTGTGCCTGCGTTGTTTTCTATCATATCCTTGGGTCTTATACCGGGAGTAGCCACTTCAGTAAGTGTACCGTTTTCAAAAATTGAATAAGACTCATTGTTAGAATCATTTTCATTAAAAATATATAACACATTATTGTTATTGTAATATAGATTGGGTCCTGTAAAGGGGTTTACAGCATTTACACTAACTTGATTAGTTTCTACGCCATTGGTAAAAATAATAACACGATCATTTTCACCTAAAGCAAAACTATTTCCATTATTCGGATTTACGGCAATAGAAAAACAGTTCCCAATAGCTGTTTTTTGAGTAGTTAAATTCTTTACTTCAATAGTGTTAAAGTTATTGTCGAGCTTTTGGTAACCAATATTAGTAGCATAATGATAATTTCCGTTAGGCCCTTTTACCATTTGGTTTATTGATAGTGGTCTTGCATATTGGTACCAGTTATTATTTTGTGCGTTTATTTGAAAACAAAGAAATAGAAAGGTTCCTAAAAATAATTTAGTAATCATAACATGTAGTTTTAAATTGATGGAATAAAACTAACTTAAGTACTATCGGAGCACAATACCAGAGCTCAGGTAGATTTAACGAAAAAGGCTTCTCTAAAACAGAGAAACCTTTTTGCTTAAGAATAAAAATTAAACTAAAACTTATATCTCACACCTAATTTAAGAGGATTATCCTTGTTGAGTAGTAAACTTGTTCCGTCGGTTTTAAACTCGCCTCCAGCTTCTGATTTAAACGTGGTGCTTTCGTAAATGAAAACTGGAAACTGACCAAACAAAGACCAATTTTCACATACTCTGATGTTTACTCCACCATAAGCGCAGCCTACTATTCCTGTAACATCGTCTTTGGAAAAACCATTGTCGTTTGTTCCAAAATTATAGTTCCCCATTAGACCTACTACGAGTTGGGTTTGTTTGCTTGGGGTAACTGCAGTATGATATTGTAGTTTGGGTCCAATTTTAATTCTATTAGATTTAGAATCGTTAAAAGACCAACCAGAATAACCAGCTTCAGCACCTACGTACCAAGCACTTTCATTACTACCGTTGGTTAATTTTTTTAAATATTCAGCAGATACGCAGTATGATATTTCTTCAAAATCTTGTTGGGCACCAATACCTACGCCTCCACCTATATATTGTTCTGGCATTAAGTCATCAATATTATCTGTTAATGGTTCAGATGAAATAGACTCTTCTTTTATAGCACAACATTCCAGTGAATGAATGGTAATTTTAGAGTCTTTAGGTTGGTCAAACGTCATTTTTGCGTGTGTAAAAATACCGTTTAGTGTTGCGGTATATTCATAACTACCGCTTTTTATTTCTGTAGGGTCTAAACCATTGTTACAAATACAATTTACCGTTACGTAGGTGCTAATTTCCCATGTGATTTTTGGGTAGTTAAATTTTATAATTTTTACGTCAGAAGTAGCTTCAGTTCTGCAATTACCATTCAAATTATTGTCATGTTTGGGTGTAAACTCTAAACCATTTAAGAATTTTTTTAAGGATTTATAATAGGATCTTATTTCATCGATATCCTTGTAAACCATACCGCTACTTGATGTACGTTCCCCTTTAATGCCTCCTATATCTTTGCCCGTAAAACCATGTACGAAATCGGCGAAGTTTTTACTATTGTTAATGGCGTTTAGCGCTTTATCTTCTAAAGTGTTAAACATGCCTTTATCAAAAGTTTCCGAAGTAATAGGAGGTTGTATGGTGCTGTATATGCCATTTATGGCAAAAGCAATATTACTGGTATCTATGGCTATAATTGAGGTGGGGGCTTTACCCATTAAGTCTTTTACTTTACAAGGTTTTGTGTCTTTCCAGTTAACTATATTCTGTGTTTTGTGCATGGTATTGAATGCACTAATTAAGTTTGCTGCTGCCTCTTGGTTTTTAGTGTACCTATAATTTGAATTTTGCTGAGAAAAACCAACAAAATAACAGGAATACAAAATAATACACGCGAGTAGGGTTAAAGTGTGTTTTGTTTTCATAATGATTGTTTTAAATTGATTATGGGTAAAATTACCTTGAAAGGCTGTTAGAGCACAATACCAGAGTTCAGGTAGATTTTCATGCTATGCTTTTAAACAAAAGAGGTTTCAACCTAAAGCTGAAACCTCTAAACACAAGATATGTGCCTAATCAATTTAAAACATACATCTCGGTGGTTGGTTACGAGAACATCGATTAATAGCATTATTCTTTTGAGATATAAGCATTTAAAAAGATATTTTTAAAAGTAGATTAATTAAGGGGTAGAATACAATACCAGAATTCTGGTAGATTTTAAATTATTTTGGTATTGAAATAAGAATAGATGTGCCTTTATTTGGAATACTATCTAGAGCGAATGTGCCTCCTATCTGATGAACCCTAGATTGCATATTTTTAATGCCAAGCCCATTTTTAGTGTTTAAAACATCAAACCCATTACCGTCATCTTCAATTGAAATGGTAAATCCATCTTCAAGCCCCATAAGTTGTACGTCTACATGTGTTGCATTAGCGTGCTTTATGATGTTATTAAATGTTTCTTGAACTACTCGATATAAAGGTGTTACAATACTGTCATCTAATGTTTTAGGGAATTGATAACTATTAAAATTTATCTTCAGTGACGTTTGGCTAGATAGTGTTTTTGCTAAATCTTCTACACTATCTTTAAACCCCACCATTGTTAAATCTGAAGGAGAAATTTCATGAGATAAATCTCTAACGTCGTTACATATAGTATCAATGGTTTCGGTAACTTTTTCATCTTTAAATGTATCTGAAACAAACCGCTTTAAATAACTTAATTGACTACCTATATTGTCATGAAGTTCTTTACCAATACGTTTGCGTTCTTGATCTTCGCCTTTTATAAATGCTGTTAGGCTTTCTTTCTCTTGTAACACTATTTTTTCAGAGAGTGTATTACGTTCGTCATAAATATCCTTAACCATAAATACTACGGTAAAAGTTAAGAATAAAATTTCTAAAAACGAAGTATAAAATAAAAGCGGTAAATCGTAAAAATAAGTATTTACTATGCCATAACTATGGTATAAAATACTGGCCATTGTTCCCAAAATCATAAAAATATAAGCTAAAGCAAAAAGAGAGGTACGCTTATTGTTTTTTCTGTAGTAAATGGCTATTTGCACTATTATAATGCAAATTAAAAAGATAAAAAATGCATACCATATCTTCATAAACAAGGCAACAGCATTCTCAAAAACATGTGTAAATACAAAATGTATGGCTAATCTTATAATGATAACAATGCCTAAAAGGACTTCAATACTTTTTTTAAGCTTAGGCGTATAAGTTTTAGCTTCAAGTATTTTTTGAGAGAATAGCGCAAAAAGAATTAATGAAATTTCACTAAAAACCACATAGTTGGTGTATTTGTTTACAGTAGTATTTTCGCTGAGAAAAATTTGAGAAAACACACCAATGTACGCACTAATAAATAAGCCTAAGAAAATAATATAGGCGGCATAGATTAAGTAAGTACTCTTTCTTAAAAAAGAAAAAATGAATAAACTAAAAATAACAGAAAGGAGGCTAACCCCAAAATAAGCACCAACAATAATCTGTTGAATAGTGTTGTCTTTTGCAAATGTTTGTTCACTTTTTAAATATACAGACGTAACTAAAGGCTTGCCCTTTTCTTTTTTTAACTTGAGTTGATACGATGCGGTTTCCTTTGGGTTTAACTTAATAGGTAATGTAAATAGCCTATGTTTAATGGGTTTTGTAGCTAGTTTATAATCAATCCCTGTGGTTGCTTTAGGAACAAGCATATTGTGTTCATATTTGCAGAGCACAATTTCTTGTATATACACATAAGAAAGTTGTAACAGGATAGTTTTAGGGGAGCTTAGCTCATTTTTTAAAGTAAAATCAATAGTATTAAAGATGTTGTTAAAGCTGAAGTAATAATAATCTCTCTCATCATTTCTCTCAAGGTTATTTTTGCTAATTTTTGAGAAAGGTTTAAGGTTAATTGAAGAAAAGTTAGAGTCAATAAACAAAGTATCTACCTGCGCTTTTAAATTCAAGCATAAGCTTAAGCCTAAAATAAAAAAAAGAGTAACACAGTTATGATAATAACTTTTTCTCATTTACAAGTTTTACAAGATCTATAGAATTATGAATATTTAGTTTCTTGAAAATATTCTTCTTGTGAGTTTCAACGGTATGGGAACTGATAAAAAGCTTTTCAGCAATTTCAGGAACATTAAGCCCTTCCATCAATTCGGCTATTATTTCTTTCTCCCTTCTGGTAATATTAATTTTTTGAAGAAACCCATCTGTCTCTGTTACCTCATTTTTTACACCTTTACCTTTGTAAAACGTATTATTTTCAAAAACAGCGTCTAATGCATTAAATAAATCTTCAGAAGAGCAATTTTTAAGTAAAAACCCGTTTGCATTTAGCTGTTTTACTTTTTTGATAATACTTTCGGTATTATACATAGTAAGTATAATTACCTTAATTTTTGGGTGTGTTAGTTTTATATCTTTCAAAATATCAACCCCATTTTTATTAGGAAGGTTAAGGTCTAATAAAATAGCATCAGGTACATATTTTTCAATAGTTGAAATTACTGTATTACCATCATTAATATAACCTATTACATGATAATCAGGTTGATTTTTAAATATAGAAAGTAGCCCATCAATAACAATTTGATGGTCTTCGCAGATTAGGATTTTTTTTGGCTGGCTTTCCATGTAAGCAATCTACACCAAGAAATATACAAAAAAGTTAATGATATTAATCATAGCAGGCTTATCAAAACACCTATTTCTTGAATTTCTCATTAGAATTTTCCCATCAGTAATCTAATGATTTAGATACCAACAGATACGTAATTATAAATTTCATTAAAGTAAAAAACAACCAATTCATCCCTTTTTTCGCCCATTTTAAAAAAAAGGGATTCTTTAATACTGTCTTTTTAAGGAGTTTTACATTATCAAAAAACGAACAATTATGAAAACAACTATCCATTTTATTTTAATGCTTTTAGTAAGCATTTATGTTGGTAATGCTCAAAACACGATTTCCGGCACAATTAAAGAGCCAGATAATCGTGTTTTAGAATTTGCCAATGTTATACTATACAATACAAAAACAAATGATGTGGTTACAGGGGTAATATCTAATGAAAAAGGTATTTATCTTTTTGAAGACGTTGCAAATGGTAAATACTACATAGAAGTATCCACATTAGGTTTTAAAACCAATAAATCAGAAGTTTTTGAATTGCAAAGTGATAAAACTCTAGATTTTGTTTTAGAAGAAGAAACACAAGTTTTAAATGAAGTGGTTGTTAAAAGCAAACGCCCTGTAATTAGGCAAACCGCAGAAAAACTTGTGGTAGATCTAGAAAAGTCTGAAATGATTAATTCCAATCTAGAAGACGTTATTAAACGTGTTCCTGGGCTATTAGTTACCAATAATGGGATTAACTTTGCTGGACGTAGTGATGTGAGGATTTTAATAAATGGTAAAACAACCGATTATATGGATATGAGAACCTTGCTACGAGATTTACCAGCCGACAACATTGCCAAAGTAGAACTCATAGAACAACCAGGAGCAGAATTTGATGCAGAAGGCTCTGGTCCCATTATCAATATTATATTAAAGAGAAATGTACGTTTAGGAACCCATGGAAGTGTAAATGCATGGATTGGAGAAGATGAAGGTATTGAACATGGTACAAGTTTTTCTATTGCCAGTTATAAAAACAAATTAAATTGGCAGGCAAGCGTTGGTCAGTCCAGTCCAACATGGCGAGAAGACTTATTTATAACACGGCGTATTGAAGATCCAAACACGCAAGAATTAACCGTATACGATCAAGCTACTATAGAGCCTTACGATCCTAAAACCCTAAGATTTGGTGGAGGTTTAGATTACTATTTAAACGACAAACATTCTATAGGTTTTAGCACACGCTATATCAGTACTAATTCAGAGAGAGTATCTAGAAGTAACACTGCAATATCTTCCCCAAGTTTTAATGAAATGTTAGTGTCTCGAAACACTTTTGATAGAGAACGACGCACATTAAACATCAATCCTTACTACGAATTTAAAACAGAGGGGCATAAGTTAATAGCAGACTTTAACTATGTAAGCTTTACAAACAAGAATACTGATGAGGTTTTAGCAGGTACAGGCAATACAGTACCTTTTGTCAACCAGCGTTATTTACAAGATGGTAAGTTTACAATTAACACATATAAAATAGATTATATCAGAACATTTTCAGATAATTTAAAATTAAGTTTTGGAAGTAAACTAGCAGATGTAGACACAGATAGTGATTTGCAAGCGTTTACCGAAAACAATGCTACTGGTGTGTTTGAGTTCCAAGAAACTAATAGTAACCGTTTTTTAATAAATGAAACTATTTTTGCGCTTTACACTAAGTTAAACGTAGAATTTGGAAAGTGGTCTTTCTCGGGAGGTGTCCGCTTTGAAGACAGTAATACAGAGGGTATTTCAACAAACGCTAACGATAGTAGAACACGAAAAATCACAAGATTTTTCCCAAGTGCATCTATAAGTAGAAATATAAATGACAATTTAGGAGCTAACATAGCTTACAGTAACCGCATAAGAAGACCTTCATATAACAGTTTAAATTCATTTATACAATTTTACGATCCCCTAACATCAGAGGTAGGAAATCCAAATTTAAAACCATCGTTTACTAATAATTATCAGTTTAATTTAACGTTCGATAGTCAACCGTTTTTTACCATAGCTTATAGCGAAACCAAAGACGATTTATTTTTGTTTATTTCGCAGGATGATGCAACCGCACAAGTAAATCGTACTACAATTAATTTATCAGAACGAAGAAATTGGAATTTTAGACTGTTTGGTCCGCTAGATTTCATAAAGGGCATAGAAGGTTTTAGTGGTTTTATAGTAGACTACAATGAGTTTATGTCTTTTGATTTAGATCCGCAATTAGAACTCTCTAAATGGAATATTGGTTGGTACACGCAAGCAAGCTACAAATTGCCTTGGGAAATAAACGCAGAAATGTCTAGCTACTTTGGTTCAGGTGCTTTAGAAGGGCAAATAGATGTAGGGTGGATTGGCGATTTAAGCTTCTCCTTTGGTAAAAAGTTTATGGACGATAGATTAAAAGTAAATTTAGGTATCAATAAGGTATTGAACAGAGGTTTTGTGGGCACTGTTAATTATGATAATATTGATGCTGATATTGAGGCTAATGGTTCCAGGCAAAATGTGCAGTTAAGAGTAGCCTACAGTTTTGGTTCTAAATTTGGGAAAAAGAAAAGTAGAAGAAACTCATCTAGAGAAGAACAAGATAGAATTGAGGATAATAATTAATACCTTAGTTGTTTTATGAATACAAAATTAAACAGCTCTGATTTTATAGTTCTGGCAGTATATTTCTTTGTGTCTTTTACCATTCAAGGCATAGAATATTATAACAGAGATGCTTTTCTAATAGAATATTTGGTTGATTTTCCAGCACAGTTTATCGCTATTTTCTGTACTATTTTCATATTTGTTTTTTGGTTAATTCCAAGGTTTGTAAATAATAAAAAGAAGTACTTACTTTTTGCGATACTAGGCGTATTAACACTTATAATTTTCACTGCGTTTGAGTACACCGTGGGATTTTGGTCTGGTAATAACGACTGGAATAAATACCCTAAAGGGTTAAATTTTATAATTCGTATGATAAATATAGGATCTGAACAAACAGCCTTTCCTTTTGCGCTATTCCTTACCAAAAAGTTTTATGAAGGGCAAAACCAATATTTGAAAATAGAAAAGCAACAAAAAGAAAACGAGTTGAAATTATTGCGCTCGCAAATAGACCCTCATTTTCTATTTAATAACCTAAACACACTAGATTCTTTAATAGATAGTAATACAGAAAAAGCTAAAGAATACATAAATAGATTATCCTTAATATACCGATACCTTATTCAAACCAAGGATGCAGAGGTCATGGAACTTTCTAAAGAAATAGAACTGGCTGAAAACTATATGTTTTTAATAAAAACGCGTTTTGAAAATGACTATGATTTTCGTTTAGATATTAAAACACCAATTGAGGATAAATTTATCCCAACAGGAGCTATACAAACACTTCTTGAAAATGTTGTTAAACATAACAAGCCCCAAAACGAAAAAAGCATTAAAACGCATATTAGTATTGAAGATGATGTTTTAAAAGTAACCAATACAAAAACGAATGCAAAACCAAAAAACGAATCTTTCGGTACAGGTTTAGAGAATTTAAAAACGCGTTATTTATTACTATCTGATAAAGAAGTTATCATCATAAACACAGATAAAGAATACACTATTTCTATTCCTATTATTAAGCTTATTGCCTAATTTTTTAAACAGATGAAAATTTTAATTTTAGAAGACGAAATACCAGCATACAAAAAATTACAAGCCTTTGTAAACGAATATTTTGAAACTGATGTGGCGCACGATTGGGCACGCTCTAATAAAGATGGGAAAGCCTTTCTTCAAAAAAACAAATACGATTTTATATTATCTGATATTCAACTTTTAGATGGTATTTCGTTCGATTTGTATAACGAAACAAACATAACCTCTCCAATTATATTTTGTTCAGCCCATGATGAGTATTTATTCCAAGCCTTTAATACTAACGGTATAGCTTATATTTTAAAACCCTATACCAAATTAGACTTTAAAAAGGCCATAGAAAAATACCAAGCATTATTTAAACAAGGCGATTACAATACACTAAATCAACAAACCATCACAGAATTAAAATCAGCTTTAAAAGAAGAAAGCACTAATTATAAAAAGCGTTTTGTTATCAAAAAAGCAAAAGGCATTCAGTTGCTAAACGTTTCAGAAATTAACCTAATCGAAGCCTCAGGAGATTTTTGTATTGCAACAGATAACAAAGGTAAGAGGCACACTATTTCTCAAAATTTAGGAGCAATACATCAACAATTGCAGCCCACAAAATTTTTTAAAATCAATCGTAGCGAAATTATAAATATCGATTATATTGACAATATAGAAAGCCATTTCAAAAATAGGTTACTTATAAAAATGACTCATGTAAAAGAGAAAGTAATGACAAGTTCTTCTACAACTTCTGATTTTAGAAAGTGGTTAGAACAATAGTTTTTTTGGATGCCTGCCCGCCGGAAGGCACTACCTCCTAAGTCGGAGAGCTTCAACAAATGTCTCAATCTCTAACGAACGTATCAGTTAAATTCTGTGGCTAATCATTCAACTTCAATACCGCCATAAATGCCTGCTGAGGTATTTCTACATTACCTACTTGTCGCATACGTTTTTTACCTTTTTTCTGTTTCTCTAAAAGTTTACGTTTACGTGAAATATCACCACCGTAACATTTAGCAGTAACATCTTTACGAAGTGCTTTTACTGTTTCACGAGATATAATTTTAGCACCAATGGCCGCTTGAATAGGTATATCAAATTGCTGACGAGGTATTAACTCTTTTAACTTCTCGCACATTTTTTTACCAATGGTCTGCGCATTTTCAGCATGAATTAGAGCCGAAAGCGCATCAACAGGTTGTGCATTTAATAAAATATCTAAACGCACTAATTTAGACTGTTTCATGCCTATCGGATGATAATCGAAAGACGCATAACCTTTAGAAACGGTTTTTAATCTATCATAAAAATCAAAAACAATTTCAGCTAAAGGCATTTCAAAAATTAATTCTACACGCTCTGTAGTTAAATAGGTTTGATTCGTGATAATACCACGTTTTTCAATACATAACGACATGACGTTACCCACAAAATCAGATTTTGTAATGATGGTCGCTTTTATATATGGTTCTTCAACACGATTTAAGGTGGAAGGTTCAGGTAAATCAGATGGGTTATTTACAATGATGATCTCATCAGGTGCTTTATTGGTATATGCGTGGTACGATACGTTTGGTACCGTAGTAATAACCGTCATATCAAACTCACGCTCCAAACGTTCTTGGATAATTTCCATGTGTAACATCCCTAGAAATCCACAACGGAAACCAAACCCTAATGCTGCCGAGCTTTCTGGTTGAAACACTAAAGAGGCATCATTTAATTGTAGTTTCTCCATAGAAGCACGTAAGTCTTCATAATCCTCAGTGTCTACAGGGTAAATACCAGCAAATACCATAGGTTTTACATCTTCAAACCCTTCAACAACATTCTGTGTGGGTTTTGCAAAATCGGTAATAGTATCTCCTACTTTTACCTCTTTAGCTGTTTTTATACCTGTAATTAGGTAACCAACATCGCCTGCTTTTACGGTTTGTTTTGCAACTTGGTTTAGCTTTAAAGTACCAATTTCATCTGCATAATAGTCTTTATCAGTAGCAACAAATTTAATATGCTGCCCTTTTTTTATTTCTCCGTTAAATACTCTAAAGTAAGTTTCAATCCCTCTAAACGTATTGTAAACAGAATCAAAAATCAAGGCTTGTAATGGTGCATTTGGGTCGCCTTCAGGGGCAGGAACACGCTCAATGATGGCTGCTAAAATGTTATCAACACCAAAACCTGTTTTTCCACTAGCGTGAATTACCTCTTCAGGATCGCAACCTAGTAAATCTACAATATCATCGGTAACTTCTTCAGGATTTGCACTTGGTAAATCTACTTTGTTTAGTACAGGAATAATCTCCAAATCATTTTCTAAAGCCAGATATAAATTAGAAATGGTTTGCGCCTGTATACTTTGTGCAGCATCTACAATTAAAAGCGCACCTTCACATGCAGCTATGGAACGGGAAACTTCATACGAGAAATCCACATGTCCAGGAGTATCAATCAGATTTAGAACATATTTTTCGCCTTTATATTCATAATCCATTTGTATGGCGTGACTTTTAATGGTAATGCCACGTTCACGCTCCAAATCCATATTATCTAATAATTGGTCTTGTTTTTCCCTTGCGGTTACCGAACCTGTATAGTCTAGCAAACGGTCTGCAAGGGTACTCTTACCATGATCAATATGCGCAATAATGCAAAAATTTCTAATCTGCTTCATATAGTAATCTTACCCTAAAATGTAGGGTGCAAATATAGCTGTTTTTTCGCTGTGAATCTCGTTGAAATATTACTCAAAAAAATCTTCATTATTTTTGATGTAAAACGCATAGTGGTATGGGATTAAGTAAAACTAATTTTATCAACAAAATCCACCTTTTAATTTCAGTTATTATTGTTGTACCTGTTGCGTTTTTGTATGGTTTTAGTCCAAGTTCAGAGTTCAATATCCAACTTAATACTATTGATGAACAAAACGCCTTTAAAGCTATTATGGGCTTGTATTTAGGTTTTTCAATACTTTGGCTTTTAGGAATTTTTCAAAAGAAGTATCTAAAACTAGCCTTAGTAAGCAACATGATTTTTATGCTAGGGTTAGGTTTTGGCAGATTGCTAAGTTTAGTTTTTGATGGCACACCAACATTTGCCTATGTTTTTGGAACCGTTGGAGAATTGATTTTAGGAGTTTACGGGCTATGGGTATTAAAAATCCGCAACCAAA
Organism: Hyunsoonleella pacifica; assembly: GCF_004310335.1. GTDB lineage: Bacteria > Bacteroidota > Bacteroidia > Flavobacteriales > Flavobacteriaceae > Jejuia > Jejuia pacifica. The sequence goes on along the minus strand of NZ_SIRS01000003.1, from coordinate 493,821 downwards.
GCACCACAGATACCTAAGCTAATTATAAGATATACAGCAGCAATAATAAACAATACCTTAGCTGCTTTTTTGTTTTTACCTCGAACAGCGAACCCAATAATTGTCAATAAAATAGCAGGCCCAAACATTATCAGCAAAATTATAATGAACAACCCTGTAAAATCCATATTTGGGCTTAAAAGAAAAATCATATTGAAATTTTTTAAATCATCATACTTCCACAAATGCCTAAGCCAATTAAAATATAAACCACAGCAGCTATAAGAAGGCCTTTTGATTTTTTCTTGTTTTTATTTCTCAAAGAAATTCCAATAATTAGCAGAATCAAAGGAACTCCGAAGGCAACAAAAAGCCATAATAAAATAAGGAGTCCTAAACCATCAAGTTCAATTAAAAACATAATTTATGTGCTTTCTTTTTTGAGTTTCTCTAAACGCTCCCGATTATCATCCCGATACAACAAGTTCATAGTTTCAAACGGAATAATCTTGTTGTTCTTATCTACAATATGTACGCAGGATTTTTTTATAGCGCGCACATCAAAATTGTAAGCATCAATAAATTGCATGATAATAATACGAAATAAATTATCATACCCTAAGTTTGGCGCATCAATATTTGGTAGGCAACACATAATACTTTTTAAGTTTTCCTCGGCAACTTCAACGGAGTTTCCTGTACTAAACAGTTCAATCATTTTCCCATGCAGTTGCTCATCTTGCTCGTAAATAATGGTGTTTTTACTATTGTCCAGCAAATCGTTTGGGTTGATATAGCGAGTTAATGGAAACACCTCACCATCCAATTTTAAAGCATACCCCATAACCAAAGCATCAGGATTACAAGGCACGGGCAATAAGTCGTCTGAGGTAAAAATATCAGTTTGCTCCATGATATTACGGCGCACTTCGGTAAGCGTCATCCTATCGGTTTCGGGATTAAAATTATCCAAACGTCCTGCAATTTGTGTAGGTTGAAAGGTTACCCCTCGCACGCATTTTTGTTGTAGCGCAAAGTTGATTATTTTTCCAATCCCATGGTCGTTCAAGCCTTTTTGAAGTGTTACCACCAAGGTTGTCGACAAATTCAGCGAATTCAAATTTTCCAGAGCTTGCGCACGAATATCCCATAAATCCGCACCACGTAATTCTTGCAATACGGTATTTTCAAAAGAATCAAACTGCAAATAGATCTCAAAATCGGGCGAGTATGTTTTTAAACGCTTTGCAAACTCAAAATCTTTGGCAATTTTTATCCCGTTGGTGTTTAGCATTAAATGCCGAATAGGCAACGCTTTTGCATAATCTAGAATGTCCCAAAACTGTGGATGAATCGTCGGTTCCCCGCCCGAAATTTGCACCACATCAGGTTCCTTTTCATTCTTCACAATGGTGTCTAACATCTCTTTGACTTCTTCCAAAGTACGATGCCTCCCATAAGTTGGCGAAGACCCCGCATAGCAAGTAGGGCAAGTTAAATTACAACGATCCGTAACCTCAACCACCGTAAGACAGGAGTGCTGCTCATGGTCTGGACACAACCCACAATCATACGGACACCCATAATGCGTTTTCGTGTTAAACGTATACGGCGTTTCACTCGGCTTATTGTAGTTCCGTATGTTTTTATAATAGTCAATATCGTCCGCAATCAACACCTTAGAATTCCCGTGCGCCGCGCAACGCTTCAGCATATACACCTTCTCATTTTCAAACACAATTTTCGCATCCACACGCTGTAAACACTCAGGGCACAAGCTCAGGGTAAAATCGTAATACGTATATTTTCTTGTTGGCATAGTTTAGTTTTGAAGCCTCCCCTAACCCCTCCAAAGGAGGGAAATACTCGGATTGGTTTGTTTTACAGGTTTTAGTTCCTATCCTTTGGAGGGGTTAGGAGGGACTTCCCTTACTTAATCTCTAACACTGGTATGTTTGCAAATGATATAATCTAGCTTTTTTGTTATTAAAAAAGCTTTAATACGAATACGGTAAGAAGTCCACTAACCATTATGCTGCCAGTCCAGTAAAACATTCTGGTTCCCCATTGATTAAACATCTTTTTGCCATGTATTTTTTTAACGTACCTATTAGTAAGCTTCCACCATAGAAGCGTAATAATTAAAAAGAGCACTACAGCCAATAGTATAGTTGATATGTTTTCCATAGATATTGTTTTTTATTTTGAATAAAATATCAAAGTTTTTTTGTAATAGAGGAAACAAACTACGCATAAAATTTGAATCGTACTCAATCCAAACACAAAAAACACATTAGGTTTTAAAAATTCAATGAAGAATCGAAATCCGAAGTAGAGAACCATAAACCATTTAAACAGGTCGCCATTTGGTAATTGGCGATGTTTTTGAAGCCACTTCAAACCAAAGAAAAGCATAACCAAAAACACCAGTTCATACAAAGAAGTCGGGTGTCGCAATACACCATCACCTAAATCTATACCAGTAAAAAAACAGGTTTCCTTACCATAAGTAAATTCATTAATGCCCGATAAAAAACAGCCAATACGTCCAATAAAAATCCCCAAAATAATAGGAAATACAAACAAATCCCCAGACGATTGGGTTTCACCAATATATTTTTTAGCAAGCTCAACCCCCAAAAGCCCACCAAATAATCCACCCATAATGGTTTTGGTGTTTAGTAGTTGAATTATATTGTGTTGCGACCATTCAAAAGCAGGATTTTCTAAAATGCCAACTACGCGAGAACCAATTAATGCGCCTAAAGCAGCTCCAAGTATAATAGATAAACGATTATTGGATGAAATATGGTCTTTACTTTTTCGGCGTAATACCACATAATAGCGAAACGCCAAAAAGAACGCCAAATACTCTAAAACCAAGTGAATGTTTATGTTATAACCGAATAATTGGGGTTCAAAAGGAATTTGCAACAGTTGAATTTTTTATAAATATAGAGAAAAGCAGTAGTTTTGCTGAAAAATTGATGACTTGGTAAAAATAGACAACATAGAATTGGGCGAATTCCCATTGCTTTTAGCACCTATGGAAGATGTTAGCGATCCGCCGTTTCGTGCACTGTGCAAAGAGCAGGGCGCAGATGTGGTGTATACCGAGTTTGTGTCTAGTGAAGGCTTGATTAGAAACGCCGCAAAAAGTGTAATGAAGCTGGATATTTATGAAAAAGAGCGTCCGGTTGGGATTCAAATTTTTGGAGCTAATTTAGACAGCATGCTCCAAACCATTGATATTGTGGAGCGTTCTAAACCAGATATTATCGACATCAATTTTGGATGTCCTGTAAAAAAAGTAGTAAGCAAAGGTGCGGGCGCAGGCATTTTAAAAGATGTGTGCTTGATGGAAAAGCTTACTGCTGAAATGGTAAAGCGTACTAATTTACCAGTTACGGTAAAAACACGTTTAGGTTGGGATCATGATTCTATAAAAATTGTGGAGGTCGCAGAACGTTTACAAGATGTGGGGATAAAATCTATTGCCATTCATGGGCGTACACGAGCGCAGATGTATAAAGGTAGTGCTGATTGGAAACCGATTGCTGCCGTAAAAAACAACCCTAGAATGCATATTCCTGTATTTGGAAATGGCGATGTAGATACACCTGAAAAGGCTGCTGAAATGCGTGATAATTACGGATTAGATGGTGCCATGATTGGACGTGCTAGTATTGGGAACCCTTGGTTTTTTAAACAAGTAAAGCACTTTTTTAAGACAGGAGAACATTTAGCGCCTATTTCATTAGAAGAACGTGTAGAAGCTGCACGCAGGCATTTACAAATGTCTATTGACTGGAAAGGCGAAAAATTAGGTGTTTTTGAAACGCGTCGTCACTATACCAATTACTTTAAAGGGATACCACATTTTAAAGATTACCGTATGAAAATGGTAACTAGCGACCACTCTGAAGATGTATTTGCTACTTTTGATGAGGTACTTGAAAAGTTTGCGGACTATCAGTTTACAGAATAGATTTGGTGTAAACAAAGCCCAGAAACTTTTAGAGCTGATTTACAAATATCTTTAGTACATTTAGTCGTGCAACTATATACTATTAAAATCAGAACTCATGCGTCACTTTTATACTTTCATTTTACTTATAAGTCTTACATGTAATTACAGTGTACAGGCGCAAGAAAATACGATGCAATTTTCTGTAGACCATTACGCTATTAATGTTTCAAATTTACAACGTAGCGTTGATTTTTATCAATCAGTATTTGGGATAAAAGAAATTCATAATGGTACAGGAAAACCTCATATACGATGGTTTCGATTGGGAGACCAACAAGAATTACATATTATAAGTGTAGAAAACTTAAAATTGCAGATACCTAAAGGCGTACATTTAGCATTAACTACTGCAGATGTACCCTTATTTATCAAACATTTAGAAATGTTAGAAATTACTTATTATGATTGGCCTGGGAATAAAGGTTCAGTATCAGTAAGACCTGATAAAGTACAACAAATATACATTCAAGATCCTGATGGCTATTGGATTGAAATAAACGATGGCGAAAAACGCTTTAAATAATATATAAATAGATTAGCTATGTTAAAACGCCTATTTTTTTTCTTAATAACCATATTTTTATTAAGCTTTATTCAAGCTCAAGGTGCTTATAAATTCACTGAAGTAATCGATTTAGATGCTACACCTGTTATTAGCCAAGGTCGTACAGGGACGTGCTGGAGTTTTTCAAGCACCTCATTTTTAGAATCTGAAATTATCAGACTTACAGGAAAGCAAATTGATTTATCAGAGATGTACACTGTACGCAACACCTATCCCAAGAAGGCTGAAAACTTTGTAATGCGTCAAGGGAAAGCACAATTTAGTGAGGGCGGATTAGCACACGATGTGATGAATTCTGTTACGGAGTATGGTTTGGTACCAAATTCGGCTTACAGTGGTTTGTTGTTTAACGAAGCTAACCATAATCATGCAGAACTGTCGGCAGTTTTGCGCAGTATGGTGGAAACTTATGTAGATAACCCAGGAAAAAAATTAAGTAAGAAGTGGAAACCTGCGATTGATGCGGTACTCTCAACTTATATTGGCGAAAACCCTGAGACTTTTGTGTATGAAGGCAAAACTTATACACCTCAATCATTTTTAGAAATGACAAAAATTAATCCGTCAGATTATGTGAATATTACCTCATTTACCCATGCACCATTTTATTCAAAGTTTATTTTGAACATTCCTGACAACTGGAGCAATGGTAGTTTTTATAATGTACCTTTAGATCAAATGATGACTACTATTGATAATGCTTTGGAAAACGGATTTACAGTAGAATTAGACTGCGATGTTAGCGAGCGTACATTTTCATCAAAACACGGTGTTGCTGTTATTCCTGAAAATCCAGAAAACAACAAAAAGGCTTTAGAAGCTATTTACCCTGAAAAGCAAATTACCCAAGAATACAGGCAAGATGAATTTGAAAACTACACCACTACCGACGATCATTTAATGCATATCACAGGTGTTTTAAAAGACCAAAACGGCACTAAATACTACAAAGTAAAAAACAGTTGGGGCACCGATGCCTCCAGAAATGCTAATGGTGGCTATGTATATTTTAGTGAAAGCTATATGCGCTTAAAAGCCATAAGTATTACGGTACATAAGGATGCTATTAGGAAAAAAACTATGGAGCAACTACATTTTAATTAACTAAAGCCTGATAATACACAAAAAAATTAGAGGGAGTTATTTAGAAATTGATGTGCTATAACATCAACTACCTTATGATTTGCACTCCAAGAGTCATAGGTACTCCATGCCCACTTTTTTACCCATTCTTTAGTTTCAGATGGATTTTTTGGTTTTTCTAATATGTCTGTTGAAGTTATTAAACCGCGTTGCATAGTTTCAGGAGGAAGTAATACTTCGTGTTGTTTTTTTGATTTATAGATGTTAAGATGATTGCTAAGTTTTGAAGACATTTTGTACGTCCAATTTATATCATATTTAATTATTAGATGTAATCGAGTTAGATGAAAATGATTACTCCATCTACCATGGATTTCTGGGTGCTGTAACGCATGTGCATCAACAATCAAAAATTTGAAAATATGATTTTGAAGTTTAGAAACATCTATTCCAATATCTAAGTTAAAGATTTTTATACACTCGTGAATACCACGTTTGGTGCTTGCGCCACAAAATTGGCATTTCCCTGTATCTAATAGAACAATGTTTTTTTTCTGTGCAAAAGCGATGTAGTCTTGCATTACTTTTTTTCGAAATATATAATAATTATTAGAAACTCTTGCGAGAAGGATTGAACGGTATGTTTGAGCTCCTCGAAGAGAGCGAGTAGTGAAAGCCTGTTTGCCATTTTTTTTGAAATGGCAACTTGCCCATAAACACCTAATTACCTGTAACTAATTTTTCTGTAACCCTTGTGGCACTTATTTTAGAGGAAAATATACCTAAAATTGAAATAGTAAAAAATACTAAAATGAAGTTTTCTAATTTTATACTTACGGGGTATGCTAATGTTGGGGTAATGGGAACAAGCCCGAAAGTTTGCTGTAAAAGAACGATTAGAAACCCTAACAATAGTCCGATACAACACCCGATAAGCGTAATAGCAGAGCCTTGAAGGAAGAAGATTTTTCGCATATTTTTTATGGTTACACCTAGATTATAGAGTGTATTTAGTGATGGTTTTTTTTCTAGAATCATCATGATGATGGATCCAATAACATTGAATATGAGTAGTGCTGAAACCAACGTAAGCAACAGGTAAATAAGTAGGTTTTCACTGTTAAGCATTTTGTATAATGCATCGTTTAGTTGTACACGGTTTTTAATAGCTACTTTGTTGCCTAGAATATTTTGAAGTTGAGCTTTTATTGCGGTTTCGTCAGCGTCTTTACTCAATTTAAATTCGATAGCTGAGATTTGATTAGGCTTATAGTTTAATAATCTACGTGCTAAACTTATAGAGGCATACACATAAGTGTCGTTTAACTTCTCATTAATATCAAAAATGCCAACGTTTATAGCTCTAACGGTATTAAAAGCATTTTTTGTGGAAGTTATTTGTCCTTTTCCTGGTTTTGGCACATAGATGTTGATACCTTTTGTATAGTCTAAAACACCAAATGATAGGCTTTGTGACACCCCCCAACCTGCCACAACCTGATTGGTTTTTTGCTCTAACCAATTTCCATACTGAATTACAGAATCTATACTGCTTACTTTATTAAAATTTTTATCTACGCCTTTTATAGTTGCTAAATAGTTTTTACCCTCAGAGTATACTATAATACGTTCTTCTATAATTTCGGAGTATAGTGCAATACCATCAATATTACTAATTGTTTTACGTTGCTCTTCTGTTAAAATAAATGATTTACCTATTACAGTTTCAGCTTTTATATCTGGGTCTACCACGGTTGAAAATTGAAGTGTAAAATCTTTTAACCCTGCAAAACCAGAAAGTACTACAAAAAGGGAAGCTGCCCCTAAAACCACACCTATTAATGCGATTATGGTAATAAAGTTAATAGCATTATTACTGCTCTTAGAGTGGAGATAACGTTTGGCTATGTACAGTGGAAAATTCATTCTTCTAATGTAAAAAAGAAAAATAAATTTAGAATCATAAAATCTTTAAATGAAGTTTTTTTAACAATACTTACTTAAGACTTCTTTCTTTTATCTAGTAAGTCGGGATTTTCAATTGGGTTGTCTTTCCCTTTTAGAGATTTTTCTATACGATCTATATATTCCAAAGAATCATCAATAAAAAACTCAAGATTGGGCATACGGCGTAACTGGTTTTTGGTACGTTGTGCCATTTCATGACGAATTAAAGGGGTATTGCTCCTTATACCTTCTATTAATGCTTTTGCTTTATTATTTGGAAAAATGCTTAAATACACTTTTGCTACAGATAAATCTACCGTTACTTTTACTTTAGAAACAGATATGATAACACCATGCATGCCGCCTTGGGTAGCTGCACCTTGCAAAACATCTACCAAATCACGTTGTAAAACTGAGCCTATTTTTTTTTGTCTTTGACTTTCTTCCATAGAAATTTTGTGTAGCTTTAATGTAACTACGATGCAAAAATAGTGGATATTTTGTATCTTTCTATAAAAGTAGCAGTTAATGAATAAAATAGAGCATATTGGTATTGCAGTTAAGAGTTTAAAAGACTCTAACGCTTTATTCACAAAACTCTTTGGTAAGCCTGAATATAAGATTGAAGAGGTGGAGACTGAAGGTGTAAATACATCTTTTTTTAAGATTGGCGATAATAAGATTGAATTGTTGGAAGCGACAGAAGAAAACAGCCCTATTGCAAAATTTATTGAAAAAAAAGGAGAAGGGATACACCACATTGCATTTGATGTAGATGATATAGAAACTGAAATTAAACGATTGCAAGGTGAAGGTTTTACTGTGTTGAACAAAACCCCAAAAAAAGGCGCAGATAATAAGTTGGTAGCTTTTTTGCATCCAAAATCTACAAACGGAGTATTAATAGAGCTTTGTCAAGAGATTAGCGAATAAATTTCTTGTAGAGTTTTAAGAAATATAGTAATATTGCACACTCTTATTTTTAAGAGAATTACATTTTATGTAATAGGGCCTATAACTCAGTTGGTTAGAGTATCTGACTCATAATCAGAAAGTCCCTGGTTCGAGCCCAGGTGGGCCCACCTTAGAAGCCTAAGCTAGAAGTAGCTTAGGTTTTTTTATTTTTCTTCTTGTGTAAAATGAGTAGTTATACGTATTTTATTTTTGTCATAAAGTATTTAAATTAACAGCTCCAATGTATAGATAAATATCAAAGTTTTAAAATGAATACTAAAAATTTGAAAAGGGAAACTAGATATGGTTTACCAGAGGCAGACCAAATACTTTATAATAGACACTACGTATTAGGGTATTCGTATTACTTTCGGCAAGCCAAATGGGCACTTGAGATTGTGGACCCTGATATGACACATGTTGTACGGAAAGATTATTTCCGTTCTGATTATAGAATACCTGAAAAGTTTCGAGCAGATAAAGACGTATATGTAAATTCTGGTTTTAATAGAGGGCATCTTGTTGCTAGTGCTAATCAAATAGAAACAGAAATTCAGAATAGTGAAACGTTTTTATTATCAAATATGTGCCCACAAGTTCCAGAGTTTAATAGTGGAATTTGGAAAAAACTAGAAGATGCAGTAAGGCATTTAGATAGTGATAAAAAAGTATTTGAAACCTACGTGATTTCGGGACCCTTATTCTATTTTGATCAAGAAGTAGTAATGATAGGTGATGATAATCCAAAAATAGATGTATCGTTACCTATCCCACATGCTTTTTTTAAATCTGTTCTTACAGAGCGGAATACAGGTACGTTTAATATGTGGTCTTTTATTATTCCTAATAAAAAAACTAATGCACCTTTAGAGGATTTTTTAGTTGAAACATCAAAAGTAGAGAAAGTTTCAGGTTTGTTTTTATGGGATACGTTAAAAGGAACAAATATTATGAATAAAAAGAATAGAATAAAAAAAATGTGGAAACTCTAGGGCTTTATGATAATTTAGTTATCAATAGTTTATACTATTAATTATCTAGTTTCTTATTTAAAACCTCTTTTATTCCTTCTAAATGCTCACTAAACTGCATCATTTGTGCAAGTACTTGTGCCATTTCATTTTTGTCCCCAAAGCCTTTAAGTTTATTGTTTTTTACAAAAGTATCCTTAATAGCTTGCCAACGTTTTGCATCAGTTTTATTTAAGGAACCAGTAAGTTCTTTGTATTTTAACAAGTTGGCTTCGGCAGCACTAGTAAGTGTTTGTGATTCGTTTTCGTAATGCGATAGCAAAAGTGTTTCTAATTCTTTGGCATTCATTATAGGCACCACTTTGGCTACTAATTTACTCATATCTCTGTAAGACCCTTGTAGTTTAAATGAAGGTTCGGTACGATAACTATCATCCATAGCAGCCGACTTTATATATGTTTCATTTACCTTTAACACTATATCTCGAATACTAACCACTTTATTTAATACAGCTAGATAATCTTCAACTTCCTGTTTCGTATGGTTGCCTTTTAATGCTAAACTTTCACGGTTTCCAGATTCTACAACTTCAATTAGTTTATAAATATCTTCAAAAAATTTACTGCTTAATTGGTGTAAAATAGGGTTTGATGTTAATGCATTTTCAATTAAACTTAGTTTGAACAAATCTGCTGTGTCGCCAATAATATCGCCTAAATTATAAATATCAGCACGGTTAGCTAACATGTCTGGTATTTGAAACTTATCACCACTTTCAGTATATGGATTTCCAGCCATTATAACGCAAAACTTTTTACTTCGTAAATCGTAAGTTTTGGGTTTGCCATTATATACGCCTTCTATTTTACGTGTACCATCAGCAAGAGAAATGAATTTCTGTAAAAACTCAGGATTACAATGTTGTATATCATCTAAATACAACATCACATTGTTGCCCATTTCAAATGCAAGGTTAAGCTTGTTAAGCTCTTCTCTTGCAGCAGAGTTATTAGCTGTTAATGGGTCTACCGAGGTTACTTCATGCCCTATAGCTGGTCCATTTATTTTCATGAATATAAGCCCCAAGCGGTTTGCCATATATTCCATTAAGGTGGTTTTACCATAACCTGGTGGCGATATAAGCAATAGCATCCCCATACGATCTGTACGTTTGTTATCGCCTACGCTTCCTAATTGTTTAGATAAATTATCGCCAATTAATGGTAAATACACTTGGTCAATCAATTTGTTTCTCACAAATGAAGACAGTACTCTTGGTTTAAATTCTTCAAGCTTTAACTGTGCTTTTAGTGTTTCGGTTACCTCATGTTTTGCCTCACGATGCCTATTAAACGCAGGAACTTCTGTAAATTTAAAATTGTGTAACTGACTAATAAACTGATGATAATTAAATTTGAAATTACCATTGTTAATAGTACTATGACTCCCTTTTAAGTTTTCAATAACTGTAGAAGGATTTACCTGTATAAGCCCAGAATTTGATTCTCTTTTATATAGCGTTAATGCAATAACTTCATAAGTGTAATCTATGCTTTCGGGTGCTTGTGTTTTTATAAAAGAGCTTACCCATTGTAATACTAATTGTACTGCATCAGTAATTTCATAAGCATCACTTAACGCAATTTTGAGGGATGATTTAAATGCTGTTAATGCATTTTTACTTTCTAAAGATTTAATGAAATTTTCATGTAATTCATATGCTGTTTTACTTATGCAAAACGTATCATCACTTTGTAGCTCATCAAAAAGATATGAAGCGGTTTCAAATTCTAACTTATTGATGTTACCGTTATAATCTTTTGAAATGATATCTTGAAGAACAGATCTCTGCAGTGCTGAACTTAATACTTCAATAATAACTTGATATTCTTTGCTATCAGGAAAAACAGATAGTACTGCTCCTGAAGCTTTTATTTTTTGATTCCAAACTGTTTTATCGTCTTGGTTTAATGTATTCCAAAATAGCTGGCCATAAGCTCTAACTATAGGTTGATAGCTTAGCAAACCTAGTTCGTGATGCTTATTTACCAAGGTCTTTAAAATTTTTGAAGCATCTTCATCATGAACCCCTTTTATATATCCTTCAGAATAGTTTTTACTGCTTTCTGTTTTTATAAATTCAAGCAACTCTGTTTCATTGAGGTTGTTTAAATCAGCAGTAGTTGTTGTAAATAATTTATAAGCTAAATACGATGACCTGTATATAGTTTCATTTTCTGAAACTAATTCTTGATTCCAATACTTTTGAGATGTAATAAGCGTTTCATTCTCAATAGTTTGGTAAAAATCTGTACCTGTAAGATGGTATTTTAACGTATCGTCTTTATAGACAATAGTTAAATCTAAAGGTTGTTTATTAACACCAAATTTATGTTTTCCTAATTTGATGATGTTTTCTCCATCTTCGTATAAATCTTGGGTGTCTTTTAATTTTCTAACAGCATCTTCTTTAGCAACTTTTAGTCCCGTTTCAATAGCTTCTGCTTTTCCTGCATCATCTAAATCTTTAAGATCGGTAATAATATCACGAAGCTTATTAATCATTAAATCTGAAGCAAAATAGCCGTTAATTTCTACGGTAGTTTTAAAGCTTAAAGCTTTTTTAACTACTCCTTTTAAAATACGATTTGCGGCAGTTTCTAGTGTTATTGCTTTTTTATTCCTAGCTTCAACAAGACTGTTTTTTCTAGCCTCAAAAGCGTTATAAACCTCTTCTCTTTTTTCAATAATTAGAGCAATGAAATCTTCAAAATCTGCAAACCTTCCTTCTAAATCTTCTAGTTGTACGGATACTTTATTTAAAAGCTCATCGGTTTTTTCTGGTGTGGTAGCAATATCTAAATAGTTGATAATACTTTGATCTACTAACTTAAGTTGCGCGCTAAATTCTGCCGAAGCTTCTTTTTCGCCTAAAGTTTTTAGTTTGTTTTTTAATCCTGCTTTTAACTGATTAATAGTAGCAAAGATTAAAGAAATATTATCGATAATTTGGGTAGAATGCGAAGCGTCTTCTATTTCTAAGTTAGAAACAATATCAATCAACATTTCCAAGTCTGCCGCTATTTGATTAACCTCTTCTTCTAAGGTTTTTGCATCGATAACTTTTTTTATACTATCTAATGCTATTTCTTTTTTGGTAACACGTTCGTGATATGGAAGAAGTGCCTTATCATTCAATAAAAATTGAACACAGCGTTCAGAAATTTTATCGTTTTGTACTATAATTTCTTCTTCTAGTGCAGTGATAAATGTTGTATCTACATACCTTATATCGTTTAAACCTATAACTTCTCCTCTAAGTGTACGTAATTGTGATAGTACAAACACAAAATCTTCAATAGATTTAAAAGAGCTACTTTTTATTTTTCCAAAAACACCATCTGCTTTAGCTTGGGTTTCTTTAGTAATATTACCAGCTGTTTTACGTAATTGTACTACTTTTTCAAATTCATCAATCGCAGCATTTGCAGCCTCATTTAAAGCGGTTAAAGGTTCATTAACTAAAAAAGTTTCTGGTTCAGTAATCCAGTAGTAACTGTTTAAAATATCGCTTGAAGCTTTTGCAATATCTGTATACAAACCATCGTAACTATCTTCTTTATTTAATAGCGTGATTAAAGCTTGACATTCTGCCATAGCTTTAACAATATCTTTGTTTCCAATTTTATATAAAAGCGTATCTGTGTGTTCTGAAGGGATAACATCACCTTTAACAAACGGTGTTTGCCATATTTGAATAACGTGATGTTTTGTTTGTTCGTCTTCAGTTTTAAAATAACATAATTCGCCATCATTTAAAATGGTGTAACCACTACAGACAATTGGTATTTTTACTTCTTGTTCTATAACATTATAAGACATTAAAATATATAAGCCTCTTTCACTTTCATAAAACACATAGAGGAAATCTTCGCCGTTAGGAGAGCTTACTTTCTTTTTAAACTTAACATTTGAAATACTATTATCAAATAATTTGAAACCTCCCGATTGTAGATAATAACCTTCAGCGAAAATAATTCCTTGATTGTCAGGGAGCAGAACACATGCATCTGCAATACTATTTATTTTCTTTACCTCTTGTATTTTATGATTATAAACAAAATATCTATGCGATTCCTGAAATGGCTTAATTTCTAAAACTATTAAATTACCTAAGTCTGCATACCTATATTGACCATCATCTAAAGTTTGGTCTGGATGCTCTACAGGTTCATCATAAATACCTTTACCATCATCAGTATTATCTTCTATTTTAATGGTTAAATCGCCACCTATGGTTTCAACAAATACTTTATCTAAAATTGATATGTGAGGATGTTCTCCATACACATGATGTTCTCGTGTGGGTTCTATCCAATTAAATTCATGCTGATTTGGGAATTTAAATTCATGTTCACTTCGGTTATCAATATATTTTAGTGTACCATCATTAATTAGCCATTTAAATGTTTTTATATCTGTGATATTCTCACTTAACTGAAATACCATGTGAAGGTAATTATCAACTATAGCAAATTTTGAGAAAATGGTATTTCTGTAGTATTTATAAAGATTGGTAAAGTCATTTATAAACGTAGAATCTTCTAGTAAACTTATGGGTTGATCTGAAAAATGATCATTATCATAAGTATAAATGCTGAATACATCCTCTAGCGTAATATCGGTACGAAGCCCAAAATGTACATTATAACCAAACAAACATTTATCGCCAATGGTTACAATATCTCGTGCAATACAGTTGTTTTCTGTATTGATACGGTTATTGGCAATAAGTTTAGTTTCAACATTACCAAAAATAGTTTTTCGAGCATCATTTAATTGAGATAACCTTGAGAGTAGTTCGCTTTTTTGTTTTTGTAAACGCCCTTGAATAATCTCATAAGTACCGCCATCAAGTTGTATTCTGTTATCTGAATTGGTTTCCGCCATTCTTAATTAATATTGAAATTGAAACTGCCTAAATTGAAAAATACATGCAATGGTATTTGTTACTTTTTGAAAAGACTTATTTTACTATTTACTAATGAGTGTAAATTTGATTATTTTGAATTTATAGATATTTGTATCTTGATTATATAATAAACAAGCCCTTTTCAATCGATTTCAATCCACCCATTGATCTTCTTTTTTCAATGAGTGGATTAAAATATACTACCCAAGTTTCTTATTTGATAGTCCTAAACCTTTAGCAAGGTTAGATAAATTATCAAACAATGTAGCCTCACCAGAATCGGTTGTTTTAGATTTTAAATCCATTAATAAATTAGCAACCGTTAAGTTTTTAATGTCTTCTGAAGAGATACCATATTTAGTTGCAAAGTCTTTAATTTTTTCTAAAAGATTACCTTTTACGTCATCACTTCCTAAAATAGCATCTTTAACTTCAGTAATGTTGTCAGAATGGTTTACTAAACGATCTATACCTTTAGATTTAGTAATTTGCCCTATAATTTGATCGAAGAACATTGTTTCTCCTCCAACAATATCAATATTAGCTGCTTTAAGAGCTTCTCCAATCACGTTAGCTTGTGCATCTGCAATTTCTTTTTGAATATTAATTTCTGCTAAATCTACTTGTAATTCTTTATCTAAACGTAGCTTAAACTCTTCGTGCTCTTTACCAACACCATCTAATTTCTTCATTGCTTCTGCTTTTTCTTCTATTCCAGCAGCTTCCGCAAGAGCTTGTTCTTTAATAACTTCAGCTTGTGCAATACCTTCTTCTTTAATCGCTTCTGCTTTAGCCAAAATACCAGCAGCTTCCGCTTTAGCTTTTTCCTCGATAATAGAAGCTTCAACTAAACCTTGACGCTCGTTAGCATCTGCTTTTGCATGCATTACTTGTGCTTCAGACATACCAATTGTAGCTTCTTCTTTTGCTTTTGCTTCGGCTAATGTTTTTCTAGCTTCAGCTTCTTTTTCACTAGCTTGTTTCTTTGCTTCAGCTTCAATATTTATTTCTTCAGCTTTTTGCTTAGAGGCTTCTTTTTCAGCTTCTGCAGCTTTTATAGTTTTAATTAAATCTTCTTGAGCATTAGCTTCAGCTATAGTAATCTTTACTTGCTTTTCCCTATCTGCAGTTTTAAAGGCCTCAATATCTTTCATATTTTCCTGCTCTTCTACCACGCCTTTTTCTAGCATTACTCTATCGCGAATAACATCTTGAATATTCTTTTTCTCAACTTCTACCACCTTTTCTTTTTCAATTTGAGCCAGTGTAACGATACGTTCTCTTTCTGTGGCTTCTAGCATTCTATCTTTTTCTACACGTTCTGTTTCAACAGCATCAGTACGTTGCTTGTTTTTCGCAGCAACAATAATTTGGCGTGCCATATTTTCTTCTGCAACTTTCACTTTTTCTTCAGTAGAAATTCTAGCGCTTTCAGATTTTAACCGCTCTTCTTCAGCAACTTTTAAAGTTTCTGCTCCTTCTCGTGCTTTTATATTGGCAATCTCACGTTTTTGCTGCTCTTCTTTTTCAGCTAATTGCTTATCTAATTCTAAAATAGCTTCTCGCGCTTCCACATCTTGTTTTCTAATTACTTTCTCCTCATCACGTTTAATAAGGTTGGCCTTCATATTTTGTGCAGCAGTAAGTTCAGTGATTTTTTTAATCCCTTCAGCATCTAGAATATTATCAGCTTTTAAAAACTGTACAGAGGTTTGTTCTAAATAATCTATAGCACAATCTTCTAAAGTATAGCCATTAAGATCAGTACCAATGATATCTACAATTTCATCACGAAATTCTCTACGGGATTCATATAATTCAACAAAATTGAATTTTTTACCTACTGTTTTTAAAGCTTCAGAGAATTTAGCTTCAAATAATTCTTCTAAGGTAGAAATGTCAGAAGCACGTTCACAACCAACAGTTTGGGCGACTTTTTTAATAAAATCTACCTCATTGTTTACCCGTACAAAGAAGGCTACTTTAATATCGGCACGCATATTGTCTTTACATATTAAACCGTTATCGCCAATACGCTCTATTTGGATTTTCTTTACCGAAATATCCATAATTTCAACCCTGTGAAAAACAGGAACAACGTATAAACCTTTATCGGTAGCAACTTTTGTGCCTTTAAAACCGGTTCTTACTAAAGCTTCCCCTTGAGGTACTTTTTTGTAGAATAAAGCAATAATTGCAAAGTAAATAATGATTAAAAATAGAATAAGCCCGATACCTATTCCAATAAACTGCGAGATGTTTTCCATTGTGAATTTGGTTTTTATTTAATTATTATGTTTTTATTTAAAATTCTATTTTATTAAGATTGAATTCATCCTCATTTTCATCTTTAAAAGGCAATACCCAATAAAAATTCTTATCGTCAGATTGTTTTATCACAACTATATTCTGCTTGTATGTAAGTGCTTCTCCATCAAATGATTTTACGTAGATAGATATAGGATTACCTTCTGCAACAACTTCTGCTGAACCCATTTTCTCTCCTGAAATTTTAGAGAGCATCATACCCTGTCTACCTGCTAAATCAGTTGGTAAATCGCCATCAGGATTCAAATTTTTAAAAAAGCTTTTAAGAGGTGTTGTAAAAATTTTAGTTAAAATTAAAGATGGTATTATACCAGCTAATAGTAAAGTGTAACCAAAACTAGTATTGTAAGAAGCTGTTACACTTGTTGAAATTACTGTACATAACCACCATAAAAAAATCCAACAGGTAAATGTGAACATAAATGGTAGGCCTACAAAGTTGAAAAAGATAAGTGTCATCTGCCACCATTCCAGTTTCTTTCTTGGGTTTCTAATAACATCTTCTTTATTAATTTCGGCATTAGCAAGATCAGTAATATTGGTGGCCGTATCAATATCCGCATCAACATCAACGTCTATATCCAAGTCAAAATCAATACCAGAAATCATATTGAAAAGCCAATATAAAATCAGTAAAATAACAAGAATACTTAGCGTGATATTTACAGATGAAAATGCAATTTCAAAAACAGAACTCAATAGATTTATATTTTTAGATGGTGTGTTAATAGCAAGACACTAAGTGTAAACAATAATAGTTAATTTTAATCAAATTTCATTCAGTAATTTCTTATTTGATTTTATCAATACTACAAATTGTTAATCTATTATATCTGTATAAGTTTTAAGAAAAATGTTACAGTTAAAATTATTGAATAGATCTAATTTTTCTTAAACTTAATTTAAAAGTTGTTTTTTATTCTGGTACATGTTTTGTGGCATTTCATAACGGTTTAGCTATTTACTAATTCTTAAAACTAATCTATTATGAAATCAATAAAACTATTTTTCATTTCTTTATTTGCAGCAATTACCAGTATTTTTTCACAAGATACTTCTGATGAATGCAGAACGAAACTCTCCATTTTTCATGAACATGTAAAGGTTGAAAATTATAATGCAGCATACAAACCTTGGGCTTTTGTTAAAGATAGTTGTCCTAAATTAAATATTGCTATTTATACAGATGGTGAGAAAATATTAAAATATAAAATAGCAAACACTTCAGAAAATGAACAAAAAGAATTTGTAGAAGCTTTAATTGAGCTTTTACAAATGCGAATTGATAATTTTCCTAAAAAAGCACCCGTAGGGGTATTTAGTTCAAAAAAATGTCAACTGATGTATGATTATCGAAATTTGCTTCAAAAAAATAATACTCAATTATTTGATTGTTTTGATGCAACATATAAAACTGACAAAGCAACATTTACGCATCCTAAGAGCTTATATACTTATTTTTCATTGGTTATAGATTTATATAAAGAAGATAAAAAATCAATTCAGGATGTTTTTGATACTTACGATGCTATTATTGAAAAAATTCAATATGAAATAAAAAATTATTCAGAGAACCTTAATACTTTAATTCAAAAAGAAGAAAATGGGGAAGTACTAACAAAAAATGAAAAAGATAAAGTTAAAGCTTATAAAAGCTACCTTAAGAATTATGATTTAATTTCAAAAAACATAAATACAAAATTGGGTATTCTTGCCGATTGTGAAAACTTAATTCCATTATATACTAAAACTTTTGAGGCTAATAAAAATGATTCTTTTTGGTTAAAACGAGCTGTAAGTAGGATGTATCATAAGGAATGTACTGAAGATCCTCTTTATGAAAAACTCGTGAAAGCTTATGATGAAGTTGAGCCGTCTGCTGATACAAAGTATTTTGTTGCTACCATTTTAGTTAAAAAGGGAAAGTTTAAAGAAGCTGAAACATATTTAAAGGAATCTTATGATTTAGAAACTGATGCTTTTAAAAAATCAAGAAGAGCCAATAGTAATGGTGCTCTCCTTAAGAAGTTAAAAAGATATTCGGAGGCCCGTAAATATTTCAGAAAAGCACTAAAGCTTAATCCTTCTAGCGGAAGCCCTTACTTAGCTATTGCAAAGATGTATGCAGAAAGTGCTAAAAACTGTGGAGATACAAATTTTAATAAAAGAGCAGTATATTGGCTTGCTGCGGAACAAGCAAAGAAAGCTTTGCGTTTAGATCCTGTTTTACGTAATAAGGCGTCTCAGCTAGTAGAGAGATATAATGCTTTAGCACCCTCAAGAGAAGAAATCTTTAAATGTGCCTGCTCTGGTAAAGTTATAGCAATAGGTTGTTGGATAAATGATAAAGTAGTAGTACCCAAAATTAAATAAAAAAGTACAGTATATCAATTAATAAATTGTTTTGATAATTTCTTTTTTTAAGAAGAAGTAATTAATTGTGTATACATTTGTTAATAACTTGGTGCAGTTGATATTTAGGTCTTTAAATCTTTTATATATTTGTTTGGTTATTTTGTAATAACAAAGGGATTAATTTATAACTAATTATACTTTTAGGACTATTTAAACGTTATAAAAACAGAAAGTTTACGAAGTAAAATTGCTTTTCATCGATGATTTATTGCTTTTCATGGATGTTTTTTTGGTATAAACCTTTTGTAAACACTCTTTTTTTTATACATTTGCGTCCCAATGATGATACAAACTAAAAGAATATTAGCCTCAATCTTATTTGTATTAATAAGCGTTGTATGTGTTGCACAAGGTTCTGGACCTCCACCTCCTGGACCTCCACCTCCTGTAGGTCTTCCAATTGATGGTGGTGTATTAGTTGGTGTTCTAGTTGCTTTGTTTTATGGTGGTAAAAAACTATTGAAAAAGTAGTTTACTTTTCTTATTTGTAATTTTCTACTAGTCTAGCTACATATTTACCAACAACATCAAATTCTAAATTTACTTTCGTCCCTTTTTCAAAAGTTTTAAAGTTAGTGTTTTCATAGGTATACGGAATTATTGCTACGCTAAATGTGTTTTTTTCAGAATTTACTACAGTTAAACTAGTCCCATTTATTGTAATTGAGCCTTTTTCAATAGTAATATTGTTTAGAGTAGTATCATACCCAAAAGAAAAAAACCAACTACCATCTGCATTTTCAATACTTGTACATATAGCGGTTTGGTCTACATGTCCTTGTACTATGTGCCCATCAAGCCTATCTCCCAGTTTCATAGCGCGTTCCAAATTAACAATATCCCCTACTTTAAGAGTAAGCAAATTAGTTTTGTTTAATGTTTCTTTAATTGCTGTAACCGTATATATATCATCATTAATTTGTACTACAGTTAAACATACGCCATTATGCGCAACACTTTGATCAATTTTTAACTCATGAGCTATATTACTTTTAACTGAGATATGAAGGTTTTCTTTATCTTTTTCCAATTTAGTAATAGTACCTAGAGATTCAATAATTCCCGTAAACATAATATTATGTGTTTATTTGGTTAAATTTGCACCTCAAAATTACGAACAAAATTTAGGGTATTAATGAAGAATGAAGAAAATATCGTTGTAGGCATTTCGGTTGGAGATTTAAATGGAATAAGTGGTGAAATTATTTTAAAAACCTTTAAGGATTCTAGGATTCTTGAGCTTTGTACACCTGTAATTTTCGCATCAATTAAAGTAATGTATTTTTTTAATAAGCATTTTAATTCATCTATAGATTTCAATAGTGTTCATGACATTAAGAATATAAGCCGGGGAAAAGTAAATGTATTAAATTGTTGGAAAGAACCAGTAACAATTAATTTTGGGCAAGAAGAAACCAAAATTGGAGAGTATGCATTAAAATCTCTGGAGAGTGCTACTAAAGCTCTAAAGCAAGAGCAGATAGATATTTTGGTAACAGCACCAATAAATAAGCATAATATACAATCTGAAGCTTTTACGTTTCCAGGACATACAGATTATCTTGCAAAAGAATTGGAAGGAAAAAGTTTAATGTTTATGGTAACTGATACCTTAAAAGTTGGCTTATTAACTGATCATGTACCTGTAAAAGATGTGTCAGAACATATTTCAGAAGAACTCATTACAGATAAAATAAATACGGTGTATGAAACCTTAAAAAAAGATTTCAATATCATAAAGCCTAAGATTGCGGTTTTGGGTATAAATCCTCACACGGGGGATAATGGAGTTATTGGTAATGAGGATGACACTGTTATGCGACCAACTTTGAAAAAAATTAAAGAAGCAGGAAAATTAGTGTACGGACCTTATGCTGCCGATAGTTTTTTTGGTTCAAACAACTACAAGAATTTTGATGCTATTATAGCGTCTTATCACGACCAAGGGTTAATTCCTTTTAAAACCTTATCGTTTGGGCAAGGGGTTAATTTTACAGCAGGGTTAAAGCGAGTTAGAACCTCTCCAGACCATGGTACTGCTTACGAAATTGCTGGAAAAGGTATAGCCGATGAAGGCTCATTTAAAGAAGCGTTATTCACAGGAATTAAGATTTTTAGAAATCGACGTGATTTTGAGGAACTTACAGCAAACCCCTTAAAAAAACAGCCAAGAAAAGCAGGAGTGAAAAAATAATATTTTCCAAGTTGGCTTAAGCTAAAAAATTTATATATTTGCAGGCTCAAAATAGATGTGATAATGAAGCCAATGAAAGAATATATCATCCCATTTATTGGGTTAAAGGTTGGAAATCACAATTTTGAGTACAAAATAGACCAAACGTTCTTTGATTATTTTGAGTATGAAGATTTTAATGATGTAAAAGTTAAAGTGGATGTTTCTTTAAATAAAAAGGCAACATTACTTGAACTACATTTTAAAATTTCTGGATACGTAAATATAAATTGTGACCTAACTAATGAGCCTTACGACCAAAACATCGAAAACAGTTTTGATTTGGTAGTAAAGTTTGGGCAAGAATACAATGACGAAAACATTGACATTCTAATTTTGCCACATGGTGAGTATGAAATTAATATTCAGCAGTATATTTACGAGCTTGTTGTGTTAGCAGTACCAGCAAAACGTATTCATCCAGGAGTAGAAGACGGTACATTAAGTTCTGAAATACTTGATAAACTCGAAGAGTTAAGTCCTAAAGAAAAAAAGGAAAAGGAAGACAAGGATATTGATCCTCGTTGGAATACATTAAAAAAACTATTAACGGATAAATAATATAAAAAATGGCACATCCTAAAAGAAAAATCTCTAAAACTAGAAGAGATAAAAGAAGAACACATTATAAAGCAACTGCGCCACAGATTGCTACATGTCCT
Source organism: Hyunsoonleella pacifica (assembly GCF_004310335.1). Classification (GTDB taxonomy): domain Bacteria; phylum Bacteroidota; class Bacteroidia; order Flavobacteriales; family Flavobacteriaceae; genus Jejuia; species Jejuia pacifica. Next base: position 471,681 of record NZ_SIRS01000003.1, on the reverse strand, counting down.
ACAACAGGAGAAGCGCATTTATATCATAGAGCACATTGGCATGAAGGTAAATTATACTACAGAGGTCAAGTTTTAATTGATAATACTGAAGAAGAAAACGTAGCATAAATGCTATGTATGCATATATTAAAACGCTCACTTGTGGGCGTTTTTTTTATGATATGTATTTCTAAAAGGTAAAAAAGCCTTAATTTGCATTAAAATAGTTCAAAATTCCCTATTTTTCGCCAAAAATTAGCAAATTTTGATGTGTTTAGAGCGTTTTTCGTTCAAATTTATTAAAACGTATGAGTAAAATCTCAGCAGCAATTACCGCGGTAGGAGCTTATGTTCCAGAGTATGTATTAACCAATCAAATGCTTGAAACCATGGTTGATACTAATGACGAATGGATAACCACACGTACTGGAATTAAAGAACGCCGTATCTTAAAAGAAGATGGCAAAGGTACGTCTTACCTAGCTATTAAAGCAGCCCAGAATCTTATTGATAAAAAGGGGATAGACCCTAAAGATATAGAATTAGTAATAGTAGCTACAGCTACACCAGATATGAAAGCAGCTTCTACTGCATCCTATACAGCAGCTAAAATTGGAGCTACAAATGCATTTTCTTTTGATATGGATGCTGCATGTTCAAGTTTTTTATATGGAATGTCTGTAGCAGCGTCTTACATTGAATCTGGACGCTACAAAAATGTACTTTTAATAGGTGCTGATAAAATGTCTTCTCTTATTAATTACAAGGACAGAGCTACATGTATTATTTTTGGTGATGGTGCAGGTGCAGCTTTTTTTGAGCCAACTAATGAAGATGTAGGGCTTAAAGATGAATATTTAAGAAGTGATGGAACAGGACGTGAGTTTTTACAGGCGACATACGGTGGTTCAGCCTATGAATTAACACATGAAGCTTTAGATGAAGGCGGCCATTACGCATTTCAAGAAGGAAGAACAGTATTTAAAAATGCTGTATTTAATATGGCTGATGCAACGGCTAAAGTTCTAGAACGTAATAATCTAGATAAAGACTCAGTTGATTGGCTAGCAGCACATCAAGCCAATAAAAGAATTATTGATGCTACAGCACAACGTATAGATTTAGCAGAAGAAAAAGTAATGATAAATATCCATAAATATGGAAATACTACGTCTGCTACACTACCATTATTACTGAATGATTATGAATCACAACTTAAGAAAGGCGATAATGTAATATTTGCTGCTTTTGGCGGCGGATTTAATTGGGGAGCCATTTATTTAAAATGGGCCTATAACTCTAAAAACTAATCATTAATACCAATAGCTGAATTATGGATTTAAAAGAGATTCAAAACTTAATCAAGTTTGTTGCTAAATCTGGAGCAAGCGAGGTTAAATTAGAGATGGATGATGTAAAAATTACCATCAGAACAGGATCAGATAACGACGCATCTACAGTACAATATGCGCCTGTTGCTGCACCACAAATAGCGCAAGCTCCTGCTCCTATTGCAGAAATTGCTGCACCAGCAGCTGCAGAACCTGCTAAACCAGAAGAACCAGCAGCTGCAGACGATACATCAAAATATATTACAATAAAATCTCCAATTATAGGAACATTCTACAGAAAGCCATCTCCAGATAAACCTTTATTTGTTGAGGTAGGTCAAACCATTGCTGAAGGAGATGTACTTTGTATTATTGAAGCAATGAAGCTTTTCAACGAAATAGAATCGGAAGTTTCCGGTAAAGTAGTTAAAATTTTAGTTGATGATTCTTCTCCTGTAGAATTCGATCAACCACTATTTTTAGTAGATCCATCATAACCTATTAAAAATTCCAATACACAAATCTCAAAGTCCAATATTTGGAATTTGGCGATTGGAATTTGAAATTTTTAATTCAAGACGTTATGTTTAAAAAAATATTGATTGCCAATAGAGGTGAAATTGCGCTTCGCGTAATTAGAACTTGTAAAGAAATGGGAATAAAAACCGTAGCAGTATATTCTACTGCAGATGCGGAAAGCTTACATGTTAAGTTTGCTGATGAAGCCGTTTGTATAGGACCACCTTCTAGTACAGATTCATATTTAAAGATGTCTAATGTAATATCAGCGGCAGAAATAACAAATGCTGATGCGATACATCCAGGATACGGTTTCTTATCTGAAAATGCTAAGTTTTCAGAGATTTGTGAAGAACATGGTATCAAGTTCATTGGAGCTTCGGCTGAAATGATTAATAAAATGGGAGATAAAGCCAATGCAAAAGCTACAATGAAAGCAGCAGGTGTGCCTTGTGTTCCAGGAAGTGAAGGTATCATAGAATCTTATGAAGAATGTGAAAAACTAGCTGAAGAAGTTGGTTATCCAGTAATGCTTAAAGCATCAGCTGGAGGTGGAGGTAAAGGTATGCGAGGTGTATTTAAAAAAGAAGACCTTAAGGATGCTTGGGATTCAGCAAGACAAGAAAGTAAAGCAGCTTTTGGGAATGACGATATGTACATGGAAAAACTTATAGAAGAGCCAAGACATATTGAAATTCAAATTGTAGGAGATTCTCGTGGGAAAGCATGTCATTTATCAGAAAGAGATTGTTCAGTACAGCGTCGCCACCAAAAATTAACAGAGGAAGTACCTTCGCCATTTATGACGCCACAATTGCGTAAAAAAATGGGAGATGCTGCAGTAAAAGCTGCTGAGTATATTAACTACGAAGGCGCAGGAACAGTAGAATTTTTAGTAGACAAACACCGTAATTTCTACTTTATGGAAATGAATACCCGTATTCAAGTAGAGCACCCAATTACAGAGCAAGTTATTGATTTTGATTTAATTAGAGAACAAATTTTAGTAGCTGCAGGTGTGCCAATTTCAGGTAAAAATTACGATCCAAAATTACATTCCATAGAATGTCGAATAAATGCAGAAGATCCCTATAATGGGTTTAGACCTTCTCCAGGAAGAATAACTACGCTACATGCTCCAGGAGGACATGGTGTGCGTTTAGATACACATGTGTACGCAGGTTACACTATTCCGCCAAATTACGATTCTATGATAGCAAAGTTGATTACAACGGCGCAAACCAGAGAAGAAGCTATAAATAAAATGAAGCGTGCTTTAGATGAGTTTGTTATTGAAGGTATAAAAACCACAATACCATTCCATAGAGCACTTATGGATCATCCAGATTATATAGCTGGTAACTATACTACAAAGTTTATGGAAGACTTTGAAATGCCAAAAGCATAACTAAAAAACTCCGAAATTATTTTCGGAGTTTTTTTATGTTGTAATCTTAAGACTTAATTTAAGCATTGATTTTTATTTCAAATGTTTAGACTGTGCTAGGCAAAACACAAGCATTTTATCCTCAAACCTAAATCAGGTTAGATAAACATAAAGCAGTAACTTAGCACTTATGCAACTCTCTTATTGGGAAATAAAAACATGGCTATCTAATGTAGACTTTTGTATAGTTGGCAGTGGTATTGTAGGGCTTAATTGTGCTTTACAATTAAGAGAACGTTATCCAAAAGCAAAAATAATCATTTTAGAACGTGGTACATTACCACAAGGCGCGAGTACCAAAAATGCAGGATTTGCATGTTTTGGTAGCTTAAACGAAATATTAGACGATTTAAAATCCCATACAGAAGAAGAGGTGTTTCAGCTAATAAAAAAACGCGTAGAGGGTTTAAAATTATTAAGGACAGTAATTGGAGATAAACAACTAAAGTTTCAACAATTAGGAGGGTATGAGCTGTTTTTAAAAAAAGATGAAGAATTATTTAGCCATTGTAAAGCGCAAAAAAGACAGATTAACGCTTTATTTAAACCAATTTTTAAAGATGATGTCTTTAGCTTAAAAGATAATATCTTCAAGTTTAAAGCTATTCAAGAAGATTATATATTTAACCAGTTTGAAGGACAAATTGATACTGGATGTATGATGGAAGCATTACTTGAATTAGTGCAATCAAAACATATTAAGATTTTAAATACCGTAACTGTTGAAGATTTTTCAGAGGGTATAAATTCAGTAAAAATTAAAACCTGTTATTTTGAGTTTTCAGCATCTAAACTAGTAATAGCCACTAATGGTTTTGCTTCTCAACTTTTAAATGAAAGCGTCACACCTGCCCGTGCTCAAGTATTAATTACAAAACCTATTAAAAACCTTCATATAAAAGGAACATTTCATTTAGATAGAGGCTATTATTATTTTAGAAATATTGACAACAGAATTTTATTTGGAGGAGGTAGACATCTAGATTTTAAAACAGAAGAAACTTCAGAATTTGGAGAAACAAAAATCATTCAAAACACATTAGAGTCACTTTTAAAAACTATTATTCTACCAAATGATTCTTTTGAAATTGCGCACCGTTGGAGCGGTATTATGGGTGTTGGTAAACAGAAAAAAGCAATTGTAAAACAAGTATCAAATAATGTATATTGTGGTGTGCGTTTGGGAGGAATGGGTGTTGCAATTGGTAGCTTAATTGGAAAGGAATTAGCAGATTTGATATAACTAACTTTTACCATTCTAACTGGTAGACATTTCTTTTTTTAAATGATAATAAAACAACAACTATATAAACAATGCGAAGATTTTCTAAATCAGCGTTTAGAGACTATACAGCATACAATTTCTGAAATTCAAAATTCATTGTTATCTGAAACTAAAAGTTCTGCTGGAGATAAGCATGAAACAGGTAGAGCAATGCTTCAATTAGAACGAGAAAAAGCAGGAAAGCAACTGGCTGAAATTCAAAAAGTAAAGGAAACTCTTTCTAAAATTAATATTGAAAAAACTTCAGAAACTATAAGTTTAGGATGTTTGGTATACACTACAAATCTTAATTATTTTATAGCGATAAGTGCAGGAGAAATAAAATATAATAATGATAAGTTTTATGCTATTTCTGCGTCTACACCTATAGCAAAATTACTATTGTCTAAAAAAGTTGGGGAACAGGTAACATTTAGAAGCCTTAACTTTGCAATTGTTAAGATAGAATAATACTTACTTAGAATTTTATGTTATTATAACAGTGAACCGGTTACAAAGCATCATAAAAACCATTATAAAGTTTAGACTTGCAATTATAGTACTATTAGCATTATTAATGGGACTTGCCAGCTATCAAACTGCCAATAAATTGAGTATAGACAATTCTTTGTCTATTTGGTTTTTAGAAGATGATCCAAGCTATAAAGCTTATATAGATTTTCAAGAAGAATTTGGCTCTGATGAGATTTTTATAGCCATGTTTCCTGTTGAAAATGCCATTGGAGAGGTAGAACGACAAAAACTTTTACAATTACATAAACGTATAGAAGCACTTTCTTTTGTGAACACATCGTTTAGTTTAGCAAAGGCCAAATATCCTATTTATAACAGTGGTAAAATTGTTTTTGATGATTTGTATAACACGCAGCGTAGTGAAAAGGGATTAAAAAATCTATTATCAAAGTTACCTAACATAAGCACACAACTAGTATCAAAAGACTTTAAACATCAGTTTTTCTATATTCAATTAAACCCAACACCGCAAATTGAAGAGAAACGAGAAATTATTGCCAGTGAAATAAGAAATACGATAGAAAGCCTTTATAAAGATTATTTTTTAACAGGGCCACCAGTGTTAAATGAAGCCTATAGTAAAGGTATTTACAAGGAGAGTTTATTGTTTGGAGTTTTAACGGTTTTGGTTATTACTTTAATGCTATTGTTCTTGCTTCCAAGTAAACGATATTTAATTGTTTCTCTCTTATCTGTAGCTGTACCAGTATCGTTGCTATTTGGTATTATTACTTCACTAGGATTTGCATTGAATATGATATCAATGCTTATTCCCACTATTTTAATGGTATATAGTGTAAGTGATGCAGTGCATATTATAAACATATACCACAAAGAAGGACTCATTAATAAAACCTTAAATAAAGTAGAACTTCTAGCATTGGCTGTTCGTAAAAGTATAACACCATGTTTTTATACAACACTAACCACTTTTGTAGGCTATTTTGCTTTGTATTTATCACCATTACCTGCATTTAAAAATATGGGCGTTTTTACCTGTATTGGTTTAGTGTTAAGTTTTTTTCTGGTGTATATCATTACCATTATTGGGTTTAGTTTTATGAATCTCGACTTTAAAGCTACTAAACCAATTTTGTCCTTAAAAATAGTAAGCCAAACAGGCTTTATTAATTGGATTAATCGTATAACTTCTCAATATAAAACAAGCATTATTGCCGTATTTACTTTAGTGTTATTCTATGGATTGTACTCTGTTTTTAACGTAAAAATCGATACAGATTCTTTAGATCTCCTAGCTGAAGGAAAAGCAAAACAAGATTTACGAATTGTGGAAAAACAACTTAATAGCAGTTCGAGATTACAACTAGATATCTCTATGGCGGATGGTACTAGCATATTGAATAAGGAAGCGATGAAACGATTGGAAGATTTTCAAAACAAATTAGAAAATAATCCAATAATTACAGCACCAGTATCTATAGTTGATATTAAATCTTTTTTAGAGAAAAGATCTCCAGTTTTATTTCAATCTAATATTTCAGAAAAAAAGATAAGAAGCACTTTAGCTTCTGTTGAAAGTGCAGATAATAGTTTTTTTAAATTGTTTGCAGACGATTTAAGCTCAGCTGGCATTACAATTAGCCTTAGAGATATAAAAACATCTCAGCTGGAACAATTGCTTTTAGATATTGAAAGTACTTTTAAATCTACGTTTGATACCAGTAAATATCATTTAAAAATTAACGGATTTGCCGTAGTGTTTGCTCAACTCAATAAATTTATTTTAGAAACGCAGTTCAAGTCGTTTTTTGCGGCATTTTTTGTGGCCTTTTTATGTTTATGGTTTTTTATAAGAAGTTTAAAAACCACCATTTTAGTTTTAATTCCAAACGTTTTACCACTAGCCATTTTAGCTATTTTTATGAGTTTATTTGATATTCCTTTGGATGTTTCTACGGCCATGATTACACCTATTATGCTAGGTATAGCTATGGACGACACCATCCATTTAGTACACAAGTATAGAAAGAATAAAAGGATACAAGGCACAGCGGAAGAACGAATGAATAATGCTATGCATTACACTGGGAGTGCATTATTATCTACCACAATTGCTTTAGTTGGAGGGTTTTTAATTATTGCATCTAGCGCAACACCTTCAGTAAGAGATTTTGGAGCTTTATGTGCAATTACAGTGGCTATAGCATTAATTACCGATATTTTTTACCTCCCAGCACTATTAAAGAAATTTGACAAATAAATTTAGTTGTCAATTTCAAGGCAAACCGTTGTATCTTTTTTTAGTGAAGTGCTATGCTCAAAAAATATATTTTGTTTGTTTAAAACAGCTTCAATCAAATAAAATCTGCCTTTATAATACGATTGTTTTACAATTGCTTTTAAGTGAGATGTAGCTACAACTTTAAGTTGGTGTGCATAAATAATAGCACCATCAATAGTATTAAACTCTCCAAAAAATGCAGCAATTAATGGCGATTTTGGTATTTCAAATAGATCTTGAGGTACTGCATTTGCTACAATTGTGTTATGGTCTAGCACTATCATTCTATCAGCAAAACCTAGTACATCTTCTTTAGAGTGCGTTGCAATAATGCAAGTAATATTTTGCTCTTTTAAATACCTAAATACTTTGCGTCTTAAGCTTTGTTTTTTAAAATTGTCTATATGGCTAAAAGGTTCATCTAATAACAATATTTCGGGCTGTTTAGCTAAAGCTCTAGCTAAAGCCACACGTTGCTTTTGTCCTCCACTTAAAGACTTTACTTTTGTTTTTGCAAAAGCTTCTAGCTCTACCACTTTAATAAGTTCGTCTACCCGTTGTTGTGTTTCTTCAGGAAAAAATCGAGATAAGTGTTTTGCTATATTTTCTTCAACAGAGGTGTAGGGCATCAAATCGAATTCTTGTGCCACATACTTCATAAAACTATAGCCAATAACCAAATTGTATTTTGGACCTAAAATTTCTTGATCTTTCCAAAATATTTGTCCGCTATTTAAATCAAACTCTCCATAAAGTAACTTTAAAAGTGTACTTTTTCCTGAACCACTTTCCCCAATAATAGCAATATGTTCCCCTTGTTTTGCTTCAAAAGAAATATCCTTTAAAACAGGAGTTGTTTCGTATTTAAAAGAAAGGTTTTTTACGTTGAGCATAGCCTTAGCAAAAGTACTATAAAAAAATACGCTTCTTATGAGGAAACATGCTATAAATGATGCAATTTAATTAGTCTTTTAATGTTTCGCTTGCTTTATTAGGTAGTGTTTTAAACCCCATATTAAATAAAGTAAATCCAAAAATATCAGCATACTGTTCAATAGTTTTACTCACAGGAGTTCCTGCGCCATGGCCAGCATCGGTTTCAATTCGTATTAATGTTGGGTTATCTCCAGTTTGCTTGCTTTGTAATTCTGCAGCAAATTTAAAACTATGTGCAGGTACTACGCGATCGTCATGATCGCCTGTTGTAACTAAAGTAGCAGGATAGGCTACACCTTCTTTTACATTATGTACAGGAGAGTAACCTTTAAGGTATTCAAACATTTCTTTGTTATCGTTGGCAGTACCATAATCGTAAGCCCAACCAGCTCCAGCGGTAAATGTATGGTAACGCAACATATCTAAAACTCCAACAGCTGGCAGTGCTACTTTGGCTAAATCTGGACGCTGCGTCATAACCGCTCCAACTAAAAGGCCTCCGTTAGAACCACCTCTTATTGCTAAATAATCTGATGAGGTATAGTTATTTTCAATAAGATACTCCCCAGCAGCAATAAAATCATCAAATACATTTTGCTTTTGCATTTTGGTACCAGCAATATGCCATTTTTTGCCATACTCACCACCACCTCTTAAATTGGGAACAGCAAGAATACCACCTTGCTCCATCCAAACGGCATTTGTAATACTAAAAGATGGGTTTAAACTAATATTAAAACCACCATAACCATAAAGAATAGTTGGATTTTTACCATTTAATTCTAATCCTTTCTTATGAGTTATAATCATGGGTACTTTGGTACCGTCTTTTGATGTGAAAAATACTTGATTACTTTCATAGGCTTCAGTATTAAAAGCGATGGAAGGTTCCCAATATAGCTCAGATTTACCAGTCTTTAAATCAAATCTATAAATACTAGAAGGCGTATTGTAATTTGTAAACGAGTAATAATCTAGCTGCTCCTCTTTTTTTGCTCCAAAACCATTAGCATTACCAACACCAGGCAGTTCAATTTCTCTAACCAATGTTCCATTATAATCATATTGTAACACTTTAGAGATAGCATCTACCATATATTCTGTGATAAAATAACCTCCACTTGTAGATGGTAATAATACATGTTCTGTTTCAGGAATTACATCTACCCAATGTTTAGGACTAGGGTTTGATGCGTCAACGGAAACAATTTTTTTATTAGGTGCATTTAAATTGGTTACTAAAAACAGCTTACTACCAACATTATCAATAATATAAGTATCACTGTCAGTATGATCTAAAACAGTAATTAATTCACTATTAGGTTTAGATAAATCTTTGATATAAAGTTTATTACCAGAGGTGGAAACTCTCGGAGAAATAATCAGGTAGTTATCATCTTCAGTAACAGTACCATAAATATAGCGGTGCTTTTCTTCTGGTGTGCCTCCAAAAACAAGTACATCATTTTGTTGAGACGTACCTAATTTATGATAGTACACTTTGTGTTGGTCTGTTTTGGCAGATAATTCGCTACCCTTAGGTTTATCATAACTAGAATAATAAAACCCTTCATTTTTATACCAAGAGATGCCACTAAACTTTATGTCAACTAAAGTATCTTCTATAATCGTTTTACTTTCAGTATCCATGATTAGAATTTTACGCCAGTCACTTCCACCTTCTGAAATAGAATAAGCAGCAATTTTACCATTTTTAGAAAAACTCAGATTACCTAACGATGTTGTGCCATCTTCAGAAAACGTATTAGGATCTAAAAATATTGTAGCTGTATTGGGGTCTTCTCCAGTATTGTAACGATAAATTACATATTGGTTTTGCAACCCATCATTTTTATAGAAATAAGTATAATTCCCTTCAATAAAAGGCGCACTCACTTTTTCATAATTCCAAATTTTCGACAAGCGTTCTTTTAAATCTTCTCTAAATGGTATGTTATCCAAGTAGCCAAAAGTTGTTTTATTTTGTAATTTAACCCAAGCCTTGGTATCATCACTTCTATCATCTTCTAGCCACCTATAAGGGTCTTTTATGGCAACACCAAAATAAGAATCAATGGTGTCAACAGTTTTAGTTTTAGGGTAATTCACAACAATTGTTTTGTTTTGGTATTCTTTACATCCCATTATAATAATCGTTATAACTGAGATGAGTAATATTTTTTTCATCAGGTTATTTTTCCACAAAAATAGCCTATTACTTTACCTAAAAGTGTTTAGGTATTGTTAATGTTTTTTGGGCGTTACCCCACTTTAAGCGCGGTCGGGCTTTCCGTTAAAAGTTTTGCCTCGATGCGTGCCTCGGCAAAAGCTACTACTGCAATCCCTAACGCAGTCTCGTCTACTAAAAACAGCCCATAGCACTAGTTTTAGTACGTTCTATAAAGTTCAACCTAAGCAAAACATACTAAAGCAAAAAGGCTTCTAATATAGTTAGAAGCCTTTAGTACTATAAATATTAACACTTACACTAAATTATTCTCAATTAAATATTCTGCAATTTGTACAGTATTTGTAGCAGCACCTTTACGTAAGTTATCAGCAACAATCCACATATTTAGAGTATTAGGTTGTGTTTCATCACGACGAATACGCCCAACAAAAACCTCATCCTTTTCATGTGCAAAAATAGGCATTGGATAGCTGTTGTTTGCTGTATCATCTTGAACAACAACTCCAGGAGTGTCACTTAATAATTGACGTACTTCAGCTAAATCAAAATCATTTTCAAACTCTACATTTACAGATTCAGAATGCCCACCAGCTGTTGGAATTCTAACTGCAGTAGCAGATACAGAAAACGTTCTATCATTCATTATTTTTTGTGGCTCTCTAGCCAACTTCATTTCTTCTTTAGTATAACCGTTATCCTCAAAAACATCACAATGAGGCAAAGCATTTCTACCTATAGGATAAGGATAAGCCATTTCGCCTTCAACACCAGCAATTTCATTTTCTAATTGACGAACAGCTTTTACTCCAGTACCAGAAACAGATTGATAAGTTGATACTACAACGCGTTTCATTTTGTATTTTTTGTGTAACGGATTTAACGCCATAACCATCTGTATTGTAGAACAATTAGGGTTGGCTATAATTTTATCGTCTTTGGTTAACTCATGAGCATTAATTTCTGGAACTACTAATTTCTTAGAAGGATCCATTCTCCAAGCCGAAGAATTATCAACAACAGTAGTACCAGCTTCAGCAAACTTTGGAGCCCATTCTAACGACGTACCACCACCAGCTGAAAACAATGCTATGTCTGGTTGCATTGCAACAGCAGTCTCTAAACCAACAACGGTATAATCGTTTCCATTGTATGTTAGAGTTTTACCAACTGAGCGCTCAGACGCTACAGGGATTAATTCTGTTACAGGAAAATTACGTTCTGCAAGAACTTTTAACATCACTTCTCCCACCATACCAGTGGCACCAACTACAGCTACTTTCATCTGTTTAAAATTTTTAATAAATGCGTCCGCAAAACTAAGTATTAATTACAATTCTCAATACAAAAAAAGCCCTCATTTTAAGAAAATAAGGGCTTTTTAACAACAAATAACAGGTTGTTATTTAATTAACATATTGTTATTTTTTAAGAGCATCTCTAATTTCCATTAGTAATTCTTCTTGAGTTGGTCCTGCTGGTTCTTCTGGAGCAGGTTCCTCTTTTTTCTTCATATTATTAATACCTTTTACAAGTAAAAACATTACAAAAGCAACAATGATAAAGTCTAATACGTTAGTTAAAAATGTACCATATTCTAACCAAACTTCTCCTACCATCTTGCCTGCTTCATCAGCAACGCCATCTCTTAATTTCATACGTAAAGTTTTAAAGTCAGTATCGAATAATAATCCAATTAATGGTGATACTATACCTCCAGTAAATGAAGTTACTACTTCTTTAAAGGCAGCACCCATTACAAAACCAACTGCAATGTCTACAAGGTTACCCTTCATTGCAAATTCTTTGAATTCTTTTAACATAATTTCTGATTATTAGTTAGTGAATAGCTAAAATAATAAAAAAGACAAACATTAACATAAGTTAATTTTTGATCTCAATGAAATCAATTAATAGTACTATACCTTTCCTTCCCATTCAGAATAAAACTGCTTTAGGTATAATTCCATAAATTGATGCCGCTGTTTTGCCAATGCTTTACCTGTTTCTGTATTCATTTTATCTTTAAGCAGTAGTAGTTTTTCGTAAAAGTGATTAATGGTAGGAGCTGTTGAAGATTTATATGCTTCTTTTGTCATATTTAAATTAGGTTTTATTTCAGGATCGTAAATTGCCCTGTTTTTAAAACCACCGTAATTAAAGGTTCGCGCTATGCCAATGGCACCTATGGCATCTAACCTGTCTGCATCTTGTACCACATCTAACTCTTTTGATGAGAATTTTTTCTCTCCACCCAAACTGGATTTAAAAGATATATTTTCTATAATGGCAATAACATGTTCAATTACTGTAGAGTCCACATTCATTTTAAACAAAAAATCCCTTGCAATTTTAGGGCCTACAGTTTCATCGCCATTATGAAACTTACTATCGGCAATATCGTGTAATAATGCGCCTAATGAAACAATAAATAGATCTACAGACTCTGTTTTGGCAATTAATAAACTGTTTTTGTATACACGCTGAATATGAAACCAATCATGACCACCTTCAGCATTTTTAAGCGTCTCTTTTACGAAGGCCATGGTTTTGTTTATGATATCTTTCGAGCTCATAACATTATAATTCTTCTAGAACTGAATGACCTTTTGACTTGTCTCCCGAAGTCCATTCCCAACTTTCATAAAGCTTAATTTTTCCATTTGAGGTAATTTCAGGTTTGGAAACACAAATACCAGTCATTAAATCTCCATTTTTATTAATCTGATGATACCTTATATGTATTGTACCATCATCATCAACCAAACCAATAAGATGTCCTTTAATAATATTACCACCTGTGTAGTTTGAAGTCAATATGTTTTGATGTTGTTTATACAAAAAAATTGTTTCAGAAGTAGTTTCACTATTCTCTGAACTAGAAATTGGCTTAAATTTTTTGTTATGGTAATTAATCAACTTAAAAATAAAAATGATTTATTTAATAACAGCAGGTGCTACCCACTTAAACTCATAAGAATTCTCAGGAACCTTAATACGCTCAGATAATCGATACATTCTAGATGGTAATTTCATGAGATAATCTCGTGCTTTTTCAGCTTCCTCCGAAAGGTTAGTGATTTTATCAATTTGCCAACGATCAATTAACTTTTGTAAAATATCTACATAATCAGTTGATGTATACACCCCAATGCGTTGAGCGGTATTGGAAAACTCTTCGAAAGCTGTACTTATTTTTCCCCCAGATTCTCTTAAAAAATGAGCTGGCATGGTAATTTTTTGTTTCATCATGTAATGAAAAGCCATCATCATTTGGCTAGGATCTACTTTAAAAATACGTTCTACAAATTCAGAATAAGCGTGGTGATGGCGCATTTCGTCTCCTGAAATAATCTGACACATTTTTGCTAAACGTTTGTTTCCTGTTTTTTTAGCAATTTTAGCTACACGATTGTGTGAGATGTATGTTGCTAATTCTTGAAAACTTGTATATACAAAGTTCTTATATGGGTCTCTATCAGTTCCAATATCAAAACCGTCAGCAATTAAATACTGTGTGGTTTTTTCAATTTCTTTCATATTTACGCGACCTGATAAATACAAGTATTTGTTTAATACATCCCCATGACGATTTTCTTCGGCAGTCCAATGCTTTACCCATTTACTCCATGCATTGCCACCGTTTTCAACTTGATCTACACCTTCTACATCCATCAACCACGATTCGTAAGTAGGTAAAGCCTCTTCAGTAATCATATCTCCAACCAATACTACCCAAAAATCATAAGGTAATTCTTTAGCAAGTTCTTGAATTTCATGTATTTCATCAAAAAAGGTATCGGTTTCTGCGTTAGGTAAAAAATCAGTAGGTTGCCAAATTTTATCTATAGGTATAAGGTATTTTTCCATTAAGGAAGCAACATCTTTTTCTAAGAATTGCATCACTTCCAATCTTACATTTTTCAACGACATTTATATATGTTTAAGGATGAATATGGGCTTTAATTGTGCTTTCAACACGTTTAATAAGCTCTTGTTTATCTGCAAAGGTAGCCAATTCTATAGGCTCATGAACTGTAAATTTAATATGAGTGCCTAATCCCATAGGAAATGAACCATATCTTTGCATTTTCCATGAATTATTTATTGAGATAGGGACAACCAATGCAGATGGTGTTTTTTTAAATAAAATCTCTAAACCTTTGGTTTGAAATGGTTTGGGTGTGCCATTTTTACTACGAGTACCTTCAGGAAAAATTACCGCCGCACGTTTGTTGTTTTCTATATATTCACCAAACTTCATAATAGCAGGTAAGGATTGTCTTGGGTTTTTCCTATCAATTAATACTGAGCCACCATGACGTAAGTTATATGAAACACTTGGAATCCCCTTACCTAATTCAATTTTACTAATAAACTTAGTATGATGCTTTCGCATAAACCACATAATTGGCGAAATATCATATAAGCTTTGATGATTAGCTATAATAATTAAAGGTTTATCTGTAGGTATGTTATGTGGGTTTTTAAATGAGAAACGTGTGCCTAAAATATTGGCACATCTTAATAGAAAAAATTGAAGAGCATCAACGCTTACTTTATGGGCTTGATACCCAAAAATATTAAAGCAAACCCATTGAATAGGATGAAAAACCACCAATGTTAATCCAAAAAACAAATAGTAAACTACGGATATAGGATATGAAAGCAATTTTTGCATGGACCAAAATTAGTGTAATATGATATAAGGACATAAAAAAACCACAAAAAACGTGGTTTCAAAATTTTTTAGAGTCGAGAGCTCCCCCTCTCTTTTTTAAGAGAGGGTTAGGAGAGAGATTTTTAACAATGCTCGTTATAGGCATCCATTAAATTTTCCGCTATCAATTCTGCTGGTCTCCCTTCAATATGATGGCGCTCCAACATGTGTACTAATTCTCCATCTTTAAATAACGCCATACAAGGTGAACTTGGAGGAAATGGAATCATATATTCTCTTGCTTTTTCAACAGCTTCTCTGTCAACACCTGCAAACACTGTTGTAATATTCTCAGGACGTTTAGCATTTTGTAAACTCATTCTTGCTCCTGGTCTTGCATTGGCTGCTGCACAACCGCAAACTGAATTTACTACTACTAAAGTTGTACCTTCTTTTGCTAAAGCAACATCAACAGCTTCGGCAGTTTGTAACTCTTCAAAACCAACATTGGTTAAATCCTCTCGCATTGGTTTTACTAATTCTGCTGGATACATATTTTTAAATTTTAATAATTAACATTTTTTGGAGTTGCAAAGATACCAATTGTGTAACAAAATTAGGAATCAATCAACTAACAAATATTATATTTACGCTGAAAGTTAACATTTTATTAAGTTAGGCAGCGTGAACCTATCATTACATATTTCTTCTTTTAAAAGAAGGATTTTGTTTGTAGGTTTGGTCATAATTAAAATCTATTTCTTACATGAGTTTTTCAAAATGGATAGGAGGTGCTTTAGGATGGTCTTTTGGAGGCCCCATTGGTGCCATAATTGGGTTGGCAATTGGTAGTGTTATTGATTCTATGGCAGATAATGGTCAACCATTATTAGGAGACCAACAAAAAAGAAGAAGAGGCAGGACTACATATAGAACCCAGCCAAGGCAGCGTCCACAAACCCAATCTGGCGATTTTGAAGTGAGTTTATTAGTATTAGCTTCAGTTATTATAAAGGCTGATGGTGTTCAAGATCAACGTGAATTGGATTATGTACGCAAGCAATTTGTTAACATGTACGGTAAAGATCGTGCAAATCACGCGTTTAAATTGTTTAAAGGTATTAGTAAGCAGAATATTTCTATTCGCCCTGTGTGTTTACAGATTAAATCTATGATGGATCATCCGTCTAGATTGCAGTTAATACATTTTCTATTTGGCATTGCAAAAGCCGATGGTACTGTAACTCAGGATGAGGAACGACAAATCTATACTATAGCTGGATATTTAGGTATTAGCTCTAGAGATTACGAGAGTATTAAAGCCATGTTTTATAGTAGTAAAGACAATGCGTATAAGATTTTAGAAATTGATAAAGATGCATCTGTAGATGAAATTAAAAAGGCCTATCGAAAAATGGCTAAAAAATACCATCCAGATAGATTGGTGCATTTAGGTAAAGAACATCAAGCTGGTGCTGAAGAAAAATTCAGGCAAGTACAAGAAGCTTATGAGCAGTTGCAGAAGGAACTGCGGTTTTAGGTTTTTAGTTATTCCCGCGAAAGCGCAATCCACTTAGTTTTAAAATTATTTTATTTTCTGGGAGACCTTTTTGCAATATTACCATTAAGTAATAAAGTAGTTTTATGAACGATCAAAATATCCTAGAACTTTTTAAGCAGGGGCAACGCGAAAAAGCTTTTAGTAGGTTATATAGCTTATATCCTAAAATTGAAGTCTTAGTTCTTTCTAAAGGAGGGCAAAAACAAGATGCTTCTGATGTGTTTCAGGAAGCTTTAATCATTCTTAACAGAAATCTGGAAAAGTCAGATTTTAAACTTACATCATCATTTTACACCTATTTATATTCGGTATCTCGATTTATTTGGAAGGATACCCAAAAGAAATTTTCAAAACAAGAACTTCACGATTTAAATACTGTTGAGATTGAACACTTCCATAACGTTTTAGAGGAGAAGAAGTACCAACAAGCAGAACATGCATTTCTCGAATTAGGGAAACGATGTCAAGAACTTTTACAACTGTTTTATCTCAAGGCTATGTCTTTTAAGGAGATAGCCCTTAAGATGCAATTCAAATCCGAAAAGGTTGCAAAAAACCAGAAGTACAAGTGCTTATTAAAAGCAAAAGACATCTATCAATCTCGTAAAACAGTTCAATCTTAATTCTTGAAGTCATGGAAAATCAAATTGAAAATATAGAATTAATCAATAATTATTTAAATAAAAATCTTTCAGGAAAAGACTTAGTAGATTTTGAAAACCGATTAAAAAAGGATAATGAATTTAGAGCCTTATATGATGAACATGTAATTATTCTTGAAGGTATAAAAAGGCAAAGAATTAAGACCGAAATTAAATTAGGTAAACAACGGTATTTGCAAACTAAATGGTTACGCTATTTAGGTTTTGGGAGCTTAATTGTGGTTTTAATTATTGTTTGTTTGAATCTTTTTAAATCAGAAGAAAACGATTTTAAAAATAAATTAAATTTTGAATCTGAATTCCTGCAAGAAATCAAAGTTCCTATAGATTCAATTATTGAAGTAAAAGGAGATAAAGGCACTGTTTTGCGATTCAATCCTGATGATTTAGAAACAAAATCTGGTAAAGCATTATCAAATGATAGCTTAATCATTGAACTCATTGAACTTACCTCAAAACAAGATTTACTTTTAGCAAATGCCCAAACCGTTTCTAAGGATAAATGGTTAATATCTGGAGGTGCTTTTAAAATTGATATCAAACAAGGTAATAGCACTTTGGTTTTGAAAGAAAGAAAAACCATTGATTTAATTTTCCCTAAAAGTACTAATGAAGGTGGAATGGAATTGTTTTATGGGAAACGAGACGTTATTGGGGATATGAATTGGAGTAAAGCTGATTTAAAAATACAAGAAAACCCTTTTGTGATTTTATATGAAGAAGGCTTTGTTTTTAATACAACTTTGACTAAGAAGTATGGAGGGGTAGAAACTTTCAAAAGTATAAACGTAATAGATACTTTAGGTTTTTTAAGTTTAGAGAAGCTAAGAGATAGATTCAATAAAATTAATTTTCAAAATAAAAATACTGACACTATAAGGTTAATTAAGGAAACAGTACACATAATAGATGAAGAATATGATTGCGAATTCAAATGGTTACATAAGGATAGAACCTTTAAAGTGAAAATTTTAGATTCTTTGTATTACAAGAAAGAGATAGTCATTGACTCTGTTTTAATCGATTTAGATGTTAATATTGTTTCGGAATGTAGAGAATTAATAGGAGAAGTTACTAAACAAGTTAAAGCTGTTGAATTAAAAGGGGAGGAACTAATTTCAAAAGCTGATTATATAAAATTTCAAGAAGAGTATTTGAATTATCGTGAATCAATAGACACGATTCAGGAGATTATTTCAACAGAGTTATATAGATCAATAAGACTATCAAAATTAGGTTGGATAAACATTGATAAATTTACGAGCGATGAGGTAAAAGTGAAGGTTGCATTACACTCTAACATTGATGCAGATTATGAACAACTGTATCTTGTAGATCAAAACAACAACACTATTTTAAATGTTTATGACAATAGTATTGATTTACCAGTAAACAGGAGTTTCCATTTGATTGGAATAGCGCAAAAAGGAAAAACTATTTATGGTTATAAGAAAGAAGTTAGGTTTGACAAAAATGGCAGTTTCCAAATAAACTATAAGAAGATTGAAGAGTCTCAAATAAAATCACTTTTAATAATTGATGAAATTGAAGTAAAAGAAAACAAGATAAAACCTGAAAAAATAATAACAGAAAGCCTTAAAGGAAAAAAAGATATTACAAAAAAAGAGGTAAAATCTAAAAGCAATATTATAGTAACTATTCCAAAAAAGGCACCTGAAACTATAAGAATTAATACTAGTAAAGACACTAGTATAGTGTTTAAAGAAGGCACAAAACTTATAATAAAGGCAAACTCTTTTATTGATGATGTTGGTACTAAAATAGTTGGAAATGTTGATATAAAAGTGACGGAATATTATAAACTGTCGGATATCTTATTAGCTAACTTAAATACACATTGCAATGATCAATTGTTAGAAACAGGAGGCATGCTCTATATAGAAGCTATGCAAGATGATAAAAAGTTACAAGTTGCCAACACAAAACCAATAGAAATTTCATTTGCCGATAAAAAGAAAAACATGCAATTATTCTATGGGGAATTGGAAAATGAAATCATTAACTGGAAACCTCAACAAGAAACAGAAGTAGTTACAGAAGATATTCAAGTAACACCAAATGAAAACGATGTAGAGGTGCCATTCTATGAGATAGAAGAACCACCTATTTATCCAGGTTGCGAAGGCTTAAGCAAAAACAAAGCAAAGAAATGTTTTAAAGATGCTGTAGATAAGTTTATTAGAAAAAATTTCAATACTAAAATCGCTAATGATTTAAGGTTGAAAGGATTGCAAAGGATTACAGGGGGTTTTAAAATTAATAGAGATGGAGACATAGTAGACATTCGTGCGAGAAGTAAGAACCCTTATTTAGAAATAGAAGCCGAAAGAGTTATTGGTTTGTTACCAAAGATGACCCCCGGTAAGCAAAGAGGTAAAGTTGTTTCAGTAGGGTATACTCTACCAATTAGAATTCTAGTTGATGGAGAAACAATAGCAGGTTCTTCAACCAACAATTCAAAGCAGGATACTGTAACTATTCCAGACTACATAAAAAACACACTAAAAAACAGAGATACAAGAAATATCTCTGTATCTGAGGCAAACAACTATGTTTTAAGCACGTCAAACTTAGGTTGGATAAACTGTGATAGGTTCGTTAGAGTAAAAGACAAAATAAAATATAAGCTTAAAATTAATGATGCTGATGGAGAAATAAAGTTAAGTATGATTTTTAAGTCTTGGAAATCGGTATTACCGAGTTGGAGGTTTGGTGATGAATTTGATTTTAAAACAGTTCCTAACAATGAAGAAGTAGTAATAGTAGCCATAAAAAAGTTGGAAAGAAAATTGTATTTTGATGTGTTGTCTACTAAAACAGTTGAAAACCCAGATATTGAGTTTAGTTTTAAGGAGATGGATATAGAACTACTAAAGCAAGAATTAAGGAAGCTAGATATAATGTTTTAGGTCTTTTTTCAGTCAAAAAATCCACTATCTGCATTATTTAAGTCGTAAAGCCCCATTTTAATGCTTTCAAAGTAAAACTAAAATGAATAACTTGCGGGAAGCAAAAATTCATCAATCATAAAATTATGAAAAATATTTTCGAAACAAACGTTACTAATGAGGTTATAAAACGTATTAATACGTTAGAGTCTTCTACAAAACCTCAATGGGGGAAAATGAGTGTAGATCAAATGTTAGCGCACTGTAATGTAACTTATGAAATGGCTTATGAAGACAAACATAAAAAACCAAATGGGTTCACTAAGTTGATGCTAAAACTATTTGTGAAAAAGACTGTGGTAAACGAAAAACCATATAAGAGAAATGGTAGAACAGCACCGCAATTTTTGGTAACTGATGCAAAGGATTTTGAAGAAGAGAAAAACCGATTAATTGGTTATATAGAGAAAACTAAAAATTTAGGAGCAGATTATTTTAATGGAAGGGACTCACACTCTTTTGGAAAGTTAACTAAACAAGAATGGAATAACATGTTTTATAAACATTTAGATCATCATTTAACACAATTTGGAGTATAAAAAAGCCAGCTAAGTGAGAGATTAGCTGGCTCTGAGGGATTGTTGTTGATAATTATATTATTTGCTTTTGTAAATCTTAGTTGTAGTACCTTTATCAAATATCATAACTAATACATCATCAGCATTCATATAGACAGATTTTAATGTCCATCCTTCTTCTTTAGAAGATTCTAATAAACACTTTCTTACATCTGGATTATAAAGGTTTAAATCAGTATTAATAATATCATCAGCATTTACACTAATAGATAACAAAATCATTACGCTGGCTAGTAAAATTCTTTTCATAATAGGGTCTTTTCTTAGGGTTATTAATTGAGTACAAGTTTACCGCAGATATTAATAATTCTTAAAATTATTAGGTAACATTATAGTATTAAACGTTTAATTACATTGCTTTACTACGAAAAGCAAATTTTTTCGATTAGTAACCTATGGAAAATTGATAATTTAAAGAGGTTAGAACCCAAAAAGTACGTTCTATTTATATCAATGTAAGTGATTTAAAATAAAATTTCACTAGATGTTTTGTTGACTTTTAATGTAATAGTTCTACCCAAAATTAAAGCGCGATTATCTTTTTCATGACCAGCTTTCATATTAAAGGCAATGGGGAAATTGTATTCTGAAAGTACATCTAATATTAATTGTTCAATCGAGGAGCCCCAAGGTGTCGTATTACGCTTAATTTTTGTCATATCCCCAATAATTACACCTTTGCAGTTATCAAAATAACCAGCACGTTTTAAACTTTGTAACATGCGATCTATATGATATTTATACTCGCCTATTTCTTCAATAAAAAGAATTTTACCCGAAGTATCTAGGCTCGTTTTAGAGCCTAACATAGTATGTAAAATAGTTAAGTTGCCTCCAATAATAGGAGCAGAAACAGTTCCAGGGTTGTTGTATTTAGAGCCTTCTAATGTATAATTTAAAGGCTTACCAAAAAGAGCGTTTTTAAATGTTGAAATAGTTTCTTTTATAGTTGCAACATCATCTTGTAAGCTTGTGCACATCATTGCATGAAGCGATAGAAAGCCTAGATTGTGTAGTTCACTATGAATTGCTGTAATATCAGAATAACCAATAATCCATTTAGGACTTTCATTAAAATTGGTCCAATCTAGTTTATCTAAAATTCGTGCACTACCATAACCTCCTCGTGCACACCAAATGGCACGTATTGATTTATCATCCAAAGCATTTTGGAAATCCTCACAACGTTCATCATCAGTTCCGGCAAAATGCCTTCCTTGATTAAATATATGTTTGCCAACAACGGTATGTAATCCCCAACTTTTTAAAAGTGCTTTGGCTTTATTTATTTCGCCTTCTCTATTTTTTAAAATGCCTGCTGGTGCTACAATAGCTACGGTATCTCCTTTTTGTAAATATGATGGTTGTATCAAAACAGTATTAGATTTTTCAATTGTTGTTTGAGCATTATTAACTTTAATTCCTAAGAAAAAAAGAACACAAAATAAATTTAAGACTAGTAGGTTTTTCCGCATAATGTAAATGTACATTTTTTTTCTAAAAAGCCCTTAAAATGTGTACTTTTACGGCTTAATTTTAGACTGATGAGCAAACCAAAACGATATACAATTACTACGGCACTTCCTTATACTAACGGTCCAATTCATATTGGTCATTTAGCAGGGGTTTATGTGCCTGCTGATATCTATGCGCGTTATTTACGCTTAACAGGAAATGATGTGGCGTTTATTGGAGGAAGCGACGAACACGGTGTGCCCATTACCATTAAAGCAAAAAATGAAGGTGTTACACCACAGGATATTGTCGACAAATATCATGCAATTATAAAAAAGTCCTTTGAAGATTTTGGGATTACTTATGATAACTACTCCCGTACCTCTGCTCCTATTCATCATGACACAGCTTCTGAATTCTTTAAAACGTTGGATGCAAAAGGCGAGTTTATAGAGGAAACTACAGAGCAACTATACGATGAGGAAGCAAATCAGTTTTTGGCAGATCGTTTTGTAGTGGGTACTTGTCCTAAATGTGGATTTGAGGAAAGTTATGGTGACCAGTGTGAAAACTGTGGCACCAGTCACAATGCTACAGATTTAATTAATCCAAAATCGGCTATTACAGGAAATACACCAACTTTAAAGCAAACTAAACATTGGTTTTTACCTTTAGATAAGCATGAATCGTTTTTAAAAGAGTGGATTTTAGAAGGACATAAAAAAGATTGGAAGTCCAATGTTTATGGACAATGTAAATCTTGGATAGATGATGGATTACGCCCACGTGCAGTTACCCGTGATTTAGATTGGGGAATCCCTGTTCCCGCTGAAGGAGGAGAAGGAAAAGTGCTTTACGTATGGTTTGATGCCCCTATTGGATATATATCTTCTACCAAAGAGTGGGCTGCGCGAGAGGGAAAAGACTGGGAACCCTATTGGAAAGATAAAGACACTAAATTGGTACATTTTATAGGTAAAGATAATATTGTATTTCACTGTATTATATTTCCATCTATGTTGAAGGCAGAAGGCAGTTATATTTTGCCAGAAAATGTGCCAGCTAATGAATTTTTGAATTTAGAAGGCAATAAATTATCAACATCTAAAAATTGGGCCGTTTGGTTGCCTGAGTATTTAGAGGAGTTTCCAGGACAGCAAGACGTATTGCGCTATGCCTTAAATGCTAATGCACCAGAAACAAAGGATAACGATTTTACTTGGAAAGATTTTCAAGCGAGAAATAACAACGAGTTGGTAGCCATTTTTGGTAACTTCATTAACCGTGTGGTGGTGTTAACCAACAAGTATTACGAAGGAGTAGTTCCAGAACCTTCAGAATTTAATGACGTTGATGAGGAAACTTTGGCGGCTGTAAAAGCATACCCAGATGTTATTGCGAGTTCTATTGAGCGTTACCGCTTTAGAGAAGCAGGGCAAGAATTGATGAATTTAGCACGGTTAGGCAACAAATATCTAGCAGATGCCGAACCTTGGAAGGTTATTAAAGAAGATGAAGCCCGTACAAAAACCATTATGTATGTGGCGCTTCAAATAGCTTCTGCATTGGCAACGTTAAGTGAACCATTTTTACCATTTACCTCGGAGAAACTAAAACGTATCCTTTGTTATTCTGAACTTGATTCAGAATCTCAATGGAATGACATTAAAACTAATGAAGTTCTATTGCCGGCAAACCACAAAATAGGAAAAGCAGAATTGTTATTCTCTAAAATAGAAGATGCAACTATCCAAAAACAGTTAGATAAATTAGAAGCCAGTAAAAAAGCTAATGAAGCTGCGAATAAAAAAGTAGAACCACAAAAAGACACAATTACTTTTGAAGATTTTACAAAGTTAGATATCCGTGTGGGTACCATTTTAGAAGCTGAAAAGATGCCTAAAACTAAAAAGTTGTTAAAACTAAAGGTAGATACAGGGATTGATACACGTACCATTGTTTCTGGTATCGCCGAAAGTTTTTCTGCTGAAGAAGTTATTGGGAAGCGTGTTACTGTTTTAGTAAATCTAGCTCCAAGAGCCTTACGTGGAGTTGAGAGCCAAGGCATGATTTTAATGACGGAAACTCCAGAAGGTAAATTGGTATTTGTGAACCCCGATAATGCTAAGGTTGGGAATGGGTTGCAAATAAGTTAAGTTATTTATCATGATACAAAGAATAAATAGATTAGCATCGATGTTTTTGGATCATGTTACTATGTCTTTTGTATTAGTTCCGTTGATGATTGCTTTTTTTGTAGTAATGCAACTATTCGCAAAAGAATCTTACCCAGAATTTTTGTTTCAAAGTAATCGAATAGGTTATTCTGTGGCTTTTCTTCCATTTCTTGTTTATTTTCTGAAAGATTCTTATCGCGGTAAGAGTGTTGGAAAACGTACAATTGGGCTACAGGTGGTTAATTATAAAACGGGAGAGCCGGCAAATGCATTTCAATGTTTTGTAAGGAATTTATTTACTCCTATTTGGCCTCTTGAAGTTCTAGTTTCCATAATAAGTCCTAGTAGAAGATTAGGAGATATTTTTGCCTATACTAAAGTAATACCCTCGGAAAAAGAAAAATTTAAAAGTTTAATAGATGATGTAAAGAAAACAAGATTTTCTGTTTACTCAATTTTAATTTTAGTTGTTGGTCTAATATATTGTTACGGGCTTTCGTTTATAATGATAAAACTCCAAACATGAGTGTAGATTATCCTAATTATAAAAGGACTTTCATCGCGATACTATTTTAGCACTACATAAAACTTTAAAGAATACAAGGCCTATATCAAGTGAGTCATAAGTTATATAACCATATCAATAAATTTATTACTATTGATGAGAGTATATATGAGAATATAGCATCATTTTTTGAAATTGATTCAGTAAAAAAGAAAACTACTTTAACTGAATCTGGTACCACAAATTTTAGTACCTATTTTGTAATTGATGGTCTTTTACAAATGTATTTTATACGTGAAGATGGGGTAAAACAAACTATTCAGTTTGCTATTGAAGATTGGTGGATATGTGATTTTTTAGCATTTCACAAAACATCTAAAACAGATTTTTATATTGAAGCTATAGAAGAATCACAAATAATGAGTATTTCTAAAAGTAATTATGAATTGCTCTTGAAGGAATATCCTATAATGGAATCCTATTTTAGGAAGGTTTATCAAATAGCTTATGGCGCTTCCTTGGTAAAGTTTAAGTACCTGTTTAATTATTCCAAAGAAGATATTTATTTTCATTTTACAGAAAGCTTTCCTGAATTTGAACAAAGAGTTCCACAATATTTAATTGCTTCCTTTTTAGGTTTAACACCAGAATACGTTAGTAAAATTAGAAGACAAAAGCGTTCTTAAACCAGTTTAAGAAAATTAGATTTTTTCAGTTCTAGATTTGTTTCATAATTTAAAACAATAAAAATGGAACGAATTAATATTTATAAATCTAATCCAAAGGCATACAATGGCTTATTTGCATTAGAAAAGTTTATTGAGGAAAGCCCGCTGGATAAAAAGCAAATTTCTTTAATTAAGATGCGAGCATCTCAAATGAATGGGTGTTCTTATTGCTTAAACATGCATTCAAATGAGGCAATAAAAGCAGGAGAAACACATCAAAGACTACATTTATTACCTGCTTGGGAAGACACAAATTTATTTGATGAAACTGAAAAATTACTATTAAAGATTACGGAGGAAATAACATTGATTCATCATAATGGGTTAAAAGAAGATACTTATAAAAAAGCAACGGCTTTATTCGATGAACAAACAATTATAGCTATTATGATGGTAATAGCTACTATTAATATGTGGAATAGGATAGCAATAAGTACAAAGCTTCAAATAGATTAGCAGTCCTCTTCATAAAGTTAATTTAAACTCACTTTTATATAAAGGTGAGTTTTTTGTGGCCTATATTTTATCAAAAAATAAACTAAATATGTAATGTTTGTAAAAAGAATAGACTAACTCTACATGCAAAAAACATTCACTGAGTTTTCAACCAATGCCATTTTAAAAATAGGAGACGAAGAGCTTCTAGAATCTTATAAAACGCCTAAGCAACCAGATTTATATACATTTATAAGAACCACTAATTTTAAGGCTGAAATTATAGTAGATAGTATACCTTACACTATTGAGCCCAATAGTATTTTGGCGCTAACTGTAGTACAGTTTTTTGAGTTTGTTTCTGGTAAAGATTTGGTAGTGTATCAATTTAATAGAGAGTTTTATTGTATTAAAGATCACGATCAAGAAGTAAGCTGTGCAGGTTTATTGTTTTTTGGTAATGTTCATATTCCAATTATCGAGCTAGATGCTAAGGAGCGTAGAAAGCTTGATGTTTTACAAGAGGTGTTTTTAGATGAATTAGAAACTAAAGATACAATTCAGGCAGAAATGTTACGAATGCTAATGGCTCGTTTTATCATTATAAGTACACGATTACTAAAGGCCAAAGAAGGTTTTGTAGAAACCGCAAAGAATACTAAAATAGATTTACTGCGAGAGTTTAATATGTTGGTTGAATCTCATTTTAAAATTGAGCATAGTGTATCTTTTTATGCGGATAAGTTATTTAAATCTCCTAAAACATTATCCAATAATTTTGCTAAATTAAACACGAGTCCTCTACAAATTATCCACGAACGCATCATCCTTGAAGCAAAACGACTACTAATCTACACAGACAAAACAGCAAAGGAAATTGCCTATGATGTGGGTTTTGATGATGCCTCACATTTAAGTCGGTTATTTAAAAAACATACCGATTTATCGCCTTCAGACTTCAAGAAACAACTTAAAAAAGTTTCTTAGATTTTGGGCATGAGTATTTCCTCCTCTTGGAGGGGTTAAGAGGAAGGTTAATTTCATGCTACATTAAATATCCCATAAACTTATTTCTTAAAAATTTAAAATTAGTCTTGATTGTCAACAAAAAGACTAGAAAAGTACCAAGAATTTGAAAATTCTACCCTAGCTCCTCTATAGAGAAAAGCTCTTAAAACTTATAAAGGGAAAAATTGACATGCACTAGGGAGTTCTTTACATTTTATTGTCCTTGTCTTCCATGCATCTTTGTACTGTATAATTAAAACAACAAAATCATGAATTTAAAACATATATCAGTTTTCAATTTAATTGAAATATTTAGAGGACAAGGAAGAAAAGTGTTAAATACTATTTCGCCTAAAACACATTGTGAGCAAAAACATATTCACGATTTCTATTGTGATGCAGAAAGACCACATGTAGCAGATAATTCGATAACATCAAATTTGTAAAGGAAAAATTGACAAGTTAAAAGGAAATCATTGCATGGTGTAGCCTTTATAAGTGTTGCACTTTTGTACCAAGATATTTTAATAATAAAACATCAAATAAAATAAATTAAAAATTTAGAAAACATGAGCACATTTAATGTACCAACAAGAGAAGAAGTAAGTGAAAATAACCAAGTTATTTTTGATAATTTAAACAAAGCCTTGGGGTTTGTACCAAATTTATATGCAACCTATGCGTATAGTGATACAGCTTTAGAAAACTATTTAAATTTTTCAAACGCTAAAACATCATTATCAGCTAAGGAAAGAGAAGTGGTAAACTTAGCAGTAAGTGAAGTAAATAATTGTATTTACTGTTTATCTGCACATACAGCCATTGGAAAAATGAATGGTTTTACTGATGAGCAAATTTTAGAATTACGAGCTGGAGAAGCCTCTTTTAACGATAAGTTAGATGCTTTAGCAAGAATAGCTAGAAACATTACAGAAAACAGAGGTAAAACAGATGCTGCAGTTTTAGAAAATTTCTTTAGCGCAGGTTATTCTAAAGGAAACTTAATTGATGTGATTTCTTTGGTAGGAGATAAAACGATATCAAATTACATTCATAGTACAACTCAAGTTCCTGTAGATTTTCCTGAAGCTCAACCTTTACAAGCTGAGTTAGCATAAATATTAAATAAAATAGTAATAGAGGGTAACGCCCAAAAATTAATAATAGATAAATAACCAGAGCTAAAAGCTCACAACAATTAAAACAATGAAAAAAGTAATAGCAATTTTAGTAGTAGCATTAGGTTTCGCTTTCAATGGAAACGCACAAGATGAAATGATGAAAAAGGATAAGATGATGAAGGGAGAAACTGTAAAAACTATAGCTTTAGAGCAAACTGCGGGAGAATTTACGCAAAAGTCTTTAACAGTTAGTGAAGGAACTTATATCTTTTCTGTTTCAAACAACCATGTAGGTAAAGATGTAGGTTTAGTTTTAGTACCTAAAGGGAAAGATGCAAGTAAGCCAGAAAACCATATTGCAACAGCTTATGTAACAAGTGTAGTTAAAGATGGTGCAGTAGAAACATCTAAAGCTACCAAATTAACTAAAGGCGAATATGTATATTTTTGTCCACTAAATCCAACACCACAATACACACTTACTGTACAGTAAAGTGAGAGTTGATTAATAGTTGAGAAAGGTTGTCTTTATGTAAAGACAACCTTTTTTGTTAAAACACTTTTCTTCTTAGAAATTTAACATTTAAGCTTATTTAGATTTAATAAAAATAAATTATTTTTGCAGCAGATTTGATTACTGTATTTTACCGTGGGCAAAAAAAAGAAACAGAAAAAGGCAATAAAGAAATTACAAAAGTTGGGGATTGAACTTCCTGATAAAGTAAAAAGTAGTTGCTGTAAAAAGTTTAAAAAAGGCGAAAACAAACGCTGTAAAAAATGTCCTTGCTTCGATTTGATTAAGAAAGTGGCTTAAATGAAATAATAAAAGAGTGTTATATAAAACGCGTAATACCCAAAGGTTTTACGCGTTTTTTAGTAATTAGCTTTAAATTTGTTCAGCTACTATTGTTTAATTTACTTTTAAAATGAACACTAAAATAAAAACAGGAGTTTTATCTTTTGGAATGTCTGGAAGCTTATTTCACTGTCCTTTTTTAGAATCACATACTGGCTTCGAATTAACCGCTATAGTAGAAAGAAGTAAAAAGCAAGCGCATAAGCAATATACAAACATAAAGAGCTATGATAGTTTTGACGACCTGCTTAACGATACCACTATTGAATTAGTAGTTATAAATACGCCAAGCGCAACACATTTTGAGTTTGCTTTAAAAGCAATTCAACACAAGAAACATATACTTGTAGAGAAGCCATTGACAATAACAGCAGCTGATGCTAAAACCCTTTATCAAGAAGCAAAAAAAAGAAACTGTTTAATAATGCCGTTTCAAAACAGACGCTATGATAGCGATTTCTTATCTGTTAAAGGAGTAGTAGAGTCTGGTAAGTTAGGCAAATTAATAGAAGTTCATTTTCGGTATGATAGATATAAATATGCTCTTGGAGCTAACCTCAATAAAGAATTACCCATTCCTGGTAATGGCGTTTTATATAATTTAGTGCCTCACGCTTTAGATGCCGCCATAGCTTTATTTGGAATTCCTGAAGCTTGGGAAAAGACACTTCATGGAAATCGTCCAGAAACCCAAATTGATGATTATGCACACATACATCTTAAATATCCAAGTGGTTTACAAGTGTTTCTTACAGCAAGTCTTTTAGTGGCCAATGTGCAACCTGCCTTTGTGTTGCATGGTGCTAAAGGTTCCTATATTAAAGAAAGAACAGATGTTCAAGAAACACAATTACAGGCGGGAATAAAACCTAATAATCCATTATTTGGAGTTGAAGCGGTTGGGAAAGAAGGTATTCTAACAACCATAAAAGATCAAGTTAAAACTCAGGAGAAAATAGCACCTACAAAATCATCGTATTTGAATATTTTTGAAGCCGTTTATCAAACCATTCGAAATAAGGCGCCTTATCCAGTAACTGAAATACAGGTTGTTAAACAGATAGAAATTCTAGAAGATTAAAAAAACATGTTTTTAGTTAGATGATACCATTTATTACTACCCAAACGAAACTTCCAGAGCAATCTGTAAAAAATACCATAGCATTACTTAACGAAGATTGTACCATCCCTTTTATTTCTAGATATAGAAAAGAGCGTACAGGGAATTTAGATGAAGTTCAAATAGCTGAAATCGTTAAGTTTAAAGAACAATTTGAAGCTTTAGAAAAACGAAAAAAAGCCATTTTAAAGGCTTTACATGAACAAGGTGTTTTAACTGTGACGTTGCAACAAAAAATAGATGGCTCTCAAGATTTAACAACCCTTGAAGATGTTTATTTGCCTTATAAAAAAAGCCGAAAAACCAAGGCAGAAAAAGCAAGACAAAATGGATTAGAGCCTTTGGCAAAAATTATTATGAGCCAGAATGCAAATGCTATTGAATCTATAGCAAATAGGTATTTAAAAACAGGTGTAAATACTGTGGAAGATGCTCTTGAAGGCGCAAGGCATATTATTGCAGAGTGGATTAATGAGCGTACAGATATTCGTAATAATCTCCGTCGTCAATTAGGGCGTTTTGCAATCATTGTTACAAAAGTAATTAAGACCAAAGCAGACACTGAGGATGCTCAAAAATTTAGAGACTATTTTGATTGGGAAGAAAGCTTAAGCAGAATACCTTCGCACAGACTTTTGGCTATTTTAAGAGCTGAAAAAGAAGGGTTTATTAGAGTGAAAATTCAAATAGACAAAGATAGAGCTTTGGATGCCATTGAGAGACGCATTATTAAAAATAGTAATGCTTGCACAGAACAGATTGAAATAGCAATAGAAGATGCTTACAAACGCTTGCTATTTCCATCGTTAAGCAAAGAAACTTTGCAAATAGCAAAAGAAAAGGCTGATGAGGCTGCCATTTCTGTATTTGCTAAAAATTTAAAACAATTGTTATTAGGTTCTCCATTAGGTGAAAAACGAGTTTTAGCAATAGACCCAGGATTTAGAACAGGATGTAAAATTGTATGTCTCGATGCACAAGGGCAATTAAAATATAACGAAACCATATATCCTCACCCACCAAAAAACGATAGTATAGGTGCGATGAAAAAAATAAGTTCACTAGCTGATGCTTATAAAATTGAAGCAATAGCTATTGGAAACGGTACAGCGTCTAGAGAAACCGAAGCGTTAATTAGAAAAGTACATTTTAAAAACGATGTACAGGTTTTTGTGGTTAGTGAAGCTGGAGCAAGTATTTATTCTGCGTCTAAAATTGCTCGTGAAGAATTTCCAAACTATGATATTACGGTTCGTGGTGCTATTTCTATTGGTAGACGTTTACAAGATCCATTAGCAGAATTAGTTAAAATTGATGCAAAATCTATCGGTGTAGGGCAATACCAGCACGATGTAGACCAAACTAAACTTCAAAAACAATTGGATATTGTTGTTGAAAATTGTGTAAATGCTGTTGGTGTAAATATCAATACGGCAAGTAAATCGTTATTAAGCTATGTATCTGGCATTGGTACTAAACTAGCAGAAAATATATTTGATTATAGAAATGAGAATGGAGTGTTTACATCTCGAGACACTATTGAAAGTGTACCTCGTTTAGGTGGAAAAGCGTTTGAGCAAGGTGCAGCCTTTTTAAGAATTAAAGATGCTAAAAACCCGTTAGACGATTCTGCTGTGCATCCTGAAAGCTATACTATTGTAACCAAAATGGCTAAAGATTTAGGGGAAAGTGTATCCAATATTATTGGTAACAAAACGCTACTTCAAAAAATAAATTTAGATACCTATTGCACAGATGACGTTGGCCTACCAACATTACAAGACATCATAAAAGAGCTTGAAAAACCAGGTTTGGATATTCGGGAACAGGCCAAAGTATTTACTTTTAATAAAAATATAAAAACAATTACAGATTTGCAGGAGGGGCAATTACTGCCAGGGATTGTTAATAACATTACCAATTTTGGGTGTTTTGTAGATATTGGTATTAAAGAAAGTGGTTTAATTCATGTTTCCAACCTATCAGATGCGTTCGTGAAAGATGTTAATGAACATGTACATTTACACCAACAAGTTATTGTGAAAGTATTGCAAATAGATGCGCCACGTAAGCGCATTCAATTAAAGTTGCATAAGTAATTGACTGCCCAATTTACCAAAATATTCAACTAAATAAGTATGCGTTTTTTTCTGATAAGTAGAGGTTTAAGTAACACATAATTTATTTGAAATCAATGTTTGTTCTTTATTCTATTTTGTTATAAGTTAGTTGCTTAAAGCAACCAATTTAATTACATAACTCTAACTCAACATTAATAATGAAACTACTTTTGTATTCATTAAGGCGTTTATATCCTAAGACAAACATTCTGTCCAATATTTTAAAAAAGAGTGCTGTTTATATTTTAGGTTTATTTTTATGTGCTAACCTAGTGTCTCAAGTAAAAACAGAGCATTGGGAAACATATATGGCTTCATACGAAAATGGAAAGCCAGGTTCTACTACTATTAGAATGGATTTAATAGATAAAGCTCCTGTTGAAGATTATAACTATGTTTTGGTAACAGGAGTGAATTATGAAAGTGAACGTGAAGATGGTTTGCCAAAAGGCGATGTAACATTTAAATTATTACATACGATAGATGATGCTCTTCAAGCATTTTTGAATAAAGAGATAGAATGCATATTGGTTGGATCTTTTACTCATAATTTTGAACGGTTAGGATATTTTTATTTGAAATCTAACGAAGATGTTAAAGAAAAAGTTGAGGCCTTTTATAAAGAACACTATCCAGATAAAACCTATTATCTTAATATAAAGGAAGATAAAGAATGGCAGTATTATAAAGAGTTTTTGTATCCAAATGAAAAAACGCAGAACTATATGTTGGATGTTCGTCTTATAAATGAATTAAAGGAAGCTGGCGACGATATAACCAAGGAAAGACGAGTTGACCATTGGATGTATTTTAGAAATGAAGAAGATCTAGACCGCTTTACGGAAGATATTATCAAATTAAATTTTAAAATAGAGTTTTCAGGAAGAAAAGGAGTTGCTAAATTCCCGTATAGTTTACAATTTTACAAATACAATAAAGCAGATATTGATACGATTAACCCAATTACATCTATGTTACAAAAAATGGCTAAAAAGTACAATGCTAAATATGACGGTTGGGAAACCATTATAACCAATTAATGCATGCTAAAAATAGCTTACCACCCTATTTACAAGCATCCTTTACCAGAGGGACATCGTTTTCCAATGATTAAATATGAGCTTTTGCCTGAACAATTAATGTATGAAGGTACATGTGGTAATACTAATTTTTTTAAACCTACTATTCCAGACGATACACATATTTTAAGAGCGCATACCAAAGTATATTTAGATAGCTTAAAGAGTTTAAGCTTAGATGCAAGAGCGGCTAGAAAGGTAGGGTTTCCGTTAAGTGACGCTTTAGTAAAACGAGAAGTTATTATTGCTGATGGTACTATAAAGGCTAGTGAATTTGCATTAAAATACGGCATAGCAATGAATATTTCTGGTGGCACACACCATGCATATTCCAATAGAGGGGAAGCCTTTTGTTTATTGAACGACCAAGCTATTGGAGCACGTTATTTATTACATGAAAAGCGAGTTTCAAAAGTTTTGATAGTCGATTTAGATGTGCATCAAGGTAATGGTACCGCAGAAATTTTTCAAGATGATAAAAATGTGTTCACATTTTCTATGCATGGTAAAGGCAACTACCCGTTTAAAAAAGAACAGAGTGATTTAGATATAGCTTTGGAAAATGGTACAGATGATGACACCTATTTATCTATTTTAAAAGAAACACTACCTAGGTTAATCAAAGAAGAACAGCCTGATTTTATTTACTATTTATGTGGTGTTGATGTAGTAGCATCAGATAAATTGGGAAAATTAGGAATGACTTTAGAAGGTTGTAAAGAACGAGATCGTTTTGTACTACAGAGCTGTAAAAACAACAAAATACCTGTGATGTGTTCTATGGGCGGTGGTTATTCTACAGATATTAAAATTATTATTGAAGCGCATGCTAATACATTTCGGTTAGCGCAGGAGATTTTCTTCTAAATTTTATATACTATTTTTTGCTATTCAGCATTAAGTTGGCAAAAAAAACACCTTCATGATTCATAAAAGTGTTACCTTCTTTGTTTAAATCTAATATTTCCCCTTTAAAATTTGTTGCAGCTATACCTAACTCATTGTAAATACATGCTGTAGCGGCAAAATCCCAAATACTGCCCCCTCCAATTTCTTTTTTAGGTAGTTTTAAAAAGCATGCAGGTCCGTTTTCGATAACTAAAATTGCACACATTACAGCACCTGTCCCAGAAATTTCTTTTATGTTTTTTAGAGCTAAATTAGATTTATACGTGTTAAGTATATTCTGGATTTTGGTAAAATTTGGTGTATCACTTAATTTTTTATCGGTTATATAAGTTAGATGCTTATTTGAGTTTTTAATTTTCCATCGTCTTCTGTTTTTATAAGCCCCATATCCCTTTATGGCATGGTATAGTGTTTCCGTACTAGGATCAAATACAACGCCAATTACTGGCATACCATCTCTCGAAATTAAAGCAATAGCAACAGAAAACCCAGGGTGTTTATTGATAAAGGCTAGTGTGCCATCCATGGGGTCAATACACCAAAAGAAAGGTTTTTTAAATCTGCTTCCATCATCATTTGTTTCTTCAGATAATAAACCAATATCAAATCTTTTACAGGTTGGTATTAAATGTGAAAGGATGATGCTTTCACATTCGCGATCTACTTTTGTGACTACTTGGGAGGCGTAGGTTGATCCTCCTTCTTTCTGTTCTACAGCAATATTATCATCCTTATACTTTTGAATAATCTTTCCAGCTGAAAGTGCTGCTTCAATAGCAATATTTGCTAAATGTTGTAAGTCCATTTCTAGAGGCTTTTAATAACTTCAGTAGTAATACGTTCGCTATAACTATTAATTTTCCAGTGACCAGGACTCCAGCCTTTTAAAAACCGATGGAAATCGGCCCAAGCTACTTGGTATAAACCTCGCCATTCGTTTTCAAGAGCTTTATTTGTTTTACCAAGGGCTTTATGTAAATGTTTAAAATACGTATCCAAAACTTTTGATTCCAAATGTTCGCAATCTCTCTCATTGAGGCAACTTCCAATAAAATAGGCAACATCTTTCATTCCGCATCCGCCACCCACATATTGAAAATCTACACCAGACACTGCTCCGTTTTCAGAAAAACAAAAGTTTGCCAATTTTGCATCGCCATGAACAAATGTTTTAAAGCTACAGGAATTCAGTTTTTTATCAATAGCAATAGCGTAATTCTTCAGCGATTCATCTTGTAAGGCTTCTAATTCTTGAGGTCTAGTGTCTAAGTGCCAGTAGGTTCCAATATCCCAAAGTCCGTTTGGGGTTTCTCCTAAATAACTTGCATGAAATTGTGCCAACCATTCTAAACAGGTCTCTATATCTTCCCATGCTACGTTATGTTTACGTAATGGAAAACCTGCTCTGTCTAAATCTTCAAGAACTATAAGTACTTCATCATGGTAAGTTTCAACAGTAAAACACTCAGGTAAACGTGCCATACTATGTTTACTGTATAGCTTGTACCAATTAGTTTCTACCTCGTAAGACTTTAATTTTCTTTGATGCCCAATATCTGTATTCCATCCTCTAGGATGTGTATTGCCTATAGGTAGCTGTACATGTTTTACAACAACACTTTCTAAAGTAGCGTTTTCTAATGAAACACGAATAATTTTACCATAGCCACTCCATAACTCTTGGATGATTTCTTTTTCAAATAAAGAAGAAGCTCCTGTTTTCTTTAAAATGGCAGATTTAAAATAATCATTCATACACTATCAAAGGTAGTAAATAGAGATTTTCTCTATATCCTTTTTTAAGCTTAAGAGTTATTTCTTTTAGATTAATCCATACGGATTTTATTATCTTGGTTAAAAAGTTGAGAAATTAATGTGTATTAGAAAGATTACTTACATTTTTATTGTAATAGCCTTCTTATCATGTAAAGACAGATTACCACGACCTTATCTTGATGGTAAAAACACCTTGTTTACAAATATTCCATCTTCTCATTCTAATATAAATTTTAAAAATATAGTTGAGGAAACACCAGAGTTTAATTTTTTGAATTACACATATATCTACAACGGAGGAGGTGTAGCTGTAGGAGATATTAATAACGATGGGTTGGAGGATATTTACTTTACATCCAACCAAAACTCAAATAAGTTATATGTCAACAAAGGCAATTTTGTTTTTAAAGATATCACTAAATCTGCTGGTGTAGAAGACGATAATGGGTGGTCTACAGGTGTATCTATGATTGACATTAACAACGATGGTTGGTTGGATATTTATGTGTGTAAATCGGCTTCGATAAAAGATAGAAACTTAAGACAGAATAAATTGTATATCAATCAAAAAAACAGCACTTTTAAAGAGGAAGCTTTAAACTATGGGCTTAAAGACAATGGGTTTTCCACTCAAGCTTATTTTTTCGATTATGATAAAGATGGCGATTTAGATATGTATTTGGTTAACCATAGTTTGGAAAACAAAATGCAAACATTATTAAGCCCTAGCCTGCAAACCAGATTAACAAAAGACGATTTAGACCGATTATTTAGAAATGACAATGGTAAATATATTGATGTATCTAAATCAGCCGGGATACAAAACCAAAAAGCTTGGGGATTAAGCGCATCTGTTGGTGATTTTAATGATGATAACTGGCCAGATGTTTATGTAGCAAACGATTTTTTAGAACCTGATTTTTTATTTATTAACAACCAAGATGGTACGTTTACAGATGAAATTTTAACCCGATTCAAGCACATTTCGAACAATAGTATGGGCTCTGATTTTGCAGATATTAATAATGATTTAAAATCAGATTTAGTAGTTTTAGATATGCTAGCAGCTGATAGAAAACGAGGGAAGGAAAACATGGCAACTATGAGTACTGCTAAATTTAACCGTATGGTAAATAGAGGTTGGCATTATCAATATATGTCTAATATGTTACAATTGAATAATGGAGATGGGACTTACAGTGATATAGCACAATTTTCTGGTGTGGCAAAAACCGATTGGAGTTGGGCACCATTAATTGCAGATTTTAACAATGATGGCTTTAATGATTTGTTTGTAACCAATGGTATTGAAAAAGATATTGCTAATCAAGACTTTAGGAAGCAAATGAAAGGGAAGTTGTCAAGATATGATGAAAAGAAAAACCTTGAAACAGCATTACAAATAATCCCTTCAGAGAAGCTAGCCAATTACATGTTTGTAAATGAAAATGGTTACACTTTTAAAGATGTTTCTAAAGATTATGGGTTTGATGCTAAAATAAATTCTAATGGTGCCGCGTATGCGGATTTAGATAATGATGGCGATTTGGATTTAGTATTGAATAACCAAACTGATAAAGCAACTGTGTATCGAAATAATAGTGCTTCTAATTATTTGAAAGTAAGTTTAGAAGGGGCTGTAAAAAACAAAAATGCTATTGGTGCTACAGTTTTAGTTTTTGCAGATAGTTTAAAGCAAGCAAAACAGGTTTATGCAGCTAGAGGCTATCAATCTTCGGTTAGTTATAATTTGATTTTTGGTTTAGCAGGTGTTGAAACGATTGATAGTTTAAAAGTAGTTTGGGATGATGGGCAAACAGAGTTTTTAACAGGAATTACTGCAAATCAGCATGTAAAGTTAAAATATAAAAATGCCAAGAAACCTTATAAAGTAAAGAAAGAAAGTAGATCTTTTTTTAAACCCGTTTCAGCATTAGAATTTGGAATTAATTATAGACATAAATCAGTCAACTTTAACGATTACAAATTACAAGTATTATTACCGCAAAAGCAATCTACAATTGATGCTGCTATAGCTATAGCTGATATAAATAATGATGGTTTAGAGGATTTGTTTATTGGTAATACTACTGGCTATCCCGCACAAATGTATCTTCAAAATAGTTTAGGTAAATTCACTTTAACAAATCAAGCTTTGTTTGCAATAGATAAAGTATATAATGACAATAGTGCTCTGTTTTTTGATGCTGATAACGATGGCGATTTAGATTTATATGTCACTTCGGGAAACTATAGTTTGCCTGAAAATGATAAGCTCCTGCAAGATCGTTTATACATTAATAATGGTAAAGGCAAATTTTCAAAAGGACACCTTCCTAAAATGCTAAGTGTTACCAAGGCTATTACTACAAGTGATTTTGATAATGATGGCGATTTAGATCTATTTGTTGGCGGTAGAGTGGTTTCAGGCAAATATCCTCAAGCTCCAGAATCTTATTTATTAGAAAACAGAAATGGCTTTTTTGTTAATGCAACAAATAAAAGAGCAAAAGCATTACAAAATTTAGGATTAGTAAATGATGCTATATTTTCAGATTATGATGCAGATGGAGATCAGGACCTCATATTAGTTGGAGAATGGCTACCAGTTACATTTTTTAATAATAAAAAAGGTGTTTTCACAAAAGAAGGACTAACTACTAATTCTAAAATAGGTTGGTATCAAACTATAAAAAATATAGATTTTGATGCCGATGGAGACGAAGATTATTTCGTAGGTAATTTTGGGGAAAACAATAAATTTAACCTTTCTAAAGAAAAACCATTGCATATTCATGCCAATTATTTTGATGATAACGACAGTTATGATATCGCATTGAGTAAAGCCTATGGCAGGAATTTATTTCCGCTTCGTGGTAAAGAATGCTCCACAGAGCAAACCCCATTTTTAAAGGATAAAATTGGCACGTATAAAGACTTTGCTAATTCCAATATTTTTGAAGTTTATGGAAAGGAAAGTATAGATAATGCATTGCATTTAACAGCTACTACATTTAGTTCGTATTATATAGAAAATAAAGGTAACTCCAATTTTGAATTTTATCGGTTACCTGATAAAGCTCAATTTGGACCAACTTTAGATTTTGAATTTTTAGATCTTGACGAAGATAAATCTCTAGAGGTTTTAGGTGTAGGAACTGTGCATGATGCTGAGGTAGAAACTATTCGTTATGATGCATCACAAGGCTACGTTTTAAAGACTAATAGTAATTTAAAATTTAAAAATTTAGCGCAGACTATTTCAAATGCAGCAACAAAAGCTATTGAGCAAATTTGGATAAATAATGAGTTATATTTAGTAGTTTTTAATGCTGATAACGAACTGAGTTTTTTTAAAATAAACTAAGGTTGGTTTTTTAATAGTTTAATTTGTGCATCATTAATGCCTACAAGAACCCCTTTGCTGTTTTTACCATTTACAGGCCCTAATGTTATTTTTTTTAGTGTTTTAACATTGTAGGGTAATACAATACCGCTCTGCTGAGGTTGTAACGCAGAGAAGGTTGAATTATTTTCATTTTTAAATAACATTCCTATTGAGGCATCTGCTCTTGTCGTTTCTATTTCAACATTAAATTTATTTCCAGCTAATACTATATCGATATAGTCGTTATTGGAGAAATCATCTAATACAATGCTTTGTACTGTTGAGTATTGCGCTTGGTAAGGAAGGTTTTGTGCTTGTAGTGTGCCATTGTTATTTATTAGCATAATACTTCGAAATATATAGGCTTTGTGCTTTTCTGAAGTTAATGTTTTGTCATTAAGAATAGTACCCAAATCGGCTCTTGCAAACTCATTATAGGTTTTAAACTTTTTAGAGATAATTGGGAGTTGCTGAGATGAACATTCTTTGCCTCTTATAGGAACAATTTTGTCTTTATAATTTTTGGCAAGAAATACATCATTAGTGCCATTGTTATCGTAATCTGAAGCAAAAACATAAAAGGGCTTCTTTTCACTAGCTTTAAACTTATAGTTTTCGCCTAAGTTACCTAGTACTAGATCTATATCTCCATCGGCATCAATATCCTTTGCGGTTATAGCATTCCACCACCCATTAGTTTTATTTAAACTTGGAAGATTTTTATCTTGAAATACGCCATTTTTAAAGTGAAATGCAGATATAGGCATCCACTCACCTACTATAAATAATTCGTTTTTAGAGTCTCCATCAATATCTGTCCAGACAGCATCTGTAACCATGCCTACTTCTTCTAATGCTTTACCATGAGATACAGTTACATCTTTAAAAGTGCCGTTGTTGTTTTGTAATAAGAAGCTTTTTGGCGTATTTGGATAACGATTTGGTGTTAAGCGACCACCAACAAAAAGATCTAAATCCCCATCTTCATCATAATCTAAGGGAATTACGCAGCCACCGCTTGAGTTGATGTTAGGAAGATTTTTAGATTTTATAAACCTGCCGTACCCATTGTTTATATAAAGCCTGTCATGATAATTTTTGGAGTTTTCATTAAATTCATTACCACCACTAACCACATATAAGTCTGGGTATCCGTCGTCATTAGCATCAAAAAAAGTAGCAGCTGTATCTTCGTGGATTTTATCTTTTAAAATAGCTGTTTGAGAGGTTGGATAAAAGGTATTGTTTGCTTTTTGGACATATATAGCTCCACTTTGGTTGGTGGCACCTCCTACAAAAAAATCTTCGTAACCATCATTATTAATATCGGCTACAGTAATACAGGGGCCTTCAGTTGATAGTTTGTGGGGTAATAGTATTTGTTGCTCAAAATCATCAAAAGTATTCTCTTTATGAGTAAACGCATGTTTTGGGAAAGCACTTGATGTGATATCCTTAAAAATAGGAGCTTTAGGCTTGTTTACTTTTTGTGTTTTGTGTGTAGCGGTATTGTAATTTATAATTTGATGGGTGTTAATGCCAATATTGGTTGATAAACTTGTTTTCTTATCAGGCCAGATTACTTTAACAGAGTCTATATTATTGGTTTTGCCAAGACCAAAATGGGCAATAGGCTCTACTGATGATAGATAACCGCGTACATTTTTAAGCTCATGGTATTGTATGCCTTCTTTGGTATAAACAGTAATTTTGGCACCTAAACCAGAGCCGTTGTGTAATGGACCTTCTAACTTTATCTTTAGAAAATTATGTTCTAATTTTTCAGCATCGTTTCTGTATATGAATGCGGCATCATTAATATTATTAACTACTAAGTCTAAATCTCCATCATTGTCTAAATCCCCAACAGCAGCACCATTAGAGAGACTTATTTGTTCCAATCCCCAAGCCTCAATTTTGTCTGTAAATTTTAAATTACCCTCATTTTTATAAATATAGTTATGAATCTTGTTTTCATTAAATAGGTTTACAATATGGGTAACATTTTCGTTTTTGGAGCGTTGCTTTTTTTCTTTTGAATTGATGTATTTAGAAAATTTAGCTGAGGCATCTTTATCGAAAATATCCCTTCTAAAACCATTAGTTATAAAAATATCTCTTAAGCCATCATTGTCAAAGTCGCTACCTAAGCAGGACCAGCTCCAATCTGTTTTATCTATACCTGCATATTGTGCAACCTCACTAAAAAAGCCATTACCATTATTAATTTGCAACATGTTATGCATGTATTGGTGGTGGTTTCCTTTTTCTAGGATACGTTTGTAAGCACCAACATCCATTGTAGCCATGGTTGTTTTTGCCCTTATATGATCTGATGAGGTCATGTCTAGCTCAATTAAGTCTTCTAGACCATCATTATTAAAATCTACAACGTCTATTCCCATTCCGTAAAATGCCACATGATTACTAAATGATTGTATGTTTTGGGAAAATGTTTTATTGCCTTTATTTTGGAAAAAGTAATCGCTTTCAAAATAATCATTAGCGACATAGATATCGCTGAAACCATCATTGTTAATATCTGAAGTAGCAAGTCCTAACCCATAAGCAAACGTGTTGTTGATACCAGCTTTTAAACCTATTTCCTTAAAGCTACCATTTACATTTTCGTAAAGTTTATCTCTGTGTAGATCGCTTTGTTCTTTTTTCCCTTTTGCAATGGCGTCATGACTCAAGAAAAATTTTCTTGGACGGTTGGTAACGTACAAGTCTAAGTCATTATCATTATCCATATCAAAAAAAGAGGCCATCATAGAATAGCCTTTGTCTGCAATATTGTAAGCTTTTGCTTGTTCTGTGAATGTGTTGTCTTTATTATTTATGTAAAGTAAATTGGTGCGTGCTGCATCAGTATCTTTTCTTCCGCCACGGCATACATAAATGTCTAAAAAGTTATCTCCATTTACATCGGCCATCACAACGCCATTATCCCAGCCTTTTTTATTTGTAATACCTGCACTAGTTGTAATATCTTCAAATTTAAAATTACCTTTATTTAAATAGAGTTTATTCGCTACTTGATTTCCTGTAAAAAAAATATCAGATAGTCCATCATTATTAATATCTCCAATAGCTACTCCACCACCATTATAAGCGTAGTTGTATACGATAAAAAAATTGTTGGCGTCTTCTGTGATATGGTTGTTAAAATAAACGCCTGTTTGTTTCGCATCGAGACTTTTAAACAGTGGTTCCTGTTTAACATTGACTTGTTTTTCCTCTTTTTTGCAGCCAATTAATACGATTAGTATTAAAAACACGGTACAAATGGATGTAAAATGAAGGTTGTATTTCGTCATGAGTTAAAAATCTAGTCGGTATTAATTTCAATAAACTTCAAAAAGTCATTATTGTTAGCGGCTAATACCATTTGTTTATTGCCTACATTAATTAGAGCTAAATCTTTGGTGTCTTTTGGTGTATAAAATCCACTTTTAGAAACGGGATGTGCTTTAAATTTGCCGTTACCATTGCCTTCTAGGTACACTCCAGTACCAGCATCGTTTCTAGGAGTTTCTATTTCTGAGGCGTATAGGTTTCCTGCTATAACAACATCTAGATGTGTATCATTATTGAAATCTTTAACCAAAATTTGATTTATACTGGATAGTTGGGCTTCATTAGGAAGGTTGTGTAAAATAAACTTTCCATCTTTATTTTCAATATATGTTGATGCAAAAGTATTTACTTGATAATGCAATGATTTTTCTAATTCTTTTTCATTATAAATATCCACTAGTGTGGCTTCGGCAAATTCGTTATACGTTTTAAATTTCTCTTTAATCCCGCTAATTTGTGATGAAGAGCAGGAACGCCCACGAACAGGATATTTTTTAC
The DNA here is from genome assembly GCF_004310335.1 of Hyunsoonleella pacifica. Lineage (GTDB taxonomy): Bacteria > Bacteroidota > Bacteroidia > Flavobacteriales > Flavobacteriaceae > Jejuia > Jejuia pacifica. Next base: position 428,276 of record NZ_SIRS01000003.1, on the reverse strand, counting down.
CTTCATTATAATAACTTAGTACAATATCTTTTTTATTGTTGCTATCAAAATCGTTAAAATAAATATCGAAAGTTTCATTTTCTGAGGATTTGTATTTGTAATTTAAACCTAGATTACCTGCTACAAAATCAATATCTCCATCGTTATCAAAATCACCACTAGCAATACTAAACCACCAGCCCGTAGTATTGTTTAGCCCCAAAGCGTTGCTTATTTCTGTAAAGTTATCTCCGTTATTATTTTTAAATACTCTTATAGGCATCCATTCCCCAACAGCTACAATATCTTTCCAGCCATCATTATCAATATCTTCGATACTCATGGCTGTTGCGAGACCTAATTTTTCAAATTCTGGTATCAAGGTAGTTGTAACGTCTGTAAATTGAATCTTAGATGGTGTGCTAATGTTTTCGAGTATGTAACTTTTGGCTGGTGCGGGGTAATTACTAGGCACTAATCTTCCGCATACCAAAATATCTTGGTCTCCATCTTTATCAAAATCAAAATGATATACTCTAGAACCGCTTGTTAGGATTTCTGGAAGAGCATGCTGTGATAAAGTTAAATTACCTTTTCCGTCGTTAACATATAATCTGTCTTGTAGCATTTTAGAGTTAGGCTCAAATTCATTGCCGCCACTCACCACATAGAGGTCTAAATCTCCATCGTTATCAGCATCAAACATAAGAGACCCCATGTCTTCTTGTTGAACACAGTCATTGGTATGGATATCTGTTTTTTCAATAAAAGCGCCCGCTGAATTTTGATAAAATAAACCACCTTTTTGTTGTGATGCTCCACTAATGTAAAAATCATCTAAACCATCATTGTTTAAATCTCCAACGGAAATGTATGGGCCAAAAGTAGATGTTTTATGAGGTAGGAGAATTTCTTTTTTGTAATCATCGTATGCGTTTTCAACATGCTTAAAAATGCTGTCTAATACTATAGTTTTAGAATTGAAAATTGTATTTGGGGTATATTCTTTTCGTGGTTTTATTGCTCTTGCATTATGATAATCTATTGTAATCTTTTGATTTGCTGAAAGGTTTGTTTGTATTTCTTTTTTGCCATCGGGCCATACAATATAGAGGCTATCTACTTTTGACACATTACCTAAACCAAAATGTAGTATTGGCGCCATTGATGAAATGTAGCCATGTTCTAAAGTAAGCTCTTGAAATTGTTTTTTACCATTAACCACAATAGTACATTTTACACCAATGCCTTTTAAATTTGCATTACTTCCATTAAATTCAACATCTAAGTAGCTGTGGTTATTAGCGTTATTGTTTTCAAAAATAACTGCTTTGTCGTCAATATTATTTAGAATGATTTCTAAATCCCCATCATTGTCTAAATCTGCATAAGCCACACCGTTAGAGAAGCCTTTGTATTCTAAGCCCCATTCTGTATTTACTTTTTTAAAGGTTAAATTTTTAGTGTTTCTAAACACAAAATTATCAGTTTTTTCAGATGGCATTTTTAGTGTGTTTTTAAGGCCATCTATTTTTTCTTTTTTACCAAATGGGTTTTCTTGTTTTTTAATTTCATTAAAGAAATCGGTATTGTTAATTTCTCTTCGAGTACCATTAGAAACGTATAAATCTTTCCAGCCATCATTGTCTAAATCGGCAAAAATAGGCCCCCAGCTCCAATCTGTACTGGATGTATTAGAGATTCTGGAGATGTTATTAAACAATGGACTACCTTCTTTATTTAAAACCCCTGTGTTTAATTGTAAGCAATTATGCATGTACTGGTAGTATAACCCCGAGTTATAGGTATCCCAAAATACTTGAGGGTTCATACTAGCCATGTTTGCTTTAGATCGCTTATTGGTTGAGGCATCCATATCGGCTTGAAAAATATCTAAAAACCCATCGTTATTAAAATCGGCAATATCTGCACCCATACCATAAAGAGCTGTGTGTTTTACAGATTGTTCTATCGTATTTTTAAATGTACCATCTCCATTATTGATGTAGCAGAAGTCTGCACTGGCGAAGTCGTTACTAACATAAATATCTTTGTAACCATCGTTATTTAAGTCGCTTACACTGGCACTTAAAGATAAGCTATACGACTCAAGCCCTGATGTTTTTGTGACATTGGTAAATGTACCATCTCCATTATTTTTATAAAGGTGGTTGGAATGTTCGTTGGTAGCATGTGCAATAAGTTGCTTAAATATATATGGTGTGGTATTAAAAGGAGTTATAGGGTAATTGGCTACATACAAATCTAAATCCCCGTCGTTATCATAATCAAAAAAAGTACTTTGTGTACTATGTCCTTTATCTGCAATACCATATTTACTTGCTTCTTCTTTAAAGGTGATATGTCCTTCTGCATTCACACCTTGGTTTACTAGTAGCTTATTGGGGCATTCTTTGTTTTTACCCGAAACACTTAAATATAGATCCAACCAACCATCATTATTAATATCTACAGTAGTTGCACCTAAAAACCAATCTTTACCCAGACCAGCGTTTGCTTTATCTGTAATGTCCTCAAAAGATAAATTCCCTTTGTTTAAATACAGGGCGTTTTTTACCATATTGCCGGTAAAGTATAAGTCTTGCAGGCCATCATTGTTAAAATTACCTACCGTAATACCACCTCCCATATATATGTACGGATAATTAAAATAGTTTAAGGTATCTGATTCTGTTAATGTATTAGAGAATTCAATTCTTGTATGACTTGAATTTAATAATGTAAACTGTTTTTTTACAGTATCATTAGAGCAGGATACTATAAAAATAAACACAGAAAAAAATCTTAAAAATTGCATTGGCTTATTCTGGGTTAAACAAATATAGAAAATCCTGTATAGCACTTATACAGGATTTCTGACTAAAACCAAACTAACTTAAAAACTAAAAAATTTATAGGTTTGTATTGCCCTGTAATTCAATATTAGGTATAGGCATTAAATACGAATCTCCATCAAATCTTTGTAGATCTAACCATCTAGATTGCTCACCTGCTAGCTCCACCCATCTTTCGTGTTTAATAGCATCTAATATGGCTTGGGTTCCAGATACATTTACATCTGGTAAGGCTACAGAAGTTCTAGAGCGTACTTGGTTTAAGAAACCTAAAGCTACAGATTCTGGTCCTCCAGAACGAATTTCTGCTTCTGCTTGCATTAACAGTACATCAGAGTAACGTAAAACTCTAGCATTAATGCCACTATCAGGGGTTTCAGAACTTCTGTCGTCTAAGTTTTGATATTTTCTCCATGAAGGGTTGTCGTCAGGACCTATTGTTCCTGAAGTAAATGTGCTAGTGCCATTATTAAATGTATTGGTCATGGTCCCATTATCACTATCGTCAATTGAATAAAAGTTAGCTGCGTAACGTGTGTCGCCATCTTCATATTCATCTAAAAGTTCTTGACTAGGTTTTACATTATACCATCCAGAGTATTCTTGAGCTCTAAAGGTAGTTTCTGAATTTCCTCTTCCGTTCTGATTCCAAGAATCTCCTGCGCCAGTAGACTCATCATACATTACTTCAAAAATAGACTCCTCATTGTGTTCTCCAGCTACTGTAAAGTTGTCTCTGTAATTGTCTATTAAGCTATAACCTGTAACATTTGATAAGGCGGTTTTAGCACCACCTGCATCACCATTTTGAAGTAATACTTTTCCTAGTAACGCCCACGCTGCACCAGATGTAGCTCTACCAACTTCTTGAGCCTCTTTGTTAGGTAAATTTGCTGCCGCGAATTGTAAATCTGTAATAATTGCATTGTACACTTCGGCCACAGACGATTTAGGTCTGCCTCCTTGTACGGTCTCTAAATCTAAAACTAATGGAATTTCTCCGTACTTAGCAACCAAGTTAAAGTAACAAAGTGCTCTTATAAATCGTACTTCTCCCAATCTAGCTGCTATTTCTGTATCAGGAATGTTTTCGAAATTTTCTTCGTTTACAATAACAAAGTTACAACGACCAATACCCTGATAGTTATGTTGCCAGTACTGATTGTTTCCATTGTTAGCCTCATCAACATCTCTGTTAATCATTTGCACTTTGTCTGCTTCTAAATTACCTGCAGCATAGTTTTCGCCTGCAATATTATCGTTAATATAGTATTGATATCTTGCATAATTCCCTACTTCTTGAAGATAGGTATAAGCTGCAGTAACTGCAGATTCTAGTTGAGCACTGGATTTAAAAAATGTTTCTGCAGATAATTGATTAGGGTTTACTAGTTCTATTTCTGATTCATCACAAGAAATGAATATCCCAATAACTAATGCTAGACCAGTAAATAAGATTTTAATTTTTTTCATGTTTTTTATTTTTACTGTTGTAGATTAAAATGATAATTGTACACCTGCGATGAACGATCTAGGCTGTGGATATACACCTCTATCGATTCCTACTCCTGCAGCAGGAGATTGTTGCCCTGGTGTTACTGTAGTACTTCCTCCAATTTCTGGATCGTAACCTGAGTAATTTGTAATTGTAAACAGGTTTTGCGCGGCTAAATAAATTCTAAATTTAGATATAGATCCTTTAGCAAACGTAGATAAGACTGTTTCTGGTAAGCTATAACCAATGGTTAAGTTTCTAAGCTTGGCGTAAGAACCATCTTCTATAAAACGATCAGAACGGTTTACGTTGTCTGAATGATCTGCTGTAAATCTAGGTACTGTTGTGTTAGTGTTAGTAGGTGTCCATCTATCAAGTACTGCGGTGCCGGCATTAAATAAGCGTGTCATACCCTCCAAATCATAGATATTTGTATTGTAAATATCATTACCACTTACACCACTAAAGAATAGTGTAGCATCAAAATTTTTGTAGTTAGCAGATAGATTTAATCCGTATGTAAGTTTTGGGAATGGATTACCTATTTTAACATTGTCGGCACTATTTATAATACCATCGTTATTTTGATCTACAAAACGAATATCTCCAGGAGCGGCATTTGGTTGTGCACTTGTATCATCGCCTTGTTGGAATAAACCATCTGTTTCTAAGCCGTAAAAGAAAAATAAGGACTCACCTTCTTCAATTCTTGATAAATTCTCGCCTTCGAATGTAGAGCTTTCAATGAATGATAGGTCTCCTAAGTCTGTAGCTTTATTTTTAGAAGTACCTAAGTTTAAATTGGCAGACCAGCTAAAATCACTGCTTGTGTTATGGTTATATCCAATATTAAATTCAAAACCTCTTGTGTTTGTAGATGCACCGTTACGTTGTGTAAATGCTGCACCTAAGCCATCAGATGTTACATTAGGGATTGGTACAATTACATCTGCAATATCGTTGTTATAGTATTCTAGAGATATGTTAACTGCATTGTTAAACAAGCTAGCGTCTAAACCAATATTGGTCATAGTAGCTTCTTCCCATTTTAAATCTGGGTTTGATGCACCAAAATTAGAAACACCAACATTATTGTTTAGCCCAATATATCCGTAAGTAGGGATTAATCCAGCTTCAAAAACATAGTCGTTAGATCCATCATTACCCGTAACACCCCAAGATCCTCTTAGTTTTAAGCTGCTAATGGCATTTGAATCTTTTAAGAAATCCTCTTCGCTTAATACCCATCCTAGTGAAAAAGCTGGAAACGTTCCCCATCTGTTGTTTTTACCAAAACGAGAGGAGCCATCACGTCTAATGGATGCGGATATTAAATATTTGTTATCATAGTTATAGTTTAAACGTCCTATATAAGAGATTAAGCCATACTCAAAAAGTTGATTGGTTATTTGTCCATTACCTTGTATTACTGGCACAGCATCTGTTAAAGGATTTGATGCTTGCGAACGGTTATTTCTAGCTGTTGTTTCAAATTTTTCTACAACAGCTAATACATCTAAGTTGTGCACATCGTTAAAAACCTTAGAATAACTTAAAGAATTTGTAAATGTATTGGAATTGAATATGTTCGCTATTTGATCAAGTTGAGCCGCGTTACGCTCATTAATACCTTCATCAAAAGAAGGACGAAGAATATTAGTAGAACTTGAAGTTCTTTCAAAGCCATACTGAAACTTATATTCTAGACCAGGGGTAAACTCATAAGAAGCATACAAAGATCCTAATATTTTAGAAACATCTGTAATATTATTGCTTATCGTTTGTACTCTTACAGGGTTTTCCGGGTCAGAACCATTATCAAGTGTAGTGTCTGTTCCTCCAAAACCACCAGGATTATTAGCGTCAAAAACGGGAGTGTAGGGTAAAGATTTTATAACATGCTCAATAAGTGTTCTACCTCCAGCTTGCTCTTCATTCATCATTTCTGTATCTGCTATAGCAAGTGTTTCCCCTATTTTAAACTTATCTCCAATTTTAAATTCACTATTAGCTCTTAATGAAGCTCTGTTAAAGCCAGTATTAATAACAATTCCTTCTTGGTCAATATAACCAGCAGAAATATTAAAAATTGCATGTTCACTACCTCCAGAAACACCTATGTTTGTATTGTGTAAAATAGCATTTCTAAATATTTCATCTTGCCAGTCTGTATCTCGCTGCGTTGAGGCTGGATCTGTAGTATATCTATTTGGTAGTCCATAGGTAGCATCAACAAAATCTCTAAACTGACTTGAGTTTAATAAATCTAAAGTTCTTGGTACAGATTGAGATGATAGGTAAGAATCTAAAGTTACTTTAGTTTTTCCAGCTTTACCTCTTTTGGTTGTAATTATAACTACACCATTTGATGCTCTAGAACCATATATAGCTGCTGTTGATGCATCTTTTAAAACATCTATAGTTTCTATGTCGTTAGGGTTAATTTCATTAATCCCTCCAGATACAATACCATCGATAACATAAAGAGGAGTATTGTTTCCAAAAGTTCCTAAGCCACGAATTTGCACTTGAGGAGCTGTTCCTGGAGAACCAGAATTAATAATTGTAACCCCTGGCGCTTGTCCTTGTAATGCTTGATCTGCAGATATTACAGGAGTTTGTGTAATGTCTTCAGATTTTACAGAAGAAATTGCTCCTGTAACTAAGCGTCTAGAGGTTTTTCCATAACCAACAACCACAACTTCATCTAAAACGCTAGCATCTTCAGATAAGGTAACGTTGATGGTGGTTTGGTTTCCTACTACAACTTCTTTGGTTTCGTATCCTACAAAACTGAAGACAAGTATAGCGTTAGGGCTTAAGTTCGTGATGGTATAATTACCATCAAAATCTGCAATAGCTCCATTGGTTGTGCCTTTTTCAAGGATATTGGCTCCTGCCAATGGACCATTAGAGTCAGAAATAGTACCAGACACTTCTTGAGAATACATAGATGTGCCTGTAATAAAAACTATTAAGAATAGTAATTTCTTGAGTAGCTCTTTTTTCATAAGTAATTGAAAATTAGTTTATTAAAAATTATTTTTTAATAATTTTATTAAATAAATTAGATTTGTATCAATGAGAAGTTAAAAATCTGTATCATTTAATATCATATTAAAGTTTAGTTAGGCAGCAAAATTAATTTCAAAGTCAACACTTATATAATATGATTTTATCAATTGTTAATATATATTTTTCAGAATACTTCAAAAAAAGCTAAAAGATGTTAGATAATGTTCATAGGGAAGTTACCCAGTTAACCCCAGAAGATAGTTTTGTGGTAAATGATAGGGTTAAAGATGATTTTGATTTTCCGATTCATTTTCATCCAGATTACGAATTAAACTTCATTCAAAATGGCAAAGGTGTAAGACGTATAGTTGGTGATAGCATAGAAGAGATAGATGATATTGAGCTTGTTTTTGTTGGCTCTAATTTGGTACATGGATGGGAGCTCCATAAGTGTACAAGTAAAAGAATTCATGAAATTACAATACACATAAATCATGATTTGCTAGACGAAAAATTATTAGCAAGAAATATTTTTAAGCCTATAAGAGATATGATGGCCAAATCTGCACATGGGATACTATTTTCCAAAAAAACATCTAGAGAGATAGCGCCAAGGCTTATAAAACTTATGAAAACTGATGGTATCGACTATTATTTAGAATTTGTATCAGTATTATATGATCTGGCTAATTCTAGAAATCAACGTATGTTGTCTAATTCTACAGCTCAAAAACGTAATTTTGAAAATAGCTCAAAAATAAAGAAGGTTTACGATTACATACAGGATAATTTTGATAAGAAAATATCCTTAGATGAGATTTCATCATTGGTAAATATGACACCGGTATCGTTTAATAGGTTTATAAAAAAACGAACAGGAAAAACTTTTGTAATTTATGTAAATAGTACACGAATCAGTCATGCAAGTAAGTTGCTTTTAGAAACAGATTTAAGTATTGCTGAAATAAGTTTTAAGTGTGGATTTAATAACATAGCTAATTTTAATCGCATTTTTAAAAAAGAAAAAAACACTACACCTAGTGAGTTTAGAGAAGAGTTTAATGGAGGAATTAAGCGCGTTTTGTAATTTATAGTAAGAGGCTTCTTTCTATTTTTTATCTATTTTTTAATATTTGTTCAGATGAAATAGTATTATTAATTGACTATTTTGAATAATTTTTTTTATCTTATTGATTTTATTTTTGTACTGAATATTTATAGTAAAGATTCACTGGATGTCAGTTTTTATTGTAATTACAGGTGTTTTGTGAAGTAATAGTCTTATTTGAATAGTATATGTTGTGTAAAGCTATTCTTTTATGCATGTTTGTTTTGTATTCTTAAATTGTTAAAAAAGTATAGTATATTGATAATTTTATATAATAAAATTGTTTTTTTAGAATGCTTGTTATTAAAATATTAAGTATTGAAGTTTATAAAACCATTTATTATGAATAGTAATTTGAAGCGTTTTTTTTACACACTAGTAATAATAACATGTATGTCTTGTAATAATAAATCTAATACTACTATAATTTCTTCTGAAGAACTTGAAATAAGGGAAAAGGTAGATTCTCTTATACAAATAATGACTCTCAAAGAAAAAATTGGTCAGATGAATCAGTATAATGGTTTCTGGGATGTTACAGGGCCAGTTCCTGAAGAAGGTAGTGCCGAAAAGAAGTATGAACATTTAAAGAGTGGAATGGTTGGCTCTATGTTGTCTGTAAGAGGCACAAAAGCGGTTAGGGCAGTACAGGAAATTGCTGTAGAAGAAACTAGATTAGGTATTCCATTAATTATTGGTTTTGATGTAATTCATGGTTACAAAACATTAAGCCCAATTCCTTTAGCAGAAGCAGCGAGTTGGGATTTAGAAGCTATAGAAAAGTCTGCTCAAGTGGCAGCTGCTGAAGCATCAGCTGCAGGAATAAATTGGACATTTGCTCCTATGGTAGATATATCAAGAGATCCACGTTGGGGTCGTGTTATGGAAGGCGCAGGTGAGGATCCTTTCTTAGGCAGTAAAATTGCAGCAGCTAGAGTTAAAGGTTTTCAAGGCGAAGACCTATCAGCCGTAAATACTATAGCTGCTTGTGCCAAACATTTTGCAGCTTATGGATTTTCTGAAGCAGGAAAGGAATATAATACAGTTGATATTGGAAGTTCTACTTTGCATAATGTTGTGTTGCCACCATTTAAGGCAGCTGCTGATGCCAATGTAAAGACATTTATGAATGCGTTTAATGATCTTAATGGTGTTCCAGCAACAGGTAGCACATATTTACTTAGAGATATTTTAAAAGATAAATGGGATTTTAAAGGTTTTGTTGTATCAGATTGGGCATCAATTAAAGAAATGGTGGTTTGGGGACATGCAAAAAACAATAAAGACGCTGCAAAAATTGCTGCGTTAGCAGGGTCAGATTTAGATATGGAATCCTATATTTATGTTTCAGAACTAGAAGCACTTGTTGAGGAAGGAATTGTTGAAGAGGCTGTTATTGATGATGCGGTAAGAAGGATTTTAACTGTGAAACACGAATTAGGTTTATTCGAAGACCCTTACAGGTATTGCAATGAAGCTAGAGAAAAAGAAGTTGTAAACTCTAAAGCGCATCAAGAAGCTGTTCTGGATGTGGCTAAAAAATCCATTGTATTACTAAAGAATGAAAACCAATTGCTTCCACTTAAAAAAGAAGGTCAAAAAATAGCGCTCATAGGAGGTTTGGCAAGTGAAAAGAACAGTCCTCTAGGTAGTTGGAGAATAGCCTCAAAAGATAACACAGGTGTATCTGTTTTAGAGGGGATGCAACAATATAAAGGGAATGAGTTGATTTACAGTAAGGGAGCCGATGTTACTACAGGAGACACTCATTTTGTTAATGAGCTTAAAATTAATACTACTGATAAAAGCGGATTTAAGGCAGCAATTAAAGCAGCTAAAAATGCTGATGTTGTTGTTATGGTTTTAGGTGAGCATGGATTTCAATCTGGAGAAGCTAGAAGTAGAGTAGATATAAACTTGCCAGGAGTTCAACAAGAATTACTGGAAGAAGTATATAAAGCAAATCCTAATATTGTATTGGTTCTTAATAATGGACGCCCACTTGCAATTACTTGGGCAGATAAACATATTCCGGCTATAGTTGAAGGTTGGCAGTTAGGAACCCAAACAGGTAATGCTATTACACAAGTGTTATATGGGGATTATAACCCTAGTGGTAAATTGCCTATGACGTTTCCAAGGCACGTTGGACAAATTCCAATATATTATAATTATAAGAATACAGGAAGACCAGTTAATGAGGCTAACAATGTATTTTGGTCTCATTACAGTGATATTGAAAATACACCTCTATATCCTTTTGGTTACGGGCTGAGCTATACAACATTTAATTATGCTAATATTAAAATAGAAAAATCTTCTTTTACTATTGATGAACCTATCAACATATCGGTAGAAGTAGCCAATACAGGAGGTTTAAAAGGGAAGGAAGTTGTGCAGTTATATGTTCGCGATTTAGTAGGAAGTGTTACGCGTCCTGTTAGAGAATTAAAAGGGTTTGAACTTATTGAACTTGATAAAGGAGAGACAAAAACAGTAAAGTTTACTTTAAACAAGGACACTTTAGGCTTTTTTGATAATAACGGTAATTTTATAATAGAGCCTGGAGATTTTGAAGTGTATGTTGGAGGTAGTTCTCAAGCAGAGCTAATGGCTAAATTTGAATTGAAATAACACTATATACTGTAGGCTATAATAATTAGACATTGTTTGGTTATTAATTCAAAAGAATTCCTCGACGTTTTGCGTCGGGGTTTCTTTTTAAATTGTGATTTAAATAAAACGGTAATCAAAATACAAAATTCAATTTTTTGTACAATAGTTAAAATATCCATGTTGCCCTATTATGGATATAATTATGTTAAAGATAGCCTGTAAAAATTAAAAACTCTCGAGTTTAACTCGAGAGTTTTTTGTACGACTGTTTTGAGTCGTCCTGTTATTGGCTTTCAATTTATTTTATTGTTGTTCTTCGTCTGTTTAATTCTAGTGTAATCTCGTTTAGTTTTTCTTGATTAAGAGGGTATCCTATCATCAATATAGCTGCTATTATTGCAATAATAGATGGAATCCAACTCATTAACATTATTATGCCAGGAATAGCTCCGTTTATCGTTGATAAATCTTGTCCATCATAGTTAAACATAGCTAATACAAATCCAATAATAGCACCAGCAATACCACCGCCAAATTTAGTTGCGAATGATCCTGCTGAATAGATTAGGCCAGTGGCTCGTCTTCCATTTTTAAATTCTGAATAGTCTGCAGTATCACCCAGCATTGCAAAAAATAATGTTGGGAAAATTGCTGCTGAAAACTCTGAAATAATTCCTAAAGAAAATATACCAGTAATATCATCAGGACCACAGAAAACCAGTAATGCATTTACGACACCTGAAAAAATTAGAGCATATATAAACAAGTTTTTTTTACCTATTTTTTTTGCTAATGGAGCTGTTAACATAGCTCCTCCTATAGATGCCAGCATTAATGCCACTAAAAAGCTGCCAGCTAATAATTGATTATTTATATAATGCGAAAAATAAATAACCACAATACCCTGCTTAATAGAGTTGTAAGTACTAAATAATAAACCTATAAAAAGAAGTACTAACCAGGGTTTATTTGCTTTTAAATTCTTTAAATCTGCTAATAAATTATTTTTTTGATCTTTAGGAGGATATACTCTTTCTCTTGTGAAATAGAACGTTAATAGCATAAATAACGCTAAAAAAATGGAAAGTATGTATATAGATCTGCTGTACCCATTTTTTTGATCGATTATTAATACATCGGCTTTGGTTAGATTGGCTTCGCCTTCTACAATAAATGAGTAGGTTTTGTCAGGCAACATAGTAAAGCTTTTGCTATGAGTAGGTTTAGAGTCTTTTGTATAATCCCAAGTAAACATTGCTATACCATTGTCAGTTTTTATATTGGCATTAGGTACTTTGGCTTTAGAGGATACTTCAATTTTATACTTTTTATCTGCGATTTGATCTATGGCTATTTTCGGGTTTACATTACCATAGTGGGCTACCAGAAACAGTAACATACCTTGTACAAGCATACCCCCAGCAAAAGCACCAACCATTCTGTAGGAACCTAAACTACCACGTTCTTTATCGTCACTAGTCATTACACCCATTAAGGCACCATAGGGTACATTATTAGCCGTGTAGATAAGTGTAAATAATATATAGGTTGTGTAGGCGTAAACAATTTTACCAGAATCACTTAAGTCTGGACTTGTAAATAGAAGTGATAAAATAACGCTTAGAGGAATAGCTGTCCATAATATCCAAGGGCGAAATTTTCCATATTTAGATTTAGTTCTATCTCCTAAAACGCCCATAAAAATATCACTTATACCATCACTAAATCTGGTTACAAGAAATAGAAGTCCTACTGTAGCAGGATTTAGACCAAAAACGTCAGTATAAAAAATGAATAGAAATGTGGCAACACCTCTCCATGCAATATTGGCGGCACCATCTCCTAAAGCATAGCCTATTTTTTCTTTAATTGAAAGCTTAATTCTATCAGACATTTTATGTTAGTTTGGCACACATTTTAAGATATGAGGCTTACCTCTTTTCTATAGTACTGCGTATATATAAAGAGGGTTAAATTAAGCTTTCTTTTAAATAAAGCCTTATACTTTTTTTTAGAATTTAGATATTATTTAGTCAAATTTTACTTACTAAAAAATAGATTAGTTTTATTTGTTTGAATCTGAGGTTAGTGTATTGTTTTAAATTTTTGGTTAAGCTTTATAATTTCTTTTTTGATAGAAATTGTATTTAAACATATAGCACGTTGCTAGCAAACACACCCGCGTAAGCGATTGTAGCGGCATCCTTTTGCTTTTTAGCAAAAGATATAGCGTAAAGCGCGACCCCGCCTTTTTCGGCGGGGTTACGCCCAAAACACCTTATTTACTAACAGAGAAAATGTCTTTTAACTGTGCTACGATACCACCGTTACCAGCCACCGTGATTTCGCCAATTTTATCGGCGATTTTTTCAACATACTCCATCTCTTTTAGCTTGTACAGCATGTTATTCTCTTCCATCAACTTTGCCGTATTTAGCAAGCTACGGGTAGAGGCTGTTTCCTCACGACGGGTAATGGTGTTGGCCTGCGCTTTCTTTTGTGCTATTAATACTTGATTCATGATGTCTTTCATATCACCTGTTAAAATCACATCGCGCATACCGCAGTTTAGTACGGTTACACCCAGTTTGGTGGCGCTGGTTTTTACGTCGTTAAACACGGCCTCTGCAATGTTGTCTTTACGTTCTAACAGCTCGTCCAAGGTGTAGGCACCCACGTAGGCACGCAACACCAACTGCATCGCAATGTACAATTGCTTTTCGTAGTCCTTGTTTTCCAAAAGGGCTTTCTCAATATCGGTAACTTTGTACTGTGTGTAAAAGTTGATACGGATAGCTGCTTTATCTTTAGTTAACAATTCTTGTCCGGCAATTTCCAGTTGCAATTGTCGTGTATCTACCTTAGCGATTTTAATGGTTGTGTCGTTTCTCCAGAAACGATACGTACCACCACTAAGTGTTTTGGTGTACACATCATCTACCAAAAGCACTGCATTTTCGTAAGCAGCCACTTCAAACATGCGGATATGTTTGCTCAAATCATACTTACTAAACAACGCTTTACTGATGTTTTCAGTAATATAAATTTTGCTTAAATCTACCATTGTAAATTCACGATCAATTAAACCCTTCCAGTACACGTAACGTCCTGCAGATAATACGGTTTTAAAGTTTCCGTTTTCGTAAACTAAAACCAATTCACTGTCTTTTACTTCAATAACATCAAGCATTGCCGCCAACGTTTCGTCTTTTAGTAAGAGTTCTAGGGCCACTGGAGTAGCAAAAGCTAGTGCTAGGTTATATTCTAATACACGCTGGCTAAAACCTATCCAATGTGTTCCCTCGGTAATTACGCGTACGTAGTTACCGACTTTAAAGACTAAACCTACTTTTCCTGCATTAATTCTTACTCGTTTCATTGTTTTTAATTTTTAAATTATTCAATAATTTTTTGCCAACTAAGGCGCGGTAAAACCTGTAACGGAAGGGTTACCAACTTTATCTAGTAACGACGAGTTCATTACTTTCAAAAGTATATTTTGAGCGCTACCTTCATCCTGAACTTGTTTCAGGACCTCAGGTCGGGCTATCCGTTGTATTCCTAACGTTGCCGTCAGGGGATGTTAGCTATCAAGATCCTAGGAACTATCGTCTACATCTAAATCATTTGATATAAACCTTGTTCATTTTTATCTTTTTAAAGACCTTACTGGTCTGATTACACTATTTCATCTAAAGAAAACAGTAGATTGAAAGTCATCTGTCACACACGGAAATACTCATATTAAAAGCCTTAATAACTAGTGTGATGTAGTGTGGAAGTAAAAGATTATATCTCTATTAAGATACGATGTTTTATATCCTGAAAACAAAACAGTAATTACATCTAGCAATTAAAAATCAGTATTTCAAAGTACGTTTCAGACCGCTATCTGTCGTTCCCGCGAAGGCGGGAATCTAGCCAACTTACAATCCTACTGTTTTCGCCTTGTTTTTGTTGAGCAGTATGGCAACTGCGTTGGCTATCAGTTTTACAAGATGATAAGCTTTGGTGGGGGAGGGTTAAAAAACCCATTTCACTACATTTTGAGTGCAGTTTGGTACTCTACCGTTGAGTTACTAGATCCTAAATCTAGACCGGAATCGAACCGGTAACATCCAAATAATCAATTGTTCTAGCCATCTGAACTATTATCCAATATGAGCGGATAAGTGGGAATCGAACCCACGACCTATTGAGTTGCTACTGTTTTTTGGTTAACAGTAAAAACCTTCAAGTCTAGTTGAACATAAAACCATCATGCATCGCTGCAGTGCCTTATGCAATAGTGCTATACTGAAACACCCAACAAGACTAGCTTGATACCATTTCCTACGAAAGCAAGAATCTTTTTTAAAAGAACTTAATATTGTGGAACAGACAGGATTCGAACCTATATCGCCAGAGCTTCAATCTGGTGCATTGACCAACTTTGCTACCGTTCCATTTGGGTGTCTATCAGGAATCGAACCTTGATCTAAGAGATTCACAATCTCTTGTGCTAGCCATTACACTACAGACACCATTTTGGATAACCCGATAGGATTCGAACCTATAATGCAAGAATCAAAATCTTGAGTGTTGCCGTTACACCACGGGCTATTTTTGTAAGCTTAACAGGACTCGAACCCATATTCCCAGAGTCGTATTCTGGCGTGTTATCCTATTCACTATAAGCTTATATGTACTCTACCCAAGATTCGAACTTGGACTGTACGGATTTTAAGTCCGATGCCTCTTCCAGTTGGGCTAGTAGAGCAAAACTGTACAGGAAGAGAGATTCGAACTCCCAGTTTCTCGATTCTAAGTCGAGTGCGTTTGCCATTTCGCCATTCCTGCATATTGTTGAGGTATTAGGAATTAAAACTAAATCACCTGAATTAAAAGCTCGGTGCTTTAACAATTAAGCTATGCCTCAATTTGTACTCCATAAGAGAATCGAACTCTTAATTCCTGATAGAAATGAGTTTGCGAATTCAACGAAACCTATTTCTCAAATATGGTCGCATGAGTTAAAGTCAGACGTCTTAACCATTTGACCAACGGAGCAACACTTTTATCTGAGAAGCTGGGCTCGAACCAACAACCTCTAGCTTCCAAAGCGAGTAAGCTACTCCCGAAACTTCGGGATTCTATTCTCAGTTTTGCGGAGAGCAAAGGAATTGAACCTTCATTACCAAAACGGTAAACTTACTTAGCAGGTAAGCGCAACGAACCAATATTTGCTCTACGCTCCAAATAGCGCCCTGTAAAATAATGGCCTCTTATACCTCTCCTATAGAGACCAGCACCATTAGCACTTTTACAAAGCGTTTTTGTGGTTCATACGAGAATCGAACTCGTTTCCCCTGAGAGACAATCAGGAAGGATAGCCATTACCCCAATGAACCATTTTGCGCGTTTGTAAGGATTCGAACCCCGACCATAAGTTTTGGAGACTTATATGCTGCCAATTACACCACAAACGCAGGTGTGGGAACTGAAGGATTCGAACCTACTAAATCCATCGATAACAGATTTACAGTCTGCTTCAACTCTCCAACGTTGACGAGTTCCCATACATCGGCAAATGTTACTTTGCCGATTTCTTTCTTTTATTTTTAGCCTTTTTTTTCTTCTTTTTAGCCTTGGGTTTAGATAATTCTATCTTCTTTTTTATGCGTTTTTCCTCATATTGCATATAGCTAAAATACCTATCGTTATAACTATCTACCTTGGCGTCCTTTAAATGCTCTAAACTTACTTTGTACTCGCCCTTGGTCTCATTGATGCAAGACAGTAACCATAACAAGGGTGCTTTACCTATTTCTGCAATGCTTAGTGCATGTTTTACAAGTTTTTCGGCGCGTTCCGTTTTGTTTCTCCATATTAAATACATGGCGTACATTTGATATACTTCGGTATTACCAGGATCTATGCCTATTACTTTATCAAAACAGTTAAATGCTTCATCATACATATGTAAATGTTCTGCATATATTTCGCCTAAAAGGCATAACGACGGACAATGATTTTCATCATAAGACAATGCATAGTTTAAAGCTTCGCAAACTTCATCCCAGTCACTAAAAATTCCACACGAGGCTCCTTTCGCTTTTAAATAGTAAGCGTCAGCAATTGATAATCCCATTGTTTTAATTTTTAAATATTAAACGTGTTTAAGAAGTGTATTTGACGCCTCTTAAATAGAATCAGATATAAATATTCTAGGAATAAAAAAATCCGAAACAGTTTGTGTTGCTTCGGATTTTTTTTCTGGAAAGTAATAATCTACAGAAAAAACCGAAGCCTGAGCCATAACTCTGGGTTACAACTCCAATCCTGAAATGCTATATAATGCTTCAACATGGCTTTTAGTTTTTATTAATCCTGAACTTACTTGTGCTGAATTTATTTCAGTATTTCAGGAACTCAATTTTAAATTTTCATCTCGCAGCCCTTCATTCAAAACTGCGGTGCAAATATAAAGTGGAATATTTTAAACTTCCAAATAAAATTTTAATTTAATTTATTGAAAATCAATTATTTACACTAATTTTAAGCATAAAAATGGCTGTCCGTTTTTCAACAGATACTTACGTTATATGGCAAAAGTTTGTCTCCCAGTTGCTTACGTTTCAATGCTTAGTATTTTAGTTTTTAAATTTTTGTGTCAAATTATTTTTAATTTTATTTGAATAAATGCCCATTATGGGCCATAAAAAAAGCGTCCAACATGTTGGACGCTTTTAAATTATATTGAATATTTAATTTTTTATCTATTCATATTCTTTATTTGGTCCACAAAATCATCTAAATCAGTACCGTTACTCACAAGAGTTAATGCCTTATCTATGATGTATTTTACGTTTACTGCATGAAATCCAAGTCCAACTGCTATCTTTTTCAAAAGTGCCATTTCTGAGTCTCCAGTAATTGTATCTACATGAATCATACGTACTAAATCATATAAGCGTTCTAGACGTAAATCGTAAGACACAGGAGGGTTAATTGGGTGCGAATTATAATCTTTTAATATTGCTTGGTAAGCAGTCTCACCAATCTCCAACTTGTGTGCTAACCTGTCCAAAAAGGCTTTTTCGTCATCTGTAATCACTTCATCTGCCATAGCCACACGAACAATAGCAGCAAAATGGCTCTGATTACGCTTCTTAAACCCACTATCAAATAAATTTGAAAACGACATATATACTTCTTTTTTAGTGCTGCAAACCTACATCTTTTTTTTAAAAGTTTAAACTGAAAATTTTACTTTTTTGGGGGTTGCTAAAAGGGTCGGGCCTGCCTGCCTGCCTGCAGGCTTTCTGCAGTCGCTCTCTCCTAAGTCGGGGAGCTTCATCAAATGCCTCAATCCCTAGTGGGTAGATTACTAAAATCAAATATTAAAGTTTTATTCAAAGTTTAACCTATTCTAGTCATTTCGTTTAAAGTAAATTCTTCTATAGCACCCTCTGTCGCTTTAGCATATGCAGCTATATGATTATTGTTCATATGTTGTTGCCATAAAGCTTTACTTTCCCAGTTTTCGTAAAATAAAAATAAATTTTTGTTAGTATTATCTTGGTGTAAATCATAATTTATACAGCCTGCTTCTGCTTTTGTGGTATCAACTAATTTTAGTAGTTCACTTTTTACTAAATCTCTATATTCATTTTTAGCTAAAATTTTAGCGACTATTGTTAATGGTTTATCTGTCATAATTTTAAGATGTATTTTACAAAACTAAGCTAAAGAAATAGTTATGAATTTGTAGTAAAACCACAAAAAAATATTTTGAACCCTTATATTTGCACCTCAAAACAAAATTAGGTGAGTAAATCTACAATCTCTCAAACCTATGCACAGGTTTTGCAAACGCAAAATCTGCAGAAATCTATTGCGGAAACTGGAAGTAAAACACATATAAAAGGACTTGTTGGGTCGGCATTTTCTTTTGTCATTTCTACCATTTTTAAAGCAGCTGAAAAGCCTTTTCTATTAGTGTTTAATGATAAGGAAGAAGCGGCTCATTACCTTAACGATTTAGAACAATTACTCACAGAAAAGGATGTATTGTTCTATCCGGGTAGCTACCGCAGACCTTATGATATTGAGGAAACCGATAATGCTAATGTATTATTGCGTGCAGAGGTATTAAACCGTATTAATTCGCAAAAAAAACCAGCAATAATTGTTACTTATCCTGATGCATTATTTGAGCAAGTAGTAACGCGAAAAGAGTTAGAACGAAATACTTTAAAAGTTGGTGTTGGCGATAACGTATCCATAGATTTTGTTAATGAGGTGCTTTTTGAATACAAGTTTAAGCGCGTAGATTTTGTTACTGAACCTGGAGAGTTTTCAGTACGAGGTGGAATAGTAGATGTGTTTTCATTTTCACATGATCAGCCCTATCGTATTGAGTTTTTTGGAGATGAAGTAGATTCTATTAGAACCTTTGATGTAGAAACACAATTGTCTCTAGAGCAAATTAAAAAAATCAATATTATTCCCAATGTAGCGAATAAATTAATTGAAGAAAAACGACAGAGTTTTTTAAAGTATATTGCTCAGAAAACAGTAATAGGTTTAAAAAATGCTGATTTGCTTTTTTCAAGAATTGATGATTTTTATGCCAAAGCAGAAGAAGCATTTAAAGCACTTTCAGAAGACATTAAACATGCTGAACCCCAAGAATTATTCTGTAATTCAGCATTACTAAAAAAACAATTACTGGATTTTTCTATAATAGAATTTGGGAGTTCTGCTGTTATGTCGAGCACAGTCGAGACCTCTCATAATATCGAATTCAATACCACACCGCAACCTGCTTTCAATAAACAATTCAATCTTTTAATTGAAGATTTAAACGCAAATCATGAAAAAGGGTATACCAATTATATAGCCTGTGTAAGCGAGCAACAAGCTAAACGATTTCATGATATTTTTGATGATGCTCAACTAGATGTTAAAGACTATCAAACAGTTATTTTATCACTGCATCAAGGGTTTGTAGATCATGATACTAAAATGGTATGCTATACCGATCATCAAATTTTTGAACGTTACCATAAATTCAGCCTTAAAAATGGCTATGCTAAAAAGCAAGCTATCACTCTAAAAGAATTGACTAATTTAGATATTGGCGACTATGTAACCCATATCGATCATGGAATTGGTCGTTTTGGTGGACTTCAAAAAATAGATGTAGAAGGAAAAAAACAAGAAGCTATAAAACTGATTTATGGGGAACGAGATGTATTGTATCTAAGTATCCATTCGCTACATAAAATTACTAAGTTTAATGGTAAGGATGGCAAACCACCTAAAATTTATAAATTAGGAAGTAATGCCTGGAAAACCCTTAAACAAAAAACGAAAGCACGAGTAAAACACGTTGCGTTCAATCTTATTAAACTTTACGCAAAACGAAAAACTGAAAAAGGTTTTCAATACAATCCAGACAGTTACATGCAACATGAGCTGGAGGCCTCATTTATTTACGAGGACACACCAGACCAAAGTACTGCAACTGCTGATATTAAAGCCGATATGGAAAGTGAACGCCCTATGGATAGACTTATCTGTGGTGATGTGGGTTTTGGTAAAACTGAGGTTGCTATTCGTGCAGCATTCAAAGCTGTTGATAATGGAAAACAAGTGGCCGTTCTAGTACCAACAACTATTTTGGCCTATCAACACTCGCGAACATTTAAACAACGTTTAAAAGATTTTCCAGTAGTAGTTGATTATGTGAATCGTTTTAGAACAGCAAAGCAAAAACGTGAAACTTTAGAAGCACTTTCAGAAGGTAAAGTAGATATTATTATTGGTACGCATCAGTTAGTCAATAAAAATGTAAAATTCAAAGATTTAGGATTACTCATTGTTGATGAAGAACAAAAATTTGGAGTTGCCGTAAAAGAAAAACTAAAAACATTAAAAGAGAATGTAGATGTATTAACCTTAACGGCAACACCAATACCAAGAACGTTACAGTTTAGTTTAATGGCAGCTAGGGATTTATCGGTAATTACTACACCGCCTCCTAACCGATACCCGATTGAAAGCCATGTGATTCGTTTTAATGAAGAAACCATTCGTGATGCGGTTAGTTATGAAATTCAACGAGGCGGACAAGTCTTTTTTATTCACAATCGTATTGAGAACATTAAAGAAGTTGCTGGTATGTTACAGCGTTTAATTCCTGATGCTAAAATTGGTATTGGTCATGGGCAAATGGAAGGTAAAAAATTAGAGCAGTTGATGCTGCAATTTATGGATGGTGGTTTTGATGTTTTAGTAAGTACAACTATTGTAGAAAGTGGACTGGATGTAC
Organism: Hyunsoonleella pacifica; assembly: GCF_004310335.1. GTDB lineage: Bacteria > Bacteroidota > Bacteroidia > Flavobacteriales > Flavobacteriaceae > Jejuia > Jejuia pacifica. The sequence continues at coordinate 406,890 of NZ_SIRS01000003.1, read as the reverse complement.
CTAATGCCAATACTATTTTCATCAACAACGCAAACAATTTTGGACTAAGCGATTTGCACCAAATGCGTGGTCGTGTAGGCCGAAGCAACAAAAAAGCATTTTGCTATTTTATAACACCAGAATATTCAGCAATGACCGAAGATGCTAGAAAGCGTATTACCGCTTTAGAGCAGTTTACCGAATTGGGTAGCGGTTTTAATATTGCGATGAAAGATTTGGAAATTAGAGGAGCTGGCGATTTATTGGGAGGAGAGCAAAGTGGATTTATAAATGAAATAGGATTTGATACCTATCAAAAAATACTCAACGAAGCTATTGAAGAACTAAAAGAGAATGAATTTAAAGAGTTATATCAAGATGATGGTAAAGATAAAGTTTATGTAAAAGACGTTACCATTGATACCGATTTTGAATTGTTATTCCCAGACAATTATGTCAATAATATTGCTGAGCGTTTAAATTTATACACACAACTCAATAATTTAAAAACAGAAGAAGAATTACATAAATTCGAATCAGAATTAATAGATCGTTTTGGAGAAGTACCACAACAAGTGACCGATTTACTAAATAGTGTCCAAATAAAGTGGTTAGCTACTAAAATTGGTTTTGAAAAAGTAATCATGAAACAGCAAAAATTAATTGGTTATTTTATCAACGACCAGCAAAGTAGTTTCTATCAAAGTAGTAACTTTACCAAAGTATTGCAGTTTGTACAAACCAATTCCCAAGTTTGTAAAATGAAGGAGAAACAAACCAGAAACGGTTTACGATTATTATTAACTTTTGAAAACATTACATCAGTAAAAAAAGCTTTAGAAGCATTACAACCCATTGTGGCTTAATTATTGATTTTAATATGAATAAATACAAAACATTGTTCTGAATTTTATCAGAAATCTATTAAAATGAAATTAAAGTACTTCTTAAGATTATTTTTAATATTGCCATTAGTCTTTTATGGGCAACATAGTATTAAAGGGACATTTTCTCCAGCTGGAGATTTTGAAATAGCATTACTTTACAAAGTAACACCTACACATTCAAATTATGTAACCAATGCGCCAATTGCAGCAGATGGTAGTTTCGAAATTAAATTAGACTCTACTGTAACCAAAGGGATGTATCGTATTACTTACGCAGTACCTCAAGAAGAATACAATTTTGATGTAATATACAATGGCGAAGAGGATTTGGAATTAAAGTTTAATTCAGAAACAGGTGTTGAATTTTTAGCATCAAGGGAAAACAAGTTACTAGAATCATACACTAACAGCATGTTAATGATTACTAATAGTATTGGTAATTATTTTAGAGATGGTAGTACAACTAAAGATACTTTAGCTCTGGCAGCAATTTTTAAAACGCAAAGAGAAACCCAGCAAGGATTTGAAGAAGCATCAAAAGGTACTATAGCATCAAATTTCATAAAAGCAAATAGGCCTTATATTCCAGAAGGTATTGTTGATGTAAAATCGTATGTAGAAGAACTTAAAACACATTATTTTGATCATGTAGATTTTAATAATGCCATCTTACAACGTTCCAAATTCCTTACTGAACGTATGTTAAATTATATTTTTGGGATGTCTTCAAACAATGGTAACGAAATTGAAGATTACAAGAAAAATATTCAAGAATTTTATAAGAAAATAAAAGAAGCTTCAGACGACACAAAGAAATCGTTATTTACTGATTTATGGGAGCAAATGGTGGATCTAAAACTTGAATCCGTAGCAAATTTTATTTCTGAAACATACTTAATGGATTTATCGGTTAAGCTAAACGATCAGCAATTATTACAAGCACTAATTTTATATCAAGACACATCTCTAGGAAATCCTGCTCCTGATTTTTCATTTGAAATGAAAGAAAACGAAGAGACGATAACAAAAAAATTAAGCGAATTAAACATTGCTGAACATTATATTATTGCATTTTGGAGTAGTGCCTGTTCTCATTGTTTAGAAGAAATTCCTCAATTACATAAACTCTCAGAAACGTTTGATGATAAAAAGTTAAAAGTTATTGCCATAGGACTGGAAGATGAACCTTATGCTTGGAAAAATTTAACTTACGACTTCTCAAATTTCATCCATGTTTATGGAGAAGGGAAATGGGACAACGAAATAGGGAATAGCTATGGCGTCACTGCAACTCCTACTTATTTTATCTTAAATAATGACAAAACAATTGCTGTTAAACCTGAAGATTTTGAGGAGTTAAAGCAGTTTTTTGAAACTTCAGCAACAGAACCTATTATTGAAGAAAAACAATAATCTTATTTTATAGTCATCTCTGTAAAAATCTAAAATTCTCTTTTCAATAGTCAGATTTTTTTGTTAAAATAATTGCAACTTAGTTGCAGTTAAATAACATTGCCTTATATTTATACTGAACAAATCTAAACATAGCAATACGCTATTATAATAGTTTAAATATCATGCTACAACGAAAATTTGACGAAATTGTTAAGAGTGAATATCCTAAAGCTAAGGATGCAAAGGATACATCAATACATTATTTAGGGAAAATGCAACAGGAATATAATATTGATATTTCCAAAGTACTTATGGCAACATCCTTATGTTCTGATGACATTAATATACCATCTACCACATTTTTTAATGTATTATTTGGACCATTTATTATGGGAGGGCTCGGAGGCATTCCTTTTGTTGGACAAACTGGTATGACGGCATTTGCTCACCATATTCCAGATGAAGGAAGTGCTTTTATATTTTATGGACCTCATATCGGGATTACTCTTGAGGGCGAACTTGGTAAGATGTACAGACCAAGAATGGAAGAGAAAGGAAGCTCTTGTGGGGCTTTAATGCTGGCATTAAGCCGACTAGAAAATGAGAAATATACACCAGTGTTAAAAGAGGACGATTATCAGCAAATGAAATTAGAGGAAAGCTTATTGCCTTATAGAGAAGATATTTTAAAAAGCAACAAACCTCAAAAGGCAATTACAGACGCGACGTACAAAATCATTGATAAGAAAATACACGAACATCTTAAAACTTGTAAAGATGAATTTCCTGTAGATAAAGTGACGCTCTTAGGTGGTGTAATTATTAATACAGGACATGGTATTGACGACTATTTTGACGCAAGAAACTTTGAAGTTATTGACTTAAAAACATACTAAAAATTTCAACCTAATTTTTAATGCATAAGAGTCTTTTTCTTGTTTGTCCAACTGATGGTTTGGAATATTTTTTAAAGAAAAAATACGGTAATGGCCACCACTTTTATGGTTCATTAGGTAATGCTCTTATTTGTGATGCAGAAACCGTAGGATATTTATCTGAAATGATTGAAATGCATGGTATTGAAGAGGTTTGGTTTGTGCTTTCATACAATAACAGGATTCTTTTAGACGCTTTGGAAAGGCAAAATTTCTCAGATGTAAAAGGACTAAATTCTTTTTACCAAGACGTTATAAATCAAAAGGAATATTTAGAAGAAGTTTACGCTAAACGCAATTTTCAGTTTGGAATACTTTCTTTCTATTTGAATAAAAAAATAAAAGAATTGCAAATAAAACTGAGAAGTGTAACACATAAGCAACTTAAAATTCAGGGAAAAATTTATGACGCCAAAAATAGAAGTTTTCAATCGATATATTCCGATTTAATTTATCTAGAAAAGTATCATTTAAATTAAATCATAAAATAGTATTGATTAAATTAATATGAAATACAATAGAAGAGAATTTGTGTCTTTTTTGGGTAAGGCTAGCATAGCAGCTTTAGTAACACCTCCTTTTCTTATTAGTTGTGGAAACAACGCTACGCCTTCACTCAATGGAAATCTATCAAAAGAAGATTTAAAAAAATTAAAAGATGTTGCCTTAGAAGCATTACTACCCTCTAATAAAGATGATTTGCTACTTGCTAAAGGTTTAGGTTACCAAGTAATTATTAAGTGGGGAGACGCTATCACTGATAACGATACATTTGGGTTTAATAATGATTTTACCTGTTTTATTCCTTTTGAAAAAGATAATCCTAAAGACGGTTTATTATGGGTAAACCATGAGTATGTAAATCCATTATTTCTGTCTAGTTTTGATACTAAACAAGAAAAAACAAAAGCTCTGGCCGATGAGGAAATGTATAATGTAGGAGGTAGTATTGTAAGAATTAAAGAGGAAAAAGGCGAATGGAAAATAGTAAAAAACGATCCTTATAATAAACGTATAACAGCGCACACGCCCATTGCATTAAATTGGGATGCACCCATTAAAGGTAAAACTACAGTTATAGGTACACTTGCAAACTGTTCGGGTGGTATTACACCATGGCAAACGTTTTTAACCTGTGAAGAAAATTATGATGGATTCTATGGAGAAACCTTGTATAATGAAAAAGATATTCCTGAACACAAACATAGTAAATATTATGGATGGGAAGATTTTTATAATCATCCACCCGAACATTACGGTTGGGTGGTAGAAGTAAATCCAAAGGATGGAAGCGCTCAAAAACACATAGCACTAGGGCGTTTTTCTCACGAGTGCTGTACATTGTATGAATTAGAAGATAAGCGTGTAGTTGCATATACGGGAGATGATAAAAATGATGAGCATTTATACAAGTTTGTATCTTCCAAACCAAGTTCTCTTAAAGAAGGTATATTGTATGTTGCTGATACTATCAATGGAAAGTGGCTTGCTTTAGATTGGGAAAATCAACCCATTCTTAAAACTAAATTTAAAAACCAAACCGAAGTTTTAATAAGAGCTAGAGAAGCTGCTAAACTATTAGGAGGCACACCACTTAACAGGCCAGAAGATATTGAAATAGATCCTATCACAGGACATATCCTTGTATCGCTTACCAATAATAAACCCAAAGGTAATTATCATGGTTCTATAATGAAAATTGAAGAAACCAATGGTAAGTTTGATGCATTAACCTTCAAAGCTTCAACATATATAGCTGGAGGAGAAGTAAACGGATTTTCGTGCCCTGATAATTTAGCGTTTGATTTATCAGGAAACCTTTGGATGACCTCTGATATGTCAGGGAGTGCTATGAATAATGCAGATAAACCTTATATACCTTTTAAAAATAATAGCCTGTTTGTTATTCCAAGATATGGAAAAGAAGCAGGCAAAGTAATACGGGTGGCTTCTGCGCCAATAGATGCAGAACTTACAGGACCTTGGTTTTCGCCAGATGGTAAAACACTGTTTTTAAGCGTGCAACATCCAGGAGAACAAACAGTTGACATTAATAATCCAACTAGTACATGGCCTTTTGATAAGGATGGTATTCCAAAACCAGCTGTGGTTGCTATAAAGGGGGATTTAATTGAGAAAATGAACTATTTAAATCAGATTGAAGTCTAATCTTTATATAGAATTTTTAAATGAAAAAATTACCCGTAACCGTACTAAGTGGATTTTTAGGCGCAGGTAAAACAACATTACTTAACCATATTCTTCACAATAAAGAAGGTTTAAAAGTAGCCGTTATTGTTAACGATATGAGTGAGGTTAATATCGATGCTCAATTTATTGAAAATGAAAATACCTTATCTAGAACTGAAGAGAAGTTGGTAGAGATGAGCAACGGGTGTATTTGCTGTACGTTGCGTGAAGACCTTATGGTAGAGGTAGAAAAGTTGGCTTCTCAAAATAAATTTGATTATTTATTGATTGAAAGTACGGGTATAAGCGAACCTATTCCTGTAGCACAAACCTTTAGTTTTGAAAGTGAAGATGGTAACATAGATTTAAGTCGATTTAGCTATGTTGATACTATGGTAACAGTGGTTGATGCTTTTAATTTTTTAAAGGATTTTTCTAGTTCAGATTATTTAGCTTCAAGAGAATTGACAAATATTGAAGGTGATGACAGAACTATTGTTAATCTACTTACCGATCAAATTGAATTTGCTAATGTTATTCTAGTTAATAAAACTGATTTAGTTACTAAAGCTAAATTGGAAGAGCTTAAGGCCATGATTCATTCATTAAATCCTGATGCTAAAATTATATCTACCGAAAAATCTAAGGTCGCACTACAAGAAGTGATCAATACAGGATTATTCGATTATGAAAAGGCAGAAGCTTCGGCTGGTTGGATAAAGGAGTTAGAGAACGAACATGTTCCGGAAACAGAAGAATATGGTATCAGTTCGTTTGTTTTCAGAAGTAAAAAACCATTTCATCCAGAACGGTTTTTAAATTATCTCAATCAAGATTTCCCTCAAAATATAATTAGGAGTAAAGGGTTGTTTTGGCTGGCATCAAGATCAAATCAAGCACTTATTTGGAGTTCTGCAGGAGGGTCTTGTAAGGCAGATAATGCTGGAGTTTGGTGGGCGTCTATGCCTTTTTCAGAACGTAGTAACTATGCCGCGTTTATTGAAAATCAAACTGAAATTGAATCACATTGGGATAAACAATTTGGAGATCGAAAAATAAAACTTGTCTTTATAGGGCAGTATATAGAAAAAGAAGACATGATAGATCAATTAAGTAAATGTTTGCTAACAGAAGATGAAGTACAACACTGGCAGAAACAATTATTTCCTCAAGAAGATCAATGGTCTATCCAAAACTATCAATAATCAGGTAATAATTCTAAATAACAATATTTGAAAGGATGAAAAAAAGTATATTTATATTACTGATATTGGTGTCTGTAATATCGTGTAATCGTATAGAAAAAGAAGAACGTGTATTAGTAAAACCAGAAGGAGAAGCTGTTTTGGTTATCAATACGCCTAAAGCTAGGTGTCACAAATGTCAAAAAATTATTGAAGGCGGTCTGCAAAAAGTTGATGGCGTTAGTCAAACTATTTTAGATTTAAATACAAAACAAGTGTCTATTGTTTATACTCCTGAAAGCACAACCTCAGAAGTACTTAATGCAACTGTAGAAAAATTAGTAAAGGAAATACCTTGTAAATAAAGAGTCCATACGTACAATAATGCTTCAAACAGGAAATCTTATATTTCACTATAAAGAAAACGAAAGCGCTTTTAGTTTTCCAGATATTAGTCTAAAAATACGGGAGAACCTACTTATTTTAGGTAAATCAGGAATTGGTAAAACAACCTTATTACACCTTTTGGCAGGTTTGTTAACTCCAGTTAGCGGGACGATTACTATTGGTGGTGTAGAAATAAATAAACTGTCTCATAGAAGGTTAGATGTTTTTAGAGGTCAAAATATAGGGCTGGTATTTCAAAAAAAATATGCTATTCAATCTTTAAGTGTTCTAAAAAACCTTGAAGCACGTATTTTTTTTAGTAAAAAACCAAGTAATAATGATGAGGTAAATGCTTTATTAGAGGAATTAGATCTAACAGAGTATAAGCACAAAAAATTAAATAAACTTAGTGAAGGTCAGTTACAACGTCTTAATATCGCTATGGCTGTAATTCATAAACCTCAGGTAATTTTAGCTGACGAACCTACGTCTAGTTTAGATGATGAAAATTGCAGTATCGTTATAGAATTATTAAAAAAACAAGCACTCCAAAACAATGCTAATTTAATCGTTATTACTCACGACTCGAGAATTAAACCATTCTTTCAAAATACCATAACATTATGACGATTTGGAAGATTAGTTTACACAACATAAAATCGAAACCACTATATACATTTTTAGGTGTTTTTTCATTAGCATTAAGTATTACCCTTCTTTTAGGAATGCAGCAACTAAAAACGTCATTTGAACATCAAATTAACAATAATCTAGGTGGTGTAGATTTAGTAATTGGTGCTAAAGGCAGTCCATTACAACTTATATTGGCCTCAGTATTACACTTAGATAATCCTACAGGGAACATATCATATCAAGAAGCAAAAAAAATCGCAAAAAACCCTCTTATAGAATCTGCTATTCCAATATCTTTTGGCGACAATTATAAAGGATTTAGAATAGTTGGTACTACTAATACATTTAAAGGGCTTTATGATGCCGAGATAAATGAGGGAAGAGAATTTAAAAAAGCTTTAGAAGTTATTGTAGGGCACAAGGTAGCTAAACAAACAGGACTGTCCATAGGAGATACATTTTTAAGTGCTCATGGATTAGTAGAGGCTGATATTGAAATTCATGATCAAGAATTTATAGTTGTAGGCGTATTAAAACCTACACAAAATGTTATAGACAGGCTTATAGTAACAAATTTGGAAAGTATCTGGCAAGTACACGACCATGAAGAAGCTCAGGATGAACACCACGAAGAAAACCATATTAGACACGATGAAGAACATGATCATGAAATACATGAAAATGAACACGAAACACATGAAGAAGCAGATAAAAATATAACATCTTTACTTGTTTCTTTTAGAAACCCAACAGGTTTTCTGGTGTTACCAAGGTCCATTAATGAGGCTACAAATATGCAAGCAGTATTGCCTAAATACGAACTTGATAAGTTATACGAATATATGGGAATAGGCTTTAAAACTATTACTTGGATTGCATATTTAATCCTCGCCATATCTGGCCTAACAATTTTTATAAGTTTATATAAAATGGTAAAAGAAAGAGCGTTTGATTTGGCACTGTTACGAACCTATGGTGCAACAAATTTTCAGTTAGTACAAATGATAGCTTACGAAGGTTTTGCTATTATTGGTGTAGCCTTTTTGTTAGGATTTTTATTAGTAAAGTTTGCATTACCTTTATTATTTAAATTAACTGATGTAGATGTAGGCGAAAGTGTCATCAAAAACTTAGGATTAAATGATATCCTCCAAATAGAAATAGTGGTTTTTGCTATAATTGCCGTGTCTATTGTAATTGCAGTTTACCCTATTTTAAAAATGAAAATCTCAGAAATTTTAAGCAATGAAAAATAGAATATTAATACTACTTATTTTTATTTTAAGTACTACATGTTTTGCTCAAAAAGTTGTGACTTGGAAAGATTTATCAAAGGTTACATTTACAGATAAATATTTTCCAGAATATGATGCTGTTTTTTTACACCCAGAGTTTTCAGATTCAGTTAAAGTCCTTGAGGGAAAATTAATATCAATAACAGGCTATTTTTTGAATATTGATCCTGAACGGAAAATGCATATTCTATCAAAAGGTCCAATGTCCTCCTGTTTTTTTTGTGGGGTTGGTGGGCCTGAAACGGCTGTAGAGCTAGACTTAGACTCTAATTTAGGTTATAAAACAGATGACATAGTTACAGTAACAGGTGTTTTAAAGTTAAATGCTAACGATGTGAAGCATTTTAATTACATTCTTAGTGATTGTAAAGTAAAACTTAAAGAACAGAAGTAAAGTAAACATGCTAAAAATAGGAATTGTTACAGTAAGCGATAGAGCAAGTGCGGGTATTTATGAAGATTTAAGCGGAAAAGCTATAATAGATACTTTAAATGAATATTTAACTTCAGTGTGGAAAGAAGTATACAAAATAGTTCCCGATGAACAAGATCTTATAGAAAAAACCATTATTAATATGGTTGACAATGAAAATTGTTGCTTAGTGGTTACTACAGGCGGTACTGGGCCAGCAAAACGAGATGTAACACCTGAAGCGACTGAGACTGTGTGTGATAGAATGATGCCTGGTTTTGGAGAACTGATGCGGGCTGAATCTTTAAAGTATGTGCCAACAGCTATTTTGTCACGACAAACAGCTGGTCTTAGAGGTAATTGTTTAATCATTAATCTTCCTGGAAAGCCAAAATCGATTAGAGAATGTTTAGATGCAGTTTTCCCTGCTATACCGTATTGTATAGATTTAATGGATGGTCCTTTTTTAGAGTGTAATAAAGCTGTAATACAGCCTTTTAGACCTAAGAAAAAATAAAAGCCAATATATGGAAGCAATTATTACCATTGTTGGTTTTTTAGGAGCAGGGAAAACAACATTATTAAAATACTTAATAAAGAATTATGAAGCTAAAGGATGGAAACCATTTGTAATTCTTAATGACTACGAAAATGCATATTTGGATGCACAGCAACTTACAGATCAGATGGAATTAAAATCCATTAAAGCGCTTAGTGGGAGTTGTATTTGTTGCAGTGGTATTGTAGAGCTTAGAAATATAGTAAATAGAATTCCAGAGCGTGAAAACGGAATTACTTTAATTGAAGCCAATGGAACTTCTGATGCGTGTTCTCTCATGGAATTTCTGGGCGTTGGTATTAATGAAAGATTTCTTCCGCCTATTCAAGTATCTGTAATAGATGTAAAAAACTGGCAAAAAAGAGGGGAACATAATACTCTTGAATCTAATCAAATACAAGTATCTTCATTATTGGTATTAACACATCTTGATGAAATAAGCTCGGATAAACAAATTGCTGTTATAGAAGAATTAAAAAAGCTTAATCCAACGGCTAAAATTACTACTATGGCCGATTTAGATGTGGTGTTCCTTCCTGAATTAATCCCATCCAATAATGTGGTTCACAAGTTTAATCATTTAAAATCGCATTGGGCTTCTTGTTCTGTAGATCTTCCTAATCTACCTGATGTAGATTGTATTTATGAAATCTGTAATGCACTTCCTAAAAGTATACTTAGAGTAAAAGGTTGTACCAAAGTAGATAAAGATGAAAACTACACATATTTTGAACGTAAACCAGATGGACAAATTCATGTTAGACCATTTAATGGAGTGCCTGTTACTGGGGCAAAACTTTTAACGATTGGTCTAGGTAGTGAACCGGTTTTATTAAAAGAAGCTATTAAAAAAAGTTTAGCTTAGATGTGTTTAAAATAAACAGCTAGAATCTTAGGGAACAATTTTCAAAAATGATAAAAAGCGTTCTCTAAATGCTCAATAGTAAAGCCTTTACCTTCTTTTATAATGGCAATAATATCAAAACGTACTTCTACATCTAGATCATTTACAGTTACATATTCGTCTACCGCTTTTACTAGATTTTTTATTTGTTTAGGCTTTACAAAATCTTGGGGATCGCCAAAATCTGCTGTAGAGCGTGTTTTTACTTCAACAATAGCTAAAACATCCTCTTTTTGGGCAATAATATCCACTTCGGCCTTTTCAAAACGGTAATTGCGTTCTACTATATCGTAGTTGTTCTTTAGAAGAAAATTTACAGCAAGTTGTTCGCCTTTTTTACCGAGTTCGTTGTGTTGTGCCATTACAACTTAAGTCTTTATATAGGCTCAAATACTAAGACAACCTTGTTAAAATCTGCTGCACTATTTATAACTGCTCTGTAAGCCTCAAAATGCTCAACTTCAATAGTGTTTTTTCGATAATGTTCGTCAGCTGTAATTTTTAATTGATTACTGTCTATTTCGTAATAAGAATCAAAAATTAAAATTTCTTTACCATTCTCCATATGAGTGTTTTTGATGTTGATATCATCTAAGTTTGCAACTTTATAACCTTCGGGGATAGTAATATTTATGGTTCTAAAATAGCTTCTGGTAAAATCATTTTCAACGGGCAGTACGCGTTGTTTTTCTTGATACATTTCTATTTGCCTCCCAATGAGCTCCCCAACTTTAAACAAGTATTTTTTACCTGCTTTTTCTGTAAAGGCTTCAGATTCAAAATCCAATACAAAGTGCAAAGGTTTTACACCAAATAATTCTGGGTCTTCATTTATTATTTCTTTACTATTTATTGTAACATCTTTATGTAGTCTTGTTGCAAAACTTTCCACTAATTCATCTTTGTTCTCTTCTTTTATTAAATTCATTATGGGATGAAAGTACATACCGTAATATCCTGACATTGCACGGTCTAGATTTACGTTACAATTTGCAATATTATCTGTTTCAAAAGTGATATCAAGTATCATTTTATCTACGGTTTTTTCAGCAGGAATAGGTTTTATGTATTTTATTTTACCCAATCCAGATGTGAAGTCTCCAACTTTTACTTCTTTTACAAAAAGGCCATAATTATCAGTGAAATTTGCAGGTGGGAAACCATAACGTGAATCTAATTCTATTGGAGAGATATAAGTTTTATATGTATTGAAGTAAATTAAAAAGTCTGTTAAAAAATTATTGGCTTCAAACTCTTTATCGAATTTTAATTCTTGTCTATCACTTGTTAGTACAATTTCATGTTTAATACCTAAATGTTTAAATAAAGCAGTATAAAGTTTTAAAATACCAGATTCATTAGCTACTTTATTTTTTATAACCTCATTAAGATCTTTTAAATTTTCACTGCCGCCTTCAGAAATAAAAATGTTGCTTTTTACATAGAACTCTAATTTTCTAATAAGCGCTTCTCCTTCTAAACTTTTTTTATCTGTGGCTTCTTCAATAAATTTTTTAAGTTGTTTTGTAGTTTTATCAGATATTTCAGGATAGTAAAAGTTATAAATGTTCTGAGCTACTTTGCTATATGAAGAAATGTCTCTTACATTGTTATATGTATTTCTATCCAACTTATAAATTATAGAGCCTTTTAGGGCGTTATAAGCTGAAACTTCTTCTTTTAAAAGTCCGCCAAGATTGTTTATTTTTAATTGCCAATGCAGTTTATCTTCCATTACTGTATCGCGTTCTATTTCTGGAATATTATTGTAGCTTTTAAACTCGAAAAATAGGTTTTTTGGGGCGTACACATCGAACTCCAAATCTTTTATGTGGTAACTTTTTTGAAAAGTAATACGATTGCCGCTATATCTTGGGTATCGTTTAACTACGTAAAAATATTCTATAAAACTGCCTTTCGTTACGCCTTCAAAAGCAAAGTATTTATAGTTTCTGCCAGTTTCTTCGTCTTGAGCGGTTAAAATTTTACTCTCGTCTAGCTCAATAATTTTATGGTCTTTAGTAATTACTCTAGCCTTGTTAATTTTTAATTCTGAAGAGTTATTATAGGGCAAATATACTTTGTTGTATGCTTCAATCTTTTCATCAGAATTTAACCAATACACCTTATGCTCTAGAAAATATTCTACCAAACCATCGTCTTCAAAATAAAACTCGGTAGCTATTTTATCTTTTATACCAATAATAGGATCATCTGTTCCTTCTGGGACAGCATAGCTTGGTGTTTTTTCCCAATCGTAATCACTAAAAAAGAGGGTGGTTTGTGCAGGGATTATCTGAACGACAAAAAGAATTACAAATAGTAGTTTGGATTTTATCATTATGTTATAATTTTTTAAGAATAATTACTTCTTTATAGGCTTTCTCAATAGTTTTTACCACTTTATCAATCTCTTTTTGCTCCTCTAAAGTTAGATTGATGAAGTTAAATGTAACATGGTGTTTGTATGTTACTGTATTTTCACTTACTGCATAACTGATGTTGGCACTTATCAAGTTATTGGAAATGGAAACATTTTCCGGAATATAATCTACGGTATAACCTTCGGGGATGTTTAGTGTTGTGGTGTAGTCAAAATAACTTTTGTAATCATATTCTAAGTCGTTTTTACGATCGTTGTCCATTTTGTATGGGCTAAGCTCCTTATTTAAATTTAGATTGACGTAGATTTCATCGCCCAATTTTTTAGCGTAGCCATTCAAATTAAAGTTATAATCTACTATTAAATTTTTATCGTAGTGGAACTTGTTGGTTTCAGTAAAATTATCAATAATAAATCTGTTGTTCCCTTTTTCTAATTGCTTTATGTAAAAGGTTTTTAGTTTTTCTGCTGTATTGGCATATTCTAGGGCGTCAAAGCAATCTAATTTGCGATATCCTGATATTTCTACTTTAGATGAGCCTATTAAATTTTCTTCTTCAAGATTTACAATTGTGGTATCGATTACTGCATTTTTTGCTGCAGGTACTACAGGTACTTTTTTAATTACGAAACCAGATGCTCCTTTGGAGATTAGAGCTTCTTTTCCTTGAATAAAAGGTGTTGGGTAATCTATAGGTATAAACCTTCCCGTAGCATCTAAAAAATACGTGTTATCTGTCTTGTCTGTATATGATAAAATCATATGATTGTCTACGATAGGCGTTGGGACTTCATCATAGCTGTAGGGTATTTTTCTGGTGCCTATCCATGTGAGATCGCCTTCAATACCAGCAATTTCTAGCATTTTAAATAGTATGCTTGAGTTGTCTTTACAATCTCCATATTTTTTATTAAACACATCATTTGCCTGTCTTGGAATAAAGCCTCCCAAAGCATACTCAAAGGCAATATATTTTATATTTTTTTGTGTCCAATAATAAATGGCTTTTACCTTTTCAAAATCGTTGGTTTTATCTGCCGTTAAATTTTCAACTACTTTTATTAACTCCTGGTTTGGTTCATCTTTATTGATGTCTTTTACTAGCGAGTAGTACCACTGGTATAAATCGTCTACTTTGTTTGCCAATGCTATGGTATTGTTGTTGGCTTTATAGGACGTAATTATTGGAACTATGTGCGGAAATATTTTTTTATAAGTAGGGGAATTATACTCATACTTAAACTTATTCATGTTTTTTAACTCCCATGTGTAGATAGTTGTATTTCGTTTTTCTTGTTTGTTAAATTTGATGTCTAAATCCTCAGTTTGAAATGCTTTGAATTTTAGGGTTATATTTTTATCTGCTACAATAGTAATTTTGTTATTGACAATAGGAGAGAAATCGCCAAAATAAAACGGACTTAAAAATCGTGGGTTTTTTACATTTTCAGAATATTTTAAACGTGATTTAGAGCCTTTTTGGAGGTTCGGGAAAATGAAGTTTAAAGACTTAGAATCATCATGAAACGATTGATCTAATTCATCTTTTTCAGAAAACTCTTTAACTTCCATTTCTCTATACTTTCCATCTGAAAATACTAAAGAGGACGCTTCAACATCTTCTAATTCAAAAAACGAAGAAAAGTGTAGTGATCTTTTAGCGTTTCTACTTGCGCCTGCATCTAAATATAAATCTTCTTCAAAATGTTCTTGGGTAATATCTATGTTTTCGTCATTGAGTTTTATAGTTATAGTGGTTTCCTTGTTTAATGTAACTGCTGTAGCGTTTGGGTATAGTGTTTTATATCGTTTAAACTCTTCAGACTCTTGAGCTAAACACGTCATACTAAAACCAAATATAAAGAGCCATAAAATACGCATATTAAAAAGTTTGGGTTTTGTATATATCATCATTAAAGTAAAGTTCTTCTTTGGTTAACTTTCCATTTGTGTCGTAATATTTTTTAGGGCCTTCTAAATAGTCGTTTACATACTGGCGTTCTTCTTTAACTTTGCCATTTTCGTGATATTTAGTAGTTAAACCCTGCAATATACCATGTTCGTAATTGTATATGGCTTTTTTATTTCCGTTAGGGTAATAGTATGTTATTGTACCATCGTAATCCCCGTCCATGAAATTTAATTCACTTTCAAGCTGCCCTGAATAATAATATTCTTTGTAAAGATTCACTAAATTCCCATTTTTATATTCCATTTCTCGAGCAACGTTTCCGTTATCGAAAAACGATTTTATTTTACCTGTTTCATTCTTTATTGGAATTATAGGCAATTCGTTTCCATCAGCGTCATGATAACTGTATCCTATAAGTCTGTTGTGGTTATAAAACCGTATGAGTTGCAATTTTCCTGAATAATCGTAAAATTCCATTCTACCGTGGGTTTTTCCATAGAAGTGTTCTGTTGTTTGGGATTTATTACCATTATTATGATGGGCTTCAGAGACACCAACTATTTTTCCAAACTCATACATTTCTTTTTTATCTAGCTTACCATTTTCATGAAAATCTAATAATTCTCCATTAAGGTTACCATCTCTGTAGTGTTTTACATAACTTTTAGTACCATTAGAATTGTACCATGTCCACACACTATCCATGCTGCCATTGTTGTAATATCCTTCTAATCTCGTGTTTCCGTAATAGTCATAACTAGTATATTTACCATGTTTTATGCTATTTACATAATCTATTTCTATACCTGTTTTACCATTACTTTGCTTATAAACTACTTTATAATTGTTTTCATCAGGACGGTAGTTAATTTTTCCTAATACATTTCCCTCATGGTCATAATAGGTTTCAGAAAATAGTTTTTCTTGTTTATAATAATAGGTGCGTTCCGGATTTCCATTTACGGCAAAAAGTTCTTGTTTACCATATAGTTTTCCGCTATGGTAAAAGTTAATTTCTTTTAAAGTACCATTAATGTAATATGTACGCCATTCGCCATGGGCTGCATTCTTTTTGTACCACCCTTGTTTTTGTAATTTACCGTTTATATGGTACATGGTATAGTAACCCGTTAAGGAATCGTTTTCATATTGAGATATTGATTTTACTTCTCCGTTGTTATAATAATCAATATGTTCCCCAGTAGCTTTATTATCAATGTACTTCCCTTTACTTGTAAGTACTCCGTTTTTTGAGTAAAATTTCCACAACCCTTTTTTTCCTCCTTTAATATCGTATAGGCCTTCCGAAAACTTATTACCATGAGCATAATATCCTGCGAACTGAAATTCGCCACCTTTTTTTCGGGCTTCTTTTATAGTTTCCCTTTTTTTATTGTAGTATTTATATGCAATTACTTCGCCTTTACGATAGGTAAACTCACTAATTATTTTACCATCTGTATCATAGTATTTATTAATACCGTCTAAAGAACCATTACTGTAAATTTCATCACTTTCTAAAACACCATCTCTGTAATAGGTTTTAAATGGACCGTTGTAAAAATCATCAATACTATTACCTTCTTTATGAATTTTTCCATTTGTATAGTATGTTTTATATGCACCATTTAATTCGCCATTGGCATAACTTACCTCTGAAGCTATTTTTTTATTAAAGTGAAAATCTTTGTATTCCCCGTGTCTTTTTCCATCAACAAAAGGAATGTCGGCAAAAAGATCGCCATTGGCATAATATTCCTTAGCGATAGATTCTACTTTACCATCTTTGTAGGGTACATGCCATTCTAATAATTGTTTGCCAACTTTAAAATACGATTGGTATAGTCCGTCTAATTTACCTTCTTTAAAATATTTTTCTTCAATAAGTGCGCCGTCATCATTATAAACCAAATATTTACCATCTAGTTTTCCATCTAAAAAATTAGCTGCTATTTTTGGTTTTCCATTATCAAAGAAATGCAGGTTTTCTCCGTTTAATTTTGTGTTTTTATATATGGCTGTTTCTCTTACTCTACCATTTGTATAATACCAAGTCCATTTTTGGTCGCGCTCTCCGTTTTTATCATAAATACCTTCAGAGGATAATTGCCCATCTTCGTTATAGATAAACCATTTGCCGACTGACGTTTCTCCATTCATTTTTCCAACAGCTTGTGTATAATTATCATAATAATAATTAGAAACTTCTTGAGACTTGCCATCAAACGCAATGGTGTTGGTTTTAAGAATGCTTCGCCATTTACTGTAGAATTTTTTAAGAAAGTCTACAATGTTTTTTTCATTGTTACTTACAATCTTCTTATATTTTTCATTTTCTATTGGATAGCATAATGTATAAATAAAGTTTTCAAAAAGATTATTTTCTGCAATCCATTTGTAAAGCATTACATATTTTTTATCCCAAAACCCTTCATAACCTTCAAAATCCTGTATTTGTTGTAATAGCGCATGATTTTGTTTGGTAAGCGAAATTTCAATTTTATGGCCAGTTTTGTATTTTTTGTTTAATGCAATTTTGTTATTCAAGATTAAATCTAATTCATCAAAAGCTTCATCGTCCTTAGAAATTTCAATATCTGGATTTGCTTTGTGTTCATTTCTGGAAGCAACAATATTATTTAAAGATTGTAAGGTTGTAAAGGCATCCTCTTCATTTATTATTAAAATTAAATATACATTAAAACACATTAGAGCTTGTGTAATACGCTCTTGTTGGTAACAAATATTACCTAATTGTAAATGTGGTCTTGCATAGGTTGGTTTTAATATAATTGCGGTTTTATATGCTTGTACAGCTTCTTCAATTTTCGAAGCGTTTTCTAGGGCTATGCCTTTATTACACCATAATTCTGCATTTTTAGGATAGGTTTTTAAAGCTTCATCATAAACTTTAATGGCTTCATCATATTTTTCTGTAAGAACATAAATAAGAGCTTTGTTTATATAAAATGAGGTGTTTAAAGAGGTGCAATCTCTTGTTAAACCTTCGTTTACAATATCAATGGCTTCATCGTATCGCTCTGAATTTAACAAGTAGTATGATTTAGTGACTAGTACATCGCAATAGGAAGAATCATTTTCACTTATCTTATTTAATAGTTCAATGTTTTTTTTGTAATCTTCTTTTGAAGCTTTATCAGACAGTTGTTCATAAATGTCATCTAAATCAACATAAGGAATTTTTTCTTGTGCAGAAAGTTTGATGGCAAATAACGATATAACCATCAGTATTATGTATCTCATGGGGTTTGTTTAGTAAAATAAAAGTACGAAAACTTAACATTTAAGAGCAATAGAGTATGGCAAAAAATTAGTTTTTTTGATGAAATACATGATTATAAAGAGGAATGGATCTATTTTAACTTTATTGAGAAACATATAAAGTACTAACATTATTCAATAGGAGCTATTTCTAACCCATAAAAAGAACTTCCTTTTTTAGCAATACGATTAAAGTGAGAAATTGAATAATCCCAAATATGCCTAATTGGTGTTCCTATTTTTATTTCAGTAAGCTCTTCTCTAGTCAAATTATTTAAGGTTTTATTAAATTTCATTTTTGATTTTCCTTCTCTGATTTCTTGATATGCAGAGTTAATTAATGTATTCATTTCTAGGAAGCTTGAATAATTAGACTCTAAGTCATAAAGACTTATGATGACATCATTATCCTCAATGTGAGGTCTAATAAGTTTTTTTAAATGATTTATTTTTATAATGGAATTATTAAAATAAATAGTGTTCTTTTTTAACAATATTATTCTGATTTTTTGACTCTTGCCATTGAATTCTGAATAATTTAAAAGAGGTGGAGGTGGAGGAATGAGATCTTTATTAGTAGAAGTATTGGCTTGGAAAAGGTCATGCTCACTAAAAGGAGGAAGTCTTTTTGTTGTTTTTTCATATTCATAATATAAACCAAGTGAATTATCATATTTCAAAAGGATATTATTGATAAGACATAATTTAAGTTGATTAACTTTTTTATGTTCAAAAAATATGTCTTCAAGATATTTCATTGGAGTAGACTTATCAACGAATAAATAAGATGAGTAAAAAGGAATTATTTCATGCCTTTCAGATGCTCTTTGATTAGCTATAAATGCAGGTAAATCTTCTATTTCAGAATACTTATCATTAAGTTGTAAACTGAATTGATTATTATCTATACGTCTTCCAAATAAGATATAATATTTTAACTCTTTATTATTTGAATTGTTTGATGTGAAGTGTTTAGAGTTTATTTTTGGCAACTCTATTTTGGTTATAGGTTTGTCATATAGCCAGTTATATATGCTATCGTTATTGTCTTTTATGTAGAAGGCGTTTTTTAATGAAAGCGTGTCATCAATAATATTTGTTCCAATAGTCCAATTATTAAATACAAACTGATTGTTTCCAGTTTTTAAAGGATACTCATGTGGATGATGAAAACTCCAATAGTTGAATTTTATTGAATCATTTTCAATGCTAAAAAAAGATGGAGTTTCGGATTCGTTATTGTCTAATTTAAATATGTCAAGTATCCATTTACCATTATATTTTTCTTTGTTTTCACAAGAAAGAAAACAGAAAATTAAAGCAAAAAAGAAAAGGAATTTTTTCATAAAGGCTAATATTTAAGACTAAAGCCACAATAAAGATACCAAAGTTACCTCCTAAATAAGAGAAATGTTTTGTCATTCAGAAGGAGGAACGACTGAAGAATCTTTTAAATTTCATCATTTAAAAAAGACCATGACGGATTAAAACTATTTATTAAGTTTTCTTTTTTTAACCTGCTCCAACCTTTGATTTGTTTTTCTCTTGTTATTGCATCTTTAATC
Organism: Hyunsoonleella pacifica; assembly: GCF_004310335.1. Taxonomy (GTDB): domain Bacteria; phylum Bacteroidota; class Bacteroidia; order Flavobacteriales; family Flavobacteriaceae; genus Jejuia; species Jejuia pacifica. The sequence continues at coordinate 386,987 of NZ_SIRS01000003.1, read as the reverse complement.
TCAAAAAAGTGTTCGTGATAAATCAGATAAAAACACCTGTATTTTGTTGTAAATGCTTTAGAAAATGCTGTTGGGTTATTATGGAAGTAAAGTCGCTCTTTTAAATTATTAGTCATTCCTGTGTAAAGAACAGTTTTAGATTTATTAGTTAGAATATAGACGTAATAGTTGTGATTACCTATTGTTTTCATGTTCCCAATTTAGCACTGTTTTATTAAAGAGATTCTTCGCTTCGCTCTGAATGACATCAGCCCCTAAACAAAAAGAAATCATCCTTCATGGCTTCAATCTGTGCATCTTTATTTGTGATGATATAATCAATAGCTTTCGAAGTGAAATCTTCCCCTTTTTCTGTCAATGAAACAATATTTTTATCTAGTTGAATCATATTGTTTTTTATAGCTAAATCTAAAACGGTTTTTGAACGCACCTTTTGCCAATTGATATGTTCGTTGAGGTGGTTTACATGACGTTCTTCCTCTTCTGTATGGTTTTTTAGGTGTAAAAGAAAGGTTAATAATGATACTTCTGTACGTTGTTGTTTTTCTCTATACATTACAGCAATGATACCTTTTCTTGGAGCAAATAGATACACTGCTAAAAATAATAATCCTAACATAGTTGTAATAGATCCAGCGATAGATGCATCGAGCCAATGTGCTACCCAATAGCCTGAAATGGCACTAAATACTCCAAAGCAGATGGCGTAAAGCAGCATACGTTTTAATTCGTTGGTTAGTAAGTATGCGGTTGCTGCGGGAGCAATCATTAATGCAACTACTAAAATAGCACCTACAGCATCAAAAGCACCTACTGTGGTTACTGATGAGACAGTCATTAATCCATAATGAATCATAGCTGGAGAAAATCCTAATGAAGCCGCTAAACCTGCATCAAACGTACTTACTTTTAATTCTTTGAAAAAGGCAAACAGGAGTCCGATAGTGATGATTAGAATACTACCAATTATCCATAAAGACTTTGGACCGATATCCACACCTGAAATGAGTAATCTATCAAAAGGAGCAAAAGCCAATTCTCCCAGTAAAACAGCATCAACATCTAGATGCACATCGTTGGCATTTTTTGCAATCATAATAACGCCAATACTAAACAACGCTGGAAACACTAATCCGATAGCGGTATCTTCTTTTACTAACCCAGTTTTTTGAATATACTCTACTAAAACCACAGTTAATACTCCGGTTAAAGCTGCTAAAAGAATAAGCAAAGGCGAGTTTAAATCCTGAGTAATAAAAAATCCGATAACGATTCCTGGTAAGATAGAATGACTAATGGCATCGCTTATCATTGCCATTTTCCTCAAAACCAAAAATGTTCCCGGAATAGCACAGGCAATAGCGACCACACTAGCAATTAATTGTATTTCAATTTGGGCATTACTCATTGTTGTCACTTTGTTGATTGTACAAGTTTGATGCAGTTTTAAAACCTTCCTCTGTTAAACTCCACATATTACCTTCTAACTTCACAAAGTTTTTTTGTACCAATTTTTGTAACGTGTTTTTGGTGTAGCCTTGAAAATTATTTAGGATTTTGATGGCGTGTGGATGCGATATGTTTTCATGACTTTCAACAATGTTGTACATAAACGCTAGAGTTTTATGTAATTGTAAATCGCGACGATTTTTTATAAAACGAATTTGTTTAAACAACAAGCCTCTGCTTGGGGAAAAAATGAATGATATCAAAACAAAGATGCTAGCAACAATAACGATAACTGGTCCTGTTGATAGATTGTTTTGTGTAGCGCTTATGGCAGTACCAAATACACCTGAAAATGCTCCAAAAACAGCTGCTAGAAATACCATAATTCCTAAACTGTTTGTCCATTGTCTTGCTGCGGCAGCTGGAGCCAACAACATAGCACTCATTAAAACAACGCCCACCGTTTGCAGCCCCAAAACAATGGCTAAAACGATAAAAGTGGTTATTAAAATGTCAATTGTTTTGGTGTTAAAACCTAAGGTTTTGGTATAATCTGCATCAAATAAAAGGATTTTGAATTCTTTCCAAAACAGTAATAACACGAATAAACAAATGCCTGTTACAATAGCCATCATCCATACATCAGTTTCTATTAATGTTGCTGCTTGACCAAATAAGTATTTATCTAACCCAGCTTGATTAGCATTGGGTTGTTTTTGAATAAATGTGAGTAACAACATACCAAAACCAAAAAACAAGGATAAAATTAACCCTAAGGCGGTATCTGATTTTAAATGTGTTTTTTTGATAATACCTCTAATCCAAAAAGTCCCCAAAAGGCCGCTTACTAATGCCCCCACTAGTAAAGTATTACTGTTTTTTGCGCCTGTAAGTAAAAAGGCTATGGCAATACCAGGCAAAGCAGCGTGTGAAATCGCATCGCCTAATAAACTTTGCTTTCTGAGCACGGCAAAACTACCTAGCATTCCTGTTACTGCGCCTAAAATTGCAGTACCAAGTGTTATAGTTCTTAGTGTGTAGTCTGTAAATACGAGTTTTATGTATTCTGTAAAGTCGATGATTTTTACAAATTTTTAATTATTTCTTCGGTGGATTTTACAACTACCTTTCCTTTTGTTGGAATCATGTTTTGCCATACCCAATTGTAGTGGTCAATTACTTGTTTCGCTTTTAAGCCAGGTCTTTCTCCTGTAGTGTGACCATCTCCAACAACTGTTATATTATAGTCTTTAGTTAATGCTGATTGTATTGTAGACTCAACACAGAAATCTGTTGCACATCCTGTAATTACCAATTCTGAAATTTTTAACTCAATCAATTTAGATTGGAGTTTTGATTTGTAAAAGACATCGTTGGCATATTTATCAATTAAAATATCGTTTTGTTTTACTATTAAATCATTTAAATTTTCCCATTCAATAGATCCTTTTTCAAATTCCCCAGTTCCAGTTCCGTCATGTTGAATGTAAATTACTGGTAAGTTTTGTGAGCGAAATAGAGCAGCAATTTTATTTATTCTTTGAATGACACCAATTGTATTATACCTTGGAGTTTTCGGTGTAAAAGATCCTTTTTGCATATCAATTACTAAAAGTGCTGTCATTCCTGTATACTTACTTTATAATTAATACCATAGGTTTTTGTTAAATTATCATCATTAAAGATATCTTTAACTGGTCCTGTGGCAATCTTTTTTACGTTTAAAAAGGTAACCCAATCAAAATATTCTGGAACGGTTTGCAAATCGTGATGTACCACAATTACCGTTTTACCTGCTTTTCTTAATTCTTTTAAAATATTGATGATGGCAATTTCAGTTGTAGCATCTACGCCTTGAAACGGTTCATCCATGAAATAAATTGAAGCGTTTTGCACTAAGGCTCTTGCTAAAAATATACGTTGTTGCTGTCCGCCAGAAAGCTGACTTATTTGTCGGTTTTTAAAAGGCAACATACCTACTTTTTCAAGTGCTTCTAAGGCTGCCTTTTTTTGCTTTTGCCCAGGGCGTTTTATCCAGCCTAAGCTACCATAGGTACCCATCATTACAACATCTAGTGCTGTAGTTGGGAAATCCCAATCTACACTACCTTTTTGAGGAACATAAGCAACAACCTGACGTTGTTTTTCATAAGGTTTATCATAAATACTTACGCTTCCTGCAATGGGTTTTAAAATGCCTAAAATAGATTTTATGAGGGTTGATTTTCCTGCGCCGTTGGGGCCTACAATAGCCATAAGTACCCCTTCTGGGATTTCTAAGTCGATATCCCAAAGTACGGGTTTGTAGTTGTAGGCTACGGTTAGGTCGTCTACTTTTACGGCGATCTTTTTTTTCATTTTTATTTGTTTAAATATTCATTTTGCCTTGATGCACTATTTAGTTTGAAACTTCCAGTGGATGTTTTGAACTAAATACATCAAACCAAACCTGCTTGCCGGCAGGAAATCAAGTTCAAGCCGAGGAATTTTTCATTCCGCTATGGCGGAATGAAAACCGATTTGAAAACTCCGCGTCGAACTATCGTTCTCCTGTTCTCGGAGCTTTTCTTCATCTATTCTGCGCCTTGACGATCTATTCTTTGAATTGACTTGGGTGTTGACCTTTTTGCCAAATCATTTCTTTATTTCAATTTGTTTTAACTCTTCATTTTCTAAGCAAGAGTGAATTTCCTCTCCTAGGGGAGGTTAGGAAGGGCTAATGCTTCCACTATCGTATTTACATTATATTCAAACATCCCGATATATGTACCTTCTAGAGTTCCTGCATTTCCAAGAGCATCAGAATATAATTCTCCTCCTATGGTAACGTTATGACCTTTTGATTTTACTGAGGCTTGCAACGCTTCGATAGTACGTTTTGGCACCGAACTTTCTACAAAAATGGCTTTCACATTGTTCTCTATAATAAAGGTTGATAATTTTTGAACGTCTTGAACGCCAGCTTCTGTAGCGGTGGACAAGCCTTGAAGCCCTACTACTTCAAAATCAAAAGCCTTTCCGAAGTAATTGAAAGCATCGTGTGCGGTTACTAAAATGCGTTGTTCTTTAGGTAAAGTTTCGATTGTAACTTTTACCCGTTTACTCAAATCTTCTAGCTGACGTAAATATTTAAAACCATTAGCTTGAAAAAAATCTTTTTTATCTGGAATTGCTTCTGAAAGTATTTCAACAATATAATTAGTTGCTTGCATCCAGTATTGAATATCAAACCATATATGCGGGTCGTAGTTTGACGCAAAGTATTCTGAACCTATCAATGTGTTTTTATCGATAATATCAGAAACTGCAACGGTTTTTTTGTTTTTCATCTTCTCAAAAACTTCAACCAGTTTGCCTTCTAAATGTAAACCGTTATAGAAAATAATATCGGCATTGGCTAGTTTGGTTACATCGCCTTCGCTGGCTTTATATAAGTGCGGGTCTACACCGCTACCCATTAATCCTTGAAGATTAATATGATCGCCGCCTATGTTTTTAACCAAATCGGTTATCATAGTTGTGGTAGTTACTACATTTAGCTTACCGTTACTTTGTTTTTCATTTTTACAATTGTATAAGAATAATACGGCGCAAAAAAGAAACATATATTTTTTCATGTCTCTAAAAATTTATTACGAAAGTACTAAAAAATGACTTTTCGGTTGATTTACGTAGTCTTTATGGTTGTTTTTCAGTTATTTCATTATTAGATGGAAGTTGCTATGTACTCAAATTATAACTTATTTAGAAGTTGTTTTGATGTATAATATTTGAAAACGCGTTCTCTTATGTTAAAAGCATTCTCAAAAAATAAAGTTGCGGGTAGTGTAAATGCTTTATTTTCCCGCGATGCCAGTAATAAAGGTAATTCATGCACACCATTACGTTTCTTTGTTGCTTGTTTGTTAGTGAAAATAACTCCATCAAAAACTATAGTGTCTTTAGATTCTACATCCATTTCTACTGCATAATAATCTGTATTTAGCTTTTGAATAACTTCTGGATTGGTAAATACCTTTCTCTTTATCTTTTTGCAATAGGCACACCATTCTGAATGAAAATAAACGAAAACTGGTTTTGGTTCTTTATTTAATGCCTGTTCTAGTTGTGCCCAAGACATCCAGTTTATACCAGAGTTAGTTTGAGCAGAAACTGCACTTAATGAAACAGATAGCAAAATAAGACAAACAAAATATTTCATGTGATACACTTTTAAAAATCTCCAAATTTTAATCCAAAAAATATGGTTCTAGGACGATTTGGTCCATAAACAAAATCTGAATCTCTACCTGCACCAGTATCAAAATCATTTTGATAACTGTTAAATAGATTTTGTACGCCACCACTTAATTCTACATGAAATGCTTCTTTAAGCTCAAAATGGTAAGTTAGCTTGGTAGTTATATCTAAAAAATCTTCAGAATCTACTAAATCAATAAAACCAGAGTCACTTACAACACGAGGTACAATCATAGAACCTGTATAACTTCCTGTTAAATCAAGCTTTAATTCATCATTAATTTGCCAATTAGAGTTTATAAAACCATACATATTAGGTGCTCGCGCAAATTCATCTAAAATAACATCTTCTTCATTTGGAATTGTTCCATCTGCTTCAAAAAGTATTTGAGATGCTTTGTAGATAGATTTTTGAAATGTGACACCTGCTTGAAAAAACAAGTCGGGACTAGGCGATACACTTAGCTCAATATTTGCTCCAGCTACATAGGCTCCAGAGCCATTTCTTGATTCTTCTAAAATAGAACCATTTGGAAGTGAGCTTCCTGTGCTTACTATAGTGAATGGGTTTTTTAATGATGTGTAAAATCCTTCCACTAAAAGGTTGGTTTGGGTAGTGTTGAAATCTTTTGTAAAGTCTAAAGATGCGGTATAGGCATTTGAAAACTCGCTTTCAAGATTTTCTGACAAAATAACGAAACGTTGTTCGCCTCCCACAGAAGAAATATGAAGGTCTTCATTAAATGCTTGTGGTGCCCTAAAGCCTCTGGCATAACCACCTCTAAACTGAAGGGCTTCTGTGATGTTGTAAAGCAATGTTAAACGTGGACTTAACACCGTTTCTGAAACATCAGAGCGACGCGATATATCTTGTATGGTATAAAAACCATTTACTGTTACATTATCTAAACGTGCACCGATTAGCGCTGAAAATTTATCTGAGGGTTTCCATTGGTATTGCCCGTAAATACCAAGGCTTTTTACATTTTGGTCTACTACACGATTGTAACCCGTAATGGCGTCATCTGTATCATTTACCTGATATTCTACACCAGTAGTAATAACGTCGTTATTGGTAAATTCGTGGTTAAATTTAGCTCCACCTACAAACGCAATATCTTTTGTTACACCAAAGGCGCTATTTGCCAGAATAGAGTCTGTAGCAGTTCTGCCTCCACCAAGACCACCATAGTAGCTGTCTCTGTTAGTATATTGTAGAGAGGTATACACACTGAGTGTGTTGGTGCGTTCGTCATTATATAATTCATAATCTAAACCAGTAAATACAGTATTGTGGTCTAGCTCTTCTGTAATATCTGTAAACTGTGGTGCTAAATCCAATCGATCTCCACCACGCCTGTATTCACGAATACCTGTAAAATCAAATCCAATTTTACTATTATCATTAGGTCTCAAGAATGCTTTTGCACCTAATGAATTATTGTTTAGTTCGGTAATTTCTGAAAAACCATCTCCATTAGCATCATAAGCATCACGGTCTCTAAAAATACCATAAATGGTAATACCACTCATTAAATCTTCACTAATTAAAGACCCATTTACATTTACATTTCTATCGGTCGTAGTACCATCAATAATACCTAGTGTAGAATTTATTTCCCAAGTATCGTTTACAGGTTCTTTGGTAATTACATTAATGGTACCAGCAATAGCGTTTGATCCAAATAATGCAGAACCACCACTTCGTACTACTTCTACACGATCTATGATATTAACAGGAATTTGTTCTAAGCCATAAACCCCATTAAGCGCGCTAAATACAGGACGACTATTTACCAATACTTGAGTGTATTGCCCCTCTAAGCCATTTAAGCGTACCTGCGTAAAACCACAATTTTGACAATTGGTTTCCACGCGAACCCCGGGTTGGTAATTTAAACCGTCTGCTAAAGAAAGTGATTGTGTAGCTTTAAATAATTTAGGGCTTAACACTTTTACAATTACTGGGGCTTCCTTTTTACTAATGCGATTTCTGGTGGCACTTACTACAATTTGATTTAAACCTAGTGCATCTTCAACTAATGAAAAATTTACAGTTTTATTTTCGCCAACAGATAGTGAAATGTTTTTGCTAGTAGCACGGTACCCTTGAGATTCTGCTATTATTGTAGTGTTTCCAGCAGGGATACTAAGCTCATATACTCCATTTTCATCAGTACTAACACCTTGTGTGCCACCTTTTACATATACGCTAGCATAGGCTACAGGTAATTCGTTTGAAGTAACTGTACCAGAAATTTTAGCAGTTTCTTTTTGTCCAAAAGATAAAAAGGGCATTATTAAAATGAAGAAAATACAATGTTTCATCAAAACATATTTTTATGCAAATATAAATATATTTTTAGATTAACCTAAAAATTATTTTAAACTACTATATTTATACTATATTTGCGTAGCTAAATAGCAATAATGATTACACTAACTGAAGAGAATTATATAAAGGCGATTTATCATTTAGGAAAGCAAGGTGCTACTAATGTGAGTACTAATGCTATTGCTAAAGAAATGGAGACTAAGGCATCTTCAGTTACCGATATGGTAAAAAAGTTATCTGAAAAAGGTTATGTAGATTATAAAAAATACCAAGGTGTTTCATTAACTGAAGAAGGCGAAATTATTGCCATTAATATTGTACGTAAGCATAGGCTTTGGGAGGTGTTTTTAGTTGAAAAGCTAAATTTTTCTTGGGATGAAATTCATGATGTTGCTGAGCAATTAGAGCACATTAAGTCTAAAAAATTAATAACTCAATTAGATGCTTTTTTAGGATACCCTACACATGATCCTCATGGAGATCCTATTCCAGATGCAACAGGTAAAATAAAGAAGATTGATAAAATTTTATTATCCGAAGCTAAAGTTGGAGATACTTGTATTTGTGTAGGTGTGATTGATTCGTCTACAGAATTCCTTCAATATTTAGATAAGCATAAGATATCCCTAGGATGTGCCATAAAATTGCTGCAGCGTGAACCTTTTGATAATTCTATAACTATTGAAATAGAAGGTAAAGAATTAGCAATATCTAATATGATAGCTAATAATTTATTTGTGAAGGTTGCTTAGAGGTTGGTATAATAGTTGATGCGTTTTTCTAAACTACATCAATGAAGAAACCAATACAAATACTACTCTTTTTCTTTTTTCTTTACTCTTCTTGTATCCCTTTAAGAATTGCTCCAAGTATTGAAACTGATAAAGTGATGGTTGCCAAAAAGTTTAAACGTAAATTACCTAAACAAAATGCATTTATTTTTGAAGACCCAAAAGATGCAAATGAATTTTACAATTACATAAACACAAAATACGAGTTATCCCATCAAAATGTAGAAAACAATGTCCGTTTTGAAGTAAATGATAAATCTTTTTATTTTTCATTTTATGAAGTAGAAATACCTACTAAAACACTAAACCTAGTTCCTATTGCGTTAGATGTTGCTTTAGAAAAAAGTAACATAACACCTATGTTCGAAGATATTCATGCATCAAGAACAGGTAATTGGTATATTGTGATAACTGTGAATGATGAAGTATTTAATGACTCACTTTCCAAAGAGTGTTCAGAAAGATTAGATATTATAAGTTATTTACAAGCAATGCGTATAGAATATATTGAGACACAAAACTATTTAGAAGCTTTATTTAAAAAATAGTCTGTTAATTTAATTACTCTTACTTAAACCGCACCTGATTTTTTATAAATTCAGGAAACTCAGTAATTGGAGTTATTGTCATTTCTTTATAATAACATTCTGCAGCTTCAGATTGAATTTGAATTTGTCCCTCGGTTAAGGGTTTACCAGTTTCTGGATTCATAGCATTTTCAACTACCATAACTATTTTACCATTTACTACATGCACAGCATTGTTGCCAACAACGAAAAGCTCTAAGTGGTTCCAATTTCCATGAGGATTTTGAGGTTCTATATAAGCATGGATATAACCTTTACCTTCAAAATATGTGTCTAAATTTGGGTTGTACTGTTTTGTTTCAGTAGTAACGCTACCTCTAATTTCTACACTAGGGCCGCCAACTTTTGGTTCTGCACTATTACCTGGTAAAGAAATAAAATCTCCAAGATCTGTTTCTTGTACCTGAAACTCTAAACAAGTTTTCCAAGTATTCCAAAATCTACCGTAATCGCCGTAGCTATGATATAGTATACCTGTATCTTTTCTTCGTTGTAGTCTTGGTTCCCATTTTTTATTACCCCATCTGAACATTGTGCTAAAATGATAATTGCTGTAGTTAGCTTTAGTTGTTATACTTCCATAAATCTCACCACTAATGTTTAATATGGTTGTGCCGTTAATATTTGTTGTGGTAAATATATTTTTTATGTCGTTGTTTAGTCCTAGAGGAGTTCCTTTTCTAACATCTTTAGATTGATATGTGCCTTCTGGTAAACCTACTACTGTGCTATGCGGTACACCAATAAAGGTATTAAAGTTTGTAAGATTAGCATCTAAAAGGTGGGTGGTATTTTTTTCTTCTTGTGCAAAAGTATAAAAGGTACATAACAAAGTTAATACCAATAGAAATGGCTTCTTTTTCATTATAAAAAATTATCGAAATATATTTGACTAAAGTACTAGATTTTAATGGCAACCACAACCTTCGTTACCACACGCTTTTTTGGGTTTTGGTTTTTTCCAAAAGAATTTTTTAATCAAAAACACAACTGCTATACCAACTAAAGTGAATACTAATATATTTTGAATGATGCTATTCATAAAATGTCGGTCGTTTTTTTAGATATTATTTCAAAAACTGAAAAGCGATTAATGCTACAAGATACGCAAAGGACGTCATAACTACGAGTTGAAGCATAGGCCACTTCCAGCTGTTGGTTTCTTTCTTAACAATGGCAAGCGTACTCATACATTGCATAGCAAAAGCATAAAAGAGGAGTAGCGAGATACCAGAGGCAAATGTAAAAACTTTAGAGCCATCAGCATATACTTCGTTTTGCACTCTATTTTTTATAATAGATGTGGCTTCATCCTCATTATCCATATCGTTGGCACTTCCTATACTATAAATAGTTGCTAGTGTACCTACAAAAACTTCTCTTGCAGCGAAAGAAGTTACAAGACCAATACCAATTTTCCAATCGTAACCTAAGGGTTTTATAACAGGTTCAATGCTCTTTCCTATAATACCAATGTAAGAGTGCTCTAATTTGTGCTCGTCTATTCTATTATTTAAAACGTTTTCAGGGAGGTTTGGGTTGGCACTACTTACAATATTTTCGGCATTATTAAACTGCTCTCCAGGGCCATAAGATGCCAAAAACCAAAGTATAATTGAAATAGCAAGAATGATTTTCCCAGCTTCTAGCACAAAAGTTTTAGTTTTTTCTAAAACTGTTAAAGCTAAGTTTTTAAATAAGGGCAATTTATAAGTTGGCATTTCTATTAAAAAATAGTTTTTGCTCTTAATATGTAATACCTTATTAAGCAACATGGCAGAAAAAATAGCTGTTGCAAAACCAATTAAATACATTAGCATTAAGGTTAGTGCTTTATAGCTAAATCCTAAAAGGCTACCTTCGGGAATTACCAACGCAATAATAATTAAATACACTGGGAGTCTTGCTGCACAGGTGGTAAATGGCGTAACCAAAATGGTTATTAAACGTTCTTTCCAGCTTTCTATATTTCTGGCAGCCATTACAGCAGGAATTGCACAAGCGGTACCAGATATTAAAGGCACTACGCTTTTTCCACTCAATCCAAAACGGCGCATTATTTTATCCATTAAAAACACCACGCGACTCATATAACCGCTTTCTTCGAGCACGGCAATAAAAAGGAATAAAAAGGCAATTTGCGGAATAAAAATAACCACACCACCTAAACCAGCAATAATACCTTCAGAAATTAAACTTGTAAAAGCACCAGCGGGTAAAGTATTATCTACCCATTCGCTTAGTGAAGCAAAGAAGCTATCGATAAGGTCCATAGGAAGCTCAGACCATTTGTAAATAGCTTGAAAAATAACTAATAGGATAAATGCAAAAATAATATAGCCCCAAAATTTATGAGTTAAAATTCTGTCTAATTTTATGCGTATATCTTTGGCTTCTTTAAGGTTTATGGTTTGCCCTTTTTTAAGCGCATCATTTATAAATTGGTAGCGTTTAATTGTTTCCTTTTGTTGTAAACGCTTCAAGTCTGTGGTATTTTTCACCTTAAAATCTGCTACCTTATCAAACTCTTTTCTGTTTACCTTACCAAAATTTACATCTTGTGTAATAACAAGCCATAGTTTGTATAGTAATTGATTTGGAAATACTTTTTTTAGGTTTCCAAAATATTCAGGATCTATAGTGGTAGTATCTAAACAAACAGTGGTAGAAACGGTTTTGTAATCGCTAATAAGAGTTTTTAACGTATCTATTCCCTCGTTTTTACGCGTACTTACCAAAGCTATTTTAGTGTTTAGTTTTTCCTCTAAATGTGGAATGTCTAAAGAAATACCCTTATAGCTCATTCTATCAGCCATATTAATTACCAAAATCGTTGGGATTTCCAAATCCTTAATTTGCGTAAAAATTAAAAGGTTTCGTTTAAGGTTTTCAACGTCTGTAACAACAACGGCAATATCTGGAAAATCTTTATCATTCTTATTAAGCAATAGCTCTATCACTACACTTTCATCAAGAGAAGAGGCATTTAAACTATAAGTCCCAGGTAAATCAATAATACGAGCTTTTACACCATCTTTCAATTTGCAAACACCCTGTTTTTTCTCAACCGTAATACCTGGGTAATTGCCTACCTTTTGGTTTAAGCCTGTTAACGTATTAAACACCGAAGTTTTACCTGTGTTAGGGTTACCAATCAATGCCACATTTATTTCTTTACTCATGTAGCGGTTTTTTTAATTAAAATAAGAGCAGCGGTTTCTTTTCTTATGGCAAGATGGGTTCCGTTTACGTTTAAATATAACGGATCCTTCAAAGGTGCTACTTGTACAAGTTCCACAGAACTTCCTGGTAAACATCCCATTTCTAAAAGCTTTAAAGGAATATGTTTCGAAGAAACATCAGTAATTACAGCATGTTCGCCGCGTTTTAATTGTGCTAAAGTATATTCCAAGCTTATTTAGATTGATTTTAAAGAAGTAAAAATACAGCAAACTTCATAAGATTAAAAGTTAAAGTGTAATTATTTGGGCGCTACCACAAGGGTCGGGCTTTCACTAGTCGCTCCTCCTTAGGTCGGGAGCTCCAACATGCCGTTCAATCCCTTGCGCAGAAGAACACTTCGGTATTTATTGCACATATTCATTTTTTAAATGAGCAATATCATCCAATAATTTTTCAATATCCTCAGGTTTTGTACCATCATAAAACCCACGGATTTGCTTTTTTTTATCAATTAACATAAAGTTTTCTGTGTGTATCATATCAAAAGGGCCACCGTTTCCATTACTTTTAACAGCTAAATAACTCTTACGCGCTAAGTCATAAATTTGTTTTTTATCTCCTGTAACCAAATTCCATTTCTTATCAATTACCCCTTTTTTTATCGCATAACGTTTTAATTGTTCAACAGTATCAATTTTAGGTGTTACTGAATGAGATAAAAGCATTATCTCGTTATCATGTATAACTTTCTTCTGTATATCTGCCATATTTTTTGTCATAATAGGACAAATCGTTTGGCAAGTAGTAAAAAAGAAATCTGCCACATAAATTTTATCCTTATATGTATTTTGTGTAATGATTTCTCCATTTTGATTTGTTAAACTAAAATCAGCAATTTTATGATATTTCTTTTTGTATTGAATTGTACTATCTACAAGTTCTATACTAACCATCGTTGGCTGGTAAATAGGAAGTGGTTGGTACACATTTAAAGTGTTGTAAATTAAAGTAATAATAACAATGGAAATCACACCAAAAACTATAGCAAATAGTTTATAACCCTTAAAAAACGATAGCATCTTAAACGCTTTGAATTAAATTTTTTGTAAAAGTACAATGTTTTTAAATCGCATAAAACCTGTCCTTAACTTAAATTACTGTTAAAACCTAGAGCATTTGTTTAATCGCTTTTTAAACTAGGCTGAAAACCTTACTTTTGTGCGGTTATAAAAAAATGTAGATGTCAGTATTTTTAATAAAAACGGCTCAATTACTTTTGAGTCTTTCTATACTAGTAGTATTACACGAATTAGGGCACTTTATTCCAGCTAAGGTCTTCAAAACAAGAGTAGAAAAATTCTATTTGTTTTTTGATGTTAAGTTTTCTTTGTTTAAAAAGAAAATTGGCGAAACTGTTTACGGTATAGGTTGGTTGCCACTTGGTGGATACGTTAAGATATCTGGTATGATTGATGAAAGTATGGATACTGAGCAAATGGCAAAACCACCCCAGCCATGGGAGTTTCGTTCTAAACCAGCATGGCAACGTTTAATAATAATGCTTGGTGGAGTAACAGTTAATTTTTTGTTAGCAATATTTCTATTCATTGTTATGCTTTCTGTTTGGGGAACAAACTATGTAACTAAGGATAGCGCAAAATATGGTTATGGAGTTACAAAAACTTTAGAAAATTATGGGTTTGAGCAAGGTGACAAAATAGTTTCAATTGATGGAGAACTTATAGAGAATATTACAATTCCTATTAACAAATATCTCATGTTTCGTGATATTAATAATATGAAAGTTGAGCATGTTAATGGAGAAGTAGAAATTATTAAATTACCAGAAGATATAGGTACTCAATTATTTGAAGCTGGAGATTTACCTGGAATAGAGGCGCGATACCCTTTTGAAGTTGATTCAATTGAAGAAGGATCTCCTGCTGAAAAATCAGGTATGCTTTCTGGCGATAAAATTATAGCAATAAATGGACGAAAAGTTGAATACTTTTCAGATTACACATACGGTCTAAAAAATAACTCTAAGAAGGATGTTTCTCTACAAATCTTAAGAGGTAATCAAAAAGTTGATATGGTTATTACTCCTAATGAAGACAACAAAATGGGATTTTTTAGAGGAATAACAGATGAAGATTATATCACCTTTCACAATAGAGAATATACACTAGCAGAAAGTATCAAAGGTGGATTTAATCAAGCATATTGGGAGGTTAAAGATTATCTAGCTCAATTTAAATATATATTCACTAAAAAAGGTGCAACTCAAATAGGAGGATTTGCTGCTATTGGAAAAATGTTCCCGTCGCAATGGAACTGGGAAGCATTTTGGTATCTTACCGCATTTCTTTCAATTATGCTTGGGGTATTAAACCTATTACCAATTCCTGCGCTAGATGGAGGTCATGTTATGTTTTTACTTTATGAAATGATTTCTGGGAGAAAACCAGGAGACAAGTTTATGGAGTATGCACAGATGGTAGGATTCTTCATTTTAATTGCGTTAGTTTTGTTTGCTAATGGGAATGATATTTACAAAGCTATTTTTGACTAATTTTTTAGGCTTTATATTTGTTGTAAATAAAATTTAATATATATTTGCGCTCGCAAAAGCGAAATATAATCTTCCTCAGTAGCTCAGTTGGTTAGAGCATCTGACTGTTAATCAGAGGGTCGCTGGTTCGAGCCCAGCCTGAGGAGCAAAAAAAGTCTAACAGAAATGTTAGACTTTTTTGTTTTTTTAATCTTCATTATAAAATTTTAACCTAATACATTTTTAATAGCGTCTACGGTTTTCTTAGAATTACCAATAAATATATTGTCTTCAATTAATATTACAGGTCTTTTTAAGAAAGTATAATGCTCAAGAATGTAATGTTTAAAATCTTTCTCAGTTAAATTTTGATTTTTTAAATCCATTTTTTTGTAAAGCTGTGAACG
The DNA here is from genome assembly GCF_004310335.1 of Hyunsoonleella pacifica. Lineage (GTDB taxonomy): Bacteria > Bacteroidota > Bacteroidia > Flavobacteriales > Flavobacteriaceae > Jejuia > Jejuia pacifica. Next base: position 371,445 of record NZ_SIRS01000003.1, on the reverse strand, counting down.
TTTGCTAAACAGGGCTTCATAACTTCCAGATAAGGCTTTCATCTCATCTAATTGAGTAATACTTATAGCTTCACTTTTTATATCTTGTAGTATAAATTCAGAAGGTAAATTCAGTTCTTTTAAAATTCTTCTACAAGTATCACAGGTCTTTAAATAATATACTTTTTTCATGGTTTTATGTATTTCAAAAAACAAATTAAAACTATATTTATCAAAAATTTAAACAATATGGACTTTACGTTTCAAGTTTTACAAAATACAAGAAGTATTTTAAAAAAAATTATTGAAAACAACACATTAGAAGATTTAAATAAGGTTCCTGAAGGCTTTAATAATAACATTATTTGGAATATAGGTCATGTTGTGGTTTCTGAACAATTATTAGCCTATAAGTTATCAGGTTTAAAAGTATCTCTTTCTGAGGAAATGGTAAATAAATACCGAAAAGATAGTAAACCTAATCAGGTAGTATATCAAGATGAGGTAGATGAAATTAAAATGTTATTATTATCTACACTTGAAAAAACCAAAACAGATTATGATGATGGTATTTTTAAGAATTATAACACTTATACAGTATCAACAACAGGAAATACTCTAAACAATATTGATGAAGCTTTACAATTTATAGTAATACATGAAGGACTACATTATGGATATGTATTGGCACTTTTAAGAGCTATCAAAAATTAAGTAATTAATTTAGATAATATATGTAACCTATATTTAACCAGAGTAGCCAGTCGTTATTTTTGTTATCAACAAGATTGTGATTTAATCCATCCACCCAATCATCAAAATAATATTGCCATCTTAAATCAAGCATAAGGTCGGAAAGTTTACCAACTTTATATCTAAATCCAACACTAGCAACAGTAGACCATGTGCTTCCAGGAGCAGGATCAACTGATCCGGGAGCCCATCTGGAATAGAAATTATTAGGGTCTCCTATATTTCCAACATCATTAGTGCCATTGTCATAGGTTGTTATTACCTCAGGGTTAAATGAAGTGTAGTGTATACCTAGACTTACAAATGGAGCTAAACGGTAACCATAAGCTTGAAACGAACGAATACTTAGAGGGAAAAATTCTAGTTGAGTACCAATATCCAAGTTTTTAGCATAACCAGTGTGACCTCTAAGTCTATCTGCATTATCACTAGTTCTATCTGGTTGTACCCATCTTCCAAGATGCTCTAGTTTTGTTTTATTCCATGAAATCTCATTTCTTAATTTAAAATGATCGTTGAAATACGTATCCGTAGAATAGCAATTACAATCAGCTCTATAGGAAAAGTTAATATAATGTACAAGCCCTATTCCAATCCCAGAATTACCAAAATTGGTACGTTCGTCTTGACGGCTGCCATAGTCTGACCTAAATTGCACAGGACCTGTAATAACGCCTATTTCATGTGAAAAGCCTAATTGGGAGTGTGATGTTTGCCAAAAGGCAAACACACAGAGAGCAAGAGCTAAACGTTTTAAGTCAAGCATCATAAATATTATATTTTCGAGGCGTTAGTGCAACAAATATATAAAAAGCCGATGAACTACCAAATTATTCTGATGAAGCGCATTTAGCTTTTATGTTATATTGCGAAAAATTAAAAAAAAACTTAAATTTTTTAAAGATAACGTATCTTTGTACTTCTAAATTGTATATTCATTAAAAATTAAACATTTATTGATACATGAAAGAAATTATTGCAGATTTTTTGGATTTGGTAAAAGAGCGTAACGCTCATGAGCCAGAATTTTTACAAGCAGTTGAAGAAGTTGCCGAAACCGTAATTCCTTATATCGTTCAACATGATATTTATTATGGCAAAAATGTTCTACTTCGCATGGTAGAGCCAGAACGATTAGTTTCATTTAGAGTGTGCTGGGTTGATGATAATGGAGAAATTCAAGTGAATAGAGGCTATCGTATTCAAATGAATTCTGCTATAGGTCCATATAAAGGTGGTTTACGTTTTCATCCTACAGTAAATGCAAGTATTTTGAAATTTTTGGCTTTTGAACAAGTGTTTAAAAATAGTTTAACTACACTTCCAATGGGAGGAGGTAAAGGAGGAAGTGATTTTAACCCTAAAGGAAAAAGTGATAATGAAATCATGCGTTTCTGTCATGCTTTTATGAGTGAATTATTTAGGCATATTGGACCAAATACCGATATACCTGCTGGCGATATTGGTGTAGGGCAGCGAGAAATAGGGTTTTTATTTGGTATGTATAGAAAACTAAGAAATGAATTTACAGGAGTGTTAACTGGTAAAGGAATGACTTGGGGAGGGTCGTTAATTAGACCAGAGGCAACAGGCTATGGTACTGTGTATTTTGCTGAAAATATGCTAAGAACTAAAGACGATAGTCTTGAAGGAAAAACTGTAGTGATATCTGGTTCGGGTAATGTTGCACAGTATGCAGCAGAAAAATCTATTCAATTAGGAGCAAAAGTAGTTACGCTATCAGATTCTTCAGGATATATTTATGATGAAGAGGGGATTGATGCTGAAAAATTAAAATTTGTAATGCATCTTAAAAATGAAAAAAGAGGCAGAATAAGTGAATATATAGAAGAGTATCCTAACGCAAAATTTTTAAAAGGTAAAACTCCTTGGAATGAGAAATGTGATATTGCTTTACCTTGTGCAACTCAAAACGAATTAGATGGGAATGATGCAAAAGCTTTACTGTCTAACGGATGTATGTGTGTGAGTGAAGGAGCTAATATGCCATCAACAAAAGATGCGATTGCAGAATTCCACAAAGCTAAAATTTTGTTTGCTCCAGGAAAAGCTTCCAATGCAGGAGGCGTTGCTACATCTGGTTTAGAGATGACACAAAATTCACTAAGATATAAGTGGACAAGAGAAGAAGTAGATAAAAAGCTTAAAGAAATTATGGCTGATATTCATCAGTCATGCATTGACTATGGTAAAGATGAAACAGGTTATATTGATTATGTAAAAGGTGCAAACATTGCAGGTTTTGTAAAAGTAGCTGATGCGATGTTAGCTCAGGGAGTTGTTTAACGCAATACATCTCAAAATAAATCAAACCAGAGAAACGCTTTTCTCTGGTTTTTTTATTGAGAATATATTTTTTTTAAGTAATACTCGTTACTTATAAATATATTTGAAACTAGAAAAAGAGCTATGGCAAAAAAGTTTTTAATATTATTGATTTTTCTACTGCCGTTTTTACAATCTGCACAAGACTTTTCGGCATCATGGGAGGGTCATTTTTCGTATTTCAATATTATAGATGTAGCTGAAAGTGATACAAAAATTTATGTAGCCGCTGAAAATGCGGTGTTTATCTATGATGTAAATACTCAAGATATTGAAGAGAAAACTACAATAAATGGATTATCTGGGAATACTATTTCAACCTTATATTATAGTAATTTATACGAACTGTTGTTAATAGGTTATGAAAATGGTCTTATTGAAATTGTTTTAGATAATGATACAAATATATTAACAGTAGTAGACATTCAGGATAAGGTAACAATACCGCCTTCAAGTAAAGGAATAAATCATTTTAATGTTTCGAATAATTTAGTATACATCTCTACAGATTTTGGTATTTCAGTTTTTGATTTGGAACGACTAGAGTTTGGAGACACTTATTTTATAGGCGATCAGGGAGATCAATTAAGTGTGGGGCAAACCACAATTTTTAATAATTACATATATGCAGCATGTAGAAATGCTGGAATAAGAAGAGGCCCTCTAGATGGGACTGATTTAATTGACTTTCAAAACTGGGAAACAATTGTAAATGGAGATTTTTTAGGTGTAGAATCTTTAACAAATACATTATATGCTACAGGTAGTAATAGAATAATTTATGAAATACAAGGCACTACTGCTATTAATCGTTTTCAATATCTTAGAGTTCCTCTTAAATTAAAAGGAGTTAATGATAATTTATTGGTTACCACTGATACTACCGTTTTTGTTTATGATGAAAATTTTAATTTAATATCTCAAATTGGCATTGATGAAAATTTTGAAACAGAGTATACATCGGCTTCGCTCTATGAAGATTCAATTTATATTGGTACTACCAATTATGGCATATTAAAAACAACACTAAGTGAAAGTGATGGTTTTGAAGAAATACATCCAGATGGACCACTTTTAAACCAGCCTTTTTCACTAAAAGCATTTTCAAATGACTTATGGGTAACCTACGGAGATTTTACACCATTTTATAATCCGTCACCACTAAGAAGTTTTGGAGTTAGTCATTTAAAATCAGAAGGCTGGACAAATATTCCTTACGACAGTATATTTTCATCAAGGAATTTGAATACCATAGCTGTAAATCCTTTTAAAACAGATCAAGTTTTTATTAGCTCATTTCAAGATGGTTTATTAGAAATTAATGATGATATTCCAACAATAAGGTACGATCAAACCAATAGCGGTTTAGAGTCATTAGTTCTTCCCAACAACCCTAGTTTTATAAGTTTGAGACTTTCAGGATTACAATTTGATAGTGAAGGTTTATTATGGTCTATAACATCTCTTACTCAAAGTCCTTTAAAGTCATATAACCCATCCACAGGGCAATGGCGAAAATATGATTTTACAGAAATAATAGCTGATCCCTTAGCTGATAATCTAGGTTTTAATAAAATAGTGATAGCTCCAGATGGCACAAAATTTATTAGCTCTTTTTCTAAAGGGTTAATTGGGTTTAATGAAAATGGAAGTAATTTTTTATTGAAGCAAATTTCAACAGAAGAAGAAAATTTTCCAGATAAATCGGTAAGATCAATTGCTTTAGATAGGCGAAATCAGCTTTGGATAGGAACACATAGCGGTTTACGCGTTTTATTTAACACAGCAAACTTTTTTAATGAAGAAAACACAAGAGTTGAAGAGATAATTATAGAGGAAGATGGTGTTGCTAAAGAGCTGTTATTTGAACAATTTATTTCAGATATTGAGGTGGATGGGGCGAATAATAAATGGATTTCAACCTTTGAGTCTGGACTATTTTTCTTGTCTCCTGATGGGCAAAGAACAATTTTTCACTTTACAACTGATAATTCTCCTTTGCCATCTAATATTGTAAATGACATCTCTCTAGATGAATCTAACGGAATTCTTTATATCGCTACACAAAAAGGATTAGTATCATTTAGAACAGGAAGTTCCTCAACTTCTGAAGATTTTTCAAAATCGCATGCTTACCCAAATCCAGTTAGACCAGGATTTGATATAGTAGAAGAAAAAGTAAAAATTACAGACCTACCAGAGAATGTAAATATCAAGATTACCGATATCGAAGGGAATCTGGTAGCTGAAGCACAATCTAGAACCAATCAAAGATTTCAAGGATTTAATTTAGAAATTGATGGAGGCATTGCATATTGGAATGGTAAGAATCTCGCAAATAATATTGTAGCCTCAGGTGTATACCTTATTATGCTTTCAGATTTAAATAGTTTTGAAACTAAAGTTGTTAAATTAATGGTAGTAAGGTAATGTTAAGTACTACAAATGCTATTGTATTATCAAAATTAAAATACCGGGATAATGATTTGATTGTAAAATGTTACACCCAAGAACATGGTGTAATAAGCTTTTTGATTCGAGGCGTATTAAAATCAAAAAAAAACAATACAAAAACAGCGTATTTTCAACTATTATCACAATTACAGATAGTTTTTAATTATACAAAAACACGTTCTCTTTATACAATAAAAGAAGTAAGAACAAATTTTGTTTACGGTAGTTTACATTCGCATATATTAAAGAGTTCTGTAGTTATGTTTTTATCTGAAATATTATCAACAACACTTCAAGAAGAAGAGCAAAACGAAGCACTTTATAGTTATTTAGAAACTACACTATTATGGTTTGATGCAGATAGTGAATACTCAAACTTTCACTTATTATTTTTGCTAAACCTTACTAAATATCTTGGTTTTTATCCAGATACGACTAATATTAAGATGGCATTTTTTAATTTAGAATACGGTAATTTTCAAGATAAACTTACAGGAAAGCATAATATTTCAGGAGAAAATTTAATACTTTTAAAAAACCTGTTAGGTATAAAATTTGATGCACTCTATTCTATAAAGATAAACGCAGCAAAAAGACAATCGTTTTTAAATATGATTTTGCTTTATTTTGAACTACATTTGGGAAGTTTTAGAACCCCAAAGTCACTACAGATTTTTAATCAAGTTTTTAATTAGAAAATGAAGCGCAATAGTATGCTTTTACTGTTTTTATTACTTTTTAAAGTAATACAAGCACAAGATATAAAAGTATTAAATACCATTACTGAGGAGCCTGTTTTTGGAGTTGCTATTTTCGATGCAAAAAAAACTAAGAGTGTAGTTACAGATTTTAAGGGTATTGCCAGCTTAGATAAATTTGCGTTAACCGATACGCTCTACTTTCAACACTTATCGCATATTACTAAATACTTGACTAAGGCAGAGGTTTTAAAAACAAAAATTGTATACCTCGATGCCAATACAAGAGGTCTAAAAGAAATAGTGGTTTCTGTCTCAAAATTTGAGCAGCATAAACGAGATATCTCACAAAAAATTGTAAACAGTAATTCTGAAATTATTGAGTTTACAAATCCACAAACAACAGCAGATGTACTTCAAAATACAGGTGCCATTTTTGTGCAAAGAAGTCAATTGGGAGGAGGTAGTCCTATGATTCGTGGGTTTTCAACAAATCGATTACTTATCACTGTTGACGGTGTTAGGATGAATAATGCTATTTTTAGAGGAGGCAATGTGCATAATGTTATTGCCGTAGATCCACTTTCAATTCAGAGTACAGAAGTTACTCTTGGCTCTGGTTCTGTTATCTATGGAAGTGATGCTATTGGTGGGGTTATGAGTTTTTACACTAAGACCCCAGAATTATCACATACAGATTCATTACTGGTAAAATCAAATTCTTTAATACGGTATGCTTCGGCAAGTAATGAGAAAACAGGACATTTAAATCTAAATTTAGGCTATAAGAAATGGGGATTTTTGTCTAGTGTGACTTATGCCGATTTTAATGATTTACAAATGGGTTCTCATGGACCAGATGATTACTTAAGACCAGAATTTGTTATTTCTGATAATGGGAATGACGCTGTGGTTGAAAATCCAAACCCTAGGGTTCAAAAGTTTTCAGGTTATAATCAATTAAATCTCACTCAAAAGATAAGATTTGAGCCCTATAAAAATTTGAGTTTTGATCTAGGTTTACACTATTCAAAATCATCTGATATTCCTAGGTACGATCGCCTTATCCGTTATCTAGGAGACAATTTAAGGTCAGCTGAATGGAATTATGGACCACAAAAATGGTTTATGTCTAATCTTCATGTTACTAAACTTAGTAGTGGTTCTAATTTATATGACAAGATAAAAGCAACTCTAGCCTATCAAAATTTTCAAGAAAGTAGGATAGATAGAGATTTTGGAACAACTGATCGACGAATACGAGAAGAGGCAGTAGACGCCTATTCCTTTAATCTAGATTTTGAAAAACGATTAAGTGAAAAAACACGACTATTTTATGGAATAGAATATGTGTTTAATAAAGTATCTTCTAGCGGTGTAACTGAGAATATTTCTAATGGAAATAGAACTGAAACTTTGTCTCGATATCCCAATGGTGCTACTTGGGCATCGTCTGCAGCTTATGCCAACTTAAAATATAAGCCAAATACAAAATTTGTACTTCAATCGGGGTTACGATTTAATCATGTAGCATCTGAGGCAGATTTTACTGAAAATAATAGGTTTTTAAATTTACCTTTTCAAAGCTCTAAAAATACTGCAGGGGCCTTAACAGGCACTGCAGGAATAACATGGTCTCCTAATGAAACCATACAATGGAAACTTAATGCGGCATCAGCATTTAGAGCTCCTAATGTTGATGATATAGGTAAGGTGTTTGACTCAGAACCTGGATCTGTAGTAGTACCAAACCAAATGTTACGACCAGAATATGCTTATGGGGGAGAAGTAGGCCTGAAATTAGATTTCAATAAGAAATTAATACTCGATTTAAGTACCTATTACACGTATTTGGATAATGCTCTTGTACGACGCGATTACACCTTAAATGGACAGACCGAAATAGTGTACGATGGGGCATTAAGTAATATACAAGCCATACAAAATGCATCTAAAGCTTGGATTTATGGATTTGAAGTGGGGTTAAAAATGCAATTTACCAAAGCACTGAAGTTAACTTCTCAATACAGTGTAATAGGAGGGACAGAAGAGAATGATAATATTGAAGTACCAATACGTCATGTAGCTCCAAATTTTGGGAATACACATTTAGTATGGGAATATAAAGATTTAATGCTAGATGCTTTTACGATGTATAATGGAGAACTCTCTTTTAATGAATTAGCACCTTCAGAAGTTGAAAAAGATTTTATTTATGCCGCAGATAAGAATGGAAATCCTTTTGCGCCATCGTGGTACACTTTAAATTTAAGAAGCCAGTATAAGGTAAGTAAAACAACTATTTTAACAGTAGCTTTAGAGAATATTACAAACCAACGTTACAGACCTTATTCTTCTGGCATTGCAGCACCGGGACGAAATCTTCTTTTGGCTTTAAAATATAGTCTATAAAAAACAAGCCATTCTAATTTTTAGAATGGCGTGAATCACTGTAAGGTAAAACTAGTTTTATTTTTTAATAAATTTTTTGCTTAGAGTACTACCGTTTGCAAGTTCTATTGTGGCTATGTATACTGAACTTTTAAGCGTATTTAAATTATAAGTCTCATCATTACTGCTAGCATTTAGCTTATAAAGTGTCCTACCTAAAAGATCAAATACTGAAATAGATGTAAATGTTGAAACTTCTGTAGTAAATTGAATAGCTTCATTTTCTAATTGTATGATTTTAATAGCATTGGTGTTTAATTCAAAACCATCATTAGATAATGCATCGGCGTTAAATGCAATCTCAAAACGGTCATTAAATTCTCCAACTTCTGATGTAAAACTATAATCGCCATCATCAGATAAATTGTGTATTGTATTAGTTAAATTATCTTTAAGATAAACGGAGTTATTGGCAATAAAATTTCCTTCAAATTGTGCTATAGATAATGTATATACAGTTGCTACCTCAATATTTGTACTTAAACCTAATCTTATATTTTCATTAGAATCTAAACTAGAAATTGCCTTACCTTGTATAGCAAATTTATCAGTATCATTTTCTATGGTTGAATATAATATTGCAGCATTTCCAGAACTAATAATTCTTTTTGCGTCATAATATACACCATCGTTAAAATCCGTAGCTCCAGTAACATACCCAACTCCTATTTGGCTAAAAACACCGTTATCTGTTGTTAGGTTTACCCATAATTTATTGAAAGAACTAGATGACGAATTGTTTTTAGAATTTACGTTCTTAAAAAACTGGCTATTATCATTTGTTGTAGTACGCATTGAATTATTAAAAGTAACATTGCCTGCAGTTAGTGCTTCAACAAAGAAACCTTGGCAGGAAGCAACAAAGCCATTAGGTTGAGCACCAGTACCCGCTCTAGCTCCAATACCCATTGTTCCATTGTATGTAGCATAATCATCTACTGAAAAATTTTGTCCTTGGCTACCTCCAGCAGTATCACTTTCAGGTGTTGCTTGATCCCAAAAATATAATGCTCCTACCAAAGCACTATTTACTGACAGAAATTCGTCAGCATCAATAGCACAAGGATATGGATTTCCAATAAAATTCCAATCGTTATATGCACCTCCACTGTTGTTAACAAGAGGCACTTGAATGGTACCATTGTTAAACTCCCCTGTAAAAGTAAAACTTTCAGTACGAGGAAATGCAGGTCCAAGTTGGCTAGCAATAGCAGCATAACCAACCCCTGGTTGCATAGTACCACTGGCTATTTGCCAGTCGTCCCCGTTATCATCTATATCGTCAGATCCAGGATTAAAAACTCCTGAATTCCCATCTTCTTGTTGTACATCTACAAAGTTGGCAGCATTAAACGAAAAACGTCTGTCTCCTTGAACAGTACTGAATACTTGTTCTATTGTCTCATCTACAATTGGAGAGCTCCAATAGGTATAGGAAAATTTTCTTGGAAAAGTTTTACCTTTGAGAACTTGTACACCATTAGTAGAATTATCTGTGAAACTTGCTGTGTCGCTATTTTGTACAAAATTACCTTGAGATTGCACAAAAAGTTCCCCATCTACAGTTACATCATTTTGTACTTCAACATAATCACCATTATTAACGTTTAAATTAATATTAATATTAATGGTTAATGAACAGGCGCTAAAACTCCCATCAATTGTAGTATCAAAGTTATCCGCAATGATTACTGGAGTACTAAGATTGGGACCGCTTATTGGTAACCAAGCTCCAGCTATCCAAGTTACAGTAGATCCAGAACAAGTAGTGCAAATAAAGGGAGAGGTACTTAGTGTTACTCCACTGTAATTGTTCCCATGATTGTAATTGGCAAAGGTGTTTAAATCTGTCCAACTAGGGTCAGAAGTACCCCCAATATATTCTCTATTGTCTCTATTTCCATCAACAATATCAGCACTAGTAAAGCCAACTGGTAAAGTAATAGGGGGATCAGTATTAGCATGAAGAAAAGTGGTCCAATTTCTAGTTGTAACATCAAAACCTTGAAATGCTAGTACTTGATCTCCGCTATTATTCAGCATAAATAAACCACTAACAGAGGTAAATTCAGCATTATTCTGTAAAAAACTTATAATTGTTCCACATGTGTAGTCTGTAGCTGCAGTAAATAAAACTACGCCTTCATTCAAATCTTGTAATCCAGTACCAGTTGCATTTACTTCGTTATCAGAAAAATAAATCTGTGTTCCTGCGGTTATACCAACTCTTAGTAAGAACGTAAAATCTTCATTATCCGTATTTACACCAATTATAGCAATATCTTCTTTAGCTAGAATAGTTTGCCCATAACTAAAACTAACTCCTAAAAGCAATAGTAATATTAAAGTAATTTTTTTCATAATGTTAAGTTTTTAAAACTAGATTTGGATCTATTAATTTTAATTGTTTTCAATTGTTATTTTTGAATTCGCAATGCAAACCAAAAAAACATATACAGTACAAGAAGCTACTAGAAAATTAGAGCGTTATTGTGTGTACCAAGAACGTTGTCATAAAGAAGTACGGCAAAAACTAAAATCTATGCACATGATACCCGAGGCTATCGATGTGATCATAGTTCATCTTTTGGAACATAACTTTCTTAATGAAGAACGTTTTGCCAAAACATTTGTAAGCGGTAAGTTTAAAATTAAGGCTTGGGGCCGACGTCGATTAACTCATGAATTAAAGCAAAAAGACATTGGCAAAGTTAATATAAATCAAGCACTTGCAGAAATAGAAGAATCGGATTACATCGAGGTTTTCAATGATTTAGCCGAAAAAAAAGCGAATTCTATAACGGAACCAAACAAACTTAAAAAAAAGCGAAAATTTATCGATTATCTGCTATATAGAGGCTGGGAAACGCACTTAGTGTACGAAAAAGCTAGGGAGCTTTTCGAGTAAATCCATAAAAAAGCGGATAATATGTTACATATCATCCGCTTTTTTATATTTTTCTGGAGTATTTATAGATTAAAACTAGCTCCAAAATTAACCGTAAATTGGTTATGAAGCATTTCAGCAGGGGTTAAGCCATCCGAATTAAATTTTGCCAATGGCGTATTCAATTCAGTGTAAATACCAAAGCCTTCCGTAAAGAAATAACGCATCCCTAAATGTCCACCAAAATTTTTCATGCCTAAACTTAAACCAGGATATATATCAAAATTATCACTAACGTTAACTACATTACCTAAGTTGGCATTAAAACGCGCCCTTATATCAAAACGGTCTGTGAAACTGGCATCAATTGACTCTTCAACACCTAAAAGATAGGTTGAGGTAAAACCAAAAGAGATGTTTTCTCCAAAGCCATAATCATAACTGATGTTAATACCTGTACCATTGTCTTGGGCATTTAAACCAACTTGAAATTTGTTGTCATTTTTACCAGTGTACGCTTGTGCGTTAATAAGTGAAACACTTAAAATTGCGAGTACTAAAATTAGTTTTTTCATCTTCAAAATTGTTTTTAAGATTTGAGTTTTAAAGCGTGCAAAGATATTATAAGTTTTATAACGGCAAAGGCTTTACAAATGTTTATGAGTACGAGTAATAGCTTGCTCATTTTTCCAATCTATCCATTTTTGCCCTTTTACACGTCGCATTACATTATCAAAATTGCGCATAATTAAAATATTATAAAGTGCCTTACTAAAGTTTTTTGGGTTTCTAGCAATAGCACGCAAACTCATAGAAAAACCAGGCGTTACATAACGCATATAATGCCAATAACCTTCTGGCATATACAATACTTCGCCATGATTTAATTCTGTTTTATAACCCTTAGCTTTTTTAAGCATAGGCCATTTTTCAAAATCTGGGTTTTTAAAATCTATATCTTCTCTAGTAATTAACGAATGCGGAATTTTATAAAGGTAGCTATTCTGCTTTTGGTCAAATAGAATACACTCTTTTTTACCTTCAAAATGAAAATGAAAAATATTAGCTAAATCAATATCATAGTGCATAAAAGTATGAGACTCACGACCACCAAAAAATAGCATAGGAATACCTTTCATTAAACGTAATCCAAAATCAGGAAAGGTAAAATCCTGTTGTAGTTTCGGAATTTCTTTTAGTGCATTCCAAAGAAAAATACGATATTTAGTAGGCTCTCGCTTTAATAAATCAACATACTCACTAAGTTTCATTTTGGCATGAGGCTCGTTAAAACCATCCTTATAATCTACCGGTCTGTCATCATACAATGGTACAGTTAAATTGCCGCCAATAGTTTTAAAATACTCTAAATTCCATTTGCTATATGCAGGCCAATCATCAATAAACTGCTCAATAACCACAGGTTTTTGAGGTTTAAAATAGTGCTTTAAAAACTCAGCTTTTGTAATCGTTTTTACGCGCGGAATGTCCTGTAGGTTTAACGTCAAAGAAAGTTTTGTTTAGTTATTCAAAGTTAAGAAAACGTTACAAAATGTAAAATAGTATTTTGGGCGCCTGCCTGCAAGCAGGCAAGTTACTCACAAGGGAGTGGGGTTGTCTGCCTTTAAAGCAACATAAATCAAATAAATTTATTTAACCGCCTTTGCCTTTACTTTTGCAGCCTCATTACGCGCTATGGTATGCTCAGGTCTTGTCCATTTTGGTTTTTCGCCCAACGCTTCAAACTCAGAGTCTTTGGCCTCAACAGTTTGCGGTTGTACTTTTTTAGTAAAAGGTTTTTGTGGGTTTAATCCAAGTAATTTAAACATTTCCATATCCTCGTTTACATCAGGATTAGGTGTAGTTAATAGTTTATCTCCAGCAAAAATAGAGTTAGCACCAGCAAAAAAACACATGGCTTGTCCTTCTCTACTCATTTGCGTTCTACCAGCACTTAAGCGTACTTGGGTTTCAGGTAAAACGATACGTGTGGTGGCGACCATACGTACCATATCCCAAATGGATACAGGTTTTTGGTCTTCAAGAGGTGTGCCATCAACAGCAACTAGAGCATTAATAGGAGTAGACTCTGGTTGTGGATTTAAGGTAGAAAGCGCCACAAGCATACCGGCTCTATCTTCAATACGTTCTCCCATACCTATAATACCTCCACTGCATACCGTAACATTAGTTTTACGTACGTTATCAATAGTTTCTAAACGATCTTCAAAACCACGTGTAGAAATCACTTCTTTATAATATTCCTCAGAAGAATCTAAATTATGATTATATGCATACAATCCAGCTTCTGCCAAACGTTGTGCTTGATTTTCGGTAAGCATGCCTAAAGTACAACACACTTCCATATCTAATTTATTAATGGTACGCACCATTTCTAAAACCTGATCAAACTCTTCGCCATCTTTTACATTACGCCATGCAGCACCCATACACACACGCGAACTTCCACTAGATTTTGCTCGTAAAGCTTGCGCTTTAACTTGCTGAACGCTCATTAAATCATTCCCTTCAATATCAGTGTGGTAACGTGCGGCTTGTGGGCAATAGCCACAATCTTCAGGACAACCACCAGTTTTTATGGATAAAAGTGTAGATACTTGTACTGTATTTGGGTCGTGATTTACACGATGTATTGTTGCGGCTTCGTAAAGCAACTCCATTAAAGGTTTGTTATATATATCTAGAATTTCGGCTTTCGTCCAGTTGTGTTTAGTCGCGCTCATGAATCTATCAGTTAGTTAATATCAAAAATAGTAATTAAAAGATAAAATGTTTAGTTTTTACTTAATAATATAGAAACTGCATTACCTCCAAAACCAACAGCATTTATTATTATATTTTTTATGGTTTTAGGAGTTTTTTGGGATTTTAAATAGGGGATATCAATGTATTTTTGTTTTTGTATCATTAGAGTTGCAAGTTCTAAACTTAAGGCACCCGAAGCGCCAAATGTATGGCCAATTTTCCATTTGTTGGAAGTTAAAGCTGGTATTTTATCCTTGAAGAGTTTTTGTATTGCTTTATATTCAGAAGCATCGCCTTTTACTGTGCCTGGGGCGTGCATTACTATAACATCAATAGCCTCGGGATTTAAACTACCTAAAGCCATCTTCATTGACTTTTGAAAGCATTTAGCATCACTTGAAATAGATATATTGTGTTTTAAAATTTCAGTAGCATAACCAAATCCCTTTATAGTAGCTAATGCGTTTTTTGTTTCTCCTGCTTCTAAACAGATCATGCTAGCACCTTCTCCCAAAACCATGGTATTTTTGGTTTTATCTAAATCTAGAGCGCGACACGGAAAGTTGCCCGTTTCTTTTGAATAGATTTTTAAGGCTTGCATTTGTGCTATGGTAAAAGATGTTAACGGTGCCTCGCTACCGCCAACTAAAAACTTATCACACATCCCAGAGTTAATCCATGCGATGCCATTTAATACAGAGTGTAGTGCTGTGGAACAGGTTATGGAATGGCTTATTTCTGGACCTTGGGTTTGTAAATCGTGTGCTACCCAAGAGGAAATATTTCCTAAGGTAGTGGTTGGAGAACTTAAGGTTTCTGCTTTATGATTTTCTAAAAATGATTGATGATAAGTTTCAAACAATCCTGTAGCGCCACGAGACGAGCCAATGTTTACACCAAAATTGTCTGCAGCGTTCCAATTGGCTAGTTTTACTGCTTGCCTTGATGCGTATATGGCATACAATACGGTTTCATCTAAAGATTTGTATTTACTATCTGAATGTCGTAATACTTCAATATTTTGTTTTGTTTCACTAGAAAGTTGTGATACAAATACAGGCTTGTCCAAAACTTCTTTTTCTGATATATAATGTTTACTGTTTTGGTAATTATTCCATATATCTTCTTGGGAGGAGCCAAGCGAGGATAGGGATGAAATGGCTGTAATGGAGATTGGTTTATTCATAGTTGTCATTATGCTGTCTCGATAATTATCGGGGTTATTTCAGCATTTCATCATATTTCATTATAAATCTGAAAAATAAATTCAATTTACATTAAGTGTGCAAATTTAATGTATTGATTTAAATTGCTATGTATTTGTTCATACTTTTACAGGTATGCTTTTCTTTGTGTTTTTAATACTGGCTATAGCAAGAAGGTGCTTTAGGGATAGAACTACATGATTGAGTAGTGAAATATTTATATTTACGATTTGATTAATTTAAAATAGAAATCAATGAGTAAAGCTCAACCTCTTTCGAGTAACTACGCCGAAAAATGTGGTAGACAATAAAAACTTTAAAATATAGAAGTTAAATATAATCCTGTACGATTTCAATCAAGGTATTGGCGTCTTGCTCTCCACTTTGTCGCCATTTCATCTCGCCATCTTTGTATATAATTAGCGTTGGCAACCCTTTTACACGAAGTGCCTCTGCCAATTCTTGATTTTTTTCAACATCAATTTTAATGACTTTAGCTTTATCGCCAAGGGCTGCGGCAACATCTCGAAGAACGGGATGCATTGCAGTAGATTGTTCGTTCCATTCTGCATAAAAATCAAACAGAACTGGAACTTCAACATCAATTAGTTCCCCAAATTTTGACATACTTTTAATGTTTTAATTCAAACATCATATACAAACCTAATGCAGATTTTAAACATCTAAAATCTACTTTTTTCGATAGGTTTAGTCTGACTTTATTGATAAAAATAACAAATTTTTAGAGTAAATATAACATTTCCATGCAATTACGCACTATCAGAGCCTTTTTTAAGTTCTATAACTGTAATCTCTGGCCAAATACCAACGCGCCCAGGAAAGCCTAGATACCCGAAACCTCTATTTACATTTATATACTGACCTAATTCTTGATATATACCAGCCCAGTACTTGTAACGCCACTTTACAGGACTCCATTTAAACCAACCTGGTATTTCTATACCAAACTGCATACCGTGGGTATGACCGCTTAATGTTAGATGGTAATGGTAGTCATCCTTAATAACTTGTTTCTCCCAATGTGATGGATCGTGACTCAATAATATCTTGAAATCTTCCTTGTCGATATTTTTTGTTGCTTTTTTTAAATCGCCTGCTTTTTTAAAGCCTCCTGCACCCCAATTTTCAACCCCAATTAGAGCTATTTTTTCTCCGTTCTTTTCAATATATCTGCTTTCATTTAATAATAGATTAAAACCAATTTCTTTTTGAATGTCTTTTAGGTGTTCTAAATTTTTAGACTTTGCTTCTGGAGTTTCCCATCTTAAATAATCACCATAAT
Organism: Hyunsoonleella pacifica; assembly: GCF_004310335.1. GTDB lineage: Bacteria > Bacteroidota > Bacteroidia > Flavobacteriales > Flavobacteriaceae > Jejuia > Jejuia pacifica. Next base: position 354,603 of record NZ_SIRS01000003.1, on the reverse strand, counting down.
CGTGATTACCTAAAACAGAATATAATCCATCTTTAGCTTTTAGTTTGCTAAAAATATCAACATACGGGAGCATTTCTTTAGCTTCATTATTTACCATATCTCCAGTAAACAAAATGACATCACTCTTTTGTTCATTTATTAAATCTATAGCGTAAGACACCTTATCAATATTATCAAAACTACCAGAATGCACATCGCTAATTTGTGTAAGCTTATACCCATCAAAAGCATCGGGTAAATCTTTAAATGTTAATGTATAGTTTAACACTTTAAAGTTGTATTTTCCTTTGTAAACACCATAAAGAATAGCTCCAAAAGGGATAGCTGCAATACCTAGGGCTATTTTAGAAATAAAGGTTCTGCGAGAGGGCATATACTTTATACCAGTGTTTGATCCCTCAGTAAAATATCGAAATAAAGCTTGGGGTACTCTAAAAATATCCTCGGCAAACATAAGCCCTAATATTATCATTTTAGGTACCAAAAATGCGATGAGAAAGGCAAACGCATAAGCTTGAGGGTTCCCAAAATCGCCTCTATTTATACCATAATACTGGTAGACAAAATTTCCAATTACCAACAGTGCTATACCCCAATACAACACACTTAGCCATACATTTTTAGATATGGTACGAAACGCCTGAAATGCATATACATCTACAGCTATAAGAATAAGCAAGAAAATAATCCAGCGAAGCATAGGTTTTTTGCTGTAAAGATACTGATTAAAACACCTTAAAATCTTATGATAATGTTAATGGTTTTTTAATTTCAACGTCAATAACCTAAATTAATTTTGAGTTGTAGCTTAGTAGTCTTTTAGTATCTTAGGGATTTTGAAATTAAAACTCACTTTTAAGAATGGACAATAAAAACAACAAATCAGCTCTTGCCACTTTAGTAACCGTATTCTTCTTCTGGGGTTTTATTGCTGCCTCTAACGGCGTGTTTATCCCTTTTTGTAAAACGTATTTTAGTATTGATCAATTTCAATCGCAGTTGGTTGACTTTGCATTTTATGGCGCATATTATATAGGAGCATTATTGTTATTTGTTCTTTCCAGCGCTGTAAAACGAGATATTTTGAATAATTGGGGTTACAAAAACGGTATTGTGTATGGTTTACTGTTATCAGCGATTGGTGCTTTTATAATGTTTCCCGCGACTTCTGGTGCAGAACAGGGGCAAACAGCTGTATTCTATTTTGTGCTTATTGTCCTATTTATTGTTGGTTTAGGTTTTTCGTTACAACAAACCGCCGCAAACCCTTTTGCTATTGCTTTGGGCGACCCAAAAACAGGTTCCCATCGCTTAAATTTAGCCGGTGGTATTAATTCTTTTGGAACAACTATTGGTCCTGTGGTAGTAAGCTTGGTAATATTTGGGTCAGCCTCTTGGTCTACTAGCGAACTGGCAAGCATGATAAAAAGTAACGAGATTACCTTAATTACGGTACAATGGCTTTATGTAGGTGTGGGACTACTGTTTTTACTCGCCGCAGCTTTATTCTATTTTTCAAAAAAATTGCCTGCTTTAAAATCTGATACCGCTTTTGAACCAGCTAATAAAGCTAGGAATTTATTAATTATACTAACGCTCATCATCATAGCCTGCTTTGGTTATATTTTTAGCACATATTCTGGGAATTCTATTGCAACAGAAGATTTAGAACAAAAACGTTTAGTAGTGCTTTTTGTTGCTCTTTTTGCTGTAGTGGCCTCAATTTTTATTGCAAACTCTAGTTCTGCCAAAAAGCCTGAGGGCTGGGGTGCCATGAAATATCCGCAACTGGTTTTAGGGATGTTAGCCATATTTACTTATGTGGGTACAGAGGTAACCATAGGAAGTAATTTAGGCGAACTGTTAAAGAAAGCAGTGGGAGATTCTGGATTAAATGGTATAGGGCTGCCCATTTTAAATGATTCTGAATTAGGAAAATATATTTCACTCTATTGGGGTGGTTTAATGATTGGGCGTTGGGTAGGCGCTATCACAGTTTTTAATCCAAGTAAAGGTCTTAAAAAAGTGCTACGTATTATTATCCCTTACGTTGCGCTGGGCGTTATTGTGTTGGTAAACTCTATAAAATATACATTTACCACCAATGAAATTCTATTCTTCTCAATATGTATCGCTGTACAAATTCTTGGGTTTTTCTATGCTAAAGATAATCCTGTAACCACATTAAAAACTTTTAGTTTATTAGGAGGAATAGCCATGTTAATTGGTTTATTTTCGTCTGGAAATATAGCTTTATTTGCATTTTTATCTGGTGGACTATTTTGCTCTATAATGTGGCCTTGTATTTTTACGTTGAGTATTGCTGGTTTGGGAAAATATACATCCCAAGGATCGGCGTTTTTAGTAATGATGATTCTTGGTGGTGCTATTATACCGCCAGTACAAGGAAAATTAGCTGATGTTTTTAGTATTCAATCTTCCTACTGGATTGCAGTATTCTGCTTTGTTTATCTTATATTCTATTCGTTTAGAGCTAAAACCGTTTTAGACAAGCAAAATGTAACTTACTAAGATTATAAGTTAAAACTAACTTTTTGTGGTTGTAGATTAAGTAATGTCTATGTTAAAACACATTTTAATTACCTTATTTGTAGCAATTGTTTTTTCAAACCTATCTGGTCAAGAAATGAATTTTTACCATTATGGATTAGATGATGGTATATCACAAACAACGATTAGGTCTATTTTAAAAGATTCGAATGGATTTTTATGGATTGGCACACAAGAAGGCTTAAATAGATTTGATGGTACTACTTTCAAAATCTACAAAAGCGAAAAAAATAATGCTTCAAGTATTTCTGGTAATTATATAAATGCACTAATTGAAGATGATCATGGCAATATTTGGATTGGTACTAACAATAATGGTATATCTATTTACAATCCTAATATAAATAGTTTTAAAACCACTTCTATAAATAAGGGCAAATGTAACAGTTTATCTAAGACTGCTAGTGGTATGATTATAGCCACCATCTTGAATGAGGGCATAGTTATTTTCGATAAAAACGGCACAATACACAAATCAGAAAAAATTATTAGACCAAATAAAAAATCACAATATAGTGCCTCCTTCGCCAATGGTAATGATGTGTGTATAGGTACTTTAGATGGTCGCCTTTTTACTGCTGAAATAGCATTAAACCATAAACCAACTTTTAAAGAGATAGATTTAGGCAAAGCTTTAGGAAGCATAACTACTTTATTTGTAAAAAACCATACTATTTTTATAGGTACTACAAATGGTTTGTTTGTTTTCAATACCATTGAGAACAAACTTTCTAAAATAGTATTAGAAAAAGAAATACAGCTGAATGAAAATCTAAATATCTCATCAATAGACGCATATAACAGTACGTTTTACATAGGCACTTTTAATGGGCTTTTTATTGCTAAAGGGTTTAATGAAGAAATTGGTAAATTTAAAGATGTTGTAGTTTACAAAGCCAAACAAAAAAACACGAATTCTATTACTTCAGATCGTGTTCACGATACCTTTACAGATGGAAAAATGCTATGGGTTGGCACCCATAATCTAGATGTAACTACATCAACAGAACCTGTCTTTAAAACTATTAATACAACATCAAATATTACGCTTAACAATGCATTCATTTTATCTTTTGCTAAAAATAGAGATTTTACTTTTGTAGGAACACGTAAAGGAATTAATTGTATCGATTCCAATCAAAATACCACTTACATTACTAAAGAAAACACTAATAACGCATTAGCATTTAATGTAATTAGAGGTATGGCTATAGACCCTGAAAACTATCTATGGGTGGCCACATTAAAAGGACTTTCTATAATAGATCTTAATAACTTTAACCCTCGACAACCAAAAATAATAAGTTTATTTAATAACATTCAAGATAATACATCCTTGAGCAATGATGCTACAAGAGGCGTATATGTTGACCACAAAGGCAGTATATGGATTATGACATATGGTGGTGGCGTTAATAGATTTACTGGAAACATAAAAGCCAAAAGCTTCACTTTTGATCATTATAAAGTTGATGCTAATTCAAACTCCATTAGTTCAAACTTCACTTATAATATGTCTCAAGATAGCGATTTAAACTACTGGATTACTTCTGAAAATGGACTTAATAAGCTACAATTTGAAGACATCAATTACAGAAAACCAAAGTTTACAAATTACTTTAACATAGATAATGATAGCACAAGCCTTAGTAATAACACAACATTACACACGTGGCATGATGCAGATAAAACCTTATGGGTAGCTACCCAAGAAGGTTTTAACAAGTTTAACACAACAAGTCAAACTTTTAAACGCTACGAAAAAGCACAAGGTTTAACCAATACAGTGGTCTATAGTATTACAGAAGATGTAGATCGTAATTTATGGCTTACTACCAATGGTGGTCTTTTTAAGTTTAATAAATTAACTGAGGAGTTTACAAACTACAACCAACACGATGGTATACAAGGCACAGAGTTTAACCTTGGTGGACATTTATACGATAAAGAGACTAACAAAATTTACGTTGGAGGCGTAAAAGGATTTAATATTTTTAATCCGAAAAGAGTTTCAGAGCTAGACGTCCCTGGAAACCTTACATTCACGTCTCTTCGAATTAAAGATGAAGAAATAAATGCTTTAAGTTACCCAGAAATTACAAAGGAGAGTATTACAAAAACTAAAGAGATTGTATTAAATCATGATGATTTCCCATGTTATATCAATTTTTCAGATTTAGACCTTAGACCCAATAAAAACAATCAATTTATATATGCATTAAATGATAACCAATGGAATGAACTAAGAAACTCTAAAGAACTCCAAATATTAAGTTTACCTATAGGACTAAATCAATTAAAAATACAAGGAAAGTCGCGTAATAAGATTTGGAACAAACCACCTTTAGAGTTACTAATTAAAGTTATTCCGCCATGGTATCAAAATAATATTGCTTACGCTTTTTATATTCTAACATTTTTAGTTTTGGCTTATATATTCTACAGGTTAAGCTTGCAACGGCAAATTGCAAGACAAGAATCTAAACGTTTACAAGAATTAGATACTCTAAAATCTCGCTTTATTACAAATATTACTCATGAGTTTAGAACACCCCTAACCATAATAAATGGTTATGTAGATAATTTAAAAGAGGGGTTTTCAAGTAAAGAGGGTATTAAAACATCATTAGAAACCATAGAACAAAACAGTAATAATTTACTAGATTTAGTAAACCAAATGCTAAATTTAGCAAAGCTCGAAAAGAAACAACTCAATACCAATCTTATTCAGAATGATATCGTAACTTATACGAATCATATTGTAGATAGCTTTCTAAACATCGCATCAGATAAGCTCATAACGTTAAAGTTTAATTCAAAACCAGATAAAATAATTATAGATTATGATGCCGAAAAATGGCGTCAAATCCTCACTAATCTTATTTCTAATGCATTAAAATTTTCACCTCAGCAATCAGAGTTAACAATCAATCTAGAAAAACTAAATAATAAAACCCTACGATTGGAAGTGATAGATCAAGGTTATGGAATTTCAGAAGAAGCATTGCCTTTTATTTTTGATCGCTTTTACCAAGTAGAAAATGCTGATCAAAAAGTATCACAAGGCACAGGAATTGGTTTAGCGCTAACTAAAGAATTGGTAGAACTTTTTAAAGGTAAGATTGAAGTGCAATCAAAATTAGGACAAGGTTCTACATTTACAATAACATTACCTATTACAAACAATGAAGAACTAAAAGATCCATTTGTAAACAATAAAAAAACAACTATTGTTCCAGTAGTACCTCAAATTGATGATGTTGTTACAGAGGAAGATGCTAATAGCGTACTTATTGTAGAAGACAATACCGATATGGCACGTTATATCACTTCTTGTCTAAAACCAGATTATAAAGTTACAGTTGCGAAAGATGGTAAACAAGGATTAGAACTTGCTACAAAACAAATTCCAGATATTGTGATTACAGATGTTATGATGCCTATTATGGATGGTTTTGAACTTACACAAAAACTGCAATCTAATAACAATACAAATCATATTCCTATAATAGTGTTAACCTCAAAAGCTATGCAAGAGGATAAATTAGAAGGAATTACCAGTGGTGCAGATGCTTATTTAACTAAACCTTTTCAAAAAGAAGAATTGCGTTTGCGTATGCAAATGCTCATTGCAAAACGAAAGAAATTACAAGAACGTTATACCGTTACTAAAATTGTTGAATCTTCATGTGAGAACAACCAACCCACAGATAAAAACCTCATCTTCTTAAATACTACTTTGGATGCTATTCATCTACATATAGAAGACCCAAATTTTGGAGCTAAAGAATTAGCAAAATACATGGCCATGAGCGACTCACAGCTCTACCGAAAATTAAAAGCAATCACAAATACTAGTACAGCAATTTTTATTAGGAAAGTACGTTTGGAAAAGGCCAAAAAACTGCTCAAGTCTACTGAACTTTCTGTTTCAGAAATCGCATACTCTACAGGGTTTAATAATCCTAACTGGTTTAGTAAAGCTTTTAAGGAGGAGTTTAACGATAGTCCATCTAATTTTCGTAACTAATTGATTATCAATAATTAAATTATTCTATTTGAAAGAATATAATCTTTCAATTTCTTCTATTGGACAAAATACTACCCGCTTTTGAAAAAATAGTCCACGTCAATTTTTCGATTCAAAGATAGATTTGCGTAGCTATTAATGGCAAACCTGAGTTCGATTATTAAATATTTGATAATACGCTAACCAAATATATGAACTGCACGATTTTGAGAGCTTTGGTTGGTCTTTTAAAATCTAAAAGGGAGGAGTAAACCTCTGAGGATAATCATTTTATTTAAACAAAAAATAATCGAGGTGTTTGCTTTTATCAAATTAATCGAACTCAGTTTAAAAATTCTATTCGTTATGAAAACTTCAACGCTACCAATTTCTTTAGTGGTATTAAACTCTAGTGTATTATGTGTTACACTGTATAATAATACTTGTGTTAATAGAAAAACTACAGATATTAAGAGATTATAATAAAACAATTTATACTTAAATCAAATATCCACCAGTATGCATTTTATGAATATAAGTATGAAGAACTCTATCATTTATTAAAATGCAAATAACTAATATCATGAAACAATTCTACCTCATTTTATGTTTAGCTTCTTTACAAATAACCTTTGGTCAACCTGCAAACGACAATTGTGCCAATGCAGAACTCATTACTATAGACACTTCGCTTACATCCTTTACCTTTGAAATTGTTGATGCTTCCGTCAATAACGAATTAGGATGTACTACCACTGATGATTATGTTGACGTATGGTACGAATTTACTATGCCAGTAAATGGTAATCTTTATATAAATGGTGTTAGTAGTTGGAACAATTTTGCGCTATACGATGCCTGCAACGGCAATATAATTCAATGCGGAACTAACAGCCAATTTATTAGTGGGTTAACTAGCGGAACCAATTACAAATTAAGAGTATTTAGAACCGTCGCTCTAGCTGGCAACGGATTTACAAGTTTCGGCATACAAGCATTCGAAGAGGTCACCAATGATACTTGCGCTACAGCAGCGCCTATTACAGTTGCAACCGAAGCGATATCTTACGATTTTAATATTGGTGGGGCCGAAGTGCTTAACGAAATTGGATGCGATAGTACAGAAGATTATGTAGATATCTGGTACGAATTTACCATGCCAGTAACTGGTAACCTCCATATAAATGGCACTACCAGTTGGAACAATTTTGCGCTATTCGATGCCTGCAATGGCAATAGGATTAAATGCGGAACTAACAGTCAATTCATTAGTGGGTTAACCAGCGGAACCAATTACAAATTAAGAGTGTTTAGATCCGTCACTCTAGCTGATAACGGATTTACAAGTTTCGGCATACAGGCATTCGAAGAGGTCACTAATGATACGTGCGCTACGGCAGAACCTATTACAGTTGAAATAATCGAAGAGTTGACATACGATTTCAATATTGGTGGAGCCCAGATGCTTAACGAAGTTGGGTGCGATAGTACAGAAGATTATGTAGATATCTGGTACGAATTTACCATGCCAGTTAATGGCAACCTCTATATAAATGGTTTTACCAGTTGGAACAATTTTGCGCTTTACGATGCCTGCAACGGCAATAGGATTCAATGTGGAACTAACAGTCAATTTATTAGTGGGTTAACCAACGGAACCAATTACAAATTAAGAGTATTTAGAACTGTCGCTCTGGCGGACAACGCATTTACAAGTTTCGGTGTAAAAGCATTCGAAGAGGTTACTAACGACACCTGTGCTGCTCCAGAAACTATTACGGTTACAACCGAAGCGTTGACATATAGTTTTAACATTGGTGGAGCCGAGGTGCTTAACGAAGTTGGATGCGATAGTACAGAAGATTATGTAGATATCTGGCACGAATTTACCATGCCAGTTAATGGTAATCTCTACATAAATAGTGCTACCAGTTGGAACAATTTTGCGCTTTACGATGCCTGCAACGGTAATTTAATTCAATGCGGAACTAATAATCAATTTATTAGCGGATTAACTAGCGGAACTAATTACAAATTAAGAGTGTTTAGAACTGTCGCTCTGGCGGACAACTCATTTACAAGTTTCGACATACAGGCATTCGAAGACGCTACTAATGACACCTGTGCTGCTGCAGAAACCTTTACTTTAACTGAAGGCACTATTACTACTATTAATTTTGAAATTGGTGGCGCAACTGTTAATAATGAAACAGGGTGTACAACTGGAATAAATGAAGACTATGTAGATGTCTGGTACAGTTTTGAAATGCCTCTTAATGGCGCTATTGAAATTGATGGCAATACTACTTGGAATAATTTTGCCATTTTCGATGACTGTATGGGCAATACTAGCTTAGCGTGTTTTGAAGAATCTGGAACTGTCACCAATTTATCAGCAAATGGTACCTATTGGATTAGAGTATTTAGAACTATTGATTTGGCAGACAACACGGCAAATACAAGTTTCAATATTTCAATTACAAATAGTTTAAGCACCACTACTTTTACGAAAGCAGATGTTAGGGTATTTCCTAATCCTACGAATAATATTATAAATATACACTCTAATAAATCGTTCGACACATTGGAATTATACACTATACAAGGCAAAAAAATAATATCTGTTAAAAGCCAAAACAAGCTATCAATTGATTCTTTAGAATCAGGAATTTATATATTAAAAATTAAATCCCAACAGAATAAGCAAGTCGTTAAAAGGATTGTTATTAATTAAAAAAACAACGCTCTCTATTTTTAGTGAAAAACACCCCTTAATTCATGAAAATCAAATTGTTATTATCACTTTTTTTTATCTCATCTTCTCAATTCATAATAGCGCAAGTTGGTATAAATACCACTAATCCAAATTCAGCTTTACATATTTCTTCAAGTAATCAAGCTACTCCAGCTATTACTGATGGTATTTTAATTCCTAAAATTGATGAGTTTCCAGCTACTAATCCAGGTGTAAATCAAAATGGCATGCTTGTTTTTGTAACTGGTAGTGGTACACCAATAGAAGGGTTTTACTATTGGAACAATGCAACAACATCATGGATTCCGTTTGTTAAACAAATAGACGACCTATCTGATGGAAAATCTGATATTGATGGATCAAATAATGGTTCATCCATATTTTTAGGTATTGGTGCTGGTAATGCTGATGATGCTTCTCATAATAGAAATATCGGTATAGGACTAAATACCTTAAATAATGTTATTGGAAATACAGCTAATCAAGGTGAGCAGAATATTGCTATAGGTTTTCAGTCTTTACAATTAAATATTTCTGGTAGTTACAATGTTGCTATTGGGTCATCTACTTTAGATGCAAACACTTCTGGGAGAAATAATACAGCTATAGGACATAATGCCCTAACTAATAACGTTGATGGTTTAAGGAATACCGCTATTGGTTTTGCCACATTAGTTGCAAACACTTCTGGGAGAAATAATACAGCCATTGGAGGGAATGCACTTAACAGCAATACTTCTGGTTCATCAAATGTAGCTATAGGTGCGTTTTCTTTGGGAGAAAATATATTTGGACAAAACAATTCTTCAACTGGAAACCAATCGCTTAGATTTAACATTTATGGAGATAACAATACTGCTGTGGGAGATTATGCTGGAAGGTCGTTAGATGATGACAATGCATCGGATTTAAATAATGATAGAAATGTGTTTATTGGAGCTAGTTCAGGAAATTCTGACATAAATTCATCAAATAATGTATACATAGGATTTGAATCTGGTGGAGGCAATTATGACCCCGAAACCAATACTGGAACTGCTGAAAATAAATCGGGGAATGTGTTTATTGGTTATCAATCTGGAATGCAAGAATCTGGAAGTAATAAATTATATATTGATAACTCTAGTACTACTGCCCCATTAATTTATGGCGATTTTCAAACCAATAACATTGAAATCAATGGCGATTTAAAGGTAGCAGACCAAAATGTATTTAAATCTGGTAGGTTTACAGCTGCTCAAGCAAGCGCATTAACGGCTGTTGATGGAGACTTTATTTATGTAACTTCTACTAATGCTACATTTACAACAATTGGTTTTTGGGGATTTGAAGCTGGCGCTTGGGTAAAACTTTAGTGAAATTTCATGTAAGCATAGAAACATTCAACTATAATACTTCTATTAGGCAATAACTTTTTGTAGCTTTGGTTTTCTATCAAAACACACAAAATGTCAGACCAAAAACGCCTTTTTTTAGTAGATGCTTATGCTTTAATTTTTCGTGGCTATTATGCTTTTATAAAAAACCCTCGCATTAATTCTAAAGGCGAAGACACGTCTGCAATTATGGGGTTTATGAATTCGTTATTGGATGTGATAAAACGTGAACGTCCAGACCACTTAGCCGTTTGTTTTGATAAAGGCGGTAGTGTAGATCGTGTTGAAATGTACGAAGCGTATAAGGCCAACCGAGATGAAACTCCCGAAGGTATCCGGACTGCAATTCCTCATATTTGCAATATTTTGGAAGCGATGCACATTCCCATTATGGTAAAAGAAGGTTATGAAGCTGATGACGTTATTGGAACACTTTCTCGACAAGCTGAAAAAGAAGGTTTTAAAACTTTTATGGTAACGCCAGATAAGGATTTTGCACAATTAGTTACTGAAAATATTTTTATGTATCGCCCTGTTTTCGGAGGTGGTTACGAAACTTGGGGCATCCCTGAAGTACAAAAAAAGTTTGAGGTTGAAGACCCTATGCAAGTGATTGACTTTTTAGGTATGATGGGAGATTCCAGTGATAATATTCCTGGGCTTCCAGGTGTAGGTGAAAAAACTGCGAAAAAGTTTTTAGCACAGTTTGGTAGTATGGAAGGTTTATTAGCAAACACCGATCAGTTAAAAGGTAAAATGAAAGAGAAGGTAGAAGCCAATGGCGAGTTAGGATTACTCTCAAAAAAACTGGCAACTATAATGCTAGATGTACCTGTGGAGTTTAATGCAAAGGATTTTGAGCTCGATCATCCTGATGTTGAAAAAGTGAAAGCTATTTTTCAAGAGTTAGAATTCAGGAGACTCACTGAAAATTTTGTAAAAACCTTTGCACAAGATATTGACACTACAACAGCATCCAACCAATCATCTAATACGCAGAATACAGTAAGCACACCAACACCTAAAGAAACAAAATCTGCTGGTGCTGGTCAGTTTTCTTTATTTGGAGCAGATCTATCAAACGATACTGAAATTATACCTGAACACACACGAAAAACCGCAGAAACGACATCTCATTTCTACCAAAGTGTGGCCTCTGGAATGGCGACTAAATTGTTTATTAAAAACTTAATGAATCAAACTTCTGTATGTTTTGATACAGAAACTACAGGATTGAATCCCTTAACTGCTGAATTAGTAGGTATTGCTTTTTCTTGGGAAGTCAGCAAAGGCTTTTATGTACCATTTCCTGAAGATAAAAACGAAGCCCAAGAATTAATAGAGCAACTGCGTCCGTTTTTTGAAAGTGAGAACATTGAGAAAATTGGTCAGAATTTAAAATATGATATTAAAGTTTTAGCGAAATACAGCGTTGATGTTAAAGGAAAACTCTTTGACACTATGTTAGCGCATTACCTTATCAATCCAGATATGCGTCATAATATGGATGTGCTGGCCGAAACCTATTTGAATTACACACCTATTTCTATTGAAACATTAATTGGTAAAAAAGGGAAGAATCAATTATCGATGCGCGAGGTTGCACTGGAAAAACAAACTGAATATGCAGTTGAGGACGCTGATATCACATTACAATTAAAAGAACATTTTCAAAATGAGTTGGGAGAGGCCAATACCCAAAAACTATTTGATGATATTGAAGTACCTCTGCTTCGAGTTTTAGCGGATATGGAACTAGAAGGTATTAACTTAGATAAAGGCTTTTTAAACACCTTATCACTAGCACTTGATAAAGACATTAAGTCATTAGAAGTTAAAATTTATGAAGCCGCAGGAGAAGAATTTAATATTGCTTCTCCAAAACAATTAGGTATTATCCTTTTTGAAAAAATGAAGTTGGTGGATAAACCTAAAAAGACAAAATCCGGACAGTATTCCACAGCTGAGGATGTACTAAGCTATTTGGCAAAAGACCATGAAATTATTCAAAATATATTAGACTTTAGAGGGTTATCAAAATTGAAAAGCACGTATGTAGATGCCTTACCAAATCAGGTTGAAGATGCTACAGGACGTGTACATACTGATTATATGCAAACTGTTGCCGCAACAGGGCGATTGAGTAGCAACAATCCTAACCTTCAAAATATTCCGATTCGTACCGAACGTGGACGACAAGTGCGTAAAGCCTTTATTCCGCGAAGCGAAGATTACACACTTTTAGCAGCAGATTACTCTCAGATAGAATTAAGGATTATTGCGGCTTTAAGTAAAGAAGAAACGATGATTTCTGCATTTCAAAATGGAGAGGATATTCATGCTTCAACTGCATCAAAAGTATTTAATGTAGCAATTGAAGATGTTACCCGTGAGCAACGTAGTAATGCAAAAACCGTAAATTTTGGTATTATTTATGGCGTTTCTGCTTTTGGATTAAGTAACCAAACCAATTTGTCTAGAGCAGAATCTAAAGAATTGATTGACACCTATTATGCTACTTATCCTAAACTGAGAAACTACATTAGCGAACAGGTAGATTTTGCCAGAGATAATGGTTACGTGCAAACTGTTCTAGGTCGTCGTCGTTATTTAAAAGATATTAATTCCAGAAACGCCGTTGTACGAGGTGCGGCAGAGCGTAATGCCGTAAATGCGCCTATACAAGGTAGTGCTGCTGATATTATTAAAATTGCTATGATTAATATTCATAATAAACTATCAGAAGGTAATTTTAAAACCAAAATGCTTTTACAAGTGCATGATGAATTGGTGTTTGATGTGTACAAACCAGAATTAGAGACTATCAAAACTCTTGTAAAAACCGAAATGGAAAATGCTTATAAACTAGAAGTACCTCTGGATGTGGATTTAGATATTGGCGATAATTGGTTGGAGGCGCATTAAATTAATTTACCCATTACCCAGCTTTTCAAAAACAAAATCTCCTTGTCCATCTATAGGTAAAATTGCTCCAAGTGGAACATCTTCTAAAATCATTATGCTAGATTGTAATCTAATGGAAAAAGAGCTGGATTCATCATCTTCTCCCGAAATAGTAAGTTGATTCTCCTGTAAATCCCAAGTACCATTAAATGTGTCAATATTTGCACAATTAACTATATACTCCACTTCCTCTTCAGTAGGATTAAAGTCGTTCACATCATATTGTTCTAATATAACTGATTTATCAGGCCTAAATTCAAAAACCATCATTTCGCAACCCTCATTCAATATTAACTCAACAAAGGCACGTATTTCCTGGGAAACTTCAGTAGGAAGAGGGTTACCCTCTAAATTAATATCGGTAATATCTCTTAACAACCAAACACCCTCAATAGCTATTTCTTGATCTTGTATTTCTCCCTCATCTGAGGATTTGGAACAGGATAGTGTAAGTAGTAAAACGAGTAATGCCGAAAAAAATTTGGTAGTTTTCATATGAATTAATTAATGTGTTTTATTACACATCGACATATGAAGAGATTGTCATCACTAAAAATTAAAAAACTTATCTGCGTTTATTTTTAGAACGAAACTTTGCCTTCTTCTTCCGCTTATTAAAAGGCACCGCATCATCAAACGTATGCTTAGGCTTACCGGGTTTATTTTTTCGCCATTTTTGCTCCTTTTTAGGAAGTAAAACGTCCAATAAATCTTGCCGCCCTAGTTTATTAAGTGTATTCTTAATCCATGTCTTATTTTCATCTTTATACCAGAAGAAAAAACGATGCTGCTCATCTTTTTCTTTCTGGGTTTTAGGTGTTTTTACCTTTTTAAGCGTGTAAGGATGATAACCACTGTAGTAAATCACAGTAGCTACCGTCATGGGAGTTGGTGTAAAGCCCTGTACTTGCTCTAACTGAAAGCCCATATCTTTGGTTTCGGCAGCTAAATTTGCCATGTCTTCAGCCTCACAAGCAGGATGATTGGAAATAAAGTAAGGAATCAATTGTAACTTTAGTCCTTTCTTGATATTAATTCTATCAAAACGTTCCTTAAACTTATGAAAATAACTAAAAGAAGGTTTCCTCATAAGTTTCAAAACTGGATCACTGGTATGCTCAGGAGCCACTTTAAGTCGTCCAGAAACGTGCTTGGTCATTACCTCTTCAGTATAATCATCCAATTCTTTAGCGTCAGCATTTTTATTGAATTCTGGCACTAACATATCATGACGAATACCACTACCAATAAACGATTTTTTTACTTTAGGATGACTGTCAACCGCTTTATATAAATCAGTTAAAGGTTTATGAGACGTGTCTAGATTGCTACAAATTACAGGCGAAATACACGATGGCGCCACACACTTATCACAAATCTCCTGCACTTTCCCTTTCATTTTATACATGTTTGCACTTGGGCCGCCAATATCAGATAAATACCCCTTAAAATCTGGCATATTTGCCACAGTATCAACCTCCCGCAATACAGATTCCTGACTTCTAGAAGCTATAAACTTCCCTTGATGCGCAGAAATGGTACAAAAACTACAGCCTCCAAAACATCCGCGATGAATGTTTATAGAAAACTTAATCATTTCATAGGCAGGAATAGGGCCTCGTTTATTGTATTTAGGGTGTGGTAATCTGGTATAAGGCAATTCAAAAGACGCATCAATCTCATCCTCTGTCATCGTAGGATAGGGTGGATTAATCATCAACGTTTTACCCCCAATCTTCTGAAAAATTCTTCGAGCCGCCAGTTTGTTACTTTCCTGCTCTATTATTTTAAAATTAGAAGCATAGGCCTTTTTGTTTTTTAAACACACCTCGTGCGATTCAATTTCAACATCTTCCCAATTACTATTTTTAGGGATTTTTGCATCCGCATTCAATAAAACTGCAGATTGTTTTACGGTAGTAATACTATTAAAAGGCACTCCTTTTTGTAAAAGCCTTACCACTTCACGTAACGGCTGTTCTCCCATTCCATATACCAACATATCCGCTTTAGAACTCTCTAAAATAGTAGGCATTAGTGTATTACTCCAATAATCGTAATGGGTAACACGACGTAATGATGCTTCAATACCACCAATTAAAACTGGTACATCTGGCCACTTTTCTTTTAAAATATTAGTATAAACCGTAGTAGCATAATCAGGACGGAACCCAATATCGCCATTGGGCGTATAAGCATCCTTTTTTCGGCGTTTTTTATTAGCATTGTAGTTACTAATCATAGGGTCCATACACCCACCTGTAACCCCAAAAAACAACTTTGGCGCACCCAATTTCACAAAATCTTGAAGATTATCATTAACATTTGGTTGCGGTACAATAGCCACCCGTAAACCAAAACTTTCCAACAAGCGCCCAATAACTGCAGGTCCAAATGTTGGATGATCTACATAAGCATCACCGCTAAACAGAATAACATCAAGTGCTTCCCATCCGCGAATTTTCACCTCTTTATTTGTGGTAGGTAACCAACTAGAAAGTTTTAACTCCTGCATAGCGTTGCAAAAATACACAAAAATTAACGCTTGTATACAGTGTGTGTTTTATTTGGGCGTTACCCCGCTTAAAGCGGGGTCAGGCTATCCGCTGCAAGTCCTCGCTTTTACGCTTGGGCGCAAAACCTGTGGGCTTTCCACTACTATCCTTAACACAGGGCATACTTGCAAGCATAATGTTTCCCACAAAAGTTCTGCATTATTTTATTTAGTTTTGCAACCTATTTTGTATAATGAGTATTATTTCTAAAGACATATCAAAGGCCATTACGCTTTTAAACAATAACGAGTTGGTAGCCATACCCACCGAAACCGTATATGGTTTGGCAGGTAATATTTATAGTGAAACCGCAATTAAAGCCATTTTCAATACAAAACAACGCCCTTTATTTAATCCGCTTATCGTTCATATTCCTAATGCAGAATACCTTGAAAATGTGGTAAGCTACATCCCCGAAAAAGCCAGATTATTGGCAGAACAATTTTGGCCAGGACCTTTAACCATGGTACTCCCAAAAAAAGATGTAATTCCTGATATCATTACTGCAGGGAAAAATACCGTTGCTGTACGTATACCTAATCATCCTGTAACTTTAGAACTTTTAAAAACACTAGATTTCCCATTAGCAGCACCCAGTGCCAATCCGTTTAATAGAATAAGTCCAACTACTGCGCAACATGTTGAAGATTATTTTAAAGATAAAATTAAAATGGTTTTAGATGGAGGTACATGTAAAAAAGGTATAGAATCTACTATAGTTGGTTTTGAAAATGACGAACCTATTCTGTATCGTTTAGGATCTATTGCTCTGGAAGATATTGAGGCGATAGTAGGTAAAGTTCCTGTAAAAAATAAAAAAGAAAACAAACCTAATGCACCTGGAATGTTGCATAAACACTACGCTCCTAAAACCAAAACAGTACTATCAAACAATATTATAAAGCATGTAGAAAAATATATTGGTAAACGCATAGGCGTATTATCCTTCAGATCAAAGATTGAAAATGATGGTATTACTTCTCAAATTATATTATCTCAAACAGGAGATTTATCAGAGGCAGCCTCAAACTTGTATAACAGTTTACATAAATTAGACAATCAAAAATTAGACATTATCATAGTAGAAACCCTACCAGATATTGGTTTAGGCAAATCTGTAAACGACAGATTACAAAGAGCAGCAAGCCAATAATAAAATCCTTGTCTAAATTTCCCTTTTTTCACATCTTACTTCAATAGTAAGTAAGCATACGCTAAATATAACGACATTATTATAATATAGCTATTGAAACGTATGCAACTAAAAAAAATAGTTTTAGGTGTAATTCTGGTTTATGTCTATAATTTAAATGCACAAACCTGTTGCTCTGGAGGTATTCCTTTGTCCAATAATATTGGTATGTCTGTTGAAGACAAAGGCACGTTTCAAGTCAGTTTAAATTACGATTATAATAATTTAAATACACTAAACAATGGCTCTGAAACTTTAAATGATAATTCAAGATTAAGAATTACGCATTCTATACTCATTAATGCTGCTTATACCTTTACAAAACATCTGTCTGTAGAAGGTTTATTTACATGGGTTAACCAACGTAGAAATATAACACAGTTTGGTAATGAAAACTTAAATGTAACTTCAGGAATAGGAGATGGATTGCTACTACTTAAATACAATTTTAAAAAGTTATTAGGTAAAAATAGTAGTACAGAAATAGGTTTAGGTGCTAAAATACCTTTTGGTTCATCAACAGAAACTAACGATCAGGGTATTGTTTTAAATGCCGATTTACAACCAGGAAGTAACGCTTGGGATATTGTTTACTACATCTCTGGAAGTAAACAAACAGCATTTAGACCATCTATGATCATATCCAGTAGAATAATCTACAGAAATACTGGCATAAACAGCACATACTTAGAAAATTCCAGTTATAAATTCGGAAATGAAATTCAAGCGTTTCTAGGTGTTTCGGATCAATTTCAATTATTTAAAACTCTAGCAACTCCAAGTATTACTTTTAAATATCGTGATGCTGATTTAGACCAAATTGATGGTTTTGATTTAGACAATACTGGTGGCAATTGGTTATTTGTTATTCCCGATTTTTCAATAGCACTAAAACCAAACATGCAGTTTTCAACCAGAATAGAACTACCCCTATATAGTAACGTAGATGGTACTCAACTTACGCCAACCTATCGTATTACAACTGGTATTCTATTAAAATTTCAACCTAAACAAAAATTGTTCAATATAAAATAAAGTAGCTATGAAAAACCATATATTAATAAGTATAATAGCAGTATTGTTATTTGCTTGCAGCAGCACAAATGATAGTATTCAAGATGAAAGACCTTTAAATGGATTCACGGAATGGGCAATTCCTATAAATGAAATTAGAGATGGTGGCCCCGGAAAAGATGGTATACCTTCAATTGATAATCCACAATTTGTAACTGCTCAAGAAGCAACATTTTTAAGCGATGATGATTTAGTAGTTGGTATATTTCAAAACGGTGTAGCCAGAGCTTATCCGCATATAGTTTTAGACTGGCATGAAGTGGTAAATGACGAAATTAGCGGATCTTTTTTTACACTAAACTATTGCCCTTTAACTGGTACTGCTTTTGCTTGGGAAAGTAGAACAAACAACACAAGAAGTACATTTGGTGTATCTGGTTTACTATATAACGCAAACCTAATTATGTATGACAGAAATACAGATAGTAACTGGTCTCAATTACGATTAGAATGTGTTAACGGCTCTTTATTAGGAGATGAACCAAAACTATATAATACCATCGAAACAGATTGGGCTACATGGCGCAATCTATACCCAAACACTCAGGTTTTAAGTACTCAAACAGGGTTTTCTAGAAATTATGGTGTGTCGCCTTACGGAGATTATGCCACGAATAATAACAGATTTATTTTTAGACCAGAAATTTTTAATACTGCATTACCAAATAAAGATCGTGTATACGCTATTATAGATAACGAGCTATCTAAAGTTTATCAATTTTCCAATTTTGAAGGTGGTAACGTAATTAAAGATAAATTTAATGGTAGTGATTATGTTATATACGGAAATAACAACTTAATTTATGGTTTTAAACTAGATGGAGCCCATGCTAATCTAAATTTTGAATACGATCCAAATAACGCATCTGCTTCTTTGCTCAAAGATAACGAAGGCAATACATGGTCTGTTTTTGGAGAAGCATTAAGCGGTCCTAGAGCAGGAGAAAATTTAACGCCAGTAAAATCTGTAATGAGTTATTGGTTTGCAATTGCTGCATTTTATCCTGACCCAGAAATATATACGACACCCTAAAATTTTTGGCAAGAAATAAATAAAACAATTCGTTTGCTTGTGAAAATGTGATGACATTTTTTCTTGATATCGATGTATTGACAACTAATCAAACATTATGTATCATGAAATTGTTATTAAGAGCTGCTTTATTTGCTATTCTATGTCAATCCGTTAGTTTTTCTCAATCAATAAGAGATTATTACGTACCAACACACTATCAAGGTATTTTTCACGGGCAACCTTCAAGTGCTAGAGCAACTGGAATGGGCTTAACAACCATTACTTTAGAAGGTATTGAAAATGCATTTTACAATCCTGCTACAATTGGGCTTACAGAAGAGAAAATTAACGTGCATATAAATTATGCGTCAGGAAGTCAAGTTCGTAAGGGCGGACAATATCCTTTCTTGGGCGTATCTTATCGCATAAATAACAAACTAATCGTAGGTATTAGTACCTTAAATTGGGTGGATGAAAAAAATTCCCCTTGGTCTACTATAATTGGTGGTTATGAAGAATCGTATGAAGATCGACGTAGCCAATCAGCATATACAGCAGTAGCTGCTTACGAAGTAATTCCAGGATTAAATGTGGGGTTATCTGGTAATTATTTAGTAGGCCGCGCAGTACCAAAAAATGTTACTAGCACAGAATTTATATTATCATTTGGAGCTATATATGATAAAGAAGTAGACTGGATTAAAAACGAAAAAATCAGCAATCAAAATATAAGGTTTGCAACAAGTTTAGTAAATGTATTAATGAAAAATAGAATGGAGCAAACCTATCAAGATTTCTTAAACTTTAGAGATTTACCTATACACCTATCATTTGGAGCTGCTTATCAAGCAACGCTTGCAATCCAACCAAACTTCACAGAAGGAAAGGGATTTTTTAAAGGTGCTCCAAAAACATTAGATTTAGCAGTGCACTTACAGTTTAGAGATGTACTTCCTGGCCCCAAGGAAACAATTAAAAATGCAAATCATGAGAATAATACAGCTTTTGGTATTGGTGCAGAAGCTTGGTTTATGAAAACATTAGCCTTTAGATTGGGATACTATTTTGAGAATCGTCCTGCTTCAGGTCCAAAAGAAGTTGGAGAAGGTGCTTGGGTTACAGACAATAAAAGAGGCCTTACTTGGGGATTTGGAGCCAATTTACCTTTAAACGCATGGACTAAAGGCAAACTACCATTTAATAGTGAAGTTAACTTTGTTACCAGTAAAGTTTTAAACGAATATGGCAATAGCTTTACCGTTCCTCAATATTTTTTAGATAGGAGTTTCTTATTTTCAGTAGGTATCAATCTTAAATTTGTAGACAAAAACCAAAACTAATTTATCATAATGTTTTTAGTTTGGTAAACCCAACCACATTATAATTTATTTATTTAGGGTTGGGTTTTTATGTCTCAAGATTTAATCAACATAACACATACTCGGTATTACATCTTAATAATTTTAAAAAAAAAATCTTTTTCTGTCAAAATTTACTAATAATTCTTACTTTAGTTGTAGCTAATTAAATAATCCCTCTAAGAATTGGTTGAAGTAATTGGCTCCAAATGAAAAAAAGCGTATTTAATAAGATAATTACTTACATCGTTATTTGTGTAGTAATAACTAGCTTGACAGTAATGCTTGGGTGGTTTTTAGAACTTAAGCCTGTTTTAGAAATTATTCCTAGTAGTGCTACTATGAAATTTAATTCTGCATTACTATTTTTTTTATCTGCAATAGCTCTGTATTGTATAAATAAACAAAATGATTTTTTATTTGTTTTAAATATTGTAACCAATGGCGTCTTGTTGTTTATATCTCTATATACAATAGTATCATACATGACCGAATTGCGCTTTGACCTTGACACTTTTTTTATATCAGATTCTTATTCAATAACCTTTCCTGGAAGAATGGGGCTAGGTACTTGTAGTTCTTTTTTGTTATTAGGCTTATCAGTTTTCGGTTTTCAAAGTGATAAAAAAAGTCTTATTAGCTTTAGCCAAATACTTCTATTTATAGTACTATTATTGTCTACAGTATCTATTATCTCCTACATATTAAATTTAAATTCTTCTGATAAAGCGACATTCTTCGAATCTATGGCAATACATACTTCAATTTTATTCTTTGTATTGACAATAGGTATTATGTTAAAACAACCAGAAACAGGCTATGTAAAATACTTCACAAGTAATTATGCTGGCAACCGATTGTTGTGGATTAGTTTTCCTATAGTAGTATTACTTCCTATTATTTTAGGTTTCGTAATTCTATACTTGATAAATAATGACATTGTTAAGGTAAGCTTTGGAGTTGTACTCTATTGTGTTTCATTTATAATTTTTAGTTTGTTATACTTCACACCTATTTCAATTAGAATAAACAAGTCGGATAAAGGCAGAAAAATACTCGAAGATAAGTTGCAAGCCAATAACAAGGAATTAAAACAATTTAAAACCGCCTTGGACAGAATAGCTATCATTTCTACAACAGATACAAAAGGAAACATTTTATCAGTTAATGAGGAATTTAGAAAGGTTTCAGGTTACAAGGAAAAAGAAGTACTTGGACAAAACATCAATATTCTAAAGTCTGGACATCATAAAGATAGCTTTTTTAAAGAGATGTGGGACACCATTAATGCAGGTAAAATATGGGTTAAAGATATTAAGAATAAAAAAAAAAATGGAGATACTTTTTGGGTAAATACAGCTATTATACCCTTTGTGCTTAAATCTGGAAAACCATATGAATTTTTAAGTATAAAAATTGATGTTTCAGAGCGTAAAAAGGCTCAAAATATATTAGAATCAGAATATGTAAAGCAATTAGAAAAAAACAATCATGAGTTAGAACAATTTGCTTATGTAGCCTCGCATGATCTTCAAGAGCCTTTACGAACTATCATGAGTTTTTCTGATTTGCTATACCAAGAGTATTATGATAAGCTTGACACTACAGGGCAGGATAGTTTACATTTTATAAAAGATTCTACAAACCGTATGCAAGTATTAATAAAAGATCTTTTAGATTATTCTAGACTAGGTAAAGAGTATGAATTAGAACAAGTAAACTTGAAAGAAACAGTAGCCGATTGTATGCTAGATTTAAAAAGTAAAATTGATGATTCTAGTGCAATAATTACTACAGGAAACCTACCAACAATATATGGCTATAGTTTACCTTTAAAGCTACTATTTCAAAATTTATTATCTAACGGAATGAAATTTGTTGCGCCTGATGTAACACCTAACATTCATATTGACGCTAAAGAAAATGAAAAGTTTTGGGAGATAACTGTTGTCGATAATGGCATTGGAATTCCTAAAGAACATCAAAAACGCATTTTTGATATTTTTCAAAGACTTCATAATAAATCAGAATTTAAAGGTACAGGTATTGGGTTAGCACATTGCTTGCGTGTTGCCCAACTTCACAAAGGTGAAATTAACGTAAGTACCAATTTTAATGGAGGAAGCACATTTAAAACAACTATAAAAAAACAACTTAACCATGACTGATAAATTAGACCTAATTATTTTTATTGATGATGATCTTGCCACCAATTATTTACACGAAAGAAATGCAAACCTTGCAGATTGTGCAAAACAGATAAAAGTATTTTCATCAGCTTTAGATGCTTTAGAATATCTAAAAGATACCGATAAAGAAGATTACATTAAACCTAACATTATCTTTTTAGATATTAATATGCCTATTATGAATGGTTGGGAATTTTTGGAGGAATACGAAAAACTAAACTTAAATGAAAAAAGCAACCTTTTATTGGTTATGCTTACTACATCCTTAAACCCTAAGGATAAAGCGAAAGCAGATGCATTGAATGTAGTATCTGATTTTAGAAATAAACCGCTTCTAAGCGAGCATTTATTAGAAATTGTTTCAGAGAATTTTGACTAAAAACAACAAAACTTATCAAAACCTTATTTTTGATGTATACAATATCTGTTAACTTACTTTTTTATCACACGAGTAATCAAGGTAATAAATCAACTTCTTAAGGATTCTTACATCATATATTTTTCACTCTAGATTGCTTTAAAAAACAGGTTCTTCTGTTTGGTAATCAAATATATAATCGTACATTTGCAAACTCTTTTTCGGAAAGAGGAATGTTTAATCAGAAAAATAATTTAGTGTGGACACATTAAGCTACAAAACGATTTCAGCTAACAAGGCTACTGTAGATAAGCAGTGGGTTGTTGTTGATGCTGAAAATCAAACGCTTGGTCGTTTAGCTTCTAAAGTTGCAAAACTTTTAAGAGGTAAGCACAAGCCAAACTTCACGCCACACGTTGATTGCGGCGATAACGTAATTGTTATTAATGCTGAAAAAATCAACTTATCTGGAAACAAGTGGAACGATAAATCATACATTCGTCACACAGGTTACCCAGGTGGTCAGAGAAGTTTAACTGCTAACGAGTTGTTTGGAAAAAACCCAACACGTCTAGTGGAAAAATCAGTAAAAGGAATGCTGCCTAAAAACAAATTAGGTTCAGCTTTATTCCGTAACCTAACGGTTGTAGTGGGTACTGAGCATAAACACGAAGCTCAAAAACCTAAAGCAATCAATTTAAATGAATTCAAGTAAATGGATGTAATTCACAAAATCGGCCGTAGAAAGACGGCTGTTGCACGTGTGTATGTTGCTGCTGGAAAGGGTAACATCACGGTAAACAAAAAAGACTTAGCAAGTTACTTTACTACTGCTACTTTACAGTACAAAGTAAAGCAACCTTTAGCTTTGACTAACAATGATGGCAACTTTGATATTACAGTAAATGTATATGGCGGTGGTATCACTGGTCAAGCAGAAGCTGTACGTTTAGCTATCTCTCGCGCAATGTGCGAAGTAGATGCTGAAAACAGAGGTATCCTAAAGCCAGAAGGTTTGTTAACAAGAGATCCAAGAATGGTAGAGCGTAAGAAATTCGGTCAGAAGAAAGCGCGTAAGAAATTCCAGTTCTCTAAACGTTAATATTCCAAAACTCTTAGTTCAGAATCTGAAGTTTCAGATTCTGAATTATTTTATTTTATTGAAATCGCTGAAAAATTCAGCAAAATTAAAAACCAGTTATTGTTGTCTATCACGCCACGGCGTGAAGATTTAGTTTAGCATCTAAATGAAGCCAGTAGCTAATAGCTATGCTAGAAGCCAAAGGAACATTGCTAATTCAACAGAACGTAAACTATTACAAAAATGGCAGTAGAAGTAAAAGAACTACTAGAAGCAGGTGTACACTTTGGACACCTTACACGTAAGTGGGACCCAAACATGGCACCTTACGTTTATATGGAGCGTAACGGTATCCATATTATCAACCTTTACAAAACAGCAGCTAAAATTGATGAAGCCGGAGCAGCATTAGCAAAAATTGCAGCATCAGGTCGTAAAATTTTATTTGTTGCTACTAAAAAACAAGCAAAAGATATTGTTGCTGAAAAAGCAAGTGCTATTAACATGCCTTACATCACTGAAAGATGGCCAGGTGGTATGTTAACTAACTTTGTTACTATCAGAAAAGCCGTTAAGAAAATGGCTGCTATCGATAGAATGAAGAAAGATGGTACATTTAACACCTTATCTAAAAAAGAACGTTTACAAGTAGATCGTTTAAGAGCTAAATTAGAAAAGAACTTAGGTTCTATTAGCGATATGACGCGTTTACCAGGGGCATTATTTGTAGTGGATATTAAGCGTGAGCACATCGCAATTAAAGAAGCTCAAAAATTAAATATTCCAATATTTGCAATGGTAGATACAAACTCAGATCCACGTCAAGTGGATTATGTGATACCAGCAAATGATGATGCTTCTAAATCTATCAACAAAATTTTAACTCATGTTACAGATGCTATTGCTGGTGGTTTAGCTGACCGTAAAGCTGAAAAAGAAGCTGCTGCAGCTGAAAAAGAAGCACCAAAAGCTGAAGCTAAAAAAGCAGAAGCAGTTGTAGCTGAAGAAGAAGAATAAATAACATTAATAATACAACATAATTAAGTCGTTTAGTTCTTTTCTTTCCTGAAATAGATTGAACGACTTTTTTAAATTATAAATACTATGAGTACTACAGTAAAAGTAACAGCCCAAGAGGTTAATAAACTTAGACAAGCTACTGGTGCAGGTATGATGGACTGCAAAAAGGCTTTAGTTGAGGCTGAAGGAGATTTTGATAAAGCTATTGAAATCTTACGTAAAAAAGGACAAAAAGTTGCTGCTAAAAGAGCAGACAGAGAGTCTAGTGAAGGCGCTGCGGTGGCAAAAGTAAATGCTAATAAAACTGTTGGTGTTGCTATTGTTTTAGGTTGTGAAACTGACTTTGTTGGAAAAAACGAAAACTTCTTAGCATTAGCTAGTCAATTAGGAGATATCGCTTTAAACACATCTTCTAAAGAAGAATTCTTAGCTGCTGATTTTGGTGGTATGACTGTTGCAGACAAACTTGTTGAGCAAACTGGTGTGATTGGTGAGAAACTAGATATTAAAGCTTTTGAAAAAGTAGAAGCAGCTTATGTTGGTTCTTACGTACACATCAATAAAATTGCAGCTATTGTTGGTTTTTCTAGTGTTGTAGATAATATCGAAGCTTTAGCTAAAGATGTAGCAATGCAAATAGCTTCAATGGGAGCTACTACATTATCTTATAAAGATTTTGATCCAGCATATATTGCTTCTGAAACTGAAGCTAGAATTGCTGTAATTGAAAAAGAAAACATTGAATTGGGTCGTTTAGGAAAAACACTTAAAAATGTACCTCAATATATTTCTCAAGCACAATTAACTCCTGAGGTTATGGCTAAAGCTGAAGAAGATGCTAAAGCTGAATTAAAGGCTGAAGGTAAACCAGAGCAAATTTGGGACAGAATTTTACCTGGAAAAATGCAGCGTTTTGTGTCTGATAACACAACGCTTGATCAAGAGCAATGTTTATTAAATCAGAACTTTATCAAAGATGAAAAGAAAACTGTTGAAGCTTATGTGTCTTCTTATGGAGAAATAGAAATCACAGGATTTAAAAGAGTTACTTTAGGGTAATTAATTCCTTAGAAAACAGAAATCTTATATAGTAAAAAACCACTATCCACTATGAATAGTGGTTTTTTTATGCCCTAAATCTGAACAACATTACACAAAAGAAATAAAAAAATATGTAGTTTTGCTAAACTTCAGAAATGACCTAATGAAATATAAAAGAATACTCCTAAAACTATCAGGTGAAGCCTTAATGGGAAGTCGCCAATATGGTATAGATCCAGAACGCTTAGCCGAATATGCAAATGATATAAAAACCATCACCGATAAAGGCGTAGAAGTTGCCATTGTAATTGGTGGGGGTAATATTTTTAGAGGTGTCGCTGGCGCTAGTAATGGTATGGATCGTGTTCAAGGAGACCATATGGGTATGTTAGCTACTGTAATAAATGGTTTAGCTTTACAAAGTGCTCTTGAAGATGCTGATATCCCAACACGCTTGCAAACAGCAATAAAAATAAATGAAGTTGCAGAGCCCTTTATCCGACGAAAAGCAATGCGTCATCTAGAAAAAGGACGTGTAGTGATTTTTGGTGGTGGCACGGGAAATCCTTATTTTACAACAGATTCGGCCGCAGTATTACGTGCTATTGAAATTGAAGCTGATGTGATTTTAAAAGGAACAAGAGTTGATGGTATTTATAATACCGACCCAGAAAAAGATAGTAGTGCAGTGAAATTCAATTCTATTTCTTTTGATGAAGTATTACAAAAAGGATTAAAAGTAATGGATACTACAGCTTTTACTTTAAGCCAAGAAAACGAACTACCTATTATTGTCTTTGATATGAACAAAAAAGGGAATTTATTAAAAGTAGTTTCTGGAGAATCAATCGGTACAGAAGTTAACATTTAAATGTGGCGTAATTTTTGAATCTTTATAGATAATTTAAAATTTTAAAAGATGAACGAAGACTTACAATTTATATTAGATACAGCCAAAGAAGCAATGGATGCTGCGCTTAAACACCTTGAAAAACAGTTGGTAAATATCAGAGCAGGAAAAGCTTCTCCTGCAATGTTGGGCAGTGTTATGGTAGATTATTATGGCTCTCAAACCCCACTAAATCAAGTAGCAAATGTAAATACTCCAGATGGTAGAACCATTACGGTACAGCCATGGGAAAAAAGCATGCTACAAGAAATAGAGCGTGGTATTATGATTGCCAATTTAGGTTTTAATCCAATGAATAACGGAGAAAGTATCATTATAAATGTACCACCTTTAACAGAAGAACGTCGTAAAACCTTAGCTAAACAAGCTAAATCAGAAGCCGAAGATGCTAAAGTAGGTGTAAGAAATGCACGTAAGGAGGCCAATAACGATATTAAAAAACTTGATGATGTTTCTGAAGATTTACAGAAGAATGCTGAAATTGATATACAAGAAATGACAGATAGTTACGTTAAGAAAATAGATGATATCTTTGATAATAAGGAAAAAGAGATTATGACAGTATAGAAGAAAGCGACAACAACGTCGCTTTTTTAATTTAAACTTGTATCCATTTCAAATACATGCTGAAACTTTGTGCCTTTGTTTTTTGTTGTTCTTTTGCCGTGGCACAGGCACAAAATACATCTTTTATTTTTTTTCAAATTGAGCAAGACACCATTAAAAAGAATTTCTTTCTAAAACAACTTGGTAATGGCTACTTCCCAACTAAATATTTTAATTTTGATTTAAGGTATCTTGTAAAGTACAACCAATATGAAGGTTTAAGAACAGGACTTGGTGGTGTGACTAGTAAAAGCTTTTCCGAAAAATTTAAAATTGATGGTTATACCGTTTATGGTTTTAGAGATGATGCTTACAAATACAGTATTGGTGGTAGCATTAGACTAAATAACCATACAAACACATGGGTACGTGTTTCATATACTGATGATTTACAAGAAACGGGAAGCTCTAAGTTTTTAACTGATACCAGATTTTTTCAATTCTTTGAGCCGCGCCTATTAAATATTGATTTATTTCACAGGCACATTACACAAGCTATTTCATTAAAACACTTCTTCCATCCTAAATTATCTACTGAAACACAACTAGCTGTTAGTAATGTAGATCCAACTTATAATTATGTATTTAATTTAGATGGTGAGTTGTACAATACATTTCAATTTAGTACTGCTACGATAGCTATGCAGTGGAGTCCGTTTAGCCAATTTAAAATTGAAGACAACCTACCCAAAAACATAAAAGATGCTTATCCTAAATTCACGCTACAATTTACCAAAAGCGTAAAAGGTATTTTTAAAAGTGATTTCAATTTTTCAAAAGTAGATTTTAAAACGATACATCGTCATTTACACAAAAACAAAAATGTATCAGAGCTTACCTTAGTTTCTGGTATAGCTAGTGGAGATGCTCCCTTAACACACCTTTACCATGCTTACCCAAACAATATAAATAAAGAAACCATACTGCAACGCTTCTCTGTAGCAGGTATTACTAGTTTTGAAACTATGTTCTTTAATGAATTTTTCTCTGATAAATTTACTACAATTCAGTTTAAACATTTTTTAAAACCTTTTGAGGTTTCCCAACGCCTAAAACCTCAACTTGTGTTAATTTCTAGGTTTGCTATTGGAGATATAGAAAACCCTAATCGACATCAAAATATCTCTTTTAATTCCTTAAATAAAGGATATACAGAATCTGGTTTTGAGCTTAACAAACTACTCTTTGGTTTTGGTTTAAGTTTTACCTATCGTTATGGTGCTTATCATTTACCTTCCATAGCAGATAATGTTGCTTTTAAATTTACATTTAACCTAACATTGTAATTGATTTACAACGGTTAATACATTGTTTTTTCTACCTTTGCGCAGCTTTTATAACAGCGTATGTTTAAATTGTTTACAAAAGACTTTTGGGATGTAACTGCAAGACTTATTCTAAGGAATAAAATTGCAATTCTTATTGCTATAATTATAGCAACATACCTCTTTAGTACACAATGGGAATACATGCGTTTTAGTAATACCGAAGCTAATTTATTACCAGACGATCATGAAGCAAATATTGCTTACAATAATTTTCTCAGCACTTTTGGAGAGGAAGGTAACCTAATTGTTATTGGTGTAAAGGACAGTACGCTTTTTAATATTGATAAACTTAATGCTTGGAATACATTTTCGTCAGAGTTTAATAGTTATGATGCCGTAGAAGCTGTAATTTCTATTAAAGATTTACAAAAACTTATAAAAAACACTGATGAGGAACGTTTTACATTACAACCTTTTATAAAAGACTCTATTTCAAGTCCCCAAGAAGTTAAAACACTTCAAAGTGAGCTTTTTGAAAAATACCCGTTTTACGACAATTTTTTATTTAATAGCGAAACAAAAACAGTACGTACTGCGCTTTATTTAAAAAAATCATTAGTTAATACTTCTGCCAGAAAAGAATTTGTACTTAATGATCTAGAACCAAAAATTGAAGCTTTTGAGCAAAAATACAATCTAGATATTCGCATTTCTGGGATGCCTTACATCCGTACTAAAAACTCAGAAAATATTATTGATGAAATTGGAAAATTTGTAGTAGCAGCACTATTGGTTACCTCCATTATATTCTTTTTCTTTTTTAGATCGTTTAGAGCTACATTTATTTCTTTAATAGTAGTGTGTATTGGGGTTATGTGGACATTAGGTATTATTGGCCTCTTGAAGTATGAAATTACTGTTTTAACAGCCTTAATACCTCCATTAATTATTGTTATTGGTATTCCCAATTGTATTTTTCTTATAAATAAATACCAACATGAAGTTAAACTTCACGGTAATAAAGTAAAGTCACTACAGCGTGTTATTACAAAAATTGGAAACGCTACTTTAATGACTAACGTTACTACTGCATCTGGATTTGCCACATTTATTTTAACAGAAAGTAAACTTTTAAAAGAATTTGGTATTGTAGCGTCGCTAAGTATTCTAGCCATTTTTATTCTGTGTTTACTTATTATTCCTATTATATATACCTTTTTACCATTCCCAAAAGATCGTCATCTGGAGCATTTAAATAAACGATGGATTGGTGGATTTGTAAATTGGATGGAGTATATGGTAAAAAATAAACGTATAGCTATTTATGCCACTTCCGTTTTACTTTTAACCATTAGTATGATAGGTATTAACCAAATTAAGGTTTCTGGTAGTTTAATTGAAGATATGCCTCAAGAATCTGGATTTGTAAATGATATACGCTTTTTTGAGGAAGAATTTGATGGGATTTTACCTGTTGAAATTATGGTAGACACTAAACGTAAGAAAGGAGTAATGAAGCTATCTACTCTGAAACGAATGGATAAGCTCGAAGAATTTATTATAGAAACTCCAGAACTTTCAAAGCCTATTTCTGTAGTTGGTTTGGTAAAATACTCTAAACAGGCTTATTATAACGGCAACCCAAAACACTACCAACTGCCAACCTCTCAAGAAAATAGTTTCATTCTATCTTATGCGAAAAATTCGTCATCAAATGTAGATTTGCTTAAGAATTTTGTAGATAGTACTGGGCAATATGCACGTATTACTACTTTTATGAAGGATATTGGTACAGATAAAATGGAACGTATACAAGAAAATCTTCAAGATAAAATTGATAAAGTATTTCCTGAGAAACGTTATAATGTTACCATGACGGGTAAAGCTCTGGTATTTCAAAAAGGAACAAAATACTTGGTAAAAAACCTTGCGATCTCTTTATCTCTTGCCATTTTATTGATATCGCTTTTCATGGCTTACATGTTCAGATCTGGACGAATGATTATTGTATCACTTATCCCAAACATTTTACCACTTCTAGTAACAGCTGGCGTTATGGGATATATTGGTGTACCTATAAAACCTTCTACTATACTTGTGTTTAGTATTGCATTTGGTATTTCAGTAGATGACACTATCCACTTTTTAGCAAAATACCGACAAGAACTTCAAGCCAATAAATGGAAAATAAAACCATCCGTTTACGGTGCCTTAAAAGAAACTGGTGTAAGTATGTTTTATACATCTATTGTGCTATTTTTTGGGTTTTCGGTATTCACTATTTCAGATTTTGGTGGTACCGTAGCTTTAGGCGCTTTAGTTTCAGCTACTTTGCTATTTGCAATGCTCTCTAATCTATTATTATTGCCATCACTATTACTATCATTAGAAAGAAGTATTGCCAATAAAGAAGTGCTTAAAAAACCTCCTATTAATATTATTCCAGAAGGGGATGATGATGAAAAAAACACTGACAATCAATACTAATTACAGTTTGGAATCTCTTTTAAGAAAATAATTCGAATTTTGTTGAATTTTTACTATTTATTATTTTAATTTTAAATATTGAAACCATTATATTTACTGTTCAAAACCCATGAATATGCAGTTGTATTCCGTCTCTCAATTATTAAAACAGAAAAATAAACTACCCGAAGTTGAAGTAAAAGGTTGGGTAAGAACCTTTAGGGCAAACCGGTTTATTGCTCTAAACGACGGATCCTGTTTAAATAACATTCAATGTGTTGTTGATTTTGAAAATACTAATCAGGCACTTTTGAAGCGAATTACTACTGGTGCTGCTTTACATATTAAAGGCGAATTGGTAGAGAGCCAAGGTAAGGGTCAAAATGTAGAAGTCTTGGTAAACAATTTGGAAATTTTAGGGGATTCAGACCCTGAACATTATCCTATTCAACCTAAAAAACATTCATTTGAATTTTTACGTGAGAATGCCCACTTGCGAACTAGAACAAATACATTTAGCGCTGTAATGCGTTTACGCTCTAAACTTTCCTATGCCATACACAAGTATTTTAATGATAGCGGATTTTATTACATGCACACACCTATTATTACAGGAAGTGATGCAGAGGGTGCTGGGGAAATGTTTAACGTTACCAAACTAGATGCTAAAAATCCACCTCTAGACAGTAATGGTAAGGTTGACTATTCTAAAGATTTCTTTGGCAAGGAAACCAACCTAACTGTTTCTGGACAGTTAGAAGCCGAGACTTATGCCATGTCCTTAGGAAAAGTGTACACTTTTGGACCAACCTTTAGAGCTGAAAACTCTAACACATCCAGACACTTATCAGAATTTTGGATGATTGAACCTGAGGTTGCCTTTATGGATTTACCTGGAAATATGGATTTGGCTGAAGACTTTTTAAAATATGTGCTTAATTATGTTTTAGAACACAATAAAGAAGATTTAGATTTTCTAGAGCAACGTTTGATAAATGAGGAAAAAACAAAACCTCAGGCAGAGCGTAGTGACATGAGCTTAATTGAGAAATTAAAATTTGTTGTTGACAATAACTTTAAACGTGTAAGCTACACAGAAGCTATAGATATTCTTCGAAATAGCAAACCCAATAAAAAGAAAAAATTCAAGTTCCCTATTAACGAATGGGGTGCTGATTTACAAAGTGAACATGAACGTTTTCTTGTAGAAAAACATTTTAAATGCCCTGTAATTTTGTTTGACTATCCAGCAAATATCAAGGCATTTTATATGCGTTTAAACGAAGATGGCAAAACTGTACGAGCTATGGATATTTTGTTTCCTGGCATTGGCGAAATGGTTGGAGGTTCGCAACGTGAAGAGCGCTTAGATGTTTTAAAAGAAAAAATGGCTGTTCTTGATATTCCTGAAGAAGAATTGTGGTGGTACTTAGACTTACGAAAATATGGTACTGCAGTACACTCTGGTTTTGGGCTTGGTTTTGAACGTTTGGTTATGTTCGTTACTGGCATGAATAACATTAGAGATGTGATTCCTTACCCTAGATCACCTCAAAATGCAGAGTTTTAAGTGCATAAACACTTTTGCGAAATTTACATTAATATATAGTTAGTTAAGTTATACATAACAATATATAACGACAAATAGGAACAGTACTTTAAATTATTACAATTTAATAGCATGGTGGAAGAATGTTCTTGAAAACGATGTATTTATTTTACTCCTGAAAAAATTAACTCTATAGATGAGTTATTAGCTTATTGTGATGTACTTTATACAGATGCTAATAAAACAATTGGGGATACTATTTTGTTTACGCTGAATAAAAAAAGAGGTGCTCCGGAAATTTTGCTTAAACCATTTAATTCATCATAGAGCACAACCGGGAATGTATTTACGAATACTAGATATACTTATCCCTGCTACTTATGGACCTTCTGTTGATGATAACAACGTTACGCTAATTAATTCTTTTAGTTAGAACACTGCAAATACTACTAAATTATTTAAATGTTCGCAGACAGGTATGCGTTAGGGAGTGTAGTGGTAGCTTTTGGTCCCGCTACAGCGGGAAGTCAAAACTATTAGCGGAAAGTCTGTCTACCTCTAGGCAGGTCCGACCCGACCTCAGGAGGGTAATGCCCAAATTATAATTTTACACTATAATTGTTTGGCACGACCTTTGGTTTCCATATTGCTTTTTCTATCTTTGATTAACACCAAATGACCATGCTCAAACAACATTTACAATTTAAATTATCGCAAAAGCTGTCGCCGCAACAAATTCAATTAATGAAATTGATACAGTTGCCAACACAGGCTTTTGAGCAACGTATAAAGCAAGAACTAGAAGAAAATCCTGCGCTTGAGGGTGGTAAAGAAGAAAAGGATACCGATTTTGATGCTGATTTTGAGAATAACACAGACGATTTTGATGATAATGAGACCATAAATGCTGATGATATTAATGTTGACGAATATTTAAGTGATGATGAAATACCTGATTATCGTACTCAAGCTAATAATTACAGTAGTGATGACGATGAAAAATCGATACCATACGCAGCGGGAACTTCATTTACGCAGCATTTAATAAACCAGTTAAATACCTATAGACTTACTGATGAAGAACGTGATATTGCTGAGTTTTTAGTTGGTAGTGTTGATGAAAGTGGGTATATACGACGCTCTCTTTCTGATATTATGGATGATTTGGCTTTTACACAAAATGTCTACACTACTGAAGATAAAATTGAGAGTGTTTTAAAAATAGTCCATCAGTTAGACCCAGCTGGTGTTGGTGCTAGAAATTTACAGGAATGCTTAAGTATTCAACTACACAGAAAAGAGAAAACCGTTGACACAGATTTAGCTATTGCTATTATTGATAATGCTTTTGATGCTTTTACCAAGAAACATTACAAAAAGTTACTTCAAAAATTTGATATTTCGGAAGTACAACTTAAAGATGCCATTACTGAAATTGAGCATCTAAACCCGAAACCAGGTGGTTCTTATGCTGGTAATAATCGTATTGTAGAGCATGTTGTTCCTGATTTTGCTATTAAAATTGTTGATGGAGAACTTGAACTAACGCTTAATGGACGAAATGCTCCAGAACTACATGTGTCTAGAGAGTATAATAATATGTTGAAAGGCTACAAAGACTCTAAAGACAAAAGTAAATCTCAAAAAGATGCGGTGCTTTTTATTAAACAAAAATTGGATGCTGCAAAATGGTTTATTGAAGCCATAAAACAACGCCAACAAACGTTGTTTGTGACTATGAGTGCTATAATGCACTACCAAAAAGATTATTTTTTAACTGGTGATGAGCGTCAATTAAAACCTATGATTTTAAAAGATATTGCTGATGAAATTGATA
This sequence comes from Hyunsoonleella pacifica, assembly GCF_004310335.1. GTDB lineage: Bacteria > Bacteroidota > Bacteroidia > Flavobacteriales > Flavobacteriaceae > Jejuia > Jejuia pacifica. Next base: position 319,409 of record NZ_SIRS01000003.1, on the reverse strand, counting down.
TGGATGTTTCTACAGTATCTCGTGTTGCCAACAGTAAATATGTAGATACACCATACGGCACAAAGCTTATAAAAGAATTCTTTTCTGAGTCTATGAAAAATGACCAAGGAGAAGATGTTTCTACCCGAGAGATAAAAAAAATATTAGAGACTGTTATTGAGGAGGAAGACAAGAAAAAGCCTTTAACTGATGAAGCGTTAGCAAAAATTTTAAAAGAAAAGGGTTACCCTATTGCAAGACGTACAGTTGCGAAATATAGAGAACAGTTGGATATTCCTGTAGCACGTTTAAGAAAGAAAATTTGATGCATCACATTTTAAAGAGTGTTTCGGTTATTTTTCATCCGTTGCTAATGCCAATTGCTGGTGTTATTTTCTATTTTATTAAAACACCTAGGTTTATTGATAGAGAAGTTATTTGGGCAAAATTAGTTTCGCTATCTATACTTACCATCATTTTACCTATTCTATTATACTTTCTTTTAAAAACTTTAGGAAAAGTTAACTCTATTTATCTAAAAAATACCAAAGAGCGTATTATTCCTCTAGTTTTAAATGCAATTGTAATACTATTGGTAATCCAACGTATATTAAGACCAGACCCTTATATTGAACTTTACTATTTTTTTGTAGGTGTTTTAATTTCTACCATAGCGTGTTTAATATTAGCTATTTTTAAGTTTAAGGCTAGTATACATATGATTGCCATTTCTGGTGTTTTTATGTTTTTTATTGCTATAAGTATACACTTTAGTATTAATATTAATAACACATTAGCCATAATGAGTGTTATTATTGGAGCTGTAGCAACGTCTAGATTACACTTAAAAGCGCATACGTATCCAGAATTACTTATGGGTATTTTTGTTGGGGTATTTCCTCAACTAATTTTAGTTACCAAGTGGCTTTAGAGGATGTAAAACATCAGCCCTATTTTAACAACGTTTATGTTTAAATCTTCTCCATTTAGTTGAGCTGTATTGGAAAAAATGGAATTTAATCCGTAGTGCACATAGATATTCCATGTATTGTAGCCAGCACTTAGGGTTAGCCCATATTGAAATGCATTAAAATCTCTGTTGTTATTATATTTTAATTCCCCTAAGCTTCCTTTAAACTTACTTCTATTAGCAAATACATAACCTAATTTTATACCTGCGTAAATACGCCAAAACTTATAAGATGCTTTAGTTGATGTTCGCCATCTATATTCAATAGGTAATTCTAATACATGCTCAGAGAATTTATTTTTAGTAAAACTTACCATGTCGGTATCTATAATACTATAATTAAAACTCCCTGAATTATTTTGCTGTATTAATATATTTTGAATATAGGAGTTTGTAGAATATCCGAGCCCAATACCAATAGATTTGTTTCTTCGCTTATTAATAGGCATATCTTTAATAAAGCCTAAGTGAAACCCTAATGAAAAACTATTCTGTTTTAAATCATCTGGTTTATCTATCAATAAATTATAGGTAGTTCCTATATAGAACTGATCTTCTTTATACAAAGAATCAGCAACCTTATCGGTAAACTCTTGGGAAAATGTTACAGCTGTAAACAAGAAGGAAATTAAGAATAGAGATAGCTGTTTCATTTGTATATAGCTTAGCAGCAAATATAGTAGAATTGGTATACTATTTTACTACAATAATTTCATTAATATTTGTTGTATACCTTGGTGACAAACGTTCTTGACGCATTTTCCAAGTGCGCTCTAAATCCTGATTACCTAATTTTACTTTATAATCGGCATACTTTTCATTTAATTTATCAATAGCGGTCATTAAGGGTTTGTGTTTAGGGTTTTCAGCATCAAACATTTGCAACTGATAATTGTTTGTGGGAACTAACCCCATTACTATAACGCCAGCACGCTTGTATTTAATCCCCTTTTTAAATATTTGTGAGGCAATACGAACCGCTTCTCTACTAATAACCAAACTAGAATCCGTTGGATAAGGTAAACTTACCACCCTGCTTTCTCTATGTTGCTCTATGTTTCTTTTATGTCTATTACTTTGTAGTGTTACATATATTATGTGACAACTAGAACCCTGTTTACGCAGTTTTTCTGCACAACTTGTAGCGAAAGTAGAAATACGCTCTTTTATATAGTTTAAGTCATCATAAGAATAATCAAAACTTCGGGTTGTTGCTATAGCTCTTTTGGTAGTAGATTCATCGAGTTCCAGTTGAGGCACCCCTTCCAAATCTTTTTTTAGTTTAAAACCTGTAGAACCGAAATTCTTACGAACCCAAGTATCTGATAAGTTAACAAAATCAATAGCACTTTTACACCCTTTTGCTTTTAGACGTTTTTGTAAGCCTCTACCAATACCCCAAACAGATTCAATTTTAATCCATTTTAAAGCTTTGATACGCTTTTCTTCAGAATCGATAACATAAACACCCTTTGTGGTTTCTGGAAATTTTCGAGCTATTTTATTAGCAACTTTACTCAGAGCCTTTGTTGGAGCAATCCCTACACAAGTTGGGATGCCTGTCCACTTTAAAATACGCTGCCGTATTTGATTTCCATAATCTGTGAAATCATGATTTTTAAACCCCTTAAACTCTAAAAAAGCTTCATCAATACTATAAATTTCAACATCAGGTGTAAATTGTTCCAAAATAGTCATTACCCTATGGCTCATATCTCCATATAAGGGATAGTTTGAAGATAACACTTCTATACCATTAGCTTTGCAAAAGCTTTCCCACTTAAAAATAGGTGCCCCCATAGGCAATTTTAATGCTTTGGCTTCATCGCTACGAGAAATAACACAACCATCGTTATTGCTTAAAATAGCAATGGGTTTATGTTGTAAGTTCGGGTTAAAAACCCGCTCGCAAGAGGCATAAAAGTTATTACAATCTACTAAGGCGTACATGGGATAAAATTACAGATTTATTTATATTTAGTCCATGAAAGATAATTTAATTGTTTCTGAAAATCAACGTCCATTGTGGCAACGTATTCTTGCTGCTCTTTTCTTTACTGTAGCAATAGCTTTATTGGGGTATATACTTTACAATGCCAATTGGACAGATAAAAACCTAAAAAGTATTGGCCACAATTTTAATATTGTAATATACCTTATCGTAGCTGGTATATCATTTTCTTTTCAAAAAAGTGTCTATATAAATGTAGAAAAATCAAAATTTCGAGCTACATTCGAAATAGGGCCTATTAAATTGGGACAATGGAAAACTATAAACAATTACGAATATGTTTCTATATTTCATCAACCACTTGCCGATGGAGAAAAAATTTATGAAGTGAATTTATGGTACGATAGAAACAAACATTGGGAACTTTACAAAAGATACGATTTAAAAGAAGCCTTTATAATTAGCTATGAAATTTCAGAACTTCTTGAAGTTAATATACTAGATGCTACAGTACCTAATGACTACAAGTGGATAGAAAAAAAGCAACAAAAGAAACAGGTAAAATAGTATATGTAGAATAACTAATTAATTAAAAGAGTTTCCCTTTTTCTACAACTTTATGACCATTGCGCTTATAAAACACCTTTTTACCATTAGCACAAAACGTGTAATTTCCTGATGCTTTCTTTTCAGAAACTGATAATAATACTACATCATCTGTAGTACAACCATAATCTTTTGAAACTTTCTTCTTTATATGGTTAATAGTTGCCCTGCCTTTCTTAAGTTGCGCTTGTATTTTTTTATCCAATTTCGGTTCCTCAAAACCTTCTGGCATACCACAAGAATTTGAAACTATGGGTTTAAGTTGTTTTATTTTTGCACTATCTACAAGGGTTAAAGGTTGTATGTCTATATACTCCCATGTAAAATCAGCTTTTAACAATACACGCCGTCCATCATCAGTTTTTACAATATGGTTGTCTTGAGAAAAGCTTAAAAATGACATTAAAAACAAGAGACTAGAAAAAATATATTTCATAATTAAAAAAGTATACAAATTAGTATACCTCAAAAATACAATTTAATCTTCAACATACTCTAAAATATCAGCGGGTTGACAATCCAACGCTTTACAAATGGCCTCTAAGGTAGAAAACCGAACCGCTTTGGCTTTACCTGATTTTAAGATAGACATATTAGCGGTGGTAATACCAATAATTTCAGCCAATTCTTTGCTTTTCATGTTACGTTTGGCCAGCATGATATCTAGATTTACTATTATTGGCATATATTATATAGTTAAATTATTTTCCTGTTCGGTTAATCTTGCTTTCTCAAAAGCTTCACTTAAAAACATAAAGAACAAACCAATGACTATAGGCGTAAGCAAAGAAAAATCTATACCTAACCTAACATCACTCAACAGCACTAACCTGGAAACGAATTTAAAAACCGCAAAAGAAACCCCACAAATTATTATAAGCTTTCCAATCATTTTAAAATTTTTAATAATCAGTTCAGAAAAATAGTTGCCTTCAGATAAATCCTTTAGCGTACCTTTTAGTAAATAAACCGCTCTAATAAATAGTATGTAGATAATGGTTAGCACTACTACTATAGCAATCAAGCTGGGAATACTTAGGCTTGAAGTATCATAGTCTTCAATCATTCTTAAATCCATGGCTTCTCCCTGCTGAATCTTGATTGGAATGAAAATAACTATTCCAACAAGTACGAATAGCAATAAATAATAGTAAATGTTTATTAGTTTCCGCAAAACTTCAATAGTCTTCATTTTATATAAATTATTGTTTTACGATAACAAAATTAAATAAAATTATTGAAAAACAATAATTTTTAATTAAAAAATTTAAAAGTGCTAAATGATTAAAGCATTATTTATATTTGTTTTTAGATGAAAGGCTTACCAAAAAAACTAAATCAAAAACTAGAAGCGCGCAAAGCGAATAATGCCTTACGCAAACTTGGTGTACAAGATGGTTTAGTAGATTTTTCATCCAATGATTATCTAGGGTTTTCAAAAAACGAAACCATTTTTGATGATGCTCATAAATTTTTGATAGAAAACAACATTAAACAAAACGGTGCAACTGGTTCTCGCTTACTTTCTGGAAACCATAAGTTATATGACAAAGTAGAACAACAACTTTGTATATTTCATAACAGTCCATCTGCTATAATTTTCAATTCAGGGTATGATGCCAATATTGGCTTTTTCTCAAGTGTGCCACAGCGGGGAGATATTATTTTTTATGATGAATATATTCATGCCTCAATTCGTGATGGTATCACTATGAGTTATGCGAAAGCATACAAGTTTAAGCATAATGATTTAAATGATTTAGAAAAAAGATGTCAGACTGAGTACAACCGAAGTCCAAAAGGAACAAATATCTACATCGTTACAGAATCTGTATTTTCCATGGATGGTGATACACCAGATCTAGTCACTTTAGCGCAACTAAGTAAAAAGCATAAAGCCTATTTAATAATTGATGAAGCGCATGCAGTAGGTGTATTCGAGAAACAAGGGGAAGGTCTTGTTCAAAATTCAAATATTGAGCATGCTATTTTTGCACGAATTACAACCTTTGGAAAAGGCATGGGATGCCACGGTGCAGCTATTTTAGGCAGCGAAAAACTAAAGCAATACCTCATTAATTTTTCACGTAGTTTTATTTATACTACAGCATTACCACCACATAGTTTAGCAACCATATACACAGCCTACAATGCATTGCAAAACACTAAGAATATTACTAAACTGCACAAAAATATTAACCACTTTAAAGCTGAAATAAAAAGAAATAAGCTTGAAACTATTTTTATTGCATCACATTCTGCTATTCATTGTTGCATTGTTTCTGGTACTACTAAGGTAAAATCTATCGCAGAGCAGTTTAAAAACAATGGTTTTGATGTTAAACCTATTTTGTCTCCAACGGTTCCAGAAGGTCAAGAACGTTTACGTTTTTGTTTACATAGCTATAATTCCCAAGATGAAATATCAAAAGTTTTACAACTGTTAGCTACTTTTGTTATGCTATGAGTAGTAAATTTAAAACCATTGCCAGATTTCAGTATTCTACAGAAGCACAAATTATAAAAGGACGCTTGGAGGCTGAGGGCATTCAAGTATTTTTATCAGACAACCTTACCATAGATACAGATCCACTGGTAAGCAACGCCATTGGTGGTGTAAAACTAAAAGTTTTATCTGTTGACGCCTTAAAAGCTCAACATATTCTTGAGTCTATAAACAAATATTCTATTGATGATAATGGAAACACGATTAGCTGTCCAAATTGTAATGGGCAACATGTTTTATTATTTTCAACAATAAAGGATGCTAAGTCATTTTTTGCTTTTATTTTTGGGGTGCTATTTTCTGCACTGCCATTTTATACAAGACACAAGTATAGATGTGAAGATTGTAAAACCGAATTTGACTTAAAATGACAACATATTTCATCACAGGAATCTCAACCGATGTAGGTAAAACTGTAGCCTCAGCAATCATTACCGAAGCTTTAGAAGCTGATTATTGGAAACCTGTACAAGCTGGAGATTTAGACAATTGCGATACCAAAAAAGTAGAACGCTTAGTATCTAATTCCAAATCTAAATTTCATCCTAACACTTATGCCTTAAATACACCTATGAGTCCTCATGGCGCTGCAGATATAGACGGCATTAAGATTGATGTTAAAACTATTAAACCACCTAAAACTAAAAACCATTTGGTTATTGAAGGTGCAGGAGGTTTGCTTGTGCCTTTAAGTAGCAAAGACACCATTTTAGATTTAATTTCTCCAAATTATAAAATCATTGTAGTATCACGTCATTATTTAGGTAGCATCAACCACACGCTTTTAACTATTAATGCATTAAAAGAAAAAGGTTTTGATGTGTCTATTCTTTTTAGCGGAGACGAACACAAATCTACCGAAGATATCATAATAAAAATGACACAAGTTTCTGTAATTGGAAGAATAAATGAAGAACCTTATTTTGATAAAAATGTGGTTAAAGAGTATGCAGATAAATTCCGTAACAAGCTTTGATGAATCCTGTCATTCCTGCAAAGGCAGGAATTCAGAAAAAAGTATAATAAAATAATAGATTCCAGCCTTTGCAGGAATGACAAAATATATGAGTTTACAAGAACGCGATAAAAAACACCTGTGGCATCCACTAAAACAACATCAACTAAACCCAGAAAGTTTAGCTATAGTGCAAGCCAAAGATTGTATTTTAACAGATGAAGATGGTAACGAATATATAGATGCAATTTCATCATGGTACACCTGTATGTATGGGCATTGCAATGATTATATTATTGAAGCTACACATAAACAAATGCAGCGGTTAGACCACGTGATGTTTAGTGATTTCACACACGAACCTGCTGTAAAACTCTCCGAAGAACTCATTAAAATATTACCCCATAATCAAAATAAAATATATTTTAATGATAACGGTTCTACTGCGGTAGAAGCGGGTATTAAAATGGCATTGCAATACTATTTTAACAAAGACGAAAAACGCTCGCTATTCATAGCGTTTGAAGATGGTTTTCATGGCGACACCTTTGGAGCTATGAGCGTTTCTGGACTTTCGGTTTATAATGGTCCATTCGAAGATTTTTTAATAAACGTAAAACGTATACCTGTTCCAAACGACAGTAATACAGATAGCATTTTACAACAACTAAAAACATTAGTCTCTAACCATAAAATAGCGGGTTTTATCTACGAACCCCTAATTCAAGGAGCAGCAGGCATGAAAACCCATGATGCTAATGGACTAAATACTATTTTAAACTTTTTTAAAACGCGAAACATACTTACCATAGCTGATGAAGTTATGACAGGTTTTGGGAAAACAGGCAAAAATTTTGCCTCAGACTATCTAGAAGCCAAGCCCGATATTATCTGTTTAAGTAAAGCTCTAACTGCTGGTTTATTACCTATGGCCATTACCTCGTGTACTCAGGATATTTATGAAGGATTTTTAAGTGAAGATATCTCCAAAGGATTTTTTCATTGCCACACCTACTCTGCAAATCCTGTGGCTTGTGCTGCCGCAATTGCAGGTATAGAATTGTTAACTTCAGCTAAAATTCAAAATAACATCCAAAACATTATAAAATCTCATACCGATTTTAAAAAACGTATTCAAAACCACCCAAAAGTTAAAACAACAAGACATTTAGGTGTTATTTTCGCCCTAGACCTCAACACCAAAATGCAGCGTTATGGCGATTTACGAGATAAACTTTTAAAATTCTTTATGGATCGCGGTATCTTTTTACGTCCCCTTGGCAACACCATTTATATTCAACCGCCTTATGTAATTACAAATGCACAATTACAAAAGGTCTATCAAACTTTAGAAGATGTTTTAGATATTGTTTAGAGCGTGGTCAAGTTTTTACTACTCAATCTCTATGCGGGCATGAGTGCTAAGATTTTTTCTAGACTATGTTTCTGTATTTTTTGTAAGGGTTAGTTTAACTTGTTTGTGATTAGTTGCGTGTTTCAAATTGATTTAGAAATACAGGTCTAATAGAAAATTCGAGAGGATTTTCGTGAGTATGTTCGTAAGCAACAAGTAATTAATTTTATACGTCTTTGTTGTGTGGTTAGTGTCTTTTATTTTAAAATTCGTAATGCAGGTATATACTTAAATGATTTTTTATTATAAATTCTAATTGTATTATAAATAGTTACTATAAAATTGAATGCGTAAAGCACTAATAAAGGAATGAAAATTGTAAATATTCCAAAATTCCAATTTGGTAATATTCCATTTAAAACACCGCCAAACATTCCTGTTATTATAAATAAGTAGTATAGAAATAATAATAAAGTCCAAGATATTTGAAAATTCAACATTGATTTTCCAAGTTCATTTACATTTTTTAGTTTGTCTTTTTTAAAAATCCACATTGTTAAAGGAATAATTATTCCAAGTATAGGGAAAAATAGAAAACCAAGTGCAGAAAGACTCATCAAAGTCAAATAGTTTTGGTCTTCTTGTATTTTCCAATCCACTATTTCATCAGGTGAGGTGTCCAAAGCAATAGATAGTCTTTTCAAAGTATCTCCTCTAGGAACTGTTTCGTTATTTTCAATTCTCTGAATTGTCCTTAAGCTTAAACCAGATTCTTCTGCCAAATTTTCTTGTGAGATTCCTTTTCTATTTCTTAAATCTTTTACTCTTTGTGCTAAATTCAAATTGTTCATTTCTGTGTGTTTTTAATTTGAAGTAAAAGTATTTGGTTTAATCATATATGATAACGTCTTTAATATGTCATTCATACGCCATTAGTGTCAGAGCCTTGTGTTTCGTAAGCATACAATGTGTAGATGCAATTCTGTTTTTGATGAACTGTAATAAGATGTTAAACGAAGTTATCATTTTTTCTAACTTTATACTAATCAGTAAATCTTCTGTCAAAACGTATTTAAACTCTTAAACCGATATCCCGCTTCAGTATAATGTTTTAAAACTTTAGGGAGTACATATTGCATGTTTTTTGAAGCTTTAATACTATCGTGAAACACAACGATACTTCCGTTTTGTGTTTTTGAAATTACATTCGTTAAGCAATCTTCTCTTGAAACTGTTTTATCCCAATCATAAGATAATACGTCCCACATGATAATATTATAGCCTTTTTCTAGGAGTAGTTTACCTTGTTTGGGTGTGATTTTGCCATAAGGCGGACGGAATAAATTCTGAATTCTCAATTGAGAATTCAGAATTTTAGATTTAATTACCTTTTGAGCTTTTTCAATATCTTTTAAGTATGCTTCTGTATTTGTTTTCCAACCTTTTAAATGCTGTTGCGTATGGTTACCAATACTATGTCCCTCTTCTAAGATGTCCTGAAAAATACTGGGGTGCTTTTCTATATTCGCCCCAATACAGAAAAACGTGGCTTTGGCATTATACTTAGTAAGCGTATTTAACGTCCAGTGCGTAATCTCTGGTGTTGGCCCATCATCAAAAGTAAGATAGATATCTTTTTTTAAGGTATCAACATTCCAAACATAATTTGGAAAAAGCGACTTTACAACTTTAGGTGTTTTTACAGGTGTAAAAGGCATAGTTTTGCCAGTATTTAATCAACCGATTCAATGGTAGTGCTACTATCCAAAGGCATGTCAATATCAGTTTTTTCTACTTCTGTTTCTTCTTCCTCTCCATAAAAATACTTGAACAACCTAAGATAGTTATTAAAAATATCGCCTTCTTTTTCAGCTAGTTCTTTGTCATATTTAACTAGCACATCAATTAAACCTTTATAACGTTGAATGTCTACATAAATATCCTCAAACAAACGTTCTTGGTTTTCTTCGGATAAACCACTATAATGAGTTAGATTTTCTTGGTATTTTTTACTTACATCAAAATATAAGTCTCTGGCTTTTTCTTTTGCATCTACTTCATAATATGCGCCTATGTAGGGTTCCAATAAAGTGTAGTATCCAAAGTATTCTACAGGCATATTTTTCATAGCAATATCTGCTACTTCTTCTGCCTTTTCAAGTTTGTCTTCATTTATCAGTTCTTCAACTAACCGTGCTAAATTACCTCTATAAGTAATAGAGTTTTTACGTGTTTCAGGATCATGATAAATATCAGGACTGCCACTATTACCCCAATTCCAAGTTTTTACTTGTTCGTACATAAGATCTGTGTCAATTCGTCCCATGTCAAATGGGTTTGCTCTATCAACTTCTGTTTTAATTGGCACAAGTTTATAACACATACCATCTAGTTGTAAGTAATCTTTCATCCAGATATAATCATCATTACCAAAGCTTCCTCCGGTAAAGTATATGGGACGCTTCCATTCATTATTAGCAACAATATCTAGCATCAATAAGCGGTTTTTGTAAATAGCACCACCTTGTATAGCAATATCAATATAGGGTACAATTTTATCAGTGTCTTTGGCTTTTACTATACCATTTTTTAGAGTATTGTCTTTATTAACATCAATGCGAATATTACGTGTGAATAAATAATTAGCATTTAAATCTTGACTTCTAATACCACTTATATCGTAACCTTGTTTTTGCATTAAATATTTATACTTGGTTTTAGGAGCATCATCCTGAATAAAATTTAAAGCATATTTTAAACTTATGGTATCTTGGGTAAGGGATTCTATCCTTACATAATCGTTAGCACCATATAAGTAATCTTTATGGTTTAACTGAGAGGGAATAGGATCACTCTCATAAGCTTTTCGCTTCATTTGGTCTATATACCAGTCAGTTTGAAATAAACTCGTATTTACTACCCTAACATCTGTTCGGTAGCCCTCAATTTCTTGCGCATACCAAAGTGCAAACGTATCATTATCTCCAATGGTAAACAGTATAGCATTTTCAGCACAAGAATCCAGGTATTTTCTAGCCATAGCTTGTGCGGTGTACTTGCCTGAACGATCATGATCGTCCCAATTATTTGCCGCCAATACCCCAGGAACAAGAACTAAACAAACTATTGTAATAATAGGTGCTGCCATAGCTTTAGGTAATTTATTTTTTAAAGCATGATAAATACCATATACACCAATACCTATCCATAAGGCAAATACATAAAACGACCCTACTACTGAGTAATCACGTTCACGAGGCTCAAAAGGGCGTACATTAGTATACACCTGGATGGCTAATCCTGTAAAGAGGAAAAACACTAGCATGACCCAAAAAAGCTTTTTGTCTGAGTTTAGGACGAAAAACATACCAATGAGTCCCAAAATAAGAGGTAAAAAATAATACGTGTTTCTGGCTTTGTTGTTTTTCACATCGCTAGGTAAATTGTCTTGAGAATAACCTAAATGAAACTCATCAATAGGTTTAATACCACTTATCCAATTACCGTTATTATCTAATTTACCTTGGATATCATCCTGTCTCCCGGAAAAGTTCCACATAAAATAACGCCAATACATGTACCCTAACTGGTATTCAAAAAGATACCTTATATTACTTGCCCAATTGGGCTTTTCAATATCTAAATTAGATTGCTCTCTTTTTAAAAACGCATTGTAATCTTCATAATCAACATTACCTTGAGCGACTTGATTTTTAAAGTCATTTATTTTTCTTTTGTATTGTGTAACTTCGTTGAGCGCATAGGTATTAGCCTGCTCTTCGGTAGCTCCTGCAGAAATTGCACTTCGATAACGAGATTTATAGATGTCAGGACTGACTGAAAAATTTAAAAACCCAGTATATATCATGTAATTTTCTGCATGCTCACTGCTCCACATTCTTGGTAATATAGCTGCGTGATCAGAATTGTAATTCTGTTTAGCATCTTTATATTCGTTTACAATAACGTATTCGCCTTTTTCTTCGTCTTTTTCATATTTGGGCTTATCGTCAATATAAGGGTTGTTTTTATCTAAATATGCGTACATGTCTGTAAACTGTGGACCATAAAATAAGTGTGTTTCAGGGTATTGCTCTAAGTTATAATATGCTAGAAGTTCACGCGCACTAGAAGGGTTGTTTTCATTAATCACAACATTGGCATTAGCACGAATAGGTAACATTAACCATGTAGAAAATCCAATGATAATAAATGTTAAACACAAAACACCAGTATTTAAATGTACATAGTTTTTTTGTTGGGTATAGCGTAACGCATAGAAAATTATGGCAACCAATACGATACCTGCTAAAATAGACCCAGAATTAAAAGGTAATCCAACATTGTTTACAAAGAAAATTTCAAAAACACTGAAAATTTTAAGAATGTTTGGTGCTAATAATTTAAATACAAATAACAGTATTGCTACCGAAACTGCATTAGCAATAATGAAGTTTTTAATGGTAATTGTTTTGTAATTTTTAAAGTAATAAATAAGGCCAATTACAGGAATAGTTAGAAGTCCCATAAAATGTACTCCAAACGAAAGCCCAATGATAAAAGCAATTAAAATTAGCCAACGGTTTCCACGAGGCTTATCCATGTCTTGCTCCCAACGCAATGCTAACCAAAATAACGAAGACATGATTAAGGTAGCCATGGCGTATACTTCTGTCTCTACTGCATTAAACCAGAATGAATCTGTAAACGTAAATGCTAAACTTCCAACTAGACCACTACCTAAAATGGCTTGAAGTTGCGGTTTAGATAGTGTATCATCCTTTTCAGTATTAAGATGACCTACTAACTTTTTAAGTAGCAATGTTATGGTCCAAAACATAAATAGGATTGTAAATGCACTAGCCACGGCGCTCATCATATTCATCATCCAACCAATAAGCTCATTATTTCCAAAAGTAAAGGTTGAGAAAAAGGCGCCAAGCATTTGGAAAAGTGGTGCTCCAGGAGGATGCCCTACTTGTAATTTAGATGATGTTAAAATATACTCTCCTGCATCCCAAAAACTCACGGTAGGTTCTACCGTTAAGCTATATGTAATTAAAGCAATTAAAAAAGAGAACCAACCTAAAATGGTGTTCCATTTTTTAAAATTAAAATCCATCATCTAAAATCTGTGTTTGTTAGCTGTGGCGAATTTAATGATAAATATCAAACAGCGATAAATATTATACAACCCTTAACATTAACGCTTTCACTTTAACTAAGATTATGTTACAATATGTGTTTTTTTTAAAACTTAGACGCGTAGAAAGTTCATTTTTCTAAAAAAAATCTTGTGCAAACAAAACTTTGTGCTAAATTTGCACCCGCATTGGCCTATGGTGTAACTGGCAACACGTCTGGTTTTGGTCCAGAAGAGTCTAGGTTCGAGCCCTAGTAGGCCAACATTTAAAAAGCTTTCAATATATATTGAAAGCTTTTTTTGTTTTTAGAGTTTTCACCATCTGTAAATGTTTTATTATTTTGTTTTTCAGGTGTTTATATTGAGTTTGGTAAAGTTAAAGTATGTAATTTTTTAACCTTTTAATAGTATCCTATTATATTTATCAAGTTACTACCTATTTATAAAAATTTGAGGAAATATATTTAATGATTAAGATGTGTTTGCTTGTTACTTATTTTGTTATTTTTAAGGTTTAAGATCAAGTCATATAAACTCTAATAAAAATAGGTGTAAATAGTTTAAAAACCAATTTAATATATTATATTTGCCGCGTTGAACAGGCGAAATTAATTATGAGGGGACGGAGAGTCCCCTCTTTTTATACTAAAATGTTTAAGGATACAGTACACAGCTTATTAGAAGATGCATTAGGCGAACGTCCAGATTTATTTTTAATAGATTTTGATGTTAACGCTGCAAACCACATAAAGGTAATTGTTGATGGGGACAATGGTGTGTTGGTAGAAGATTGTATGTTTTTAAGCAGAGCTATTGAGCATAATTTAGATAGGGAAGCACAAGATTTTTCTCTGGAAGTGATGTCTGCAGGAGCCTCATCGCCTTTGGTAAACAAAAGGCAGTATAAAAGACATATAAACCGTACTTTAAAAGTTAAGACCACATCAGATAAATTAGAAGGGGTATTAACTGAAGCATCAGAAGACACTATTCTTTTAGAATGGAAAGCTAGAGAACCAAAACCTGTTGGTAAAGGTAAGGTTACTGTAAAAAAACAAGCCAATGTGGCTTACGAAGATATTGTAGAAGCAAAAGTTATGATTAAATTTTAATTCAAGTAGAGTTATGGAGAATGTTGCGTTAATTGAATCTTTTTCAGAATTCAAAGACGATAAATTAATTGATCGTGTTACGCTAATGGCGATTTTAGAAGATGTTTTTAGAAGCGCCTTAAAACGAAAATATGGAGACGATGATAATTTTGACATTATTGTAAACCCTGATAAAGGCGATTTAGAAATTTGGAGAAATCGTATTGTTGTTGCTGATGGAGAAGTAGAAGACGAAAACCAAGAAATATCTTTAACCGATGCAAGAAAGATAGAGCCAGATTTTGAAGTAGGTGAAGATGTGTCAGAAGAAGTGAAGCTAATAGATTTAGGGAGACGCGCTATTTTAGCATTACGCCAAAATCTTATCTCTAAAATTCATGAGCATGATAACACTATAATCTACAAACAATTTAAAGATTTAGTAGGAGAGATATATACTGCTGAAGTACATCATATAAGACATAGAGCAGTTATTTTACTAGATGATGAAGGTAATGAGATTGTATTGCCAAAAGACAGACAAATACCATCTGATTTTTTTAGAAAGGGAGATAATGTAAGAGGTGTTATAGATACAGTAGAACTTAAAGGAGCAAAACCTACAATTATTATGTCTAGAAGTTCTCCTGTATTTTTAGAAAAATTATTTGAGCAGGAGATTCCAGAGGTATTTGATGGCTTAATTACCATAAAGAAAGTAGTAAGAATCCCAGGCGAGAAAGCAAAGGTTGCTGTAGATTCTTATGATGATAGAATAGATCCAGTAGGTGCTTGTGTTGGCATGAAAGGTTCTAGAATTCACGGTATTGTTCGTGAGTTAGGTAACGAAAACATTGATGTTATTAATTATACGAATAACTTACAATTATTCATTACAAGAGCATTAAGTCCAGCACGTGTAACGTCTATAAAACTTGATGAAGAAAACAAACGCGCTGAGGTTATTTTAAAACCTGAGGAAGTTAGTAAAGCTATTGGTAGAGGAGGTCATAACATTCGTTTGGCCGGTCAATTAACAGGTTACGAAATAGATGTATTCAGAGAAGGAGCTGAAGAAGATGTTGAGTTAAGTGAATTTTCAGACGAAATAGAAGAATGGATTATTCAAGAATTCAGTAAAGCTGGATTAGATACCGCTAAAAGTGTTCTAGAAGAAGATGTTGACGATTTAGTAAAAAGAACAGATTTAGAAGAGGAGACGATAAATGATGTTATTAGAATTCTTAAAGAAGAATTCGAAGATTAGTACCAACTGAAATTTTAAAAGAAGTTTTAACAGTAGAGGTATTATAGTATATTTGAGATTTTAAAGGCAATTTATGGCTGAAACAATTAGATTAAATAAAGTTTTACGAGAGCTGAACATTTCTTTAGACCGTGCTGTGGAATTTTTAGATTCCAAAGGCATAGAGATAGAGAAGCGTCCAACTACAAAAATTTCTGAGGAGACTTATAATGTGCTTTCAGATGAATTTGAGACGGATGCAAATAAGAAGATGAAGTCACAAGAGGTAAGTGAAGCTAAGCTAAAGGAAAAGGAAGATTTGCGTATTAAACGTGAAAAAGAGCTAGAGGAAAAGCAAAAAGCTCAAGAAGCTGTGCAAAAATCTGAGGTTGTTAAGGCCGCATCAACACTTTCGGGACCTAAAACTGTTGGTAAAATAGATTTAGAACCAAAGAAAAAGGTTGTGGTTGAAGCGAAAGAAGAAAAGCCTGTTGCCGAGGAAAAGCCTATTGCCAAAAAAGAAGTTGTAGAAAAACCGGTAAACAAGAAAGAGGAACCAGCAAAGGTTGAAGAAAAAAAGCTCGTAGCTAAGAAAGAAGAAGTAAAACCAGAGAAAAAGGAGACACCAAAGAAGATTGTTGTTGATGACGAATTGGTTACTCCTGATGAGCAAGTAAAAACACAATACCAAAAGCTTACAGGCCCTAAGATTGCTGGAGATAAAATAGATTTATCTCAATTTAATAAGCCAAAGAAGAAAAAAGAGGAGAAAAAAGAAGGAGGAGCTTCTACTGGCAATGCAAACAAAAAGAAAAGGCGTCGTATTAGTAAAGCTGGTCCTAGTGGAGGGCAAGGCGGTAATAACCAGAGAGGTGGTAACCGTAACAATGATAGGTTTAAAGGAAAAGGGCGTCGCAATGTTGTAAAAGAAGAACCTAGTGAAGAAGATGTAAAAAAACAAGTGCGCGAAACACTTGAAAAATTACAAGGTAAATCTTCAAAAGGTAAAGGAGCAAAATATCGTAGAGAGAAGAGAGATCAACATAGAGATCAAACAGAAAAAGAATTACAAGCAGAAGCAGCTGAAAGTAAAATTCTTAAAGTAACAGAGTTTGTTACTGCAAGTGAAGTAGCTACTATGATGAACGTGGGAGTTACCGAAATTATTTCAGCATGTATGTCTTTAGGAATGATGGTAACAATGAATCAGCGTTTAGATGCTGAAACTTTATCTATTGTTGCTGAAGAGTTTGGATATCAGGTAGAATTCGTTACGGCTGATATTGAAGAATCGATTGTAGAAGATGAAGATAATCCAGAAGATTTAAAAGCACGTGCGCCAATCGTTACAGTAATGGGGCATGTAGATCATGGTAAAACATCGCTTTTAGATTATATCCGTGAAGAAAATGTGATTGCAGGAGAGTCAGGAGGTATTACCCAGCACATTGGTGCTTATGGTGTAACTTTAGATAGCGGACAAAAAATAGCATTTTTAGATACACCAGGTCACGAAGCGTTTACGGCAATGCGTGCTCGTGGTGCTCAGGTTACAGATATAGCTATTATTGTTGCAGCAGCAGATGATGATATTATGCCACAAACCAAAGAGGCTATTTCTCATGCCCAAGCAGCTGGAGTACCTATTGTATTTGCTATTAATAAAATTGATTTACCAGCAGCAAACCCTGAAAAAATAAAGGAAGGTCTTGCTAATATGAATTTATTAGTAGAAGATTGGGGAGGTAAAATACAATCTCATGATATATCTGCCAAAATGGGAACAGGTGTAAAAGAATTGTTAGAAAAAGTTTTATTAGAAGCTGAGCTTTTAGAATTGAAAGCAAACCCAGATAAACCTGCTGTAGGAACAGTTGTAGAAGCATTCTTAGATAAAGGAAGAGGTTATGTGTCTACTATTCTAGTTCAAGCTGGTACACTACGTGTTGGAGATTATGTATTGGCAGGTCAACATAGTGGTAAGGTAAAGGCAATGCATGACGAGCGTGGAAATGATATCGAAGCAGCAGGGCCTTCTACACCAGTATCTATACTTGGTTTAGATGGAGCACCGCAAGCAGGAGATAAATTCAATGTATTTGAAGATGAGCGAGAAGCGAAACAAATTGCAGCAAAGCGCTCACAATTACAACGAGAGCAATCTGTTAGAACACAACGTCATATCACACTTGATGAAATTGGTCGTCGTATTGCACTTGGTGATTTCCAAGAGTTGAATATTATACTTAAAGGGGATGTGGATGGTTCAGTAGAAGCATTAACAGATTCGTTCCAGAAATTATCTACCGAAGAAATACAAGTAAATATTTTACATAAAGGCGTTGGAGCTATTACTGAAAGTGATGTGTTATTAGCGTCAGCTTCTGATGCAATTATTGTTGGATTTAATGTGCGACCTGTTGGGAATGCAAGAGATATTGCTGACAAAGAAGAAATTGATATCAGAACATATTCTATTATCTACGATGCTATCAATGATCTTAAAGATGCAATGGAAGGCATGTTGTCTCCAGAGCTTAAGGAAGAAGTTACAGGTACAGCTGAAATCAGACAAGTATTTAAAGTGTCCAAAATTGGAAGTATTGCAGGTTGTATGGTAACCAATGGTAAAATCTTTAGAAACTCTGGTGTACGTTTAATACGCGATGGTGTAGTAGTACATACTGGAGAATTAACCTCATTGAAACGATTTAAGGACGATGTTAAGGAAGTTTCAAAGGGTTACGATTGTGGTATGCAAGTGAAGAATTACAACGATATTAAAGAAGGTGATATTATTGAAGCCTTCCATGAAGTAGAAGTAAAGAAGAAATTGAAATAAAACAAAAAAGCGAATCTAATCAGATTCGCTTTTTTAATGTCTCTTACTTTTTCTTAGGTTTAAAAATAAATGCAGAAGGAAATTTGCGTTTTATACGTTTTAAAGCCCTATCAGCTTCCAAGCGTGTGTTAAAATTTCCAGCCCAAACTTTGAAGTTTGGTGTTTCATAATGCATTACAGGTCGCCAATCGCCAAAAGCTTCAGCAAAATCTTTTTGTGCATTTTTAGCACCATTTCTATTTCCAGAATAGACTTGAATTTTATAACGTCTAGAATTAGTTTCATCCTTATTCATCTTCTTTTTTAACTCAAGAAGTTTTGGAATGCGATCGTCTTGATTTATGGTTACATCTCCATCTTGCGCATTACCTAAAAATAGGCAGAAAACAATGCAAATAACTGTAAGATAGACGCTTTTTAAATTCATTGTAATTTCTTTTTAATTGTCTTATTGCAAATATATACGAGATAAACGAAAACATTGGTCATTTATTTATTTAGAATCCTTCTAAATTATCAATTAACAGTTCCCTAACATTTCGAAAATCGACTTTAAGTATTACTTTTGCCTGAGATTTTATGACTATGTTTTTTCAGTGTTTTCAATGAAAAAATCGTACCAAAATTTAGAAGTTAATATAACTAACAATATGAAACAGGTGATTCACCGTAAATTAAGCAAGTATGTTCTTCGCACGAGCTTAATTGTATTATTAGCATTTACATTCTCTCTTTCGGCT
Source organism: Hyunsoonleella pacifica (assembly GCF_004310335.1). GTDB lineage: Bacteria > Bacteroidota > Bacteroidia > Flavobacteriales > Flavobacteriaceae > Jejuia > Jejuia pacifica. The sequence continues at coordinate 300,026 of NZ_SIRS01000003.1, read as the reverse complement.
CAGGAAGGAGACCCAGCAAAAGGAAAATCTTTATTTAACGCAAATTGTGCTGCTTGTCATCAGCTTGATAAAAAGATGACAGGACCTGCATTACGTAATGTTGAAGCGAGATTGTCAGAAGAGCAAGGTCTTGACAGGGATTGGATTTATGCTTGGATTAGAAATAGTTCGGCTCTTATTAAATCTGGCGATGCTTACGCAAACAAAATCTATAACGAATATGGTGGAGCGGCAATGACTGCATTTCCACAATTATCGGATGATGATATAAATAATATTTTAGCTTACACTGCTGAGGAGAAAAAAGCACCAGCTGCAGCTGCTGTAGCTGTAACTCCTGAAGGAGGAGGAAGTGGTAATTCTGGAGGGATTTCAAATGAAATAATCTTAGGAGCTTTAGCTATATTATTTATTTTATTAGCTGCTGGTCTATATCTAGTAAATAAAACGTTACGTCGCTTTGCTTCTGCACAAGGTATAGATTTACCAGAAGCAACTAAGAGAACACCACTTTGGAAAGCATTTGTACAAAATCAATTTTTAATGATTGTTGTAGCGATTTTCTTTTTGTTGTCTAGTGCGTATTTTGTTTACGGTTATTTATCACAAATCGGGGTAGATCAGGGTTACGAACCTGTGCAACCTATTCATTATTCACATAGAATTCACGCTGGTGATAATGGTATTGATTGTAAATACTGTCACTCATCTGCAAGAGTAAGTAAACATTCTGGAATACCGTCTTTAAATGTTTGTATGAACTGTCATAAATCAATTTACCAGGTTGCTGATGAAACACAGCAAGAAGGTTTAAGTGAATATGGTATCGATTATAATGCAGAGATTAAAAAACTTTACGAAGCGGTAGGATGGGATGATGAAAATCAAAAATATACAGGAGAAACAAAACCTGTAAAATGGGTTAGAATACATAACTTACCTGATTTCGCATATTTTAATCACTCACAACACGTTACGGTTGCAGGTGTTGAATGTCAAACTTGTCATGGGCCAGTAGAAGAAATGGAAGTGATGTATCAGCATGCGCCATTAACTATGGGATGGTGTATTAATTGTCACAGAGAGACTAATGTAGCAGTAAAAGATAATGCGTACTACGAAAAGATTCATGAAGAGTTGTCTAAGAAGTATGGCGTTGAGAATTTAACAGCGGCTCAAATGGGTGGGCTTGAATGTGGTAAGTGTCATTATTAATAACGAAAAAGTAACGGTTTTAGTTTAGGGAAACTAACAACTAATAACCATCAACTAATAACTAGTAAACAATATGTCATCAAACAAGAAATACTGGAAAAGTGTTGAAGAGCTAAACGAAAATAGCTCTATTGTTGAGACGCTAAAACAAAACGAATTTGTAGAGGAGATTCCTACTGATGAATTCTTAGGAGATAAGGAAACGTTGGAGTCTACATCTACAACACGTCGTGATTTCTTAAAATATGTTGGTTTTACAACAGCTGCTGCTTCATTAACAGCTTGTGAAGGACCAGTGAAAAAATCAATTCCTTATGTAGTGCAACCAACTGAAATTATTCCAGGTGTTGCTAACTATTATGCAACTACAATTGCAGATGGTTTTGATTTTGCAAGTGTTTTAGTAAAAACTCGAGAAGGTCGTCCTATAAAAATAGAAAATAATGCAATGGCAGCTACTAATGGTAGTGCGAACGCCAGAGTTCATGCTTCTGTTTTAGGTTTGTATGACAGTTTAAGAGTGCAAGGACCAAAAAAAGGTAGTCAAGCTATTTCTTGGGATGATTTTGATGCTGAAACTACTAAAGCTTTAACGGATATAGCAGCTGCAAATAAGAGTATTGTGTTGTTAACTCAAACTTATGCAAGTCCATCTACAAATAAGTTAGTAGCTGAATTTTCTGAAAAATATGGTAATGTAAGTCATGTGCAGTATGATGCGGTTTCAGAATCAGCAGCTTTAGACGCATTTCAAACAAAATATGGAGAAAGAGGTTTAGCAAATTACGATTTTGCTAAAGCAATGACAATTGTATCTGTTGGAGCAGATTTCTTAGGCGATTGGCAAGGAGGAGGATTTGATTCTGGATATGCTAAAAATAGAATTCCAGATCATGGTAAGATGTCACGTCATATTCAATTTGAATCTAACATGAGTTTGTCTGGTGCAAATGCAGATAAACGTGTGCCATTAACGCCAAGTCAACAAAAACAAGTATTAGCTAAATTATACAGTTTAGTTGTTGGAGGTTCTGTATCTACAGATTTACCAGAACATATAAATGAAGCAGCTACAAAAGCAGCTTCAGAATTAAAGAAAGCAGGAAGTAAAGGTGTATTAGTTGCAGGTATTCAGGATGTGAATGCGCAAACTGTAGCTTTAGAAATAAATGAAGCTTTAAATAGTAAAGCATTCGATTCTAAAACACCTAGAAAAACAAGACAAGGTAACGATAAAACAGTAGCGCAATTAATTGCTGATATGAAAGCAGGTAAAGTAGGTGCTATTATAATAAGTGGTGTAAATCCAGCTTATACGTTGCCAAATTCGGCAGACTTTTTAGAAGGTTTAAAGAAAACAAAATTGTCTGTAGCATTTTCATTAAAAGAAGACGAAACAGCTTCACAATGTCAATATACTGCAGCTGCACCACATTACTTAGAATCTTGGGGGGATGTAGAATTGAAAAAAGGCCATTACGCCTTAACACAACCTACTATACGTCCTTTATTTGATACAAGACAATTTCAAGAAGCTTTATTAAAATGGACTGGAAATGATAGTTCATATCACGATTACATAAAATCAACTTGGGGTTCTGATATCTTAGGAGGCGGTTCATTTAACAAGGCTTTACACGATGGTGTTTATGTTGGAACTCTAGCTGAAGAAGTTGGAGCTATAAATGAAGAAGATATTGAAGCACCGTCAGGGAATGCAGCAAGAGCATTAGCTACCTCTGCTAAGTCTAATGGTTTAGAATTAACATTATATACCAAAGTAGGTATGGGCGATGGGCAACAAGCCAATAACCCATGGTTACAAGAATTTCCAGATCCTATTACGAGAACATCATGGGATAACTATTTAACAGTTTCTAAATCTGATGCAGAAAAACTAGGTTTAACTAATACTAACGTTGCTAATGGTGCATTAAATGGTAGCTACGCTAAAGTTACTGTTAATGGAGTTTCTGTTACTGCACCTGTGATTATTCAACCAGGTCAAGCAAAAGGTTCTGTTGGTTTAGCTTTAGGGTATGGAAAAAAACTAGGGTTAAAAACAGAAATGCAAACAGGAGTTGATGCATTTCCTTTATATCAAAACTTCAACACAGTTCAAGATGTAACAGTTGAAGCTGTAGGTGGAGAGCATGAATTTGCTTGTGTACAATTGCACAATACCTTAATGGGACGTGGAGATATTGTTAAAGAAACTACGTTAGAGGTATTTAATACAAAAGATAAGAAATACTGGAACCCAGTACCAGTAGTATCATTAAATCACGAAGAGACTCCAGTTACTTCTCCTGAAGTTGACTTATGGGATGAGTTTGATCGTTCTATTGGGCATCATTTTAATTTATCTATAGATTTGAATGCATGTACAGGATGTGGAGCTTGTGTAATTGCATGTCACTCAGAAAACAACGTACCAGTTGTTGGTAAAACAGAAGTACGTCGTAGCCGCGATATGCATTGGTTACGTATTGATAGATATTATTCTTCAGATGAAACATTTGAAGCAGATGATACTAAAAAGGAAGAATTTTCAGGACTTTGGGGAGATAAAGGTTCGTTAGGTGGATTTGGAGAAATGGAAGATCCGTCAGAAAATCCTCAAGTAGCATTCCAGCCTGTAATGTGTCAACACTGTAATCACGCACCGTGTGAAACAGTTTGTCCGGTAGCAGCAACATCTCACGGTCGTCAAGGTCAAAATCACATGGCATATAACCGTTGTGTAGGTACAAGATATTGTGCGAACAACTGTCCTTATAAAGTACGTCGTTTCAACTGGTTCTTATACAACGGAAACGATGAGTTCGATTATCATATGAATGATGATTTAGGACGTATGGTATTAAACCCAGACGTTGTGGTACGTTCTCGTGGTGTTATGGAGAAATGTTCTATGTGTATTCAAAAAACACAAAAAACGATTCTTGATGCGAAGCGTGACGGGCGTGAAATTAAAGATGGAGAATTCCAAACAGCATGTTCAGCAGCATGTAGCTCTGGTGCAATGGTATTTGGAGATATTAATGATAAGGAAAGTAAAGTTGCAAAACTTAAAGAAGATAACCGTATGTATCACTTGTTAGAGCATGTTGGCACAAAACCAAATGTGATCTACCAAACAAAAGTGAGAAATACAACCGAAGCATAATTTTAAGTAACAAAGTAAAAGTTAGAAAGTTAAAAGTAGCATTGCTTTAAGCTTTTAAACATATAAACAATTAAACAATTAAATATGGCGTCTCATTACGAAGCACCTATTAGAAGACCTTTAGTTACAGGCGAAAAATCATACCACGATGTTACTGTGGATGTAGCAAAACCTGTAGAAGGAAAAGCCAATAAGCACTGGTGGATAGTTTTTGGTATCTCACTTGCGGCTTTTCTTTGGGGAATTGGATGTATATTATACACAATATCAACGGGTATTGGAACTTGGGGTCTTAACAAAACTGTTGGTTGGGCCTGGGATATTACAAACTTTGTTTGGTGGGTAGGTATTGGTCATGCAGGAACACTTATTTCTGCGGTACTATTACTATTCCGTCAAAAATGGAGAATGGCAATTAACCGTTCTGCAGAAGCAATGACAATTTTCTCAGTAGTTCAGGCAGGTTTATTCCCAATTATTCACATGGGTCGTCCTTGGTTAGGTTACTGGGTATTACCAATTCCAAATCAATTTGGTTCACTTTGGGTTAACTTCAATTCGCCGCTACTTTGGGACGTATTTGCAATTTCAACGTATTTATCAGTATCGTTAGTATTCTGGTGGACTGGTTTATTACCTGATTTTGCGATGTTACGTGATAGAGCAATCAAACCATTTCAAAAGAAAATATATGCATTATTAAGTTTTGGATGGTCTGGTAGAGCTAAAGATTGGCAACGTTTTGAAGAAGTATCTCTAGTACTTGCAGGTTTAGCAACACCACTTGTACTTTCTGTACACACTATTGTATCTTTTGACTTTGCAACGTCTGTAATCCCTGGTTGGCATACTACAATATTTCCACCTTATTTTGTTGCTGGTGCGGTATTCTCAGGATTTGCTATGGTAAATACACTTCTTATTATTATGAGAAAGGTATGTAACCTAGAAGATTATATTACAGTACAGCACATCGAGTTAATGAACATCGTAATTATGATTACGGGTTCTATAGTAGGTGTAGCCTATATTACTGAGTTATTTATTGCTTGGTACTCTGGTGTAGAATATGAGCAGTACGCATTCTTAAATAGAGCAACAGGTCCTTACGCTTGGGCTTATTGGATGATGATGTCTTGTAACGTATTCTCTCCACAGTTTATGTGGATTAAGAAATTAAGAACAAGTATCATGTTCTCTTTTGCTATTTCAATTGTGGTAAATATAGGGATGTGGTTTGAGCGTTTTGTAATCATCGTAACATCATTACATAGAGATTACTTACCATCATCATGGACTATGTTCTCACCAACATTTGTAGATATAGGTATCTTCATAGGAACTATAGGATTCTTCTTTGTATTGTTCTTATTATATTCTAGAACATTCCCTGTAATTGCTCAGGCTGAAGTTAAGACTATATTGAAATCTTCAGGAGAGCGATACAAGAATTTAAGAGATTCTGGTAAAAGTTTAGTAGGAACAGGTGCTGATGAGAGAACTTCAGGAAGTTCAATTAAGGCAATAGATGTTCAAACAGATGCACCAAAAACTGATATATCTGATGAAGATAAGTCTGAAATGACAAATTCATTACTTGAAAGTATTGGGACATTTGATGCCTCTTCTCAAACGGCTGATGATTTAAAGAAAATTAGTGGTGTTGGTCCTAAAATGGAAGAAGTTTTAAACAGTATTGGTATTTATACGTTCCTTCAGGTAAGTAAAATGACCAAAAAAGAATATGATTTGTTAGACAGCATTACCGGTTCATTCCCTGGAAGAGCAGAACGTGATGATTGGTCAGGACAAGCTAAAAAATTAATAAACTAAACATAGTCAATGGAAGCTTCAAAAGTTATTCACGCTATCTATACTGATGATGATGTATTAATGTCTGCCGTTAAAAAGGTTAAGTCAGAAAAGCATCATATTGAAGAAATATATACACCTTTTCCTGTACATGGTTTAGACAAAGCCATGGGACTAGAACCAACAAAAATTGCAATTACTGCATTTATGTATGGTTTAGTAGGGTTAACAGTTGCAATTGTAATGATGAATTTCATTATGATTAAAGATTGGCCTCAAAACATAGGAGGAAAGCCAAGTTTTAGTTACTTGGAAAATATGCCTGCATTTGTTCCCATTATGTTTGAGTTAACGGTGTTTTTTGCAGCGCATTTAATGGTAATTACATTTTATCTAAGAAGTAGAATGTGGCCATTTAAAAAAGCTGAAAATCCTGATCCTAGAACAACTGATGATCATTTCTTAATGGAAATAGCTATACACGGAAATGAAAATGAGTTAGAAAGCTTATTAGCAGAAACGGGAGCAGTAGAAATTAATATTGTAGATAAAGAAGCGCATTAATATAGTTTTATGAAGAGCTTAATTAAAATTTTGGTAATAGCAGTAGTGTTTGTAGCTGTGTCTTGTAAAAAAGATTCTGCACCAAACTATCAATTTATGCCTAATATGTATGAATCTGCTGGTTATGAAACTTACGGAGAAAACAAAATGTTCGAAAATGGAATGGAAGCTAGGACACCAGCTCCAGGAAGTATTCCAAGAGGCTATATTCCTTTCGATATTGAAAATTCTACTGAAGGCTACGATTTAGCAAAAGCGACCCTAAAGAGCCCTTTAGATTCTACTGATGTAGATTTAGAAAGAGGTAAAGAATTATATGAGATTTACTGTGGTATATGTCATGGTAATAAAGGTAACGGGCAAGGTAAGTTGGTAAAGCGAGAAAAAATATTAGGGATTCCTAGTTATGACGATGCTGGTAGAGCTATAAATGAAGGCAGTATTTATCATACTATTTATTATGGTAAAAACTCAATGGGGAGTTACGCAAATCAACTAAACGAAGAAGAACGCTGGCAAGTGGTATCTTACGTTTTAAAGTTAAAAGCAGATTTAGAAAAGTAAGAAGATAAGATTATATAGATATGTACACATTTTCAAATAAATTAAAGACATTTTCTATCATCCTAGTTGTACTTGGAATATTAGGAGTAGGATATGGTTTTATGACATCTCATAAATCTTTTGAAGAAGTAGAGCACTTACTTGCTGAGGAAGCACATCATGGAGGCGGACACGGAGAAGAAGCTGCTCATGCAACTTCTGGTCACGATACACATGGGGTAGCTGAAGCACATGGAGATTCTCATAGTGACGATGCTCATGCAGGAGAAGACGCTCATAAAAAGCATGTAGAGCATGTACAACACCAAATAGCTAACAGACCTTGGTCTGCACTTTATGTAGCGGCATTTTTCTTTATGATGATTGCATTAGGCTGTTTAGCATTTTATGCAATACAAATAGCATCACAAGCAGGATGGTCTCCTGTATTATTTAGAGTGATGGAAGGTATAACAGCGTATTTGTTACCTGGCGCTGTTATTGTTTTAATCATAGCATTAGCATCTCATTATCTTGGACATAATAGTTTGTTCATTTGGATGGATCCTGAAGTTGTAGCTCATGATAAGTTAATTCAAGGAAAATCAGGATGGTTAAATATCTACGGATTTGCCATAAGAGGAATTATATTTATAGCTGGGTGGAGTTTTTACAGACATATTTCCAGAAAATTATCTAGAAATATCGAAGAAACCGAAGATAAAGCAAGTTTTAAAAAGTTATTTAAATGGACTGCGGGATTCTTAGTATTCTTTATATATACAGAATCTATGATGTCTTGGGATTGGATTATGAGTGTAGATCCACACTGGTTCTCAACACTATTTGGATGGTATGTATTTGCTAGTATGTTTGTAAGTGGAATTACAGCAATAGCTTTAATTTCAATCTACTTAAAATCTAGAGGATATTTAGAGTTTGTAAATGAAAACCATTTACACGATGTAGCAAAGTTCATGTTTGCAATAAGTATTTTCTGGACTTATCTATGGTTCTCACAATTCATGCTAATTTGGTATTCAAATATTCCTGAAGAAGTAACATATTTCATTACACGTTTTAACGATTACAAATTACCGTTCCTAGGCATGGTGGTTTTAAACTTCGTATTCCCAATATTAATGTTGATGAATGCAGATTACAAGCGTATTCCTTGGTTTGTTGTCATGACAGGTTTAGTAATATTATTTGGGCACTACATTGATGTTTTCAATATGATTATGCCTGCAACTGTTGGAGATAGATGGTTTATTGGTATACCAGAAATTGGTTCAATTTTATTATTTGCTGGATTATTCATTTTTATTGTATTTACGGCATTAACAAAAGCACCACTATTGGTAAAAGGTTACCCATTTAGAAAGGAAAGCGAAGATTTTCATTATTAATTAAGATATAAATAAAGACGACTGATAACAATGACTGCTTTATTAACAATTATAGTTTTAGTATTTATTTTAATAGCCATTTGGCAGATGGTTAAAATTTTCGACTTAGCTCAAGCTAAAAACGAAAATGACATTGCTGGTGTAGCTACAGATAAGGATAATACCATAAATGGATATTTGATGATGGGCTTTTTAGCTTTCATCTATATAATAACTATTATAAGTTGTGTTAAATGGGGGGATTTGCCTCTATTATCAAATTCAGCTTCAGAGCATGGACCAACTATAGATAATTTAATGGTTATCTCTTTAGTTATTATCTTCTTTGTACAAACAGTCACTCAGTTTTTATTACACTATTTTGCTTTTAAGTACAAAGGTGAAAAAGGAAAGAAGGCTTTATTCTTTGCAGATAATAATAAGTTAGAGTTTATCTGGACTATTATTCCAGTTATTGTATTAGCTGGTTTAATCATATATGGCTTAAATACTTGGATTAACATCATGGGTGTTGATGAGAGTGATGATCCATTAGTTGTGGAGTTATATGCTCAACAATTTAACTGGAAAGCAAGATATGCTGGTGCAGATAACACTTTAGGAAAAGCCAATGTTAGATTAATTGATATAGATCGTGCTAATATTTTAGGTTTGGATGAGGCAGACCCTAATGCGCAGGATGATATTATTACTACAGAATTACACTTACCAGTAGGCAGACCGGTATTATTTAAAATGCGATCTCAAGATGTTTTGCATTCGGCCTACATGCCACATTTTAGAGCACAAATGAATTGTGTTCCAGGTATGATCACACAGTTTGGATTTACTCCAACAGTGACTACTACAGATATGAGGCAAACACCTGATATGCAGGAAAAGGTTAAGAACATCAATAATATAAGATTAGAAAAAAGTAAAGCATTAACCGCTAAAGGCGAAGATGCTCTAGAACCCTATGAGTTTGATTATCTTTTATTATGTAATAAGATTTGTGGAAAATCGCATTACAATATGCAGATGAAAATTGTGGTAGAAACACAAGAAGAATATGAAGCTTGGATAAAGGAGCAAAAGGAATTCAAAAACTCTTTAATTAACTAATACAAAAAGAAAAACGATATAAGATTATGTCAGCACACGCAGATACTCACGCTCACGACGACCACGGACATCATCATAAAGAAACGTTTATAACTAAATATATATTTAGTCAAGACCATAAAATGATTGCTAAACAGTACCTTATCACTGGTACTATTATGGGAGTTATTGGTGTAATGATGTCTTTAATGTTCCGTATGCAAATCGCATGGCCAGAAGAACCTAATGTGCTTTTTGAAGCATTATTAGGAAAGTGGGCACCTGATGGTGTTATGGATGCCGATATATATTTAGCGTTAGTTACGATACATGGTACTATAATGGTATTCTTCGTTTTAACGGCAGGGTTAAGTGGTACGTTTAGTAACCTATTAATTCCGTTACAAATTGGAGCACGAGATATGGCTTCAGGTTTCTTAAACATGGTATCCTACTGGTTATTCTTTTTATCGAGTGTTATCATGGTAATTTCTTTGTTTGTTGAAGCAGGACCTGCTGCTGCTGGATGGACAATATATCCACCACTTAGTGCTTTACCTTTAGCACAAGGCGGTTCAGGCATGGGTATGACGCTTTGGTTGGTTTCAATGGCAATATTTATAGCATCATCTTTACTTGGCTCATTAAATTATGTTGTTACAGTCATAAACTTGCGTACTAAAGGAATGTCTATGACAAGACTTCCATTAACTATATGGGCATTTTTTATCACAGCGGTAATAGGTATTATCTCATTCCCTGTATTATTATCTGCAGCCTTATTACTCATAATGGATAGAAGTTTTGGAACATCATTTTTCCTGTCAGATATATTTATACAAGGTGAAGTATTACACTATCAAGGAGGATCCCCCGTTTTATTTGAACACTTATTTTGGTTTTTAGGACATCCAGAGGTTTATATTGTAATATTACCTGCAATGGGACTGGTTTCTGAAATTATGGCATCTAATTCACGTAAACCAATTTTTGGATATCGTGCTATGATTGCCTCTATTTTAGCAATTGCATTTTTATCAACAATTGTATGGGGACATCATATGTTTATATCAGGAATGAATCCATTCTTAGGTTCTGTATTTACATTTACAACGTTATTAATTGCTATACCATCAGCCGTTAAGGCCTTCAACTGGATAACAACACTTTGGAAAGGTAATCTACAGATGAATCCAGCTATGTTATTCTCTATAGGCTTTGTGTCTACATTTATTACAGGAGGATTAACAGGAATTATTTTAGGAGATAGTGCGCTTGATATTAATGTACACGATACGTACTTTGTAGTAGCACATTTCCACTTAGTAATGGGTATATCAGCTTTATATGGAATGTTTGCAGGAATATATCATTGGTTTCCTAGAATGTTCGGTAAAATGCTAAATAAAAATTTAGGTTATATTCATTTTTGGGTAACAGCAGTTTGTGCTTATGGTGTGTTTTTCCCAATGCATTTTATTGGAATGGCAGGATTACCAAGAAGATATTACACAAATAGTAATTTCCCTCTATTTGATGATGTAGCCAACGTAAATGTTATCATCACTATATTTGCCTTAGTTGGAGGTGTTGTACAAATTGTTTATTTGTACAATTTCTTTGCTAGTATTTTCTTTGGAAAGAAAGCTGTTCAAAACCCTTGGAGATCTACAACTTTAGAATGGACAGCGCCAGTAGAGCACATCCATGGTAACTGGCCGGGAGAGATTCCTCATGTACACCGTTGGGCATATGATTATAGTAAACCAGGACATGATGAAGATTTTGTACCTCAACACATACCTCTAAAAGACGGAGAAGAAGAGTTACAGCATTAAATAAATAAAAAATATCTTACATAAAAAGCCCACCTAATTTGGTGGGTTTTTCAGTTTAAGTGATTGTTTTTTTCGATAAAAAGTAAATTTTATTTAAAAAAATCGATGAAATACAAAAAAATCAGTTAAATTGCAGTCGGAAAAATATTAAGATGAAGATTTGCTTATAAATATCATCATTAAGTTTCCTTGCTATTAAATATGATTTTTAACCATTTAAAATGAAAAACAAACCTATCTCAAAGAATATATACTTAGGTATATACTTTAGTTTATTGTTTTTGTTAGTGTCATTTTCAATGACAGCACAATGTCCCACAATAAGCGATCCAAACCCTCCTCCAATATGTGATGCTTCTGGCTATACATTTAGTGATTTGAATACTCTTGCCACAGATAATGGCGATGGTATAGTATGGTATGATGCACTTACAGGTGGCACGCCATTTAACACCAATGAACTAGTATCTGAAGGTACATACTATGCAGATAATAATTCTGGTTCATGTGTTGTTAGACCGTTTATTACAATTGACTTTCAAGTGAATCCTTCTGGAGAAAACCTTGATCGTATTTATTGTAGTAACGAAAGTGCCACAATCCAAACCTATATTGATGATGTGCTTCTGGGAAGCATTCCTTCAGGAGGCGCAGTAGAAGTGTATAATGATTTCGATTTAACGAATCAAGCTAATCCAACAGATGCTATCCCCGTTGGAGCCTCAAACTACTATATTGTTTTTGTAGATAATGGAGGCTGTAGAAGCCAAATTGAAATAGGTCAAGTAGGTGTCTTTACAGCACCAACTGATCCTACGCCAGCCACACCTCAGGAATTTTGTGCTGATACTAATCCACAGGTTGGAAATTTAGATCCAGGAACAGCATCAACAAATTTTCTGTGGTATGACAGTTTAGATGGTTCTGGAGATCCGATACCTCCAGCTTTATCGTCAACAACACCGTTGGTAGATGGTAACACGTATTATGTTCAAGTAGATGATATATTTTGTGTAAGTAATCCGGTAGCTGTTACGGTAACTATTGATACACCAACCGAAGCAGGAAGCTCAGCAAATTTAGAGTACTGTGATGATAGTTTACCAGGTGCTTTTGATTTATTTGATGAATTGGGAGGAACACCCGATAATACGGGCACATGGGCAGGACCTTTAACAACTTCAAATGGTTTTAGAGGTACAGTAAACATATCAGTATTAGCGGCTGGTACTTACATATTTACATACACAGTTCCAAGTACTGGAGCTTGTCCAGATGCAGTTGCAACAGTAACGATTCAAATTTTTGAAACTTTTAGCTCTGGTACACCATCAGCAGCTAATCCTGCTTCATATTGTGAATCTGGCTTACCAACTGATTTAGATTTATTTTCATTACTAGATAACGAAGATATAGGAGGACAATGGACGCAAGGTACATTAAGTACAGATCCAGTTGTTACATCTCCAATAGACTTAACTACAGGAGCTTTTACACCTGGTACTTATAATTTTACCTATACGCACAACCTGTTACCAAACCCTTGTCCGGAAGAATCTACTACGGTTCAAGTTACTATTTTGGTAGACCCAAATGCTGGAAATGCAGTAAATCAAACATTTTGTGAAAATGATTTAACAGGAAACTCACCATTTAATTTATTTGATGCCTTAGATGGTTCTCAAGATAATAATTCTGGTACATGGACAGATGCTGCCAATACTACAGTAACTAATCCTATAGACATTACAAGTTTTACAGTAGCGGGTAGCCCTTATTTGTTTACATATACAATAGATAACGGTACATGTACAGACGCTGAGCAAATATCAATTACAATTGAAGATGCTCCAGAATCGGGAACACCGGTTACCACTTTCCCAGAGTTTTGTGAAGGATCAGCACCGTCAAGTTATGATTTATTCGATTTGTTAGAGAATGAAGATCAAACAGGAACATGGTATGTGGGTACAGACAATACAGGAGCCACAACTCCAAATACAGTGGATTTATCTGGTTTAATATCAGGAACGTATAATTATACTTTTGATGTGGACGCTATAGGAAGTTGTGACGACCCGTTGGTAACGGTTCAGGTAATTATCAACCCATTACCAAATACAGGTACACCATCGCCTGCTACATTTTGTGAAAATGATGTAGTAGCTAATTCGCCTTTAGACTTATTCGGTCAGTTAACAGGAGAAGACGCAGGAGGTACTTGGACAGATGATGATACAACAGTCGCTTTAACAGGAAGCGATGTAGATTTAACCGTATTAGCCATTGGGAGCTATAACTTTACTTATACCATTACAGATGTAAATAATTGTACAAATAGTACAACAGTAGTTATTACAATTGAGGATGCTCCAGAATCAGGAACACCAGTAGCTGCTTTCCCAGAGTTTTGTGAAGGATCAGCACCGTCAAGTTATGATTTATTCGATTTGTTAGAGAATGAAGATCAAACAGGAACGTGGTATGTTGGTACAGACAATACAGGAGCCACAACCCCAAATACAGTGGATTTATCTGGTTTAATATCAGGAACGTATAATTATACTTTTGATGTGGACGCTATAGGAAGTTGTGATGACCCATTGGTAACGGTTCAGATAATTATCAACCCATTACCAAATACAGGTACACCATCTCCCGCCACATTTTGTGAAAACGAATTGATTGCAAATTCGCCTTTAGATCTATTCGGTCAGTTAACAGGAGAAGACGTAGGAGGTACTTGGACAGATGATGATACAACAGGTGCTTTAACAGGAAGTGATGTAGATTTAACACAGTTGGTCATAGGGACATACAGTTTTACATATACTATTACAGATGTAAATACATGTACAAATAGTTCAACCGTAACAGTTACAGTGGAAGACGCTCCAGAATCAGGAACTGTAAATACACCTGTAGAGTTTTGTGTATCAGAAGTTACTACAGGACAAACCTATGATCTATTCGATTTATTAACGGATGAAGACCAAATAGGAAGTTGGAACGATGATGATACTACAGGGGCGCTTACAGGAAATTTAGTAACTATTGATGGTCTTACAGTAGGAACATATAATTTTACTTATGATGTAGACGCCATTGGAAGTTGTGATGATGTTAACGTTACTGTAAGTATTATAATAAATGATATTACAGCACCAACGGCTAATGCTACTCAAGAGTTTTGTGATAGTGCTACAGTAGGGGATTTAGTAGCTACAGGTGCTGATATCAGATGGTACGACGCTTTAACTGATGGAAACTTACTTTCTAGCGGAGATACCTTAGTTGATAATACTATATACTATGCGTCCCAAACCGATATTGCAGGTACAACATGTGAGTCTTCGACAAGAACAGCTGTGACAGCAAGAGTATATCAAACCCCTAATTCAGGAGGTTTAGCGGCTAACCCTATAATTTCATGTAATAATACTACCATAGATTTAAACTTAGGTTTAGATGGCTCTCAAGATAGTAATGGAACTTGGTACGAAGGTACAGATAATACTGGGGCTGTAGCTTCTAACCCTACAGTTTATAATGTTAATGGGTTTATGGAAGGAAGTTATGAATTTACATATTATGTAGTTGCCTCTGCCCCTTGTTTAGATATGAGTACAACTATCACAGTAACTATAGAAGAACCACAAAGCGCAGGAACAGGTGCAAACATAGATATTTGTAGCTCTGATGGGATAATAGATTTATTTGGATTATTAGGTGCTGCAGACACAGGAGGAACATGGTCTCCTGCCCTAACAAGTGGTACGGGAGATTTCGATCCAGCAATAGATACATCAGGAATATACACATATTCCATTACAAATGCTTGTGGTACAGTAAGTAGTGATGTAGAAGTAAATGTGGTTGAAGCGCCAAATGCAGGAGTTAATGCATCACTAGCGGCATGTGCTGGAGATGGTACTACAGATCTATTTACACTTTTAGGAACCGATGCACAAACAGGAGGAACTTGGTCTCCAGCTTTAATTAGTGGTACAGGAGTGTTTGATCCTTCAGTAGATAATGAAGGCATATACACTTACACAGTAGTCGCGACCACACCATGTTCTCTAGATGCAACAGCCGATGTTACAGTGACTATCGATGATAGTTTACCAGTAATTATTTTAGAGCCTAACCCTACATTTTGTTTAGCGGATATGCCAGTTGTGGCTGATTTAAGCGATAGCATCCGTGCTACAGGAACTGTAAATTGGTACGAAGATGCAGCGCTAACATCCCCAGTTACAGATACAGATGCATTAGTAGACGGAGAAGATTACTACGCTACACAAACAAATAATACTGGGTGTGAATCATCAGTGGCAGAACGTGTTGATGTTACTATAAATGATGCACTAACGCCTACATTAGAAGATAGTACAGAAACATATTGTATCAATGATGGTCCAACGCTAAGTACATTATCAGATAATATTGTAGAATACGAAGCTACATTAGACAATATAGTGTGGTATGACGCACCAATAGGCGGAAATCAAATTTCAGAAGATACCGAACTGGGTCCTTTTACATATTATGCCGCTTTAATCGACCAAGCTACAGGATGTGAGAGTTCTGTGAGATTAGAAGTAGTACCTGATATTACGGCTTGTGGAAAATTAAGTTTACCCGATGGATTCTCGCCAAATGGAGATGGTGTAAACGACACTTATGATATTGACAACTTAAGTATCATTTATCCAAATTTTGAATTAGAGATATTTAACAGAAACGGAAATATAGTATATAAAGGTAATGCAAGCACAGCACGATTTGATGGTACATCAAACCAAGGACGAGTTGTTGTAAAAGGCGACTTACCAGTGGGTGTGTACTTCTATATTTTTAGATTTAATAACGGGGTGGATGCCCCAGAACAAGGACGCTTATACTTAAGCAGATAGTTTATAGATAAAGCAAAATTTAGACAAATGAAACATTTAAATATATATCATAAAATAGCTGCTTTGTTAAGTTTGACGTTCCTGTCATTACAAAGTTTTGCACAACAAGATCCACAGTTCACACAATATATGTATAACATGAGTGTGATTAATCCAGCTTATGCGACAGCAGAAGAAGGTATTTTAAATCTTGGTGGATTATACAGAACCCAATGGGTAGGCTTAGAAGGAGCGCCAAGAACCGGAACCTTTTTTGCCCACACACCCATTAACGATAAAATAGAGATGGGTGTGTCATTTACTAATGATAACATTGGAGATATAGTAAACGAGAATAACATTTTTGCAGATTTCGCTTACGTATTACCAGTTGGTATAGAAACAAAAATTTCTTTCGGATTAAAAGCAGGTGTGCGCATGTTTGATACCAACTTTAATGGTTTGCAATTACAAAACGGACCAGCAAGTGGAGATATCGCATTTAATGAAAACCTTAATCGTGCATTCCCGAATTTAGGTATAGGTGCATTCTTTTTTACAGAGCATTATTATTTAGGTATTTCGGCACCCAATATGTTGTCTACAAAACATCTTGAAAACGAAAACGGTATCAAAGCAACAGGTGTAGAGAGTGTACACTACTTCTTTACAGGAGGTTATGTTTTTGATCTTAACTCAAAATTAAAGCTGAAGCCCGCATTTATGGCGAGATCAGTTAAGGGAGCACCATTAGCTTTAGATATTACTGCTAACGTTTTAATAAATGAAAAATTAGAAGCAGGTTTAGGCTACCGTTTAGGAGATGCAATGAGTGCTCTGGTAAATTTTAGAGTTACTCCAGATTTAAGAATAGGGTATGCCTACGATTATACAACCAATAACTTGGGGGATTTTAATTCAGGTTCCCATGAGATATTCATTTTATTTGATGTGGATTTATTCGGATTTAAAAATGGGTATGATCGTTCCCCAAGATTCTTCTAACATATAATACTAGGAAACATGAAAAAACATATATACATACTTGCAAGCCTTTTATTAGTTAGTGGAATAGGGTTTGCTCAAAAGAAAAATTTAAAGCGTGTAAATAAGCTTTTTGAGATGAGAGCTTATAAAGATGCAGCTGAAATTTATGAAACCAAAGAACGAAATCAAGAAGTACTTCAGAATTTAGCTGATAGCTATTATTATAATGCCAGTCTTCAAAAAGCTATAAAAACATACAGGGAGCTGTTTGTGCAATATGGAGATTCAATTGATATTGAATATCACTTTAGATTTGCCCAAGCTTTAAAAGGAGTTAAGGAATACAAAGAAGCAGATAAGCATTTAAGACGCTACTACAATAAGCAAATAAATACTTTAGCTTTTATTGAGGAAACAGATAAAACAACTCCGCATACCTTTAAATTAAAGCAAATAGAAAATAGAAATTCTAGTAGTGATTTTGGCTTGTCGTTTTATGGAGATGATAAAGTAGCTTTTGCATCCGCAAGAAATTCAGAAAACCCAGCATATTCTTGGAATAACTTACCGTATTTAGATTTGTATAGCGGCACTTTAACAAGTGAAAATGTACTAGAAAATGTAGAACCATTTTCAGCATCAATAAATACAGAATCCCATGAGAGTAGTGCTGTGTTTACAAAAGACGGTAAAACCATGTATTTTAATAGAACAAATACAACGCGAAAGAAAACAGATGAAGAACGTATTGCGCATATTAAAATTTATAAAGCAGAATTGGTAGATGGAGAGTGGACCAATGTTACCGCACTACCATTTACATCAAACGCATATAGTACAGAGCACCCAGCGTTGAGTAAAGATGAGAAAACCTTGTATTTTGCTAGTGATATGCCTGGGACTTTAGGGAGTTTCGATATTTTTAAAGTAGTCATAAATGAGGATGGTACCTATGGCGAACCAGTGAATTTAGGAGAAACCATTAATACCAAACACAGGGAACAATTTCCATTTATAAGTAAATATAATGTGTTGTATTTTTCATCAATAGGACATTTAGGTTATGGCGGATTAGATGTGTTTAGAAGTAATTTGGTAAACGGCGAATTTGATAAGCCTGTAAACTTAGGAAGCACAATTAACAGCCCTTTAGACGACTTTGCCTATGTAGTTAGAGAAAAAGATAATAAAGGTTTTGTGTCTTCCAACCGAGGAGGATACGATAGACTATTTGGTTTCAAAAGAGAAAAGAACCCGCTTACATTCTATCAAGTTGAAGGTGTGGTAGAAGATTTAAATAGTAAAGAATTGCTATCTGGTGCTTTGGTAACTTTATTTGATGAGACAGGAACTGTAATTCAGGATACCATTGTAGGAGAAGATGCCTATTATATATTTAAAATAGAGCCAAATAAAAAGTATAAAGTAAGAGGTACACGAAAAGCGTACATTCCTCAAGATGTAGAATTCTCTACAGATAGTAAAGGGAAAGTACAACATAATATCTACCTAAGTTTAGAGTCTTTTGCAGATGCAGAAGAGCGTGTTAAAGAAAAAGATACCGATCTTGTACAAGTAGAGCTGGATAAAATTTTCTTCGATTTTGATAAATCAGATATTAGAGAAGATGCTGCTACTACCCTTAATGTTTTAGTAGATTTAATGAAAAAGTATCCATCTATGGAAGTAGAAGTTTCTGCTCATACTGATGCACGAGGTCCAGACCAATATAATTTAGAGTTATCAAAACAACGTGCAGCTTCAACCTTGGAATATTTGGTAAGCCAAGGCATAGTCAGAGATAGATTAAAAAGCATAGGTTATGGAGAAATGCAGCCGCTTAACAAATGTGTTAAAGAAGGTATTTGCACTGATGAAGAATATGATATTAACCGACGTTGTGAATTTACAATTCTAAAATAACCAACATAACCCAACCAAAAGCCGAAAGAGCCTTTCTACTAACTACGGTTAGATGTGAAAGGCTTTTTGTTTATATTTGTTTTAAATGAAAGCATATATTTTTGTCGCTCCTGCAAAAGTAGGAACCTGCCAAAAAATCTTTTAAAAAGCAATTCCCACTTTTATTTGAAGTTGTAATGAACGAAAACCTAGATCCAACAAACGATAATTTTTCTCCGGAAGAATTTGATGTAGAAAAAAAGTTGAGGCCATTAGCCTTTAATGATTTTACGGGGCAAGACCAAGTGTTGGAAAATCTTCAAATTTTTGTAAAAGCAGCCAATTTAAGAGGAGAAGCTTTAGATCATACTTTATTTCATGGACCTCCAGGATTGGGTAAAACAACGTTAGCCCATATTTTAGCAAATGAGTTAGATGTTGGTATCAAAGTAACTTCAGGGCCAGTTTTAGATAAACCAGGAGATTTAGCTGGCTTATTAACGAATTTGGATGAACGTGACGTTTTGTTCATAGATGAAATCCATCGCTTAAGCCCTATTGTTGAGGAATACCTGTACTCCGCTATGGAAGATTACAAGATTGATATTATGATTGAAACAGGGCCAAATGCCCGTACAGTCCAAATCAATTTAAGTCCGTTTACGTTAGTAGGAGCAACAACGCGTTCAGGATTGTTAACCTCTCCCATGCGTGCACGTTTTGGGATTCAAAGTAGGCTGCAATATTATAAAACCGATTTATTGACTACTATTGTTCAACGTAGTGCGATGATTTTGGATGTTCCAATTTCTATGGAAGCAGCTGTTGAAATTGCAGGACGAAGTAGAGGGACACCACGTATAGCAAATGCATTATTGCGACGTGTTAGAGATTTTGCACAAATAAAAGGAAACGGTAGTATTGATATAAAAATAGCAAAGTTTGCATTAGAGGCATTAAATGTAGATGCCCATGGTTTAGATGAAATGGACAATAAAATTTTATCTACCATCATCGATAAATTTAAAGGAGGTCCTGTAGGGATTACCACTATTGCCACTGCAGTAAGTGAAAGCCCTGAAACTATAGAAGAAGTATATGAACCCTTTCTGATCCAGCAAGGATTCATTATGCGTACCCCTCGTGGACGCGAAGTAACAGAGCAAGCATATAAGCACTTAGGGAAAATTAAAGGAAATATTCAAGGGGGGCTGTTCTAAAACCCACCTTGCCTCCTCAAAGGGGAGGAAATATTATGAGTAGAAAGAAAGACTTGAGTATGAGTTCTCTCTCCCCTCGGGAGAGAGCTAGAGAGAGGGCTTCTATCATTAAAACCGAAGCCAAACGCCTCGGTTTTTTGTCTTGTGGTATTAGTAAAGCCGAATTTTTAGAAGAAGAAGCACCACGATTAGAACGATGGTTAAACCAAAATATGCACGGAGAGATGCGTTATATGGAAAACCATTTTGATAAACGCTTAGATCCCACAAAATTAGTTGAAGATTCAAAAAGTGTAGTATCCTTGTTACTAAATTATTTTCCTTCAGAAACACAAAACACAGAAAGCTATAAACTATCAAAGTACGCCTATGGTACAGATTACCATTTCGTTATCAAAGACAAACTAAAATCACTATTGCACTTTATTCAAGATGAAATAGGGGAAGTTAATGGACGTGCTTTTGTAGATTCAGCACCCGTTTTAGATAAAGCTTGGGCAGCAAAATCTGGTTTGGGATGGATTGGGAAACACTCTAATTTACTAACACAGCAAATAGGTTCTTTCTATTTTATTGCTGAGCTTATTATTGATTTAGAGTTAGAGTACGATACACCAGTAACAGATCATTGTGGCACTTGTACGGCATGTATTGACGCCTGCCCAACAGAAGCTATTGTTGAGCCTTATGTTGTAGATGGCAGTAAATGCATTTCATATTTCACTATAGAACTCAAAGACAATATACCTACAGAATTTAAAGGAAAGTTTGATGATTGGATGTTTGGTTGCGATGTCTGTCAAGATGTATGCCCATGGAATAGATTCTCAAAATCACATAGTGAGCCACTATTCAATCCACATCCAGAATTATTAAGTATGTCAAAAAAAGATTGGGAGGACATCACAGAAGAAACCTTTAGAAAGGTATTTAAAAAATCAGCAGTAAAACGCACTAAATTCTCTGGATTAAACCGAAATATCAATTTCTTAAAAGATTAAGTAATATTAGTTTTTGTTGATGTTCTAACAATCAAATCTGTTTCTAAAACCACGGTTTTAGGTTCAAAAGGTTTCTCTTTTTTGCGGGCTTTAATTTCTTTAAAAAGTTGTTTAAAGGCCCTTTTTCCCATTTCAAACCCTGGTTGATTTATAGTGGTAAGACTTGGGGATATTACAGACGACATAAACCAATTACTAAACCCAACAATACTAATGTCTTCAGGAATTTTTACGCCCATTTCCTGAAATGCAGTCATGGCACCTATAGCAACCAAATCAGTATTTATAAAAATACCATCTACATCATCATGATCTTCTAACAATTGTTTTGCATTTTTTTTACCCTCTTCAAAACTCATATCGCCGCATTCACAGATATACACCAAGGACGGATCGTAAGGCAAGTCATTATCTAACAAAGCTTTTTTGTAGCCTAAAAACCTATCAATAGAGTTTTGTGGTAACAGAGCTCCTCTAAAGTGGGCAATGCGTTTACAACCAATATCAATTAAATGTTGCGTTGCGGTATAAGCCGCTTTTCTATCGTCTATTATAACTTTTGAACACTTTACCATTTTAGCAATTTTATCGAACATTACTAAAGGTTTTCCTTGAGCGATAATTTCATTTAAATGATCATACTTAGCAGTGCCATTAGCTAAAGAGATAATAATACCATCTACACGTTGACTTAATAATAATTCAACTTGCTTTTTTTCTAATTCATAAGATTCATCCGATTGAAGAATAATAACCAGGTACCCTTTTTTTTCAGCTTGGGAAATAATACCTTTAATAACATTCGAAAAAAAATGATGCACAATCACAGGGATAATTAGACCAATGGTTTTAGATTCTCTAGTTCTTAGGTTAACAGCAAAAGCGTTGGGCTTATAATTTAGGGTTTTAGCAAGTTCTCGTACCTGCAATTTAGTTTTTTTGCTAACATCAGGATAATCCTTTAGTGCTTTAGAAACTGTGGTTACAGAAATGTTTAATTGTTCTGCAATATCTCTTAGAGTAACAATTTTCATTAAAAATGAGTTTAATTTCAGGTAATAAATATATTAAAAATATAAAATCGAAAACGTTTTCGTTATTTTCGAAAACGTTTTCGATTAATAAAAACATATTTTATATGGCTTATAAATATAGATTTGACAAAAATCAACTCAATTATTTATCGAATAACTAAAAAAGACAAAAATGAATGCAATTAAAAAAAGTACGTTTTTATTGGTATTGATGCTGTTATCTACAAGCGCATTAATCGCACAATCAATATCGGGAAACGTTAAAGACGAAGCAGGAGTGCCATTGCCAGGTGTAAATGTTATTTTAGAAGGTACTACTAAAGGAGCAGTTACAGATTTTGATGGAAATTATATTATTAACGATATAGAAAATGGCGATTACACATTATCTGCTACATTTTTAGGGTACGCAAAGTTTTCGCAACAGGTTACTGTACAAGGTAATGATATTACAGTAGATGTTATTATGAAAGAGGATGCGCAATCTTTAGATCAGATCATTGTAACAGGTGTTGTTAATCCTAAATCTAAAATAGAATCCAGTGTATCTGTTTCAACTATGGATATAGAGTTGATAGAACAGGCTGCACCAAGGAGTTCGGGTGAACTTTTTAGAAATATTCCTGGTATTCGTGCAGAGTCTTCAGGAGGTGAGGGTAATGCAAACTTTAATGTACGTGGTGTGCCAATTTCTTCAGGGGGATCAAGATATTTTCAAATTCAAGAAGATGGATTACCATTAAATTTATTTGGAGATACGTCTTTTGGAAATGCGGATAATTTTTTAAGAATAGATTCTAACATAGGAAGAGTTGAGGCTATTAGAGGGGGTTCAGCATCTACGCAAACGTCTAATGGTCCAGCAGGTATTATTAATATGATTAGTAAAACTGGTGCTACAGAAGGAGGTTCTTTAGGGACAACTTTTGGGTTAGATTACCAAACAAGTAGGTTGGATTTCGAGTATGGTGCACCATTAGAAAATGGAATGTCTTATCACTTCGGTGGTTTTATTAGAACAGGAGAAGGTCCTAGAGATATAGGGTATCAAGGTAATAAAGGAGGGCAATTTAAAGCAAATCTTACAAAAAGATTTGATGCGGGTTATGTGCGAGTTTATGCTAAACTATTAAATGATAGATCTGTGATGTATTTACCTATGCCAATGTTATTGGAAGGAAACAATGATGATCCAACATTTTCAAATTTACCAGGTTTTGATATTACTAGTGATTCTCAACACTCAGCATACTTACAACAAAGTGCTGGAACAAATCCTTTTGATGGAGGTGGAAGACATGTAAATGATGTTAGAAATGGAAACAATCCTGTGTCTAAATCATTAGGGACTGAGTTTTCTTTTGACTTGGGAAGCGATTGGAAAATAGCAGGTAAAGCGCGTTACTCTAATAATAGCGGAGAATGGGTATCGCCATTTACAGCAGCAGTAGGTACAGTTTCTGAAATTGAAACTACAGCCAGAGACGCTTCAAATGCTACAGGTACTTTGGTATATGCTGATGGCGATAGAGAAGTATTTAACCCATCAAATGGTTTGGCTCAAATTATACACATGTTTGATGTAACGGTAGATGACTTAAGTAACTTTTTTAGTGATGTAAAAATCTCAAAAAAATTAAGTGATAATGTTGGCGTAACTGCAGGATTGTTTACGGCAACTCAAAACACAAAAATAGGATGGCAATGGAGTTCATTTATTTCTGAAGTTAAAGGTGGTGGAGAAGCAAGATTGGCAGATTTTGATGGTTTCTCAAGAAACGGACAATACTCTTATGGTACGCCAGTATGGGGTAATTGTTGCCAGCGTAGATATAATACTGTACACAATGTGAATTCGCCGTATGTAGGTGTTGATGCAGAGATAACCGAAAAATTAAATTTTGATGGAAGTATACGTTTTGAAAACGTAAATGTAAATGGAACAATAGCTAATGGACCTAGTAGCCAAGATTCATATGATTATGATGGAAATGGTACAATAGAAGGGATAGAGCAAGTGGTACCGGTAATTGCAGGTAATGCGGGACAAATAATAAATGACGATTATAACTTTGTGTCTTTCTCAGCAGGTTTAAATTATAAATTGAATCAAGGATCAGCTGTATTTGCAAGATATAGTTCTGGTGCATCAGGAAGAGCTCCAGATAGAAATAATTATGGTACAGATGGTAAGGCAGATGTGCAGTACGATGAAGTATCACAATTAGAAGTTGGTTTCAAGAAAAGATTAAACAATGGAGTGCTTAACCTTACAGGATTTATGAGTAATACTGATGAAGGGTTGAGTAATGAATTAAACAGATCTGTAGGTAATCCATTTAAAGCATTAGGTATTGAAGCAGAAACAGCACTTGCCTTTGGAGAAAACTTCAACTTTAATGGTTCGTTTACTTGGACAAAAGCCGAAATAGATGGTGGAGACAATAAAGGGAACAAACCTAGAAGACAAGCAGATTTGGTTTATAACTTATCGCCATCATATAATTTTGGAGAAAACAGTCAGCATGGTTTGGCATTAAGCATATTAGGTACAACAAAATCTTATGCACAAGATGATAACGATTTAGTAATGCCAGCTTATGCTTACTTTAACTTAATAGGTAGAGCAGGTTTAACAGATGGGCTTTCTCTTGTATTGAGTGTAAACAATCTCTTTGATACAGTTGGTATCACAGAAGTTGAAGGAAATGGAGATGGCGCTTTTGGTTCAAATCGTTTAGTAAGAGCAAGATCAATTAGTGGTCGTTCCACTACACTGTCGTTACAGTATAAGTTTTAAAAAATGGGTTAGTTTAGTTTGATTTCAGGTTGTTAATAAAAGAGTTGGAGTTAAATAAGGTCCAACTCTTTTTGTCATCCAAATAAAAAAGTTAAAATATGAGAGGTTTTGTGTTGTGTGTAGTATTTAGTTTAACTTTTGGTTTAATAGGTTTTGGTCAAGATAAACGTACAGATAAAGAAGTAGTAAAACAGGATACCGTAATTGTGTATGGTAGTGATACGTGCCATTATTGCACAGACACTAAAGTGTTTTTAAAAGAACAGCATGTAGAATTTGTGTATTATGATGTAGATGTGCGCCTAGAAAAGCAAAAAGAGATGGTGGAAAAATTGCAAAATGCAGGAATACCTCTAGATGCTATATCACTTCCCGTAGTAGATATAAATGGAAGAAGCTTAAAGATGAATGATGTAACTAATTTTAAGGGCTTTCTAAAAAGTTTAATAGAAAAAACAAAATAAGATGAAAATAGCAAAACCAAAATTATCCTTTTGGCAGATTTTTAATATGAATGTCGGTTTTCTGGGGATTCAGTATAGTTTTGGTTTACAACAAACAGCTGTAAATCCTATTTTTTCATTTTTAGGTGCAGAGCACGACCAGTTACCATTATTAAATTTAGCTGGCCCTGTAACAGGTTTAATTATACAGCCTATTATTGGGGCAATTTCAGATAAAACATGGTCGCCACGATGGGGAAGACGTAAGCCTTTCTTTTTAATAGGAGCTTTGTTGGGGAGTTTATGTTTATTCGCTTTTCCGTTTAGTCCGGCATTATGGTTTGCGGTAGGGTTACTGTGGATTCTAGATGTAGGGAACAACATGGCAATGGAGCCATACAGAGCTTTTGTAGGAGATAAATTACCAAATCGTCAATTAAGTTTTGGCTACCAAATGCAGAGTTTATTTGTTGGTGCAGGTATCGTATTGGCAAACGCCTCTATTTTTCTTTTTCAGGATTGGTTTGGTGGAGTAGAAGAAGTTACCGAAAGTGTAACCTCAATACCAAAATGGTTGTACTATTCCTTTTTTATAGGGGCTGTTTTGTCCATTTCAACAATTCTATGGTCAGTGCTAAAAACACCAGAAATACCACCATCTGAAGAAGAATTGGAAGCTATTAAAAAGCATAATAGACTATCCTTTTCAGAAAGGATAAAAACACCATTTTTAGAGATAGTTAGTGCTATAAAAGATATGCCCAAGTTTATGTGGAAGTTATCTGGTGTATATTTATTTCAGTGGTATGCCTTGTTTGTGTATTGGCAATTTATAGCGCCAATGTTTAAAGAAAGTATGGGGTTAAACAGTTCTGAAGCCCTAAGTCAGGCTGCTAAAATGAATACTACATACAATATATCAACAATAATTTTTGCGCTAGCCCTAGTGCCACTAGCTTTAAAATTTGGCGGTAAAAAAGTATATGTGTTTAGTCTGTTTTTAACAGGAATAGCAATGCTAAGTATTCCATACATTCAAGATTCGCTTTTGGTAATCTTACCTATGATATTATTTGGTGTTGGTTGGGCTGCAATGATGGGTATTCCGTATTCTATGGTGTCTAAAATTGTGCCTCAAGAACGACGTGGGGTATATATGGGGATTTTAAACATGATGATAGTAATTCCAATGGGAATCCAAACGGTAACATTTGGTCCCATAGTAAAACATCTACTAGATAATAGTGCGGTTAAAGCCATACTATTAGGTGGAGTGTTTTTCATAATAGCTGGGATTTTGGCGTTGAGGTTAAAACAACCAAAGTCTATTGGAGGCGATGAAGATATAATTGTTTCGGGAAGTGGTGGACATTAATTTTTTGAAAAAATAATTTTGGAAGAGAATATAAAAGATATAGACATTTTATGTGTAGGTGAGGTTCTTGTAGATTTTATAGGGCACCAAACAGGTGTACTTATAAATGATACAAGAGACTATCATAGGTATTTAGGGGGTTCGCCAGCAAATGTAGCTATGAATTCAGCGAGATTAGGTTTAAAGTCTGTTTTAGTAGCAACTGTGGGCAATGATGGTTTTGGAGAATATATTTTTGAGCGACTTACGGGTGTTGGTGTCAACACAAGTTACATTGCAACAATTAACGACAAACCTACGAGTGTCGTTTTTGTATCAAAAACCGACAGTACACCAGATTTCATACCTTTTAGAAAAGCAGATGCATATATTGCTGAACATCAAATCTCCGCAGATTTACTTTTAAAAACAAACATATTTCATACTACATGTTTTGCTTTAAGTAAAAACCCAGCGAAAGTTACCATATTAAAAAAGGCTGAAGAAGCGTTCAATTTAGGTTGTAAATTAAGTATCGATGTAAACTACGCTGAAAAATTATGGAACAGCCAAGAAGAAGCCATTGAGGTAATAAAATCGTACTGTAAATTTAATCCCTTAGTAAAGATTAGTGAAGATGATATGTTAAGGCTCTTTGGGCAACAACTTCCACATGAGGATATTTTTAATTTCTTTCATTCAGAAGGGGTTGATACGATATGTTTAACTCTAGGGAGTAAAGGCGTAAAGCTATCAGAAAAAGGGAAAGATATTATCCAATTACCAGCTATACAAATTGATGTTGTGCAAGATGCCACAGGAGCTGGAGATGCCTTTTGGTCTGGTTTTTTGTTTGCTTACATAAAAAAACGCCCTATAGAGAAATGCTTGGAAGTAGCACTACAGCTGGCAGCGTTAAAACTTCAAAATGTAGGTAGATTACCAGATAACATTAATATTTTATCAGAACTTTTATAAAATTAAACGATGTTGAAAGACTCTAATATTGCAAACGGTGTTATGTTAAATGCATACCCAGATAGTATTGGCAGAACACTTAGCGATACTATTAATATGCTTAAACGCTCAGAGTTTAAAGATGTATTTTCGTTATTTTACATATTGCCAACATTCTTTAATAGTGATTTAGATAGGGGATTTTCTATAATTGATTATAATCGTAATGAAGAATTAGTGTCAAAGTCTGATTTGGAAGATTTAGAGCAGCTCAATATTCAACTAAAGTTGGATATTGTATTAAATCACTTATCGGTGGCATCCCCTCAATTTAAAGACCTGCTTAAAAACGGAAATCAATCAAAATACAAGGATTTTTTTATCAACTGGAATACCTTTTGGGAGGGTAATGGTGCTATGGGAGAGGATGGCATCGTCATTCCTAAAAAAGAATTTCTAGACAAATTATTTATGCGAAAATCAGGATTGCCAGTTTTAAAAGTGCCTTTTCCTGATGGATCAGAAGAGCCTTATTGGAATACGTTTTACCAAAAGACAAATGCAGATAACAGTGTTTTGGGGCAGATGGATGTTAATGCAACATCTCAACTGGTTTGGGATTTTTACAAGGACACCCTGCAAAAAGTTAGTAGTTACGGGTGCAAAATATTGCGACTGGATGCTTTTGCATATTTGCATAAAGCTGTTGGGGCATCAAACTTTTTTAATAAACCAGGAACTTGGGATTATCTTGAGCGTATCAAGCAAATTGCAGATAAAAATAATTTAACGCTTTTACCAGAAATACATGCAGAATATGGTACATATTTGCATGATGAGGTAGCAAAAAAAGGCTATCAAATATATGATTTTTTTCTACCAGGTTTAATGATTCATACTATCGAAAAAAAAGATAGCAATGCGTTGTTAAATTGGGCTAACGAGATTATTGATAAAGGCTATAAAACAGTTAATATGTTAGGGTGTCATGATGGTATACCTGTTTTAGATTTAAAAGGAAAAGAAGTAGATAGCGTATATTATAAAGGGCTGCTCTTGGATGAAGATATAGAAGACATCATGGATATTATTATTGAACGGGGCGGGAGAGTTAAAAATTTATACGGACCAAATGGTAAAAAAATATCCTATTACCAAGTTAATGCTACGTTTTTCAGTGCATTAGGAGAAAGTGAGCAAAAATTATTATTGGCAAGAGCTATTCAAATGTTTATGCCAGGAATACCACAAGTTTGGTACTTGGATATTTTTGCGGGTAAAAATGATTATAAAGCTGCAGATAATGCAGGCAGTGGTGGACATAAGGAAATTAACAGAACAACGCTTTCGGTAGAAGATATAGAAGAAGGGCTTAAAAAAGATGTGGTTTTAAATCAGTTAAAATTGTTGAGGTTAAGAAATACATCAAAAGCATTTTCAGGGTCTGTGGAAATCAATACGTCTTCACACAAAATCATCGATATCAAATGGGTTAATGAAAATGAGTTTGCCCACCTTAAGGTAAATCTTAACACGTATAACTTCACAATAGATTATACTGAATTAGGAGAAAGTAAATTTTATGCTTTCTAAGTTGTGTTTTTTAGGTTTAAAAAGAAATATCAATTTCTTAAAAGATTAGGCGTTTACTTCGTAGGATTGTTATATTTGTTGGTTTAGTTGACAATCCATTATTATGAGCGAAGAAAGTAAGCGAAGAGAAGCACTAATATACCACGCTAAACCCACTCCAGGAAAAATAAAAGTAGTTCCTACCAAGAAATACGCAAGTCAGAGAGATTTGTCTTTAGCATATTCTCCAGGTGTAGCAGAGCCTTGTTTAGAGATTGAAAAAGACAAAAACAATGCGTATCGTTACACAGCCAAAGGGAATTTAGTAGCTGTAATTTCTAATGGAACAGCAGTATTAGGTCTTGGCGATATTGGTCCCGAAGCATCAAAACCCGTTATGGAAGGTAAGGGGTTGCTTTTTAAAATTTTTGCAGATATTGATGTGTTTGATATAGAAGTAGATACTAAAAATGTAGATGCTTTTATTGAAACGGTAAAAAATATAGCGCCTACTTTTGGAGGTATAAATTTAGAGGATATCAAAGCGCCAGAAGCTTTTGAAATAGAGCGTCGACTCAAAGAAGAACTGGATATTCCGGTAATGCACGATGACCAACATGGTACAGCAATTATTTCTGCAGCGGCCTTAATAAACGCTTTAGAACTTGCTAATAAAAACATTGAGGATGTAAAAATTGTGATCAGTGGTGCAGGTGCGGCAGCAATTTCTTGCTCACGTTTGTATCAATCTTGTGGTGCAAGGCGGGAAAATATGGTAATGTTAGATAGCAAAGGTGTTATTAGAGATGATAGAGATAACCTTACCTCTCAAAAAGCAGAATTCGCCACGCACAGAAAAATAGATACTTTAGATGAAGCAATGGAGGATGCTGATGTATTTATAGGACTATCAATGGCAGACATTGTTTCTCCTGAAATGCTTAAAGCTATGGCAAAAGATCCTATAGTTTTTGCTATGGCTAACCCAGATCCAGAAATAAAATATCAACTTGCTGTAGATACAAGAGATGATATTATTATGGCTACTGGACGTAGTGATCATCCTAACCAGGTAAATAATGTTTTAGGTTTTCCATTTATCTTTAGAGGCGCACTAGATGTTCGTGCCACTTGCATTAATGAAGAAATGAAAATGGCTGCGGTTAAAGCATTAGCCGCTTTAGCTAAGGAACCGGTGCCCGAACAAGTAAATGTAGCTTACGAGCAAACACGTTTGGCTTTTGGTAGAAAATACATTATTCCAAAACCATTTGATCCTCGACTTATAGCAGAAATTCCTCCTGCTGTAGCAAAGGCAGCAATGGAAAGTGGTGTAGCTCAATTTGAAATTACAGACTGGGACAAATACAAAGATTCACTAAGAGAACGCTTGGGTTCAGATAACAAGCTGGTAAGATTACTTTTAAGTCGTGCAAAACTAAACCCTAAACGTGTAGTATACGCAGAAGCAGATCAATTAGCTGTTTTAAAAGCTGCACAAATTGCTCATGAGGAAGGCATTGCTATTCCTATATTATTAGGTAGAAGAGAAACTATCGAAGAGTTGATGAAGCAAATAGACTTTGAAGCAGATATTACTATTGTTGATCCAAAGACAGAAGAAGAAAACGATCGAAAAAACCGTTACGCCAAAGTATATTGGGAACAGCGCAAAAGGCGCGGTGTTACCTATTATGCAGCTCAACGTTTGATGCGTGAGCGAAATTATTTTGCTGCTATGATGGTTAATGAAGGAGATGCAGATGCTTTAATTTCAGGATATTCAAGAAATTACCCTTCAGTAGTTAAGCCTATGTTAGAGTTAATAGGTATGGCTAAAGGTGCAACTAGAATCGCAACTACAAATGTGATGATGACAAAAAGAGGACCTATGTTCTTAAGTGATACATCCATAAATATAGATCCTACAGCTAAAGATTTAGCTAAAATAGCAGTGATGACATCAAAAGTGATAAAAACTTTTGGTTTTGAGCCAGTTATGGCATTAACGTCATATTCAAATTTTGGTTCCTCAGATAATGAAAGAGCTTCAAAAGTAAGAGAAGCGGTGGCTATATTACATCGTCAATATCCCGATTTGGTGGTAGATGGCGAATTACAAACAGACTTTGCTTTAAATGATGAAATGTTGCGAGATCAGTTTCCTTTTTCAAAATTAGTAGGCAGAAAAGTGAATAGTTTAATTTTTCCTAATCTGGATTCTGCAAACATTACATATAAGTTATTAAAAGAGTTAAATGAGGCTGATTCTATTGGCCCTATCATGATGGGTATGCGAAAACCGGTGCATATATTACAATTAGATGCAAGTGTTGATGAAATAGTAAACATGACTGCAATAGCAGTTATTGATGCTCAGAATAAGGAAATGTGGGAGCTTGAAAAAGATATTTCATAGGTGCTAAAACGTAAATAAATTCATTACATTTGGCTGGTTAAGAGTGATTTTAATATGATTACGCATATACAAGGAAAACTTATTGAGAAAAACCCAACAGACGTTGTTATAGATTGTAATGGTGTTGGGTATTTGTTAAATATTTCGCTACATACATTCTCTCAAATTCCAGATAAA
Organism: Hyunsoonleella pacifica; assembly: GCF_004310335.1. GTDB lineage: Bacteria > Bacteroidota > Bacteroidia > Flavobacteriales > Flavobacteriaceae > Jejuia > Jejuia pacifica. The sequence goes on along the minus strand of NZ_SIRS01000003.1, from coordinate 267,629 downwards.
GAACATTTAAAGTTGTATACGCATCTTCAAGTAAAAGAAGATTCGCATACACTATTTGGTTTTTCATCTTTAGCAGAACGCGAAATATTTAGGCTATTAATTTCAGTAAGTGGTATTGGTGCTAGTACGGCAAGAACTATGTTATCTTCATTAACCCCAAAACAAGTTAGAGAAGGTATCGCCTCAGGAGATGTGGCATTAATTCAGTCCATAAAAGGTATAGGGGCTAAAACAGCACAACGTGTCATCATAGATTTAAAAGATAAAATTTTGAAAATATACGATATTGACGAAGTTTCGGTTTCTAAAGACAATACCAACAAGAATGAAGCGTTATCTGCTTTAGAAGTTCTTGGTTTTGCAAAAAAGCAGGCAGAACGGGTTGTGGACAAAATTATGATATCTCAGCCAGATGCTACTGTAGAAACTATTATAAAACAAGCCTTAAAAAATTTATAAGAGATTTTGAACATAACTAACCATAGCTGTCATAAATCGATTAAAACCTATGTTGCCCTAATAGCCCTCCTACTTATCTCAGTATCAGGATGGGCGCAACAACCTACCCAAGATTCAACAAAAACAGGTTTTAGTTTAGGTAAAATTAAGTTTCCAAAACTTAACGGAATTGAGTCTAAATACACTTATGATCCTATAACTGACAGGTATATTTATACCGAAAAAATTGGTGAGTTCAATATTAATTACCCTATAATTTTAACACCAAAAGAGTTTAAGGATTTAGTTGCCAAAGAAAATCTGAAAAACTATTATAAAGAAAAAATTGATGCTTTTGATGGTAAAAAGAAAGGAGCTGAAGATGAACAGAAAAATTTATTACCAGAGTTTTATGTAAACTCAGGCTTTTTTGAAACTATTTTTGGAGGTAATACTATTGAAGTTGTACCTCAAGGTTCTGTAGAAATGGATTTAGGTGTATTGTTTTCAAGGCAAGATAATCCGTCTTTTTCTCCAAGAAACCGTAGCAATTTTACGTTTGATTTTGACCAACGTATCAGTTTAAGCCTTTTAGGTAAAGTAGGTACAAGACTTCAAGTAAATGCTAATTACGATACGCAATCTACTTTCGATTTTCAAAATATTATAAAACTAGATTACACGCCAACTGAGGATGATATCATTCAAAAAATAGAAGTTGGTAATGTAAATATGCCATTAAACAGTTCTTTAATAACAGGAGCTCAAAGTTTATTTGGTGTAAAAGCACAATTACAGTTTGGTAGAACAACAGTAACAGGAGTGTTTTCTGAGCAACAATCTCAAGGTAATACTGTAGTAGCGCAAGGTGGAGGTACTTTAGAAGAATTTGATTTTTTCATAAGAGATTATGATGAAAACCGACACTTCTTTTTAGCGCAATATTTTAGAGATACTTATGATGAAGCATTAAGAAACTATCCCTTTATCAATAATAGAGGGTTACAAATTACGCGTTTAGAAGTATATATTACTAACCGAAGTAATAGAACAGATAATGTAAGAAATGTGGTAGCGTTACAGGATTTAGGAGAGAGCGATAAGTTGTTCTCTGCATCTGTAAATGTTACTACTGGCCCCGGTGCTTTTCCAGATAACAGCAATAATAATCTAGATCCAACAGCCATTGGTAGTGGATCTGTTTTAACAGAAGCCATTCGTGATATTGCAACAGCACAACAAGGATTTGGAGCCATACAAAATAATGTAAATGAAGGATCTGATTACGGTAAAATTGAAAATGCTAGAAAACTACAAAACGGGCAAGAATATACATTTAATACGGATTTAGGTTATATTTCATTAAACCAACGCTTAACCGCCGATGAGGTTTTAGCAGTAGCCTATCAATTTACAGTGGGCGGACAAGTATTCCAAGTTGGTGAGTTTGCTAATGATGGTGTAAATCCTAATGAAGTTGATACCAATAACCAAGGACAAGTTACCCAAGTAACCAACAAAGCATTGGTGTTAAAAATGTTGAAGAGTAGTGTAACCAATGTTGATCATCCTATCTGGGATTTAATGATGAAAAACATCTACGATACAGGTGCTTTTAATTTAAGTCAAGACGATTTTTCCTTAAATATTTTCTATAATGAAGCCTCGCCGTTAAATTTCATTACACCCGTTGAAGGTACAACGTTTCCACTATTTGATAACCATACACCAACTACACCAGGGGATGATAGAGAAATTGAAGAAACTACTTTAATACGCCTATTTAATTGGGATAAATTGAATTTTAATAATGACCCTCAAGGCAATGGAGATGGTTTTTTTGACTTTGTTCCTGGAATCACAGTACAACCACAAAATGGAAAAATTATTTTTACTAAAGTAGAACCATTTGGTCGTTACTTATTTGATGTTTTAGATGATGATGATAACCCAAATAATAATGATGCGGACTACGAAGCAGATGTATATACCAATCCAAATCAGGAAAAGTACGTTTATGATATTTTATATAAGAGTACAAAAATTGCAGCATTAGAAGAAGCAGATAAAAACAAGTTTAAGCTAAAAGGGCGCTATAGCTCTAGTGGTGGCGGAGATGGTATCCCTATTGGGGCATTCAATGTGCCGCGAGGTTCAGTAAGAGTTACAGCAGGAGGTCGTGTACTGGTTGAAGGTGTAGATTATACGGTAAATTATCAATTAGGACGTGTACAAATTTTAGATGAAGCACTTAAAGCATCTAATACCCCAATTCAGGTTTCTACTGAAAATAATGCGGTATTTGGACAACAAACCAGGCGTTTCACTGGGATTAATGTAGAACACAAATTCAATGATAATTTCGTAATCGCAGGTACACTTTTAAATTTGAACGAACGCCCCATCACACAAAAGGCAAATTTTGGGTCAGAACCTATAAATAATACTATTTTTGGATTTAATGGTAACTTTTCATCAGAAGTGCCTTTCCTAACGAGAATGGTTAATAAGTTACCAAATATTGATACAGATGTACCATCTAATATTTCGTTACGTGGAGAATTTGCTTATTTAGCACCAGGTGCACCAAAAGGTACAGACCTTAATGGAGAAGCTACATCGTATATTGATGACTTTGAAGGCACGCAAAATGCTATTGATTTAAAAGCACAACAATCTTGGTTTTTATCGAGTAGACCTGTGGATGTTGATGGTAATGGTAATGAGAATGAAATTGAAGATCAAGCTGGTATCCAAAATGGTTATGGTAGGGGAATGCTAAATTGGTATACTGTAGATCCCATTTTTTACAGTGCAAGACGACCAAGCGGCGTATCAGATGAAGACCTATCCAGTTTGTATACCAGTCGTGTATTTATCAATGAGTTATTTCCAGAACAAGATTTAGTGCAAGGGCAAAACTCTATTCTATTTACTTTAGATTTAGCCTATTATCCAGAAGAACGTGGACCATATAATTTTGAGCCTTTAAACGAATCAGATGCTAACAATGATGGGTTTTTGGATAATCCAGAAGAGAGTTGGGCGGGAATTACACGTCAATTAACCTCCACAGATTTGGAACAAGCCAATGTAGAGTATATCGAGTTTTGGTTACAAGATCCGTTCCAGGAAAACCCTGCAAATCCAGGAGGTAAACTAGTGTTTAACTTAGGGAATATTTCTGAAGACGTAGTAAAAGATGGAAGGAAGTTATATGAAAATGGTTTACCGGAAGATGGGGATATTAGTTTATTACCTCAAACAGATTGGGGAACAGTAGTGCCTTTAAATCAATCTTTGGTTTATGCTTTTGATACTACTGGACAAGAAAGAACTAATCAAGATGTAGGTTACGACGGGTACAGTGATGCTAATGAAATTCAAGAGTTTGGAACCGCTTTTGGGGATGACCCTTCAAACGATAACTATACCTTTTTCCTAGATGCCGAAGGTGGTATTTTTGAACGTTATAAAAAATTCAACGGTGTTGAAGGGAATACACCAGACGTATTTACAGATACCCAAAGAGCAAATAATCCACAACCAGATGTAGAGGATATCAATAGAGATAACACTATGAATACTATTGATAGCTATTTTGAATATGAACTAGATATTACACCAGCTACATTAAATATTAATAATGAGTTTATTGTGGACACCAAAAACGTGGAAGCACAAAGTGAAGACAATAGACGTTTACTTGAAAATGGAGAAGTAGTATATCCAAAATGGTATCTATTCAGGATTCCTGTAACAAAAAGTACTAGAGCCGTTGGAGGTATTACAGATTTTAGATCGGTTCGTTTTGTAAGAACTTATTTGAAAGAGTTTAATCAAAATACAGTATTTCGTTTTGGAACATTAGATTTAGTACGAAGTGATTGGAGACGCTATAACCAAACCTTACAAGCCAATAATGACGACCCAACTGATGATGATACTGATTTTTCAGTAGGTATTGTAGGGACTATTGATAACGAAGGGTCTTATGTACGGCCTCCAGGGATTGAACCAGAGCAGTTATTTAATAATAATACAGTAGTGCGTCAAAATGAGCAAGCTCTAGTGGTTAATGTATGTGATTTAGAATCTGAAGATTCTCGAGCGGTATTTAAAAATATTAATATAGATATGCGTCAGTATAAACGTTTAAGAATGTTTTTACACGCTCAAGATGATGATTATGGATTTACTGATACTAACGCTGAGCGTTTAGTGGGATTCATGAGAATTGGTAATGATTTAAATGATAACTACTATCAAATTGAGATACCGTTAGTAAAATCCCCAAATGGATCTTTAAGACGAGAAGATGTATGGCCATTAGAAAATGAAATTAACTTACCTCTTGATATTTTAGGCAAAATTAAAGCTGAAGGTATTGCAAATGGTACTTTGCTCGATGGAGAACCAACATATTATGACGTTATTGGAGATAACATAGTAGAAGTTGTAAATGAACTTACAGGTTATGTTACTGGGCAACATCGTGTAGCCATAAAGGGTAATCCAAATTTCGGGGATGTAAGAACATTGATGGTAGGGGTTAAAAACGCTACAAACAGTGATGTATGTGCTAATGTGTGGTTTAACGAATTACGCTTGTCAGATTTAGATAATGAAGGAGGTTGGGCTGCAGTGGTAAGTATGGATACCAATATAGCAGATTTTGCAAATATAAGTGCCACAGGTAGACAAAGTACATCTGGGTTTGGTGCTTTAGAGCAAGGGCCAAGTGAGCGCGCACTTGAAGATGTTCAGCAATATGATGTAGTAACCAATATAAATGCAGGACAGTTATTACCAAAGAAATGGGGTGTGCAAATTCCTTTTAATTATGCTCAAAGTGAAGAATTAGTGACGCCAAAATTCGATCAGTTTTATAAAGATTTAAAATTGCAAGACCGTATTGATGCAGAAGATACTCAAGAAGGAAAAGATCGTGTAAAAGAACAGTCAGAAGATTATACAAGGCGTCAAAGTATCAACTTAATAGGCGTAAGAAAGAACAGAACTACAGATAAAACACCAAGGTTTTACGATGTTGAAAACTTTACCTTTAATTATTCCTATAATAAAGTGGAGCACCGTGATTTTGAAATTGAAAATTCAGTAAATAAAACCTTAAGAGCAGGTGCAAATTACGCATTCAACTTCAATCCAATTACAGTAGAACCTTTTAAAAAGAACGATTCCTTATTTACAGGGAAATACTGGAAATTATTGAAAGAATTTAACGTGAATTTGTTACCTACGAGTTTTGCTATAAACACTGATCTTAACAGACAGTTTAATCGTCAAAAATTTAGAGAAATAGATTTATCGGGCGGCAATATTGGAGTAGAAGAATTATTTCGTAGAAACTACACATTTGATTTTCAGTATACCATTAACTACAACTTAACCAAAGCATTACAGCTTAATTTTACAGCAGCAAATAATAATATAGTTAGAAATTATTTTCTAGGCGATGATTTAATTGCAGGAGAACAAGACCCTAGACTAGATGTATGGGACGGACTTTTAGATATTGGAGACCCCAATAGGCAAACCCAAAGTTTAGGTGTCAACTACCAACTGCCTTTAAACAAAATACCAGCCTTTAGTTTTATTGATGCTACATACCAGTACAATGGAGATTTTCAATGGCAAAAGGGTTCAGACTTTTTTGAAAGACAAATAGAAGATGGCGGTATAGGAGGACCAGCGCATACCGTTCAAAACTCTAATACCCATAACTTAAATACAAGTTTGGATATGAGGCGGTTATATAAATATATTGGTTTGCAGAAGAAGCCAACACGTACTGTTAGAACCCGCACTAGAAGTACTGGAGGACCTCCAGGAACGAAAGATAATGATGCAAAAAAAACTAGAAGTAAAAATAAACCCGGCACAAAATTATTAAATGCAGGAATAGATATTTTAACCAGTGTAAAGCGTATACAAATTAATTATTCAGAAAATAACGGTACGTTTTTACCTGGTTACACAAGGACTCCTGGTTTTGTAGGTACATTAAAACCATCATTTGGTTTTACCTTTGGTTCACAAAATGATATAAGGCAAGAAGCAGCGAGACGCGGTTGGTTAACAACATTCCAAGAGTTTAATCAGCAATTTACGCAAACCCATAGTGAACAGTTAGATATCTCGGCGAGTTTAGAGCCAGTAAGAGACTTGAAAATTGATATCTCAGGAAACAAAACCTATTTTGAGAATTTTGCTGAAAACTTTAGAGTTGATCCAGCAACATTGGATTATATAGCGCTAACACCTAATACTTTCGGTAACTTTAATATCTCTACTGTTTTAATAAAGACAGCCTTTGGTAAAAGTGACGAAACAGGCTCTGATGCGTTTAACGATTTTAGGGCAAACAGACTCACAATAGCAAGACGAGTTGCAGCCGCAAGAGGTACAGATGTAAATGATGTAGATGCCGAAGGTTTTCCTAGAGGTTTTGGTAAAAATAGTCAAGCTGTATTATTACCTGCATTTTTAGCAGCTTACTCAGGGCAAGATGCAAATAATGTAAAACTAGACGCATTTAGAAGCGTACCTATCCCAAACTGGGATTTAAAATACACAGGGTTTATGAAATTCGCTTGGTTTAAAAAGAATTTCAGACGTTTTTCAGTAACTCATGGGTATCGTTCTAGTTATAATATCAATCAGTTTCAAACAAACTTAGATTTCACGTCCCCAGATTTTAATTTGGATTATGATAGTCAAGATCCTGATACTAAAGACCAGTCAGGGAATTTTAAAAACGAGCGTTTGTTTAGTAATATTAACTTAACAGAAATGTTTAGTCCATTGGTTAGAATTGATATGGAAATGAAAAATTCCATGAAGATCCTTGCTGAGGTTAGAAAAGACAGACTATTATCTTTAAGTTTTGACAATAATTTATTAACCGAAGTTATAGGTAATGAATATGCCATAGGCTTAGGGTATCGTATAAAAGATGTACGGATAAAGTCTAATTTAGCGGGGCCAAAAAAACGTATAGTAAGTGATTTAAATATGAAAGCCGATATCTCGGTAAGAGATAATAAAACCATAGTACGTTATTTAGATTTAGAAAATAATCAAGTAACCTCAGGGCAAACCATTTGGGGACTTAAATATTCCGCAGACTACGCATTTAGTAGAAACCTAACTGCCATTTTCTATTTTGATTATGCCTTTGCAGACTATGCTATTTCCACTGCATTTCCACAAACCACCATACGTTCAGGATTTACCCTAAGATATAATTTTGGTAATTAAACCTACGGGCTTTAACTATATCCGTAACAGTGTCCCTCCTAAAAAGGAGGGAGTAAGGGAGGTGTATGACTATAAATAAACTCCGAACGTACTTTTTACAAGATTGTCCCCTTGAGGGGGCTTTAGGGGTGTTTTTGAGTTAATAAAATAAAAATATCATTTAGACAAGAAGAGTTAATGATGATATAACAGCGCGATCAAACAGTTTTTTAATTAACACAAACCTATTTGAAATCTAATTTCGAATAGATACATTTGTGAAAACAATTTTTAATTTTTCATAATGAACATACCATCAGAATTAAAATACACTAAAGACCACGAGTGGGTAAAAATTGAAGGAGACATAGCCATCGTAGGTATTACCGATTTTGCACAAAGCGAACTAGGAGACATTGTTTATGTTGAAGTTGAAACTTTAGACGAAACTTTGGATGCTGATGAAATTTTTGGTACAGTTGAAGCTGTAAAAACAGTTTCCGATTTATTTTTACCATTATCAGGAGAAATCGTTGAGTTTAATGAAGCCTTAGAAGACGAACCAGAAAGTGTGAATTCAGATCCTTATGGTAGTGGATGGATGATAAAAATCAAGTATTCTGATGCTTCACAAATAGAAGGTTTGCTATCTGATGAAGATTATAAAGCATTAATAGGTGCTTAAAAAAGTAGCGCTTTTCCTTGCAATTTCTTACACCATTGCTTTAGCAACAGTAAGTTTAATTAATTTAAGTGGAAAATTACCTGATGTGGAAGTTGATTATGGTGATAAAATCTTCCATTTTTTAGCTTATGCACTGCTTTGTTGGTTATGGTATATAGTATTTTATTTTAAACAAAATCTACCCAAAAAGAAAGCAATATTAAGAGCAATAGTATTGTCAATAATTTTTGGTATACTTCTTGAGATATTACAAGGAACAATAACATCTCACAGATCGTTTGATGTTTACGATGCCCTAGCTAATAGCTTAGGAGCATTGTTGGCAGGAGCGCTTTTGTTGATGAAAGGAAGGATACAAGTTAAAAATTAATAAAGACTTGCTTTTTTCCTAAATAAGTACTTATTTTAGCAATCTGGAAAAACAATAAAATTATGGAACCTAAAAAAAATCCAAAAGCTAACGTAGGCAGAAACAGTGGTTTGTTTTTTGCTATAGGTTTAGCATTAATGCTATTTTTAGCATATTCCGCTATCAATTACAAAACCTACGATAAGGCTGATATTGATATAGGACAATTAAACCTAGAAGAAGAGTTAGAAGAGGAAATACCATTAACACAACAAATTGTAACACCTCCACCTCCACCTCCACCTCCAGCAGCTCCAGAAGTAATCGAAGTAGTTGAAGATGAAGAAGAAGTTGAAGAAACAGTTATTGAATCTACTGAAGTTGATCAAGAAACTGAAATTGTAGAGGTTGAAGAGATTGAAGTTGATGCAGTTGAAGAGGATGTTGAAGTACCTTTTGCAGTAATTGAAAATGTTCCAGTTTTCCCAGGATGTGAAAAAGGTAACAATGCAAAGAAGAAGAAATGCATGTCTGATAAGATTCAAAAATTTGTTCAAAGAAAATTTAATACAGAATTAGCAGGTGACCTCGGGTTGTCAGGAAGACAGCGTATCAATGTTATTTTTAAAATTGATAAAACGGGTAATATTACTGGTATTCGTGCAAGAGCACCACACCCAGGCTTAGAAAAAGAAGCTAAACGTGTTATTGGTCAATTACCTAAAATGAAACCAGGAAAGCAAAGAGGTAAACCAGTTACTGTGCCTTATTCTTTACCTATCGTTTTCCAAGTACAAGATTAAATTGGTTCTGCCATAGCAGAAACCATAAAAAATAAAATCCCGCTACATTATTTGTAGCGGGATTTCTTGTTTTGGTATGCTTCTTGTGATTTTATCATAATATTAACATCACAACTATGATAATGAAATGAATAAGACCAATTCACTGTTTTTTGCATGCTAACAGTTCTTAATCTTATGAATTTTTTTCATTGTAGTTTTAGAAAAATCACAACAAATGAAAAATTCAAAACAATCTCACGACATCGTTCGGCAAAACGATGATAGCGTGAAAAAATCACATCGGCATGATGCAAATTTACAAAAAAACTCAACCCTCTTTTTTCAAGTAGGCCTTATTGTTTGTCTTTTGGCAACCTTAGGTTTATTGGAAATGCGATTTGAAACTAAACCTGTAGATGTTGCTTATAACTATGAGGATCCTAATGATGTCTTTGATATGGAGGCTATTAATTATAAGCATTATGTGAAACCAGAGCAAAAAAAACAAATAAAGAAGCAGGAAAAAGTGACCAAGAAGTTTGTTGACAAATTTGAGGAAGTTAAAGATGATAATGATTTACCTGAAGATTTTGTTGAAACACCAACAAAGAAAACAACAGATCAGCTATTCAATCCAGACGGAGTAGACAATATTGAAAAGCCAGATATTCCAGATGAAGTAGATTTTATTTTAATTGAGAATGTTCCTGTCTATCCAGGTTGCGAAGATAAAGTTGGAAACAAAGCTCGAAAAAAATGTATGTCTGATGCTATTACAAAATTGGTACAACGTAAATTCAATGGGTATGATATAGCTTCTAGGTATGGATTAGAAGGAAAACAAAGGATAAGTGTACAGTTCTTAATAGATAAAACTGGAAAGGTTTCTGATATAAAAACTAGAGCACCACACGAAAAATTAGAAGCTGAAGCGAGAAGAGTAGTTAATAAAATCCCAGAAATGAAACCAGGAAAACAACGTGATAAACCAGTTGGGGTTCGCTATACACTCCCTATTATATTTATAGCAGAGTAATAATTATAATTTAGCATGCATAAAACCGTTATCTTTTAAGATAACGGTTTTTTTATATCAATAAAGAATATTCAATCATCTTAATAAAATATACTATCTTTCAGTCCAAAATGTAATCATATCTATAATATGAAATGAGCTATTGCAATACGTTGATTTTTTTGCCAAAATATCCAATAGCGAATTACATCTGACCTTTTAAAAACAATAAAATTTATCAGATGAAACAATTTGTAGCCCTTCTACTTTTTATTTGTTACCATACTGCCTTTTCTCAAAATGAAGACATTTACGAAAAACCGCCTGTTTTTCCTGAATGTTCTAATATAGCCATTGATAGTCTGCAACAGTGTTTTAATAAACATGTATTTCAGCACGTAAAAGATAATTTTAAAGTGCCTCAAAATGTAATTGATGAAGATTATAAAGGCAAAATAGTAGTGCTTTTTGAGGTTGATACTATAGGTACATTTAAAGTGATGTATGTTGATGCTTTGTATGATGAATTAAAGCAAGAAACCCAACGGGTTTTTGATTTATTTCCAAAAATAACACCCGCAACATATAGTGGACGTAAGACTTTTAGACAATATTCCATTCCAATTCAAATCCCAATTGAAGATTTTAAGCTGTCAAGTTCAAAAAACACGCAAGAAGTCAATCAAATAGAACAAGAAGCTTTAGCAACAAAACAAGAATTTGATAGTGTAAATAGTACATTAAAATCCTATACAAATAAAGCATTAAGGAGCCAGTTAAATATTCAGTTTACACATAGTGATTATGCAAGATTTGATAGAGCAATAAACCTTGTAGGGACGAATAGCCATACAGCACAAAAGCCATTCTTGTATGAAAACGTTTCCAAATATTATGATTTTGAAGCAGAGAGAAAAACATTGACAAAGGATGCCGAGACTTGGGCAGGAAAAAAAATATGGAATGAACATTTGGTACAGATTGAAGGTAAAGATTATTGGTTCACGATAGACCCAATTTTTGATTTACAAACAGGAACAGACTCAGAAGGAGGAAGTACTTACAATAACACCAGAGGTATTTGGGTTCAAGGCGGTTTAGGTAAAAAATTTAATTTTTACACTACGATTTTTGAAAGCCAAGGGCGGTTTGCTGATTATGTAAATAGATACATTGAAAGTATTAGAGCCTCAGGTTCTGAGCCCATAGTGCCAGGGAGAGGTGTTTCAAAACGGTTTAAAACCGATAGCTACGATTACCCAGCAGCAGAAGCATATCTGTCGTATTCGCCAGCAAAGTTTTTAAATGTTCAATTTGGACATGGTAAAAATTTTATTGGAGATGGATATCGTTCCTTAATTTTAAGCGATGTTACCAGTCCGCATCCATTTTTAAAATTAAACACCAACTTTTGGAAGATTAAATATACCAACACCTTTATGTGGATGCGCGATGTAAGACCGGAAGTTAAAGAAGATGGTGCTTTTTTAACTAAATATATAGCCAACCATTATTTAAGCTGGAATGTATCTAAACGTTTAAATTTAGGTTTTTTTGAATCGGTATTATGGACTAACAGTAATAACCGAGGCTTTGACGTCAATTATTTAAATCCTATTATTTTTTACCGTGCCATAGAGTTTGAAACAGGGCAAGATGCAGGTAATGCACTTTTGGGAGCCTCAGGTAAATATAAATTTAGTGATAATGTTAATGCTTATGGACAATTTATTCTAGATGAATTTTCCCTAGGCGACGTTAGGGCAGGTAACCAAAGTTGGAAAAATAAGTTTGGATACCAGCTAGGTGTTAAATACTACAATGCTTTTAATGTAGATAACTTGTTGTTGCAATTGGAGTTAAACCGTGTAAGACCCTATACTTACTCGCACAATACCATCGTTTTAAATTACGGGCACAACAATCAACCTGTAGCACATTTATGGGGTGCTAATTTTAGTGAAGTTATATTAATTGGGCGTTATCGCAAACAGCGTTGGTTTGGAGATGCAAGACTTATTTTCGGGACTCGAGGTTTTGATGTTTTAGATGGAACAGACAACTTTAATTACGGTGGTAATATTTATCGCGTTGAAGGCGATAGACCAGCTGACACAGGCATTGAAATAGGACAAGGTATAAAAACAAAAACCTTTTATGGTAATTTACAAGTGGGATATTTAATAAACCCAGCGTCTAACCTTAAACTATTTACCGATTTAACTGTTAGAAATTTTAATCCCGATGTCACTACAATAGATACCTTTAAAAACAATACTGTTTGGTTAAATTTTGGATTAAGAACCGATTTGTTTAATTGGTATTTCGACAACTAGGGTTGTTTTGTTGTACTGGTTTTCAGCATCTCAGTAGCTGTCATTCCTGCGAAAGCAGGAATTTATTTTTAACTATCCAGATATTAAAAAGTAATGTTTACCTCTTCAAACTCTTATAAAACGTCCTTCTATCTTTTCTGAATTAATAAAGCAACATCCATAATCTAAATCATCATACGTTTTTGTTATTGAAGTATTAGCAGCAACGTCATCTTCGGTTTTTCCAGCTTTTATCTCTGCTAAAACTTTTGTTTTTACATTTTTTAGCATATTTAAAAAAGTTTCATACTCGGCTTTATTGGATAACTCGCCATGACCTGGGATAATTTTAGTGTTTTCATCTATTAACATTAAACCTGTTTTTACAGCATTAATGTATCCGTTTACACTGCCTCCAGATTTTAAATCGATGTAAGGGTAGCGTCCGTTAAAATAAGTGTCGCCTGTGTGTAGCACGTTACTTTGGGTAAAATACAGTAGCGAATCCCCATCAGTATGTGCATTATCTACATGAATTACGATAACCTCTTCACCATTTATTTGTACGGTTAATTTATCATTATAAGTAATCACTGGTATTGCAGCTTCAGGGCTTTTTTCTTTAAGTCGTTTTTTTACATTATCATGTGCCATAATGGTAGCTCCAATGTTGCCAAAATTTTCGTTGCCACCAGTGTGGTCGCCATGATGGTGGGTATTCATGACATATTTTACAAGTTTGTCGCTTAGCTTTTTTAGGGCATTCACAATCTTTTTAGTTAAAGGTGCAAATTGGTTATCTATTATTAAAACACCATCTTCTCCTATTGAAACCCCAATGTTACCACCTGCACCAACAAGCATGTAAGTGTGATTAGTAAGCTGTGTTGTTGTAATAGTTACTTTATCAAATCGTCCTTGTGCGTAAGTTGAAAGGGTAATTAGGAAGAAACAAAGAAATGTGTATGGTGTTGCAGATTTCATAGATTTTTGTTTTTTTTAAGAGCGTGTATTAAAGATATTAAAAGTTTGTCTTCCATTGCTCAAATTAGTTTTAAGGCGTATCTTTGCACTCGCAAATAAAAAGCGATTAATAGGATAGCCTTGAGTAACACAAAAACTTCAGTAGCAGCACCTTCGGTAATTTCAGATTTTAAAGAAATTACAAAAATGCGCTTATCAATTAGTGTTGTGTTTTCTTCGCTTGTAGGTTATTTGTTGGGTGTTGATATAGTCGATTTTAAAATACTTGCCTTACTTGCTTTAGGCGGTTATTTTATGGTGGGAGCTTCTAATGGTTTTAATCAGATTATTGAGAAGGACTTGGATGCGTTGATGAGTAGGACTAAAAACAGGCCTATACCTGCAGGTCGTATGTCGGTTACTACAGCATTTATTATCTCATCTATTTTTACGCTTTTAGGTATTATTATTTTGTACAGTATCAATAAGCAAACCGCTATGTTTGGTGCTATTTCTATTTTTTTATACACCTGTGCCTATACACCTTTAAAAACAAAAACACCTTTAGCTGTTTTTGTAGGAGCTATACCAGGTGCTATTCCATTTATGTTAGGGTGGGTAGCTGCAACGGATGATTTTGGAATTGAACCAGGAACTTTATTTGCGCTTCAATTTTTTTGGCAATTCCCACATTTTTGGGCTATTGGCTGGTTTTTGTATGATGATTATAAAAAAGGTGGATTTTTTATGTTGCCTACAGGAAAACAGGATAAAGGAACAGCAGTACAGACCATAATGTATTGTATCTGGACAGTAATAATTTCTATCATCCCCGTGTTTGGATTTACGGGGCGATTACATTTATCCATTATTGCTGCAATTATTGTTTTTGGATTAGGATTATGGATGATTTATTACGCTGTAAGGTTGTTTAGATTAATGACGGAAAAGGCAGCTAAACAATTAATGTTGGTAAGTGTATCTTATATTACATTGGTGCAAATAGTTTATGTAATTGATAAATTTTTAAGTTAACATGGATTTAACTCAAGGAACACCTAAAGATAAAAATAGCAGAGCAAAGAAAATGATGCTTTGGTTTGGTATTGTGTCTTTAATAATGAGTTTTGGAGGCTGGACGAGTGCGTTTTTAGTAAGTAGATCAAGGCCAGATTGGGTTACTGATTTTGAGTTGCCTAATGCTTTTGTTATTAGCACAGTGGTAATTGTGCTGAGCAGTATTAGTTTTATTTTAGCAAAGCTAGCTATAAGAAAGGGTAACCGTGCTCTTGCAACAGTTTTATTGTTAATTACTTTAGTGTTGGGTGTGTTGTTTATTATAAACCAGGTAAATGGTTTTAACCAGATTATTGATTTGGGTTATAATTTTACAGGACCTACCAGTAACGTTACCATGTCTTACATTTATCTAATTGCTGCTGTGCATATTTTACATGTAGTGGCTGGATTGATTTGTGTTTTAGTGGTAATTTATAATCATTTTAAACAAAAGTATAATTCGGAGAATTTGTTAGGCTTTGAGTTAGCAGCTACGTTTTGGCATTTTATTGATATACTGTGGATTTACTTGTTTTTATTCCTCTATTTTGTAGGGTAAAGTGCTTGTATACAGTAAGATGGTGTGTGTTTTAACTGGTAGATGGCGGGTAAGCCTGCATTAGGGATAGAACGGCATGTTTGAAATCCCCGACGTTAGGAGGGATTGAGTAGTGAAAGCCCGACGCGACTCAAGGAGGGTAATGCCAATAAAAGAAAAAATCTAGGTCTATTTTTAGAGTGCGATATTTCGTTAGATGAATAAAATGATTATTTTTGTGCAACTTTTAAATAACAACCTTTATATATGAGTACAGCAGTAGCAGAAGGCAAAACTTGGGGCGGAGGAAATAAACCTTTACAGGCAAGTTATGGTAAAATGATGATGTGGTTTTTCATCGTTTCTGATGCATTAACATTCTCTGGGTTTTTGGCAGCCTACGGTTTTTCAAGATTTAAGTTTATAGATGCATGGCCTATTGCAGATGAGGTGTTTACACACTTTCCGTTTTTACATGGTGTAGATGCACCGATGTATTACGTGGCTTTTATGACGTTTGTACTTATTATGTCATCTGTAACTATGGTACTGGCAGTAGATGCAGGGCACCACCTGAATAAGGCTAAGGTTACATTATATATGTTCCTTACTATTATAGGAGGAATAATATTTGTTGGGTCTCAGGCTTGGGAATGGAATACATTTATTAAAGGTGATTATGGTGCTGTACAAACTAGAGGTGGTAACATTTTGCAATTTGGACACTACGTTGATAATGATGGAGAGAAAGTGTTTAAGCGTGTTGCTGTAAGAGATTTTGCTGTTTCTGCAGCTCATCAAGATAGAACACAGCATGAGAGAAAGAATGGGTTGTGGTTTGTTAGCGAAGGTAGCTTACCGAGTTTTACTATGGATGAAGTGATTCATGGCTTACAAGCTAACAAAGATATTTTGGTAAGAACACAAATAATAAATGACGAAGGCGAAAAAACTGTTTTAACTAGAGAAGAGTCTATAAACCAAATTATGAAAAATGGTAAAGTTTATGTTGAGGGTGCTAACCTTCATGTAAATGAATACGGATCACCATTATTTGCTGATTTCTTTTTCTTTATAACAGGATTTCACGGGTTTCACGTATTTTCAGGAATTGTTATAAACATTATTATTTTCTTTAATGTGGTGTTAGGTACTTATGAAAGACGTGGCAGTTACGAAATGGTAGAGAAAGTTGGATTATACTGGCACTTTGTAGATTTAGTTTGGGTATTTGTATTTACATTCTTCTACTTAGTTTAAAAAAAAATTATCTCCCAAGGCATTGGGATTAAATGAAAATATATTTTAAAAATGGCACACGAACATAAATTAGCAATATTTCAAGGTTTACTTAAATTTAAATCTAATACTCAAAAAATTTGGGGTGTTTTAGTTTTTTTAAGTTTAGTAACTGCAGTTGAGGTTATATTGGGTATTTATAAACCAGAAAGTTTAATGGCTAAATTTTTAGGCATGAAGATTTTAAACTGGATATTCATTATACTTACTATCGTAAAAGCCTACTACATTACATGGGATTTCATGCACATGCGTGACGAAACCAAAGCACTAAGACGTATGGTAGTTTGGACTACTATATTCTTGATTTTATATTTAATATTCATTTTATTACAAGAAGGAGGCTATGTGTTTGATGTATATGACGATGGATATATAAAAAGAGATTTTTAAGCACAATTTAGTGTTAAAAATATACAGCTAAGGTGGTTTTTAAGAACCACCTTTTTTATTTTTGCAAAAGTATTTACTAAAAGGGTAATCTAAAGTTTTATGAAATATAAAAAAGCAGGTATATACGCAATTTTAGGAATTCTTTTTTTTCTTCCAGTTACCTTCTTATTGTTTTTATATCCAGCAACTCATAATTATACACCCCTTGATATTGTAAATGAAAATGTGCTAGATTTAAACGATTTTAATTCTAATACCGAAGATAGAATTGTTCTAAAAGATCATATTACCGTATTAAGTTTTTTGGGTGCTAAACCTATGGAACGATTAACAGCGACTTCTAATTTAAAGGAGTTAGTATATGATAAGTTTAAGGGCTTTAAGAAGTTTCAAATAGTTTTAATTGCACCTCTAGCAAGTAAAGCGGATGCTGAAAAATTACGAAAGGAGATTAGCCTTTACGAAGATTTACGTTTCTTACATCTAGTATATGGTACACCACAGCAAATAACTAAGCTGTTTAATAGTATAAAATATACCCAATCTTTAGATGCAAATTACGCCACAGATGATGTTTTTATTATTGATAAAGATTTGAGCCAACGTGGGCGTATTGATGATAGGGAAGACCGTGAAATAGAAAAAGATAAACCTATCTATGGGCTTAATTCATACAACTGCATAGAGGTGGCTACCATTAAAAATAAAATGAGTGAGGACTTACGTATCTTGTTTACTGAATATAGGCAAAAACGCAAAGGCGAATTTAATTCTGATACACGAAGAGCAGAGGATTTAAAAGGAAGAGATGAAACAAAAGAATAATTACTCTTACATAGGTATAGCATTTGTGATTCTTGTTTTTGGTATATGGTTTGTGCCAAGAATTGTAGATAGGATAACTAATAATGACGTGTCGCGCAACGAAAGCAGAAGCGATCAAAAACGAGAACAAGTGAAAACGTCTACTGCTTCTGATTTGGCATTTATTGAAAATAATGGTCAAAAGCGTAAAGTACCAGAATTTAGTTTTACAAATCAAAACGGTAAGTTAATTACCAATAAGGATTATGAAGGAAAGGTATATGTTATAGAATTCTTTTTTACAACCTGCCCAACCATTTGTCCAAGAATGAATAATAACTTGGTTAAAATTCAAAACGAGTTTAAGGATTTACAGAATTTTGGTGTAGCATCGTTTACCATAAATCCAGAATACGATACTCCTGAAGTCTTAAATGAATATGCCGTAACCTATGGTATTACAAACCCTAACTGGCATTTGATGACTGGGGATAAAGGAACCATATACGAGTTGGCAAACGCAGGGTTTTATATATATGCTGCCGAAAACAGTGCTGTAGAAGGAGGTTTTGAGCATTCTGGAAACTTTGCGTTGATAGATAAAAATGGCTTTATCCGTTCGCGAAAAGATACATTTGGAAATCCTATAATTTATTATAGAGGTATTGCTTCCCAAGAGGAAGGTGTTGATGATAATGGAGAAAAAGAGCAAATTGGTATTTTAAAAGAGGATATAAAAAAGTTGCTAAATGAATAATTCAGAAAAGTTACTCGATGAAAAAAAGTATAACACCTTAATTGTTGTATTGTCTATAGCTATTCCTGTTGTAGTAGCTGTTTTGTTTGGTGTTAAGATTGATGCGACATTACCTGTATTTTTACCGCCAATATATGCAGCTATCAATGCGGTTACTGCTGGGGTTTTAATAGCAGCCTTAATAGCAATTAAAAATAAAAAGATCAAACTACATGAGCGCTTAATGAAGTTAGCTATCGTTTTATCTGTGTTGTTTTTAGTAATGTATGTAGCTTATCATATGACTAGCGATTCTACTAAATTTGGAGGCGAAGGTGCAGTTGCATATATCTATTATTTCATTTTGATCTCACATATTTTATTGTCTGTAGCAGTTATACCTTTTGTTTTGATAACTTACGTTAGGGCTATTACCAATAATATAGAACGGCATAAAAAAATAGCCAAAATTACATTTCCTTTATGGCTGTATGTAGCTATAACTGGTGTGGTGGTTTACATTATGATTTCTCCTTACTATACCTAATGCTTTTAAAAAGATGAAGTCTAAAGTTGTCTTATTGCTTGTTTCCTTTTTCTTGTTCTTAGAAAGTAATGCGCAATGTGCGATGTGTCGCGCAGTATTAGAGAGTGAGGAAGGGCAAACTGCAGCTGAGGGTATTAATAATGGTATTATGTATTTAATGGCTATCCCTTATATATTGGTTGCTGGTGTTGGTTACCTGATTTACAGGAAGTTCTATAAGTTAAAAAAGTAATAAAAGTTTTTTCACACATTTTTTGTAACATTTCTTTGTAATGTTAGTCTTATTGCAAAGCGCATTGGTTAAAAGTGACTAATTGAACGTTCTCAATCAATCAAAAAATGTTAAAAATAAACGCATTACACAAGTCCTATGCTATAGGTGATTCCAGTTTACATGTTTTAAAAGGTATAGATTTATCTGTAGAAGAAGGTGAGATGGTAGCTATTATGGGATCTTCAGGTTCAGGAAAATCTACCTTATTAAATATTATAGGAATGTTGGATGTTGCAGATTCTGGAGAATATATTCTAGATGGTTTGCCAATTGATAATCTTACCGAAAAAAAAGCAGCAGTGTATAGGAATAAGTTTCTAGGGTTTATATTTCAGTCCTTTAACCTCATTAACTACAAAAATGCACTAGAGAATGTAGCATTGCCATTATATTATCAAGGTTTAAAACGTAAAAAGCGTCAAGAGCTGGGGATGTTTCATTTAGAGAAAGTGGGTTTGGCAGACTGGGCACACCATCTTCCTAAAGAACTGTCTGGCGGGCAAAAACAACGTGTAGCCATTGCCAGAGCCTTAGCCGCAAACCCTAAGTTACTTCTTGCTGATGAGCCTACAGGGGCATTAGATACCAAAACGTCATACGAAATTATGGAGTTTATCCAACAGCTTAATGATGAAGGAAAAACCATTTTAATGGTAACCCATGAGGAGGATATTGCAAATATGTGTAAGCGTATTGTAAGATTGCGCGACGGTGTTATAATGGAGGATAAAAAAGTAACCCAAGTAAGAGCCAATCAGTATGTTTGATTTAGACCTTTGGCGGGAAATATTTCAAAGTATAAATAAAAACAGAACGCGTAGTTTGCTTTCAGGTTTCACTATTGCATTTGCTATTTTATTGTTTACCATACTTTTTGGTATTGCCAATGGTCTTGAAAACACATTTATTGAATTATTTGGTACCGATGCCCGAAATTCCATTGTTGTATTTCCAGGTAGAACCAGTAAAGCTCACAAAGGATTACAATCTGGACGTAGAATAAGGTTTAAAAATGAGGATTATGACTATATAATTAAGGAGTTTGGAGACGACGTTGAGTTTATCACATCTAAAGTAAATAGAAATGTAGAAGCGTCTTTTAAAGGAGAAAAAAATTCTTATCAAGTGAGAGCGGTACATCCAGAGCACATGTACATTGAGAATAATATTGTTGAAAAAGGACGATATATCAATAATTCCGATTTAGAGAATAGAACTAAAGTAGCAGTTATTGGAGAGGCCATAAGTGAAGATTTATTTGCAAACCAAGAAGCTATAGGAAAGTATATTAACTTAAGCGGAATCCCGTATAAAGTTGTAGGGATATTTTCTGATGACGAAGGAGACAGTGAAGAAAACGTTATCTATACACCAATTACAACGGCACAACGTGTTTATGGTAATAATGATTATATAGATTTTATTCATCTTACCTATAACCCAAAATTAAGTTACGATCAGGCCATTGCATTTGGTAATTCACTAACCTTAAAATTGAAAGAGAAGTTTGATGTAGCAAGAGATGACCAAAGGGCTATTAGGGTAAGAAACTTTGCAGAAGGCACCAAAGGCGTGAGCCAGATGATGTTTGTGTTAAACTTTATAGTATTGTTTGTTGGACTAGGAACTTTAATAGCAGGCATCATGGGAATAAGTAATATAATGGTGTTTATTGTTAAAGAACGCACCAAAGAACTTGGTGTTAGAAAAGCTTTAGGCGCTTCTCCAAGATCTATTGTATCTATAATATTATTGGAATCTATCCTGATAACATCTTTAGCAGGCTATGTTGGGCTATTAATAGGAGCAGCAGTTTTAAAAATTATGGGCCCTGGTTTAAAAGATTATTTTATTACTAATCCAGGAGTAGATACATCAGTTGTAATAGGAGCAACAATTTTACTAATTATTTCAGGAGCACTAGCAGGATATTTACCTGCGAATAAGGCATCAAAAATAAAACCAATAGTAGCATTAAGAAACGAATAGAATGATAAAGTTTTTATTTGATGGTGATACATGGCAAGAGTTGTACGATAGTATTCGGAAGAATAAACTACGCACGCTTGTTACCATTTTTGGTGTTGGCTTTGGGATATTTTTGTTAATAGTATTATTGGGTTCAGCCAAAGGGATGGAGAATAGCTTTAATAGGTTGTTTGGCGATTTTGCCACGAACACTGTTTTTATTTGGGGGCAACGTACCAGCAAGCCTTTTAAAGGGTTTCAGGAAGGAAGAAGAGTGCAATTAAAACTAACAGATGCATACAGGGTAGAAGAGAATATTCCGGGAGTAGAATTTGTAGTTCCTAGAAATCAAAGAGGTTCCCAAGTTAATAGAGGTTTTTTATCTGGGAGTTTTCAAATAGGCGGAGATTATCCACTTTTAGATGAAGTTGAAAAGAAAAAATTAATCCATGGCCGTTTTATCAATGAAAACGACATGCTAAATAAAAGAAAAGTAGCCGTTATTTCTGAAGATGTATACAAACAGCTATTTAAAAAAGATGAAAAAGCAATTGGAGCATATATAGAAATAAACGGTATAAACTTTAAGGTGGTAGGAGTATTTAAAGTGTCTAATATAAATATGGGGCCTCGCATTAATATGCACATACCATTTACAACTTTTCAGCAAATCTTTAATCAAGGAGGAAGAATTGGTTGGATGGTAATAACCGCAAAACCAGAATTTAATATTGTTCAAGTAGAAAAAGATAGTAAACTGTTGCTTAAGAATATGCATAATATTCATCCTGATGATCGAAGAGCTTTTGGGAGTGCAAACGCAGGGAAAGAATTTGGAAAAGTTACAGGGTTTTTAACCGGAATGCAATTTTTAACATGGTTTGTGGGTATAGCTACATTAATAGCAGGTGTATTTGCGATTGGTAATATTTTGTTAATCACAGTAAGGGAGCGTACAAAAGAAATAGGTTTAAGACGAGCCATAGGAGCTACTCCCTTGGAAATAATGAGTCAAGTAATACTCGAAGCAATAGTACTATGCTTAATAGCCAGTGTTATTGGGATTATCTTTGGAGGGCTAACATTAATGCTAATAAATGCCACAGTGGGTCAAGGGCCAGATGCTACTTTAGTTAATCCATCAGTTTCCATTGCTGTAGTAGGCTTTGCACTTATAATTTTAGTAGTTCTGGGCGTGTTAATTGGTTTAATACCAGCCTTTAAAGCAAATAGTGTAAAACCCATAGAAGCATTAAGAGAAGAATAAACAATCAAAAAAATGAATAAAACAGTAAAAATTATTTTAGTTCTATTAGCGGTCGTCGCTTTAGTCTTTGTATTAAGGTATTTTATGGATGCTAATTCAAAAGATATAGAGGAGTTTGATGTGGCTCAACCATTTTATACAACTATTAGCTCACAAGCTGTAGCAACAGGTAAGTTAAATCCAGAAGAAGAGATAGAGTTAAAACCTCAAATCACAGGAATTGTGGATAAGATTATTGTAGAAGAGGGAGATAAGGTTAAAAAAGGAGATTTAATAGCCCAAATAAGGGTAGTGCCCAACGAACAAAGTTTGGCTAATGCAAAAAGTAGAATCGCTACCTCAAAACTATCAGCAGACAATGCTACAACTCAATTTCAAAGAGATAAAAAGTTATTTGAAAAAGGGGTTATTTCCATTCAAACTTTTGAAAATAGCGAGTTAACTTATAAGCAAGCATTAGAAAACCTAAGACAAGCACAAAACGATTATCAAATTATAAAACGTGGCTCTATATCTGGTGGTAGTGCCGCCAATACCAATATCATAGCTCAAATTTCTGGAACCATTTTAGAGATTCCTGTAAGAGAAGGAGATCAAGTTATTCAGAGTAATAACTTTAATGCGGGTACAACCATTGCAACAGTAGCAGATATGAGTAACATGATTTTTGAAGGAAAGGTTGATGAGGCTGAGGTTGGAAAACTAGAAGAAGGTAAGGATATAAAAGTTGTGCTTGGTGCAATTAATGATAAGGAATTTCCAGCCAAATTAACTTTTGTAGCACCAAAGGGTATAGAGGAAAATGGAGCAGTTCAATTTACCATTAAAGCTAATGTAAAGCTTGATAGTATCTCAAATATCAGGGCAGGGTATAGTGCCAATGCAGAAATAGATTTAGAAGGTAAAGACAGTATACTCGCCATAAAAGAAGCATTGTTACAATACAAAAGATCTAGTGATAAACCTTATGTAGAAATTCAGGATGAAAATGGAAAATTCAAACGAAAAAATGTGAAAATTGGAATTTCTGATGGTATTAATGTTGAAATTTTAGATGGTATAGAAGAAGGGGATAAAATTAAAGTATGGAATAAAGCTTCTGATGATAAGGAAGATGAAGAAAACGATAATTAATAATGAAAAAGTTAATTAGAAATACAATTATATTAAGTATATGTTTTGTTGGAATCTCTGTATTTTCTCAACAAAAAAAATGGACACTTCTAGAATGTGTTAATTATGCTTTAGAGAATAATATCACAGTATCTCAAAATGAAAATTCTATTCTTCTTAACGAACAAGATGTTATTGAAGCTAAAGGACAATTTTTACCTTCTCTAGGAGGTAACATTAGGCATAATTTATCTATTGGTAATAGGGAGCTGTTTCCTGGACAGTTTGTTGATAGAACTGATAATAGCACGAGTATTGGAGTAAGTGCAAATCAAACTATATTTAATGGTTTCAGATTGACCAATTTATATAAACAATCAGAATTAAATTTAGAAACCAGTAAACTGGAACTGAGCCGAATTAAGGATGATATTTCTTTAAATGTAGTAAATTCATACCTCAATGTTTTATTTAATAAAGAACGTTTAGAAACTGCTAAGGCGCAATATGAGTTTTCAAAAAAGCAAGTAGAACAAGTAAAAGAGTTGGTAGATGCAGGCACGCAGCCAAAAGTTAATATTTATGATGCCGAGGCAACTTTAAGTACAGATGAACAGAGTTTAACTATTGCTGAGAATAATTATAATTTAGCGTTGCTTACATTATCGCAATTGTTACAATTGCCTTTTAACGGATTTGACGTTGAGATTATTGAAATAGATAACCCATCAGAAACCTTATTATACGATAATGTTTCCCCAATTGTAGATCATGCTTTTGAAAATAGAAATGAGATTAAAGTAGCTGAAAAACGAATTGAAAATGCTGAATTAGGTACAGAAATTTCAAAGTCAGGATATTATCCATCATTGACGTTTAATTATGGTTTTGGGTCAAATGCTTTTTTTACCAACGTATTGGATACCGAAGCAGATTTTATTTCTCAATTAAATAACCAAAAAGCACATGCTTTTACCTTGAATTTAGGCATCCCTATATTTTCTAGATTTCAAAATAAAACAGCAGTTGCCAGATCTAGAATTCAAGAAGAACAGGCAAAATTAGGCCTAGAGCAGGCAAAATTAGATTTAGAATCTAACATCCAACGTGCTTTTACAGATGCCCAAGCAGCATTTAAGGCATACAACGCAGCTAAAAAATCTCTAAAGTCGCAAGAGTTGGCATTCCAAAATGCTCAAGAACGTTATAATATTGGTGTTATGAATGCTTTTGAGTTGGAGCAATCTAGGGTAAGATTTATTAATGCGGAGTCTGCCTTAATTAATGCTAAATATGATTTTGTTTTTAAGACAAAAGTTTTAGACTTTTACATGGGAAAGTCTCTTACCAATTAGGAGATCCTGTGAAACTCTAATTATGAGAAAAATTGTATTGGTTTTTGTGTGCCTATCTTGTTTTGTTGTAAACGCACAAAAAAAGAAAATTTGGGCGAAGTCTTTTCTTAATAAAAAGGCACCCGAATTAGTTGTAGAGAAATGGCTTACCGATGCTCCAGACACTAAGGGAAAATTTATCCTTTTAGATTTTTGGGCCACTTGGTGTGGACCTTGCAGAAAGGCAATTCCAAAGCTTAATAACTACCAAAAAGAATTCAAAGAGCATTTAGTGATTATTGGTATAAGTGATGAAACCAAAGCTAAAGTAGAAACAATGAAAACGCCTGTGATGGAGTATTACAGTGCCATAGATACCAAAGAACGCTTAGAACAAAAATATAAGGTAAAAGGTATTCCACATTGTGTACTTATAGATCCTAATGGGATAGTACGTTGGGAAGGTTGGCCAGATTTAAAAGACTTTGAATTAACATCAGAAGTTATAAAAGATATCATTGAAAAATACAGCTCTTAATGTCTATAATACTTAGTTTAGAAACAGCTACTACTAACTGTTCGGTGGCATTATCAAAGCATGGACAAACCATTGCTTTAAAAGAAGATGCTAGAAATGGTTATTCCCATGCTGAAAAATTACATGTTTTTATCAATGAAGTTTTAAAAGAAGCTAATGTTAAGCGTTCTGATATAGATGCTGTTGCGGTTAGTAAAGGCCCTGGCTCTTATACGGGTTTGCGTATTGGTGTTTCAGCTGCAAAGGGGTTGTGTTTTGCTCTAGATAAACCATTAATTTCCTTGCCTACATTAGAGGTTTTAGCACAGCAAGTTTCTATCGAAGAAGGTGTGATTATACCTATGTTGGACGCGCGACGGATGGAGGTGTATTCTGCTATTTTTGATGCAAAATACAATCAAACAAGAGATACCCAAGCCCAAATATTGGATGAAAGCTCTTTTAGTGAATTCCTAAAACAAGGAAACGTATATTTTATTGGTAGTGGTGTGGAGAAAACTAAAGAAATTATAGAGTATCCAAACGCTGTTTTTATAGAAAACAAGTTACCATCTGCTAATGAAATGGGAGCTTTAGCTTATGATAAGCACAAAATAAGCGACACCGAAGATGTCGCTTATTTTGAACCTTATTATTTAAAAGACTTTGTAGCTATTAAGCCTAAATCTTAATTTTAAGCATCTTTATGTATTTCAACACTGTGTGGGTAAGGAATTTCAATGCCAGCAGCATCAAGAGCTAATTTACATTTTTCAATAGTACCAAAATATACATCCCAATAATCTGCAACTGTAGCATAAGGTCTTACCGCAAAGTTTACAGAGCTATCAGCAAGTTCAGATACATTTACAGAAGGTGCAGGATCTTTTAATACTTGAGGATTATCTGTTAATACCTTCATTAAAACATCTTTAGTTTGTTTTATATCGGCATCATAACTTACACCTATTGTTAAATCTACTCTTAACTTGCCTTCTGTAGAATAATTTGTAATATTTCCGTTGGAAAGTGCACCATTAGGAATAATAATTTCTTTGTTCGTAGGAGATACTATTTTAGTTGTAAAAATTTCAATTTCCTTTACAACACCAAGTTCTCCTTGGGCTTCTATTAAATCACCAATTTTAATAGGTTTAAATATCATAATTAAAACACCTCCAGCAAAATTTCCTAGAGATCCTTGTAAAGCCATACCTATAGCTAAACCAGCAGCAGCTAAAATTGCAGCAAAGGATGTGGTTTCCACACCTAATTGAGATAAAATCGCAAGGAATAAAAGGATTTTTAAAATCCAACCGATGAGGTTAAGCAAGAACTTTTGTAAACTTTCATCATAGTTTTTTTTGGACATTACTTTGGCAACACCTTTGTTAATTTTTTTGATTATCCACGAACCGATAATCCATATAGCGATTGCGCCGATAATTTTAACACCATATTCTACAATGAAACCTTGTGCCATTTCAAGATACTTGTCTACGTTTTCCATAATTTTTTTAGTTTTTAGTAGTTACTAAAATAAAAACTATTGCTTAGTTTTTATGTGATTAAATGATTAATTAATTCTAAATAAAGCAAAAAACAAGAGCTATTATAGCAGGAACAGCTTGTATTAAAAATAGCTTTAATTGCTTTGTTGAATAAGACCCAAAAATACCTGCTATGGTCACACAGATTAGAAATAATACAGCTATTTCTTTATTTTTAGTAATACTAGAATAAACCAATCCAGCAGCTAAAAATCCGTTATACAATCCTTGATTTGCTGCTAATACTTTGGTGTCTTCGGCAAATTTTTTAGATTTTAAACCAAAGGTTTTAATGCCTTTTGGGGTTGTCCATAAAAACATTTCTAGCACTAAAAAGTAAAGATGTTCTAATGCAACAATTGAGGTAAAAATAATTGCTATTGTACTCATTTGTTTAATAAATTAATGGCTTTATCTACTTCATCTACTGGTAATTTGCAGGCTTTATTCACACAAACATAAATAAGTGTCTTATTTGGAGTATACCTATGTTTTAGTAAAGGCATGTTGTTTTCAGAAGTGCTTCCAGCTATTAGTTTGTTGGGAATATAGTTTTGATTTAATTCAGAAATCTTTTCTTTGGCTTGTTGTCCTGCAATGGCAACTTCATAAAACGGATTGGTATAATTCAACATCAAATCAAACCAATTAGAATATGCAGTGGGGTACTTCAACATTTCTGGTTTTACATTGTTTAACATTGTTATTGCTGATGAGGCAAATAATGTGTTGTCAAAATAATGCGATAGCTTAAATAAGTTTTTAGCCATCATGGAATTACTACTAGGAATAACATTATCATGATATACCATATTTCTAGAAACTAAAGAAGCATCTTCGTTTGAGGTATAGTAAAATAATTTACTACGCTCTTCATAAAAATGCTTGAATGTATAATTTGCTAAATCGTTTGCTATTTTTAACCATTTATCATTTAAGCTAACTTCATAAAGCGCTATAAAAGCATCAATTACTGTAGCATAATCATCAAGGTAACCGTTAATTTTACTCTTACCTTCTTTGTAGGTGTGATTTAACCCACCATCATTTCGTAGCACTTTAGACACTATAAAATCGGCATTCTTTTCTGCTGCATCTAAATAAGCTTTATTTTGCAATGCACGATAGGCGTCTACATAAGCTTTGAGCATCAAGCCATTCCATGATGTTAAGGTTTTATCATCCATTCTTGGTTTAGGTCTTGTATTCCTAGCTTTTGAAAGAGCAGATTTCCATATAGATTTTTTTTCATTAAGTAGTTCTTGTGATATGTCATGTTTTTTCAAAAAGCTAATATTATCATCTTTTCTGATGAGTACATAGTTGCTTTTTTCCCATAATCCATAATTGTTAATATTATAGTAATCAGAAAATAATTGAAAGTCTTCTTTTAGTATTGTTTTTAATTCTGCTTTTTGCCATACATAAAAAGCACCTTCCTCTAATTCATCTTTAGGAGTTTTACTATCTGCATCAAAAGAAGAATAGAAAGCACCTTCGCTGGTTGTCATTTCAGATTTTAAAAAATTTAGTGTTTCTTCAACTACTTCTTTATATAAATTATTATGAGTTAGTAAATATGCATCTGAATATAAACTGACTAATTGCGCATTATCGTACAGCATTTTTTCAAAATGAGGTACGTGCCATCTACCATCAGTAGAATATCTCGAAAATCCACCTCCAACATGATCATAAACACCTCCAAAAGCAATTTTTTTAAGTGTAAGATTTACAAAATCTAAAAGCTTTTTATCATCAGTTTGGTATGCATAACGCAATAGAAAATGGTAGTTATTAGGCATCATAAACTTAGGCTCTCGATTAGTACCACCAAATTTGTAGTCAAATTGTTTAGACCAGTTATCAACAGCCTCAGAGATAAATGTTTTTTCAAAAATAGGAGCATCGTTATTTACGTCTACAACTGATATAGAGTTTATCCCTTTTTGAATGTTCTCTGCTTGCTGTATAAGCTTGTTAGGTTCCTCGCTGTAGAGTTTAGAAATTTGATTTAAAACACTTATCCACTGTTCTTTTGGTAAGTAGGTATCTCCCCAAATAGGCCTTCCATCTGGTAGCGCTACTACATTTAAGGGCCATCCACCACTACCTTTCATAAGTTGAACAGCATTCATGTAAATTTGATCTACATCTGGTCTTTCCTCTCTATCTACCTTTATATTTATAAAGTCCTTATTCATTACTTGAGCAACCAAGCTGTCCTCAAAGCTTTCATGTTCCATAACATGACACCAATGGCAAGATGAGTAACCAACACTAATTAGCATTAATTTGTTTTCTTTTTTGGCTTTTTCTAAAGTCTCATTATTCCAGGCGTACCAATCTACTGGATTGTGGGCATGCTGTAGTAAGTAAGGACTAGTTTCATTTATTAAAGCATTTGTGTATTTATGTTGATTTTTGGATTCCTGATTTTGGCTTTTACAATTCATAAGAATTACCAGAAATAATAGTAGTGTATACTTCATAACTCAAAGTTAGTTAAAAAAGGGCATAAAAAAAGCGTTCAAAATAATGAACGCTGGTAAATTTTGTGCCGCTTTATGTTACTTCACTTCAAAAGTAATTTTTACGTTTACTCTAAAATCTGTTATTTCCCCACCATCAACACTTGCGCTTTGATCTTGAACATAAACAGAACGAATATTTTTAACGCTTTTTGACGCCTGTGCTACTGCTTTTTTAGTAGCATCTTCCCAACTTTTTTCTGAGTTTGCTAATACTTCAATAACTTTTAATATTGCCATGATATATATATATATTAGATTTAAGTTAATAAATAGTTTTTTTATAAGACACGGGGTATATAATAAGGTCACTTATTTAATTGAGTAGGCTAGTGTTACAAAACTTAAATGATTGGTTGGCTTAAATATTCTAATAATTGCTTAATTAGTTCTAAGTACTCATAATAGCTTAAAGTAATTTTATGCCCATTCATAAAAAAGAAAAAAATTAAACATTAATCATTTATGTCTATTAAGTATTATACCCTCACACTTTTATGTTCATTCGTATTATTCAATTTTTCACTAGCTCAAGATCGTTTATCTGATAACGATAAAGAGATAAATAAAAAAATTGATAGTATTTTACAGTTGCTAACTTTAGAAGAAAAAGTTGCAATGTGTCATGCACAATCAAAATTTAGTACAAAAGGAGTTGAACGACTTGGGATTCCGGAAGTATGGATGAGCGATGGTCCTCATGGCGTTAGAGCAGAAATAGGCTGGGATTCATGGAACTATGCTGGCTGGACTAATGATTCTATTACGGCATTTCCAGCACTAACTTGTTTAGCGGCAGGTTTTAATCCAGATTTATCTGCTCAATTTGGAAGAAGTATTGGAGAAGAAGCACTTTATAGAGAAAAAGATGTATTACTGGGACCAGGAGTTAATATATATAGAACACCACTTAATGGTAGGAATTTTGAGTATATGGGAGAAGATCCTTTTTTAGCTTCAAAAATGGTAGTGCCCTATATTAAAGGTGTACAAGCAAATAATGTAGCAGCTTGTGTGAAACATTTTGCATTAAATAATCAAGAGCATTGGAGAAGTACAATTAACGTTGAAGCTAGTGATAGAGCTTTATATGAAATTTATTTACCGGCCTTTAAAGCTGCTGTAAAAGAAGCTGGTGTATGGGCTGTTATGGGTGCATATAACAAATTTAGAGGACAGTATACTACACATCACGAATTATTAACTAAAACCATTCTAAAAGATCATTGGGGGTATGATGGTGTTGTAATTAGTGATTGGAGTTCTACGCATAACACGATGGAAGCCGCTCTTAACGGATTAGATATGGAAATGGGAACAGGTACAGATGGATTAGGAACAACAACAGCAAATCATTACGACTACTATTATTTAGCGTCTCCGTTTTTGAAAGCCTTAAAAAATGGAGATATAGATGAAGCAGTGGTTGATGATAAAGTTAGACGTATTTTAAGATTAATGTATCGTACTACATTAAAACCAAATAGAGGCTTTGGTAGAATTAATAATAAAGAACACCATGATGTTGCTAGAAAAGTTGCTCAAGAAGGCATTGTACTTTTAAAAAATAAAAATAATTTCTTTCCTATTGAAGATAAAGAAGGGATTACTATAGCTGTGATTGGAGAAAATGCAACACGCTCTATGACTGCTGGTGGAGGCTCTTCTGAATTAAAACCTCAATTTGAAATCTCTCCTCTTGAGGGGCTTAAACAACGCTACAAAAAGGCTAAAATTATTCATGCTATGGGATACCATACAGGCCCATCTGTTTATGATAATATAATCCCGTCTAAATTGAATCAAGATTCATTACGAATACAAGCTATAGAAATAGCTAAAAAGGCAGATATTGTTTTGTACGTAGGTGGACTAAATAAAAGCCATTTACAAGATTGTGAAGGTGATGATAGGCAGTCTTATGAGCTTCCATATAATCAAGAAAGTTTTATTAATGAGCTGAAGGCAGTTAACTCTAATTTAGGAATGCTACTTGTTACAGGAAATGCTGTAGCAACACCATGGCTGTCTAAAGTTGACGGTTTAATTCAAACATGGTATTTAGGTAGTATGGCTGGGCATGCTATTGCAGACGTAGTAAGTGGAGATATTAACCCTTCAGGGAAACTTCCATTTTCATTTCCCAAACAATTAAAGGATAATGGTGCTCATTTTTATGGAGAATTATCATATCCTGGCGATGGTGTTAATCAATATTACAAAGAGGATATTTTAGTAGGCTATAGATGGTTTGATACTAAAAAGATAGAGCCAGAGTTTGCTTTTGGATATGGGTTATCCTATTCTGATTTTAGTATCTCTAATATTGCTGTTAACAAGAAAAAAAACACTTCTGATGAAACTATTCTAGTGTCTTGTAATGTTAGTAATACAGGCAACATCGACGGTTCTGAGGTGGTTCAAGTGTATGTTGGCAAGAAAAATTCTAAGGTTAAGCGAGCATTAAAAGAGCTTAAAGGGTTTAAAAAAGTTTTTGTTGAAAAAGGAAAATCTAAAAATGTAAGTATAAGTGTTCCTGTTTCATCTTTGGCATATTATGATGTGTCTGCCTCAGACTGGAGTATTGAAACAGGCGGTTATATTATATATGTAGGTAATGCTTCAAACAATATTGATAAGACCATAAACATAAACGTTAAACAGAAATAACAGATTTAATATTTAAAGATTACATAATTATATAGTTTAAAAAGCTCAGGATGAAATTTTATCCTGAGCTTTTTAATATTATCTATAAATGAAACCATAAAAAGACGCCCACTATACAGTTTTAATTTGATGTATGTTCTATAAAAAGCTGTTTCGTTATATAGACACAATTTAGAATTTGGAGTGATCTAAGTAAAAGTAAATAAGATGTCTTTACAATCATTATTCTAACACAATATGGATTCTTTTTTGTCGACGAATTAAATTAACTGTTTCTAGCTACAGATTTAACTAGAAATACTAGTGCTAGTGAAAAGAGTTTTGTTTAAAAAGAAGAATGTTATTCATTTAAAAACCCAAGCTTTATTAAGAAATACCATCTTAATAAAGCTTGGATTAAATAATTGTTTTATTTATCTAATACCTTCTTAAGGTTTAATAATATCGTCCATATAAAATGTACCTGTATCTTCGTTGGGCCCATTAACTATAAACACAATTTGTGTATATGCACCAACTTGGTTGGCTGGTAGCGGTGCAAAATTCTCAGGATCATTTGGTTCAAAAGCTTTTGTAGCGTTTGAGTAATCAAACGTTAGTTCTTCCCAACCAGAACCTGTATGATTAACTTGTACGTTGGCAGACCTTGCTCCAGTAGGAGAAACTTTTAAATCTACAGAAAGTAAAGCAGGTATTTCTGAATATAGTTTTATTGTAATAATCTTATCTTCTGTTGTTAAATCTAAAAGAGGAATATCAAAACCTGAACCTTGGAATAAACCCGGACCTCTCTGTATTTCTAGAACTTTAGAGGAACTATTTACAGCATTTGGGAATGGATTATCTACAATTTGAATTGGTGCACCAAAGTCGAAAGAGCCTTCTAATGTAATATCTTCAAAATCAAATACATATTGTGGTCCTGCAGGAGCGTCTCCAAGGCTTTGTACAAAATCATCTAAAAAGAATGTTCCTTGTGTACTACCGGGGCCGTCAATAAAAAATGCAATGGTACCGTATTGTCCTGTTGGTGTTATGGATTGAAAATTTTCAGGATCGTTTGGAATAAAAACTTTAGATGCGTTAAAGAAATTAAATTCTAATGTTTCCCAACCAGAACCTGTATGGTTAGTAACTACCTCTACTCCGCGTTCTCCGTTAACACCGTTTACAAATTGTAATGTGATAGGAATCGTGTTACCTGTATCGTTAAACACCTTAACGAACATTGTTTTTTTATTGCTGCTAAAATCTATTGGTGTTGGTAAGTCGTACACAAAACCTTCAAATGAATTACCTGAATTGGTTATGGCAGCAACATTACTTTCTTCTTCATTTGTTCCAGACAGATTAGGGTTTGCTACTATTTCTGTAGATACACCACCAAAAGGATTAAAAGTATAATCTGTTATTGGGTCATCAAACGTTAACAATAAATCTAAGGGACCAACTTGTATTGATGTAAACTCTGTAATTTGGTTAGATTTTCCAGTGTCAGGATTACTAGCTTCAATATTAATTTGAAAATCGCCTCCTTCTGCATAAATATGTCTTATACTGTCTCCAGCATTTACAGTTTCTTGGGTGCCATCACCAAAATTAATTACAAATTGTGTTGCATTATCTGCTACAGGAGTAAGTTCCACTTCTTTAGCTGTTTCAGATACCAGAAGCCCGCTCTCAATATTTAATATAGCTGTGCGCTCAACAAATATATTTTGTGTTGTTTCTGTAGTTTTATCATTTGGAGATATAGCTACTATTCTAACAGTATACTCTCCTTCAGGATAAACGTTTTCTATAGTTTTATTTCTGCCAATTAAAGCTTGGTTATTGCTTGGGTCACCGAAAAATACTCTAAAGGAAGATACCCCTTTAGCTGTTGGTGATACAGTCACAACCCCAGAGTTGTCAGTAGCAACAGTTATTATAGCCTGAACTTCTGTAGGTGCTTCATCAGCAAATAGTACATAATTGAAATCATTTTCGTCCTCACATGAAGTAGTAGCCAAAACAAGGGCGAAAGAAATTAAAAGTGTTAGAAGATTTTTCATTATTAGATTAGTTTTGGTTTTAATTATATGTTATTATTTAGATCTTGACTAGCTTTTATTTAACTTAGTAAATTGCAAGAAGTCATTATTTTTAGCTGATATGATATATGTATCGTTTTTTATTTTTATTTCAGCAATATCTT
Organism: Hyunsoonleella pacifica; assembly: GCF_004310335.1. Lineage (GTDB taxonomy): Bacteria > Bacteroidota > Bacteroidia > Flavobacteriales > Flavobacteriaceae > Jejuia > Jejuia pacifica. Next base: position 233,022 of record NZ_SIRS01000003.1, on the reverse strand, counting down.
TTACATCTCCACTACTGAAAAAACCACTGCTTTTTGATGGTACAGCCTTAAAATTACCCTTGCCATTGCCTTTTAGAAATACACCATGTCCCGCATCTGCTCTGGGTGTTTCTACTTCAGATGCATATAAATTTCCTGCAGCTAGGGCATCTAAATGCCCATCTTTATCAAAATCATCCACTAATATTTGATTTAGAGGGCTTATCTGTGCAGGGTTAGGTAGTTTATGCTGATTAAATCCGTTACCCGTGTTTTCTAAATAAACACTTGCAAAAGATTTTACTTGATAATGAATACCATTTTTAAGTTTTTTTGGATCATAAATATCAGTTAAGGTGGCGGTAGAAAACACATCATAGCTTTCATATTTCTTTTTGATATTTGGCATTTGTTGCGATGAGCATTCTCTACCTCTTACAGGATATTTTTTGCCATTATTGTAGTAACTCAATACTATATCGTTGATGTTATTACCGTCGAAATCATTCAAATAAACATCAAAAGTTTCTTCAGTATTAGCTTTGTATTTGTAGTTTAAACCAAGATTGCCACAAATTAGATCTTGGTCGCCATCACCATCAAAATCTCCATTGGATAAACTAAACCACCATCCTACTGTATCGTCTAATCCTAATTTAGTAGTGGTTTCTTCTAGGCTTCCTTTATTGTTTTTAAATACTCGTATTGGCATCCATTCTCCAGTAACAAATAAATCTTTCCAGCCATCTTTATCATAATCCAACCATAATGCTGTTGTAACTAACCCCATTTTTGAGAAATGATCAGATTCCTTAGTGTTTATTTTGAATTTTGGACTGCCTTTTCTTCCTACATTTTCTAATAGATAACTGTTGGCAGGATAGGGATAGTTAGCTGGTATTAATCTACCTCCTACAAAAAGATCGAGATCCCCATCTTTGTCATAATCTTCCGCAATTACCCTACTGCCACTAGAAAGCATTTGTGGTAACGCTAGTTTACTTTTTATAAAATTACCATTACCTTGATTTATATAAAGACGGTCTTTTAACATTTTAGAGTTATACTTAAACTCATTACCACCGCTTACAATATAAAGATCATTATCTCCATCGTTATCGGCATCAAAAATTAAAGCTCCAATATCTTCATGAAATCTGTCTTGTATGAGTACTTTAGTTTTTTGCTGTTTAAAAGAACCATCTGGTTTTTGAAAAAACATACCTCCTGGATATTTTGATGCAGCACCAACATAAAGATCGTCTAAACCATCTCCATTTAAGTCGCCAACAGCAATTCCCGGACCAAATTGAGATGTTTTATGTGGTAATAATATTTCATATTTAAAATCATCGTAAATGTTTTCTTTGTGTTTGTAAACAACTAAAGTATCTGTTACATTTTCAAAAAGTGTGTTTGTTTTAGCTGACGCTGTTTCTTGGTTGGTATTAGCATTTTGGTAGTTTATAGCTATATGCTTGTTAACATCAATATTTTTTAAAATTTGAATTTTACCATCAGGCCAAGTCACTTTAGCTTGTTTTACAGATTTTGTTTTCCCCAGTCCAAAATGTAATTCTGGTGCTACAGAAGATTGAAAGCCTCTGCTAAGTGTTAAAACTTGTGTTTGGTTATGAGTGTCTAATTCTAGATCTACTCTTGCACCTAAACCGAAAGTGTTTTTAGAATGTCCCTTAAAATTAAATACTAAGTAGTTGTTGGTTTCTGAACTTGTATTCTCAAAAATTGTAGCTTTATCATCTATGTTGTTGGTAACTATTTCTAGATCCCCATCATTATCTAAATCTACATATATGGCGCCATTAGAAAAGCCTTCTTTTTGTAACCCCCAAGCTTTATTAACCTTTTCGAAGGTTAAGTCGCCTTTGTTTTTAAAAACATAGTTATCAATTTTTTCAGAAGGAATATTTAAACTCTTGGACAGTAGACTATCTTTTTGCTTTTTCTGTCCTTTAAGCCCTATAAAGTAGTCTTTGTTATTAATTTCTCTTCGAGTACCGTTAGATATAAAAACATCTTTCCATCCATCGTTATCTAAGTCTGCAAATAGGGGAGCCCAACTCCAATCTGTTGATGATAACCCGGCAAGTCTAGATATATCACTATATTTAGGAAGTTCATCTTCCTGGTTGCCAAGGCCTAGTTGCAGTGTGTTTTGCATGTATTGGTATTGAAAGCCTACTTTCTCGATGTTATCAAAAATTTGAGGATTCATACTAGCCATATTTGCTTTAGAGCGCCTATTGGATTCGGCATCCATATCCATTTGAAGAATATCTAATAATCCATCATTATTGAAATCTGCAATATCTACTCCCATTCCATAAAATGAAGTATGATTTGTTGATGTTTTTATTTTATCTGAAAATGAACCGTCTTTATTGTTAATGTACATACAATCAGGGCTTCCAAAATCGTTAGATACATATATGTCTGTCCATCCATCATTGTTTAAATCTGAAACTGTAACACTAAGTGATAAACTGTACATTTTTACATTAGCTTCATCAGTTACCTTAGTGAATTTTCCGCCATCATTACGATAAAGGTTGTCGGTTTCTACATCTGTAACCCTATCCATTCTCATTTTGTAGTTGTAACTATTGTAATTAAATGGTGTAATTGGGTAATTTGCTACAAAAACATCAAGGTCTCCATCGTTGTCGTAGTCAAAAAAGGATGCATCTACACTATTACCAACGTCGTTTAATCCAAATGTTTTAGCATGTTCAGAAAATGTATTGTCTCCATTATTTATGTATAATTGGTTCTCTTTTGGTGTAGATTGGCCTCCAACTAAGCAATAAATATCTAGGTACCCATCATTATTAACATCTGCCATTGTTGTACCTGTGTACCATCTGTTATCTCCTGAGATTCCTGCAGACTCTGTAATATCCTCAAACTGTAAATTACCTTTATTTAAATACAGTTTATTGTCTACCATATTTCCAGTAAAGAAAAGATCTGTAAGTCCATCATTATTAATATCTCCAGCAGAAACGCCTCCTCCCATATATAAATAAGGGTAAGTAAAATAGTTTAAGGTATCACTTTCGGTAAGTGTATTTGCGAATGCAATATTAGTAGTATCACTTAATAGCTCATTGAAAATAACCTGATTATATGATGTGATTGGTTGCGCCTTTGTTTTTGCATCATCTAAACAAGACAACAAAACAGTGCACACCATACTACATAATACTATTAAGGTTCTTTTCATTATCAGGTTTAAATTTAAAGTTTATTAAAAAGTATAGCAGTAAGAAGCACAGTTATAAACATTACTTCTTACTGGCTATAACAAACAACTCAAAATTTGACTAATTATCTATTAAAGTTAATATCCTGGATTTTGGTCCTCAGGCCCAATGCCATCATTTGTATCTATTTCAACCTGTGGTATAGGCATGAGTCTATGTACATTAGGGTTGTATCCTCTGGATTGTCCAGAGTCATTTGTTGTGATTTCTTGAGCATCTAAATTCCACCTGACCAGATCATCAAATCTTACCTGTTCACCACATAGTTCTATCATACGCTCGTGTACTATGGCATTAAATATTCCTGATGGTGTATCAACAGGATATCCAGCAGCATCCATTTCAGGTGTGCCGTATAATGGCATTTCTACCCGTTCTCTTATCTGATTTAAGAATTCTAAAGCTGCTGCATCATTTCCTAATCTTAGTTCAACTTCAGCTTGCATCAGCACTACATCTGCATAGCGTAGTATTCTGGCATTTGTAGATCCATTTTGTACGACTTGAGCATTATCATAAAGTTGTGAAAATTTAAACCATCTAATATTACCTTGATTCCAAATTAAATCGTTGTTTGGTCCATAGGTAACACCATTTTGAAGAATAGTTAAATTAAGACGTGGGTCGTCATCTTCAAATTCAGCTAATAGTTTATTTGATGGGTTAAGGTTACCCCAACCTGTATATTCTTGCGCATGAAAAGTAACCTCAGATACGCCTATACCTGTTTGGGACCATAAATCTTGTTCTGTAGCATCTCCATTAAACGATACTTCAAATAAAGATTCATCATTGTATTCTCCTGAATCATTAAAGTTATCAGTATAGTCTTCTAATGGTAAAAGCGAGTAATCTGTTATTTGTGCAAAAGTAGTTTGAGCTTCGTCATACATTTCTCTGTGTAAATATACTTTGCCTAGCATACCAAGAGCAGCACCACTAGTTGCTCTGCCATTTTCTGTTGAACCCTTAGGGAATAAAAGTTCTGAAGCCATTTTAAAATCATCAATAATAGCTTCGTATACTTCATCTACTGTATTTCTAGGTTGAGGTGTAATAGTAGGCTGCGATTTTAACAATAATGGCACACCTCCATAACGCTTTACCAAAAAGAAATAATACAAACCTCTAAGAAAATGGGCTTGACCAATTGCATCCTTTACATCTGCTTCTGTAAAATTAGATGTGGCTAATCTCGCTCTCATGTTTTCTTCTCCTTCAAGTACAAAATTACATGCACCTATGCCGTTGTAGCAGTTATTCCAGAAGCGTGTTGTTTGCTCTAAAGAAGGCGTCATTGAGAAATTGAATGAGGTTATAAAATTTGGATCTCCACCAGATTCAGATTCATCAGAAAAAGTGTCTGGTAAAATATATCCATACCTTTGGTATAGACCTGAGTTTTGTAATTGAGCATAAGCGGCATTAGCTGCTGCCTCAATTTGTGCAAGTGATTCAAAGAAGCTATCAGGAGACAACTCATTTGTGTTTTTTACTTCAACATTATCGTTACAAGACAACATGAATAATGATGCTATTATAACAATAACGGTGTTAAGTTTAACTGTTTTTTTCATATCTCTCATTTTTTTAAAATTCTAATTGCAATCCTATTATAAAAGTTTGTGGTCTTGGTGCCTCACCTCGGTCTATACTTGTACCTTGTAGAAGACCATTTGCACCATAAAATGGGGCTATCTCAGGATCTAATCCGCTGTATTCTGTTAGAGTTACTAAATTTTGTCCCTGTAGATAAAGACGTGCTTTTGACAGAACACCTTTAAAAGTATCATTCAATAAATCACTAGGAAAACTATACCCTAATGTTATATTTCTTAATCTAGCATAAGAAGCATCTTGTAAATATCTTGTAGATATAAAATTATTAGGATTATTACCTTCAAATCTAAATCGAGGTATATCTGTAATGTCTCCTGGATTTTGCCAACGCCTAAGAACATCTACACTATGGTTGGTTACGTTTTCTTGACCTTGTAGAAACCATATATTTGCGTTTAAAGCATCTACACCATAAACGCCAGTAATTAACATGCTTAAATCAAAATTTTTGTAATTGGCTTTAATATTTGCAGCGAATGTAAAATCTGGGTTAGGATCTCCTATAACGAATCTATCCTGTTCATCAATATCACCATCCCCATTAACATCTCTATATCTCACATCTCCTGGTCTTGGTAAGAATACTTGTCCAGAATTTGAGTCTAAGTTATCAGCTCCTAAGTGATCAATTATAGCTTGTTCATCAGAATACACACCTTCAAATTCTAAACCATAAAAATGGAATATAGGTTCTCCTGGGGCTAATCTACTTAGCTGTTCTGAAAAAGGTGGGTTGAATGAGGCTTGTCTTAACTGTTGAGTCACAGACCCCAATGTAATTACGTTACTTTCTGATCGTGATACGTTACCCCAAAAACTCCATTTAAAGTCACCTTCATAATCATTATAGCCTAGAGTTAATTCTAAGCCTTCTACTTCAACATCTCCAACATTTTTAGGTAATACTACACCTGTTAATCCGTCTCCAGGAATACCTGCTGAAGGTCTTTGAGCTTCTCCAACTATTAAACCATCACTTCTGTTATTAAAGTAATCTGCTGCAAATGTTACTTTATTGTTCCATAAGCCCAATTCGAATCCGTAATTCTGATTTATACCTTGTTCCCACACTAAATCACGATTGTTGGCTCCAACTACAGTAAAACCGTTTTGTCTTGCCTCATCGATAGGGAAGTTAAAGCTAGGGGCTACAGATGGTTGAAATTGGTTTACTCTAGAACCTGAATTTGGTAGTCTATTATTTCCTGTAATACCGTAACTTGCTTTAAATTTTAGATTGTTAATTACATCGCTATTTTCAAGAAATTTTTCTTTAGATGCTATCCATCCAATAGATGCTCCTGGAAACCATCCTACACTGTTTTCTGGTGCAAAGAAGGAAGATTTATCTCTACGTATAGACCCTTGTATAAGATATTTTTCTTTGTAGTTATAACTTAAACGTCCTAAATAAGACACTAGTTTAACAGGTATAGTGAAACTATTTGAGATACCGTTTTGCACCTCTGGAATTTCTGAGGTAACATCGGTAGACAAATCGCCTGTTAAAACTTCAGTTTTATCTTTTTGCTGTTCTGCAACTAATGTTGCATTAAAATAATGATTGCCAAATGATTTACTGTAATTTAGGGTATTAGTTAAAATTGTAGAAATTGAGTTGGTTCTTCTCTTAGAAATAACAGTATTTTGTTGTCCAAATCGACCTGTAGTTACAAATGCTCTTGAGATATTATCTTGATAGTCGTATCTAGCATTTAAACCAAATTGAGACCTTAAGGTTAAACCTTCTAGTAGTTTAAATTCAGCATATAAACTTCCAATTAAAGAAGTGGCTCTGTTAAGGTTATCCTCAGTTTCTTGTACCCTAACTTGGTTTCTAGAGTTATTAACGTCTCCCGCATTAGGACCAGCAAAACTACCATCAGGATTTCTTACAGGAATGTATGGAGCAGCTGCAATAATATTATATAATGGTACACGACCACCACTTGTTTGTGGTGCTATAGTTTCTGTGTAACCGTAAGCAAATGTTTCTCCAATTTTAAAGTTATCATTTATTTTTGCTTCACTATTAGCATTAAAAGTATAACGTTTAAAATTAGTATCTATATATATACCATCTTGATCAAATGCTGAGAATGAGAAGTTATATTTTGCTTTTTCAGTACCACCATTAGCTCCAAAGTTATAACTTGTTAAAGCAGCGGTTCTAAATAATGCATCTTGCCAATCGGTCTCAATACCATTACCATCAAATAAAGGGTTATTATTGATAACACTTACTAATGTTCCACCTTCATCTTGTGCATTTATTTCTTTTATATATTGTACATACTGTTCTGTGTTTAGTAGATCGTATCTTTGATTAGACTGTTGAAAGCCTGTGTATGTACTAAACGTAAATGATGTTCTACCTACCACACCTTGCTTTGTAGTTACAATTATTACACCATTAGATCCTCTAGAACCATAAATAGCCGCCGCTGCTGCATCTTTTAATACATCTATTTTTTCTATACTAGCAGGATCAATATTATTAATACTGTTAGTAAAAACACCATCTACTACATATAAAGGTTCTCCATCTCCAAACGTGTTCAAACCTCGTATGCTAACCAAGGTTCTAGAACCTGGAGCTCCTCCAGCTGAAATACTAACACCAGCAGCTCTACCTTGAAGTGTTTGAGATATATCTGCTACTGGAATTTCGTTTAGTTCTTCAGACTTCACAGATGATATAGAAGTGGTAAGAGTAGATCTTTGCTGAGAACCATACCCTATAACAACAACTTCGTCTAATGCTTGTAAGTCTTCATCTAACTTAATAGTTATCACGGTTTTTTCGTTTACAGTAATTTCTTTAGAGATATATCCTAGAAAACTAACTGAAATCACTGGGTTTTTGGATGTTAGGTTTAGAGAAAACTTACCGTCAAAATCTGCCGTGGTACCGTTATTTGTTCCCTTTTCTATGATACTAGCTCCAGGTAAAGGCGAAACTCCGTCTGAAACAGTACCAGTAATGGTTTGAGCCATTATAAGGTTTGTGAACATTAAAACAACTACAAAGAGTAGTCTTTTTGAGCAATGTAATGTCATAATTTAGTTGAATTTAGTTAGTCTTGTTAATTTTATTATGAGAAAAAACATACTTGTCTATCAAATTTAGTTTTAATCTCATTTTGTGGTTAAAACAATTGAAGCAATATTTAGTATTTTTTATGCAATAGGTTGATTTTATTAGTGTTATGCGTTATTGTTAGCGTTTGTAAACTTTTATCCAGTCAATTTGCATTGTAGAGGAGTTAATAAAACTATCAGGGTTTACGCCTTCAAAGAATCCTCCACCTACAGCTAGGTTTAATACAATTTGATGTTTGTTACCAAATAGTTCTGCTACAAAGTTTTTTGAATCAGCATTGTAAGTGTGTAAAAGTTGTCCATCAAATAAAATTTCTAGAGCATTAGATTTCCAGATAAGTTCATAAACATGAAAATTAGATGTAAGATTAACACCTAGCTCATGAGATTTTGAGGTGTCATCATTGTTAGTTAGAGGTACACCTGTTTCAGTTCCATAGAATATATTGGATTGAAACTTGGTAACTTGATTACCACGAGCTTCCAGTATATCTATCTCACCTTTTGTAGGCCAAGGGTCTGTGTAGGTCCAAAATGCTGGCCACATACCATTGCCGTTTGGTAGTTTTATACGAGATACAATTCTATATTCTTTTTCGCCTTCTGCATCAGAAGGACCAAACTTTTCTTTAGATTCTATTCTACCAGAAACATAATTAAAATCTTTAGGGGTAGCATCAAAAGGACTGGAATCTCCAGTTACTGCCCTTTTTTCTGCATTTATGGTTAGTAAGCCATTTTGAAGACTTAATTGTTCTTGGTTATATAGTTGAATTTCATTGTTAAATGCACCACCTAGCCAAATATTCCATTTGTCTAAATTAGTGTCAAATTCCTCCTCAAAAATTAAATTCCATTCTGCATTATTTATATCTTCTCCGTTGTTAGTATCTTCAGAATCATCTGTAGGGTCTTCTTTTTCAATTTTTGTAACTTCTATATCTTCATTTGAATTAGAGCATGCGTAAAAACAGGTCGTAAGAAGTATACATGCGGTATATGTTATTAGTTTAATTTTTCTTTTCATGTATTATTAATCTTAATTACTTTAATGTAATTTCTTTTTCTAAAGTATTAGTAGTTTTTGCATCTGAGGTTCCATTAAAACCAGGTTGTTTTCCACCAACACAAAAGCTCAATACTTCTGACGGCAGAGAATATGTTCCATCTGATGCTATTATACTGTACTGTTTAGATGTAACAGTAAAGGTTACTGTTTTAGTTTCGTTTGGGGTTAAATGAAGTCGATTAAAACCAACTAAAGATCTTCGTGGGTTTGATGATGTTAATTTATGAGATAAATAGAGTTGTACTACTTCATCGCCTGCCATTTTCCCTGTATTTGTTACGTTTACACTTATCTTTATTGGGTCATTGGGTGTTGAGTTTTTTTGAATATTTAAATCTGAGTATTTAAAATTAGTATAGCTCAAGCCATGACCGAATGGAAATAGCGGTTCCCCATTAAAGTATTTGTAGGTTCTATTTTCCATACTATAATCTTTAAATGGAGGTAAGTCGTTAGTAGATTTATAAAATGTTACTGGTAATCGTCCAGCAGGGTTATAATCTCCAAAAAGTACATCAGCTATTGCGTTTCCACCAAACTCTCCTGGATACCATGCTTCTAAAATAGCGGGAACATTATCTGCCGCCCAATTTACGGCTAATGCACTACCATTCATTAAAACTAAGATGGTTGGTTTGCCAAGTGCATGTATTCTCTTCATTAGTTCTATTTGGGTTTTTGGTAATGTGATTTCTGAGCGATCTCCTTTATCAAACCCTTCTAATAGTACAGGCATTTCTTCGCCTTCTATTGACGGAGAAAGTCCTAAACATAATACAACTACTTCTGATTTTTTTGCTGCTTCTAGTGCAGGTGTTATTAAATCTGCATCTGTTTTAGCCCAAACTAATTGTGCTTGAGGATCTGCATGATAATTGTAGTATTCTATTTTAATATCATTCGGTTTTCCTTTTATTAAATCTATATCAAAATAACGTGTTTTAGGTTCATGATCATCGCTAAACTTAAAGCGAAGCGAATCGTTGAAATAGATCTTCCCTCCACTACTAGCTCTCAAACCAATACGGTAACTACCACTTTCTTTAGGAATAAGTTTCCCTGTCCATCGTACCGAAAAAATAGCTTTATTTAAACTATCTAAAGGTTTTTTAGATACCCAGGTAAAGTCAACACTTTTATCGTTTCTTGTAAATTCTGGCTTACCTTTCCAATCTATGTTTTTAAAATATTCGCCTTTTAAGCCTTTGATGCCATTGTTTTCAAGTACATCTGAAGGAATAGCATCAAGCTTAGGCCAACCAACAGCAATATCACTTCCCAAAGCATAATGAATCTTTGCATTTGGAAGCTTTTTTTGAATGGCGATTAAAGGTGTAATATGATTTTTTGGTGTGCCGTGATAGTTACCTAATAATGCTTGTTTTGAATTAGCATTAGGTCCAATGACTGCTATGGATTTGATGGATTCATCTAAGGGTAATATTTTACCTTCATTTTTTAAAAGTACCATAGACTCTTTTGCTACCTTTTCAGATAGCTGATAGTGCGCTTTACTTGTTACAACGCTGTAAGGTATTTTAGACCATTTTACCTTCTCATCAGGATCAAACATCCCTAATTTAAAGCGTGCTGTAAATAGACGTGATAATGCTAAATCTACTTTACTTTCATCAACTAATTCCTTAAGTACAGCTTCGGTTAAATTTGGGTCGTAAACACTACCACAGTTTAAGTCTGTACCGCGACTAACGGCGAGAGCTGCAGCTTCTTCTGGTGTTTCAACTAAGCCATGTTTATTTGGTTCCCAAAAATCATTTATGGCCCAGCAGTCTGACACTACGTAACCGTTAAAACCCCAATCGTTTCTTAAAATGTTATTTAATAATAAATTACTACCACAACAAGCTTCATCTCTGTACCTGTTATAAGCACACATTACAGAGTGCACTTTAGCTTCTTTTACTGCTGCCTCAAAAGCAGGTAAATATGTTTCATATAAATCTTTATTTGATGTATGATAATTATCTTCATGGCGTGACTTTTCTGGTCCGCTATGGACTGCGAAATGCTTTGCAGTTGCTACTACTTTAAGGTGGTTATTGTCATCTCCTTGAAGTCCTTTTATGTAATTAACACCAATACGACTGGTAAGATAGGGGTCCTCACCATAAGTTTCTTGTCCTCTTCCCCAACGTGGATCTCTAAAAATATTGATATTGGGTGTCCAAAATGTTAAACCTTGGTAAATACCTCTTTTCCCTTCTGAAACTGCTTTGTGGTGTTTTGCACGTGCTTCATCAGATACAGCTTCTCCCATTTCAAAAATTAATGGAGCATTCCAAGTAGCACCCATACCAATTCCTTGCGGAAATACAGTAGCCTCTCCAGCTCTTGCAACACCATGTAAACATTCATTCCACCAGTTGTATTCTGGAATACCAAGTCTTTCGATAGCAGGAGCATCGTAACGCATTTGGGAGACCTTTTCTTTTAGTGTCATTTGTGCTATAAGATCTTTTACTCTTTCTTCTGTATTTACTTCATGGTTCTGGAATTTGTAAGCGTATGTTTGGTTTTTTGAGTTACATGAAAATAAAAGCATAGTTCCTATGATTATTATAAGGTATGCTTTACATGACAAGATTAATTTCATTTTTAATTTAAGTTATTTGTTTAGATATATTAGATTAGGAAAGTGAAAAAGAATAAAATCAGAATTATAATTATGAGAATAAGAATAATTTCGATTAATGATTTTCTGCGGATATATTTAAATTCCATACAAACAAAACTATATAAGTAACTAATTTTTGTTTGGTAAATGCTAAGCATTCATTAGAACATTTAGAGCAATAAAAGTTGTAATGTGTGTAAAGCCTGGGTAAATGGCACTATTGTTTGGTGTTAATTTCTATACTAGTAGGAAGCACACCATAATAGTTTTTAAAGCATTTTGTAAAATAAGAATGCGACGAAAACCCAACTTTATAAGAGACCTCTCCTACAGTAGCGCTGCCAAGTTCTAGTATTTGTTTTGCTTTTTGTAGCCTAATATTTCTTAAGAATTCGTTTGCAGTTTGATTGGTTAAAGCTTTAATTTTTCGGTAAAATTGACTCTTACTTAAGTTTAGCTGACTTGCAAGTACCTCTACGCTTAAGTTAGGATCGCTAATATTTTCGTTTATGTAATTAAGTACTTTTTCAATAAACTCTTTGTCAATAGATGTTGTTTTAACATTTTCTGGCAAATCACTAATTACACTAAAGTATTTGTTGAATATTAGTTTTCTACTGGTTATAAGCTGCGATAATCTAAGTTTTAGAAGTCTTAAATTAAATGGCTTTATCATGTAGGCATCTGCACCTAATTTAATTCCCTCCATTCGGTTGTCAATTCTAGCTTTTGCTGTTAGCATAAGCAGAGGAATATGACTGGTTTTTATATCGCTTTTTATGTTTTTACAAAACTCAAATCCATCCATTTCTGGCATTATTACATCGGTAATAATAATGTCTGGTAGTACTTTCTTTGCTATTTCTAAACCTTCAATACCGTTATTGGCAATATGTATTATGTAATCTCCCTTAAGTTCTTGCGAAAGGTAAGATTGAAGTTCTAGGTTGTCCTCAACTATTAATAGGGTGTTAGGTTGCGATTTAGGCTCGTTTTCTATAGTTTTAACTATTGATGAAGGATTTTTTGATTGAAGATACACTTCTTCCTTTACATAAGTTTCTTCTTTTATTTTGATATCAGGAATTTCACTTATTATCTCATTTTCACTAAAGTGTACCTGTCCTTCGGGTAACTGAATTTTAAAGGTGGTACCTTTATTTGAATCACTTTTAACATCAATATTTCCTTTATGTAGATGTACAAAGTTTTTTACTACTTCTAAACCAATACCTGTGCCACCGTAATACGCCTTGTTTAAATTTTCTGCCTGATAAAACCTTTCAAAGATTTTATCAACTTGATCTTTATCAATTCCAGGTCCAGAATCAGAAATATTAATTTCAATAGCTTTATATTTCTTTTCTTGATTAATTAAAGGGAAAACAATATCTTCTTTAAGAATGTTTACATCTATGTTTATGGTGCCCCCTTCTGGTGTAACCTTCACAGCATTGGATAGCAAATTGAATACTATTTTCTCCAACATGCTTTTATCTGCCCAAATAGGAATATTTAAAAAAGTAGTGTCAAGAGATAAGGATATATTTTTTGAGATAGCCTCTTCTTTAAAATGACTGATAATATCTTGAATAAATTCAACTAGGTTAAATTGATGGGCTCTAATACGAACTTTGTTTAATTCTAACTTTCTAAAGTCTAAAAGTTCTGTAATAAGCCTGTGTAATCTACTTGTGTTTTTATGTACTGTGTTAAGTTTAGTTCTTACAAGTTCGGGTATCTGTTGCGTCTTGCTTGTTAATATATCTTCTAACGGATTCATGATTAACGTTAGAGGTGTCCTAAACTCGTGTGAAATATTGGTAAAAAATTGAAACTTTTTTTCATTTAAAGCTTCCTTTTGTTTTCTTGTCTCTCTCTCATAGGCAATTAGTTGTTTTTCCTTTAGGCGCTCACGAGTAATTCTATTTAAATAGTATAAAACTCCTAAGAATAAAAGTACATAAGCGAATAATGCCCACTTGGTTCTCCACCATGGTGGTAAAATAGTTATTTTTAAATTTTTTGGTACTTCATTCCAAATACCATCATTATTTGCAGCCTTTAATTTAAAGGTATATGTACCATAATCTAAGTTTGTATAAGTGGCATTTCTAGTATTTCCTACATAATTCCATGAATTCTCTAATCCTTCAAGATAATAGGCAAACTGATTTTTTTCTGGTCTTGTATAGTTTATTGCCGTAAATTCAATAGTAAAAACAGATTGTTTATGAGTAAGTGTGATTTCTTCAGTTTCTGAGATTACTTTATTTAGAGGGCTATTTTTAGTATTAGGAATTACTGGGTCGTTAAACAGTTTAAAATTAGTTAGATATACTAAGGGTTCTGTAGTATTGGTATTTATTGAATTAGGATTAAAATAATCTACACCTTGATAGTTGCCAAAAAACAGGTTGCCATTTTTGTCTTTAAAAGTGGCGTTTACATTAAAGTCGTTAGATAGTAATCCATCATTTTGGGAGTAGTGCTTAAATTCTTGTGTTTTTGCATCAAGTTGATATATACCAGAGTTACTACTTACCCATAAATTCCCTTCATTGCTTTCAATAATTCCTGTGATATTTTCTCCATCCAGACCGTTATCTTTATTATACCAAGTAAAAATTTCTTTAGTGATATCTAATTTACATAGTCCTGCGCCTCTGGTTCCAATCCAAATAGTTTGTTTATCAGTAGCTTCGTAAAGTGTTAATATGTGATTAGCTGTAATTTCATTATTATACTTCTCAGACATTTTATCTCTAAATGATACAACATGAAAAACACCATCTAAATCTTTTACTACTTTATATAGTCCTTGTGTTGTACCTACCCATAAGTTGTGTCTAGAGTCTGCCAAAACCTTTCTAATATCTACTTTTATTAGGGTGCTTTCTTCAAAAGACTTACTTGTATGGCGTGTTATTTTTTTGGATTTTGGATTAAAGGTATGAAGGCCTTTAAAGAAGGTGCCTATCCATATTGTACCTTCAGTATCTTCAGTAATACTTAAAATTGTATTGGAAGCAAGATTACTATTTGTTTTATTGTAGTTTATAAATGTATTAGATCCTTTTGGTAGCATATATACCCCGTCATTCCAGCTACCTAACCAAATATTTTCTTTACTATCTAAAAACATACATTCTAAATAATCGCTAGATAGACCCTTGTAGGAATTTGAAATAGATGAATTAATATGAGTGAATTTTTGAGTGTTAAAATTATAAATATCCACTCCGCCACCGTCCATGCAAACCCAAAGATTGTCTTTAGAATCTTTTAATAAACCGGTAACAGATGGACTGGATAATGAATTTTTATTGTTGCGTTCGCTTTTTAAGTCTAAAAATTTATCGTAAAACTCATCGTATATGCTTACGCCGCTATTATAGTATCCTAGCCATATTCTATTATCTTTATCTTTATATAAAGACCAAACAGAATCAGATAACAAGCTGTTTTCGTCTTCTTTATTGTATAAATAGCGTTTTAATAGGTTACCTTCATCATCAACATGTATCAAACCATCATTTTCGGTGCCGCATAGAAAACTACCATCTAATAATTCAACAATTGAAAAGATACGTTGTTTAGTGATTTCGGCATAGTTAATTCTGTATCCCTCTAAGCTTTTCCCTTTGTCTTTTAAAACAATTAAACCATCAGATTCTGTTCCAATCCATATATCATTGTTGTCAATTCGTAGTGAATAAATAGGGTTATTAATAGTGCTTATTATAGTGTTTACTTTAGTGGGGCTTAGATGGCTTTTCTTAGCATCAAATTCTAATAGTCCAGAATTAGAGCCTGCAAAAATCTTTCCTTCTGAGTTACAAGCCAAAGCATAAATGATTAAAAAAGGATTGTTGACTGAAGTGGTAATTTTTTGGACGTTTAAAGTGTCTAGATTTAGTTTATATAAGCCGAACCCAAAAGTTCCTATAAAAAGATTGTTATTATTATCTCCAGATAAACTTCTAATTGATAGTATTTGTTGAGTTGTATCCTGGCTAACTAATGGGATTCTAATAAACTGGTCTAAATCTCTATTGTAAAGATTTAGGCCTTCCTCAGTACCAAACCATAATCTATTTTTATTATCTAAAAAGGAGCAGTATACGTTGTTGTTACTTAAAGAAGTACTGTCGTTTAAAGCGTGCTTGTAATTTTTGTAGTTGATACCGTCAAAACGGTTTATACCTACACCCGTTGTCCCAAACCAAATAAAACCTGCATGATCTTGAATTATTGAAGTAACAGCAACCTTTGATTCTCCATTATTTACGTTGATAAAATCAAATTTTTGCACTTTATTTTGAGCATGAAGACTCAAGCATACAAAAAATATCAACAAATGGATATACTGGTATATAACACCTTTCTCTTCTTCAAGAATAGTTTTAGGGTATTTTTTTTCTATAATTAGAGTTGTGCTTTCTTTTAAAAAAGGTGTAATTATATTCAAAATCTATAGTTTTATTGAAGCCGCTCTATGATAGTACTTGGTTTTAATCTTTTAGAAAAACACCTAAATTTAATCATAAATATTTTTGGACAGTGTAGATTATAATTTTAAAACTAGACTTTTTTCTATGTATGAATTGTAAAATTTAAAGCATATTTTGTGATAATACTTGCATTGCAATAATACCGTTCAGATGGATTTAAATGTTATTTAAAACCAACCAATAATTGTTCGAGAAAAGTTGAAACTTTTCAGAGTAAAGAATTTTTAAAATACCAAGTGTATCTTGATAGGATAAAATGGTTTAGCCATTAATAGCTTCAACAGTCTCAACTTTCCCTGGAAGCATTTGCTTAAGCATATTTTCTATACCATTTTTTAGAGTGAAAGTTGATGATGGACAGCCGCTACAGGCCCCCTGAAGTAACACGCTTACATTTTTAACGTCGGCATCATATCCAATGAATTGAATATTACCTCCATCACTAGCCACAGCAGGTTTTACATATTCTTCTAAAATGTTCACAATTTCTTTAGAGGTGTCATCCAATCCTTCAAATTTTTTGTCTAGTTGAGGTGCTGATTTTTCCATTTTTTCAGCAGCTTCTGGAAGTACGATGTCTTTGCCATCTGCTATAAAATTTCTAATGAATTCTCTTAATTCAACAGTAATGTCTTGCCATTCAGCTCTATCGTATTTAGTAAGAGAAACATAATTTTCTTCAATAAATACACTTTTTATAAATGGAAAATGAAATAATTCTGTAGCTAAGGGAGATAATTTAGCATCATCTATAGATGTAAATTCAAACATAGCGGTTGCAATCTTTTTATTAGCAACAAATTTCATTACTGCAGGGTTTGGTGTGGCTTCAGCATAAACAGTAATCGGTGTTTGTTTTTTGGGAGTAGCTTCCTCAGTAATTACTAAACCCCCGTCGTTTAAGTAGGTTTCAATCTGCTGTGCAACTTCATCTTGTACATCGTTCCACTCTACAATATCATAGCGTTCTACAGCTATAAAATTTCCAGAAATATATACTTTTTTAACAAAAGGAAGGTAAAATAATTGTTGTGCTATAGGAGAAGGTTTCGCCTCGTCAATATTATTAAATTCAAAACTTTGATGTTTTGTTATAAACTGGTTTACCTCAAATTTAACTATGGTATTGTTTGATGTTTCTTGCACAGAAACCTTGAAATTGCTCATTTTAGCTATTTTTTTACAAAAATACTAAAAGAAAACTGAGATATGCATATATTTGATTCAGACTAAACGTTTTTCATGTAATTTTTTTTGAAAGCCTACGTTTATCTACAAACCAGTTTACCTAGATTGTAACCTATGAAATTGAAGCATATTTTTTTACTACTGGTTGGTGTGTTATGCATTCCAAATATCAAAGCCCAAGAGGGCCTTCCTATATATACAGATTATTTAACGGATAATTATTACCTAATTCATCCATCCATGGCGGGCGCTGCGAATTGTGCTAAGGTACGGTTAACAGGGAGGCAACAATGGTTTGGACATGAAGATGCGCCGAGATTAATGACATTAAGCGTTAATGGACGTATAGGCGATTCTCCATCGGGTATTGGAGGTATTTTATATGCAGATAAAAATGGATTTCATTCACAAACAGGTGCATATCTAACCTATGCGCACCATTTATTGTTTTCAAGAAGTGAGGTAGATTTAAATATGTTGTCGTTTGGTTTAAGTGCTGGTTTTATACAATATCAATTGGATGAAACTACATTTCCATTTGACGGACAAGATCCTATAGTGCAAGGAGTTGTACAAAGTGCTACCAACTTTAATATAGATTTTGGGTTTTCATACCACTACTTAGATTTTTATGCGCATGGTACTATAAAAAATGTACTTAAAAACGCTGGAATTAATAACGATATTTTAATTACGAATAACTTAAGACGTTATTTATTATCAGTTGGTGGTGTTTTTGGTAAGTATGGTAGTGAGTGGAGTTTTGAGCCTTCTGTAATGTTTCAATACAGAGATGGTACGCAAGAATCTATGGTGGATTTTAACGCCAAAGCCTACAAACAAATGGAATTTGGTACACTATGGGGAGGTTTATCATACAGGCAAAGTTTAGATGGAGCAGAATTTTTAAATAATTCTGGTAATGTAACTAGCCAAAGGTTACAACAGTTTACACCAATTTTAGGCATAAACTATAATCAATTTATGTTTGCCTATACATATACGTATCAATCCAACTCTGTTGTGTTTACCAATGGTGGGTTTCATCAACTTACTTTAGGTTATAACTTTAGCTGTAGAAGAGAACGTTACGATTGTAATTGTCCTGCGGTGAATTAACCCATATTCTATACCTCAGGGGTAGCATTATTATACATGTAAAATTTTTCTGTAAATAAATTAGAATTTCTTAGTTTTATTCCAAAAACTAGGTTGAATTTAAATTTTTACAATATCGTAATATTAATTGGGGTTGTTCATGGAATAATATTCAGCTTAGTGTTATTCTTAAACCCAAAATTAAAATCTAGAGTCAATAGTTTCTTGGCATTAACAGTGCTTTCGCTATGTTTTAGTAATTTACAGTACTGGTTTTTGGATACAGGATTGATATTGAGAAGTCAATACGATGATAATTCATTAATATTTATACCTTTTGAATTTTTAATACTTCCTTTTTTCTATCTTTTTGTTAGAGCTTATATAAATAAAAGTATCAGGAAGGATGAAGTTATATTCCTGTTCTTACCATTTATCTTATCATTAACATATGTATTGATTAGAAATAATTTTAGTGACTCAATATCAGTAATTAAGTTATTTAATTTAATTGTGGAATATGTTTCGTTGTTTTTTACTATTGCTATTATTGTTTTAATATTTAAAATTTTGCTTTCCCATGAAAAATCACAATTCAACTATCAATCTCAAAAAGTACCCATCAAAATAGGTTGGCTAAAGAGACTTTTATTCATAGGTATTTTGCTTTGTTGTTTTTGGTTTGTATCTCTAAACGTTTTTGGAGATATCTTTGGTAGTGGTTATTATAAATTTTATCCATTATGGATAGGTGTATCCGTTTTAATATACTGGATAGCCTATGCTTCAATATTTCAGAGCAATATTTATAAAGAACGCCTACTAATTAGGGAAAGGCATGTTTTGCATAATGATGATGGCAATGCAAAAAGAAAAACCAATCAAGACAAATATCAAGATATTTACGATGTAATTATTTCAAAAAGGTTATTTCTTAACTCAAAAATGAGCCTTTCGCTTTTATCAAAGGAATTAAATATTAGTGAAAGTTATTTATCTCAAATTATAAATCAAAATTCGGGCAAAAACTATAGCACTATCATTAACGAACTTCGAGTAGAATATGCTAAAAAACTACTTCTGGATAAGGAGTATTCAAATTATACTATTACAGCGTTAGGTCTAGAATCGGGTTTTAATACCAAAACTAGTTTTTATTCCATATTTAAAAAGCACACAGGTAAAACGCCTAATGAATACAAAAAATCAGTACAAAATTATTGAATTTGAAAGATTTTGTACTCTTTGTTTGTTGTTAAGCCTTAATGTTGCTTCATAATTATTAAATTTATATCTAGTTATGAAACACAATTTTTTTTTAATCCTTGTTCTTTTTTTATGCTTCTTTTCTTGTCAAACAAATGAAGAGAGTATTCAAGATACTTCTAATATTAAAACGGTATCAATTAATGACGCATTAAGTTATTTAAATAATAAGACAATAGCCAATAGAAACACATCAGCTAAAAGTAATAAAACAGGTATATACATTACCAATATATCTGACGAGATAAGACATGAACCCTTAACTGACACCAATGTACTGCTTACTGTAATACCTGCCACTACCGTACGCAGTAAGCTATACAGTCGTATACTACTCTTGGAGGTCAACGGTGCCATAGAAAGTGTTGTATTTGGTATGATGCCCGATAAGAGTCCTGATACCGAGGCTTATGATGGCGATGTATTAATTACAGATATGGAAGGTAATTTTATAAAGGCCTATACATATCAAAATGGGTTTATAAAAAGCGAATATGTTTTACCAGAAAACGGCAAGGCAAAAAAAGTAGGTGCAACGAGCAAATTGGCATGTGATAACGAATGTCCTTTCTCCGATTGTGCTTTATGTGATCTGGCCACAATTATTATAAGTGGTAGCGACCCAGATATCCCTATGATAAACTACTTTGTGATACCACCTATTCTTGGAGGCGGAAACAGTAGCGGAGTTAATGGCTGGAATGTAGGATCTGCTGGAATTAGCTTTTCAGGTGATTTTGGGGACTTTATGAACGGATTGAATATTGGAGAACAAGACTTCCTCATTGCTAATTTTGAAATACGAAATGGAATTCAGCTTTTTTTAAAGGATAATAATTTTTCAAATGAATCTATTAATATAGCTAAAGCATTGATTGATATTTTTAGAGAAAATACAGGTTTGTCTTTTGAAGAAGCACTTTTGAAAGCGAATATTGTAATTGTGGATGCTGGTCAACCAAAAATTGACCCTGAAAAGGAACTAGAATGTTTTGATTTAAATCAAGGAGCAAAACTTATTGTTTATGTACAACAGCCAAGGGAGAACTCAGATGCTATCGTTGGTCCAAATGAAGTCGGTCACGCTTTTATAGGTATAGAACAAGGAGAAATTGTTAGACAAGTTGGGTTTTATCCTGATAGTGAAGTTGGTCTAACGGGGGTTGGAGATGACTATAATTCTGCCATTAAAACTAATTATGATTATTTGTATCATGTTAGTATTTCGCAAGATATATCAAAAGATCAGTTAACTAGTATTGTAAATTATATAATAGATTTTCCTGCTACATATAACACAAATGATTATGCGTGTACAGATTTTGCAATAGCTGTTGGTAATAAAGGAGGTATGAAATTACCTTCAACAACTGTGGGGAGTTTACTTTTTGAGGGAAGGAGTCCTGGACAGTTGGGGCAAGAAATAAGAGCTATGGAATCCACTCCAACTAGAACAATTACAACTAAAAAAGGAAAATCTCCAAATAGAAAGGGAGACTGCTCAAGTTAAAAAAATAATAAAGATAATGAAAAACCTCTATTTAATCTTGCTGTTAATTCTTCTAAATATTTTACTAATAATTTCCTGTAAAGATTCCTCAAGAGAAAAATTTATTGAGCAGTTTGTTGTTGATTTATTTGATGATAATGTAATGCCTGAATACGTCGTTTCAAAATATATAGAAGTACTTAAAGATTCAATGAATACAGATATAAGAACGAAAGCAGCTAAAGATTTTGTAGAAGAGATAAGAAAGCCAATTGATGCTAATGTGAGAGGGAATTGGTTGATTCCAAATAATAAGATTAAACTAATTAAAAAGCCAGTAATATATTCATATAAGAAGTATGAACATATAAATAATTTAAAAATTAATAAAATAAGTTCTTTGAAAGATCGTGTATATGTTTTGTTAGATTTTGATAAAGAAGAAATTTTACAATACTTTTTATTAAATGAGGATCAGACAAAGATTATATCATTCAGTTTATTAATAAAAGACAAAAATCAAGCCACCTTTTTTAGACCTTATTAGATTTGTTCTTATCAATTTTGTAAAAGTTTTCATTTTAAAATAAAAATACAGCTAAAAAATAACTGCCACGGTAAGGACCATTGTTTAACATATATAAAACTCAATTATGAAAAAGATTTTATCAATATCCATCTTCATGTTCTTTATTTTGAACACATATTCTCAAGAAGATTATGTAAAACTACCATATGCAAAAAGCAACTCTCCAACAATTATTATAGAGAAAGATATTATTGCAAACGAAAGCACTATCGAAGTCTCAAAAGCGTTGATTACTGGAATGAGTGTTATGAAATTAAAACCAAATAGAAAGGAACATAAATTCTTCAACTTGAGCGAAGGTGGAATCGTTTTTGTCACATTAAAGGAAACACCCGCTTTTAAAACTCAGGCTGAACTAAATGAGTTTTTTGGGATTCATAAAGATAATCAAGTTTACTTAAATGGTTATTTAATTGAGGACAAAGACTACAAAATAGCCACCAATAGTATTGTGGAAGTTGAATTAATTAAACCTGATTCCAGAAATAAATTGGAAGGTAAAACAATTAATATTTGGGTTACTAAAAAAAGTAATATCTAGCTATTATTGCCTAATCTATTAAAATAACCAAGGGGCTATTTGTACAAATATAACCTTAGTTCGACTTGAAAATTCAGAATAAAGTATGAGGAGGAATCTTGTATTTATGTAATTTCTCGTCGCTCGTACCTCGTTCTGTCGGAATTACAAACACATATATGTTAATTTTTTCATTCATGCTATATATCATTTCTTATATAGAATTCAATTGATATAAACAACCCCTTATGTTTTATTGAATTGTTTTTGTAAGCTAAATTACCACGTATACTTTTTCTTTTTAGCTTGAGTTTTGATAGCTTTTGTCATTGCATTTTCTAAACCATTATCAGTGTCTTTCTGTTTTTCTGCAATAAAAGCTTTACGTTTTTTATTCAATTCTTGAATTTGTTTTTGAACAGTTTCTCGTTCCTGCTTCATTTTAGAAACATAGATTTTAATCTCTTCAGGCGTTTTATTTTTAAGTACATCTGGTAATGCTTCTTCTTCCAGATCATTAATTTCAAGGTTGTCATCAGCCACGGCATCAACCAAATCCCATTTAGAGTTTCTGTATAAATGCGAACTTTTACTCACTGTTCTACTTACTGCATTGGCTTTACTGTAGCCACTAGCGTTCATGTCTTGTTTTGCTTGCATCATTTGCTTTTCTTTACCTCTACTCCCATAGGCGATGTAAGTTTTATTTAATTTAATATTAAGCTGAAGAATCTCATCATCATAGGGAGAAGCAATATGTACGGTAGCTTTATTGTGGTTAATTGCCATATAATCGCCTTGTGTTAAATCTGCACCAGCTTTCCAATATGTAGAAACACCTTGATTATAATCCCCACAAAAAATGGTATTAACTGTAACATCTTTTTCTTTAGCATTTGTAGAAGCATCTTTATAGTTTACGCTACCTTGAGTAAAAGGTTCGTTTCCTGCAATGAATATTAATTTTAAATCATCAGGATTCTTACCCCAGTTTAATTGATTTAATGAGGTTTGAATAACTTGCCCGCAATACTCATTACCACCATTAGTAGTTAAGGAGAATAGCTCTTTTGAAATTTCATCCAAATCGTCACTAAAGGCTAACACTTGTCGTATATGTCCTTCTTCGCTATTCAATCTATCATTACCATACTCGTATAATGCAATTTGTAAATTAGGTTTGCCATTACCACATTTTGCATAAGAAAGTTCGTTTACAATTTCCCAAAGTTGGGCTTTAGCTTGGTCTATCAAACCATCCATACTGTTACTTGTATCTAATAAAAGTGCGACTTTTATAAATTGTTTGTTGGGCTCATGGTGTTGTGTTTCAATTGTATGAACCGCAAGATTTTGCTTTTTGTTATTTGCATTACAGGCAGTAAAGCTTAAAATAACTATAGCAAGTGTTAAATATTTAAATAATGTTTTCATGATCTTTTTTCGTTTTTTGAGGTTTATGCTATAAAACTAAATCCAAAGTATTTCTAAAAAAAAGGCGAATGAGTAAACCATACAGTTCATTGAGTAAATGAATTATAGAAATGGGTAAAGCATTATATTTTACTAGTAATAAGTAAGTTTTTAGAGATATCCCATTTTAATATAACAACTAAAGTGCGTAAGTTTAGCTATTCTAAATAGAGAGATGCAAATTAAATACATAATATGTCTTAGTCTTTTGTTTTTTGTACTGACTTCAAAAGCGCAAATAGACCTTTTAAATAATTCGCCAAGATTTACTGTACGTGGTTCTGTAATAGAACAAGATACAAGAGATGGTGTGCCAGATGTAAATATTATGGTAAATGGAGGTGCATACACTACTACAGATACTTTTGGAGATTTTAGGATTGAAGTTAGAAAAGGAGATGAGCTTATAATTAAACATAAAGACTTTGAAACCATATATTATACCATACAAAGTAATGAACGTATTCTTGTTGAGGTAAGACAAAGTGACAAAGAGGTTTTTAATAATAAACGTTCTAAAAAATCTAGAGGAGTATCTTTTAATTGGTATATAGATTCTGCTGAAACTTATCTTAAAAAAGATGCTCAAAAAAGTATTCAATTTGTTGGAGATGCTTTAGAAGCAAGTGTGTCTAAAAAGCAAAATGGAGATGCTTATGAAGTACTCGGAGATATTTACATGTATTGGAAACAGCATGATTTAGCAGTTTCAAACTATAGAATAAGCCTTCAAAGTAAAACCAGTAACCAAACGCTTTTAAAGTTAGCAAAAGCCTATCGTTTAAACGAAAATTATCAGGAAAGTATTAAAACGTATAAAAACATAGATGAAAATGTATTATCAAATTATCAATTAGTATCGCTTTATGAAGGCTTAGGGGATGCATACAAAAGTATTAATGAATTTGATGCTTCTATTGCATCCTATAATAAAGGACTAAGTATAGCTAAAAGGCATTTAATTACACCAAAAGTTACAGATTTAAATTCTAAAATAGCCGAAGCATTAAGTAATAGTGGAGAAGTTGAGGAAGCAGAAGTGTATTTTGATAAGTCGTTGAAATTAGCAAATAGCCAACCTAAAAAGAGAGCAATTGAAGAAAAGGTTAAGGTAGCAGATTTTCAAAATACTGTACGCAACTTTACCGATGAAATTGTATTACGTAAACAAGCCTTAGAAGATATTAAAGATATAGAAACAGACTCAGTTTTAGATAATGAAAGCCCGCTTACGCCACAAAAACAAAAATATAAAATAGGAAAAGCCTATGCGCAACAAAACGACTTTGGAAATGCTATTGGTTATTTAAAGGAGAGTATTGAAGAAGCAGAAACAAAAGAAGATTTAATTGTTCAAAAGGATGCTACTAGAAAACTTTCAGAGGTTTTTAAAACAACAGGAGATTACACAAAAGCATTAGAAGCATACCAAAATTATGTAGATGTAGTAGATAAAATAGTACGTAAAAAAGAACAAGAAATATCTCAAGCAACACGTTTTCGCAAAGACTTATCAGCTAAGCAAAATAGGATAACTAGTTTAGAAAGTGATAGAGCACTATCTGAAAGCAAATATCTTTTAACAACAGAGCAATCTAAAAAACAAAAAATAATTATTTATTCATTAATAGGAGGGTTGTTTTTGTCGTTACTCGTAGCAGTTTTAATGTTTAAATACATTCGGCAACAACGATTGGCAAATAATCTGTTAGCTTTAAAATCATTACGAAGTCAAATGAATCCTCATTTCATTTTCAATGCGTTAAACTCGGTAAACAGTTTTATTGCATCAAATGATGAGCGCACAGCAAATAAATACTTAACAGACTTTTCCAAGCTAATGCGAGCAGTTTTAGAAAATAGCGAAGAAGATTTTATTCCGTTAGAAAAAGAAATAGAATTACTGCAATTGTACACACAATTAGAACATTTTAGATTTCAAGATAAGTTTGATTATACAATTCATGTAGATGAGAAAATAGAAGTAGCAGATTTTGTAATTCCTCCAATGCTCTTACAGCCATATATTGAAAACGCAGTGTGGCACGGGTTGCGCTATAAAAAAGACAAAGGGCATTTAAATATTGCTATTACTCAGGAAAAAGAAGACGAAATACAAATTATGATTACTGATGATGGTATTGGTCGTAAAAAATCAAAGGCACTTAAAACCAAGAATCAGAAGAAGCAAAACTCTAAAGGAATGGGGAACATTAAAAAGCGTGTTGCTATTTTAAACGATATGTATAAAGATAAGGTAGATGTGTTTGTGGATGATTTTAAAGATGAAGAAGACACAGGAACAAAAGTTGTGGTAACCTTAAAGAAAGATTAGAAGTCTATATAATGTAATTCACTCTCAAACGTTTTGAGTAAATAATAAATAATACGGATAACGAATAATAAATAGTCGCATGAAACTAACATCAATCATAGTAGAAGACGAAGAAACCAGTAGGCAAATTCTAAAAAATTATTTACAGAAATACTGCCCTAATGTAGAAATATTAGGCGAGGCAGCTAATATTGATGAAGCTCTAATTCTTATAAGAAATAACGATTTAGATCTGGTGTTTTTAGATGTTGAAATGCCTTATGGTAACGCTTTTGATTTATTGGAGAAAGTTGGCGATGTTAATTTTGAAACTATTTTTGTAACTGCTTATGACCATTATGCCATTGATGCCTTAAATGCACACGCTTCATATTACCTAATGAAACCAATATCTATAGACGAATTGATAAAGGCGGTAGATTATGTTACTGATATAAAAACCAAAGAAAATGCACTACAAGATGAAGTTTTAGTGCCAAAAACTCAGAGCGTAAATGGTAAAATAACTATACCACAACAATCTGGTTTTGAGGTGTTAAACACTGCAGATATCTTGTACTGTAAAGCAGATGATAATTACACCGAAATTTACCTCAATAATGACAAGAGAAAAATAGTGAGTAAAACCTTAAAATATTTTGAAGATGCATTAAAGGCTTCTAGTTTTGCCCGTGTGCATAAATCCTATTTGGTAAATGTAAATGAGGTAGTAAAATACCAAAAGGGAAAAGGTGGTAGCGTAATATTAAGTAATGGAAAAGAAATTATGGTTTCTGCATCCAAAAAGGCTGATTTGCTATCTTTTTTCAAATAATCTATTAGCCAGAGTAAAGTAAATAATTCTAAAAAATTAATATTAAAATGCCAGTCATCCAAAAAGTAAGAGGAAAATCCCCTATAATACCAGACGATTGTTTTGTTGCCGAAAACGCAACCATAGTTGGAGATGTAACCATGGGAACCCAATGTAGTGTTTGGTTTAGCGCAGTAGTTCGTGGCGATGTTAACTTCATAAAAATGGGAAATAAAGTTAATGTACAAGATGGCGCAGTTATCCACGGTACTTATAAAACAGCGCCAACAACAATTGGCAATAATGTTTCAATAGGGCATAATGCCTTGGTGCATGGCTGTACCATTCACGATAATGTTTTGGTTGGCATGGGCAGTATTATCATGGATGGATGTGTTGTAGAGTCTAACTGTATTATTGCAGCAGGTGCTGTGATTACTAAAGATACAATAGTAAAGTCAGGTTCAATTTATGGAGGTGTACCTGCCAAAAAAATAAAAGATATAAGCGAGGAATTGATATCTGGCGAAATTAATCGCATTGCAGAGGCCTACATAAAATATTCCAGTTGGTTTAATAGTTAATTTGGGCGTTACCCACAAGGGGTCGCGCTTTCCGCTATATCTTTTCTGCGAAGCAGTCCCGAACTAGTTTCGGGATCTCGTCATTTAAGCCTATTTGGTTTTTTTAAGTAACATAAGTAATTCTTAAGCTTCGCATAAAAGGATGCCGCTGCAATCCCTAACGCGATTCCGTATGTTTAAGTCAAAAATCGCTATACTTCATATCAAAACATCAATACAAGTCATAAAACTTTGTAAGTTTACAGCATGAAATCTATAAATATCAAGGAAAAGCTATCTAAGTTCAGTAAAAACTGGCATCCACATCAAATTACTACGGTAGACAATATGCAAGTTATTTTAGCAAAACTAAAAGGAGAATTTGTATGGCATAGTCACGATGATGAGGACGAACTATTTCAAGTTATAAAGGGCACATTGTATATGCAATTTAGAGATAGAACAGAGGTGGTTAATGAAGGCGAAATTATAGTTGTACCCAAAGGCGTAGAGCATAACCCTTGCACAAAGAATAATGAAGAGGTTCATGTGTTATTATTCGAGAAACTAAGTACAGCGCATACAGGAAATGAACAACATGAAATAACACAGACGGAATACCCTAAAATATAAATGAAAATATTACACCTAGATACAAATCACGAATTGTTAATTAATCAACTTAACGATTTAGGTTATATAAATCATGAGGACTATACATCATCTAAAGATGAGGTTGAAGCAAAAATTGCTAATTATGAAGGTATTGTGCTCCGAAGTAGATTTACCATAGATAAACAATTTTTAGATGCTGCTAAAAACTTAAAGTTTATAGGACGTGTAGGAGCGGGGCTAGAAAATATTGATTGTGATTATGCGGAGCAAAAAGGAGTCTACTTAATTTCTGCTCCTGAGGGAAACCGAAATGCTGTAGGTGAGCATACATTAGGGATGCTATTATCGCTCTTTAATAAACTTAATAAAGCAGATAGAGAAGTACGACAAGGTAAATGGTTACGTGAAGATAACCGTGGTATTGAGTTAGATGGTTTAACCGTTGGGTTAATAGGTTATGGTAATATGGGCAAAGCCTTTGCTAAAAAACTTAGAGGATTTGATGTTGAGGTATTATGCTATGATATTAAACCCAATGTTGGAGACGAAAACGCTACCCAGGTATCACTTCAAGAATTTCAAGAAAAAGTAGATGTACTAAGTTTACACACGCCACAAACACCATTAACGCTAAACATGGTAAATACCCAATTTATCAATCAATTTAAAAAACCATTTTGGTTATTAAATACTGCCCGAGGTAAAAGTATTGTTACTGTCGATTTAGTGTCTGCACTTAAATCTAGAAAAATTTTAGGAGCAGGACTTGATGTTTTGGAGTATGAAAAAAAATCGTTTGAAAGTTTATTTGCCAAAACAATACCAGAGGCATTTCAATTTTTAATAGCAGCAGAGAATGTACTATTATCTCCCCATGTAGCGGGATGGACTATAGAAAGCAAACAAAAATTGGCGCAAACCATAGTTGATAAAATTAAAGCTAAATTTTATAAACCTGTAATATGATACGTTCCTTGTAGAATCAAATTAGTTACTTTCTAAGTGAAGCTTCAACTATACTTCCACCCTCAACGCTAATCCCAATAATTTGATTAAATTTGCCATCATTTTGATGCTATTATGATAGACAAGATTCAAGAACTCATTGCTGAAGCCGAAGCGTTTAAAGCGCAAACTAAAGAAGAGGTAGAAGCATTCCGTATAAAATACTTAGGCAAAAAAGGATTATTAAATCAATATTTTGCTGAATTTAAAAATGTAGCTAACGACCAAAAGAAAGAATTTGGTCAAACCATTAATAAGCTTAAAAAAACAGCTGAAGAAAAAGTAAATACTTTAAAAACCGAACTTGAAAGTAAAGAAGAGGTAAAAGGTATTTACGGCGATTTGTCACGCCCTGGGCAATCTATAGAGATTGGTGCACGTCATCCTATTTCTATTGTTAAAAATCAAATTATTGATATATTTTCTAGAATTGGATTTAACGTAAGCGAAGGTCCAGAGATAGAGGATGATTGGCATAATTTTACAGCCTTAAACTTACCAGAGCATCATCCAGCACGCGATATGCAGGATACGTTTTTTATTCAAACCAATCCAGATATTTTATTGCGTACGCATACCAGTTCGGTACAAGTGCGCTACATGGAAAACAATAAGCCTCCTATTAGAACTATTTCTCCTGGACGCGTATATAGAAATGAAGCAATTTCGGCACGTTCGCACTGTTTTTTCCATCAGGTAGAAGGTTTGTATATAGATAAAGATGTAAGTTTTGCTGATTTAAAACAGACGTTACAACATTTTACGACCGAGATGTTTGGGAAAAGTAAAATACGTTTACGTCCGTCTTACTTCCCATTTACAGAGCCAAGTGCAGAAGTAGATGTGTACTGGGGTTTAGAAACCGAAACTGATTACAAAATGACTAAAGGTACAGGTTGGTTAGAAATTATGGGTTGTGGTATGGTAGACCCAAATGTTTTAGAAAACTGTGGTATTGATTCTAAAGAATACTCCGGTTTTGCTTTTGGTATGGGTATAGATCGTATTGCACTTTTGCTACATCAAATAAGTGATATTCGTTTATTAAGTGAAAATGATGTACGTTTCTTAGAGCAGTTTAAGAGTGCTTTGTAAGTGGATGACTTTCATATCTATTTTGGGTATTTTGATATTGTAATTTTTTTATTACTAATTATAGCTAATCGTTTAGTTAAAAAATTCCCAAATTCTAAGAGTTGTATTTTTCCAATTTTATTTTTCTTTCTTTTTGGTTTTCTGCTTCCGTCGATATCAATGTTTATAGAAATAAAATTACATGCAAGTTCTGGAGATGATGCATTTAATTTGTTATACACCTATTTAAGGTTTCCTTTGTATTGGATTATAGGCCTTGTTCAGTTTGTTGTTATCTATTTTAGAACTAAAGACTAGCTTTACTAAACTTAAAACACTCTAATCGTTTACCGCCTAAAAAGTATGTAGGGTATAGATAAAAGAGTGTTTGATAGATTATTATATTCCATAAGCCCTTCTAGCACTATCAATCTGTTCTTTCTCTGTAGTCTCTGGGTACAAAATATATTTTGGAGCTATAATAGGTTTTGTACTATCCACTGAAATTTTAAATATTGAAGAAAATGGAAACTTACCTTCTGTAATTGTTAATAATGGTTGTGCCAGAGCCTCAAATTCAGAATGGTCTTTTCTAATAATTTCTGCCTTACCTTTTATTTGATATCCTTTTTGAACCAGTACATCGAGTACGCTTACAGAAACATTATGGTTGGCTTCGATATTTTTTGCAGATTGAGGCGAGGCTATATTTGCAATAATAATATTGTTATCATAATGCGTAAACACTTCTTTAGGAGATACATTGGGTATGTTGTCTTTTGAAGCTGTGGCTAACCAACACAGTACACTTTGCTTAATATATTTTTTAATGTCGCTATTCATAATTTAAATCTGTGAATAGTTTTGCATTAAACTCTTGTTTTACCTTAACATTTTTTGGACCGAATTTACTTCTGTTAAAGGATAACAAGATGTCCCCCGCTTTTTGGTAGTTATCCCAAGGCATGGTAAACCTAGGCTCTTTATCATTAAATTTTGTAAAAAAGGCCCATTGTTTAATAAGGTTATCTGTTTGGTCTACATATACGTAGTATTTGTTTTCTGGGGTTACACCAACAGCATTGAAGGTGAGCTGCAACACATCGGCTACATTACCATTTTCTAAGGTATTGGTTTTAAGAAACTTTAATGCTACTCCTGGATCTTGTAATTTCCAAGGCATTACTAGCCAATACGAGTCGTTAATCCACCAGTTTTTGCCTTTATTTAAAAGCTGTTTTAGGTTTTTGTCGTCTGTTACGGCCTTTCCTTTTTTGTATGCTTTTCCTTTAAGTGTGTTGATGTTAACTAAAATAATCAATGAATCTTTTGGGCTTTCAATGCGAACATCTCCTGTCCATTTATTCCAGTACAATTTACGTTTGGCAAAATCCCATTGTATAAATTTAGTATTGTTATAATTGTCTTGCCCACCCATAGCGTCTATTATTTTGTTTGCTATTGTTATGGCTTTGTTATCTGTGGTTTGAGCTATTAGACTAAAAATGCTAAAATTTAAAAACAGAATAACTGTACATATTGATATAGTTGATTGTTTTTGCATAGGTAATACATCAAGTTTTGTGAAAATTACATAAACTTTACGAATTAGATTATTTTTGTATCATAAAATTATTTGAGATTGAAAAAGGATATTGAAATTCCAAAAGTGGATGGTGTTTATATTGCTGTTGTGAACGAATATAACGAAGTATATAAATCGCAAGATTGGAATGTGTACATTATAAATGAAAAGGATACTGATTTAGAGATGGTAATTATTGTTTCTGAAGGGTATTCTGAAACAAAGAAAACAGCTGTTTTTAGAAAACGCATTGATAAACTTCCTGCTAAGAGTTATGCTAAAATTGAGCTAATGCAAGAAGCCCTATTTAAACTGAATAACAGTTTTAAAGTGTCTTTTTTTGAAGGAAATACTATGTTTGATAAAACGTATGTTTTTAGAAAAAATACTATTAATATAAACGCATTACAGCCAATACCTTTACTGGATGTTAAGGGCGTTTTGGTAAAGTAATTTGTTGGTAGGCAGGCCCGACCACACGCTAAAGCGTGGTAACGCCCAAAAGAAATTAATCTAACTTTTCAGTTAATTTTTTAAATACTTTTTTTGGGTTTTTGTTATCGTAAAGTATGGCATAAACAGCGTCAATAATAGGAGTATCTGCTTTTTTTTCGTTTTTTTCATTAATAAAATAGGCACTCTTTGTGGCATAAAACCCTTCTGCCACCATGCTCATTTCCATTTGAGCAGATTTTACGGTATAACCCTTACCAATCATATTGCCAAACATACGGTTTCTAGAAAATGTAGAGTAGCCTGTAACCAATAAATCACCTAAGTATGCAGAATTATTGATATTGCGTTTCATTTTGTGCACTTTTTTAATGTAGCGTTTCATTTCTCTTATAGCATTACTCATTAAAATGCTTTGAAAATTATCGCCATACCCCAATCCGTGTGCTATACCTGCGGCAATAGCATAAATGTTTTTTAACATTACTCCGTATTCTATACCTATAACATCGTCGCTTATTTTAGTGTTTATGTAATCGCTTGATAAACTGTTGGCGATATGTTGTGCTTTTTTGGAATCCCAACAAGAAATAGTGAGGTAAGAGAGACGCTCTAGTGCTACTTCTTCGGCGTGACAGGGACCAGCGATAATAGCTATATTTTCAAAAGGGACATTGTAATGTTCGTTAAAATGTTCGCCTACTAATAACCCTGTTTCTGGAACAATGCCTTTTACTGCAGATACAATAGTTTTACTCGAAATATCAATAGTTAACTTGTCAAGTTCTGTTTGAATAAAGGCTGAGGGGATTACAAAAATAAGTACATCAGCCCAATCTGCCATTTCATTAATGTTGTTACTTAATTTTAGCTGTTCTAAGTGAAATTCTACAGAACTTAAATAATTAGGGTTATGCTGTTCCCTTAATAAATGCTCTTTAGTATATGCACTTCGCATATACCATCCAATGTCATCTAAGTTTTCACTAAGCATTTTAACAATTGCTGTAGCCCAACTTCCTGCTCCAAAAACTGCATATTTTAAAGATTTACTCATGTAAGCATAAAAATTATTTATCCTTCAAAAGTAAGTAAAATAAAGAAAAACTAAACGTTGAAAATTTTCAATATGTTTTTTGGCACGCTGTTTGAAAACATATAATTAGAAATCTTAAAATGAATGATTATGAGGACTGTAAAATTACTTTTTGGCTTTGTATTGGTATTAACTCTTTTTACATCGTGTTACACAGAGGTTGTTGTGGATGACTTTGTTGAAGAACCTGTAATAAACGTAAACCAAGTATTGAATTCGCACGAACTTTGGTATGTAGATATAAATCAAACTTTAGGTTTTGGAGAAGTTCCTTTTTTACAAAAAGCATTTACTATTTCATTTATTAACGGGGTTGTTTATGCTAACAATAACTTAGTAGGAATTGGAAGTAGTGGTGATGGTTTTGGGATAGATGTTGCAACTTATGATGCTTACAGAATGATTTTGGATGTTAACCATGATGTTGATGGATTTGTAACCTTTGATGTATTTGTTGTTGATGGAGATACTATAGAATTGTATAACCCTGAAACTGATACGTCATACTTTTTAGAGGGGTACCAGCGTAGAAATTTTGATTACGATTTTGTGTTCTATGATAATATTCACTATTTCTTACAAGAATATGAGGCTTGGGAAAAGACCTATACGAGTGAAATGGGTGTGTTAAATGAATTTGATAACGAGAATTATTTACAGTTTTTAGCTGGAGGCAACGATTCTACATTTAGAAGCTCTCAAGATGATTTAGGATTTAACCCAATTAATTTAACTTGGGATTATACGGGGGTTTATGGTATAGGAGATGTTGCAAATAATTTGAATCTAAAAACTTTAACATTAGATTATGATTTCTTTGACAATGAATTCTTTGAATTGACCGTTATAGATGACGGAACCATAGAGTTGTTCCATCCATCTTCTGAAACAATATATGAGTTTCAAGGTAGAGGATATATTCAGTACTTGAAGTCTGGTAGTACAAAAGATAAGTCTACTACTAATAAAGAGAAGAGGCGTAAGTTTAAAAAAGAAAAAGTAGAAAACCCTAGAGAGAGTTCAAGGGTGTAATATGAAAATATATGAAGTGAGATCCCGCCTTGGGGCGGGACTAGTTCAACTAAACAATTTTGCAATTGGTTTTTCAAACCATGCAAATTTGAGTCTCACTAAAATTTTTGGTTGGTTATTTAGTTTAGAAACCGTTTAAGGCAACTTGCTTTAGGCGGTTTCTGTTTTTAGTTAAATAATAATGTGACGCTAAAGCTAAATTAGTGTCTAAAAAATGTATAGTTAAAAAACTACTTAAATAAATATTAACCCTTAAAAATAAATATAGGATGGGATTATTTTCATTCATTAAGAATGCAGGAGCAAAAGTATTTGGAATAGGAAAGACTGATGCGGAAGAAGCTGCAGAGGCTGCTGAAAAAGAGCTTAAATTAGAACAATTGGCTGGACAAAAACTTGAAGAAACCATAAATGATTTACAGCTACAAGTGGAAAACCTAGTAGTATTTATAGATGATGAAATTGCAACAATAAGTGGTGCTGCTTATGATCAAGAAACTAAAGAAAAAGTAATTTTAGTAGTTGGAAACTCAAATGGAATTGCATTTGTTGATGACCAAATGACAGTGGAACATATTGAGCCTGAATCACAATTTTATACTGTAGTTAGTGGAGATACTTTAGGCAAAATTGCAAAATCCTACTATGGAAATGCCATGAAATATCCAGAGATATTTGAAGCTAATAAGCCAATGCTTACTGATCCTGATAAAATTTACCCAGGACAAGTATTGCGTATTCCTGCCTTAGACTAAAGAAGACCTATAAATAGTTATGTTATGATAAAACCCAGTTTTTACGAACTGGGTTTTTGTTTTATATGAGAAAGGTGTGAATAATGCTCTTATTTAGTTTAGAGTGCTGATTTAAAGGTACTAAACATATCTTTAAGTATTGCTTTTGTATTACCTTCTTGAAGGCTTTCAAAAGAAACGTAGCCTTGGAAGTTAGAATCCTGTATAATTTTAGCTATACGTTTTAAATCTGCAGGAACTTTAGTACTATCCTTAGTTTTTACATGTTCTTTTACAAACCAATAATTAGCATAAGGTGCCAGTTTTTTCATTTCCTCATAAGGATCTTCAGATGGCAAACTGCCACAGTCTAATACCAAACCAAACCAATCAGAGTTTACTCGTTTTATGATATCGATGATTTCATCACTAGTAAATAAAAATTCATCATGATTTTGTAATCCTACTATTACCCCATGCTCTTCTCCGTATTTAGCACATGTTTTGTAATCACTAACTAGCCATTCTTTTATATCGTTTTTTGTGAAATCTTTGCTTTTATTTTTACCAGTAAAAACCCGCATTATGGTAGCTCCAAGTTTTGAGGATACTTCTAGCCAATCTTTTATAAGAGCTTTGTCAGCGTTTCGGGAAGAAATGTTTGGCGTAACAAAGTTATTTCTTACACCTGTCCAAGCAATATCTAAGCCTAAATCTAATGCTTTTCTTTTTAGAGCAAATAATTCTTTGTTTGATGGTGTTTCGGGGTAAGAAGAAAAATAATAACCTGTTAAGTCTACTGCGTCCATGCCTAGTTCTGCACAAAATTCCATCATATCAAAAAAAGACATTTCTCCGCTGCGGAGTTCTGTATTAAAAGAGTATGCATTTACACTGTATTGTAATCTGTTTCTCTGTATAGTAGGCTTTTCTTTAGGGAATGCTAGAAGTTTATTAGCAGTTAATAAAAGTGGTGTTAAAGCTGCAGTTTTTAAAAAATGTCTTCTTGTTTTCATAATTCAGTGCATTTAGATAAAAATAGGTTGCTAACGTATTTCTATTTTAAAGCTTTTTGGTTATTTATAAAAATTCATTTCATCCAAATATTCCCAAACCAAATGAGGTAGCATAGGCTGCACATTTTTACCTTCTTTAATTGACTGTCTAATAAATGTAGAAGATAATTGCATAATAGGCGCATCTACAAAGTGAATCTTGGAGTTGTTATGGAATTGGGTTTCTATAGTGTTTTCTGAAATTCTAGGATACACATAAATATGATGGTTTTCTAAAATAACATCATAGTTTTTCCATTTATGAAAACTCTTTAAGTTATCCTCGCCCATAATTAAAGCAAATGTATTGTTAGGATATTTTTCTTGTAAATGGGCTAAAGTATGTACTGTATAATTAGGCTGAGGTAAATTAAACTCAATATCACTCGGTTTTAATTTTTTATAATCTTTGGTAGCTTGATATACCATTTCTAACCGTTGGTAATTGTCTAAAAGGGAACTTTTCTTTTTAAAAGGATTATGTGGTGTTACTACAAACCAAACTTGGTCTAAATCGCTGTGTTCTGCAATATGATTAGCAATAACCAAATGCCCAATATGAATGGGGTTGAAAGAACCAAAATATAAACCAATTTTCATTTGGTATACTTAAGAATTTATGAATTTTCTAACCTTTTCTTCGGCTTCCTCTAAGGCGTTTTCTAAATTGTCGTTAACTATAATAGTGTCAAATAGAGGTGCTGTAGCTAATTCAGCTGAAGCTTTAGCTACTCGCATATTTATTTTATCCTCACTTTCAGTTTTTCGTTTTTTAAGCCTGATTTTTAATTCGTCGATACTTGGGGGTTTTACAAAAACAGCTAGTGTTTCTTCTGGAAATTTTCTTTTAATACGTAAACCACCTGAAACATCAATATCAAAAATTACATTTTTTCCTTTGTCCCAAATACGCTCCACTTCGGTTTTTAATGTACCATAAAAATTATCCCGGTACACTTCTTCCCACTCTAAAAACGCATCATTTTTAATTTTTGTTTTGAAGGCTTTTGCTGAAAGGAAGTAATAATCTTTCCCGTCTTCTTCTGTGCCACGTTTGTCTCTTGAAGTGGCAGATATAGAAAATTCTAAATTTAAATCTTCAATACCTAATAAATGTCTCACAATGGTAGTTTTTCCAGAACCAGAAGGTGCTGAAAACACAATAAGTTTACCTTGTTTTTTATCTTTAATCATACTTAATCGTATTGAATACTGAGACTGCTAACTAAATTAGAGTACATTCAATAACTGTTCCTTAATTTTTTCTAGTTCATCTTTCATCTGGACCACCAGTTGTTGCATTGGCGCATAATTACTTTTGGAACCAATGGTGTTTATTTCCCGTCCCATTTCTTGGCTGATAAACCCTAGTTTTTTTCCGTTAGAATCTTTGGAGTTTATACTCTCGATAAAGTAATTGAGGTGGTTTTCTAAACGTACTTTTTCTTCTGTTATATCAAACTTTTCAATATAGTATACCAGTTCTTGTTCAAAACGATTTTCATCGTATTTTTCCTTGAGTTCTTCAACCCCTTTTTTAAGACGTTCTCTTACACCATCAACACGTTCAGGGTCCATTTCAATTACTTTTTCAAGAATAGTATCAATGTTTTTAACGCGATTATTAAAATCTTTTTCAAGTACTTTGCCTTCATTTAACCTATGGCTAGTTAACGCTTCAACAGCATCATTTATACCGCCTTGGATTGCATTCCATTCAGTTTCGTCTATTTCTTCTCTTACCGTGTTTAATGCGTCTGGAAAACGTACAGCCATTTCTAAAAGGGTTACATCTTCTGCATCAGCTATAGTTTTTAATTGAGACATGTATTGCTTAACAACAGGAGTATTTATTTGAGTAGAAGTATCTTCTGCAGTAGTTTCAACAAATATTGAAAAATCTACTTTTCCCCTTACTAGTTTATCAGCTAAAAGTTTTCTAATACTCAGCTCCTTTTCTCTATATATGGATGGCATACGAGCATTTAAATCTAAATTTTTACTATTGAGAGATTTTAGCTCTATGGTAATTTTTTTTGTTGGTAGTTGTAAAACAGATTTTCCATAACCTGTCATTGAATAAATCATAAACGCATGCTTTTAGTTATGCAAAGGTAATTAAAACTTGACAACAGAAATGTATAGGTCACCCTTTTAGTATTCGCAAGATTCGGGTTCATTTTTAACGTAATATGATTTGTAGTTTTTTGCATTTTTATCCATACAACCACACAAATCTAGTAGCTCTATATTTTTAAAATCTATGGGGTGACTTTCTGCTTGCAATGCAATGAAACCTTCGGTTAAAATTTGTCCTGCTCTATTTCCCCATGTTTCTTGATTTATGTTCCAAGCCTCCCAGTTCTCGCCTTCATAATCTTTACTAGGTTTTGTTGGGCCTATTTGTGGTAATTTAAAATTTAGAACGGTATCTTTTTCTATTATAAAAGCCATGGATTGCCCTCCAAGAACAATGGCTTCAGCATGTATCCATTGGTCTCCAAAATAAGTTTTAGAGTTAGACCTAATACAGTGTTTGTAATTAATGGTGTCTTCCATTACAACTACCGTACCTGGTGTACATACGTTACCCGTGGGACGTTTATTTTTGTCTTCTAAACCTCCTAAAAGTTGTAATTCTATTGATACAGGGAAGTATTGGTTGTATGTGTTGCTTTTAGCCGATTGCGAGTGTAACATAACCCCGCTGTTACGGACATTCCAGTGCGCACCACCATCTATCTGCTCTCCAACAAATCTGTAATCGAATTTTAGTTTGTAATATGAAAATGGTGTGTTGTAATATATGTGGGCGAATTTATTGTTAAATGTCTCATAGCTATCGTAGGTGATTCTGAGCATGCTATCTTTAACCTTAAACGTCTCGTTATAGTTGGTGTTTAAGTCTTCTCCAGTGAATTTTATCGTCCAACCTGATAAATCCTTTCCGTTAAAAAGGGATATCCATGTTTCAGAATTGGTGTTATTTAAAGGTGGTTTTTTCTCTGATTTACAAGAAAAAAAGATACACGTTACATATAGAATAATGATTTTGGTTTTCATTAGTTTGGAGGTTGATGCTTTTATTGATTGAGAAAAGTACAAATAAAAAACCGTAACAACTTTTTTGGAAAAGTATTACGGTTTTAATTAAGTACTCAAGGTGGGAATCGAACCCACACTTCCGAAGAAACTGGATTTTGAATCCAGCGCGTCTACCAATTCCGCCACTTGAGCAATTTCGGACTGCAAAAATAATTTTTTTTATTGAATTTCAATTAAAAATACTATGCAATATACTTTTTAGGTTGAAATAAATGTATAAATTTGCACCTCGTTTTAAAAACCTAATAGTTTAAATCCTAAAAAACAACTAGTTAACCATGGCCGTTGTAAATACTGAAGCAAAAATTTTTGCTTGTACGCAAAGTACAGTGTTGGGCGAGAAGATCGCCAAAGCTTTTGGAGCGGAGCTTGGTAATGTTATAACCTCTACTTATAGTGATGGGGAATTTCAACCGTCTTATGAAGAATCTATTAGGGGTACTAGGATTTTTATTATAGGATCTACACATCCTAGCCCGAGAAATTTAATGGAAATGTTGTTGATGATTGATGCAGCAAAACGTGCATCAGCTAGACATATTACAGCTGTAATGCCATATTTTGGTTGGGCAAGACAAGATAGAAAAGATAAACCTAGAGTGCCAATTGCTGCAAAATTAGTAGCTAAAATGTTAGAATCTGCTGGTGCTACCAGAATTATAACTATGGATTTGCATGCAGACCAAATTCAAGGGTTCTTTGAAAAGCCAGTAGATCACTTATTTGCCTCCACTATATTTTTGCCTTATTTAAGGAGTTTGAATTTACCAAACCTTACTATTGCTTCTCCTGATATGGGTGGTTCTAAAAGAGCGTACGCATATTCTAAAGCATTAGAAAGTGATGTGGTTATTTGTTACAAGCAACGTGCCAAAGCCAATGTGATATCCCATATGGAATTAATTGGCGATGTTACAGGAAAAAATGTAGTGTTGGTTGATGATATGGTAGATACAGCTGGAACGTTAACCAAAGCAGCAGATTTGATGATAGAAAGAGGGGCTTTAAGTGTTAGGGCTATTTGTACGCATCCTATATTATCTGGGAGTGCTTACGAAAGGTTGTCAGGATCTAAACTAGAAGAATTAATAACAACAGATTCTATTCCTTTAAAAGAAGAAAACGATAAAATTAGAGTATTGAGCTGTGCAGATTTATTTGCAGAAGTTATGGAAAAAGTACACCATAATCGTTCTATCAGTTCAAAATTTGTAATGTAAATTAATAATTAATTATATATAAATAGAATGAAATCAATTACAATCAATGGATCTCAAAGAGAAAGCGTGGGCAAAAAAGCAACAAAGGCCTTACGTAATGCTGGACAGGTACCTTGCGTATTATACGGAGGGGACAAGCCAGTGCATTTCTCTGCACCAGAATTGGCTTTCTCTAAACTTGTATACACGCCAAATGCGCATACAGTTGTGATTGCCCTAGATAATGGAGTTACTCTTAACGCAGTACTTCAAGATATTCAATTTCATCCTGTAACAGATAGAATTTTACACGTAGATTTTTATCAGTTATTCGAGGACAAGGAAATTGCATTAAACATACCAGTACAACTTGTTGGTAACTCAAGAGGTGTTAAAAATGGTGGTGTTTTAAGAAGAAATAATAGAAAACTACGTATAAAAGCATTACCAGCTAATCTTCCAGATTTTATAGAGATAGATATTACGCCTCTTAAAATTGGGGATAAAGTGGCGGTTGGTGATTTACCAACAGAAGGGTATTCTTTCTTACACTCAGATAATATGGTAGTTTGCCAGATTAAAACTGCAAGAACTGCTGTTCTTGATGATGACGAAGATGAAGAAGAAACTGAAGGAGCAGAAGCTGCAGCTGAAGGAGCTGAAGCACCAGCAGCAGAGGCTT
Organism: Hyunsoonleella pacifica; assembly: GCF_004310335.1. Taxonomy (GTDB): domain Bacteria; phylum Bacteroidota; class Bacteroidia; order Flavobacteriales; family Flavobacteriaceae; genus Jejuia; species Jejuia pacifica. Next base: position 191,870 of record NZ_SIRS01000003.1, on the reverse strand, counting down.
CTCAAGAATAATTTTTTTTGTAAAGTAAACTAAAAAAGCACCTCCATTTTGGAGGTGCTTTTTTATTGGGAAAAACCTTTGAAATCGACTTTTATTTTAAATTAAAAAATATATCTTTGCAGCGCGAAATTAAAACGTATTTCGCTCAATTAAATCGCATAATATTAAACACATAAGTAATGTCTAAAGTTACAGGTAAAGTTGCACAAATAGTAGGTCCAGTTATCGATGTTGAATTCGCTGCAGGATCAGAACTTCCAAAAATTTACGATTCATTAGAAATTAAAAGACCAGACGGTTCAACTTTGGTATTAGAAGTACAGTCTCACATTGGTGAGGATACAGTACGTACCATAGCGATGGATTCTTCGGATGGTTTAAGTAGAGGAACTGAAGTTGTTGCTACTGGTGCTCCTATTCAAATGCCAATTGGAGATGATGTTTATGGTCGTTTATTTAATGTAATTGGAGATGCAATTGATGGATTAGGCGATTTACCTAAAGCTGGCGAAGCAGGTTTACCTATTCACAGACAAGCACCTAAATTTGAAGAATTATCAACTTCTACTGAAGTTTTATTTACAGGTATTAAAGTAATTGATTTGATTGAGCCTTATGCTAAAGGTGGTAAGATTGGATTATTTGGTGGTGCTGGAGTAGGTAAAACAGTATTAATTCAGGAATTGATTAACAATATAGCAAAAGGTCACGGTGGTTTATCAGTATTTGCTGGTGTAGGAGAAAGAACTCGTGAAGGGAATGATCTTTTAAGAGAAATGTTAGAGTCTGGTATTATTAAATACGGAGATGATTTTATCCATTCTATGGAAGAAGGTGGATGGGATTTAACCAAGGTTGATAAGAAATCTATGAAAGATTCTAAGGCAACTTTCGTATTTGGACAGATGAATGAGCCTCCAGGAGCACGTGCTCGTGTAGCACTTTCTGGATTGACTATTGCTGAGTATTTCCGTGATGGAGCAGGAGACGGACAAGGAAAAGATGTATTATTCTTCGTAGACAATATCTTCCGTTTTACACAAGCTGGTTCTGAGGTGTCTGCATTATTAGGTCGTATGCCATCTGCGGTAGGTTATCAACCAACATTAGCAACTGAGATGGGAGCAATGCAAGAACGTATTACTTCTACTAAGAAAGGATCTATTACGTCTGTACAGGCGGTATATGTACCTGCAGATGATTTAACGGATCCTGCACCTGCTACAACTTTTGCTCACTTAGATGCTACAACAGTATTATCTCGTAAAATTGCTGAGCTTGGTATTTACCCTGCGGTAGATCCATTAGATTCTACATCCAGAATTCTTACTGCTGATATTTTAGGAGATGACCATTACAACTGTGCTCAAAGAGTAAAGGAGTTATTGCAACGTTATAAAGAATTACAAGATATTATTGCTATTCTTGGTATGGAAGAATTATCTGAAGAAGATAAATTAGCTGTATCTAGAGCGAGACGTGTACAACGTTTCTTATCTCAGCCATTTCACGTGGCAGAACAATTTACAGGTATTCCAGGTGTATTAGTAGATATCAAAGAGACTATAAAAGGATTTAACATGATAATGGATGGAGAGTTAGATCACCTTCCTGAAGCAGCTTTTAACCTTAAAGGAACTATTGAAGATGCTATTGAAGCAGGAGAAAAAATGTTAGCAGAAGCTTAAAATTAGTAAGCAGTTTACAGTCGCAGTTGGCATTGCTAATCTGTACTGAATACTGAATGCTGAAACTGAAAAACTATGTATTTAGAAATTGTATCGCCTGAAGCGACATTATTTAGTGGAGAAGTAGATGCTGTTGCTGTTCCTGGTGTGAATGGTGAGTTTGAAATGCTTAAAGACCACGCGCCAGTTGTATCTTTACTTAAAGAAGGTAATGTTAAGGTGTCTGGAAGCATAACTTTAGACAAAGAAGTAGAATCAAAATTCACAAAGTCTGATAAAGGATTTTGGTTACCTATAAATTCTGGAACCATTGAGATGAAAGACAACAAAATTATTGTCTTAGCAGATTAAAAAGTATCTTAAAACTTAATATAAAAACCCCGAGACATTACGTTTCGGGGTTTTTCATTTCAACTAACTAAAATGAAACTGAGTTAAAAGATTATAACTAGTAGGTTTATAATAATAGTGGCAACCACTAAAATTGCAAGACCAATTGCAAATGAGGTGTCCAAAATGGATTCTGTAGTTTTCATATGGATTAATAATTAAGTAAGGGTTTCTTTTAAAAAACCTTGTGCTATTGTAACACAAGGTTTTGGTAATTCTCTCTCAAAAGAATTTGATTAATAGCTTGTGTAAAAGTATATGTTAGAGTTTTAAAAAAAAATACGCAGTTGTACGTATTTTTTCTGGTATACTAGCTATGCTTATAAAATGCGAAAGCCCTAGACTTTACAATCTAGGACTTTCAATAATTCTCCCTAAGAACTAATTAATAGCCCTGTAAAAGTAATTTATATTTGAATATTAAAAAATACGTAGTTGTACGTATTTTATAGAAAGGGCTTATTTAAATTAGCCCAAATAGATAATGAAGTTGGTTTGTTATCTAGTTCTAGTTTTGATACGATATTGCTTCTATGCTTATCTACAGTTCTTGGTGATATAGATAGTTCTTGAGCTATTTCTTGAGATGTCTTGCTTTCAGATATTAATTTTACAATTTTTAGCTCAGATTTTGTAAGTAAATCAAGTTGCTCGGGTTTGTTATTTTGATTATGATTTAGGTACTCTGCAATTTCTTCACTGAAATAAGCTTGGTTATTTTGTACATGAGCAATACAAGTTTCTATTTCTTCAATAGCAAACTCTTTTAAAATATAGCCATAAACGCCATATTTTAAAGCCTTATCATATAGTTCTTCTTCTTTATCAAATGTAATTAAGATAACTTTAGTAGGTAACTCGTTTTTTTGAACTTCTTCAGCAATCTCTAACCCAGTTTTTAGTGGCATTCTAATATCGAGAATAGCAATCTTTGGCTTAAGTTTTACAATAAGATTATAAGCACTTTTACCATCTTCAGCACTTCCCAAAATATTATAACCTTTGGAAGTAAGAAAATCTGTTAAGCCTCTGAGCATTAGCGGATGATCATCTGCTATTACTATGGATGTATGCATTTAGTCTTAGGATATAATTTGCTATTAGTTAACTACGTAATTTTATAAAATTACAATTTTAAATATAAATATTTTTTCTCATAATCAATTACAGCTTTTCCTTTTTTCAAAATGTCTGCACCAATAATACCATCAACTGGTTTTGAATTATGATTTGTTAAGGCAGTATTCACATGAACTAAATTGAATAAAACCAAAACTACTTTATCGTGATGCCATTTGCCAATTTTTACTTTATTTTTTTTAGACATTTTGGTTTCCATATCGGTGGCTCCAGCACCAGCAGCTAGAATATTTGAATCTTTAACTTTAAGTTTAAAAGTTTCAATACCTTCAAAGCCAACACAAGAACTTGAAGCACCAGTGTCGAGAATAAAATTTCCTCTTATACCATTAATAGTAGCCTTAATTTCAAAATGGTTGGTTTTTGTAAACTTTAGCTTTATTTTGGTATATCCTTTGTCTAAAAGAAAATTTTGAAGAGAGATGTCCATAAGTCATGGTTTTAGACAAATATAATTTATAAAAACAATTACTTTTACAAATAATTTTTTTTAACATTTTACTGAATTGATTATTACAGATACACATACACATCTTTATAGTGAAGCATTTGATGAAGATAGACATAGTGTAATTAAACGTGCTTTACAACTTGGGGTGTCTCGTTTTTTTATCCCTGCTATAGATTCTACGTATACAGAGGCTATGTTACAGCTAGAAAAAGATTTTCCCGAGCATGTTTTTCTAATGATGGGATTACATCCAACACATGTAAAGGATAATTATATGGATGAGTTAAAGCATGTTGAAGCGTTATTTTTAAAGCGACAGTTTTATGCAGTAGGAGAAATAGGTATTGATTTGTATTGGGACAAATCAACCTTAGATATTCAAAAAAAAGCATTTCAGTATCAAATAAAGCTAGCTAAACGGTACCAATTACCTATTGTAATTCATTGTAGAGATGCTTTTGATGAAATTTTTGAGGTTTTAGAGGCTGAAATGGATGATGATTTGTTTGGCATTTTTCATTGTTTTACTGGGACAATAGAACAAGCTCACAAGGCTATCTCTTTTAATATGAAATTAGGAATTGGAGGTGTAGTTACTTTTAAGAATGGTAAAATAGATCAGTTTTTAAGTCAAATAGATTTGAGTCATATCGTATTAGAAACTGATGCACCTTATTTATCCCCTGTACCATATAGAGGAAAACGTAATGAAAGTGCACATATTATCAACGTATTAGAAAAGCTTTCTGAAATATATAGAGTTTCGAAAGATGACATTGCCAAAATAACCACGCAAAACTCAAAAGATGTTTTTAAAATATGAGTGATATAAAACCTAATATATTATTAATCTACACAGGTGGTACTATAGGGATGGTTAAAGATGCCGAAACAGGGACGTTGCATGCCTTTAATTTTAATAATCTTTTAAAACAAATTCCCGAATTACAATTGTTAGATTGTGATATTGAAACTATGTCGTTTAAGAATCCGATAGATTCTAGTAATATGAATCCAGACTATTGGGTACAGATTGCCGAAATTATTGAAGTGAATTATGCTGTTTTTGATGGTTTTGTAGTGCTACATGGTAGTGATACAATGAGCTACACAGCATCTGCAATTAGCTTCATGTTAGAAAACTTATCAAAACCAGTTATTTTTACAGGAGCACAATTACCCATAGGAGATTTAAGAACAGATGCTAAAGAAAATTTAATTACCTCAATTCAAATTGCTTCATTACAAGAGAACAATGTACCAATAATTAAAGAAGTGTGTCTGTATTTTGAATATAAGCTTTATCGAGGTAATCGTACTACTAAAATGAATGCGGAACATTTTCAAGCATTTAATTCCTTAAACTATCCTTGTTTAGCAGAATCTGGAGTGCATTTAAAAATTAAAAACGATTACTTGTTAAAACCAACACTTAATAACGATTTAAAAGTTCATAAAAAACTCGATAATAATATAACGTTACTAAAATTATATCCAGGCATCACATCATCCTATTTAAACAATATACTAAGTATACCTAATTTGAAAGTATTAATTTTAGAAACCTATGGATCTGGGAACTGTACAACAGAAGAATGGTTTCTTAATGCGTTGAAGGATGCAGTATCCAATAATATACATATTATAAATGTTACACAATGTATTGGTGGAGGAGTTAATATGGGACAATATGAAACAAGTAGCCATTTAAAGAAGATAGGTGTAATATCTGGAAAAGATATGACTACAGAGTCTGCAATAGCTAAAACAATGTACTTGTTGGGCAAGTTAGAATCTGCAGAATTGTTTAAAAATAAGTTTGAAACATCACTTAGAGGAGAAATAGCCTAAAATTAACCAGAAAGGTTTTACTGTTTGGTTTTTTTTTTGTTATTTGCTCTCCCTTAAAAATTACGATTAAGCCACAGAGAGGTGGCCGAGTGGTCGAAGGCGCACGCCTGGAAAGTGTGTATACCTCAAAAGGGTATCGAGGGTTCGAATCCCTTCCTCTCTGCTCAATTATATTTAATATTTAATTGTATTTTTTATATCTTTAACACTTTAACTAATAAAATTAAGATTTTAGAACATGAAAAGATTATTTTCTATCCTTGCCATTACAGGAATGATGGTTTTTGGAACAGCAAATGCAACTACTAGCGCAACGGTAAATACTGCAGCTACAACAGTTGTAACTACTCAAGAGACCGAGCAAGCAGCACCTGCTGAAGAACTTGGTTTTCATCAAGGATTAAAAAAGCGTTTTATTGAAGGAGGCCCAGGATTTATGGGTATTGTATTGTTGTGTTTAATTCTTGGATTAGCAATTGCTATAGAGAGAATTATCTTTTTAAACTTGTCTACAACAAATACTAAAAAATTAACTCAAAACGTGGAAGACGCATTAGCTTCTGGCGGTGTTGAAGCTGCTAAAGAAGTTTGTAGAAACACTAAAGGACCTATTGCTTCTATCTTTTATCAAGGTTTAGATAGAACTGATGAAGGTATTGAAGCTGCTGAGAAAGCAGTTGTAGCTTACGGAGGTGTTCAAATGGGACAATTAGAGAAGAATGTGTCTTGGATTTCTTTATTTATTGCACTAGCACCAATGCTTGGTTTCATGGGTACGGTAATAGGTATGATTCAAGCATTTGATAAAATTGAAGCTGCTGGAGATATGAACCCTTCACTTGTGGCAGGAGGTATTAAAGTAGCACTTTTAACAACTGTATTTGGTCTTATAGTAGCAATTATTCTTCAAATATTTTACAATTACATTATTGCTAAAATAGATAGCATCGTTAATGATATGGAAGATTCTTCTATTTCTTTAATGGATATGCTTATCAAACACAAAAAGTAATAATTTAAAATTGTAACTATTATGAAAAAAATATTAACCATAGTATTAGCAATTGTTGGAGTTCTTTCTATAGCATTTCTGGCAATGATAATATCAGCAGGTGATGAAGCAGTAAAAGGAGGAGAAGCAAGTGGATCGGTTGATTCTATCATGTTCATTGCCTACATAATATTAGGATTGATTGTTGCGTTTGTTGTTATATTTAGTTTAAAAAATATTTTAACAAACCCTGATGTCCTTAAAAGCACATTGAGAAGTTTAGGGATATTTGTGCTGTTGGCGATTATCTGTTATTTTGGTCTCGCTAAGGGTGTAGATACTCCACTAAAAGATGGAGGTACATTATCTGCAAGTGGGTCAAAATTATTAGGAGCAGGATTATATTTATTTTATGCTCTTATATTAATTGCTGGAGGATCAATGTTGTTTTACGGAATTAAAAAAATGATTAAATAATTATGGCAAAACGAGCAGCACCTGAAGTTAATGCAGGCTCTATGGCCGACATTGCCTTCTTATTATTGATATTTTTCTTGGTAACCACAACCATTGAGAAGGATTCGGGAATTAACCGAAAACTTCCTCCAATTGAAGATAATACTGAACCACCTATCATTAAGCAGAAAAATATTTTCACGGTTTTAGTAAATAAACAAGATCGATTACTTGTTGAAGACGAACCTATGGAAATTAAGGATTTGAGAAAAGCTGCTATAGAGTTTTTGGATAATAATGGAGATGGTTCTTGTGGGTTTTGTCAAGGTAAGAAAGATCCAAAATCATCTGATAATCCAGATAAAGCAATTATTTCTTTAAAAAACGATCGTGAGACGTCTTATGCAGCATACATAGCAGTACAAAATGAGTTGGTAGCTGCTTACAATGAATTAAGGAATAGAAGAGCACTAGAAGTAGGGGCTTCTCAAGGATTTCCTAAAATGAATTTTCAAGAGATGCAAGCATTACATAAAGATGTAAGATGGAGTGGAAATAAAACAAAATTGAAGAAACTTATCGATCAGATTAAAGTTGAAATTCCGCAAAAGCTTTCGGAAGTAGTTGAATAAATAAAACTTAAAAATATGTCTAAGTTTAAGAAGAAAAAAGATGGAGGGCTTGCGCCAATTAATACTGCGTCTTTGCCTGATATTGTTTTCATGTTATTATTCTTTTTTATGGTAGCTACTGTAATGAGAGAAGATACACTTAAGATAAAGAATACATTACCAGTTGCAGATCAAGTTGAAAAGTTGGATAAGAAAAACCCTGTTAGTTATATTTATATGGGTAAACCTAGTGAAAACTACAAGAAATATGGAACAGAAGCTAGAATTCAGCTTAATGATGATTTTGCATCAGTAAGTGATGTTGCAGCTTTTATTGCAGCTGAACGAGCAGCGTTAAGAGAAGAACTTATTCCTTTTTTAACGGTTTCGCTTAAAGTTGATAAAGATGCAAACATGGGAATTGTTGGTGATGTTAAGCAAGAGCTGAGAAAAGTAAATGCTTTAAAAATAAACTACACCACAGGTACTGGAGATGCTCTTACCAATATGGAATAAAAGAATAGTAATCTTAATATTTTATAAAAAAAGTCAAGATATATCTTGACTTTTTTTGTACGAGATATATAACTATTAGTTAATAGATACAATATTTGTTAACTTTATAAAATAATTTTATTCGTAATCAATATCAAATGTTATTACATAAGTCTGAAAAGCTTACTTTTTTTAACCCTAGAATTTTAGGCAACTCGGGAGCTCCTTTTTTTGATATGGGTATATCTGCTGGGTTTCCTTCTCCTGCGGATGATTTTAAAGAACAACGATTATCTTTAGACAAAGAACTTATTAAAAATAAAGAAGCTACTTTTTTTGCACGTGTAAGTGGACAGTCTATGATAGGAGCAGGGTTAGACGATAACGATTTGTTAGTTATAGATAGAAGTTTGGAACCTGAACATGGTAAAATAGCTGTATGTTTTTTAGACGGGGAATTTACCGTAAAACGATTAAGAGTGGATAGAGGCAATGTTTGGTTACAACCAGAAAACCCTAATTATACACCAATACAAATAACAGAAGAGAACAATTTTATCATTTGGGGTATAGTAACTAATGTGATAAAAAAAGTATAGTAGTGGTTAATGAATATAAAAAAGACGAAATACAATAAATATTTCGCCTTTTTAATTATAACTAGATTATCTTTTTTAAAGTTCTAAAGCCTTTTTAACATCGTTATTCATCAATAATTCAATTGGATTCTCTAAAGCTTCTTTAACAGCAACTAAGAAACCAACACTTTCTTTTCCATCAATAATTCTATGGTCATAAGACAATGCAACGTACATTATTGGTCTAATTTCAACCTTGCCATCAATAGCAACTGGGCGCTCGACAATATTGTGCATTCCTAAAATTCCACTTTGTGGAGGGTTAATAATAGGTGTGGATAACATACTTCCAAATACACCACCATTTGTAATGGTAAATGTTCCTCCCGTCATTTCATCAACTGTGATTTGTCCTTCTCTGGCACGAATTGCTAAACGTTTTACTTCAGATTCTACACCTCTAAAGCTTAGGTTTTCAGCATTTCTAATTACTGGAACCATTAACCCTTTAGGCCCAGAAACTGCAATACTAATATCGCAAAAATCATAAGATAACATTTCCTTACCATCAATCATAGAGTTAACAGCAGGGTACATTTTAAGTGCTCTTACAACTGCCAAAGTAAAAAAGCTCATAAACCCTAAACTAACACCATGTTTTGCTTTAAAAGTCTCTTTATATTCTTTTCTAAGCTCAAAAATGGGCGACATATCAACCTCATTAAATGTAGTTAACATTGCCGTTGTATTTTTAGCTTCAACTAAGCGTTCTGCTACTTTACGACGTAACATAGACATCTTGCTGCGTGAAGTACCACGACTACCTCCTGAGGGTGTTCCCATAGAAGGTACAGCCTTTACAGCATCTTCTTTTGTTACTCTACCATCTTTACCAGTACCGTTTATTGATGCGGCATCTATACCTTTTTCAGTAAGAATCTTTTTGGCTGCAGGGCTAGCACTACCTGTTGCATACGTTTTTGCTTCAGGAGCAGGTGCTGCTTTTGTTTCAGTTTTTGGTGCTTCTTCTTTTTTCTCTTCTTTTGGAGTGTCTCCTCCTTCTGGTTTTGCTGCACTTGTATCAATATGGCAAACTACTGCACCAACAGCTACAGCGTCACCTTCTTCAGCTTTTAATGTAATAATACCACTAGCTTCAGCTGGAAGTTCTAATGTAGCTTTGTCACTATCTACTTCAGCAATAGCTTGATCTTTTTCAACATAATCTCCATCTTCTACTAACCATTCAGCAATCTCTACTTCAGTAATAGATTCTCCTGGAGACGGTACTTTCATTTCTAAAATCATGTGTAAATAATTTTAATTATTTTTAATTTATTTTTATTCTATATCGAAAACAGTATTGATAACACGTTGTTGTCTTGCTTTATCTCTTGTGCTCGAACCTGGTGCAGGTACTGAAGCAAAAGGTCTGGAATTTACTTCAAGAGGTACTAATCGCATACGCTGTAGCATGTAACTCCAAGCGCCCATATTTTCTGGTTCTTCTTGTGCCCAAACATAAGTTTTAACATTTTTATAGCGGTCTATAACGGTTTGGATTTTATCTAAATGTAATGGGAATAATTGTTCAATTCTTACTAATGCAATATTGGTAGATTTTAATTCCTCTCTTTTTGCCAAAAGGTCGTAATAAAACTTACCAGTACAGAAAACGAGTTTTTCAATGTTGTCTGAATTTATAGTATCGTCAATAACTTCTTCAAAACCTCCAGTAGCTAATTCATTGATAGACGAAATAGCTTTTGGATGACGTAGTAAACTTTTTGGAGTGAAAACGATAAGAGGCTTTCTGTAATCACGTTTCATCTGACGTCTCAGTAAGTGAAAAAAGTTGGCAGGTGTCGTACAATCAGCTAGAATCATATTGTCATTACCACATAATTGAAGGTAACGCTCAATTCTAGCTGATGAGTGTTCGGAGCCTTGACCTTCATATCCATGAGGTAATAAAACAACAATTCCGTTTTGTGCTTTCCATTTGTCTTCGGCTGCAGATAAATACTGATCGAATATAATTTGAGCTCCATTACTGAAGTCCCCAAACTGGGCTTCCCAAATTGTTAAAGTATTTGGATTAGCCATGGCGTAACCATAATCGAAACCAAGAACACCATATTCAGATAAAAATGAATTATAGATATCCATATTACCCTTGTTATTAGGATTGGTGTTAAGTAAATTTACACGCTCTTCAGAAATGATATCGCGTAGAATAGCATGCCTGTGACTAAATGTACCACGTTCTACATCTTGACCTGAAATTCTTATGTTATAACCTTCTTCCATCAAACTTCCATAAGCCAAAGTTTCTGCCATTCCCCAATCTAAGTTATCAGTTTCAAAAACCATTTTGGCTCTTCCTTCAAGAATACGTTCAGCTTTACGTAAAAACTTTTGTCCTTCAGGTACGGTAGATACTACTTTAGAGATATGCTTAAGACTTTCTTCAGGGTATGTTGTATCTTCTCTTAGAAGCATTGCATCAATGCCTTTACGCTCAAAACCATTCCAGCGTTCCTGCATAAATTCACGAACTTTTGATGATTCTGCTTCTTTAGATTTTTCGTATTCTTTTTCTAGAGTATCTTTAAATTCTTTAACTATCGCATTTGAATATCCACTATCTATGGTGTTTTCAGCGATTAATTTATCAGAATATATTTTGAATGGATTGGGATGTTTTGAAATATTCTTATATAGATTAGGCTGTGTAAAACGAGGTTCATCTCCTTCATTATGTCCGTACTTACGATATCCCAATAAATCAATGTATACGTCTTTTTTATAACGCATACGATAATCCAATGCCATTTCAACGGCATGAACCACAGCTTCCGCATCATCAGCATTTACATGCATTACAGGAGATAAGGTTACTTTTGCTACATCAGTACAGTATGTGCTTGAGCGTCCATCTAAGTAATTTGTAGTAAAACCTATTTGGTTATTTACTACTATATGAACTGTTCCACCAGTTTTGTATCCATTTAGTTGGCTCATTTGTCCAACTTCGTATGCTATACCTTGCCCAGCAACTGCAGCGTCTCCATGTACTAAAATTGGTAATATTTTTGAATCGTCTCCATCATAGTCATCATCTATTTTGGCACGTGTAATACCTTCGGCAACAGGCCCCACAGTTTCTAGATGCGATGGGTTAGGTACCAGATTCATCTTTATAGACTTACCGTTTTGATAGGTTTTATCTAAAGTTAAACCTAAGTGATACTTAACATCTCCATCAATATTTTCATCTTCAAAATCCTTGCCGTCAAATTCACTAAAAAGTTCTCGAAGCGGTTTTCTAAAGATATTTACAAGTGTACTTAAGCGTCCACGATGCGCCATTCCTAAAACACATTCTTTAACACCATATTTTTCAACTGACATATAGAGAGCGTTGCTTATGGCAGGAATTAAAGATTCTCCTCCTTCGAGTGAAAAACGTTTTTGGCCAACATACTTGGTTTGTAAAAAGTTCTCAAAAGTAACCGCTTGATTTAACTTAGAAAGGATATACTTTTTTGTTTCTGGAGAATATGATGGATTATTATCATTTGTATTTAGCTTGTCTTGCCACCACTTTATAACTTCAGGGTTTCGTAAATACATATATTCAACCCCTATAGAATCTGCGTAAATACTATTTAAGCGCTTTAAAATTTCTCTTAAAGGTTGTGCCCCATTACCTAAAACTTCGGCAGCATTAAATACTGTATCTAAATCATTTTCTGATAAGCCAAAGTTCTCTAAAGCTAGTGTAGGAGTGTAAGTTCTCCTATCTCTAACAGGATTTGTCTTGGTAAATAGATGTCCTCTACTTCTGTAACCATCAATAAGTCTGGCTACCTGAAATTCTTTTTGAATGTGTTCTGGAATCTGAGTTGAAACACCTTCAATAATCTCGCCATCTAATCCATAATTTTCTGAACCAAAGTCGTAGCCTTGAAAAAAAGCTCTCCAGCTAGGTTCTACGTTATCAGGGTTTTGCAAATATTGATCGTATAAGTCTGCAAAATATGCTGTATGTGCAGCATTTAAGAAGGAATATTTATCCATGGTTATAGTATCCTATCGCTTGTTGAAAAAACATTCTTCAAAAATACAACTTTTAGAAAAAAAAGATAGGTGTTTCAAAGTATTTGTAAAAGCTTTGAGATGTTTTAACAAATCCACTAAAATAACCGTTAAAATTTTAGAGATTTTCATATAAATGGTTTGAAAATTTAAGGAACAAAAAAACACCTTTTAAATTAAAGGTGTTTTTTAGGGTTAGTTACAATGTGTTTTTATTTGTTAGGGTAATGAAAAGGGATAATTTACGGGATAATTACTTGCCTTTGCAAGACTACCAGATGCCACAAAGTTAGAACCAAAAGCTTCGTCAATGGCTTCTAAGAACTTATTAGCCATAAGGGCGTATCCTCTTGCATTAAGATGTATACCATCTAAGCCTATCGCACCCCCTGTAACCAAACCTGCCGTTAAGGTAAATTCATCAAAACTAATTCCAGTACTGGCCACTTGACTAAGGATTGTATTTAGGTTAACTAGAGCAATACTCTCATTAGAATTAGCCACACTTTCTATGGTGGCGTTGAACGCATCAGTTGCAGTTATAATTTCAGATAGTTCATCACTATCTAAAGCGTCTTTATCATCAATACCGTTTACAGCAGCTAAAACTAATCCTGCTTGTTCTGGTGTTGGAGTTCCTCCTTGTTGTAATAGCCCTAAAACTTGAAGAACTTCAGGGGTTAAAGCTACAGTACCATAACCTTGTGCTAATGCAGTTTGATCTATGGTTAAAACTAGTAACTCATCTTCTGTCATTTGTCTAAAGCCCAACGGATTTGTTTGTGTAACTGGTACATCTATTATCCATCTGTTCGGACCTTCATTAAATGTAATGGCATATTGTGCAGCCAATGCTTGCGCTTGTTCAATAGGTACCCCCTGCAAAACAGCTCCTTGTAGAAAAATACCACTTACTGCTTGAAATACACCAGTTAATTGTGCAGCTGTAGCAGCATCTAATTCAAGTGCATTATTTGGTACTGTTGTAAAAAACGGTAAATCTGTTACATAAGGCACATTGGTTACCACGCCTTTAGCTCCGTTTGAGGTTAAAGCACCTACTAAAGCATTAAAAGAGGCATCAAAAGTTGCGGTATCTGTAATAGGGTTTGATCCGTCTCCACCAGAAGTAGCAAAACCTAAAACATCATTTCCTCCAATTTCTGAAAGCGTGAAGAAAGTTGGGTTTTGAGCCAAAGCATCACCTAAAACAGTAGCTGTTGGACTAGATGCCATTCGTACATAGTAAGGGTTTGCTAATTCTAGGGATAAATTTGCAGGATTACCATAACCGTCAAATAATAGATGAAAACTTTTGGCTCCTGGCACACCCATATTAGTAAAAGTACCACCTAAATTTGCAGCACCTTCAGTTGTTGGCGTAGAAGGTAATCTTTGAGGTCCTGTACCATTAAAAAATAATCTTGGTAAGAATTGAGGGTTTGGCATTCCTCCTATAAGTAAACCTCCAATATTATCGTTCATTAGAGGTTGCGTAAGTTCGTTACCACCAACTTTCATAAATTGTTGCGACAGGATGTTTGGAAAAGAATTTTCTTGACCAGCTATAAACAATGCGCCATCAGTAAAACCTGCTGTAAATGATGCGCCTACCGCTACATAGTTAGAAAAATCTGCAGATCCAGAAGTTAATTCAGGAAGTATTATTTCTTCGGTACTATTTTTATTTCTTAGTTCTTCTAACTCTTCGTTTTCACAAGCTAAAAAACTTAGTGCGAATATTGATAAAATGATGTATTTTATATTTTTCATTGCTTAAATTTTTAAAGATTGTTGATGGTTAACGCTACATAATACTGAGATCCTATGAAACCTGTTCCAAAGGCAGTAAAGTATTCATCCGCTAATAGATTAGTGGCTCCAGCCTTAATAGTCGTTTTTAAGTTTGGTATCCTGTAGTTAACTTGTGCATCTAATACATTGAATGCAGGTATTTCTCCATCTCCAAAGGAAGCTTCCCAGAAGTAATTGTCGCTCCATCTCCAAGCAAGGTTAAATCCAAAGTTTTTAAATAACTCTGTTTTTCCAAAGCCTAATTTTACTTTATGTTCTGGTGTATTGAAATTGGTTCTAAAATCTGGATTACCAGCAACGTCAAAGTCTAGTCGAGCCCATGTGTAGTTGGCGCTTAAGTCAAAATCATCAAATACTTTTGTTGATACTCCAATAGCGGCACCATAGGAGTTAACTGTTTCTTCAGTATTTGTATATGTTTGGTACCCTACTACATCTCCATTACTCAAAGCTGCTAATATTTGTTGGGTATCTGCATTAAGACCAGCTACTGAAGCTGGGTTATTTGGATCATAGCCTGTTAGGTCAAAGTTAGATACATTACCATAAAGTGGTGCAATTACAGTTTCATTGGCGAGAAAGTCGTTGTAGGTACTATAGTAGGCAGATGCGTCTATTATAAAACCACTTACTTTTCCTCTATATCCAAGCTCAAAAGAGCTAACCTGCTCAGGTTCCGAAAAACTTGAGTTACCAATAAAATTACTGCCGTTAGATGATGGGTCATGGGTTCCTAAACCATTGGCAATTGAAGCAAAAAGAGAATTAGTGTAAGCTGCTGCTCCTGTTTGGGTAATACTAGATGGTTGACCAAGATTGTTTTGTGCAAACTGACTTACGTCATAATCTCTAGAATAGCGTTCTCCGATATCGGTTGCACCACCAATTAAAGTTCCTAAAGCAGTTCTTAATCCAATGTATAACGATTGTGTATCTGGGTTTCTAAATCCAGTTTGGAATGAAGCTCTGAAGTTATGATTTTCGTTGACTGTTAATCCAGCTGAGATTCTAGGAGAGAAGAAACCGTCAAACAATTCTGATTTATCATATCTGATAGATCCTGTTAATTTGAGTTCCAAACTTTCATTTAAGTCAACAGAACGTTGTAGTTGGGTGTAAATTCCTAGTTCTGAATATGTAATGGGACCATTAGCATCAGCATAAATAGTACCAAATGAGTTTAAACGATATGTTCTATATGAGCCACCAACTTGTATTTCGGCAAAATCTATTTTATCCTTGAAATTATAATTTAAATCTCCGTGATAAATTTTAGAATTATCTTTAAATGCAGAACCTGTCAAGAAATCAGTGTCTGATGTGACTTGATTGAAAAGACGTTGAAACTCATCAGATTCTAGATCAGGTCTTCCTTCTTCAGCAGCTGTTCTTGCAGCATTATGGGCTTGTGCATCAGTAGCACCTCCTAAAACAGAAGCAGCATAGGTGCCAATATAATCTCCAAACCAATCTTGATGAGATTTCCATGCTTGTAATAAATTTGGACCTGCAACATCCATTACATAAGTGTCGCCAGCCTTATCAGATGTCACATAACCTCTTATGAAAAAATCATCAGTTCTAACTTCTAATTTATGTTGTTGTAATGAAAATCCATCTATTCTATAACGTTGCGCTCCTTGATAAATGGTAGATCCAGTTCCTACTTTTCCAACATATTGGATTTCAAAATCGTTACCCCACGGGCGAAAGTATAACCCCCAATCAGCTTTAACGCTTTCAGCATCATAATCAGTTAAATCTATTTCTCTATAACCAGTTCTACTAACATTTACATCTGGTATTATACCTTTTATACTTGCTGGTGCTGCATCTCTAATATTTGTAGTTACATTATCTCCATATACGTTAACTCCATCATAATTAATATTAGATTCTCGCGTGCCACCAGGAGTATCTTTATCGTCATAGTTAGTGGCAAACCAATCAGTTCCTTTTAAATATCCAAAGTTAACCTTGGCTGCAAAATGATCGCTAAATTTATGTGAAACACTTATACCTATATCAGTATAATCGTTATTTCCTGCTGCTTCTTGAGATGTAATACCTTGCTTGATGTAACCTTTTACACCACCCTCATGGTCAAAAGGGTTTTTACTAGTCATAAATAATATCCCGTTAAAAGCGTTGGCACCGTAAAGTGCAGATGATGCACCTGGTAAAAGCTCTACACTTTGTACGTCGGTTTCCACCATTCCTAAAAGGTTACCTAATGGAAAGTTAAGTGCAGGAGCAGAATTGTCCATACCATCTACTAATTGCATAAAGCGTGTATTAGCAAAGGTTGCAAACCCCCTTGTGTTTATTGATTTAAATGTAAGACTATTGGTGTTTATATCCACACCCTTTAAATTTTCTAGTCCGCCATAAAAATCAGCTGAAGCAGTATTCTTTATTGCTTTAATGCCAAATCTTTCCACGGTTACAGGAGATTCAAAAATACGCTCAGGTGTACGTGATGCTGAAATTACAACTTCATCAAGTTCATTACCTTCTTTTAAAATAATATCAACGTTTTGATTGTTTGATGTTATCTCTTGAGTTGCTGTTTCAAAACCAACACTACTTACTTGAATGGAAAAGGGAGGGTTTTGATTAGTAGTTAAAGTAAAACCACCATCAAAATCTGTAACTGTTCCTACAGTAGTACCTAATATTATGATATTGGTTCCAGGGATAGGTTGACCGCTATCATCCTTAACGGTTCCTTTAATTGTTGTTTGGGCAAAACTACTTACGCTAAACAACAATAAAATTAATTTAAGAATTGTTTTCATCTATCTGAATTAGTTTATTTAATAATGGGGTTTACCATTTGATTGGCAATAAAAATATGAAAAAATTATGCATGCATAGTATATTTTCATAAAAAAAAGCGATAAAATTTACGCTTTTAACAAAAAATAGTTATAAAATTAAAGAATATTGAAAACTAAACAGGGATTTTAGTTTTAAAATCCCTGTTTAAAATATTATTCTACAGTTACAGATTTTGCAAGATTTCTGGGTTGATCCACATTTTTCTCTAGCATTACTGCAATATGGTAAGATAACAATTGAAGAGGTATGGTTGTTAGTAGTGGAGATAGTGCTTCTATTGTTTCGGGCACTTCAATAACATGATCTGCTAACTCTCTAACTATAGTGTCTCCTTCTGTAATAACTCCAATAATTTTACCTTTTCTAGATTTAATTTCTTGAATATTACTAACTACCTTATCATAGTGTTCTGCTTTTGTAGCTATAACTACTATTGGCATGTTTTCATCTATTAAAGCAATAGGTCCATGCTTCATCTCAGCTGCTGGATAACCTTCAGCATGAATATATGATATCTCTTTTAGTTTTAAGGCACCTTCTAAAGCAACAGGGAAATTATAACCTCTTCCTAAATATAAAAAGTTAGCAGCATCTTTGTAAATTTTAGAAACCTCCTTTATATGAGCGTCTGATTCTAGAGTCTTTTCTACTTTTTCTGGAATCATTTCCATCTCTAATAAATAATGGCGGAAGTCTGAACTTGAAATAGTTCCTTTTGCTCTAGCAAGGCGTAAAGCTATTAAAGATAAAACTGTTATTTGAGTGGTAAATGCTTTGGTTGAAGCAACTCCAATTTCAGGGCCAGCGTGTGTATAAGCACCAGCATCGGATTCTCTGGCTATTGAAGATCCAACAACGTTACATACACCAAAAACAAAAGCACCTTTAGATTTTGCCATTTTAATAGCTGCTAAAGTATCAGCTGTTTCTCCAGATTGGGAAATAGCGATAAGTACATCGTTTTCAGTAATAACAGGATTTCTATATCTAAATTCAGATGCGTATTCAACTTCAACAGGTATACGTGCTAAATCTTCAAAGATATATTCAGCAACTAAACCAGCATGCCATGATGTACCACAAGCAACAATTATAATACGGTTAGCATTTAAGAATTTTTTCATGTTATCCTCAATACCAGCCATTTTTATAATAGCTTCATCTCTTAATAATCGCCCTCTATAAGTATCATTTATAGCTTTAGGTTGCTCATGTATTTCTTTAAGCATAAAATGCTCATACCCTCCTTTTTCAATTTGTTCTAAATTTAATTGAAGTTCTTGAATGTAAGGATCTACTAAAGAATCATCTTTTATTTTTCTAACCTTTATGCCTTTATGGAATCTAATAATAGCCATTTCTTCGTCTTCTAAATAAATGGCATTTTTAGTGTATTCTATGAAAGGAGAAGCATCGCTAGCAATAAAAAATTCATCCTCACCTATTCCTACAGCGAGTGGACTACCTAAGCGAGCTACAACTACTTCTTCCGGTTTATTTTTATCAAACACAGCTATTGCGTAAGCTCCAACAACTTGATTTAAAGCGATTTGTACGGCTTTACCTAATTTAACTTTTTCTTTAGTTTTAACTTCTTCTATAAGATTGATAAGTACTTCAGTATCAGTATCTGACTTAAAAGTATATCCTCTTTTTATAAGTTCTTGTTTTAGAGATTCGTAATTCTCTATAATTCCGTTATGGATAATCACAAGATCCCCAGAGTTTGAAACATGTGGATGGGAATTCACATCATTTGGCACACCATGAGTAGCCCAACGTGTGTGTCCAATTCCTAAATTACCAGATTTAGATATTTGATTTTTAACACGTTCTTCTAAATCAGAAACTTTTCCTTTAGTTTTTGATACCTTTAAATCAGTACCGTCATATAGAGCTATGCCTGCACTATCATAGCCACGATATTCTAGACGTTTAAGCCCTTCTATTACAATAGGATATGCATCTCTGTGTCCTATATATCCGACAATTCCACACATAGTTTCTTAATTTGATTTTGGGGTTATATAATTGATGGTAAATATGAAAAATAAATAGCTATAACTAATAATATTTATGTAAACGTATTGTTTTACACGACAAAAAACAAATGTATGCGTTTTTAGTCTAATTTAATTCAGTAAAAAATACTTCTAAACGTAATTTTTTGCTAATTCCCTCGTTTGTAGTGGCAGTTGTATTACTACCGTGTAATACTGTGCCCCTTGGTGTAATAATGGCAGTTGAAGGAATGCCAGTTACATTATCTGTACTGTTTAATAATGCAGTGTTCGAATTTATGTTTACATTATTTGTAAGTACTAATCCTAATTTTGTAACGTTAACATCTCTAATTAAAATGTTATTTAATAAATCTGTAACTTTAAGCTTGTATTTAGATACACCATTTTCATCAGTTATTCTTCTGCCTAAGCTAAATGTTCTCGATACCAGAGGATTGCTTGCATCTGTTGTAATATCAGTATTGTAATCTAAAATAGGAATGTTATTTTCTAAGTCATAGATATAAAGCCTATCATATCTATGATAATCTTCTCCATTAAGATCTTTAGGGTCTTCTGGTGTTATGAAGGTATCGTCTTCATATATAACTAAATGGGCTTCATTAATTAATCGTTTTAATTCAAATTGTTCATTAACCTGAATGAACTCACCATTTTCATTAGTTTTTCTGAAAAGCCTTTTAAAGCATTCTAAAGCGTCTTCTCCACAATCTCCCATGCCGTTAAAAAGTTCAATAACAGACATTGAGCCCTCACTGCCTTTTATATATAAAGTTTCATCGCCTTCATCAGTATTTGGTGTTGTAGGTAAAATAGCGGGATTATAATTATTTATAAAGGTATTTAATCTGTTACCATTTAAGTTAAGTGTATAACTTCCACTGTCTCTATCAGTATCTGCATCAGCGCCATCATCACTAGAGTAATTTATCGTAATAGAGGCTCCGCTATCAGCTAAATTTAGCAATACCATACTTCCATCTCCATTTTCAGCTTGGGCTTTTATGTATAAACCTCTAAAATGATTTAAAAAGTTGTTTGCGTTACTAAGTGTAGGTAACCCAGCTTGATCTAATATTAAAGATTGCCAACGTGCTTTACTGGTATCAGAGTCCGCCAATTCTAATTCTAAAGCTGGTGGTAAATATGATGTTGTTTCAATTCCTCCTGTAGTGCTTTTTATTTCTCTTGCATCTGCTTCTATGGTATAAGAGTCATCATAAAATAACTGACCGATATGCTCATCAAAATTAATGCTACCACTTTCAATTTCAGAAAAATTATCAGTATTATTAATGGATGCATCAGCCTTAGAAAAATAATTTTGGGAATTATTTTCAATATCAACTGGATTAAAACTTCTCAAAAAATAGGAGTTTTCATAAATCTTTAACCTAATAGGTTTAATGTTTTCTGGGTTATTGTTTTTAACAAACAGAGAGTCTATTTTATATTCAGGTTTTCCTTCAGTATCAATACTAGTTTGGGTACTGAAATAGGGAATCGTTAAAGTAACGGATTCAATTATAGGATTAACTCCAAACATATTTGCATCATTAGTTGCAAAACTTGATGGCACAACTTGAGTGACAATACTAGCAGTTGTTTCTCCATATATTGGGTCGTCAAAAAAACCAAGGAGATTACTGGTTAATCCATTTATTTGTTGTGCTGATAAGTTTTTATTATAAGCTTTTACAGGGATTTCAAACGCATTACCGTTGAAATTAAAATTGCCTTCTCCTAGCACACTGCTTTCTATAGAACTATATTCTGTATCACAACTTAGTGTTACTAAAAAAATGCTAAATAGGGCAATAGCATAATTAGGGGCTTTCAATATCTTCTTCATAAATCTCTAAAGGATAATTTGGCGTATTAACCTAAAACTTCAGTGTTAAAAAACTCTGTGTAGGCTTCTCCAAATTCATCTTTGCTTTTATATTCTAATACAGGTTTATTAGAATTTTTAATATACTCTTCTAAATGTTCTGGTAAAACTTCAGATCCCATAATTAAAGCATCAGAGTAGTCAACTGCAACTTGCATTAAGTTATTATATGAAGGCTCCTCTAATGACTTTATAGCTTCTTCGTTTATGTTGTCAAATTTAATCTTATTGACCATATCTTTATTTAACGTATTGTTAAAACTTTGATTGTATACAGAAGTTACTATTTTACTTTCATTAAATAGAGGCTCATCTTTGTAATATTCTCTTAGGTAGAGAGGAAGTAATGAAGCTAACCAACCGTGAACATGTATAACATCAGGAGACCAGTTTAATTTTTTCACTGTTTCTATGACACCTTTAGCAAAGAAAATCGCACGTTCGTCATTATCAGAAAACAATACACCGTTTTCATCGGTTAAGGTTGCTTTTCTTTTAAAATACTCATCGTTATCTATAAAGTAAACTTGGATGCGTTCTTTAGGTATAGAAGCTACTTTTATGATTAAAGGCATGTCTAAGTCATTAATTACTAGATTTATACCAGATAATCTTATAACTTCGTGTAATTGGTGTCTTCTTTCATTAATATTGCCATATCTTGGCATAAAAATTCTAATTTGACCACCTTGTTGATTAACCATTCTAGGCGCCTCGAACGACATTGAAGAAATTTCGGTTTCAGGTAAATAAGGCACTACTTCAGATGATACATACAATATCCTCTTATCTTTCATATATGGTTTGCTTTTGAAGATTCAAAAATAAAAACACGCAAAAGTACAAAAATTTATGCAAAGTCCCCGTAAAATCTTAAGTTTGCACGCGTTAATTTTTATGAAAAGTTGAAGGTTTACACTGAAAAAAATAAAATTAGTAATGCTATTGAAGCATTAAAATACGAAGGATTATCTGTTGGAATGGTGCCAACTATGGGAGCACTGCACGAAGGCCATTTACAATTGGTAATTAGGGCACTAAAAGAAAATAATGTGGTGGTGGTAAGTATTTTTGTAAACCCCACACAGTTTGATAATAAAAAGGACTTAGATAAATATCCTAGAACATTAGATAAAGATGTTGCACTGTTAAAAACAGTAAGTAAGGATGCTATTGTTGTTTATGCACCTACAGTAGATGATATTTATGAAGGTAAAACAGTATCTCAAGCTTTTGATTTTGATGGTTTAGAATTTGAGATGGAAGGTAAATTTCGCCATGGACATTTTGATGGTGTTGGTACTATTGTAAAACGTTTTTTTGAAATAGTATCCCCGAACAAAGCCTATTTTGGCGAAAAGGATTTTCAGCAACTTCAAATTATTAAGAAACTTGTTAAAAAGCATGAGTTGCCTGTGAAAATTGTTGGTTGTAAAATTCATCGCGAAACCAATGGCTTAGCTATGAGTTCTAGAAATACAAGGTTAAAACCAGAGTACTTAGAAGCAGCACCGTTTATATATAAAACTTTAAAAACAGCTAAAACGAAATTTGGCATAAAAAGTGCTAATAAAGTACTGGAATGGGTTGGTAGTCAGTTTGCAGAACATAATTTGCTAGAGTTAGAATATTTTATAATTGCTGATACCGAAACCTTAAAACCAGTAAAACGAAAATCTAATAAAAAAAAGTACAGAGCATTTATAGCTGTGTATGCTGGCGAGATTAGACTTATTGATAATATCGCATTAAATTAATTACCTTTGCCAAATGCAAATTCAAGTAGTAAAATCTAAAATTCATAGAGTTAAATGCACAGGTGCAGAACTCAATTATATTGGTAGTATAACTATTGATGAAGACTTAATGGATGCTGCTAATATTATACAAGGCGAAAAAGTTCAAATTGTAAATAATGATAATGGAGAACGCTTAGAAACCTATTGTATTCCTGGACCACGAAAAAGCGGCGAGATTACTTTAAATGGAGCAGCAGCTAGAAGAGTTTCAGTAGGAGATACTCTTATATTGATAACTTATGCATTTATGGATATTGAAGATGCAAAGGGATTTAAGCCGTCTTTAGTATTTCCTGATGAAGCCACAAACTTGTTAAAATAAAAGGTTGAAACCTAACATAAAAAGAATATTAACTATTACACTCCCTTTATTATTGGGAGTGTTTTTGGTTTGGTATTCTTTATCACAAATTTCAATAGAAAAACTTATTGAATATTTTCAACAAGCAGATTATACGTACATCATTCTTGGAGTTTTTTTTGGTTTGCTAAGTCATTTATCAAGAGCTTATCGTTGGCGGTTTCAACTAGAACCAATGGGTTATAATATTAAACTAGGAAATAGTATTATGGCTGTTTTTGCTACCTATTTAATTAACTATACAATTCCAAGAGCTGGAGAGGTGGCACGAGCTACAATTTTAACAAATTATGAAGGCGTACCGTTTGAAAAAGGTTTTGGAACTATAGTTGCAGAACGTATTGCAGATATGATAGTAATGTTAGGGATTATCGCTATAACATTGTTTCTGCAATTCGATTTTATTTATGGTTTTTTAGTTGAAAAATTCGACCCTTCAAAAATTATACTAGCTATGGCTGGATTATTGGTGCTTGTCGTTTTCTTTTTTAGATACGTTAAAAAAAGCACATCAAAAATTGCCTTAAAAATTAGAAACTTTGTAAATGGTTTGGTAGAAGGTGCTCTTAGTATATTTAAAATGAAGAAGAAATGGGCATTCATTTTCCATACACTTTTTATTTGGAGTATGTATGTATTAATGTTTTATGTAACTTCATTTGCTTTAGAGCAAACCAGTAACGTGCCTTTTGCAGCTATTTTAATTGGTTTTATAGCCGCTAGTTTTAGCATTGCAGCAACTAATGGAGGTATAGGGTCGTATCCAGAAGCTATAGTTTTAGCCTTTTCGTTGTTTAATCTTCCTGAAGATCCGAGTCGTGCTTTTGGTTGGATAATGTGGGGCTCGCAAACTTTGCTTATTATCATTTTTGGAGGACTATCTTTAATTTATCTACCAATTTTTAATAGAAAGAAAAACATAGAACGTAATTAAAGCGGGCTTTTAATCTCTAGCTTTATTTATTACCTTGGCAGTATCAAAAAAATCTCAAATCATTTAAAAAATGAAAAAAGCTATTAATCTCTTTTTGGTGCTAATACTTGTGTTTAATTATTTAGCTGCCCAAGTAAAATATGAAAACTTTCAATCTTCAAAATTAGGAGAAGAACGTCAAATTAAAATTCAGTTGCCTAGAGGTTACAATACAAATGAAGAAAAAAGCTATCCTATTTTTGTGGTGTTGGATGGCGATTATCTATTTGAAGCGGTAGCAGGTAATGTAGATTATTATTCTTATTGGGAAGATATGCCAGAAGCCATTGTGGTTGGGATAAATCAAGTGGATACCCGTTATGATGATTGTTTATATTCAGAGCAAAATTCGCTACCTGTTGAAACGGGAGCTGCTTTTTTTGAATTTTTAGGTATGGAACTAGTACCTTATATTGAGACCAATTACAGAACTGCAAATTTTAGAGTGGCAGTAGGCCATGGTAACACAGCTAATTTTATTAACTACTACCTTTTAAAATCTAATCCGTTATTTCAAGGTTATATTGTTGTGAGTCCAGAATTAGCACCAAACATGTTAGAGTATATCCCTGAAAGTGTATCTAAGTTAGACACTAAAATATTTTACCATTTAGCAAATGCTGAAGGTGATAGTAAATCTTTAAAACAGATGTCTGAAGCTTTACATACGGACCTATCTGCTATAGAAAACGAAAACATATCATATAGTTTTGATAGTTTAAAAAATGCTACCCATTATTCTGCACCAGCGCATGCTATCCCTAATGCACTTCAAACTATATTTAAAGTATTTCAACCTATAAGTAAAAAAGAGTACAAAGAAGAAATTTTAGAATTAGAAATTTCTCCTGTAATATATTTAGAGGAAAAATATCAAGCTATTCAAGATTTATTTGGCATAGAGAAACAAATCCTTATAAACGATTTTAGAGCTATTGCTGCCGCAATTGAGAAGAATGAACTGTTTGAATATTACGAACCTTTAGGGAAATTAGCGAGAAAACAATATCCTAAAACATTATTAGGAAATTATTATATAGCAAGATTTTACGAAGAAACTGGGGAGCCTAAAAAAGCAATGAAAACCTACCAGTCTGCCTATACTTTAGATGAAATTGCAGGGATAACAAAAGACAAGGTTTTAGAGTTGGCAGATGCCATAAAAGAAGATTTTGGATATTAGTAATGGCAAAGGTAAAGACTACATTTTTTTGTCAAAATTGTGGGGCGCAATATGCTAAATGGCAAGGGCAATGCAATGCTTGTAAAGAATGGAATACTATTGCAGAAGAAGTATTGCAAAAACCAGAAAAGAATGACTGGAAAACAGAATCTAATCCTAAAAACAGAGTTTCCAAACCTTTAAGGATAAAAGATATTGACCTTTCTGAAGAAGCACGATTAAGTAGTTTAGATAAAGAGTTTAATAGAGTTTTAGGAGGAGGAATAGTTCCTGGTTCGTTAACGCTATTAGGAGGAGAACCAGGAATAGGAAAGAGTACCCTGTTGCTTCAAATTTCATTGAAACTACCTTACAAAACGCTTTATGTTTCAGGAGAGGAAAGTCAGAAACAAATAAAAATGCGTGCAGAACGTATTAATCCTGAAAATAATAATTGCTACATACTCACTGAAACCAAAACTCAAAATATATTTAAACAAATAGAGGCTTTAGAGCCAGATATTGTTATAATAGATTCTATACAAACGTTACATAGTGATTATATAGAGTCTTCTTCAGGAAGCATTTCGCAAATCAAAGAATGTACAACAGAGCTTATAAAGTTTGCCAAGGAAACAGCAACTCCAGTAATTTTAATTGGGCACATTACAAAGGATGGGAATATTGCTGGTCCAAAAATTTTAGAACACATGGTAGATACTGTATTGCAGTTTGAAGGCGATCGTAATCATGTATTTAGAATTTTGAGAGCTCATAAAAACAGGTTTGGATCTACTAATGAATTAGGTATTTATGAAATGCAAGGTTCAGGCCTAAGAGAAGTGTCAAACCCTTCAGAAATTTTAATTTCTAAGAAAGACGAAGAATTGTCGGGCAATGCCATTGCAGCAACCTTGGAAGGTATGCGTCCTTTAATGATTGAAGTACAAGCTTTGGTAAGTACAGCAGTTTATGGTACACCGCAACGTAGCGCCACAGGATTTAACGCAAAACGTTTAAATATGCTATTGGCAGTTTTAGAAAAGCGAGCTGGTTTTCGTTTGGGAGCCAAAGATGTATTTCTAAATATCACAGGAGGAATAACTGTTGATGATCCAGCTATAGATTTAGCTGTTGCGGCAGCTATTTTATCATCTAATGAAGATGAACCTTTACAAAGTGATTTTTGTTTTGCTGCTGAGGTTGGACTTTCAGGAGAAATCCGACCTGTCCAAAGGGTAGAGCAGCGCATTTTGGAGGCTGAAAAATTGGGCTTTTCAACTATATTTATATCAAGATACAATAAAATAGCAGTAAAGAATACCTCTATCAAGATTCAATTGATTTCAAAAATTGAAGATTTAGTAGATATTATTGTCTAAAATTATGCCTTATTTTTTGTTTATCGGAAAAAATATGCTTTTTAACCGATTTTTTGTTGCTTTTATCGATTTTTTAATCTAGATTTGCTCTAATTACTTAATCCGCATGTAAGTAAAATAGTAATTTGAAATAGTCTTCCCTCAATTTTATTTCAAATATAAGTTCAGTTAGTTTAATCTATCTGATACAACCTAAATCGACCATTTATGAAGCTAAAACTACTTTTAAGTGTTTTGCTGCTTGCATTTTGTGTTGTTCTTGGAAATGCGCAAAAGAAGACAAAGGAAAATGCTGTTAAAGCATTAAGTTACCAATTAGAAGATTCTGATAAAGATGGTATTGCTAATATTATTGATTTAGACGATGATAATGATGGTATAAATGATGTAGATGAATCTTTTGGTAAAAACCCAGATGCAGATGCAGATAAAGATGGTATAATTAATTTCAAGGACCCAGATTTCGATGCCTTAAACATTCACAACATTTGTAAAAGTTTAGATCGAGATAATGACGGTATCCCCAATCACTTAGATTTAGATAGTGATAACGACGGTATTTTAGATAATATCGAAGCACAAACCAGTACAGGTTATGTATTGCCTTCCCATATAGTAAATGTCAAAACAGGAATATGTAGTAATTATAACAATGGACTTAAGCCAATTGATACTGATGGAGATGGCTTGTTTGATTATTTGGATAGTGATAGTGATGGAGATGGTACACCAGATATTCAAGAAAATGGGATGGCAAACTCTATTTCTAATTCTGATAAAGATCTAGATGGTTTAGATGATATTTTTGAAGGTAGAAAAAAGCGAGATGGGTATAGTATTAACGAAGAAATAGAAAATAACCTATTACCTGATAGTGATAACGATTTAAGTTTTAATGGAGATTTAGATTATCGTGATCTATATGATGTAAATCCACCAGAAGAAGCTGCTATTCACTTTGATGGGGTTAATGATTATGTTTCAGGAAAAGCAATGTTATCTAAATTTAATGAAACCAACACCAAAGGAATTACTTTAATGGGTTGGGTTAAGAACGATATTCAAGATGAAAATGCTTCTTCATCTTTTCTTTTTGGAGAGGATAATGCTTTAGAACTAAAATCAGTAGGATCTACATTAGAAGTAGAAGGACATTTTAAAACACCATTTGGTCGTTTGCATACTGTGAAATTCTCAAGAAAATACGGTTTAAAAAAGGGGATATGGAGACATATAGCTGTTGTAATTGATTTTGAAAATGATACTGCTGATATATTAATTGATGGTATGTGGGTACATCATCAAAATTTAGCCTATCCAGGAAAACAAGATATTGTTGGATTTTACAGTGAAGTTACAAAAACAGACGAAAAGTTTATGATGGCTAAAGAAAATAATGCATCTGGCGTATACTACACGGGTAGTATGGATGAAATTCGTTTGTTTAATACGATTTTGAGTGATAAAGAAATTAAAGCTATAGTCTTTCAGGAAATTAAAAATGATAATGGAGTTCTCAAAGGCACTATTACACCACATCAAATTGGACTAAGAAACTGGAAAGATTTAGAAATGTATTATCCAATGACAGCAATTGTAAATGCTAAAATTGAAGATAAATCTGAAAAAAATAATACAGCAACTATCCACAACATGGCAGCCTTAAATCCGCAAACAGCACCAATGCCATTTACAACTAAACAAGATGGTTTTTGGTATGAAAAAAGTACGTGGTTGCATGGCGATAAGTGGGCTATTCCTGGAGATGGTAGGGCAGATAACATGTCTAATTCAGATGAGAATTATACATGGGGGATTTATCACATAAGAAACAATGTTGTATTTAATGGGCTCTCTACATTATCCGAAGGAATAAAAACCTTAAATGATTTTAAGGCTATGGCGTTAATAGTTGATAAAAAGAATTTTGAAAGTTATGATGATGTTGTTTTTACAATAGGAGATGCAAAACAAGATATACAATTAGAAATAACAGATTATCTTGATGTAAGTGGAACTTTAGATTTAATAAACAACTCTCTATTAATTGAGATAGATACAAAATTTAATGATGTACTTGCTAGAGAAAGTATTTCTCAATAAAGTATTTCAATATGTTTTTTTAACTATTTAATGGAATAGTTTTAAAAGTAGAAATAATATAATTGGAAAGAATGATAAATCTAGAGATAAAACAATTAAAATTTTAATAATAACTAAAATATAATTACTTGTTAATTAAGTGGGTCTGAAATCTTTTTTGAATATAGCTAGAGAAATATATAACCCACTTGAGAACATATATAATTTTGATTTACCCAAATCTATTAATTATGAAACTAAAACTACTTTTTAGTCTGTTTTTAACCTTTTTTGCGTTTAATTTTTCTTTTTCGCAACACTCTGACGTGCAAATAATCGTTGTTTGGGATAATGATGCTTATGAAAATAAGCTTGAAGTTTACAATACATCAAACGACTTGATTGCTACTATTTGTGATGATAATCAGTGTTATGTTTCATCTCAGCAAGGTTCTACAAATGATTACGGTTCAAAGTATAACCTAGGCTGTGTTGCAAATGGTACTAACTATTACATAAAACTATACGATATCGCCAATGACGGATGGGATTCTTCAAGTTATGTATCAGTTACAGTAGCAGGAACAGAGGTAATAAATAATAATGGTAGTGCAGCAAACTCCACAGGACACGATATTTATTTTAATGTTTCAGGTGGAGATGCCAATTGTAGTTCACAGCCAGATACAGATGGAGATAGTATAATAGATAATTTAGATTATGATGATGATAATGATGGAATAACAGATGCCATTGAGAATTTAGGAGAAAACAGATTTGAATGTTCATTACCTGAATTAGCATTTGAAAATGGGGTTTATGATGCAGCAGCAAGCACTGGACCAATAGATACAGTTGGTGCTATTTATAGATTTAGTAATTCTATTCAAGGATACGACATCTTGATGGAAATCACAGAGTTAACAAATGCTACAATTGACAATATTGATGATGATACTGTAGATACACCTAGTAATTTACAAACAGCACTAACTTTTTCTGGAACAGGAACACCTGGGGCCACATTTAATTTTACTATAGTAAATGCAGGAACTACTACACCATCAACTGAAATTTTTAGAGTTAACGGAATAACTTGGGACTGTGATGGATCTGGCAGTTTAAGAGAGTCAGTAGTATATTATAACCCTGCTGCATACGGTATAGAAAATCCATCCTCATTAGAAGTATCAGATTTGGGAGGAGATATTCAAATAAGTGCATCTGGACTGCAAGAAGGACCAGGTTTCTCTGACTTAAAAGTGCTTAGAGCTTATTATCAGTTTGTTGGAAATTCTTTTTCCATGAGAATGCAAGCAATAAAAACCTTTTCATTCACAAGTACACGATTGTTTGGGATGTCATTTACGCAATGTCAGTTTTTAGATTTTAATGCAAATTCATTAAATATTGTAAGGGGTGAAGATACGGATGGAGATGGTTTCTTTAATCATTTAGACATAGATGCGGATGATGACGGAATTCCTGATAATATTGAAGGGCAGTCTACATTGGGTTATATTTTGCCAACAGGAACAATAGATCCTGTAACAGGAATAGATCTAGCCTATGGAAGTGGAATTTATCCTCAAGATACCGATAATGATAATATTCCAGATTTTATTGATTTAAACTCAGATAATGATAATTATAATGATATTCAAGAAAATGGGATGGCAGATTCTTATACGGCTGCAGATGATGATTCAGACGGGTTAAAAAATACATTTGAAACTACTGGTGTTAGTGATAACAGCTGGGATGTAAATGAAGATATTGAAGACCCTACAGATTTATCTATTCTACCAGATGCAGATTTTGACTTAACCTTAGGAGGAGATTTAGATTATCGCGACTTGTTTGATATCAACCCTCCAACCTATGCATCAATTGATTTTGATGGTATCGATGATTATTTGTCAGCAAATAGCTTTATAGATGGATTGAGTGATGTAACCATAATGGCTTGGGTAAAAACCGATTCTGGTAATACTACAGATATGGTAATTGCTGGAGAAGATACAGGGTGTAAATTATGGTTAGGTAATGGTAATAGGCCTATGTTTACAATAAC
This sequence comes from Hyunsoonleella pacifica, assembly GCF_004310335.1. Lineage (GTDB taxonomy): Bacteria > Bacteroidota > Bacteroidia > Flavobacteriales > Flavobacteriaceae > Jejuia > Jejuia pacifica. The sequence goes on along the minus strand of NZ_SIRS01000003.1, from coordinate 160,714 downwards.
AACTGATGGTAATGCTCCAGTGACGATAGGTTGTAGTTGTACAGCAATTGCTTATGATGAATGGCATCATGTTACCGGCTCTTATTCTAGTGCTACTGGTGATGTGTTTTTATATGTTGATGGGATTCTGAGTGATTCAGGAAATGTCGGGAATACAGGTGCTAATATTAGTAATACAGAGAATTCAAACGACAATTTTGAAATCGGGAAACTGTCAACAGAAAATGTCTCAGATCATTTATATTTTAAGGGAGATATTGATGAGGTAAGAGTTTTTGATACTGCGCTAACACCAAATCAAATTGCTCAAATAGTATATCAAGAAGTAGAAGAAAATAGCGGCGTATTACAAGGGAAAATGGTAGTAAAACCTATACATGATACTAGTACAAACAATACCGTGCCTTGGAATAATTTAATTGCATATTATCCTATGACTAATATTGTTATGGGAAGAACAACAGATTATTCAGGATATGATAAATGGTTGTACATACATTACATAACAACTATTCAAGAACAAACAGCACCTATGCCTTATGTAGCTTCAAGTTCAGGTTCGTGGTCATCAGAATCTACATGGGCACATGGCAATGTTTGGGATATTGAAGACCCAACAGCGATTAACGAACATGCTATCGTACAAATAGCAGGAGATATTACAATAAATGAAGACATTACATTTTCAAGTTTACTCGTAGATTCTGGAGCAACTTTAACAGTTGAAAGTGATTACTCCATCTCAAATACTTGGTATTTAGATTTAAGTGGTACCATAGATCTATTAGGAGATTCTCAGTTGATACAAACTGAGACGAGTGATCTCGTTACCTCTTCATACGGTAAAATATTAAGACGTCAAGAAGGAGTGTCTAATCCTTATTGGTATAACTATTGGACATCGCCTATAGGAACTTTAGGAGCTACAAGCTATATAGATAACAATGCATCAACAAACAATACAAACAATTCGCCTTTTAACATTCATATGCTTAGAGATGAATCAGGGTTTGATTGCAATTTTACTTCAAGTTATACAGCTAATGGGAACATAAGCACGTTTTGGCTGTATACCTATATAAATGGATTAACTTATTATGACTGGGCGCAAATAAGTACAAGCACAGATGTAAGTCCTGGTGTAGGTTATACGCAAAAAGGAACAGGAATAGCCTTACCCGAGCAACAATATATTTTTGAAGGTAAGCCTAACAATGGTACTATCTTAGTAGCCGTAGAAGATAGAGGTGGTGCAGGTTCTATAGCAGGGACAAGTAAGACCGAGTTTTTATTAGGGAATCCTTACCCATCGGCATTAGATGTTCATGAATTTATAGATGATAATGCAGGAGTTATAGACGGGACGTTGCAATTATGGCAACAATGGAGTGGTACTTCTCATAATTTAAATGCGTACAATGGCGGCTATGCACAGGTAAATAAAACAGGAGCAGTAAGAGCTTCTCAATTTGTTGGACTAGAAGGCGCAACAACAGGAGGGCTTGAAGGTACAAAAGTGCCAACAAGATATCTTCCAGTAGGACAAGGATTTATAACTGAGATTATAGCAGATGGTAATGTAGAATTCAATAATAGCCAACGTGTTTTTATAAAAGAATCTGATGCAGATGGTAATTACAATAATGGCTCAGTATTTTTAAAAGGAAGTAATAAGAAATCTAAGACTGAGGAATCGAAGTCAGCAGAAGTAAAAACAGATAGTCTTCAAAAAATACGTTTAGAGTTTAGTTCTGTGTCAGGACCTGAAACAAAGCGAGAATTGCTATTAGGTTTTAGTAACCAGACTACAGATGGTTATGATTATGGTTACGAAGCAGAAACACATGATGCCAGTAATAATGACCTTAACTTAAACATGGAAGGCAAGAATATGAATATTCAAGCCTATGGAGAAATTACATCAGATAAGGTGGTGTCTTTAAATTTCAGGTCATCAGGTAGCAATGCATTTGAGATTAAGATTTCAGAATTAGAGAATATTTCAGAAGACCAAAGTATTTACCTAAGAGATAATATAACAGGCGATTACTTTGATTTACAACAAAATCAACCTTACAGTTTTACTTCAGATCAAGGTATATTTAATGAGAGATTTGAGATTGTTTTCCAGTCAAAATCTGCTACCTTGAGTATTGAGGAAGCGATTATTAAGGAGAATTATGTGTATTACGATACGTTACAGAACAAGCTGTATGTAAAGAAGCTAAATAGCGAAGTAACACGATTTGTTCTCTACAATATAAGAGGTCAATCTATAATGGAATTAGAAGGAGTGGAACCTTCAATTTTAAATGATGGATTAGAATTACCTAACACAGCAAGTGGTACATATATCGCAGTGTTAAGGATGGATAATAACCAAGTGATTTCTAAAAAACTAATCAAAAAATAGTTATTTTATCGATTAAAAATGCGTTTAATCGATAAAAATGTACGAAAAAATTAGTTTTTTAACTTTTATTGTATTACTTTAGCTACACGATAAAATAGAGAACTGCTAATAAAGTGCTTTTTAGGAATATTTCATGAAAATTCCTAGTACTATAAAACAACTCCTTTTTATTGAAATAGCTATCCCAAAGCTACTAAAACCCAACCTATGAAAACGAGTACGCTTTTTAGAGTAATACTAATTGTTTTTAGTTTATTCTTTGTCAATCCCATATTCTCCCAAGATTCTGATGGAGACGGTATTAAAGATTCAATTGATGTAGATGATGATAATGATGGTATTCTGGATGAAGTAGAAATTATTTCGGCATGTTCAGGAACTATATCCTATGAGTTTTATGATATAGCTCCAAGTGGATTTACAGTAGATAATATTCCAAATTCAGGATGGACAGCTGCAGGAACAGTAGAAGAAATAGATGTAGATAAATTGTATCAAAAGATAACTCCAGGAGATGGTGAAAATTTTTCAGTGAGATATACTGGAGATATTGATATAGCCACGGAAGACACCTATACATTTTATTTAAGCTCAGATGATGGTAGTAAACTATACATTGATGGTGCAGAAATTATCAATAATGATGGTTTGCATGGAGTAAAAGAAGTTTCGGCATCAATTAAGCTAACACAAGGTTTTCATGCTTTTGAGATTCTGTTTTTTGAAAAAGGCGGTGGCGAATATTTAGGTTTTAAATATGCTAGTAGTACAATTTCAAAGCAATCTGTGCCTATGAGTATTCTATATGCTGAAAACTGTATAGATTCAGAAGGTGACACTGATGGAGATGGAATAGCTAACAGGTTAGATTTAGATAGTGATAATGATGGGTGTCCTGATGCTTTAGAAGGTACGGCCACAAGCAATGAGATAGGATATTCAAATTTAGATACTAACTTTAGAATTGTAGGCGATGTAGATACAGAAGGTTTGCCTCTTATGGCGAATGGAGGACAAGATGCAGGCTCTGGTATCGACAAATTTCAACAATCTGAAGATTGTAGTCCCTGTGTTGATGTTAATAATCCAAATTATGTAGATACTGATGGAGATTTAATTGGAGATATATGTGATTTAGATGATGATAATGATGGTATTTTAGATGTAGACGAAATTGCGTCTTGTTCAGGAACTATATCCTATGAGTTTTATAATATAGCTCCAAACGGATTTACTGTAGATAATATTCCAAATTCAGGATGGACAGCTGTAGGAACAGCAGAAGAAATAAATGTAGATAAACTATACCAAGAGATAACCCCTGGAGATGGTGAGAATTTTTCAGTAAGGTATACAGGAGATATCAACTTGGTTACATCAGACACCTACACATTTTATCTAAGTTCAGATGATGGAAGTAAATTATACATTGATGGAGCAGAAATTATTAATAATGATGGGTTGCATGCTACAAAGGAGACAGCTTCTTCAGTATATTTAACTCAAGGCTTTCATGCTTTTGAGATTCTGTTTTTTGAAAAAACCGGTGGAGAGAATTTAGATTTCAAATATGCGAGTAGTTCAATATCAAAACAGTCTGTGCCTATGAGTATTCTGTATGCTAAAAACTGTATGGATTTGGATACCGACGAAGATGGAATAAACAATAGATTAGATTTAGATAGTGACAATGATGGATGTCCAGATGCTATGGAAGGAAATACTACCAGCACTGTTATAGGATATTCACATCTTGATGCAAGTTATAGAATTAAAGGAGGTGTAGATGCAAATGGCATCCCTAATATTGTTAATGGAGGGCAAGGAGTAGGTACAAGTGTTGATGCATCTCAGCAAGCAGAAGGCTGCGGATGTGGAGATATTGATACAGATGGAGATTCAATCGGAAATATTTGTGATGTTGATGATGATAATGATGGTATTTTAGATGTAGATGAGTGCTTAAACCTGTTAGTAAACAGTGGATTTAATAATAAAACAGGACTCAATTATGGCAATAATATCAATGTAGATATTTCTCCGTGGGTTTTAGGGCAAGGAGATCAATCTAATATCGTAAAAGTAGATGGTAATGGCGGGTTCGATTATGCTAATGGAGGTCCATTTGAAGATGCAAACCCTGAAACTGGAGATGGAGAAGACCAATACTATCTTGATATTGCTAGTGGCTCTAATGATTTTTACCAATCCTTTACAGTAACAGAAAACACACAATTAACCTATGGCGGATATTTCTCTTCCAGAGATGGGTTAACAGGTTCAGGACGTTTAAGAATTTTTACTGGAGATACAGGTAGTTCAGGAACACTTATAATAGATAGTGGTATTTTCAATGTTAGTCCGTCAGATGGAGATTCTTCAAATACACCTTGGAAATATATTGAAGATGAAGTAAATGTAACAGCAGGTACTTATTCTTTTGTGGTAAGTATGGACAACCATATGAATTTTGACGAAGGTTTTGCTATTGCTTGTTATGATACCGATGGTGATGGATATGAAGATAAGGTAGATATTGATAGTGATAATGATGGTATTCCTGATAACGTTGAAGCACAAACTACCCTAGGTTACATGCTGCCCAATGGAACTGTAAATACATCAGGTAATTACCCTGGACTGTGGAGTAACTATGGTACTGGTTTAAAAGTAATAGATACAGATGATGATGATACACCAGACTTTTTAGATATAAATAGTGATAATGATGCTTATAATGATATTCAGGAAAATGGTCTAGCTAATAGTATTTTATCAGAAGATGATGATAAGGATGGTTTAGATAATGCGTTTGAAACGAATGGAACCAATGATGCTACCCTAGATGTAAATGAAGATATTGAGGCACCTACAGATTTATCAATTCTTCCAGATTCAGATGGTAATCTAAATTCAGGAGGAGATCTAGATTATAGGGATGTTCTTATAATAGATTATCCGTCATCGGCCTCTATAGATTTTGATGGAGTTGATGATTACTTAAGTGGAAATGCACTTTTAAATGGTTTGGATAACCTTACCATTATGGCTTGGATAAAAATAGACGCAGAAAATACTAAAGTTGCAAACATAACTATTGCTGGAGAAGATATAGGATGTAGATTATATGTGAAAAATGGTAATGAATTAATGTTTGGTGTAAAAACATCTGCCAACATTTCTATGGATATCAGTGGAGGGATTATAAATTATAATGAATGGCATCACGTAACAGGAGTTTTCTCTGGGGCAACAGGTAAACAAACCATATATGTTGATGGAGAAATGAAGGCAACTGAGACTAATAATGCTCAAATTGGGGCAACTATAGCATCATCTTCAGATTGGACAGGGGATTTCGAAGTCGGTCGTATTTCAAGCAATATCAGTAATAAGCAATATTTTAATGGAGAGATTGATGAAGTAAGAGCTTTTAATACAGTATTAACAGACTCTCAAATTCAAACTATGATCTATCAGGAAATTCAAAATAATTCTGGGAATGTAAAAGGAGTTATTGTACCTAAAGATATCATAGATTTTGAAACTAAAGCAACCGTACCATGGAGTAGTTTAATAGCTTACTATCCTATGACTGATATTACATCAAATAAAATTACAGATTATTCTCAAAATGATAATGAATTACTTATGCACAATATCACAAGTGTACAAGATCAAACAGCTCCAATGCCCTATAAAACTAGTGAAGATGGAAGTTGGAATTCTCAAGAAGCATGGCAACATGGTAATGTTTGGGATGTAGAAAGTATTGAAAATATTAGAGCTTGGAGTATCGTTAAAATTAACAATGATGTTACTGTTTCTAATTCAATATCTACGTATGGGCTAATTATAGAAAATGGTAAAACAATTACTGTTAATGGTTCTAATGCAGTAGAAAACACAGGGTATTTAGAGTTAAGTGGTACTATAGATTTAATGGATGATTCTCAGTTAATTCAAACCCAAACAAGTGATTTAGTAACCTCTAATGAAGGTAAGGTGTTAAGACGCCAAGAAGGAACACCAAGTGCTTATTGGTATAACTACTGGTCTTCCCCAACAGGAGAAAAAGGAGCTTCAATTTTAATAGATAATAATGCGCAAACTAATAATCCAAATAATTCTGATTTTAGGTTAGATATGCTTAAAGATGATGCTGGTTTTAATACGCAATTTACCAATAACTATACAGGAAACGGCGAAATAAGTACATATTGGTTATATACATTTATTAACGGTCTTAGCTATTGGGATTGGGTACAAATTACACCATCAACTCAATTAAATCCAGGTATAGGATATACTCAAAAAGGAACAGGAGTACCCACTGATAAACAACAATATATTTTTGAAGGTAAACCAAATAATGGAACAATACTTGTTCCAGTACAAGACAAAGGAGGAGCAGGTTCTGTTCCTGGGAAATCTAAAACACAATTCCTTTTAGGAAACCCTTATGCAAGTGCTATTGATGTAGTAAAGTTTATTGATGACAATGAAAGTGTTATTGATGGAACATTACAATTATGGCAGCAATGGAGTGGCACTTCTCATAATCTGGCAGATTATAATGGCGGTTACGCACAGGTAAATAAATTGGGTGGAGTTAGAGCTCGCCAATTTTCAGGACTAAATGGAGGAACAACAGGAGAGGCTGTGGGTACTTTAGTACCAACTCGCTATTTGCCAGTTGGGCAAGGTTTTATAACAGAAATAATAGCTAATGGCAATGTAGAGTTTAATAATGGTCAACGTGTATTCATTAAAGAAGCTGATGCTGATGGAAAATTTAAAAACGGATCTGTATTTTCAAAACAAACAACATCTAAATCTGCTATTAAAGAAGTTGAAGATGAAAACGAACTCATCAAAAAAATACGTTTAGAGTTTAATACTATAGTAGGACCAAAATCGAAGAGAGAACTATTATTAGGCTTTAGTAAAATAACTTCAGATGATTTTGATTATGGTTACGAAGCTGAAACAGATGATATCAGTAATAATGATTTAAATTTAAGTCTTGAAGGGAAAAACATGAACATGCAGGCTTACAGTGAAATTACTGCAGAAAAAGTAGTGCCATTGAATTTTAGATCATCAGGCGATAATACCTTTGAAATTAGAATTTCAGATGTAGAAGATGTTGATGACGCTCAAGAAATTTATTTAAAGGATAATCTTACTGGAGTATATTTTGATTTAAGAACAGAACAGTCATATAGTTTCACATCTCAACAAGGTGTATTTAACAAGAGATTTGAGATTGTTTTTCAATCAGAATCTGCAACACTGAGTTCACAAGAAATAAAGGTTACTGAAAATTACATTTACTATGATATTAAAAGTAATGTACTTTATGTTAAAAAATTAAATAGTGAAGTAACTAAATTTACACTGTATAATATTTCAGGGCAGTCTATGATGGAACTCAATACTATTGATATGGAAACTTTAAGTAGTGGTTTGAGACTTCCTAATATGGCTACAGGAACTTATATTGCTTGTTTTAGAACAGATACAAATCAAGTCATTACTAAAAAATTCATCAAAAATTAAAATAATTATATAGAAGATACTTTTGGTAAAAAGCTAAACAATTTGTTTAGCTTTTTTTAATTTTAAATAAATCAATTTCGTGATAATTCATTAAATTCGCGAACTTATAAGAATTGCACATAAATGAGCACGAAATTTGCTGAATATAAAGGACTTGACTTGCCAAAAGTAGCAGAAGAAATTCTAAACTATTGGAAAGAAAATAATGTTTTTGAAAAAAGCGTAACCACAAGAGAAGGCAACGAACCTTATGTGTTTTACGAAGGACCTCCATCTGCAAACGGACTTCCTGGAGTACATCATGTTTTAGCACGTGCTATCAAAGATATTTTTCCACGTTATAAAACTATGAAAGGTTACCAAGTAAAGCGTAAAGCGGGTTGGGATACCCATGGTTTGCCAATTGAACTTGGTGTTGAAAAAGAACTTGGAATTACAAAGGAAGATATAGGTAAAACAATTTCTGTTGAAGATTATAATGCAGCATGTAGAAAAGCGGTAATGAAGTATACCGATGTTTGGAACGATCTTACAGAGAAAATGGGCTATTGGGTAGATATGGATGATCCGTACATTACCTACGAACCAAAATACATGGAATCCGTTTGGTGGTTGTTAAAACAGATATATGACAAAAAATTGTTGTACAAAGGATATACTATCCAGCCTTACTCACCAAAAGCAGGTACAGGATTAAGTTCGCATGAGTTAAATCAACCAGGAACGTATCAAGATGTAACCGATACAACAATTGTAGCACAGTTTAAAGCAAAACCAGAATCGCTTCCTGAGTTTTTACAGAATGAAGGAGATATTTACTTTTTAGCTTGGACCACTACGCCTTGGACGTTGCCAAGTAACACAGCACTTACTGTAGGACCTAAGATTGATTATGTTTTGGTTGAAACTTATAATCAATACACGTTTGAGCCTATCAATGTAGTTTTAGCAAAAAAGTTAGTTAATTACCAGTTCTCAGGTAAGTTTATTCAGGTTGAAGAAAAATCAGAATTATTAAACTATACATCTGGAGATAAAAAAATTCCGTTTTATGTAGTTAAGGAATTTGTAGGTAAAGATTTAGTGGGCATTACGTACGAGCAATTATTACCATACGCACTTCCAAATGATAATCCAGAACATGCCTTTAGAGTAATATCTGGAGATTTCGTTACAACAGAAGATGGTACAGGAATAGTACACACAGCGCCTACCTTTGGTGCAGATGACGCCTTGGTAGCAAAACAAGCTACACCAGAGGTGCCACCAATGTTAGTAAAAGATGAAAACGGAAATTTAGTGCCGTTAGTAGATTTACAAGGTAAGTTTCGTCCAGAATTAAAAGAATTAGCAGGTAAATATGTAAAGAATGAATATTATGCTGAAGGAGAAGCTCCAGAACGCTCTGTTGATGTTGAGATTGCCATTAAATTAAAAGAAGAAAACAAAGCCTTTAAGGTAGAAAAATACAAGCATAGTTATCCAAATTGCTGGCGTACTGATAAGCCTATTTTATATTATCCGTTAGATTCTTGGTTTATAAAAGTTACTGATGTAAAGGATAGAATGCATGAGTTAAATAATACCATTAATTGGAAACCTAAAAGTACAGGAGAAGGACGTTTTGGTAATTGGTTAGCAAATGCTAACGATTGGAATTTATCTCGTTCGCGTTACTGGGGTATTCCATTACCAATTTGGCGAACAGAAGATGGTAAAGAAGAACTATGTATTGGTTCAGTTGAAGAATTAAAAGCAGAAATGGCTAAAGCTGTTGAAGCTGGTGTCTTAGAAAAAGACATTTTTGCAGATTTTGAAGTAGGGAATAATGCTGACGAGAACTATGCAAAGTTAGATTTACACAAGAATATTGTTGATGAAATTACTTTGTTATCGCCATCAGGACAACCAATGAAACGTGAAAGTGATTTAATTGATGTATGGTTTGATTCTGGTTCTATGCCTTATGCACAATGGCATTATCCATTCGAAAATGCTGATTTTATCGATAAAGGCACTACATTCCCAGCAAATTTTATTGCCGAAGGTGTAGATCAAACAAGAGGATGGTTCTATACATTGCATGCAATAGGAACTATGGTGTTTGATTCTATTGCCTATAAAAATGTAGTATCAAATGGACTGGTTTTAGATAAAAACGGGCAAAAAATGTCCAAACGTCTAGGAAATGCAGTAGATCCTTTTGAAACTTTGGGAACTTATGGAGCAGATGCTACACGTTGGTATATGATTTCCAATGCAAATCCTTGGGATAATTTAAAGTTTGATTTAGAAGGTGTAGAAGAAGTAAAACGTAAGTTTTTCGGAACACTTTATAATACCTATTCGTTCTTCAGTTTATATACCAATTTGGATAAATTTAGTTATGCTGAAGCAGATATTAGTTTAGAAGAGCGTCCAGAATTAGACCGTTGGATCCTATCAGAATTGCATACATTGATTCAGAAAGTAGATGCCTATTATGCAGATTATGAGCCTACGAAAGCGGCTCGTGCAATTTCAGATTTTACACAAGATTATTTAAGCAATTGGTATGTACGTTTAAGTAGAAGACGTTTCTGGAAAGGCGATTACCAAACCGATAAAATTTCGGCATATCAAACCTTATATACTTGCATGATTACTATTGCAAAGTTAGGTGCACCAATTGCACCATTCTTTATGGATAAGTTGTATTTAGATTTGAATGCAGTAACCCAAAAAGAAGCTTTTGAAAGTGTACATCTATCAGATTTTCCTGTGTATGATGAAGTGTTTGTAGATAAAAGTTTGGAACGTAAAATGGAAGCAGCGCAAACAATATCTTCGTTAGTATTATCGTTGAGAGCTAAGGAGAAGATAAAAGTGAGGCAGCCACTTCAAAAAATCATGATTCCAATTGATAATGCACAGCAAAAAGAAGAGATATTAGCGGTGTCTAACTTAATTAAGCATGAGGTAAATGTTAAGGAAATAGAGTTGTTAGAAGACGCTTCAGATATATTAGTAAAACAAATAAAACCAAATTTTAAAGTTCTAGGACCTCGTTTTGGTAAAGATATGAAGGCTATTGCTGGAGTAATTATGAACTTTAATGCTGAAGATATCAACAAAATAGAGCAAAATGGAAGTTTTGATGTTGAAATAAACGGAAAAAATATTACATTAGGACTCGAAGATGTGGAAATAACTTCTCAGGATATTGAGGGTTGGTTAGTAGCAAACGAAGGCGTGCTAACAGTAGCACTTGATGTTACCATTACTGATGATTTAAAACAAGAAGGAATAGCTAGAGAATTGGTAAATCGTATTCAGAATTTAAGAAAGGATTCTGGATTTGAAGTAACAGATAGAATTGATGTAAAATTACAACAGGATGCACAGTTAAAACAAGCTGTAGATTCCAACATAGAATACATAAAAACTGAAACATTAACCGAAGAACTTGAAATAATTGAACAAATAAATAATGGTATTGATATTGCTTTTGATGATGTAAATACCAAATTATTTATTACAAAACATTAAACCTATGGCTTCAAATACAGTAAGATATTCAGATAGTGAATTGGCAGAGTTCAAAACACTAATACAAGAAAAAATAGAAAAAGCACAACATGACTTAGAGTTAATTAAAAGTGCTTATATGAACGATCATAACAATGGTACAGATGATACGTCTCCAACATTTAAGGCGTTTGATGAAGGTAGTGCTGTTATGAGTAAAGAATCTAATTCTCAATTAGCAATACGTCAGGAAAAGTTTATTCGCGATTTAAAAAATGCATTAATCAGGATTGAAAATAAAACTTATGGCGTATGTCGTGTAACAGGTAAGCTTATTAACAAAAAGCGATTAGAATTAGTGCCGCATGCTACATTGAGTATTGAAGCAAAAAATATGCAGAAATAATAAATTCCTTTGTAAAAAGGAATCTCATAAACTAAAACGTCAGTTTCGTAAATGGAAATTGACGTTTCTTGTTTAATGTTGTTTGCTATTCTTTTGTAAGCAGGAATCTATTTTATGATATGTCTTTAAAAAAATCCATTCTATTAGTAATTATAATTTTACTGATAGATCAAATAAGTAAAATATATATTAAAACACATTTTACACTTCATGAAAGTGTGGAGGTGTTTTCATGGTTTAAAATTTATTTTATTGAAAACGAGGGAATGGCTTGGGGTACACGCATTAGTGATATTATTCCAAATATATCTGATAGAACTGCCAAAACCTGTTTAACTTTATTTAGAGTTGTCGCTATTTTTGGTATTGGATATTGGCTGTTTTCGGCCACTAAAAAAAGAAGTTCAAAAATTTTAATTTGTGCCATAGCTTTAATTTTTGCAGGAGCTTTAGGTAATATAATAGATTCGGTGTTCTATGGTGTTTTATTTGATGATAGTCTCAACCAAATAGCAAGTTTTTTACCAGAAGAAGGTGGTTATGATACTTTATTACATGGTAAAGTAGTAGATATGCTATATTTTCCCATGTATAAAGGCTATCTTCCAGAATGGATACCAAAGTATGGTGGTAAATTCTTTACCTTTTTTGAGCCTGTTTTTAACATAGCAGATATGGCAATTAGTACAGGATTTATAATGCTAATTGTGTTTAATAAGCGGGCTTTTGCTAAAAGAGATTGATATCTATAATTTGTTTTGGTATGAAAAAAGCACCCCTGTATATTATTAGACTATTTTAAATAGTTTTTGAAAAAATAGCTTCCAAATCCTTAATATGTACAGGCTTTGATAAATAATCATATACTTCTGGGAATGATTTTGCTTTACTTATATCCGCAGGATTTATAGAAGAGCTAACCACATATAACGAAACCTCCTTTTTAAGCTTGTTTTTAATTAATTTAAACTTTTTTAAAAATTCCCAACCATCCATAATAGGCATGTTTAAATCTAAAAATATAATTTCAGGAATGTTGTTATATTCAGAATCCCTTAATTTGTCTTCAAAATAGTTTATGCTTTGTTGCCCATTATTAAAGATAATTAGGTCAGAGCATAGTTTTTTTGTTTGAATGATTTTCTTGAGTAGATTGATGTATATACTATCGTCATCTATAATACAAGCAAGCTTTACTTTTGAGGGTGTCATAAACTAAAATTCAATTTTAAAAGTACTACCTTCATTAACTTCACTAGAAACAGAAATTTGGCCATTTAAAGCTTCAACCTGATTTTTGGTTATAAATAGACCTATGCCAGTAGCATCTTTATTGTAGTGGAATGTTTTGTACATACCAAAAACTTTGTCTCCAAATTTATTCATGTCTATTCCTAAACCATTATCTGTGATTTCAAGAATTTTTTTAGTGTCATTAATTTTAGATTTTATGGTAATTACAGGGTTACGCTCAGGGTGCTTGTATTTAATAGCGTTAGTAATAAGATTTAAGAGAATGCTTTCTAAATAAGCAGGAATGTATTGTATAGCCTCTAACTCAGAAAAATTAGTGTTTATAGTTGTATTCTCTTTAGCAATAATCTGTCCTATAGAGTTAACCACCTGATTGAGTACATCATCAAAATAAACTAAAGATTTGCTCTTATTAGTACTGGTTTGTATGGTTACAACTTCATTAAGATGCTCTATAGTTTCATTTAAGCTAAGAGCAATATCTTTAACATTTTCAATTAAAGTTAGCTTCTCTTCACAGCTTTCATAAGTATCTATTAATTCAGAAATAAGTGTAAGATTACTTGTGTGAGATCTAAGGTTATGAGATACGATATGAGCAAAATTAAAAAGTCTTTTGTTTTGAGAAGCTATGATGTTTGATGTTCTTTGTAAACTTAGCTCTTTAGCTTTTGAGGCATCTATATCTTGGAAAACACCTCTTATGCCTATTATGTTTTTAAGTTCATTAAAAACTGGTTTTCCCATAGCCCTTACCCAAAAAGCGCGATTATTTTTGGTCAGCATTTTAATTTGAACATCAAATTTCTTGCCTTCTACAGCACATTCAACAAATGTACTTTGTGCTAGTTTTTTATATTCTCTTGGATAGTACTTAGCAGAATTTTTTAATGAAGGGATGTAATCTTCAGGATATTCTAAAATTCTCCTTGTTTGCTGGTCCCAGTAACTTTTTTGTTTTACAAAGTCTATATACCAACTTCCTGTTTTTGTCATTTCAGCAGTTTCTTTGTAATAGAATTTGTTCTTAGTTACTTTCTTATTTGTTTTAAATTTTCTTTTGTTAAAAAAAATGAATTTGGAATTTCCATGATACTTCAAAGAAACATTATTATTTGTTGTACATACAAACTCTTTGTATTTACCTTTTACAGATTTTAGAAGCATACTTTGTCTAAAATCAGTGCCATTTTTTATGAGACTAAAAAAATTATTTCTGAATAGATCGTGATCTTCCTTATGAATTATATGGTTTAAGAAGAACTTTAAGCTAATTTTTACGTCTTGTTCAGAATACTTAAGACTCGATAAAAAAGCCTTTGACCATAATAATTCTTCAGTGTCTTTATATTCCCAGTAGCCGATATCAATTTCGTCTACTGTTTTGCTAGTTAATTGGTTCAGTAACATTGTCTGTATTATGTGAGAGTTTGACAATAATTCCCGTAAACATAACATAAAATTAACATATGTTAAAAATATTTATGCATTTAATCGATGAAATACATCATTTAAACGAAAATATTTCAAAAGGTATCACACAATAATCTAATCCAATATCTCTATCAAAAACATCATTAATCTCATCTACGGCTTCAAAAAAAGATAATCCGATTTTTATAGTTTCAGGATTACAGTTACCTAAAAAACCATCATAAAAGCCTTTCCCATACCCAACACGATTCCCTTGTTTGTCAAAAGCTAAGAGAGGTATAAAAACCACATCAATTTTGTTAGTTGAAATTTCTATACCGTCAATAGGTTCAGGAATGTTATAGTTGTTTTTTTTGATGATTGTATTGTCAGTCAATAAGAAATGAGTAAGCGTATTTGTTTTAAAATCACTTTTGGAAATTACAATGTTTTTATCCTTTCCTGAAAGGATATTCAATATATAATCTGTATTAACCTCCTTTTGTTCTTCAATAGATAAAAAGATATGATAAAAGGAGTAGTCCCAAATAGGTAATGTTAATAATTGATTTGCAATAGCAATGCTGTAGTCTTCAATTTGATGTTCTGTAAGTTCTTGACGACGTGTTTTATATGTTTTTCGAAGTTCTTTTTTGGTCATATTACTTGCCATTGAGTTTGGTGCTAATATGAAATAATGCATCGCCTTGGTATACAATCGGCAATTCATTCACATTAATAACAAAACCAGAATTTTGCGCTCTTACAAAGTAGTTAAACTTTCCATAAGGATCAGTAATATTGCCGATAATATCATCTTTTTTAACCTCAGATCCTACAGGTATTGAGGCTTTAAACATTCCAGAATATTTAGCCCGTTGCCACTTGCTGTCTTCTATAAAAACGCATTTCTTTTTAGGTTTAGAAGATTTAAAAACCGTTTTAAGCATTCCTAAATGTTTCAATACCCTTTTGGAGCCATTTACGCCAGAGTTGGTTACAACATCATCGATATGAAATGATTTTCCGCCTTCAAAAAGCAATAAATCTTTACCTAGTTTAGAACATGTGGTTCTAAAGGATTTGGTTAGGTTTTTTGAATACAATACAAAAGGAGCTCCAAAAACTTCAGCTAATTCATTAAGATGTTTTTGGTCTTTGGTATATCTAAGCTGAGGTGCATTAAATCTACCGGAGCCTCCAGTATGAAAATCTATAATCAAATCTGCATGAGGTACTACTTCATGTATTAATTTATACGCTACACGACTTGCTAACGAACCGTTGGTGCTACCGGGGAAAACACGGTTTAAGTCTCTGCCATCAGGAAACTCTCGCTTTAAATTAATAAACCCAAAAATATTAATGACTGGCATACAAATAATGGTTCCAATTTTAGGTTGGTTAATGCCTTTAGCAATAAGCTGCCTTATAATTTCAACACCGTTTACTTCATCGCCATGAATTCCTGCTGTAAATAAAAGTGTTGGTCCTTCTTTTTTAGATCGACTAATAATTACGGGAACATTTACAGGAGATGCTGTATGCAGATTAGCAACATCAAAATTAACTTCTTTAGTTTCTCCAGGGTGTACTTCAGTACCTAGAATAATTAAAGGTGTTTTTTCTACAGTCATTAAGAGTTACTTTTTTGGATTTTGATATTTTATTGTTTGGAATTTGGATGCTAATGTCTATTTCTTTCAATATATGTTATAATACTCCTAGCTATATTTTTACCTGTGGCACCTTCTATGCCTTCAAGCCCGGGAGTAGAATTTACCTCTAATAGTAAAGGCCCACGATTAGATTGTAACATATCTACACCACAAACAGGAAGCTTTAAGGCGCGAGATGCTTTCATGGCTACTTTTAATTCTGCTTCGGTAAGTTTTACTATCTCTGCAGATCCTCCACGATGTAAATTAGAGCGAAATTCTCCTTCCTTTCCTTGGCGTTTCATTGCGCCAACTACATGTCCGTCAACAACTAAAGCACGTAAATCTGCACCTTTAGCCTCGCCAATATATTCTTGTATTAAGGCTCTGGCTTGTAATCCATTAAAGGCTTCTAGAACAGATTCTGCAGCATTTTTAGTTTCGGCTAAAACAACACCTAAGCCTTGTGTGCCTTCTAAAAGTTTTATAATTACAGGTGTACCACCAACATGAGATAGTACTTTTTCAACATCACGAGAATAATTAGTAAACACGGTTTTGGGCATACCAATACCAGCCTTTGAGAGTCTTTGAAAACTACGCAACTTATCACGAGAGCGAATAATAGCATCAGAAGTTACCGAAGTAAATACATTCATCATTTCAAACTGGCGTACTACAGCGCATCCAAAGAAGGTAACAGAAGCACCAATTCTGGGGATAATAGCATCTACATAATCCAAATAGCGGTCTTTGTAAAAAATAGTAGGCTTTTCTTTTTCAATAATGATATCACATTTTAGAGGGTCAATTACCTCCATGACATGCCCACGATGTTCTCCTTCTTCAACAAGTCTGTTGGTAGAGTATAAGTTTGCGTTTCTAGAGAGTATAACTATGTTCAATTTGTTTCAAAAGATATTGCAGTTGCAAGATAACAAAAACGATAAGGAATTTTTTAGGTTTTCATGATTTAATATACCTTTACAGATATGGATACCCCTAACTTAGAAATACAGCTAAAAACCTTGCCAAATCAACCTGGAGTTTATCAGTATTATGATAAAGATAATACGCTAATCTATGTAGGGAAAGCTAAAAATTTAAAGAAACGGGTTAGTTCTTATTTTACTAAAAATCATGAATATGGGAAAACGAGAGTTTTAGTAAAAAAAATAGCTAGAATTAAACATATTGTGGTTGAGACTGAAACCGATGCATTACTTCTAGAAAATAATCTCATAAAAAAATACCAACCGCGTTACAATGTCATGTTAAAAGACGACAAATCTTACCCGTGGATTTGTGTGAAGAATGAACGCTTTCCCAGAGTATTTTCTACCCGACGTGTATTTAAAGATGGGAGTGAATATTTTGGGCCATATACCAGTATGAAAACCGTAAGAACGTTGCTGGATTTAATAAAGGGGTTGTATGCGTTAAGAACTTGCAATTATAATTTAAGTAAAGAAAAAGTAGAGGCGGGCAAGTATAAAGTGTGTTTAGAATACCATTTGGGAAATTGTAAAGGCCCTTGTGAAGGACTAGAAACAGAAGAAGAATATCACGGTAATATAAAAGCGATAAAGCAGATTATAAAAGGAAATTTTAAAGATTCTTTGTCTCAGTTTAAAGACCAAATGAAGGCTTTTGCTGAAAATATGCAGTTTGAAGAAGCTCAAAAAATAAAAGAAAAGATTGAAGTCTTAGAAAACTATCAAGCAAAGTCTACCATAGTAAATCCAAAGATTAGTAATGTAGATGTATTCTCTATTACGAGTGATGAAAGTTATGGTTACGTTAATTTTTTACAGTTATCTTATGGTTCTATAATTCGTTCTCATACCTTAGAGATAAAAAAGAAGTTAGATGAAACTGATGAAGAACTTTTAGGATTAGCTGTTACTGAAATCAGGCAACGATTCAATTCTAATTCAAAAGAAATCTATGTGCCTTTTAAGATAGATTTAGGAGAAGATGTTAAGGTAACGGTGCCTAAACTAGGCGATAAAAAACATATTGTGGATTTGTCTTTACGAAATGCAAAGTATTATAGGATGGAGCGTTTTAAGCAAATGAAAATTGTAGATCCTGATAGACATGCCAACCGTATTATGGCACAGATGAAAGCTGATTTAAGACTGAATGAAGAGCCGAGACATATTGAATGTTTTGATAATTCTAATATACAAGGAACAAATCCAGTGGCAGCATGTGTGGTATTTAAAAATGGGAAGCCAAGTAAAAAAGATTACCGCCATTTTAATATAAAAACAGTAGAAGGTACCGATGATTTTGCATCTATGGAAGAAGTGGTACATAGGCGTTACAAGCGTTTGCTTGAAGAAGATCAACCACTACCGCAGTTAATTATAATAGATGGCGGAAAAGGGCAGTTGTCATCAGCATTAAAAAGTTTAGATCTATTGGGTTTAAGAGGAAAAATTGCCATTATAGGTATTGCAAAACGATTGGAAGAATTATTTTATCCAAACGATCCTATTCCATTATATCTGGACAAAAAAAGTGAAACATTAAAAATAATACAGCAATTGCGAAATGAAGCCCATCGTTTTGGTATAGAACATCATCGCAATAGGCGCAGTAAAAATGCATTAAATACAGAATTGGAAACTATTCCAGGTATTGGCGAAAAAACAGTGGTGGAATTATTAAAGCATTTTAAATCAGCCAAACGTGTGGCACATGCTAAGTTAGATGAGTTGGAAGGTGTGGTTGGTGTGTCTCGGGCGGAAAAGGTTTATAGTTATTATCATGAGAAATGAAAAATAACAAATAACAAATAAAATTGTAGATATGATTAAGAGTTTAATAGTAAGTTTAATAGTTTTAGTATCTCTAAATTCGTATTCTCAAGATTGTAATTTCTATAAATTAGATGGTACAGTAATTTCTAAGTGTGATAACGTCTCAATAAATAGTATTGTTGAAAAGTTCTTTAATGATGTAAGAATGATTCAAGTTTTTTCAGGAAAGGATAATAAAAATTGTAAGGATTACGACATTATTTTTCAAAAGTACACCGAAACTCCTTTATTCTTGTTGGGAGAATTTCCAAAGAACAAAAAGAAATTAAAAAAGTGTATTGAATCATATAATGTCCTTGAAGCATATTATGATAGTTCTTTTAAGTTTGATTTAAATCAGATGATTAAATCCAAAAGAAATAAGGAGTATGTTAAAAGTGTTTTTGGAAATCCAAATAGAACTACGGTTGATAAAAATTTTGATTCCGAGATAATAATTTATAATTACAACAAATATTATGGAACGGTCAAATTTGATCTGATTTTTATTAATAATGTTTTGACTCGGTATATATTTAGCAACTAAAATATGGAGAATTTAAAGTTTTCCATATTAATCATGATTCTTTTAGTTTTCCTTTCCACGAAAGCCCAAAACACTCTACAACAAAACCAAAAACCCAAAGTGGGTTTAGTGTTAAGCGGTGGTGGTGCTAAAGGTTTAGCGCATATTGGTGCTTTAAAAGTGTTGGATAGTTTGGGGGTAAAAGTAGATTATGTGGCTGGCACAAGTATGGGAGCTATTGTGGGGTCATTATATGCGAGTGGTTACACCGGAAAAGAACTAGATTCTATTTTTAACAGTATAGATTTTGATAAAATAATTAGCGACGATTTACCAAGAGCCTCCAAGGCATTTTATGAACGTAATAACTCAGAGCGATACGCTATTACATTACCTTTTGATGATTTTAAAGTAAAACTACCTTCAGCACTTTCCAGAGGGCAAAACACCTATAATCTGTTATCTAAATTAATGTTGCATGTAAGTGCTATAGATGATTTTAAAAAGTTACCTATTCCGTTTTTTTGTATTGCAACAAATATTGAAAACGGGCAACAAGTACAACTAGAACAAGGTAACTTAACTCAAGCAGTCATGGCAAGTGGAGCTTTGCCATCGTTATTTCAACCTGTAAGAATCGGTAATCAAATTTTAATTGATGGAGGTGTAGTAAACAACTATCCTATCCATGAGCTGAAAGCTAAAGGGATGGATATAATTATTGGAGTGGATGTCCAGGATGGATTGCTGTCTCGCGAAGAGTTAACATCAGCACCAGATGTACTTATTCAAATCAATAATTTCAGAACAATTAAAGATATGAAGACAAAATCGGGTAAAACCGATATTTATATTCGGCCAGATATTAAAGATTTTAATGTAGTATCATTTGATGAAGGCAATAAAATTATAGCTAATGGAAAAAAAGCAGCCTTAGATAAATTAACAGCTTTACAAAACGTAATATATAATCAACATAGAACAGATAAAATAAATATAAATAAAATACCAAAGGATAGCCTGTGTATTAAAAATATTTACATAAGTGGTAATGAAAAGTATACGCGTTCATATATTTTAGGAAAGTTAAAACTAAAAGGAAAAGAAAAAATAGCGTATACTGATTTTGTCGATGGTGTAAATAATGTTGTAGCAACAAACAATTTTGATGCCTTTCATTATAAATTGGAGCCTTTAGCATCCGATAGCGAGTTTGATTTGGTCGCAGAGGTTAGAGAAAGTAAAACAACAACATTTATTAAGCTAGGAGGACATTACGACGATTTATACAAAAGTGCAGCATTAATTAATCTTACAAAAAAGCGATTGCTTTTTAATAATGATGTAGCCTCTTTAGATATTATCCTTGGAGACAATGTGCGCTATAATTTTGAGTATTTAATTGATAAAGGATTCTATTGGAGTGTAGGTTTGCGTTCACGTTATAACCAATTTAGAAAAGGCATAAGTGCGCAACTATTGCTAGATGAAACGGAGACTATGGATACTGGTCTAAATCAAATAGATGTGTTGTTGCAAGATCAAACCAATCAATTTTACTTAGAAACTCTATTTAGGAAAGATTTTGCGCTAAGTCTAGGAGCAGAACATAAACGCTTAGAAATAAAATCAGAAACAATTGCTAATACAAACGAAGATGAGTTTCGCTTTGAAGGAACAGATTATATTAGCGTATTTGGTAATTTAAGATTAGATACTTACGACAATAAATATTTTCCAAAGAAAGGCGTGTATTTTAATGGTAATTTACACTCATACTTATTTGCATCACGTTTTAATGAGAATTTTGATAGTTTTTCAATAGTAAAAGCTAATATTGGTTATGCAGTAACAGTAGCACCAAAACTTTCACTCAATTGGACTGCAGGGGGAGGTTTTAAATTTGGAGATAAATCTACTACAACTTTAGATTTTGCTCTGGGTGGTTATGGTAATAATCTTATCAATAATTTTATTCCGTTTTATGGGTACGATTTTATTGCCCTTACAGGAAATAGCTATGTCAAAGCAGGTTTAAGTATGGACTACGAAATCTTTAATAAACATCATCTTACGGTAGAGGGGAACTGGGCAAATATTGAAGATGATATTTTTGAAACAGGCGAATGGTTTACACTACCAGACTATAGAGGTTACGCTTTAGGATACGCTATAGATAGTTTTTTTGGCCCCATTCAAATAAAATACAGCTATTCTCCAGAACAAAACGATAGTGCATGGTACTTTAATGTTGGGTTTTGGTTTTAATGTAATTTGGGTGCCTGCCTGCCGGCAGGCAGGTTACCCACAAGGGGTCGGGCTTTCGGGAGTCGCTCCCTCCTGTGTCGGGAAGCTTCAACAAATACCTCAATCCCTAACGTGGGTATATCTGCCAACGTATAGTAATAAAAATTAGTGCAGTAAAAATTTGCTAAATTATAGTAACTAAATAGTCCTATTTTTTTACGATATTTGTGTAGTTATGAAACTTTTATTTAAAGATTTATTACAATTCCTTCACTATCTTATTAAGAGAAATCCTGAATAAGTAAGTGCTTTTAGTTGTCCTGCAAAAGTAGGAACTCATAAAATCACTATCTTTAATATTATTCATCTAGCACTTTTTTAGAGCTAATCTATAAACTTAAAAAAATGCCATTTTATCATAAGTTAGGGAAGATACCACCTAAGCGACATACGCAATTTAGAAAACCAGATGGAACACTGTATTATGAACAGTTATTTGGTACTATAGGTTTTGATGGTATGTCTACCAATAGTTATCACGAACAACGCCCAACACAAGTAAAAGAAATAAAAAACCAATATAGTGTTGCACCTAAAATAGCAAAAGCAAATAACATTAAGTCGTATCGTTTAAAAGGGTTTCAGGTAAAACCAGAAAACGATTTTTTAGAAAGTAGAAAAACAATTTTAATTAATAATGATTGTGCTATAATTTTGGCAGCACCAAAACAATCTACACAAGACTATTTTTATAAGAATACAGATGCAGACGAATTAATTTTTATTCATAAAGGCACGGGAAAACTAAGAACCATGCTAGGCAATCTCAATTTTAAATATGGCGATTATTTGTTAATTCCTCGCGGTATTATTTATAAAATAGATTTTGATACAGAAGATAATAGGTTATTTATTGTAGAATCCAGGCGCCCTATTTACACACCAAAACGTTATAGAAATTGGTTTGGACAACTTCTAGAACATTCGCCATTTTGTGAACGCGATATTAGAAGACCAGAAGAGTTGGAAACCAATAATGAATCTGGAGATTTTTTAATTAAAGTTAAAAAACAAGACGATATCATAGAAATGGTATACGCATCCCATCCATTTGATGTGGTAGGGTACGATGGTTATAATTATCCTTATGCCTTTTCAATTCACGATTTTGAGCCCATAACAGGTCGTATTCATCAACCGCCACCAGTACATCAGACTTTTGAAACCGATGCTTTCGTGGTATGTAGTTTTGTGCCAAGGCTTTACGATTATCATCCACAATCCATTCCAGCACCGTACAATCATAGTAATATAGATAGTGATGAGGTGCTGTACTATGTAGACGGCGATTTTATGAGTAGAAATGATATTGAAGTAGGACATATTTCTTTACATCCGGCAGGTATCCCACATGGTCCACACCCAGGAGCGACAGAGCGTAGTATTGGTAAAGTCAAAACAGAAGAACTCGCTGTAATGGTAGATACTTTTAAACCACTCAAGATAACAGAGGAAGCTATGAAAATTGCAGACGACAGTTACCATAAATCATGGTTGTAGAAGCCTCCCTTAACCCCTCATAAGAAGAGGGAGTAGCATTGAAAGTTTAGTGCTAAATGATATGCAGTTCAAAAAATATAAATCAACAAACTCCGTTAAGTCCGTTTTGGAGTTCCCTCCCTTTGGGAGGGTTAGGGAGGGCTTATAATTATGAGTAAAAACATAAAATCAGTAAACTACGGTTTAGAAAAAATATTTGAAGGAGCACAGGATTTTCTGCCCCTTCTAGGAACCGACTATGTAGAACTCTATGTAGGTAATGCCAAGCAAGCCGCACATTTTTATAAAACAGCCTTTGGCTTTCAAAGTTATGCATATAAAGGTTTGGAAACAGGTTCAAAAGATGAGGTAAGTTATGTGCTAAAGCAAGATAAAATTAGGCTTGTGCTTACCACGCCCTTAAATAGTAAATCGCCCATTAACAAGCATATAGTAAAACATGGCGATGGTGTAAAAGTAATAGCACTTTGGGTTGAAGATGCAAAAAAAGCTTACGAGGAAACCACAAGTAGAGGCGCCAAACCCTACATGGAGCCTACTATTGAAACAGATGAGTTTGGAGAAGTAGTGCGTTCAGGAATATATACCTATGGAGAAACAGTACACATGTTTGTAGGACGTAAAAACTACAACGGTACATTTTTACCAGGATTTAGAGCTTGGGAAAGTGATTATAACCCTGAGCCTGTAGGATTAAAATATATAGATCACATGGTAGGTAATGTAGGTTGGGGACAAATGGATACATGGGTAAAATGGTATGAAGACGTTATGGGGTTTGAAAACTTTTTATCATTTGATGATAAGCAAATCCATACAGAATATTCAGCATTGATGAGCAAAGTGATGAGTAACGGTAACGGACGCATAAAATTCCCAATAAATGAACCAGCCGAAGGCAAAAAGAAATCACAGATTGAGGAATATTTAGATTTTTATGAAGGTGCAGGAGTACAGCATATCGCTGTTGCTACAGATGATATCATCACTGCAGTTTCTAAATTAAGAAGTAGAGGTGTAGAGTTTTTGTCTATTCCACCTGATGAATACTACAGAGCCGTTCCTAGGCGCTTAGAAGAGTTTAGTCATGAACTAAGAGAAGATATAGAAACCTTAAAAAGTTTGGGAATTATGATAGATGCTGATGAAGAAGGGTATTTATTACAAATTTTTACGAAACCCGTGGAGGATAGACCAACTTTGTTTTTCGAAATCATTCAACGTATGGGAGCAAAAGGCTTTGGAGCAGGTAACTTTAAAGCACTTTTTGAATCTATTGAAAGAGAGCAAGCGAAACGAGGTACTCTTTAAGATTATAATAAGCAGTTTGAATAAAAGATTATTTAAATATGGGATTGTTAGTGTTATAGGTGTACTCTTAGTTTTTCAATTTCTGCGAATTGGAGATTATTGCACAGGACTTTTGAACTTTATGAATTCTTTAGTTTTTTTAGGATTGTTGATAATAATAGTAAGTGTTTTGTCAATTCGAAACCTTATTAGAATTAGAAAGAATAAAACAAAATTTGATTTCATTCCTTTGACTCTTGCAATATTTTTCGGTTTTATGTGGTATTTTTTGGTTTGCCATTCAGCTAAAAAATTTTGGACTAAAGAAGTAGTTGTCGGAGTTGTCGAAATTGAAAGCACACCAAAAAGTGGGACTTTGATACTTTTTGAAAATGGTTCATTTGGCGCAGCATTTCATCACGCCGATTATAGCTGTACTTATCAAGGTAATTACAAAATAAATGACAATAGACTTATCTTAGAAAGAAATGATTTAACTGAATTGACAGATAAAATTTTTACAGATGAGTATTTGGTTAATAGGAGTGATAGTATTTTGAAACCATTAAAAGAAGGATTTAATGAAATCAGGATTTCAAAAATTATAGAATAATTATATAAAAATAACGGCACGATATACAATCATTTTATCGTGCCGTTTTCAACTAAACTAACTCAAACTACTATAAAATTCTAAACCCTATACCTATAAGTAAATAATTCGCTTTAGAGCTTATATCAGAGTCGCCTGTGTAATAATTATTCACTTGAATGTTATATTTGGCCTGGGCATATATTTTATCTGAGATATTATATGAGCCACCAAAAGCTATAGAAATACCTAGTTTTTGATAATTTCTAGCTACGTCTTCTAAGAGGTAAGTAAAAGTTGGTCCAAAAAGAGCGCTAAAAGCCTCAGTAACTTCATAACCAGCAATGGGCCCAAGATAGAGTACATTACCTTCACTATTAATGGCCAACAGCAATTCAGGGAGTAAGTTAACTTTTTCAGCAAGTTCTATTTCGCTTTGAGCTCCAATATAAAACCCACTACTTTTAAAATCTAAATCACGTTTCTCACCATCTACTTTAAAAATGGAATTAATGTTTAAATAACCCGCGGTAGCCGATAAATTAAAATCTTGTGCAAAACTATTTGCGATTACAAGTAATAATAGACAAATAGTTAATGTGTGTTGTCTCATAAGTTTTGGTTTTTAATTAATTATACTAGTACATCGAGTCCATGTAAAAATGTGAGCATCTTATTTTATAAATTACATTACTTATGATAGTTTAGTGAGGTATTTATGATTATAAATTCATTACTATGATATAAAATCTATTATTAGAGACCAACTTCTGTAAGTGCCCAAAACCGATGAAATACTTAGTTTTCTAACAGAACAATAACATTTATAAGGCAGTGTGTTTCAATAAAATTTATATTTTTGGAATAGTAATTGTAATTTCTCTAGTGAAACAATAAATTTTGTGAGAAGAAGTTACATTATAATTACCCAAATAAAATGAAAAGATTACTACTTATATTAATTGTTTTTGTTGCTATACAATCATCTTTTGCACAGCAAGAATCAGCTTTTGGAGATGGAGAATGGTTTAAGTTTAAGATGAGTTACAGTGGTTTTTTAAAAGCTGGTAATGCAACGCTTACAGTTAAAGACTCTAAATTAGACGACAAAGACGTATATCATGTTGTTGGAAAAGGTTGGACAACAGGCATGATTAAATGGTTTTTTAAGGTAAAAGACAGGTATGAAAGTTACTTTGATAAGCATACAATTATGCCTTATAAATTTGTGCGTAATATTGATGAGGGCGGACATACAAAAGATATTGTAATAGATTTTGACCATGAGAACCAAAAAGCTCATGTGAACAATAAAAAGCATAAAACACAAAAAGTAATTGATACCAAGCCTAACATTCAAGACATGGTGTCTACTTATTATTACTTACGTAATAGTATTGATATAAGTACGCTAAAAGTAGGAGACGAGTTTAAGGTAGATATGTTTTTTGATGAGGAGAATTATGGTTTTAAATTACAGTACTTGGGAGAAGAAATTATCGACACAGATTTTGGAGATGTAAAAGCTTTAAAATTTAGGCCTTATGTAATGGCTGGACGTGTTTTTAAAGAAGAAGAAAGTTTAACGCTATGGGTATCTAAAGATAAAAATAAATTACCTTTGCGCATCAAAGCAGATTTGGCTGTGGGGTCGCTTAGAGCAGACTTAGAGGCCTTTAAAGGATTGAAGCATCCGTTTCAAATAGTTGTTAAAAATTAATGAAATCAGACTCTCATATAACCAACCAACTAAAAGCCAAGTACGATTCCATAGATCAAGATTTAGAAGTTCATTTAGAAGGATTGCTTCATAGTAAACCCATTAGTTACTGGGACTACATACAAACCGATGTTTTATTAAATCTACAAAAACCCAGAACAGATTTTCCTGATGAAATGGTTTTTATCATGTATCATCAAATTAGTGAGCTATTATTTAAAATGATACTTACTGAGATTGAGCAGGTAGCAGAAAACGATTTTGGAGTTGAAATTTTTACTGATAAAATAATGCGTATTAGTCGTTATTTTGATGTGCTTACCTCTTCCTTTAGTATTATGAAGGATGGGATGAATATTGAGCAGTACAATCAATTTAGAACCACATTAACTCCAGCCAGTGGATTTCAAAGTGCGCAATACAGACTTGTAGAATTTGGCTCAACAGAATTAATAAACCTAATAGATAAACGCTTTAGGGATAAAGTAAGTAAAGATATTTGTTGTAACAGTGCATTTGAGCAATTGTATTGGCAAGCTGCAGGTAAAGATTATAAAACAGGTAAAAAAACATATACATTATCCGCTTTTGAAGAACGATACAAAGGCAAGTTTATAAAGTTTTCTAAAATGTATGAAGACAAAAATTTGTGGTCTAAATATAAAGCACTTCCCAAAAAAGATAGGGAAGATAAAGCCTTGATAAAAGCTATGAGACATTACGATTATACTGTTAATGTAAAATGGGTAATGGCACACTATAATACAGCAAATCATTATTTAAATATTGGAGGTAAAACCGCTGAAGCTACTGGAGGAAGCGAATGGGTAAAATATATGCATCCAAAATATCAAAAAAGAATATTTTTTCCAGATTTATGGACAGTAAAAGAAATAGAAGATTGGGGGATAAATATTTAGTATTTCTAATTTTAGCAGTTGTTGTTTTCGGCTGCAAAAGCGATCCAAAACCAGAAATTAAAGAACAAGAATTAGCGGTAATAGAAGAACCAAAACCAAAGGTAGAATTTGGCTTTACTCTGGATGATTATATCGTAAAACGTGACACTATTAGAAGTGGTGATACCTTTGGTGTTATTTTAGAACGAAATAATGTTGGATATCCTAAAATTTTCAATATAGCAGAAAAAGCAAAGGATACATTTAACATTAGAAGAGGACTTCAAGTTGGTAAACCCTATACACTGTTATGTGCAAAAGATTCTTTGGAGACCGCAACGTGTTTCATCTATCAGCCAAACTTAGAAGACTATGTTGTAATTAATTTCCAGGATTCAATACAAGCATATACAAGTAGAAAACCTATTAAGTATGTAGAAAAGATTGCCACAGGTATTATTGAAGACAATATTTCACTTACTTTGGAGCAACAAGGTTTAAGTCCGCGTTTGGCTTATAAAATGGCTGATGAAATTTATGCATGGACTATTGATTTTAGAAGGCTACAGAAAGGTGATAGATTTAAAGTAATTTATACAGATAAGTATATTGATGATACTATTTACACAGGAGTAGATAGAGTAAAAGCTGCATATTTTGAACATAACCATGAGCCTTTTTATGCGTTTGAGTTTATGACAGATACCACTAAAGGCATTGTAGATTACTTTAATGAAGAAGCTAAAAATTTAAGACGCGCTTTTTTAAAAGCACCCGTAAAATTCAGTAGAATATCGTCAAGGTATAACTTAAGACGCCGTATAGCAGTTTACGGTTATAAAGTACGACCACATAAAGGTACAGATTTTGCAGCACCTATTGGTACCCCAATAATGGCAACAGCAAACGGTACAGTTACAAAATCTGAGCGTAGAGGAGGTAATGGTAATTATGTTAAAATTCGTCATAATGCTACGTATGAAACCCAATATTTGCACATGAGTAAGCGAAAAGCTAAAGTGGGTCAGTTTGTAAAACAAGGCGATGTAATTGGATGGGTTGGAATGACAGGAAATACTGGAGGGCCTCATGTATGCTATCGTTTTTGGAAAAATGGTAGACAAGTAGACCCCTTTAAACAGAAACTGCCAGAAGCAAAACCAATTTCAGATTCTTTAAAAGCGAAATACTTAGAGTTTATTCAACCTGTAAAGTATAAGTTAGATAATATAAATTTTAAACCTCAAATTACAGAAGAGCTAAAAGATGAAACTGTAATTTACCAATCAAATTCATAATATGGCATTACCAAATATTAATCCTACAACAACAGATGCTTGGAAAAAGCTTAAAGCACATTTTGAAGACACCAAAAATCTTCAGATGAAAGACTTATTTGTTGAGGATCTAGAGAGAGCAAATAAATTTACCATAAAGTGGGATGATTTTTATGTAGATGTTTCAAAAAACAGAATCACTGAGGAAACATTTAAAGTACTTTTAGAATTAGCTGACGATGTTAAGCTTAAACAAGCTATAGAAAGTCAATTTTCAGGAGAGATAATAAATAAAACAGAAGGGAGAGCAGTATTACATACTGCTTTAAGAGCGCCAGAATCTGCAGTTGTAACTGTAAATGGAGAAAATGTAATACCAGAAGTATATAAAGTAAAACGAAAAATAAAAGCGTTTACAAATGAAGTTGTGCAGGGAGAGAGAAAAGGTTATACAGGAAAACCGTTTACTCATGTTGTGAATATAGGGATAGGTGGATCAGATTTAGGACCTGCAATGGTTGTTGATGCATTACAATTTTATAAGAACCATCTAACTACTCATTTTGTAAGTAACGTAGATGGTGATCATGTAAATGAAGTTATTAAGCATCTAAACCCTGAAACAACACTTTTTGTAATTGTATCTAAAACGTTTACAACTCAAGAAACAATTTCTAATGCTAATACTATAAAATCTTGGTTTTTAGAATCGGCTAATGAGCAAGATATCGCAAAACACTTTGTAGCTGTATCCACTAATTTAGAAGCTGTATCTAATTTTGGAATAGACACTAATAATATTTTCCCAATGTGGGATTGGGTTGGTGGTCGTTTCTCTTTATGGAGTGCCGTTGGATTGTCCATTAGTTTAGCAGTTGGCTACGATAATTATGCAAGTCTTTTAGAAGGTGCCAACAAGATGGATGAACATTTTAAAAATGAAGATTTTGATAAGAATATTCCAGTTGTCCTTGGATTAATTAGTATCTGGTACAATAACTTTTTTAATGCAGAAAGTGAAGCTATCATTGCTTACTCTCAATATTTGAATCAATTTGCAACATATTTGCAACAAGGTATTATGGAGAGTAATGGAAAAAGTGTAGATAGAAATGGAAACCCTATAAACTATCAAACTGGGACTTTGATATGGGGAGAACCAGGAACCAATTCGCAACATGCATTTTTTCAACTCATACATCAAGGGACTAAACTGATTCCAGCAGATTTTATTGGGTTTGTAAAATCACTTCATGGAAACCAAGACCATCAAGATAAGCTTACTTCAAACTTTTTAGCACAAACAGAAGCACTTCTTAATGGAAAAACTAAAGCGCAAGTTGTTGCAGAAGATACAAAAGAAGCAATAATTCCATTTAAAATATTTGAAGGCAATAAGCCAACAAATACTATATTTATTAATAAGTTAACACCAGAAAGTTTGGGTAAACTTATAGCTATGTACGAACACAAAATCTTTGTGCAAGGTGTTATTTGGAATATCTTTAGCTACGATCAATTTGGAGTAGAATTAGGAAAGCAATTAGCAAGTAAGATTTTAAAAGAATTTAGTGGAGAAGAACAAAATGAACACGATTCTTCAACCTCTAATCTATTAAAGTATTTTAAGGAAAACTCTTAAATTGTTGAGAATTTTATATCAAAAGCACCGATATTGTGAATATCGGTGCTTTTTTGTTAATAAGAACTGTTAAGATTCTTAACATTTGGTTAATGTTAATGTTTTAATTATCAGTATTTTTGCTACGACTAATTTCAAATTATTAAATAATTTTTCAAAAATTATGAAAAAAACAGCTAATTTACTGATTACGCTAACAGTTTTGTTATTCTCTACTGTTGCTTTAGCTCAAAGTACTATAACAGGTACTATTATTGAGGTGGGTTCAAATTTACCTTTACCCGGTGCAAATGTTATCGAAAAAGGAACTTCTAATGGTGTTACCACTGATTTTGATGGAAACTTTTCTATTACTACCGAACAAGATTCTGGAGAAATTGTGATAACCTATATAGGCTACAATGCTAAAACTATTTCATTTTCTGGAGACATTACTCTTGGTAAAATTGAAATGGAATCGAGCCAAGTAGGTCTCGAAGAGATTCAAATAGTGGCCTCTCTTGCAGTAGATCGAAAAACTCCAGTTGCTGTCTCTACAATTAAACAAGAAGAAATAGCTCAAAAATTAGGTAACCAAGAGTTTGTAGAGATTCTAAAATCTACACCTGGTGTTTTTACCACAAGAGGTAGTGGTGGATTTGGTGATGGAGAAGTTACATTACGAGGTTTTAACTCTGAAAATGTAGCTGTTGTAATAAACGGTATTCCAGTAAATGATTTTCTTGATGGAAGAGTATTTTGGTCTAACTGGGCAGGTATTGGTAATGTTACTAAGTTTACTCAAACCCAAAGAGGTTTAGGAGCATCAAAACTAGCAGTGCCTTCTATTGGGGGTACTGTTAATATCATCACAGAAACTACCAATACTAATAAAGGTGGTATGTTTTCTTATGGATTAGGTAATAATGGCTATAACAAATATGCTTTGAAACTGTCTACAGGTTTATCAAATGGATTTTCGGCAACTGTATACGCAGATAGAACCTATGGAGATGGTTATGTTGATGGAACACCTTTTGATGCACTCACATACTTTGCTGGTATTTCTAAAGAGTTTAATGATCAGCATAAATTAGTTTTTACTGCTACAGGAGCTCCTCAACGCCATGGTACTAGATTTGAGAGACTCACTTTACAGCAAACAGATCAAAGTCCAAACGGCATTAGAACAAACGCAGATTTTGGTATACGAAACGGAGAAGTGTTTAGTTTAAGTAGAAACTTCTTTCATAAGCCTATAATGGGATTATCACATTATTGGGATATTGACGATAATTCTAAGTTAGCAACATCATTATATTTTAGTTCTGGTACTGGTGGTATAACATTTGATCAGGGAGATGGGTTAGACTCAAGTTCTAGTGGTTTAGTAAATAATAGCCTTAGATTAGGAGATTATGGTCCGGTTGATGTAGATCAAGTGGTTAGAAATAATGGAGCTAACAGAATTTCTACATCATATCTAATCAACAGCGTTAATAAACATTACTGGTATGGACTTTTATCTAACTATAACAAAACACTTAATAATGAATTTGATTTAACATTAGGTTTAGATGTTAAGTATGGACAATATGAAAGATTCCGAGAAATAGAAGATTTATTAGGAGGAGAGTTTGTAGAAGTGGATAACGGTAACATAAATAACCCTCAAAGCCAATTAAGAGCTGGGGATAAGTTTCTATTTCATAATAAAACGTTCTTAAGAATTGGAGGTGCTTTTGGGCAGATAGAGTACGATAAAGACAATATTTCAGCTTTTGTAGCAGGAAATATATCTCAAACCCAATACCAAAGAGAAGATTTGTTTTTAAAAACCCCTAACGACCCTAATAGAAAAACCGACTGGATTAACTTTACTGGTTTTGGAGCTAAAACTGGTGCTAATTATAGAGTTGATAATTATCACAATGTATTTTTTAATGTTGGCTATTTTGAAAGAGCACCGTTTCCTAATGCAATTTGGCCTACTAACGATAATGATGCTACAAATACAGATGCTGTAAATCAGAAAATTTTTAGTGTAGAGTTAGGATATGGTTTAAGATCAGATAAACTGGCTGTAAACGTAAACTTGTACAACACACGATGGAGTGATAGAAGTGAAACAAGGAATAGAACAGAACAAGTTCAATTACCAAATGGAGATACAGTAGATCAACAAGTTTTTGATAATATTCTTGGAATAGACGCATTGCATCAAGGTGTTGAGATGGATTTTGACTATAGACCATTCAGCTTTCTAAATTTAAAAGGTTTTATTTCGTTAGGTAACTGGAAGTGGCTAGATGATGTAGATGTAACTCGACTAGACGAAAATCAAGTTGTACAAGAAGAATTTAGAGTATTAATTACAGACTTACCAGTAGGTAGATCGGCACAAACCACTGCGGGTTTAAATTTAAGAGTAGATCTTACACCAGACACATCATTCTTTATAGATTATAATTTTTACGACAGATATTTTGCAGATTTTGACCCTAGCGATCGTGCTCTAAGTGAGGAAAATTTAAATAATCAAGAAAGAATAGATTTCTTAAGACGAGACCCTTACGAAGTGCCTAATTATCATTTATTCGACGCGTCTTTTCGTCATAACTTTAAAATTTCAGACTTAGATGCAACAATTAGTGCAAGAATGTATAATGTATTTAATCAATTATATATTACCAGAGCTGATGATAATGGAGGAACAGCATCAGGAGCCGAAGTATTCTTCGGCCCAGGAAGAACATTTAGTGTAAGTACTACAATTAGATTTTAGAATTAGTCTTTAAAATAAAACTTCAAAAATGAAAAATTTAAATTATATAATCATAACATTTTTATGTGGTGCTTTACTAGTATCATGTAATGACGAACTAGATGAAGCTTTTCGTGAAGCAGGAGAGGCTACACCAATTTTAAACGACATCACATACGAATTAACGTCAGCTGATTTCGAAGGTTTTGATGACGAAGAAGATGATATTTATGAAATCTTTAATGCATTCCCCTCAATTGAAGATGCAGAAATTAAAATTGCACCAATTTTATCAGATAGAATAAGTATAGCCGTTGATGGGCTAAATGTATTTGTTGATGTAGATTACATACCGGGTGGAAATACAAATGATGAAGATCTTTCAAGATATATTACCGCCGGTAAGTATGAATTATCAGCTTCCGATTACCCAACCCAAGGATCTGGCGCATTTTTACCAAGTGAAAATGAAGAAAGCTTTTTAGAAAGTATTGTAGCTAGAGAAAACCCTACACCATTAGAAGGCGATGTTGTTAGAGTAGAATATCTTAAATTTAATGAAGAACCAGTAGATGGTACTAGAGTAATTAGTGAAACTAATTTTGGTGCTTTTGAAGGTTGGACACCTATAGATATTTCGGGTGCTCAATCTTGGTCTGAAGGTGTGCAATTTAATAATGTACAGATGAGTGGCTTTAGTAGTGGTTCTAATTTTGCAAATGAAGATTGGTTAGTTTCTCCAGAATTAGATTTCTCTAGTGATGCAAATCTTAGGATGCAAATCAATCAAAATTTTAGATTTGGTAACCCTAATGATTTAGGTATTCAAGTATTAGTTGCTACAGATTATACCGGAGATGTTACAACAGCTACATGGGAGGAAATAACATTTACTATGGTTCCAACTAATAATGATAACGATTATGTGTTATCTGAGGACGTAGATATTTCTAACTTTGATGGAGAAACAGTTAACATAGCTCTGAAATATGAATCTACAGACTCGGCGTCTACAAGATGGAGAGTAAGACAGATAAATGTTAAAGCTGGTGGATTAGAAGGTACGAAAGATCAATTATTCGCCTTCTACAGATACAATGGTACAAATTGGGAAATATTAGATGAAGATAATGTTTATGTATTGACTGATGCAGATTATGACGAAATGGGCCCTCCGGGACGATTTAATAATTTTAGTAGCTCTTCACTACCAGAAAATTATTTACCAACTTTTGTAACAAGACAATACCCTTTTGCACAGGAAGGCGATAACATATTTTTAGTGTATCAATTCTTCTTTGGAGGATCTACAGGAACATTAACAAGAGGGATGTTTTATGAATTTGGAACATCTTGGGAGGCACCAGCGGCCACACTAAAGTTTACTTATAACAATGGAAGATGGGAACCAAATAATGCAATTCCTTATGAATTTGTTGCTGACGATTATGATAGAGTAGTAACGGAATTAGCTTCAGTAGAAAACTTAGCAGATGAGTTAGAAAATCTAGGACGTTTTGGTAATTTCAACAGAAGAGAAGGTGGTTCTACCTTTTGGGATGAAGACGAACTATTACTTGCATTTAATGTTGTGTTAAAAGCAAATTTCCCAGATACAGAAATAGGTAAAAGATTTGAAGTTACCATTTCTGCCTTTCCTACAGGAACAGAAACCTATCTTTTAGAATTAGGAGAGAATGGCGACTACATTTATGTTGTGCAATAAACATTAATTGCCTTAGCAAAAAACATAAAATCAGCATAGTAATATGCTGATTTTATGTCATAAATATAAAACTATGAAGATGAAACAAATACTAAAGTTTGCACTATTTGTATGTCTTATTTCAAACTGCTCTAGTTCAGATTCGGTTGCCCCACCAGTGCCAAAACCTGTAGCTTTTAATGATTTATACACAACACTTCAAAATAGAGAAATTGTTATAACAGATATATTAAGTAACGACGATAACACAGAAGGAACAAGTTTAGAAATAAATACCACCAATACAAAAGGAGAAGTTGTAAATAACAATGGTGTAATAACGTTTACTCCAGAAAATAATTTTATTGGGACAGACTCTTTTATTTATACAATTTGTGAAACTGTACAAAACAATTGTTCAACAGCTACTGTTTTTATTGAAGTAGAAAGAGGTGTTACATCCATAGCAGTAGAAGATAATTATACAACTATTGCTAATAAAACACTAACCATTGATGATTTAACGGCTAATGATGTGTTAGAAAGTAATGTAACGATTACATCTGTTGATAAAATAGCCAGCACAGAGGGTAACATTAGTCTAGAAGGTAATATTGTAACATATATACCGAAAACTGATTTTGTTGGAGAAGATACGTTTACATACACAATTTGTGATGATAATGATAATTGTTCCTCTGCACCTGTAATTATAACTGTTGAGGAAGGTATAAATGCAGTAGATGATAATTATAATGCTTCCAATACAGTCGCAATTACCATAACAGATCTTTTAAGTAATGATGTTATTATTGCGGGAACAACTATTTTAGAGTTAGACACAAATGGTACTCAAGGAAATGCAGAGTTGCAAGGAGATGGCAGTGTAATATACGTACCACAAATGGGTTTTACAGGAGTAGATACATTTACGTATACTATATGTGATGATGATACGCAAAACTCTTCATGCTCTACTGCTAACGTAAATATTACAGTAGCTGCTGGAGTTAATTTTAATATCCCAGAAGCATTAGAGAATTATTATAGCGATGTCTTATTTGTAGAGGATGCCACTATTATGCTAGAAGAAATTCAAGATGTTACACAAATGAAGCACACCACTATTTTAACTTATGGGCAACGTCATAATTTTTTATATGATGCCGATGAAGATTTAAGTAATACCGCTAATGTTATTTTAATGTATTCAGGTGAGAGTAGAGACGAACGAGAATGGACCTCAGACTCTAATTCACATACACCACAAACATTTAATACAGAACATGTATATCCAAGATCTTTATTGGCAGAAGGTGATATGGGACCTTCATTTTCAGATTTGCACCATCTTAGATCTTGCGATGCAACAGTAAATAGCGACCGGTCTAACTTTCCTTTTGTAGACGGTAGTGGTAGTTATGCCTTAATTAATGAAAATACTTGGTATCCTGGAGATGACTGGAAAGGCGATGTAGCACGAATGATTCTTTATTTAAATGTAAGATATGGTGAAACCTTTAATAAGGTAGGAACATTAGAATTATTTTTAAAATGGAATAGAGAAGATCCTGTTTCAGAATTTGAAGAACAACGTAACACTATAATTTTTTCAGCCCAAGGGAATAGGAATCCTTTTATTGATAACCCCTTTTTAGCAACACTTATTTGGGGAGGCGATGCTGCTGAAAATAAATGGCTATAGTTAATCTTTTTAAAGATTAAATTTAAACCGCTTCTAAACAAGAAGCGGTTTTTTTATTAACTAAAATTACTATTTTTGATATTGAAATAAAAACTAAAAAACTATGTACGAAACTATTCAAGCATTACATTCTTATTGGGCATATTTAGTGCTAATAATTTTAATTATTGCAGTTATCAATGCTGTTTTAAAATCTGTTGGCGGTAAAGAGTATAGTGCTAAAGACTTTAGAATTTCTTTGTTCACATTAATTGTTTCGCACATTCAATTATTAATAGGACTTGTATTATATTTTGTATCGCCTAGACTACAATTATTTAGTGAGTTAGGTATGGGAGGTGTTATGAAAGATGCTGTAAATAGACTGTATCTTGTAGAGCATCCAACAATTAATATCATTGCTGTAGCTTTAATAACAATAGGCTATTCAAAGCATAAAAAGAAGTTGACATCAGCACCAAAATTAAAAACAATTGCAGTTTTTTATACAATAGCTTTGGTGTTGCTTTTATCAAGAATTCCATGGAGTACTTGGTTGGGGTAAAGATATTTTTTAAGTTGTTCTACTTAGGAACGATGTCCGATAGCACAGTTGGGATTTCTTTAATTAAATACATATATACAGGAAAATGGTCGCTGTAGCCGTTGCTAAAACTTCCATTGCTCCAGCTTCTAAAAGGATACCCTTTATATTTTCCGTTTGAAGTAATAAGATAGTTTTTGTTGAAGATACCCGCTTTGTAATACCTAAAAGAGGTATAGTCTTTTTCTAAAAGAGGTTTAGATATAATAATCTGGTCAAACAAACTCCAGTTATCTCTATAGGCTGTTGTACCTAAACCATCCCGATAATAATTCTCGTATGGATTATAAAGCCCTTTAAAGCGAACCTTTTTACGCTTTCGCTCTGTTTGTAAAGCATCTTTTATACTTGGGTTATTAGGATTGTCGTTTAAGTCGCCCATGATAATAATTTTTCCATAAGGATCTTTGTTTTGAAGAGAGTCTACAATACGCCTATTAAGTTTTGCAGCAGCAATACGTTTTGGTCTACTTCTAGCCTCGCCACCACGTCTAGATGGCCAGTGATTTACTATAATGTGAATCGTCTCATCTTCCAATTGTCCACTTACTACCAATTGGTCTCTTGTTGTAATTCGGGTTCCATCCTGGTCATCGTAAATTTTTAATTCGTAAGTATTGGTGTTAGTTGGCGTAAATAGATTTGGTTGATATATTAACCCTACATCAATACCTCTAGCATCAGGCGAATCATGGTGTATAATACTATAGTTTTTTTCAATCAAAAGTGAATCATTAACGATATCTTCTAAAACAGTTCTGTTTTCAACTTCGCAAACACCAAGTATTACAGGAGCATTTTTGGTATCATCTTTACCTATTTCAGAAATTACGCGGGCCATATTTCTTGTTTTTTGTAGGTAAGCCTCCTTTCTGTTTGTTTTTAATTCCATTATTGGGCTATACTCATCAAACTTTAGTGGGTCATTTATAGTATCAAAAACATTTTCTAAATTGTAAAAGGCAATGGTATGTATCTTAAATGTTTTATCTTGAGCATATAAGATTGTAGATACACTTAAAAAAATGACGAAATAAGAAAGTTTAAAAAAATTCATGCTTAAAAGTTCCGGTTTTAGTAATACAAAACCTAAGCCAAAGTTAAATTAATGATTTAAATTTATTAGAATCAATTAGTTACTTTTTCTTATTATTGACATCTCACTGTAATGCGTAAGCTAAAAAACCAACCGAAAAACAATGAAAAAAACATTATACGATTTGACCAAAGAGGACTGGAATACACTTTTCCCGATTGAATTGGTTGACCATAATCCTGAATGGAAAAATATCTATGAAAACGAAAA
This sequence comes from Hyunsoonleella pacifica, assembly GCF_004310335.1. Lineage (GTDB taxonomy): Bacteria > Bacteroidota > Bacteroidia > Flavobacteriales > Flavobacteriaceae > Jejuia > Jejuia pacifica. The sequence goes on along the minus strand of NZ_SIRS01000003.1, from coordinate 121,899 downwards.
ACAGCGGATTTTAGAAAAGGTAGGACAAGAAATAATATTGAGAATTGAGCACTTTGGCAGTTCATCAATTACATCCATAAAATCTAAACCGTATATCGACTTAATGATTGAAATTCCAAAAGATTTATTGTTTGACGGACAATTAATCGACCAATTCACTGAATTGGGCTATTCTCATTTCAAAGTTCCAGCAAGAGAAAACATTGAGGAATATTCAACATTTGGAAAGGGATATAATCTAGATGGAAAAAAAGAACAGATTTTTCACATTCATATGTGTCCGAAAGATAATGTGATGTGGAAACAAATAAACTTTCGAGACTATCTAAATGCGAATAAAAAACGAGCAAAAGAATACGAAGATTTAAAAATTGAATTAGCGTCTAAGTTTAAAAACGATAGAGGCTCATATGTACTAGGGAAAACAGATTTCGTCAAAGAGACATTGGAATTAATTGAAAAAAGCCTACGCACAACAAGGTATTAATTTTATTGCTAGCTTTTAGCTCAATTGAGAAAGTCCTCACGAACTCTCTAATCAATATAATTTGCTTACTTTTAGTTAAACAAACACGCAACAAAGCTTATACAGAGCCGTTAGATATGAATAAAATTACCCTCATATTTTTATTCGGATGTTTTACTTTTTTTGGCTTTTCTCAGGAAACGGCTATTAAAGGAAGCGTTAAAGATGCGGTATCATTTCAGCCCATTTTAAACGTTACTGTTGAACTTGAGGAAACTGATTTGCTACTTCTTACTGATGTACAAGGCGAGTTTCGTTTTGATGTTAATGTGCCTATAGGCGATCAAATTCTTAAAATTTCTAAAACCGGTTACATAACCAAACGTTTTCCAATTATAGTAAATGAAGGACTAACAGTGGATATTAGTGATATGACTTTAGAGCGGGATGTATCACAAAGTCAGGATTTATTTACCATAACGCTTTCTGATGATGAGTTAGATAACGATGCAGTTGGCGCTGATAATATTACGGGGTTGCTAGCCTCATCTTTAGATGTATTTCAACGTACGGCTGCTTTTGAATTTAGCCAATCTTTTTTCAGGTTAAGAGGTTTAGATTCTGAAAATGGAACCGTGCTTATCAATGGAATTCCAATGAATAAATTATTCAATGGGCGCCCACAATGGAGCAATTGGGGAGGTTTAAACGATGTGATGCGTAATCAAGAATTAACTGCAGGTTTAGCACCATCAGATTATAATTTTGGCGGTATTTTAGGTACAACAAATATTAATGTTAGAGCGTCTCAAGCTCGGGAAGGTGGAAGATTAACCTATTCATCTTCAAATAGGAGTTATACAAATCGCTTAATGGCGACCTATGCTTCTGGTCTTTTAAAAAATAATTGGGCTTACACTATTTCTTTAGGCAGACGTTGGGGTAATGAGGGCTATCAAGATGCCACATTGTATGATGCAAATTCTGTTTTTCTTTCTGTTGAAAAGATACTTAATGATAAGCATAGTTTAAATTTTACAGGGATTTATGCACCAAATCGTAGAGGTAAATCTTCTCCGAATACTCAAGAAGTATTTGATTTAAAAGGTATTCGATATAATGAATATTGGGGATGGCAAAACGGAAAACAACGTAATTCGCGCATTAAAGATGTAGAAGAACCTATTTTTATGTTGAATCATTATTGGGATATCTCTTCCAAAACCAGATTAAATACTAATGTGGCTTATCAATTTGGAACATTAGGGAATAGCAGATTAGACAATAACGGGACAGATTTGGTAAACGGTGTGCCAGAAGGTGGAGGCGCAAATCCAAGCCCTGCATACTACCAAAATTTACCAAGCTATTTTGAACGTAACTTTCCAGATGATTTACAGTTTGCATTTTTGGCTTTACGAGCGTTTCAAAACGACGGACAAGTAGATTGGAATACCTTTCATGAAGCTAATATTTCTAACTCGCAAAATGGAGGTAATGCGAGATATGCTCTTTATGAAGACCGTGTAGACGACACTCAGTTGACGTTTAATTCTATTTTAAATTCAGAAATTAATAACAATATCATTTTAAATGCTGGGTTAAGCCTTCAGCAACTAAAATCAGAGAATTTTGCTGAAGTTTTAGATTTATTAGGAGCAGAAACGTATTTGGATATAGATCAGTTTGCTGATGACGTTAATGAAGCTCAAAACGATTTGCAAAACCCAAACCGATTAGTTGGTGTGGGCGATAGATTTAAATACAATTATAATGTATTTGCTAATGTAATTAGTGGTTTCTCGCAAGTACAATTTAGATATAATAAGTTGGATTTTTTTGTGTCTGGAAGTATTGCAAATACACAATATCAACGAGAAGGATTGTACCAAAATGGTGCATTTCCAGACAACTCTTTAGGTAAAGGGCAAAAGTTAACATTTACTGGTTTTGGGCTAAAAGGTGGATTAACCTATAAAATTTCAGGTAAACATTTGATAAATACCAATGGCGGATTTATAACCAGAGCACCATCATTAAGAAACACGTTCTCTAACTCGCGTGAAAATCATAATGTAGTGCCAAATATTACTGAAGAGAAACTATTATCTGTGGATGCAAGTTATATTTTCCGTTCGCCTATTATAAAAGCTAAATTAACAGGGTATTACACTAAAATTAGGGATGCAAATGAAATATCGTTTTTCTTTGCTGATGGTATTGGTGGCGATAATGTGGCGTTTATACAAGAGATTTTACAAGACATAGATAAACAACATATAGGTGTGGAATTTGGTATTGAAGCTCAGGTAACGCCAACTATAAAGTTAAAAGGAGTGGCTTCTGTGGGTCAGTTTACTTATGCCAATAATCCCAATTTGTTTTTAACAACAGAAGCTGACGATGAATCTGTTGCTGCTGGGTTTGTAGATGGATTTAAGGATTTTGGACAGTCTAATTTAAAGAATTATAGAATTGCAGCAGGTCCGCATCGGGCGTATGCTGTTGGTTTTGAGTATCGCGATCCTGATTTTTGGTGGTTTGGTGCTACGGCTAACTTTTTTACAAATACGTATATTGATGTGAGTCCGTTAACACGTTCTTCAAACTTTACCACAGATTTTGATGGCAATGTTTTTAATGATTATGATGAGGCTTTAGCGAGAGAATTATTAAAGCAAGAACGTTTTGATGATTATATGATAGTGAATTTAGTAGGTGGTAAATCTTGGAAAATTGGAAGCAAGTATATTAGTGTATTTGCAAGTGTGAATAATTTATTAGATGAAGTATTTAGAACAGGAGGTTTTGAACAGGGACGAAATGCTAATTTTAGACAATTGAGAGATGACCAAGCTTTGAATACTCCTGTATTTGGATCTAAGTATTGGTATGGTAGAGGAGCGACATATTTTTTGAATGTGAATTATAGATTTTAAAAACAAGCCCTTCCTAGCCTCCCCAAAGGGGAGGAACTCATACTTGCGCGCTATATCATCGTTCGAGTAAGTATTCCCCTCCTTTGGAGGGGTTAGGGGAGGCTAAACATAATATTATGAAGAAAACTAATAATCTTTTAATGGGAATGCTGGTGTTACTGGCATGGTCTTGTGTGCAAGACGACGATTTTGGTGTGCCAAATATTACTATTGAAGACCCTGTGATTCCTACCGAAAAACTTACTACGTTTAAGGCAATAAAATCGCTTTTTGAACAGGCTGTTAATGGCGGGAATGCAATTGGGCGTATTAATGATGATGTTTATATTGTTGGTTATGTGGTATCGTCGGATAAAGGAGGTAATTTTTTTGAGGAGCTAATAATTCAAAATAAAACAGATGCGAGTAATCCTGATAACGATCCGCGTTTGGGTTTTAAAATTTCTATTAACCAAAGTAGTTTGAGTGATACATACCAGTTTGGACAAAAAGTTGTTGTGAAATTGCAAGGTTTAGCCGTAGGAGCATCTAATGGTGTAGTGACTATTGGTGTGGAAGATGGTGTGAGCGTGGGGCAAATTCAAGCTTCTGAATACAGAGATATTGTGCTGCGAACCAACGAAATTGCTGAAATACAACCTAAAGTAATAAGCCTACCTGAATTATCTGAGGCAGATGAAAATACGTTAATTCAACTGAATACTATGCAATTGAATAGGTTTGAATTAGGAGCTACTTTTGCTAGTGAATCTTTTGATGAATTTGATGGGCTGCGACTTTTAGAAAGTTGTGATTCTGGTGCACAAATTATTATGCAAACCAGTACATTTTCTGATTTTAAGACAGTGTTGGTGCCTCAGGGAAATGGCAATGTTGTAGGGATTTATAGTCGTGATTTTAGGGATGATTTTAGTGTGATACTTCCAAAAAGTTCATCGGATGTAAATTTTGATAATAATGCGCGTTGTGATCCCTTGGAGTTTTCATGTGGTATCGCTGATAGTTTTGGAATGGAGAACTTATTTTTTGAAGATTTTGAATCGCAAGGTAATAACCGTCCAATTGAAGGCAATGGTTGGACGAATTATACTGAAACGGGTACTGAGGCTTGGGAAGGATGGTCTTCTACTTCTACAAATAGCTCTTTAGGACGTTCTTGTAGGTTTCAATCTGGTGGTTCTGGAGATGTGAGTAATATTGGTTGGTTAATTACACCTGCTATTAATTTAGATGCTCAAGATGGCGAAACTTTGCGTTTTAAAACCTCAAACAGTCGAGCTGATAGTAGTTTTATGGAGGTGTTTTTCGCTGAAGATTGGGATGGTACCGAAGCGGGTGTTGCTAATGCTACCTGGCAAATTTTAAGTGATGCCTATGTGGTAAAAGATAGTGACTCTTTTGTGGAATGGTTGCCGTCAAGAACTGTAGATTTGTCTTGCCTTTCAGGAACAATTCATATCGCCTTTAAATACACAGGTGGCGGGCAAGATAGTTTTGATGGAGTTTATGAATTGGATGATGTTAGTGTAGATTTTACACCTTAAACTTTAATATTTTGGGTGTTGCCCTCTATGTTTCATTTGGTTATTTTATTGTGCAAGCATGCTCGGGTCTGACCTTTCTAGAAGGAGGCGTTCGCCAGTCACTCACTTTTACGTCGAGGAGCTTCAATCATACCAAGGCATAACCTCAGTGCATAACCTAAACAGTACTCTTGATAATTTTCAATTGTTGAAATTAACTCAAAATATTGTATCTTAAAGAAAAAACGATATGAAAAGAAGTGTGTTTGTATTTCTAATGTTGGGGCTGTTTTTTCAATTGTTATGCGCCCAAACTACCATCCAAAAAACGGGAAGTAATTGGCAACTCCTGGTAGATGGATCTCCTTTTGATATTAAAGGTGTAACATTCGGTTACGATAAAGACATTGAAAATTACGACACCTATTTTAAAGATTTAAATTTTCTTGGTGTTAATGCCATTAGAACCTGGGCTACAGGAGATAATATGCCTCAATTATTAGAAGCTGCGCAAAAACATAATATCAAAGTTATGGTTGGTATTTGGATGCGACATGGTCGTCCAGGGATGGAGGATGACGATAGTTTTAATTACCTAGATGATAAAGAAGGCATAGAAGTAATGTACAATAATGCTATAAACGTTGTACGGCAATATAAGGATCATCCCGCAGTTTTAACTTGGGGTATTGGTAATGAGGTGTATTTAAACATGGCTACGGATAAAGAGAAAGTAGCGTATTCTAAGGTATTAGAACGTATTTGTAGTGAAATTAAACAAATAGATCAAAATCATCCAATAACTTCTGTGGAAGCTTGGACTTTTGGTATGGAGTGGTGGCAAAAACACGTGCCCTCTATTGATATATATGGATTGAATAGTTACGGTGCAGGTGCTGGGTTTTTAGCTTCGGAATTGAAAAAACGAAACATTGATAAACCTTATATCATTACTGAATTTGGGGTAACGGGAGAATGGGATATTAAAGCCGAAAAACATGGTGTAAAACAAGAGCCAACCGACCAACAAAAATATGATGCTATTGCAAAAGGCTATCATAAGTGGATAGCTAATGAATCTACTAATTTAGGAGTATTTGTGTTTCACTATGGGGATGGGAATCATTTTGGTTCTCCTTGGTTGCATACACATCATACAGGAGCGTATCGCCCACAATATTGGGCTATTAGAGATGCTTTTACAGGAGAAAAACCAATTAATAATGTTCCTGTTGTAGAGGATTTGGAGTTGCCTGATGGAGCATTTAAAAGTGAATCTTGGGTACCTGTTATTTTAAAAGTTTCAGATATTGAAAATGATACCTTGGCTGTGAGTTTTCATTACAACCATAGAAAAGGTAGTAGAATACGTCGCAATCAAATTAACCCACTAGTACATAGAGGAAGTTTAGAAAATGGTTTTGAAATTCAATTACCAAAAGAAGATGGAGGTATTAAAGTGTATGTTAATGTTAAAGATAGTTATAACAATGTAGGGATAGCTTCTACAGCAATTCGAGTTACAGATGAGGAGGCAAAAAACAGGAAGTATCTGGTACCTAAAGTAAAATTGCCTTTTTATGTGTATCAAGACGGAGAGGATATGCCTTATGCGCCATCAGCTTATATGGGGAATTTTAAAAAAATGGCTGTGAATACAAAGGATACTACAAACGTATACTATGGTAGTTCATCTTTAAAAATAAGTTATAATCATCATTATAATTGGTATGGATTAGGCATGGTAAATCCCGCTAACGATTGGGGAGATATTCTTGGAGGCTATGATATTTCGGGAGCAAGAACATTTAGTTTTTGGGCTAAGGCCAGTAAAGACAAATTAACTGCTACCATTGGTTTTGGGTTAATTGGAAAAGATAAAACTTATCCTGATACAGCAAAAGAAGCTATTAAAATAAAACTGGGCACTAAATGGAAAAAGTATACCATTAAACTTAAGAAACAGGACTTGAGTTGTATTCGATCAGGGTTTACATTATTTTCTCAAAGTTATGGTTCAGGCCATGATATTTATATTGATGAGGTGGTTTTTGAATGATAACCACATTCGAAAATAGTATCCCTACCGATAAGCTTTGCTTTAAATCTTAGTAATAGTGAATAGTGACTCGTATCGCTAAAACGGGGATTTATGAATTGGATGATGTGAGTATTGATTTTATGGAATAGTAATATCTTTACTTTCAATTTTTTGATGTATGTCTATATTCGATAGGTTTTTCTTTATACTGTTTCAGTACTACAAGAAGAAAAATGGTAAAAAAGCTATTAGGTTTGCTACGCTTTATGTTTCTATATTGCAATGCAGTTTTTTATTGCTTTTAGGGGTGTTTTTTGCAGGGTTTTTTAAACAAATGCATGTAGATACCATGTCTGCCTCTAAAGCATGGACTTTATTTATCTTGATTTCAGTAGCTTTATTTTTTAAAAACTGGATGCAGTATAGTGGAAAGAAACGCAATATGCTAAATGCAAAACGGTTACAACAAAAAAAGCAAGCCTATAGTATTGGCCTTCTTTTTATCTTGCCCTTTATAGTACTTGGTTTAGCGTATGTCCTTTCTCATGCTATTTAGTTTGGGTTTTCTAAAAATTGATTTAACTTTTATTGAATTTCCAGTTGTTTTGTTCCGTTTTATCTAAAAATGTCCAAGCTACAATTCGGCTTATTTTATGGCCTTGTCCCATTGGGAGTGTTTTAATTTCTTTGGCATTAACTTTTTTAAGCGTGCTATAAATGCCTTTAAGATTAGATGCTTTAGAAACTAATGTGGTAAACCAAAGACAATTAGTTTTAAATCTACGGCTTTCATAAATCATATCTTGTATAAATTTTGCTTCGCCTCCATCACACCAAAGCTCGTTATGTTTTCCTCCAAAATTTAATATTGGCTTTGTAGTTTTACTTTTTGTTAAGTTTTTTATTTTTCGAGAGGTACTTGCAGATGCTTCTTCTAAAGAGGCATGAAAAGGTGGGTTGCACATAGTAATATGAAACTTCTCATCAGGATGAATAACGCCCTCAAATATCTGTTTAGGTAGAGGTTGAAGCCTTAGAGTTATATTATTCTTTAAATCTTTATTGTTGTTCACTATTTTTTTTGCTGATGTAATAGAAATATCATCTATATCTGTCCCTACGAAAAACCAACCGTATTCTTTAATGCCAATAATTGGATATATACAATTTGCACCTACTCCAATATCTATACATTTAATATGTTTTCCTTTTGGAATGTTATTCTTGTTTTTTACAGTTAATAGATCTGCTAGATTATGAATATAGTCCGCTCTACTTGGTATTGGTGGGCAAAGGTAACTAGATGGAATATCCCAAAAATTGATACCGTAATGAAATTTAAGTAATGCAGTATTGAGTAATTTTACAGCATAAGGATCAAAAAAATTGATTGATAAATCTCCAAATTTGTTGGGAGTGATAACGTCAGAAAGTTTAGGAACCACTTTTAATAATTCATCAAAATTATAGCGTCCGTGATGTTTACTTCTTGGGTGTAATGTTGTTTTCTTTTTTTGATGTTGTTTGCGCTTGGCTGTCATTATCGCATAGACTTTATTTTTTCAAAATAGTATACACAGGAAAATGATCACTGTAGCCACCTTTATATTTCTTGCCAACATAAGTTCTAAAAGGAGCACCTTTAAAATGACCTTTAAACTGTTTTAAGAAATCAACATCAAAAATATTAGCTTTAAAGAATTCAAATTTATCTTTAGAACTTTTAAAAAAGTTAGTAGAAATCAAAATTTGGTCAAATAAAAACCATTGTCTTCTATGTTTTACCGTACCTCTGGTAAACGAACGGAGCGTTTCCATAGGATTAAATAAACTATGATCTTCTGTTAGGCGTTTTACACTTTCGTTGTATGGGTCGTCATTAAAATCGCCCATAACCATAATTTTAGCATCTTCGTTATTAGATGTTATAGATGCAATAACTTCACTCACTTTTTCAGACGCAGCCAAACGTTTAAATTCTGTTTCTTTTTGACCTTCTCTTCTAGAAGACCAATGATTTACTATTAAATGAATAGGCTCATTATCTAGATTACCGCTTACCAACAATATATCTCTCGTATAATCAGGAGAGCCATCATCATCAGTTAAGCTTATAGAAAATGTTTCTGTATGCATGGGTTCAAAAGTAGTCGTGTCATAAATCATCGCTACATCAATACCACGCTCGTCTAAAGAATCAAAATGCACATAGTCATAATCTAAATCATCTAAATGTTTAGAATCTAGTAAGTCTTCAAGAACTCTGGCATTTTCAACTTCGGCTAATCCAATAATTGCAGGATGTTTACCAGTTTCCTCTCTTCCAATATTTGAAATAGCAAATCCTAATTTGCGTAATTTGTTTTCGTATCGTTTAGGTGTCCATCGCTTTACAGAATCTGGTAAAAAGTCATTATCATTAGTGAATTTACTATTTCTTAAATCAAATAAATTTTCAATATTATAAAATACCACGGTTTGCATATCGTGGCGTACTGGGATATCATCAAAATCGTCTGTCATGAGTCAAAAATAGGCTTAAAATTAATAAAATAAAGAATTTACAAATTCTTTATTTAAGATTCTCGTATTCACGAGAATGACAGTTTCAAAGGAAACCTCGATACTAAAATATCGAGGAATTTTTTTCAGACATAAAATCCATGCAATTACGTAACTTTGTCAACACAATTTTTTTATAATAGTAGTGGATATATGGGATTAGAAAAAGCTGTTTTAATTGGTATTATAACTAAAGATCAAGACGAAGCCAAACTCAAAGAGTATTTGGATGAGTTGGAGTTTTTAACCTTTACTGCTGGGGGTTATGCCGTAAAACGGTTTACTCAAAAAATGGATATGCCTAATCCTAAAACCTTTATAGGTTCTGGGAAAATGGAAGATGTAAATGCATTTATTAAAGAAAATGATATTGACACTGCTATTTTTGATGACGAACTTTCTGCAGCACAAGAGCGAAACATTAGTAAAATACTAAACGTAAAAGTTTTAGACAGAACCAACCTAATTCTAGATATTTTTGCCCAACGAGCACAAACGAGTTATGCTAGAACCCAAGTAGAATTGGCGCAGTGTGAGTATTTGTTACCGCGATTAAGAGGTATGTGGACTCACCTTGAACGCCAAAAAGGGGGGATTGGAATGCGTGGACCAGGAGAAACCGAAATAGAAACCGATAGACGTATTGTACGTGATAAAATAGCCTTATTAAAAAAGCGCATAAAAACCATTGACAAACAAATGGAAGTGCAACGTGGTAATCGTGGAAAAATGGTACGTGTAGCACTTGTAGGTTATACCAATGTAGGTAAATCCACGCTTATGAATGTTGTTAGCAAGAGTGAAGTATTTGCTGAAAACAAGTTATTTGCTACACTTGACACTACTGTTAGAAAGGTAGTAATTCAAAATTTACCATTTTTGTTAAGTGATACAGTTGGGTTTATTAGAAAATTACCAACACAGTTGGTAGATAGTTTTAAGAGTACGTTAGATGAGGTTAGAGAAGCAGATTTATTGTTACATGTGGTAGATATTTCTCATCCTAACTTTGAAGAACATATAGCATCTGTAAATAAAATTCTAGGCGAGATAAAGAGTAGTGATAAACCAACTATAATGGTTTTTAATAAGATTGATGCCTACGAACCGGAGCCTATTGCTGAAGACGATTTAGATATTGAAAAAACCAAAAAGCATTATACCTTAGAGGAGTGGAAAAGTACTTGGATGAGTAAAATAGGTAATAATGCATTATTTATTTCGGCCATTAATAAGAGTAATCTGGAGGATTTTAAAAAACGTGTTTATGACGAGGTTCGCGAGATTCATGTTACTCGTTTTCCATACAATCATTTCTTATATCCCGATTACAATTACGACGATATGAAATAAAACATTTAGGTGCTTTCTCTAAAATTAGTTAACGGTATCTTTTTCTTTTTTCTTATTACCAAGCAAACCACCTAGTACGTTTTTAATTGCGTCTTTGGTAGATTTTGTTTTATCTGTTGTAGTAGAATCTTTAGGTGTTTTCTTCTTTATTATATCGTTTAATACATCTTTAACCACATTATCTTGCTCTTTTTTAATAGAATCTGTTTTGGTTTTATTACCTCCAATTACTCCGCCAATAAGGTCTTTTACTTTGTCTTTACCTTGATTTAATAATTTTTGTTTTTGTATTTCAATGAGTTGATTGGTAAGGTTTTTTACACCATTGGTTAAATCAGTTTTAACCGTAGGGTTGGTAAAAGCCCCAGTAATATTAGCAGTTACTGGAATGGTAATATTGTTAACTTCGGTATCGTTTATTTTACCAATGAGTTGATTTATTTCACTGCCAAGATATTTGGCAGGTACATTAAATACGGTGTTGTAGTTGATGGTTTTATCAAAGCCATGTGCTCCAGAAACTTCAATCTCTATATCCTTATACTTAAAATCAAAAGGCTTTACAGCTACTTTTCCATCGGCAAATTCTAGCTTCGTTTTTATATCCTTTAAGTCTAATTTATCAAAGTCAATGAAGTTTAGGGAACTTTCCAATTTGCTTAAGAGTCCATCTTTTGTGTTAATATTTGTGGTAAGTAACTCTGCTAAAGCGTCTCCTGATACTGAACTTAAGACAGGAGAAAAATCTTTGTCTAAAGTTCCTGAAAGATTTAGTGAAGTGTTTAATTTTCCCTGTAATAATTTAGCAATAGGTGCAAGGTTCTGTAATAGCTCCATGCCTTTAAAAGACTGGGCGATATCAAAATTATTAGCACCTAATTTTAAATCGAATACAGGCGTTTTTTCTTTTGTTGATACCGCACCATTTATAGATAATTTTCCGTCAAAAATTGAGGATGACATGTTTTGTAACGCTGCTTTTTGATCTTTTATAAACAATGTACCTGTAACGTTTTTAAGATTTAAATTATCGTATAACACTGTTTTGGCATCAGCGTTTATAGTACAATCTAAAAAGGCTGGAATTTTAAGAGATTCTTCATCGGTTGTAGTCTTATTATTTTCAGATACAGTTTCATCTTCAGACATAAAATCACTTACCTTAAATGTATTAGAGTTTACATTAAAGTTTCCTTTTAAGGTGTTGTCGCTTAATAAAAACCCTAGTAGGTTTTTAATACTACCAGTAGCCATTAAATCACTATCTCCAGTTTTGGCTTTAAAATTATTAAGAGTAACCGTGCCGGGATTAAAGGTCATGTTTGCTTGTGAAATATGTATAGGATTAACAATGTCTTCTGAAGAAAACACAAAATCTGTTATACTGGCAGAACCATTGTTTTTAATGCGATTGTAAGCATTGGTTTCAATGGCGTTCATATCAAAAGCAGTATTTACTTTTCCTTTTAAAATCCCCGTGAGTGTGTTTTCTAGATCTACAGGATACACTTTTGTAATATTAGCTAAATTTAAAACGCCATCAATGTTAGCATTTACCAGCATATTTTTAGTGAGATTTTTCAAAGTGATGGATGATTTAAACATATCTTCATCAATTTTAAAATCTAAAGTTTTAATATCGATATAGGTGTCATCTACATTTCCTGTTTCATTTTTAATTTTGGTGTCTATGGTAATGTTGCTAACCCGTTTTGGTAGATCGGGATATTTAAATGAAGCGTTGTTGGACGAAATACTGATATCTATGTTTGGGATGGTTTCTTCAGAGCTTAAACCTTTTATGGCACCCTTTACCTTAAAATCCCCAGTGGTTTGTACGTTTTCAATGCTTTTAGAGTATGTTTTTGGGATTATAGCTAAAAAGTTTTTAAAGTCAGATTCTGGGTTTTCAAACGTAATATCAATCTGTTGTCCGTTATCAACTTGTTGTACAAACCCATGAAATTCTAATGGGAGATCGTTAATGTAGCCTTTGTTGTCTTTAAAGCTGTACTTTTCGTTTTCTAAATTTAAATCGATTAAGGCATCTAATTTTACAGGATTATTATTCAAATAATTGGTGCTATCCAAAGTAATGCTAACATTGGCTTCACTTTTCGTGTTCAATTCTGAGGTTTCAGCAGAAAATGTACCGTGACCTTCGTGGTTAAGCTCAGTAATATGAATTAACATATCTGAACCTTCGTCTATATAAGAAAAAGCACTGTTGTTAATGTTGTAGTCTTCAATGCTAAATGCAAAACTGGCATCACTTTCAGGCGTGGTTTGTTTGCCTTCTTCTTCCTTAGTGATATCGTAATTGTTATTGCCTAATTTATCTGTTTTTAGGGTTAAAAGCGCTTCATCTACAGTAATGGAGTTTATAACGATAGCATCCTCATCGGCTTTTTTAAATAATTCTTTAATAGACATAGTAAAAGAGATGTCTTTAGCTGTAGCAAACGTTTCATCTTTAAAGGGTTCAAAATTGGTAATAACTAAATCGTTTACGTTTACATGAGCTTGAGGAAAACTTGTAATGAAACTTAAGCTTACATCGCTAAATTCTACTTTAGCATTTAAATTTTGATTGATGAAACGCTTAACCATATCTTTAATTTGCCCTTGAAACGCAAAGGGTATCGCTATTAAAAGCGTAATAATAATTAAAAGTGTAATACCGATAATCTTTAGTGCTTTCTTCATGAATAAAACTTTGTTATAATATACGTAAGACACGCATTTTATGACTAAGTAACTAAAAAGTTTAATAAAAATTTAACCTGATATAGAATAATATTAATGCAATTGGCTTAGAGTAAATCGATTTCTTCATTTACTTTTAAGTTAAAACGTTTTCTAAAGAAATACACGCCAAGGTAAAGTAAAGGCGTATCTAGAATAGCAACAAAAACTTTAAATAAGAATCCACTAACTAGTAAGCCTTTAAAATTAGCCCAATCGATAATGCCGAAAGAACATAATAAAAATACGATGGTAAAAGTATCCACAAATTGCGAAAACCATGTAGAAAAATTATTGCGGAGCCAAAGGTGCTTGCCTTTGGTTAAGCGTTTCCAGAAGTGATAGATTTGTATGTCCACAAACTGTGCAAATAAATAGGTAAGCATACTGGCAAATACTGCTATAGCTGAATTTCCAAAAACTCTACCAAACAAGAAATTACCCACATAAGACCAAGAGGTAGCAGGAACCTGCATAGCTACATAAATAATTAGAAGGGAAAATAATGAAGCAAAAATACCAACCACTACTACATCATTAGCTCGTTTTTTACCATAGATTTCACTTATTAAATCTGTAATTAAAAATGTAATGGGATAAGGTAGGATACCAACTGAAATTTCAAACAGCTTACTTCCAAAAATTTCAATATCAAATGGGTGCCAATAAAAAAACTTTTGAAAAATAAGGTTAGATACCACCAAGGATGTGATAAACAAGCCTCCTAAAATTAAGTAAATACGTTGAGCGCTAAGTTTGTCTTTTTGTGTCATCTTTCTTCTTAGCTAATTTAGCATTTTATTATATGTGTTCTTAATAGGAGCTTATTTTTATTATTCGCAATTAGTTTTACTCTAAAGATGATTGTTTAATCTCTTAACATTAGGGTAACATTTTAATCATTTAGGATTAATGCTTTGGTAACATCTTAATTACAATAAACTAGTTTATTTGTACCAAATAATTTGATAAAGTAATTATGAAACATTTTCTATTCACTATGGTTTTATTTGTAACGATGTTTGCATCTGCACAAAACGTGACTATTAATGGAAAAATTACAGATGCAGAGGAAGGTAATAATCCATTACTTTTTGCTGAAGTTACTATAAAAGAAACAGGAGCTAGAGTGATGACGGATGAAAAAGGTGTTTTTAGGTTTGATAACATAAAAGAAGGGAGTTATACTTTAGTTTGTAGTTTCACTGGATATGAAACAAAAGAAATTAAAGCTGAAGTAAATTCTAAAAACACAAATACTATAACATTGTCATTAGGTGCTAGTGTTTTATCTCTTGATGATTTAACAATGGTATATGCTTCTTCAGAACAAAAAAATACTACCACAAAAAACAACTAGAAACATCTAGAAGATTTTTTAGTTAGCATAAGTAAAAGTCCTTTTTGTATTTACAAAAAGGACTTTTGTTTTTTAGACTATTAAATAATAATAGAAGCTAATTTTCAAGTTAACAAGGTGTTTTGTATGCAATGTTAACTAATGGTAAACTTTCTTGTTAAAAAGATGATTTTCGGTAATGTTAAGCTAACACTTTTATTACAGTTCTTTAATCGTCAGATAACATAATATTTACAAAACGGTAGTTTCTTTGCGGCAAGAAATTTAAACAAAATAATGAAACATTTTATACTATTATTACTACTCTTTACAACTGTGTTCTCTCATGCACAAACAGGATCTGTTAAAGGAAAATTAACAGATAAAGAATATAATAATGAGCCTTTAGCGTTTGCAAACGTTTTAATAAAAGGTACTACTAAAGGAACTACTTCAGATTTTGATGGTTTATATGAATTAGCAGATTTAGATGCTGGAACTTATACATTAGTATTTAGTTTTGTGGGTTACGAAACACAAGAAATTGAGGTTACTATTGTTGACGGTAAAGTGGCAGTGGTTAATGTTACTATGAACGCAAGTGCTGCCCAACTAGACGAGGTTGTACTTGATCCTGTTACTACAAAACGTGAAAGTGAAACGGCATTATTATTAGAACAAAAGAATGCTGTTGAGATTAAGCAAAGTATTGGGGCTCAAGAACTCTCCAGAAAAGGTGTGAGTGATGCTGCAGGAGCTGTATCTAAAATAACAGGTGTTTCTAAGCAAGAAGGATCTAATAGCGTTTATGTACGTGGATTAGGAGATCGTTATTTAAACAGTACCATGAATGGTTTGTCACTTCCTTCCAATGACGTCAATAAGAAAAATATCGATTTGAATTTATTTTCGTCTGATGTTATTGAAAACGTTGGTGTAAGTAAAGCGTATTCAGCAAGATTTTATGGCGATTTCTCAGCTGGTAATATAGATATTACTTCTAAAGAATACACTGGTCAAGGATTTTTTGATGTTGCTCTTGGAGCTTCTGTAAATTCTAGAGCAGTTGGGAAAACCTTTTTAAGAAATGAAGGTCCAGGATATGTTGGTGACTATGCAAGATATAATCACAATCCGTTTGCTGTTATTTTATCCCACGGCGTAGATCCAATTGAAGCTGAAACGCCAGCTATTAATATGGGAATTAGTCTTGCTGGAGGAAAATCGTTCACATTTAAAGATGATTCTCGTTTAAGTCTGTTTGTAACAGCTTCATTCGATAATAGCTTCTCTTACAAGGAAGGTTTGATTGCAGATTATACTGCTGGTTATAACAAGCTGTTTCCTGAAACAGAGCAATACGATTATTCCACAACATCTACTGCAATGGCAACAGCGTTGTATAGAATAAATAGTGACCATAAACTAAAACTATCGTCTTTAGTAATTAATAGTTCGTCAGATCAAGTAGGTTTTTTTGGAACCGGAGGGAATGGAATTCTATATGACTTTTCAGATGAACCAAGTGGATATTTTCAAAGTAATTTACAGTTTAACCAAGACATTGTATTGGTAAATCAATTAATTGGTAAGCATAAATTTGATGACAAGATAGCCTTAGAGTGGGGTATAGGGCACAACCGTGTATTTGCTCATGAACCAGATAGAAAGCGTTTTTCATTATTAGGATATGATAATTTATTGGATACAGACTCTAATACAGTACCTAGTTTTGATCAAAATAACAATTTTAATAACCAACGTTATTTTCAAAATATTGAGGACGAAGAGTTAAATAGTAGATTATCTCTTTCTTATAAACCTTCGGAAACTGTAAAACTAATCGTTGGTTATGATGGGAAAACAAGAGAAAGACATTTTGATAATATTCGATATGGATATAAAAATATCAGTACCTCTACTTTTGGTATTAATAGCATTACTAACCTTAGTAGTATATTTAACCTACAGAATTTTTTAGACGGAGTTTATCAAACACACGTATTCAATCCAATTGATCCAATTAATGGTGTTACTCAAACTAATTTTCCAGGAAATCTAGAGAATACTTACAAAGGTGTTTTAGATATTTATGCCGGATATCTATCAGCGGAGGTAAATCTTGGTGAAAAATGGTTAGTAATTCCGGGTATACGTGTTGAAAATTTTAGCCAACGTATTGAGTATGATGCTATAAACTTGCGTCCTGATGATCCTGGTTTCTCAGAATCTTCTGAAAATTTCATATTACCAAGTTTAAACATTAAATACGCTATTACTGATGAACAGAATTTACGTTTTGCAGTGAGTAAAACGGTATCAGTTCCTGAATTTAAAGAAATAGCACCATTTGTTTATGAGGGTATTAGTTACAGAATTGGAGGTAACCAAGATTTGTTAGGTACCCGTACAGGTGTTAATCTTACAGATAAATCATATTCAGATATATATAATCTTGATTTAAAATACGAATGGTTTATTAGTAAAAGTGAAGTGTTTTCTGTAGGCGCATTTGCAAAGCAAATTAACGACCCTATTAACTTAGTACTTGCTGCAGATGCCACAGGAACTCAACGTTATTTTAGAACAGGAGAGCAAGCAAAAATTCTTGGAGCTGAGATAGAATTAAGAAAGAATTTACTATTAAATGAAGATGAAGATGCAATTCTTTCTTCTGGTTTCAATTTTACTTACATGCATACAGAGCAAGATCTTTATAACTCTATTGAAGGGTCTTATGGAACATCATTTAACAGAGATACAGATGAATTGGAAGGAGCATCTCCAATTATTATAAATGCAGATTTAAGCTTTAAGCCCACGATTAGTGAAAACTTTAAGCCAGCTGCAAATTTAGTATTCAACTATTCATCTGACAGAATTTTTTCTTTAGGTTCTGGTGATGTTGGAAATGTAATTGAAAAAGCAGTACCAACTTTAGATTTTGTCCTTAAAAATAAGTTAGGAGAAAAGACAGAAATAAACTTTAGTGCCAAAAACTTATTAGATCCAAAAGTAGAAATGATACGTGAAAATACAGGTGATGGAGATGTTTTACTTTCTAGTTTCCAAAGAGGTATTACTATTGGCCTTCAATTTAAATACAATTTTTAATAATTAAATAAATCAATAACGAACAAAAAACTTTAATATTTAAATCAAAATGAAAATGAGAAATAACCTTTTACTAAGTTTAGTTGCATTAACGTTACTTTTTACGTCTTGCGCTAACGATGATACAGCTGATATTGTATTAAACATAACCAATAATAATGGCGGAAATGGTGGTAACACTCCAGTAGATACTGATGTGTTTTTATCAGGAACTTATACTGAAGATTTAACATTGGATGCAAATAAAAATTATAAAATCAATGGTTCTTTAGTAATAGCTGATGGTGCAACGCTAACTATTCCAGCAGGTATGACAATTGAAGCGCTTGCAGCAGGTTCTGATGTTTATGTAGCTATATCTCAAGGAGCTCAAATTATAGCTGAAGGAACTGCTGATAATCCAATTGTATTTACATCAGATGCATCAACCCCTGAAGCAGGAGATTGGGGAGGTTTAATTCTTTTGGGAAAAGCACCTATTAACTCTGTAACGGGTACTGCAACTTCTACATCTGAAATAGCTGGTTTACCTTACGGTGGAAATGCTGCTGATGATAATTCTGGATCTTTAAGATATGTAAGAATAGAATTTTCTGGTGGTTCTGCAGATGGTCAATCAGAAAACAACGGTTTATCTTTTTATGGTGTAGGTAATGGTACTCAAGTAGATTACATTCAAATTTACGAAGGTAAAGATGATGGTGTTGAGTTCTTTGGTGGGACTGTAAACGTAAGTCATGTTGCTGTAATGAACTTACAGGATGACTCTATTGATTGGACTGAAGGGTATTCAGGTACAATTACTGATGCTTACATTCAGCATATCCAAAATCCAACAGAAACTTTCAATTCTGATAAAGCATTTGAGTGTGATGGATATAATGATGATTTTGGGAACAATTCAAACCCAATTTTCTTTTCTAGCCCAACTGTAACTAATGTAACTATTGTTGGTGTAGGATCAGATAATACATTTCAAGATGGTAAAATAATTGATCCAACAGCATACGAAGCTGTTCGTTTAAGAAGAGGTACAGCGGCTATTTTTACAAATATAAGTATCACTGGTTTTGGAGAAGCGTTTGATATTGACGGCAATGATACTTCAGATCCAACGGGTCAAGCGATTGTTGATGATGAGTTACAGGTTAACAATGTAACATTTGTAGATGTAACCACAAAGTTTAAAAATGATACTGGTGTTGATACTTTAACAGAAGGAGATTTGATTTCTGGTGAAGGTAACGGTACGGGTACTGATTTTGCAACTTGGGGATCAGGTTGGACTAGATAGAATTTTACATATTTAAGACATAAAAAAAGCATCACGTTATCGTGATGCTTTTTGTCTTTATCTAGTTTGGAGTTTATAGAGAGGCCACATTCTTAGAATAATCAACCTCTTTTAATTTGCCATCTATTATATAAGTCCACTTGCCAACTTTTTTACCTTCTTTGTAATATGCGGTAACTGTCTTTTCTCCTGCCTCATTATAACTAATCCATTGTCCTTGAAGTTTACCATCAGCGGTGTAAGATCCTGTTTGGCTTACCTCTCCGTTATCGTGATAATAAACAACGTCAATTAAATTTGTTTCTTTATTTAAGGTTAATGTTCTCTCTTTTTGAGCAAATACTGAAGCACTTATAAATAAAGCAGCTAAAATTGTTATATATTTTTTCATGTCTGCGGGGTTTTAATTAATAATTACTTTACAAATATAGTATTTATTTTACTTTTTCAAAACATTAACGTAACATTAAATTAACATTAAACACTTAAATAATTGATTTTAAGGTAATTATTTTTTTTCAAAAAACGATTTCTTAACATTAGCCATTGTCAAGATCAATTATACATTAGGATAATGTATCCTTATATTCAATGTTTTAAGTTTAGAACATAACATTCCGTTAACATAGAGTTCATTTTAAAATAAGACATTTGCTTATTAAATTTTTCTAGCTTAATACATGGAGAACATATATATCTACATGCTAGTTGCCTTGGCATTTTTGGCAATTGCAGATTTAATAGTAGGTGTTAGTAATGACGCTGTAAATTTTCTTAATTCAGCTATAGGGTCGAAAGCCGTTTCATTTAAAACCATCATGATAGTTGCCAGTTTAGGTGTTGCTGTAGGGGCACTAACTTCTAGTGGTATGATGGAAGTAGCTAGGAAAGGTATTTTTAATCCAGGCGAATTCATGTTTGATGAAATTATGGTCATTTTTATGGCTGTAATGATTACAGATATATTACTTCTGGATTTTTTCAACACCTTAGGACTTCCAACATCAACAACGGTGTCTATTGTATTCGAACTTTTAGGAGCGTCTGTTTGTATAGCAATTATAAAAATAATGTCTAAAGACAGTCAACAAACTATCTTAGACCTTGGTGATTATATTAATAACGAAAAAGCTGTTGAGATTATACTAGGCATTCTACTTTCTGTGCTAGTAGCATTTACCATAGGAGCCATTATCCAGTTTGTTTCAAGGTTGTTATTATCGTTCGATTTTTCAAGTAAACCTAAGTTTTACGGTGCTATTTTTAGTGGTTTTGCTATCACATCAATTCTATATTTCATTTTAATAAAGGGTATTAAAAATGCATCTTTTATGAGTAGTGATATAAAAGCCTTAATTGCTGAAAATAATTTAGCGCTAATAGCTATTAGTTTTTTGGTTTTTACTTTGGTGTCGATGGCTTTAATACAATTTTTTAAACTAAATATTTATAAGATAATTATCGTTATAGGAACTTTTGCACTAGCTGTGGCTTTTGCGGGTAACGATTTGGTTAATTTTATTGGGGTACCCATTGCTGCATTAGATGCTCACAACGATATAGTTGCTAGTGGGGTTTTAGACCCGTCAAAGTATAGAATGACAAGTTTAACCGAAGCAGTTCCTGCACAACCAATCCTATTGCTTTTAGCAGGTTTAATCATGGTATTAACCTTATGGTTTTCTAGTAAAGCAAAGGCAGTTGTGAAAACATCAGTTGATTTATCTAGGCAAGATGAGGTTAATGAGCGTTTTGAACCTAATTTTTTATCTAGAAATATTGTAAGGCTTAGTATTAATGCTTCTAACCAATTTAACAGTTTATTATCCGAATCGGCAAAAAAATACATTGATAAACAATTTACGCAAAGCAATTACTACGCAGCTGTAAAGGCTAAAGACAGACCAGCTTTTGATTTGGTAAGGGCATCTGTAAACTTAATGGTAGCTAGTGTATTAATATCTATTGCTACGTCTATGAAGTTACCATTATCTACTACCTATGTTACCTTTATGGTGGCCATGGGTACTTCTCTGGCAGATCGTGCCTGGGGTGCTGAAAGTGCAGTATACCGAGTTGCAGGTGTGCTTAACGTGATAGGAGGATGGTTTTTTACCGCATTAAGTGCTTTTGTAGCTGCAGCGGTTATGGCTTTTATTCTTTACTATGGAAGAGGTTATGCATTAACTGCTTTATTAATTCTCGCTGCCATACTACTTGTAAAAAACTACTTGACGCACCGTAAACAGTCTAGGGAATTAAAAGTTGAAGATACATTGCGAAAAGCAGAAAGCAGTTCTACACAAGGCGTTATTGTAGAGAGTGCTAGTAATATTGCAAATGTGGTAAGACGTGGTAACAAAATTTACACTAGTGCAGTAAATGGTTTGGCTACGCATAACCTCAAAGATTTAAAAAAGAATAAAAAACAAATAGAGAAATTATCTTATGAAATAGATGATTTAAAGGATAACATCTATTACTTCATAAAAAACCTTGAAGACCCCAGTGTTAATGCCAGTAACTTTTACATTAGTGTCTTAGGATATCTCCAAGACATGGCGCAGTCTTTAACATATATTTCTAACGCAAGCTTTAAGCATGTTAACAATAACCACAAGAAACTTAAGTTTAGCCAGATAAAAGAGCTGAAGGATATTGATGCGCATTTGGAGCGTCTTTTTGAACATACTAAAAAAGCATTTGAGACAGAGACTTTTGAGGAAATAGGCGTAATTTTAAGTGAAAGAAATAAGTTTTTTGATTTAGTTACAGATAAAATTCAGAAGCAAGTAGAACGCACAAGATCTGAAGAATCAAGTCCAAAAAATACTACCTTATATTTTAGTTTATTACTTGAAACCAAAGATTTGCTAAAAGCAACTTGGTCTTTACTGGATGAATATCATAATGCTCATGATGCAAGTGTACAACCTGCCACCATTAACGATCAAGAAGATTAAACGTTTTAAAAATAATCGAAACATTATTTTTTAGAATTCTTTCTTTCCAAATTCGCTATCAATAAACTTGGATTTATTTTTACCTTGTTTAAAGGTGTATGACAGATTAAGCAGTATCATATCTACTTCATATATATAATTTGTAGTAGTAAAGAACTCGTTTTCTCTAAATGTAGTAATACGTTGCTCATTAGTGTCTAGAAATCCTAAATCTATATTTTGCCACTGCAGTGTAGCTGTCAATCTATCATCCATAAATGATTTTTGGAACGTAAGATTTGGGGAATAAAACCGAGAATCTTCCCCTTGTGCCGTATTTCTGTCGGACAAATAGTTAAAAGTAAATTGTAATGTAGCATTATCCCAAAATCGCCATGTTGAGTTTAAGTTAATGGAATAAATTGTGGCATCAGTATCTATAACTCTATTATCAAAACTTCCATTAATACTGTAATTATATATATTTGCACCAATAAAATTACTCCACTTTTTAGTAGGTTTTATTTCTGCACCTATCTCTAAACCAATAGCTTTAGCATTGCCAACATTAGAATATATTCTATTTAAAATAGTATCATTAAATACAGTATTTACACGATTTACTACATTATTAATATGTCTAAAATAACCAGTTGCAAAAATAGAATTACCACCTTTTAAATCTTTAGTTATACCTAGCTCCACTAAATCAATAAATTCTGGTCTTAAGTTTTTATCGCCTTGTTCTAGGGTTTCAGAATGCTCACGTTCTGCAAACGGATTCATTTTAAAGGTAGAATTGCGTTCTACGCGTTTGCTATAAGCAGCTTTGATTTTAGTTTTTTTGTTGACTTTGTATTGAAGTGAAGCTGATGGATATAACTTCACAAAATCGTAAATCAACGTTTCATCAACAGTATTTGTTTTATCTTTTAATCTGAATGTTCTATCCATAACTTCCAAACGGGATCCAGCTGCATATTCCCATTTTCCTTTTTTACCAGTAAGTTGTATGTATCCTGAGTGAATGGTACGCTCTAAATCTACTTCACTAGAAAATTCTGGTACTAACTGAAATTCATCATTAAAATCAGTACGCCTTTCATAAACAAAATCTCCTGTGTGGGTTAAATCTCTATACTGATACCCAGTTTCTAAAACACCAAAATCAAAAGGTTTGAATTTGTAATCTAGCTGAAAGCGAATACCGTTAAGTGGATTGTCATTAGTATTAAATTCATCTTGAAATAAAATAGAACGATCAGGCTCTCCTAAGTTTTGATTTATTGTTGGTCCACCCAAAAGTGTATATTCATATAGGAAGGAAGCTGATAGCTCTGAAGTGTTTTTAAACTGATGTGTCCAATCTAAACTTCCTAAAATAAAATCGCCCTTGCGTTCTCTTAAGTTATGATTAAAATATTGAAATGTGTAAACTCTATTATCACTATCGGCCGGAGTTACCGCATGATTATCAAAATACACAATATCTGCTAAACGTGCTTTACTGCGTTTTCCAGCAAAAAAGCCAAGAGAATAGCTATCTGTTTTATTAGGTGTAAAATCTACAGTAAAACGACCGCTATAATTAGTTTCATCAAAACTACGTTCTCCTGTTGATGGAAATTGTGTTTTAGTATCATTTATAATTGTAAATACATCGCCTTCTCGTCTTCCTCCTAAATCATTACGTTGGTAATTTGCACCTAAAGAAATATTCCATTTTTCGGTTCTAAAATTATAGGTGCCATCAATACCATGACGCTTGTGAGATATAGCATTATCATAAGTTTCAATTGAAGGTAAACCACCTTTGATATTAATTTGGCCAAAAGCCCCATTTGCTGCACCTTTATTAGTTAAAATATTAATAATTCCTGCTTTCCCTTCTGGATCATACTTTGCTGAAGGTGCTGTTATCACTTCAATTTTTTTTATAGCATTTGCTGGTAGTTGCGCTATTAAATTGCTTGCATTGCCTTGAATAGGTTTTCCATTTAATAATACTACAAAGCCAGAACTTCCGCGAACACTTATTTCGCCTTGACTATCTACGCTTACAGAAGGTAAATTTCTAATCACATCTATACCAGAACCACCTTGCGCGCTTTTAAATTTTGAAGTTTCAAAAACCTGTCGGTCAATTTTATTTATAACAGTACTTTTTTCGGCTTGTATCACTACTTCATTCAATTCTGTTCCAAGCGATAATTTAATTATTCCTAAATCAATTAGTTGCTCATTTTTACTTACTATTATATCTTCAATACGTTGCTTTTCATAACCTAAAAAAGATGCTTCTATATAATAGTTGCCTCTTTTTATATTTTCAATATTAAAAATGCCCTTTTCATTAGAAATTACTCCGGCTATTAATGTTCCACTTTTTGCCTCAAATAAGGCTGCTGTGGCATATTCCAGAGGAGTGTTTTCTTCATCAACTATAACACCTTTTATTTGTGAAAAGCTAGTTTTAGTAAGGAGTAAGTAACTAATTAGTATTATAATGTATTTCTGTTTTAACAACATGAAGTTTTTCTATTTAAAACTGATGCAAATGTAAATAAACCGATGGGTTATGTAGGGTTTAAAGTATTAAAATTCATGTATTGGAAATGTTACTTTTTAATTATGTAGCTCAAGGATAAGTAGATATATATTGTAAAAATAAAAAGTGTGTTTCAACGTCCAAAACAATACTTTCATCGTATCTATAACAAACCTAAAGTTATTATTATGAAAAAAATTTCTATCACTCTTTTAATTGCAGTAGTTACATTGTCTTGTGTTTCAAAGAAGAAATACATAGCCTTACAACAAGAAAACGGAGAAATTAAAAGTGAATTACAAAAAACAAGAGTTGCTAAAGAAGATTTAGAAGCAAAATTCGATAAAATTGAAGCTAGGGTTGAGGCGTACAATTCTAAAATAGCATCTCTTAAACAAGAAAATGATGTAAAACTTGATGCTGTTGGAGATGTAGCTGTAATTTCTAACGATACGAAATTGAAAATGCGTGAAACACTTAAAAATGTTAATGCAGAAAAATTAGCCCAAGCCAATACGCTTAAAGATTCTATGAATTTGGCTGTAGCTTACAATTTAGAAAAAACTATTAGCGAAAGTAATATTGATGAAGATGAGGATTTCGCCGTAAACATTAACGAAACAGTAGTAATGATTTCTATTGCGGATAACATGTTATTTAATACAGGGAGCTACAGATTAAGTTCTAAAGCAGATACTGTACTTAAAAAACTAGCTGATGTTATCAATTCTGAACCTAGTTTAGATGTTATGGTAGAAGGGCATACTGATGCTAGAACTATTAATACGGAGTTCCTTTCTGATAATTGGGATTTAAGTGTGATGAGAGCTACTTCTGTAGTGCGTAAGCTCCAAGAGAAATATAATGTGTCTCCAGAAAAATTAATTGCAGCAGGCAGAAGTAGTTACCAGCCTATTGCAGAAAATGATTCCAGAGAGAACAGAGCTAAAAACAGACGTACAAGAATTATTATTCTACCTAACATAAATAAGTTTTTTGCCTTAATGTCTGAAAACAATAACACTTTTGCAGAAAATAACATCTTAGATTAATTAATCCATTTTTTCTAAAATTAAAAAAGCATTTCACGTTGTTGAAGTGCTTTTTTTATGGTGTATAGCATTTTACAAAAAACTATATTTGCCAACTTAATTTAAAACTAATTATTATGATTCCAGTAAACGAATATTTTGATGGTAATGTAAAATCATTAGGCTATAAATTTAATACAGGAAACTCTACTATAGGTGTAATGGAAGAAGGCGAGTATGAATTTGGTACCAGTACTCATGAAACTATGACGGTTATTGAAGGCGAAATGCTTGTAAAACTTCCAAACTCAAATGAATGGCAGACTTTTAAATCTGGAGAAAGCTATGACATCGAAGCAAATGAAAAGTTTACTGTAAAAGTTTCAAGCCAAACGTCTTATTTGTGTAAATATGAGTAACGTTCTTGCTAGAATATGAAATATATCTAGAATTGAATAATCATCACATAAAAAAAGCATTCTATCTAAATCTTAGGTAGAATGCTTTTTAATTTTAAGTACCCAAATTAAGGAATACTTAAATTTATAGCGCTATTTATCCTTCACAACTAGCACACTCTTTTTTCTGTTTGAATTTTTGAGCGGCATTCATACTATGTTGATAGTATAGAGACTTTAATCCTAGTTTCCATGCAGTAACATAAATCTTGTTGATGTCTTTTACTGGCATATCTGGATGCACAATAATATTTACAGACTGTCCTTGATCAATATGGTTTTGTCTATTAGCGGCTTGGTATACGATGGTTAACTGATCAATTTCAGAATAAGTCTTAAACACATCGCGCTCAAGCTCTGTTAACTCTTCTTCTAAGTGTTGTACAGATCCGTCATGATCACGAATACTTCGCCATATTTCAGGGGTGTTTAATCCTTTTTCTTCTAATAGATTTAACAAGTAAGGATTCTTAATTGTTGTTTTTATTTTTGCGATATCTTTCACATAAATATTAGACCAAATAGGCTCGATTCCTTGCGATACTTGCCCTAAGATAAATGCAGAGGATGTTGTTGGTGCAATAGCGTTTAATGTGGCATTACGTCTTCCATACCCTTTTAATACTTCAGGCTCACCAAATAAAACAGCCAATTCTTTTGAAGCTTTATAGGATTTCTCTTCTATTGTTTTAAATATCTCACTATTTAAATTGAAAGCTTCCTGGCTATCAAATGGTAACATTTTAGACTGTAATAAAGAATGCCAACCTAATGCGCCTAAACCTAGCGCTCTATTTTCTTTTGCGAAATTATAGGCACGTTCCATGAACATAAATGTCTGTCTGTCATCTAGATCATCAGAATCTCTGTATTCTTCTAGTTTATCTGTGAATTCGGTAATAACTGCATCTAAGAAATATACCATGGTTTCAACAGCATCGGTATCTTTCCACTTGTCATAGTGTAATAAATTTACTGATGATAGCACACAGACAAAAGACCACTGATCGTTTGATGGTAGCATAATTTCAGTACATAAATTACTAGCTACAATTTTATGATTGTTCTCTTTATATACATCTGCTGCTTGGTTATTAGCATGATCTTTAAAGAAAATATATGGGTATCCAATTTCTCCTCTACGTTGTATTACCTTAGCCCAAATAGAACGTTTGTCAACATCGCCTTCAATCATCTCTTCCATCCATTTATCAGTTACAGAAACACCGTGTGTTAATTCTTGTATAGAATTACCTTCTGTACCAATTTCTAGAAACTCATTTATGTCTGGATGCTCTACAGGTAAATATGGAGAAAAACGCCCTCTTCTTACAGAACCTTGACTTACAACATCAACCATTTTTTCAAACAGCTGCATAATATGTACTGCTCCAGAAGACGATCCATTATTTTTTACTGGAGCACCTCTATGTCTTAAATTTCCAAAGTATCCAGAAGTACCACCACCTAATTTAGACATCATACCTACTTCAGATTGCGTATATAATATGTTACCCATATCATCAGCAATATTAGATCCAAAACAGCTTATTGGTAAACCTCTCTTTTTTCCAAAATTAGACCATACGGGAGATGCCAGTGAAAAGAAACCTTCTGCCATATACCCATAAAATTTATCTGCAAAACCATCAATTTTTAAAATTTGTTCTGCTCTCTCTGCTATTTCACGAATACGTTCTTCTGGCGTAGCATTATCAGTTAAGTACCCAGATGCTAAAAATTTACGGCTATTTTCTGTTAACCATTCAAATTTTGGTTCCGCTTGGGTTTGATTTACATTCTTAATTTGCTCTTTTCTGGCATTAAGAAGTTGATCGTATTGAGATTGTTCTGTTTTGTTCTCTTGTTGTTGGTGGTTTTTAATTTTCATGGTTTAAAAAAGGTCGTCGCTAGTTATACTTTTAGTTCTTTTGCTGTAGTTAATGGATCGTTTTACAAAGAAATCGCCGTGCTTGGTTCCGATAATTTCGTCATCAAACCACTCGGTTTGTGCTACTAATTCTTCGTTTATTTTAAATACTTTATCAATGCCTATGCTTTCTAAGGAGTCGTTAAAACGTTTTTTAATAAATTCGTTTACAACATTTTTTGGAAGGAAGTCTAATTCTCCTTCTTCAAAAATCCAGTCTATAATATCGCTTTCTGCTTCAAACGCTTCCTTGCATATAGTTTGAATTTTTTCGTTGTAATTATCTCCAAACCAACTTGGGTTTTCCTTCTTAATTATTTTAATAACATCTATACCAAAATCCCCATGTATTTGTTCTTCTTTAGAAGTTGCCTCAACAACATTAGAAATACCTTTAAGCATATTCTTATGTTTGTTAAATGCCATAATAATTAGGAACTGAGAGAATAATGATACATGCTCTATAAATAATGAAAACAATAGGATAGACTCCGCATATTCTTGAATGTTATCACTCTTAGAATTCTTGAGGGCAGTTTCTAAGTAGTGTACACGTCTCATGATTACAGGCTTCTTTTTAAGCGCCTTAAACTCTGCATTTAAACCCAATATTTCTATTAGGTGTGAGTAAGCATCATGATGGCGTACTTCACTTTCTGCAAATGTTGCACCTACTGAGCCTATTTCCGGTTTTGGCATTTTATGGTATATGTCTCCCCAAAAAGATTTAACCGCTACTTCTATTTGAGAAATAGCTAACATGGTATTTTTTATAGCCGATTTTTCGGTTGGATTTAGTTGCGCTTTAAAATCTTGAATATCACTTGTAAAGTTAAACTCGGTGTGAATCCAATACGAATGTCTAATGGCATTCACATATTCATATAAATCTGGATACTCATAAGGTTTAAGGTTAATGCGTTTTTCGAAAATATTAGACTGTCGCTTTCTGGCTTGTTCGTCTCTATATAGAATAAACGCTTTTGCAGCATCATGAAAAGCACTATCCATAAGTTTATCTTCCACGATGTCTTGTACTTGCTCAACATTAGGCACATATCTCGAATCTACTGCTTTCCTAGCCAATAGAGACTCAAAAACTCTATCTGAAATGTCTTTGGCATCTTGCCGTGTACCATGATTTACTGAAAGCATCGCTTTCTCAATGGCATTGGTAATTTTGTCTAATACGAACGGTGTAGTTTCGTAATCTCTTTTAATGATATGTGTTATTTCCATGCGTTGATATAGGTTAAATATTGACGTACAAATCCTGCAGGGGAACCCTGTGAAACAAGCCAAAAACAAGGCTTATTTTTTTTAAAAATCTATTGAAAAACACCTTTTTGATAAAAATGCCTTCAACAAAGATTATAAATTGTTAAATGCATTTTGATTAAACTTAAAATACATTTTTAACAAGTTTATTAACAAGCTAAAGTTGTGTTTTTACTCAGAATTGAGTGGAACAAAGATTGTAAAATGATTGATATGTTTTTAGGCGAATGTAAAAACGTTTTCAACAAGTTTTTAACAAACAAATAACTGCTTGTTAATCAATAAGTTTACAAAAAAAAATAGTTAAAATACTGTTTTTCAATAATTTATGATTTTTGAAATATCAAAAAGTTTACAAAAAAAATAAAAGTTTATAAAGGTAAAAGTCTCTGTAAATAAAGGGGTTTTATAGTAATTTGTAGGTTGTTTTTTATGGTGTTAAAAAGTCTTCAGCAACTTTTTCTAATTCAGCATACCAATCCTCGCCAAATTTTCTTATAAGAGCTTCTTTTACGAATTTATAGATGGGAACTTGCAATTCTTTTCCAAGTACGCAAGCGTCATCACAAATTTGCCATTTATGATAATTCACTCCTGAAAATTCAGTGTAATCTCTAACGCGAATTGGATATAAGTGGCAGGATATTGGTTTCTTCCAAGAAACCTCTCCTTGATTATAAGCTTCTTCAATACCGCAAAGCGCTACTTTGTTTTCGTCAAAAATAACATAAGCACAATCGGCACCATGTATTAGAGGAGTTTCTAACTCGCCATCTTCAGTAACTATGCTTGTACCATGTTGTTCAATAGCTTCTATGCCTTCAGGTCTTAAAAATGGTTTTACTTTAGGATAGATATCTTCCAGAATTTTAACCTCATCTTTTTCTAGGGGAGCACCAGCGTCTCCATCAATACAACATGCACCTTTACATGCGCTTAAGTTGCATAAAAAATCTTTTTTTATGATGTCTTCTGAAACGATGGTTTTGCCTAACTGAAACATGCTAATCTAAAATTGAGATGCAAAAATAACTAAACTTTACAAGGTAATTGGTATGGCAATTTGATAATAAATACAGACCTTTGTAAAAACTTTAACTGCTTGAAGCTATGCAGCTTAATTTTAAAGAAATTTTTACCGCTTTTATGGTGTTGTTTGCAGTAATAGATATTATTGGCAACATTCCTATTGTGATTGATTTGCGTAAAAAAGTAGGACATATACAAAGTGGAAAAGCTTCCTTAATTGCAGGTTGTATTATGGTGCTTTTCTTGTTTTTAGGGAAGAGTATTTTAAATTTAATTGGTATTGATGTTAATTCCTTTGCTGTTGCAGGTGCCTTTATTTTGTTTTTTATAGCTCTAGAAATGATTTTAGGTATTACACTATACAAGCAAGAAGAAACTAACCCAATGACAGCTTCAATTTTTCCATTAGCATTTCCCTTAATGGCAGGGCCTGGTAGTTTAACTACACTACTTTCATTACGTGCAGAGTTTGAGGTGGAAAATATAATTGTAGCTATAATTTTAAATGTGCTTTTTATTTTTATAGTATTAAAAACATCATCTAAAATTGAACGTTTTTTAGGTGTAAATGGCATCAATGTTATTAGAAAAGTGTTTGGTGTTATACTATTAGCCATTGCAGTTAAATTATTTGCTCATAATATAAAAGCTTTGTTTGCTTAATTAAATTATTATAGATGAAATACATTGCATATACCATAATAGTTTTAGCATTTGCTTTAGGTGTTTATAATGCTACAAAACTAAATTTCGAAGCTCTTTTTGAGGGCGAAAGTATTGTGGGGCTTATTACTATTTTAGCATCGTGTTGCGCAATTATATTGATGTTGATTTTATTAACATCGAAACGTATTGAAGAAAAAGTGAAAAATAAAAAATAGTTTATGTACGATGCTTTAATTGTTGGAGGAGGTGCAGCAGGAATGTCTTGTGCTTTAGTTTTGGGTTCTGCAAAACAGAAAGCTTTTGCGCAAGGTAAATCCATTGGTATTATAGCACACCAAAAATCATCACATTTACAAACGGCATTGTTTAATAATGTTTTAGGATTAACACCAGGAACCACTGGAGCTTCTATTTTAGAAAGTGGTAAACAACAACTATCTGATTTATATCCGCACGTAGAACAAATTGAAAAAGAAAAAGTGCTTGAGGTTTTAAAGACAGAAAGTGATTTTGAAGTTAGAACTAATAAAAACATTTATACATCCAAAATAGTAGTAGTAGCTGTTGGTTATACTAATTTAATGCGAATTAAGGGTTTGAAACAATTTGTAGAACCTCATCCTAGAGCTGCTATTGAAAAGGATCGTATTTGGTTAAAAAACACAGATCATTTAATTGAAGAAAATTTATATGTTGCTGGTACTTTGGCAGGATGGCGTAGTCAGTTTGCTATAGCTTCCGGGAGTGGAGCACAGGTAGCTACTGATATTTTAACGCTCTGGAATGGTGGAAAGCATACTAAGGTGCATGATAAGATAATTTGAAGAATTTAGCTCTTCGTCCAAGAACAAGGCTTGCAGTTATTCAACTTTTCTCCCAAAGTAGACATGCCATCATTTTGTACGAGAATCAGCCATCTTCCTTTTAAGTTTTCAAAATAGTTCACTTTTTTATTATTATCAACTATGAAGCTTAGATATGAATTAGGTAATCTGCTTGAAAATACCCATTGAGGTAAAGCAATATAATTTTTATTCTTATACTTTAAAAGTATTCTCTTAACGTTTGAGTCTCCAAAAACTTTTTCTTCAATCTTTTTATCTCTAACTAAAAAGTAGAGATACATTTTATCGTTACAAATTAAAAGGTTATCTGTTTTTAAAGAGGAATTAACCAATTCAAAAGTAAGAGAGACTGGATTTTCTTTAATTCTTGAACATGATTGAAATAAAAAAACAACTAATATAGCTAAAACTGATTTTTTAGAAACATTCATGATGTTTAATCCTCTTTACTCAATTGTATTACCTCATCAATCATAATATCACGTTGATTGATAACTTCTTCAAAAGCACCTCCTCCAAATAATTGATCTGCAAACGTCGCTTTAAGATATTGTTTTACTTCTTCGTGATAAGCTACAAATGTAATATTAGAGCCTGTTCTTACATTAAGGTAATCTTGAAACTCCAGCAGCAAATCATCAGATACCTTAAAGCTGTCTATAAAATCTTTGCGGTTGTAGCCATCAAACGCATTACGATCTTTTTCTAAAGTTTCAAATGCAAAGTAACCAAAAACGCCACGGCGTTTTAAATATGTTAAAGTTTCATTATTCATAGATTTGTCTACAGGTACAAATACATCAGGAATAATACCACCGCCACCATATACAATTTTCCCTTTAGGTGTGGTAAATTTTAAAGAATCAGCAATCTCTATCTTAGTTTCATCAGAGAGTTCGCCATTTTCAATACGCTTATAATAGTCCTCATAATATTCGCGATTACCTTTATCATAAGGTCGTTGAATAGAGCGACCAGTTGGCGTATAATATCTAGAGACTGTTAAACGCACAGCACTACCGTCGCCTAAATCCATTTCGCGTTGTACCAAGCCTTTACCGTAAGAACGACGACCTATAATTGTGCCTTTATCATTATCCTGTAAAGCGCCAGCTACAATTTCGCTTGCTGAAGCTGAGTTTTCATCAATCAAAACATAAACACTACCATCTTCAAAATTACCTCTACTTGTAGCATAGCTTTTTTCAATATCTCCACGTTTATTTTTAGTGAATAAAATAAGCTTGTCATCCTCTAAAAATTCATCTAAAATTTGCTCGGTAATATCCAATCGGCCACCAGGGTTATCTCTTAAATCTAAGGCAATTTTTGTAGCACCTAGTTTAATAAGTTTATCTAAGCCTTTCTTAAATTCCTTATAGGTAGATTCGGCAAACTTATTTATTTTGATGTATCCTAGATTTTCGGTTAACATGTATGATGCATCAACACTTTTAATAGGTATTTTTCCTCGCTTTACTTTAAAGGTTAACAATTCAGGTTCTCCTTTTCTAAATACTTTTAGTACTACATTAGAGTTTAGCGGACCTTTTAGCTTTTTTACTAGTTCTCCATCTTTTAAAGCATTGCCTATTAAGGTATCGTTATCGGCCATAATAATACGATCGCCACCTTTTATACCAGCTTTAGCACTGGGGCCGTTTTCAATAGCGCGTATCACTGCAATAGTATCTTTATATGTATAAAAACTAACTCCTATACCTACAAAATTTCCACGCATTTCTTCAGCAACACGCGTCATATCATCTCTAGGGATATACACAGAATGTGGGTCTAAATTCTCTAAAATACCATTTACAGTTACATCAACAATACTATCTGTATTTATATCATCAACATAATCGTATTCAATATAATCTATAAGTCTATTAAGTTTATCTTTTTTGCTATTTGCAGTAAATAAACGATCAGGAGCGTCACTAAAATTTAACTTTCCACCAATAAAAATACCAGCAGCTATGGCAACTCCTAAAATTAACGGCAGATATTTTTTATCAAACTGCATTATTCGTTTAAGTCTTCTATTAATTGTACTTTAACACCAGCACGTTCTAAAAATTTTAATCCGGAGTCATCCTTGTAAGCTCTAGAATATACAACTCTAACAATTCCAGATTGATGTATTAATTTACTGCACTCTCTGCATGGCGAAAGAGTTACGTATAATGTTGCGCCTTTACATGATTGGGTAGAGGCTGCTACTTTTAAAATTGCATTTGCTTCGGCATGTAATACATACCATTTAGTATAACCTTCATCATCTTCACAAAAGTTCTCAAAACCTGTTGGAGTTCCATTGTAACCGTCAGAAATTATCATTCTATCCTTAACTATAATAGCACCAACCTGCTTGCGTTTACAATACGATAGTTTCCCCCATTCTTGGGCCATTCTTAAATAAGCTTTGTCGTATTTTAATTGTTTTTCGCTTTGCATTAATTTTATTTGGGCATTCCCCTCGATTAAACCTATTGAATTGTTAAAAATTATTTCACGCTCGGGTCGGGCTTTACGTTTGTAGTTTTGGTTTCCCGCAATGGCGGGACCAAAAGCTATCACTACAATCCTTAACGCAAAAGCTTATAACGAAAATAGCATGTTCATATTTTAATTACTAATATACAGGCGTTAAAGTTTTTACAAAACTGGTTATTTAGCTTAGGTTTTGCTTAAAAAGGCACTATCCATCAACATTGGAATCACTAAACCAATCACAATAGATGAAATAACCATAATCCAATCTCGTTTGGAAAATCTAAAAATAGTTTGCACCAAATACCCAACAAATAACACTACAAATACAATAATAACCTGTGCTATCTCAATACCTAAAGCAAACTCTAAGAGTAATGCCAACTTATTGTCTGTTTCTCCCAGAAGAATGTGGAATTCCCTTGCAAAACCCAATCCGTGAATTAATCCAAAAAATAGAGTAGTAATAAATAAAATGCCAACACGTTCTTTTTGAGCGCCTTTTCCAGCAGTAAAAACATTGTAAAGTGCAGCAATTAATATGGTAACAGGAATTAAAAACTCAACAAGAGCACCATCAACTGTAACAACATTATAGGCGGCTAAAACTAGAGACAGTGTATGCCCAAGTGTAAACATAGATACTAATAATAATACACGCTTCCAATCTTTAAAAAGATAAGGAATAGCAAGTATCATTAAAAATAAAACGTGGTCGTAGCCGTTAATATCAAGTACATGCTTGATGCCGTATTCTACATTGAAAAGAAAATTGTCGAACATTTTAACTAGATTTTAGGGTTCATCAAATATACAATTAATCAAAACATAAATATATATTTGCATCGCTAGTATTTAAAATTAAGTATCGTATGATTTTAAGGGTATTAAGTATTCTCAGTTTTTGTTTTATAGTAACAGCTTGTAATAATAAACCACAGCAAACTGAAGAAGTATCAGCCAAAACTAATAGTAGTATCATTACCAAGGGCGATATTGAAACGTTGAAATACTTAGAATTTGCTTTAGACCCTAAAGTTGAAATTTTAACAGAACCTTGGCTGCCTTATGACCAGCTAAAAATTACAATAGAAGACATTAAAAAAGCGGATTTTTCTTTTTTTGAAGATGAACAAGCTGTTTTTGAACTTGTGAGAGAATTGCGTAAAACTATACCTGATACGCTTAAAACGCAATCAGTATTATCAAGAATAACAATAGTAGAGAATATGTTGTATAAATTTGATGACACCCAAGCGTTACATACTACAACTAAACCAAAATTAGCAAAGGCTATAAAAGAATTATTAGTGTCTTACTCTAATTTGAATTTTCAATTAAACAAGAAAATAGAGAAAGACGGACAACGTATTGAGCGTCCTTATTAAGAGATTTATCTTATGAGTAAAATAAAAAAGGGATATCGTTTTTAAGATATCCCTTTTTCGTTTTTTTATGAGTTGCTAACTTATTGTTTGGGTTGATTTGCTTGAGCCTGCATCATTTGCTTTTGTCTTAACAATTCATTCTTGGTAATATTTACCAAGTTAAAGTTAGGAGAAGCCTTTAAAGTGTCATCTAAAATATCAACTGCAGCATCTATATTATTTTGTCTATCCTGTTGAAATAACTGTAAGGCTTTTAAATACATAAAGCCACTTTTAAGTGCTACTTGATAAGGAGTTTGCTTATCATAGTAGGCATGCATCATATCAGGTTTAGAGTTGGTTAAACCATAGTTAATATGCTTTAGAGCTTCATCTAATTTTTGAAGCTGTAAATTAAGTTCTGCCAATTCATAAGCTAGGGCAGGACTTGCATTCCTTTTAAAGAGTTCATCAAAATGTACTAAAGCACGTTCAGGTTGTTTTACAGCTTTTAAAGACATTGCTTTTACCTCAACAGCAATATCAGAATCGTCTACCTTGGTATCAATACCAATTGTATTTAAAGCTTGCATATATTTCCCTTCAGACATATAAATGTAGGCTAAGGTGTCTTTTCTTGCTTCCGAAGGTGCTAAAATATTTAAGTGCGTCATCGCGTTAATAATGCCTTGTACATCTCCTTGCGCTCGCATTTGTTTACCATAAGTTTCAAAATGCTTTATTAATTCAGCGTTACTTTGTGCTCCAATTTGAAGTGTAATTGCAAACAACGCTAACAACATAATTCGTTTCATCATTCTTTAGTTTTTATTTGATGCCCAAAACTATAAAAATTTGGGACTTAATCTCTTAAAAGTTTATTAATTGTTGTAATTAAAGGCATGGAGGCTAATTGTTGATTTTTTAATAGGATTGGAATTTTGGCTTTTGTTATTTGTTTTAGGTTGTATTGCAAACAGCAATATATACTATTCTAACTATACGAAGCTAGATGGTAGTTTAGGAAAACTAATTTTTTTTGTCTATATTTAAGTTTATCTAAATATAGAATATTATGGGCATTAAAAGTT
This sequence comes from Hyunsoonleella pacifica, assembly GCF_004310335.1. Lineage (GTDB taxonomy): Bacteria > Bacteroidota > Bacteroidia > Flavobacteriales > Flavobacteriaceae > Jejuia > Jejuia pacifica. Next base: position 84,845 of record NZ_SIRS01000003.1, on the reverse strand, counting down.
TTCAAGGGTCGAGAAGACAACAAACAACAGCAGCTGACAGCACACCTTTAAAAGTGAGCGACTACATGACAAGGAATTTGATAACCTTTACTCCTGATCAATCTATTGAAAGTGTCATGGAAACACTTATAAAAAATAGAATATCTGGAGGTCCTGTAGTGAACGAAAAACAAGAGCTTATAGGTATAATTTCTGAAGGTGATTGTATTAAGCAAATTAGTGAGAGTCGTTATTATAATATGCCTATGCAAGACCAAACCATAGAAAAGCACATGGCAGGAAATGTAGAGACTATAGATGGCAACATGAATATTTTTGATGCTGCCAAAAAGTTTTTAGAAGCTAAACGACGACGTTTTCCTATTGTTGAAAATGGAAAATTAGTAGGGCAGATAAGTCAAAAAGATGTTTTAAAAGCAGCTATGAAGCTTAAGGGGCAAACCTGGAAATAGTTACAAGCGCGCTTTCTTTCGTGATATTGCTTCTGGTAAATCTGTAATAATAATTTTTTGTGTATCAATACTTTCTAGGGTTGCTATTTTAGAATAGTTGTAGCCGTCAATTGTTGTGTCTATAGCTTTCCATTTTGCAATACCACCAACAGTTACAGTTTCTCCTACCTCTAAAATTCGCTCTGTATAGCGCAAGGTTTTATTAAACCCTAAAAGGTTTGTGCTTTCTATGTTATAGGCTTGTAATAAATTTTCAAATTCAGGAGAAGGATCACTTAAAAACCCTGATGAGATGCGTTTGTCTTCCACTAAATAAATATTGAAGTTTAAAGGATTGGTTTTTGGTGTTATCATAGCCACCTCTCCCTTTTGCTCGATAAAAAAATCTTGAATGTTTTTTTCATCAATTAATGTTTTCCAATAGGAATTTTTGCCTCGTTGTTTTTTTTGCTGAATTTTAAACTCGAAAGCTACACATTTGCGCTTACTAAATGGTGCTACAAATGGCTCGTGTACATGCAAAACTTTACCGGTAACTTTAGTAGGTTCGTTGGTTCTAAATTGAAGGATGTTCTTTGCCTTTAGCTTGTTTAAGCTTCTTAAGATTTTTTGTTTTTTGCCATAGTAATACGATAATATACCAATAGTGATAATTAGGCTGACTATTAGTATGGGGATTATTGCTACTTCTGGCATATATTTAATTTATAGTTTATCTAATTAGTATATAAATGGGGTTTATTGTTACGTTATTAACGTTGTCGTTTTACTAAGGCATAATAATCGCCCTCTATAGGCAAGTACCCTTGGTCGTAAACAAAATAATATACTTTTCCAGCTTTTGTGGTGTAAATGCTTGTAAAATAGTTAAAATCGAATCCCATTTCTACAAGTGTGGCTTTAGAGCGAGTAACCTTACCATCCGGATTAAGCTTTTCTAAAATTCTATGATTTTTTCGTAAACGATTATTGGTGTTTCTAATTAAATTTTTGCTGTCTTTGTTTATACGATTGTTATAGGAATTTCTGCAACCATCGCTACAGAACTTTTTATCTATTCTGCCTACAATTTTTTCTCCGCACTCTAAGCATTGTTTTTCCATTTTTTCTGTCCGTTTTAGTTTGTAGTTTTTTCCATTTTATACCACCGTAATTGTAATTGTTTAGGTTCAAAATAAAAATCATTTAAATGCGTAAGCCCAATTTTTAAAAGTGCGTTATGCGACGCTTGATTACCAATTTCTGTAGTTGCATAAATTCTAGAAAGCTCCATTGTATTAAAAGCATAATCAACTGCTGCTTTTCCAGACTCTGTAGCATACCCTTTGCCTCAATATTTTGGTAGCAATCGATACCCTACATCATGATATTTGGTAAATCCATTCATGTTAAATTCTGTATTTAAACGAATTCCTGACCAACCAATAAACTCGCCAGAAGATTTTTCAATTGCTGCCCAACGCCCAATACCACGATCTTTATATTGGCGTAAAACACTTTCTAGAATTTTCTGCGATTCGGCTTTTGTTTTAACAGGCTTATTACCCAAGTATCTATGTACTTCAGGATTAGAGTCTAACTTAAACATGTTATTTAAATCTGTTGCCCGCAATTCTCTTAAAATTAAGCGTTCTGTTTCAAGATGAAAAGTCATAAATAAACGGTGTTACCAATCTCCTGCATAACTTAAAGTTATGTTAGAGGATGATTTTAAGAGGTCAAATTTATATCTAAGTATTTGCCTGATATGTAAATAATCATGAGCTAACCAATTCCTTAAAAATAGTTCGGCGGACAAATACCCAAGTTCAGTATGATTTAGGCTGTTATTCCAATTCACATCTTTTAATTGTTTTAACCATATAATTGAATTGGTACGCTCTTCTAAAAAAGAGTTTAGTGTTGTATTATAATCTTTGTTTTTATAATTATGAGATGTAACCCATCCTTCAGGGTCAATTGGAATTAACTCCTTTTCTGGATAATATAATGCGTGTTGTACTCGCGCTTTAAAATCGAGAATTTCTTCATCCAGAAGATGGGCTACAATTTCTAAAAGGTTCCATTTTTCAGGTTGTGGCCGCCATAGATAGTCTTCTTTAGGGATGTCTTTTAGAAGATTTAGAAAAACCTCTTTATTGTTTTCTAATTGTTTTATAATAGCTCTAAAGCTCATTATTGCTGATGTTTTGAAACAGGATTGATCTGTTTTAATATTGTGATTAATTTAATCCGAATAAAGGTAAGGAAATTATCCGACAGCAAACGTTTACGTATGATTTATTGTTTGTTAAAGTTTGGTCTTTAGGTATCTATAACCAAGTAAGTGATAAGTATTTAGAGTGTTATTTGTATGAATTTAGCGTACGGTTAAATAGTCAGAACGTTTTGAGAAGTTTTTAGTTGATAGTGAGAGTGTTTTGAGTTATAAGAGGCTTACAGAATAAATATAGTATTATAAATTTTTTGCAAAGTTTAAGTTAATAAGACTTGTATAATGATATTATTATTATATATTATGACATAATTTGTACCTTTGCAAAAAATTTAACCTCTATGTATAACCCAATAACTATAGCTAATTACTTTATTTACAAAGCAATAGATTTAGGAGAACAAATAACTCCAATGAAAGTTTTGAAATTAGTTTATATATCGCATGGTTGGCATTTAGCGTTAAGAAAAAGACCTCTAATAACTGAACAAACAGAAGCATGGAAATATGGTCCAGTAATAGAGTCAGTATATAAGGCTTTCAAAGATTTTGGGAAGGGAGATATAGATACATTGAGGTTTTTTACTTTAAAAGACAAAATGGAATTTAGCGAACTTCTATCAAATGATTCTGATGTAAAGTTTCTTGAAAAAATTTGGAGTACTTACAAATCTTACTCTGGTATACAATTATCATCTCTAACACACATGCGTAATACTCCATGGTATACTATTTGGCATGAAAAAGGAGGCAGTCTAACAAATGGTGCTATTATTCCAAACAGTTTAATTAGGTCTCATTACGAAGAGAAAGCTGTTGTCAACAACCGTTAACGGTATCTAATTGTTAAGCTTTGGAGGAATTAACCAACGGAACAGAAAATGACTTGGAGTCGATAAAGGAAAATATTCCTATCGACAACCTCGCTATAACTAAAAATGAAAATGAAATATACGAGGAAAAAAACAAAGGTTCTAAAAACAGGCATAAGCATAATGTTTTCGTTTGTTCGTTATATTTATTATGGACTATAGCTATATTAATATTGCTAGTTAGGTTTTATCATTTTATAGCTTCTCCTACTTATCAATGGTTATCAGCAGAACAAATTCAATCTTTGGATAAACTTCTATTTACAGGAGCATTTGGTGCTGGATTAGGTAAATATGGAAATAAATTATTTGACTAATAAGGAACAAAGAAAAAAACAATCCCAAAGAACGCTCAAAAAAATACGAAGAGAAGTTAAAAATAAACACTTCTCTAGATGATGTATTAAAGGCTTCCATTTCTAAGCCAAAACAAAAGGAATAGCACCGTTATTGGACGTATTTTAAGACCAAGCCCAAAAGAGGTAGGTATTAATCTAGTGCGACACGTTATTTGATAGAATTACCTTTGATTAGAACTATTTCGGCAAGATGCTCATGTAAGGGTTTCTGAATTAGTGGATTCCTGAATATGGATTAAAGGTCTGACTTCACAAAAAAAAGCGAAATTCTCGCTTGTTTAAATAATATTTTTCACTTGTCCCTTATTGTATATAGATGCCAAATATAGTAAAAAATAACCGTTTACAAACGACTACAAACATTTACAAACGAAATTAAATGAGTAATTACCGAATAAACTTTTGCTGCTGTTACATCTTTGCAGTGTCGAAACATAAGAACCTGCTTATCGATAGGCAGGCTCGATAGTATTAACTGTTAAACATTAAAAATTAAAATTATGAACGCACTTAGAAACAAAGTACAGTTGATTGGTAGATTAGGTCAAGATCCTGAAATTGTAAACTTTAGCAATGGCAACAAAATTGCCAAATTTTCGCTAGCTACAGATGATAGCTATAAAGACAAAAGCGGTAACAAAGTAGAACGAGCTTACTGGCATAATATTGTTGTAAGAGGTGGTTTGGTAAATGTAGTTGAAAACTATATTTCTAAAGGAAAAGAAGTCGCTATAGAAGGTAAGTTAACAAATAGAAGTTATGAAGATAAAGATGGTAATCAACGTTATATTACAGAAGTAGTATGTAACGAATTGCTGATGCTTAGTAAATAAACCTTTTTTTGTTCCAGAAATGAAAGAAAGGCACTTTGAGGGAAGTGCCTTTTTTATTTTAGGTAGGTATTAACCAACAATAACTTTTATATTATCACTATTAAAATAACCACCTTTATTTTCTTTACGATCTAAAGATTGATTGATAATTAAGTGTGCCACATTTATCATATTCCTTAGTTCACATAAGGATGTTGTTACTTTAGATTCGCGATACAAATCTTCAACCTCTGTATAAATTACATCCAAACGTTTTATGGCACGTTTTAAGCGCGCATTGTTTCTAACGATACCAACGTAATCACGCATAAGTGCTTGTAATTCTTTTAAATTATGTTGAATTAAAATATGTTCTTCAGGAATTACAGTGCCCTCGTCATTCCAACGAGGAATGTCTAGATTTACTGTTTCAATAGTATGCTTTGTATGATATTTAAAAATATTGTGTGCATATACCAAAGCCTCTAATAATGAATTTGAAGCTAACCTATTTGCACCGTGTAGTCCTGTTCTAGAACATTCACCACAGGAAAATAAATTTTTAATAGTAGTTTTTCCTTTTTTGTTCACCTTAATACCTCCACACAAATAATGAGAAGCAGGTACTACTGGAATCCAATCGGTTTTTATATTAATATGGCGTTTTAAGCATTCATTGTAGATATTAGGGAAATGTTCTACAAAAGCATCCATATCTAAGTGGGTACAGTCTAAATATACATGTGGTGCACCAGATTTTTTTAACTCACTATCAATACTTTGTGATACAATGTCTCTAGAAGCTAACTCAGCACGCTCATCATAATCGGGCATAAATCGATAGCCTTCTTTGTTTCTTAAGTAGGCTCCAAAACCTCTTACAGCTTCAGAGATTAAAAACGAAGATCCACCTTCTGCGTCATATAAAGCTGTTGGGTGAAATTGCACAAACTCCATATCCTTAATACGAGCCTTGGCTCTGTAAGCCATAGCAATACCGTCGCCAGTTGCAATAACAGGGTTTGTAGTGTGGCCATAAACACAACCTATACCACCGGTTGCTAACAATGTACTATCTGCCTTAACCGTAAAAACATGTCCTGTTTTTTCATTCAATACATAAGCACCATAGCACGTATTATCCTCAGCTTTTTTATCATCTATGTGGTGTTTTGTAATAAGGTCTATCGCAAAATGATAGGGCAGTAATTCTATATTTTCTAATTGATGTACACGTGTCAATAATGCACGTTCAATCTCAAAACCTGTAATATCTTTATGGTGTATAATTCGATATTCAGAATGTCCTCCTTCTTTACCTAAACGGAACTTACCATCTGCATTGGTGTCAAAATTAGCACCCCAAAGTAGAAGCTCCTTTAATCGTTTTGGACCTTCCTTTACCACCATTTTAACCACATCCTCTTTACAAAGGCCGTCGCCAGCTCTTAGAGTGTCTTTAATATGCTTTTTAAAAGAGTCTTGATCTTTGTCTAAAACAATTGCAACACCGCCTTGGGCGTATTTGGTGTTAGATTCGTCCTCACTATCTTTAGTAACAATAACTACTTTTCTATCCGGGAATTCTTCAGCAATTTTAACGGCAAAGGTTAAACCTGCGATACCAGAACCAATTACTAAATAGTTAGTAGTAATCATAATTTATTTTGAAAGCTCTAGCATGCGCTCTATAGGTAACAATGCACGTTTAATTATAGCAGGATCTACCTCTATTTGGGGAGATTCATGTAGCATACAATCATATAATTTTTGCATGGTGTTCATTTTCATGAAATGGCATTCGCTACAAGCACACGTATTGTCTTCTTTTGCTGGTGCTGGTACTAATTCTGTATTTGGCATTTCTTGCTGCATTTTATGTAAAATACCAGCTTCGGTAGCCACTATAAATTTTTGATCTTGATGCTCCTTAACATAATTAATCATCCCAGATGTAGATCCAATATAAGTAGCAGTATTTAATATGTGGGTTTCAGACTCAGGGTGAGCTATGATTTTATAATCTGGATATTTTTTGTGAAGTTCTATTAGTTTATCCATAGAAAACGCTTCGTGTACAATACAACTACCATCCCAAAGTAACATATCTCTACCTGTTTCATTGATAATATATTTGCCTAAATTTTTATCAGGAGCAAAAATAATAGGTGTCTCTTTAGGTATTGAATTTACAATTTTAAGCGCGTTAGATGAGGTACAAACAATATCACTCAAGGCTTTAATTTCTGCTGAGCAGTTTACATAAGTTATTACCACGTGGTTTGGATGTGCCTTTGTGAATTTTTCAAAAGCTTCTGGAGGACAAGAATCTGCCAAGGAACAACCAGCATTTAAATCAGGAAGTACTACCTTTTTGTCTGGACTCAGTATTTTTGCCGTTTCTGCCATAAAATGCACCCCAGCAAATACAATCATATCAGCATCTGTCTTAGCTGCTTGTTGAGATAATCCTAAACTATCACCTACGTAATCTGCAATATCCTGTATTTCGCCTACCTGATAATAATGCGCTAAAATCACAGCATTTTTTTCTTTTTTTAGACGATTTATTTCCTTTACTAAATCCATTAATTTAAATGTTAATCAAAAAACAGTGTTGGCTGAGGGTAGTTTATACTTCTATAAGTGCAAATATCTTAATAAAAAAGCTTGATAATACTTTATTTTAAATAAAAATAAGGTCTTATAAAAGACCTTTAATCTTTTGATTAAATTGTTAGTTGATTAATAATAAAAGTAACAATTTTTAATAAAATCAAAAATTAAAATCTTTAGAAAAGAAGGCTTAAAATGAAGTTTGATACTAATTCATTATTGTAAAAGTTTTTTGATTTAACAATTCAAGTATCAATATAAATTAATAAGATATTGCCTTTGTTGGTTTTTTATTCAATAATTCACAACTAGAATTCTTATAATTATAAAATTTAACAAAACTTAAAATGGACTGGTAGTTTCAACAAACCTTTAGTATTTTTGCAGCTAGTTTAATTAAAGCTGAATATATGTCTGTAGAACCTAAATTAAATAGATTTAATCAAACCGTATTGTCTAAATACAATATATACAATAGTATTTTTATGACATTGCCTTTTGATGCGGTAACCAAAACTGGGGTTTTGTTGCCATTATTTCATGAAACATGTGAAAAAGGTTTTGCAAATGGAGATGATCCAACAACTATTGTTGATACATTTTTTGAAAAATATCAGGCGAGAAGAAATGAAAAGAGTCAAATAGATCTTCTTTTTAGATTTATACAGTACATAGAGCGACAAGTAGTGTTGTTTGATGCCATAGAAGATGCAGCTTTTCCTGTGGTAAACAATATGGACGGTGTAGGTACATTAAGAAATTTAAAGGGGAATGCAAGGTCTGAAGGAAAACTAGAAGAACTTAAAGATTTTCTTGAAGAGTTTAAAGTGCGAATAGTTTTAACGGCGCATCCAACACAGTTTTACCCTGGTTCTGTTTTAGGTATTATTACAAACTTAACGCAAGCTATTAAAGAGAACGATCTTAATGGTATAAATAACTTATTTGGTCAATTAGGAAAAACTCCTTTCTTTAAACATAAAAAGCCAACACCGTATCAAGAAGCTAAGAGTTTAATTTGGTATCTTGAAAATGTGTTTTATAAAACATTTGGCGATATTTATAATTACATACAAACAAATATTTATGATGATGGTAAGAAACATAACGACATTATAAATATTGGATTCTGGCCAGGAGGAGACCGTGATGGTAACCCGTTTGTAAAACCAGAAACTACACTAAAAGTTGCTAAAAAGCTTAAAAAAGCTATCCTTAAAAAGTACTATCAAGATTTAAGAGATTTAAGAAAGAAATTAACATTTAGAGATGTTGAGGAGCGTATTATTCGTCTTGAAACTGTCATGTATGAATACAGTATCAATCTCAAAACTAAAAAAGCTATTTCAGCAAGTGAATTAAGAAATGAACTGCTGAGTATTAGAGATGTTATTGTTGAAGAGCATCAATCTCTGTATGTCAATGAAATTAACAATCTAATAAATAGAGTGCATCTTTTTGATTACAGATTTGCTTCGCTTGATATTAGACAAGATAGTAGAATACATCACAGTGTGTTTACTACAGTAATAGATAGTTTAATTGCTAGAGGAGACTCATCTTTCCCTAAAAATTATCATGATTTATCTGAGGCTGAACAAATTGAAATACTTTCTAAAGCCACTGATGATGTTGATGATTTAGATGCTTTTGAAGATGAAATGGTTAGAAATACGCTTAAAACCATTGCCATTATAAAAGACATCCAAAAAGCAAATGGTGAACGTGGTGCTAACAGGTATATTATTAGTAATAACCAAACAGCACTTAACGTAATGCAGTTATTCGCCATGTTAAAAATAGTAGCTTTTAAAGATGATTTAACTGTTGATGTAGCACCATTGTTTGAAACTATCCCAGATTTAGAAAACGCTCCGGGTGTTATGGAACAATTATACCAAAATCCAGAATACAGAGCGCATTTAAAAGCTAGAGGAAACAAACAACATATCATGCTTGGTTTCTCTGATGGGACTAAAGATGGTGGATATCTTATGGCAAACTGGGGTATTTACAAAGCTAAAGAAGCTTTAACGGAGATGTCTAGAAAATACGATGTTACTGCTATTTTCTTTGACGGACGTGGTGGACCACCAGCACGTGGAGGAGGAAAAACGCATAATTTCTATTCTTCATTAGGGCCAACTATCGAAGATAAAGAGGTGCAAATTACCATTCAAGGACAAACGGTAAGTTCTAACTTTGGAACCAACGATTCTTCCCAATATAACCTAGAACAATTAATTAGTTCTGGTATTAAAAACAGAATTGATGGTAATAAAAATCGTTTATCTGATGAAGATAGAGCGGTAATGAACGATTTAGCCGAAACGAGTTACCAGATGTACAAAGACTTTAAGAGTCATGAATGCTTTATTCCATATTTAGAGCGTATGAGTACCTTGAAATACTACGCTAAGACAAATATTGGTAGTAGACCATCAAAACGTGGTAAGTCTGATAAATTGGTTTTCTCAGATTTAAGAGCCATTCCTTTTGTGGGGTCTTGGAGTCAGTTAAAACAAAACGTTCCAGGATTTTATGGTGTAGGAACTGCTTTGAAGAAATATGAAGATAGTGGGGAATGGGATAAAGTTGTAAGTCTTTATAAAAACTCTAAATTCTTTAAAACGCTTTTAGAAAATAGTATGATGTCTTTAACAAAATCTTTCTTTGACCTTACTAAATACATGGCCAAAGATGAAGAGTTTGGCGGATTCTGGCAGATTATTTTTGATGAATACCAAATAACAAAAAGACTATTGCTTAAGCTTACAGGGTATGAGGAGTTAATGGAAAATGAACCTGCGGGTAAAGCCTCTATTCAAGTTAGAGAATCTATTGTGTTACCATTATTAACTATTCAGCAATATGCGCTTAAAAAGGTTCAAGATTTTGATAAAGCAGGAGTGCCAAAAGATGATGCAGAGCGATTAATCTTTGAAAAGATAGTTACACGATCTCTATTTGGTAATATTAATGCAAGTAGAAATTCGGCATAATTTTAGAATTTAAACTTACTTCATTTAATAAAAAAAGTCTCGTATTCGAGACTTTTTTTATTAAATGAAAAGAGAGTGATTAATCATGCTTAAATATGAGAAAAATCATATTTATAATAAAAACTTATACCTATATTCGAGTAATATTAATCTTAAATTTTAATTATTATGAAGAAAATGTTTTTTGTCCTTAGTCTGTTTTTGACTTTAACTAATTGTAGTAAAGGAACAGACAATCAAGAAAACAGCTCAATTGAGCCATCAAGCCTTGGAGAATTAATAACTATTGATACTTATGACGGGAAACAAGTTACATACAGAAATATTAATGGTAAAAATGTTTTTGAAGATGATATTATTTTAACTGAAAATCAAATTGAATTTTTAAAACATGGACCTATTGAGGGGCAAGAATTTTCAAAAAGTAAGGCCGCCCCTGGTGTATTTCTAAATCGATGGACAAATAGCACTGTTAATTTTAACATATCATTTACTGCAGCTAGAAGTGATATTCTTACCGCTATTAATACTTTAGAATCTGCCACCAATATTAATTTTGTTGAACAAGCTTCAGGTAACTATATAGATTTCGTAAATAGTACAGGTAATTTTTGTGGGAGATCTAAATTAGGGATGATTGGAGGAAGGCAAGAAATTGAGTTAGTATGCACAACACAAAGAACAATCATTCATGAAATACTTCATGCTTTAGGCTTCTTTCATGAACACACAAGACCTGACAGGGATAATTTCATTGCTGTAAATTGGGGGAATATTCAATCTGAATTTTCGCATAATTACGAAATAAGCATATCCCAAGCCTACGGTACCAGTCTTGATTTCAATTCTATAATGTTATATTCTTCTTTCAATGGCTCTGCAATAAATTCGTCATTACCAACAATGACAAGAATAAGTGATGGTCTTCCATTTTCTGGAGGGTCTAACTTATCAGTTACAGATGCTAATGCTTTGTTAGACATGTACTATACTCCTAATTCTGTTCAAAATATAAATACATCGGGAGATATTATTGATGTAGGAGCAAATTCAAATGGTGATTATATATATGTAAAGAAAAATCGTTTTAAGCATGAATTGTATAAAAATGGAATAAAAATAAATAGTAACTTCAATTCTGGAGAATATGGTATTGATATTGCAAATAACGGGGATATACTTTCATCTTCAACTGGTTATAATAATAAAACAATAGATATTTCAGAAGGGAATGGAACTATTTTTTGTTTGTCGCAAGTAGGAAGAAGAAATGATATTTATCTGTATAGGAAGAATGGCAACTCATGGACTAGTGTAATAAAAGATAATTCTTTTAAAAGATTGACAGTTGATAATCAAGGCAATGCTTGGGTTCTATCAGAAGACAAAATTAAAGTCTTTAATTCTTCTGGAGTTATAATAAATACTATTGACATTGCTCCTTATGTATCAGGTGTATGGGAAAGGTTTAATGATATTGGAAATGCTGGAAATGAAATTTATGTATCTGTTCGAAATGCACGGAATAGTGGAACTATGCTTCTCAGATATAGTCTTACAATAAATGAATTCATCAAACAACCTGATCCTCAGATAGGTTCGTTTAGAATAGATAAATTAGACGGTTCTAATAATGGAACTATATGGTTTTCAGAAAAATTCTAAATAAAAAGGTCTCCTGAAATTTTAGGAGACCTTTTTATTTAATTAATAATCAGTGCTATGTATTAGTGTTCATTCAATCTAAAGTCTGGATAAGCGTCCATGCCATGTTCATGGGCATCTAATCCTTCTAACTCTTCTCTTTCAGAAACTCTAATACCCACTGTTTTCTTCATTATAAAGAAAATAATAAAGGATGAAGGTACACAGATAGCAGCGTAAGATAAAATACCAACCAATTGGCTAATAAATTGATCAATACCAGCTAGTTTTCCAAAAATACCAACTGCAAGAGTTCCCCAAATTCCACAAATTAAATGTACTGCTATAGCTCCTACAGGATCATCTAATTTAATAGCATCTATAAATGCAACTGCAAATACAATTAAAGCACCAGCAATTGCTCCAATAGCAATCGCATTTTCAGGGCTCATTTGATCCGCTCCAGCGGTAATACCAACTAAACCTCCTAATATACCATTTAAGAACATAGTTAAATCTAAATTCTTATACTTTAAAAACGATACAAAAGCTGCAACAACACCACCTGCAGCAGCAGCTAAACATGTTGTTACTAAAGTTAAAGATGTTAATTCAGGATCGGCAGAAAGTACAGAGCCTCCGTTAAACCCAAACCAACCTAACCAAAGAATTAATACACCTGCTGTTGCCATAGGGATACTATGGCCAGGAATAGCTTGTGGTTTTCCATCTTTAAATTTTCCAATTCTAGATCCTAGCAACCAAACTGCAACTAAAGCAGCCCAACCACCTACTGAATGTACTAATGTAGAACCAGCAAAGTCATAAAAAGGAGTTTCTCTCATATCTAAAAACCCACCACCCCATTTCCATGAGCCAGCAAGTGGATATACAATACCTACATATATTAATGTAAACATCATAAAAGGTCCTATTTTCATGCGCTCAGCAACTGCTCCAGATACAATGGTAGCAGCAGTGGCGGCAAACATACCTTGGAATAAGAAATCTGTCCACCAAGTATAACCACCATCAGCATATTCTGGTGTCATTCCATTTTCTGGAGGTGCAATTCCAAATCCTGCAAAGTCAAAAAATCCAGCAGATCCTTCTTCAAACCCAGGGTACATTAAGTTGAAACCAATTAAATAATACAATAACAAACCTACCGTGATGATAAATATGTTTTTGAATAATATATTGATTGTATTTTTTTGTCTTGTTAATCCAATCTCTAAAAACGCAAATCCTGTATGCATAAAGAAAACGAGTGCTGTACAAATCATCATCCATACATTATTTGCTGTAAATAATCCTTCCATAATATTAGTTATCTATATAAATTTTTGATTTTTATTTTAAAGTATCTCCTCCTTTTTCTCCTGTTCGTATTCTATAGCATTCATTTACATCTGAAACGAAAATCTTTCCATCACCTACTTCTCCAGTTGCTGCAGATTCTAAAAGTGTTTTGATTGTAACTTCTTCAAAATCATCATTTACTACAATAGAAAGGTATCTACGCTGGATGTCGCTAGTGCTATAAGATACACCTCTATATACATGGCCTTCTTTCTCGTTACCTAGTCCTGTTACGTCCCAATAAGTGAAAAAATTAACACCTACAGCATGCAATGCATCCCTAACAGCACTGTATTTAGACTTTCTAATAATTGCTTCAATTTTTTTCATAATGTAGCTTTATTTTAATTAGTTAGCTTTCAAAAATAGAAAAATAATAGACTGACTAAGTATTATGCTCTATTAATAGAAAACTATTATTAGTTTATTAATAAACAAGCAAAAAGGATGCTTTTTTTTTATCAAAAGCACCCTTTTTTGTCAAACTAAATAATTTAAACTTCTATATATTGAAATCTATTATTTATATTTTTTGAGTAAAGAACATGTGTGTTTTACTCTTCTATTTCTCTTTGTCTCTTACCTGGATAAGCTAATGCACCGTGTTCTGATAAATCAAGACCTTCAATCTCAACTTTTTCAGATACTCTAAGTCCAACAGTTTTCTTTAATATAGTTAAGAATATCCAAGACGTAACAACAGCCCAAATAGCATAAGCTAATGCACCTATTAATTGCGCTAAGAACTGATCAGCTCCACCACCGTTAAATAAACCGATACCAGCATCTCCATCAATTCCCCAAAGACCAATTACAATTGTTCCCCAGAATCCAGCAACACCATGTACAGAAAATGCACCAACAGCATCATCAATTTTAAGTTTTTGCTCAACAAACTCCATAGCAAATACAACGATAATGCCACCGATAAAACCAGCTATTATAGCACCGCCTTCACTCATGTTACCACAACCAGCAGTGATACTAACTAAACCAGCCAAAGCACCATTTAACGTCATATCTAAGTTTGGCTTTTTGTATTTAATCCATGATAAGAATAATGCACCTAAAGCACCTGCAGATGCAGCTAAATTAGTTACTAAAACTACCATAGAAGCTCCAGTAGCATCATCGCCACCCCAAGCTAATTGAGAACCACCATTAAATCCAAACCATCCAAACCAAAGGATGAATACACCCAAAGTTGCTAATAATTTGTTATGTCCAGGTATAGACACCGCTTTACCATCAATATATTTTCCTAATCTTGGTCCTACTAAAGCAGCAGCAATTAATGCAGCCCAACCACCTACAGCGTGTACGATTGATGACCCAGCGAAATCGATAAACTCAGCAGGCATAATACCATCTGTATTATTTAACCATCCACCGTTCCATTCCCATCCACCAGCTATTGGGTAGATAAAAGCAGTTAATACTAATGAAAATATTAAGTATGTTGAATATTTTGTTCTACCAGCAATAGCTCCTGACACAATAGTAGCTGTAGTTGCACAGAATACTGTTTGGAAAAACAAATCTGCTGGACCTTGATTAAACATTATACCTCCCCAGTGAAGCCATCCACCAGCAACATCAGTTCCATACATTAAAGAATATCCAATAAACCAGAATACTAGAGATCCTACGGCGATATCTAATACGTTTTTCATAGCAATGTTTACCACGTTTTTAGAACGTGTCATACCAGACTCTACCAATGTGAATCCTGCTTGCATTAGGAATACTAGAATACCTGAAATAAGCATCCATAACATTCCCATATCGCCTTCAACGGCGGCTGTATCTTGCATTAAAAGGGGCATGTTTAATAATGACATAATATTTATTTTTAATGGTTAGTAATAAAATAGAAAGGAGTGAGTTTCTTTTTCATAAAGAACTCACTCCATTCTTTATTTTTTTTGAGTTTTTCTCATATATAATTAGAAAGAGTAGATTGCAGCTAATACAAAAGAACCTAAGCTTTTCTGCATCATTAAATCGTTATCTAAGAAAGCGTTATCAGATGCGCTGTCTAATCTCAATTCAGGCTTGATAGTTAAGTTTTCAACTTCTAAGCTTCCTGTTAAAGTAACAGCAAATACACTAGAATCAGCAACCCCAGTACCAATTGCACCAAACGCTTTATCTTCCATGAAGTACTCTCCTCTTAAACCAACTGTAAATGAATCAGAAGTTGCTAATTGAGGATATAAAGCTACACCAGTAAACCCACCAGCATCATCTTCTAAACTTAAGTGAGCTGCGTTAATACCTAAATAAAAATCATCGGATAAATCAAATCCACCTGTGAAATCTATTTCAAAGAAAGAAGGGTCAACTAATACATTTAAATACTGACCAGCATATCCTAATTGAGCACCAAAAGCATAATCACCTGTTGGGTTGAATTCAGTTAAATCTGTATCATTCATAACTCCTAACATTAAGCTAGCATCTTCTCCTAAAGCAATATCAGCTTTCAAACCTGTATGACTAAATGGACCATAAGAGAATAAGTAAGATGTGCTGTAGTTAAAGTTAGCAGTAGGAGAAATAACTTCGTATCCTAAAAAGGTGTTAAAGTTACCAATAGTTAATGTTACGCTTTCGCTAACATTCCAATAGGCATATAATTGATTAACAATATTTCCAGTACCACTTATGTAGGAGTCTCCATTGTCATCAACAAGAGTTGTTCCATACATAGGAGATGCAAAAATAGCATCAGTACCTCTTGGGCCAAATACTAAATCAGCCACGAAACCTGCTTTTTCTCCCTCGTAGCCAAATATTACGTTCGCCATACCTAAAGCGAAACCAGGTAGGTTAGCAAATGAAGATCCAGGAGCTTGAGAATTCTCATCGTTAGGAGCATTCAAATTAGCTCTGTAATAAGCATCTATACTACCACTAACTGTGAAAGATGGCTTTTTTTCTTCTTCTTCCTGAGCGAATACTACTGTTGCAAAAAGAAGCATTGTAAGGGTAAATAATCTTTTCATAATGTTTAAATTTTGGTTATTAATTTTTAAAATTTATTTCCTTAAGACTGGGCTAAACTATTTAAAAAAGATTTACCCCCATAAAAAAAAGGGGGTATTAGGCGTATTTTTATGATTTATCAAATTTTACCCCCTTTTTTTTAAAGGGTATTATTTTTTTAACGAAATTTTATGAAATATCAATAACCACATTTATTGAAAAATCATCAAGTTTTGTTTCATTTTGGTGTAATATTTTTTAACAAAACCAGCTAATACTCATGATAATTCACAAATTCTTATTTATGGTTGAATTTTATCTATTGAATATTTATTAAAATATCTCATTATTATTGATAGAAACTTATTTTAAAGTTGAGTTCGATTAAAAAATCGAAATAATGAAATAGCCCTTAATAGAAATATAAATTCAATGCCTACCTTTGTAGTTCGACGCTTTTTAAAATTAAATATTTCGTTGATTATGCTGAAGAAACAAGGTCTATATTCCCCAGAATTTGAACATGAAAATTGTGGTGCGGGTTTTATTTGTAATCTTAAAGGAGAGCGAACAAATCAAATCATACATGATGCTCTAGAAATTCTTGTGAAGTTGGAACACCGTGGTGGTGTTAGTGCTGATGGAAGAACTGGAGATGGTGCAGGATTGTTAATTGATATCCCTCACGATTATTTTAAGCGTGTTTGTGATTTTGAAATCCCTGCACAGAGAGATTATGCTGTTGGTATGGTTTTCTTGCCAAAAATAGAAAACCAATACAACTACTGTAAAGCTATTTTTGAAAAAGAAGTAAAAGCTCAAGGGCTCACTGTTTTAGGATGGAGAAAAGTACCTGTAGATTCTACGCAATTGGGTCAAATTGCCTTGGCATCAGAGCCTAATATAGAACAATTATTTATAGGTAAAGCTGAAGCGATAGACGAGGCTACTTTTAAGGCAAAATTATATGCTGCTCGTAAAATTACTGAGCATGAAATTAGAGAGTCTAAGATTTCTGAAAGCACTTATTTTTATGTGCCTAGTTTATCAACTACTACCTTAATATATAAAGGTATTATAATGCCTGAAGATATTGGGCCTTATTATACAGACTTACAACAAGAAGATCTTGTAACAAGGCTAGCTTTAGTGCATCAGCGTTTTTCTACTAATACAATGCCTACATGGGAGTTGGCACAGCCGTTCCGTTTCATGTGTCAGAATGGAGAAATTAATACACTTAGAGGTAATGTAAGTAGAATGCGTGTTCGTGAAGAAATCATGAAAAGTGATGTTTTCGGACCTCAAATAGAAAAGTTGTTCCCTATAATTTTACCAGGTAAATCAGATTCTGCTTCTATGGATATGGTGGTTGAGTTGTTAACTCATACAGATCGTTCTCTTCCAGAGATTATGATGATGATGATTCCTGAAGCTTGGGAAAAACATGCTACCATGAGCGACGATAAAAAGGCATTTTATGAATACAATTGTTGTATTATGGAACCTTGGGATGGTCCCGCATCTGTTCCATTTACAGATGGAGACTATATAGGTGCCTTATTAGATAGAAATGGATTAAGACCATCTAGATATACCGTTACCAAAAGTGGGAAACTAATTATGGCATCAGAAGTTGGTGTCGTAGATGTTGAGCCAGAAGATATAGAAATGCATGGTAGATTAGAGCCAGGAAAGATGTTCTTGGTTGATATGAATGAGGGGCGTATTATTGATGATGAAGAAATAAAAACAAAAGTTGTAAACCAACGTCCTTATAAGGAATGGTTAGACAAAACACGTTTGCATTTGCGAGATGTACCTTATACAAATGATACATGTCCTATTGAAACTATCGATATTAAAACAAGGCAGCGTTTATTTAACTATACCTTTGAGGATATTCAAGAGGTAATTACGCCGATGGCTCAAAAAGGTAAAGAGGCACTTGGTTCTATGGGAATTGATACACCCTTAGCTGTATTGTCTGATCGACCTCAATTAATCTCAAACTACTTTAAACAATTATTTGCTCAGGTAACTAATCCGCCGCTAGATGGAATTCGCGAGGAAATTGTTACTGATATCAGTTTGAATCTTGGTAAAGACCGAAATATTTTTAGTATTACAGAAAGACAATGTAGAAAGCTAAGGATTCAAAACCCTGTAATTTCTAATGCTGATTTAGAGAAAATAAGGACTATTCAAATTGAAAGCTTCAAGACAGAAACCATTCAAATGCTTTATCCAAAAGCACAAGGAATGAATGGTTTAGAAGACGCTTTAGATGATATTATCATTCAAATAGAAAAGGCTTTAGAACGTAAAACCAATATTATAATTCTTTCGGATAGAGGAGTTAATGAAGAGTTTGCACCTATTCCTTCTTTATTAGCATGTTCTTATGTAAACCATCAGATGAACCGCTTGCGAAAGCGTTCGTATTTTGATATTATTATTGAATCTGCAGAACCTCGTGAACCGCATCATTTTGCAACCTTATTTGGTTATGGTGCAAGTGCTATAAACCCTTATATGGTAAACGAAATTATTAGAATGCAGGTAAAAGAAGGCTTTATATCTGATATGGATGAGCAAAAAGCTGTAGATAATTTCAATAAAGCTATTGGAAAAGGAATTCTAAAAATTATGAATAAAATTGGTATTTCCACATTGCATTCATACAGAGGATCTCAAATTTTTGAAATTGTTGGTTTCAATTCAGAATTTGTTGAAAAATATTTCCCTTACACAGCATCTCGAGTTGAAGGTATAGGGTTGTACGAAATAGAAAAAGAGATTAGCCAACGCTATAAACAAGCATATCCAGAAAAACCTATAGATAAAAAACTAGGTTTAAATATAGGAGGAGATTATCGTTGGAGACGTAATGGAGAACGCCACATGTTTAATCCAACCACAGTTGCTAAATTACAGCAGGCGGTTAGATTAAGTGATCAAGCGAGTTATGATACGTATTCAAAAACAATAAATGAACAATCTGAGAATTTAATGACCATTCGTGGGTTATTTGAATTTGATAACTTAGATCCTATTCCTATTGAAGAAGTAGAACCTTGGACAGAAATTGTTAAGCGTTTTAAAACTGGAGCAATGTCCTATGGATCAATTTCTCGTGAAGCACATGAGAATTTAGCTATTGCCATGAACCGAATAGGAGGAAAATCTAACTCTGGAGAAGGAGGAGAAGATAGAAATCGCTTCCACCCTGATGTGAATGGAGATAGTAGAAATTCTGCTATTAAACAAGTTGCCTCAGGTCGTTTTGGTGTAACATCTCACTATTTAACTAATGCCAGAGAGATTCAGATAAAAATGGCACAAGGTGCTAAGCCAGGAGAAGGAGGACAATTACCAGGAGAGAAAGTATTGCCTTGGATTGCTAATGCACGTAACTCTACACCTTTTGTAGGGTTAATTTCTCCACCACCACATCATGATATTTATTCAATTGAGGATTTAGCACAATTAATTTTTGATCTTAAAAATGCAAATCGCGATGCCAGAATTAATGTAAAATTAGTGTCTGAAGTAGGTGTTGGTACTATTGCAGCTGGTGTAGCAAAAGCTAAGGCAGATGTGGTATTAATTTCAGGATATGATGGTGGTACAGGAGCTTCGCCTTTAACATCGTTAAAACATGCTGGATTACCGTGGGAACTTGGTTTATCAGAAGCACAACAAACATTAGTGCTAAACAACTTACGAAGCAGAATTGTTGTAGAATGTGACGGACAGCTTAAAACAGGTAGAGACGTAGCTATAGCAGCACTTCTGGGAGCAGAAGAATTTGGTTTTGCAACGGCTCCGCTAGTGGCATCAGGATGTATTATGATGCGTAAGTGTCACTTAAACACTTGTCCAGTAGGTATTGCAACACAAGACAAAGAGTTGCGTAAAAACTTTAAAGGGACACCAGAGCATGTTATTAATTTCTTCTATTATGTGGCAGAAGAATTAAGAACTATTATGGCGCAATTAGGGTTTAGAACCCTAGCTGAAATGGTGGGACAAACTCACAAAATTAATGCTAATAAAGCCATCAAACATTACAAGGCCAAAGGTTTAGATTTATCAAGTATTTTACATAGACCTGCTGCTTATAATGAGTTGACTGTTAGAAATACAGAAACACAAGACCATAATCTTGAAAACGTACTGGATTTTACTATTTTAAAAGACTCGCATAGAGCATTGTATCGTAAAGAGAAAATGACGCTACAATACCCTATTAGTAATATTAATAGAACAGTTGGAGCTATAGTTAGTAACGAAATTTCTAAAATTTACGGGCATTTAGGTTTACCAGAAGACACTCTAAATATCAACTTTACAGGATCTGCAGGACAAAGTTTTGGGGCTTTTGGAGCGTATGGCTTAACATTTACACTAGAAGGAAATACTAACGATTATCTAGGTAAAGGGCTATCAGGTGCTAAACTTATTGTTAAGAAACCTGAAAACGCAGATTTCGAGGCTAATGAAAATATTATAGTTGGTAATGTATGTTTATTTGGAGCAGTAAATGGTCAAGCATACATTAATGGTATTGCAGGAGAACGTTTTGCTGTACGAAATTCAGGAGCAACAACAGTAGTTGAAGGTGTTGGAGATCACTGTTGTGAGTATATGACAGGAGGTAGAGTAATAGTTCTTGGAAAAACAGGAAGAAATTTTGCAGCAGGTATGAGTGGAGGTATTGCTTATGTTTACGATCCTGATAACAAATTTGTAAATGGATTGTGTAATACAGAAACCATAGAGTTTGAAGATATTACTAGTGAAGATGCTAATGAATTAAAAGCATCTATTGAAAAGCATCAACTGTATACAAATAGTAAAATTGCAAAAACTTTATTATCAGATTGGGATACTGCTTTGGGCAACTTTGTAAAAGTAATGCCAATTGAATATAAACGTGCATTAAAGCGTTTAGAGACTGAAGAACAAATGGTAGAAGAATTAACAGCTTAGAATCATGGGGAAAGTAACAGGTTTTAAAGAATTTGAAAGACAAGATGAAACATACACGCCTGTAAAAGACCGTGTAAAACATTATAAAGAATTTACAGTGCCTCTGTCTGAGGAGGAAATCACTAAACAAGGTTCACGTTGTATGGACTGTGGCATTCCGTTTTGTCATAGTGGTTGTCCATTAGGAAATCTTATTCCAGATTTTAACCATATGGTACATCAAGGGGAGTGGCAAAAAGCCTCTTGGATATTACACTCAACAAATAATTTTCCTGAATTTACGGGTCGTCTTTGTCCTGCGCCATGTGAAAAATCATGTGTGTTAGGTATTATTGAAGATCCAGTTTCTATTGAAAATATTGAAAAACAAATTGTAGAGCGCGCTTTTCAAGAAGGTTGGATAAAACCACAGCCTCCCAAAACAAGAACAGGGAAAACTATAGCCGTTGTGGGTTCTGGTCCTGCAGGTTTAGCAGCAGCACAACAATTAAATAGAGCAGGACATACCGTTACTGTTTTTGAACGTGATGACGAAATTGGAGGATTATTACGTTATGGTATTCCTAACTTTAAAATGGAGAAGGAGATTATAGATCGTCGCTTAGCTATTTTAGAAGCCGAAGGCATCACGTTTAAAACTAATGTTAATGTTGGTGTAAATTATGATGTTGAAGCATTAAAAGCTTTTGATGCAGTTGTGCTATGTGGTGGTGCTACTGAAAGAAGAAGTTTACCAACTCCTGGTATTGATGCAGATGGTGTAGTACAAGCTATGGACTTTTTAACACAGCAAACCAAAGTATTGTTTGGGAAAAAAGTGGATAATCAAGTGATGGCTACTGATAAGAATGTAATTGTGATTGGAGGGGGAGATACTGGTTCTGACTGTATAGGGACATCTAATAGACACGGAGCAAAATCAGTAGTTAATTTTGAAATTATGCCAAAGCCTCCTGGACATCGTTCTCCAACAACGCCATGGCCTTTTTGGCCTTTACAGTTAAAAACGTCATCTTCTCATCAAGAAGGTGTAGAACGAAACTGGTTAATTAATACAAAAGAATTTATTACAGATAAAAACAATAAGCTTACAGGTTTAAAAACTGTAAATGTAGAGTGGAAAATGGTGCCAGGACAGCGCCCTCAATTGATTGAAGTTGAAGGTACAGAAAAAACATGGCCTTGTGATTTAGCATTACTAGCACTAGGTTTTACAGGTCCAGAAAGTACATTGGCTGATAAATTAGGTATAGAAACCGATGCCCGTTCTAACTATAAAGCAGAGTATGGTAAATATCAAACTAATATTTCAAATATATTTACTGCTGGTGATATGCGCCGTGGCCAATCTCTAATCGTTTGGGCAATTTCAGAAGGAAGAGAAGCAGCAAGGCAAGTAGACTTATACTTAATGGGTAAATCAGACTTACCATCAAAAGATGTAAGTGGAGATTTAGTAGGATTACATTAAAAATCCCTTTAAACTTAATACATAAAAAATGCGAACAAGAGTTCGCATTTTTTATTTTATCCTAGGCTTACGACTTCAACATAGTAAAAGTTAATACAACACCTTTCCCTTTTCATATAAAAAATTTGAGTGTAAAAAGTTATCCATATTTTTTAGTTCAGATTCCACAGCATCTTGTATCATCTTTAAATCAGATGGTGTTTCTTGCGGAGTGGTAGAATATGGTAATAATCTCTTTTGTTTTTTAGTTAAAGCATCTTCATCGCCATTTAACTTATACCATCTGTCGTGCCATTGCTTGAGGCCACTAAATACTTTAGAAAACATAATCTCACTAGAATTGTTGTTTCTTATTTCCAAAGATATCATCAATCTTGCTTTGCTTTCTTTTGAATAAATTACACCAGTAGCATTTACTCTTTTTTTAATTTCGTTACCATTATCGTCTTTTCCAGTTACTATCTCTCTATCGTAATTTACCTTTGTAGATTTTACACTTCCATGTTGTACATCAATATCAGATATTCTTAAATGGATGGAATAATCAGTTAAAGTTTCAGGTGCAAAAAGTTTTAAATGAGGTAAAGTACCATAATTTAAAGTTTGTGAAACTCTATCGGTAATTAATAGTTGAAGTGATTTATCTAAACGTCTATATTTTTGCGATTGAATAATTTCAGGTCTCACGTTTAGAGTGTATATAGAATGCTCTAAGGCATTTTTTTCCCTTGTATTTGCATCTTCATAATCTTTTTGGTAATATGTTGTTATTCTGTAATATGCACTTACCTTTTTCCAATCCAATTTTGTTTGGGCTTTACCTTCAAGATTTTGGGCTAGATCATAATAATAGGGGGCAATAGCAGCTTTATTTTCTTTATAAGACTTCTGTAGATCTTCATCAATTTTAATGTCAACAGATAAGGGTTTGTAGTCTTCTAAGTTTTCAGAAACAGTAATTAATTCATTTACACTTCTTAAATACTTTAGATGATGAATTAATTTTAATTGTTCTTTAATTTTATCGATAAGCTCTTTTTCTGTGATTGCTGTCTCAAGTTTATGGTGTTCTTTAGACCATTCATCAAATGTAGAGGAAACAAAATCTTTAGTTAGTAGCTTTTTAAATTTTTTAATCTGACCTCGCTTTTTGGTTTTGGATAGCCCAGTCATTAAACTCAACATTGCAAGTTGGTTATCATTTTTCTTTAAATGATCTTTTGCTATTTTCTTGTAGGAAGACGCCTTTTGGGATGTACTTATAGTTTTAGAAAAATTCCAGTTTTTTGGATTATCCTTAAGGGATAAATCTGTTATTATTTTGAGATTACCCTGTTTGTTTTCGTTAGTTTGACCATAACTAAAAGATACAATTGATAGAATTATAAGTAGTAAGTGTATGTTGTAGTTTTTCATTTTTAGTAGATGTTTTAATTTGAAATTTTGATTATGATTTATGTGTGTTATAGTTTTATTTTGGAGTTTAATTTATAATGCATTGATAAGCATCTCTAGATTAAAAAATACTAATGAAAGAGGGGATGTTGCATTTTTGTCCCAATTTTCAGGATCCTTTTTAATGTATTTAGCACATTTGTTTAAACCTGACTGTATGGTGTTACATAACTCTTGTTTAGACCTACTTTCAAGTCCTAATTTGGAAGGCAAGTCTTTATAGTAAAATTCCTTTTCTTTTATAAACCCAGTGAATTCGTATGCTAAGGCTAGACTTTCTCCATTTTGTACTTTCTTAAAATGGTGTTCTAGATATTCTAGATCTGTTTTTAAAAGTTTTTTAGTGTAATCATAAAAATTTAGCATATCATTTTGCAATAGCTGTATTTGCTCAATAACCCAATCTTTATCTTCAGCTTTGGGATGAAGCGCTAGATAAGTTTCAAATTTTTCAATAGCTTGTAAATGAAAATCATTAGCCTCGTACATTAATGCCAAGTTAAATGCAGCATTAAAATCTTTTTGATGCTCCTTATAGAAATCTTCAAATAGCTGTTTTGCTTTCCTATATTTTTCTCCTTGAATAGCTTCCACACCAGTAAGGAACATGTGTGCTTTTTCAAAGTCTAAATTTTGGATGCTACTTTGGGGTTTTGGATAGTAAACTTTAAAAAACTTTGTAAACGCTCTAGTGAGTTCAAATTCGTTTTGGGTATTAAGATATTTACCACCAGATTGGCCAGCTAAATATTGTAGGTCGCGTTCTGCGGGCGACCCTGGTTTAATATCAAAACCAATGGTAAAATACTTTACGGGAATATTAGTGTTTCCAACAAGAGAACTCATTTTAGATGAGGTGCTACTATTGGAGGTGTTTCCATAAGTGTTATTTTTTGGGGCGTTGGGTTGTTGCGTTGAGCTACCTCTAGCAGGTGTAGTAGTTTGGGTATTAGTCCCGATTGTTACCATTGTTGTACCTGTACCATATACGTCTTTAGGCCTTATCTGCCCACAAGTTGCCACCCCATCACTTAAAACAATAAGTTTAGAAACATCGCCATCTCCATAGTTAGAGCTATAATATTGAAGCCGTTTTTTAGCTGAAATTACAGCTTCGTGTAAGGGAGTGCCTCCTCCTGGTCTTCCAATAGCTTTAAGTTGTTGTGCGATATCTTTATAATCGCTACTAAATTTTAAGTTTTGCTGTTTGGTAGGATCTTCAACACAACCTCCAGAGAATGTTAAAAAAGCGACTTGTTGATTTTTGCTATCACTTTTTAAAATTGATGATGTTGCTTTTAGGGCAGCTTCTTTTGCTTCTTCCCATTTAGGTTTTCCGCTCTCTCCAGCCCTAGCCATACTTCCGGATTTATCAATAAGAAATATGGTAGATGTTTTGTTTACTATAGAATCCTTTAAAAGCTTTTCTAATTTGAATGGAGTTTGGTATTGCGCTGTTTTTGGTGTTTGCCATACTACAGAGAGTATAATACAGCACAATACACTTAAACCGATAAACTGTTTCATAACTATTGTTTAAAAATGCCTAAATAATTCATAAAAGGTTTCTCTCCCGTTTCTAACTTCGAAAAATCTGTATCAGAATATGTAGAGCTTAGTAGGATATTAATAGCACCTAATCTCTTTATTGCCAATGGGTGTGATGTGTAAATAGTCTCCATTAAATTTTTTACCAAAAGATCCATACCTTCTTTACCCAAAGCACTATAATCTGTTTCATCTAAATCTGATTGAATATTGTTTACCATACCTAGAGTAGAGGTAAAAATTTTATTTATAAACTTTTGATTGCCTGTGTAATCTTTCATAATACCCCAAAAATTTGCAGCTTCTCTGGGGTCGTAACCTGCTTCTACCATATAGTAAAGTCCAACTCTGTCCGATTGTGTTTCATTCTTTTTATTAAATAAACTCATTACTGTATCTGGAGTAGTGTACTCTAAGGCAGTATCTAATGTGCTTCCTAAAACAGAATTTTCGTTGATATTAATTTTCTTTTTGAATGCTTTCTTTAACCATTTAGAGGTTTTTTTACCTAAGTTGCTATTGGTAAACCTTGTAGTTTTGTATCTTTTTATACCATGTTCGTAAGTTACATGTGCTATTTCATGACCTAATACAGCTGCTATTTGTGCCTCATTTTCCATTAGTTTTAACAAGCCAGTGTGAATAAATATCATACCATTTGGTAAAGCAGAGGCATTTGGTATTTCGTTTTCTATAACATAAAATCTAAAAACTACATCATGCTTCTCTGAAAAACTGTCTTCTTTAGCGTATGCGGGAAGCACACGATTTCCTATCATATTAATGTACCCTTGAATACGAATATCATCCAGTAATTTAAATTCTAAATTCCCCATTTTTATAGTGCCATTGTGTAGCCCATGAGCAGCTTTAAATACATTACTTGGTATACTTTTATATTGATTAAGGTTTGAGGCATCAAAATCATTTCTTAAGCTCATCATAAACTCTTGGTCTACCTTGCCATAAGTGTTTTTGCATACTTCTATTTTAGAAGCCATGCAAACACCATCATTATTTTGTTCGCCATAGACAGTTAGAAAACTGCCTAACTGTAATTCATCAAAACCTAAAAAACTTCTCCCTTTACTACAGGCACAATTTGGATCTCCTTTACATTCTATTGTGGTATTATTTGTTAATGCTACTTTTCTGCCATCTATAACTGCAGTATCTCCTTCAAAAGATTCAAACACACCTTCAAATTTTTTAACCTCTCCATAGTCATCTTTATCTAATATAATTTTTGTTAATACGCGTTTTCTGTTTTCAATTACTATACCCACATTTACGGTACTACCTATTGAGATTTTTTCCTTTGGAATAGATTTCTTTTTGCCAAGTAAAAATTTTGTTTTGTCAGTAACATTGAATACAAAATTTTCTTCGTCATAGTTTATGGTAATGGTCTCGTAGGGTAATGCAAATTCAAAAACAGTTGCTTCTTCCCAGATTTCTTCCTTTTGTGCAAATAGGAATTGCGTACAAAACAGGAGTACTCCATACCATATAGGCTTTAGATTAGTTTTCATTTTTGGTTGCTTTTAGTGGTTATTAAAATCGTACACTAACAAACCTAAATAGTATGAATTCTAGGCGATTACGGGAAACCGTAAAGCAAAAGGGTTTTGCGCTAAGGCGCATAAATAATAGTCTAAATGGGAAATAAGTAAGAATTATATTAAACCTAAGTCTTTGGCATTGGCGATTAACTGTATCGTAGTTTTTGCCTTAAGTTCATCTTTCAATCTGTTAAGTCGTTTTTCTATAGAACTTAAACTACTTGGAGATATATCCTTAGATTTTAGATATGCAGAAATTTCTTCTTGTGTCTTTCCTTTGGAGAGTTCACGGAGTATAATCGTGTCAAACTCCTCAAGGGTAAAAACCTCATTTTTTTGAAATGTAGCCGTTACTTCAGAAGATATAAAGTGTTTTCCTGTTTTTACGGATTTAAGTGCATCAACCATATTTTTAGTACTATTTCTCCCTTTAAAAACATAGGCTGAAATATCATACCAATCTATTAACTTTTTAACAACCGTAGGACGCTCCTCTACAGAATATACTACTATAGGGATGTTATAGTTTTGGTTGCGCAATTTTTTAATTAATTGTTCTCCAGATGAAATACTACTATTTTTATAATCTTTTTTAAAGGAAAGATCGGTAATTATTAAATCGAATGGGGCTTGATCTTGCTCTGCCTTTAAAAACTTTAAATAGGCATCATCACAATATTGGGTCATTGTGATATTTTTAATATCTAAATCCTGTTCTAGTTTTAAAGACATGCCATGTCCAATACTATCTATATCTTCAACTAGGAGTATTTTTTTAAACATGAATGCGCGCTATTTAGGAATTGTAATGGTAATGGTTGTTCCATTACCTGTTTCAGAATCAAATGTAATTTTCCCATTAACACCTTCAATACGGGAAACCGTATTTTTAAGGCCAACACCTAATTTTTGATCTTCTTGTAAACCAATACCATTATCAGAATAGTTAATACGTATTAGTTTACTTTCATTTTTAAAATTTATAGCAACTAATGTAGCTTCACTATGCTTTTTCATGTTTACCATCAACTCTTTAAGTGTTCTATGTATAGCGATACATTTGTGGTCTGATAGGTTTTCCCAAGAGATAGAATTTAATCCGCTTACAACTACATTGGTCTCTTTGTTGTAAAAGGTACTTAGCGCATCTTTAAGCTCTTCTGCAAATGCAGCACCGGTAGCAATTTCTCTGTTATCGTGGGATATTGATCGAGTTTGGCCATATATTTTTTCTAAATTATCAAGTAAATAATGTTTGTCTTTATTTGGGTTTTGCTCTATGGATGCCATTAAACCGTAAATATCGTTAGAGAGCTCATCATGCAACCGTTTACTAATAAGTTGTTCTGTTTTATAAACCTCTTTTAATTTTTCTTTTTTATGGCGTTGCCTTAAGGCATAGTATAATGATATACCGGCAATTAAAAGCAAACCACTAAGCGATAAAAACAGTGTTTTTTGTGTTTTTTGTACGGCTAATGCTGCTTTTTCTTCTATGGCTTGTTGTTGCAATTGTTGTATTTGTGCTTTTTCTTGTTGATCGTCGTACTGCATTTTAGCAAACTGTGTTTTTACCTTTAGCTCTTGCTTGTACAAACTGTCTTTTAAAAAGATATAGCGGTCTTTATAAGTTACCTGTTTAGGATATAATGTCATATAAAGTTTCAAAGCATCAGTTTCAGCTCTAGGACTTCTCAGCACTTTAGAAATAAGTATTAAAGTATCTAGATATTTGCTCGCTTTACCAGGGTTTGTTTTGGAATAGTATTTTCCCAAATCGGTATAACTTTGTAATTGTCCACGCTTATCGTTTGTTTCTTTACGAATATGCAATGCTTCTAAAAAAGCAGGCAATACATCTTTATTACCGTTTAACCAGTGGGCATAATTTAAATTATGTAATACCCTAGCATAAAGCTCAGGGTCTTTTTGTAATAACGAATCCTTCAATAATTTTTTTAGTATTGGTATGGCATCATGTTGTTTATTTTGCTCGATGTAAGAGAATGCTAAATTATTTTTATACTTTAATACGTCATTCTTGTCATTAGTGATTTCGATAGCTTTATTGTAAAGCTGTTCAGCATCAGTATAATTGAGTAATTTATGATTGCTAGCAGCCAACTCACTATAAACGGAAGCGATGTATTTTTTGTTAGGACTTTTGTTTAAATATTTTAAAGTTTCTATTAGACTTTCTTTTGCTCCAAAAAAATTATTCTGAATATTTTGTAGTATTGCCATATTCATCAAGGTCTCAGCAATTCTTAATGTATCTCTTTGAGAGAGAAAAGTATTTTTGGCTATCACATAAAAATAAAAGGCACTATCTTGTATAACACTATGTTCGTCATAATAATATCCTAAATTGAAAGCACTTCTAGCTTTGTAATGATTATTGCTAATTTGTTGAGATTTTTTAAATAGTAATTGATTGTAGTACAAGAAACTATCCTGTTGTTGCCTTTGTAGATGAAGAATCCCTTTTTTAGAAACAATGGCTAGATGTAAAGAATCAATATGATATTGTTCGGATACTTTAAAAGCTTTATTAATGAGACTGAGCTGGTCGTCAGTATTCTCCTTTTGTTTGCTTAATTCTAATAGATGATAAGATTCAGACGTTTCTTTGGGTATTTTGTTATTTACACACCCTAGAATGCATACGATTATGGTAAATACTAGAAGAATATAATGTTTGATTGAGAGATTCAAAATAGAAATTATAGTCTGAATTAATTGTTACATAACAAAATATCCCATAAATCTAATGAAAAAAGCCATACATATAGTATGACTTTTCTTTAAAAAATTAAATTTAAATTAATCGCCTTCTGGTGGAGGTAATACCTTTCCATCTGCGCCTACAGTTTGTACAGGTACCAATTCCTCATTTTCAGCTTCTAAATCTGTTTTTGTACAAGAGGTAGCAGAAATTGCTAATAAACCCCCTAAGCAGACTACTTTGAATAATTTTTTCATGTGATTTAGTATTTAAATTGTTAATAGATCAGGTTAAAAATAAAAAAACCGTACAAATTGTACGGTTTTTCATAATTAATTAACAAATATCTAGAGATTAATCATCTCTTGGAACGGCTTTAACTTTTTCGTCTCCTCCCTCAGTTTGCACAGGCACTAACTCCTCATTTTCAGCTTCTAAATCTGTTTTTGTACACGAGGTTGCAGATATAGCTAATAAAACCCCTAAGCACACTATTTTAAATACACTTTTCATAATATTAAATTTTAAAAATTAAACTTGCGGTTAAGAAAGTTTTGGGACGTTTACATACTTGCTAAAGTGTTAACCGGTGTGACTTTTCAAGTACATGACAAAGGAATAGTTTAGGGGTATGAAAGTGCTGTCATGACCGTCATGAAGGATATGACGTACTGTATTTTGACAGATTTTTTAAGTTTTTTATTTACATTTGGCGTATGCCAATCACAAGACTCTCAGAAACATACCTGCCCGCATTTATTTATATTACAGACCTGATTTTGGCTGATGAACCTGAAATTGACTATAAGAAAATAGCAGACGAAGGGGTGGCAGATAGAAAGGAAATTGATGCACGAACCATAAAGCGGGCTTTTGATCTTAGAGAAGCATTGCAAAAAGATAAACTAGAGCAAAAAGTTTACAAACCATCAGTAAAAACATTAAATACACTTTGTGGTTATTATTTTGAAAACCCAGAAGAACGATTTTTAAAAATTGCTAAAACACATCAAAAAGAAATACAAGACTATTATAAACAGCATGTACCTAAGCATGAAGTAATACAAGCAGTTTTTAAATCTAAACCTGAAAAAATTGCTTTTATAGAAGAGCAGCAAGAACAGTACATATCGTTTAAAAAAGATGTAGAAGAGCAAACACTAAAAACCTTAGTGGCCAACATGGAACAGAAGTTACTAATGCGTTTTGAGAATTTACAGGAAAAAATGAATGATGATTTGGCCATTAAAACCAGAATGATTGCACATTTAGAAATAAAAATAGAAGAATTGCAACGTAAATTAAAACAGGCAAATTTTGCTAACAATACTTTGGGAGCTATAGGCTTGTTTTTCGTATCAATTAACTATGATGCGGTAAGTACTGAACATATTTTTGAAGAATTTTTAAATGATTTTGAAGGTTTAGAAGAGGATTTGGTTGATGATTTGATTTAATAGAAAAGGATGAACTTAAAAACAGAACGTAAAATAAAATTTTGGCTTGCTACCATCTCTAAAATTTTAGTAATAGCTCTGGTGCTTTTTAAGCTCGCGGATTATGTGTTTGACGAAGAAAAAACAGACAATACTATAAACAATGATGCTTTAATTGATACTTCTCAAAATAAAGAAGTAGCTGATTCCATACCTAAGGTAGACACAGATAAAATAGAAAAAGCGAAAATACAGGTAGTACCTGCTACGTCCAAAACCTCAGAACAGAAAAGTAGTGGGGCTATAACACAAAAAGCACCACTTACTACAGCAAAAATACATTTAGTAGACGATAGTTTTGTATGGCTAAAAGATAAACGTAAATTTTTTTTAAAACTTGCTAATTCTGGAGCTGTTGCAGCAAGAGATGTTACAGTTAATGCTACCCTTTTTTATGGAAAAGAGCAACAAACAATTTCTGTAAAACAAGAAAGTAGTATAGATGCTAATGGTACAGTAAGTTTAGATTTTACTAGTTCTAACCTTCTTTACACTACCTTACCCAAAATTATTTTGTTGTGTGTAGCCTTTAATAATGCCAATAAACAAAACCATTGGTGTAAATATATTTTGGGCAATAAAATAACAGGGGATGGGGCCATAGAAATGCGCTCGGTGTATTACAAAACCTTATCGGTGTCCAATGGCACCTATAGTAAAATACCTCCTAGCTGTGTACTGCCTAAAAGTACTCAAAATACATCCAGCACCAAGAATAGAAATGATGACTCTGTTGTATTAGATAAAATTAAATCTAGTGCACAATTATTTATTAGGGGATTAAATAGTAAATCTCAAATAACTATTAAAAATACATCAACCCCTAAATTATACACCACGTTAAATTCCATAGAAGCAAGCTCGTACAGTTATGGTTTTAGTACAGATGTAGATATTGTATCCCATACAAAAACCGAAGCATTGGTAAGACTTACATTAACAGAACAAGGACGAGAGAACTACATTAAACTGCAAGCGGCTTACCAAGCTCAAAAAAGTTCTAAAAATACTAGCCATTTCTTTAGTTTTTTAAGACTAAAAGGTAATAGTTGGGAGGGTAAATTGGTTAATGTAAATGGTATTTGGAAGTTTGATAGCTATTAAATAGCTTACCTAAATTTAAAATCTCAATTATTCTGATTGCCTAATTATTCATTTGAAAACGTCTTTTTTCGAAATGTGTTTCTTAACGATTTTTTTCTTCACTTTATCTTAATTAACACTGTTGCAGCTCTGTTTTATGGCTACCCGTAATCATGAAAAACGTATTGAAATTATGTTTGTGGTAAACATAAAACAAATACATCATGAAAAAAATAATATGCGTCTTCGCTTTAATTATTTCTAGTCACTTTACAGTTAATGCTCAAATGTCAGAGGCAGGCTCTTTTGGAGCAGGTTTGGCTTGGACGTCCTTAAATTATGGCGCATCGTTAAAATACAATTTCACTGAGACGCATACGGGGCAGCTCATTGTAGGTTCGGCTAATTACGGTTTTTCCTTCTCTGGACAAAGTAGTTTGTCTATTACAGGAAGGTATGCCTACAATTTTACATCTGGAGATTTAGATTTTGCAGAGTATCAACCGTATGTATACGGTCAAGTAGGATACTGGACGTACAAATATGATTTTTTTGGAGGGTCATTCAACCAAAATTCCATAGCTATAGGCGCAGGAGGCGGCATAGAATGGACCTTTAACGACTTTATTGAAGGCTTAGCGTTTTCTTTCGAATTAGGTTACACTAATATTTCCTTCGATGGTGTTGGATCTATTGGTGGCTTTAATGGCGGCGGCGGTATCCACTATTACTTTTAAAACAAACACTTAAAATTTATTAATCCATAAAACAAAAACAATGAAAACAAAAATTACAATTTTAGCAATTGCGTTACTCTTATCCTTTATGTCTGGAGCGCAAAATATAATAACAGTTGATAACTCTGTGGGAGCAAATGCTCAATACAGTGATTTACAAAGTGCCATTGATGCAGCGGCAAACGGAGACATTCTTTATGTACATGCATCAACTGACAGTTACGGAAATGTTAATATATCTAAAACGTTAACTCTAATAGGTTTTGGGCATAGTGCTATTGATAAAAACACCTTTATTGAAGATATAATTTTATTAAACGGTTCTTCAAATTCAAGATTTACAGGATTAAATTTTAATGATTTTTATCCAAGTTCAGCTGTAAATGAAACTATTAATAACATAGTAATAGAAAATTGTCTTGGAGATCAAATATATTTTAGAGGAGCTACACCTGTAGATAATATAATAATTCAAGGTAGTGTTATAAGGATAATAGGTAATAGTTCTAGCAGTTTTAATAATTACACAAACGCTATAATTTCAAATAATATTATTGGATCTATAGTATACATAGATGACCCTTTATCAATATCTATTAAAAACAACGTTTTTCTTACTCCTAGTACTTCAACTCCAATATCAAATGAAATCCCAGCTTTAGGAAATATAACTGTTCAAAATAATATTTTATATTATAATACAAGCAGCACTCCTAACCCCAATGCTAACGGGGTAATTTTTGAAAACTGTTTAGCCTATAATGTTGGTTCAGGAACCGTTAGTGTCTTATCAGGTAATAATAATCTCAATAATCAAAATCCTCAATTTGTAAATATAACAGATACTACAAACTATAATTCTACGGATGATTACAATTTACAAGCAGGATCCCCTGCTATAGATAGTGGTGTGCAAGGTGTAGATATGGGAATTTATGACGGTAGTACATTTACCTTTAATAGCTTTGGTTTTACAAATGGCATTCCTACTGTAAAAATTACAAATATTACTGATAGAATTGCACCAGAGGATAACTTAAGTGTAACTATAGATACTAATGCTAATTAATATGGGACGACTTTTATCGAGTGTCTTTTTACTATTTGGTGTTTGCTTTTGCTTTTCGCAAACCATAACTAATGCCGAGTATTTTTTTAATACAGACCCCGGAGTTGGTAACGGTACAGCATTAGTTACAAATAGTAATACGGGACAATTAACGCAAACATTTTCCATTCCTACTACGGGCCTCTCCGACGGATTTCACAGTTTATATGTTCGTACATATAATAGTGATAACAACTGGAGTTTGTATGACAGAAAAAGCTTTTATCTTAAAAGTTTTTTAACCTCAAATATAACAGCAGCTGAATATTTTTTTAATACAGATCCAGGAGTAGGTAATGGAATAGTTTTATCTGTAAATAGTAATACAGGGCAATTAACACAAACATATACCATTCCCACGAGTTCTTTGTCTGAAGGGTTTCATAGTCTTTACATTAGAACTTTAAATACTGAAAATAGTTGGAGTTTATACGATAGAGAGGTGTTCTATGTAAAGCGTTTTGATACATTTACAATTACAGCTGCAGAATATTTTTTTAATACAGATCCTGGTATAGGAAACGGAACATCATTAAGTGTAAACACCAATTCTGGAACTCTAACACAAACGTTCTCTATTGCAACTACTGGATTACCTGAAGGGTTTCATAATTTTTATTTAAGGACCCAAGATAGTTCTGGGAATTGGAGTTTGTATGATAGACAAGTTATTTACATTAAAGATTTTGATGTATCTCCTGATGAAATTAATGCAGCCGAGTATTTTATTGATACAGATCCAGGTTTAGGAAACGGAACTTCTGTAGTTTTTAGTAATCCATCTTTATCTACCCAAACACTCAATATAGATTCGTCTGGACTCGCTGAAGGAGATCATATTTTTTACGTCAGGGTTCAAGACACAAATGGTGATTGGTCTATTTATGATTCTGCGAGTTTTAATATTGATGCGAGTCTTAGTACAGAGAGTAGTTTATTTAAACTTACAAAACTATATCCAAATCCGTTTTCGGATAAGTTAGTGATAAATACACCTAATAATATCAAAATAACAAAGACAGAGATATATGATGGAATAGGGAAAACAGTCTATTCAAACATAGGATCAAAGAATGTTTTAGATTTAACCAATTTGAGACAAGGTATTTATATTTTAAATGTAAAAACTGATACGGGCAGTGCGTCCTTTAAAATAGTAAAAAACTAAGTTGCTATTTCAACAAGGTTCCTCTTAGGGAATTATTAAAAAGCAAATCTTAATTGGTTTGCTTTTTTATTTTGCGTCCTCCATAAACTCCTCAACTTTGTCTACCATATTTTTACTTCCACAAATAAATGGTACACGTTGGTGTAGTTCGGTAGGTTCAATATCCATAATTCGGGTAAAACCGTCGCT
This sequence comes from Hyunsoonleella pacifica, assembly GCF_004310335.1. Lineage (GTDB taxonomy): Bacteria > Bacteroidota > Bacteroidia > Flavobacteriales > Flavobacteriaceae > Jejuia > Jejuia pacifica. The sequence goes on along the minus strand of NZ_SIRS01000003.1, from coordinate 48,986 downwards.
AGCTTTTCCGTTGGCTTGTTCAGCTAGAAAAGCCATAGGGTTACATTCATAAAGTAATCGTAGTTTACCATTAGGGTTTCTAGATCCTTGAGGATATAAATATACCCCTCCTTTAATCATATTTCTATGGAAATCTGAAACTAAAGAACCAATGTATCTTGAAGTATATGGTCGCTCTCCTTCCTCGGCTTGACAATATTTTATGTAGTTTTTAATACCTTTAGGGAAATCAAAGTAATTACCTTCATTTACTGAATAAATAGTGCCATCTTCAGGGAATTCCATACTTGGGTGAGATAAATAGAAAGACCCTATTGCAGGGTTTAAAGTAAATCCATTAACACCGTCTCCAGTGGTGTAAACAAGCATCGTAGAGGTCCCATAAACCACATATCCAGCAGCTACTTGTTCATTCCCTTTTTGCAAAAAGTCTTCTAATTGTACTGGAGTACCTATAGGGGTAACTCTTCTGTATATTGAAAAAATAGTACCTACTGAAACATTTACATCAATATTAGAAGAGCCATCTAAGGGGTCTATAAGTACCACATATTTATTTTGGTGATTTTCATCTTGGCTATTTATAGCTATAAAATCATCTTCTTCTTCGCTAGCCAAGCCACAAATTATATTACGTCGCGTAAGGGTTTGTATAAATTTATCATTAGCATAAACATCTAATTTTTGTTGATCTTCACCTTGAATATTTGTATCTCCTACTGCACCAATAATATCTACCAATCCTGCTTTGTTTACTTCATGATTAACTACCTTGGCTGCTAAACGAATAGAGTTTAAAAGACTTGATAATTCCCCAGATGAATATTTAAATGATGTCTGGTTTTCAATAATAAATTCTCCTAAAGTTTGTTTTTGTTGCGACATAAATGTTTGAGTTTAGTAATACAAATATCTATAAAATTTCAAGAATTACAACGTTTTCGTAACTTATAAGTATAATAAAATATGAACTTTAAACTATATTTGGTTTCTATACAAATAAGTTATGGAATTAATAATTAGAGACTCGAAAAAAGAAGATATGCCACAGGTGTTAAATCTTATAAAAGCATTGGCTGTTTTTGAAAAAGAACCAGAAGCTGTTGAGGTAACTGTTAAAGATTTAGAATATGATGGATTTGGTAAGCAACCCCAATTTCATTGTTTTGTTGCTGAAGTAGATAATAAAATAGAAGGTATAGCCTTAGTTTATAACCGATACTCTACCTGGAAAGGAAGAGCCATCCATTTAGAAGATTTAATTGTAAGTGAAGCTATGCGTGGGCATGGTATAGGATCTAAATTATTAGATGAAGTAGTGAAATATGGACACAAATTAGGAGTTAAACGTATAAACTGGGAAGTTGTAGATTGGAATACCCCTGCAATTGAATTTTATGAAAAAAATGGAGCTAATGTAATGCGTGATTGGGATGTAGTGCAATTAAATGAAGAAGGTATAAAGAATTATATTTCTAAACTATAGCATGCAAGTATTTAAATTTGGAGGAGCTTCAGTAAAGGACGCCAATGGTATTAAAAATTTGGCCAAAGTGTTACAAACAGTTGGCTATAAAAATACTCTGGTAGTGGTATCCGCAATGGGTAAAACTACAAATGCTCTTGAAGTTGTTGTGGATAATTATTTTAATAGAAAGGAATATCTTAAAAGTGCCTTACAAGAGGTAATTAAATTTCATAATAATATTTTGCTAGACTTATTCGAAAACGAGTCTCATCCTATATTTAAAAAAGTAAATACACTTTTTAGAGAGCTAGATGATATTTTAAGAACTAATAAATCTCCCGACTACAATTTTGTTTATGATCAAATTACCTGTTTTGGAGAATTGGTATCTACTAAAATTATTAGTGCATACTTAGATAGTATTAATATAAGTACCCATTGGATAGATGCTAGAACGCAAATTAAAACAGATAGCTACTACAGACGTGCCAATGTAAATTGGGAAGAGACTCAACATAATATTTCTTCAAATTTTGAAAATAGTATTTTAAATATTACCCAAGGTTTTTTAGGGAGTGATGCTAATAATTTTACAACCACTTTAGGAAGAGAAGGAAGTGATTATACCGCTGCTATATATGCGTATTGCCTTAATGCTAAAAGTGTAACAATTTGGAAAGATGTTCCCGGGGTTTTAAATGCTGATCCTAGGTATTTTGATAATGCCCAATTATTGCATCAAATATCTTATGAAGAAGCAATAGAACTTGCATTTTATGGAGCCTCAGTAATTCATCCTAAAACATTACAACCACTACAGCGAAAGGAAATTCCCTTATATGTTAAATCTTTTTTAAACCCAAAAAATGAAGGAACTCGTGTTGGTAAAGGCATTACATTACAGCCAGATATACCTTGTTTTATTGTGAAAAAGGAACTGGTGTTGATTTCTTTATCTTCTTTAGATTTTTCATATATAGTTGAAGACAACATAAGTGAAATTTTCCAGTTATTACATACTCATAAAATGAAAGTAGATGTTATTCAAAACTCAGCTATAAGTTTTTCGGTTTGTATTGATAATATTTTCAATAACCTAGAACAACTACTTCAACATCTTAAAGCAAAATTCAAAGTAACCTGTCATAAAAATGTTTCTTTATATACTATAAGACATTACAATAACGAAGTTTTAAAAAAGTTAGAAGAAGATAAAAGAGTGTTGTTGAAACAATTAACACAAGAAATAGTACAAATAGTTACTAAATAGTTTTATTTATTACTTTTACGCTAATGGGGAAACAGCAAGATATAGGGCTGGTAACAGCAAAAGAAGTAGCTAAGGCTATACAACTTAATAAGTATGGGTTTTTAGGTACTTTTATAGGTTGGGTGCTTATGAAGGTTCTTAAAATTTCTACACTTAATAAAATCTATAAACGAAATAAACACTTAAGCGATCTTGAGTTTTTAAATGCTATTTTAGAGGACTTTCAAATAAAGTTTGAAATTCCTGAAGAAGACTTAAAACGTTTACCTAAAGATGGTGCATATATTACTGTTTCTAATCATCCTTTGGGAGGAATTGATGGGATTTTGTTGCTAAAGTTGATGATAGAACAACGAGCAGACTTTAAGATTATCGCCAATTTTTTATTGCACCGTATTGCACCATTAAAGCCTTACATTATGCCAGTTAATCCTTTTGAAGATAGGAAGGATGTCAAATCTAGTATATCTGGTTTTAAAAATGCCATTTTACATCTTCGAGAAGGGCACCCTCTTGGTATTTTTCCAGCAGGTGAGGTCTCCACATATCGAGACGGTAAATTAGTTGTTGATAAACCTTGGGAAGAAGCAGCCATGAAATTGATAAAAAAAGCAGAGGTGCCTATAGTGCCTATTTATTTTCATGCAAAAAACAGTAAGTTGTTTTACAAGCTATCTAAAATTAGTGATACGTTTAGAACGGCAAAATTACCTTCGGAATTATTAACGCAAAAACGAAGGACCATAAAAGTTCGAATAGGAAAACCTATTTCAATAAAAGATCAAAAAGAATATACATCTTTAGAAGATTTTTCAGAATTCATTAGAAAAAAAACATATATGCTTTCTAATGCTTTTGAGGATAAATCTAAAATACTAGACAATATATCTTCGTCATTAAAAGTGCCCAAGCCACCTAAAAATATTGTTACTCCTGTTGATAACAATCTAATGGTTCAGGAAGTAGAGGCACTACGAAAAGATAAATCTAGACTTCTAGAAAGTAAGAATTACGAAGTGTTTTTAGCTGATGCTAAAACAATTCCTAATATTCTCAGAGAAATAGGTAGGCTTAGAGAAATTACATTTAGAGAAGTGGGAGAAGGTACTAATGAAGCTATAGATTTAGATGCTTTTGATAATTATTATCATCATATGTTTTTATGGGATAATGAGAAAAAGATAATTGCTGGGGCATACAGAATGGGGTTAGGATCTAAAATATTTGCACGCTACGGTATTGATGGTTTTTATCTACAAGATTTATTTCGTTTTGAGCCCGAACTCTATAAGATGATGAGCGAATCCATAGAAATGGGTCGTGCTTTTATTATTAAGGAGTATCAGCAAAAACCAATGCCTTTATTTTTACTTTGGAAGGGGATTGTACATACAACGTTGCGTTACCCAGAACATAATTATTTAATAGGTGGTGTAAGTATCAGTAACCAATTTTCAAACTTCTCTAAATCATTGATGATTGAGTTTATGAAATCGCATTACTACGATCCATATATAGCCCAATATGTAAGGCCGAAAAAAGAATTTAAAGTAAAGTTAAAAGATGCTGATAAAGATTTTGTTTTTGATGAAACAGAAGCAGATTTAAATAAATTTGATAAAATTATAGATGAAGTTGAACCAGGTGCGTTAAGACTTCCCGTCCTTCTAAAAAAATATATCAAACAAAATGCTAAACTTGTTGCTTTTAATGTAGATCCACTTTTTAATAATGCAGTAGATGGCTTAATGTACATTAAAATAGCAGACTTGCCTGAGAGTACTGTTAGACCCGTAATGGAAGAATTTCAAGCTGAGCTAGAACAAAAATTCATGGATAATCATGAAAGTTAAATTATACCCTTTATTATTTTTATTACTTGGCTTTTCAATAAATTCTCAAACTATAAGTGGTACTGTTTTAGATTCCAAAACCAAAACCCCAATTGAAACAGCTACTGTTTATTTTGATAATACAAGCCTAGGAGCAATTACTAGAAGTGATGGTAAATTTTCTATAAAATATTCTGATGCTATAAAATCACCCTTAATTATATCTTTTTTGGGTTATAAAAAACAGGTCGTTACTAATTATAGAAATAATAATACTTTAATGATTTTACTAGAAGAAGACTACGAAAGTTTGGGAGAAGTAGTCGTAAATGCTAATGACGGACTAACACGAAAGCAAAAGCTTCGATTTTTTAGAAGAGAATTTTTAGGACTTTCTAGGTTTGGTAAATCTTGCACTATTCTAAACGAGGATGATATTATACTCAGTTACAACAAAAAAGAAAGAGTATTAACAGCTCATTCTAAAGCTCCTTTGCGTGTTAAAAATAACGCATTACAATACAATCTAACTTACGATCTAAATTCCTTTACATTAAAATTTAATCCCCCAACTCCAAACCAAGGCCTCTTCAGTGTGCAAAGAGTAGGATTTCTAGGTAATTCGTATTACCAAGATTTTGAGAATTTTGATAAGAAAAAAGCACTCAAAAATAGAAGAAAGGCGTATGATGGTTCTAAACTACAATTTATGCGTGCCCTCTATATCCAAAAATTAAAAAAATATCAAATATATTCTAAAAATACCCCGGTAGATCCATGGGAATACATTCATGTAGAACCAAAAGACAATACTGAAATAAAGCGTGTTTCTTTATCACAACCTTTAAATATTCTTTTCAAGAATTGGAAGAAATCGAGTATTGAGTTTGAGACACCTTCAATTTTAATTGACTATTACGGTAATTACACAGAAGCAGATAAAGTACTTTTCGCTGGTAAAATTGCAGCGCAGCGCGTTGGAGATTTATTACCTTTTGGTTATGGATTGTAATTGATGTAGAACAGATTTTAATTTAGCCTAGAAAATACAAACTTCATCTCAGTAGCAATTTGTAAACTACGCTCTAAATACGTTTCTGTTTGCTGAGGTGTACCATCAGATTTTTTTGGGTCTTCATACGTAAGTGCAATACGCTTATCGGAACCAAAAACCATTGGGCAACCTGCATCAGCTGAAGAGCATGTCATTATTGCTGCAAATTCGGAAGCTGGATTAAAATCGTCATCATACTTCTTAGAGAAAGCTATTATAGATGGATCATTTTTAGAAAATTTGATGCTGTAAACAGGATTATTCTCATTAGATAATGTATCAATATTAAAGCCTTGATTACTCAAAGTCTCACCAACTTTTGGAAACATAGCTGTAGCTTCTGTCCCTCCAGAATAACACGATACATTTTTTATATTAAAATAAGACGCCATAGTTTGCGCCCATATTTGTGATAAATGGCTACGTCTTGAGTTATGCGTGCAAATAAAATTTAAACGAATAGGAGAATCAGATGCCTTTTTTTTCTGTAAGTAGCTAATTAATTCTTCTAAAATAGTTTTTCTCTCTTCTGAAATTATGCTCGTGTCTAATGTTGCTATGACATTAGAAATAGTATTAAATAACATATCAAATTTTTAAATTTTAACAACACCCACTATTTGGAGAACAACATGCCTCATTTGTTGAAGTTACTTTTTCTTCAGAACTAATACCACATGCTTCTTTGGCTTTACAGTCTGTTTTTTCAACAGCTAATTTAAAAATTAAGTTATGACCGCGTATTTCGAAATCGTTAACAAATAACTGAGCAGTATGGAAGGTTTCATTACTATATTCGAATTTTACCTCTGCATCCAAAACAAAAGGTTTCATTCGTCCAACTTTATTTAAAATTCCTAGAGCTTTTAAAACAGACATGTATTCAGTTTTATCATGTTCCTCAGGACTTTCCCAAAGTTGGATTATAGTTTCTCTCCAACTATCAGTGCCAGCTCCGCAATCTACAGAGTCTATAGAGATATGTTTTACTTCTGTAATATGATAATTAGCACTAACGAATACACCTTCGGCATATTCAAAAAGTAACGTTTTATCTTTATTTGATTCCAAAATTGAAAAAAATTCTTGTGTTCTCATATTAAAGTTTTATATGGTCGATAGATTTTAATTAAATAGTAGTTTTAACAACAGCTAGATGCTGTAGTATTAAAAAAAATGTTTAACTGTGTTTGAAATTCTTGGAAGCGCTCAATGTTTATACAGTAGCAAATACTCTTTCCTTCAAAATTACCTTTTAGTAAACCAGCCTCGTTTATAACTTTTAAGTGTTGAGAAATTGTCGGTTGAGATAGCCCTATTTCATCAACTATGTCATTACAAATGCAAGATTCTTGTTTACTTATATATTGTAAAATTGAAATACGAGCAGGGTGTGCAAATACTTTTGCTATAGCGGCCATTTCGTTGATGTCTTTACTGTAAATATGTAGTTTTGAAGCTCCCATGATTATCTAATTATAAGTACAAATATATAACTAAAATGTAATATTGCAATATTACAATAATAAATTAACTAAAAAAAGTCCAAAGAGATTTAATCAATGGACTTTAATCTATATTATAGAGCTTTAAACCAATTTTGAAAATGCTCTCCTAAAACAGGGGTAAGTTTTTTGTCTCCTCCTAAAGCACCTACTAAACTCATAATCCATAATATTAACATGACAATCCATAGAATAATATTTAAGATAGGAATAAAGCTTCCTACAAAAGAGATCAAGACTAATCCTAACATTTGTCTAATATAAAATGAACCCAATTCGGTTTTATTACTACTATTCATAATCAATGCTATTATCCATCCAATAAATGTAATGTGAGCTATTATTGCTACGTTCTTTCCATCACTCAATACTTCTTTAGCATCATCTGCAAACTCAGAAACAGTTTCTTTAGCTTCATTTGCAAAATCTTTAGCCTTTTCTTTTGCCTCATCAGCTATTTCTCCAGCTTTGTCGGCTGCCATTTTTGCACCGTCTTTAGCATCATCTAACATATCGTTTAAATCGTCTCCTAATTTTTTTTCGTCTGACATGATTTTTTATTTTTTTTGATTAGTATTTAAAAGTAATAAAAAAATTACTACTAACTATATGTGTTTAAAAGTTTAAAACTGTTACAATTATAAAATTATCGGAATAACATTATTACCCCACCTATAGCCGTAACAATAATTATAAATTTACGATAATTGACATTTGAAATTTTTTTAACTAAAGTGGCACCAATAAAAAAGCCTACTAAAATTATAGGAACTAATGTTAAATTTAATACTAGGCTTTCTTTTGTTACTGTTTTCCAAACAAAGAAATGAAACGGTAGCTTAAATACATTTATAATAAAAAACAGCCAAGCACCAGTGCCAATAAATTCATTCTTGGGTAAGCGTATAGCCAGAAAGTAAATATTAGAAATAGGTCCAGCTAAATTCCCTATCATAGTAGTAAATCCTGCTAAAAAGCCCGCGGAATTGGAAAAAACTTTGTTTTTAGGAATTGAGTTAGTGTTTTGTTTTTCAAAAAACAGCATGATTCCCAAGGATGCTATGATAATGACAGCCATAACACGCTTGAATACAATTTCAGAGATAATATCTCCAACCCAAACTCCAACTAAAACCCCAACTACCATAGAAGGTATAAGTTTTTTTATAAACCGCCATTGGGTATGCCTATTGTAGTAGCTTACAGCAACAATATCTGCAGAGATAAGCATTGGCAATAAAATTCCTGTAGAAGCTTTTTCTCCAAAAACAAAAGCTAGAATTAATATAATAATAATGCCTATTCCTTTTATTCCAGATTTAGAAAAGCCTAAAATAAATGCTGCTAGACCAATAGCAACCCATTGCAATTGGGTTAAACCATGTGATTGAAGAATTTCTAAGTAAGACAAGAGTTATTTTCTTATAAATGCTAAATTACAAAAAAGCACTATCTATAGGTTCCCAAAGCTCTATTTTATTACCATCATTATCAAGAATCCAACCAAATTTTCCATACTCATACTCTTCTATGTCTCCAACAATCGTTACTCCTTCGGTCTTCAAAACTTCTAATAGTTCCTTTAAATTTTCAACACGGTAGTTAAACATAAAGTCTTTTTTAGAAGGTTCGTAATATTTGGTGTCTTCAGGGAACGGACTCCATTGCGTAGAGCACTTCTTACCCTCATTATTTTTCCACCAAAATGTACAGCCGTAATCGTCAGTATCAAAACCAAGATGTTTTTTATACCAAGCTTTAGAAGCTTTTGGGTCTTTAGTTTTAAAAAATAACCCACCTATTCCTGTAACTCTGTTTTTCATTTTAAAAAATATTATTCTTAATTTTAGTTTTGGCGCTTGCCTGCCGACAGGCAGGTTTCCCTCGATGACTTTATTTTGAACAATCATTTATATATATGTTCTCGGGTCGGGCTTTGCGTTTGTAGTTTTGGCTTCCCGCTTAAGCGGGACCAGAAGCTATTACTGCAATCCCTAACGTATTTGTTGTTAAACTACAAACTACTTTTTCTTTATAGTACTTTCATAAATTTCAATCCACTCATCACAGGTCATTTTTTTAACTAGTGCTTCAATCAAATCAAAAGGAATATCATCTAAATATTTAAAACGAATACAGCTTTTACCCATATCTAGTTTTCGTTTGCTGTATTTAGGATATGCATTAACAAACCAATCATGTAATTCCTGTTTAGCATAAATCCCACTATGGTATAGGTTGATAGAATTTTTTTGAGAAGCAAAACTCATAAAAGGTAATGGTGTTTTAGGGTCGCAGTGATACCCATCGGGATATACCGAATGTGGTACATAATAACCTATCATTTTGTAAATCATGCCCTCTTCAAATCCCTCAGGAAGGTTTTTATTAATAAGCTGTCTAAGCTTCTCTAAAGTAGCACGTCTTTCTTTAGGGACTTGACTAATGTAATCTTCAGGAGATGTAGCATCGTATTGCATAAGTTTCTATTTACGTTGAAGAATTAAACCTGAAATTAAAGATATAATACATCCTATAAGCACAACAGTAATAAACATTAAAAGTGCCATGGTTCCTGAGCCTCCATAATCTTCCATTTGCTTTGTAAGTTCAGCTTTTTTTATTTCAAATTCTTCTGGAATCATTGACGTTTCCATAGTTTTTAAAGTAGTCTCTAAATATTCATTGGCAAAATCTGGATTTATAGTTGTAGTGTAAATATAATCAGCTATTGCAACACCAACACCAACAAAAATGGATATTAATATTCCAATAAGTGTAGCTTTTCCTAATGATACAACACCATTATTTACTTTATCTCTATAGTGTTTTATACCAAAGAAAATAAAAGAAAGAGAAGCCACCATAGAGGCATATCCCAAAATTTCTTGAGTAGTATAGCTCAAGCCTTTTCCTAATAAAATAGTAGCTAAAAAAATAACGATACCGGTTAATAGACCATAACCACCGTACTTAATCACTGTATTTTTCATTTTGTTCGCTTTTTAATTGATGTTACACGTGTTGGTCTATTAAAATAGTATTGCCATCAGGATCTGTTAAAACAACACTCGCGGGGCCAGACGTGTTCTCATTTGCTTCTCTTTCTAAAGTTATATCTTTATTTTTTAAATGTTTTTGAATAGCTCTAACATCATCAAAGTTTTCAAGTGTATTAGCATTTTCATCCCAACCAGGATTAAAGGTTAAAATATTTTGCTCAAACATACCTTGAAATAACCCAACAAGAGCATTGCCGTTTTTCATGATGAGATAGTTGCGTTCTATGTCTCCAGCAAAAATGCTGAAGCCTAAATACTCGTAAAAAGCCTTAGATTTATGAATATCCTTAACACTTAAACTAATAGAAAATGCGCCTAATTTCATATAATTTGATTTTGATTAATTGAAAACAAAACTAGAGGTGTAGGTAGAAACAAGGCTCATACTAAAGTACCAAATTGCTAATACTTTAGTTTTAAAAGTATGAATTTTAAATGATTTTATAAGATTTTGCAATTTGTAGCGCTTGTGTTCGTCGTTTTGCATTTAGTTTTACTAGCAGATTAGATACATGGGTTTTTATGGTGCTTTCTGATAGGAATAATTTATCAGCGATTTCTTTGTTGGATAACCCTTCTGAAATCGACTGTAGTACTTCATATTCCCTAGATGTAATTTCTAACTCTTGTATTTTTTTATGATCTATTGTTTTTAATTCAGGCTTTAATTGATGTAGACTTTTTTTATTAATGTAAATTCCAAGTATTAAAAACAGAACAGCGATAATGGCCATGACTAATTCAATTTTAAGATGTCCTGAATAGATAGAGTAGGTACTAATATGAAATAAAAGTACTATTACTAATATTAATCCTGAAAAAACGATAATGGTTTTTTTCATAGACTAAAACTAATAAAATTCTTTAAAAATTGCATTGAAGAATATAGCTTAAATCTATTTAGATTTTAGTATTTTGCTTCTTCATGACTACATCCAAAACATTTTATATTGCTCTTGGAAGTAACAAAGGCAATAAGTTTAAAAACTTGCAACTAGCTGTTGATGCTATTTATCAACACATAGGTAGCATAAAGCTTATTTCTAAAGTTTATAAATCGCCAGCTTTTGGTTTTGAAGGCGATGATTTTTTAAACTGTTGTTTGGTTTTAGAAAGCGATTTTAAACCCCAAAATGTTCTAGATAGATTATTAGAGATTGAAACTAATTTAGGAAGAACACGCAATAAAAAGGAGGGCTATGAAGCAAGAACTATAGATTTAGATATTGCTTTAGTTGAAGATGATATTATTAGTACAAAAACACTACAAGTACCGCATCCAGAAATGCAAAAGCGTAGATTTGTATTACTGCCTTTAAATGATATTGCTTCTAAAGTAATACACCCAAAATTAGAAAAAGAAATATCAGTTCTTTTAGAAGAATGTGAAGATGAATCTGTACTAGAACCCAGTAATATATGGTTAAAAAACCCAAGCAGACAGTATAACTTTTCTAAATATAATTATATAGCTGTAGAGGGTAATATTGGTGCAGGGAAAACAAGTTTAGCTACAAAAATAGCTCAAGATTTTAATGCAAAATTAATATTAGAACGTTTTGCAGATAATCCCTTTTTGCCCAAATTTTATGAAGATGCTAATAGGTACGCTTTTCCTTTAGAAATGTCATTTTTGGCAGATCGGTATCAGCAAATTTCAGACGATTTATCACAACTAGATTTGTTTAAGCATTTTATTGTTAGTGACTATTACGTTATAAAATCGTTGATTTTTTCTAAAATTACTCTAAAAGGAGACGAGTTTACCTTATATAGAAAGCTGTTTAATTTAATGTATAAAGACATTAAAAAACCAGAACTCTATGTATATCTCTACCAGAATACAGAACGCCTACAAGAGAATATTAAACAACGTGGACGCGAGTACGAACAGAATATTGAAAATGACTATTTGGAACATATTAATTCAGGATATTTGGAGTTTTTAAAAACCCAAACCGACTTAAATGTGAAGATTATTGATGTTGCTGATAAAGATTTTGTGAATCAAAGAGAAGATTATCTGTGGGTGTTAAAACAGTTGTTTTAGATTATTATTTTTTTGGTTGATAGTTTTTTTGGTTAAAAAAGACCTGTGAATTGTAAGGTTTACAGCATTGTTCAGGACAGATAATAAAAAATAGGTTGTTATATTTGAAAAAAAAGTATTGTTTTATGAAAAAAGTGAATTTAAAAATACAATTAATATTAGTATTATTTATTTGTGTAAGTGTTTTTTCTTGCAGCAGTGATGGAGGTACTAATAACGATGAATTAGAACTAGTTATTCCAGAAGATCCAGATCCGGATCCGGATCCAAATCCTCTAGTAGCAAGTGATGAAGATACAAGAGAAATTACAACTTGTACACCAGAAGGGGCAAATACTACCAGAACTTCGGACGATTTACCAAACCCTGTAAATATAGGGACTATTGATGATAGAACTTGTTACTCTAATTATAGTGAAAGTATCATTGATGGTGTTACATGGGGGGTTTACAATATAACAGACGGCTCTAATAATCAAGATGCAGCGAATACCCTACAACCTAGAATGGAGCGCTCATTACCTGTAGCCAACTCTAATGTAGGATCATCTGTAAAATTTACAGGAGACTTTAGAATTCTTGAAGTAGCTGATGCAGGCTCTTTTAGTCAAGATGGGTCATACATAGCTCAAGCTAAAGGACAGCATACTGGTGGTGGTGGATCTCCAGATCCTGCTATTTGTTTATATAGAGCACATCCTGTTTACGGTACAGGTAGTAATGCAGACAAGCAAGTGGCATTCGATATTTATGCTGAACGCATCTTAGAACGTGGTGGTTCAGGAAGCGGTAGAGAAGTGGTTTTGCTTAAGAGAGTTAATAAAAATGAAATAACTTCTTTTGTGTTAGAGGTAGGTTTCAAAGTGGACTCAAGCGATTCTTCTAAAAAAGTACATTATTGTAATGCTATAATTGGTGGTGAGGCCTTTAATTGGAATATTCCTGATCCTGAAAGAGGAACGCAATCGAAAATTAGATATGGCGCATACCGTGTTAGAGGCGGTAGAGCACAAATTAGATGGGCGAATACTACGCATGATAGAGTTCAAAACTAATTTGAATTTGAATTAGAAGCGCATTAAGTATACTAAATAATAAAGGCTACCTGAAAAGAGGTAGCTTTTTTATTTGGGAATACAAGCAAGTATGAAAAGTTTTAGAATAATTGATACAATGTGGTGGTAATTTGACTATTAGTAGGAGTCTCCAAATATTGTGTCGTTAAGTGTTTAGCATCTTTAATGTTTAAATTAAACGGATGTTTTAATACACTAACGCCACTATTCTTTTTAAACCGAATACCTTGCCCAGAGATAATATCCTTGTTCGGAGTAAAATTGCCCATAGGTATATGCTCAGTTAGAATAACATATTTATAATTGATTAATTTATTTAATATTTGTAGTATTTCAAGATTAGATAAGTGTTGAAGTACCTGCCGTAAAATTGCACAATCACCTATAGGCAATTCATCTTTTGCAATATCCAAACAATGGAATTTTAAATTATCAGCATGGAATTTTTTTTTATTTCGCTCAATTAAAAGAGGGACAATATCAATACCAATGTAATTTTTAGTGAAAGGCACAAGTTGTTTACCAACATTAAAATCACCACAGCCTAAATCGCATATAGTTAAAGGTTCAGTGAAAGATTTTAAAAAATTAATGACAGCCTCTAAATATGGTTTTACAATATTATTATCATGAGAACCGAAACCTGAGTAATAGTCATGTGCATTATCACCCCAAAGATGCTTGTCATAAATTTGAGTCATAACATCTTTAGTAGGCCAGGGCTTTTTTGTTTTTTTACTCACAATTTTTGCTTAATAGGAGAGATGTAAGTTAAAGTTTTGGTTTTTAATAACTTCATCGTTGTCAATTATTGCAATACCTTGCTCGTATAAATCAATAGAGAAATTAATATCACTATCTTTTTTTATGATAGTCCATGCCTCTATCATTTCAGAACTCCAATAAATATCATCAAAAACAAAAATTGAAGGTATACGCATTTTTGTTTTTAAGGCATAAAAATATTCTAGAGTTGGTTTCTTTTTATGATTGCCATCAATAAAAATTAGGTTGTATTTATGCTCTTGTTGCATCACTTTTGGAAACGTATCGTCATACAGTCCTTGAATAACCTGAAAATTGTCTTCAGTAGTAATTGTACTAAATTGATTTGAAGCTATTTCACAAAGCTTTGGTAAACCTTCCATAGTTGTGAAAAATCCTTGTTTATTTTTTAAAGCCTCCAATAAATACGTTCCAGAGATACCCAAATTAGTGCCAATTTCAAAAACAGATGGATTGTCTAATTTTTTTGCTATCCCATATAATAACTGACACCACTTGGGTTTAGATGCAGCTTTGACACATATTTCTGAAACTAATGCAGTTTCGTTTAAACCAAAAATATCATATTTCACTTTTCTATCATCCTTCAAAAGGGAATGTCTGTAGTATTCACATCTTTTAAATGCTACTATATCATCATCAGTAAATTTTTGCTGTTTTACACTTGTAAAGACGTGTATAAAAAGTTGAAGTGTGGCATTTTTAATTTTAGACATTTTATCTAAAGTTTTCTTCTGCTCTAACCGCCTTTTAAGTATTAATTTATGTTTGTTTATTTTTTTTGTAATCATCTTTTATACTTTCATTTTGCTAAATAAATCCCAAATTATAACACCACAGCTTACAGAAATATTTAATGAATGTTTAGTGCCAAATTGGGGGATTTCAATTACTGTATCGCTAGCATCAACAACATCTTGCGCAACGCCTTTCACTTCGTTACCAAAAATTAAAGCATACTTAGTGTTGTTTTCAACATTAAAATCATTTAGCATTGTAGCATTTTCAGCTTGTTCAATACTACATATTTTTACCTTTTCGGTTTTTAGTTTTTCAACTACATCCAATGTGCTTTCAAAATATGCCCAATCTACGGTTTCAGTACTTCCCAATGCGGTTTTATGGATGTCTTTATGGGGCGGTTTTGCAGTAATACCGCAGAGATAAATCTTTTCAATTAGAAAGGCATCGCTCGTTCTAAATACTGAGCCGATGTTGTTCAAGCTCCTGATATTGTCAAGAATAATGATGATTGGTGCTTTTTTTGCTGATTTAAAGCCGTCAACACTTAATCTGTCTAATTCACTATTTTTTAGTTTTCGCATGGTTTTATTGTTGAAATCTCACTTTAATTGTAGATAACTTCTAATAGTTCAACTTCAAAAAACATGAAATTAATAGTACATTGCATGCTACAATTTTGTCAAAAGTAACACTTAAAAACAACTTTCTATTGGTTAAAAAAGCAAAAAAAGAAACCCCTTTAATGAAACAATACAATGCTATTAAAGCTAAATATCCTGATGCTTTATTATTGTTTCGTGTAGGCGATTTTTATGAGACTTTTGGGAGTGATGCTGTAAAAGCTGCTGGTATTTTAGGTATTATTTTAACCAAACGTGGTGCAGGTAGTGAGAGTGAAACAGAATTGGCAGGATTTCCACACCATTCGCTTAATACATATTTACCAAAGTTAGTAAAAGCAGGAGAACGTGTTGCTATTTGCGATCAGTTAGAAGACCCAAAGCAAACTAAAACAATTGTAAAACGTGGTGTTACGGAATTGGTAACTCCTGGAGTTGCTTTAAATGATGAGGTTTTAGTATCAAAATCTAACAACTTTTTGTGCTCAGTGTATTTTGATAAAAAGTATATTGGTATTTCATTTTTAGATATTTCAACAGGAGAGTTTTTAACCTCTCAAGGAAATGCAGAGTATATTGACAAGTTACTTCAAAATTTTAGTCCCAGTGAAGTTTTAGTTTCTAAACAAAAAAAGGCGTTGTTTAATGAAACTTTTGGAGAAGACTTCCATACGTTTTATTTAGAAGATTGGGTGTATCAAACCGATTATGCTTACGAAACCTTAACCAAACATTTTAATACAAAAACGTTGAAAGGTTTTGGTATTGAAGATTTATATGAAGGTATTATAGCCTCAGGCTCTATATTGCATTATTTAGGAGAAACACAACATCATAAATTACAACATATTACATCTATTGCTCGTATAGCAGAAGATGATTATGTATGGATGGATAAGTTTACCATTAGAAATTTAGAGCTGTATAATTCTACAAATAATAATGCTGTTACACTCTTACATGTTATTGATAAAACTATTTCGCCTATGGGCGGAAGGTTATTAAAGCGATGGTTAGCACTCCCTCTAAAGCATGTTGAAAAAATTAAACAACGTCATGAAGTTGTTGATTTTTTTACAAAAGAAGAAGATGTTTTACAAAAGATTCAAGGCCACATCAAGCATATTGGCGATTTAGAACGCTTAATCTCTAAGACAGCAACAGGGAAAGTAAATCCGCGAGAGGTAATACAACTTAAAAACTCATTAGAAGCTGTTGTGCCTATAAAAGCTATAGCCTCAAATTCTAAAAATGAATCCTTAAGAATTATTGGAGATAATTTACAAAGCTGCGAAATTCTACGAGAGAAAATTAAGTTGACTTTAAATGAAGAAGCACCTGTTAATGTTCTAAAAGGGAATACCATAGCAACTGGTTTTTCTTCAGAATTGGATGAATTAAGAAGTTTATCCAAATCTGGAAAAGATTACCTAGATAATATGTTAGAGCGAGAAAGTGAGCGTACAGGAATTACATCACTTAAAATAGCATCTAATAATGTGTTTGGCTATTATATTGAGGTAAGAAATACACATAAAGATAAGGTTCCTGAAGATTGGATTAGAAAGCAAACTTTGGTAAACGCAGAACGTTATATTACTGAAGAACTTAAGGAATACGAAGCTAAAATTTTAGGAGCCGAAGAGCGTATTTTGGCTATTGAACAACAACTGTTTTCAGAATTAGTAGCTTGGATGCATCAGTACATTAAAGCAGTACAACAAAATGCATATTTAGTGGGGCAACTAGATTGTTTATGCGGCTTTGCACAATTAGCAAAAGATAATAATTACGTGTATCCAAAGATTGATGATACTTTTGATTTGGATATCAAAGATGGCCGTCACCCAGTTATAGAAAAACAACTACCTATTGGAGAAGCTTATATTGCTAATAATGTGTTTCTAGATAGGACTTCTCAGCAAATCATCATGATTACTGGACCAAATATGTCAGGTAAATCAGCAATTTTAAGACAAACAGCTTTAATAGTATTACTAGCACAAATAGGAAGTTTTGTACCAGCTAAAGAAGCTAAAATTGGATTGGTAGATAAGATCTTTACCAGAGTTGGGGCGAGTGACAATATTTCTATGGGAGAATCTACGTTTATGGTTGAAATGAATGAGACAGCATCAATCTTGAATAATATTTCAGATAGAAGTTTAGTATTACTTGACGAAATTGGACGAGGTACTAGTACGTATGATGGTATTTCAATTGCATGGGCAATTAGTGAATATTTGCATGAACATCCCGCAAAACCTAAAACGCTATTTGCTACACATTATCATGAACTTAATGAAATGAGTGAAACCTTTGAGCGTATTAAGAATTATAATGTTTCAGTAAAAGAGCTTAAAGACAATGT
Source organism: Hyunsoonleella pacifica (assembly GCF_004310335.1). Lineage (GTDB taxonomy): Bacteria > Bacteroidota > Bacteroidia > Flavobacteriales > Flavobacteriaceae > Jejuia > Jejuia pacifica. The sequence continues at coordinate 31,148 of NZ_SIRS01000003.1, read as the reverse complement.
TTTATTTCTCAGGAAACTGGTTGAAGGTGGAAGCGCGCATAGTTTTGGTATACATGTAGCAAAAATGGCGGGAATGCCTCAACAGGTGTTACGTAGAGCAAATAAAATTCTTGAAAAGTTAGAAAAATCACATTCAAGTGAAGAACTCACAGATAAAGTAAAAACCTTGCACGATGATATGCAGTTAAGTTTCTTTAATTTAGATGACCCTTTGCTTGAGAATATTAAAGACGAAATTTTACATACAGATATTGATACACTTACTCCAGTAGAAGCACTTATGAAACTTAACGAGATTAAGCGGATGTTGATAAAGAAAAAACAAGCATAAAAATATTTTTATTTATTTTATCAAAAGGCTTTGCATTTCCTAGAAATATTTTAAATTTGCATCCGCAATCGAGAGATTGTATGTTCATAAATATACTGCGAAAGTAGCTCAGGGGTAGAGCATCACCTTGCCAAGGTGAGGGTCGCGGGTTCAAATCCCGTCTTTCGCTCTGATACTTTCTTAAAATATACCAATTGTCGATGTGCTTAGCACAATCGAAGTATGCTGAAGTGGTGGAATTGGTAGACACGTTGGACTTAAAATCCAATGGACATTAGTCCGTACGGGTTCAAGTCCCGTCTTCAGTACAAAGCCTTTACAAGATTTCTTGTAAAGGCTTTTTTTATTTAGGTACAGCATAGGTACAACAGTTAACTACTCTATGAACCAAATTCTCATTGATGTTAGATGGTTAGCTATGATTTTAGTTTCAATTGATTCTTAGTTCATTTCTGTTTAGTTCTATTAGAAATAAAATACTTCCATAATTGAACTAATGGAAATATCCAACAGTCCTTTTAGGTTTGTCAAGTATACGGATAGGAATAGTTACAGAAACTGAGTTGTATGAATTTGTCTGTAAAACAGAATAAACATCTTTACCTTATGGGAAGGTAGACATACTAACGTTTCTCAGACGTTTTTGATATTTCAATCGCAAAGTCGTGGCATAGTTTTAAAGTCTCTTTTATAGAATTAATCGTCGTTCTAGGATTAATTAGGCACATTCTTAGCACAATTTGATTTTGAAGAATTGTTGTAACGAGCATAGCACTTTTTTGATTACTAATGCGCTGCGATATCGCCTGGTTAATTCTATCTAATTCATTTTCCTTATAATCCGTATCTACAGGATTGTATCTAAAGTTAATAATTGCAAGGTTTGCTGGAGCTACGATTTCCCAGTGCTTACTTTTTCGAATTAACGCTTCTGTTTTTTCAGCCAATTCAATGTTATAGGTTACAGCTTCCCTAAAAGCTTTCAAACCAAAAGTTTTAATTGACATATAAAACTTTAAAGCTCTAAATCTTCGAGTTAATTGAATTCCATAATCATAGAAGTTAATTTCTGACTGGTTACCCTCTATATCTTTTAAATATTCAGGTTTTTCAGTAAAAGTATTACTCAACCATTTGTGATTTCTAACTAGAAGGCATCCTATTTCATATGGCTGATAAAACCACTTATGGGGATCAATTGTTATGGAATTGGCTTTTTCTATCCCCTTTAAAGCAAGAGCGCCTTTAGTTGATAAAATAGCTCCACCTCCATATGCCGCATCAATATGTAGCCATATCCTTTCTGCTTTACAAATCTTGGATATTTCAAATAAATTATCCACAGAACCTGTATTTGTTGTTCCAGCATTGGCTATTATACAAAATGGCTTAAATCCCATTAATTTATCTTTGGCAATTGCATTTCGCAATTTATTTAAGGACATTTTAAATTCTAAGTCTGTCGGTATAATTCTTACCTGTTCTTTTTTAAGACCAATAATTCTAATTGCCTTTATATTTGATGAGTGTGTTTGATCAGACATATAAATTGTTCCATTTTCAAAGTTCTCACCAAGCTTTTCTCTTCTTGCTGTTACTAATGCAGTTAGGTTTGCCATTGATCCCCCACTGGTAAAAATACCCCCTCCCTTTTTTACAGGAAAATTGAATAGTTTTAAGAGCCAATTAATACAGACAATCTCTAATTCAGCAGCAGCAGAGGTAGACCATCCACCAGAAAATATGTTAAATCCCGTAGCCAAACTATCGGACATTGCACTAATGAAATTACTAGGGCTTGGAACGAAGGAAAAAAACTTTGGATGAGCAACATTTGTGGTTTCTGAGAACACCTTTTCTTTTACAAACTCTAAGACCTTAATCGCATTCATGGGATTTTCAGGAGCCTCCTCAAGAAACACGCTATCCATTTCTTCTCTTGTTGATACAGAAACAGGGGCTTTTAAATGCTGATTTTCAAAGTGTTCCACAATAGTGTCAACTATTTGATAGCCATAGTCTAGCATTTCTTGTTTTGATAAAACCATTTCTTTATTGGTACTTTCTGTTTCTTTATTCAAAAAAGGTTTATCTATCATTCTCTATGAATTAAAAATTAGGTTATTAAAATTTTTACCTCACTGGATTTAGAACTTTCAATTATTCCATAAGGATATAACAATGCGGTTATCTCTTCGATTTTTTCATCAGTACCGGTAAATGCTATTATGGTATGCTTTTTTTGTATATTTAATATTTGTAATTTATATATGCTTATAAATTGGGATAGGGAGTCTTCATTTAATAAGATATCAGTACTTATTTTATAAAGAATAACACTTCTACTAATCATTTGAAATGAAATTTATGTTATTGGAAATAACTAAAGTTTAAACCAACTTTTAACTATTTTTCTTTCTGTGTTTAAGTTATTTATATGTTCAAACTCATTTTTTTCGGCATTATATTTATAAGGTTTTTGCCATAATTCAATATTTTCTGCAATCTGTTTTATAGCTTCACAAATAAACTCTATTTCATCATTTGTCATGGTAGGATGAATGGACATACGAATCCAACCTGGGCGTTCTACTAAACATCCTTCTAGGATTTTATGCTCAATAGCCTTAGAGGTAGTCTCATCAACATTTAAGAGATAATGACCATAAGTGCCGGCACAAGAGCATCCTCCTCGGGTCTGAATTCCAAAGCAATCATTCAAAAGTTTTACCACCAAATTATAATGCACATTTTCAATATAAAAAGAAAATACCCCTAGCCTGTCTTTGTGTTTTGGAGCTAAAATTTTTAGGTTGTCTATTTTAGATAGTCTTTTAAAAATAATCTTGTTTAATTCATGCTCTCTATTCAAAATATTCTTTACACCCATTTGCTCTTTTAACTGAATAGACAATGCAATTTTAATAGCTTGTAAAAAGCCAGGAGTTCCCCCATCCTCTCTAGTCTCTATATCATCTATGTAATCATGGTCGCCCCAAGGGTTTGTGTAACTTACTGTACCACCGCCAGGGTTATCTGGCACTAAATTATTATAGAGTTTTTTATTAAAAATTAGCACCCCCGATGCTCCTGGACCTCCTAAAAATTTATGTGGAGAAAATATAATAGCGTCTAAATATTGGTCTTTATGTTCTGGATGCATATTTATATGAACATATGGGGCAGAACATGCAAAATCTACAAAGCATAATCCATTATTTTTATGCATTATTTCAGCAATATCATGATAGTTGGTTTTAATACCCGTTACGTTAGAGCAACCTGTTACCGCAGCGATTTTTATTGGAATGTTTTTATGTTGTTCCAGTAAATCCTTTAAACTTTTTAAACAGGGCAACCCATCATTATTTGAAGGTATCACTATCACTTTTGCAATGGTTTCCAACCAAGAGGTTTGGTTAGAATGATGTTCCATATGAGACACAAAAATAATAGGTCTCTTTTCTTCTGGAATTTGAGTATAATCTTTTAAATTTTCGTTGAGTTTAATCCCTAAAATACGTTGGAATTTATTAATGGCGCCCGTCATTCCCGTACCAACGGTAATTAATACATCGTCCTTAGATGCGTTGACATGATTCTTAATAATATTTCTGGCATCGTGATAGGCTAAAGTCATAGCCGCTCCTGTGGTTGAGGTCTCGGTATGGGTATTGGCTACGTAGGGACCTATTTCATTTGATATTTTTTCTTCAATGGGTCTATACAACCTTCCGCTTGCAGTCCAGTCTGCATAAATAATCTTTTTTCTGCCGTAAGGCGAATCAAATGCTTCATCTATACCAATAATGTTATTTCTAAATGGTTGAAAAAAACGCTCTAATTTAGATGTCTTTTTTTGCTTATTGCCAAATATATGTTTCATATGATGTATTGCACAACTAATTATGTCATTATTATTTTAAAAGAACTACCCTAAATAAAGCCAAGATTCAGGGCAGTTCTAACACTAAAAACTAATAAAATGTTTATAATATCTACTTATTTTTAAAGTTTGAGGTTCCTTCAATTAACCATTCATAATACTCTTCAACATCTGGGGTATATGCTACGGGTTCAATTAAATTTTCTTCATTGTGATTCATCAACACATAAAAAGGCTGTGAGTTGGTTTTATAATTAATGGTTTGTAACTCACTCCATTTTTGCCCTATATATTTTAGTTTTTTACCTGGTTTTAGTTTTGAATCTACTACTTCATCATCTTCAAGTTTACGTTTGTCATCGAGATATAGCGATATAAGAACTACGTCATTTTTAAGAATATCCAAAACCTTCGGTTTTACCCATACGTTTTGTTCCATCTTTCGACAATTTACACACGCATGCCCAGTAAAATCAATCATGATGGGTTTGCCAACCTTTTTAGCGTATGCAAGCCCTTTATGATAATCATTAAAAGCAAGAATGTTATGAGGAGGCATCAAGTGTGCACCTTCAGGCACCTTATCATGATTTTCGCTAGTTACATTTCCAAAACCTAATTGTGTATATCCAACACCGTACGGAGACTCGCTATAATGCTGCGGTGGTGGCAAAGCGCTTATTAAGTTTAATGGCGCACCCCATAATCCAGGAATCATGTAAATTGTAAATGATAATACCACCAAACCTAAACTTAGTCGCCCTACCGAAATATGGGTTATTGGCGAATCATGTGGCAATTGTATCTTCCCAAAAAGATAAAAGGCTAGCGCTCCAAATATAGCTATCCATATAGCGATAAATACCTCACGTTCCAACCAATGTAATTGTAGTACCAAATCAGCATTTGATAAAAATTTGAAAGCGAGAGCCAATTCTAAAAACCCTAAAACAACCTTTACAGTATTCAACCAGCCACCAGATTTAGGCAATGAATTTAACCAGCCCGGAAAGGCTGCAAATAATGCAAATGGCAAGGCAATTGCCAAAGAAAAACCAAGCATACCAACAATTGGTCCTACTTGGCTCCCTCCAGCTGCTTTAACTAATAAAGTACCTACTATTGGCCCCGTACATGAAAAAGAGACTATGGCTAGTGCCAGGGCCATAAAAAATATGCCTATAAGCCCTCCTCGGTCGGCCTGTTTGTCTACTTTGTTTGCCCATGAATAAGGCAGTACCAGTTCAAATGCTCCTAAAAATGAAGCTGCAAAAACAAGCAATAAAAGGAAAAAAGCGACATTAAACCAAACATTGGTAGAAAAGGCATTTAAAGCATCTGGACCAAAAACCAAGCTTACCAATGTTCCTAATACCACATAAATTATTATTATCGAGACACCATATATAACGGCGTTCTTAATTCCAGTAGATTTGTTCTTACTTTGTTTGATAAAGAAACTTACGGTCATAGGAATCAAAGGAAACACACACGGTGTTAACAAGGCGAGAAAGCCAGAAAAAAACGCTATAAAAAATATAGTCCATAACCCCTCCTCAGATTTCTTTGGTTTGGAAGATGATTCACTATCATTATTCGGTTGTATTTCTGATGAATCTACTACTGCATTACCTTGTTTAGACTTATCTAAAATGTTAAATACCAAGTCTACCTCGGTTGGTGGTAGGCATCTCGTATCATCACATACCATAAACTCCACAAAGCCCTTTATGGGACTAACATCTCTTGTAACTTTTATTAATTGTTCAAATGTTGCTGTTTTTTCAAAAAACGTTATTTCCATTTCAAAGACGGGGTCATTAACGGTATGTCCTTCTTCTTCTTTTGTATCCCCAACTAGAGTAAAACTTGCTTCAGCGTTATTATAAGTGAATGTAGTTGGAATTGGACCGTCTTCTGGAACATTTTGAGAATATAAATGCCATCCATTTTGTATACTAGCTTTACTAATTAATTTATATTCTGTATCTGATACTTTTTCTACTTTAGTAGTCCATTTTACGGGTTCATAGATTTGAGAATACGTTATAGTATTTACGAGTAAAATTATTAATGATAAAAAACATTTCATAGTTTTATGGTTGATTAAAAAAGGGCTGATTGAAACCAGCCCTTTCGCTCTTTCCTAAATCAAAAATTGACTGACTAACTCAAATAATTATAAGAAAGATGCTACTAATTACTGTTTTTATATTTCAGGTTTAAAAACTACTTCATAAGATTTACTGTCTTCCAACAAATCCTTTGTTATACTTTGAATATCTTCTATTGTTATAGCTTTAACAGTGTTCTCGAAATTTTCTGGAGCGTTTTGATTATAGCCGTCTATAATGAACGTCTTCATTGCAGACATTTCATATTGGTTAGAGCTTTTACTTTCTTCTCTTTCTTTTATTAAGCTGGCCAATGTTTTGTCTAAATCCTCTTGCTTTATATCGCCAGTTTTAATGGTTTCAATCTCCTTATGAACAATGCTGATTAGTTTTTCGGCTAAATCTGGGTTACAATCAAAGCTAACTGAGAGAAAAGCTAGTGGTTTTGGTTCTTTAACCAAAAAGCCCCTTGCACTTGCTACATAAGTACCGCCTTCTTCCTCCCTTAAAGACTCCAGATACCTTAATTGAAGAATACTGCCCAAAGCCTTCATTAATATCGAGTTTTTAATGGAATAAGGCATTTCTTTTTTAAAAGCAATTCTAACAGAAGTTTTTAAATCTTCCATAGGTAAATAAATGTCTTTATCAATGCTTGGATTTAACCATTCTGCTGAGTTGTCCTTATAATTTTCAGGTTTTGAATTAGTTGTTGGAATACTGGCAACATATTGCTCTAATAAACGTTTAAGAACACCTTCTTCTGTATCCCCAACAATAAAGAATTGAAAATCTGAAGCATCTGCATATCTAGTAGTGTATATTTCTTTAATTTTTTCAAAACTGATATCATCAACGTAATCTTGATTAAACACTCTTTTGTATGGATTATTATTACCGTATAATGTCATGTTTAAACTGTCTTTCATTTTAGATTTTAAATCTTGACTTTTATATGTCAAATAAGTATCCAATTGTTGTAAAAACACTTTATAAGCAGATTCATCAAAGCGTGGTTTGGTAAAGCGAAGATTTAATAATTGAAGCATAGTTTCTACATCTTTAGTTGTAGAAGAACCATAAATAGATTCTGTAATGTCACCTAAAAAGAACTTTACCATAGCTGTTTTGCCTGCTAAAACCTTAGGAAGTTCTGTTGCTGAAAACTCACCCAATCCAAACATCGGCATTACATTGCTTATCACACTTGCTGAGGGTAAATCGTCTATGGCTAATAATGACGTACCGCCATAACTGTGTCCACTTAATAACACCTTGTTTTTGTCTTTATCAACAAATTGATAATGCACGCGAATACCATTACTTAGAGTGAAGGTTGTAAAACCAAGTGCCTTATTTTTCTTTGTAGACTTAATTTTACCTGGTTTAATTTTAACCCTAGACATTAGAGGTTTTACCTCTGCTTCCTCTTTATATGGCTGTAATGACTCATCATTCTCAATGGCATCAATAATTTGAACTGCTTCAGTTTCAGATAAATTGTTTTTGCCCTCTACACCAGTAACAATAACACTTCTGTTGTTGGGAGTGTAAAGCTCCTGCATTTGTTTTAGTAAGTCATCTTGTGTTATATTGTTAAGAATAGGTTTAGCAATTTCATATTTTTTTGCTAAATCTGTTAAAGGGACATTTTCTAAATAATTTGCTTTAATTAAGTTTATAATTTTTCTGTGAGATCTATCACTCAACCTTGCAATTTGATTTTCATATAAGCTTTTATACTTTATAACAGCTCTATTAATTTCCGATTTAGTAAATCCAAATTTTACAGCTCTATTAATTTCAGTCATAGCTAGTTTAAACGCCTCTTGCTGTTTGTTTTCTTTGGGTATAACATTCACACTAAATGTTTTATGTGCTCTGGACAGATTAGCATAACGTGCAGATACATTTACAAATGGCGCATCTGGTTCTTGTGATATTTTACTAAAGCGTTCTTTTAAAATGTTAAAAATAAATCCATTTACCAGTGCATTTCTTAAGTATGAGGCTGTGCTTTTATCAGTATTTTTTTTATGTCTTATACTAAACTGGATGTTAGCTGTTGAAACTTCTTTATCCATAGCGATAGCATAATCTAACTTATCATTGTCTTCAATTTTAACAACATAGCGCTCTGGCGCATTTTTTACCGCAGGAATGGAAGAAAACTTTTCTTTTATTTTAGCCTCCATTTCACTTACATCAAAATCACCAATAATGGCTATAGCTTGTAAATCGGTTCTGTACCAATCATGATAGAAGTCTCTTAGTGCCTTATATTCAAAATTTTCAACAATCTCCATTTTACCAATTGGAAGTCGATTAGCGTATTTGGAATTTCCATAGGCCGTCCCAATAGTTTGTTGCATAATCCGCATTCCACCATTTTGTCTTGTACGCCATTCTTCTTTAATTACGCCTCTTTCTGCGTCAATTTCTTCTTCGGTTAATAATAAATAATTTGACCAATCGTGGAGGATTTGCAACCCTGTATGTATAAGCTCAGGTGTTGTTGGTATATTATCTATATTGTAAACTGTTTCATCAAAACTTGTATAGGCATTGATATCCTTACCAAATACAATCCCTTCTTTTCCTAAAGTATCAAAGATGCCTTTACCCGGAAAATGCTTAGTTCCATTAAATGCCATGTGTTCTAAAAAGTGAGCTAACCCCTGTTGGTTATCATCTTCAAGTATGGATCCTACATTTTGAATGATGTAGTAACTGGCTACATCTTCAACAACATCTGTACTATGCAAGTAATAGGTTATTCCGTTAGGTAGAACACCTTTTTTGATACTATCATCAAGTGGAAGAGGTGTGTTTAAATTTTGTGCATTAAGGTTTAAAAATAGTAATACACTAACTAGACTTATTATATTTTTCATTTATTCTTTCTTTGTGTTTAAGGTATGTCGAGCAAATTTCATTTCCCCCTTGCTAATAAAATGTTAAAAAAATATGTAGGCTAAAACGGGCTTCTCTGGTTTTATAAGCAGAGGTAATTTTAGAAATTCGTAGGATTAAATTTTTAAATCTGAAACTCTATAAATATGCTGTTTATCAATTGCTTGTGTGAAATATGCTCTTGAGCATTTTTTACGCAATAGTTTGTTTAATATGTTTTAATCAAGGTATTAATAAAAGCAGGTCATTGCTTAAGTCAATTGTGGGTTCGCAGGGCCTTTTCTTTGCCTTAGGTTTTTTTAGAAATCACTTTTAATTTAAAAAAATGTTTTTCAAAGTTTCTTCTAAAGCATCTCCTCTTAAGCCTTCTTTTATCTTCAGTATTTTTCCCTCTGGAGAAACTAAAACAATATATGGGATCCCTCGATATTGGTATAATTGCATGGTTTCCTTTTTTTCATCCCATAATTTTACATAAGGCAATTGTTCTTTTTTCAAAGCTTTTTCCCAAGCTTCTTTTTTACTGTCAATAGAAACAGAAACTACTTGAAACCCTTTATCTTTAAATGTATTGTAAGCCTTTTTTAAATGAGGGATTTCCCGTCTGCATGGGCCACACCAACTGGCCCAAAAATCAATAAGAACATAAGATCCTTTAAAGTCGGAAAGTTTTACAATTTTGTTTGTATCATCAACCAGTGCAAAATCAGGCGCCATAGCACCAACAGAAGATTCTTCTTTTAATTTCACTTGCTCCTTTAAAAGCGAAATATAGTAGGAGTCTTCAATATTTGGAGAAAACTTATTTAACAAGTCTTTAATAAATGGAGCAGGTTTAGTTCCATAATTTTGATAAACAATATAGGAAAGGGCGATACTTTCTTTGTTGTATTCAATAGCATCTATTATATTTTTCCCTTTTTCCGTAAGTAATGAATCTATTATATTAGTATAATATTCCAATGTTTTTAAATGCTCTTCACTTTTCTCTACGTAGTTGTAAAGATGAAATGCGTCGCTATATGGTTTTGAATATTTTTCTATTTCTATACTGGCTGGGAAATTAGCTTCCAAGTCCTTGTATTCTTTTGTGGTTGGAGACCCAGTAACTTCTATGTTTTCTAAGTTTTCGTTAACAATCGATGCTGTAACGTTAATCGTTTTGCTGTCTACAAAGAAGTAAGTCTTATTCACTCTCCTACCACGGTCTTTTTTATTTGATAACTGGGGTATAAAAAGACCTTGCATTTTAGGGTTACTTATGTCTAATTCATGTTCAAACACAAAGGTGTCGTTACTTGCCTGAACAGTATCTAATGGCTGGTATTTAGCGTCCATTAAAACAATAGAATTATTTCCCAACCCCTTAATTGTTCCTTGTATTAAAGATTTGTTTTGTTCTTTTGAACTGGTACAGGACACTATGGTAATTGCAATAAAAGTTAAGACGTATATTAAGTTTGATATTTTTTTCATTGTTGTGAATTTTAAAAGAGAGAAAAATTAGTTTTGATAAATAGTTTCAAGAAGATTTTCCAGTTCATGGTGCTTTAAATGTTGATCAACAACCTTACCTTCAGGATCTAAAACATAGGTTGTAGGCAATTGCTTTACTTTATAAAGGTTTCTAATTTCAGAATTTTTAAACCCTTTTAAATCTGATACTTGTACCCAAGGAATTTTATCTTCCTCTATGGCTTTTACCCATTTTTCTTTATTGTCATCAAAGGATATTGAAATAATATTGAAGCCTTTATCTTTATATTTTTCATACAAAGGAATAATTTTTTTATTGGCAACTCTACATGGAGTGCACCAACTTGCCCAAAAGTCTATAAGTGTATACCCTTCTTTAAAATCTTCGAGAGTGTACACTTTTCCGTTTGGGCTTTTTAGCGAAAATGCAGGCGCAGTTTTACCTATTATTCTGTTTGCTTCTATGGTTTTTAGTTTATCGCTAATAAAATCTAGCATAGGACTTCCTTTGTGTGCATCAATGTTTACAATATTAAAAAAGTCTTTTAGTTCATGATAACTTAAAATTGGACCAAGCCTGACTAAATCTTTCAGTAAGTAAAGTGATATGTAAGATTCGGGATGGGTTTGTATATAATTTTTTTTAATGACTAATTGCTCTGTAAAATATTTGGTCGATAGTGTATTAAGCTGTGCTTTGGTTAGTGTTGTGTCTCGTGATACTTTACTTAATTTTTCATTTAGCGGATTAAGTTTTCTTAATAACCCATTATATTCATATTGCAATGAGTTTTCTGGTGCTTGAATTAAAGCTTCTTTGTTTTCAATATGAAAGGTGTAATTTAATCCAGGTTCATAAAAAAATAAGGGTCTGGACACCTTACGATCATTCGTTCTAAGTTTTAAAAGCTTTTTGTGTTTAAAGGAAAGATTAAAACTAAAGGTTTGGTTTACTACGTTAGTTGAATCTAAAATGGTATAACCGTTTTCTAGATCAATTAGTTTTATTTGCTGTACGTTATCATTATCGGTTATTTTGCCAATAAAATTAGGTTTTATAGACGGTTTACAGCTAGCAAATAAAAATAGTATAAGCAGTGAAGCATTTAGTGTTTTCATGGTGTTTCTTTTTTATAAATGATTCCAGATTTAATGGTAAGATGTAGGTCTTTTAAGTTTTCTATATTATTTATAGGATTTTTATTAAGGACAATGACATCTGCTTTTTTCCCATTTTCTATAACGCCTCTATCTGTTAATCCAATACTTTCGGCTCCTATTTTTGTGGCGCTGTATATCGCTTCAGTATAGGTAAAGTCACACTTGTCAATAAGTAATCTTAATTCTTTATAAAAAGGGATTTCTGGCTCGTATAAATAGGGCCAATCGGTTCCTACACTTACTTTAACTCCTAGTTTATGTGCTCGTTTTGTAATGTTTACACCATTGTGCATACTGTTGTTTTCTGCTATATAGTTAGTCGCATCAAGTATAATATTGTTGTCCTTCATGATGTATAATAAACTATCTAGCTTATTAAAGTTAATGTCTTTGGCTAAATCTTTTCGAGTTATAGTACCTGTAGTATTAAGCCCATACATCATATCCCAAGCATGAGACATGGTATTTACTTTTGCTGTTGCAATTTGTAATGGAGAGGCTGGAAATACTGCGGCATGACTCCAAGATTGAAGCCCCTGTTTTTTTGCTTCTTTAACTATTTTTGTAACTAATGAAGGTTTTAAGTTTGCATAAATTTTAATACCCGTAACACCAGCTCCCTTTGCTCTAGCTATTGCCAAAGGCATGTTTGTTGAATCTGTTATGCTTTGCGCCCAAGGCCTGTCTTTTTTGCTTCTAGTATTAGTTGAATAACTTCGTATCTCATTAAAATACTTTGGTCCTGCAAATTGCGAGGCATAAAAAATTGAAGGCGCAGGAATTTGATTTAAATTGCTTGCTCTGGCATAATCTGAAAGAATAATTGCATTTCCTGCCATATCACGTACCGTGGTTATTCCAGAATAAAGCATTTTATTTAATTGCTTTTCCATAAAAGCATTGTTCTCGTTTCTGCCTTTTTTTGGAACTGTAGCTAAGTGTACATGCGTATCTATTAAACCTGGTAAAATATACTTTCCGTTGAGGTCTATAACTTTAGCATTGGCATAGGTTTTTCCATTATTTAGGTAGTTTACTTCTTTAATGTTATCTTTTTCAATAACAATGGTTCCTCTTTTAATGAAACCTCCTTTAGGAGTTAGGTTTATAATAAACCCGTTTTTTAAAACCAATAAAGAATCCTTTTTTACTTGATACTGCCCATAAGATTTGTTAATACCAATACTTAGTAAAAGGACTAAACTTAGTTTCAATATTTTTTTCATTTCATATAATTATTATATCAGGGAGACTAAAAAAATAAAGGTGGTTGATTAATAGTACCACCTTTATTAATTGAAGACTAACTCAAAAAAAAAATTATTTAGTATGCCCTTAAATTATTTAGGGTTTCTGCTCATGTATTTATAAACCTTATAAATTAAAAAGCAGATGACCAATAGCCCTAATAGGTTTAGAACTTGCCATAAAAGTAAATTCGTATTAATACCCATCATTTTGCATTAAACCAGATCTGTCTATTTCCAGTTGAGGAATTGGTAAGGCAAAACGATCTGCATTTGGAGCTAATGATGTACCGTCAGGTCTTGTAAACCCAAGCCCCAGTCGTTTTAAATCGGTAAACCTAAAACCTTCAAAAGCAAGTTCACGTCGGCGTTCATCTAAAATTTCATTTGATAAATCACCACCTACATAATCACCCAAGCCTCTAGCATTTCTTAAAATATTTAAATGATTTAATGCCATACCTCCATTTCCTGTTTTATCATAAGCCTCAGCAAGAATTAGGTGTAATTCTGGAACACGTATCAATTTAATATCTATTGCCCCTGGATTAAAAGCATCTGGATCGGCAGTTCTGGTACCAGCATGCTTTACGGGATAAAAAGCTCCTGAGCCAAAGGGCTCTGGTTCAAAATAAGTAGCAAACCTAGTGTCGTTGGTTTGATCGTAAAGATTTATTAAATCATCGGAGACAAAATACGGAAAACTGAAAAATAATGGTATGGATAATAAGGCGGCGTTAAAGCTAGCATCCGATTCTTCAAAGCGAATTCTGAAAATGATTTCATTCGAATCGTCCAGCTGCCATTGATTTTGTAAGGCTGTAGCATCGGTATCAAGCATATACCTAGCATCTGTTAAGGCACGCTCCGCATAGGTAATGGCATTAGAAAAATCATTTGTTTCGTGATAAACTCGAGCTGTTAATGCTTCAATAGCTGTTTTAGACATTCTATAAGAATTAACATCGTTTTCAGCTAAACTTGTTGCTTCTAATAGATCGCTTAAGACAAAATTTATAACTTCTTGATTCGTATTTCTAGGCTTTGTATCTAGAAGTGCCTCCGTTTCGAATTTGTATGGAATTGCTGAAGCGTTAGCATCTGTATTGTAAGCTGGTGCAAAGAAGCGATACAAGTTATAATACAACATGGCTCTGATACCAAGTGCTTCTGCGAGAAACGCGTCTTTGTTAGCCAAACTACTTGTTCTCGCAGCTTTTATAATAGCATTAACATTATTAATCGCTTTATAAGACTCTCTCCAAAATCCTTCAATTTGAAATGTCGTAGCATCATACGCTAATGGATAAATATCAGCATGAGTGTTTTCAAAAGTAAAACCATTAGGATCTCCCGCAATGATATCATCATTTATGGCTTCCGGAATAGAGTAAATGCAAAAGTTATATCCTAAAAAATCTTCTTGCATGATACCGTAAACCCCATCAAGAGCAGTCCTAAAACCACCTTCTGTTTGAAGCAAATTTTCTGGAGATACTTCATCAAGTGGTTCTTTCTCTATAATATCATCAGAACAGTTTGTAAGTCCGATGGTTACTAAAAATATAAATATAAATTTTATGATTGTTTTCATAGTTTTTTAATTAAAAGTTAGCATTAATACCAAAAGAAAATCCTGTATTAATAGGTGCGGATAAGCCGATGCCTCCTAATCCTGATGCAAACTCAGGATCTATATAATCCACATCTGTAATAGTAAGGATGTTTTGGGCTTGGGCAAAAATCCTTAAACGCTCGATACCTATTTTCTTTGAAACGGTTTTATTTAACGTATAGCCTATAACAATGTTTTTAAGCTTAATGTAACTAGCGTCCTGCACGAATTGAGTAGACTGCAGGAAATCTGAAGTTAATATCCTTGTTGTAGGTCTTCTAGAGTCAACCGTTCTAACCGCAATATTTGTTTGGTCGCCAGGATTTTGCCATGCGTTTAATACATCAATATGTTGATTTAGATTTACATTATTATATAAGCTGTGTAAGCCAGTATTTAAAATATGATTGCCTCCAGAAAATGAAACTAAAAAAGAAGCGTCGAAATTTCTAAAAGTAAACGCATTGGTTACACCGCCATGATATGTCGGTATTGCAGTTTTATCGCTAGCTTCTCTTAATTCCGTAATTTCGTTTCTGTTACCGCCACGGAGATTTGTGTCATAATCTATAAGATTCCCTTCGGTATCTCTATATTGGTTAAAACCGGTGTCTGGATTTACGCCCGCCCAATCTACAAGATATAATGCATTTATAGGACTGTCTGGTTTGTAAGCTATATTACCTCTTAAGATCAGGTCTCGATCTTCAATCAAAGAAACTACAGTTCCTTCGTTAGTTGCAAACGTAATATTGGTAGTCCATCTAAAATTATCATTTTGAACATTGATGGTGTTTAATGCAATTTCGAAGCCTTTATTTTCAAAATTACCAATATTAGCGTCCAAGAAGTCAAATCCAGACGTTAACGGCGTTGGAATCTGAGCGAGTAAATCCTTAGTGGTTCTGATGTAATAGTCAATAGAACCGTTAATTCTATTATTAAACAATCCAAAGTCCAATCCGAAGTTGGTGTTCTCATTTTTTTCCCAGGTTAAATCAGGATTAGCTCCTCTTGATAAGGTAGGAACACCAGCATCATCATAGTTAAATCTATATTGATAGAGGGATTGAGAGGAGAAGTTTCCAATAAAATCGTTACCAGAAGTTCCTGTAGTAAAACGTAATTTTAAATTGTTTACCGTTTCACTTTCTTTAAAAAGTGTATTGTGAAGGTTCCAGGAAGTACCGATAGCCCAGAAATTGGCATATTTATTATTGTCTCCAAATCTAGATGAACCGTCTCTTCTGTAAGATAATGACAAGTTGTATGTATTGTTAAAAGAATAATTTAACCTTGAAAAATAAGAAATAGACCCGGCATGTGTTTCAGTATCAAAAATTGTTGGAGGATTGGCTGCTGCACTTAAAGTTTGAACTGCATCAGACTCGAAACCTCTGCCAATTCCTGTAAAACTTGATATTTCATTTTCATTAAATTCATTACCTAATAGAAGATTGAAATTATGTTGATTAAACGTTTTATCAACGGTCGCCATAAGTGTTGCCGTATAGTTGTTGTTATTACCATTAGACAAATTTAGTTCTCCACCTTCGACAATCTCGTTTTCATAGGTAGTATTCTTGGATGTGTTATAATTGGCTCCTAAAATACCGTTTAAGGTTAACCACTCTAAGGGTTTATATATTAAATTAACACTTCCACCAATATTTTTTCTTACTGATCTCGTACTCGTATTGTCTCTTACAAAAAGAGGATTCAATGGTTCGCCTCCACCGCTTGTTAAAAAAGAGATTAATCTTGTGGGGTTTCCAGAATCATCAAATGCTTGCTCCCAAGGGTTTAATAAAAAAGCATTAGAAAAAGGGTTGCCTACATCACGTCTGTCTTGATTATTAACATTTCCAAAATTTCCAGACAAGGCTAATTTTATTTTTTTGCTAAACTCAAAATCTGCTCGCATTGTAGCCGTGTAACGTTCGTATTCACTACCAAAAATATTATCGACGTTGCTGTAGGATATGGATGTGTAGTAGCTTGAATTATTACCGCCACCTGAAATAGCAATATCATGATTCTGGCTCACTTCATTACTTACTAACAAATCGGTCCAATTAATATCATTACCTGAATTTCTACGTTCATCCAATAATGCCGCATCGGAATCGTAAAACCCTAAAGATTCCTCGTAATCAAGTTTTTGAGAGGCGTTCATGAGATCGTCCGTAAATGACGTGTTAGGGTTATTAAAACCTAATCTTGTATTTACAGCAACTTGTAATTTGCTATTTTTTGTTCCTCTTTTAGTGGTAACTAAAATAACGCCATTAGAACCTCTGGAACCATAAATAGAAGTAGCCGCTGCATCTTTTAAAATACTAATACCTTCAATATCATTAACATTTAGAGCAGATGAAGCCAAACCTGCTGGCATTTGAACACCATCGATAACTATTAGTGGTTCGGTATCCGCATTTATAGAGCCTACACCTCTAAGTAGAATGGATGGAGGCGTATCTGGATTGTTAAAGCTTTCCTGTACGAGTAAGCCTGGTACAACACCAATTAAAGCATCAGCAAAAGATACATTTTGAGTGGTTTGCAATACACCTATATCAACCTTATCTACTGCTCCAGTTAGTTTTTCTCGAGATTCGCTACCATACGCTACAACGACAACCTCATCCAGTTTAGAAGCATCTTCTTTCATGGTAATGTTAATTATGGTTTGATCCTCGATAACAATTCTCTGCATAAGAAAACCGACATAACTAAATTTAACAATATCACCTTTTTGAACCGCTATTTCATATCCACCATCAAAATCGGTGGTTGTTCCTCTAAAGTTATTGTTTTCATTGCGATGTACTAAGATGGTAACTCCAGGTAATGGTACACCATTTTCGTCGGTTACCTTTCCAGAAATTGTTCTATTCTGGTTTGCTGGAGGTTTTTGTTTTAAAATAATTGTTTTATCTGCTGTGAGCTCATAGAGATAATTGCTAGAAGAGAGGCATCTAGATAGTAAGTCGTGTGCCGTAATAATACCTTTGTTTAATTTAACGCTAGGTGCGTTTTTAAAGCTTTCTGTTCGATAAACAAACCGATAATCTGTTTCTTTTTTTATCAATTCAAAAACGTCTATAACTGACAATTCCTGGTCATGATCAATGTTTATTTTAATATTTTGAGAGAACCCAGTAACAGGGTTTAAACCAAAAGTAAAAGTGCAACATAAAAGAACGAATAATCTCATAATCCAAATAAAGAGTCTTTTCCTAATATGAATAGGAGCTCTACTAAAATTAATTTCCATAAATTTGATTGTTTTTAGTTAGTTATACTTCATAATTAATTAATACTCAAGAGGGACAGAGATTGGTACGGTAGGATGTGTCTAAACTCTGCTCTCTTTTTTATTTTACCGTAACTGTTTTTTCTGATACTTCGAAGCGTACGGCAGCATTCGAGTTTTCAATCATTTTTAAAATATCTTTAATATTCTGGTCTTTTGAGAAAACACCTCCAAAAAGGTCTTTTTCCATATCTTTATTTTCAAATAGTACATTAAAATCATACCATCTAGATAGTATAGTCATAATATCTTTAAGAGGTTTATCTTTAAAACTGAAGATGCCTTCTTTCCAAGAAACTTCATTGTAGATATCAACTTTTGAAATTTCTATGGTTTCATTTAGTTTATTGAAATTTGCTTGCTCACTTGGTGCTAATACTTTAACATCATTTTTTATGTTTAATGCTACTTTACCTTCTACCAGTGTGGTTAAAATTTGATAATCGTCCTTATATGCTTTAATATTAAATTCGGTTCCCAAAACCTGAACTTCTTGTGTTTCATTAATTACTCTAAAAGCAGAACCATTATGGTTTATACTAGATGATACATCAAAATAAGCTTCGCCATAAACTAATTCAACTTCTCTGGCCTCTCCATCTATAAAACTTACAGGGTATTTAAATTTAGATTCAGAATTTAACCAAACTTTAGTGCCATCAGATAATTCAATAAAAAATTTTCCTCCTCGAGGAATAGTTAAATAATTATATACTAATTGCTGGGAAGAATTATTATTATAAACAATGCCTTCACCATTACTAGTAGCATTTTGAGTTTGAAAAGAGACGCCTTTAGCTAAAGCAACTTCCTCTCCAGTTTCCATAGTTAGGATTGCCTTATCTGTGCCGGTTTTTATTTGATTATTTACTATTATTGATTCTTCAACTTGAGAATTATTACTATTAAAAATAAAAGTTAGCGATATTAAAAGTGCTATTGACGCTGCGATTGCACCATATTTAATGAAGCGCACCTTTTTAACTCTGGAATTAGTTGCAATTACCATTTTAATTTCATCTAAGGACGACTCGCGGCTAAAAGGTGTTTTTAAATTTATTAAATAATTAACCCTAATGTACTCATCAAAGTAGGCTTTATTGTTTGCATTATTTAACCACGCTTTTAAATCTAAAAGTTCCTGATGAGAAATATCATTCTCTATAAATTTAACTATTAAATGGTCTATTTGCTTTTGATTCATTATTTGGTGCTTTTAGTATTACGTCTTCAACAATTGCAAAAACCCTCCATTTTTATTTAAATTTACTTAGTTTTATCCACAATATTTAATGTAAATGGATCAAAAGAGTGAAGATTTAAGTATTATTTTAAAGTCTTTAAAGCAAGGGAACTTAAAATCTTATGAAACTATTTATAACAGGTTTTATGATGAACTTTGTGTGTATGCTCTTAAATATACGCCTGATCGTAGTTTAATCCAAGATATTGTTCAGGATACTTTTTTAGATCTTTGGCATCAACGAAAAAAACTGAAAATTAAATCTTCACTTAAAGGCTATCTATATAGAATTGTTTATTATAAACTTATGGACGCCTTTAAAAATAACTCCAAAAAGAATGATGAATATTTGGCTTTTTATCAATCCTCTGTAAAAGAAGCAACAATTGCTATAGAGGAAGATGACAATTATAAAGCTGCACTATTAGCAAAGCTGGACTTATGCCTTAATAAACTTCCTAAGAGATGTAAAAAGGTGTTTTTGGATAAAAAGATTTCTGGTTTAAAATATATTGAAATATCTAAAAACTTAGAAATTTCTATTAAAACGGTTGAAGGTCATATTAGAAGAGCATATGCTTTAATAAAAGTATGTATGCACGATTTGAATGTTTCCTCATCTTAATTAAGTACTATAATATTATATTTTAATGTGACTTTAATTGCTGTTGTTTTAAATATGGCAGCATAAACCTTTTTTAAAAAAAATTAATGGATTGGTTCGAGAATAGGTCAATATTCTGTAAAAGCCTTATCTAAATAGATAAGGCTTTTTTGTTTTCAAATATGTATGTAAACAAAAAAACCACCCAAAAGGTGGTTTTTAAAATCATTAAATTTAGTCGTTATTAGTGACTAGACTTTAACTTATCTGCTTCTTTCTTTACAGCATCGGCAGCATTGTCAGCGGCTTTTCCAGCAGCATCAACAGCTTTATCAACTGTTTCTCCAGCTTTTTTAGCTGCGTTATCTACAGCTTCGCCAGCAGCATCAACTGCGTTTTCTCCAGCTTCTTTTGCAGCGTCTACAGCACCTTCAACAGCATCACCTGCCTTATCAACAGCTTCTCCAGCTGCCTCAACAGCATCACTTGCTGCTTCTTTAGTTGCTTCTGCAGCATTTTCTACAGCCTCTTCTACTGATTCAGCTTTTTTTGTGTCTCTACAAGATGTGAAAGACAATCCTAATGCTAATAATAAAGCTGTTCCTAATACTAATTTTTTCATTGTAGTTATTTTTTAGTGTTAATTATTTAGTATGCAATTTAATATCTAATAATTAAAAAGCGCACAATTGTTTGGATTTTCTTTAAGAAAAACACTTTATATACGTAGATAATCTAGTATTTGGATGACAGCACCACTATTTTTCTTTACAAACTCCAAATTTTTAGACCCTAATTTTTTACGATAGTCACTGTTCTTGAGTAATTTTATTAGTGCTTTGTTGAATTGTGATTGGTTTTTTATAGAGAACATACCACCATTATTAATAAGAGCTTGTGCTTCAGGAAACTTTTTATGGTTGCTACCAATTAATATAGGTATTCCAAAAACAGCAGGTTCAAGTGTATTATGCAACCCTGTTGTTCCCATTGCCCCACCAACATAAGCAATATCTGCGTAGCTATAGATTTTTGACAAGTAACCAATAGTGTCTATAATAAACACATTATATTCTTCCAATGGCTTGTTCTCCATTTCAGAAAATAAAATGGATTTTGTGTTTGTTTTTGAAATAAAATTATTGATTTGAGAGGTTTTTATATTGTGAGGAGCAATAATGTACTTTACTTCGGGGTAGTGTTTATTATTAATAAAATTAGTAAATAATAACTCATCTTCAGGCCATGAACTTCCAATTACAACAGATAGCTTGTTACTTTTAAACCGTTCAATAAAATCTAATGTATTGTTCTTATTTAATTGATTACTAACCCTATCATACCTGGTATCGCCAGAAATAGTTACATCGTTATAACCAATCGACTCTAAAAGCTTTTTTGAACTTTCGTATTGAACAAAAATATGGTTAAAGGTAAAAAGCGCTTTTCTAAAAAGGTTTCCGTAAAATTTAAAATAGATTTGCTTAGGTCTGAAAATAGCTGAAATTAGAATGGTATGAGCATTTTTTTTCTTTAGTAAATTTAAATAGTTAGGCCAAATATCATATTTTACAAATACAGTAAGTTCAGGATGAAGAAGGTTAATAAATCGCTTTGCATTTGTTTTAGTATCTAAAGGTAAATACACAACAATATCTGCAATTGTGGTGTTTTTTCGTATTTCAAAACCAGAAGGAGAAAAAAAGCTTAATACAATTTTGTGCTTGTTAAAATGTTCTCTTAGCTTTTCAAAAACAGGAAGCCCCTGTTCGTACTCGCCAAGTGAAGCACAGTGAAACCAGATGGTTTTATCTGTAGGTTCAAGTTGTTGTTCTAGAATTTTAAAAGTACGTTTTCTACCATCAACCCCTAACTTAATTTTAGTGTTGAATAGCGCTACGATTTTTAAAATAAACCCAGCGAAATAAGTGCCTATACTATATATAAACTGCAAGCCTATTGTCTTTCTTGCTAAAATACATTTCTTTGAAAGAAATCAATGAATGGCTTTGATGAATTTTGTAATTTTGTTAGCCGAAACCTCAAGTCGAGTATAATTAAAATAGGGTCGTAAAATTTTTATAAGACTCTAAAACTTTGAATATGAAGAAAATTCAAATGGTAGACCTTAAGGGTCAGTATCACGATATAAAAGATGTTGTAACTACTTCAATTAATAATGTAATAGAAAATACTGCTTTTATAAACGGACCTAAGGTTCATGAGTTTCAGAAGAATTTAGAAAGTTATTTAGGAGTAAAACATGTAATTCCATGTGCTAATGGAACAGATGCCTTACAAATTGCTATGATGGGATTAGGATTAAAACCAGGTGATGAGGTAATTACTGCAGATTTTACTTTTGCGGCAACTGTTGAGGTTATAGCTTTACTTAATTTAACCCCAGTTTTGGTTGATGTTAACGAAGATGATTTTAACATTAATATTGAGGCTATAAAACAAGCTATTACTCCAAAAACAAAGGCAATTGTTCCAGTACATTTATTTGGGCAATGTGCCAATATGGAAGCTATTATGGAGATTGCGCAAGCAAATAACTTATATGTAATTGAAGATAATGCTCAAGCCATAGGAGCTAATTACAGATTTAAAGATGGAACAAAAGCTAAAGCTGGTACAATAGGACATGTGGGAGCTACTTCATTTTTTCCATCAAAAAATCTTGGAGCTTATGGAGATGGTGGCGCTATTTTTACCAATGATGATGATTTAGCGCATACCATTAGAGGTATTGTTAATCATGGTATGTATGAAAGATATCATCATGATGTGGTTGGTGTTAACTCTCGTTTAGATAGCATACAAGCAGCAGTTTTAGATGCTAAGTTGCCCAAATTGAACGCTTATAATAAAGCAAGACAAGTAGCAGCCAGGAAGTATAATGAAGCTTTTAAAGATATAAAACAAATTGTAACACCTAATTTAGGAAATGGATGTGAGGAGGATATCTGCGACATATGTGATTGTCATGTGTTTCATCAGTACACTTTAAGGCTAATTGACATTGATAGGGATGCACTTGTAAAGCACTTAAATGAAAAAGGAATTCCTTGTGGAGTATATTACCCTATCCCACTTCATAAACAAAAAGCTTATTTAGGCGGTAGATATAAAGAGACAAATTTCCCTATAACCAATAAATTAGTGCAAGAAGTCATTTCTTTACCTATGCATACGGAATTGGATGAAGAACAAATTGAATTTATTACAGCAACAATTATAAACTATATAAATGGATAAAATATTAGTAACAGGAGGATTAGGCTTTATAGGTTCTCACACAGTTGTAGAACTTCAAAATGAAGGATATGAAGTTGTGATTATTGACGATTTATCAAACTCCTCCATAGATGTTTTAACAAGGATTACTAATATTACAGGTAAGAAACCAATTTTTGAAAAGCTAGATTTAAAAGATAAAACTGGAGTTGAAGCTTTTTTTGTTAAACATAAAGATATTAAAGGTGTTATTCATTTCGCTGCAAGTAAAGCTGTAGGAGAGAGTGTACAAGAACCATTGCTGTATTATGAAAATAATATTGCAACCTTAGTTTATATTTTAAAAGAATTAAAAAGGCTACCTTCAGCTAGTTTTATATTTAGTTCTTCTTGCACTGTTTATGGACAGGCAGATGAGTTACCAATTACTGAAAATGCACCTGTTAAAAGAGCAGAATCACCTTATGGTAATACAAAACAAATTGGAGAGGAAATTATAGAAGATACTTGTAAAGTAGTGCCAACGTTAGGGGCTATTGCTCTGCGCTATTTCAATCCTATTGGAGCTCACGACTCTATAGAGATAGGAGAATTGCCGATAGGCGTACCTCAAAATTTAGTACCATTTATTACGCAAACCGCTATTGGTTTAAGGGAACAGTTATCTGTTTTTGGAAATGATTATCCTACGCCTGATGGTACTTGTATTCGTGATTATATTCATGTTGTTGATTTGGCTAAAGCTCACGTTGTAGCTCTTAATAGATTACTACAAGGAAAGAATAAAAATAACTATGAAACCTTTAATTTAGGGACAGGCAAAGGAAGTTCTGTTCTTGAAGTTGTTGAGTCATTTGAGCGTGTGTCAGAAAAGAAATTGAATTATAAAATAGTAGACAGAAGGGAAGGAGATATAACTGCAGCCTATGCTGATACAACACTAGCTAATGATGAGTTAGGTTGGAAAGCAAAACTTTCTTTGGATGATGCTATATTATCGGCATGGAATTGGGAACAGAAAGTTAGACAATAGAAATTATCATAAAAAATGGTATAATTAGAGTCACTCTTTTGAAGAGTGACTTTTTTATTATATGAACTTGCGTACTAGTAAAAGATTATCGGGAGTTACCTTTTTAAGTTTTTTTTAAGATTTACCGATATCTTTATTTATAAATTCATAATAAAAATAGCGAAAAGCTTATATTTTGTTTTGTGGAGTTTACTCTCAAATAGTTTTATGAAAGATCGACCTAAAGTACTAATCATTGTTTTGTGTGTTTTTATTTTTGGTGTAGAATGTTATGCGCTTTCTAATCTTTATCCTGTAAAATCTATTCAAATAGATAGTCTAATTGAGGAAAAAACTATAGATAATAGTTTAACAAGATTAGAGCTTTTGGTTTTGTATCAAGACGGATTGAAAGAAAAGCCTAACGATTCTATTGAGTTTTTTAGAAACTTAGCATTGTTAAATGCAGAACTAAACCAATCTAGGGATGCTAAAATATTTTCAGAAAAATATATTTCAAATACATTAAATTTTGACATTTTAAAAAACAGTGCTTATAATAAGATTATAGATTCAGAAGAGTATATTAGTTTGAAAAACAAATATCTACCTAATGTTACCACATTGAGTTTTGTGTATTTTTATGCAGCTTTAATAGGCTTTTTTTTTGCTATAGCAATTAACTTAACTAAAAAGGAAAACCGGTATGCCAAATTATTTATAGGCGGTTTCATTGCTATTCATTCATTGTTTATTCTAGAATTTGTATTATTTATGTGTAGGCTTTTGTTAATCTATCCGCATGCCTATCGTATATCTTCTTCAGTAGCTTTATTGTTTGGACCGTTATTGTTTTTTTACTTTAAAAGTATAACTCAAAAATTTAAATTTCGAATTGTTGATTTAATTCATTTACTGCCAACAATAATTTTATTGTTTTTTTTAACGCCAATTTATAAGAAGTCTTCTTCAGAAAAAATAAAAATAATGTTAGGGCTTAATGAATTTGATGGAGATTTTTATGACACTTTTACCTTTTTTATAAAAATAGCATCACTAGTATTTTATGCATTACTTATTTGGAAATCTCAGTTTTCAAAAATTGAAATTAACAGTGTATTTCCTCATAAATCATCTATAATAAGATGGTTTAAAAATTTGTATAGAATTCATGTGGCATATATAACAGCATATTTTTTATATGGCATTTTTGCATATATTATAAAAAGTGATATTTCCATTTATGTTTACCATTTTCAAATTGGAGCAATGTCAGTTATGATACTTTATATAACCTATATTGCTTTTGTACAACCAACTATATTTAGTTTAGATTTAAATAGTGCTACAGGCATGGTTTTAACATCTAAATATGAAAAATCAGGTCTTACTCCAGCGCTTTCCAATGAGCTGAAAGAACATTTAATTATGTTACTTACTAAAGATAAGGTATATAAAAAAAGTAATATTAACTTAGAAATTCTTTCTAATAAGCTAAATACAACTAGGCATAATACATCCCAAATTGTTAACGAACATTTTGAAATGAATTTTTTTGAACTCATCAATAAGTTTAGGGTGCAAGAAGCCATAAATATATTAGAAGCAGATGTACATGGAAATTTAAATATAATTGATGTGGCCTACGAGGTTGGCTATAACAATAAGGTTACATTTAATAAAGCATTCAAAAAAGTAACATCTCTTACTCCTACAGAGTACATTCAGACAAAAGTGAAACAAAAAACTCAAGAAAAAAGAAAGTAAATTCTTGTCGGAAGAGTAAACTATTATGGGGGTTATCCATTTTACAAACTTTTGTAATTTACTTTACCCTTGCAATTGTTAAAAGGTAAGGGAGTAAATGACTTTACTAAAAAACATAAAGAGAAATCTACTAAACTTTGTTATGTAAAGTGTAATTTTTTGAATTAGTCACTTAAAAAACTTTGCTGTCTTCCTTTTTTCAATCTGCATAGACTAATTCAAATTCACTTTTTATGAGATTAAAAAACTACTATGCATTATTGGTGCTATTAATGTTTGGTGTATCATCATCATTTGCCCAAGAACGAACTATTTCAGGACAAGTTACTGACGAAAACAACTTACCTCTTCCTGGAACCACTGTTATAGTTAAAGGTACTACAAACGGAACCTCGACAGATTTTGACGGAAATTATTCAATAAAATTAAATTCAGGAAATACTCTTGTTTTTAGTTATGTTGGATATATTACAAAAGAAGTTATTATAGGAACTTCTAATACTATCAACATTAATCTTGAAGAAGATGCCACAGCACTTGAAGAAGTAGTTGTTGTTGCCTATGGTACACAAACCAGAGAAGCTATTGTAGGCGCAGTTGATGTTATTGATGCTGAGATAATTGAAAATCAACAAGTAACCTCTCCTTTAAGAGCATTGCAAGGTACAGTTGCGGGTGTAAATATAGTTACAGCAGGGGGTCAACCTGGGCAAAACCCTAATATTCGGATTAGAGGTTTTGGAAGTTTTAATGATCAAAACGGTAATCGTAACGTTGATACTGGTAATTTTGCAAGTTCTAATGCGCCTTTAATAGTTGTTGATGGTGCGCCATTTAGTGGAAACATCAATACAATAAGTCAAGATCAAATAGAATCTATTTCTGTTTTAAAAGATGCTGGTGCTGCTTCACTATACGGTTCACGAGCCGCAAATGGCGTCATCATCATTACTACTAAGAGGGGGAAACGGAATTCTCAGGCCGAAGTAACTTTAAGAAGCCAGTATGGGTTTTCTAATCCTGCCGTAGGTATTCATGATATAGTGGGTAGTGAAGACTACCTTAAACTTGTCTGGACTGGATTAAGAAATGATAATATATATAATTTAGGACAAAATCCTCAGGAAGCAAGTACTAATGCAAGTGCTTCGGTAATTCCTACATTAGGTTATAATCCATTTGGCGTAAGTAACCCTATAGATACTGATGGTAATGTAGTTTCGGGCGCCAACCTTTTGTGGGATACAGATTGGGAAGAAACAGTATTAAGGAAAGATGTCCCAAGGATTAATCATACGCTAAGTGTATCTGGAGGTAGTGAGAAATCCAATTACTTCTTTTCAGTAGATTACCTAGATGAAGAAGGTCCAGTTATCAGATCAAATTTTGAAAGAATAGCAGCTAGAGGAGCAATTGACAGCCAAGTTAATGATTGGTTAAAAACGGGAATAACTTTAGGTTATTCGAGATCTAATTCAAGCAATCCAGACCAAACATCAGGAAGTACTACGCAAGCCATTTCATGGATATATAGTAATAGTAGTATATATCCAATTTATGTTAGAGATGCAAATGGTAATTTAATTTTAGATAATGATGGTAATCTAATTTTTGATTTAGGTAATGGTAATGGAAGACCAACAGGGCAACCTGTGAATAATACCAGACCAGGTAGCTCTGGCGAAAGTATTTTAGCTTCTATACAATTGGGTGAGGAGAAAAGAATACGAACCAACCTTTTAGGTTCTGCTTATGCTGAAATATCATTCCTAAGTAATTTTACGTTTAGGTCAACACTAAACTATGAGAATTATGTTTTTGATAGTCATGAGTTTGATGATGATGAGATAGGGTCAGCTTCTAACGTTAATGGAAG
The DNA here is from genome assembly GCF_004310335.1 of Hyunsoonleella pacifica. GTDB lineage: Bacteria > Bacteroidota > Bacteroidia > Flavobacteriales > Flavobacteriaceae > Jejuia > Jejuia pacifica. The sequence goes on along the minus strand of NZ_SIRS01000003.1, from coordinate 3,347 downwards.
GGTAACTAAGAGACGAAATATAACTACAGCATTAAATGCGGTTCAGGCTTTAAACTATTCCAATACCTTTGGTAAGCATTCTGTGTCGATTGACGGAATTTATGAGGCCAATACTAGTGCAGGTGATTTTTTTAGAACATCTGTCACTGGTTTTTTACCTGGACAACAAGAAATAGGTAATGGTACCTCAGCAGAATCTTTTGGAGGTTTCAGATCAGAACGCCGTATTACAAGCTATTTAGGTAGGTTGATGTATAATTTTGATAGAAAATACTTTATTGAGGGTAGTTATCGTCAAGACAAGTCTTCACAATTTATTCCAGAATTTAGAACTGGTGATTTTTTCTCGATAGGTGGATCTTGGAATGTAACTAATGAAGAATTTATGAGAAATATAAGCTGGCTTAATAAGTTAAAGCTTCGTGCTAGTTTTGGAGAGCTAGGTAATATTTCAATACCTGGAGGTTTTTTTCCAACTAGTGTCCTTTTTTCTGGTGCTAATTTTGGCAATATAACTTTATCTCCGGTGGAAGGAGAACAAGCGCTTCTTGCATCAGGACAGCTTCCCGATCAAGGTTTGATATGGGAAACAATTCAAACAACAAATTATGGACTAGACTTTACGCTTTTTGATGGGATATTCTCAGGTACAGTAGAATACTTTATTAGAGAAAGTAAAGATTTAATACAAGATATAGACGCTACTCCTTCTCCTGGTATACCAACAGTTAGAGCAAATGCTGGTTCTATAAGAAATAGCGGATGGGAGGTTACCCTAAATAGTAATATCATCAATAAAAGTAATATCCAATGGAGTATTGGAGGAAATTTTTCAATTCTCAAAAATGAAATAGTAGAAATTACACCTTTTACAGATAGGGTAGTGCAAGGCTCTAAACTCTGGGCTCCAGGTAATTCAATATTTGAGTTTTATATCAGAGAATGGGCAGGAGTAGATCCAGCAACAGGAGATGCGCTTTGGTATATAGACGTTACAGATGCTAATAATGAAGTAGTAGGTAGGGATGTTACTAACCAGTATGATCAAGCAACGAGGTATGAAACAGGAAAAGAGTCATTGCCAGATTTTCAAGGAGGTATTAATAGCTTTTTCAAATTCAAACAATTTGATTTAAATGTGTTATTTAATTTTAGTGTAGGAGCTTATGTTCTTGATACAGATTATTCAGGCTTAGTTAGTAACCTTACCGCCATAGGATCTTCAGCACATCCAGATAATTTTAATGCTTGGTCGCAACCAGGAGATATCTCAGATTTTCCTCGCTTAACACTTAGGAATAATAACTTTAATGACCGTTCCACAAGGTGGTTATTTAAAAACGATTATTTGCGATTAAAGGCATTAACAGTTGGTTATAATCTGCCTCGTGATGTTTTAGAAAGAATAGGTCTAAACCAGTTTAGATTATATCTGCAAGCAGATAATTTAATCACATGGCAAACTCACAAAGGAATAGATCCTGAACAATCATTTAGTGGATTGACCAATAATAGATCTCCATTGCAAAGAACATTGACATTTGGAGCACTTCTTAAATTATAAATAAAACGTTATGGAAAATATAAATAATACAAAAATCTGGAAACTACCATTATCGATGATTATCATAGTGCTGTTTCTTATAAATTTAAATTCTTGTAGTGAAGAATTTGTTGATGAACCTAAGGATAACTCTGGTGTTACTGGTAATATTATTTTTTCAAATAGAGATAATATACAGGTGTTTATTAATGGGATATTATCTAATTATAAAGGGCAGTATAGAGCCAATCCAGACGAAGGAGGCATTTATTCAATGTACTTTGCCCGTGCTGTAAAAGGTAATGATATAATACAAGCATTTACCTTTTATACTTTTGATTATGGTCATGAAAATAGAGAACCCAATTTTAGGCGTACAGATTTTACATGGGATTTTAATTATGAGAATGTAAATTTTGCTAATACCCTAATTAAGGGAGTTCAGGAGAACGAGGTTTTAAGTGATAACGATAAAAAAGAATTTATTGCTAAAGGGAAGTTCTTTAGAGGATTTCATTTATTTGAGTTATTATTAGAGTTCTGTCCCAATTACAATAACGATAGAGATTTAGAAAGAATCCCTTTTTATACAGAACAAACTACTTTAGAAACAGTGAATGGTAATCCTCCAGCACCGATGCGCGAGATTTACAATCAAGTTATTCAGGATTTAGAAGATGCCGTAGCAGATTTGCCAGATACACGATTGGGGAAAAGTTTTATCAACAAGGCTGTAGCCCAAGCAGTACTAACTCGAGTTTTATCGGTTACCCAGGATGATTGGGGAAGAATGTCTGATGTAGCTAGAGCTGCTTATGGAGGAGATGCAGATTCAGCTGTGCAGTCCGCTAATTGGGGTAATGGGTTTAGTGACATGACCGATCAAGAATGGCTTTGGGCACTCTTTCAAAATGGTACTGATGAGACTAACTTCTTTTGGGGGCATGCGGCACCTATGATGGACCATTTAACATTAAGTTATTCAGCAACCTATTTTGATCCAGAATTTGTAAATGAATTTTCAGCTACTGATTCTCGTAACTTATTCTTTGATATTTATGGTGTATCAGATACAGAGCCTTGGAGAGAGTTTGTTTCCACTAAATATGCATTTACATTTGCTTCAGATATTCCACTTATCAGAAAATCAGAGATGGTATTATTTGATGCAGAGGCACAATATCAATTAGGTAATACTACAGGGGCACAGGATTTACTCTTTGCGCTACAATCTGCAAGAGATCCTAATGCTGTTAAGACCACTAGTACAGGACAGGCATTATTAGATGAAATACTATTGGAGCGTAAAAAAGAGTTTTATGGAGAGTTTGGCCCTCAATGGTTTGATGCTAAACGTTATAACCTACCTATTATTAGAAATGATATCCATCGCATTTCAATTGACGTTCCAGCAGACAGTAACTTATTCTTCTTGAAAATACCGGAAGACGAGATAGACCTAAACCCAAATTATGCTGGTTTTAACAATGAGTAATAAGGTTACCCTTTTTTATATAATTGTCATTCTTTGGAGTGTTCATCTATTTTCACAGACCGAAGTTGAAAGGCAGAAGATTGCAGCCAGTTATAATACGGCTGCAATTGAAAACCTTAAATCAACTTTGCGGGAAAATAATAGGCTTAAGCAAGTTAGAGTTTCTGCCTACCTTGATGCCTATCAGGATCAACCCCGAAGAATAAAAGTTGGTAGTAAAGTCTATGCTATTTATGATATTGTCAATGGGAAACCTATATATAGAACAACCGATAATATAGCTAGTGCAAAGGCTACCAAAACTGATGA
>NZ_SIRS01000029.1 GCF_004310335.1 Hyunsoonleella pacifica | reverse complement strand
ATTGGCTGCAGGTTTACTGCTAGCTAAAGTTACTGTAATTTTTGGCACACCAGAAATATGTATATCTTTACTAAGTTTGGGTGTAACGTAGAGCAGCCTGTGTTGTGTTAGTTCAGCATTGGCTAATGCTTCGCCGCTAAAAGAATAATTGTCTATTAGTGTTTCAGTATTCTGCTGTTTTGGAGTGGTTAGTTTTAAACCTCCAGCTTTAGGAGCACCACTTGTTAGGTATAGTCTTACATCTTTAGACTTTGGATTTGGATAATCTGGATAGGACGTTGGGTCTTTCATATTATCGTCTTCACGAA
>NZ_SIRS01000028.1 GCF_004310335.1 Hyunsoonleella pacifica | reverse complement strand
TATCAAAAGCTGCTAAATCATTAAATATCTCTTATAAAAAAGCATGGCAAATGCTAGACGCTGTAAACAAATCAGCTAAAAAACCAGTTACAATAAATAGTATTGGTGGAAAAGGTGGTCGTGGTGCTGAACTTACAGAATATGGAAAATCTTTGGTTAACGCCTTTGATGAGATTAACAAGAATTGTTGGGCGTTTTTGGATACGGAATTGGCTAGAATTGAAAAACTATAATTAAAATATTAAACGCTTGTCATTTCGAACAACGTGAGAAATCTCACCTGAATAATGAGATGTCTCAATCGTACCT
>NZ_SIRS01000027.1 GCF_004310335.1 Hyunsoonleella pacifica | reverse complement strand
ACCACGGCTTACTATGTGGTCAAAGCTGTCGATGAAGAGGGTAACCCACTGGCAGATCAGCCAACGGGCACTGTTAATGTCAGCTTTACCGATGGCACTGCGACAGCCGGTGATGATTACACTTTCAATAATACGACAGTGACCGTGGGCAGTGCTTTCAGTGCAGAGTCGGTGGATGATGCGCTGACAGATAGCGGTGAAAATTTTGTCGTCTCACTGGACTCAGGCAGTTTCAGTGATGCTGATACCTATGAAAAGGTGGAATACGCTCCGGATACTGTGACGACCACTATTCTGGATGAAGCGGATG
>NZ_SIRS01000026.1 GCF_004310335.1 Hyunsoonleella pacifica | reverse complement strand
CTGGTGTTTTAATAGTAGAAGCAATGGCATAAACAGGAGGTATACTTGTATTGAGCACCGTTCCAGATCCAGAAAACTATCTAACATTTTTCATGAAAATGGATAATGTTAAGTTTAAAAGAAAAGTAAGCCCTGGAGATACTTTAATTTTTAAGTGTACATTAATCACTCCTATCAGAAGAGGAATTTGCCATATGCAGGGGTATGCTTATGCAAATGGGAAGTTATGTGCGGAAGCAGAATTGATGGCACAGATTTCCAAAGTAAAATAATTAAAACATAAAAAATGAATCAACCTTTAGCATACGTG
>NZ_SIRS01000025.1 GCF_004310335.1 Hyunsoonleella pacifica | reverse complement strand
CAACCATCTGTTCAGGAGAAACATATACATGGGCAGCTAATGGCCAAGATTATACAACAGCGCAATCTGGACTTACAATTACTAACGATGGATGTACAGCTGATGATGTACTAAACTTAACTGTTACGCCAAAACCTGCAGACGACGTTACAAATGCAACCATCTGTTCAGGAGAAACATATACATGGGCAGCTAATGGCCAAGATTATACAACAGCGCAATCTGGACTTACAATTACTAACGATGGATGTACAGCTGATGATGTACTAAACTTAACTGTTACGCCAAAACCTGCAGACGACGTTACAAATG
>NZ_SIRS01000024.1 GCF_004310335.1 Hyunsoonleella pacifica | reverse complement strand
ATCGTTCTGATGAAAATCCATGGAAAGCCCATAAGTTTACTAATGAAGAATTAGTGTGGCTTTATGAAATAGCATGAGCGCATGATGTAGTACTAAGTGTATTTGTTAAACCTTATGCTTTAGACGATATAAAAACTTTTGAAAATATAGAAAGTGTTGTAGTGAATTATCAAAACAATAAAATTGCACAACAAAAGTCAGCTCAACTTATATTTGGCGCTATTCCTTCTCAAGGGAAATTACCAGTTTCAATTGGTCAGTTTTTTAAATAGGGAGAAGGCATTGAAAACAATTCTATAAAGCGATTAGGTTA
>NZ_SIRS01000023.1 GCF_004310335.1 Hyunsoonleella pacifica | reverse complement strand
AAACTTGTTATATTTACACCATGCAAATCCCAAAAGGAAAAAAAATATATTTTGCTTCAGACAATCACTTGGGAGCATCAACCAAAGAAGCTTCGTTTCCCAGAGAAAAGAAGTTCGTAGCATGGTTAGATGAGATTAAAAAAGATGCCGCGGTAATTTTTCTTCTAGGCGACTTATTCGACTTTTGGTTTGAGTACAAAACAGTAGTGCCTCGAGGGTTTACAAGAACACTATGGAAACTTGCCGAAATTTCAGACTCGGGTATTCCCATTCACTATTTTGTTGGCAATCACGATCTGTGGATGAATGGCTA
>NZ_SIRS01000022.1 GCF_004310335.1 Hyunsoonleella pacifica | reverse complement strand
GCCAGGCCGTAATTTTAAACTGACAGCAGCTTACAGCTTCTGACAAGGTTCCCGAGTATGGGATCAGGACAATAATGAGTATATCGACTTTGCCGGTGGTATTGCGGTAAATGCGCTGGGCCATTGTCATCCTGAGCTGGTATCGGTACTGAAAGAACAGGCAGACCAGCTGTGGCACCTGAGTAATGTTTTCACGAACGAGCCTGCTCTGCGTCTGGCGAAGAAGCTGACAGATGCTACTTTTGCCGATAAAGTTTTCTTCTGTAACTCAGGTGCAGAAGCTAACGAAGCCGCCTTTAAACTGGCTCGTAAGT
>NZ_SIRS01000021.1 GCF_004310335.1 Hyunsoonleella pacifica | reverse complement strand
ATATAAAGCTGTGAAATGGTTTTCTGAAAATCGGAAAACATAAATAGGGTATTGCAGTTGCGAATTATTTACCACAAGATATTTTAGTGTTTTTCCATCCTTTTCAAAATTTGATAGAGGAACTATTAAATCCTCTCCATTAATTTTTACGCTAATGCTTTTGGTTGAGACGCATCCTTGTAGTAGTGATGAAAAAATGGTAGTCCCTAAACAAGCAAATCCACAAGTTTTAATAAATTCTTTTCGTTTCATATTTATAGTGATTCTAAGAATTTGATTAAATCTTCTTTTTCGTTTTCAGAAAGATTCACAAA
>NZ_SIRS01000020.1 GCF_004310335.1 Hyunsoonleella pacifica | reverse complement strand
CGCTTCTATTTTTATCCTTTAATTTTAGCTTTATTGCTTGACCAAAACCATAATCTAATCGTATTCCATATTTACCCCCAGCACCACCACTTTTATCTCCATTTTCTAGCCTTTCTTTACTGTCTAGTTTAATGAAGTAATTGCCTGATGGAATAGGTCCACCACCTTCTCCAGTATCGTGGTCATATTTTATATCTTGAGAATTTGGGTCATTAAGCCATTCTAATCTACCACTATTGGCAACTACTGACCAAGTAATTTTTTTATTAGCATCTTCGTGATACAAAGCTTTATCTGTGTAAATAAGTCTTTCTAAAC
>NZ_SIRS01000002.1 GCF_004310335.1 Hyunsoonleella pacifica | reverse complement strand
CGATTTTAAGTACTAAAAAATAGCTTAAAATTACATTTTTTGGCAATTTTTAGTTTTTAAAAAAACCAATACGTTCTTACTATTACTGATGTTGCAGCGATTTTGATTACTATCCCTTTGGAATGCTGCTGCCTAATCGCCACGGCGCCAGTGATAGTTATAGGTATGGCTTTAACGGCCAAGAAAAGGATGATGAGATTAAGGGTGAGGGCAATAGCTTAAATTTTACATTCCGTATGCATGACCCAAGAATCGGTAGATTCTTTGCTGTAGACCCGTTAATACATCAGTACCCTTGGTATTCTTCTTATTCTTTTGCAGGAAATAAAGTATTACAATTTATAGAACTAGAAGGATTGGAAGAGCAAATTTCACCTTATCTACAAAAAACACAATACAGAATAGTTTTTGCCAAAGATGATAATGCTTCTGTTCTAAAAAGGGTAGATAATGCTCTTTGGAATATTTCTGGTTTTATTAAAAATATCGGTGCTGACTTATATAATGCTTCGAGTAGTACTATAAATAATAGTTATTGGATGATTTCAGGTCAAAAACAATATGATTTCCATAATACTTTTGTTGCACCTGTTCAAGATGGAGCTCAAGACATATACGATTATCATACCCAAACGCCACTTAAACAACAACTTGAAGATACAGGGAATGCTCTAGTGGATTTAAGGAATTGGGAAGGTCCTGCTGAGCTTCTATTGGGTACACGGTTTGGGTTGTCCAAGACTAATAGGTTGTCTCCTAATAATATTAAGACACAAGGTTTAGCGGCTGCAACGGAAAAAGCGGTTGCTACTTTTAGTCATACAATTACTAAAGTAGGCGATGATTTCTTACATGTAGTTATTAAGAGTACAGATGAGGCATTACCTGACATGCACATATTTGCAAATTTAAAAAAGAATGGTAGTCATTTAGAATTCAAAGTAGACATTGTTCCTGAAACTGTTTTGAATGGTTTAGAAGAATTAGAAGATGCTTATAAAAAATATAAAGGAAAATATTCTAAAGGACTGTATCAGGCTCAAAAAGATTTATTAGATTTAGCAAAGGAAGAAGGGTTTGAAACTGCTAAATTTTCTAATAAGAGAGAAACTGGTAAAAGAAAGGGGCAAAACCAAGAATCTAAAACTTATGATTTAAAAGATAAAGGTTAATTTTTATGAATATTGTTAATGAAGTAGAAGAATTAAAGAAAATAACTGAGAAAGGTTATAATGTAAGGTATGCTGTAAACTATTTAGCGGATAAAAAAATATATCATATAGCAGCTTTAAATATATTATCAATTGTTTATCCAAAAAAAAAAGATTTAAATGAGATGCTTTATTCTCACCCCTTTTATTTTGATAAACAAAATGAGAAGAACCCTTTTACAGAAGATTTTTTAACGGATGCAGACAATTCAAGATTATATAAATTAAAATGGGGTGATATTGAAAATGATATAATAGAACATCCTGTACATTTGTATAATTGCCCAAACAATGAAGAACATCTTTTGTCTTATGAAGTTATTCCTTATAAAGAACCGTATAATAAAGCTATAATTATACTTCATTGCTTTGAGTGTAATGAAAAACATTATATAATTAAAGATTTAGCATAAAGGGTAAAATTAGTGGATGAAATAAATCTACCCCGCTAGCGCTAGCATTTGCTAGTGGCGGTAAAGATTGGAACAAGAGTAAGAAATAAAGAAAAGCTTTTATAGAAATATAAAGGCTTTTTTGTTGTTTTGGGAACACTAGCTACAAGCTAGTTGTAGCGTGCTATTCCATGAATAGAGAAAAAAGAGTTAGAAAAGAAAAAAGAACCACCTTATAAACAACATTACCTGCAATCTCAACCCTATTAATTTTTTTCATGTAGATTTATACGCTATAAATAATTACAAGGGTATAGCACATGAAAAAAACCACACTCCTACTCCCATTATTTAAACAGTTTATTCGTGATAGCGAAACAGGAAAACGTCTGAAGAAAAACGGAGAAAGAATAACTAAGAGTTCAATAAATAATTATAAATACACATTTAATAATCTGCAGAAATTCAGTATTGATACAGGTTTTGAATTACGCATTTGTGATGCGTCTAAATTAAATAAACGCGAATTACGATCAGAAAAGAATTACTGGAAAAAGTTTTATAAAAGCTTTACCGATTACATGTATAAAAATGGTTGCTACGATAACTATGTAGGTGCCAATATAAAGTTAATACGCACCTTTTTTAATTATTTAAAGTACGATAGGGACTTCCCTACTGGCGACTTTCAACATCTATTTTATGTAAGAAAAGAAGATGTAGATATTTTAGTATTATCTCCAGAGCAGCTAAAATTTTTAATACATGATACCGAATTTGAAAATAGCTTAACCCCAGCCATAAGGCGTATTAAAGCTATTTTTGTATTTGGCTGTACTACAGGCCTGCGTTTTTCGGATATTTTTAGTTTAACCAACAAAAATTTCGAACAACAAAACAAAGATTGGTACTTAAAAATAAAATCTCAAAAAACAAAAACCTATAGTTTTATTAAACTTCCAGAATATGCCATTGCTATTTATAAAACATATAAATCTAAATCTTCTAAAATACCTGTTTTTAAACCAATTAGCTTATTCATTTTTAATAGAAATCTAAAGTTAATTGGAGAAAAAGCAGGTTTTACGAACCCCATTGCAATGACACGGGAGCGCCAAGGAAAAACTAAAGTATTACATAAAAACACAAAACAAATACGCTTTTGTGATAAAATGAGTTCGCACATGATGCGACGTACTGCAATAACCACACTACTAATATTAGGCATGCCAGAGCATTTGGTTAGAAAAATTAGTGGACACAGTTATGCAAGCAATTCCTTTAACCGATATGTACATTATGCACAAGCGTATATTGATAAGGAAATTGATAAAGTACATAGTAAATTGGAGGCATACTAAAAGCTACCTAAAGTGATAATTACTGTATGTTTATCACAGCAATAAAAGTCACGGTATGTAAGTAGGATGAACATTGAGCTTAGTTTAGAATCTCATTATGAAAAATATGAGCATGAATTGCAATAACGCGATTATGTGTTCAGTCGTTTTTGATTAATGAAGATCACGAACAGGATTCCCCTGATGGTCCTAGTTTGTAGCTCTGGCTACCGCTAGCATTTGCTAGTGGCGGTAAGAGTAAGAAGAAAAAAAGAAAAGCTTTTACGGCAACGTAAAGGCTTTTTTGTTGTTTTTAGTTCACTAGCTACAAGCTAGCGGTAGCAGTAAAGATTTACTATATTGGCATAATGAGTAGAAATTATAAGTTTCACAACAAAGCAGGTTTATATTTTGTAAGCTTTGCTACTGTAAATTGGATAGACGTATTTACAAGGCAGATATATTTTAACGTTTTGGTGGACAGTATAAACTATTGCAGGGCAGAAAAAGGCATGGAACTATATTGCTACTGTTTTATGCCAAGCCATGTACATTTTATATTTAGGTCAACAAATGAACAACCCTCGGAACTGTTACGAGATTTTAAGCGCCATACGTCTAAAAAAGTTATAGAAGCTATAGAAATTAATCCGCAAGAAAGTAGGAAAGAATGGTTATTATGGATGTTTGAAAGAGCTGGTAAAAAGAATGCAGCAACAAGCAAATATCAATTTTGGCAGCATCATAACAAACCTATAGAGCTATGGAGCGAAAAAGTAATCAAACAAAAAATAGATTATATTCATAATAATCCTGTAGAAAGTGGTTTTGTAACTAATCCAGAAGATTGGAAATATTCAAGTGCCAGAAATTATCAAGACGACCATACTGTTTTAGAAATAGATGCTATTGGATTTTTTCAGTAAACGTTAATCCTGTTGTTGTTTAAGATTCATCAACGCTCCAAAACCATACATTTAATAAGGCAAAACCCTAACTAGCATTAAGGTAGAGTATATAACTTTAGCCACAAAAAATTTACTTACCAAAAAATGAAAAAACAGATACTTGTTTTATGTGCGGTCTTAACATGTATAGCGTTTACTACCGATGTGCAAAAACGCATGGTAAGAGAAAATGGCTATGATATTGAGTGTTATATCTCTACCAAAAAGTTAAACAATTACAGTACAGACAAAACATATTACTGGTTTAAGTCTGGAGGCGTACATCAATCATTAGCAAATGCAGGTGGCGATGTGCTGCATAATTCTTATTTAAAATATTACAGATCTAACCAATTGGCAGAACAAGGTACTTTTGATTATGGCCTAAAAACAGGAGTTTGGAAATATTGGGATGAAAACGGACAGTTATTATTACTAGAGCATTGGCAAAATGGTTACAAACAAGGTAAATGCATAACATATAGTACCGATGGAGATATGGCTTTGGCTGGTACATATAGACATAATGTTAAAGTGGGTAGATGGATAAATTATAAAACTAAAGATACAACATACCACACAAAAGATACTATTTATACAGAAAAACCTAAGTTTATGTTGCTTAGTGTCCTAAGAAAAAAAGACTCAACTGAAAAAGCAGAAATAAAATTTAATAGAATTGCCAAACGAAAATTTGATTCTATTGAAAGGTTTAAACTAAAACAAGAAAGGATTATTAAAAAGCGTAATGATTCTATTGAAAGAGCAAAAAATAAGCAAGAACGATTAATCAAAAAACGTTTGGATTCTATCGAGAAGGCCAGAGGTAACAAGAAAAGTTTTATTAGGCACTTATTTAAAAAGAAAGAATAAGTGATTTATTAAATTTTACTACAACTAATAACAACCTTATCACCTTTTGTATCTGTGGTAAAAAAGAGATAATGGTTGCCTCCGTCTTTTAGTTTTAACTTTTTTCGAATAGCTTCAACTTTATCAGGAAAATTTCTGGTGGTTACATTGGCTTTATCAATCTTTAGTGTTTTAAAGTGTTTTTTATTATACGGAATTACAGTATCTATTTTAAATCGTCTTCCAGGGAAATCTATCAAGGTTTGACTAGTATATAAATGAGAATGCGCTTGTAATTTAAAAACATTTAATTGTTTTGATACCTGATTAAAACCACCAGACTTTAAGATAGCTGCATTAGGTTCGTATAAATAGGCTAGGGGTTCGCTATAGCTTGCTTCACATAGTGTTTCATCATTTAAACCTAAGTTAAATCTTTCTATGGCATTGCTCTTTAAATTGACTGTTTTTATTGCTATAGTACTATCGTAATCTTTTTCTAAAACCCATAACAGTTCTTTTACTTCATTTTTTACAGCTACGACGTGTATGGTTTTTACATGCTGTAATTCGTTAATTCCTGCTGAAATATCTAATAGAGGCGCAGTTTTTATAAGTATGTTTTTAGAACGTTGAAATAATACATCTAAATGCTTTGGGATATCTGGCAAACAATCCTTAAGAAAGAACACTTTACCTTTTGAATCGTGACGTCTTGATGGGTCTACATAAATCCAATCGTATGTAGTATTGGTCTCTGATAGTAATGTAATACCATCAACTTGCTTTGTCTTAATATTTTGAATATTTAGTTGCTTAAAATTATGCTTTGCAATAGACGACAATGCGGTATTGATTTCACAATGTGTAACAGTTTTAAATCGTTTTGCGAAGTAGTAGCAATCTACACCAAAGCCTCCTGTTAGATCAATTAGGTTGTTACCTTGTATGAGTTGCGATTTATATTTTGCTGTAGCTTCTGATGATGTCTGTTCAATATTTAGCTTATTGGGATAGTAAATATTTTTGGTTTTAAACCATGTGGGGAGCTTTAATTTGCATCGCTTTTTTGCTTCAATTTGATTAACAATTTCTGAAGTCTCTATATCTTCAAAATTAGTACCCTTTAAAAGAATTGAATTTACATCAGTATATAAATGATAATTTATAAACTCTTGAATTTCATTATTTAAAATTAATGTATTCAAACAAAAACTACAAGTCCTTAGTTAGCTTTTTAACAATCTTATTTTCTGATAAAAAAGCTTTTAAAATAACTTTGATAGCCGTGTAAGCAGGCACTGCAATAATAAGACCAACAACACCAAATAAAATACCTGTAATTAGTATAACTAAAAAGATTTCTAACGGATGGGATTTTACACTTTTGGAAAATATGATAGGTTGGCTCCCAAAATTATCAACCAGTTGGCCAATAACAAAAACAAGCAGCACCCAAAAGGTTTTTGGTAAAATAACATCACTAAAACTTTCACCTAAATTACTGGTCATGGTAAGTGTAAGCATTAAAACAGCACCAATTAATGGCCCCACATAGGGGATAAGGTTTAAAAGCGCACATAAAAAGGCAATTACTACAGCATTTTCTACACCTATTATCAATAATCCTATCATATAGATGATAAATAGGATTAAAATTTGAAAAATTAATCCAACAAAGTAGCGTGATAACAAGTCCTTAATTTTTGTGGATGATGTTTTCCAGCGACTCTCTTTATTGTCAGGAATTAAAGTTAAAATGCTGTTTTCAAATAATCTACTATCCTTTAAAAAGAAAAAGGAAATAAAAATCACAGAAAAGAGCCCTATACTGAAACTGCCAAGTCCACCAATTACAGAATTTAGAAAATTTGGAATTAATGAAAAATCTATTTTAGATAATAGATTAGATTCTTTTAAGGACTGTTCTACATCAATTTGATGCAAATCAAAATAAGTGACTATTTCAGTATACAAGTTTTCTATATTACCCTGTAATTCTTCAATGTTTAGAAGGGATAAGTTTTGTCCTTGTTTTACAATTAAAGGAATAAACAAACTTACTAATCCAATAAAGAGCCCCAATAACAGCGTCATAGTTACAACAACCGCTATAGTGTTTTTAAATTTAAGCTTTCGCTCTAAAAACAGCACTATAGGCCTACCAATAAGTGATATTACAGCTGCAATGGCAATATACCCAATAACGGATTGTATTTGATAAAGAAAATAGAGTAGGAGTGCTACACCACAAATAATAGCAATAGCTCTTAAAATACCGTTGGCTATAGTTTTTGAATTCATGTAGTAAATATAAACAATGCAGTTGGAAGCATGAAAAACCGAAACGAGAAGTTTTACCTCAATTGTTTTGTGATCTCGTAAAGCGAGATATTAGTAGCTTGTACAACATTCATACTACTGTTTTGTCCAAACATATCTATATGCACTACTTGATTAGATAGTTTTAATATGTCTTCTGAAACCCCAAAATTCTCGTCACCTACGACTAAAACAATAGATCTCTTAGATGAAAATTCAACTTGATGAAGTGGTTTACTGTTACTTGTAATTTCTAATGATATAATTTGATAGTCTAACTTTTTATATTGCTTTATAGTTTCTAAAGCAGAAGTTTCAATTTTAAAATTGACTACTTTCTCAGTTGCTCTAGAGGTTTTAGTCATTTTTCTGCCTAGCGGAATACTATCGCCACAAAGTATGAGTTGTTCAACACCAAAAGCATCAGAAATTCTAAACAAACTACCAATATTAGGGGCATTTGTTACACCATCGCAAACTACAATGATTGGGAATGTTTTCTTTTTAAAGTTGGTGTTACCATGTGTAAGCTGCATAATTATTACACCATAACTCTATTAAAATTACTTGCCTTTTTTTCTCGCTCATCCAAACAGCTATAGGTATACTTCCTGTTAATGTTGAAACAAACCCTAAATCCCAAATAAATACTGTTATTAATACAGCAGCTATAATACCACCAATAATTAAATAATAATTTGGTTCTGCCATCAATCTATTAATATGGCGCTTTGTTTGGTGTCCACAATGTTTACAACGTTTATTTAGTTCTTCTCCTATTTCTGCTTTTAAATCAAATCTGTTATTAGATTTTACTTTAATAGTGTTGCTTTTGCCACAAGAGGGGTAACTGCAGTAATATTGTAGTTTCATATTTTAGTCGTTTAGTAAACTTTTATTAAGTATTAGGGATGAATTAAAATTAAAAATGTATTGCGCTTTCAGAACTACATTTAATAGCCAGATGCGTTTCCCAGCATCCGAAGCATCCGCAAGTATAATGATAACTATTAATACCAGTGGTGTAAGTATGAGGGTTGATTGAGTTCAAAGTATTAAAAACAAAGATTAAGGCTATTATAATTGCAAATACTTTATAATGTATACTGAATTTTTTCATATTGAAATTATGAGATTAATGCTCAAACGCATACTTTACAATATTAGCACCCATTTTTAGTGCTTTTTGTCGCACATTTTCTGGGTCATTATGTACTTCGGGGTCTTCCCAACCATCCCCTAAATCACTTTCAAATGTAAAGATTAGTAATAATCTATCTTCATGAAAAATACCAAATGCCTGGGGGCGTTTACCATCATGCTCATGGATTTTAGGTAATCCGTTTGGAAATTTGTATGCAATATTAAAAATAGGATGCGTTGTAGGTATTTCAACTAAATCTTTATTTGGAAATACTTTTTTAAGTTCTTTTTTCAAAAAAGGTTCCATCCCGTAATTATCATCGATATGCAAAAAACCTCCAGAAATTAGATAATTACGTAAATTTTCAGCGTCATCTTCAGTAAAAAACACATTACCATGCCCAGTCATATGTAAAAGTGGATACTGAAAAATGTCAGAGCTTCCAGTTTCAACAGTTTCAGGTTGTACTGTTATTTTAGTCTTAATGTTTTCATTACAAAATTTTATCAAATTGGGTAAAGCAGTAGGGTTACTATACCAATCACCACCACCTTTATATTTTAAAACAGCAACCTCTTGACCTGAAACCATAGCTGTTAAAAAAACGCTAATTAAAAGGGGTAATGTAAGATATCGTAAAGATTGACAACTAAAACTCATAAGTTCAAAAATAATAAGAAATACCATGCGAAAAACGTTTTTGTTACCAATTATAGTACTCAGTACCTTTTTTTACGGACAATCTCAAGTTGATAATAACTTACCGTTAGTTGTTTTAGAATTGTTTACTTCGCAAGGGTGTTCTAGTTGTCCTCCTGCAGATGAATTACTTGATAATGTACAAACCGAAAATGAAGATAAGATTATTGCACTTTCTTATCACGTAGATTATTGGAATTATATAGGTTGGAAAGACCCTTTTAGTAAAGCGATTTTTACAGAGAAACAAAAGGCGTATGGTAAAAAGTTTTATAGTAGTTCTATTTATACACCTCAAGTTGTAGTAAATGGGAAGGAGCACTTTGTAGGTTCTAACGCATCTAAAATGAAAGATAAAATAAAACTTTACTCTAAAAGTTTGCCTAGTAACTCAATCGCTATTTCAAATTTAAAAAGAAAGGATAGCGATATTAATTTTGATTATACTGTAACCGGAACAATTACTGACAAAGTGTTACGATTGATTTTAGTAATTAAAGAACGGATTACTATTGTGAAACGAGGTGAGAATAGAAATAGAACTCTAAAAAACTCAAATATCGTGGTAGAGGAAGTGTATTTAAAAACAGATGCTAAAACTGGTAAAGCACATTTAAAAATCCCCAAAATAATTACTAAAGCTGATAATTTAGCTATTGTTGCTTTGGTACAATCTGAAAATTTAGATATTACTGGAGGTACTCAGATAACTTTATAACTAACTAATAACTTCGTTAACAAAAGCCACTGAATGGCAGGCTACTATTGCTGCTGTTTCTGTACGTAATCTTGTATCGCCTAAAGTTACAGCTGTAAAATTATTTTTTAAAGCTAACGCTATTTCTTTGGTGCTAAAATCACCTTCTGGACCTATCAAAATAGTAACGTTTGTTTTTGGTTTTAGCTGTTGTTTTAATGATTTTTTACTACTTTCTTCACAATGTGCGATAAATAACTCGCCTTGAAACGCTTTGTCTATAAAAGCCTTAAACGATATGGCTTCGTTAAGTTGGGGTTTGTAGCAGCTTAAAGATTGTTTCATTGCAGATTGTAAAATACGCTCAAAACGTTCTGGTTTAATTATTTTACGCTCGCTGTGGTCACAAATAATAGGCGTGATACTGTCAACTCCTATTTCGGTAGCCTTTTCTAAAAACCATTCATAACGGTCATTCATTTTTGTTGGAGCAACAGCTAAATGCAAATAATACTCCTTTTGTTGCTGAAGTTGTTTAGCGGTTATTGTTGCTATACATTTATTTTGAGTTGCTAAAGTAATTTCTCCAGTAAACAATATACCTTTCCCGTCAGTAATATTTACAATATCTCCCACTGATTTGCGAAGAACTTTAACGATATGTTTACTTTCTTCTCTCGAAAAAGAAAAATCTTTAGAATCATCATGTATATCTGGGCTATAAAAAAGTTGCATTACTCTAGGGGTTCAACGATTTTTAAAACTTTAATTTCAGAAATATCTTTTGGTTCATGAGATTGAAACACTAAATAGTACCATTGCTTTGAGGGAATATCAACAATATAAACATCTTCTAGAGCATGATTATCAGATATAATTGCATCCTCAAGTTCAGTAGGCATACTCCCTACAGTAAACCATCCCGTATCTCCTCCTTTTTTACGATTTTGATCCATAGAATATTGATTGGCCAATGCGCTAAACGGGATACCGTTATTGTATTTTTTAATTAAAATCTCTCTCAATTTATTGATACTTTCTAAACTATAAGCATTACCATCTAAAAAAATATATGCTACACGATAATAGGCATTTGTGTTTTTTTCTATGATTTTATAAAGTACTTTTTCGTAAGCTGATTTTTCAGTTTTCACATTACCTTTTTCCAATTTAAACAATGCTTTAGCTAGTTGGGACTTATGCTTTTCTTCATTAAAAGTAAAAATCTTACTATTGAAGGCATATTTATCTTTAATAAATTGTTTGGCTTGCTCTTGGGTTTCTATAGAAGCAAGCGCTTCTTCTGTCTCGTCCTGGGCTGATAATAGACTAATAGTAAATAAAAAACTGAATGTAAAAAGTAGGTGTTGTTTCATGTTTAGAATTAAATTTTTTCAAATTTAAATTTTAAACAAAATGATACGTTTTAAACCATAAGAAGTTTTTAAGAATTAGTTGTTTACAACTTTGTTGTACTTATGTAGATTATACCCAATCTTCTAAAATCCAACCTTCTTCAAGCTTTTCTTTTATGTAAGTGTCATTCATTATACCAAAAGGCGATAACTTTAAATCCCAAATAAACAGTGTTTCTTTGTAAATTATTTTTAAAGTATGCCTATTTATTATATTCCAACCAGAAACTTTATCTGGAATTACATGCTTTGATCTTGCATATGGAGAAATTCTGAAGAATGATGGTACTTTGAAATTATCAACTTTAGCAACAATTTTTCTTTTTAAAGCAATAGATAAAACAAATTCAGTATACCAACGCTCTTTCTTGTCTACTTGTATTTGCGAAATATTTCTTGTATCTGAAATATGATCTAAAACCCTTATGTAATAAATTCCTTTTTCAGCCAGCTCCACATATTGTAAAAAGCCATAGCCAATTTTTGTTTCAAGACTAAATACATCTCCTTTTTGAATTTTAGCCATTATAAGTTATATTTTCAACCTAGCCGAAGCCATAATATCCTGTTCAGCAAAATTACCTTCTAAAAACTTTAAATAACCAACTATAGCAATCATAGCAGCATTATCTGTGGTGTATTCAAATTTTGGGATATAGGTGGTCCATCCAAATTTTTGTTCCCCATCTTTTAAAGCTTTTCTAATTCCTGAGTTAGCCGAAACACCACCACCTATAGCAATATGTTCTATACCAGTTTCTTTTGAAGCTTTTTTCAATTTATCTATCAAAATACCTATAATAGTGTATTGAATAGAAGCGCATACATCATTTAAATTTTTATCTATAAAATTAGGATTCGCTTTTGTTTCCTTTTGTATAAAATATAAAATAGCGGTTTTTAACCCCGAAAAGCTAAAATTTAGTCCATCAACTTTAGGTTTTGTAAAAGGATATGCTTTTAGGTTTCCCAATTGTGCTCGTTTATCTATTTCTGGCCCAGCAGGGTAGCCTAAACCTAAAATTTTACCACTTTTATCATAAGCTTCTCCAACAGCATCGTCAATAGTTTCCCCAATTACGGTCATATTAAAATAACTTTCTACTTTCACAATTTGGGTATGCCCTCCAGAAATCGTCATGGCTAGAAAAGGAAATGGTGGCTTTTTAAAATCGTCCTCTTCAATATAATGAGCTAAAATATGGGCCTGCATGTGATTAACATCAATTAAAGGAATATTTAAACCATAAGCTAAGGATTTAGCAAACGAAGTACCTACCAGTAAACTTCCCATGAGCCCGGGGCCTCTGGTAAAGGCTACAGCATCTAACTGTTCTTTAGTAACCCCCGCTTTTTTAAGTGCTTGGTGTACAACAGGTACTATATTTTGTTGATGTGCTCTAGAGGCCAATTCTGGCACCACACCACCATATTCTTCATGTATTTTTTGGCTGGCGACAACATTGCTTAAAATCTTGCCGTTGTGTATTACAGCAGCTGATGTATCATCACAAGAGGATTCAATCCCTAGAATATAAATATTTTGTTTCGCCATTACTCAATATTAGGCACAATAATTGTTAATTTTGAAAACGAGATAAACATCCGTTTTTCTTAATTGTTTCGTAAATGCAAAACTAGGTAATATTTCATTGTAAAATAGCCTCGATTTTTTTTGTACATGTAACACCTTTTAAAAGCACTATATCATAAAAAAAGCACTTAAAATAGTATATAAAATCCTAGCGATAATATTATTGTTGTTTGTTATTTTGGTGCTTGTATTTTCTATTCCAGCAGTACAAACTAGTTTGGGTAATTATGCCACAAATAAACTTAATGAAGCGTTTAAAACTAATATTAACATTGAAAAAGTAGGGCTTCAATTTAATGGAGATGTAGAATTAAAAAACATCTATGTAGAAGATTTTAAACAAGATACTTTAATAAGTATTAAAGAACTTAATACATCCATACTAAATTTTTCAAATTTAATTAATGGTCAACTAGTATTCGGCGATATTGATATCATGGATTTGATATTTAATATTAAAACCTACAAGGGTTATAAAGAGACTAATCTTGATGTATTTGTAGCAAAGTTAGAAGGCGACAATCCTAAAAAGGGAGATGGTAGCTTTTTATTATCTTCTAGTGATGTTTCTATTTACGATAGTACATTTAGACTATTAGATGAAAATAGAGAAACAACAAAAGTTTTAGAATTAGAAGATCTAAACATTAATGCTACCAATTTTCTAATACTTGGCAGTGATGTTAGTACTAGAATAAATACACTCTCATTTAAAGATAGTAGAGGGGTTAAAGTTAAAAACTTGATGACTAACTTTAAGTATACCTTATCCAGTATGACGTTTGATGCTTTAGAAATAAAGACAGCAAATTCTATTTTAAAAGGCGATTTACAGTTTTTTTACAAAAGAGAAGATTTACAATTTTTTACTGATAAGGTACAGCTAGAAGCATCTTTTAAGGATTCTAATATATTAATGGATGAGCTAAATACATTTTATGATGAATTTGGAAAAAATCAGAAAACCACTTTTAGCGTAGACCTTTCAGGAACACTTAATGATTTAAATGCAGAAAACCTTGAACTTAATACAAGTAGTAATACTTTAGTGTATGGCGATATAATTTTTAAAAATTTATTTAGCAAGGCATCTAACGATTTTTTGATGGATGGTAGTTTTAAAAATCTAACTTCTACATACAAAGATTTAAAGGCGCTTTTGCCCAATGTTTTAGGAGCTGCTATTCCTTCATCTTTTGATAGGTTGGGGAAGTTTAAAATTACTGGTAATTCTCAAGTTACAGCATCTGAGGTGGATGCAGATATTGCAATGGATACCGAGTTGGGCTATGTGAAATCTGATTTACACATCACTAAAATAAATGATATTGATAATGCATCCTACAAGGGAAGGATAGTTTTAGATACGTTTAATTTAGGAACTTTTATAGAAGACCCTAAAGTAGGGCAGGTATCCCTAGATATGAATGTGAATGGACACGGCTTTGTTGCTGAAACTATTGATACAGAAATAAAAGGCGATGTGTATCAGTTAAACTATAATAATTATAATTACAATAAAACTCAGGTTTCTGGTAAAATAAAAAATAAAATATTTGATGGCATTTTGTTAGTTAATGATGATAATCTCAAATTAAAATTTAATGGTTTGATTGATTATTCCGAAACCATAAATAAATATGATTTTGAGGCTGAAGTTGACTATGCAGATTTAAATACCTTAAATTTTGTAAAAAAAGATAGTATTTCAATTTTTAGAAGTACTGTTAATATGAATATGAATAGTAGTAGCCTAGACGATGCTTTTGGAAAGATAACGTTTAGGAATACGTCTTACAAAAATGAACACGACACATATAATTTTAAAAGTTTTAAGATCGCCTCCAGATTTCAAGGTAAAACACGTTATATAGATATTGATTCTCCAGATATTATAGAAGGGGGCATAAGTGGAGAGTTTAACGTAAGAGACATTGTAAAGCTTTTAGAAAACTCTGTAGGTAATATTTATACTAACTATAAGCCACATAAAGTAGCAGATAATCAAAGAATAGATTTTAATTTAAAAATATATAACAAAATTGTAGAAGTTATATATCCTGAAATAGAGTTAGGTAAAAACACATTTATACGTGGAAACATACAAAGTGAAGCAAACAAATTTAAGCTAACATTTAAATCGCCTCAAATTAAACTTTTAGAGAATTTCGCCAAGGGTATAGAATTACAAGTAGATAATGGCAATCCATTATTTAATACTTATATTGAAGTAGATAGTATTAATACAAAGTACTATAATGCCTCTAAGTTTAGCTTAATTAACGTTACCGTTAATGATACATTGTTTATGCGTTCAGAATTCTCAGGAGGAAAACGTAATAATGATAAGTTTAATCTAAGTTTTTATCATACTATTAATGAAGACAATAACTCTGTAATTGGTTTTAAGACCTCAGACGTTATTGTTAAAAATTATAAATGGTATATAAATGGAGATAATGATAAATTCAATAAAATTTCGTTTGCAAAAGATTTATCGTCTCTTGAAATTGATAAGTTAAATATAAACCATGGTAACGAAGAAGTGACTTTATCAGGTTTTATAAAAGATTCTACCGAAAAGGATTTGAAGCTTAAATTTAAAGATGTAAGGCTTTCTAAAATCATCCCAGATGTTGATAGTTTAAAATTAAACGGACGTGTTAATGGAAAGTTAGATATTTTACAGAAAAACGGTAGTTACCTTCCTAATTCTACTGTAGTTATTGATAATTTTAAAGTTAACGATTTTCCACTAGGAGATTTTAACGCACAAATAATAGGAAACAAAGATTTAACCAAGTACAATGTTGATGTTAGCATTATAGATGATATTAAGAGTACTTTTTCTGCTATTGGAGATATTAGTGTTAAACGAAATAACACAAATATAGATGTAGATTTAGAATTTGATAGATTCAATTTAAGCCCGTTAAACCCTCTTTTATCTGGTGTTTTGTCTAATATTAGAGGTAAGGTTACAGGAGAAGCCAACATTATTGGAAATTTAAATCGTCCAAATATTGTAGGAGAACTTAATTTAGATGGTGGTGGTTTTACAATACCATACTTAAATGTAGATTATCAATTTAACAATAACGCAACAGTAGGGTTAGAAAATCAAAGCTTTTTGTTTAGGGATATCCTACTTACTGATACTAAGTATAATTCTACAGCTAGATTAAATGGTAAGTTGAGCCATATAAATTTATCAGATTGGAGATTGGATTTAGGTCTATCAACAGGAAGGCTTTTAGTGCTCGATACCAAAGAAACAGAAGAGTCTCTATATTATGGTACTGGGTTTGTTGGAGGAACCGCAAGTATTTATGGGCCTACTGAAGAATTGGTAATTAGTGTAGTAGGGGAAACGAAACGTGGTACAGTATTTAAGATCCCTTTATCAGACACAGAGTCTTTTGGAGATAATTCCTTTATACATTTTATAACCCCAGAACAAAAATTGGCACGAGAAAAAGGCGAAGAATTTGTTTTAGAAGATGTTGAAGGGTTAGAGTTAGATTTCGATTTAGATGTCACACAAGATGCAGAATTAGAAATAATCATCAATAAAGAAACAGGACACGCCCTTAAAGGTAGAGGAGTTGGTGGTGTTTTAGTAGAAATTAACACCAATGGCAAATTTGATATGTGGGGGGATTTCTCTGTATTTGAAGGGGTGTATAATTTTGCCTATGGTGGTTTAGTGCAAAAACAGTTTACAGTGCAACCTGGTGGAACTATAGCATGGAATGGAGATCCGTTAAGGAATACTACCATAAATATGTTGGCAACCTATAAAACACAAACAAACCCTTCTCCGTTATTGGATAACCCTATAAACAGAAGTATTCCAGTAGAACTAAACATCACATTAACAGGAGATTTAGAGCGTCCACAACCTACATTTGATTTTGAATTTCCTAATGCAAACTCTACAATTAAATCAGAGTTACAATACCGTTTAGATTCAGATGCCGAACGTGAAAATCAAGCATTATATTTCCTAGCTACAGGAGGTTCTTTCCAAAATAGAGGTTCTGGAGAACTAAATGTATCAGGCACAATAGCAGAACGTTTAAATGGCATCGTAAACGGTATCTTTTCAAGTGAAGATGGTAAGGTAAATTTTGGTTTTAATTATGAAGCAGGTCAAAATAGACCTGATTATCAAACTGACGATAGGGTAGTAGCCACATTTCAAACACAAATAAATGATAAAGTGTTTTTTAATGGTAGTGTTGGTGTGCCTGTGGGAGGTGCAGGAGAAACCCAAACTGTTGTCGCAGGAGACTTAGAGATTAATTTCCTATTAAATGAAGATGGCACTCTATCAGCAAAGGTTTTCAATAGAGAGGTTGACATTCAGAGTTTTGGGCAAGATATTGGTTATAAACAAGGTGTAGGTTTATCTTATAACGTAGATTTTGACACCTTTAAAGAACTCATCAGAAGTTTATTTAAAAAGAACCCAAAACCAAAAGAAGTTTCAAAAGAAGAACCACAAGAAAAAGAAGCAGAAGCACTCCCCAGTTTTATTACAGTAAAATCCTCCAAAAAATAAAGAGAAACTAATTTGTAACCTACTTATTTAGTTAACAATAAGGCGCTCTGTTGTTAACTAAAACGTTATAGTTTTATAATATCATTAAAATATGATATATGTTATAAAAATATAATATTTGTTTAGTAATTTTACTTCGAAATAAAAGAGTTGATGTCAAAAAAGATAAGAAAAATTGGTGTTTTTACTTCAGGAGGAGATTCTCCTGGGATGAATGCTGCAGTACGTTCAGTTGTAAGAACTTGTGCCTTTCATAATATAGAATGCGTTGGTATTTATCAAGGATATGAGGGCATGATGAAAGGAGATTTTGAAGTTTTAGGACCTAGAAGTGTTAAAGGTATTATTAATAAGGGAGGGACTATACTTAAATCTGCCAGATCTAAAGAATTTAGAACCAAAGAAGGAAGACAAAAGGCATTTGAACAATTAGCAAAAGCAGAAATTGATGCTCTAGTAGCAATTGGTGGAGATGGAACTTTTACTGGAGCCATGATTTTTAATCAAGAGTTTGGTTTTCCTATAATGGGTATTCCTGGTACCATTGATAATGATATTTTTGGAACGTCTCACACCTTAGGTTTTGATACAGCACAAAATACTGTAGTTGAAGCTATAGACAAAATTAGAGATACAGCAAGTTCTCATAACAGACTATTTTTTATAGAAGTAATGGGGCGTGATGTTGGCCATATCGCACTTAATGTAGGTATAGCTGGTGGTGCAGAAGAAATCTTAATTCCTGAAGAAGACTTAGGGCTTGATAGATTAGTAGAATCTTTAAATAAAAGTAGAAAATCTGGTAAATCATCAAGTATTGTTGTCGTTGCTGAAGGTGATAAAATAGGCAAAAATATATTCGAACTTAAAGAATATGTTGATGAAAATATGGAAGGTTATGATGTGAGAGTTTCTGTTTTAGGTCACATGCAGCGTGGTGGAGCACCATCATGTTTTGATAGAGTACTTGCCAGTAGAATGGGAGTGAAAGCTGTAGAGTCCTTAATAGAAGGTAAAACAAATTTCATGGTAGGATTACAGAATAATGTGATGCAATTAACTCCTTTGGATCAAGCTATAAAAGGAAAATCAAAAATTAACTTAGAATTACTTCGTGTCTCAGACATCATGAGCACATAATAAACATTAATAAATAAAAACATGTCAAAATTGAAAATTGGAATTAACGGGTTTGGAAGAATAGGAAGAATAGCTTTTAGAGTAGCAGCTACTAGACCAGACATAGAAGTTGTTGGAATTAATGATTTGCTGGATGTTGATCATTTAGCATACTTATTAAAATATGATTCTGTACACGGAAAATTTGATGGTACTGTTGAAGTTGTAAACGGTAATTTAGTTGTAAATGGTAATGAAATTAGAATTACTGCTGAGCGTAATCCAGAAGATTTAAAATGGGATGCTGTTGGAGCTGAAGTTGTATTAGACTGTACAGGTATATTCACAACTTTAGATAAAGCACAAGCACACATTACAGCAGGAGCTAACAAAGTAGCTATATCTGCGCCATCTGCAGATGCACCAATGTTTGTAATGGGAGTAAACCACGATAAAATTACTGATGCAGATACTATTGTTTCTAATGCATCTTGTACTACAAACTGTTTAGCTCCTTTAGCTAAAGTTATTAATGATAAATTTGGAATTGCCGAAGGTTTAATGACAACTGTTCACGCAGCCACTTCAACACAATTTGTTGTTGATGCGCCTTCTAGAAAAAATTACAGATTAGGTCGTGCAGCTATTTCTAACATCATTCCTTCATCTACAGGTGCTGCTAAAGCAGTAGGTAAAGTAATTCCAGAATTAAACGGAAAACTAACAGGTATGGCATTTAGAGTTCCTACTCCAGATGTATCTGTAGTAGACTTAACATGTCGTTTAGAGAACCCGGCATCTTTTGATGATGTTAAAGCAGCGCTTAAAGAAGCTTCAGAAAACGAATTAAAAGGTATATTGGGATACACTGAAGAAGGTGTGGTATCTCAAGATTTTGTCTCAGAACCACGTACAAGTGTTTTTGATGCAGGAGCAAGTATTGGTTTAAATGATGGTTTCATTAAATTAATTTCTTGGTATGACAATGAGTTTGGTTACTCAACTAAACTTATTGACTTAGCACAACACATTGGTTCTTTATAATACTTTAAATAACTTTAAGGCTTCGCGATCCTACGATTGCGAAGCTTTTTTATTCCCATACTTATGATTTTAATTGTTGATAGTGGTTCTACGAAGTCAGATTGGTTAGCAGTAGACAACGAAGGAAATAAATTAATGGAAAAAGTTCGTACTAAAGGGCTTAATCCTGCTATTTTGAGTGAAAAAAAACTTCACAAAACAATTTTAAAGAGTAAAGAGTTAAAAGAAAATAAAGAACAGGTAACTCATGTGTTTTTCTATGGAGCCGGCTGTGGTACTGAAAATGCAAGAGAGTTGTTAACCAATGTTTTAACGGGAATATTTACTAATGCCCATGTAGAAGTAAATGAAGATACCTTAGCAGCTGTTTATGCTACTATTAATCACCCTAAAGAAGCTGCTGTTGTTTGTATTATGGGTACAGGTTCTAACTGTAGTTATTATGATGGAGAAGTATTACACCAACGTGTTACATCTTTAGGTTATACTTTAATGGATGATGCTTCTGGTAATTATTATGGTAAACAATTAATTAAAGATTATTATTATAATCACATGCCAGAAAATGTAAAAATAGCTTTTGGTGCTAAATACAATATGGATGCAGATTTTATAAAATACAATTTATATAAACAACCAAGTCCAAATGCTTATTTGGCTAGTTTTGCTGAGTTTATGTTTTTGCATAAAGACTCAGAATACACTATTAAACTAATAAAAGATGGTATAAGAGAGTTTGCCAGAAACATGATTTTTCAATATGAAAAGGAACTACAAACAGTTCCTGTGCATTTTGCAGGTTCCATTGCGTTTTTTGCACAAAAAGAAATTAAAGAAGTTGCTGAGGAAATGGGGTTTAAAGTTGGTAATTTTGAGAGAAGACCAATCGATGGTTTAGTACCATTTCATACTAAAGATTTATAATATTTTCTAATTAGTAGAACGTCTTGTGTTAGAACATACCGCAATTTATATCTCTAATAGAGATGATAAAAAAGCACTTATAAAAAGAATAACTTCAGGATTTATTTTTCCGGAATTGGCATCTCAAAAAGGTGACATTTTTTCTGAAATAACAGTAAACAGATTTATTGAGGAAGAAACGCGTCACGAAAACTATCAAGTATCAACGCTAACCCAAAACAGTCTTAAAAACTCTTCAGATGGTGAGCGAAAAAAAGCATTATTAAATCATATTTTATCAGATAACACTTCAGATTATCTAATTCTTGATAATGTATTTGATTGCTTAGATATTAAGACTCAGGCACAAGTTAGTAAGATGCTTGCAGAAGTAAGTAACACAACTCAAATCATTCAAATTACTACACGTAAGCGTGATATTTTAACTTTTGCAGATAAAGTCTATACAATTAAAAATAACGCCATAAGACCATATTCAACAAAAGAAACAAATAGCAGTACAAATTATTTCATAAAAGATTTACCCCAAGCCTATAAGAATGAGTTTGAATATATAACACCTATCATTTCACTACGCAATTTAAACTTGAGTTATGGTAACAGGCCAATCTTAAATAACGTGTCTTGGGAAGTAAAACCAAATGAATTTTGGCAACTTATTGGTCCTAACGGTTCAGGTAAAAGTACCATTCTGTCTTTAATTTCTGGAGATAATCCAAAAGGATATATGCAGGATATGACCTTATTTGGAATGAAAAAGGGGAGTGGGGAAACTGTTTGGGATATAAAAAAGCATATAGGATACTATTCTTCTGAAATGCTAAGAGGGTTTAAACGAAAAGATTCCATTGAAAGCATGATAATTTCAGGTTTTTTAGACTCTATTGGTCTCTATAAATACCCAACAGATGTACAAGTTAAAATCGCTAGAGAATGGGTAGACTTGCTTAATATGACACCCATTAAAGATAAGAGTTTTCATTTCTTATCAAATGGACACAAAAGGTTAGTATTAATTGCAAGAGCAATGGTAAAACATCCTCCATTATTAATTTTAGATGAACCAACTAATGGTTTAGATGATAATGATGCACAAATTTTTTCAGAATTAGTTAATAAAATTGCAAAAGAAAGTAGCACCTCTATTATCTATGTATCACACCGTAAAGAAGCCTATATTAATCCAGATTTTATATATGAACTAATCCCTAATAATACAGGTTCTGTAGGAAGAATTTCAAAGGCTAAATAACAGCTAAATATATCAAGTTGTATATACTTTATTTTCTTGCTCAGCAACCCTAATAAAAGTTGTGCGTTTGGTTAGTTCCTTCAATCTAGAAGCACCAACATAAGTACAAGTACTGCGTAAGCCACCTAAAATATCTTTTATAGTATCAGCGACTTTACCTCGGTAAGGCACTTCAACCGTTTTACCTTCACTAGCTCTATAATCAGCTACACCTCCAGAATGTTTGTCCATTGCAGTAGCAGAACTCATACCGTAGAACTTTCTGTACTGTTTACCATTACGTTCAATTATACTGCCACCGCTTTCATCATGTCCCGCAAACATACCACCTAACATTACAAAGTCAGCACCAGCTCCAAACGCTTTAGCTACATCACCAGGGGTTGTACATCCACCATCACTAATTATTTGACCTCCTAAACCATGGGCAGCATCAGCACATTCAATAATAGCAGATAGTTGAGGATAGCCAACACCAGTTTTAACTCTTGTTGTACAAACCGATCCCGGACCTATACCTACTTTTATAATATCTGCACCAGAAAGTAACAACTCTTCTACCATTTCTCCTGTAACAACATTACCAGCAATAATTACTTTTTCTGGGTAATCATCTCTTGTTTGTTTTACAAAATCAGTAAAATGCTCAGAATACCCATTAGCAACATCAATACAAATAAATTGTAATTGGGGATTTGCTTTAATATTTTCAGAAAGGCGTATGGCATCCTGCTTACCTATACCAGTACTTACTGCAATATGGTTTTCAATACCTTTAGGGGAAGTATTTAAAAACGTACTCCATTCACCTGTAGTATAGTGTTTATGTATGGTGGTAAATAGCTTAGCTTTAGATAACTCATTTGCCATTTTAAAAGTGCCAACAGTATCCATATTGGCAGCAATAATTGGAATTCCAGACCAAGTTAATGAACTATGTAAAAACTTAAATTCCCTTTCAAGGTTTACCTCTTTTCGGCTTTTAAGTGTTGAGCGCTTTGGACGAATCATAACATCCTTAAACCCTAATTTAATATCATATTCAATTCGCATGAGATACTCATTTTAATAGCATCCAAAATTAAGGCTTTTACGATTTTAAATCACTTAAACGAAAATATATTTTTATAACATAAATAAATCGATATTGTTTCTTATCTTTAATGCTATTTTAGCTTTAATGAAATTTCATCCCAAATCCAAGCAAGGTTTCAGACTATGGACTTTTGGTTTTATCTTAGGTCTGATAAGTTTAGGAGTTCTATTTTTTATTGGAAGTCACTCTTCATATAGTGCTGATTATTTTTCAACGTTTGCCTTATTAGTATTGATGATTCTAGTAGTGGTTACTTGTGGTTTTTTGTATGTATTGAGAACTCAAGTAGGCAATGAGGTTGTTGAGTCCTATTTGAATAATAGAATTGACGAATTAGTAGATGAATTAGAATTAGCAACAGAGAGTTCTGAACATAAATCTATCTATTTAGAGAATATGAGTCATGAAATCCGTATTCCTTTGAGTACAATTTTGGGGATGATTCGTATGTTAAAAAACACTAATTTGGATTCCGATCAACAGGCTCAACTTGAGATTGCTGAGTATTCTTCAGAACACTTACTACAGCTAATCAATATGGTTTTAAATAATTCCAAAGATCTCAATACAGATTTAAAAATAGAACAAGTACCCATTCGCTTGAAATCAGACTTTATTAAACTATTTAAAATATTTGAATATCAAGCTTGGGAAAATAATTTGGATTTCAGCTATAAATTCTTGATTGATAAAAAACAGGATTTTTTATTACTAGGTGATTTTGCTAAAATTCAACAAGTACTTATCAATTTAATTAACAACGCTATTAAGTTTACAAATAATGGGAAAATAGAAGTTACTATTGACCATAAAGTTACTTATGATAACCTACAAGTAGTTTCATTTTATGTAAAGGATACAGGTATAGGTATGAGTTATTTTGAACAAAAGGAGACTTTAAAAAGTATTGAAGAGAAAAGCTTGTCTAGAACTATACAACACTATAAAGGCTCAGGAACTGGGTTAACTGTAAGTAAAAAGCTTATAGAGTTAATGGGAGGAGAACTAAAGTTTGAAAGTAAGGAGAACGAAGGATCTACATTTTATTTTAGTTTGCAATTACAAAAAACACTTAATGTGATTGAAGAGCCACCTAAAGACATTCCAATTTTATTAAATAAATATGATTATAGGTTTAGTGTTTTGGTTGCTGAGGATAGCAAAATGAATCAAAAAGTAATTAAATTTTTATTAGAACAGCATGGTGCAGAATGTACATTTGTAAGCAATGGTTTAGACGCTGTAAATCTGTATAAAGTAATTAATTTTGATATGATTTTTATGGATATTTATATGCCTAAAATTAATGGTTATGAAGCTACAAGAATTATAAAAAACTCTGATAAGTACTCAAAAAATAATATCCCAATTGTAGCCGTATCGGCTAGTGCTTTTGAAGAAGATATTGAAAAGGCAAAGGCTGCCGGAGTTGATGAGTTTTTGGCAAAACCTATAGATAATAAGAGGCTGAGTAGTGTCTTAAAAAAATATGCTTTAAAAAAGGAAGAACAGGTGTCTTAGTTTTTATTTTTCTGCAATCATACTTATTTCTACATTCACATTTTTAGGTAACCTAGCTACCTGCACTGTTTCCCTCGCTGGTGCGATTTCATCATTAAAAAAGCTACCATATACATCATTAATTAAACTAAAATCATCCATGTTAACTATAAATATTGAAGATTTTACAACATCTTCAAATGTATAACCCGCA
Source organism: Hyunsoonleella pacifica (assembly GCF_004310335.1). GTDB lineage: Bacteria > Bacteroidota > Bacteroidia > Flavobacteriales > Flavobacteriaceae > Jejuia > Jejuia pacifica. The sequence continues at coordinate 669,581 of NZ_SIRS01000002.1, read as the reverse complement.
GCTGCTAAAACAGCTTTCAGGTTTTGCATAATCTGCATAGTTTCAGATGTAATATCGCTTAAAACTAAACGCCCAGTTTCGGGGTTTATAGCAATTTGTCCAGATAGATATAGTGTATTTCCACTCAGTATGGCTTGATTATATGGACCTAATGGAGCTGGAGCTTTATCCGTTGTGATTATTTTTTTCATTTGAATAGTATAAAATTAAAACACCAGCAAAAGTAAAACTTATAATGTTTGATCTGGTTGTCTTCTTTGTTCGTATTTAAGGTCTTTAAGAATATTAGACTTTATACCTATAAAGAAATTCCATGAACTTCTTGAACTAAAGGGCACCCAACTAAAATTCATTCGCCAACTAAGCAAATCCCGCTCAAAGCGTAATTGGGTAAATGTGAATCCATGGTCCTTAAAATCGTATCCAGAAGAGCCTCCAACAGACCATTTTGGGGATAACTCAATATCTCCTGAGAACATTAAAGAGTGTGATGCTATCTCATTATTTCGTCTTTGATTGGAATAATTTACAGCGTACGCTAACCTTAAACTCCAAGGTACTTTAAAATTGTAAAATTTATCATCCTCTTTATCCTCGTCTTTTTTGGCATTAGCGTCAAAACGTTTACTCGTAAAATCTTCTGAACGCCCAAATAAATCATCTGCTCTTCCTCCATTCCTAATGTTTTCTTCTACACTAGCATCTCTGGCATTATCATCTTTTTTATCACCGCCTTTACTAGAGATAGAATAACTCATATTCATATTAGCGCTTGTAAGCCTAAACAAACTACCGCCATTATCTATATTAAAGGTGTTTATTCTTCTGTTGTTGTTATCTAGAGCATAAGGATCTAGTGTTGCACTAAAGTTTACACTTAATTTTTTATCAAATAATTGTGTACCACCATTTATTCTTACAGGACTCCACTGTAAAGAGTCTCCGGCAAAATTATAAGCAGTAGATAAATTAAAGTTATTTAAGAGTATTATCTTTTTGGGCTCAGTTTTAGTAGAATCTTTATCTCTTACCTTGGCTTCAAAATTATTGGATAGAGATATCCCCATTGAGCTGGAAAATCGCCTATTTGGAACACCAAATAAACTTTGCTCAAAACGTGTAAATTCAACATCGTCTCTAGTAACACCATCGGCTGTTATAACTTCAGTTTCATAACTATCGTAATATCTGTCAAAAGCAGGATTAATATTATAGCTAATTGCTGGGCGCATTACATGTCGTATAGCTTTTAACTTTTTATCTTCTCCCTTTTTTTCAAAATTGAACATTCCATAAATTGTAGTACCAATACTAGTACTAAAATTGTAAGTTCTGTAAGAATCAAACCCCTTTATAGTATCCGTAATAGTTTCTCTAGTATCAAAATCAAAACGCCTATCAATGGTATTAAATGTCCATACCTCATTAAAACTACTACTAGCACTTACACTAAAATGCTTAAATAATTTGAAATTTGTACTTAAGGGAACAGAATGCTGAAAACCTGCTTTAGCATCATCAAACATCTCTTTTTTGAAGAATAAAGAATCAGTAGTTTGAATTCGGTTTTCCCCTCGAACATTATATTGAAAGTTGATGTTTTGAATCATTCCCTTCTTAGTTCCTGCTTTAGGAGCAAAAGGAAATACACGCCCCATGTTAGCCTGAAAAGTTGGGAGCGTCATATTTATTTGTTGTGTTTGTGTATTTTGTGAGTGTGTTGCTGTTACACTAAAATCTATCTGAGGCTCTCCTTGAAATGTTTTAGAATAAGAAACTGATGAAGCCAAGGTATTATTTAAAAATGCGCCTGTAGTAGCTTGATTCAAAGATGCTCTAAAAAAGGTACTACTACCTAGGTTTACAGAAGCAGAAAATCGTGAGTTTGGACTTGCCTTAGCATCCTGACTGTGCGACCACCTGAGATTGTATACAGTGGTTTTAGAGTAATCGGGGAATCCACGTTCACTGGTTATTAAGTTTTCGTATCTAAAACCAAAATTACCACTAAACTTATAGCGTAAAGCATAAGTACTCTCTCCTCTAACACCATAACTCCCATTAGTATAGTAATCTCCCATAAGTGCCAGATCTACATGAGGACTAATAGCAAAATAATATCCTCCATTTTGTAAAAAATAACCTCTCTCGTTTTGTTCTCCAAATGTTGGAATTAACACTCCTGAAGCAGCAGTATTTGCAGGTCTTTGTGGAAAGAAACTAAATGGCATCCATATTGGAGTTGGAACATCGTAAAAATACATCTGCGCTGGCCCAGTAACAATTTTTTTCTTGGGAACAATTTTAGCTCTTTTTAGTAAAATGTAGTACTCAGGATCCTCCAAATCTTCTGCCGTAGTATATTTGGCATCTTTTATAAAATATACAGAATCATTTTCTTTTTTGGTAACCTTAGCTATAACAGTACCTTCACCTTGTTCAGTAATACTATTATAAATAAGTGCTTTTTGAGATTTTGTATTAAATATTATTGAGTCTGGTTTTACAATATTACCACCTTGATCAAAAACAGGAGCTTGGGTATATGTTCCTGTAGAATCTACAATTCCTTTAGCAGTAACTTCATCCTTGGTATAATCTATGGTAATATCTCCAGCTTTAATATTTAAATCTCCATAAGTAATCTCTGCTTCATTGTAGAGATATAATTTTTGCTTTCTCTGATTCATAGAGGTGTAATCCTGTGCCTTATAGATAACAATATTTTCTAAAAACTCTTTCTTTTTTGGTTTGATGGAGTCTGTAACTGTAGAGTCTTGAAGTGTCTTAGAAACTTCAGGTTTTATAATACTATCAAGAGATTTTACAACAGTATCTTGTTTTTTTTGAGGGACTGCTTCAATAGATTTTTCCTTTTTCGGGATATCTTGGGCGAAGCTAAAAGTGTTGATAAACACTGTAAAACTCAATGCAAAAAGTATTTTAAATTGGTTTGTACGCAACGCTTTTAAATGTATTTTTGTAAAAGTATGGCTCGGTTTTTGAAATGCCAAAATTACATATATTTTTCTGGGTTTAATTTATATTTCATTAGAAAATTTTCATTTGAAATAAACCAAATTATAAAGTCCTAATGATAAACCATTATGTAATCAAAAACTGAACCTTTTTAGGTAAAATTGAATTATATATTCAAAATTTAACAATTACCACATGAAAACGAACATCATATTACATTTCGTATGTTTTATAATAGTATTAACATTTAGCTTGCCTAATAATGCACAATCTAATGATAAGTTTGTTGTTGTTTTGGATGCTGGACACGGGGGTAAAGATTCTGGAACTCCGGGTACTAAGAGGTATAAAACAGCAGAGAAAGATATAGCTCTTGATGTAACTTTAGCTTTGGGAAAGCTCATTAAAAAGCACATGCCCAATGTAAAAGTGTTATATACCAGAACAAAAGATACCTATCCTACTTTGAATAAACGTGCTGTTTTTGCTAATGATGAGAAGGCAGATTTGTTTATATCAATACATTGTAATGCGCAACCAGGAGGTAAAGGTTCTGCGTATGGTTCAGAAACGTTTGTTTTGGGACTTCACAAAAACGCAGCAAATCTTGAAGTTGCAAAACGCGAAAATTCAGTGATTTTCCTAGAAGATAACTATGAGGAAACATATAAAGATTTTAACCCTAACTCGCCAGAATCCTTAATAAGTTTAATTTTAGCTCAAGAAGATTATCTAGATCATAGTATAGAGTTAGCAAATTATATAGAAACGGAGTTTAAAGTTACTGGTAAGCGAAAAAGTAGAGGGGTTAAACAAGCAGGTTTATATGTTTTGGCATACACTTATATGCCTAGTGTACTTGTGGAATTAGGGTTTTTAACTAATAAAAAAGAAGAAGATTATTTAAATTCTAAAAAAGGAAAACAGGTAATGACCAAGTCATTATTTAATGCCATAGAAAAGTATGTAAATAGTATATTTCAAAATAAGTTAAAATCTGTTGCAGCTAAAAATGATGATTCTCAAAAATCATCTAGTGAACATCTTGAACAAAGAATTATAGAAGGTGTTAATTTTAAAGTTCAAATAGCAGCGAGTTCAAGAGCCTTAGAACCCAAATCTTATAACTTTAAAGGATTAAAAAATATTTCTCGAATTAGTCAAGGGAGTTTGTATAAATATTTTTACGGCAACACTTCAGATTATAACAAGGCGAAGTCTTTAGTAAAAGAAGCAAAAGCAAAAGGTTATGCTAGTAGTTTTGTAGTCGCCTTCAAGAACGGAAATAGGGTTTCGTTAGCAGATGTGCTAAAAACAGCTTCAAATTAATAAGTTTCTATCTAAATTTATTTTAAATTTGTTTTTAAAAGAAAGCAAATTTTGAAAATATCAAAAGAAGTAAAAACAGGCATTCTTGTATTGTCTGGAATTATACTATTCATTTTTGGGTTTAATTACTTAAAGGGAAAAAATCTACTTGATTCTTCCAGAACATTTTATGCAGAATACGAAAATGTTGAAGGTTTAGTTGCCTCTACACCAGTAACTATTAATGGGCTCTCTGTTGGTAAAGTTATGGATATAGATTTTAAAGGAGATGGCTCTGGGAAATTGAAAGTTAAACTTGTAGTAAATAGTGAATTTGAGTTTTCTAAAAATAGTCGCGCAGAATTATACGAAACAGGCTTAATAGGAGGTAAGGCTATTGCAATAGTTCCAGCTTTTGATGGGGCTGAAAATGCTAAAGATGGTGATAAACTTATTGGAGGCGTAAAAGCAGGACTTAGTGAACTGGTAAATCAAAGATTAACACCTTTGCAAGAGAAGATAGAAAAGATGATGTCTGAAGCAGATGCGCTTTTGATAAACCTTAATGAAGTTTTTGATGCTAATACAAAATCTAATCTAAGAAGTAGTATTGCTGGGTTGGATCAGTTAATGAGTGAGTTTAAAACCACATCAAAATCTTTGAACACATTAATTTCAAGAGAAGATAGTAAGTTAAATAAATCACTAAGCAATTTTGAAACTGTATCTTCAAACTTAGTCAAAGTATCAGACTCTATTGCTAGTACCAATATTGCGCAAACAGTTAATAACTTAGAGTCAACTTTAAAAAACGTAGATGCTATTTTAACCGATTTCGAAAAAGGAGAAGGCTCTATGGGGAAATTGCTTAAAGATGAAGCACTATATAATAATATGAAAGGCGCTTCAAAAGAGCTAGAGGAATTATTACGTGATGTGAAATTACACCCTAAACGTTATTTCAGAATCCTATCCAAAAAGGAGATACCATATAAAGAAGAAACTAACTAAGCATGACCTATTTACCCAATATTCTATTTGCTATTGCCTTAGTATTAGGTATTGGCTACTTTTCAAAAAATGTAAAAAAACTTATTAGAAACATCAAACTTGGTCATGATGTTGATGCGTCAGATAACAAATCGCAACGCTGGAAAAATGTTGTAAATATAGCATTAGGACAAAGTAAGATGGTACGTCGTCCCGTATCTGGTATTTTGCACTTAATCGTTTATATAGGCTTTATAATTATTAATGTTGAAGTACTAGAAATTATAATAGACGGTTTATTTGGCACACACCGTATAGGCTTAAAAGTATTACCAGAATCAGTTTACGGTTTTTTAATAGGAACTTTTGAAGTTTTGGCATGTTTAGTTTTACTATCAGTAATTATATTCTGGATACGACGAAACGTTTTAAAACTAGCGCGCTTTTGGAAAAGTGAAATGACCAGTTGGCCTAAAAATGATGGTAACTTTATTCTATATTTTGAAATAGTGTTGATGACCTTATTTTTGGTCATGAATGCTACAGATCTAGATTTCCAGGCATTAAACTCAGGAAATGTTGTAAGTCAACACATCTCACCTTGGTTTTCTAGTTTACCAGAAACCACACTACATCTTATAGAAAGAGGTGCATGGTGGTTACATATATTGGGGATTTTAGTATTTCTTAATTACCTTTATTTTTCTAAGCATCTGCATATCTTATTAGCATTTCCAAATGTATTCTACGGAAGTATAAAACCAAAAGGAGAATTAAATAACCTGGAGGCTGTTACTAACGAAGTAAAATTGATGATGGATCCAGATGCAGACCCGTACGCAGCTCCAGCAGAAGGTGCTCAAGAGGAAGTTCCTGCTAAATTTGGAGCTAGTGATGTGATGGATCTAAATAGAATTCAGTTACTAAATGCTTACACCTGTACAGAATGTGGGCGTTGCACATCAGCATGTCCTGCAAATTTAACAGGGAAAAAATTATCACCACGTAAAATAATGATGGATACCCGTGATAGATTAGAAGAAGTAGGGAAAAATATTGATGCAAACCAAGGCGCGTTTAAAGACGATGGTAAGCAATTACTAGGAGATTATATTACTACTGAAGAGTTATGGGCATGTACAACATGTAATGCATGTGTAGAAGAGTGTCCAGTAAGTATAAATCCATTATCGATTATTCTGGATATGAGACGCTATTTGGTTATGGAGCAAAGTGCAGCACCAACCGAATTAAATAATATGATGTCTAATATAGAGAATAATGGTGCACCTTGGCCATACAACCAAATGGATCGCCTAAATTGGAAAGATGAATAATTAGGGCGTTACCACGCTAAGGCGCGGTCGGGCTTTCGGCAGTCGCTCTCTGCGAGGAGCTTCAACAAATGCCTCAATCCCTAACGCAAATCCGTCGTCAAAATAAAAAGGCATTTATAAATTTATTTATAGCTTAAAAACAAACACTATGAGCGAAACACTCAAAGTAAAAACAATGGCAGAATTCATGACTGAAGGTAAGCAACCTGAAATATTATTTTGGGTAGGTTCAGCAGGAAGTTATGATGATCGTGCTAAAAAAATAACTAAGGCTTTTGTTAAAATTCTAAATGCTGCAAATGTAGATTTTGCTGTGTTAGGACAAGAAGAAAGTAGTACAGGAGATATAGCAAAACGTGCAGGAAACGAGTTTTTATTTCAAATGCAAGCCGTTATGAATATCGAGTTGCTAAATGGTTACGACATTAAAAAAATAGTAACCTGCGATCCGCATTCATACAATTGTATTAAAAATGAATATCCAAGTTTAGGTGGTAATTATGTGGTGTATCACCACACGCAATATATAAAAGAACTAATTGCCTCTGGAAGATTAAAAGTATCAGGAGACACTTATAAAGGTAAACGCATTACGTTTCATGATCCCTGCTATTTGGGACGTGCCAATAATGAGTATAATGCACCAAGAGACGTGCTACAAAATACTAAAGCCAATTTAGTAGAAATGAAACGTCACAAAAATACAGCTTTATGCTGTGGAGCAGGAGGGGCACAAATGTTTAAAGAACCAGAAAAAGGAGATAAAGACATCAATGTTTTAAGAACCGAAGATGCCTTAGAAACCAATCCTAATATTATAGCTACGGGTTGTCCATATTGCAATACTATGATGACTGATGGCGTAAAAGCAAAAGAGAAAGAAGCAGATATTGAAGTATTAGATGTAGCTGAGTTAATTGCGAATTCTTTTTAGTTTTAATTTATTGCAACAACCTAAATCAACAAAATGTTAGTAGATTTTAATACATTACCAGAAGAATCTAGAGTGTGGATATACCAAGCCAACCGTTCATTTACACCAGATGAGATTAATGAGATAGAAGATAAATTAAATATTTTTATAGAGAACTGGACGGCGCATGGCAGCGATCTTCAATCAGGTTATCTGTTTAAATATAAACGATTTATAGTAATAGGTTTAAATCAAAACTTAAATAGCGCAACTGGATGTTCTATCGATGCTTCTGTGCATTTTATTCAGCAATTAGAAAAGGACTATAAGGTTGATTTAATGGACAAAATGAATGTGTCCTACAAGCAAGGCGAATTTATTGCCTACAAGCCATTAGCCGATTTTAAGAAAATGGCTAAACAACGTGCAATTTCAAAAAACACTATTGTGTTTAATAATTTGGTTAGTAATATTGCTGAATTTAAAGACAATTGGGAAGTACCAGCTAGTGAGAGTTGGCATTCTAGGTTTTTATAGGGATTAAGTAATTCCAGTTTGTTATTAGAATTTTCACTTGGAAAAAGTCTGCTTTTTATAAATTATCATACAATTCAACAACTTCTTCTAAATTGGTGGTATTGTTAATTTCATAAAAGTAATTCAATTGCCATTTTTGAGTTTGCTGCGCTTGTTTACTTTTAGTTATGTCCCATTTCGGATACACTCTAAACCCTCTCTTTCCATCTTTTTTCTGTGTTGTAATGATACTTTTATTTATCAGCACAGATTTTGGGAAAACAAATTGTCCAAATCTATTCTCTGCTCTTACATTGACAATGTAGAAATCAATTTGGTCTTTTTCATTAAACGGTTCAATCACACCATTTTTATTTCGTTTCCAAAATGTAACGAACTGTCCAATTTTTTTTGGTGTCATTTTAGCATTTCTACTTATAATACTTCGTCCATTTAATTTAAATTGACAAGCTTGATAAGCTTTACCTTCTAATTCAGTTTGGAAATCCGAAATTTTAAGAGCGCATTTATCATAAATTTCGGTCTTAATTTGTTTAAGATTGTGATCTATTGATTCTAGTGTATTCAATTATATCATTTCCTTTTAAAAATATCAAATTACCTTTTTAATCACACGCAACTTATGAGTATGCGTGTTTGTATCTACATTGTATATGCCAGAATGATCCAATCTATCTATTCTCACTTTACCATGGGCGTGTATAATGTAATTATCTTTCATAATAATGCCTACATGTATAATCGTACCATCAGCATTATCAAAAAATGCTAAATCGCCAGACTCACTTTCTTCTATAAAGCTTAAAGCTTCACCTTGTGTAGCCTGTTGTGAAGCATCTCTTAATAGCTTATAGCCATTTAGCTTATAAACCATTTGTGTAAAACCAGAACAATCAATACCAAAAGGTGTTTTACCACCCCATAAATAAGGACTGTTTAAGTACAGAAAAGCGGTTTGTATAATGTTCTTTTTATCTATAACACCAGTAGAAGTGTTACCATCAAAAGCATGTTTTAATAAAGGTAAACCATTTAGAGTAGAGCCCAATTGAATTGGATAAATCTGCTGATGTTCATCTTCAATAAACTCCACTAAATCCATAGAGAGCTTTAAAGGTTCTGAGTTTAAACTATTGTAGTCATCAACTTCAATATGTTGGTATTGTTTGTTATCAATCCAACCTTCGTACTTATCATAAGCCAATCGGATTTTACTCCAGTTTTTCCGTTTTTCAAGTACTTTAAACCATTCGCCATACAATACCTGAGAAACTAATTCACTTTTATCAGATGCTTCAAATCGTAAAGGAACGATACTTAAATTACAAATTCCGTATTGCATTCGTTTAATTGCGTTCAATTACCATAGCAGAAGCACCTCCACCGCCATTACAAATAGCAGCAGCACCAACTTTGGCGTTGTTTTGTTCTAAAACGTTTAGTAAAGTAATTAAAATTCTAACACCAGAACAACCTAAAGGATGCCCTAATGATACTGCTCCACCATTAACATTCACTTTATCATTAGATAGTCCTAAAATTTTCATGTTAGCCAACGCTACAACTGAAAATGCCTCATTAAATTCAAAATAATCTACATCGTCTTGCGTGATACCAGCTTTCGCTAATGCTTTAGGTAATGCCTTTGCAGGTGCAGTTGTAAACCATTCAGGCTCGTGTGCAGCATCAGCGTAACTTCTAATAGTAGCTAAAACTTTTAACCCTAAGGCTTCTGCTTTTGTTTTACGCATTAAAATCACAGCACCAGCGCCGTCGTTAATGGTAGAGGAGTTCGCAGCGGTAACGGTGCCATCTTTAGTAAAAGCAGGTCGTAAGCTAGGTATTTTATCTAATTTTACTTTTGTAAATTCTTCGTCTGTATCAACAACTATAGGTTCGCCTCTGCGCTGTGGTACTTCTACAGGGACTACTTCATTTTTAAATTTTCCTGCTTCCCACGCAGCAGCAGATCGTTTGTATGATGTAATAGCATAAGTATCTTGATCCTCACGAGAAAACTCATATTTGTTAGCGCAAGCATCAGCACAAACTCCCATTGCATTTTGGTTGTAAGCATCTACTAAACCATCACGTTGTAAACCATCTATTAGAGTAGATGGTCCAAATTTAGTTCCAGTTCTTGCATAAAGGTAATGCGGAATTAAACTCATATTTTCCATACCACCAGCAACTACTATCTCAGCATCTCCTAAACGTATAGCTTGAGCTCCATGCATCACAGCTTTCATTCCAGAAGCACAAACTTTATTTATTGTTGTACAAGGTACAGTATTAGGAATTCCAGCACCTAAAGCAGCTTGCCTAGCTGGTGCTTGCCCATTTCCTGCCTGCACTACATTACCCATAAATACTTCATCAATCATTTCTGGCTTTAAATTAGCATAATCTAGAGCACCTTTAATAGCAACAGAACCTAATTTGGTGGCAGGTACAGTTGATAAAGCACCCAAAAAACTACCAATAGGCGTTCTCGCTGCAGATACTATAACAACATCTGAATTCATAATTTTAGTTTAAAATTAATAAGGCGAAAATAATCAATTTTTAGTTGATAATATAGGGATTAATTGGATTATAAGATTCTCTATAACCCATAGAATTTATTACATTTGACAATATTATCCTCTTTACATGAAAGACTTTATAAATAAGCTGTATAGAAATCATTCGTTAATATATAAAGCTTTATTGTTTGTATGCACCACATTTTTAATAGTGTATTTATTTCCAAAAAGTGGAAAATTTAAGTATAACTTTGAAAAAGGAAAACCTTGGCAATCTGAAAATTTATTGGCGCCTTTTGATTTTGCCATAAAGAAGTCTGAAGAAGAAATTAACAATGAACGTAAATCTATAGAAAGTCAATCTCCTTTATATTTTGACTTAGATGAAACCGTTAAAACAAAAGCGCTTCATGATTACGAAACTTCGTTTTTAAGCGTGTTTTCTGATTCATTAACAATTACTAATCTTAATATACTAAATGATTCTGGAAAACGTGTTTTAGAGGATTTATACACTTTTGGAATATTATCTGATAGTTATACTTTTAAGGAAAACAGATTAGTTGAAATTATAAGCGGGAATGTAAAGCAACAAAATACAGTTTATAGTAGTTTGATTCAACAGGATAAAGTAAAATCTTTTATTGAAAGGAAACTTGAAGCCAAAGGGTTAAATAATTACATCCCTAAATTCACATCGTTATTTTTTGATATTATTGAGCCAAACCTTACCTATAATAAATCATTTACAGAAAAGTCACTTCAAAATGAATTAAGTACTATATCCTTCACGCGTGGTAGTGTAGAGCGTGGTACATTAATTATTTCAAAAGGAGAGGTGGTTGAAGGCGATAAATTTCAAAAATTAAAATCGCTTCAATCTGAATATGAATCGCAAGTTTGGAATGAAGCCAACTACAACTGGATTTTATTTGCATACACATTGCTAGTTGCTTTAGCATTGTTGATGTTACTTCTGTTTTTAAGGAAATATAGGGTTGAAGTTTTTGAGAATAATACTAAGGTTACTTTTATCTTTTTCAACATACTATTAATGGTGTTTATTACCACAATGGTAGTAAATTATAATTCAGAATATTTATATGTAGTGCCCTTATGTATGCTACCTCTTGTTTTAAAAGCATTTTTTGATGCACGTTTAGGTATGTTTACTCACGTTATTACGGTATTATTATTAGGCTCTATAGTTCCTAATAGCTATGAGTATATGTTTTTACAAATTCTTGCTGGTATAGTAACCATATTAACTGTTTCAGAGTTATATAAACGAGCAAATTTGTTTATTTCTGTTGGACAAATAACATTAATTTACATCATTGCCTATTTTGCGTTTTTCGTGATTCATGAAGGAAGTGTAGAAACTATAGATTTAACAACGTTTTTATTGTTTATTCTTTGTGGACTAGCCACATTATTTGTACAACCATTAATCTATGCCTACGAAAAACTATTTGGATTAGTATCAGACGTATCACTTTTAGAGTTATCAGATACTAATACAAAGCTTTTAAAAGAATTATCTAATGTATCGCCGGGGACATTTCATCATTCACTAAACGTCGCTAATTTGGCCGAAGCTTCAGCTAACGAAATAGGAGCAAATGCCATGTTGGTTAGGGTAGGTGCTTTGTACCATGATATAGGTAAAATGGTAAATCCTAATTATTTTACTGAAAATCAATCCACAGGAATTAATCCGCATGATGAATTATTGCCAAGCGAAAGCGCTAGAATAATAACAGATCATGTAATAAATGGAATTGAAATAGCTAAAAAATATAAATTACCAGATAGGGTTATTGATTTTATTAGAACACATCATGGCACTAGTGTTGTTTATTATTTTTATAGGAAAGCAAAAGAGATTGATGCCGAAATCGATGCAGACTTATTTAGATACCCAGGACCAAAACCTTTTAGTAAAGAAACAGCCATCTTGATGATGTGTGATAGTGTAGAAGCAGCCTCTAAAAGCTTGAAGAATCCAACATCAACAAAAATTGATGCATTTGTAGAAAACATTATTAACAAGCAAATAGACGAGGAGCAGTTTTTAAATGCTAATATTACTTTTAAGGAAATACAAGCCATTAAAAAAGTGCTAAAACACAAGCTTGCAAATATTTACCATTTGCGTATAGAATATCCTGAATAATTTTTATTAAAAATTCAATTAAATAGTTGCGTTCTTATAATGTTTAATTTACATTTGCATCCGAAATTTTAGGTTGCGAAAGTTCTTAAAAAAGAATAGGAGAGGTGCCAGAGTGGTAATGGAGCAGATTGCTAATCTGTCAACGCGTAAGTGTTGCCCGGGTTCGAATCCCGGTCTCTCCGCAAGGGTTGTTTTGAAATTCTACTGAGTATGGATTTCTACTAGAAATGTTTACATTTTTAAAACGCTCAACCCGGGGTGTAGCGTAGCCCGGTTATCGCGCCGCGTTTGGGACGCGGAGGTCGCAGGTTCGAATCCTGCCACCCCGACAAAAGGGTATCAAAATAAAATTTTAGATACGTAAACAAATGAAAACCAGTAAAATACATTTTTATTGGTTTTTTTGTTTCCATTTGAGATTATATCGCTTAGTGTCTTATTTAGCGTCCTGTTTTTTAGAAAATAAATTCCTGAATTTATAGTTCAAAGCCCGTATTTGACTTTCGTTTTAACTAATTTTTTAATTAAAAACGAAAGTAATGACAATTACACACACATTCAATATCCATTTTTTGTTGAAGAAGTCTTCAATTAGAAAAGATGAGACCATTTCAATCTATGCACGTATCTGGATAGATAGTATTCCCGTGGATTTAAGTACCAAAGAGGCGGTTTTAGAAGATCATTTGTCAACTACAGTAGGTAGTAAGGCCAGAGGGAGGGCAAAAAGTGTAAAATATATTAATGAAATTCTTGATGATGTAAATTCCAAAATTAAAGTAGCCTACAAACAACTTAAAATGAAGGTAGGATAATTACGGCGCAGGTAATTAAATCATGTTATTTAGGCAAGGATAAGGCGGTTTTAACCTGTAACGACCTTGTAAAATATCATAGAGAGAACGAATTAGAAAAACTTGCGCCAGGAACTGTAAAGAACTATAGTGCAACTGAAAAGTACCTTGACCGTTTTATAAAAAAGGAATACAAGAACAATTATGTTTTTGAAATTCAAATCATTGAAAATTTACAAAGACAAGATGTTGAGCCTACTGAAGAAGCTGAAGCGATTGCGTTCCTAAGTGAAAATATTTACCTACAGAGATTTCGAAACGGTTGGAAAGAACAGATAACTTTGTAAGACAACGCTTGAAGTTAGCAGGTCTAATTGAAGGTTTTAAAGTTTTTGTCTGTAAAGACGAAATGACGATTTCATTAGGAGTAGGTGTTGCACTTTTCGAGCCAGAGGAACAGCAAATGATGCTGGAAACGATGAAAAATTGTTATCAAAAGTAGGTACTTATACAAAATGTCCATTCAATACCTCAAATCAAGACAATTTGTTTGGAGATGGTAAAATGGTTTGTACAAAATCAGCTTGTTATGAAACGAAGAAAAATAAGTCGTTTCTGAACCTGATTGAGACTTCGAAGAAAGATAATGTGCTGTTGATTCCTGAAATTCGAAAGTATTAGGCAGATAACGAAAATAATCAGCTCATTATATCGCAATTAGAAAAAAATGGATTGAAAGTATATCTTCTGGATGATGTTGAAATCATTAAAGAACCAATTGAACCTACTATAGAAACAATTAAGGTTGAATACCAAAATTATGACTATTCTGAAGATTAGCTACAAGCTGAATTTGAAGAAGCGATTGAATTACAAGGAAGAATTTGAAGCATACAATTCCGCAAAAGAGCCAATAGAACAATGGCAGAGTGTACACCTGAAGAGCAAATTGTAAAAATCAACGAAAGGAAAACTCGTAAGTGGCATATTGAGCACAATAAGCAATTCGAGGATATGGTTCAGATGATTCGTGAAACCGATTATATTCACATAAAGAAAACACTTTCGGTAGAAGAAATGGTGGCTTTTTCATTAACCTTATATGAAAATAATCTGGATTATGTAGTTCGTTAAAAATACTTTTCAAAATTATTTGGTAACACATCCAAGATGACTGATAAGGAAACTGTTGAGCACTTCAAGAAGAATTTCAAAAAGGAAACGTTTTACATTTCAAAACGAAGAGCTGATGTGTTTTTTAGATTAAAACAAGGGGAGTTCATAACTTTTGCAGATGGTAAGGATAGAAAAATACAATTTGAACTTCGGGATATTTCAAAGAAGCCCCCCCGTAAATTTAAAAATATTTTTTAATGAAGAATTAAAATTATATTTTCTGCGAGTCTTTACAGATATTAGTAATACTTTTTAATCAATAGGATTCCCTAGCTTTTACATTGGGAGTTAATAAGGTAAATTTAAAAACTTTAGGATATTTGTCAAATTAAAGTGTAAATTTTCCCAGACTATATCTAGCATGTTTACGTTGAAATTTAAACCTTATAAATAGTAAGGCTAAACCTTAGTTTTTTTTCATGTTGTTTAATTAATATTGTATCATGATGATTTTTAAGGCATAAAAAACTTTTTTATTTTATAAGACTGCTAATTTTGGTAGTTAAGAAATTTTTGAAGCCAATAAAAAATCAGGGAAATCTAGTTTTTTAAATTATTTTTTATGTATTAACTCTTGTTTTTAGGTAGATTATAATTTTGAAATATTGTTAAACATCTGAAAAAATAATTTTTATGAAAACTAAAATCTTTCTTTTTGTTTTGTTGAGTTTTGCAATAACGTTTCATATACAATCCCAAATTAAGGTAAACGCATCAGGGAAGGTAGGTATAGCAGGATATGAGCCAAGCAACTCATATAGTATACGGGGTGAGTCAGCAAGTTATTACAATGCAGATTTCAACTCCAGTTATTCTATTAATAACGGAGCTTGGTATAGTTATGTTTATGAAGCTGCAGCTGTAGGGCAAAATATTTCTAATAATTATAGTCTTAGAATACGCCCCAGTCAAAACGTAATAAATACACTTTATATTACCGATGGTTCCTATACTACATCTGGAACAACTTTACATGTTGATGGCGATGCGACAATAACAGGGACTTTACATAATCCTTCAGATAGAAGGTTAAAAAAGGAAGTGGACACCATAGATAGTAAAAAGCTCTTTAGAAAGTTGTCAAAAATAAGGGGTAAACGATATAAGTTTAAATCTAGGAAAGAGTTATTGGCTATGCATGAATCTGGTGAGTTTAAATTTACTATAGATACAATATATAAGAAAATAAAAATACCAAATAAAGAAAAACCAGGGGATTCAATTAGAATTCTTACCGACGATATTAAAAGAATTCGAATAAATACTCCAAAATTCAATAAAGGAAAGCAATATGGGATTATTGCTCAAGATGTTATCGAAGAATTTCCAGAATTAGTTAGTCTTGATGAAAATTCAGGGGTTTATTCTGTAAACTACGTTGGTTTTATTCCCTTATTAATAGAGGCTGTAAACCTTCAGAAAGAAGAAGTTTCTAAAATGTCAAGACAAATAGATAGATTGAAAGAAAGAATTAAAGTTTTGGAAGCTAATTAAATTTGTTTTTTTATTAAAGCAGTAATTCTAATGATTAACAATCGTTTCACTTTTTATAGTTAATGAGGAATAGTAAAAATATATTTTTAGTCTTTGTTTTATTTATATCAATATTGTCCCTTGTCCTAAGTTTTTTTAATAAAGGTTCTAAAGTTGGATATATTTATGTGGATGAGGTTTTATCCGAATATCATGCTTTTCAAGATTATAATACCAAACTAAAAGCACAAGAATCAGAATTTAAAGATGTATTGGATGTTTACTATGCAGATATTCAAGAAAAAGTAGAATACTTTAAAAAGAATAAGAAAAAATTAAAAGAGCCAGAAGTAATACAGAAGAGAAATGAAATTAAGGAGTTAGAAAGAGTACATAGAGAAATGAGTGTTATTTCAAAACAACAAATAGATAGTATAAAAACCGCCTGGCTAGAACCCTTGTATAAAGATGTTAATGATGAAATTAAAATTTATAGTGAAGAAAAGGGATTTGACTATGTTTTTGGGAATTTAGGAAATGGTAATATTATGTATGGAAAAAAAACATATAATGTTACTCTTGATATAATAGATAGAATAAATGTGACTTACAACAAAGACAAATATTGATGCCGTATATTTCTTAACTTTAAAATTGTGATAAGTAATATAAATCTGTTTAAAAAATTATTTTCAACTGGAGAGCTTTTATTTCTTATTTTTATATTATTAACCCCATTAATAACTTCTTTTTCATTTCAGGTTAACCTAATAACTTTTAAGCTTTTATGGTTCAGTTTTTGTATATTTTGCTTTATTTTAATATTTACAGTTAATTTTTTTTTACAGTATAAGAAAACAAACTTACAACTAAGCTTAAATCTAATTGATTTATGTGTTATTTTCTTTATTCTATATGTCCATCTTAACTACTTGTTTTTAGGTAAATACTACGTCTATGCCATGCTAACTCCTTTTTCTTTAATTTTATTATTATACATAATTTTAAAGTTTAAGTTAAAACAAAGACAATTAAAGATTAACGATTATATAAAACATTTTCCCTTTATTTTAGCTTTATTATCTTCCTTAATAGCTCTATATCAAATTGTTCAAATTTATTATTTTAAAAAACCATTACAAGTAAATGGCTTTATGGGTAATTCAGGAGCTTTTTCTTCGTATTTGGCTATTATAATGGTTTTAATGCTTGTTTTTATTAGTTCAATAAATAAATTTCGCCTTAAATATTTTTATATAGCCATAATTTTTGTAACCGTTGTGATTATACTGTTTACTCAAGGAAGGGCTTCTTGGGTTGCTATTAGTATAACAAGTTTATTTATCGCATTCAATGTACTTAAAACCGAAGCGAAAGCACTAACTGGTTTGTATAAAAAATATAGACTAGCAATAATTGGAGTTTCATTATGCTTTATTCTAATCAGTAGTTTTTTTATTTTTAATTTGAAAAAAGACTCATCTAATGGGCGCGTACTCATTTGGAAAATAACAACTGAAATGATAAAAGAAACTCCTTTTCTAGGTGTGGGTTTTGGGAATTTCGGGAGTATTTATCCTTTACATCAAGCAAATTATTTAAAAGTAAATAAAGTCGAACCAATGCGGTTTCTTGCTAATGATATAAGCCATCCTTTTAATGAATACCTTTTTACAACTGCTGAAGTTGGTGTAGTTGGTTTTGTTATGTTTGTTGCCATATTTGTTGCAGTCCTTTATTTTAAGCCTCCAAAAAACAGAACAATTTTAGCTTGCTACTCTGGCATTTTTTGTTTTTTAATACTGTCATTGTTCACATATCCTTTTAAAATATTTTCGATTCAATTTTTAGTTTTTTCCTTCATTGTAATAATTTCTTCAGAAATCAAAAACAAACCGTTGCTTGTATTTAAAAAGAATACTTTATCCATGATTTTTATAGGTGCAGTTATTTCATCCTTTTTAATATTTCAAATGGAATTTAATAGATTTCAATTAGAAAGAAAATGGAATAAAACTAATGAAATCACTAAGGATTTAACTTGGGAAGCAAGGCACGAAGCCCTTTCATCCATTTATGAGAAAGAAGATATTAGGAATTGGTCTATCTTAATGAATTATGGTGTAGAATTAGTGTATCAGAAAAAATACCATAAAGCAATTGAAGTTTTTCTAAAATCATCAAATTTTTTTAAGACTTCTGATTTGTATTTGAATTTAGGCGTTGCTTTTGAAAATACAGACCAACCAAACGAAGCTGAACAGGCTTATTTAACCGCTGCGAATATTGTGCCTCACAAGTTTTTACCAAACTATCGCTTAGTTTTATTGTACGATAGAATGGATCGAAAGTCTGAAGCTAAATCGCTTGCAAAAACCATTCTACAAACTCCTGCTAAGATTAACTCAAGTACCGTTTTGGATATCAAATACGAAATGAGAAAATATTTAAAAAATGATTGATATCAAATGATTATAAAGAAAAAAAATCAGACAATTTGTTTCGGTATATTTATCCTTTTGGTTTTTGGACTTTCTTTTTCATGTTCCACAAAAGAGAATAGTAAGAACTATAATGTAGAAGAAGCTCTTTTAATTTCTAAAACAAATAAAATAGAATTAGAAAATGTACTAGAGTATTTCAAAGATGATTCAGAAAAGTTAAAGGCAGCAGAATTTTTGATAAGCAATATGATTTCACATTATAGTTATGGAGATGTGAAATTCATAAATAACAATCATAAAAAGGCTCTTGAGTTATTAAATTTAAACTCTAGAGAGCAATTTTTGGTTGGATTAAACAGAGTTAAAGTTAAAAAGGAAATTTGGGATAAAAATAAAAAAGTTAAAAAGGAAATAGATTCGCTTGTAAATGGAATCAAAATATTGAAGAATACTATTACAACTAAAGATGTAGAAACCTTGAATGGTAATTTTTTAATAGCCCATATTGAAAAAGCTTTTACGAAATGGAAAACCTCAAATTTAATTGATAAAAACAATTTTGAAGAGTTCGCTGAAACCTTTTTACCTTATAGGTATGGAAATGAGCAATTAAATACTCCCAAGAACTATCCAAGAGATATTACGTTCGAACTATTAAAAAACACAAACCCTAACGATACCAAAGGTGTAGTAAACATACTAAAAGGTTATTTTTCAAGAATACATAGACTAACATCAGGTATTAAAAAGAAAGATAATATTGGTTTTTATAATATTTTAAAGTGGTGGGATTTATATTGTGATGATCAGGTTGTAATTGCTGCTCAAATTTTAAATGACATCTCTATTCCTACATATATTGATTGCACTCCAATTTGGTTAGACCAAACGCTGGGGCATTCCTGGTGTGTCTCTAAAGATTCGTTGGGAAATCACTTGCCTTTTTCCCCTTTTTATCAGTCTGTTGATAGTTTGGAAAATAAAGGCATTTACAATAAAAATTATTTTAAAAGAACATCAAAAGTATTCAGAAGAACTTTCGAGATTCAAAAACAGTCAGCTCTTGATCTAAAAAAGGAAAATGAAGAAATTCCTGGGTTTTTTAAAACGCAACACTGGAAAGATGTTACTGATAATTACCACAAAACAACTTCAATATCATTACAAATTAGGGGTTTTAATTACGCTAAGAATAATTTAGCATACCTAGCGGTTTTTACAGCTAAAGGATGGATACCAGTAGATTATGGTCTAGTAAATCAAAATGAAAGTAAAGTTAGTTTTTATAAAGTACCAAAAGGAATTGTTTATAATGTGGTTACTTTTTCTAATCAAAAAACAATACCAGTTTCTTCGGCATTTTATGTCAAGGATGATGGTCGCATTATAAAAGTAGTACCAAGTCTTCGAGATAAAACAGATATGTATGTTTTAGAAAAATATCCTGAAAAAGAAAGATTATTAGATTTTAGAATAGAGAGAATCAATAGCAAGTTTCAAGGCTCTAATAATCCTAAATTTAAAGATGCTGAAGATTTATATGAGTTTAAAGAAGCACCAAAAAATTATATTGAAAGTATTGATATAAAAAGCGATAATAAATATCGATACTTAAGGTTTGTAACTAATAACAATCTACCTACATATATTTCACTAATAGAGTGCTATGGAAATAATCAAAGTGATAACCCCCCAATACAAAAATCAATACCATATATTTTCGATATTAAAGACACTATTAACGTTAATAACCAGTTAACACTTTTACAAGGTAAATTATTTAGTAACAATAAAAATACATCTTCTGAAAATTTAAATTGTGTTTTTGATGGAAACATAGAAACGTATTCAAGAGATAAGTGGATAGGTGTTGATTTTGGAGAACCAAAAAAAATTGAGGAGATAAGATATGCTTTAAGAAGTGCTAATAATAGAATAAATGCAGGAGATCTATATAAACTTTTTTATTACGATAATGGCTGGGTCTATTTTGGTATTCAAAAAGCAAAGTACAATTTTCTGAATTTTGAGAATGTCCCTTCTGGTACCATGTATATGTTAAAAAACATCACAAAAGGTAAAGAAGAGTTACCATTTATGTATAAAAATGGTAAACAATATTTTGCGAACCATGATGATTTAGCAGAAATACTTTGATATGCTCTTAAGGGAAACTTCAATCAAGAGATTCACTATCAAACACTATTAAGGTATTTAATACACCACTTAAACAAAGAAAAACATCCAATAATTACCTTACAAAAAAGATAAAGACGCTTTAGAGGTTTTAAAAAAATCTACGTAACACCTCAGAGTTAGTAAGATTAGGTTTTAATAAAAACTATAAGTAGTTTAATATTTATTTTCAATATATAATGCGATTCGGTTTGATGAATAATTTGGGGATAGTATCTACTAATAAAGGCGTAAAACACATTTTAAATTATCAGGAAGCTTTTAAAACACTTATTTGTATGGAAGTTTTTCTTTAATAAATGGAAGTCATGTACAAGGTTCTTAGTTTAGTCCCTAAAAAGTTCGTAGTGATATTTTAAATTTCAAAACTAATATATTTGAAATATGAAATACGAAGGAAATTAAAAGGGTTTTTCCTTAAGTAAATAATGGAGAAACCCTAAAACACATATTAAGGCTTTTAATATTTTTAAGAGAGTTTTAACAGGTGTTTTTTTATGAGGTTTAATAAAAAACTTTTTAGTGTTTTTCTCAGTTTATTTATAATTGTATTATTTATATCTTGTAATAATTCAGAGGAACAAAATTACAAACCAGAATTTAAACTCTTCAATTTTCAACAACAAGGGTGGAAATCTAAAAGTATTAATCATTTTATTAATAATATTAACTACACGGCTACTGAAGTTCCGTTACAATATTATCTTTTAAAAAGCACAAATAGTAATTTCAAAAAAGTAGATTCAATATATAATGTGAATTCTAAAGAACGCATTATTGAATTAGAATTTCAACACACCAATCAAACGGACCTTTTATTAGATAAGTATACTAATAAATCTTATGATGATGCTGTAAAATATATAGCATTTACTATAGAAAAAGATTTTACTGTGGTTACTTCAGCTAACGATACAATATTGTGTTCTGGAGTGAACTTTGAACGTAATTTTAAAGTAGCACCTTTTAAACGGGTGTTACTCTACTTCAATAATATAAATCCAAGCGTAAATATAAAACTAATATATCAAGACCAGTTATTTGATAATGGTGTTGTCAAATTTAATTTTAACGAAATGCCTTTAAAATTGTAACTCATAAAATTGTATTTGCAATAGAGTATTATTAGTTGATTAAAAAACCTATATGAAAAATATTAGAACCAGTAAAATTTCAAAAATTATTGCCAGTTATTTAGCAATACAATTAATCCTAACCACCATACAGCCTTCAAATTTGTTTGCGCTTACAGGTGGTCCGTCACAACCAGAGTTTAATTCGTTTACCCCTATTGGTACATCTGATATGGTAAATTTATCATCTGGAGATTTTAACTATAACATCCCCATTATGGATGTTGGTGGGTATCCTTTAAACTTAGCATATAATTCTGGCATTACCATGGATCAAGAAGCTTCTTGGGTTGGTTTAGGCTGGAATCTAAATGTGGGGCAAATAGCGCGAAGCGTTCGCGGTATTCCTGATGATTTTAAAGGGGATGAGATTCGTTATGAGAATGAATTAAAAAAAAATGTTACCATTGGTACGGCTTTGAGTGTTCCTACATCCATATTTGGAGTAGATGCTTTAAACGCTAGCATTGGTTTAGGTGTTGAATATAATAACTACAATGGTTTTACGTATAAACCATCTTTGGGCTTAAGTTATGGGTTAAATGATGCCAATGCTGCGGTTGGCTTAAATATATCTTCAGCGACAGGAGAAGGAGCTACAGTTACCCCATCAGTATCCTTAACTCGTAAAGGTAAGGAAACTGAAAAACATTACATAAATAATATTACTACAGGATTTGGTTTGGGTTTAAATTCTCGACAAGGGGTAACTAATCTAAACCTATCTTTTTCAAATAAACGACAAAGGCAAAACTACATTAATCTGGATATTGGAGGGGTTAAAAGCTCACATAAAACGGATATTACAAATGTCTCTAACCATGGTGCAGGTGGATCTATATCATTCAACGATTTAACAAATTATACACCAACAAAACGTGTTGCCATGTATAATGATAGTAAGACTTTTGCTTTGTCAGGTGGATTTACGGCATTTAGTCTTAGTTTACAAGGACAGGTTTCTGCCTATGGCTCTTACCAAGAGATTAAAGAATCTGAAAAGGATAAATACATTAAATCTTTTGGTTACGAGAATACAGAATTTGCTGAAGGTGTTGATGGCATTTTAGATTTTAATAGAGAAAAGGATAATGTCGTTAATAAGTTCACTACAATGTTACCAGTAACTAATTATTCTTATGATGTTTATTCAATTCAAGGTCAAGGTACAGGAGGAACATTTAGACCCTTTAGAAGCCAAGTAAGTTATGTATATGATAACCCTGTGTCTGACTCAGGTATAGGTGCAACTTTTGGTTTTGAAGTTGCTGG
The DNA here is from genome assembly GCF_004310335.1 of Hyunsoonleella pacifica. Classification (GTDB taxonomy): domain Bacteria; phylum Bacteroidota; class Bacteroidia; order Flavobacteriales; family Flavobacteriaceae; genus Jejuia; species Jejuia pacifica. The sequence goes on along the minus strand of NZ_SIRS01000002.1, from coordinate 646,328 downwards.
AGGAAATTTAGCATATGTAGGTGCTGAAATTAATATAACTACAACTACTAATAAAACTGGTAAATGGGATACCAATAATTATGCATTAAAAAATTTTAAAGAAAAAAGCTCAGATTTAAACCCCATAGATTATGAGAAAGTTTATTTCAAAAGTATGGGAGAACTAATAGTAGATAATGAAATTAATATTTATAACGACCTACAAGCAGACCATCCTATACGACTAGAAGTAGCAGGTAATAAATATAATAGATCATTACGCTCTAAATTCAAAGTTAAAGATGTAACCGAAGATAAAATAATAACAGGAGTAACTAAACGTACACAAAGAGAAAAGAGGAATCATACCATACATAAAATAAGCCAATCCGAAGCTTCCTTAGATGATTTTGTAGATACGCATCCCAATGCAAAAGGTCATCATACAGTTGGTATAAAAACAACAAAACCAGATGGTAGTACCTATGTATTTGGCAAGGCTGCTTACAATACAACAAAAATTGAAGCTAGTTTCGATGTTTCAGGAAGAAATGATGCTGATTGTCAAACAGGTTTAATAGGCTATAATGGAAATGTAAATGGCAATAATAGTAGTCGTAGCAATAAATATTTAAATAAAATAACTACACCAAGCTATGCACATACTTATATGCTGAGTAGTATTTTATCTAGTGATTATGAAGACCTTTCATTAGATGGTCCAACAGACGACGATTTGGGAGCCTATACTAAGTTTAATTATGATGAAAGAGTAGATAATTATAAGTGGCGTGTACCTTATCAAGAAAATAAGGTAATTTATAATGAAGGGTTAAAATCTAATGAGGATGATCAAATGGGAAATTATATTTATGGTGAAAAAGAATTAAGATACATCTCTTCCATAGAAACCAAAACACACGTAGCCGTTTTTCAACTTGCAGATAGACATGATGCTATAGGGGTTAAAGGAGAGACAGGAGGAAGAGATGCAAGTTCTGCAAAAATGAAAAAGATAGAGAAAATATTCTTGTACACTAAACCAGAGTATAAAACGCTTACAGAAAATACTCTTTTTAAAGATTTAAATTATGTTGATAAATCCAAAGCAGCTATTAAAATAGCACATTTCGAATATAATTATTCACTTTGCCCAGACATGATAAACAATGATGGGCAGCCTTATGATACCGATCTCACAGATAATATTAATTCAAACGATAACCTTAATAAAGGTAAACTAACTTTAAAAAAAGTATACTTTACTTATCGAGGGTCTAACATGGGAAAATATACGCCCTATAAATTTAACTATGAAGGTTTTGATAATATAGATGGAGAAACAATTATACAAGCAAATGCCAGTTATAATTTGAAAGCTCATGATATATGGGGGAATTATAAAGGAGTTACAGAAGGTATTAATTGTAGTGTTTCTAGCGATATTACCAATGCAGAATTTCCATTTGTTGAGCAAGATCAAACAAAAGCAGATTTAAATACTAGAATGTGGACACTTACTTCAATTGATCTTCCTTCTGGAGGTAGATTGGAATTAGAAACTGAGTCTGATGATTATCAATATGTGCAAGATCGAGAAACAATGAGTATGCTAAAAGTTTCTGGATCTGGTAATGACCCTAGTACAGATTCATATACAAGTACAGAACTGTATAGGGGTGTAAATAGGCATAATAAGTATCTGTATGTAAAACTTCCAGAGGTAACTACTAGAGATGAATTTTTAAATAATTATATAGGTGATCAAATTGATAAGGCTATTTATTTCAGGTTTTTGTTAAACCTATCAGCAGGAAACGATGAGGCATATGACTACGTATCTGGCTATTTCGAAATTGATGATGCATTATTGTCAACACTATATAGTAATAATCAGCTAGTTGTTAACGAAGGTGTTAACTATTATGGCGTTATCCCACTAAAAACATTAGATAAAGAAGGCGGGTTTGTTAGTAATAATAAACAAGTAAATCCTATAGCTAAGGCAGGATGGTACTTTGGGAGAACATATTTAAATCGTTTGGTTTATGAGGGAGATCAATATACTGATGTTAATAATTTTGGAGATGTAGCCGAAGGGATATGGGGTGCTATAAAAAATTTGAAAGAGATATTTACTGGCCCCAATTTAAGGTTAGAACAAAATGAATGTGCTAAAAATTTTAATCCAGATAAATCGTGGATTCGATTAAAACATGCTAACAAAGTAAAGTTAGGAGGTGGTTTGAGAGTAAAAAGAATTGTACTAAAAGACAATTGGGAATTAATGACTGAAAATGAAAGTAGTGAAGATGTTAACTTATATAAACAACATTACGGTCAAGAGTATGATTACACAAAAGATGGTTTATCTAGTGGAGTCGCCACATTTGAGCCGAATGGAAGTAAAGAAAATCCTCTTGTAGAACCTTTCTACAGTAAACTTGAAGCTACTAAATATGCAGATAGAATGGTTTCCCCAAATGAAAATAACTATGTTGAAAAACCTATAGGGGAAACATTTTATCCATCACCAACAGTTACTTATGGTACTGTTACAGTTAGAAATTTAGAACGGAAGAATTTAGATCAAAATTTAGTCGTTAATAAGCATGCTACAGGAAAAGTAGTAAATGAATTTTTCACATCTAGAAATTTTCCAACAATATCAGATTATACTCAAACTAATGGTAACGGATTAGATGAAGCACCTAAAATTTTAGGTCTATTTAATTTAAGTGCTAGAAATCATATCACTTTGTCTCAAGGGTTTTCAATAATAACGAATGATATGAATGGAAAACAAAAAAGTCAAAGAGTTTACGGGGAAGGACAATCTGAAGCTATTTCTGGTGTAGATTATTTTTATAATGTTGATGAAAATAATCCTAACAAACTGGATAATACTTTTACAACTATTGATAAAGATGGAACAGTCGGAGAAAGATTAATAGGGCAAACCTACGATGTGGTTAATGATTTTAGAGAAAATTATTCCAGTACAAAAATGGCAGGTGTTAATTCAAATGTAACTACGTTTTTAGCAGCAATAATACCAGCTGTAGTCCCATTTCCGTTACCAACGTATGCCCAACATGAAAATATATTAAGAACAGCAGTTACCACAAAAGTTATTCATAAAACGGGTATTTTAAAGGAGAAAATCGCTTACGATGTAGGAGCCCAAGTATCTACAGAAAACTTAGCCTGGGATGCTCAAACGGGTCAAGTATTACTTACTAAAACCGTAAATGAATATGATGACAACTACTATAATCTTACCTACCCTGCACATTGGTATTATGAAAGTATGGGACAAGCAAGTAAAAACTTGGGAGCTGAGGGGCTTTTAAAAAAATCTGACGTTGATGGTGACGGTAATTTTTATTTAGCTCGAAAAGAAACCCCCAACGAAAACATTAATACAAACCTATTATTCTCCCCAGGAGATGTACTACAAACTTATCATAATGATGGTTTAGATAGTGATGCAGAATTACTTTGGGTCGTCGAAGTAGGTAGTAATACCATAAAGCTCATGAATAAAGAGGGTTTCATGATTAATGATGAATGTAGCGAGCATTTAAAACCTGATTTAAAATTTAAAATTATACGTTCTGGTTACAAAAATTTACAGTCTGCATCAATGGCATCTGTAACCAGTAAAGAAAACCCTATTGTTAACAATAGTATTACTATTAATAATTCCAAAGTTATTAATGCTAGTGCAGTTATGTATAATGAGTATTGGAAACCTCAAGACCAATTAGGGCTACCAAGGTTAACGCCTAGTGTTTTATCACAATACGATAAGGCATTTGATAATGATATTGATTCTCAACCATTAATAGAAGATGTTAATAGTTATGGTTTTAACCCCTACTTATATAATGCTAGAGGAGAATGGCGTACTATAGAGTCTTATGCTTATTTAACCGGACGTACCTCTAACGTAGTAAGTGAAGGGGATAGTCCTAACTTACGAGATGATGGCTATTTTTCAGCATTTAACCCATTTTATAAAAAAAATGGTTCAGAATGGGAAATAGATAGTAATAATTGGACTAACGCAAGCAGCATAACGCATTACAGCCCATACGGCGCAGAGTTGGAAAATAAAGATGCCTTAGGTAGGTATTCATCAGCAATTTATGGGTATGCATATACACTACCAACAGCCGTAGCTTCAAACAATAGGTATAGTGAGATTGCTTTTGATAGTTTTGAGGATGCTGATTATAATGGTGTTTTAAACGAGACCTCTGCACTTATAGACGACGTAAACTTTGTAACAGATGAGATAAACTATTTTACCAGAGATCATTTTAGTTTTAACACTCTTACAGAAGACACTGCGGGTAATGGAGAGGTAAGTGCTGAAGAATCGCATACTGGTACCCAGAGTTATAAAGTAACGGGAAACCAAGTAAGAGTTACTAAAGATCTTACCGAGTTAGAACATGAGTTTACATCTTTATGTTTAGATGAGGAGGAATTGCCTAATTTAAAGGGGTTAGATACAAATCTTACTCAAACAGATAGTATTGGGGATTTTCATGATTCATATGAAAATAAATCATATGATAGTAATGGTCATTTAATTAGAAATACAAGTAGTATGAGTGGGTATGTGGATAGAAAGTTTCTAATACAAATTAGTGCTGATGACATAGAAGATTTAGCTACCATGGATAGAACTTTCCTATTTGTAACTGTTAAGCATAATCTAGATTTCCCAATTTGTGGTGATGATAATGGGCCACAATATAATGATTCTATTCCAGAAGAACCTCATAGTCTTGATCCTCAAGACTTCGAGAATTATGAGCTAATACCTGGCCATGACAATTGGATAGATGCAGTGATTAGTTTAAAAGATAAAGACAGCCAAAATTCTTACCCTGGCTCCCCTTTTAATTTTGGGTTTCTATGTAGTGTATATCATGAAACAATCGTACCTGAGAATTATATGGATGAGGAAAATGGTAGCGGTCAACTAATAGAGCTTACATTCCCAGATACACCTATTGACAACCAAGACCTTTTAATGGAAATAGAAGTAGGACTATACATCGATTACGCATTACACGTTGACCTTAAAGGTGATGAGAAGGAATTAAAATTTGATTCAACTGTACAGTTTCGTCTTTTAGATGAATACGGTAGGCAACAAGGTGGCAGCGGCCTTGATAATGTCGATATTAAAGTAGTCGATATTAAAGTATATGCTGATGATAATAATACTGAAATTACTGTTACTCCACAATTGTAATAATTATAAGTTAATCAACACATAAGATAAGCATGAAAATTTTACATAAAATATTAGTAATAAGCCTCTGTTTGTTAGTCAACTATACTATGTATTCTCAAGAGTGCGAAAGTTTAATACCTAACTATCAAAACGACGAAAATAGCACTACAAATAGTTCTAATTTTGAATTAAGCACAGGATCACATGGTTACAATGAAACTAGTCAACAAGATTTGTCAATAAGTTTAGCTGGATCAGGATGGTTACAACTTAATACCACTAGCAATTATGCCAACATCATTAGTACTCCATGGCATGGAAACATCAAAGTTATCAGTAATTCAGGGATTTATAAAGGGCAAGATCGAGGTTACTTGATATCTCCCTATATTGTAGAAGACACTTACAAAAGCCCTCTTAATTTAGCTGGATCTGGCACTATGTTAGGCGCAAAAACAGGAGGTGGTATTCATAAAGAAATAACTTTTCCAAATGCAGGCACTTACTACCTGTTTTTCTCTCAATTAAACGCTACTCAACTTAATGGTTCTGGACCAATAACCTCTTCGAGATGGGCAGTAACAATAGCTGGAGACACAAGAGAGAGCATATTTATGCCCGCTTCCAACGATATTATTGATAATACGGGAAATTGGAAAAGAGCATTTTTAAAGTTTAATATACCAAATCCAGGGCCATACGATGTTGAGTTCAAAGTAAAAAATATAGTAAGTAGTTTTAATGAAGAGCTTTATATAGATAACTACTTGCTGTTAGACAATATAGAGCTTTATGCAGAGGCAGATTGTAACGCACCAGATAGGGTAACACAAAGAAATAGTAGCTCGTTTAAGCCTGCTCCAGGAAATTATGTGTTAAGTGCATGGGTAAAAGAAGAACATAATCCCCAAGATCCTCCACCTATTAGCTATAGTAGTAATATTCAAGTTTCGTACAGTAATGGAAGTACAATAACTACTGATGGTCCTTTTTTAGCATCGGGTTCAATCATTGAAGGTTGGCAACGAATAGAAAAAGAATTTACAATTCCTGAGGGAAGTACAGATATAACTATTGCATTAAAAAATAATGCAGGGTCTAGTTATGTAACTTACTTCGATGATATCCGTATTCATAAAGCTGATGGTACTATGAAGAGTTTTGTTTACGATCCAGTTACACAACGCCTAATGGCAGAGTTGGACGAAAACAATTATGCAACACTTTATGAATACGATCATGAAGGTGGATTAGTAAGAGTAAAAAAAGAAACCGAAAAAGGAATTTATACCATACAGGAGACGCGTTCAAGTAATGTTAAGCTAAATAATTAGAATATGAGATTAAAAGTGATAGTGTGCCTAATGTTAATTTTTAGGGTTGGTTATTCGCAAAACGATTCTCTGAAAATAAAAGATTTATTTTTAAAATCACAACAGTTATACAGTAGTAAAAAAGCATACCAGATAGATGCTACTTACAAGGTTTATAATTCATTAAAAAGTGAAAACCCTTCAGAATCTTACAAAAGTATTATAATAAAAAATGGTAACGATTACTATTCTAAAATACACAACACAGAATTTATACAAATAGGTAATAGAAGCTTAAAGATGAACCACGATGAGAAAGCTTTATTATTAGCAAAACGGCAATCGCAAACGAATGGTTTAGAGCTTATAAATAATATGCTTTCAATCTTGCCCTATTTTAAAAGCTATGATGTTACAGAAACTGATAATATGATTGTTTGCAAATTTGTAGCGCCAGATATTACCCAGCTCCCCTTTACAAAGGTCTTGATATATTTTAACAAGGAAGACTATTCAATGAAAGAACAAATATTATACTTGTCAAACGCTATGCCTTATGAGGAAAAAGGTAAAACAGTATATGGTAATCCTAGACTTGAAATCAGTATGTCAAAATTTAAACCTTATGTAGAAACTGGAAAATGTAAGTTAGATTCATATATAAAACAAAATAAAAATGAAAATATACTTTCAGATAAATACGCTAACTATCAACTAATATCCAAGCTATGAGACTTCATTCATTATCATTTTTAAAGTTTGTTATATTAGCTTTAACACTATTAAATATTAATGTATTAATATCGCAGAATAATATTCAAGAAGAACCTTGGATATCTGGAAATAATATTATTTCTACCGCACAAAAAACGATAGAAGATTCAAATTTTAACGCTCCAAATTCAGAGAGTTTAAACGCTTTTAGTTACTTAAAATTAAAAGTAAATCCAGACGTAGCATACGCTCACGCTTATACAACTACAATGGTCGTAGATGTATATGCAATGATATCTCCCACTGTTTATGAAACAACTCCTGTAAGCACTACACTAGAAATATCATATAATCCATTTGGAAATGTAGGAAACAAAAAGAATATAGATCTTAAAGGTTTTGAAAATATTCGAGGACTTAGAGCAGTCATAACCAGTATAACATCAACAAATGATGATACTGGAGTAACGATTAATGAAACTCCTGATAATTTAGAGTTATACCTAGGGTTTCAATCTGATTTTTATCAAGTACTAGATTTAACAGCTCCAACTTTTAATACTTCTACTTTAGAAAACAATGAATTAGTCATAGAATGGTACCCTAAAGTTGGTGCAGTTTATTATGAGTTAGAATGGACATGGTTAGATAATTATGATAAAGCAGCAAATGGAAGTGATATAGACTTAACTATTAAACAATTCGAATTAAATAATACAAGAATTCAGACAACTAATTTGAATTATAGGATACCATTAGTTTACGACGAAGGATTTATTATTTATAGAGTAAGAGCTGTTGGAGGTTCGTTAATTGATAAAAAGGTTAATATACCTGGACCATGGTCTTCGGATGATGGAACAAACTATCTTACTGTTGAGCAATGGCCTGGAAATAATACAGGTAACGGAAAATGGAAAATTCTTGAAGAACATGCTCATGAGAACAATAAAAACTGGCAATTTCAAGCCAGTTATGCTGAAGACGGAAAAAAGAAAGAAGTTGTAAGCTATTTTGATGGTACGTTGCGCAATAGGCAAACCGTAACAAAAATAAATAGTGATGATAATGCTATTGTAGGAGAGGTTATTTATGATAATCAAGGTCGGCCAGCGATAGAAGTACTTCCTACACCTGCAGATAGAAATCACCCAAATCAAGGCAATAACTTAAAATTCTATCCAGATTTTAATTTAAATATTGACGGAAAAATTTACACGCATCATGATTTTGATTGGTCGACCACTACAGGTGATAATTGTTTGGTAACCACAGAAGAGATGAGTACGCTAATAGGCGCTAGTGCATATTATAGTCCAAACTCACCTACAGATGTAGAAAAACCATTTCAAAGCTTTGTGCCAGATGCTAAAGGATATCCATTTAGCCAAATACAATACACACCAGATAACACAGGTAGAATAAAATCTAAAGGAGGTGTAGGAAAACAACACCAGATTAATTATGATTTGGCAGACCATGAGATGCGTTATTTTTATACAACACCCACACAAGATGAATTAAACCGTCTTTTTGGAACTACAAATGTTGGTAATGTTTTGCATTACAAAAAGAATATTGTTATAGATCCTAATGGTCAAGTAAGTATAAGTTATATTGATCCTCAAGGCCGTACTATTGCTACCGCTTTAGCTGGAGAAGCTCCTGCTATTACCGAAGGTGAGACGCAGACTAATTTATTAGAACCATTAAGTGATGTTACAGCAAACATTCATGGAGATATTACTACCGATATATTAGAAAAATCCAACTTAAATGATGTAGATACCACAGTAGATAAAAACCGAAGAAGGTCAACTGGAAATTTTCCAGGTTTATTTGATGCTTTAATAGCTACCAAACCTGTGATTTCATCAAAAGAGAACGCAGGTTTTACATTTAATTATAGCTTAAAAAACCTAAATGATGATTATAATTTTATTGCATCAGGGTGTTCAACACCCTATCCTTTAGTATACGATTTATCTATTAGTTTGAAAGACGAATGTGGAGCGGAAAAGTTAATTACTACAGTAAATAACATCACAGAATTAGAAGCTCAAAGCGGTACGTTTTACCAATCTCCAGACTTGGATGCTATTCTACCCGTAGGAACATATCAATTATCTAAACAATTAACGGTAAATAAGGAAACTCTAAATCAATATTTAGAAGACTATGTAACTAGTATTACAACAGAAGGAGAAGCGTGCTATGTGCCTCCAATAGAGCCAGTAGCAGATACCACAGGGTGCTTTCAAAGTTGCACAGAATGTTTAAATAGTTTGCCTATTAATGTAGATACATATGTAATAATAGAATTAGAAGCACAATATAACACCACTACGTTTTCTTTAGGGACTGGAGGAGAAAATACCGCTAGCGGAACTTTTAATGGAGTAACTGTAGATGTAAGCTGGAGTGGTAATCCAACAAATATTGCTGAAGTAGCTTTTGCCATTTCTTCTAAGATAGCAGGTTACGATTTGTTAGTAGAAGCATGCAAAAGTTTACCAGACGAAAATGGGGTTTTTGGGGCATGTGATGCTTTAAATTATGCAACAGGTGGATCATTAACACTACCCTCATGTAGTGTTTATGAAACCAACTTACGAGAAGATATAGCCCCAGGGGGACAGTATGGGAATAGCGAATTTACATTAATAGATATAGGTGGGGGTATTTCTCAAAACCAAGTATTAGACCCACTAAGTGTTTACAATGATTCAAATACGCTTTTATATAATGATAATGGTGTAGATAACGATTGGCGACATCCAATTGGAGGCACCTATTTAGATGCATTAGGACTACCAGCAAAAGTAAGGGTTATTGAGGTTGAAAATGAATTAGGTGTTTTAACGTATTCTCCCGAGCCAATAGTAGATGGGAATATAATTAACGAAGATGAAGAAGGATTATGGATTAGCCCTCAGAATTTAGCAAATGTTGAAGATTTTATAGATTTATTAGGCATCAACGATTCTTGGTTAGATGCATTATTGCCATATCACCCCGAATATTGCTACTTAGAATATTTACAAGAAGATTGCAACATTGGTACTACAAATGTTTTAGACTACATAACCAATGATGGCTCAACCGTAACAGTAGATTCTGATGGTTATGATGCCTATATAAGAAGCGTTAAAACTTTTGATGATGCATATAATAATACAGGGCTATTTGATACCAAAAATAGTATCTATGGTAATAGCAATGGATCTATAATAAAAGATCCTTATTTCGCCAACCACAATGCGCTCCTATTATCTGTTACCACTACTGCTACATCTAATATTAGACGCAGTATTATGTTAAATGCTCTCAATCTGAGGTATGAAAACAATGGTAATAATAATATGTTGGAGACCGCTTATGCAAATATTATGTGTGCAGGAGATCCAACATGCAATGGCGTGAATGGAGTAACTCCAGATTATATTAATGCTAATGTTGATTCTGAAGCTCAAAGAAATCAAATTTGGGAAGTATATAAAGGGTTTTATTTAGGCTTAAAAGCAAGAATTAAAGCTACATTTTTAAATGCTTATGCAAAAAATCAAGGATGTTATAATGTATGTATAGGTAATACAGAAGGAAGTCTGTCTTCAGTCACAAACGAATTAGCTTATTATTTTACAAATGGCATAAATAATTTTGCTAATTTAGGAGCTAGTGATGCAAATCAACTTTGTAGCTCAGATAATGCACCATTGTTTTCTGAAAAGGAAAAACGATTTAAACCAGCAAATGGAGATCTATATCAAGATGAGAATGAACTAATAACCAACTCTGGAACCGATTATCAAAATTATTTAGACTCAGGTAAATGCCCATTATTATTTGATTTAGAATACTTTTTAAATGGATTAATCAAGCAAACAGATAACAATGGGTTAGCTTATAACTTCCCTACACAAACAACTATCTATAATGGTACATATGTAACTAAAGATTTAATAGATAATCTAACTAATGGTAATATATCAGATGGATTAGCCAATGGCTCTTCATTTACACCTTCTATATCTGGTAATGAGCTTACAATTAATCAAGGTATCTATGAGATTTTAACCCTGAATTTGCCAACCTACGTAAGTACAAATTTAGGCTTGAGTTGGAATGATTATGATGCAACAGCTACAGCAGGCTCAAAATGGGTAATATCGGGGTTTTATAATTTCTATTATGATGATTCTGAAGGATCTGAAAATGATCCTGCCAATGGAATATTTGCCTTCCAATCTAATCTTATCATTCGAAATATAGGTACTAACGAAATAGTAGATTATGTAATATATGGAACAACACCCATTGCTATTGGAGAATGTACTATTGGGGGTAATGTAATTACAGCGAATACTGACGACCCCGCAGCACCAGGAGTTAATGGTGATGAACTTGGAGGTCCAGGAGAGCTAGGGGCTGTATTTAATTCTCCTACATGTGAAAACAAAGACCGTTTTGAGATAAGTATACGAAACCTATTTAATGCGTTAAACCAAACTTCTCAGATAAATGCGGTTGTTGATTTGAGTACTATACCTACTTATCATAATGATTCTTTTTTACCAGACTATCTAGGGGATACAAGTCGAACAGCTACTTGGAATAACTCTTCTGGATACTATGCTATAGAAAAAAATGGAATAGAATTATTAAAATTAGACACCTATTTTGTTGATATTCATGGTGTAGGTGCTATTGATCATTTTGTTAATATGGAATTAACAACTGCTGATGGTAGTAATTATGATCATATGATCATAAAAACAATTTCAGCGAATTCAGATCAGGTAGTAACCTCAAGTCCAATTACCGTAAGTCCAAGTGTGATTTGTCCTTGTACTGTTGCTTTTGATGAAGATCTAGAAGAAACGAATATTGCTTTTATAGTAGATGCCTCAGGCTCTATAGATCATATCGAGGAACAATGGATTAAAGATGGGATTAATAATTTTATAGATGATGTTGTTGAAAGCAGATCTAATGCTACAATATCATTGATAGCAATGTCTGATTCTACATTACCAACACAAAATTATATTTTAGAACAAAATTCATCAGTCTCAGCAGAAGTCACTGCATTAAGGTCTTGGATAAATACACAATATAGTGGCAGTGGAAATAGAGATTTTTGGTCTAGTGGTTTGCAAATAGTAGATAGTTTATCTGAAGTGCCAGATATGATCATTATAGTTTCAGATGGTAGTTGTGTTGAAGACATTTCAACAATGTATAAAGGATATGCTGCTAATTCAAAAATTTATGCTTTTGGTCAAAATGGTGGAAGTTATTTTTACAACGGAACTGTAAATGCAACTTTAGATTCATTTGACAGTTTTATGCAATCGTTATATACTCCTGATACTGCAATTGTAAGTAGCAGACCTGATGATTTTTGGGATACAGATTATGCACCGTTCAATCAGTTTAGTGATTTATTCAATAGGTTAGATTACCTTGCTAATAATCTAGGGCTTTGTAGCCATCCGTGTATCCCCCAAACCGTAGCCCCAGTAATACGTAAAGACAAATACGATTTATGGTTTGGAGCAAATGGTATGAATTTTTCAGTAGGTTATGATATGGATGATGATGCAGATCAAGACCTCGTTTCAGGCTTAGTTACAGATTATTATTTTACAGATAATTATCTTGAAGCTGATTTTTACAATATGAATTTTGAATACTTAGTTGATTCATATTTGTATTACACAAAAGATGTTTTTCAAATAAATACTACAGCCCATCCTCAATTTTTAACATTGTCTCAATTTGGAGATACTAATCTTAATTACGGTTTTAATGAAATTAATACAGTAATTGACGATTATAAATTATATGTAGATAGTACCAGTTACAACGGAGAAAATTGGCAAGAATATGTAAATAATATATGGATGCTTTCAAACAATGGTATTTGCCCACCAGCACCAATGATGCCAAAAGAGGAAATTACCATAGACCCAGACACTATTGATAATCAATGCGAAACCTTTGCCATAAATGTGTCTGCAACTTTTACTGAAGATCTTTATCAAAGTTATGTAAATACTTTAAAAGAAGATTTTAAAAGAAATTATATAAACAAAGCAATGAATAACGCCATAGAAAATTTTACTATGGATTATTCAGACAAAGAATACCAATACACCCTTTATTATTACGATCAAGCAGGTAATCTAGTACAAACCGTAGCACCAGAAGGTGTAAATAGAGGGAATCCAGATAATCATACATTCAAAACCCAATACCGTTATAACTCTTTAAATCAATTAGTATGGCAAAGTACACCAGATGGAGGCGAAACGCGTTTTGCTTATGATGAACTAGGGCGTATCATAGCTTCTCAAAATGCCTTACAGTTAGAAAATAGTACGTCAATAAATACACTTATCAGTTATACATTATATGATGGTTTAGGCAGAATTACGGAAGCAGGTCAAGGGCATTTAAATGACCAATATATTATAAATGATATAGGAAAACTAGACCTTTTAATTGGAGGGAATATCATTGATAAAAATGATGCTTTGGTAGCTTTATTTACAAAAACAGAGCAAGTTACTAAAACAATGTATTCTACTCAATCTGCATTAGCAGAAGATGAAGAGTTTATCCAAAACAACCTCCGTAATAGGGTGTCGGCGGTAGTGTATATTGATGATTCAACTTCAGGACTAGATTGTAACAATGCCATTTTTTATGATTACGATATACACGGTAATGTTAAAAAAATGGGGTATTATATCTTCTTGGGTGCAGATGCAGAAAAGAAAATAAAAACCACTGAGTACGATTACGATTTAATAAGTGGAAATGTTAACCAAGTAACCTACCAAAAAGGAGAAAATGATCAATTTATACATCGTTATGAGTACGATGCCGATAACCGAATAACATTAGTTAAAACCTCAAAAGATGGCGTACTCTGGGAAACCGATGCCTCTTACGAGTATTATGCACATGGCCCATTGGCGCGAACCGTTTTAGGGGAGCAAAAAGTACAAGGTTTAGATTATGCATACACCATACAAGGTTGGTTAAAAGGTGTAAATGGAGAAAATGCAGGTGTTAACGATATGGGGAATGATAATGGCACCCTTAGCGCAAAAGATGCTTTTGCATATTCTCTAAACTATTTTAGTGGTGATTATGCCCCCATTACTGCCACTAACCCTTTTACATTGGCCGAAAACGGTAGCAATGTAAATAACAAAAATCTATATAATGGTAACATTAAAACAATGGTTACCAGTTTAATAGATTTAAATGAAAACCCATTAGCTGTATTACAAAACAATTATGCCTACGATCAGTTAAATCGTATAAACTCCATGAAAAGCTATAACGGTAGTGCTTTAGCTTACGAATCTGGATATGAATATGATAGAAATGGTAACTTAACCAGTCTTCAACGGTTTGTTGGAGGAACAGCAATGGACAATCTTAGCTATAACTATAATTATAATGAAGATGGATCTCTACTAGATAAATACTCTCCATTAAGAAATAATAAACTGTATAGCGTTAACGACGATGTATCATTAAATGCATTTGAAAATATTGATATAGACAATCAAAACAATCAAGGTAGCCTAATAGCTTCTGGAGAGTTAAATAATGCAAACTACCAATACGATGCTATAGGCCAATTAACAAAAGATGTAGCAGAAGGTATAAGCAATATAAACTGGCGTGTAGATGGTAAAGTAGAGCGTATAGAAAAAACAGATGGTACCACCATAATTTTTGAGTATGATGGTTTAGGTAACCGTATCTCAAAAACACACGTACCGTTAGGCAACACAAATGATGCCACATACACCTATTATCTAAGAGATGCACAAGGCAATGTTATGGCAGTTTACCATAAAGGTTTAATAGAAACTACAACATCAATACCAACAGATTATTATTTGCCCTCAGGAACTGTTCATACTGGAGTAGAAATTATTGAAGCACCTACAAATATTTTTTTAACAAATTATACTGCCGAATCTGGTTCTAATATAACTGTTAAAGCAGGAAATTCTATTGTAATAAACCCGAATTCGCATATAAAATATGGTGCTGTTGCACATTTTTTTATAGATCCAAATATTATACTACCAACTACTAGCGAAATAGTAGGTTTAAAATTATCAGAGCACCATATTTACGGAAGTTCTCGATTAGGCATGCAACAATATGTTGATGATGCTATTTTAACTGATAATGAATTCGTAAATTCTGTAGGCGATAAGCGTTATGAGCTAACAAACCACCTTGGTAATGTTTTATCTGTAATTAGTGATCGTAAATTAGTAAAAAGTGGTATATTTATGCCTGACGTTCTTACATTTAATGACTACTATCCCTTCGGTGCTTTGTTACCCAATAGACATGGTCAATCTGATGATTATCGCTATGGTTATCAGGGCAATGAAAAAGACGATGAAGTCAAAGGAGAAGGAAAAACTTATACTTCTCAATTTAGGACTTATGACCCAAGGATAGGGAGATATTTTACTATGGACCCATATACTACAGCCTTTGCTAGTCATAGTCCTTATAGTCATGCCTTAAATAATCCCATTACACTTGTAGACAAAGATGGGGATTTCCCAAAACCATCTAAGTTTTTAGCAGATGAATTTGGATTGGATTTACCACCTCTTGCAGCTGGTATTATGGATGGAATTATTGAAAATATTGGATGGGTTTCAGCTATAACTACAGGTAAGTTAGCAGTTGATATTATTCGAGACCCAGAACAGCGAAAAGCATTTTATGAGGGAATAAAGTCCTTGGTTGCAGACCCTATAGGCACATTGAAGTCAATAGGAAAGGAATATATGGGGCTAGTAGAGAGATTAGCCAATGGAACGGCTACAGATGAAGATTGGTATCAGTTAGGTTATGATGGTTCAGGTATTATTGTTGGGGGTGGAGCTAAAATGTTTCTTAAAAAACTAGTAAGGCATGGAAAAAGTAAAATGTCCAGAAAGGCTGTCAGGCGAATGTTTGATTGTGCTTGTTTTACTGGAGAAACAGATGTTCTTACTGTAAGTGGGTATAAAGATATTTCCGAAGTGAATATTGGTGATAAGGTATGGATTTATGATGCTGATGATAAAAAATTAAGGCTACAAGAAGTATCAGAAAAAGTTAAGAAAAATGTCAAAAAGCTATACCAAATTCAATTTGAAGATAATTCTTTAATTGAAGTTTCTGAAGACTTCACGTTTTTAGTAGATAATAAAGAAACTAAAGCTTCTGAGTTAAGAATTAACGATATTATAATACTCTTTAATGGGAAAACTATTAAAATTAAAGGAATTAATATTCTTGAAGGTGATTTTGAAGTTTATGATTTAAACGTAGTATCTAATTAATAAATAAGGATGATGAAAAAATTAATTTTACTTTTATTCGGAGCACTCTATATTAATAATTGCTTTTCACAAGAATTAGCATTACTATCTAATGCTAAACCTGAATTAAGCTCTTTTAATAGTTTTATATATTACCGCCCACAAAATGTTTTTGAAAACCCTTATTTGTTTTCTAGTACTTTTACATCTAAGCCTATCTCAGCAGATTATTACTCTAAAGAAGACATAGAATTACAAAAAGAGTTAAATAAAAAGGAAGAGGGAATAATAACTTTTTCTGATGGTGAAGCTGAATTCTACATGCGGGAAATAGATAGAGAAGATATAACACCATATACATGGAAATGGGTTCATCTGCAAGTTAAAGAAGAAGATGGTAGTTATACCAATGTACATTTAAGACGACCCAATTGGTGGTTCTTGGAACATAACGCTACTAAAATTGGTGATAAAGTTCATATCAATATTCCGCAAATAGGTCTTGATAAAGAAGTTACAATATTAAAAATTTATCCTAACCAATTAGATACTCGATTTTGGGATTTAAATCAAAATGGAAATACGGTAGTTCGTCCCTTGATAGGTAAAGTAGAGCACTATGTTAACAATGTAGTTAATCTACATTTAGAAGATGGAAATAAGCCTATATCTGTTACTAAAAATCATTTATTATGGTCTCAAGATAGGGATGATTGGGTAAAAGTTTCGGATTTAAAAATTGGAGAAAAATTAACCACTAAACAGGAAACTGTAACGGTAAAAGATATAATTGCTAAAGAAGGATGGTATGTTGTATACGACATAGAAGTCTATAGAGACCATAATTTTTTAGTAAGTACTCAAAACATTTTAGCCCACAATGGTTGTACTAAAAAAACAGGTACTACACATAATGGTTTTTACGAAGTCGTGAAAGAAGGGCAAGTAAACTACGCAGGGAAAGGTCCTAGTACTAGGGCTAAGTCAAGTAGAAAAAGAGTCGAAGGAGATAAAGTAGTTCACTATCAGTTAACGGAAGGTATAGGCCATTTAAGTCTTAAAGAGACTGCTGAAATAATGGAGCATAAATTAGGTTTAATGAGGGCCAAACAACAAGGTGGGGGTAATTTTACAGATTTGGATAAAAATAGAATTAATTCCCCTGGTAAAAAGCGATACGAAGCTTTAAGTCAAGATATGAAAGAACAAATAGATAAGGCTTTTGAAGAAATAATTAGTAAAGGTGGAGAAACGTTTTAGTAAATTATGAGTATTAGATTTATAAGTGAAGAACATCATGTGTTTTCATATACAGTTGAAGCACACGAATTAATTGTAGAATATTTAAACAAATATCCTGATGCTCATTTTCATTTGGATGACGAAAGTATTAATGCAGAAAAACAATTACAATATTTCAGTGAAATTAGTAATTTAAATATTTCATCTTTATTAATAGGCTTTAGTGTTTCAAATGTACCTACTGATATTGAAAGTTTGTATCATCATAAATCATTGAAAAGACTAGGTTTGGGAGATGGTTTAAATAAGCTTACAATTGATTTATCAAATTTTCCAGAGCTCAAGTACTTGAGTACAAATTGGTTTTCTAAATTAAAAAATATTGGTGCATTGCATAAATTAGAGAAATTAAATTTATTTAAATATAAACCTAAGAATAAAGATTTAATTGAGTTGTCAGAACTTGTTGAATTAAGAGAACTCAAGTTAGCAAGTGGTAATTATGAAAGTTTGGATGGTCTTGATAAATTAAAACAATTGAAAGAGTTAAGATTATATCAAAATAGTAAATTGAAAATTAATGAAAATGTAGTACTTAATAGTGTTGAGAATTTAGATATAACTAATTGCAAACTAGTCAATGCAGATTTTTATAAAAGTTTTCCTAATGTTAAAATTTTGTGTTTTGACAATACTACCGAGATAATTAGCTTAAAACCAATTTTAGATGGTTTAAAAAAACTTGAACAGATTAATGTTTATGGAGCTAATATATTAGAAGAGGATAATAGTTATTGGTTAGATTATAAAAATATTAAAAGCTTTAATTTTAGAGATAGGCGTCATCATAAATTAAAAACAAAGGATTTTCTTAATTATCCTTATTTAGATTAGCTAAAAAAAAGAAAGATGGTATTATGAAAGTATTAAGTGCATTAATTGTGTTTTTTATGATTTTAAATATAAATGCACAGCAAAATATGGATAAAAAAAGTGTTTTACTAAATAAGTTATTTGAAGTTACTCAAACTGAGCAAATAGCCCCTGCTTTAGTAAGTACGATTTTAAATAATTTTAAAAAAAATGCTTCCAACATACCTAGTTGGTATTGGGAAGATATTAAAAGGAATATACCTTATAAAGAATTTAATACAAAAGTAAAACAGTTATATATGAATAACTATTCTGAAAAAGAGATAGAAGAGTTATTGACTCTGTACAAACCTGAGACTATGAATGTCTATAAAGAAAAATCTAAAAAAATAGAACCTCAATTGTATTTGCTAGGAAATGAGTTTGGTAAGAATGTGGTTAAAATAATTACAAATAAAATACAAACATATAAACCGAATTAGTGAATATTAGAAAACGATATTGCTTCTGTAAAAAATAATGCCCCTGATGCATCTGTAGAAGATAATTCTTAGAATAACAGATTTAATAATATTTAATAAAAACGAGTGTGCAATGTGTATGCTCGTTTTTTTATGGAGTAAATTAAGGTTTATCCATTTGGATAAAGGTTAATTAATCAAGTATATAAATTACTGAAAATGAAACAAAAGAAACTTTAATTATTAAAATCACTGTTTTTAGTATTTAAAAAAGTAAAAACACTTTTTTATACAATCAACACATTCTATTTTTGAAATATTCTTTTAAAATTATTACTATGAATCATATAAACAATATCTTTAACAATCCTTTAGTTACATATAATTCACTAAAAGTTTATTTTAAAAATGGCTCTTATAAAATATACAGGAAGAACAAAAATATTAGGTAAGAAATCATTCTTCAAAAGAATATTCAAAAAATAATTAATGACAAGAAAAGAAATAGAAGAAAAAATAATTAATGGTTTTACAGATAGAATAGACTTACATGGTTGGTCATTATTAGAAAAAAAATTTAGGGGAGACCATTATGCTGACTATGGTAAAAGAATTAATGGATTGGATTATAGACTGTCAATTAACTTTATGAAACCATCATATTTGGAATATTATAATTATGTTAAAATAGTATCTCCAGAGATAACGAATTTATATAAAACTATAAATACAAATTTCATCGGTGATTGTTTTGAAATATCTAGTATACAGTTAAATTCCATAATGCATTTAAGCAATATTAATGGTATATATAAATCGACTGAAAGAGCAAAACATAAAATAGATGATAAACCAATATTAAATGATTTAGATATCAACTCTCTAGTTCAAGAGCTATATGTTAGACAATATTCGTTTGTGGCAAATACAATAGAAGAAAGAACTAATTCATTAAATAAATTAAATTACCTCTTTAATGAATTACCATATGAAAATAATGATTCAACTAAACCCAAAATGACATCTTATTCTACTTTTTTGGTTAGGCAGGTTTTAGTTGGCACTCTGCTTGCGATACATTTGGATATTGAAGAGAAGAAAATATTATTTAATAAATATTTAGACTACTCTAGTAAATTTAGTTCAGGTCAGAATGAAGATATTGACTATATGCGTATTGCAATTGAAAAATATTCTTAATACTCTATAATTGAAAAAAATAGTTTCCCCCCGCTGCCGCTAGTTTAACACGTACTGGCTACCGCAAGTTTGTAACTTGTGGCGGTAAGAGTGAGAAAAAATAAATAAAAGAGAAAAAGCTTTTACAGTCCCGATAGCTATCGGGATGTAAAGACTTTTTTTATTGACTTAATTTTTGTGTAAGGTCGGCCTTGAGCACAAAAGCAGAGAGAAAATCCTTGACCGTTTCCTTTTGTTTTTTGGAGAGTTTTTGAGCCTTGTTAAATAATGTAAGCAAATCTATGTCCTCTATGGTGTCCTGTGCCATGTTCTCGCCATGAGCCAATCTATCCAAAGAAATTTCCAATACTTCGGCCATACGCTTTGCAACTTCTAAAGACGGAATCGAAAGGTTACGCTCATATTTAGAAAGGTTGGTAACATGAACTGCTCGAGCAAATACTGAAAAATGTTGATAAATTTGAAGGTAGAATTCAACGTATAGTTAAAAACACTCAAAAATTTGGTAAAGATGCTGCGTTAAAGATAGACAAGGCACTAACGGCTGCCCGCTTCAATTATAAAGCAAATTATATTAAGAAAACTGGAAAGAAATTAGGAGACTTATTCCAAGTTCATCATGTTATTCCAGTAGAATTATTAAAGAAAAACGATTTTGTTAAAAAAGCAGTTATTGATGGATTTGACTTTAATGGCGTTACTAATGGAATTCCTCTACAATCCTTTTTTAGGGATAAAAGAGGAAGAAAAAGGCTTTCTAGAATGCACGCTCCCTATGGAGATTACACAAAAAACATTGAAAAAGCGATTGAAAAATTTGTTAAATCAAAAGGTGAATAGATAATATTTCACCAGACATGGCTAGAAAATTTTTAGAAGGTTTTGCTGATAAACTTAAAAAGCAGATTGATGCTAAAACTATTAAAAATAGGATACCTTTAAATAAATTAAAAATAAATTAATGAAATATTATAATTTATCCTTAGACCAAGATTACATAGGAAAATATTCACAGGTAGATACACATGGACTAGATACTGAGGCTTATATTCAAGAAATTAATAGAGCTGGTCTAAGAGATATAAACGGCTTGATGGAGTTCGATTTAGAACAAGGTGCTAATTTTACAGATATCTTGAGTCATGGTGGTATTTTTTTTAGTACTGGTTTGCTGATTTCTGAAAGTTTTAAAGATTTTTTATCACAGTTTAATTTGTTTGACCATAAATTTTATTCTGGTAAATTAAATTTAAACGATTCAGTTGAAAATATTTATTGGCTCAAGTTTGATACTAGTGATGACAACCTTGAAATGATAGATTTTAAGCGTTCTACATTTTATAAGGAGAAGTTTATGGATGATTTAGGAGAAATTACTATTGATAATGCGTTAGATTTTAATCGCAAAATCAAAGAAATAAATGAAATTGATGATATGATAGTAATATGTCCAAAAAAAATAGTGTTGAAAGAGTTGTTTTTGGAAAAAGGTTATGATATGATTGCGTTACCAAGGATTATTACGGATGTTTTGGTATCTCAAACTATTAAGAATGCTATGGAAAAAGAATCTTTTAAGGGGATTTTATGTGAGGAGAACATTATAGTAACTGAGTAAAGTTAAAAGAGTTGGAACAAGCAAAAAAAATGTATTCAAGTAAATATGCTATGGAAAACGGTATTGCTTCTGTAAAGCATAATGCTCCAGATGCATCTGTAGAAGATAATTCTTAGAATAAGGAGACTTAATAATATTTAATTAAAACGAGTGTGCAATGTGTACCCTAATAGTTTAAACCCTAATACATATCAAAACCATACACCAGCCCCTACTACGTTTATAACACCTTTGACCCCTAACGCAGTTGATGTACCAGCTGAATTTATTTTAGAGCCTATCGAATATAAGTCTGGTAAGTTTACAAAGTGGTGATGTTTATTAAGTTATTATTAAACCTATTACTTTATATGATAATGAGTACGTTTAGTTATTTATATTTTTTTGGAATATTGCTATTCATCCTTTTGATAGTTTTAATATCAATACTTCTTATCAAAAAAAAGAGGTTAAGGATTTTAGTTTTGGGGTCAATAATTCTAATTACACTTATTTTTTCACCTGTTATAGTCAAAAATTATAAATATTGGAATTTTTGGTTTTATGGTTCTAATCATTATTCGATAAAAGAGAATTCTTTTTTATGGTATCTGACAATAAAAGAATCGGAAGTTTGTAATTTTCCAGTCATTAAACCATTAAATGAAGTATCATTTAATTACTTAGGAGAAAGTAATCAAGATATAATTGTTTGTGAGGTAGAATATAAATCAAATGAATCGTATAATACTTTAATAAATGAAATCAATGATAAATTAAAGCTTGCTTACAATGGTGATGTTAAATTTTCAAGCACTTTCTGTCCATCTATGTGGGATGGAAGACAAATGTTAATGGATACTTTATATTCTGCTGAAATTTCCGATAATGATTGCATTAATATTTCTTTGGAAAAAGAATCTGATAATTCAATTATTGTGACAGCTTTTATTTTTAACGAGTTTGAAGACGAGTAAAGAAATATAAGATATGGATAGGTTGAGGGTAGAAGTAATTATTTATTTACTATCAATAAAGCATTAGATACTGGTCGTTCACCATTTTTATCACTTGGATAACTTACTACTCCTTTGTCTTTAATCCACATGGTTGTAGAGCCGCCCCCATCTAAATTAATTGCATTAATACATCCTAAACTCAGTAAAAAACTTTGGGCTTCGGACAAACTCATACCTTCTGCACCCATACTTCGACCATCAATAGTTATAAATATTGTAGAATCTTTAGTATTACATAAACAAGTTCGAGGGTGTCTATTATCGACAAAACTAACATGAGGTAGTTCTAAGGCTTTCGAATCAATCAATAGCAAGGGACAAGATATCAAAACTGCAGATTCCTGTTTTGAAGATTCATAAAATTGTTCTGATTTAGCATGCTGTATGATGATTTCAGAACCATATTTAATAACTATTGCACCATTCATTAGAATGTCTAACATACTCTTTTTCTTGCTAATTTTCTTTCTATTAATTATAGTATTGTTTATTTCAAAATATGTAGTATTTTGCCCATTATTTATATCAAAAAAACCACCATTAATAGCAGCTATTGCATTATTGCTTTCAGCAAGAATGCTGGTTGTATTTAAGTTTGGAGAATTGTGTCCAAATTTTACATTAAAATTATTAATGTCTTTTTTATTTATGGTTAATAGGCTTATTATCTGATTACTATCAAAAATAGAATCATTTTTTATTTGAATATAATCTATTGAACTCTTTACACTTCTTGATTTTTGATAAAAGAAACTTTTATTGTGCCCACATCCCCAATTCATTATGGATACAATTAAAATGATAATAAGATTTTTCATTCTATTTTTGTTATAGGAAGGAGTATTAATTAGTATGCTTAACAGTTAATAAAATTAAAAGATTTTACCATATTTTGTAAAAATTAAATAATAAAAATAAAGCAAGTTTAAACTTAGTGGCATTAAGAGTTGGAACAAGCAAAATGTATTCAATTAAAGATGCTATGGAAAACGGTTTTGCTTCTGTAAAAAATAATGCTCCAGATGCATCTGTTGAAGATAATTCTTAGGATAAAAAGATTTAATATTTAATAAAACGAGTGTGCTATGCGTATGCTCGTTTTTTGTTTAGAATAGTGGTCGATTTATTCTAAATTAGATTTAATACTACCAATTTTTTCAAGTTTTTCTGTGATTTTTTCGCCCCCGCTCGTCCTAGTATGTTCACACAAGAGTGAGCGCTAGTGCTAGTTTGCAACTAGTACCGTATTGAGTGATAAAAATAAAAAAGAAAGAGCTTTTACAGCAATGTAGAGACTTTTTTATTGACTTAATTTTTGAGTGAGGTTAGCTTTAAGGATAAATGCAGAGAGGAAATCTTTAACGGTTTCCTTTTGTTTTTTTGAGAGTTTTTAAGCCTTGTTAAATAATGTGAGCAAATCCATGTCCTCTATGGTGTCCCGTGCCATGTTCTCGCCATGAACCAATCTATCCAAAGAAATCTCCAATACTTCGGCCATAGCCTGGCAACTTCCAAGGAGGGAATCGAAAGGTTGCGCTCATATTTAGAAAGGTTGGTAACGTGAACCGCTCTTGTTGATGTATATATTAGGATCATGTTCTTGAATAATATTTTCACACTAATTTGTTAAACCCCAAAATTGAAGGGATAAATACAACAAATAGATGGCTAGTAGAAGCTTAAACGTAGTCAATAGAAGAAAAGAGGTAACGATAAAATAAATTAGAATGCAATATAATTTATATCTTTAAATGACATTAAAGACAAGCAAATTTTATGCTTTAATAGTTCTTTTATAAGATAGTGTGCAAATAGGTTAATATACATTGTTGAAATATTCAAAATAGCAGCAATGATAAAGGTTAAGGTAGTTTCGAAATTCCTGCCACCCCGACATAAAGAAGCCTTGAAATATTTTTATTTCAAGGCATTTTTTATAGAGAATAATAATGTAATGTGTTATTTATCCACCCATCATTTCTCTTATTTTTTCTTGCATCAATTCTTGATCTTGCATACCCTCTATTCCTATTACCGAAAATATCCAGATGAAGTATATCAAAGTTAAAGCACTTAATACAATACCTATTATTGCTAAAATTTTACCAGTTTTTACATTTTGAAAACCTGAGTATTGCTCTGGATTTTTGGAATAAACTTGAGTTGCCTTTTTTGCTAATATTATTGCAACTATACCAAGGATTAAACCTACTATTCCATAGCAGCAACAAGTTACTATAGATAAGATTCCGAAGACTAAAATGAGCGTTGAATTAGGTAATTTTTGTTGTTCCATTGTATTTGATTATTTAATTATAAAAGTTTTCATTATAAAGCTACCCACTATTACTGTAGCAGAAATTATTCCAAGTAAAACAATTGCTTTGTATCTATATTTGGATGGCTTAAACGTATTTATACCTATTATTATAAATAATAATACTAATGGATAAATAGCAGGATACATTTTAAAAGCCGCAACGAATTCGCCTTGCATTAAAAGAGCTAAACTACGTTGTAAGCCACACCCCATACATTCAATTCCTAAATACTTTTTACTTAGGCAGGGAAGCATGTATTCTTCAAGTTCACTAATTAGTAGCATTTGTAGTGGAATTTGTGCTAAATATAGTAAAAATGATAGTAATTAAGAACGCAGAGAAATTAACATATAGTAATTTAGTTACCAGAAATCACTACTTTTTTGTTAAGTGTTTGATTATCTGATAATTTTAAGGATACTAAATATATACCTGAACTTAGTGACCTTGTGGATATTATGTTTTTGCGCTTAGTAGAAGTAATATTTTGTTGCAATACTAGCTTTCCAGAGACATCGTAAAGTTTTACTGTGTTTATCTCTTTACGTTTTGGATTAATAATTTCTAAATGGTGGCGTTTAAAGTTTTCAAATACTTTAAAATCAGATATATCTATTGCTTCTATATTTAAGGTACTCTCATTACTAAAGGAAATCTCAAATCTTTCATTATAGATACCTTCTTCTAAAACAACACTAAATGTAGCGTTACGTATATCGGTATATGTATCGTTTAATTTATCATGAACATAAATAGAGACAGTTTCAGGAATCGCTCTAAGATTATGAACTGTAATTTCAAAAGAAGTATTATCCTTATTTGCTTTTAAACCCATTGGGATTTTGGTGTCTTCACTATAATTAATAGACTTAATAACCAATTCTTTGCCTTCAGATAAAAGGTAAGCGTCTCTTGTTAAACCTCCTTCATAATTTCTACCATCAAAAAATCTATTGTAGGTATTATTATTTGGGGTGCCATCTCTAAAAGCTATAACACTCTCTCTGTAAAACGTATTATCAACTTTAGTATGAATTCTTATTTCAGGAATTGTTATAGGGTTATTAATAATTTGCTGGTAATCGATACCATTATGAGACATTGCTATTACCTGAGGTTTTATATGTTCTTCGGTTTTATTTTTTGATTGAGTTTTTGCAAAAACAGAACCATTACCTCCTGTAGTAGAATCTTCAGCTAGATATAATCGCATGGCATTATTAAATACAGCAGTACCGCCAGATGCAGCACCTCCGTTATCTAAACTACTTACAATAAAACCTTGGCCTATTGCAGCATATCGTCTTGCATTATTTGCAGTAAAATCTTGAGTATTACCTGCAGTGGCTCCATTTACACTTCCATCTAAGTTATAATTTTCAAAAGGAGCGGTAGCGTAAGATCCATTATCTGAAAGGTCTAAAGGGTCACCAACATTATAAACACTGTAACCTCCTTGATAGTCTTGAAGATTATGAGAGCCAACAGGTACTTGTTCCCAAAAAAATATTTCTCCACTTAATATATTTCTATTATTTGTTCCTGTTAAGGAAGTAGTGCCATCAAAACCATCAGTTAAGAACAACTTTAAATCTAATGCTGATGGATATGGATTCCCAGTAAGTGTCTCCACTTGTGTTGTTGATCCTGAAAGCGGATCTAAATCCACTCCTGTAAATGTACAGTCAATTGAAATATCTCCATTATTAGGTCTGCCTCTTAAATCTAAAACATTATTTACATTAGGACTACCTTTTAATGTAAATCCATATCCAGAAGCAATATTTCCTGTACTACTTTGATATACCCATCCATTATATCCTCCAGCAGAAATCAAAGTATAAATCCAACGTTGGGAAAGTTGAGTAGCATTACCATTGTAAGAATTTGTATAAGCGTAAGCACTGGAAGTAACATTTGTTAAATCTGTATGATCGGCAGGATCATGAATACTAGTGCCATCAAAATCAACATTTGCATTAGTAGTTCCATCAATACTTACCCCTACTGGAGAACACCAAAAATTATATTCATAAATACCAGTAGTTTGATTTTGATAGATGGATAATTCGCCAGCATCTGAGTTTTTAATGTCTGTGTTTTGCATCAATTGAGCGTTACCCCTCATATAAATATTAGAAGTAGTTGTTTCTAATCTGATATCATCATTAACAAAAAGCACAACATCTCTAGCATATAGATAGCTGTCATTATCTACATATAAATCTTGAGCCAAACAATTATTTAAACCTAGTATAACAATGGCGAATAGTATTACTTTACTAATTATGAAGGTGTAATTAACGGTAATAAGTCTTCTAAGTATATTAACAGCTAAAGTCATTTATTTTTGGAGCTTCAATTGCAAATATACAAAATTTTATCATTTAAACGTATTTATGTGCTTTTTGTCGATATTTTAATATGAATTTTGATTTATTATGAAGTACAATCATCACTATTTTCATGTAAATTTGTGTCTCTTTAGAAAGGAATAGTCTTTTATGAAATACTTTAATTATATACTTATTATTATAGGTGCAATAGTAGCTATGTATGCTAAAGCAGGCGAATCACAAAACCAAATTATTTTAATAGTTGGTATCGTTGTTTTAATGATAGGTGTCTATAGAATAACAAAGACTATCCCGAGCAAGAATGAGGAAAATCAAGAAGGAGAAAAATAAATTTTAATGGCTATTGCAGTAGGAGATATGGTTTTGGTTTTAGACGATGACTTGTCAGGTATAGTAAAGAGTATAAGTGGCGATACTGTTACTGTAGAAACTAAAGATGGCTTTTTACTAGATTTTTTAGAATCTGAATTGGTTATAAAAGATTCAAATATTTCTATAGAAAATACCTTAAGTAACTCTAAAATTAATGCTATAATCACTGAAAAAGAAGTGATTAAAAGAAAACCATCAAAACGAGTAAAACCAAAAGAACGTTCTCAACCTGCAATGGAAGTAGATTTACATATCCATCATTTAGTGAAATCCTCAAGAGGTATGACTAATTTTGAAATGCTAAATTTACAGCTTGACACAGCAAGATATCAATTAGAATTTGCTATTAAAAAACGAATACAACGTATAGTGTTTATACATGGAGTTGGGGAAGGTGTTTTAAGAGAAGAATTAGCAACCCTTTTTAGGAGATATGATAATATTAAGTATTACGATGCAAATTTCCAAAAATACGGCGTAGGAGCAACTGAGGTATATATTTACCAAAATTCTAATTAAGGAAAATCAGGAGTAATTACTCTACTACCAGATAAATTGGATTCTCCTGTTAGAACTCCAAAATCTAACTCATCTTGACCTAAAAAGCTAATATTTATATTTGACACTATAAGTCTTACAACATAAGTTCTTATAATATCATGCTCTCTGTAAGAGACAGCGGCAATAGTATTAGAAACATTTGGGTTTATATAATCTGGCCCTATGTCACTATTTGTAATATCATCAAGCGGGTTCTGATTTTGGGTGTCATTCTCCTCATCTCTAGTTAATACACCGTCTCCATCGTCATCAGCGTCTAGATAATCTGGAGTACCATCTCCGTCAGTATCTAGGGCATCAGAAAGCTCTCCATTATCATCAGGGTCAGGATTTTCATTTTTAGTAAGTACATTGTCTCCATCATCATCTTCGTCGATAAAGTTAGGAAGACCATCTCCATCTGTATCAAAGCCCTCTTCAATCATTCCATTAGCATCTAAGATAGAATTATCATTAGAATTATCATCAAGATAGTTTGGTACCCTATCATTATCAGTATCTCCTAGTGGATCTATTCCATTTGGACCTTCGAGTTCGCTTGGAATTCCATCATTATCATCTTCGGTTAAAACCCTTATTATAGTTGCTGTAGCTGTTTCATCATTTTCATCAATTACAATATTTAGGCCTTCTGCTGGTATGCTTGCACAAAATAAATCATCATTATCTGGTAAACCTATTCTGTCATACGTTCTATATGTAAAACGTACATTAGTTTTCTCAATGACTAAAGAATCATTTTCCTCGTCTTCAGAAAATATCTCATCTACAGTATAATTTAAAATCAAAACAGAAACGGTTTCTGAAGGGTCTTCTTTTGTCTTGAATAATAACAATTCACTTTCTCCACAAGCTCTAAATTCGTCATCAAAATCAAATTCAAAATCTATAACATCCCCATCACTACAAGAGAAAATGAGTAAAAAACTACATGACAAAAACAGAACAAAAACAGATCTCATAGAATTTTATTTTAAGCAAAAATAATAGAATTGCCTATATAACGTAGCTATTTACTAATAATTTTATTTGAAGTATTTTTGTTAGAAATTAAGAACTGATGCAACAGGTATATTTTGATAATGCTGCCACTACACAAATGCGTGATGAAGTAATTTCCGTGATGACAGATGTGTTAAAAAATAATTATGGAAATGCCTCATCTTCATACAATTTAGGCAGATTATCCAAATCATTAATTGAAAATTCTAGAAAAGTAATTGCTAATCTTTTAAATGTTTCCGCTAGTGAAATTATCTTCACATCTGGAGGTACTGAAGCAGATAATTTAGTTCTACAAAGTGCTGTAAAAGATCTTGGTGTTAGACATATTGTTTCATCAAAAATTGAACATCACGCAGTACTACATACTATTGAAGAATTACAAAAACAGTATGGTATAAAAGCAAATTTTTTAAACTTAGATGCATACGGAAATATTGATTTAGACGAATTAGACACACTCTTGACTGATAACGAAAATGTTTTAGTTAGCTTAATGTTTGTGAATAATGAGATAGGGAATATTTTAGATATAAAAAAAGTTGCAGACTTATGTAATACTCACAACGCTCTTTTTCACACTGATGCTGTTCAAGCCATAGGGCATTACAATATAGATCTGGAGTCTATTAAAGTAGATTTTTTAGCGGCTAGCGCACATAAATTTCATGGACCTAAAGGTGTAGGTTTTGCGTTTATACGAAAGAATAGTGGTGTAAAACCAATGATTTACGGAGGAGAACAGGAGCGAGGATTGAGAGCAGGTACTGAAAGTGTTCACAATATAGTTGGACTTGAAAAAGCGATAACTTTAGCTTATGAAAATTTAGAATCTGAGACAAAATATATCAAAGAATTGAAGACTTATTTCATTTCAAAACTAAAAAGTGAAATTCCAAATGTTTTGTTTAATGGGTTTTCTGAAGATTTACAAAAAAGCACTTACACGCTGGTTAATGTGAGATTACCTATCACTCCTAAAAAATCAGCCATGCTATTATTTCAGTTAGATTTAAAAGGAGTAGCATGTTCTAAGGGTAGCGCATGCCAAAGTGGTAGTAACATTAAATCTCATGTTTTAGCGGAAATTTTAAACGCTAAAAACCTAGAATTACCCTCAATTCGTTTTTCATTTAGTATTTATAATACAAAAGCAGAAATTGATTATGTAGTTGGTATTTTAAAAGACTATATAAGCTCTTCAAGCAGTTAAAATTTACCATTTCAATTTCTTTTTAAAAAACAAAAACCGCATTTTATCTTTAAAATTTGTTTTTTATCGATAAAATCACTAAATTGGTAATGCTATTTAAAAAGAAAAGTCTCTCATAACAAATAAAAAAATTTGCAATGAAGAGATCTACTATTCTGCTAGCCGTTTTTCTATTTCTTATAAGCATTAAAATACAAAGCCAAATAGGAATAGGAAATACTAATCCTGATCCAACAGCCATTTTAGATATTACATCTACAACTCAAGGTGTTTTAACACCAAGAATGACCACTACGCAGCGTAATGCAATTGCCAGTCCTGCTGAGGGGTTATTAGTGTTTGATACTGATGATAGTGTTTTTTATTTTTATGATAGTACAGGATGGCTTCCCTTGGAAAGTGTTCCAGTTAGAGATAACTATAAATTAATAAAAAGTGCTGCAGATTTAGCTGATGAGCTAACTGCTGGAGGAGGTAGTACCTACATGCTGGATGAAAATACATATTATGAAATTAATGGTACTATTGCGTTAGCAGCTCCTATAGATTTAAATAATGCATATATTTCAGGTTTAGACGCTAACGAGGATATTTTGGTTTATGTTGGGGGAACTATTTTCTCTGGCGCAAATGGAGGTTCTATTAGGAATTTAACATTAACCGCACCAGGTGGAAGTATTTTTAATTTGACAGGGACCTTAGCACAAACATTAATATTTCAAAACTCCATTATTGCTAATGCTAATAGTGTTGGAGCTATTAATACCTTTGGGGTTGTGTTTATGAATATAATTCAGCTAGTAGGTAATACAACAGGAATAACATATACCAACATCGGTAATTTATTGCTTAGTAATGTGGCTTGGTTTGATTCCAATGGTGGAACTTTCGAGACTTATGTTGGTACATTCTCTTTGATAGAAAAGATAAGTGGTTTTTGCAATGTTCCTGCTGGCGCAACAGGTATAAATGTAAGTTCGAACCCTACAGTTACTACCGGAGTAATTAATAGTACAACTTTTGCAGGAGCAGGGACTTATGTTAATAGATATACTATTGGGTCTTATCCAGGATATAATTTTACAAATGATTGGAATATTGAATGTCCAGGCCTTCCTTCTGAATCCGATGCCTTATCAATAGGGTATTATTATATGACTGGAAATACTACAGTTACAGATTTTGTAGCAGCTGGTGCAGCAGGCACTGATGTTAAAATAGCAGGGGCTACTACACCTTCTGCAAACTTGTTTAGAATGTCATCAACAGACAATAGATTGACCTATGAAGGTAAGGAAAGTAGAGAATTTGAAATATTTTGCACTGGAACTGTGGATAATGATGCCAACTCTCCAAACGCAAGGATTTATGAATTTGCTCTCAGAAAAATACCCAATATAGGTGCTCCTACTATTTTGCCTGAAATCTCCTCAGAAAGGCGATTTTCTAATAACGACATAGGTAATTTTACTTTAATAGGTATTGTAAATTTAGAACCAGGGGATGCTATAGAAATATATGCGTCTGTTAACAATGTAGGTGGCACACTAAATACTGTTGTTACACGGTTAAGTGTTGTATTGAAATAGAGAACTATCCCGAGGCAGGGCCTCGAGGAATTCTATAGATTAAAATTTCATGGTAGTTCTTACATTAAAAACCCGTGGGGTCAAAAAATTTGGGATAGCAAATTGACGTTTGCTTGATACATCTCTAACCCAAGTATTTGTAATAGAGTTTTGTACATCAAAAATATTGAAAATTTCAACTCCAAACGATAGCTTTTTAAAAGGTTTTTTCCAGCCACTTTTAAATTGTTTATTTTCATCAACCAAAACAAATCGAAAACCTACATCAGCACGTTTATAATCAGGTAATCTAATTTGGAAGTCGTATGGGTCTGCATAACTTGGAGAGCCTCCAGGAAGTCCTGTATTATATACTAAATTGAGATACACTTGCATGTTAGGTATATTTGGCACATAGTCCTGAAATAAAGCTGCGAATTTCAAACGCTGATCTGTTGGCCTTGAAATGTAACCTCGATTATCGATATTTTCTTCTGTTTTTAGATAACCAAAGCTAAACCAGGATTCTGTACCAGGCACAAACTCACCATTTAAACGCATGTCTAGCCCATAAGCATAAGCTTTTGCATTGTTTCGTGCGCGATACCTAATACGCACATTTTCTAAAGTATATGGATTAACATCAGTTAAGTTTTTGTAGTATATCTCTGATGTTAATTTAAAAGGTCTGTCCCACATCTTGAAACTATAATCATTTCCTAAAACTAAATGAAATGATTTTTGCGCCTTCACATTGGGTTGAACAGTTCCCGTAGAATCCCTAAGTTCACGATAAAAAGGCGGCTGGTAATACAAACCAGCTGCTGCCCTAAATAGCATATCCTTTTTCCAATTGGGTTTTATAGCAAACTGGGCTCTAGGACTTACAACAGTTTGGTTTGAGGCACTAATATTATCGCCTTTAACTCCCCAATTGTGTATCCGCACTCCAGCGTTATACCACACTTCACTTTCCCCTATATAAGATCGTTTACTCCATTGCGCATAGGCTTGAAGTCTACTAATTTGAGTGTTGTTTCTAGCTCTAACATTAGTAAAAGGTACTAGTGGACCTTCAAAAGCTACATAAGGCTGCTCATTTCTAGGAATAGTTCTTGGAGGTCTTATAGAAAAGCCAGCAGAATCTATAACTTCCCATTCTACTAAGCGATCTCTAATATCTTCGTTTGTATATTTTATTGACCATTCAAATCTGTTATCATCAATTCTTAAATCACCCTTTGTCTGTATGGTTGAAATCAGAGCATCTAAATCATTTCTACCATGGTTTAATTGACTACCAATACCTTCAGTAAATTCAACTTCTCCTAAATTTTCATCTCCAATGTTACCATTTACCTCTCCTAAGTTATACTGTGCCAAAATATCAAAATACTCCTCCTCAGTAGTATGATATGTAGATGCTGTTAAACTTAAAGTTAAATCGTTATTCGCAAAATAGGTACCTTGAAAAGCACCAAAATAAGTTTGGTATTCTGTTTTCTCTTGCCCTTCATAAAATACAATCAGAGCTACAGGATCAGCTAAAGTTCCAAAATTGGTTTGTCGGGTTAGTGGTTCATAATCATATTCATTTAAAGAAGCATTACCTAAAAAACTTAAATGAAATTTGTTTGAAAATTTATAGTTAAAATACCCTTGTAAATCTGCAAAAATTGGACGAAAATTAGTCTGTATTTGTTTTGCATTAACAAAAAGATTATTGTTACGGTATCTTGCCCCAATAATACTTGTCAACTTTGAGTCTTTACTAATATTTTCGACGGATACGGCTGCTCCAAGTAGACTTAAATCTGCATTTACCTCAAACTTATATGGCGTTTTATAAGTAATATCTAAAACCGAGGATAATTTATCACCATACTTAGCTTGAAAACCACCAGCTGAAAAATCAACATTTTGCACCAAATCTGGGTTTACAAAACTCAACCCTTCTTGCTGACCAGATCTTACTAAAAAAGGACGATAAACCTCAATACCGTTTATGTACACTAGATTTTCATCATAATTACCACCTCTTACTGAATATTGTGTACTCAACTCATTGTTGTTATTTACTCCAGGAAGTGATAATAGTAAATTCTCTACACCTGCATTTGCGCCAGGAATATTTTTTACTGTCTCTCTATCTAAAGTAATAATACCTTCAACTTCTTTTCTGCGCTTTCCAGATATAACTACCTCATTTATTTGTTCTATTGAAGTACTCATTACAGGATAAAACTCTCGAATCACACCATTTTTTAAATTAAAAGTAACTAGCACTTTTTTATGAGAAATATGGGTAAATTCTACGATTACATTTTGATTAGCCGGAATGTTAATAGAATAAAATCCGTTTTCATTAGTCTGAGTTCCAATATTTCCAGTTTTCACTGATACATTTTCTATGGGCTTATTATTTTCATCAAGTATTACGCCTTTTAAGGTGGCTTCTTGTGAAAAACCGAGTAAAATTGTAAAAAAGAAAAGTATTGTAATTAATCTATTCGTTTTCAAAGGCTGTTTAGTTTATTTTCTGTAAAATGTAGTTTCAAAAGTAGAACTATTTCCAACATTATCAGTAACAATTACTTTTAAATTATTTTTGGTGTCTGTGATAATGCCATCATTAAAATCATGAGTTAGTATTTTAGTTTTATAGTCATATTCCATTAAAATCCATTTGCCATTTACTGTAGCTCTGTAATTAGATATACCTGAAATTTCATCATTAATTTTTAATTTAAGAAAACGATATTTACTTAGCCATTGTCCTTTTTTAAAGTTTACAGGTACTATAGTTGGTTTCTCATTATCATAAGCCAAAGTATAGGTTCCAAGTCTTTTAGTATAAGATAACAAAGTATCACCTTCACGCTTAGTAAACGAATAATATGGCGTTTTCTTATAGCCTGATAACCTAACTATAAAAAGTTTATTCTTATCTCCAGATGTATACTTATCAATATTATATGAAATTTTAAGATTTTTCTTTAAAGGAGTGATGTCTTTATGAAGTGTTAATGTATCACCTCTTACACTAAAATCCATATAAAAATCTTGGTAAAACGTATCAGGATAAATAGCAATACTAATATTGTTTTCTTTTAAAGTGGTGCTTTTATTAGCATAAATGTAATATGGTGTTGTTGCTTTAGATTTAGTTTTTACAGTTTTACTTTTCTGTCCTTTAATAGGTATTGCAACCCAAGCTGTATTATTTTTATAATCACTTATCTTAATTTTATATACAACGTATGTGCTATCTTCAATAGTTAAAACACCTTCTTTATATAAATCTTTGTAAATACTTAATGGATTGTTTTCTCTAAAAAGTTTTTGAACTCTTTGTTTACTGGTTTTAAACTGTTTATAATCTATCAATTGATTTATATGTTTAGTTTCATCAAAAGTAAATCTTTTAAAATCTAGCTCAAAATTTTTGCTACCGTTTGAGAAGGTTTGAATATTATAAACTCCATTTTTATTAACAGCTAAATCCTGTCTATCCCAAGTGGTAATTCCAAAACCTATTTTTCCAAAAGCTTCAATATTTTCAACGGTATAGTCTCCATTTTTAAGTGGAATTAATCTCAAATTTTGTTTCGAATTAGAATTTTTTACAGATGAACTATCATCTAGTGGATACGCATAAATTGATGTAACGGTTGGCAATTTGCTATCTTTTATTTCTATACCAAACAACATGGGATTAATAGGGCGTTCAGCATTATCACGAATTTCAAAATGTAAATGTGGTCCTCCAGAACCTCCTGAATTACCACTGTAAGCTATCAAACTATTCTTTTCGACTAATAATTCATCATTTTTTGGAAAAAGCTCAATTTCATAAGATTCTTTCTGGTATTGCTTTGCTTTGATGTAATTTTCAATCTCAGGAGCGAAACTTTTCAAATGCGCATAAACTGTTGTATATCCATTTTTATGAGTAATGTATAATGCTTTTCCATAACCATAATGCGATATTTTTATTCTACTCACATAACCATCAGCAGAAGCCTTAACTTTTAACCCCGTTCGCTGTTGGGTTTTTATATCTATACCTGAATGAAAATGGTTTGAGCGTAATTCAGCAAATGTTCCTGAAAGCACAAGAGGAATATCTAAAGGGTTACTAAAGTAGTCTTGAGGATAAATATTTTGAGCTCCAATTGGTAAAGAAAGAAGAAGTATTAGGGCAAGAAGTATTCGCATATTTATGTATTAGGCTAAAATATTAATTTGAGTACAATTTCCAAAGCATTAAACAAAAATCAAGCCACATAAATAGGAGTGAAGGTATTAGAAATAATTTTGGAAAAATTATGAAAAAACAATTGCTATTTAGGGCAAGGTATGTTAACTTTGTTAATTGAGTATTGTTTTTGTAAATGAGTAAGATTGAAGATATTGTTGATTCTCTAGAACACAAAATTAGTAAAGTGCTATTAAAAGCAGACGCTCTAAAGCAAACTAATTTGGAGTTGTCAAAAGATTTAGCATCAGCTCGACAAGAAATTCAAACCCAAAAAAAGGTAAATAGTGATTGGGAAGAAAAATATGAAGCTCTAAAAATTGCAAACTCAATGCTTGGTAGTGACGATAATAAAAGAGAAACTAAGCTTAAAATAAATGCATTAATTAGAGATATTGACCATTGTATTGCGCAATTATCAGATTAATGTTATAAAAATCAATGTCAGAAAAGCTTAAAATAAAGCTATCTATAGCAAATAGAGTGTATCCCTTAACCATTGATATCTCTCAAGAAGAAGGTTTACGCAAAGCAGCTAAGAACATTGAGACTATGATTAAACAATTTGAGCAAAGTTATTCCGTTAAAGATAAGCAAGACGTACTAGCTATGTGTGCTTTACAATTTGCATCGCAAGCGGAACAAAAAACTATAGATAAAGAAGTGAAAAATGAGGCTGTTGAAGAAAAGCTAGAAGCAATCAATAGTATATTGGATGCTCATTTAAGCACTTAACGTTCTTTAAAATAAAGTAAAAAGTTACTACCTACATCGGTTATTTTTTTGATAAACTCAACGTTAATTCTTTAAAAAGGGTAAGTTGAAGTTGTTAAAGCATGCTGCTAGTGCTAGTTTATTCTAGTATCTCGGGCAGACCCTTGATCAGCTTGTTAGCCCTAAACTTGTTTTTAAGGAGTTTATACAAAACACATACTGATGTAGGTTTTTTTATATATATAAATCAACTAAATTAAAATGGATAACTCAATTATATTAATTGTAGGAGGAGTAATTGTAGGGCTTATAATAGGATTTATTATAGCTAAGACAATGGAAAAGAATAATGCATCTAAACTTATAAAAAGTGCTAAAAAAGATGCAGCATCAATACTAAAAGAGGCTAAGAGTGAAGGGGAAACTATAAAAAAGGATAAAATACTCCAAGCTAAAGAAAAGTTTATTGAATTAAAGGCAGAACATGAAAAGGTAATCCTGTCTCGTGATAAAAAAATGGCCGAAGCAGAAAAGCGCACTAGAGATAAAGAATCTCAAGTATCTAATGAGCTGTCGAAAAACAAAAAGCTCAACGTTGAAATTGAAACTAAAGCAAAAGATTATAACCATAGGATAAACGTGCTTGAGAAAAAGCAAGCCGAAATAGATAAACTACATAAAAGCCAAGTACAACAATTAGAGGTAATCTCTAGTTTGTCTGCAGAAGAAGCCAAAGCGCAATTGGTAGAATCGTTGAAAGGTGAAGCGAAAAATGACGCTATGGCTTACATACAAGGCGCACTAGAAGAAGCAAAACTGACTGCGGAGCAAGAGGCTAAAAAAGTAATTATAAATACAATTCAAAGAGTAGGTACTGAAGAAGCTGTTGACAACTGTGTATCTGTATTCAATATAGAATCAGATGACGTAAAAGGACGTATTATTGGACGTGAAGGAAGAAACATTAGAGCCATAGAAGCTGCAACAGGTGTTGAAATTATTGTAGATGACACTCCTGAAGCTATTATTTTATCATGTTTTGATTCTGTGCGTCGAGAAATTGCAAGATTGTCGCTTCATAAGTTGGTAACCGATGGTAGGATTCATCCGGCTAGAATTGAAGAAATAGTTAAAAAGACCAAAAAGCAAATAGAGCAAGAAATTATTGAGGTAGGTAAACGTACTGTGATAGATTTAGGTATTCATAATTTAAACCCAGAATTAATAAAGACTGTGGGAAGAATGAAATACCGTTCATCTTACGGACAAAACCTATTACAACACTCCAGAGAGGTTGCAAAACTATGTGGTGTAATGGCAGCAGAGTTAGGTTTAAACCCTAAACTAGCTAAACGTGCTGGATTACTTCATGATATTGGTAAGGTGCCAGATGCTGAAACAGACATGGAAACACCTCATGCTATTTTGGGTATGCAATGGGCAGAAAAATATGGTGAAAAAGAAGATGTCTGTAATGCCATTGGAGCACACCATGATGAGATAGAAATGAAATCTTTACTTGCCCCCATAGTACAAGTATGTGATGCTATATCTGGTGCAAGACCAGGAGCTAGGCGTCAAGTTTTAGACAGTTACATTCAGCGTTTAAAAGATTTAGAAGATATTGCTTTTGGATTTAATGGGGTTAAAAAGGCCTATGCAATTCAAGCAGGTAGAGAATTACGCGTTATTGTGGAAAGTGAAAAAGTAAATGACGAAAAAGCAGCAGAGTTGTCATTTAATATCTCTCAGAAAATCCAAACGGATATGACATATCCTGGACAAGTTAAGATTACTGTAATAAGAGAAACAAGAGCTGTTAACATTGCTAAATAAAATATTTCTGAAAAAGAGTTATAGAGAATAGAACAAATATAATATTGAAAAATCCAGTGTAAGCTGGATTTTTTAATTTCACTAACCACTAACCACTAACCACTAACTATTTCCTAGGATGAAATTGTTCCACCACTTTTGTTAAATGACTTTTGTCTATATGTACATATATTTCTGTAGTGGTTATGCTTTCATGTCCTAACATCAATTGTATAGCTCGTAAATCAGCATTATTTTGAAGTAAATGTGTCGCAAAAGAATGTCTAAACGTATGAGGTGATACGTTTTTCTTAAGCCCAATTTTTTCAACTAATTGTTTAATTATAGTAAATACCATGGCTCTGGTTAACTGTTTGCCTCTTCTATTCAAGAATAAGGTGTCTTCATACCCCGCCTGAATGTTTAAATGATTTCTAATCTGTTTTCGGTAAATATTTATAAACTTTATTGTTGTTTCAACAATAGGAACAAAACGTTGTTTATCTCCTTTACCCGTAACTTTAATAAATCCTTCATCAAAAAATAAATCAGATAGTTTTAAATTAATAAGTTCACTAACACGTAAACCACAGCCGTATAGTGTCTCAAGCATAGCTCTATTACGTTCGCCTTCGGGTTTACTTAAATCTATAGCACTAATAATTTGATCTATTTCTTCTTCAGAAAGTGTGTCGGGAAGCTTTCGTCCAATTTTAGGAGATTCAATTAAATCCAACGGATTATCATTTCTATAATCTTCAAAAACCAGATAATTAAAGAAACTACGAAGCCCTGAGATTAATCGGGATTGGGAGCGTTCATTAATTATTTTAGCCGTTTCATAAATAAACTGTTGTATAGTTTCCTTGGAAATAGAAATAGGACTAGAGCTAATACTATTGAATTCTAAATACTTTATTAATTTATGAATATCTAAAGTATAATTGTCAATGGAATTTTGAGATAAACCACGTTCAATCTTCAAATATAAAGTATAGTCTTTTATTGCATTTTGCCATTTCATATAACTGTAAATGTATTGAAAAAACATAAATAAATGAAGGCTTTAAAACCTATGTCTTTATAGTTTTTATTTAAAATTGTTAATAACCATTAATTTAATAACCTGAAAAACAGAAATTTAATTTTCATGTTAATAATATTGTTAATAAAGTAAAGATGTAGTAATTATTTTACTAGAAATTTATCTAATTTTGATCTTGTCAAACTATAAACTTTAAACATTATGAAAAAATTATTTTTTGTGGCTATAATTGCCATTTTTGGAAGTCTTAGTGTAAATGCGCAAGGTCAATTTAATGCGGGTATCAGTGGAGGAATTCCAATTGGAGACGCAGGTGACTTTTCGACGTTTGCTATAGCTGTTGATTTAGGATATTTATTTGAAATATCTGATGATTTTGATGCCGGTGGAACTATCGGTTACTCTCATTCTTTTGGAGAGGAGCAAACATTTGGTAGTATTACCATTGAAGCTCAAGATGTTCAATTTTTACCTATTGCAGGATCAGCTAGATTTGAAGTAGCCCCTAGTTTTACTCTTGGAGCAGACTTAGGTTATGCTTTAGGGATTAATGATGGCAATGACGGAGGTTTTTATTACTCACCAAGAGCTCAGTATAGCGTAAGCGAAGCTATAGATATTGTAGCCGCTTATAGAGGTGTTAGTAGAGATGGTGGATCATGGAATATCGTATCATTAGGTATTATGTTTGGTTTATAATCAGCTTTATTAAAAAACAAAAAGCCGAAGCTTAATAGCTTCGGCTTTTTTATGCAATAACTTTTGTATTTTTAACGCATGAAAAAATTAATCATCATTAATGGTCCTAACCTAAATTTATTGGGTAAACGCGAACCAAATATATATGGAAGTCTATCTTTTACAGAATTTCTGGATGAAGTAAAACAAAAATATCCTAAAGTAGATTTAGATTACTTTCAATCAAATATAGAGGGAGAGTTAATTGATAAATTACATGAGGTAGGGTTTAGTTATGATGGTGTAATATTAAATGCAGGAGCTTATACACATACATCTATAGGTCTAGGGGATGCTATAAAAGGCATTGAAACACCTGTTGTTGAAGTTCATATTTCTAATACATTTGGCAGAGAAGAGTTTAGACATCAATCTTATATTTCTCCTAATGCGAAAGGGGTAATACTTGGATTTGGCTTACAAAGCTATGAGTTGGCTATAGGAAGTTTTAAATAATTTAAAAATTCACGTTACTAAGCATCATTTTGTTGTGACTTCTTTAGCTTAAAAGTGTCTTATTTAGTAGAATAAAAAAGATGCTGTTATACCTACTTATACTGATTTGCGTAATTTCAATTTTATGCATTATACTATATAAATCTGAAAAAATTTTATCTAAGCAGATTAAAGATTACAGAAAAATACTTTCTGAAACTCGTAAACTTATTCATAAAAATAAAAACGGTTAAAAGTGAGAGTTACTTTTAACCGTTTTGTGTTATAGTATGTTGTAGATGTATTGTAATCTACTATTTTAAATATGAATTACCTCATCATAAGCAGCAGCAACAGCCTCCATAACTGCTTCACTCATAGT
Source organism: Hyunsoonleella pacifica (assembly GCF_004310335.1). Taxonomy (GTDB): domain Bacteria; phylum Bacteroidota; class Bacteroidia; order Flavobacteriales; family Flavobacteriaceae; genus Jejuia; species Jejuia pacifica. The sequence goes on along the minus strand of NZ_SIRS01000002.1, from coordinate 604,533 downwards.
TGGGTGAGGGTGTACTGCTTTTAATACTTCATGCCCGGTAGTTTCAAGTTTTCTACCTAAAACCGCTTCAGCAATCATATCTGTAACACCTGCACCAATCATGTGACATCCTAACCACTCACCGTATTTAGCATCAAAAATTACTTTCACAAAACCTTCTTTATTACCTCCAGCACTTGCTTTACCAGAAGCAGAGAATGGGAATTTCCCAACCTTAATATCAAAACCTTTTTCCTTAGCTGCTTTCTCAGTTAAACCAACACTTGCAATTTCAGGAGTACAATACGTACATCCAGGGATATTACCATAATCTATTGGCTCTACATGATGACCTGCAATTTTCTCAACACATAAAATACCTTCAGCAGAAGCAACATGTGCTAACGCTTGTCCAGGAGTAATATCACCTATAGCATAATATCCTGGGATATTAGTTTGATAAAAATCATTTACTAAAATTTTATCTCTATCTACTACTATTCCAACATCTTCAAGTCCTATATTTTCTATGTTAGTTTTAATACCAACAGCAGATAAAATAATATCAGCCTCTAAAACTTCTTCTCCTTTTTTAGTTTTTACAGTGGCTTTCACACCTTTTCCAGAAGTATCTACAGAAGTTACTTCAGCTGAAGTTTTAATCTTAATGCCGTTTTTCTTAAAAGAACGTTCTAATTGTTTAGATACCTCTTCATCTTCAACAGGAACTATATTAGGCAAATATTCAACAATTGTGACTTCAGTTCCCATAGAATTATAGAAATAAGCAAACTCAACTCCAATAGCACCAGAACCAACAACAATCATTTTCTTAGGCTGCTTTTCCAAAGTCATAGCCTGTCTGTAACCAATAACTTTTTCACCATCTTGTGGTAAACTAGGCAACTCTCTAGAACGCGCACCAGTAGCAATTATAATATGGTCTGCCGAATATTCTGTACCATCAACATCAACTTTTTTACCAGGTTTAATTTTACCATAGCCTTCAATAACGTCAATTTTGTTTTTCTTCATCAAAAATTGCACGCCTTTACTCATACCATCAGCAACACCTCTACTACGGTTTACAACAGCATCAAAATCATGTTCAGCATCTTTAACCTTTAATCCGTAATCCTCAGCATGTTTCAGATATTCAAATACTTGAGCAGATTTTAATAAGGCTTTAGTTGGGATACAACCCCAATTTAAACAAACGCCTCCAAGATTTTCCTTTTCAACAATAGCCGTTTTAAAACCTAATTGTGATGCTCTAATAGCAGTTACATAACCACCAGGACCACTTCCAAGAACTATAATATCGTATTTACTCATGTGTTAAAATTTAAGCTGCAAATTTACAAAATGAAGTTTGAATAACGAATATAGAAGCGTACTAAATTTGTAACTTTTACTACCTTTGTGCTGCAATTTTTACGATATGAATATACCTAGAACAAGTTTTCCGCGAGTTGTAATTGTTGGCGGGGGTTTTGCAGGCGTTGCTTTAGCTAAAAAATTATCAAAACAAGAAGTTCAGGTAGTGTTGTTGGACAAGCATAATTATCACACATTTCAACCCCTATTATATCAAGTATCTACAGGAGGACTTGAGCCAGATTCTATAGCATATCCTATTAGAAAAATATTAAAAGACTTTCCCAACTTTTTCTTCAGACTAGCCTCTGTTGAAGAAATTGATACTAAAAAGAATAAAGTGAAAACAAACATAGGAGAACTAAAATTCGATTATTTAGTAGTAGCATCAGGTTCTAAAACTAACTTTTTTGGAAATTCTGAGATCGAAAAACACAGTATGGCAATGAAAACCATACCACAATCATTAAATTTACGTAGTTTAATTCTCGAAAATTTTGAAGATGCACTATTAACTTCAGATTTAAATGAGCGCAATGCGCTAATGAATTTCGTTATAGTAGGAGGCGGACCAACAGGAGTTGAACTTGCAGGAGCTTTAGCAGAAATTAAAAAAGGAATTTTACCAAAAGATTACCCAGATTTAGATACACGTTTAGCACAAATACATATTATTCAAGCAGGAGATTGTATTTTAAAAGGGATGAGTGCCAAGGCATCACAAAAAGCTGAAGACTTTTTAGAAAAGCTAGGCGTTAATATTTGGAAAAATGTTCGTGTAACGAGTTACGATGGTAAGACAGTAAGTACAGATACAGATTTAACCTTTGAAACCGCAACAGTAGTTTGGGCTGCAGGTGTAAAAGGCGCCACAATTAAAGGGCTAGATGCAGAAGATTACGTTACCAGAGGTAACCGTATAACTGTAAACGAATACAATCAAGTACAAGGATTTAAGCACATTTTTGCCGTTGGAGATATTGCTTGTATGACTTCCGATGAACATCCTTATGGCCTACCAATGATGGCACAACCAGCAATTCAACAAGGTGAACAATTAGGTAATAACCTACTTAGAATAATAGAAAACAAGCCCCTCAAATCTTTCAAATACAAAGATAAAGGCGCTATGGCAACCATAGGTAGAAATAAAGCCGTTGTCGATTTAAAAAACTGGAAATTTCAAGGTGTTTTTGCTTGGTATGTATGGATGTTTGTACATCTTTTTTTCTTAATAGGTTTTAGAAATAGGATGGTGGTATTTGTAAATTGGGTATACAATTATGTGAGGTTTGATAGAGAAGCGCGCCTAATTATTCGTCCCTTTAAAAGTATACATAAAGATTAATTGTATTTGGGCGAGTTGCCAGAAAAATGGCAAACGGGCTTTCACTAGTCGCTCTCTGTGAGGAGCTCCAACATGCCGTTCAATCCCTCTCGCAGGGCATACTTGAAAACAACAGTCTAAAACTATAGCTTTTAGAAAGTTTATAAAAACAAACTATTCTTAATTTTTCTTAACACTAAAGATCATCAGTAAAATGCTTACGCTCTTTAGCTTTACTAAACTTTTCAACATTATACTTTGAAGAATTACCTTTTGGAATTGAAAGCGAATCCCAGTTTTTACCTTTAATCAATTTCCCTGAAAAAACTATTTGTCCCACATGGTAAGCATAATGTGCTAACTGTCTATTAATAGCTTCAGTAACTGTATGCCCTTGATTTCTTATGTAGATAATTCGCTCTAAATCGTTTTCTGCTAGAGGTTTAATAGCATCAAATAAGCAAGACCAACCTTTATCCCAATTAGCAAGCAAATCGGCTTTACTTCTATAAGTATCAATAAACTCCTCGTCACGATGCCTCCATGTTTTCTCACCATCTTCAGTCAAAAAGTTAGTCCATCTACTTAACATATTACCAACAATATGTTTTACAATAATTGATATAGAGTTAGAATCTTCAACAAACTCCTTTTGCAATTCCTCAAAAGTTAAACCTTTAAAAGTTTTATCTCCCAAAGATTTATAATATTCAAATTGTTTAATAACACTGGTTAAGTAACTTTCCATGATACTTCAAAATTTCAATATACAAATACTAAATTCCAAAACCTAAATATTGATTATTGGGATTTAAAAGTCAATTATTCTTTCGGAACAAATTTCAAAGCAACTCCATTAATACAGTGTCTTTTTCCAGTAGTATCTCTTGGGCCGTCATTAAACACGTGTCCTAAATGCCCTCCGCAGGTAGCACAATGTTCTTCAGTTCTAGCATAGCCCAAATTATAATCAGTAGAATAGGCAACATTACCCTTAATTTCTTTATCAAAACTTGGCCATCCAGTCCCAGAATCAAATTTGTGCTTACTTTCAAAAAGAGGTGTGTCGCAACCTTTACATACATAAGTACCTTCCTCATAATTCTTATTTAAAACACTTGAAAAAGAACGTTCAGTTCCGGCTTGTCGCAACACATAATATTCCATATCAGTAAGTTGTGCTTTCCATTCAGCATCAGTTTTAGTAACCTTAAAACTCTTTTCCGTTTCGGTTGCTTTTTCTTTCTTTTGGGCTAATGTATTGCAGCTAAATACCATTATAACTGCAACTAGGGATAGGATTTTTTTCATATTAATAATTTTTTATATTATGTCGATACCTCTCAATTAAAATAACACTTCTTTTTTAATTTCATATAAATATATATGCGTATTGTGACCAATTAAAATTAAAAGTGTCCTATTATTATATATCGATTTTGTATTTTTAACTCTAAATTCAAAGCTATTATGAAACGAAATAAAGTTATACTTGGTATCGGACTCACATTACTTTTAGTTGCGTGTGCTACCAATCCATTTACAGGTAAAAAGACTATAGCATTAGTGCCAAATTCACAGCTATTTCCAACAGCATTTGCTCAGTATAATCAGTTTTTAAATGAAAACAAAGTGGTAACAGGAACAAAAGATTCCGAAATGATAAAACGTGTTGGGCAACGTATTGCTGTAGCAGCAGAACGTTGGCTAAATGCTAATGGTCATCAAGGCTATCTAAAAGATTACAAGTGGGAATATAATTTAGTTCAAGATGAAACCGTAAATGCTTGGTGTATGCCGGGTGGTAAGATTGTATTTTATACCGGTATTTTGCCTATAGCTAAGACTGAAGCAGGAGTGGCAGCAATTATGGGACATGAAGTGGCTCATGCATTGGCTAATCACGGACAGCAGCGCATGAGTGCAGGTATAGTTCAACAGTTAGGGGCTGTAGCTGGAAATGTAGCAATCAAAGATGAACAAACTAGAGCTATTTTTAATCAAGCTTATGGTATTGGTTCCCAAGTAGGAGTAATGCTACCTTTTAGCCGAAATCATGAAACTCAATCAGATAATTATGGGCTACATCTTATGGCTATTGCAGGATATAATCCATATGAAGCTGCAGAATTATGGAAACGTATGAAAGCAAAAAGTGGGGGACAAGCGCCACCAGAATTTATGAGTACGCACCCATCAAATGATACTAGAATTAAAAATTTGACAGAGTGGGCGCCATTAGCAGAAAAAGAAGCTAGAAAATTTGGAGTCACATCATTTAAAAATTAATATCGCTTAGAATAAAATATTTGTTTATTTTAGAAGTCACACAATAAAAGTGTGACTTTTTTTATGAAAGAACCTTTACAAAAGGGAAGCAAAAAACTATTAAATGCCTGGGCTTTTTATGATTGGGCAAATTCAGTTTATACCTTAACTATTGCTTCATCCATTTTTCCTTTATTTTATTCTAGTTTGTTTGATTCAAAAGAAGAGCTAGTGACAGCTTTTGGCTTTGAAATGAAACAAACGGTTTTAATTTCAATAGTTACGGCTTTTACATTTTTGGTGGTTTCTTTTCTCTCTCCATTATTGTCTGGTATAGCTGATTATGTAGGCAATAAAAAGAATTTCATGAAATTCTTTTGCTACATGGGAGGTTTAGGGTGTATTGGTTTGTACTTTTTTGATTTAGATTACATACATACCAGTATTTTATTTTATTTCATGGGATTATTAGGTTACTGGGGGAGTTTGGTGTTTTATAACTCTTATTTGCCAGATATTGCTTATCCAGAACAACAAGACAGTATAAGTGCCAAAGGATTTGCCTGGGGTTATTTTGGAAGCGTAATATTGCTAATTGTAAATTTGGTTATGGTAATGTCTCAAGATACAGGAGAGGCAAAAATAGAGATGATGAAATATTCATTTATAACCGTTGGTTTATGGTGGATTTTATTTAGTCAATACAGCTTTTATCATCTACCTAAAGGGAGTTCTAAAGGTCATAAAATTACCAAAGATGTTATATTTAATGGTTTTAAAGAATTAAAATCTGTTTGGAACGATTTAAAGAATAATCTAAGATTGAAGAAGTATCTCAATGCCTTTTTTGTGTTTAGTATGGCAGTACAAACCATAATGTTAATGGCGGTATATTTTGGCGAGAAAGAAATATTATGGGAAAACGATGAGCAAAAAACTTTTGGTTTAATCATAAGTATTTTAGTAATACAAATTGTTGCTGTGTTTGGTGCATTTCTCACTTCTAAAATGTCTGATAAATATGGAAATATTAAAGCCTTAATAATTGTTAATTTTATTTGGATGGGGCTATGCTTTTACGCTTACTTTATGAAAACCCCAGTGCAATTTTATATCGCTGCCACTATAGTTGGCTTTGTTATGGGCGGAGTACAATCTTTAGGAAGATCAACCTATTCTAAGTTTTTACCTGAGACAGAGGACACAACATCCTATTTTAGTTTTTATGATGTAGCCGAAAAAATTGGAATAGTAATAGGAATGTCCATTTTTGCTGTTGTAGATCAAATATACACCATGAGATATGCTATTTTATTCCTATTTGTTTTCTTTTTGATTGGTATTGTTTTATTATTTCGAGTGAATACAAAGGATAAAATAAGCATTTAATCTAAAATCTAGTTTTTTATGAGAAAAATCGTAGGTAGATATTGCCTTATGATTACTTTTGGGTAATCAAATTTTATTAACAATGCAACTTACCAAATACGCTTTTCTTTTACTTTCCTTATGTCTAACGTTTACTTTTGTTTCATGTAACATTGAACCTTTTGATGGGGAAATTCCAGAGCAAACGAATACTAACTTACCTTCGTCATGTGATGAGGCTACATTGAACACTGCCAATGCGGCACAAGCTTTTGCCGAAGCATCTTCTTCAAGTGAAAACTATTCGGATTTATGTAGTGCATACAAAGCTGCATTAGAACATCAAATAGAATTGTGCGGAGATGATGATGGTGTGTTCCAAACACTAATAAATAGTTTAAATTGTGGAGATGGCAACAGTGGTGGCGAAACCCCCTCTGTTACTGTTCGTGCGTTTATGACAGCTAATATTAACGGACAAGAGTATAATGACATGAAACCCAATGGTTATTTATTTTTTCCTGGAGGAGTTTCTGTTAATGATTTTTTGTCAAGACCAGACGATGATTATATATTGATACAAGGAAATAGTGGTTATACCAAACCTACGATTTTAGCTGACACAGATAGGGAGATAAATTTGAGAATACCTAAACCTCTATGGAAAGAAGGCTCTTATGTTTTGTATGATGAGTTTAATGATGTTTTTGAGGGTGTTTGCTTTTATACTTTCTTTGGTTTAAATAAAGCAGGAGAAGTAAGTACAAAGGAATTACCGGGAGAAATTGTTATTAGCAAGTTTGATTTAGATGAGAGAGTTATTACAGGAACCTTTAAGTTTGAGTATATTCTTGTGTATGAAGATGGAACTCCAGATGAAGGGCCGTATGAAGTAACGGGTACGTTTGATTACTCTCTAGATGACGAGTTTTTTGATTAACACCACTTTTTCAAATTTGCTACAATTTTATCAAAAAAAAGCCTACAATCTAAGATTAGAGATGTAGGCTTAATATTTAGAAAAAAACTAGTTTAAGATTCCGTAGGCTTTCCTCATTTTTCAATCTTTAATTCTTATAAAAATTCAAGCCCCCATAATTAGATTTTATAATTATTTTCGCTCCCGAACCTTTATTTCCATAATATCCTGAATATCTTTTTTGTGTAGATTCTACAGATTTATAGGTAAAATCAAAATCATTATCTCCACTAAGATTTGCATAAGATAAATCCAAATCGAAATCAAAATTTAAGTCTGGATGAAATCCAATTTTTGAACCTGTATAACTAGTCTTTATGGTTAAAGCTTTCAAACTACTCTGTAATTGTTCTATTTTAATAGAACCGTAGCCGGCTTTTATAGTGGCTTTATCATAAATACTACCAAATTTTAAATTTACATAATCGCTATTACCGTTTATAATATTTGCTTTTTCTATGTATAATGAGCCATAATCGCTATTGTAATTTACTTGTTCAGCAATTTCGATTTTTGATTTGGTGTAATCACTATTAATGTTAAGCATTTTGGTTTTTCCTACTGTAAAGCCACTGTAATCTGCATTTATACTACCAGATTTTATATACTCAAAATAACATCCACTGGAATAATCAAAAGTTAAAACATTATCATCAGCCATAAGTTCCTTTGTGGTTATCTTACCATAATCACAGTTTATATTAGCTTGTCCTTCTAACTTTCCTAAGTTTATGCTGCCATAATCATTATTTAAAGCAACACTATTGGTAATTGGCATTTTAACAATATAATTTACCGAAATATTTACATTGTTTTTTTTATTATTCCCCCACCACGAACTAGATTTTCCTTTACCAAACTTAGTTCTGGCTGATACATTACTACTACTGCCTTCAAACTCAACAGTTATATCATTTATACGTTCTTCAACTTTTTCTTGATTGTTACCAGAAGTAGTGATTGTTATTTCAAAAACAATTCTATTTTCATTCCAAGTGATAATATCTAAATTACCATAACTGTTTTTAATACTTAAGTTGGCATCGGATGATACCGAATACTCTTTGTTAATTTTCTTTTCCTTACTGTATTTACCTTTATCATTTGAATTGCTTAATGCAGAAACAAAGAGTGGTATCAGTAAAAAAGTAATAAGTGATTTAAATTGTACTGTTCGTTTCATATGATGTGATTTTTAATTGTTTTATATTATCTATTTCTTGAAGTGTGTGTTTTAATATTTCAATTCTCGTTTGAAAGTTTGTAATCATCGCAAATATTACGCGTTTATCATCTCCACTTTCATTTAAATCCTTTTTTAGATTTTCATAAGCCTTTTCAAGATTAGCTAATCGGTTTACTGCATCTTGAATTAATTGTTGTGTTTCAGGAGTAGATGCGTTTTCAAGTTTGTAAAGCTCTTCGGAAATGGTTACAGTGAAAAAATTTTCTGTTCTAGCCATTTCTGGTGATACACTTGCTAGGTCCCTTAATTCATTATCTTGAGAAGTAAAGCTAAGACCTAGTGTTATAACTAGTAGAATAGAGGCGGCCACACCTAGTAACGGTTTCCATAGACGACGCCTTTGTCTAATTTCACTAGTAGGGTATAGCTCGCCTTTATCATTTAATTTTTCAAGAAACCGTTGCTTATGGTTAGCACTAGGCTCTTCAACATCAAAATCATCTTTTGCCGTTTCAAAAAAACTATCTAAGTAATCTTTATTCATATTCTAAGGTTAATTAACTCTTAAGTGTTCTAATTTTTGACGCAAACTACTTTTTGCTCTTGAAATTATAGTTCTACAATTAGCATTACTTATATTCATTATTTCGCTTACTTCCCCATAATCAAATCCTTCTATTAAATTTAATGTAAGCGCAACTCTATAATTGTCTTTTAAACTATTTAATCCATCTAATACTTGCTTAATTTTTAATGAGACTTCAGCATGATTAGTAGTGTCATTAGTGTTCTGATCTTCAACTTTAAATAAAGTATCGTTTAATGGTGTTTCTTGTTTATTTGATTGTTTTTTATAATGATGTATACTGTTATTAATAACTATTCGTTTTAACCAAGAGCCAAATACTGTTTTGTCTTTTAGGGTATTAAGTTTTGTAAAAGCCATTAAAAACGAGTCTTGCATAATATCTTCTGCTTCAAAACTATTTTTTACTATTCGTAAAGACGTATTGTACATTGCTTTATAATATCTATTATATATTTCTAGTTGCGCAGACTGATTACCAGATATGCACAGTTCAATTAAATTTTCAATATTTTGGTGGTTAGGCGTCAAAAAATAATTGGTTTACTATTATAAGGAGAATAACTTTTTTGATGTGTTACAGTTTTTATCAAAAAAAAGCCTACAATCTAAAATTAGATGTAGGCTTTATGTTTATCTACGGTTACTTTCTTAAGACTCTGTGGGCTTTTCTGCCTTTTCGATATCTATTTTTAGTTCTTCCGTTTTCTTATCTAAATCGATAATAATTTTATCGCCTTCTTGAAGATTTGAAGCTACTATTTCTTCTGCTAACGCATCTTCAATATACTTCTGAATAGCACGTTTTAGTGGTCTTGCCCCATATTGCTTATCAAAACCTTTATCAGCGATATAATCTTTGGCGGTTTTGGTTAATTTTAAATTATAGCCTAAACCTTTAATTCTAGATAGTAATTTTTCTAACTCAATGTCAATGATTTGATTAATGTCTTCTTTCTCAAGAGGATTAAAGACTACTACATCATCAATTCTATTTAAGAATTCAGGAGCAAATGACTTTTTAAGTGCATTTTCAATAACTTTTTGAGCATTGGCATCTTCTTGTGCTTTTTGAGCTGAAGTACCAAAACCTATACCTGAACCAAAATCTTGAAGTTTTCTTGCTCCTATATTTGAGGTCATGATAATGATGGTGTTTCTAAAATCAATCTTTCTACCTAAACTATCAGTTAAATGACCGTCATCAAGCACTTGCAGTAACATATTAAATACATCAGGGTGAGCCTTTTCAATTTCATCTAATAAAATAACAGAGTAGGGCTTACGTCTTACTTTTTCAGTTAATTGTCCACCTTCCTCGTATCCAACGTATCCAGGAGGCGCGCCAACTAAACGGGATATTGCAAACTTCTCCATATACTCACTCATGTCTATTCTAATTAAAGAATCTTCACTATCAAACAATTGACGAGATAGCACTTTAGCTAATTGAGTTTTACCAACACCTGTTTGACCTAAGAAGATAAAAGATCCTATGGGCTTATTAGGATCCTTTAATCCTGCACGGTTACGTTGTATAGCTTTTACAACCTTTACTACAGCTTGATCTTGTCCAATTACTTTACCTTTAATAAGGTTTGGTAATTCAGCCAATTTATTAATCTCAGTTTGTGCAATTCTGTTTACAGGAATTCCAGTCATCATCGATACTACATCTGCTACATTCTCTTCAGTAACAATTTCACGATGTTGCTTAGTTTCCTCTTCCCATTTTTCTTGGGCTATAGCCAAATCTTTTTCTAAGCGTTTTTCATCATCTCTTAATTTTGCAGCTTCCTCATATTTCTGCTTTTTTACCACAGAATTTTTTGTTTCTCGAACTTGTTCTAATTGTTTCTCAAGTTCTAATATCTGTTGAGGCACATCAATATTAGTAATGTGGACACGAGATCCAGCTTCATCTAAAGCATCGATAGCTTTATCTGGAAGAAATCTATCCGTCATATATCTATTAGTCAACTTTACACAAGCTTCTACAGCTTCTGGTGTAAAATCAACATTGTGATGTTCTTCATATTTTCCTTTAATGTTGTTAAGGATTTCAATAGTCTCTTCAACAGTAGTTGGTTGCACAATCACTTTTTGAAAGCGACGCTCTAAAGCACCATCTTTCTCGATATATTGCCTGTATTCATCAAGTGTTGTAGCACCGATGCATTGAATTTCTCCACGAGCTAAGGCAGGTTTAAACATATTAGAAGCATCCAAGCTCCCAGTAGCACCTCCAGCCCCAACTATAGTGTGTATTTCATCAATAAAAAGTATGACATCATCATTCTTTTCTAGTTCGTTCATTACAGCCTTCATGCGCTCTTCAAATTGACCGCGATATTTTGTACCAGCTACTAAACTTGCTAAATCAAGAGTAACAACTCTTTTATTAAATAAAATTCTTGATACTTTTCGTTTTACAATTCTTAAAGCTAAACCTTCAGCAATGGCAGATTTACCTACACCTGGTTCACCTATTAAAAGTGGATTGTTTTTCTTTCGTCTACTCAAAATCTGTGAAACACGTTGTATTTCAGCTTCTCTACCCACAACAGGGTCTAGCTTGCCTTCTTCAGCTAAAGCCGTTAAATCACGTCCAAAGTTATCTAGAACAGGTGTTTTAGACTTCTTATTAGACTTGCCTGATGGGGAATTAAAAATATTATCCTTTTGAGATTCATCTCCTAAATTAGCATCATCATCTTGGAACGATTCAGATTTAGGCTCTATATAATCATCATTATCGTTTGTAATCATTTGTTTAAATTGTTCTTTAACATTATCATAGTCAACTTTTAACTTATTCAATAGTTTGGTAGTTGGGTCATTTTCGTTTCGTAAAATACACAACAGCAAATGTGCTGTGTTTATAGATGTACTTTGAAATAGTTTCGCTTCTAAAAAAGTGGTTTTTAAAGCACGCTCTGCCTGACGTGTTAGGTGCAGGTTTTTCTTTTGATTTGAAGCGATACTAATATTTGGATTAGCAGGACTTAAAATTTCAACTTTTCGTCTTAAATGATTTAAGTCTACATCCAACGCACTTAATATATCTATTGCTTTTCCATTTCCATCTCTAAGCAATCCTAGCATCAAATGCTCGGTGCCAATAAAATCATGCCCTAATCGCAACGCTTCTTCTTTGCTATAAGCGATTACATCTTTTACTCTTGGGGAAAAATTATCATCCATAACTAAATACCTTTCTGCATTAAAAATACTAAAACATTTTTACTAACGACAAAAACTATACCTTAAAATGTATTAGTCGTGCTAATTGACGAAAAATTAATCAAAAAATCAAAACCTATAACCTTATAGTTATTAACTAAAAATAGTAGTGAAATTGTTAATAAAAAGTCTTAAAACAGAAGCAAAAATCACTTATTCACACTAACGAAATTATTATATTAGCATGTTTTGAAAAAATCGTAAAAACTAAATTAAATTATATATGGCAGAAGGAGAAAAACTGATACCTATTAACATTGAAGATGAGATGAAATCTGCGTACATTGATTATTCAATGTCGGTCATTGTGTCACGTGCGCTACCAGATGTAAGAGATGGTTTAAAGCCTGTTCATAGACGTGTGCTTTACGGCATGCATGAATTAGGAGTTAGAGCAAATTCAGCACACAAGAAATCAGCTAGAATAGTTGGAGAAGTTTTAGGTAAATATCACCCACATGGTGATACTTCGGTTTATGATACCATGGTGCGTATGGCACAAGAATGGAGTTTGCGTTATATGCTGGTTGATGGTCAAGGAAATTTTGGTTCTGTAGATGGCGATAGTCCTGCAGCAATGCGTTATACTGAAGCAAGAATGCAAAAGATTTCTGAAGAGATGCTTGCAGATATTGATAAAGAGACAGTTGATCATAAACTGAATTTTGATGATACACTTCAAGAGCCTACTGTATTACCAACTAGAATACCTGGACTACTAGTGAATGGAGCTTCTGGAATTGCAGTAGGTATGGCTACAAATATGCCACCTCACAATTTAACCGAAGTTGTAAATGGTACCATTGCTTACATTGATAATGATGAGATTGAGATTGATGAATTAATGTCATTTATAAAAGCACCAGATTTTCCAACAGGAGGAACTATTTATGGATATGACGGTGTTAGAGATGCATTTCATACAGGTCGTGGTAGAGTTGTGCTGAGAGGAAAAGCAAATATTGAAGAAGTTAACGGTCGTGAGTGCATTATTGTAGATGAGATTCCTTATCAAGTAAATAAGGCAGATATGATTAAGAAGACTGCCGATTTAGTTAACGAGAAAAAGCTTGAAGGGATTTCTACAATCCGTGATGAATCTGACAGGAAAGGTATGCGTATTGTTTATGTGTTAAAGCGTGATGCAATTCCAAATATAGTCTTGAACAAATTATATAAGTATACTGCGCTACAGTCTTCATTTAGTGTGAATAACATTGCTTTAGTTAATGGAAGACCTCAACTTTTAAATTTAAAAGATCTCATTCATTATTTTGTTGAGCATAGGCATGAAGTTGTAGTTAGAAGAACTCAATATGAACTTCGTAAAGCAGAAGAAAGAGCACATATTTTAGAAGGTTTAATTATCGCTTCTGATAATATAGACGAAGTTATTCAAATTATCAGAGCATCTTCAAATGCAGATGAGGCGCGTGAGAATTTAATTAAACGTTTTGAACTTTCAGAAATTCAAGCGCGTGCTATCGTAGAAATGCGTTTACGTCAATTAACAGGACTAGAGCAGGACAAGTTACGATCAGAATACGAAGAGATAATTAAAACCATTGCCGATTTAAAAGATATTCTTGATAATAAAGATCGTAGAATGAATATCATTAAGGAAGAATTGGAAGTAATTAGAGATAAATATGGTGATGAAAGACGTTCTGTAATAGAATATGCTGGAGGAGATTTAAGTATTGAAGATATGATACCAAATGAGAAAGTGGTAATTACCATCTCTCATGCAGGTTATATTAAGCGAACATCTTTAACCGAGTATAAAACTCAAAATAGAGGAGGAGTTGGGCAAAAAGCGTCTACTACCAGAAATGAAGACTTCTTAGAACATTTATTTGTAGGAACGAATCATCAGTACATGCTATTCTTTACACAAAAAGGAAAATGTTTCTGGATGCGTGTTTATGAAATTCCTGAAGGCGCAAAAACCTCAAAGGGTAGAGCTATTCAAAACCTCATAAATATTGAACAAGATGACAAGGTAATGGCATTTATTTGTACTCAAGATTTAAAAGATGAGGACTATATAAACAGCCAATATGTCATTATGGCAACCAAAAAAGGACAAGTAAAGAAAACATCTTTAGAGCAGTATTCTCGTCCAAGAACAAATGGTATCAATGCGATAACAATTAAGAATGGTGATGAGTTGTTAGAAGCTAAATTGACTACAGGAGAGAGTCAAGTGATGTTGGCACTTAAGTCTGGAAAAGCCATTCGCTTTGAAGAAGCAAAGACAAGACCTATGGGTAGAAATGCTTCAGGTGTAAGAGGTATAACTTTAGCACACGACAAGGATGAAGTAATAGGTATGATAGCTGTAGATGACATGGAAAGTAACATATTAGTTGTTTCTGAAAATGGTTACGGAAAACGTTCCAGTTTAGATGATTATCGTATTACCAATAGAGGAGGTAAAGGTGTAAAAACTATCTCTATTACAGATAAAACAGGAAACCTAGTTTCTATTAAAAATGTAACTGATAGTGACGATTTAATGATTATCAATAAATCTGGTATTGCCATAAGAATGGCTGTAGAAGATTTACGCGTTATGGGACGTGCTACACAAGGTGTAAGATTGATAAACTTAAAGGGGAGCGATTCTATTGCTGCAGTTGCCAAAGTTAGACACGACGAGGATGACGTGGATGATGTAGAAACCACTGAAAATACTGATGTTTCAAATGATGGCACAACTGTTGATAATAATGATACTGATAACAACAATAACGAATAAATAATACAAATTGAATTAAAATGAAAAAACAACTAATTATAGCTATAGCTATTTCATTAAGCACATTTTCTTTTGCACAGAAAAAAGAGTTGAAAGCTGTTGAGAAAGCCGTTAAAGCCAATAACTTTGCGGAAGCAAAGGAGGCTTTAAAGATTGTAGAACCTATGTTAAGTTCTTTAGATGACAAATTGTTAACTAAATATAATTATTTAAAAGGATTAGCCCTGTATGCCAATGGAGCGGGATCAAACGAAGAGATTGATACAGCATTAGGTTTCTTAAATAAAGCTAAGGGAGTTTATAAAGATGAAGTAACTAAAATAAATAATGACGTAATTAATAAGCTCTTAGAAAAAGGAAACAAAGCTTATGAAGATAAAAAGTTTGATGTTGCTTCTGATCATTTTGAAAAGTTATATAATTTAAGACAAAGTGACACAATATATCTATATTATGCTGCTGCCACAGCTGTAAATGTCCCTGATTACGATAGAGCATTAGGCTTATATCAACAGCTTAAGGATTTAAAGTATACTGGTATTGAAACTCAGTATTTTGCTGTAAATGTTGAATCAGGACAAAAAGATCGTTTTGAGGATAAAACACAGAGAGACTTCCAAGTTAAGGCAAAGTTGTATAAAGACCCTACTGATGAAGTCACTTCTTCAAAACGAGGTGAGATTGTTAAAAATGTTGCATTGATTTACATATCAAAAGGAGATAATGAAAAAGCTATACAAGCCATTAAAGATGCTAAATCTGAAGCTCCTAATGACATTAATTTAATTCTTTCAGAAGCAAACATCTATTATAAAATGGGTAATACTGAAAAGTTTAAAGAGTTAATGGAAACAGCTACAAAGTTAGATCCTGAAAATGCTGAACTGCAATATAATTTGGGCGTAATATCTGCTGATTCGAATCAACCTGATGAAGCTTTGGAATATTATAAAAAAACTATTGATTTAGATCCAAATTACATCAATGCTTATATTAATAGTGCTGCAGTAATATTAGGAAAAGAGAAAGACATTATTGAAGAGATGAATGGACTTGGAACATCATCAGCTGACAACAGACGTTATGATGAATTACGTGAAAAGCGACAAGCAATCTATAAAGAGGCTGTTCCGTTTTTATCCAAAGCTTTAGAGATTAATCCAAAAAGCTCTAATTCCGCTAAAACTTTGATGAATATTTATAGCGTTCTCGGGGAAACTGAAAAATTTAAAGAAATGAAGGCTATAGTTGAAGCTATGTAAGCTGAGACAATAACCTATATTTAGATAATAAAAAAAACCAGAGCATATGCTCTGGTTTTTTTTATTATCTAAATATGTCTCGTCCTGAAATAGCGTTACACTAAATTTAAGTGTAATGAAAAATAAATATGTAAAACGTACCCAGAAGGATTATCCGAAGTCCTTTAAGTTAGATGTAGTTCGTGAGATTGAGCAAGGAGAACTCACACGTTCTCAGGCATTGGTCAAGTATGGTATCCAAGCTAAATCCACTATTACGGATTGGCTTAGAAAATATGGTAACTTTGATTGGGAGAACCAAAGTTACAAACCTATGTCTAAGAGTCCACAACAGCGTATCATAGAACTTGAAGAGAAAGTTAAGCTATTAGAGAAGCAAAAAGCCAGAGCAGAACACTTAGCAGAACGCGCGGACAAGAAAGCTATTTTGTTCGATATGATGATAGATTTAGCAGAGAAAGAGTTTAATATTCCAATCAGAAAAAACTCCAAACCCAAGTAATGGATATGTTCAGAATCAATTATCAAGAGAGTATCTCAACCACCTGTGAGCTACTTGGGTTTAGTAGGCAGGTATATTACAGAGCTATTAACTCAAGGCAAAAACGACAAGCTATTGCAGATCAAGTTATAGACCTAGTACAGCGTATCCGTATAGAACAACCACGTCTTGGCACCAGAAAGCTATACCATATTCTAAAGGTAGAATTACAAGAGCTAGGTGTTGGTAGGGATCGATTGTTTGCCATTCTCAAAGCTAATAAAATGCTTATCAAGCCCAGACGAAGTTACCACATAACCACTAACTCACACCACCGTTTTAGAAAACATAAGAACCTGATAGAGGATAAACCCGTAACCCGACCAGAACAAGTTTGGGTATCTGACATTACCTATGTGGGACATCGGCAGAACCCGATGTACCTATCTTTAGTCACAGATGCCTACTCTAAGAAGATTGTAGGCTACCATTTAGACAATACACTGCAAGTGGATGCTTCGCTCAAAACATTAAGGCGAGCAATTAAAAGCAGGATGTATCCCAATGACAAACTTATCCACCATTCCGATGGGGGTCTACAGTATTGTAGTGATGGTTATCAAGAATTACTATTGAAAAACAATATTATATGTAGCATGACAGAATCCTATGATCCGTATCAAAATGCAATAGCCGAGCGTGTAAACGGTATCTTAAAGCAAGAGTTTTTAATCAATACCCAAAAATCAGACCTGATAACAATGCGAAAAATAATCAAGCAAAGCATTACTATCTATAATACCAAAAGACCGCATTTATCATGCAAGATGCTAACACCAGAACAAATGCACAAACAAGATAAAATCAAAGTGAAAACTTATAAAAAGAAAAACTCTGAACAACCCATGGGTTGTTCAGAGTTTTAGTAATTTTAATCCTAATTAAAACTGTAACGGTTTTTTAGGACTAGTCAATAATATAAAATTTATTTTTCAAAAGCACTTAGGGTCTTCACAATAATTGAAACACAATCTAATAGCTGTTCCTTATTTATTACTAATGGAGGCGCAAAACGAATAATATTTCTATGTGTAGGTTTTGCCAATAAACCATTATCTCTTAATGCTAAACAAATATCCCAAGCTTTATTATTTTTCTCTTCATCGTTAATTACTATGGCATTTAATAAGCCTTTACCTCTTACTAATTTAACTACACTGCTATTTTTAATGTATGTATTTAATTCACTTCTAAACAGTTTTCCTAAAATATATGCGTTTTCAGCTAAATTTTCTTCCTGAATTACTTCAAGGGCAGCAATAGCTACTGCAGCTGCTACTGGATTTCCCCCAAAAGTACTACCATGATTACCTGGTTTAATCACATCCATTATATTATCTTTAGCCAAAACTGCACTTACCGGATAAGCGCCTCCGCTAAGCGCTTTTCCTAATATCAAAATATCTGGTTTTACATCAGGTGTGTCAGAGCAATTTCCGTTGTTACAACTACAATTACCACATGTAGCCAGTAATTTTCCTGTTCGTGCAATACCAGTTTGTACTTCATCAGCAATAAACAGCACGTTATATGTTTCGCAAAGTGCTTTTGCCGCTACTAAATAACCATCACTAGGTACATAAACACCAGCTTCTCCCTGTATGGGCTCAACTAAAAAGCCTGCAATATTTGGATTCTTTCTTAGTACATCTTCTAACGCTTTAAGGTTGTCATATTCAATCTTTATAAATCCTTTTGTGTACGGACCAAAATTTTCGCGAGCTACAGGATCATTTGAAAACGAAATAATAGTAGTTGTTCTTCCATGAAAATTATTTTTACAAACCACAATTTCAGCTTCGTTTTCATCTATACCCTTTACTTCATAAGCCCATTTTCTAGCAATTTTTAAAGCAGTTTCTACGGCTTCTGCTCCTGTATTCATTGGCAAAAGCTTATCAAATCCAAAAAGTTGTGTAGCATACTTTTCGTATCTCCCCAGCATATCATTATAAAATGCTCTAGAAGTAAGTGTTAATGTTTTGGTTTGTTCAATCATAGCATTCATAATTTTTGGGTGACAATGCCCTTGATTAACTGCTGAGTATGCAGATAAAAAATCGTAATATTTCTTGCCTTCTACATCCCAAACGTAAACACCTTTACCTTTGGTTAGTACTACAGGTAATGGATGATAGTTGTGCGCACCATATTTGTGCTCTAATTCAATTGCTTGTTGTGACGTTAATTGCTCTAAAACAGCCATTTTAAAAAATAGTTTTAAAATTTCTTGACTACATAAATATTCCACTAATAGCTAGACTGAACATTAATAATCAATCTCGATAACCGAGTAAAATAACCATTCCTTCTGTACCTTTATTCTTCCGAGAATTCGAAAAAGCAGCGTGGGAGAGAAATCATCCCTGGATATAGGAGCAAATTAGCGATTTTCTAATAAAAACTGAATTAAAATGTGTCTTTTTGTTCTAATACCGTGTCATAATGATATAATTAACCATTAAATCATTTTTATCATGGACTATGTAACAAAATTATTAGACAATTTATCAGTATCACTCGGAGAAAAATTAACTAATGCCTTAGTCGCATTACTAATCATCATTATAGGCTGGCTTATTGCAGGTTTTTTTAAGCGTTTGTTCTCCAAACTAATTAGAAAAACTGGAGTTGACAACAAATTAAAGAATTCAAAAATTAGTTTATCAAAATTTATAAGTAAACTTATTTATTTTTTAATAATGATTTTTGTTTTCATGCTAGCTTTAGACAAACTAGGCATGAGCAATGTATTGGATCCACTAAAAACTATGCTTAATAATTTTACGGGCTTTGTACCAAACATAATAGGCGCAGGGTTAGTGTGTTATATTGGCTATATGTTAGCAACAATAGTATCAGAACTTGTTGAACTATCAGGTGAATCTATTCAAAAATTAGTGCCAAAATTAAGATTACCCGAAAATATCGACTTAATTAAGATACTAAAAAAGGTTGTTTTTATTTTTATATTTATTCCTCTTTTAATTTCAGCATTCAATATTTTGAATATGGATGCGATTTCAGTTCCTGCAACAGATATGTTAAAGGACTTCTTTGCTGCCATACCTAAAATAATTATAGCTGTATTTATCTTAATTTTATTCATTGTTGGCGGGCGTTTTTTAAGCGGACTGATTAAAGATTTGCTTAACAGCATGAATCTTAATGGTTTATTTAATAAAATTGGTTTAGATACAATAACAGGAAGTACCAATATTGTATCTGTAATAGGGAGTTTAATTTACTTTTTTATAGTTCTTTTTGGATTAACTACTGCAGTTGAAAAATTAGAGTTTACTTACCTTTCTGAAATTCTTTATACCGTAACAACTTATTCTGGCAAGATTTTATTCGGACTAGCTATACTTATGGTTGGTAATTGGTTATCGTCTATAGCAGCTACTAATTTTTCTAAGAAAGAATCTAATGTATTCATCGCTTCTATTATAAGAATAGCTATTATTTCTATTTTCTTAGCTATTGGGTTAGGAACGATGGGAATTGCAGATGATATTATAAACTTAGCCTTTGGAATAACCCTTGCTACAGTTGCGCTTACTATAATTCTTTCTTTTGGATTAGGAGGAAGAGCAGCAGCAGGTAAACAAATGGAAAGAATTTTAGATAAATTTAATAATAAGTAAATTTATTTTTTTGAATTGAAAAGCCGCTTTTCTTTCAAGACTAGCGGCTTTTATATTAGTCTCTTTTTTTAGTTGAAAGCGATGAAATTTGAAGTTCTAAACGTTTCAATTCTCTTAACAAAGCATTTTTATCCATCTGCATCCAAGCAAATATTTTTAGCATACTAACACCTATAAGGAATATAAGACTTCCAGTAGCCCATTTAATGAGCTCTGAAGTACTATCTACATTAAAAAACTGTACAATACAGTATATAAATAATCCAAAAAACACCAGGGTCATAAAGTTCATCATGTACATAATCCATTTATTTTTTCCTCTGAATAAACCCCAAATCATCTGAAGTACATTTTGTTCTTCTAATTCATCGTAGAATTTACTTTCCTCTTCATTTAAAGTTTCCTTTATTAGTTTATCAATATCTTCCATATTAGTTTTCATAATTATAATGTTTTAAAAGTTTTTTTAATTTTTCTCTAGAGTGAAATAATCTAGATTTAGCAGTACCAACAGAGATATTCAATATCTTACATATTTCTTTAAGAGAACAATCTTCAGTATAAAACAACCTGAGAACTTCTTGCTGATGCATTGGTAGCTTTTTAATAGCCTCCAGTAATTTTAATTTAATGAGGCTATTATCGCTTTTATCGTCTATTGTAACTACATTTTCTTGTTCTTTTTCTAATTGATTTAAATGATTACGAGTTCTTGATGTTTTATTAAGCCAATCCATTGAATTATTACATACGATACGTAATGCCCAACTACCAAAACGCTCTGGTTTTTCTAATTGGTCAATTTTATCAATAATTACTGTCCAACTTTCTTGAGCAATATCTTTAGCAACATCAGCATCTTTAACTAACCAATATGCCTTTTCACAAAATGGTTTATGCCATCGTCTAACCAACTCCGTTATTTCTTGCCTATATCCAGATTGGATTTTCAAAACGATATCCTTGTCTGTCTTCATCTAAATAGTCTAAAAATAAAACGCCATAAACGCACCCATAAACTCCATTTAGTAAATACTTTGGTTTCTGAAAAATTGTTTTCAATCCTATCAAAAGTATTTTCTATTAAAGCATCATGTAGCCAACGTATAACTATTAACCATTTAAGTGTAGCTAAACCCTCTGTACTCATAACTATCTTATGACTTACGCAGGTAGAATTCTCATTTACACGCTCAATTTCAAATTTATGGAGACCATTAAATCCTATAGGTTTTAAAAACATGAATGTGATGTGACTATCTGGTAAAAATTCAGTTATCTTATATCGAATGATACCGTGACCTCCACTTGATCCTACTTTAAGTCCTTCTTTAAATCGTATTGCAGGCCAATAATGTTTAGGCCATACTTTATCATCCTTTTGAGATAATGTTAGTATTAAAGCTGTTATTTTAGCTTTAGGTTGGTTAATAATGCGCTTATGAGTGTTTTCTACTTTCATTTCTGATATAAAGACGGTAAAAAACTAAAAAGGTTCATTTTATTTATTGCAAAAGTGAAAATCTCTTAAAGTTAATAGAAATAAATAAACATTTATTTCGTGCTATTGTTATTTTTGCAGCATGCCAAGAAGAAGAAATTCTAAAAGAAAAAACTTTGAACAGCTAGAGGTTATTGATGCTGGTGCAAAAGGAAAAACTATAGCCAAAGCTCCAGATGGTAAAGTAGTGTTTTTACCAAATGCTGTTCCTGGAGATATAGTTGATGTACAAACCTTTAAAAAACGTAAGGCTTACTATGAAGGTAAAGCTATAAACTTTCATAAACTATCTGACAAACGCGTAACGCCAGAGTGTAACTATTTTGGTACTTGTGGTGGCTGTAAGTGGCAAGATATGGGCTACGAACATCAATTGTACTACAAACAAAAAGAAGTCGTTAATAATTTAACTAGAATTGGGCATGTAGATTTGCCAGAAGTCACACCAATATTAGGCTCAAAAAAACAATATTTTTATCGCAATAAAATGGAGTTTTCATTTAGTGATAGCCGTTGGTTAACAGAAGCGGAAATTAAATCTGACAAAGATTTAGGTAACAGAAATGCTTTAGGGTTTCACATTCCAGGAATGTGGGATAAGATTTTAGATATTGATAAATGCCATTTACAAAGAGATCCCTCTAATACCATAAGAAATTCAGTAAAACAATTTGCGATTGAAAATGATTTAGAATTTTTCAACACCAGAAACCAAACAGGTTTCTTGCGCACTATGATGATTCGTACCTCAAGTACAGGAGATATTATGGTGTTGGTTCAATTCTATAAAGAAGATAAAGAAAAACGTGAATTACTTTTAAATTTTATTTCAGAAGAGTTTCCTGAAATTACCTCGTTATTATATGTAATCAATGGAAAAGGTAATGATACTATATACGATCAAGACGTAGTTTGTTACGCAGGGCAAGACCATATTTTTGAAGAGATGGAAGGATTAAAATTTAAGATAAACGCAAAGTCTTTTTATCAAACAAATTCAGAGCAAGCTTACAAATTATATAAAATAACACGAGATTTTGCAGGATTAAATGGGGATGAATTGGTTTACGATTTGTATACAGGTACAGGAACCATTGCACAGTTTGTAGCAAAAAAAGCCAAAAAGGTAGTTGGCGTAGAATCTGTTCCAGATGCTATTATTGCAGCAAAGGAAAATGCACAATTAAATAACATTAATAACGTTGAGTTCTATGTTGGTGATATGAAGCAAGTTTTTAATGATGCTTTTATTACTACACATGGGCAACCAGATGTTGTTATTACCGATCCGCCTCGTGATGGTATGCACAAGGATGTAGTAGCGCAATTGCTTAATATTGCTGCTAAAAAAATTGTTTATGTAAGTTGTAATAGTGCTACACAAGCCAGAGATTTAGCTTTATTAAATGATATGTATAAAGTAACTAAAGTACAACCTGTAGATATGTTTCCACAAACATTTCATGTTGAGAATGTTGTGCTTTTAGAGAAACGATAATTATTTATTTAAATGAAAAAAGTAAGTGTACTTATTTTGATACTACTAGTAGTTGGTAACTACGGTTGTGAACGTGATGATTTGTGCCCAGAATCAACTCAAACCACTGCTAGATTAGTTATTGAAGCTTTTGATGTTTCATTGCCTGATGACAGTAAGAATATCTTTGGTTTGAGAATTGAAGGTATAAACGATAACGGAGAAGGTAATGGTGTGTTGGAGAATTATAATGTGGTTACTTCAAGTGAATTAATTTTACCTCTTAGAACAGATTCTGACGTCACACAATATAAGTTACATCGCGATTATGCTATAGATGATAATGATACACCAGATGATACTAGTGATGATATTATTACTGGAAATGAAGATATTATTACCATAACCTATATTAGAGATGATGTATTTGTTTCTCGTGCATGCGGATTTAAAACTGTATTTAGCAACGTACAAATAAGAATTGATGAAGACGATGTAGATAATGACGAATGGATACGCTCTATAACAACCGAAAATGATAATCAAATTGTAGAAAATGAAGCAGAAGCACATTTTATATTATTACATTAGTTTAGTGTTGATGGTTTTGGTTTGTTCAACAGCACAAGCTCAAAACGATAGTATTCCAAAAACTAAAAACGATTCTACAGTTGTAAAACTAAAATATGGTTTACGTATTGGTGTAGATACAGGAAAACTAATACGATCTTTTTTATATGATGAATATACAGGTATAGAATTAGTTGCAGATTATCGCCTTACCAAAAAACTTTACTTAGCTGGTGAGCTGGGTAATGAAGAACGTATTGTAATTACTGACTTTTTAAATACCACTACAAAAGGGAGCTACTTCAAGGCAGGAATAGACTATAATACATACCAAAATTGGCTGGATATGGATAATATGGTTTATTTTGGATCACGTTTAGCATTTAGTTCGTTTAGTCATACTATTAATAGATATCAAGTATATAGCTCAGACCAATATTGGGCTCCACAAAATATTATAACTGAAAGTATTGAAAAAGAGGGATTAACTGCTATATGGACTGAACTTATTTTAGGCATTAAAGCAGAACTATTTAACAATCTTTATTTTGGATTAAATGTGCAACTTAAAGTATTGCTCACAGAGACTAAACCCGATAACTTCCAAAACATCTATATCCCTGGATTTAACAAAACCTACGACAGTACGCGAATAGGAGTGGGTTATGGGTATACATTGGCCTACAGGATTCCACTTTACAAAAAAACCAAGGTCATAGCTCCAGTGAATTAAACACTACTTTACCATAAAGTTAAGGTTTGGTAATTTTACAATTTTACGTAGAAGTACTTATATCTTTTTTGATAGAAAAGTTTTACATTGGCATATCTGTAATTTAAAAAAGCATCTTATTATGGCCAGTTTAAAATTTACCCTATGGAATGCCGAATGGTTTAATGAATTATTCACAGGATCTCCACCTGTGTTTAGAGCAGACACAGATAAAGGGTATATGACCAAACAGCTTATTGGAGATCGCATTAGGGATTTAAGAGGGGTTATTAATGATGTAGACTCAGATGTTTGGGTTATTGTTGAAGGCCCCAATCAAAGTTCAGAATTACAACTATTTTTTGATAGGCCAGATGTTGTAGGCGATTGGGAATGTGTTGTGCAACCTGCAGGAGCCCAAAGTGTAAGTCTTGCAGTGCGAACTGATACAGGAAAGTTTAGTTCCACACCTATAGACTGGTTTAGTATTGATGGTTCTCCTGAGGCTAATACATTAAAATCAGCAACGAATGAGTTTAGGATGGATACAGACAATGATGGCTTGGATGAAGTACATAAATTTGAAAGACGACCTTTATACGCATCAATTAATTTAGCTGATGGAAAATCGTTTAGGGTACTAGGACTACACCTTAAGAGTAAAGGGGTTTTTCAATCGTTAGAATGGAGTAAATGGTGGTCTAAATCTGATGGTAATAGAAAAAAGATTGTGGCACAATGTCATCAAATAAGAACCCATTTTTTAAATGACTATCTTACAAATAGTGCTACAAAAGACATCCCGCTTATTGTGTGTGGAGATATTAATGATGGCCCTGGCTTTGATACCAGTGAAATGAAAATTATGGCAAGTGGCGTGGAACGCTTAATGGGGTCTATATGGCATCCAGAATTGTGTTTAGGCAATGCTATGTTTGACACGCTGAGCGACCGCCATAAAAAGGAGTTAAATTTTACCTCACTGTATACAGCAAGCTTTAAAGATCCTATTTTTAACAATAGCTACAGAAGATCGTGGATCGATCATATCTTATATTCAAGAGCTCCACAAAACTGGGTGTCGAATGCAGAAATTTTAATTAATATGAGCAGTGGTAATCCTATTTATAAAGATTTCCCAAAATCCTCTGATCATTTTCCTGTGACGTGTACAGTATCTACAGATAATTTTATTTAGTTGGAATTACTTATTTAAACATCTCCTAAACCAATAATTTTAGGAGTGTTTTTATTTTCTACGTTCGTTGTTTACAGGACTTCTACAAATTAAACAATCTGCCAGATAGGTTATAGAGATTTCGTATATACCATCAGTTCTACCAATGTTTGAGGTATTAAAATCATACGAAAAGCCAAATCTAAAACGTTCTAATTCTACACCAACCAAAGCATTTACGGAAGTTAGTAAATGGCTATTACCACTATTTTTCGCGGGATTGGTAACTGCCATAGCCCCCACAAAAAGTTTGTTAAACTTTAAAGTAGCAGATAAATCCAAACGATTAAAACGTCCTTGTTGCATATAGTTTGCAGACAATACCATATCATTATAGTCGTAATAAGGAAACCTATAACTAGCATGTACAGTATAAAAAATATCCAACGGTACATTGCCTTCATCAAAAAAAGAAATATTAGGTTGGTTTAAATGCTTAATCGCTGCCCCAAGCCATAAATCCGTATCATTACGTCTGTTTTTCTTATCAAATACAAATCCTGCAGTAAAATCTATAAAACCTATATTGTTATTGGCATTCATAGCAAAAGGGTCTGAACTGACTGGATTTACCATACCAGAATTAATATTTATTTGGTCGGACAATACTAAGTTTCTAAAATTAAAGGACTTCATACCATAGCCTACTTCTACTGCTGGCCTAAAATACCAATCGTTATTCAACCCTATGATGTAAGCAAAATTTCCATTAAACTGAAAATGATTATAGCTTGTACTATTTTCACGTTGGTTTAAAAAACTAAAACCTATACCAATACCATCTTTTGCATTTTCTAACCATGTATTAAAAAATGCATAATCTGTATCTACTTGTAAATCTAAATAAGGCCATTGTGTACGATGTATTACCCCAAAATAAGTAGCCTGTTCAAATCCAGAGAACGCCGGATTTAAACTTTCTGGCATCATCATATACTGAGAAAAAATAGGGTCTTGCGCTTTCATTTTGAAACAAAAGCAAATTACTACAAGTGTTATATATAATTTTACTTTCATCTCTTTATTTAATTAAAACAACAACACCTTTACTTTCTATTTTTTTACCATAGAATGTTTCTCCAGAAAACGTATAATAATAGTTACCGTTCTCGGCAGGATCGCCTTTTATTTTACCATCCCAGCCTTCAATATTCTCATCGTCTTCTTCAGAATACACCATGCTCCCCCAAGTATTATAAATCTCTAATTTTAAACTAGATAATGCTATTTGTGCTGGTAAGAAGTAATCGTTTAAGTCATCATTGTTTGGAGTGAATGCATTAGGCATAATTAAGCTGTAGCCTTTTTGTATTTCAAGACTAATGGTTTTAGTATAAACACAATCAAAGGGATACACTACGGTTTGGATTATCTCATAAGTCCCAACAGCCTTGTAGGTATGTACAGGGTTTTCTTCATTTGAAAAAGTGCCATCTCCAAAATCCCATGAAACACTAACAAAACTTCCTATTGCTGTATTTGTAAATTGAATGGGGTCTTCAATAGAATAAAAACCAAAGGTATCAAATGCCTCTGCAGAAACAGTAAAATCGGCGTCTCCCAAAACAGGTATATCTACATTGTAAGAAAATGTATTACTACAGCCCAACGCATCAGTGATATCAACAGCTACTAATCCATTGGTATCTGTTTGCATTATTTCGTTATTTGCACCTGTTATCGTTCCACTAGACCAACTAATCTGATAGGGAGGAACACCACCGCTTGGATTGGCAATAAAAGATTGTTCTACAACCCTTGTGTCGCAATTATGATTTGTTATCACTTCAACATCTAAGGCTAGAGGCTCAAAACGATTAATACTAAAGTCTTCTGATATTTCACATCCGTTGGCATCTACAATATTTAATGTGTAGTTTCCTGGAGGGATATTACTTAAATCTTCTGTAGTTGCGCCGTTAGACCATTGGTAGGTTAGTGGTAAGGAGCCACCTGTAATTATTGCGTTGATAGAACCACTATTAGCATCATCACAATCCAAGGCATCAGTTTTTGTTCCAGAAATAACTAAAGGATCAGGTTCTGTAATTACAAATGTTTCTGTAATAACGCAAGGCTTACTATCTGTTATGGTAACTGTATATGTTCCAAGTCCAATGTTATTGCGTTCTACACCAGCAGAAGGGTCATCATCCCAAACAAGATTGATAGGTGCTATACCGCCTTCCAGGTTAAGTATAATTCTTGCATCATTTTCTCCAAAACAGGAGACATTTGATACTTGTGGATTAATCCTGAAAACAGGAGGAGAGTCAATAACCACAGTTTCTTGCTTAACACAGTTGGTAGCATCAGTAACCGTAATAACATAGTTACCCGGAGAAAGATTGTTTTGCACCATTCCAGAGCCCAAATTACTCCAAGCTATAGTGTAAGGGGCATTTCCACCTGTTATAGAATTTATAGTAATAGACGCATCATTATCGTTATAACATTCTATTTCTGTTGCCGTATAATCAATAATAATTTCATCTGTTTGGTTAACTATAACCTCCAAGTCATCTATACAGCCCGACCTATCTGTTACTGTTACATTGTAGGTTCCAGCAAATAACCCTGTTAAATTTTGGTTTGTACTCGCAAAACCATTGGGACCTGACCAACTATACGTATAAGTAAAAATACCTGGGGAATTTTCAAAGGGTCTTCCTCCAGTAACGTCTATATTTATTGCTCCAGCAGCCTCACCAAAACAAATCACATCAACTTTTGTATCTAAACTTGCTTGTAGTTCAGGTGGTTCTATAATATCGAAACTTTCAGTAATCGGGCTACAATTGTTAGCATCAACAACTGTTAAAATATAAGTTCCTGGTAACAGATTAGATAAGTCTTCATCAGAGCTAAAAGATGTACCATTTCTTGTCCAGCTATATGTATAAGGCGCAGTACCTCCAGATACATCAATTTCAATTTCTCCATCATCAGCTTGAAAACACGAGATCGTTTCAGGATCAAAGTCTATGTTGCTAAAAACTAATTCATCAGGTTCTGTTATAGTAAATGTTTCATTGTATGGGCAACCACCATCGTCTAGAATTGAAACCGTGTAAGCTCCAGGAGCTAAATTAAATATATCTTCATCAGTACTTACAAAACTATTAGGTCCTGTCCAGTTTATTTGATAGGGCACACCTGAACTAAATGGTACGCCTCCAGTGATATCTATCTCTAAAGCACCTCCATTATCTAAATAACATAGGCTATTGGTTTGTGATGCAGTAATGGTTATAGAAGGGTTAACCGTAACTACAATCTCAAAAGTATTACCTACACATATGCCAAGGGTTGGGGTTACTGTATAAGTAACGGTAGAAGGCGTTGTTGTTGTGTTGGTTAATGTCTGGCTAATAGTATTTTGGGGCGTTAACTGTTGAGATGCTCCTGTAATTGTCCCTATTGAATTAACAACAGGATTTGCCCATGTGTAAGTAGTCCCCACAGGTGCAATATCTCCTCCAGAACTATCGGGAGTAATATTAAAAGATGTACCACTACAGATTATAGTAGATGTATTACCAATATTTGGGGTTTCATTAACTGTTTGCTCAGAAACTTGAGAAACAATTTCAGAACACCCTCCTGAAGAAAATGTTATCACGGCATAATAATATACAGTACCTATAGTTCCTGAAGGTGGTGTATAAGTATTGGTGGTTTCTCCTGCGATAGCAGTTCCAGTTGTGTTGTTGTTTACAGTGTTACTGTACCATTGATATGTAGGTGTTCCTACGCCGTTGGCAAACGCTACAGACAACGTGTTAAACGTATTGCCAAAACAAATGGTCTCAGAAAGAGGCTGACTGGTAAAAGCTGGAGCAGCATTTATGATAACTTCTGATGTTTGACTCGTAACACTACACCCAGGTTCATTTTCAGTAACAACTACATAATAGTATAGCGTTCCCACGGTATTGGTTGGTGGTGTAAATATGGCACTTGTCTCACCAGGAATGGCTGTACCTCCTGTATTGGTATTGGTGGTATTGCTATACCACTGGTATGAATACCCTGAGCCTATACCGCCAGAAGCAGTAATTTCTAAATCTTGGGGCACCGTACCTTGGCATAACTCTTGGGAAATTAAAGGTTGTGAGGTTATAATAGGATCATCTGCCACAACAACTTCCGAAACATCGCTTGTAATTGGCGAACACCCACTGCCGCTTACAGTAATTATTACATAAAAATAATAACTACCAGAAACTGTAAAAGCAGGTGGAGCATATGTAGCTGCTGTAGCTCCAGGAATAATAGTACCTCCAGTATTTGTATTTGTAGTATTGGAATACCATTGATAAGTAATGGTGCCAGTGCCTCCTGAGTGTGTTACAACCAAATCAGTGTTCACAGCACCATCCACACATACACTTTGGGTTGTTATTGGGTTTGAGTCTATTTGTATACTTTCTACAACTTCAACTCGAGAGGTGTTTGATGTAATCTCGTTACAACCAGCTCCTGACGTAAATGAGACCGTAACATAATAATAAACAACACCAATAGTAGCATTTGGTGGAGTATAGGATGCAGTTGTCTCTCCTGCAATAGCTGTTCCTGTTGTGGTATTATCTACAGTATTACTATACCATTGGTAAGATGGTGTTCCCGGACCGTTAACACTTACCGTTAAAGGCGAAACAGTACCGTTTAAACAAATAGTTTCATCTTGAGGCTGACTGGTAAACTGTGGTGCGGGATCAACTGTAATCACAATATTTACTGAAGCACCATCACAAGTCCCATTTGATGGTGTTACTGTAAACGTAACATCTTCTGAAGTCGTATTAGTATTAAATAGTGTTTGTACTGGTATTATATTGGTGGTAGCATTAGCAATAAAACCACTTACCCCTGCAGGAGCCGTAGCGGTCCAATTATAGGTTGTCCCAGAAATATCGGAAGTTAAAACCACTTCGCTAGTTTCTGTTCCAGAACAAATAGTTTGCGTTAAATCCGTATTGGTAATTGTAGGGATTTCGTTTATAACAAAATCTTCGGTATCGGTAGTAGTACCGCAACTCGAAGTCACACTAAATGTAATTTGATAGTTTCCCGGAGTATTGTATGTTATAGTCCCAGGATTTAGTGTAGTTACAGTAGCTGGTGTTCCTCCAGGGAAACTCCAATTATAGGTTATTGTCTCAGAAGCTGGAGCACAAGTATCTACATTGGCTACTGGTGTAATGGAAGCTGTTCCACAAAAATCAGGAATACTATTAATAACAACTGTAGGAGGTTGTTTTACTTCTACAGTTTCAGAAATAGTACTGCTACCACAGGTATTGGTAGTAGTTAAGGTTAATGTATAAGTTCCTGAACTATTAAATTCAAACGAGGGTGACGCAGAATTTTCATCCGTACCGTTTGTAAAGCTCCATGAGGCAATACCAGTATTACAAAACCCAGAAGTATGGGCTACTTCCCATAAATACGTTACACCACCACAACTATTGCTTAAGTCTGTAGTGTTAGTAGCCTGAACATTTAAAGCCGTACAGCCGTTATTGGTATCTAAAGTAAAGGCTGTGGTTAAATCAGATTCAATACAAATATCTTTGGTAACAGTATTAGTTACACCACAAGAATTTTCAGCATATAACGAAACGGTATAAGTGCCGGGTGCTGTGTATATGTGAGAAGGATCTCTATTGGTTGATGTGGTACCATCTCCAAAATCCCAAAAGTAACCATCATTAACACTACAATTATTGCTAAATCCATCTAATGAGGTATTTACAAATTGCACAGGAGTGTTAACGCAACTTATCGGAGGATCTTCAAAATCCACAACAGGCCTTCGCAATATAATAATAGGCCCAGCAGTTAAATTAGTTTGCCCACAAGATGTTGTAATCGATAAAAACACAGTATAACTTAAAGGACAGCTCGTTTCCGTGTAGGTATGAGGAATAGGGAAATCTTGTGAATTTACGGGGTCTGCAGCATTAAAATATGTGGAAGCCTCTAACTGTGCTTGTGTATAACTTTCAAACGTACCATCTCCAAAATCTACTTGATAATTTGTATCAGGTGGGTTAGTTGCCCAAGAACCTATAGCAAATTCAATAGGATCTACAGGAGTACATAAATTTACCGTATTACCAGGGTTTACTATAGCTCCTGTAGGGTTACTGGAATTTTTAATTAAATACGTTACTGTATTATCACAATTTGTGCCTCTTCCAGTTATCTCCATGTTAAAAGAACCCAATTGCGTATAAGTATGTGTTGCTGGAAAAGTAACACCTGTTTCTACTGCACTGCCATCTCCCCAATCTACATCATACGAGTTAACGCAAGGAGAAACATTACTAATGTCAACATTAATGGTATAAGAAGGATCTGTGGTGTTATTACCACAATTGTTAAATGGGTCAAAAGGACTATCAACATCCCTAAATTCCAACAAGGGTTTTTGCTGCACTGTTACAGGTCTTGTCACAGATGCAGTACACCCATTATCATCAGTAACGGTAAGTGTAACATTAAAAATTTGATTACCACACCCAAGAGATTCAAAAACATGAGAGGGATTGTTGCTTGAAGATGTGTCTCCATCCCCAAAACTCCAATTATAACTAAAGGGGCCATTACCTGTAGCCGATGGTGTAAAGTTTACCGCTATACCTGAGCACGCTGCATTATTATCAAATGTAAAATCTACTGTTGGAAGGGTATTTACAGTTATAGTGGCGGCACCACTGGCTGTATCGGTATCTCCAGTATTATCTTCAACAGAGACCAATCTGTAGATGAATGTTCCTGCTGTATTTGTACTTACGGGTAGATCTATACTACTGCTAGCACCAACAGTGGAAATGGTTAAATTGCCTCCTCCATTTATGGTATATGTAAAGGTATAAGGCGCTGCACCTCCAGAACCTGTAAACGTAATTTCTGGATTTGGGCTGCTATTCAAACACACTTCTGTTGTGCCTGAAATAGATGCAGAAGGCGGTAAAAAAGAATTAGAGCTTTTGTATGTATATTGAAAAACAGGATTCGTATGCTTTAAAGCAAATAGCGATGCAATTATTACAATAGAAAATAATGCAACAAGAATGGATTTCTTTAGCATGGTAAAAGTTAGGTTAATAGCCCTACTAAAATATATATTCTTTTTAGCTTATGTTTAAAATTTCGTGATAACGTGCTTTTTCTCTTTAAAATACATATCGTTAGGTATTCTAATTATTATTTACTCTACATTAATGTTTGAGTCTGGTCTTATTCACTATATTTATGCGCAAATAATTTTTATGAAAGCCTTAGTTATATCAGGAGGAGGAAGTAAAGGCGCTTATGCTGGAGGTGTTGCTCAATATTTAATGGAAGTTGAGGGACGTGATTATGATATGTTTTTAGGTACATCTACCGGTAGTCTATTAGTACCTCATCTTGCCGCAGGAGAAATTGATAAAATTTATCATGTGTATACCAATGTTAATCAAAACGATATTTTTAGTACAAACCCTTTTACCATAAGAAAAAAAGGAAAACGAGAATTTGTTTCTATAGATTTTATTAATACGCTTTGGCAGTTTATAAAAATGAAACGAACTTTTGGAGAAAGTAAAGCTTTAAAGCGTCATATTAAAAAACACCTTACCAAAGCGGAATATGAAAAAATTAAAGCAACAAAAGATGATGTAGTTGTAACGGTTTCTAATCTTTCAAAAAACAGAGTAGAGTATAAGTCTATTAAAGATTATAGCTATGATGAATTTTGTGAATGGATATGGATTTCTTGCAATTACATCCCATTTATGTCTTTAGTCAAGAAGAATGGATTTGAATATGCTGACGGTGGTTTAGGTTGCGTAATCCCTATTAGGGAGGCAATTCTAAGAGGTGCTACTCAAGTGGACGCCATTGTTTTAGAATCTGAAAGTATGGAGTATAATAAGGTTTTAGGGAAGAATCCTTTCTCGTTACTTATTAATCTATTTGGACACCTTTCAGATCAAATAGAACGTAATGATATTACCATTGGAAAATTAGCTGCAAAGAATAAAGGTGTAGAACTTAACTTATACTATACCCCCTCTAAACTGACAGAAAACTCATTGATTTTTAATAAAAAACTGATGACTTCTTGGTGGCAACAAGGTTGGGATTATGCTAAAAATAAATGCGAACAAGCAAAATCTAATGAATTACGCTTTGATGATGAGTCTACCACAACTCCCTAACCTCTTCTTTTAAAATTGAAATTGCAGCATCACTAGGAGAATGACGTTCCATCATTTCTGTTAAAATAACCTCACGAAGTTTATCTGCGGAATCTGTTTTATCAGATAAATTTGCTTTTCTAATTAATTGTACTGTAGCAGCTTTTGCTGTACTTATAACACTCCAACACTTTTCGCTAACATAAATTTGTTGTGTTAAATTATGCTCCATCTCTTGTTGAATGCTTTGTATCAATAAGGATTCGTAATCCTCTTTATTAGAAGATGTTGGCTTAACACGTAAAAGTAATTTATTTGGTGAAATACGTTCCAAAAATAAGGTTAACCGTTCGTAAGCTTGTAAACGCAAAGGTAATGATGTGGTTTGCAAATCCTTTTTTAAAAGAAAACGCCTTCTACCATCTTCATTTTTGGTATGAGTTTGAAAAAAATAATAAGCTATTACTCCTGTTATTAACGATGGAAGTGTAAATAAAAACAAATCTATAATTCTGCTTGAATCCATAATTGAGAACTTGACTAATTAGATTTTTGGACTTTTTCAGTACCTCCCAAATATACGCAATCTTTCAGATGTTGCATGCTTTCAAAAGGCACAATTGCTTTGTTATACATATAGGCTTTATCCAACTTTTTAGATAAATTATGGTCATCTACATTCATTTCAATATCACTCATTCTAAATTGACATGGGTGCTCATATCCCGCAGCATGCGTAATTTCGATGAGTTCTTTTCTAAAGGTCTTAAAATATTGCGCAAGTCGTACCGATTTTAAAGACGTATCAATACCATTTTGCAACCATTTACTTTGAGTAGCAATACCTGTTGGGCAGCGGTTTGTATGACAAATTTGTGCTTGAATACAGCCAATACTCAACATAGCTTCTCTTGCTACATTAATACAATCTACGCCCATAGCAAAAGCCATAGCTGCTTTAGCTGGGAACCCTAATTTTCCACTTCCTATAAAAACAACACGCTCAGTAAGGCCTTTAGATTTAAATAATCTATAAATATCAGCAAAACCATAAACCCAAGGTAAAGACACATGGTCTGCAAAACTTGGAGGCGCAGCACCAGTACCACCTTCACCACCATCAATTGTAATAAAATCAGGGCCTTTTCCAGTTTTTAGCATTAAATCAGCCAATTCTTCCCATTGTTCTAATTTTCCAATTGCCGCTTTTATTCCCACAGGTAAACCTGTGTTTTCAGCAATATCTTCTATAAAATTTACCATTTCAGGCACATTTGAAAATGCTTTATGAGTAGGAGGAGAGAGTACTGTTTTACTAACTTCAACACCTCTAATACCTGCTATTTCCTTTGTTATTTTTTTGCCAGGCAATACACCACCTTTACCAGGTTTAGCACCTTGGGACAATTTTACTTCAATAGCTCTTACAAAGGGATTATCTTCAACTAATTTTACCATTTTCTCCATTGAAAACCCACCATCTTTCGATCTCACTCCAAAATATCCAGTTCCAAAATGAAACATAACATCTCCTCCATTACTATGGTAAGGAGACAATCCTCCCTCTCCTGTGTTATGATAGGCATCAGCCATGTTTACACCTTTATTTAATGACTCAATAGCTTTTGATGATAATGAGCCATAGCTCATTGCAGACACATTAATAATAGAAGCTGGTCTATATGGTTTTTTTCTCTTATTATAAGCCCCAATAACCTTGGCACAAGGAAGAAATGTACTATCAGTTATATTTGGATGATTTTCTTCCATTTTAAAAGGCATCATGGCATTATTTATAAAAATATGCTGATGCTCATAAATGTCTCTATCTGTCCCGAAACCTTCATAATTGTTTTCCTTTTTAGATGAAGCATACACCCAACCACGTTCAATACGATTAAAAGGTAATTCCTCCCTATTATTTGCCACAAAATATTGACGCATTTCTGGCCCTATGCTTTCCAACCAATACCTAAGGTGTCCCACCAAAGGAAAATTATGTATTATAGTGTGCTTTTTTTGAAAAACATCTCGTAAAGTTATTATTAGTAGTACCGTAATAATCCACAACCACCAAGGGATATTATAAAAAAAATTTAGAACGTTGTCCATGTGTTAATTTTGAAAATAAGCCTAAAGATATTCAAAAATATATTAAGACGAATTGTTTATAATTATTGATAATTCAAACCTAATATACCATAAACATTGGTTATTTTCACGTGTTGAAAAAGAGGATACTTTGGAAAAATATTTAAATCAATTAAACAGTGCACAATTAGAACCTACCATCCAAATTGATGGCCCTATGATTGTAATTGCGGGCGCAGGTTCTGGAAAAACGCGAGTACTCACGTATCGTATCGCATATATGATGAGTAAAGGCATTGATCCTTTTAATATTTTGTCGCTTACATTTACCAATAAAGCAGCTCGTGAAATGAAAGAACGAATTGCATCTATTGTGGGAGCTAGTGAAGCAAAAAACCTTTGGATGGGAACGTTTCACTCTGTATTTGCAAAAATATTGCGTATTGAAGCCGATAGGTTAGGGTATCCAAGTAATTTTACAATTTATGACACCCAAGATTCAGATAGATTAATAGCTTCTATTATTAAGGAAATGAATCTTGATAAGGATATATACAAATACAAACAAATTCGTTCTAGAATTTCGTCATATAAAAACAGTTTGATTACTGTACGTGCCTATTTTCAAAATCCAGAATTGATTGAAGCTGATACTATGGCAAGACGACCAAGGATGGGAGATATCTATAAGACCTATGTAGAACGATGCTTTAAGGCTGGCGCAATGGATTTTGATGATTTACTATTGAAAACCAATGAACTATTAACACGTTTTCCAGAAGTACTGGCTAAATATCAAAATCGATTTAAATATATACTTGTTGATGAGTATCAAGATACTAACCATTCGCAATACTTAATAGTAAGAGCGTTATCTGATAAATTTCAAAATATATGTGTGGTAGGAGATGATGCGCAAAGTATCTATGCGTTTCGTGGTGCAAATATTAATAATATCTTGAATTTTCAGAAAGATTATGACGATGTTAAAGTATTTCGATTAGAACAAAATTACCGTTCCACTAAAAATATTGTAAATGCTGCAAATTCAATTATAGATAAAAACCAAACCAAACTAGAAAAAATAGTTTGGACAGCTAATGACGAAGGGTCTAAAATAAAAGTAAATCGTTCTTTAACCGATGGGGATGAAGGGCGTTATGTAGCTAGCACCATTTTTGAAACCAAAATGCAAGAGCATATTCCTAATAAGGATTTTGCTGTATTGTATCGTACCAATGCCCAATCGCGTGCTATAGAAGATGCATTACGTAAAAGAGACATAAAGTATCGCATTTATGGCGGGCTATCTTTTTATCAGCGTAAAGAAATTAAGGATGTATTGTCTTATTTACGCTTAGTTATTAACCCTGCTGATGAAGAGGCTTTAAAACGCATAATAAATTTTCCGCCTCGTGGCATAGGACAAACTACAGTTGATAGATTGGTTGTAGCTGCAAATGGATATGGTAAACCTATTTTTGATATTATTAAAAACCTTGATAAGGTAGAAGTCAAAATCAATTCAGGCACTAAAGCAAAACTTGATAATTTCGCCACGCTTATTGAAAGCTACCAAGTAATGAATCAAACTGCTGATGTTTTTGAATTAGCAGAACACATCACTAGAAGTAGCGGATTGATAAGAGAATTTAATAAAGATGGTACACCTGAGGGTGTAGCTCGTATGGAAAATATTGAAGAGTTGCTAAATGGTATGAAAGATTTTGTGGAAGGCCAAAAAGAAATTGCCGATGCTACAGGGGCTTTAGCCGAATTCTTAGAAGATGTAGCTTTAGCGACAGACTTAGATAACGACAAAGGTGATAGTGACCATGTGGCATTAATGACTATTCATTTAGCCAAAGGATTAGAATTTCCTTATGTATTTATAGTAGGCTTAGAGGAGGATTTGTTTCCTAGTGCTATGAGTATGAATACACGTAGCGAACTAGAGGAGGAGCGAAGGCTCTTTTATGTAGCATTAACCAGGGCAGAAAAACAAGCCTATTTAACTTATGCGCTATCACGCTACCGTTGGGGAAAATTAATTGATGCAGAGCCAAGCCGTTTTATCGAAGAAATAGATGAACAATATTTAGATATTGTAACACCAATTGAAGAACGCCGCTATAACCCAATGCTTGATGCTAGCATTTTTGGAGATATAGAACCTAATAAAGTAACGTCCCCAAATAAAATTAGATTTAAACCAGCCAAACAATTGCAACCTAAAAAGGGCGTCTCTAGAAAAACACCAGAAAAGTTTCAAGCTACCACACCAAAAAACTTAAAACCTGTATCGAAAACAAGTAATGGCGCTTCAAATTTATTTGATAGTAAATTAGCGGTTGGAAACATTGTAAAACACATACGCTTCGGTAAAGGAGAGGTTTTAAAAATTGAAGGTAAAGGCGCTGATACCAAAGCTGAAATTAAGTTTGAATCTGGTGGAAATAAAAAGCTATTATTGCGTTTTGCTAAGTTAGAGGTAATAGGGTAAGCAAACTATTTTACCATATAAACTGAATTAATATGACCCTCAGCATCATATTCTCTAATAGGATTGTCTGGGTCTGTCATCCATTTGCCATCCACAATAAATTTATAGTGATGTTTCCCCCCAGAAAGTGGTATAGTATATACCCATCCATCAATAGTTTTTTTCATTTTAAAGTCAACTTCATTCCAGTCATTAAAGGAACCTGCTAAAATTACTTCTTCAGCATTAGCGTATCCAACCAAAGCAAAAGTGGTATATTTTTGTATATCTATAACTGAATTGTATTCGTGAAATTCATTAGGGGTCTTATTGGGATTATGTGGGTCTTCCATCCATTTACCATCCACAATAAATCGATATTGATATACATCAGGTTTCATTTGAAGTGTTAATTCCCAACCAAAATCGGTTTTATTCATTTTAAACAAACGTTCATTCCATTTATTAAATGATCCAGCAAGAATTACCTTTTTGGCATCTTTAAAACCTTTTAACTTAAAATATACATTACCTTCTTTTGTTGGATAAGCTGTATACATTTTAAGATTGTAAATTCCTCTAAGTTTTTTTCCGTCTTTTAGAGCTTTAGAAACATTTCCATCACGTTTTGAAGGTTCTGCCCAATAGGCGTTATTTATGACGTATTTAAACTCCCAGGTAAAGGCATCATTAAAATCGGTTACACACTTTTTAAGCTCATAAACATAATCACTTACCTTTTCCATTCTCCAACCTTCTCGAGACCAAAGATTAAACTCGCCAGAAACAGCAACAGTTTCTATATTAAAATCTGAAAACTCCAAGCGTTGCCCTGTGTGTTCTTGAGTAAATTTTGAATAGTCCCTTACATCAAAACGAAACACTACAGTGTCGTTTTCAATTTTATAACCTTTTAACGCATCTTCTTGAGCATGCAAACCAAAATTTATAAAACTAAAAAACATTAAAAGCAAACATGTTTTTAGTGATTTCATTGTGTATTTAGAGGATAGTCAATAAAATACAACTTTTCTTTTTTGTAATTGATAATAGTGCGCTTTTGAGCAAAAAATTCATACCCTAAAATACCATCTAGCTGTGTACCAAAGGTTTCATTAAGTTGATTTAAATTGGTTAAAACTGTGTACATAGGACCAAAATAAACATTATTATTCAATTTAACCCTATGCAATTTTCCTGCCAAAACCCGAATACTTTTACCACCAGCATCACTAAGCTTTAATCGTTTCTTGGGAATAAAATAACGCAACGCTTTTTTATTAACACTTTTATTGATTTGGTTAAATTCTGCTGCAGTATCTATACCTAGCTTAAGTTTTTGGTTGTTAATAAGAGCATTAACAACTATAGTATGCTTTTTTAAAGTAAAATCTAAGCTATCAACAATAGTCTCTAAATATATCTTATCGTTAAGTGGGTTTCCCTTTTTATCTGTTTTGGTAAGTGTAATTTGTTTTAAGTATAAATCTACAAACACCTCGTAATCTTTTAAAACATCATAGCCTATAATACCTAAAAGTTTAATTTTTTTACTTTTTTCCACATGCGACAAATCAATAACATCTGAAACTTTATTTTCAAGTCTAAACCCACTTAAATCAAAGGCATCTATTCGTTTTTCATAAGAATAGTCAAGGACATCATTAACACCTGAAACTTCTTTAGAATTTTTATGAAATTCATACAGATTATTAAAATGCACCTGATTTAAAATCATGGCCTCAGCCCCTGTATCAATAATAAAACTTCCTTTTTTATCTAAAAGTTCAGCTTGAACAACCATTAGGTGATCTACCAATTTAAATGGAATTCTAGTAGTGTTTGCATTTAAAATTTCAGCGTTTTTAAAAATTACCGGTGGGTTTACTTTCTTGTTTCCAGAAAAACAAACAATAGGAAGGATTAAAAATAAGGTTAGTACAAGACGGCTCATGCTATAAAGACTGCTAAATCAATAAAATGTTACAAAGTTTAGTTATAAATATGTTTCAATAAATAGTTTTAATTTACTCCAAGTGTCCAATAACTCTAATCCTGTCCATCCATGTCCTGCATTTTCATATAAAGTAAATTCAAAACTAACTCCCAAAGCCTCAAGTTTATCCCTTAAATCAGTACCTTGAGTGGTAGGAATTAACGGGTCTTGTCCACCATAAAACAGTATAGTAGGAGGTGAAGACGCTTTTACTTGAAATAACGGACTTACTTCTTCAAGGAAATCAGTTGTAGTGTCAATTCCAAAAACATTTAGCAGATCCTGCAAAACAGGGTTTGTATTATTTAAATAAGCAGGATCAGTAAAATTGGTTGGCCCCACAATACTACAAACCATATCTACTTTAGCATCATTATCAAAAGCATAGCTCCATAAAAGCGATAAATGTGCCCCAGCACTGGTGCCAACAAACCCAATATCTTCAGAAATAGAATACCTGTCTTTATTAACCTTTAAAAATGCAACTAAACTGGAAATATCATCAATTTGCATAGGGTATGGTGGGTTATTAGCATCTGCTAACCTATAATTCATATTTACAATTGCCACATCAGGAAGTTCTTGATTGATTAAAAGTTTAATAGCATCCATATCGCCTTTATCACCAGATGTCCATCCACCACCGTGTATTAAAATAATAGTTTTAGTAACAGAGGTTCTATTCGCTGGTAAGTACAAATCAAACTTTTGACGCTCATGGCTTCCGTAAGAAATATTTAATTCTTCATAAACTTTGCTTGTGTCTAAAGTATCGTTTGAAGTCTCTTCAACATCAGCTGTTTCGTTAGAACATCCAAAAAACAAACTAACAATAAACAATACTACAAAAGTGTATTTTTCTATTCGCATGAGCTTTTTTTTAATTACTTTGTAAACGTTAGTACAAGATAAATATTATGGCTGAGTTTATTAGAATTTATGAGGAAAACCCAAACCCTAAAGCAATTGATAGGGTAGTGCAAGTACTAAAAAATGGCGGTCTCATTATTTATCCAACAGACACAGTGTATGGCTTAGGTTGCGATATTACTAATATTAAAGCTTTAGAAAAGGTAGCGAGAATTAAAGGCGTAAAGTTAGAAAAATCTAACTTTTCGTTTGTTTGTCATGATTTAAGTAACCTTAGCGACTATGTAAAGCAAATAGATACCTCCACGTTTAAAATCTTAAAACGTGCACTCCCTGGCGCTTATACTTTCATTTTACCAGGATCTAAATCCTTACCCAACCCTTTTAAAAAACGAAAAACAGTAGGTATAAGAGTGCCCGATAATAACACAGCCTTAGAAATAGTAAAACAGTTAGGAAACCCTATTATTTCTACTTCTATTCGAGACGAGGATGAAATTTTGGAATACACTACAGACCCAGAGCTTATTCTTGAAAAATGGGACAACCTAGTAGATTTGGTTATAGATGGTGGTTATGGCGGTAACGACCCCTCAACAATAATTGATTTATCTGTAGATGAACCTAGTGTTATTAGAGAAGGCAAGGGAAGTTTAGAGATTTTTTAGAATCATTTTACGGGCGCTACCATCCCGATAGCTATCGGGAGGTCAGGCTTTCACTACTCAATCCCTCCTACGTCGGGGATTTCAAACATGCCGTTCAATCCTTAGCGCGGAAGAAACTTTCATAGTTTTTACGAAAATTCTGCATTAATAATTAAACTTTTACTATTTTTAAAAACTTCCCTAAAACTTTTAATAGCGTTTAAGTTTATTAGCATGAAAATAAAAATCCCACGGAGTACGCAGGATTTAAGATTTTTCTTCGGCTTATAGCCTTATTGTGAAAAGCTTTCAGATTATAAAAATATAAAAAATAAAGCAATTCACAACATATATCGAAAGTCGATAGAATTATAAAAGAATGAAAAGATAAGTCAATTTAGACCAGAGATAAGTTTTGGACACTTAAAACAAAGTACTGTATACAAATACTCTTTTCTTTTCATTTGTGTAAAAATATTTATTATTTTCGATATATATAACCTGTTTAAATATAATTTTTAACATAATTATGAACATTACTCTTGGTATAGATTTGGGAACCAACTCCATAGGTTGGGCAATACGTAACACTTCGGAAAAGGAAAATCAAATTATTAAAAAAGGAGTTCTAACTTTTGATAAAGGTGTAGGAGAAGAAAAAGGCATTGAATTTCCTAAAGTTAAAAAACGTACCGAAAGTCGTGGAAAAAGGAGAAACTATCAAGCAGAGAAATATCGAAAATGGGAATTATTGCAACTCTTAATAAAAAATGATTTGTGTCCTTTAACCATTGAGGAACTTAACCAATGGCGAAAATACACGAAAGGTCAATCACGTCAATACCCAAGTAGTAAAGCATTTATTGAATGGTTACGTTTTGATTTTAATGGCGATGGGAAACCAGATTTTCATTTGTTTTCAAAAGACAACCATGAAAGCTATTATATTTTTAGAACCAAGGCAGTTTGTGGTAATGCAGATTCTAAGAAAGTGTTCAAAGATAATCCTCAAATATTAGGACGTGTATTTTACCAATTAGTACAACGACGCGGTTTTAAAGGTCGTGATGAAGAAGAAGCAAAAACAATGCTTGAAGGAAGTAAAAAAACAGGAACACCTGGTAGAAACGAAATATCTACTTATTTAAACAAATATAAATCGTTAGGAGCTGCATTATATCATTACCAAAAGAAAACGAAACAAAATAGAATAAGAAACCGTTACAACTTAAGAAAAGATTATGAAAACGAACTAAAACTAATTTGTGATGCGCATGGGGTAGACGAA
Source organism: Hyunsoonleella pacifica (assembly GCF_004310335.1). Taxonomy (GTDB): domain Bacteria; phylum Bacteroidota; class Bacteroidia; order Flavobacteriales; family Flavobacteriaceae; genus Jejuia; species Jejuia pacifica. The sequence continues at coordinate 560,943 of NZ_SIRS01000002.1, read as the reverse complement.
GATTTTTATAAAAAACTTTGGAAATCAATTATTTGGCAAAGACCTCTTCGAACACAAAAAGGATTAATTGGTATTTGTACTTATGAGAAAAACAAAAAACGAGCGCCAGTAAGTCATCCATTATATGAAGAGTATAGAACTTGGGTTTTTATAAACAATTTAAAAATTAAACAACCTGAAGGATGGAAACTTGAAAATTACTTGTTACAGCATATATATCCTCTTTTTTACAAGGCATCAAACGATTTCAAACTGAGTACGATTATTAATAAGTTAAGAAAGGATGGTGCTAAAATGGAGTCCAGATTTAAAGATAGACCCAAAACTAAAGTACTTTCAGCTAAACTTCTAAATTCTTTTCAAGAATTATTGGGAGAAAACTGGCAGGAGGAATATAATTGGAATACTATTAATGAAAGACCAGAACAGCCTATTAAGAAAACTAAAAAAAAGTATTCGTTTGAAGATGTTTGGCATGTGCTTTTTACTTTTGATAGTCAAGATAAGTTAGAAGAATTTGGAAAAGAAAAACTTAACTTAAGCAATGATAAAGTAGAGAAATTTTCAAAAATAAAATTGCAACAAGGTTATGCTACATTAAGTCTTTCAGCAATAAAAAAAGTACTTCCTTATTTAAGAAAAGGTATTATTTATAGTAAAGCCGTGTATCTCGCTAATATTCACAAAGTATTAGGAACACATGATATTACTGATGATTCTATTGAATATTTCTCGTCTGAAATTGATAAAATACTAGTCGATACTGATAATGAAAAACTATTAAATAATGTAGTAAATGCTATAATACAAGACGAATCTATAAAGTTTGATTCTTATGCCATTGAAGATGACAGAGCTCTTGACGAAAGTGAAAAAAGATTAGTGAATGAAAAACTTAATCAAGTTATTGGAGATAAAACTTGGAGTCGTTATACTCAAGATGAAAAAGAGTTCGCTATAACATATGTTTCTGAAAAGTTTCGGGAGTTCTTAAAAAATAGAAAAACAGGTTTTTTACAACAACCACGGTTGCATGATAGAATTTTTAATTGGCTTCAGGAAACATATCAAGTACCGGATGAAAATAAAAAATATCTTTGGCATCCTTCAGAGCAAGAAAAATATAGTAATGCTGAATACTATCATGAAATAAAGGCAAAAGGAAATACTGTTTACATTAAAGATTCAGACTTAGAAAACTTTTTGTACAAAAACCCCAATGCGGAACAGGAAGCTATCTCGTTAAAATTATTGGGTAGTCCAGAGCCTCTTTCAAAGGGATTTAAAAACCCAATGGCATTAAAAACGCTTCATAAATTAAGGCACTTGCTTAATTATCTTTTACAAACTAACCAAATTGATGAAGATACGCGTATTGTTGTTGAAATCGCAAGAGAATTAAATGATGCTAACAAGAGAAAAGCGATTGAAAAATGGCAAGCTGAACGTGAACGGGAAAACAATAATTTCAAGAAAACAATAGAAGAAATAAATAAAGAGTGCGATACAAGCTATGACACTAATGATATGTCACTAATCCACAAAATACGTTTATGGAATGAACAAAATAAAATATGTATTTACACTGGGAATTCTATAAATGTATGTGACTTATTTAGTGGTAATAAGTACGATTTTGAGCATACTATTCCTGCTAGTATGTGTTTTGACAACGAACTAAAAAATTTAACTATTGCTGATGCAATTTATAACCGAACTGTGAAAAAGAAGCAAATCCCAACACAACTTCCCAATTATTCTGAAACAGTTGATTTTAAAGGCGTACAGTATTCGGCAATAGAACCTCGTCTTCAATTTATAAAGGATAAACTAGAACATTATGAAAATCTTTTTGACGATTGGCTAAAAAAGACAAAATATGCAAGTACAAAAGAGTATAAAGACTATTGCATACAAATGCGTCATTATAATAGGTTTAATCGGGATTATTGGAAGAAAAAGTTAGAAACATTTACAATCACAGAATACAAAGCGGGATGGAAAAATAGTCAATTACGAGACACTCAAACCATGACAAAATATGCATTGCCCTATCTTAAAACTGTTTTTAAAAAGGTAGAAGTTCAAAAAGGTAATGTGGTAAATGCTTTTAAAGAAGTATATAATATAAAGCTTTCTTCCGACAAAAAAGATAGAACAAAACATAGTCACCATGCCATTGACGCCGCTATTTTAACATTAATTCCAAAATTTTCAGTTAGAGATTCTATAATAGAAAAATATAATGAAGAAAAGGATAGTCATACAGGTAAAACCTATCATGAAAGGCCCAGAAATTGGGAAAACTTTAAGCCATCATATATTTTAGATTTTGAGAAGGAAACACTCATTAATAACCAATTAGAGTTCACTGCGTTAACGCCATCAGTTAAAAAAGTGCGAAAACGAGGCAGAATTCAATATGCTACTTTTATTGATGAAAATGGTAAAAAACATTTTAAATTAGATGTTTATGGTAATAAAATTCCATTGATTGCAAAAGGCGATACCGTTAGAGGGCAATTACACGGAGAATCTTTTTATGGAGCAATAAAACAACCAAAAAGAGATGAAGAAAACAAAGTACTTTTTGATGAAAAAAGCAAAATGCTTTTAGAAGATACTATTTCACTTGTTATTAGAAAAGATTTAGTTTTTAAGAAGGATGCAAATTCAAATGGTTTTAAAACTTTAGAAGAAATTAAGAATAAAATTGTTGATAAATCAGTTGGAGAAATTATTGAAGAACAGGTTAAACTAGAGATTTCTGCAGGAGGAAGTTTAAAATCAGCCTTAGATAAAGGGATTTGGATGCTTAACAAAAAAGGAGAGAAAATTAATAGAATTAGACGTATAAGATGTTTTGAGTCTTTGAAGTATGAAACGGCTGCAAAAGTACATGAACATGCTTATAAATCTGATAAAGATTATAAGCAAACAACTTTAGCTCAAAATGGGGAAAACGTTTTCTGTTTATTCTATAAAGGCATTGTTAATGGCAAAGAAGAACGAACAATAGAAATCATAGGTATTTTTGATTTAGTAAAGTTGAAAATTAGAAGTGAAAAGGATATTTATAAAATTCCATTATTTAATACATCAGAAGTTGGAAGAGGAAAAAAGAAATCCACGATTCAATTGTACCATATCCTTAAGTCTGGTCAAAAAGTTTTATTCTATAAAGATGGTATGGAAGAATTGAAAGAATTGAATAAGATGGAGTTATCTCAAAGACTATATAAGGCCTATCAGTTTGAAAGTGATGGAAGGATCAAGCTAAAGCATCATTTGATTGCTGGCAGTAACACAGATATAAAGAAGAAATACAAAGAGGTATCTTTATTTAAATTTGATGGTTACCAACCATTACTTAGACTCAGACAAAAAAACTGGGATTTTGCAATAGAGCATAAAGATTTTGAAATGGAATTAGACGGTTCAATCAATTGGAAATTTTAGAAAATGATTAAACGCACCCTCTTTTTTGGCAACCCCGCCTACCTAAGCACCAAAAATCAGCAATTAGTGGTAAACTTTCCTGAAGAAAATAAGGACGAAAAAACCATCCCCATTGAGGATTTGGGCTATGTGGTGTTAGAAGACCCACAAATTACCATTACCAATGGTCTGTTGCGTAAATTGGTAGAAAATAAAACTGCAGTGATTACCTGCGACCAACAACATTTACCTTGTTCACTCTTACAACCACTAACGGGTCATAGCGAACAGACGGAGCGTATGCGGTATCAACTTAATGCTAGTGTGCCTCTAAAAAAGAATTTATGGCAACAAACGGTGGTTGCAAAAATTGATAATCAAGCCAATCATTTTTTATTACGGCAAAAGAATGCACTACGCCTAAAACGCTACGTAAAGGAAGTAAAAAGTGGAGATTTAGATAATCAAGAAGCGATTGCGGCAGCGTTTTACTTTCAAAATTTATTTGATATAGATGGTTTTAGCCGTAACCAAAAAGGCATTGCACCAAATAATTTACTAAACTATGGTTATGCTATTTTACGTGCCGTTGCGGCTAGGGCATTGGTAAGTAGCGGTTTGTTGCCTTCGGTTGGTATTTTTCATCACAATAAGTATAACGCGTTTTGTTTGGCAGATGATGTTATGGAACCTTACCGCCCTTTTGTTGATGCCCTAGTTTATGATATTGTAGAAACAGGCTGCCAAATAGAAGAACTAAACACGAGTATAAAAACAGACTTATTAATGATTCCAGCCATGGATGTGGTTATTGATGGAAAACAAAGTCCATTAATGAATGCCATGAGTAGAACTACAACTAGCCTTTTTGAATGTTTTGAAGGCAGTAGACGGAAATTGTTATATCCAGGATTTAAGTCGTCTTTGGAGGCTTTTGTGGGATAAAATGGATTCCTGCCTTCGCAGGAATGACAAGGCAGAGACCTTTAACTAAAATAAACCATTATGGATTTGGAATCAATAGTTTTAAACAAAAGAATAAATTTTTCTCAACATTAGGTTGTCATTCCTGCGAAGGCAGGAATCTAAGATAAAATTGGATTCCGTATCAAGTGCGGAACAACAAGACAGATACTTTTAACTAAAATGTAAAAGCATGTATGGCATCTTATTTAACACGATTAAACCAATATAGGTGTATGTGGGTATTGGTGTTTTTTGATTTACCAACGGAGACGCTTACCGAGCGTAAAGCAGCGACACGTTTTAGAAAGAATTTGTTAGATGATGGTTTTGGCATGTTTCAGTTTAGCATTTATACCAGATTTTGCCCAAGCAGAGAAAATGCTACCGTACACATAAAACGTACAAAAAAGGCACTGCCAAAAAAAGGAAAGGTATGTATCATGCAAATTACCGATAAGCAATTTGGGATGATGGAACTGTTCCATGGTCAAAAAGAAGCCGATTTGGAGCCACCGTCACAACAATTGGAACTTTTTTAGGATTGTCATTCCTGCGAAGGCAGGAATCCATTTAAACACGCCCTGTCATGCTGAACTCGATTCAGCATCTCAAATACTATACAAATAGAACTTAAAATGTCAGACTGAGCGCAGTCGAAGTCCATTTGAAAGCCAAATTATTAAAATCCAAACCCATAACATAAAAAACAGGATACCAGCCTGTTACAGTAAGTATCCTGTGAATTCTCCATAAATTTAAAGAACTGAAAGCAATTCACAACCTGTTCGCCAATGGTATAAGTAAATGATAACCTGTGAATTCTCCATAAATTTAAAGAACTGAAAGCAATTCACAACTACGGATGTGATAATAGATGGTTTTGTCGTCCTGTGAATTCTCCATAAATTTAAAGAACTGAAAGCAATTCACAACCACAATACTTTTATCATGAATATGGTTGTTCCTGTGAATTCTCCATAAATTTAAAGAACTGAAAGCAATTCACAACCGCAACAGTATACCCATAGCGCGTTCCGTTCCTGTGAATTCTCCATAAATTTAAAGAACTGAAAGCAATTCACAACTCCGGTTCTTTTTTAAATCTATACCTCCCACCTGTGAATTCTCCATAAATTTAAAGAACTGAAAGCAATTCACAACCATGAGAGCGATAACAAAAACTATCGCCTTCCTGTGAATTCTCCATAAATTTAAAGAACTGAAAGCAATTCACAACCAGGCTTATAAAGTTTCTTTTGTTGGGTATCCTGTGAATTCTCCATAAATTTAAAGAACTGAAAGCAATTCACAACCTAGATGTTGTTGCTTTTTTTTGTATATCCCCTGTGAATTCTCCATAAATTTAAAGAACTGAAAGCAATTCACAACAGGCGAAGATGAAAATGAATTTATGCCAAACCTGTGAATTCTCCATAAATTTAAAGAACTGAAAGCAATTCACAACCAGTAAACCGTTAAGCTTCTAGGGGCTGTCCCTGTGAATTCTCCATAAATTTAAAGAACTGAAAGCAATTCACAACTATTTGGTCATCACTTAATTTTGTGCTAAACCTGTGAATTCTCCATAAATTTAAAGAACTGAAAGCAATTCACAACCTGCGGGGCGGGGGGGCCTCCAGAAGAGGACCTGTGAATTCTCCATAAATTTAAAGAACTGAAAGCAATTCACAACTTAGGCATTAGAGGAGTAAAAGACATCAAACCTGTGAATTCTCCATAAATTTAAAGAACTGAAAGCAATTCACAACGTACTACCATGGCTAATTGCACTAGCTAGCCCTGTGAATTCTCCATAAATTTAAAGAACTGAAAGCAATTCACAACTAGTGGGCAAATCATCCATTGGACAGATTTCCTGTGAATTCTCCATAAATTTAAAGAACTGAAAGCAATTCACAACCAAAACTTTGTTTTATTCTCATCAAACCACCCTGTGAATTCTCCATAAATTTAAAGAACTGAAAGCAATTCACAACCGTTCATTTGCCACCGCACTCTTTATCGCTCCTGTGAATTCTCCATAAATTTAAAGAACTGAAAGCAATTCACAACCCACAGCTCATACTGTGCGTAACATGATACCTGTGAATTCTCCATAAATTTAAAGAACTGAAAGCAATTCACAACCTGCGTTTTACAAGTGCATTACACCGCAACCCTGTGAATTCTCCATAAATTTAAAGAACTGAAAGCAATTCACAACCAAAATATGTGCAAAAACAAATAAATAGGTCCTGTGAATTCTCCATAAATTTAAAGAACTGAAAGCAATTCACAACTAGTAGACCAACACGGTACAGTATCAGCAACCTGTGAATTCTCCATAAATTTAAAGAACTGAAAGCAATTCACAACTTAGAAACCAATACAATTTCTGCAGGCGAACCTGTGAATTCTCCATAAATTTAAAGAACTGAAAGCAATTCACAACTAGAGCCGTTAGATTCTAACCTAACTATTCCCTGTGAATTCTCCATAAATTTAAAGAACTGAAAGCAATTCACAACCCAACATAATGAAATACATTATTTAGGTTACCTGTGAATTCTCCATAAATTTAAAGAACTGAAAGCAATTCACAACTCCATTGTCAAATCTATCTTTTAAGATTGTCCTGTGAATTCTCCATAAATTTAAAGAACTGAAAGCAATTCACAACTATTGAAAAATACAACGGTAAAAATACGGCCTGTGAATTCTCCATAAATTTAAAGAACTGAAAGCAATTCACAACTTGGGACGGGACATCATGGCAGCCTATAGGCCTGTGAATTCTCCATAAATTTAAAGAACTGAAAGCAATTCACAACTACCAAAGCCAAAGACAATTTACCAGCCTTCCTGTGAATTCTCCATAAATTTAAAGAACTGAAAGCAATTCACAACTGAGTTGTTGTTGGTTTAAATGAAAAATTACCTGTGAATTCTCCATAAATTTAAAGAACTAACCGAATACAGCAACCGATGAAATCCTCTAAAAAAATAATAGTGCTTTGCGTTAAGGATTGAAGTCACGCTATGGCGTGATTGAAACTCCCCGACGTAGGAGGGAGCGACTGCTGAAATGTTAACATTCATGAATACAATAATAAAAAATATTGACCAATGAATAAAGCCTGACCCCTTGTGGGTAACGCCATGATACCAAAACAAAAAAAGCTCAACCTTACGGTTGAGCTTTTATATGATTATTTAAAAGGATTTTATTAATTCCCTCCAGCTTCTAAATTTTTCATTTCTTTTTCAATCAAATCATAGAATTGATCTAATTTTGGAAGTACAACAATTCTTGTACGTCTGTTAGTTGCTCTGTTTTCTGCAGTTTCATTATCAACTAATGGCACATAAGAACTACGTCCAGCAGCGATTAACCTACCAGGTTTAACACCTAAGTCTTCTAATACACGAACTACAGATGTTGCTCTTTTTACACTTAAATCCCAATTATCTAAAAGTACTCCACTTTGGTAAGATCTACTATCTGTATGTCCTTCAACCATACACTCAAAATCTGGCTTAGCCTTTACAACTTTAGCTACTTTAGCTAAAACTTCTTGAGCTCTTGTGGTTACATTATAGCTTCCACTTTTAAATAGTAACTTATCTGATATAGAGATAAATACAACACCCTTTTCAACGTTTACTTCAATATCAGGATCATTTATTCCAACCTCACGTTTAAAGCTTGTTACTAACGCTAGAGTAACACTGTCTTTTTGTGTTAAAGCATCTTGAAGACGTGTAATTTTAAGATCTTTCTCTTTCAAACTCTCTAGAGTTTTCTCCATATTGTTAGCGCCCTTTGCAGATATTATTCCAAGATTATCATTTGCATCTTTTAAATCTTTAACGCGCTCTTCTAAAACAGATACTTTCGCTGTCGCTGAAGCTCTTTCTTCTAAACAAGAATTCAATTTAACGGTAGCTGAGTTTAATAAATCTTGAGTTTCTTTTTGCTTTTCTTCTAATGCCAAAAATTCCTTTTTGGAAACACAAGAACTTAGAATAAATAAAGTTGATAAACTAAGTAATAGGACTTTCTTCATAATTAATAATAAGGTTTTATTGAATAAAATAATTGCCATTTTGTTTCGACAAAAGTATATAAAAATCAGTTGAAAACAGTACAGTTAACAAAACTTTTACTAACTGAGTTATAAACTTTTGTAGAATTTTTTTCTATTTACGAAATACAACCAAACTATAGATGTTTTTTGGTAGTATTTTGTTTTCTCTTTTACTGCTTTTCGCTTTTGAAGAAGCCCATAAAAATGAGCATAAAAACTAAAATGCGCCTTTACAATAGCTAAGGAGTGAAGAAACTTAAAATCCAACAAAAATTTCACACCAGCAATGCCATCTAAAATCAATCTTACAACTACTAAAAACAACACATTGCCCTTAGCATTTTTTACAAGTGCAAACAGACTATTACGAAAGTTTAAAAATGTTTTTTTAGGATTAGAGTTGTTTAAAGTTGCTCCTCCTACATGATAAACTTCAGAATTACCATTATATACCACTTGATATCCTTTGTTTTTTGCACGCCAACATAGATCTATTTCTTCCATATGTGCAAAAAATAATTCATCAAAGCCATTAAGCTCATTGTAAACATGTTTTCTTATAAATAAACACGCTCCAGAGGCCCAAAAAATAGGCTGTACATCATTGTATTGCCCATTGTCTTCTTCTAAAGTATTAAAAATTCGTCCTCTACAATATGGATACCCATATTTATCTATAAAACCACCTGCAGCTCCTGCATATTCAAAAAAGTGTTTTTGCTTAAAATCTAAAATTTTAGGCTGCACTATGGCTATACTTAAATTACTACCAAAAGTCCGTTGTATTGGGCCTAGCCAACCTTTTGTAACTGCAACATCACTATTCAAAAGACAAAACACATCAGCATCAACATGCTTTAAAGCATCATTATAACCTTTAGCATAACCACCATTAACGGTATTCTTAATAATTTTTACTTGTGGAAAATTAGATTTTAAAAATGAAATAGAATCGTCAGTAGAAGCATTATCAGCTACATAAATATCGGCAACCTCAGAATGCTTAATTACTGAAGGTAAAAACTGTTCTAAGAGCTTTTTTCCATTCCAATTTAATATAACTACAGCAATTTTCATTTTTTATAATCTGGAATATCTTTTAAAAACTGATACCGTTCTTTTCCAAAATCCATCTCGCAATAATAATGATTTAACCCATTAGTAACCATTAAATAATCAGAGTTAAGTACTAAATTATACCTAGCTATTTGATCAAACACTTTTTGGTCTATATTAATGGAGGGCGCTTTACACTCAATAACAAGCTGAATATCTCCATTTGGTTTGAATACTATAATATCATAACGTTTTTTTAAATCATTAATTTTCAACTCTTTTTCAACGTTAATCAATGATTTAGGATAGTTTTTATCTTCAATTAAAAAGTGAATACAATTTTGCCTTACCCATTCTTCAGGTTGTAAAACCACAAACTTTTTACGAATAATGTCAAAAATTAGAACTTTATTTTCGCTATTTTTGAAACGGAATCGATATGTTGGGAAATTCAATTTGTGCACCTCACAAATGTATCATTATAATGCTACAATTGATATACTTCCCTAAAAATTTTCTATAGCACTTTGGACGAGGTTAAACAATTAGTTACCGATATTAAAAACAGGAACCTTAAACCTATTTATTTTTTAATGGGAGAGGAATCTTATTATATTGATAAAATTTCTGATTTTATTGAAGACTCTATTCTAACTGAAGAAGAACGAGGTTTTAATCAAATGGTATTATATGGTAGAGATATATCTGTTGAAGATATAATTAGTAATGCCAAGCGTTATCCTATGATGGCCGAATATCAAGTTGTAATTGTAAAAGAAGCCCAAGATTTATCCAGAACTATTGAAAAGCTTGCTTCGTATGCAGAGAATCCACAAACCACGACAGTTTTAGTAATCAATTATAAATACAAAAAAATTGACAAGCGAAAAAGCTTATATAAAACCTTAAAAAAAACAGGAATAGTTTACGAAAGTAAAACCCTTTACGAAAACCAAGTTGCGGATTGGATAAGGCGTGTACTTTCACCAAAGGGCTACACGATTACCCCAAAAGCGGCACAAATGCTAGTGGAGTTCTTGGGTACTGATTTAAGTAAAATTAATAACGAGTTAGAGAAACTTCAAATAATTTTATCTAAAAACAGCCAAATTACGCCAGAAGTTATTGAGGAAAATATTGGTATAAGTAAGGACTACAACAATTTTGAGTTAAGAAAAGCAATTGGAAGTAAGAACACTGTAAAAGCCTACAAAATAGTTAATTACTTTGCCGAAAACCCTAAAGATAACCCTATGGTTGTAACTGTTTCGCTGCTTTTTAATTTTTTTTCACAGCTGTTGCATTTCCATGGATTAAAAGATAAGTCGCCAAGGAATGTTGCCACTGCATTAAAAATCAATCCATATTTTGTTAATGAATATACTGAAGCAGCAAGAAATTACCCTATGCGAAAAGTAAGCGCAGTAGTTTCTACATTACGTGATTTTGATGTGAAGAGTAAAGGTGTTGGCGCTAATGCTGTATCACAAGGCGATCTATTAAAAGAATTATTAGTTAGAATATTGAATTAATGGAAGTTGACATTCATAAAAGTTGGAAACCACATTTAAAAAATGAGTTTGAGAAAACATATTTCAAAAATTTAGTTGGGTTTGTAAAAGAGGAATATAAAAATTACCGCTGTTTTCCTCCCGGAGGAGAAATTTTTAATGCATTTAATCATTGTACTTTCGATGAAGTAAAAGTAGTTATTATTGGGCAAGACCCTTATCATGGTCCTGGACAGGCTAATGGTTTGTGCTTTTCGGTAAAAGATACAGTAACGCATCCACCTTCATTAATAAATATATTTAAAGAAATAGAAAATGATTTAGGAGTTATGTATCCAAGTAGTGGGGATTTATCGCGTTGGGCTAAACAAGGTGTATTATTACTTAATGCAACATTAACAGTAAGAGCACATCAAGCAGGAAGTCATCAAAAGCAAGGTTGGGAAACGTTTACCGATGCAGTTATACAAATAATAAATTCTAAAAAAGAGAACATCGTTTTCTTACTATGGGGCGGCTATGCTAAACAAAAAGTAAAACTGATTGATAAAACCAAACATGAGATTTTAACATCAGGACACCCATCTCCTTTAAGCGCCAATAGAGGTTATTGGTTTGGCAACAAACATTTTAGTAAAACAAATGAATTACTTAATAAGTTTAGTAAAGAAACTATAAAATGGTAATTAACTTCCTGTAGGAGCTAATTCTTGTTGAGTATCCACTTCAATGTTTTGATTCAATTTGATTGGCTCTTCAGTATTTTTGAGCCCCTCATTCTCTAATTGTTTCATTTTAGGTATTAGACGGGCCACAAAAAACATTATAGTATTTACTGCAACTAGTGCTAATATAAAAATAGTAATGTTAAATAACATAGGCAAATGGGGTTTAATTTTCGACGAAACTACATGATTTTTCGATGAAAAACAAATTTTATGGTTAAAATGTAATTATCTGTACAAATTTATATAAAAATTAACAAAGTACAAGACGTAAGACTACATATATCTATTTAAAAAGAAAATTCTTATAATTCTTCAAATTTATTGTACAAAAAATGATGATATCTTATTTTAAAGCAGTTATTCTTTCATTTTTACATTTTCATTTAACTCTTAAAAAAATAAAATTTACTTTTGATGCAAATTTTAGACTATGAGCAAACCAGAATGGGTAATTGCAAAAAAATATGAAGACATCACATACAAAAAGTATAATGGTGTAGCCAGAATTGCATTTAATAGGCCTAACGTTAGAAATGCATTCCGGCCTAAGACCACAAGTGAACTTTATGATGCCTTTTACGATGCTAATGAGGATACTTCTATAGGAGTTGTTTTACTTTCTGCAGAAGGTCCGTCTACTAAAGATGGTATTTATTCATTCTGTAGCGGAGGAGATCAAAAGGCTAGGGGACACCAAGGGTATGTAGGAGAAGATGGTTACCATCGCTTAAATATTCTTGAAGTACAACGGTTAATTCGTTTTATGCCAAAGGCAGTTATTGCTGTTGTTCCTGGTTGGGCTGTTGGTGGTGGCCATAGTTTACATGTAGTTTGCGACTTAACATTAGCCAGTAAAGAACATGCAATTTTTAAACAAACCGATGCTGATGTTACGAGTTTTGATGGTGGATATGGTTCAGCATATTTAGCTAAAATGGTAGGGCAAAAAAAGGCTAGGGAGATTTTCTTTTTAGGTAGAAATTATTCAGCCCAAGAAGCTTTTGAAATGGGTATGGTTAATGCAGTTATACCGCATGATGAATTAGAAAGTACTGCTTATGAATGGGCTCAGGAAATTTTGGCAAAATCGCCAACATCTATTAAAATGCTTAAGTTTGCTATGAATCTCACAGATGACGGCATGGTAGGACAACAAGTATTTGCAGGTGAGGCAACAAGATTAGCTTATATGACTGATGAAGCTAAAGAAGGGCGTAATGCATTCTTAGAAAAGCGTAAGCCGAACTTTGATAAAAAATGGATTCCATAATGCAAAATCTCTCAGTTTGGATTTCAGCAATGCGGCTACGAACATTGCCATTGTCTGTTTCAGGTATCATAATTGCTTCTAGTTTTGCAGAGTATAATGGCTGTTTTAATTGGTCAATATTTATTTTGGCGCTATTAACAACTATTAGCTTACAAATACTTTCAAATTTAGCAAATGACTACGGCGATGGTATTAAAGGTACAGATGATAACAATAGGATAGGTCCAGAACGTGCCATACAGAGTGGCAAAATTACGCCAAATGAAATGTTTGAAGTTATTAAATTGAATATTCTAATTTGTATTGTTCTTGCCTTTCTTTTAATCTTTAAAGCGTTTGGTTCTCAATATTTTCTGTTAACACTTTTATTCTTTCTTTTGGGTATATGCTCTGTTATAGCAGCTATTCGTTACACTGTTGGAAATAAAGCCTATGGCTATCGTGGGTTAGGTGATGTTTTTGTTTTTGTTTTCTTTGGTCTTGTTAGTGTTATTGGGTGTTATGTGCTCTATGCAAAAACAATACATCATGTTGTTTTTCTTCCAGCTATCACTATAGGTTTGTTATCAGCAGCTGTTCTTAACTTAAATAATATGAGAGATATTAAATCAGATTCAGCATCTGGAAAAATAACTTTAGCAGTAAAATTAGGTATAGATAGGGCTAAAAGATATCATTCCATTTTAATAATTTCTGCCATCATTATCTCAGCATTATTCGGAATATTATACTACACTTCACTTTACAATTTAATATACTTTGTAGCTTATATTCCACTCATAAAACACCTTAAAACAGTTAAAAACACTAAAATTTCTAAAGATTTAGATCCTGAATTAAAAAAAGTAGCACTTTCTACATTTTTTCTTTCCGTGCTTCTAGCTGTAGGACATCTATTTTAACTGTAGGGTAAATAATTTCAGTGTTCCCTTTAAAAGTATTAATTTAGTTGTTAAAGATTTTTTTATGAAAATAACATTTTTTGGACATGCTAGTTTAGGAATTGAAACAGGCGATTTTAATATTCTAGTAGACCCTTTTATCTCTGGAAACCCTAAAGCAAATACTATTGCTATTGACACCTTAAAAGCAGACTATATTTTATTGACACATGCACATCAAGATCATATATTAGATGCTGAAGCCATTGCTAAACGAACAGGAGCAATCATAGTATCAAACTATGAAATTGTTACACATTACGAGCAAAAAGGGCTTAAAGGACACCCTATGAATCATGGTGGGGCATGGCAATTTAATTTTGGAAAAGTGAAATATGTAAACGCTATACATAGTTCTTCTTTTCTTGATGGAAGTTATGGCGGGCAACCAGGAGGGTTTATCATAGAAACAGATAAAAAATGTATTTACATAGCTGGAGATACAGCACTTACTTATGATATGAAACTTATTGGTAAATACCATGATTTAGATTTAGCTGTATTACCCATAGGAGATAACCTTACAATGGGAGTGGAAGATGCAATTATAGCATCAGATTTTATCAAATGTGACAAAATATTAGGGTATCACTATGATACCTTTGGCTATATTGAAATTGACAAAGTAAAAGCTAAAGCAAAATTTGATGCAGAACTTAAATCGTTATCACTGTTAAATATTGGAGACTCTATAGAAGTATAGTATAAATGAAGAAATATTTACTTATTAGTATAATAGCTTTGTATTGCACTATTGATGTATCTGCACAAGTAGATCAGTCTAAAACAGGAGCTTGGTATATGTACTTTTATAAGCATCAGTTTAAAAATAGTGCTTTCGGAATTCAAGGAGATTTACAATTTAGAAATTGGAATACAATAGGCGATTTAGAGCAATTATTAATACGTTCGGGTATAACCTTAACTCCAAAAAATGCGAATGTTTTACTCACTTTAGGTTATGCTAACATAACAACAGGTCAATTTGGGGATAGTAATACTACAACTTCTGAAAGCAGAATATACCAAGAAGTGTTTATCCCTCAAAAGCTAGGAAATAGATTGTATTTAGCACATCGTTTTAGATACGAACAACGCTTTGTTGAAGACCAAGATTTTAGAACTCGATATAGATATAATCTTTTTCTAAACATTCCTATTAATAACAACGCATTAATTGCTAAAACCACTTATATAGCATTATACAACGAACTGTTCATAAATGGCCAAACTGAAATAGGTAACAGTACTACGGTACAACTATTTGATAGAAATAGAACCTATTTAGGTTTAGGATACGTATTAAAACCTAGTATGAAATTCCAATTAGGTTGGATGAATCAAAAAACAGTAACCTGGGGAAAAGGACAGTTGCAACTCAGTTTTCATCATAGTTTCTAAGCAAACATGAAAGCATCATTTCAACACTATATTTTAAATTTTAAGAATCCTAGTGGTACATCCCGAGGTGTTTTAAAAACAAAAGACACATGGATTATTACTATTTATTCCCAAGGGAAAACAGGAATAGGGGAGTGTGGTATGTTTAGAGGTTTATCTATTGATGATAGACCAGACTTTATTGCTACATTAGAATGGACATGTAAAAATATAGACAAAGGACTAGAGTTTTTGCTTTTAGAATTAAAAGCATTTCCTAGTGTCCAATTTGGATTAGAAATGGCTTTTAAAGCTTTAGAAGCGCAACATTCCTTTGAATTATTCGCATCTAATTTTACAAAGGGAAACGCTTCAATTCCTATTAATGGCTTAATATGGATGGGAGATAAAGCCTTTATGCAGAAACAGATTGCAGAAAAAATTGATGCAGGTTTTAGTTGCATTAAAATGAAAATTGGAGCTATTGATTTTGATACAGAAGTTGATTTGTTAAAATCTATTAGAAAAACGTTTACCTCAAAAGATATAGAATTAAGGATTGATGCCAATGGTGCTTTTAACCCAAATGATGCTTCAGAAAAATTAAAAATTCTCTCTGATTTAGATTTACATTCTATAGAACAACCTATAAAACAGGGGCAAATAGAAGAAATGACTAGCTTATGCGAAACTACACCTTTACCTATAGCTTTAGATGAAGAACTAATTGGTGTTTTTGATGTAACAAAAAAAGCAGAATTACTACAAACTATTCGTCCGCAATACATTATATTAAAACCTACTTTAGTTGGCGGTTATGAAGGAAGTGATATTTGGATAGATATTGCAGAACAAAATAATATAGGATGGTGGATTACAAGTGCTTTAGAAAGTAATATTGGTTTAAATGCGATAGCACAATACACTTTTAAAAAACAAAACCACCTTCCACAAGGTTTAGGTACTGGCAGTTTATTTACAAATAATTTTGAATCGCCACTTTTTGTAAACCATGGGGAATTACATTATAATAAAAATAAAAGTTGGAATATTAATTTATAGATTATGTACATAGAACAAGCTTATAAAGGGTTAACCGATGCATGGCGTTATATTGTTGGTGGCGCAATTATATTTTTTGCGTGGCAAATTTTAGGGGCCATTCCGTTAATGGCAGGTATTTTTATAAACATGGATGGATTTGAGAATTTCCCATCTGATATTTCTGGTATGGTAGCTCTACTGGGAAATAATCTCTTTCTCTTTTTAATGCTAATTTCATTTGCCCTAGGGCTTATTGGTGTTTTTATATCATCTAAATATCTCCATAAATTATCTATAAAGAATTTAACAACTACTAGAAAAAAAATTGATTGGAAGCGCTTTTGTTTTATTTTCTTGTTATGGGGAGGAATAACTACTGGAATGGTACTATTAGATTATTACTATATAACACCAGAAAACTATGTGTTTAATTTTCAATTAAAACCTTTTTTGATTCTTTTAGTTATTGGCATTTTCTTGTTACCGTTACAAACAAGTTTTGAGGAATATGCCTTTAGAGGCTACGGGATGCATTTTCTAGGTACTTTATGTAAAAACAGATGGGTTCCTTTAATTATAACATCAGTTGCGTTTGGTTTGATGCATATTTTAAATCCAGAAGTAGAAAAGCTAGGCTATATTATTATGGTATATTATATAGGAACTGGATTCTTTTTAGGTATTATCACGTTAATGGATGAAGGTTTAGAATTAGCCTTAGGATTTCATTTTGCCAATAATCTGTTCACTGCACTTTTAGTAACTACAGATTGGACAGTATTACAAACTGATAGCATACTTAAAGATATTAGTGATCCTTCTGAGATGGTAATTACAGAAATAATTGTTCCCGTACTAGTAGTGTTTCCAATTCTTTTATTTATTTTGTCTAAGAAATACAAATGGACCAATTGGAAAGACAAATTGTTTGGTCCCGTAGTAGAACCAACTAAAGAAGATTATAAGATTTTAGAAGACTAAAACTACCTTATGACTCCAGATTACACCAAAGTACACAACAGATTTATGCTAGAAGGTTACCATTATAATCGTGAAGATTTAATGGACGTGGCATACAGTTTCGTAAAAGAAGGCTACCCTTACCAGCGAGAATTAGGTCTTTTTTTATTAGACTGGTTAGATAATAAAGATTATATAAAAGTTAAAACATCAGGTTCCACAGGGAAACCTAAAAAACTCAAAATAAAGAAACAGGCTATGGTTAATTCTGCCATTACCTCTGGAGACTTTTTTAATTTAACACCTGGCAAAAAAGTATTAAACTGCCTACCATCAAATTTCATTGCCGGAAAAATGATGATGGTTAGAGCCATTATTTTAGGGCTAGAAGTAGATATGGTAGTACCTTCTGCGTTGCCTAGAATAGATTATGATAAAGATTATGATTTTTGTGCATTTACGCCAATGCAATTAAAAAACTTTGCTAAGTATTTAAAATCTATAAAGACCGTTATAGTAGGAGGGGGGCGTGTTTCAAACCATATTAAGGATTTAATAAAAAATAAAAAGCCACAAGTTTATGAAACTTATGGGATGACAGAAACTGTGTCTCATATTGCAGTAAAAAAGCTTAATAATTTTTCTGGCACTGAATCTGACAATTATTTTACCACCTTACCTGGTGTTAGCATATCAAAAGATAATCGTGGATGTTTGGTTATTGAAGCCCCCAAGCTTTCAGAAGATAAAATAATAACTAATGATTTAGTTGAAATTTATTCTGAAAACCAATTTGAGTGGATTGGACGCTTTGATAATATGATTAATACAGGAGGTATTAAAGTGTTTCCTGAAAAAATAGAGGAGAAGCTTCAGGATAAAATGAAAGGTAAACAATTTTTTATTTATGGTATTGAAGATGACACTTTAGGGGAAAAAATAGTTATGGTAGTAGAAGGAACTGAACATGATTTAGATGCTACTCTGTTTGATGTTTTAGATAAATATGAAAAACCAAAAGACGTCTTTTTCACAAGAAAGTTTAAAGAAACAGCGTCTGGCAAAATTCACAGAGCAAAAACTATGCAATCTATTTTAAAAGCATAAAAAAAATCCGAATCTCATACGATTCGGATTTTTTATATCTATTATTTTTGATAGTAGATTATATTTCAATACTAATTTGCAGTTTCTTGCATGGTATGATATACGTTTTGTACATCATCATCTTCTTCTAATTTTTCAAGCAATTTTTCAACATCTGCAACTTGTTCTTCTGATAAAGGTTTTGTAACCTGAGGTATACGCTCAAACCCAGAAGATAAAATTTCGATTTTGTTGTCTTCTAAATACGATTGAATTTTACCAAAACTCTCAAAAGGTGCATAAATCATAACACTCTCAATCTCATTGCCATCAGCATCTTCATCGGTATCTTCAAAAATTTCTTCAACACCAAAATCTATAAGTTCTAATTCTAGCTCTTCCAAATCGAGTTCTTCGCCTTTTATTTTAAAATTACATGTATGGTCAAACATAAAAACTACAGAACCTGATGTTCCTAAACTACCATCACATTTATTAAAATAACTTCTTACGTTAGCTACAGTTCTAGTATTATTGTCAGTTGCAGTTTCTACTAAAACTGCAATACCATGAGGCGCATAACCTTCAAAAACCACTTCTTTGTAATCGCCCTGATTTTTATCTGAAGCACGTTTTATAGCACGCTCTATATTATCTTTAGGCATATTTACAGACTTTGCATTCTGTATTACTGCACGTAAACGGGAATTACTATCGGGGTCTGGGCCTCCTTCTTTAACAGCCATTACAATATCCTTACCAATGCGAGTAAAAGCTTTACTCATGGCAGACCAACGTTTCATTTTTCTTGCTTTTCTAAATTCAAAAGCTCTTCCCATAATTTTCAGTTAAAAGTTACTAGTATTTAAAGTGCCTAAAGTGAAGGCACGCAAATTTATAAAAAATATTAGTTTTTATTTTTGTAAACTACTATCCGCAGTAACTACTAGATTAGTCTTCATCAGGCTCAACAATAGTTTCAATAGCTTCTGCTAACTTAAAGTCTTTGTTGGTAACACCACCCGCATCATGCGTAGTAAGTGAAATGGTTAATACATTGTATACATTAGACCAATTTGGATGATGGTTTAAGGCTTCACACTCAAAAGCAATACGACTCATAGCGCTAAAACAGTCTTTGAAATTCTCAAATTCAAATTCAGCATGTATTGCATTATCGTAGTATTCCCAATCTGGAAAACGTAATAATTTTGCTTCTATATCTTCTTCTGAAAGTTTATTCATAAACTATTAATTTTTCAACGCTATAGCTAATAATTTAATTAATACTAATTTAAAGAATTTACTTAAGTATTAGCTAGTATTTTAACAAGTATTCAAGTCTTTAAACGAATATCACTTTAATTCTTTTAATAGATCTTGGCTCTGAATTTGCAAGTGCTTAGGTAGCTTGTTGAATTTAGGCAATACTGCAAGATATCTGTCATCATTTGTAGTATACACCCTTTTGTAATGTGCTATTTCTTTTAATTCTAAAGTAGATATTAAATCTTTAATAAAATCGTCGTGGTGTACTAAATCTGTACTTCCTAGGTGGAAAACGCCATATTTATTTCTATTTATGATATAGTGAATTTGTTGTGTTACTTTTGAATCTGTAGTAACATTCATAATCAAGTTTGGAAATATTTCGATAGGCACTTTTTCTTTGATGGACTGAACTATATCTTGAATTCTAGGAGAACCACTACCAAAAACCATGGGTAAACGCAGTATAGCTACTTGCTTTTTAGGTAATCGCAAAAGCATATTTTCAATTTTTATTTTAAAATGCCCATATATGCTATTGCTTAGTGTTTTGTCTTCTTCATAGCTTGGAAATTTGCTATAAGCATCAAATACATTAGCAGAAGATAGAAATAACAATTTTATCTTATTGTTAAAAACATATTCAACTAAGTGTTGATGTAGTAGCACTTGTTTAGAGAAGTCGCCTCTAAGTGCTGAAATAATTATTGTGGGCTTAACAATATCTAGAATCTCATAGATATCATCTTCTTCAAAATTATATTGAAAAAAATGATGGTTTTTTTCTAATTGTGTGTTAGAAGTGTTGTAAGTAGCAAAAGTTCTAAAATAGGAGCAGAGTTCTCCATAAATAACGTTTCCTAAGAAACCGCTACCACCTAATATGAGGATTCTATGTTTTTCTTTACTCTTCATCATTAATCAAACATCAAAAAAAGAAATTAAAATATAGATAGTTGTGTTTTAGTAGTGAATTGTTCAAGGGCATACATGCCCAATTTAGAATTTCCTCTGGAGTTTAATCCAGGAGACCAAACTGATATTACAAAGTGTTCTGGTAATAAAGCTACAATACCTCCGCCAACACCGCTTTTTCCAGGTAAGCCAACCTCAAAAGCAAACTCACCAGCTTCATCATAAAAGCCACAAGTTAACATAATAGCATTGATACGCTTAACTTTTTGTTCTGTAAGCCTTGTAACGTTAGAAATGCATTTCCCTCGATTAGCAAACATGTAAAAGGCATTAGAAATTTGTTCACAAGTCATACTTAAAGAACATTGTACAAAATAAAAATCTAGTACATCATTAACTTCATTTTTTAAATTCCCAAAGGATTTTAATAAATGGGCTGCTGCATAGTTTCTGTAACCCGTTTCTTTTTCAGACTTAGCTACTTTTAAATCATAATCAATAGAATTATCTCCAGTAATATCTCTTACATAGTTTAAAAATTCTTGCTTTGGGTTTTTAAATGCTGAGACTATAATATCAGAAATAACGATAGCTCCAGAATTTATAAAAGGATTTCTAGGAATACCATTTTCAACTTCTAAAAGTGCCAATTGATTAAATGGATGTCCTGAAGGTTCAACATCTAAACGCTCTAAAATGTCATTATTATCAATAGATGCAGCAAGTGCTAAGGCTAAAACTTTGGTAATACTTTGTACAGAAAATGTTGTTGTAGATTGTCCAACACCATAGGTTTCTCCGCTATTCATCTTAAGATGCAAAGCAAAGTTATTGATGTCTACATTTGCCAATTCTGGAATGTAAGATGCTGGAACACCTCTATCCTTCATTGCCATTACTTCTTGGTAAATACCATTTAAAACGTCCTGGTAATTTATCATTGCTTATAAAAAGGAAGTTTTACAACCGTTGCTGGAATTGTTTTTTTTCTGATTTGAATATTGATTTTACTATCTGGACTTGAAAAAATAGGAGGGACGTACCCTAAGCCAATACCTTTATGTAATGATGGGGACATTGTTCCTGAAGTAACATTACCAATGCTATTACCATTACCATCTACGATATCATAACCCTGACGTGGAATACCACGATCGTCCAATTCAAACGCTATTAATTTACGTTCTGGTCCCTGTTCTTTTTCAGCTTTTAAAGCTTTAGAATTTGTAAATTCTTTTGTGAATTTAGTAATCCAGCCTAAGCCTGCTTCAATAGGAGAGGTAGTGTCATCAATATCATTACCATATAAGCAATATCCCATTTCTAAACGCAGGGTATCGCGAGCGGCTAGTCCTATGGGTTTAATACCATAGTCGGCACCAGCTTCTAATACCTTTTTCCAAATTTGCTCTACTTCGCTATTTTTACAATAAATCTCAAAACCACCGCTACCTGTGTATCCTGTAGCAGAAATTATAACATGTTCTATTCCTGCAAAATCGCCAACCTCAAAATTGTAAAATTTAATAGCTGATAAATCATGACTAGTTAAGGATTGCATCGCTTCTATTGCTTTTGGTCCTTGAATAGCGAGTAGGGAATAGTCCTCACTTAAATCTCGCATAGTAGCTCCAACATTATTTTTAGAGCTAATCCAGTTCCAATCTTTTTCAATATTACTTGCATTTACAACTAATAAATAAGTTTCATCCTTAATACGATAAATAATCAAATCGTCTACAATACCACCGTCATCATTTGGTAAACAACTATACTGTGCTTTACCAATAGTTAATTTTGAAGCATCATTACTAGATACGTTTTGTATCAGCTCTAAAGCATGTGGGCCTTCAACCAAAAATTCTCCCATGTGCGATACATCAAAAACACCAACAGCGTTTCTAACTGTTTCGTGTTCTATGGTTACGCCTTCATATTGTACGGGCATGTTGTATCCTGCAAAAGGCACCATTTTAGCACCAAGTGCTTTGTGTGTTTTTGATAAAGCAGTGTGTTTCATATATTAATATCTTTAGGTATTAATGTAATAAAATGTATAAAATTAGAAAACATATTGCAACAATTAGCATTCCAATAAAAAAACCTTTAATTGGTTTAAAGGAATTAACAATATCGCGAATTGTTTCTCCAAAAAATTTAATAATTCCAACAAGAATATCTTCCATAATCAAGGTACACAAATGTATTGAAAATATATAGATTTTTTGCGCTACCAAAATTCAATATTTAGTGCTAAATCAGTAGATACAGTATTCTTTTTTTGTATAAATTATCTTATATTGCAATAAACAACACAGATTACAGATTGCAAAAATTTCTTATTAATTTAAAGCGTTTAGGCAAAAGAAAAATTTACACTGAGACCATCACAGTAGAACACCAGATTAATGACCTAAAAGATTTAATTGTGGCTTGTGTTTCAAGTAAGGTAAAACAATATAATTCCAAAAGAGAAGACAATCAATTGCTGTCGTTTTTAACACCTTCACAAATTCAAGACCAATCAGAAACTGGTAAAATAGGCTTTGAAGATATTGCTAATTTTAAAATGGCAGATGAAATAGAAAGTATTGAAACTGCCCTTCAAGCCTATAAAGACGGTATGTTTTTAGTATTTGTAGATGATAACGAAATTTCAACACTCGACACTAAAGTTTCACTCTCTAAAGACACAAATATCACTTTTTTAAGAATGACGTTTTTAACAGGAACGTATTAGTAAAAAACTAAACACAGCATGATAAAATTAGAAAGCGCCCAAGCCTTTATTGAAAGCAAAAAAACTTCAAAATTAACAAGAAATCACTTAGATGGTTTCAGTAAAAAATACAATGTTTTGGGGTTATTGATTACACAACTTTCAAAAAACACAAGGCAAAGTTATTACTCAAACAACTTAAATATAACGCCTTATAAAGATTATTTTGGTAGTGATATAATCACTAATCCGTGGAAGAGTAAAGAAGGTGTAAAATTAGCCAAGTTATTATTTGGGAATTATCAGGCTGAGTACATTTCAGATATTTGGGATTTAATCTTAAAATCGCCCTACCAAAGCGACTATACAAGGCGCTCGTTTAGATGTAAGTCAACAGATGACTATACTGTAAACAGAATTCGGTTTTTACAAAATTTATATCAGTCTGGAAATTTAGGATATTCAGGATTAAATATTCTAGAATTGGTACAATATGATGTTTACGATGAGTATTATTATAAGAATCATTCGTA
The DNA here is from genome assembly GCF_004310335.1 of Hyunsoonleella pacifica. Classification (GTDB taxonomy): domain Bacteria; phylum Bacteroidota; class Bacteroidia; order Flavobacteriales; family Flavobacteriaceae; genus Jejuia; species Jejuia pacifica. The sequence goes on along the minus strand of NZ_SIRS01000002.1, from coordinate 537,039 downwards.
TGTATTTGCTGCAGCTTTAAATGATGAGAAAGCATCGGTAGCCATTCACAATTTAATAAAAGATATTTTTTTAGGTGAAGATGAAATAGGAGGTGTTACTAGAGGTCTAGTAAAAGGCTTACTACTTACCGATAATCCTGAAAACTGGAAATTAGTTGAAGATTTATTACTGGCAGCCCAACGGCAAGAAGGCTTAAGACAAACTATTTTGGAAGCTTTGGATGAAACTTCAATCGGTGCACTACAGCATTTTATAAAAGTAATTTTAGAGCATAATTTAATACGATTTAGTAGTGTAGTTAGAGCTGTAGATACTTGGTTTGGTTTTGGTTGGGAAGCTCCTAAAAAAGCAACAATAAAAAGAGTTTTAGAGTTAAGCTTATCTTTTTTTGAGAACCCTATTTTAACCAAAAATGCATTAACCAGTAAAGACAATTTAGAGGTTTATGTTGCTTTATGGTTTTTAGGTTTAGAAGATGTTGATAATGCAAATTTAAAGGCAATCGATTTAATCAATACAGACAGTAAAGAGAAAAAAATATTGGCTTGTATGTTTATATCTCAAACAGGGCGAACAAATCATAAAGTTTTAGATTGGATCAACTCTAATTTTGGAAACGATTTAGAAATAGATTTCTGGGTTTTGCAAACCATCCCAATTAATTCTAAACTTAATGATGATTTATTCAACAAAATAAAACACTATGGAGAAGAGCTACCTTCTAAAGGAAAAATAATTAAAGGTCAGGTGTTTTCATGGACTGCATACACTATTAAACCCAATTACTTTTTTGAGTATTTGGTTGATCACGCCAATAAAGACCAGTACCAATTATTGGCTAAAAATTTGAGTACCATAACCTCTGATGAGCGTAGTAACTTTATTAGAAAGTTGTTTCCCGATCATTATTCTTGGTCATACTATAATGCAAATCAAAAGAAAAACCCTAAGATTAATTTAAAAGCAGCACCTTGGAAACGAGATGTTATTCATCAAGCTATTAAGGATAGAAATACTTCTGTAATGGCAACGGGAATTAGCTTGTTTGAATCGATAGATTTAAATGATGATGATATTTTTGTACTTGAAGATTTGCTTCAGCGTAAGAACAAAGATTTAAGAGAAAACATCATTAAGCTCATACTGAAGCAAAAAGAAAATAGAGTGGAGGCTATTACTTCAAACCTTATAGCATCTCCAAAAGTAGACCAAAGGCTAGCTGCTTTAGAAATAATGACCGTTTTACACGATAGTAATCGCATGGTAGCTTTTGTGGATACACAAATCAATTTATATACTGAAAGACCAAAACTCTCTAAAAACGAGCAAGTATATATTGATAAGTTTTCTAAAACCACACAAGATTACAGTTTTGAAAACGGCTTTGGTGCTATAGATTACACTAATCTAGAACCATTAATTACGCCTAAAATTATTTTTGGTAAAGACAAATCATTGCTTTCCAACATCATGTCTAAATTAACGCCAAAAACCAACTTTCTTTTCAACAATTTAATTGATACTGAAAAAACAGTAAATGCTGTAAATACACTCATCCGTCTTTTTGAAAAACATCAAAATTACGAGTATGAAGCACACTATCAAAACGGCGCTAAAGAAACAGTTTTACTTTCAAACAGTATCAATTATACAGAAAAAAAGGCATATCATTTAGAGGATGCAAAAACACAATTACAGTTCCTTCCTATGGCAGATGTATGGATAGATTGGTATGAAAATTCAAAGTTGAACGATTTTGAATTATTGGTGGCAATCTACTATTGCGATAACTTTCCCTATCTATTCAAAAGCGAAAATTATGTTCATTTTGTAAAACAATATTTGCCCAATTTAAAGGGCTTGCGTTTAGTGAAAACCAATAGATGGGATTCCATAAACAAAAAAGTTGCGAGACTACTCGATTTTATATTTAAAGCTTATGCCGATTTCCCAACAATATTACAGTTTAAAATAGATTTGTTAGAAGATGCTATTGCAAGAATCCCAGAAGATTTAAAACGTAAAACCTCTAAAGAGCAATGGAATAACAAAGTGACACATTGGACAGATATTATTGAATATCAAACTTTAGATTTGAATACATTAGGAACAGAATTGCATCAAATTTCAAATAACACCAAATTGCTGAAACGTTATTGGGATTTAAAAATGTATCTATTTGCCGCAAAATTAACCTACCCTAAAGTACCAACAAATATTTCGGATATTGCTAAAACAAACGTTACTATTTTGCAACCAAATTACCCACCCGAATGGATAACAGTTGCATTATACAAAGCAAATACTATAAGTGTAGATAATTTTAAATACCAGCTACTTGTAAATACCGGTTTACTAAATATTATAGAGAAAACCAGATATTATAGACGCAACGATGTTAATATTGATGGCATACCAAATGATATTGCATATGATTTAAAGAAGAACATGATTTCTGTTGAATTAGAACGGGGAGACTTGGCTACTGAAGCGACGCATTACATGAATCATTTTGGTAGCGTAGAGGGTACAACCTATTTATTTGAATTATTAACACGATTAGGAAAAGACACCTTTCATAGAGGATACTCATGGTATAATTTTGATTCGAAAAAGGAAGTTTTTAGTAATTTAATAAAGAAGAGTATTCCGAAAGAAACAGAAACATACACTGATTTTCTGACACTAGCAAAAACATCAAAAATCACAAAAAAACGCTGGATTGAAACAGCTATTTATGCACCACAATGGGCAAACTGGATTGGCAAATTTTTAAATATAGAAAAACTGGAAGATGCAGTTTGGTGGTTTCATGCACATACGTCAGACTATATGAATGCTGAAAAGGAGACCTTAATTTCTAGATATTCTAATGTTGAAAAAGCCGATTTTGCCAAAGGAGTGATAGATTTAGATTGGTTTAATGAAGTATATCCCAAGTTTGGAAAACAAAATTGGAAAGTACTCCATGATGCTGCAAAGTATATTTCTGATGGTAACGGTCACCGACTTGTAAAACTATATTCTTCCGTAATTCTTGGCGAAATTAAAATAAGAGAAACCCTTGCTAAAATAAAAGATAAGCGAGATAAGGATTATGTAAAAGCATTCGGATTAATTCCTTTAAGTAAAGTCAATAGAAAAAAAGACCTTTTAAGTAGGTATACAATTTTACAGGAGTTTTTAAGAGAAAGTAAGCAGTTTGGAGCACAACGACAAGAAAGTGAAAAAAATGCTGTAGAAATAGCTTTGGACAATTTGGCAAGAAATGCAGGATATGACGATAGCATTAGATTTTCTTGGGCAATGGAAGGGGAGGCTACCCAAAATATTATGAAACAAGCGCTTGTTGAGATTGATAATGTAGTTGTAGAATTATTTGTTAACGCACAAGGAAAAGCAGATATAAGAGTTCATAAAGATGGAAAATCCCAAAAATCTATTCCTACTAAATACAGAAAGGATAAACAGATTAAAGCGCTTCAAAAAAATAAAACGTACTTAAGAAAACAATATTCCAGAACACGTATTTCATTAGAAAACGCGATGTTAAGAGAAGAAGTGTTTAGTAAAGAAGAGCTTAAAAACATCCAGATACATCCTGTTGTAAAAGCGATGCTAAATAAGTTAGTGTTGTACAATAAAACACAAAATAGGTTTGGTTTTTATAAGGAAGGTAGCTTAGAAGATAGTGAAGGTAAGGTAAGTAGCATTACAGAAGATGATGTTGTTATTATTGCGCATCCTTCACATTTATATGAAAACGTTGTATGGGATTTGTATCAAAAATATGCTTTTGACACAAAGTTGGTACAACCATTTAAACAGATATTTAGAGAGCTGTATGTAATTACTAAAGACGAAATAGAAAGTAATTTACAATCAGAACGGTACCAAGGGCACCAAATACAACCTCAAAAAACGGTAGCATTATTACGTTCACGAGGATGGACGGTAAATCATGAAGAAGGTTTGCAAAAAGTGTATCATAAAAAAGGATTTATAGCCTCAATTTATGCTATGGCCGACTGGTTTTCTCCAGCCGATATTGAAGCACCAACATTAGAGCATGTAGCGTTTCATTCCAGAAATAATTACAAACCAATACCACTTACTGAAATTGATAGTGTAACTTTTAGCGAAGTTATGCGCGATTTAGATTTAGTAGTAAGTGTGGCGGATGTTGGTGGTGTAGATCCAGAAGCAAGTCATTCTACCATGCAAATGCGAGGTGCTTTAGCAAGAGAAACCGCAAGGCTATTTAAAACAGATAATGTTACTGTAAAAGAACGACATATTTTAATAAAAGGCACTTTAGCCGATTATAGTATTCATCTAGGAAGCGGTATAGTAAGCAAAACAGGTTTACAATTATCTATTATACCTGTTCATAGCCAACATCGTGGACGTTTATTTTTACCTTTTATTGATGATGATCCAAAAACTGCTGAAATCATTTCAAAAATGAAATTATTATCAGAAGACAATAAAATTAAAGACCCAACAATTTTAGCTCAGATACAGCGGTATTGATATTTTAAAATGTTCTTATTTTTGATGTGGTATTGTATTCAGATTTTCTGTTTTACATAATATAGAATTATAGCTTACAAATGGCATAACAACAAGATATAATGGAAATATGATATTTGTACTATAATGTTCTCGCGTTATGTAACTTGAGCTTTGGATAAAAGCTCAAATCCTTTCTACAGTTTCTTGAAAAAATTTATTCCCTAAAGTTTCTTTTAAAAAAGGTAATGGAATACTCTTTGCCCGAAGCGACGAACTGCGTTGGCTAAAGTGTAGGCGAGGAGAGTAGGGGAATGTATATGAAATGGATTAATTAGCACAATTCAAAAACATATATGTCACATTGTCAGTAATTAATGCTCATTTATGTCAATAATTAGTGTTTCTTAAAAAATTGTTAATTGGCACAAAAATTGGGCTTTCAATTCAAAAATAGAATTATGGCATTTTTCGACGACTCAAAGGCTAAACAAATACAATATCTCGAAGAAGAAAGACAAAAACTCTGGGATAGAGTAGGAGGTTTGGAAAAATTTACACAAGAACTCAAAGCTGAAATTGAAAGGAAAGCTTCTGATGATGAAAGAGAGGCTAAACAGAGTTCAAAAAAAGCATCAGAGTATAGAAATAGAGTTGAAGACAAATTGGTCGAAGCAAAGAGTTTAGTTGAACAATTAGAAAACGAATTAGAATCTGCAAGAAATACCAAGAACGAAATTAATGGTTACAGCAATGAAGCCAATCAATCTAAACTAGCTGTTGACGAATCTAAAAGTCGATTAGATGATGCAGAATCCGAATTTGAAAAAAAACTAGAACTAATTAATTCTAGAATTGGCAATATTGATAGCATTTTAGAAAAGTATCCTGATTTAGAATCCCAACTAGATGAAATTGATAATTTCACTTTGAAAGTTGAAGAAAATTTAGAGAAATCATCAGTAAGCCTTAATGCATTAAATAAACGTAAAAAAGATATAGACGAACTACATTTAGAGGTTTTTGGTTATACACAAACAGATGAAGATACAGGTGAGGAAAACAAAATTGAAGGCTTAAAAGATGAGTTAGACGCATCATATGAGGAACTGAAAGAGAAAATAGATAAATCTTTTGAAAATGTTGATGAGATTAATTCCTTGTATGGCAATAAATACCAGTCATTTGAAGACGAATACAAAAAGCAATACAAGAAAATCAATGATGACATTGCGAAATTGCTTCCTGATGCTTTAACAGCAGGTTTGAGTTCAGCTTTTTCTAGTAAAAAAGATAAGGAAGTCGAGGCTTCCGAAAAATTACAGGAACGATTCAATCTAGGTATTTATTTAATGATTGTCGTCAGTTTAATACCTGTAATAGTGAGTATTGTATTCTTATATCAAGGAATCACAATTGAACAAGTCATTACTCGTGTTCCAAGACTTGTACTAGCTATAATTCCAATGTATATTCCAGTATTATGGTTTACTTATTCAGCGAACAAAAAGCTAAATCTTTCAAAGAGATTAATAGAGGAATATTCACATAAAGAAGTTTTAAGTAAAACGTATGAAGGCTTGTCAACACAAATTGAAAATATCGAGAATCCAGAGCAGTCTGAAGAGTTAAAATTTAGATTACTTGCTAACTTTTTACAGGTCTCTTCTGAAAATCCTGGAAAACTTATATCTAATTATGAAGCATCAGACCATCCAGTTATGGAAGCATTAGAGCAGAGTTACAAATTTCAGATGACTATTGACAAGCTCCATGGTATTCCTGGCATGGGTAAAGTCGCTGCAATGTTAGAAAAGAAGTCTAAAAAGAAGTTAAGTAATAAAGAAAAAGTGGTTGATAAGGCTCTTTCTGGAATTAGTGAGAATGGAGAAGATATACCTAATGATAATGATGAAATTGTCATATAATCATTAATCAAAAATTCTAAGTGAAAGACCAATACTCTAAAATCAAAGCAACTGATGAGTTGGATAAACGAATAAGTGATTTAATTTCTAAAAAATAAATTTATATACCTGTCAGATTTTGCAAACAGAGGCAAACGAGATATTAGCTAATTTACTCAAACTTTCCACTCCCATAATTAACCCGTTTCTTAAAATCAATAATTTCATCTTTTAATTTTTTATTGGCATTTTCAATAAGTTCATTTTGAAGTTTCATAATTCTTAAGAGGTCGTGAATAGCATTTAAGTTATCAAGTTGTGTATAAACTATCTCTTCTAATTGTGCTTTTGTATATCTTGAACTTGGCATTGTTCTTGTTTTAAGATTAAATATTCCGATTATCAGAACAAATATACATTATTTCGGATAAAATAAAAATCAATAGTTTACAAAATCGGAATACTTTATCTTAATATGTAAATTTATGTTCTTAAAATCAGACAATAATGACCGAATTAGGATTGTTCCTATCAAGAAAATCAGTTAATCGTTCCGATGTTTCAAGAAAAACAGGAATAAGTAAAACTAGACTTAGTGAGTTAGCTAATAATCAGCGTACTAAACTTAGAGCTGACGAATTATATCTAATTGCTTTAGCAATTGATGTAGACCCTTGCGAAGTATTTAAGCAAGTCTGCAAAGACCTTAAATTAAAAGAAGAAAATTAATGTCTTCGAATTAGCAACCAAAACCGATGGGAGGAAAGTGGTTGACTTTTTAATTGGTAGTAAGTAGTTTTGAGAACAAAAAAAACCTCCTAAGATGGAGGAGGTGGAAAATTAGTGATGCCAAGCTCTACCCAAAATAACTGAATAGCATATACATAAATTAGGCTTTTAGGCATATAAGTTATTTTAAAACGACACCTGCGCTCTACATTTAAGAATAAAAAACGACGATTAGGAAAACGACTATTACGAGGTGTAATTCTGAAATAAAAAAGATAATAAACATCCATAATAAAAATATTAAAAGTTAAACCTTAACAATATTGCCAAGGCAAACCGTATAATTTGTTTTGAATGAGTCAAATGCAAGGGATAAAGCGGTTTACGGTGCGTTGGGTGAAGCGTTGGCTAAATAGCTTTATTTCATTTTACCCTTGTATTTCACGAACCGAAAAACATAACTTTGGTGCGACTTGTGTGTATCAAAACTGTCAACCATTAATATATTATGTAAAATAGACGTGCGTTTTTACCCAGATGAAGCGATGGCAAAACGGCCTCAGAAAACTTTGGTCAAAACAATAGGTGAAATGAGCGGCCATATTTTAGAGAGCTAGCCATACATATTATAAATACTAACCAAAGTTTCAATATAATTTCTAAGCAGTCTTAAGACGTTCCTAGATTTTCTAAAATATAGCGGTTGAGCCGTACATTGTTTCCAAAGGGTTCTGCAGCCTTGATTTTTTTGTTTCTTTTTGTATCAAGACAAAAAGATATGCAAACACTTGAAAGTTTAAAACAAACGCCAAATAAAGCAAGTGTATAGAAATTTTAGTGCGTGGATTTGAGCAAGGGAAAATTTTATACTCTTGCGGCAACCTTGACGAGAATCGCTTAAAATTTTTTTTGACGTACATTTTCCTGTTTACGAGAATTATAATAGGTAGCCAAAACGAAGCTTTTATTATGCGCTGGCAAGCGTTGGCAAATTGTGGTTAAAATAAATTGCCATAAAGCAATTTGATTTTATTTAGCAATATAGCGCTTGGGAGCGGATATTTTACATAACGGCAAATTATAGTACATACCGACGAAATTTTCAATTCTAGACGAATCAAAAGAAATTAAAAAAGCAAAATGTTTAATGACCCCCAGACGAAAGTTTCTTTAAATAGACTACATATTCTGGGGATATTTTACATAATGTAGAATTATAGATATCAAATGTACGTTTGGAAAAACAAACAACATAATTACATTTGTACTATAATTTATATTATGTAAAATATCCCAGAAAGTTTTGTACGTACAATAAACTCTAGTAATTGGGTCATTAAACATTTGGCTTTTTGGTTTAGTACTAAACAAGAAACATCCTGCTGTTTGTACTATAATTAGACGCTATGTAAAATTGCCGCGCCCAACCGCTTTATTGTTTTTAAAAAATTAAATGCTTTATGGCATTTATTTTTAAACTCAATTTGCCATCGCTTGGCCACACCAAAAAAAGCTAAACCTTTTGCTATTAATTATAATTCTCGTATTCGAGGAAAATCCCGTAAAATTTTTTTCTACGACATTCTCGTAAGCTTGCCACAAGAGTATAAAATTTTCCCTAGCTCAAATCCACGCTCTAAAATTTCTATACACTTGTTAACTAAAGAACTATAATTAAACATTTTTAGAGTTTGCATATCTTTTTTTCTTGATAAAAAAAGAAACAAAAAAATCAAGGCTGCACAAAACTTTAGAAACAATGTACGGCTCAATCGCTATATTTTAGAAAACAATCTAACAGCTTAAGATTGCTTTGAACTAGCTTTAAACCTTGTTATTATTAAGAATATGTATTACTAGCCCTCTAAAATATATACGCTCTTTCACCTATTGTTTTACCAAAGTTTTCTGAGGCCGTTTTGCCATCGCTTCATCTGGGTAAAAACGCACGTTCTATTTTACATAATATTAAAAAACTAAACTTTTAATTTGTCAATCATATTATTTAAAGCGTATTTTTCTAGCTCTCCTATAGTTTTGCTTGATATTTTAATTTCCCAATTGGATAAACTGGGCATTAAACTCACTTCATTATCTACGAAGAAATTATTATCAGAATCCTGTAATTGTTTGGGTGGAATTAAATAAACAACTCTTGGTTGTTGCTCTATGATTAAAATTAAAGCGATAAACAAGTTATCGTTTAATTCTCCTAAATCCTGTTTTGTTATTTTGATACTTTGTTTTACAATATCTAAATCTAGTGGTTGTAAGTATATTTGGTAGTTTTCTATAAAAAAATCAGCCCCTTCCCTCCCATCGGTTTTAGCGGTTAATTCTAAGTTATGACTTTTTAATTCTGATTTTAGAAACTCTAAGGCAATCATTTTGTAGAAACTAATAACTCTCTAATATCCACATCCAAGATTTCAGCTATTTTTTTTAAATCTTTTAAATGTGGTTGTGATTTATTATTGCAAAAAGCCGTTACAGAAGTTGTACTTTTTCCCAACTCTTCCGCAAGCCAAACCTGCGATTTTCCTTGAATTACTAATACTTCTTTTATTCTATTTATCCTTTCTATTGCCATAACTATTTGATGTATTCTACTTTAAAGATATAACACATACTTACTAAAACATAAGTTTAAGTTAACTTTTAGTAATCTAAACTTGTGTTTTTAAAATTTAATTTATAAGTTTGAATTAACATTATGTAAGTTAAAATTATATAAATGTAATTTTTAATTAAATTTTTATTGTTAATAACTTTATTTCAAATTTTATGCCATATCCTAAATACACCAAAGCAGACTTAGAGAGAATCGTATATACACAACTGGATAATCTAAATGCTATTCACGATTTATTACGCATTATGAAACTTCAAAATGAATTAATTGAAAATGCCAATAAGAAATTAAAAGATGAAGTCATAGATTTTAAGAAACGGGTTAATTATGGTAAATAGAATAATATTTTATAGATGACTTACATAAATATTTGATTCTTCAAAAGGATTAATTTCAAATGATAATTTTTTAGAATTATTAAAGTTTGTTGAATAGTTTTGGGAAGAAATAATATCGATAAAATCTCTATCATTTCGGAAAATATTTTTTGAGATAAAATCAAAAAAAGTAAAAGGACTTATTATTCTATTTAAAGGTAATCTTAAATCGTTAATAGCTCCGATTTGTATTTCTGTCTTATGATGACTAGTTACTTTCGAATCATAATCAATCCTTAAGTGTGAACTATTTGTAAATTCATATTTACTTTCAAACCTTCCTAAAATAAGTTGCTCTTTATTTTCTGTATTACCAAATTTAATAGCATATTTCAATGCTTTTTCCAAATTTTCATCATCTACATTAAGTTCAAAATTATGATTTAGAATATTCCATAAATCATAATAATATTCTTCTAATACTAAATCATCAGAATCATCAATATATGTTTCTATACTTCCAACATCATCTCTCACTCTTAGAGGATAAGGGTAATATGCCATTTTCAATTTTTCAAGAACATTGTATTTATTCCATTTGTAATAAAACTGGATAAAACCTAAATCATCTTTTAATAAAAAACTATATTGTCTATTACGAATTAGGGATTCATACTCCTTGGCATATAAATTTTTAAATATACCAGATGAGTATTTATCCCAACCAATGGTACTTTCAGATGTTTTTTTATAATTCGAGGTAACTATTAATTTCCTGAAAATATTTTTTGTTAACTCAATATTGGATAATACTGAATCAATCATTTTCTTTCTTTTTAGACTTTTCTAACTTCAATATTTCAGCTAATAGTTCTGGGTCTTTAGAAAGTTTTTCTAGTAATAAAGCCTTGTAATCAGCTTCTTTTAGAAGTTTATCAATTTCTTTATCCGCTTTTTCAACATTCTTGTTACTTTGTAATATTGTTAAACGTCGTTTTATTTCATCTTCACTTGGGAATGGAAAGTTAAAAAATGGATAATCTGTTTTTATATCATCAATTTCTTTTTCTAAATCATCAATTTTATCTCCATACCCATAAATGTAATTCCATCCTCTTGACCTTGTTATTGCAACAAAAATAGCATTTCTCATTCTAAAGGTTGAGTCGTTTATAACTTTCTGAGTATTTATAACAAATACTATATTTGCTTCATTTCCTTTTGCTCTAAAAGCTGTGGTAAGAGTAACAAAACCAGGTTCTTTGAATACATCTGAACGTTCTACATAACCTGGAGTTATAGCTTTTATGTCTTTAATATCTAATTGTTGACGGATATATTGGAACTGACTTCTTGAATTTCTTGTATCTAAGTTGATAATTACTATTTCTTCGGGTTCAACTTTTTGATTATTAATTAACCATTCAACTTTTGAAACTACTGCATTTAATTCTGAGTTAATATCTTCAAATTTTTTAAACTGTACCAGTTTTCTTTCCTCACTATCACTTTCTTTTAGCAAGCGTTCGAGAATATTTTTACTAAATCTTTCTGGTCTTTCAACTTTTACATTGTCACCACTTTCAAAAATCCTTTTGTCTGGAGAGTGAATAGCATATCCTCTAGCTACCCAATCTTTACTATCTTCCATCGGTACTTTTCCATATTTAGAATATAAACCTAAAGCAAGTCCGTGTGCAACCATCAAACTAATTCTTGGATTTCTATATGAATTAGGTAAAACAAAATCTTTTTCAATTTTTCCTTTATAATATCCTTCCAATTTAGAATTAGGTATATTTGGTTCTCCAGAATCAGCCTTTCCAAATAACTCTTCAGGCTCTCTTATTTTTATATCTGTAAGAGATTGGAACTCATCATAAGCCCAAATTATTCTTTTATCATTATTTTCATCATTAACAGATTTAGTAATATGAAATATCGTTTCGAAAAATGATGTAGAAAAATCTTGTGCTTCATCTATTAAAGAAATATCATATTCTGGAATAATTTTACTTTTTGAACTTGATAATAAATCTTCAAAAACTGCATCTAGTGGATTAGCTCTATTCTTGACATTCATAAAAGTTTTTGGCTTTACACCAGCTGAATTTGCAGTATTATAATAAACTCCTGGTTTACTACTTCCTCCCCAAGCGTGTAAAATATGTAAGTTAGCCCAATTAGGCATTGTCTTTGTTTCGTTAAAATAGTATTCAGTAATTGCTTTCTTTACTTGACCATACATACTTTGAGTATTAAAAACAAATAGTATTTTCTTTTCAGGAAACGCTTTATGCGCTAGTGCTGCTTTCATACAAAGAATTACAGTTTTTCCTGTACCTGCCAAGCCTCTTATTCTCTGTGGTCCTGGTGGGACTTGTAAAGCAACTTGACGTTGTATATGGTCTAATTTAAAAGTATAGTTTAGAGATTTTTTTATAAAATCATTTACATTTTCAGGTTGCTCAATTATTTTCTTTTTCTTCGTTTTACTAAAAACATCGGAACCATCAAAAATAGCATCAATTACATCTATTTTATTTTGGTCAATACTATGGTTTACATCCAATAGTGATTTTAAGTCATTATCTAAGTTATCACTAGAAATATAATTTGATAGAATTGGATTCTTGGCTTTCAGATTTAAAGCACTTATTTCTTCATTTGTATTAAAACCGAAAATCAAATAACTTTGAATATTAATTTCTTCTAACCATTTATTTCTTCTAATATCGAAAATTCTACTATCTTTTTTTAATCTTGTTTCTAGTTCTTGTAGGTATAAGTTAATTATTAATTCTCTTGAATATATAAATTCTCCATTTGAAGTTTCCCAATATTCATTTTCTTCATCAAAATCTGCTATTTTTTCATCAATGATTTCAAAAATAATGATACCATACTTTGAACTTCTTAATACAAACGAAGGGATATTATTATAATCGCTTTCGCCTAATGAAGGTATTTTATAACCAAAAACTCCCCTATCATTATCAATTAATTCAGTGATTTTATCCCATAAATCAATTTCTATAGGTTTATTTTCAATTTCAATATTTCCTGCTAAGTATTCCATTTTAACTCTAAAACTTGAACTGCTAAAGATAAAATAATTTAACGCTTAACAACAGAATATTCCATAAATCATTCCCATTCCATACACATTCCCACTTCACTCCTATCGTCGCTTCGGGCAAAGAGTATTCCATTACATTTTTAAAGAAACTTTTAGAAAGAAAAAAAATCAAGAAAATTGGGTTAAAGAACTTCGCTTTTCACCAAAGCAAAGTTACATAACGCAGAACATTATAGTACAAATATATCATATTCAGTTTTCCATCAAAATATAGTTTGTAAGCTATAATTCTATATTATGTAAAATACCCCAGAAACATTTGTCTGCTAAAGAAACTATAGAACTTGGGGCAATTAAACTATTAAGCGGTTTGCTTCGCAGAATTTATAAAACATTAGTACTATAATTTGACGTTATGTAAAATATCCGCTGCCAACGCTTATTGTTTTTATAAAATCAAATTGCTTATTGCAATTTATTTATAACACAATTATCCATCGCTTACCAACGCCAAAAAAAGCAAAAGCTTTTAGCTTCATATTAATAATTCGTCTGTAATTGAAATTCTCGTAGTAAAAGTTTTCAAAGACATCTCGTAAACTTCACGCAACAGTACAAAATTTTCCCTTGCTAAATTCCTTACTTAAAAATTTCTGTACACTTGCTTTATTCTTGATTCTATTAGAATATTCTTTTATTGTAACTTCTAATATTATGTAAAATAGAATTGAACAGTAGAACTTCTTAAGGTTTCATTTATCTTTTTTTCTTGATAAATAAAGAAGCGAAAAAATCAAGACTGCATATAATTTTAGAAACAATTACGGCACGTTACACTATATTTTAGGAAACATTGTAATTAACCTAGACCACTAAAGAAAATACCTTTAAAAAGCAGTAATACCAATAAAAACAGTAACTAAACCCCTAAAATATGATCGCTCCACTCACCTATTGTTTTAGCCAAAATTTTATGAGCCAAGTTAAATTTAAGATTCTATTTTACATAATGATGAATAAAATTATCTTTATAAGTATTTTTCCATATATCTTTTCAACTCCTTGAAAGCTAATGGAAATTTTGCCCTTCTTTCTTTAATATCAAATGGTATTAAAACATCATTACCTATATACTTTTCAAGTAACGAATTTAATAATTTGTCCCCTTCACTATCACATTTTAAAGGTGCTTCTCTAATAAAATTAAACTTTTGAGCATTAACTTTTAAAAATTCTTTATCAATGATTGATTTTTTTGGTTTATCAACAGTTAAAGCTATCCAATCTTTTTCTTTAAAGCTTTTTGCCAACATTTCGCTAACCCATACTGGCATTCTCTTTTTTGATGAGTCAAATAGAAATTTGTATTTTTTTTCTTTTAAATAATAATGAGTATTATAATCCGAAAAATTTGGAGCTTCATCAAGATCATCATCAGTAACTTCTTGATTATCAACATAACCACTATAATCAAATGGTTTAATTATTAATGATTTATAATGACCAATTGAGTCAGAAGTATCATCAGAAATAATTAAAAAATTATTCTTTAAATCTAAATGGATTTCATTAAGACTTTCATAATTAAAAGTTTGTATAAATACTAAGCTACAAGGTTTTATCCTATTTATAAAATAATTATTATTAACTATAAAACCTTTTTTAGAAATTAAAGTTTCGCGCAGTAGATGAGAACCTCTATAATAATAGTACTCTCCAAATTGGGTTCCCATAGTATTTGTTCTAGAATTGTGATAATAACTTGCAACTCCAGGATAGCTTAAGGCTTGATCTTTTATTTTAATAGTATTATTCTTCACAATACTAATATTATTAAACGTTAACAAATAGGCTATATAATCTTTATATATTGATTCTTGAAGTTCTTCATGAAAATCTAAATTTTCTGAAAGATTATTTCTATTTAATGACAATGGAGTTACACCATCATTATCGAAAATTGATATTTTTGGTTTTTTTGAAAACAAACCAACATCAATTATTTTTTTCTCATCATATCTGGCATCTTCTATCGGAATTGCAATACCATTACAAACTAAATCTCTACCCGAATAATTATTACTATATGTCCATAACACTTTATTATATCCTTTTACATCTACATAATTCCAATCATTAGGTATTTTTGAATCCAAATAATGAGGATCAAAATTTTCATATGCTACAATGTCTTTACCTAAAAAAGAAATATTTAATTTTGGTTTACTTAAAGTATACCAATCTGTCCATAATACACTCTCATTATAGGATCTTTTATTATTATTAAGTATTTCAAAAACATCTTCAGTTATTTCAATTGTTATTAAAGTACCTATATCAATATTAATTTCCTTTGAAATATTAATCTGATCCATATTCAAATTAGCATCAAATGAATATCCAAAGTCAGAATTTATCTTTCTTGTTTTTATACTTATATTTTTTCCTATTAGAAAAGCTGCTAAGACTCCAATACCAAATCTCCCATTTCTTTGAACTTTCGATTTTCCTTTCTCATCAGTAAACATTTCTTTCCATTCCCTACTTTTTCTATACGAAGCACCTGCACTTAAAAAATAATTTTTTATTTCATCAAGGCTCATTCCTTTTCCATTATCTCTTATAATAAAAAACTTTCCGCTAGCATTTTCTATTATTTCTATGGTAACTTCTGCAGAATAATCTAAATTAAAGTTTTCAATTTCACTTCTTTCATTACAGGCATCAACTGAATTTTGAAGGAGTTCTCGAATACCATATTTTGGATGATTTCCATACAAAGGGCCTATTAATAACTTAGTAATATCATCATTGGCTTTAAAAGAAATATAGTCACCAATATAAGCTTGCTCTTTGATATAATTTAAGTCATCGAGATTAGAAGATATTCTTCTAAATTTAATTAATGGTTTATTTTCTAAATTACCATATAACTCACCTAATACTGCCCAAGAGATATCAAATTCTGATTGAATACTTCTGAATAATTTTTTTAGTTTTAAATACATAAAACTATCCTTTGGAGCAGCAGAGACATAAATTCTTTCAGGGTCATCTTGATATTTATCATCAATAAAATCAATTGCTAAATGAGAATTGTGCTCTAATTCAGATATTGGGCTTTCGAAAGTTTTGGTCTTCATTATTATTTTAGAAACTCTTGAACTATCTATTTGTAAGTAATCAGATATTCTTAATAATATCATTAAATATGAGGCGTGAATGCCCAGAGGTATTCTTCTCGAACTTCCATGTTTTCGTTCTAAAAATTCAACACACTTTCTTAGATTCATTCCATGACTTCTTGCAATAAGCCCAATAAGGTCTAGTTGTTTTTTATCAAGCTCAGAAGCAAAAGGTATTTTGTTTTTTCCTATACTAGGGAAACCGTTTATAGCTATTTCGTGTGCTATTCTTGGATGATGTCTTCTAATAAACTCACCGATTAATTTTCTATCATTTCCATTTAATTCTCCAGCTTTTAATATAAGTGGATTCCTTATTTCTATATCGTCATATCCAAAAATTGAGGTTAGTTGTTTGCCACTAAATCTTTTAGCTTCTGATAAATAATTTTGCCAAAGATTCTCCCAGGATAATTCACTTAATTCAGGTGTTAAATCATCATATTCCCCAGAAAGAAATATTTTGAATCCATCAAGAGTAAGATGCATCCCAATATCATGAAGTATTACAGATAAAATATAAAATGCTATATCATCAGATGTGAGAATATTTTCAAATGTATCATCTGAAACTAACTTAGAACTACCATGCAAGACATTTTGAATATGTTCTAATCCATGATCAGTATACTCTTCAAAAAAAAAGAGATTATTTTCTTTTAGTATTTCTCCAAAATCTGCTAGAGTTTTTTTTACTATTCCATCTAACTTTTGATCTTTTTGTAATAATAAATTTAATGATTCAGGAATTTTTATATTTGCCATATTCTCAAGCTATTTCTTATCCAAAGATAATTTTTTAACAATAGAATACTTTCAAATTTATAATTGAATTCTGAACAAGTAATTAACAATTATTCCATTTCACACACATTATGCTTTCCTCCTACGTCGTCGCATAAAAAGTGTTTCATTAACTTTAGTAAAAGAAGTTTTGGAGAAGAAAACTTTTAAAAGAAAAATCAGCAAATGAAACTATTGCTTTGTAAACTAAAAACAAATCGTTTTTATTGTATATAATTATTTTAAATTCGTTTTGTAATAATTCTTTTATTCCATGCCTGTAGAAGTTATACTTAAACTTATGTTTTTCGGATTTCTGCTAAGACCAATCACAGTCTTTTTACATGAACTTGGGCATGGAATACCTGCATTATTTTTAACAAAGGGAAAGGTTAGTATTTATTTAGGTTCATATGGAAACTCAAAAAATAGTTTTAAGTTAAATATTAGTAGGCTTGAGTTTTTCTTGCACAAAAGCAATCCCTGTTTCTGGAAATATGGATTATGTAAAATGCACGACCAAGAAATTTCCTTAAACAGGCAGATAATTATCATTCTTTTTGGCCCTATAGCATCTTTAATCTTAGCTGCGTTTTTCACATATCTCATTTTTTGTACGAATCAAACTGATGATTTAATATTTGTGTTTTTTATTTTTATGTTATCGTCTATCTATGACTTTTACATAAACATTGCCCCTAGAAAAAAACCTATAGAACTACATAACGGTAAAACAGTTTTTAATGATGGAAAACAAATATTGAATTTATTGAAGTATAGAAATATACTTGAGGAATATAATATTGGAGCTAAATATTATAACAATGAAGAATATGGTCTGGCAGCTGTAACATTAGAAAAAGTTTACGAAAAGGGTTATAGAGAAAGAATAATTTATCAATTATTAATTAGTGCATATTTACAGATAAAAGATTACCCTAACTCACAAAGAGTAAATGATTTATATAATAACGAATTCAAAAAAGAATTCAATTCAAATGACTACACAAATTCGGGGCTAATAAAATCCTTTTCTGGAGCATATAATGAAGCTTTAGTTGATTATAATAAAGCTATTGAACTTGACCCAAAGAATAGTACTGCATTTAATAATAGAGGTTATACTTATAATGTTATGAAAGACTATGAGAGTGCAATATTGGATTTTGAGGAAGCTATATCACTAGAAGATAGTTTTGCTTACGCGCTAAACAATAGAGGATTTGCAAAGATTAAGCTAGGCCTGAAAGCTGAAGGTCTCAAAGACCTAGAAAAATCAATGACATTGAATGGTACCAACTCGTATTGTTATCTAAATTTTGGCGTGTATCATTATGACAATGGTAAGTATAAAAAAGCTTTGGAATGTTTCAATAAAGCTAAAGAACTTGATGATAAAACTTATTTGCTTGACAAGTACATAGAAAAGGTAAATGAGAAATTAAGTTTATAATTTCTATAATATTCCATACACGCTTTCAAGAAATTGTAGAAAGCACTTTGTCGCCGCATTGCCTCACTCCTACTCTAAAAACCCTAGAAGAACTTCCTCATTAAGGGATATAAAAGTTCAAGTTATACCTAATCAAGTTCGACACAAGCACCACGCAAGAACATTATAATGCATTTTTAATAACGGGATCATTTGGAAACAATTACGGTTCGTTTTTTATGTGTTTTGGCCAAAGTTTTCTGAAGTCGTATTTCTAATCTTTCCTAATATATTGATTGGAATACTATTTAATAAAGCTGCAACAATAAGTAATATTAACCCTGAATTCATAATTGATTTTTTCATATAAATAGGGCCAAAAAGAATAAGAATAATAGTTCCTGCAGTTGCTAAATAAAATGCTATCCAACTTTTTATTTGGTTTGATCTGCGCCAAATAAACCATAAGTTAATAAAAAGTAATCCACATAATACCGGAAGCATCCAAGGACTGTAAGGAATTGTTGATAAACTTGTTATTCCAAATATACTCATATAGGCAGTCCAGCATAATGGGCACTTGGGAAAAAGCACAATCAAAATTGGAACAATTATATTTCTAAATGTGCCAACCATATTTTGCAATCCTAAAGTATTAATCACAGACGTTTTTGGCTTTTTAGATAAATATTCCAATAAGCTATTTACTACATCCTCAGGTTCCCACTGAAATCTCACAAGAGACTTAATTGGTTTTCCAAATTCATCTAATATATGGAGCTCAATTAAATGTTTATTTATAATGTTTCCTGCATAATTAACTTCAGAATTAAAATACTTTAGAATTTGCGGCATTGAATTTTTATCTCTTGCTCGAAATATTCTATTTAAATAATCAAAGCTCACATGACGCTTTAGGGCATATGTTTTTAGTCTTTCTGGTGTGTCAAAAATTGGATCGTAAGACATTGCTGCAGTTTTTACTTTTTGATGCAGCTCAAATTTCTTTAATAGTTGTTGTAGTTTTCCTAATTTATTTATGGTTAAGGAGCATTTATTATGGTTTTCGCATCGTGTATAAAAAAAAACTAAAACAGTAGGTTTATCTGTGAAAAAATCACCATAAGTAAAAATCTCTCCATCTTGATCCTGAATTTTTAAACTCTTTATTTTTTTATAATCTATTTTAGAAACTTTTATGGGCGACTCAATTTCGACATTACAACAATGCTCTTGTTTACTTTTGTCTTTTTTAATTTTCTCAATAGTTTCTAGAATTAGTTTACGGTTGCTACTATTAATCTCACTGCTTACAGACAGAACTTCTAACTCTACAATTGCATCTTGTGCATTGGCTCCTAACCACTGTAAAGTAAGCATGATTTCTCTTAAAGCAGAAGTAGGATATTCTAATGGCCACTTGGGTTTATAAGTATTAAATGTAATTGTATCATCTCTATAGTAGATGTTTGTTATTCCAGCCATTAGATAATGAACTAATCGCGGATTTTTCCGTTTAAGACCTCTAATAGCCTTAGCAGAAGCAGCTACCATATATGCACTCATACCACTTTCCAATGACTCTAATGCAATGGGCAGCAACTTTAAAGAAAATCCATACTTTTCAAATGAGGCTAAAATATATCCTTGTATTCTATTGACTTCATTAGTACCTCGTCCATTATATAAAGGATTTGATTCTACTAATAACGCCCCTAAGACATTTATTCTGTTCTTTAATTTATCAGCTTGATCAACAAAAGTAGCTATATCTTCCTCTATAGTATGCCTGTCAAATTTGGGTACTAAATATTTTTTTCTATTCAAAACACATTATATCTATTTATTATCTGTATTTAAATAAAGATCTATCATATCATTTAATTCAGAAAGATTTGAGGTTCCTTTAATTTTAAGAAGGTTTTCCTTGAAGTTACCTTCTTCTTCTGTTAACCTCATAATTTTATGTTCAGCTTTTTCAATGTCTTCAGTTTCAAGAAAAATTAGTGTATTAAGTAAAGCGGTCTTTAATTCATCAAGGTGATGCCCTTGCTCTTCTATAATTATCTTTTTTGATATCTCGGAAGATAATTTCGGATTTAGACACATTAATGCGGTAGCAGCAGCATGACGAATTTCTGGTTCTTCATCTAAATTGTTTAATGTTTCTTGTAATAGTTCTTTGGACTCTTCATCGAAACCCAAATTTCTGATAGATTCTCTTTTAGCTATACTGTTAGGAGGGTTTTTAGCAACTTTACGTAAGACTTTAAAATGATTTGCATGGAGATCGTATGACAATAACTGTACGGCAATCTCGGGAGCAATTAATTCTTTAGATGGGTCTTCTAAAGATTCAACCAAACGTCTTTGTGCGTATTCATCCTTATTAATTGCCAAAATTTCTAAAGCCGAACCTCTTAGGTTTTCATTTTTATGATCTATAGCTGTACGGAGCGCATCCTTATACTCTGCAACATTAGCCCCATAGAGCTGTGGAGAGCTAATCTCAGCTGCCTTAACAGCATTAAGTGAGGCCAATGCAATTTCTCCACTGCCCTCCCCTTTCTTAATTTCATTGATAGCATCAAGCATCACATCTTCCTGGGAAAACACAAGCCCTGATATCCCATAAAACGCGCAAACTCTTAGTTCTTCAGGTAGATCCTTATTTCGAAATAAGCTAAGGGCTTTATCAACATCATCTCCTGTTATTCTACTCATTGTCTTTGCAGCTTCAATACGTTCCTCAAGCGATTTAGATTCGTCCAAAAAAACAGCAGCAGCTTCTTTTGCCTTCTTTTGAGACATCTTATCCATTTCTAAAGCTTTGGCATCTGCTTCTTTAATGGCCTTTTTGTAATTGGAATCTTTGTATCTATATTTTGACATTTTGATTTCTTTTTAAGTTGAGAATATTATACTATCAAACAATTGTTCCTGTTGGATAATCTAAAGGTATATCATCGTAATCAAATCCCAAATAATCATCTGGATTCTGACTGTGTTGCCCATGATAATCTATAGCTTGTTTTAATTTTGGAATGGGTCCAGGGGCACTTGCTACATCTGAATCTGGAAAATTTCCCCAATTGGCTTGAGGTGGTCGTGGAGGCTGATCATCTCCATCCCAAGGCCATAATGTGTCTTCAGTATAGTTACCTATTAAATCACTTATTGGTTGCCCTGGTGTTCTCGATCCGGTACCTTGACGATCATAACTAAATGGATCTGTAGGGTCAAAACGATATCCGGTAGTTTTCCATTGCCAAGTGGCCCATAGACGATCTACATTACAATGTAACATAAAAAATACTGGATCTGCTGGTGAATAGCCAATCAAGCTAATTGGGCCTCCCCAACTTACGTGAGCTCCTCCATGAGGCGACTGTTCTAAACCTGGAACTCCTTGGCCAGGTCCATTATTAAATTGATCATAATCTGAATATTGATAAATCGTTTCATGTTCTGTTCGATGCGCCCAACTTGTGCTAGGATGTGTATAAACAGGTGTAACTTGAGACTGTGGATTCCAAGACATTTGAGGATTATTTCCTATTAAATGCGCCCGATATAGTTTAGGACCTAATATAATGTTACCTTGGGTTATACCAGGTAAGTTTGTACTCCAGTTAACCAATGGGTTATTTGCATGGAAATCAACTAATCCAGCAGCATCCGGACTACCAGCAAATGACTTTACAAATACATTACTAGCAACATCAAAAAAGTCCCAATATGGTATAGTAACATGCGCATAAGATTTAATTGAGCCATCAGATTGCGATATCGTAACATTCTGGATTAGTCTTTCAAGGTTTAAAAGATACATTCTATGCCATGGCAAAAAACAACTTCTACCATGAATCTCTCTACCTGTATTTCCTACATGCATGTCTTGAAAATTTTTCCAAGGATGACTCGAAGAAGTTCTTGTATTCAAAAACATTATGGCTTCTAAAAAATCTTTTCTTTCATCTAAAGTAAGGGCCTTTACATTTTTACGTACCCTTACCATCAATTCTTTAGTGTAAATTAGACTAGCATCCTGGGAGTTATAAACACCAATCCCGGTATCTTTATCTTTAGAACTTGGAAAACTATCACCTGTGTTTTGATCAAACTTTCCAGCAATATAGAATTTAACCCAACCGTTATCTTGCGGGTCATTTATTAACTTAATCCCTGCCAATTCATCAGAAGGTAATAACATATCTGGCAAATCATTTGCATCCGTTGGGAAAAAAGTTACCTCTCCTCCACCTGAAAGACCATTATTTTTAAGATCTACAAAAATATCAGAGTTGCCATTAATTTGTCTTACCCATGCCGGCCTTGGTGACCAACCGATATAATCTGTATTTACATTGTTTCCTGAGAGATCATTTATTCTAATTTCAATTGTCATAAGAAATTCTATTTGTTTGTTTTAGTTTTTTACATCAGAAGATTAGTTTTTCTACTATAGATAATGATATTCAAATATTAAAAAAGAATATCATCAAAAATATACCCAATAATAGGTAATTAATAAAATACTATGTGTGCTATTGTTTTACTAAAGGAAGAGATAATTACCGTTTAATTTAGTAATCAGTTAAATATAAGAAAAATATTTCGATAATAATTCATTCTATACACATTTTGCCTCAACTCCTCTGCCCTTTCAGCGAAAAGCGTATTCCATTACCTTTCTTTAAAGAAACATTTGGGAATAAATTTTTCAAGAAACTGTAGAAATGACTTTGCCTCCGCATTACCTCACTCTTACTTCAAAAGGTCTACTAAACCTTTATCATTCAGACGTATCCAAAGCTCAAGTTACATAACGCAAGTACATTATATAAAATATCTTTGTAACATTAAAGATGAAGGTTTTGTTGTAATTATAGAAATAAAAATATGGAGTAAGATATTCCCAATATTGATTGAGTATCAATATTGGGAATACTATATACATGTAAAAATTAATTTACAGCTCAATTCTTAATTTTATTTTAGATGTCCACAAACCCTAATTTATTTGTGTTCATCAATAAACCGAAGAACTTCTGTTGTAAACCTATCAGGCTCACTGAACATAGGACCATGACCTGATTTTTTAAATATTAATAAGTCTTTAGATGGTGATCCAATGGCTTGGTAAGCATTTATAGCAGAAGCTATAGGTACTACCATGTCGTATTGACCTGATATGAATAAAGATGGTATTGTTATTTCTGGAAGTTGACTTGTGAAATCAACTGTTTGAAACAAACCTTTATCATCTACTAGTATAGATGATATTTGAGCATTGTTCCACCCTTTAGTTAAAAAATTATAGGCGAAGAAACTTTCATTACCTCTTATTCCATTTTCAACTGAAGCAATAAAGCCATCGTCAAACAATTTTTCTTCGGCTTCAAAAGCTTTATTGTTAAGCTTTAAAAAATCATCTAAATTATTTACTGGATCTACCTGATTTACAAACTCTATAACTGTCTCCCAGAAATTAATATTATTACCCAACGCAATTTGGGTATTTGCAGTAGCAATAAACGTTTCTATATACATATCATATAATCCAGTGGGGTTATTTGCTCCATCTACTTCTATCCAACCTTTAAAGTTACTTTGATCTTTTAGTAAAGTAGCTGTGCCTAATGTTCCTCCCCAACTACCTCCTAATAAAAAGAAACGTGCTTCATTACCAAACTTATATTTCATAACTTTTACTAAAGCTAGTACATCTTCTACCATAAGATCAATGCTTAGGTCATTTTCAGAATAATGTCCTTGAGAATTTCCAGACCCTCGCTGGTCAAAATATACCACACCATACTTGTTTTCTATAGCATCAAACGCTTTTCCAGTAAATCCTAATCCCGTACCTCCAGGGCCACCATGTAATGTTATTAAGAAAACTTTTTCGCTAGCATTTCCTCTTACATATGCAGGCATATCTGCATTTTTATGACGAACAAAGATGGTTTCATCTAAATCATTTAGAACATTATCATTAGAGCAAGCAGCTACTATGCATAGAGTAATTATAGCGAATATTATTTTTAAAAATGGTTTGTTAAACTGTTTCATTGTTTTTTGTTTTTAAAATTAAAGCGAAAACCATATTGTATTGAAAATGTTGGTAGTGTGCCTGTATTGTAATTAAAACGTGGGCTATAGGTAACATTTAAATACCTACCAGACCGTACTTTTCCTTTGCGCAGTTTGCCTATTCCAACAGAAAGAGAAGGACTATAATATCCACGTCCCGGTAGAAATACTTTGTCTACCTTATCGCCAATAACTTCGTAAGTTTCTGGTAAGAATGAGCGATAATAACCAAGTGGATTTAAATCGATACTAAACTGCTTTCCTTTTTTGTTAGTACGCCTCCAAGTAATTCCAAAATTTGTAAAACCTCCTGTGTCTGCCTTAGAAGCAAAATTGGTTACAAAACCTAGATTTCCATTAAAAAGAAACTGGTGTGTATTAGTGCGGTAAGCTCCTCTCCTGTCTTTGGTTTTTTTAATGTCTTTCCATAAATATTCAGCACCTAAACTTATGCCATTACTCCAAAGAATAGTTCCAGAATAGCCTATTTTGAATTCGGTTCTATCTAAAAAGGAGGCAACTTCTGCCTTTGTTTGTGCGCGTAATTGTATTGCATATACCAGCAGAAAAATAACGCTATATTTTTTCATGTTTCTAAATTTTTAGAGGTATTGTTTACTGTAGAGCTTCTATATCAAATGCTTCGCTAAAGCCCTGTTCAATAAAGTCCTCAAATGGTTCATCATGACCTCCACTCCCAGAAAGTATATTTGCGTTTTTCGACTCCAGAAATGCAACTTCAACAGCTGTAAGGCTCCCAACAGCTTCGTCAGTTTCGCCATAGATATAAGTTAGGTTAGATAAACTCTCTATAGCATTAAATTCTTGGGTATATCTATTCTTTACAATTGCTGCAAATAATCTTGCCTCGTTTCTATTAAACACGTTATCAAATGGCTCTGGAGCTACTACTGGCGTTACACCATTTTCGAACTCTGCGTTTCTACCATCTGCTAATCCTTGCCAGAAGACTTCATTTATATCTAATCTGCCAGAAATAATCAAAAATTTATCGGCTACATCTATCCCTTTTTGCGCAATTAATTCTTGGGTAATAAATGCCCCAAATGAAGCACCTACAACATACACTGTTCTACCTTCATCTTTAAAATATTTAATGGTTTTATAAAGTATTTCTATACTTTCGGTATTAAAACTAGCTGCTTCATTTAATGTAATTTCATTACCTAATAATAGGTTAGAATTCTTAGTTTGTGCTTGGTGAACAGTTACAGTTAAAATACCAGTAGTATTAAAAGTTTCAATTAACCAATCTACAGTATCTTCATCAAGTACTGGTGCTGGTCCTCCTTGAACATTTATTAAAACAGTAGATGCTTTTTCGTCTCCTTTATAAAATATTAGTTCTTTAATCTCTTCTGATATTTCATCAGCTATTACAGGTTGTTTTCCTCCATCATCATCTTTAGAACAGGAGTATGTACAAATTGTGAAAAGTGTTATTACCACTAAATTGATTACAAAATGAAACCGATTTTGATTTTTCATTTTTAAGAATACTTTTTTCATTAATATTTGTTTTTTGATTAATACAATACTAAAGACAATTCGGTTTTTAAATAGTTGCATTGGAGAAGAAAATCTTATAAAATGCATTCTTTTGAAGTAATTTAATACGTAAAAAACGAACAAGAATAGAGCTACTGGTTTCTAGAATAAGTGAAAATTATTATAGCATACCATTCCACAAACATTTCACTAAATTCCTATCTCCATTTTGTAAAAAGTGTATTCCATTAACGTCCGTAAAGAAAATGTAGAAAGCACTTTGTCCCCGCATTGCCTCACTCATACTCTACTAAAAGAAGAACTTCCTCATTAAGGGGTATCCAAAGCTCAAGTTATACCGAATCAAGTTCGGCACAGGCGACACGCGAGAACATTATAGTGTATTTTTATACTCTATTACTTTCTAATAAGATTGGAAGAAACTGTTATTGAAGAATAGTTATCATTCCAACCATTTGATGGACACACATTATCGTAACTAAGACTTCTTGTAAATACACCTCTAAAAATACCAACAACATCAATAGTTCCTGAGTAAACTATTTTACGGTCTTCTCTTACCCATATTTGATCTCCATCACAAAAGTAAGCGTGGGATACACTATCAAAATTAAACTCGTATGTTAATACATTATCATTAAACTCATATGTGCCAGATCCTCTTGATTCTGAAATCATAGTGCCATCAGCAAAAAATTCAATATCATCTATACCATAAAAACCTTTAAAATCATTAGGTACATCATCTTCAGTTTGAAAATATTGATCAGTATTAAAGTTATAGTTATGGCGCCATTTTCCAATAATATCTATCGTATTTGGCTTGGTTTTTATTTTTAAAACAATTGGTATTTCTGAAACTCTTGGACTAGAAAACTGTGGCATTATATTAATTTCTGAATCCTTTTCTTTAGCTACAAAATTTAGTGTAAGCTTACCTGTATGATCAGTAGTAATAGGGTTGCTGGTATTTACTTGTGCATCTCCATTTATAGTATAAGTGAAAGGTAGGTCTTGGGCTGAAACTAAATTTTCTTCTGAGGTAAACTTTAAACTTGTAGAGCTTGTCTGGAAATTATACTTAATTTCTCTTTCTTTAAAACTCGTTTCAAAAGTAAACGCATCTCCTTTTTGTCCTTCAAAAGCAACATCAGAAATAGTATTCTGTTCTAAGAACCCAACAGAGATACCATCTTTAAAATGCCTAATTTCTTGACCTTTTATATCTGAACCAAAATACTCTATAATAAAGCGCGCTAGCTCTGATCCACTTTCAAATCTACTTAAAAAGGGTTCGTATAGATCTATAAAAAACTTTATATATTCAAAATATCGTTGTTCTGTATAGCATTCAGGCTGTATTTCTTTTATATCATTCCTAGTATCTAGAATTACTGATAATACATCTCCAACGTTAACGCCTTCATTAAGTCCCATTAAAACCAATACTGTAAATTTTTCTTTTAAATTTTGACACTTTAAATATTTTGAAATAGTAATTATATCAATAGGCATTGCAAAAGAAAGTATTTGACTAGCAAATAAGCGTGCATTTTCTTTCTGGACAAATGCATTTAAATCACCAACATCATTCCTATTTCCATTTGTAAAACTTAAAGTATAACTTGAATTTTGTGAAAGCTGAAATGAATCATTGGGGTTGGGGTTGGAATCCACAAAATGGGTATAGATTTTTTCGGGTAATGAACCCGGAGAGAATACTAAATTATTAGGTTTTATGATTTGAGGGGTCATCACTTGATTACTATCAAAATCAGTAATTTCTACTCCCAAAGCACAGTATACAGGAGATTTAGATGGCCATTCAATTTTCCCATCTCTATGATAGTTAAAGCTATAGGATTCTGTTAGTTTACTTTTGGAAGACTTTGAGGTTATTTTATCTGAAATTATTTCTTGCGAATTGTCAAATATTAAATTAACAAAATCAGCATCTGCAAGTGGCGATTTATTTGCATTAATTATTGAAACCATTTTCTCTATTAACTCTGTGTAAGCTTGGAGTTTACTTATAGAATTTTTAATATCTTCCTTCTGAAAGTTATATATAGCCAAATTAGGATTACAGTTAAAGAAAAACGTTAAAATATCGTCTTTTGTGATGGTATTATCCTTTATAGTTTCTGGAAAGTACCCTAAAACAATTTGCGCATTTCGTTTTAAAATAACAGGTAATTTACTATTATCAGATTCTTGCCTTAAATATTGAAAGTTACCTTCATTATCAATTGTAGTTTCTCCTCCTATTGAAAGTACTCCAAGAGAGCTTACATCTAATTGTTCAAACGCTTCTAATTGTAGTTTTATAATATTTGAATTACTATTATTAGTAACCTCCTCAGTTTCATTAGAATCTTTACTACAACTGAGGACAACTAAGATTATAAGTAATAAAGCTATTGCTTTTCGCATTTGATTATAATGTTGTTTAGAAATAAAAGTACTTTAATTAAATATGTTATGCAATACCTTTTAATGGGTATTTAACGAGAAATATTGCTTTTAATCCTGTTTTGATATATTAAGTTCTTACACTATATCATTACTTAAAAATATTCTATTAACACTGGAAAGTGCTGCAGATAGATTTTTTTTTAAATATGTAACAAAAACTTTCACAAATTACGAAGAAGGTTGCAGTGCTCTTTTGATATCTAATTGATAACTGTAATTTATGTTATGCAAAATTATATGAAGTTTAATTCTGTTTGAAACTTAAGAAACAATTAAAGTTTATTTCACTATACCTTAAAGCAGAGTTATTCAAGAAAGATGTAATGCATTTTATCCTTAATCCCTTCTTGACTTTTAAAATTACCTATTTTCTTAGTAGTATCATTATAAAAGCTGTTGTCACAATTTGTATGTACCGCTAAATTAATAAGGCCTGCTATCGTTTCAAGTTGAGACATCTCTTGTTCAGACAAATAAATAGTATCTGTTTTCCCTACTTTGTTTTCTCCTATTGCTAAAGGCACTACTTTACCAGTAGTTGTGAGCCATACTAAGGGTGTTTCACTCCATGAAACATCTTCACATGGTGCAGCTGAACTTCTTCCAAAACCTGATATTACTTTACCATCTAAGATATTTATACGAATATCATAGTAATAAGGCTTTCCGTTTTTGAATGTTTTAGAGGGCTCAATCCATTTTTGAAAAATCATATTTGATGAATCCTTGCTCTTATCTAGTAACTCTTTCTTTTCTTTTAAATCTTTAATTGATGATACTTTTTGAATTCCAACACTAGCAGAGCCTTTTTCAGGTTTAATAATAATTGACTGTCCTGATATTAGCCATTCTTCTGCTAAAGTATATGCATTATTAAAATCATGATAAATTAAACAGTTACTGCTTAAACCTACATCTATCAATAATTCCGCTAACTGCTTTTTGTCAGGACAAATTGCTCTAAGGCGAAGGTCGTTTAAGCAAAAGCAATCTGGTTCATTTTTGGGGAATTGTGAGCTTCTCCGATACATGGCTCCTACCTCTATCGATTTTAATGATATTTTAGAACCTACTTGCTTAATCGAACTAAAATCAGCAATAAATGTTTCTATTTTTTTGCCATTTAGATATGTTAAAAGCGCATTAAAATCTTCCAACGTTTTCTCTATCCTATAATCGCCCAAAAACATATTATCTGTGATAGAAATAGGACGATTACTGAATCCATTTTTTATCCTGAAACAATCTGGCAGCAGAAGTACTATAGCTTTATTTCTACATTTTGATATTAGCTTTTCTGCAATTTTATCTATTCCGTTTCTACTTAAATATTTTGAAAATTGGGTAGATGTGTTTAATAACTGATCTGCTAAATATAATCCTGTAGGATGGTCGTTAACCTCTAATATATGCCATTGTCGGTATTCATCTAAAATCAAATCAATACCGAGTAATGCCATAATTTAACTTGAAAAACTGTAATCACTATTTTCGTTTACCACCAATGTTTTGTTCTACTTTAATAGCTTCCCAACTTTTTCTAACATCTCTTAATTTAGAGGCCAATGTAGAAACTGATGTATCATTAACAATATCAATCACTGCTATCGTCTCATTTGATGAAAGATCAATTCCACTTTCTTGAAGTGTTTTTAGTGGGTTCTCGTGTAAATCCTTAGAAAATTCTAAATCTTTTCTTGCCACTTCAAATACGAATGACACCTTCATTAACATTGCTTTTTGAATCATAGTTTACTATTTTTAATGGTTTATACTTAGTTTTTATTCTCAACTATCTCCTATAATTTGTTTCATTACATGAGTAGCATATCGTTGACTTGTTTTTCTCAATTTTATAGATTGATCACTTAAAATTATATGACCTTCTCTTTCAAGTTCTAAAAGGCGTTGCTTAACAATTGGATCTAGAACCCCAACTTTATTTAAAATAGGTTTTAAAGGTACATCCAACAGACATATACCCATAGCGATATCTCGAATACAGATATCTGATGTATTCATTTTAAACATCTTGTTAAATGGTAAATTACCATTTGCTACATCAGAATTGTACAAATGGTGTAATACATGGTTTTCCCATAAGTAATTCTTATTACGACTATAGGCCGCGGGGCCAAACCCTAAATAGTCTGATCCGTTCCAATTAGAAATAACATATTTACATTCATACCCTTTTTTGCAATATTCAGTTAAAGAATATTGTTCATAACCATGTAATGCAAGCTGTTGTTGTGCATATTCTCGCATTTGATGAATGACCTCTGAAGGTGGCATTTCTAATTCGGGTTTATTAGTCATTTTACGATCAAGAAGCTCACTTTCAAAGACAATCAATGGATAAAGTGAAAAGTGTGTAGGCGCCAAAATAATCGCTTGATCGATTGAGAATTTCCAATCACTCATTACTTGTCCTGGTAATCCGAACATTAAATCAATATGCATATTTTCAATTCCAGCATCTCTTGCATCTCCAAACATCTTTATGCTTTGCTCAATGGTATGCATTCTATTCATTGATTTAAGAATTTCATTTTGAAAAGCCTGAAACCCTATAGAAACACGATTAACACCAATTTTTACAAGTTTTTTAAAATCGGCTGCTTGTTTGGTGCCTGGTTCACATTCTAAAGTAAATTCTATCTCATCACCAATGTTAAATGAAGTCTTAATTTTATTAATTAGAATTTCTAAATCAGAAACAGATAATAAAGAGGCTGTTCCTCCTCCTAAATACACAGCTCTAGGTTTTGATTTTGAAAAGTCTGATTTCTGAAGAACTATATCAATTTCTTTAATCACACTATTCATAAATTGACTCAAAGAACCTTTTTCTAATTTTTTACGCTCGAAAGTACAGAATGTGCATATATCTCTACAGAATGGAACATGAACATATAAAGTGTAATCTGTCCAGGACATTTTTGGTAAAACTCCTTTCTCCCAAAGAAATTTTGGTGGATGATGAAATACATAAGCACCATCTTCTCTTAACTCCTTTTCTTTAACTTCTATCTTTTCCATTCATTTAATTTTTCAATATTTAAGCCTATAGGACAACTATCGATACACGCCCTACATTCAATATAACTATTAGTTGTTACAGCTACTGCCTTGCTCTTAACTTTCTCAGGGGATGCAACTACACTAGAGCACCTGTATGCTATAAATTCAGTTTCTGAAATAGCATTTACTGGGCACGCATCAATACAATTTCCACATTTGATGCAAATATTTTCTACTAATGAAGTGGAATATTCTTTTTCTGAATACTTATCAAGAGTTACTATCGTAGCTAATTGAAGGTATGCTCCATATTCTGGGTGAAGTAATAAATTATTCCATCCTCGTGTCCCAATACCTGCTAATTCAGCTAGTTCTACTTGGGCTATTTTATTGTTTGATATTCTGTCTATAGAACGAATCCTCGAATCTGGGAATTGATTACTTAATTCCACAATTGTACTTTCAAGTATATGGTTTGCAGTTAAATATCTTTTCTCATTAACATGATTCCAAAACCATAACGCTTCATCGTCAATAGGAATTCCAAATACAAAAAAGCTTCCCGTTTTATATTTGTTGAATTCTTTATACTCTTCTTGATTTAACAAATTTACAATACTGCTTAAACGTTGATCGTCCGCAGAAATAGTACCATAAACAGCGTTTGGAATAAATTCTAGAATACAAGAAATATATTTATTCAACATTCAACGTAGTATTATACGCATAAAACTATAAATATATTACGCAAATTCAAAATAAAACCATAAACAATTACTATAATAAATAAAAAAATACAACACATATTTACAGAAACAACTTTAATTTTTGACGAAAAATAAATACAGTTCTATTGACTTAAATTTTTATAAAATCTTTTAATCAATCTTAAAATGAAAGGAATAAACCCACATTAACGACACTAATTTTAAGTCTTAAAAAATATATTTCAATTAAATTAGATAGCTATAATTCTATTTAGATTAGCAATTTTATCCCTTAAAAAATGTAAAACCTCTTGCATCCTATCTACTCTTGTTCTCAACAAAAAGTTATGTTATTATAGCTTTTCTCTTTTCTAAAAAAGGGGCATCTCCCCCCTTATAAATATTGTTTTCCCTCTTTTCTGTACTACAGTAGCTATCTAAGTTTGAAACTTTATTATTAACCTTTTAATTAATTTAATTATGGACAAAGCACCAAAACTAAGTATAGGAGCAATAAACCCCTATGCCTTAACTGAAACTCTACTTGGAAGAAAAATTGATTGGAGTAAAAAAAAACTCAATCAAAATTATGGAGGACACTCTGGAAACGGATTACAGTGAACTTTTTGATATGAAATTTAATTCGCCAATTTATGCTGGATTAAAATTGAACAAGGACAATATGCCTGAACCATTAAAGGCTTCTGAAATTAAAATAAGAACACTTGAAGACGCTGAGACCCCAGATATATCTAGACTAAAAAAACTAAGCGAGTTAAAAAAGTTAGGTATTGAAACGCTTAGTGATGTAAAAATAAAATCTGGTTTGATTAATAAAGACTCTTTAGAGCTTAAATTAGACATCCCAAATATAAACCGTACATTATCTAAATCGGTGTTAAGTAAAGCTTTAGCTGCTATTGTACTTAACAAATCTGGGGCTTCTAAAAAAGATTGGACGCCACAAAATGGTGTTTGGGTAAATAAAGGCGATTTTTTTAATGATGTGGTAGAATATTCAGACCCTATACAAGGTGCAGTAGCAAATTGTTATTTTATTGCAGCTTTAAATGCAGTGGCCTGGGCAGATCCTTACAGGATTGTACATAGAAATAGAGCTACTAGCACTGGGGAAACCAGAAGGGTTAATGCTATTAAATTTTACTCAAAAGGAGGCGGTAAAGATGCGCCTACTAAACTCGTAGAGGTTTCAGATAAAACTGTAGTTAACGCTTCTAATAGTAATTGGATTTATTGCCGCTCTAATGATAATAATGAGATTTATCCTGCATTATACGAAAAGGCTTTTGCTAAATGGATCACAAAAACAAACTCTGATAAACCAGATATTACCAAAACTGCATGGGGTAATTGCGTGAAAGCTACAGCACAACTCAACAACAAAAAACCACATTATTATAACACGAATAGTAGAACTGGGAGTGAATTGTACTCTATAGTGAGAGCAAACTCTATGTCTAGAAAAACAATCCATCCCATGACTGCATGGACCTATGGGTCTTCTAGCAAAACCTACACAGGTACCAATGTTGTAGCTAGCCATTGCTATACTGTTTTAGGCTGGGCTTTTAATAATGATAAAAAATATATTGTTTTGCGCAATCCTTGGGGAGTAACTGAGCCTGCGGGCCTTAACACTTATCAAGGCCTAATTTCATTTTTTGATGGAAGCTTTTGGAGACCAATAAACACTATTGGTAATGATGGCGTTTTTGCTCTTGAAGCCAATTCTTTTAAAACACTATTTGCTGGGATAGGTGTCGCAAAATAAACCAGACCCTTGTGTTAATTTAATATATGAAACAAAAAATTGTTTACATATATTCATAATACATAATTACCAAAAAGCCGAACAATATTCTACTTTATAGATATTGTTCGGCTTAACTAATATTACTCTCAATAGCAGAACTTATAGAAAAACATCTAAGACGCTTATCAATTTTTGCATTTTTCTGCTGTTACTAATTTCATGATTTCTGTGATTTAAAAAATGAATTTACTTATCCATCTTATCTCAATTAAAAACGGTGTTTTTCCATTGTAATTCTAATTTTATTATTAGACGATTTAGATAGTTTAATAAAAACTTAGATGCTTCGTGTTTTAACTATCTAAATAGACTATTGAACTGAATATTAGCAATATAAAAACTTACTTTCAAAAAATATTTTTAAAAAAATAATATCATGAAAGAAATATCTTCATATATTTAGCAGTATTAAAGTGTTAAAATGAAAAATTATTTGTATGGAAAGAATACGGTACTTAAATTTTGAAAAGGCTGAAAAACTTTTTGAAGCAAGAAAAACAGCGCTTCACACGGATAATATTATGTACTTTATTGCCTTTTACACAGCCTTAAATTCAATTTTAAGCCAATTTGACCAATTGAGGTTTGTTGGTCTAGCATTAAATGTTTGTACTGTAATTGATGAACTTATAAATAATGCACCAACTATTATGATAATTATTGGCTTATTTATTAATGGCCTTATTATATGCTTTTTTATTTATTTGGCAATTAGAGCGAAAAAAAGAGAATTGTGGGCTTACAAACTAACTTTAATAATATATTTTTTAGATACAATTTTAATATTCGTATTACCTTACGAGCATAAAATAAGCACTTTCGTATTACATGTATTTTGTTTTTGGTTAATATGGCAAGAATATAAAGAATATAAGGATTATTTTATTTTAGAAAGAGATTTATACCTTCCAGAATGGGCGTTATCAAAAGAAAGTAATGTACTGTTTATAAAAAAAACAGATTTTGATTTACAACCAAATGAAGCATCACAAATATTAAACTATAAAATTGCAGTTCAATATCATGAACAAGGAAGAATTGCTAATGCAATCAAGTACTACACTGATGCAATTAATATATGGAAGCATATACCAATAGTAGATAATAAAGATAGAGATTGGTTTAGTTTAGCTCTAATGAATAGAGCTGTTTTAAAGTCAAGTAAAAAAAACCGCTACTATAATGAAAGCCTAAAAGATCTTATACTTGCGTATACCAATTTTAAAACATTAATACATGATGAAGTAAAACCATTGGACGTAAATCAATATACTAATCAAATAAATAGTTATGAAAACTATTACTATGTAGAGGAATATTTTGTTGAATGCTCTTATTGGACGCTAAAGTATTTAATGAATAACTTAAATAACGATCCTGCAATATTGAAGTTTGGAAAGATTATTCTAGGGATAGAATCTACTAAAACTAAATATCTATTGAATGATTTATATATGGATAGCTTAGATCTTATCAATAAATATCATGTCGATATATGGCATAACAAATGGACTTCAAAAATATTGAGTGAAATAATAATTCCTATAGACAAAACTAGGTTTAGCTATAAAAAAGGGCCCTTTTTTAATGATTAGCGAATCATCTAACATACTAGTACTTTCAACATTAATAGCTAATATAATTGCTATCATTAATGCTATTATTCTATTTACCAAAGGTGTAATTAATAAAAGATTAAAAGAGGATGATAAAAGGATTTATGAATTATCTGAAAAACCCGGTATAAAAGAAAAACTAAATGACATCAATGATGATGATGATAAATTAATTAAACTAAAGGAAATCATTTCTCAGCGAAGTAAAACCCAATTTGCTATTTCAACATTTTTAATTGTTTTAATTTTACTTTTAAGTTCACTTCTTATCTTTTTAATTAATAATCCTGACTATAAGTTAAATAATGAAGAATCTTTGCGTTTTGACACTAGTACGCCCTTCAATAAGATTCAAGATCAGTTTAAAATATTAATTCTACCTTTTAAAAAAGATGTTCATGATGACGATAATTTAGAATTCTTTCTAAAAAATAGATTTATTGAATTAAAACATGAAAAAGAACTTAATATCGCAGTAAAGTTTATAGATTATAAATATGCGAGAACGCATGAGGAAGCAGAAAAAATTGGAAAAGAATTTAATGCTGACATTGTAATTTTCGGCGATCAAGACATAAAAAACGAAAAAGCACGATTGTGCTACCTTTTATTGAATAAGGTTACCAAAAGAATGAACGAAAAAGGAAAATCTGATTTTGTCAATTTTACTGGTATTTCAGACGTAAGTCAAGGTTATCTTCAACAGGATGTAGATGATATTTTGTTTTGGACTTTTAGTATAAAAGAGTTAAGATCCAATAACTACAGTAAAGCCTTAGAATATTTAAATAGTATTCAACAAATCAATGATTCTCCATTAAAACGGGAAATAAATCTGGCAAAACTAACGTGTTTATTCCACTTCAGTGGATATAATATTGATAAGTTTAGTAATCTTATAGAAATAGAGAATATTGCTTTTTTTTCATTCACTGAATTAGCAATCTTTTCGAGTCAACATACCAATGATAAAGACTTAACAATAGAATTATATAAAAACGTTAATGGACTAGAAAGAAAACCTTCAACATTAAGTAATATTGCTTACGAGTTTGAAGAAAATGGTAATTATGATAAAGCTGAAAAATTTTATAGACTAGCATTAAAACTAAGTGATAATTCTTATTTGTATAGTAGTTTGGCAAAATTATACGCAAATGACTATTTTGAAAAATTTGATAATAGTGAAAAATTACTCTTAAAAGCTATTGAACTAGATAAGCAAAACCCATCACTTTACAACAGCTTAGGAGACTTGTATTCAAATAGTCATTTTAAGGATTATACCAAGGCAAAAAAACAATATTTAAAGGCCATTAAAGTAGATTCTCTTTATTTGAGTTCATATACTAATTTATCGTATTTAGAAAGTAAATACAATAATAATGGTGATAGTGCTATATACTATCTAGACAAAGCAAAAAAAATATACAGTAATTCTTCTTATCTATATAATTCTTATGGAAGATTATACCAGTATCATTTTAAAAATTATACAAAAGCAAAGTCTTTTTATATTAAGGCTATAGAACTAGATGGAACAAGCTCTTATGCATATAGCCATCTTGGCGATATATACATGTATAATTATAAAGATAATGCTAAAGCTGAAGAGAATTATAGAATTGCAATAAGTAATTCGCCTAATGATGCTAGTTTATATAATTCGCTAGGTTTGCTTTTTTTAAATGAATACAAAAATTATGATGAAGCAATGATATATTTTCGTAAAGCTTTATCAATACGTAATATATCAAAGACTGATAAAGCTGTTTATTTAACTAATTATGGTTTATCTAACATAATGACAAATAAATATGTAGAAGCTGAAAAGTATTATTTAGACGCTTTAAAGCATAACAAAGATTATTTTTATGCCCATATGGGGTTGTATAATCTTTATGATATAACCATGGAATATGAAAAAGCCTTAAAACATTATAAAAAAGCCTCTAAATTGAATAAAAAATATTATAATAGACTAACTATCACAAGTTTAAAACTAAAGCAGTTTTTCAAATCTAACGATTAGTAAATTATAAAAATTTTATTTAATAAATCTATAGATACTTTTGTTTTAAACTGTCGCTATAATTCTAGTTTAAAGGTTTTACTAGACTTTTTATGGCACAAATTCAAGTCAACGTTTTTGATTACTTAAAAAAAAACTAAAATACTCTCTGATTTCTTATAAAGAAAAAAAAGACACAAACTCACATTACTATTTAAGTAATAGGAAATCTAGCATCTCTATTTTGGTAAAACATATTGTAGTAATCAATTAAAAAATAAAGTATACCGCCATTGCCAACAAAAAAATCAGCAGTAGGATAATCAGGGTTTTCAGTTAACCAATACATACTGTTATTTTCTTTAATAAATGAATTTAGTAAAACACCTAAGACCCAATTTATGCGATCTGGGTAACTTCTATTATTAGTAATGCCATAAGCATGAAGCAAAATTTCCCCAATACCACTTAAACCATGGCATAAACTTAAATTAGGAAAATTGGGTTTATTATTTACCGCATTTAAAGATTTTGTTATGACGTTTAAATATTTTTCCTTCTTTGTAATATCATAAATGTTTAAAAAGAAAATAGCGATACCTGTAGCGCCATGGCACCACCAATTCCATATTTCTTGATTAGTTTCACTAAACGTCCACTCGTAATATGTCTCTTTGTCAATTTTATTCTTGTAAAGCCATTCTGCCGCTTTTTCGGCACATACTAAAGCCTCTATATTTTGACTATACTTATAATATGACAAGACAAAATTTGCTATTCCTGCTACTCCATGAGCAAAACCACACATAGTTTCTCCGCTAATACCATCAACCCCCTCCTCTATTACCCAATAGCCTTGTGCTTCCTGTTTAGTTTTTAGGTAGCCGTAACATTTTTGTAAAAACATCTCAACATCTTTATCAAACCCAATTAATTCCATAACCTTTAAACATGCCATGCCTTGACCTGCAGCACCATGTGTATAATCACTCCAATCTAAATCTCGTATGAGACTTTTCTTTATAAAATCTAAGTTTTCGTTGTTTCTTGGCAATATTCCAGATGAAATACAATATGCTATAGATACCGCAATACCGGCTGTGCCAAAGTGAAGACCAGGCAATAAATTTTTATTAATGTTAACATCATAATTATTTTTTAAATATGATATGGATTTATCAATGATTTTTGAGTTTGATGTTATATCAAAACCAGATATTTTAGCATGCGCCATAACATATAACACACCACTAATTCCCCTGTTTAAAGAACCATAAAATGTTTTATTTGAAGCTTTGTTGTTTTGTTCGTGATTGCTTTTATCTATAGTTTCTGAAAACCATAAATCATCCAAAGTATAGACAGTATGCGCTATGGAACTGATACAATTATTTATTGATGTTGTTAATTCTTGCTTTGTAATTGAAAACGAACTTTTTTTATTAGATACTTCCTTAAACTTAATCTGTTTAAACTTTGATTTTAAATAGGCTAGAGATGGTCTATCATTGCTCGGTTTAAAACAGTTTAATAAATCATCTAGAACAATTTCAATATCTCCTCCTGCTAAATGTAACAACCGCTTTTTAATTTGACTTAAAGTACCTTTTAGTACACGCCTAGGGTCTAAGCCCGTAAAAATTAAAGTAATTATTGCACCAACAGAATAAATGTCATCTTCAAATTTAGGCTCCATATTTTCTTTTTGCTCTAAAGACATGAACCCATCTGTACCTCCTTTAAACGGATGTTCTGAAGAGTTATTTAGATCGTAAGCTAATTCAAAATCTGATAAATATATAAAGTCGTTTTTTGAAACTAATATATTACTTGCTGATAAATCCCTGTGCACTATACCTTGATCGTGTAATCTTATAACTTCTTCTATTAATTGAATAGCGTAGTTTATTAATAGTTTTTTAGTTTGTAGTTTAGATGCTTTAAATGTTGAAGTGCTTAAAAGTTCAAATACTTTATGCTCTAAATTACCACCATCTATATATTCGGTTATGAGATAATGATTTTCTTTATACTTTTTTAAATCATATGGTGTAGGAATATTTATATTTTTTATTTTCTTTGAAAGTTGAAATTGGGAATTCAACCTGTTAATGATGTCTCTATCACTATCTTCATCACAAAATATATTGGCTACTGCTTGTTTTATAACTACAGGTTTAATGTTTTCTTTATTTGAAATATCAATCCCTCTAAAGACTTGTCCTTTCGGATGGGACTTTAATACATCTAATATTAAATATTGATTGAATAAAAGTTTGCTTCTCTCTTCTTGAGGTATCTCATATTTAAATTCATTAAATGGAAACTTATAATATTTTAAATCTAAATGACTTGTATAGTTGTCTTCTATAAGATTGTTATAGGGGTCATAAATCATTAATTTTTTACGCCCAAATCTATCATATTCAATAATAGGGTTATAACCACCATACCTAGTATAAAGAATGCTACCTAGCCTAATGTCTGTGGAGATCTTTGGACCTGTAAATTTAAAATCGGTTCTCTGCTTTATGTAAGTAATTATTTGTTTTGCAACTGTTTCGTTTTCTGGGTAAATAGTCATAGTCTTACCTATTTGTGTCACCCCTAAATCGCCATCGTTTAGCTGTATACACAACTGTTTATTAGCGATGATTTTAAAAGCAATTTTATTTTGTTTTAAATACGGACAAATGATAGTAAATAATTGATGAATCTTATTTGGTGTTGTAGAAACATGTAATTTCCACCCTTGAACTAAGTTAGTTTTTCCGCAAATAAGCCATGGTTGTTTTTCTTCAAAATCTATATGATGTTTCTCTAAGATGTTTTTATATGTTTCCATTATTATTTTAATTAAAAATGCCCAGCCTTATTTAAGGCTGGGCATTAGGTTAAAAAGATTAAAACAAAAGTCTTCTGTTGTTTAAAGCAAGAGTTCTAAAATCTCCAGGATTAACTAAGTTCGTGGTGTAACCACAACTTTGGTTACATGTAACCCCACAACTACTTGTACAGGTTACATCACAGCCAGCTGCGGTACCAATGTCTCCAGTAATTACCCCAATAAACTCCTCGGGATCCAGTGCTAGTATTGAAGCTTTGGTTTTCCTATCTAAAAACTCTAACTTATCAATAGCTTTTTCTGTTTCGAAGATTAGTGAATGTAAAAGTTTTGGATCTCCTTTTACTTCTTTTAATAATTGATTGAATTGCTTTGCATCCATGATTTTAATTAAATATTTGTACCTACATTAACGCATTCGGCTATACGTCCTACTTATTAAAGGCTTTCGGATTTTACCTGTACAACTAGTTGTTAATTTAAAAAAATCAATAAAAGATGATTACTATTAGTGATTCTTTTCGTTAGCTAAATTAAATAGAGACCAATTTTAAATTAATAGGATTTTTAACCTTTTTATAGTAGGGTTTTTCCTTTTTTTTACACTGTTATAAAACGTATGGATACAATAATGTATAAAAACAAAAGCCGAACAACCTCTTATTTTACAGAGATTGTTCGGCTTAACTAACTAACCAAACTATTAAACTAATACTGCTGCTCTAAACTGCAGAACTTAGAGAAAAACCTTTAAGACGCTTGTCAATTTTGCGTTTTTTAATGGTTACCAATTTCATAATATCCATTAGTTTAGGATCTTTTGTTTTCTTATAAATAGTATTAATAGCTAATACTATTGCTTTAGCTTCTCGTGATGCTAACACCCTATCGCTAGTAGTCATTCTAGACATGCTTCTCTTTTCGAACTCTAGTGCTTTTTCTATTAACTTCATGATTTTTATGATTTAAAAATTAACTTACTTATTCATCAGTTTCAATTAAAAATGGTGTTTTACCATCGGTAATTATAATTTTGCTATTAGGCGATTTAGATAATTTATTAAAAGCTTCAATACTTCGTATTTTAATTATCTCTTGCGTTAAACCTTCTGATAAAATCTTTTGAGCATCTCTTTCTCCTTTTGCATTAATTATTTTTCGTTCTGCTTCTAATTTTTCCTGTTGTATTACAAACTCCATACGCATTGCATCTTGTTCTGCTTGTAATTTGCGCTCTATAGAACTAGCAAGACCACTAGGCAACTGAATACTTTTCATTAATACCGCAATAAGTTCTATGCCATCAGCTTGTTTTTCTAAATTTATCATCATTTTCTGCTTGATTTCTTCTTCTATATTTGCACGCATACCTGAATGCATATCTTTTGCAAAAAACTGAGCACAAACATCAGAAGATGCAGACCTAAATACACTAGTGATAATAGATTCATAATCTCTACCTAAGTTTTCTAAAACTGATGGGATTTTTTCTTGTTCTAAACGATACAGAATTGAAATTTCAGATTTTACACTTAACCCTTCTTTACTTGGTAGATTTAAGATAAGTTTTATGTTGTTAGTTTGAGTAGATTCTTTTATCACTTTACTATTAAAAGGATTGTAGAAGATGGTACCCTGAGTAACAACTTGATTGGATAATTTACCTAATGTTTGTTTTACACCTGCCTCACCAGGCCTAATAACTGCGCAACTTGTAAAAAGTAGAATTGTGGTAACTAAGAATATAACTTTTGTTTTCATAACTATTTTATTTTAAATTAAAATTACGAAACAAAAATCATATATTATTATTTATATTTTTAATGATTTATATAATCTAAATTTATGTTTTCAAAAAAATATTATAACTTATCTTCTCATAACAGTAATTAATAATCGTCTTTAAGTATTTATAAAACAGAAACTTATATTTTCGGTTTAAACCTTAAAAAAACTACTAGTCTATTGCTTAGAACATAATTTAAAAAAAAACGTCCAATAAAATATTTTTATTGGACGTGGTGTTAT
This sequence comes from Hyunsoonleella pacifica, assembly GCF_004310335.1. Classification (GTDB taxonomy): domain Bacteria; phylum Bacteroidota; class Bacteroidia; order Flavobacteriales; family Flavobacteriaceae; genus Jejuia; species Jejuia pacifica. The sequence continues at coordinate 494,296 of NZ_SIRS01000002.1, read as the reverse complement.
AGTGTACAAATTTAACTTACTCATTAATGCACCATCACTTTCTTAACTAACTGTTTACCTTCACTTGAAATTCTCACAAAATAAAGACCATTGGTAAGATTTTGAAAATCAATTACTGTGTCTTTAATTGAAATAATCTCTTGGATCGTTTTTATGGATTTACCTGTTACATCAAAGATTTGAACTTCTGAAATTTTACTATTAAATCCATCACTTAAAAGTTTTACTGATCTATCTAGTTGATTGTATAACAAGTTTAGCGAGTTAACATTAAAATCTTTAGTATTTAATGTTGAATAATTACAGGCATTAAATACATCTAAAAGATTCTCACCTGAACTATTAACGGTAACTAGCCTATTTGTACCAGTAACTGTAGCACAGGTAGCTTCTGGCCCTGGCGTTTCATCATTACCCCATCCTGAAGCACTTAAATACTTATATTCCAATTCGATAGGATAATCTGATGGTGTAGGAAGTCTTAAAACACCACTATGTATATCTCCTGAAGCATTTGGCAGTGATAACACTTCTGCATTCCAATCGGTTAACCAACCCGCTACATGTACATTACCTGCTGCAATGGTACCTTCACTAGACATATCTACATTTAATGTTACCTCAAAACTTGTTCCTGAAGCGTTACAACCATTAAAAGGTACAGGTTCTAAAACTACAGCCATACCAGAATTATTGATGTACAAGAATCTGTCTCCATTTGAAGGTGCGCAAGGGTACCCAGCTTGCTCCTCTGTACCCCATGCATTTCCATTTAAGAATTTGTATCGGTGCCATCCTTGATTTAACTGAATAGTTACAGCATAAATACTCGTTGCTCCTTCTTGAGTTAACATTGTAGCGTCTGGAGTCCAACCGTTAATTGTGCCCACCACATGTATTCCATTAGCGCTTACAGACTGTCCTGCCATGTCTACTCTAATAGTTACATCTACTTGTGCAAATGCTTGTACTGATATAAGCATAGCTATAGCAAAGCTTAAAATGTAATTTTTTTTCATTGTCTTAAAATTTTAGTTAATAAATTATTGTTTGCATTGCATGGGGCATTATTTTATAATCGATTTGATAATCGCTTACTATTAATTTATAATCAATAGGTTGGTCTGTTTTATTCATTACCACAGTAACAATTTCTCCTTCTGGATTTTGAAACGAGGTACTTTCAATCGTACTTCTACTCATTGTAGTACTGATGCGTTTTGCTTTAGGCTTTATAAACTTTGAAAAGTGCCCGATGTAGTAATAGGTAGGTGTATATATAAGCGTGTTAGTTTTTGTATCTGCATGTATAGGCGCAAAACAGAAGTTCTTAACATGATTTGGACCACCATTTTCATTTAACAAAATATTCCAATCGGTCCAACCAACAGTACCACTATTAAAATCGTTAATCATGGAATTACCATAACGTTCTGCATTAGACCAACGCTCATACTGCGTGGCATCAAATTTTTCTTGACATCCTTCTGTGAACAATAAATTTTTAGATGGGAAAGACGCTTTAATGTTTTTAAGATTATCGTATTTTGGATCACCTCCTGTCCAAGTTTCATACCAGTGAAACCCTATTCCCCAAGCGTATTTCATAGCTTCTGGGTCTTCAAAAATAGTATTGGCTCTATGTGATATTAAATCTCTATTATGGTCCCACACTACAATGTTTTTATCTCCTAAACCATTTTTTTCAAATGTTGGCCCTAAATTGTACTTTAAAAAATCTCGTTCTTCTTCGGCTGTATATATACAAGATTCCCAACGTTGTGTTGCCATAGGTTCATTTTGAATAGTTACGCCCCAAACTGGAATGCCTTCTGCTTCATAGGCCTCTATAAACTTTACAAAATAATTAGCCCAAGCTTGATAGTACTCTGGCAACAACTTACCGCCCTGAAGCATGTGTTTATTAGTTTTCATAAATGCTGGTGGACTCCACGGACTTGCATAAAACACCAAATCATCATTTACAAGAGCTTGGGCTCGTTTAATCATAGGTATACGCTTTTCCTTGTCTTTCGCAATGGAAAATGTTTTAAGCTCCATATCTCCTTCTTCTATATAAGTATGGCTACCTAAACCAAAATCGCTACTGTGGATACTGGTTCTTATAACGTTATAGTTGATACCTTCATCAGAGAAGTAGGCGTTTAGGAACTCCTCTTGCTTGTCTTCACTTAATTTTGAAAATACTTCTGCTGCCGCATCTGTAATAGCTCCTCCTATTCCTAGAAATTCTTGAAATTGCTTTTCTGGATTAACAAAAATGGCTACTTCAGTTTCTAATGGTTGTTTTGCTTCCTTAAACGTTTTCTGAATGTCTAAAGACAATCTTTTATCGGTATGTTCTGCCGTAGTATAAACACGCACTTGTTTACCTAATAGGCTTGTACTTTCTTTTACTTTACTTTCATAATTCATAGCTAAGTCTCTAGAATTTTCTTTTTGCTTACACGCAAAAAAAGCGGATACTATGAAAAGGAGGTATAAGATTCTTTTATTCATTTCTACTATTTTTTACCAAATAAATGTAGCTACTGAACCTGCTGGTATCGTTACTGTTATAGGCTCTGTTTGTACGTTAATGTTTAATGATTTTTGTACGTCTGAATTGTTTAATACAAGAACTACAATCTTATTCTCAGGTGTTTTGTATGCTACATTAGGAAACTCAAAAGAGGCACTAGATTCTACTCTTACAGAACCGGGCGGTACAAATTTTGAAGTATGTGCTATAATGTAGTACCCTGGGTTTCTTTGGATAGAATTACCATCTATTGTAACAGCACCCAAACATTCTTCACAACCGCCATTGGTATGTGGATCGCTATTAGGATCTGATGCCAAGTTCCATTGTAATACATTTTTACTCCAATTACGTGGTGCACCAACCATGAGTTCTCTAACATGCCAACGCATATCTCCAAAGAAATCTCCAGGTGCTTGTATCCACTGCTCTGTGAAATACAGGTTTTTGTCAGGATGTGCATTATGAACAAGCGACATGTTACTAATTTGACCAGCGTATAAATGAAAGGCTGACCCATCTACATAGGTTTTAGCAGAGGCGTCATTCATTATTGAAATAGGATAATCTGGATTATCAAGATTATGATCAAAAAGAATGATTTTCGTTGTTATGTTTTCTGTTGCAAATAATGGTCCCAAATGATCTCTGATGAAGACTTTTTGTTGTTCTGCGCTCATTACCATGCTTGGGTTATTAAATGGATTTTCTGGTTCGTTTTGTACTGTAATAGCATCTATAACGATACCTTGAGCAGCCATTCCTTCTACATACTTCACAAAATAATTTGCATACGTATCATAATATTGTGGTAACAACTCTCCTCCTACTGTATTATTATTAGTTTTCATCCATGTTGGTGCAGACCATGGTGTTGCCAAAATTTTAATATTAGGATTTATGGCTAAAACTTCTTTTAGTACAGGAATTAGATTTGCCATATCTGGATTTAGAGAGAAATTATCTAGATTAACATCAGTTTGTCCGCTTGGCAAATCGTTATAACTAAACGTGTTTGCATCTAAATCAGAAGAACCAATACTTACTCTTAAATAACTAATACTTATACTGTTTGCTCCTGTTCCAAAAAGTTCCTCTAAAAGATTTGCTCTAGCTGAAGATGACATGTTATTAATTAGCATAGCACTACCTCCTGTTAATGAATATCCAAAACCATCCATTTCTTGATAGCTTGTACCTTCATCAACAGTAATTGTAAAATTGTTGTTTGTGACCATTGGAAATAGGCCATTAGTTGTCTCAGCTAGTAGATTGGCTTCATCAGGAGAAGTGAGAAAAAAATCTACATTCACATCTGCAACTTCAGGTGGTGGGTAAGTTCGCATTTCATCATCATTACACGCCTGTAACGTCACTATAAGAAGTAGTATAAAATAAAAGTTCAAATTGTATATATTTAATAATTTCATGAGTCTTAATTTGTATTATTGAGCAAATTCGTAGGTTCCTGTTTGGTAATCATCATTTAATACTATAGTTACTGTATATGAGCCATCAGTATCTATATTAAGTAAGTTTGCACCTCCGCCATTAATAAGGTTTCCTGTTAATGAGGCTGGATTATCGCTACCTAAATCAAAATCCCATGGACTAATAAATTTACTATCTGATCCTGCTGTAAGATTGGCTGTAACTGTAAATGTATTTGGATGGCTGTACGTCATCTGTAACTCTTCTCTATCATCCCAAACTTGCCAGTGAAATAATTTAAAGTTGTAGTAAGACCATGTAAGTTCTGGCGCACTAAAATCTATAGTGAAACGTAATGCTCTATCTGAAACAACTGTAAACGTTGTGTTGCTTTCTACCAAAGTAATAGCATCAGTTACTAAATCGCCATCAGGAGTTACACTGTTGGCTAATACATCATTAACACTGTATGAAGTGCCCGAACCATCCATAGCACTATTAAGAGTATAGCTATTACTAGCTTGCATAGGAATAAACCTGCTAGAACTAAAAACATCCCCATTTGCAGATAACTCTTCAATCATAGTTCCATTTTCAAATAGAAATAATTGTGATGGTGTGTCTATGGGTTCAACAACAGTATCATCTATTTCAAAAGCATAATTATAGTTTTCAGCTGATAGATCTAGAGTTACAAAATATTGTCCCGTTTGGTTGTTTGGTATATCTTCAAAAGTTACCCCTTGGTTACCTGCATCACTTTCCAAAACAAGTGTATTTGGTGTACCAACTATTCGTTTTAATAAATAGCCCCAATCTCCATTGGCTCTAAACACAAACCCACCTGTTTCCAGCAGATTGATAGATGCTCTCCAAACACCATTGCCCTGATAAGCTAAAGGTTCATCACCTCCCCAACCACCATTGATTGGTGTACCTACCATACTCCAAAAATTTATTTGAAATAGTTCGTAGGTATTGTTATCTAAATCTACTCTTATTCTAAATTGACCTGAATCATTAGCTACTATTGCATCTCCAAATGATACTATATTACCATCACTCCCACCAAACTCTAATGCAGGTAGTGAACGTTCACTGTAAAACTTGTAACTTTCTCCTGCGACAAGACTTGTATAAACTTCATAGATATTTGATAATGCACCATTACTATCTGTTAAGCGTCTTAAAGCAATAGCTTGAGATAAATCATTATTATTTTCTGTTGCTGTTCCAGAAATGTAAAGTGATTGTGGCAATGCTTCACTTTCAAAACGTGTGATATTTAAGTTTGCAGTTGTTTGACTCGACTTGCTTAAGCTATTAGCTTTTACAGCAAATGTTATTTGCGCTTCTTCATTGGCTCGAAAACCTGAGAAAGCTAATGCTTGGTCTAATGCTTCATAACTTATAGATAGTGAAGTATTTGTACCATTATTAGATGATTCTGAGTTAAAAAGAGGTCTCGTGAAATCTGCACCTATTTCATCTATTAAAACTTCATAAGTAACTGCGTATCCTTCTGATGATTCTGCAGCCTCCCAACTAAAAGTAATAGTTTCATTAGGTGTGTCTTCATCTAATACTATTACAGATTCTATAGATGGTGTTAATATTGTTGGTGTGCTTAATTCCCATTGACCTTCTGGTTGCAAGTTACCGTCTGGATGGCAAGATGTTATTACTAACACCACACACGCCATTATAATTCTTATTGTATTTAAATTCTTTGTTATCATAGCTGGATTTTTAAAGTGGATTTGGATCTAAAGCTGGATTTCTATCTAACTCTTGTTGTGGAATTGGCAATAATTTTTTTGCCTCTGTCATATTATAATTAACTGGATTACCAGTTCTTAAATCTATTTCTACAACATCATTCATTGTAGAGACTAATACATTATATCTGGCAAGATCATCCCAACGTTGACCTTCTTGAAATAATTCTAATCGCCGCTCCTTAAGAATGGTTTCTCTTAATACCTGTTGTGAACTACTTTGAACGTCTGTTAAATCTGGTAATCCAGCCCTCGACCTAATTAGGTTTATCTCTGTAATAGCTGCTTGAAGTTGGTTTGTAGCATTTAAGGCTTCTGCCTTAAGTAAAACAATATCGCCATAACGTATTAGGTATGTATTATCTGCACTTGCAAAACCACTAGCGTTTTTCCACTTATAACTAAATGGAATTGATGTACCTTGGCTATTACCCCAATATTCGTCTACCCATTGTACAGATTCAAATAAAATAGCTGCATTTTTTCTAACCGTATCGCCTTCAGCATCAAATGCATTAATTAGATCTACCGAAGGTGTTACAAATTTTCTCCAAGTGTCACCACTAACTGATGGTGGCAACAAAAGCTGTGGACCAAAATTACCTTCATTTCCTCCTAAATATTGTACTTCAATAATCGATTCTGCATTGTTATAATTATTACCATCAAATAACTGATTGTAGTCGATAAGTTGATAATTTGCTGCGCTCGTCTCAACAGCTTCAATATGGTTTAAAACAGCTTGATAATCTGGCATTGGTTGCTGAGCATAGGCCTTAGCTGCCAGAGCATGAGCTGCACCTGATGTAGCTCTCCCTTTATTAATACTTGCATCATTTCCATAAACATCTGGTAGTAATGATGCTGCTAAAACTAAATCTGAGGTTATTTGTGCATATACTTCCTCTGCTGTAGAACGAGGTATATTAATAGCATCAGCTTCTGTTGAGGTTATTGTATTTGTAATTAAAGGTACCCCTCCCCATAATTTTACTAGTGTAAAATAATGGTATGATCTTAAAAAGAGCGCTTCACCTCTAATTTGGTTTTTACGTTCTTCTGTAAGTAAAGGATCATTAATACCATCTACGCGTTCTAATACTAAATTAGCTTTAGAGATGGCATTATAAATATTTGACCAATGCTTGAATAATCTGGAATGGGTTGGTGCAATATCAAGAAAATCTAATTGAAAAATTTCAGGATTGTCTCCTCCTGCGTAACAGTTATCAGATCTCACATCTTGAAATAATAGATAATCCCAAACATAATATTCTGAAGATTGAAAAGATTCGTAAGCTCCAACTAATGCAGCTTCTATTTGACTAGCTGTTTCATAAGCATTTCCACTTGTTTCTATAGAAATAGGTTCCAATTCTAAATAATCATCACAAGAAAGCCATGTTATTGAAATAAATAGAATCGTTAAAATTTTATATAGTTTCATAGATATATTTTTTAAAATGTTGCGTTTAGTCCAAATATTAAATTTCTGGTTTGTGGATAGGTACCAAAGTCTATACCTTGCACCGTATTGCTACCGCCAAAAGCGTTCACTTCAGGGTCGAAACCAGAATAGTTTGTAATCGTAAAGATATTCTCCCCTGTTCCATAAATTTTTAAAGCTGATATACCAAGCTTATCTAGAATACTTTGTGGTAAATTATAGCTTAGAGTGATGGTTTTAAATCTTAAATATGAGGCATCTTCAATAAACCTTGTAGACACTCTTGAATTATCACTATTCCCAAAGCTTGATCTTGGAATATTGGTAATATCTCCAGGATTACGCCACCTGTTTAAAACTGCTATTGATTGATTTTTAGGGTCTATCATGCCCTCGGTTTCAATACGTGTAACATTTAGCATATCGTTACCTTGAGAACCTTGCAAGAATACAAACAAACCAAACCCTTTATAACTTAAAGTATTTGTAACGCCATAATAAAAATCTGGGTTGGCATCGCCTATTATAGTTCTATCATCTGAACTTGGTGTAAACGTAGAGCTTCCATTTCTATCAATGTAAAACGCATTTCCTGTTGCTGGATCTACACCTCCAAAAATATAACCGTAAAGTGATCCTAAAGGTTCCCCTTCTCTTACCAAACTTGCTTCTCCTCTACCTCCAGTAATACCACCTTGAAGTAATTCTTGACCTACTAAATCAACAACTTCATTACGATTAAATGAAATATTAAATCCAGTATTCCAGGATAAGTTTTTTGTATCAATATTAACCGTATTTAACGCAAATTCTAATCCTCTGTTTTCAATCACACCAATGTTTCTTATGGCATTATCAAAACCAGTAGCTGTTGGCAACGGTGCATTTAATAGTAAATCTTTTGTCTTTTTAATGTATGCATCTGCAGTTAAGCTTATTCTACTACTAAATAGTGCAATGTCAATACCTATATTAGTTTGCTCAGACTCTTCCCATTTAAGCTCTAAATTTTCTATAGACGCAGGAAAAGTTCCAGGTTGCACTACTCCTGCAAAAGGATAATTGGCACCAGAACCAACACGCCCTAGATAACTGTATGCTTCAATATTATCATTACCTACAATACCCCATCCTGCTCTAAGTTTTAAATCATTAATGAATGAGTCGTCTTTGATAAAACTCTCTCTAGACATACGCCACCCCAATGAAAATGATGGAAAATACCCCCAACGTTTATCAGGTCCAAAAACACTAGATCCATCAGCTCTAAAATTGGCAGTTACAAGATACTTATCATCATAGCCATAATTTATTCTGCTTAAAAACGAGGTATTTGCTCTTTCTGATTTAAATGCTGATGCCGAAAACAGTTCTGCACCACCACTAGGCGTTGTTATGGCATCACTCGCAAAATTTCTAGTTTGTATACTACTATCCTCAAATCTAAATTTTTGCGCAACAGAACCTACTAATGCTTCAACTTTATGTTTATTATAATTTTTATTAAAGCTTATTGTATTCTCTACAATGTAATATGATTTTTTGTTGGTATTATTAATACCTTGACCACCTATAGCAACACCAAAACCGGTTCTAAAAGGGTCAAGAAAAGAATCAAAAACACCATGACTATTATCTATACCATAATTAAAACGGTATTTAAAATTTTTTAGAAACTTAGCCTCTAAGTAAATATTTCCTAAAAAACGTTGATCGTTAAATTCTCTATCCAATCCATCTGTACTTGCTAATGGGTTTTCCCAATTTTGAAATGGATTACTTGTAAACATACCATTATCACTAAAAACTCCTATGATAGATGGCGTTGTTAAAGCGCCTAAAAGTACGCCTCCTTGATTTACACTATTGTTATCATTAACATCAACATCTCTATATATAGTATAAGCTATTCTTGTGCCTACTTTTAGCCAATCGTTTATTTCTTGATCTATATTAATCTTAAAATTACTACGTTCTATCTCAGAACTTCTAACTGCTCCTTCTTGAGACAGGTAACCTCCAGAGATAAAATAATTAGTACCATTTACTTTTCCTGAAACTGATGCTTGATAATTTTGTGAAAATCCATTTTGAAATATTTCATCTTGCCAATCTGTGCGTGCTGTAAAACTATCCCAATCTGTAGTTAAACCCATTTCTGTCATTAAATCTCGATACTGTTCGCCATTCAATACAGGTAATGTATTCCAAACTTGAGATACTCCAGTATAGGCATCTAAAGTAACTTTAGGCTTAGATGTTGTTCCTCTTTTAGTAGTAATTAAAACAACACCATTGGCACCTTGAGCTCCATAAATAGCTGCAGAAGATGCATCTTTTAAAACGGTAATAGTATCTATATCACTTGGATTTATAGATCTAGTATCATTTGTAGGTACACCATCTACTACATACAAAGGTTCACTACTAGCATTAATAGAATTGGTACCTCTAATTCTTAAACTAAAACCAGCGGAGGGTTTACCAGAACTTGAGATAACTTGTACTCCTGATGATTGCCCTTGTAATAACGACCCCACTTGTGTGTTAGGTCTAGATTCAAAACTATCTCCGTCAATAGTGGCTACTGCTCCTGTAATATCTTTTTTAAGTTGAGATCCATAACCGACTACTACTACTTCATCTAGAGTACTAATATCCTCTTCTAATTTTACATTAATAACACTTTGTCCATTAACAAGTATTTCCTGTGTCTTAAAGCCCAAATAGCTAAAAACAAGAATGGAAGAATTGGTCACCTCCTCTTTTAATGCATAATTACCATCAAAATCTGTTGTAGTTCCTGTAGCTGTTCCTTTAATAATTATTGAAACGCCAGGTAATGGTATATCATCCTTATCTACAACTAGCCCTGAAACATTGGTTTGAGCTATTGCAAAATGACAAGTAAATAAAATAAGTACTGCAATCGTTAACCACTTTTGTTGTATCATTTATTTAGTTAAGTTTAAATTAATATTTAGTTAAGTTTAGATTGAAAATTTTCTTGATGCAATTTACTTTGACATAAGACTTATAACAATAGGGAATCTTTAAAAAGTGGATATAATAAAACCCAAAAACACAACAATTGACTAATAATCAATTATTTAATAATTTATTATTGAAACCAAAAAGTGGATTTAAAGTATGGAAATAATAAAAAATAGCACCTTTTTTTAAGGATTAGATATTAAAAAAGGTAAGAAAAAACAGAGTTGTAAATCTTATTGTATTTTTTTTATCAAATCCTCAAACAAAGCTTTGTCTTTTGACATACTTTTAATTGACGCCCTATAGTTGTAAATTGTATTTACTGAATATCGTAAGATTTTTGCAATTTTAGAACTGCTTGTTATTCCCAATTTTATTAATGCCAAAATCCGTAATTCAGTATTAAGTTTGGTCTTATCTTCAAGATGTATTTGATTGTCTTGCTTAAGTAGTTTGTTAACTGCATCAACAAAGTCTGGGTAGATATGCAAAAATGAACTATCAAAATTTTTATTAAAAATCTCTAATTCTTCATCAATTAATTGCTTAGATTTAGAAAGCTTTAGTAAAGCATTCATCTGATTTGCGTTTACATATTTACTTACTAATTTTCTATAAACATCTAATTTTGAGATGTATTCTGAATAAAGGTTTAAAAAATTACCTATGTAGTGTTCTTTTATTTTATCAACTTCTGAAAGTTCTTTATATAATTTTCTTAAATCTTCATTTGCTGTTTTTAATTCATTTCTAGCTAATGAAACTTTTTGAACTTGCTTATAGATAAGATAGACAGCAACTAATAAAAATACAGAAAGTATACTTATGAATATTAGCAGTTCTTGTAGACGCTCTTTTTGTTTAGCTGTTTTTTCCTCATAAGCCTTTGTTATTAAAGGCATACTATTAGCAATATTTACAAAACGTAAATTAGAATTATAAAATTCTGCATCATCATAGGAAAAATTAATATAACGATGAGCACGATCTATATCGCCTTCTTTAAAAAGTATTTTTGCAAGTGTCCCTAAAGATGCATTATCCTTTACTGAAGATTTAATATCAGAAATTGCAGATAGAACTAAGTACTTTTTTTGTTCAGTAATATTACCTTCTAATTCATAAAGCAATGATCTTTCAAAAGTTATCAATGAAAATAGTCTTGAACCGTCATTTACTTTAGATAAGCGCTGGTTATTTATCTCTAGCGCCATTTTAAGATTTCTATTATCTCTAAATTCCTTTTCTTTTACTCTCAAAGCTTCTTCAGAATCTAATTTAAGCCTTGAGTATAATGAGTCTTGATACGCTAAGTATAATTGAGTATAATTTAATTTACTACTGTTAACAGTTGTATTAAAGGCCAAACCAGAATACCCTTCACTAAAAGCAATGTAATAGTTATCTAATAAGATATTAGGAAGTGTTTTTTTAACCACTTCATTCAAAGCATCAATTGACTCTTTATAACGACCTGTATTTACGAGTAATAGCCCTAATTTAAGTTTCGATTCATTAATATATGATAAGTTCTCTAATTGATTTGCAATTTGAATGTTACCTTCTATATATCTAAGTGCATTATTAAAATTATAGAATTGATAGATCTTGAAAAGAGAGTTATTAAACGCGTATATTTTTTCTAAATCTGTAGTCTCATTTCTATGAGTAAGAAGGTTTCTGATTTGTTTTTCTTTTTGCAAATCATAATCTTGATGCATATTCATAGTAGACTCCAGCTCAGTTATTAGCGAATCTAGTTGCTGTGCATTGATTTTTAATTGTAGACAAAGAAATACTATAACAAATATTATGGTCTTCAAAAGAGCAAATTTTCTACTAAAATATTGATTATATTTTATAGTATATCAAATACCATGATATGCCTAACTTTACTGTACAAAATGCATAAGGCTTTTATTGTAAAAACACTAGTATTATGAAATTTTTGTGGAAATATTCAATTTTAAGTAGTTATAATTTACATCTTGATGGAAAAAAGTAATAGTAAAGCTACTTATGTTTCTATTATTTTAGGCCAAAATAGATATCCTGCAATTACTCCAAGTACAAGTATTAATAGTTTCATTTCATTTGTTAAATCTAATTTAAAACCTACCTTACTATTACAGTTAAGAGTCTCGCAATCTCTATTTTCATAATGAAAAGAATCACTCTCAAATTCTTGACATAGTACTCTGGTAACATATTTAATTTCCACCTTTTTTATAATAGTTTGATAGTTAGAACATTTAACATCATCACTTATTATAATTTTGTTTCCTATAATTATAAATCCAACAGATATAATGACAAGTATGATTAAGTTCCAAACAAAATTTATATTATTTGATACTTTTCGTTGTAAAAACACATTGGAAATAAATAAACCAAACAACCAAATTAGCACAATAAACTTAGGCGATGAGTTATAAATAACTCTACTAATAGTTGGGAATTGTGAAAAAGAAACAAATACAATATCTAAAACTACTAATGCAATAAAAACAAAAAAGATAATTTTCTTGAACTTCTTTGCGCCTTCACTGTTCGCTATTTTTACTAAGCTATTTATTTGGTTTTTCATATTGATAATTATTTAAACGAAAATATTCATGCTCCAAATAAAGTGACCTGCAAACAGCCCACAGATTAGCAACAAAAAATGAAAAAACACATTTGAAGTTTTAAATTTAGACACCAATCCACTAATAAGAAAAATTGAAACTAAAACTGCTATTACAAGAACATCAAAAATGCCACAATCCAAATTTATTCCTAAAGTTTGGCAATCAAACCACCTATAAGTTATCCCTAGAAAAAGGTGCCCAGAAATTACACCAAAACAAAACGTAATAAAGTAGTACTTATCATAAGCCCATTGTCTAATTAACTCATTAACATTATCATTAGGAACATTGTTCAATTTAGCTATTATCTCTAACGCAAAGAGAATCAGTACAGCTAATACTATTACAGCGGAAACTACCCAATACAAAGACTGCATATTAATTTATATTTTAAGCATCTATATTCAAATTAAAATCAAAGATATCATCTTCTAAATTTTGAAGTTTAGATTTTTCTATTTCTTCTTTCAATCTATTTACAACCACCCTACAAGGGGCTAAAAATGGTTTGCGAGTAATTTTTATACTTAGCGTATTCGTAGACTCATACCAATCAGCAATAAGTACTATATTTTTATCTTCTAACATTATATCCCAAGGATTATCGCCTTTTACAGAAGCACCAGCTCTTAATAGTGCTTTAATAATTCTTTCGACCATGCTCTTAGAAACCTCTTTTACAATAAATTTTTCGCAAGCCATAATTTACTTTTTGTTTATACATTAATTATTTTACAATGTATATTCTTTATTGCAGGCTAAGAATACCCAATAACAGGTAATTTATAAATTATTTATATAGTGAAATATTAGAAAGAACAACACTACTTATTATGAAGTAATGCATGTAAATATAATAAATTTAACAGGAAATTAGAGACAGTATAAAATGATTAAAACGTGTAATAACAATGAATTAGTATTCTAATTAATGAATTTCATAGTTATTGATATAGGCACAAGTGAATAAATCGTTCATGTGAAATTATATACGTTATGCTACCCAAATTTGCGTAATATTTTTAGTTTATTTGTTTTTTAATCCATCATTATGATTCTTAAAGCCAATAACTTCTATCTTTTTGCCACAATATTTCTTTTTAGTTTCAATGTATTTTGTGCACAAATAAAAGTAAGTGATACACCAGTATGGGTTGTAAAACAATCTTATGATAAAACTCCTGAAATTGATTTAGATGAGATTTCTTATGGCTTATTAACGCTACTTAGTGATGAGCAAATTCATATCCCTAAAAAGGAACGTTATATTCGTTTTGTTCGTAAAATAACAGATAATGTTGGTGTACAAGATGGATCATCAATATCTATTAATTACGACCCTACATACCAACAGTTATTTCTACATGGTATTACTGTAATTAGGCAAGGAAAAACCATTAATAAACTTAACGTAAATGATTTTCAGAGTATTCGACAAGAATCTAATGCTGAAAGCTATATTTATGACGGTAGCCTTAATGCGATAGCTAATTTAGCTGATATAAGAAATGGTGATATTGTGGATGTAAGCTATACTATTAAAGGTTTTAACCCTATACATGGAAACCATTTTTCTGGAGGTACTGCACTTAACGACTTTCAGCCTGTAGGGAAAATTAATTATTACTTAATCTCTAATAAGAACTTAAAATATAAGAGTCTAAATTCAGACATTACACCAAAAACAGGGAAATATAAAGGGTATACAACCTATAATTGGACAACCACGTTAACAAAAGCTCCGAAATTTGAAGAGAATACACCAAGTTGGTATCTTTCTTACCAAAACCTATTTGTTACCGATTTTGAAACTTGGAAGAGTGTTGTAGACTGGGCCTTGAACATATATCAAGACAACGTTAAACCATCGCAGACACTAAAAGATGTAATTGAAAAAATAAAAAGCAGTACTGAATATGAAGGCGAGCGCATATTTGCGACACTTAAGTTTGTACAAGATGATATTAGATATCTTGGTTTAGAGTCTGGTATTGGGGCATATAAGCCTTTTTCTCCAAATAAAGTATTAGAGCAACGTTTTGGAGATTGTAAAGATAAAAGCTGGCTTATGGTTACCATGCTTCGTAGTATGGGTATTAAGGCATACCCTGTACTTATTAATACAGTATATGGCGAATCTCTTCATCAATTTTTACCCTCTCCTAAAGTATTTGATCATGTAGTGGTTAAAGTTATTGATAGTACAAATACAAATTTGTTTTATGACCCCACTAATAGCAATCAATCTGGAAATTATAAGTCAGTTCCCTTCACAAATTACGGAAAAGCTTTAGTTATAAAACAGGGTAATACAGCCTTAGAGCAGATTACCACTAAAAGTGAAAATTTGGTTGAGGTGTTTGATACATTTAATTTACCCACAGTAGGTGGCCCTGGCACTTTAAATACTATGACTGTATATAAAGAAGCTGAAGCAGATATCATAAGGTCACGATATAAATCGAATAGTATATCATCATTACGTAAAGATTTTAAAAGCTATTATGACAATCTTTATGATGGAGTTGAATCTTTAAAAGATCCTGTTTTTGATGATGATAGCTTGTCAAATGAAATACTAGTGGAAGAATCATACAAAATCAATGATATATGGAAATCAATGGTAGGAAACGATAAAAATATAGCCGTAGAATTTACACCATACAGTATATTGGATGTTTTTATCTTACCTAACGAAACACAACGTGAAACACCATTTGCCTTATATTATCCAACGCATAAAAAACATCAGATTACAGTTAAGCTACCAAGAAGATGGCCTATTTCTAAAGATAACAGTAGTGTAAATTCTAAGAGTTTTGATTTTTCAATAACATCTAAAATGAACCCCACACAAGATATTCTATATATAAATTATGAATATAAAAATAAAACCAGCTATGTAAAACCTGAAGACTTTGAAGAATATTACACGAAAATTAAAGAGGTAGAACAAATTTTGGGCTATTACATTTATATTCCAAAAAGCGAAGCAAATAGTGGTAATTTTGATGCGCCCTTATTTAGTAATAACTTTACTTCAAGTATAACAACGATACTGTATTGGGTTATAGGTCTTATGTCATTAATAGTGATTGGCTTAGTTATTTTTGTGGTAAAAAGTAATAGGAATAGAAGTTAATAGACTATCATTTTTATAAAACCTAGTCGTACATTTCATAGTTAAATTATATCAAACAGACATTAAACATATCTTAATAACTTATTATTAATAGTATCGCTGAAATGCTTAAATTTGCGATCATCCAACTAAAAATAAGTCTTTAATCCCTCATGAAAGTATTATTTTGTATTGTACTTACAGTATTAAGTTTTCAATCAAACGCTCAAAAATATAACTTCTTAAAACCTATAGAAATTGATATTGTGGTGGATTCTATGACCACAACTGTAGATTCTATTAATCTTGAAAAGCCAGATGTAAAAGGAGAATATTGGATAAGTACAGTATATAATCCCTACAAATATGCTGAGGATTTAAAGTTTCCATTAAAACTAACGTTTGAAGACTCCACCTATGCCCCACCTATCAAAAAGAAAAAAATAGTGACGTCACGTTATGGTTGGAGATATGGCAGACCACATAAAGGTATTGATATTGATTTAATTACTGGTGACAGTATTTATTCTATGTTTGGAGGTATTGTACGTATGGCAAGATATACTAGAGGTCACGGAAGGACTGTTGTAGTTAGGCATTATAATGGATTAGAAACTGTTTATGCACATTTATCTAAATATGACGTAAAAGAAAATGATACCGTTGCTAAAGGTGGATATCTCGGCAAGGGTGGTGTCTCTGGTAATGCCAGAGGAAGTCATCTACATCTAGTGGTAAATTATAAAGGGACTTCTATTAACCCTGAGTATATTTTTAATTTTGATAGTAGTAATACTATAAGAGCTCAAGAAATCTGGGTAACCAAAAAATGGACCCAACCTATTGCGCATAATTCTAAAAAGCAAAGCAAAATAAAGCCTTTACTTACTGAAGAAGATGCTTTAGCTAGTTTGGTAAAACAACGTTCAATTTATATTGTAAAACCTGGAGATACACTTTCTAGAATATCTAAACGAAACGAGGTTACTATTGCTTCTTTATGTAAAGTGAATACTATACGGAGAAATTCGGTTTTGCGTATCGGTCAGCAATTAGTCATTGAAAAATAGGTGTTCCTTCTACATAAGATAGATTAACATTGTTACCTATATCTAGGTGTCCAAGAAATATACAATGTTACAATAGCTGATACTGGAAAATACCTTTTGTTATTTTTCAGAAAAAGATAAACTGAAATTCAAAATTGAGAATTGTTAAATAATGTGATGACATTTTTAAAGGTTTTCGATGTTTATGTAAATAAGTACAAACAAACATTGAAAACCATGAAAAAATTGATTTACAGCCTATTTCTCCTAAGCTTTATTATTACTTTAACATCTTGTTCAAATAGTGACGATAGCGACTCCCAAATGGAACAAGATCCAGAAAAAAATTTCGCTTCTATAACTATTAATGGCGATGGCTTTGCAGATCTAAAACTTGAACTAGATATTGTTGACATTATTGATGTTGAAAATAATAGGGTTCGCTTAGATGTTAGAAATCAAGAAGGTTACAGAATTACCTTTACGCTTCCTGCACCTGTTGAAAAAAAACAATATACCATGATTGTTTATAATAATACTATGGATAACATTTCTAGTATGAGTATCCCAGGTAGTGGTATCTTTTTATCTAAAGCTGGTGGCACTTTAAATATTAATGAAATTATTGAAGATGGAGATTGTAAAATTTTTAAAGGAAGTATAAATGTGGAATATGACAGGCAAGATAACACCCCGGGAGATATTACAGTTGTAGGCTCCTTTGAAATACCCTCTGAATGCAATTGATAATAGGTATGTAACTAAAATAAAAATCCCCGACATACATAACGAGGTACGTTCGGGGATTTCAGTTTACATAATAAACACTAATATGTTAGGGATATTGGATTTAAAATAATATCTCGTTTACCAATAAGTAAACTATCTTTCTTTTCTAGTTTTAAAACGTTATTTAATCCACGTGTTTCTATTTTTCTCTTACATGATGCTCTTAAAAGCGGATCATTATCAAAAACAAAATGATTTAATTGATATGCCTCTGTATCATTAGGGGCCTTTACTATAGCGTGAATCTGTTGTATTTTTCTTGATGGCCAATAGGTTCCAGGAACAAAAGTGTAGAATGTGTATTTGCCATCAGTATCAGTCTTTACCCAACCCTGATGTTCTAAAACACGTTGACCGTTTACTTTTTTTGGATTATAATCTCCATATTCATCTGCTTGGCAGATATAAAGAATAACGCCTTTTGCAGGAGTTATACCATCACTTTCATAAATGGTTCCTGTAATTTTTAATTTTTCTTCCTTAGAATTAAAACCTGAAATGGTATCAGTGTTTTTAAGGTTTATTTGTGAATGTCCATAAAAAGCATGACGCTTCTTAATATTTTTCACAAAATTTTGGGCGTTAACACCAAAAAATGAATTCAAACTTAAGATGATAATTAATGAAGATAATAAACGTTTCATGGGGCTTTGTTTTATAATCTTCTCAAAACTAATTAACTACAGTGCCGTCAAAATAAAAAATCGGAAAAAAAGCAAAAATCACTGGTTCATTGAACGAACGCAAATATGAACTGCAAAAAACAACGATAAAATACAAAGAATCATCATACTAATCAGATAGTATAGATTTAGGTTTTTTAATGTTTCAGAATTTATATGCTATTATATTTTAAAAATATTAGATTCAGAAAAAGCATAAATATCAATAACATCAGTAGGATTGTGAGTATTTAAGCCTGTAAACAAACTAAATGCAGGTAAGATTAATTGTTTTTTGGTAACTTGGTAACAAGGTAATGTAATACGTTGTTTGGCTTTACCTTTTATAATTACTCCAGGATGCATATGTCCAGATATATAAAATGAGTTTTCATCATTATCTTTTACGTCATGCATGAAAGTAAAAGGAAAAACATCTAATTTATTAGAGATAATTTCAATATTCAAATTATCATAAAGCTCAAAATTTTGTCTATCATGGTTTCCTTTAACTAATATTAGTTTAAGGTTTGGGAATTGATGTGTCCAATTTTTAAATTGAAGAACATCACTATTCAATTCAGCATGAAATAAATCTCCAACTAATAATAATGTTTTTGGATTAAAGTGTTTTATGAGCTCCTCTAACCTTAGTAAATCCTTTTGAAGCACATCTGATGGTATTGGAATGCCATTTTTTCTAAAGTGCGCAACTTTACCAATATGTAAGTCTGACAAAATTAAAATTTGTGTTCTCTCCCAAAACACTACACGTTGATTAGTTAAAGTTAATACCTCTCCATTACACGCTATATCCTTAGTAACGATAGTCATCATTCAATGTTTAGAGTTTGTTTTTGAATACGTGCTATACGTTTTTCTAAATTCTCATTACTCATAGAGTTTCTCAAGCTATCTACTTTAATTGGAAAACTTAAAGGTGTAAACCCTTTAACGTGTTTTAAAATAATTTTACTTTTTGAGATACGCTCAAAAGCGGCCTGTAATCGAACTTCTTCTAATTGTTGATTAAATACTTCTGTATAAGCTTGTCGTAATAGTAAATTTTGTGGCTCATAGTCTTCTAAAACTCTAAATATTAGACCTGAGGATGATTGCAAACTTTTATTGTTTTGCTTACTCCCTGGACGAGATTGCACTACAAGACCTGCAATTACGGCAATATCTCTAAATTTTCTTGATGCCATTTCAGAGGCGTTGATACTCGCCGTAACATCTTCCATCAAATTTTCTTTTGAAAGAATAGATGTTAGATTTGCGCTGTCAATAGGAATAGGTTGGTCACTTAATAACTCAAAACCATAATCATTCATAGCAATTGTAAATGTAAGAGGCTTAATTTTACTTAAACGATGTGCTACCAATGCAGAAATTACCTCATGTACCAATCTCCCTTCAAAAGGATACATAAATAGATGATGACCTTCTTTAGTTTCTATGAGTTCTACTAAAAATTCATTTTGCTTTGGAATATGCGAAAAATTACTTTGCCTAGAAATTAAAGGGTGCAAAAACTTTAATTCTTTTTCTCGTATTCCTGGTGTAAGCGCATCGGTTAGTTTCACTCTCAAAAAATGACTTAAATGCGATGTTAAAGGCAACCTCCCTCCTAACCAACTTGGTGTGATAGCAGTTTTAGCTTTACTACGTTTTACATAAACTGTTACATCTTTTATTTTAACCAATTCCAACACGCGACCAGCTAAAACAAAGCTTGATTTGGGTTTTAATTTTGAAATAAAAAACTCCTCTATCATACCAATATAACCACCAGACATAAATTTTACGCGTAACATTGCATCACTAACTATAGCTCCGATATTCATGCGATGCAACATACTTATACGCCTGCTGTTTACTTTATAAACCCCACTATTATCTTTTTCAACTTTATGAAATTCTTCATAGGCATTTAATGTTTTACCGCCTTGTGTAATAAACTGTAAAGCCCAATTAAATTCCTCTATATTTAAATAAGAAAAAGCATGAGTCTGTTTTAAAAGTTTAAAAGCATATTCAGCAATAAAACCTTCTCCTACTGCCAATGTTACTAAAAATTGAACGAGCACATCATAACACAGCACCATTGGATTGCGTTCCTCTACTTGTCCTAATTTAATAGCTTCTTTTAGCGCTGCAACTTCAATTAACTCTAAAGAATGTGTAGGCACACAATATATCTTAGATACTTCATAAGGCGAATGCCCACTTCTCCCTGCGCGTTGCATAAACCTTGCTACACCTTTTGCTGAGCCTATCTGTATGATACAATCTACAGGTTTAAAATCAACACCTAAGTCTAGTGAAGATGTACAAATTACCGCTTTTAAATTACCTTCTGATATATTATCTTCAATCCAATGCCGTAATTTTAAATCTATAGAACCATGGTGAATTGCCAATTGCCCTGCAAGTTCTGGAGCTGCTTCTAGAATAATTTGATACCACAATTCGCTTTGCCCTCTTGTATTGGTAAAAATGAGGGTGGTATTATTTTCCAAAATAATAGGCACAATTTTAGAGCTCATAGATTTTCCTAGATGACCAGCCCACGGCAATACTTCAACTTCATCCGGTAATACAGAGATTACGTTTATTTTCTTGCGCTCTTTAGCCTGTATCATTACCGTTTTTAAAGATTCATAGGGAATTAGAACCTCTAATGCATCCTTTAAGTTACCAATGGTTGCTGTAATCCCCCAAATTTTAAGTTTTGGAGATAGGGTAAATAATCTTGAAAGTACAAGTTCAGTTAAAACACCTCGTTTATTCCCAATTAATTCATGCCATTCGTCAACTGCAACACATTCTAAATTTTTAAACCATCTAGAGTTGTTTTTTTGAGAAAACAATAAATGCATGGTTTCTGGCGTAGTTAGCAAAACATCAGGCATTAGGCGTTCCTGCTGTCGTCTTACATTTTGTGGCGTATCTCCATTTCTTACTTGTACTTCCCAATCTAAACCAATCTCGTCAACAACACTTGTCATGGCTTTAGCTAAATCTTTAGCCAATGAACGTAATGGACTTATCCAAAGTAATTTTAATCCCTTTGTATAGTTATCAGGATTATTTAAATAGTTAATTACTACTGCTAAAAACACCGAAAATGTTTTACCAAAACCAGTTGGTGCTACAACAATACCACTATATCCAGTATTATATTTTTTCCATGTTTGCAGTTGAAAACTAAATGGTTTTTGATCTTTTTCAGCTAAAAATTTTTGAATGACACGAAATCCTTCACTTTCCTCAAACCTTCCCATCATTGCGTATTAATTAAACTTTTTACAGATGCAATGGTATCTATATCTTCAACTTTTTTATCGTGACGCCAACGTTTTATTCTAGGAAAACGTAAAGCCACTCCAGATTTATGACGTTTACTTAGCGCTATACCTTCAAAAGCTATTTCAAAAACCAATTCAGGCTTTACAGTACGAACAGGACCAAATTTTTCTATAGCATTTTTATTTACCCATCTGGAAATTTCGGTAATTTCCTTATCGGTTAAACCAGAGTAGGCTTTGGCTACAGTAACTAAACCGTCTTCTTTTTTAACAGCAAATGTATAATCTGTGTATTTTGAACTTCGCCTACCACTACCCTTTTGTGCATAAATCATAACAGCATCAATCGTTAATGGGTCTACTTTCCATTTCCACCAATCGCCTTTCTTTCTACCAACATGATACCCTGATGCTTTTTGCTTTAACATTAAACCTTCAGAATTAATACTTCTTGCGTTTTCGCGAATAAGATGAAGTGCATTCCAATCTTTAAAACTTATGACTTGAGATAGTTTAATGTAATTAGGAAGCTTGATACTTTTGAATAGTTGTTCTAAAATCACTCTACGTTTTTCTAAAGATATAGACCTTAAATCTTCATTATTGAACTCTAATAGATCATATGCATAAAATCCTATTGGAACTTCTTCTAATAATTTTTTAGATATATTTTTTCGGTTTAATCTTTTTTGTAAATCATTAAATAACAAAACATTACTGTCTTTTAATGCAAGTATTTCTCCATCTAAAACAAAATCTTCTTTAAACTGATGCATTACCGTTTCAATCTCTGGAAATTGCTTTGTAACTAATTCTTCTCCTCTCGACCAGATGTAAATTTCATTATTCCGTTTTATTACTTGTCCGCGAATGCCATCCCATTTATATTCTACCTGCCATTCATGGGTTTGCCCTAATGCATCTAGCTCTTTTTCTAAAGCATAGGCCAAACAAAATGGATAAGGTTTAGAATTATCATAATTAATATGCGCACCACTAAGTAACTCATCAAAGTTTATAGTTTCTATATCCCAATTGCCAATAATACTATGCATGAGCTGATTTGCATCTATACCAGAATATTTAGCAAGTGCATTTACTAAAGTCTTTTTAGAAACCCCTATTCTAAAACTACCACCAATAAGTTTATTAAATATAAACCGTTCTTGCATATTTAATCCAGACCATGCGTGTAATACATACCCTTTCTTTTCCTCATCTGTCTTAGATTTTAAAACAATAATATCTTGCATCCAAGCATCTAAGGTTTTTTCTATACTGTGCTTAGGTTCTGGTAATAATAACGCTAGTGTTTCTCCTAAATCTCCTACAGTACTATAACTCTCTAGAAATAACCATTCAGGAATGTCTATAATATCCATACACCATTGCTTCATTAAAGAAGATTTTACTGGTCTTGGCGGGCGCTTTCCTGTAAAAATAGCAATAAGCCACAATTTATCTTTGTTTGTAGCTGTTTCAAAATAATTTACCAAGGCTTGAATTTTAGCATTGGTTTTATTCGTAATCTCAATAGTATTTATTAGGCTAACGAAATCTTTCATGAACTAGAAATTTCATTGGTTTCTACATCATTCAACAGCTCTTCGCCATATTCAGTTTTTACTTCTTCAGAGGGAATACCAATGGTGTTCAAATATTTTGAAAATGTTGCTTGAGACCCGTGGGTAACATATACTTTTTCAGCTCCTGAAGCTTTTACTGCACTAATTAATCCGTTCCAATCTGCATGATCACTTACAGGAAAACCTGCATCAACAGCGCGCCATCTCCTATTACCTCTTATTTGCATCCATCCTGAACATACTGCAGTTGCTGCATTTGGAATACGCTTTAATAATCTCGACCCCAAAAGTGAAGGTGGTAAAATCACTATTCTATTTTGAATTTCTTTTTTATCAAAATCTGTGGTTATACAATTAGTTTTTGGTAATATAACATCTGTGGTGCTAATAGCTTCATTTAACTTATAAATGGCATTATGTACATATATATTATCTATATCTTCAAGCATTTTCATTATCCGCTGGGCTTTCCCTAAAGAATATCCAAAAAATACACTTGTTCTATTGTTAGATTTATTTACAGCTACCCAATCGTGCATTTGTTGTTTTAAGGTTACCTCTGGTAACCATTTGTATACAGGCAAGCCAAATGTACTCTCAGTAATAAATTGATGGCATTTAACGGTTTCAAAAGGAACCGTTATATCATCTGAAGTTGTTTTATAATCTCCAGTAAACACAACTACAAAGCCTTTGTATTCCAAACGAATTTGTGCAGAACCGATGATATGACCTGCTGGATGAAAACTGACTTTTACACCATTTACAACCAAAGGGTCATTATAACCTAAACTTTGCACATTAATATCAGCATTAATACGATGTTTTAAAATAGGTTTTGTATGATGATGACATAAATAGTACTTCATTCCCCATCTAGCATGATCTGCATGCCCATGAGAAATTACTGCGTAATTTACAGGATACCAAGGATCTAAATAAAATTTACCTGGAATGCAATAAAGTCCTTTTTTAGTAAAGCTGATTAATTTCAATAATGCAATTTTCCTTAAAAATACGAATTATAGATTCTTTCAAGGCCTAAACTATTCTAAAAAAAGTAAGTTATTCACTAGGAAAAAAGAAAGTTAAACTGTTACATAAATAAACATGGTTTCTTTACGCAACCTTTTAGAAAACTTTGCATCATAATAATAACATCAACAGCGAACAACATGAAAATATTACTAATAATTAGCTTACTCATTGTTGTTAATTTAATATTATTAGCTTTTAGCGTTAATAAAAAAACAGATCCTTGATTAAGGATCTGTTTTTTGCTTTTTGTATAATCTTTACTTAATTTACTTCAGGTAAAAAGTTATATTCTTTACTATAATTCAACATCTGTTCTGCAAATGTTTCTGGCTGTTCTACACGTATGGCTTTAATTTCCTCATTTTCCATATCTGCAACCAAAACAGGATTAACAAAACCACTGTATGGTGCAGAAGTGAACTGTTTATTACGTTCTAAAACTTCAGAATGAATGTCTTGATTTACTTTTACGCCATAAGTCTCAACTAAAGTCTCAACTGCAGTATAATCGCCCTCAGACTTAATACGCTGTGTTTCTCGTAATAACTCTCCAAATAAATCATGTAATTTATTATAATCATTTATGTTGAAATAGGTTTTCCCATCTTTTATTACCTTCTCAATAACGCTATCTTTTTTCCCTTTTTCAAATACCCAAGCAGATACCCATTGCCTATTACGCATATGTGCCTCTTCAACATCATCGCCTAAATTCAACCTAATGAGTTGTGTCATGAGTCCATTTCTTATATATGCATCATAAGCAGCAATACCTACTTTTTCCCAATTATCTACTAATCCTAATTCTTGTAATTTAGGATGATACAAATAGTATAGACCAACTAAATCAGCTCGTCCTTCTTCTAATGTAGATGCATAATTTTTAAGTGTTTCCTTGGTTTCTCCTACTCCAGGGTTTAATTGTCCTGATGCATGCCCAATAACTTCATGAAGTGCTGTATGTAATTTATCAGCTAGCTGCCCGTATTTCTTTTCTAATTGATATTCTTCCTCATCATGTACAAACTCTTTTAAACGTCCCGTGCTTCCTGCATTATTATATGCCTCAATAATATTACCTAAAGATACAGATTTGCTTCCTACTTCTTTTCGTATCCAGTTGGCATTTGGTAAATTAACCCCAATTGGTGTGCTAGGTGATGCATCTCCAGCTTCTCCTGCTACAGTTACCACTTTATATGTTACTCCAACTACGTTTTTCTTTTTATGAGCTTCCATTAACGGAGAATTATCTTCAAACCATTGCGCATTATCCGATAACACTTTCATTTTTTGAGACATATCAAAATCATTTATTTGAACAATCATCTCATAAGAACCTCTGTACCCTAAGGGGTCATTATATACCTCTACAAAACTATTAATGTAATCAATATTACCTTTAGTAGCTGCTGTCCAAGCCACATTATAATTATCCCAAGTTTGTAAATCTCCCGTCTTATAATATTCAATTAATAAACCTAACGCTTCGCCTTGAGCCTTATTCTCAGCTACACCTTTAGCTAATTCTAACCATTTAATAATTTCATCAATTGCTGCCCCATATAACCCGCCAGATTTGTATACACGCTCTTTTAGTATACCGTTTTCTTTAACCAACTGTGAATTTAAGCCAAATGATAATGGTTTATCAGGATTAGGGGAAGTTTTCTGTTTATAAAAACTAATTACATCAGTATTAGTAACATTTGATCCATAAAAATTAACTGCAGAAAGAGCCACATTGTCCACGCCTTTGGCTTGATTTACTTTTTTAGCATCCTTATCATTAAAAATTACTTCAAAAGCGTCACCTTCTAATATTGTATTTGTTGTTGATAATAACTCTTTTAAATAATTGGCTGAGAACTTTGGTTTTATCTTATCATTTGAATAGTGATGATGAATACCATTACTAAACCATACACGCTTAAGATATGTTGTAAAAGCATTCCAATTATCAGAGGTTTTATCACCTTGATATGTTTTATAAATGTTTTCTAAAGCTTTTCTTACCTTGAGATTATGACGATAATTTTGATCCCACATAATATCTCTACCTGAAAGTCCTGCTTGAGTTAGGTAATACACTAATTTCTGTTCTTGTAGAGTTAGTTTATCCCAACTTGGAATTTGATAACGTAATATTTTAATGTCAGCAAATTGCTCAACATTATAATCAAAATCTTTATTGATTTCGGTTTCATTTTCAAGTACTTCTTCATTTTTTTATTCTCATTACAACAGAAAAAAAAGGCAATAGACACAAAAATTAAAATGACTTTCAGTTTCATAATTTCAGCTAATGTTTTAGTTTATTATTAATTGAGTAAGTGTTTATTTCATTTAAGTTATGGATAACCAGTAATAATGAATAAATAGTTGCTAAAACCCCTGTTTTACTAAACAAATGTAACAAATATTAAATCCAAATTTTAAAATTGACTATATTTGTTTTAAACAAAAACCTATTAAAATGAAAGCTTTAAAGTATATTTTCTTTTTGCTACTTATTGCAATAATTGGGTTAGCAATTTATATTGCAGTACAGCCTAATTCCTTTGAAGTTACTCGAACAAAAACCATAAATGCGCCATCTTCAGTGTTATATAATAATGTTATTGATTATAAAAATTGGGAAGCTTGGTCTTCTTGGGCTGAAGCAGACCCAAACATGAAAATAACACTTCCAGAAAAAACATCAGGCATAGGTGCTTCTTATAAATGGGAAGATAAAGATGGTATTGGCACTATGAAAACTACTAAAGCCGTACCTAATACATCTATACATCAAGAAATGCAATTTGCAGATTTTCCGCCTTCTGATATTACTTGGGCTTTTACCCCGAACCCAGATGGCACTACAGAGGCTACTTGGACTATTTCTGGCAAAGATTTAGGTTTTGGTTTTAAAATGTTCTCAACTCTTATGGGAGGTATGGAAAAGCAAATAGGTCCACACTATGAACGAAGTTTAGAAAAACTGGATAGCATATTGGTGGCTGGTATGAAAAAATACCGCATAAGTGTAAATAATATTACAGAACATGGCGGTGGTTTTTACATTTATAATACAGTGTCTTGCAAAATTCCTGATAAGTCGAAACATATTCAACAAATGATGCCAAAATTAGGAGACTACGCAATGAAA
Source organism: Hyunsoonleella pacifica (assembly GCF_004310335.1). GTDB lineage: Bacteria > Bacteroidota > Bacteroidia > Flavobacteriales > Flavobacteriaceae > Jejuia > Jejuia pacifica. Next base: position 466,767 of record NZ_SIRS01000002.1, on the reverse strand, counting down.
AATAATATTAAAATGGCTGGAGCTCCTTTTACTTATTACCATAAGTGGGATGAAGCTAATAACACCGTTATGTTTTCATGTTGTATTCCTACTACAAGTAAAATAATATCTACTAACCCTGATATTCTCACAGGTCAATTAAAATCTTTTAAAGCTTTAAAAACTACACTTACAGGAAACTATGACAACTTAAAAGAAGCATGGGAAACGGCTATGAAGTACATAGATAAAAATGGCTTGATAACAGACGAAAATGGTCCAATGCTAGAGGCTTACACTAATGATCCTATGGACTACCCTAACCCTGCAGATTGGATAACTGAAATTTATATTGCTTTGAAATAGTATATGAAGCAACTGTTATTAGTTTTTATTGGAGGTGGATTTGGTAGTGTATTACGATACCTTATAGGAAAATTTTTAAATAGTACTGAGAATGGCATTCCCTACGGTACATTTGCTGCAAACATTTTAGGAAGCTTAATAATTGGTATTATTTTAGGTTTAGCTGCCAAGAATGATTCGTTATCGCAAAACCAAACACTTCTGCTAGCAACTGGATTTTGTGGAGGTTTTACCACCTTCTCTACTTTTGCTTATGAAAACCATGTGTTTTTAAAAACTGGCGATTTTTTCAGTTTTGCCATATATACTATAGCTAGTTTTATTATTGGATTTTTAGCTGTTTTTGCTGGTATGTATTTGGTAAAATAAAGCCTACTCCAAAAATCATGAGCTACACTTTAATCTCAAAATACTGGAAAAACATCAATGACACATCCGTTAAGACAACATATTGAAGAAATAATCAACCTTACTGATGAAGAATTCGATTTTGTTTTAAGTCATTTTCAAAAAATAAAAAAACGGAAACATCAATACATTGTTCAAGCAGGAGATATAGTAAATAAAGAATACTGGATATTAAAGGGCTGCTTAAAAAGTTATTTTATAGATGATAACGGCAAAGAACACATACTTCAATTTGGAATGGAAAACTGGTGGATTACAGATTATGAATCTTTTGTAAGACAAATTGAGTCAAAAACCTCTATAGACTGTATTGAAGATAGTGAGTTATTATATATCACTTTTGAAAATAGAGAAAAACTTACTGCAGAAATGCACAAAATGGAGCGTTTTTGGGCAAAAAAAAGTAAAATTGGTCGAATAGCTCTTCAAAATAGAATTTTATCCTTACTAAAAAACTCTTCTAAGGAAAAATACAATTTGCTACTAGAACAATATCCAAAACTATTTCAACGTGTTCCCAAAAAAATGATTGCCTCCTATTTGGGAGTCTCTAGAGAGACATTAAGTAGATTGAATTCTTAATAGTATTATTTCTTCTCATTAAAATGTGATTTATATCACACAAAATAAGTGATATACCTCCTTTCTGGAAAAGGCTGTTCTCTACAATTTTGCATAACAAATAATTTAATAAAAAAAGTTATGCCATACATTAACATTAGAGTTACTGACGAACAAGTAACACAAGAACAAAAGCAAAAATTAATAAAAGGAGCCACACAACTTGTGGTTGATATCCTTAACAAAAACCCTGAAACAACGCATGTAGTTATTGATGAAATACCAGTTGCAAATTGGGGTGTAAATGGAAGACAATATTTAGGAACCAAAAACGAGTAAAATGAAAAATAAAACAGTAATTATTTCTGGAGCATCAACAGGAATCGGTAAAGAAATTGCAAAGTATTTTATAGCAAGAGAAAGTAATGTTGTTATGAATTCTGCAAATGAAAACAATTTAAAACGCGCTTACGAGGCACTCGGGTCTCCAACCAATGCCATTTATATGGTTGGCGACATTAGCAAAAAGGAAACTGGACAAAAATTAGTGCAATTAGCACTTAAAACATACAACTCAATTGATGTATTAATCAACAACGCTGGTGTTTTTGCTCCAAAGCCTTTTTTAGATGTTGAAGAAAAAGATTTAGAGCTTTATTGGGGCGTAAATTTAAAAGGAACTTACTTTACCTCACAAGCAGTAATTCCACAAATGATAAAACAGAACAATGGTTCTATAATAAATATTGGTACTGTACTTGTGGATCATGCTATTGGCGGATTCCCTGCTACAGCTCCATTGACTAGTAAGGGTGCTATCCATTCACTTACACGACAACTCGCCGCAGAGTTTGGCAAAAACAATATTAAGGTTAACACCATTGCTCCTGGAATAATAAGAAGCCCATTACAAGAAAAAATGGGTATTGAAAACGCTGACAGTTTAGCAGGACTCCATCTTTTAAATAGAATTGGAGAGGCAAACGAAATATCTGAGGCTGCTTATTACCTAGCCAATAGTGGCTTTATAACAGGAGAAACTATTAATGTGGCTGGCGGACATACTGTTGGTCATACCATTTAAAAAAACAAAACTTATGTATAGAGAGAATATAAAACAAATCGAAAATTTAATAACTAATTACTTTGAAGGTATCTTTTATGGAGATGTTTTAAAACTTGAAACTTGTTTTCATGAAAACTCACACATATATGGAGATATTAAAGGTGTTGATTATTTAAAAAGTATTAAAGACTATCTTGAAGGAGTTAAAAACAGACAAAGTCCTAAAGAATTGAAAGAATCTTTTAAAATGAAAATAATAGGCATTGATATTATGGGTAAAATAGCCATGGCAAAATTGCATGTTCCCATGTTGGGATATAACTATTATGATTACTTATCGCTATCAAAAATTGATAACCGTTGGATAATCACTAATAAGATATTTACCCACTCAGAATAGATACTTCTTAATATTGAAAAAGAAAGTAAAGCGTGAGTTATTTAACTTGCGCTTTACTATTTACAACTTATATAATAATAGGAATCTTCTTTTAATAAATACTATTTAAATTTGAAGAAAAGATACATTTCAATAAATACTAACAAATATCGTATCTAAATTAAGGAAAAAGTATATGCATATGTGTCGATGTATTTCTATTAACACAACAAGTCAACTAAAGCAGGTTGAAGATGATGAAACTTGAATTCAAAACCTTTTTGCTCTATATCTTTAGAACTCACACGCTGACTTTCAAATAAAATAATATACATTTCTCCTAAAACAAATTTCATGAGAAATTTAGGAACATTTGGCAGAAAGAATGGTTTTTTAAGAACCTTAGAAGCTGCTTTAGTTAATTCTGCATTAGTTACTGGATTGGGGGCCACACCATTAAAAACACCTTGCAGCTTATTTTCTAATACAAATAGAAACATACTAGCTAAATCTTGAATATGAACCCAAGACTGCCATTGCTTACCTGAACCAAAAGCAGCACCTGCACCAATTTTTATTGGTTTAATAATTTCTTTGAGTGCACCGCCTTTACTTGATAAAACTAAACCTATTCTAATTTTAGAAACTTTAATATCTAAGCCTGAAAAACCATCAACCTCATTCTCCCATGCACTAACCACTTTACCTAAAAAGGAACTGTTTACCTCTTCATTAGTTCTATCATAATATTTGGTTAGCGAATCTGGGTAAATACCTATAGCACTAGCTGATACAATTTGTTTGACAGTATGTGACTCCCCTTTTAAACTATGTATTAAAAGACGTGTACTTTCCACTCTACTATCAATAATTTCTTTTTTATAGCTGTCTGTCCATCTCTTAGAAATTGAAGCTCCTGCTAAATGGATGATAGCATCTACATTTTTAAAACAATTAGTATCAATATCTTGAGCTTTAATATTCCAGTGAAACCCTTGATAATTATCGTCTTTTGAGATTTTGGATTTTCGAGTAGTTAAGTAGTTTACTTTTATTTCTCTTTCATGACAAAGCTTAACAATTTCCTGCCCAACTAACCCTGTTGCTCCTGTTATTAAAACTCGCATTCCTTTTTTTATATAAATTTACAAAAAGCTAATACCTATTAACCAAAGTTTAAGTAAGGTTTAACAGATTAAATTATTTAGTTGCTCTCAGCATTTCTCGTTTGCCTGGTGGGCCGGGTAATCTTTCTACTGTAAATCCAACAGACTGCATTGCTCTTCGTACGCTACCTTTAGCAGAATATGTAACTAAAACACCTTTTTCTTTTAAAGCGTTATACATTGTCTTAAAGACAAGTTCTGTCCATAATTCTGGCTGCACTCTAGCTCCAAATGCATCAAAGTAAATAAGATCATACTTGTTTTCATCTTCTATTTCATCAAACATTTTTTGTTGTTTAGTTAATGAAAAGTGTTTATTTATTTTATGTGTATGCTCCCAGTCTATATCATGTAATTGCTGAAATATTGACTTTTTATCTTCTACACCTAATTCAGAAGGATAATTTAAAAGTTTGATTTCTTCGTTTAAAACTGGATAACCTTCTACTCCAACATAATTGATATTTAGTTTTAATTTTTCTGCTTCTAAATATGTTATAAATGCATTTAGCCCTGTACCAAAGCCTATTTCTAATATAAACTTTTGCTTTAAAGGCTTTGTTTTATCTTCTAAATCATACACATGATTCAACCCATATTTTATAAATACATGGTATGCTTCCTGAATAGCCCCATGTTTGGAATGGTATTGCTCATCCCAGTCTGGAAGATGTATGGTTGTAGAGCCATCTGCTGTTTTTATTATGTTTCGTTTCATTAAGTCCTTGAGTGAGGTAGTTTAGTTTGCAAATAATTTAAAACTTCATTTAAGTAAATGAAATTGGCTGACAGGTGCGCTAAGGATAGTAGTGGCAGTTTTTGGTCCCACTACAGCGGGAAGCAAAAACTATTAACGAAAAGCCTGCTTGCCGGCAGGCAAGTCCGCCCCCTTGTGTGTAGTACCAAAATTTTAGGGTGCAACTAAAACACCATCTGCCTCAAAGGAATATGTGCGCTTTGGCTCTGTAATAGCCGCAATTTCATCTGTAGATTTGCCAGAATCTGTGGCATAATGGCGTTGCTCATCTACTGAAACTTCTTTTACAAAAGCTTTTCCGTTAATGATTACTTCTTTTCCAGAAATATCCTTGGGGACAAAAAAGCCATAATCCTTAAATTTTACCATAACTTCTTTGTTTTCTCCCAAATCTAACGTCATCCAACATCCTTTGGCTTGACATACCTTATTTACTGTAGCTTTTATCTTTGCATTTATGCTGTCTCCTTGTTGCATAGTTTCGTAGTGTGCTGCCATAGATTTGGCAATTATAGCGTCTTTAGATTGTATTTCTTTACCAAAAGAAGTATAATTCTTATCGCATGAAATAAGTACCATAAAACATATTGCCAGTAGAGAAAATTTTTTCATTTTATAAAATTTATAATTTTAAAGCATTTATGTAAAGATACCGCATTTTTGAGAATGAATTTTATAAATTTGTAAGCTAAATTAATATGACATGAGTACTATAATCAACGACATTGAGATTATAAAAACAAAGTCCAGTAAAATAAATGAGGTGGACTTTGATGATTTAAAGTTTGGAAGTGTTTTTTCAGACCACATGCTCGTATGCGATTATAAAGATGGTAAGTGGCATGCACCAAAAATAATGCCTTACCAACCTTTAACATTAGATCCATCTGCAAAGATTTTCCATTACGGACAATCGGTCTTTGAAGGTATGAAAGCTTATAAAGATGCTGATGAAAATGTCTGGTTATTTAGACCTGAAGATAATTGTAACCGTTTAAATATTTCGTCGAAACGTTTATCTATTCCAGAGTTACCAAAAGCATATTTCATGGATGGCTTAATTACTCTATTAAAATTAGATAAAGATTGGATCCCTACCAACGAAGGGAGTTCATTATATATTCGTCCGTTTGTATTTGCATCAGGACAGGGGTTTCATGCCTCTCCAGCTGATGAATATAAGTTTATAATTTGTACTGCGCCTTCTGGGTCTTATTTCTCTGGAGAAGTAAAGGTTTTAATTGAAGAAAAGTACTCACGCTCCGCTAATGGAGGTGTAGGTTTTGCTAAAGCTGGTGGTAATTATGCTGGACAATTTTATCCAACACAATTGGCAAAAGCTAAGGGTTACCAACAAGTTATATGGACAGACGACCACAAGCACGAATACATTGAAGAAGCTGGTGCAATGAATATTTTTATTCGCATTAACGATACGCTTATTACTGGGCCTACTAGCGATAGAATATTGGATGGTATTACCCGTAAGAGTATTATTGAACTTGCTGAGAGCGAAAATATTCCTGTTGAGGTTAGAAAAATTACTGTAACTGAAGTGGTTGATGCTGCAAAAAATGGTAGTCTTAAAGAAATGTTTGGTGCTGGTACTGCTGCTGTAGTTTCTCCTATTTCTGCCTTTGGATATAAAGGTACAGATTATGATTTACCAAAATTAGAAAGTACTTATGCTGACTTTTTAAAGAAGCGTATTACCGATATACAAACAAATAAAGCTGAAGACCCTTTTGGTTGGAGGTATAAAGTGTAGAAGTTTTTAGCACCATTATTTTCCTTAACATTAAACTTAGAAAATAAAAAGAAACTCATTTTACATCAAAGTCGGAAATTTTAATCTTCCGACTTTTTTTGATTTATAAATTTGAGGATTTTTTCAATACATCATTGTTTAGGAGTTATTTCAAAAGCACTTTTAACTAAATTCATAAAGTTTCAGTCTAGAAAAACAATAGAAGTGCATCTTCAAGTTTAATTTCTAAGTATAAAACCTATCTATAGCTTGCAAAATCATATCTACCTGCTCTATATTTAAAACTTTCATATAGGTATAACTTGCATCCAACAAATTCATAACTGTAATATTATCCCTGTATTGCATCCGAGCATTATATAATCTTGCACAAACCGCTAAATCCTGCTCAGAATAACTTACGCCTGTATATTCTTGTAACATTTGTAAATATGTAAAACCAAATTGCGTAGTAGGCTCAATCATGGTGCCTTCCCCAAAATCATTCCATGTAATAATTTGAATAAAATCTGAAGCGTTATTAGTAGATGCATTTAAAGATTCTACAAATGTAAGCCCATCGTATTTAGGCAATACCCAAGAATTAGAACCATCACTCCATCCCCCATCAGTATAATAACTTGCAAAACCAGGATAAACGGAGCCTATTGTCATATAGTTAGAATCTGCATAAGTATTATAATAATACTCTTTAGCTAAAAGATGGTCTTGAGCTACCCACAAAAACTCCCCTTTAAAATTATCTCCAAGTGAGCCTTTCAATCCCCAAAGAGATAAAAGATAAGGTTGCTCATCTTCTGGAAATACCGAATATATATCATCCCATTGCTGTTTTTCTGTAATATGGTGCGGTCCAAACATAGAAATACTCTTAATGCCATTAAACTCCAAATAATTAGAGCTTTTAAAGTAAACATCATTAATGTATTTAAAATCTTGTTTGGCGCGTTTTACAGGGTCAATCGCTACACTTGTATTTTCCATGTAAGCCACACGGTCTTCGTACATTACAGCGAATTCTAAATCTATATTTTCTAACTTTGGTATAAAAGTTTCTGTGGCTGTTTTAATAAGACCATAATCATGAATATCCCTACTTCCGTACCAGTCAAAAATAACGCCATCTATACCACAAAGTTTCATTAATAAAAAGTGGTATTCTTGTAAATATTCATCAGAAGAAGAATAGGCTCCTATTAATGGATTGTAATAAGACGCAACCTCTTGTTGTCCTTGTGCATCATAATTGTCAGGGTTCCTATTAGTCATGGTCCAATGCTGCCCCCAATACCCATCATAACTCTTAGATTGAAACCACGGCATATAATGTACATATACCTTTTTAGGATTTTCTTTATCTATAACCATGCCCAGAGTGTCTGCTTTTTGTGTAAGACCTTTACGCATTAATTTAAGTTCTCTATCTAAAACTTCTCTAAGTACCGAATCTGGATAAATTATGGAAGGTTCAGGAATACTATAAAATGAAAAATCAGTGTTTTCTTGGTTAATAGATTCTTGATCTGTACTACATGATATTATGATAAAACTCCATAGTAGCAACTGTATTTTTAACAGTTTATTAAACGTTTTCATATTCTTAAATATTATGTCTGAGGGAGAATTTCATAAAATTAAGATACTATTATTTGTACGTTATTATTTATTTATAATTATGTATTTTCTTTATTAATATAATCTTTTAACAATGTTTAAATATAGGAAAAATTTTATAAAAGTTGCTATTAATCAACAATTTAGTCATAAATCTAGTTAAGTTAATGGAGTTAAATAGTTAGTTTTACTTAAGCTAAGAACCGCATAAATTATGAAGTATTGTATTTTTATGCTGAAAGTAATATACTTTAAAATGAAAAGAAATTTCTATTATTTTGAGCTAAGTAAAACAGCTAAAATTCTCTTCTTAATACTTTTTAAAAACTTAATAAATCACTTTTTTTTATTAAATGGAGCCGCTTTTAATAAGGCTAATAAGGAAATAGTGTATCATTTCAATAGATATTCTACTTTTCTAAAATAGCCTCAATATTTGGCTTAAAGTAATTTGGACCTTTTAGCACTTTTCCATCTTCGCGGTAAATAGGTTGTCCGTCCTCCCCCAGCTTACTCATATTGCTACGTTGTATTTCTTCAAAAACTTCTTCTATCTTATATTGTAATCCGTGTTCTATAATAGTACCACATAAAATATATAACATATCCCCTAGTGCATCAGCGACTTCTACCAAATCGTCATTATTTACAGCCTCAAGATATTCTTCATTCTCTTCACGCATTAATTTATAGCGCAACATATTCTTTGCAGATCCCAAATCAGCTTTTGGTGTTTCCCTATGCCCAATTTTAAATGCTGTATGAAATGCTTTTACAGCTTCAATTTTATTTTTCATGTATAGTGTTTTACTTAAATTTGCATAAAAATAGCTATATGTTTAGTAAAGGTCAAATCATTTTCGGAATTATATTTTTTATTGTCTTCTCCATCATTATTGGCTATACTTATCGTAAAGATCTAAGGCTACATAAACGCTTTTATAAAGGTAGTATTTGGATGCTTGTAGCGTTTATTGGGTTTATCTTACTCATAAGTGCGATAAAGTTTTTATTGTAGTAAAAGCATTATACCTTTATTTTTTACTTTTTATCTAGCATTTCTTTCTTGCTGCACTTTTCTTTATACTTTGAAGGGTAAAATATACCTAGTATTGGGTATTTATTATTTTAGAATTTCTATTGAAGTTTGTGGTATAACTAAATCAAAAGAAACAAAATGAAATTAAAAATTTTAACCGTGTCATGTTGCATCATAGTGTTGATTTTATCATGTAATAGTAAATGCAATAATAATAATCGCAACGATATGCCATTATTACAAACTAAAGCTATTCAAGAATATTTTGAATATTACAGTAATATTCCTATATACAATTATGATTTTTGTGAAAATGATAGTTCATATTGCGGAAAAGCATATTACAATACGAAATATGGTTATGCTTTATTCGCTATTCCCACCCCAAAAGGTTCAGAATTAAGATATAATGGAATGAGTTCTGATAATACAACTATAGAGTATATTTGTGAAGTTGATACCTTTTCAAACGATATCTATTTACAACCGAAATTAATTTCTGGATTAAGTCAAGAAAAAGGAAATCCATTGAATCTTTCTGTCGAGTACATTTATAAAAGTAGAAACTGTGGAAACAGTGATATAAGAAGTGGAGGAGTCAAAAAAAACACAACCCCCATAGCTGGTCACCCAATAATAACGCCAGAGTCTAATAAAGGAAATTGAAATATCTAATCTTGCCTTTACTATTCTACTATTCACTCTGTTTTTCGCAGAGTGATTCTACTTTCTATTATTTTCATAATACAACATCAAAAGATTATTTAATACATAAAATTCAAAGTTCGAAAAGTAGAAGTGATAGAGATTATTTTAATCTTATTTTACATTCCAGAGATAAGAATACTGATTCTATACTTTTCTATCTAGAATTGCTTAAAAAAAACAAACCATATTTAAATACTAAATACAGTAAAATACTTTATTTCGAAAGTTATTATCACAAATTACTTAATAATGATTCTCTTTATTTAAAAAAAAGTTTTGCTGCATATACAAAAGGGGTAGAAATCCAAGATACCCTAACGGTTTTAAATAGTCTATCTGCTCTTTCACAATCCTATGACTATTTAGAAGACAATTATTACAATTTGAAATACCTCAATCTATATAAAAATAAAGCTACTTTATACAAATCTAGAAGGCATAATATTATACATAGCTTTTTACTAGGAAATTATTATTTGTTTAGAGATAAGTCTAAATTAGCATTACATCAATATGAAAAGATTACTAAAAGTGTTCTACAAAAAAATGATAGTATTTATCTAATATCTACCTATCATAATTTAGGAGCACTATACGAAACAGTAATTGGTAATTCAGATTCAGCTATTTATTATTATCGTAAAAAAATTTCATTATTAAAAAAATACCCTCAACATTCAAACCCTAATCAATTTTTTGATATGTATATTGGAATTGGCAATTCATATCTTTCTAAGAATAATGTTGAAAAAGCAAAGTATTACTTTAAAAAAGCTGACAGTATTACAACACAAGGCAACGAAATTTTCAAAAAATCTTTGATTAAAGAAAATTTATCTTTGTTATATGCTAAATCCAAAAAATTTGAATTAGCTTATCAAAACTTAAAAGAATATCATGCTTTATCTGATAGTCTTAATCTAAAAGAGCAAAGAATTGCCATAGCTGATATTCAAGAACAATACGATAACGAAAAACTCCGCGCAGATAACTTAGAAATTGAAAACAAACGTAAACAAAATCGCAACCTTCTTATTGGAGCAATAACCTTTATAATATTAGGAGGTACCATTATGTTGCTCATCCAAAAAAACACCCGCAAAAAACAAAAATTAGCAGAACAAGCCAAAGTTTTAGAAAGTCAAAAACTAGCAACAGTTTTAAAAGAACAAGAGTTAGTTAGTATTGATGCTATGATTGAAGGCCAAGAAAAAGAACGGCAACGCATCGCTAACGATTTACACGACGATTTAGGCGGACTCATGGCAACAGTTAAACTACACTTTAATGCTCTAAAAGATAAACAAACCCCTGAACTATTTGATAAAACCACTACCCTTTTAGATGACGCCTATCATAAAGTTCGTTCTATTGCTCATGCAAAAAATTCTGGGGTTATTGCTAAACAAGGGCTTCTTGTAGCTGTACAAAACATGGCTGATAAAGTTTCTATGGCCAATCAAATCTCTATTAAAGTTATAGATCATGGTTTAGAAAATAGATTAGAAAACAGCTTAGAGCTTACTATTTTTAGAGTAATACAAGAACTTATTACAAATGTTATAAAACATGCTGAAGCTACTGAAGCCACAATTCATCTTACCAATCACGATGATGCTTTAAATATCATGATAGAGGATGATGGTAAAGGTTTTGATCCTAAACAAATCACAAAAAACCACAAAGGCATGGGGATTAGTAGTATTGATAAACGTGTAGAACACTTGAGTGGTAGTATGACCATAGAATCTGAAAAAGGCATAGGAACGACCATAATAATAGATATACCCACATGATACGACTAGTTATTGCTGAAGACCACCAATCTCTTATTGATGGGATAAAACTACTTTTAGAATACGAAGACGGCATATCTGTAGTAGGTACTGCCAATGATGGCAAAGCACTACTTGAAATCGTAGACAAAAAGCAACCTAATGTTATTCTAATGGATATTAGGATGCCAAAAATAAATGGTATTGATGCTACTAGAGAAATAAAGCAAAATCATCCACATATAAAGGTTTTAGCATTTACTATGTTCGATCAAACCGAAGCTATTCAACAAATGTTAAATGCTGGTGCTTCCGGTTATATTCTTAAAAATTCTACATTAAAAGAAGTATACAAAGCAATTTTAACCGTACATAAAGGCGGCACTTACTTTGATGCTAATATTAACACCAATGCTTTGCAGTCTCAACCATCTAATAAGTCTAAAGGTATTTTAACAAAAAGACAAATTGAAATTTTAGAGTTGATAGGACAAGGCAAAACTTCTCGTGAAATTGCAGACACACTGTTTATAGGTATACATACTGTAGACACCCATCGTAAAAACATGGCACGTATATTAGGTATACAAGGCAAAGGAGAACTAATGCGATATGCATTAGAGAAAAAATATAAGTTCTAGAATTTACCCAATACTGGGTATTGAACTACCATTATGTTTTATTGAAGTTTACACAAACAATAAAACATATAAAATGAAAGCTTTAGTTGTACCCTTTTTGTTAATTATCTTACCAATAAAAATCTTTTCACAAGACTACATACCAAATTCTGTGAGGGATTTTAAAAATATTGATCAAACAGATATTGATGTAGGTGATTATAAATCTTTTAATATTCTGAATGATACTCTTGGACTAGATGGAATTGACTTTTCAGTAAACACTTATTTAAACTCTGTACATTTACATGTACAATATTCTTCAAATAAGAAAAAAGACTTGAATATTCCTGGGTTTTCTGGCTCCCAAGTTTTGTTTGGTTTAAATGTTACAGGAAAACTAATTAAGCTCTTAGAGAGTGAATGATTATAATATACAGTAAATAAAAAAGAGGTGTAAAAACCTCTTTTTTATTAAACTAATTCTAAATCTTTATCAATTATGAAATTTTAATAGTTCGCACAGGCTTAGGCTTAGCCTCTTCGCGTTTTGGTAATTGTATACTTAAAATACCATCTTCATACTTAGCTTCAATTTTGTTATCTTCTATAGAATCTGGTAAAGTAAAGGTTCTTTTAAACGAAGTATAACCAAACTCTCTACGTGTAAAATTATCTTCATTATTTTTAGCTTCTACTTTCTGTTCAGCAGATATAGACAAAGTATCATTATCTAAGTCTATATTAAAATCTTCTTTTTTAAACCCTGGAACTGCTATATCAACAAAATAGTCATCTTTTGTCTCCCTGATATTTACTTTTGGAGTAAATACATTTGTGTTGAAATTGCTTGAAGTAACTGCAGGAAAAGCATCTATATTAAATAAATCATCAATCCAATTAGACCAGCCTCTCTGGCTTAATCCATGGTTTTTATAATTTCCATTTTTTGATACATTCATTAATGCACTCATAATACTATAATTTTAAATTAAACTTTAAATTTCTTTTTACTTATGAAGTTGTTTGCAAACTTCAATACATTAATAAGCAAATGGAATACCATAATAGAAACAATGAGATTTTGACAGGATTTAATAATCAGAAATGAACTAAAAATGCCAAAATGACATTATTTAATCAAAACATAATGACTTTTTGTCGCTAAAAAACAAAATATGATTTAGTAAAGCTTAAGATGTTTTCTCCTCTTGAGATATTTTTTTAACCTGTCCAGAATATTGAATAGAAAAACGTGAATTTCCATTTAATACAATTTGGCTTGTATTATTAGGAAAAAGTGTAATAATGACATTAAAATTTTCAGCATTACTTTTAGCCCTAAACGTGAAAATTTTACGATTTTTCTTTCCGTCTTCTATTTTTAAATCTTCCATTACCCCATTAAATTGAATAGCACTGTCTGTTCCTCCATAAGCCACCTGCATTTGTCGTTCTCCAAAATAAGGTAAATAGGATGTAATACTGTCTCCCTTTATAGTTAGAAAGTTAGCATTCCCTATTAAGTTAATGGAGTTGCCATTATTGTTAGGCCCCATTAATCCTGAATTCAAAACTTGAGTCATAGCATTAGTCAATTGCGGGTATGCCCAATCAGACTCTATTGTAAATTCTTGGGATGCAATAAGTGCTTTAAAGGTTTCGTACTGTTGAGCAGTAGCAATCTCTTTAGATGTTTTACAAGACAGAGCAATTAACATTAACACTACAAGCTGTATATTGTTTCTTTTCATAACCATAGCTGTAAGTTACTAAAAAGATAAAAAGAACACTTATAAGAATTCGTTAAAAAACTGATTACAAACTATTAAACCAACTATTGAGGATTTTTAACCCTAGTAGACGCCAATATTAAAAATAACAGAAAACCTCCAGTGATGTAGCTTATGTTAGTATAAGACCCTAAAGCTGTATAACAATAGCTAAATAGACTTGGTGCTATAGCACTAGCAATTACTAAAAAGCTCATGACTTTCCCTGTTATTGCACCTAAATGTTCTCTTCCAAAATATCTTGGCCATGTTACGGCATTAACTACTGCAAATAGCCCTCCAAACATTCCTAAACCCAAAATTAAAGCATATACACCAATATTAGAATTTAAGAAATATAAACCTAAAGATGCTAGAACTCCTGAAAAAAGCATAATGTATACATATACTTTATGATGGATATAATCACTTAACACATTACCTAGAGTAGATATAATAACAGCAATTATAGATATTGGGAAAAATACGGCTATGGCTTGATCTTTAGTATAATCTTGACTTTCAAAAATAGAAATAACGTGAAATGTAAAACCTGTAACAAAAAAACTATTAAAGGCTAGTGTTAAGCCAATTACCCAAAAAGCACGGGTTTGTTTAGCTTCTTTTAAAGTAAAGTGCTTTTCAACTTTACTTATTTTTAAAGTTTTAGCCTTAATTGATTTACCATCCGGTTTAAAACCAAAATCTTCAGGATTATTTCTATAAAACTGAATGATACAAAAACTAAAAATAATAAGACACATTGCTAATATTTGCCACGACATTTGCCATCCATTCTCATCAATAAGATAGTTAATCAATAATGGTGATACTGAAAAACCTAATGAAACCGTAACACTACTTATCGCGTTAATCTTACCTCTATTCTTATCAAACCACATCATAATCATATTACGTGATGACATGGTTAAAACACCTTGTCCAAAAAAACGTATTAAAAAAAATAAAAGTGTGATAACAACAAAAGGTACAACCCAAGAATTAATATTCAATATAACACTAATGCTATTACTGATATTCACAGATTGCGAACATAACACTAATGAGACACCTAATAAGAATGCAGAAAAAAATGCTACATAACGTGCTCCAAACCTATCAAATAACACCCCTGCCCTAGACACAAAAAACGCACTTAATAGCGTGCCAAACATATATGCATTACTAAACTGATTTCTTGATAAACCTAAAGCGTCTTTAACAGGGTCTGTAAAAACAGAAACACCAACTGTTTGTCCAGGAATACTAGCTAAAACTCCAATACTTCCAAAAATAAGAACTACATAGCCATAAAAAAAAGGAACTTTTTTTGGGTTGATAAAGGAAAATCTATTTGGATTCTTCAAAGGGTCTACAATGTTTACTTAAGAATATTTTTAATAGCTTGAATACACTCTTGTTGGGATTTTACTTTTGTGTGAAGTGCTAAACTACCATTTCCGTATGGCCCATAAATGGATTGATTATCTCTTGAAAACAAGCCTACTGTTGGCGTTAATGCAGCACTTGCCAAATGCATTACTCCATTATCAGCAGCAATAAAAACAGAAGTGTTAGCAATAATGCCTCCCATTTCTCGAACATCTTTACTGTAAAAATGAGGCGCCTTGAAATTTATCTTTGAAATATTTTCAATTGGCAACATCTCTATGATATTGTATTGTTCAGCAAAATTTTCTTTTAATTTTAAATAAAATGATTCCCACCATTGTTCTGAATAACATTTATCTGCTGTAGCATTAGTATAAATACAAATTGTAGGATTTTCATTTTTATTCAAATTATCTAATATTTGCTTACCAGTACTTAGTTCTGCATTAGATAACTTCAAATTCAAAACAGGAAGTGTAGTATTATTTTCTGGGAAGTTTAGTTTAGATAAATAACGTCTCAAGTTATAAATTGGGTATTTAGAAATATGCAGATAATCATCATATTGTCTTTGAATATCTTCATGTACATCCCCAAAAACCTTGAGTGGTGCTTTTGCTAAATTGGTTAGTAATCTTCCTGAAGAAGAGTCTTTATCACCATTAATTACCAAATCATATTTTTTTCTTTTGATAGAGATCCAGCACATGGCATATTTAAACAGATTACTAAATGGCTTTCTTGGTAGTTGGTAAATTTTATTGATTGAATTATAATTTTCAAAAATAGCAAAGGCTACGCCTCCTTTTGCAAATAAATCAATTGCACAATCAGGAAACGTTTTTTCTACTTCTTGCACCAAAGGCGTGGTTAGTAATTGATTACCCAAACGATGATTTGGCCTAATAATCAATACCTTTTTAATTTCAATATTTTTTATATCATGAGAAGAAGGTTCTGAATAAGAACTACCAACGCTTTTGGTAATTGCAGTCATTACCTTTCGACGTTTTTGATTTATCCAACTTTTAAAACTCATTACATGTTTTTAAGTTCGCCTACTAATTCTGTTAGAGCAGCTTTAGCATCTCCAAATAGCATAGATGTTTTAGAATTAAAAAACAGTTCATTTTGAATACCTGCATAACCAGCATTCATACTTCTCTTGTTAACCACAATGTGTTTTGCGTTTTCTACATCTAATATTGGCATACCATAAATTGGACTTGATGGATCGTTATGAGCAGCTGGATTAACCACATCATTTGCGCCTACCACTAAAACAACATCAGCATTTGAAAATTGAGGATTAATATCCTCCATTTCAATCAACAAATTATAGTCTACGTTAGATTCTGCAAGTAATACATTCATATGCCCAGGCATTCTACCCGCAACTGGATGAACTGCATATTTTACATTAACGCCTTTATCTGTTAAAATTTCCTCTAATTCATGAATAACATGTTGTGCTTGCGCCACAGCTAATCCATATCCAGGAACTATAATCACGTTTGTAGCATAATTCATCATAATAGCAGCATCACTGGCAGTAGTCTTTTTGATGGTTCCTTGAGTTTTATTGCCACCTTCTATAGCATCATTACCTGCACCAAAAGCACCAAATATAACAGAGGCAAGTGTTCTGTTCATCGCTTTACACATTGCTACAGTTAAAATTATACCCGCAGAGCCTACTAAAATACCACCAACAAGCATTACCATATTATCATACAGGATTCCTGTTATAGCTGCTGCAATACCTGTAAGAGAGTTTAATAACGAAATTACAACTGGCATATCTGCCCCACCAATTGGCAAAACAAACAAAATACCATAAACTAATCCTCCTGCTAAAACACCATAAGTAAATAACGAATTGTAGCTACCAGTAACAATCATAAATATTGCTAAACCAACAATAGCCAAAAAGAAAAGATTGTTAACGATGTTATACTGAGGAATTTTTACAACACTTTTTAAAGAACCGTTAAGCTTTCCCCAAGCCACTAAACTTCCTGAAAATGTTATGGCACCAATAATTATACCTGAAACAATAGTAATAGCTTGCAACGAATCTTCTACACTTTTACTAAGTTCTACCAAACCAATAAGAGCTGCACTTGCGCCTCCAAAACCATTAAACAAAGACACCAATTCTGGCATTTTTGTCATTTCAACTTTTATGGCTATTAAATAACCAATTATAGAACCTAACACAATAGCAACACCAATAAGAATATAAATAATTGGTGCTACATTCAAATCATGAATACATATAGTTCCCAAAATAGCTAACCCCATTCCCGATGCTGCAATGATATTACCGCTTTTTGCTGTATCTGGATGCCCAAGACGCTTTAAACCTACAACGAATGTTACCGTTGCTATTAAATAAATTACACTTAATATAACACTCATTACTTTTTCTTTTTAAACATTTGTAACATTCTGTTGGTTACTGCAAAACCACCAACTACATTTATTATACCGAGTAAAACCGCTATAAAGCCTAATGTTAAGGCTAAATAGTTATCAGGATTAGAATGTAACATTACTAATATAGCTCCAACTATTACTACACCACTCAAAGCATTTGCTCCAGACATTAAAGGTGTATGTAATACTGCAGGAATACTTTTTATAACTTCAATACCAACAAATATGGCTAAAATAAGGATGTAGACAATTTGTAAGTTATCTTTAATAAATTGAATAAATTCGTTCATGATTATTATTTATTTCGGATGGTTCCGTCTTTTACAATTAAAGTATCATTAGTTATTTCTTCTTCTAAATCCCACTTAAATTTTGCGTCTTCAGTTAAATGCACAAGGAAATTGTAAATGTTTTTTGCATATAGCTCACTAGCATTTGTAGAGACACTTTCTGGCGCAATGGTAGTACCTATAATTTTTACCCCATTTACTATTACTTTTTCATTTAATTTACTCAGTTCGCAATTGCCGCCTTGTGCAGCCGCTAAATCAATAATAACAGCTCCATTTTTCATTTGTTCTACTTGCTCCTTAGTAATTAAAACTGGTGCTTTTCTACCAGGAATATTAGCTGTGGTAATTACTAAATCTGCTTGAAATAAAGATTTGTTTACTGCATCTTTTTGCTTCTTTACATAATCTTCAGATGCCTCTTTAGCATAACCGCCTTCAGAGGTTTCCCCTTCATTATCTACAGAAATAAATTTTGCTCCCAAGGACTCTGCTTGTTCTTTAGTTTCAGTTCTAATATCAGTAGCCTCAACAACCGCTCCTAATCGCTTTGCTGTAGCTATGGCTTGTAAACCCGCAACACCAACACCAAATATTAAAACTTTTGATGGCGTTATGGTTCCTGCAGCTGTCATCATCAAAGGAAAAATTTTAGTCATCTCATAAGCCCCTAAAATAACTGACTTATAGCCTGCTAAATTATTCTGAGAACTTAATACATCCATATCTTGCGCTCGCGAAATCCTTGGTATTGCATCCATAGAAAATGCTGTAG
Source organism: Hyunsoonleella pacifica (assembly GCF_004310335.1). Taxonomy (GTDB): domain Bacteria; phylum Bacteroidota; class Bacteroidia; order Flavobacteriales; family Flavobacteriaceae; genus Jejuia; species Jejuia pacifica. The sequence goes on along the minus strand of NZ_SIRS01000002.1, from coordinate 447,893 downwards.
CGCCTTTACTGGCTATAGCTTCTATTAATTCTGGATTTGATTTGTGATATAATTGACTTATCAATATTTGGCCTTTATCAATCAATTTTAAGTCTTCTTCATCAAAAGGGTTAATCTTAATAAGTAAATCTGCTTCTTTGAATACAACGCCGCGTTTTTCTACTGAAGCTCCTAAGTCAATATAATCAGCATCTTGATAGGAAGAGTTTACACCTGCTTGTTCTTCAATTAAAACTTTAAAGCCTTTATCAATGAGTTGTTTTGAAATATTAGGCGATAATGAAACCCTATTTTCTCCGTTTTGGGTTTCTTTTAGAATACCAATTTTCATGTTGGTGGTTAGTTTGTTTATAGTTTTTATAATCCGTTGAACAAATTGAAACAATACAGTTGTCCAATAAACTTCAAACTGATTTTCATTTGTTTTAACAAAAAATTAAGAGACAAATATAGCCAAAAGGTAGTGGTATACATCTTGAAAAAAAACTTTTACGAATAGTTTAGCATTACCCTTTTTTCATTGAAAAGCTTTTAACGATAATTAAGAAACAACTTATTTTAAATATTTTTAAAGCTAAATATAAAATACGGCAAGAAAGAGATTAATATGTGAAATTTATCTAGGCTTTTGCTTGTAAGTAACATTCAATACAAGCCCAGTTATTATTAAAGTAATTCCAAATAAACTCAAAAATGAATATACTTCACTAAAAAGAGTAACACCAAATAACAATGTAAAAATAACCTCTAAATATTTAAAGGGCGCTATTTGATTTGTTTTAGCAATTTGAAAAGCTTTCGTCATATATACTTGCCCAAAATACCCAAAACACCCTAAACCAAATACTAATAGCCACTCTTTACCTTCAGGCATAATCCATTTATTAATTGATAAAACACCTCCAACAATAGTAGCAATTATCATAAAATAGTTAACCACAACCACTGGATGTTCGCTCTTCCCTATTTTTCTAATAACTATATATACTAGTCCACTAAAAACTGCAGAGATAAAAATTAATAGTAAACCATAAATACTAAGTGAAGTATCAAATCCTTTTAAAACAATTACTCCCGAGAATGCAATAGTAAAAAACAACCATTGCACAAGTTTCATTTTTTCTTTTAATAATACTACTGCAAAAATTCCAGCAAATATTGGTGCCATATAACGTAAGGAGACTGCTGTACCAATAGGTAAATATTTTGTAGACATAAAAAACAAAGTCATCGAAGTTACACCTACAACTCCTCTTAAAATCAACAAACTGTGTTTTTTCCCCAGTATTGGAATGTTATTTTTAATAAGAAAAGTAAGTGTAAAAAGCAGACAACTAAAAGACCTAAAAAACACAATTTGAAAAGCATTCATATGGACTAAATGCTTAACAATAGCATTCATGCACGCAAAGGACAACGTGCTTATAATCATGAATGTTATCGCTTTTTTAAGCTCCAAATACAGTAACTAATTATTCTTTAGGCGCATAACCATGAACTTCTTCGAATACTTCATCAAAATTTGCTCTTAGATAAGAATTTAATTTTTTACGGTAATCGCCTCGAAGCCATTCCACAAAATTATGTGTACTTTTACTAATACACTTAGTGTAACGCTTTATTCTAAAGTCAATATCATCTCCTAATTTTTTTGCTAAAGCAATAGCATCATAAACATCTTCGCTATTTTCAATACATATTTTAGCATGTTGCGCTATAGAGCGTTCTAAAACTACTTTAGTAGATTCTCCACTTCTTACTGCATCTACATAAGTTTTCTGAACATCAAAATGCACATCTTCAGAGTTTTTAAATTCTTCACGTAAATCATCAGGCATTTCATATCTAAAATTACTTTCTAATTCTTCATCACTTAATAAAGCATCTAAATAGTAATTAGGAGATTTAAAAATACGTTGCCAATCTAAATTATCTCCCCAAGGTCCAAATCTGTGAAAATTGTTTCCTAAATCAATAACTTGAAATGTATCTTTATTCTCTAAAACACGAGAACCACGACCAATCATTTGATAGTATAGTGTTAACGATTTAGTTGCTCTATTTAAAATAATACTCTCAACAGTAGGTTCATCAAAGCCAGTAGTTAAAATACTTACAGATGTTAAAATAGCATTAGGAGTATTTTTAAACCACTTTAAAATCATGGCCCGCTCTTTCTTTGTATTTGTATTGTCTAAATGTGCTACAGGATAACCTGCTCTTCTAAACGTATCATAAACATGCAAAGATGTATTTATACCATTATTGAAAATTAGTGTTTTTTTACCTTTAGATCGTTCTTCGTAAGCGCGTAATAACTTAGTAAGCATGTTATCATCGGTATACAAATCTTCAGAAGATTTCACTGTATAATCTCCGTTAGCTCCAACAACTAAACTTGTTAGACCTACATTGTAACTAAACATCTCTGCCCGAGCCAAAAATCCTCGATTTATTAAAGATTCTATAGACTCTCCAACTATAAGTTCATCATAATTATCAGTCATAGGTAGTTCCATACTAGAACTTAAAGGTGTTGCTGTTACGCCTAAAATAAAAGATTGACTAAAGAATTTAAATAGCTTAGTAAATGAATTGTAGTGCGCCTCATCAATAATTACTAAACCAATATCAGAAATATCTAATTTATCATCATTCAAACGGTTGTTTAGCGTTTCAACCATAGCAACAAAACAACTATAATCTGCTTGATCACTTAAATCTGCCTTACTATCTACAACCTTATTAATAACACCAAATTCTGTAAGCATATTAGACGTTTGCTTACACAATTCTATACGATGCGTCATTACTAAAACCTTTTTCTTCTTTATGTTTAGATATTGACGAACAATTTCAGAGAAAATTACTGTCTTCCCTCCTCCTGTAGGTAATTGATATAATAAGTGATAATCAGATGGCGACTCTTCAAAAGCAGTAAAAATTTTATCTATAGCGCCTTTTTGATAGCTGTATAATTCTTTCCCGGTTTTCCTTTCTAGCAGTTCAGTTTTCGAAATTGACATACGTATAGTTTGGTAAAATGCAAAAGTAACATCTTTATTGGGTTTTTTAAAGTGGTTTTTTCTAAAGTTATTCAACAAATTGTTGATAATAATTTTAGTCTAAAATGTTAAAAAAATAAAAAATACGGTAAAAAGTGTAACAAAATATAGTACTTGTATTCTAATGACGTATCACAAAGAATTATATTGGTTAATTATTAAAAAAACTTATCATTACAAATGAAAACTTCTATTTTAAAATTAGGTAGTGTTCTTTTTTTATTTTTGGGTATGACTACACAAGTTAACTCACAAAATATTGAAGGTTCATGGAAAGGGACACTCGCTGTACAAGGTATGGAAATGCCTTTAGTTTTTGATATTAAAAGCGAAGGAGATAATCTCTCTTCTACTATGGATAGTCCATCTCAAGGTGCAACGGGAATCCCCATGGATGTAACAAGCTTTGAGAATAATACACTTACTATTAAATTTAATAAAGCAGGAATTAAATATGTTGCTACACTAAAAGAAAACGTATTAAATGGCACATTTTATCAAGGAGGCATGGAATTACCATTGAACTTAGAAAAAACAGTAAAAACTCTACCTGGGAATACAGACTTACCGACATCTGATGATGACTTGAAAAAATTAGCAAACTGGAACCCTACTAATTACAAATATTCTGTGGCAGATTATTTTGCTAGACCTAAAGCAAGATCCTTTCAGTTTTCTCCTAACGGGATGTATTTATCCTACAGAGAAAAAGATGAAAATGCAAAGAATCATGTGTATGTAAAAAACACACAAACTGACGATATAACTAAAGTTATTGAGGAAAAAGAAGAGCTAATAAGAGGCTATGGGTGGGCTAATGATGGCAGATTAATTTATGTAATGGATAAAGGCGGAAATGAAGATTACCACTTATTTGCTGTAGATATTGATGGTTCTAACCAAAAAGAATTAACTCCTTTTGATGGTGTTAAGGTAAATATACTAAATGGTTTAAAAGAAGATAAAAACCATATGATTATTTCTATGAATAAAAATAATGCTCAGATATTTGAACCTTACAAAATTAATATTATAACAGGAGAATTAAAGCAATTATATAAAAATGAAGATGCTACAAATCCTATAACGGGCTATGAGTTTGATAAAGACGGAAACCTTAGAGGGTTTGCCAAACTTCGTGACGGTGTTAATGTAGATTTTTACTATACCCAAGATGGCGAAAATTACGAGGTTTTTAAACAGTTAAGTTGGAAAGACAGCTTTAGTATTTCTAGCTTCAATTACGCAACAGATTATCCACATGATGCTTATGTAGTATCTAATTTAGATAGTGACAAATCTCAGATTTACTTATATGATCTGAAAAATGATAAAGTGATAGAGAAATTATTTTCAAACGAAAATTATGATGTTTCTGGTTTAGGGCTATCAAGAAATAGAGATTATGAGCTAGATTATTTCTCATATGAAGGAGAGAAACAAATTATTGTGCCTGTAAGTAAATATTATAAAAAATTACATAAAAAAATCACTGACAAATTTCCTGGGTACAACTACTCCATAGCAGATAAAACAGATGATGAAAGTAAATATTTAGTTTTTATTCAAAGTGATAAATTATACGGAACGTATTATTCTTATAATGCCAAAAACAAAGAATTTAAATTATTGTACAACTTAATGCCTAATCTAGTTGAAAAAGATATGGCAGAAATGCGACCGATATCGTTTAAAAGTAGAGACGGTAAAACTATACATGGTTATATTACGCTACCTGAAGCTGCTATTAAAGGAGAAAAAGTACCTGTTATAGTTAATGTACATGGTGGCCCACAAGGTATCAGAGATTCTTGGGGATTTAACCCAGAAGCACAATTGTTTGCAAGCAGAGGATATGCTACGCTACAAGTTAATTTTAGAATTTCTGGTGGTTATGGAAGGGAATTTCTTGAATCTGGATTTAAGCAAATTGGTAGAAAAGCAATGGATGATGTTGAGGATGGCTTACAATATATAGTAGATCAAGGTTGGGTAGACAAAGATAACGCTGCTATTTATGGTGGAAGTCATGGTGGATACGCTGTGTTACGAGGTTTAACAAAAACTCCAGATTTATATGCTTGCGGTGTAGATTATGTTGGAGTGTCTAACCTATTTACTTTTATGGATAGTATGCCTGAATATTGGAAACCTTACTTGAAAATTATAAAAGAAATTTGGTACGATGCTGATGTACCAGAAGAGAAAGTTATTATGGAAGAAGTTTCTCCTGTAAATCATATTGATAAAATTAAAAAACCATTATTTGTAGTACAAGGGGCAAACGACCCTAGAGTGAATATCAATGAATCAGATCAAATAGTTTCAGCACTAAGAACAAAAAATGTTGACGTTCCCTATATGGTTAAATATGATGAAGGACATGGGTTTGCAAAAGAAGAAAACAGAATAGAGCTTTATGAAGCAATGATGGGCTTTTATGCAAAACACTTAAAACCTCAAATAAAACAGCCGATTAAAGATTAGTTAGTAAAAAAGCATAATAAAAAAAGTCATTTACATCTGTAAATGACTTTTTTTATTGAAATAGAAATATAGTACATTTAAACAAAAATTATTCGCATGCAAATCAATGACAAATCAAACATCATAGAATATATTGCTTCTTCTGAACGATATGATACAATGACATATAAAAGAACAGGTAATAGTGGTGTAAAACTACCTGCTATTTCCTTAGGTTTATGGCATAATTTTGGTTTTATTGATAACATTCAAAATGCAAGAGAGGTATTACGTTGTGCTTTCGATTTAGGCATTACACATTTTGATTTGGCAAATAATTACGGACCTCCTTATGGTTCTGCCGAAGAAAATTTTGGCACAATTCTTAAGAAAGATTTTAAAGCATACAGAGATGAGATATTCATCGCTTCAAAAGCAGGTTTTGATATGTGGCCTGGGCCTTATGGCAATTGGGGATCGCGTAAATATTTAATGGCTAGTTTAGACCAAAGTTTAAAGCGTATGGGATTAGAGTACGTAGATGTTTTTTATCATCACAGACCAGATCCTGAAACACCGTTAGAAGAAACCATGGGAGCTTTAACTGATATTGTACGCCAAGGCAAGGCATTGTATGTTGCTATTTCTAACTATAAACCTGAGGAAACTCAAAAAGCTGCAGAACTTTTAAAGGCATCAAACACACCGTTTATATTGCATCAGGCACGATATTCTATGCTTGATCGTTGGATTGAAGATGGTCTTTTAAAGACTCTTGAAACCAATGGTGTAGGATGCATAACATTCTCTCCTTTAGCCCAGGGCATGCTTACCGATAGATATTTAAATGGTATTCCTAAAGATTCCAGAGCTGCTAAAAATTTAACATATTTAGATAAAACAACAGTTGAGAGCAACATTAAAAAAATAAAAAGTTTAAATGATATTGCTGAAAGTCGAGGACAAAAACTATCTCAAATGGCAATAGCTTGGATATTGAGACATAAACAAGTAGCTTCAGTTTTGATTGGAGCCAGTTCAGCCAATCAATTGAAAGAAAATGTGAAAGCTTTGGATAATTTGAGTTTTACAGATGAAGAGTTAAAAATGATTGATAATATTACCAAATAAACTATTCTTTAACAATAACAATCGTCACCTTAACACCAGCAGCAAGCGCCCAAACCTTATTTGAAATTCGCTTATCATTCTCGTCCACTATACGATATTCGGCTGTATTGGGGCCAGAAGCTCCGGTATTAATGGCTTGAAAGACAATTTCGTTTAGACCATCTTTTAAATCTAGTTTAAATCCAGTAAAGCCTTGCGTTAAGTAAGCTCTAGGCTCTATTACATCTCCATTTACATAAACACGTAATAAATCCCCATCTATAGCAGAATAATCTCTATACATAACCCTTAAGGATTTTGAAGTGGTTTTATAATCTCCCCAATACGCATCTTCTTTTAAACCTGCATTCTCTCCATGTCCTTCTGGTAATAAGGTTTTTTCTATCTTATTTAGTTTTTTGGTATGTAGTTCTGCTGGGTTACCAAACTCTTCTTGAGGAAACATCGAAAATTCCTTTTTAGGTAATTCCAATTTACCAACTATTTTTGGAGATTTAACTCCACTTAGTTGATCATTTTTTTTAAGCGCTTCAGGAGCTATTTTTTTACTATCAGTGGAATCTTTAGGTGCTTCAATAGCAGGAATAATTGCCCCTGATTTCTTTCTAGAATCTATCTGGGAATTTGCCGTTGTGGCAAAAACAATACAAATTATACAAGTAATTACAAATCTCATATATAGTCAATTAGCTCGATATTATAAAGCTATATGTTTTAGAAATTATACACCAAAGATATTTAATATCTTAAAACATAACTCTATAACTTTATATTTTATAAGTATTTAACAATAACCATACCCAAATAGTCTCCTTTTAACTACTATCCTATCTTAAAACTAGAATAAATATGTTAAAATTTGTTAATTTATTACTTTGTTATACATAGTACTGTAACAAAAATATTTCTGTGTCGTCTATTCAGTATAATCAATTAAAAAACAAAAATTATGAGAACTTTAAACACCAATCAATTAACAGAAACTTTAAGTAATACAAAATCTAATAGATGGAATAGCAAAAGACGCTATAGATAGTAATTACTTTAATTTATCAATTTTATTTATCAATCAAAAAAAATCATTAATCATGAGAACTTTAAACACAAATCAAGTATCTGAAACATTAAACAGAACAAAAACTAACATTTGGAACAGTAAGAGACGTTATAGATCATAAGCGTCTCTGTTTTCTAACCATCATCAATCAAAAAATATGAAAACAACAATCAACATATCAAAACACATTGAAAGACTTACTAAAGAAAACTTAAATTCTAACAAACGAATTTTGAGTTTTCCTTCAGAAGGAATTATTTGGAAACGACTTCACCATCATATGCGTTAATCATATTCTGATTTTTTATGGTATTGTTTTTGTGTCTTAACACAACATTAACTAATACCACAAGAATCTTAAAATGAATGATAAAATTCGTTTCTATTTCCTTTAGATGAAATATAATTCAAATTTAAAAAATCAATCGTCTTAAAACTCTTATGGTATAAAACATAAAAATCATGAGACGAACAAAAGAACACCCAGAAGTAAATGCGGGATCTATGGCAGATATCGCATTTTTGCTATTAATTTTTTTCTTAGTAACTGCAGTAATTCCTAAAGATCAAGGGATTTATAGAAAACTACCTAAAGAATGTAAAGGAGAAGATTGTAATATTCCCATTCCTGAAAGAAACATTTTAAAAATCGCTATCAATTCTAAAAATGAGATAATGATGGATGATAACATTGTTTCAGTCTCCGAAGTTAAGGATATAGCCATGAGTTTTATTGATAATAATGGAGATGGAAGCTGTACATATTGTAAGGGTAATAAAACTGAAACATCATCAGATAATCCTTCTAAAGCAATAATTTCTTTACAATCAGACAGAAATTCAAATTACAACCAGTTTATAGAAGTTCAAGATGAACTAACAAAAGCCTATTTTGAGTTAAGAAAAACGTATTGTGAGACTATTTTAAAACGCCCACTAGATAAGCTAACTAAAGTAGAACTACAACAAGTTAAAGATGCTTACCCATTTATACTTTCTGAGGCAGAAACTGTAACGCATTAATAAGTTAATAATTCTTTTAATACTTTTTCAAATCTTAGCTTAGGTAAGTATTGATCCTCTAGAGTTTTAGCAAAGGGAATTGGTGTTTCTAAACTCGCAACCCTTTTTACTGGTGCATCAAGATATTCAAAACAATTTTCCATAATTTGCGCTAATATATCACTAGCAATTCCTCCAAACAAGGAGTCCTCTTGAAGAATAATAACTTTACCTGTTTTTTTAACTGAGTTGTAAATAGTTTCAGTATCCAGAGGTTGAAGCGTTCTTAAATCTATTATATCTGCTGATAGTTCTGGATATTTTTTCATGGTATCTAATACCCAATGCACTCCTGCACCATAACTAATAATCGTAATTACATCTCCAGTTTTTATCAAGTTTGCTTTACCAAATGGTAATGTGTAATAGTTCGTTGGAACATCTTGCCTAATACTTCTATATAATCCTTTGTGCTCAAAAAACAACACAGGGTTGGGATCATTAATTGCTGTATTTAATAAACCTTTGGCATCATACGGAAATGCTGGATAGACTACTTTTAAACCTGGCGTTTTGGTAAACCAAGCCTCGTTTGTTTGAGAATGAAACGGGCCTGCTCCCACACCTCCTCCACAAGGCATTCTAATGACTACATCAGCATTTTGCCCCCAACGGTAATAGGATTTAGCTAAATAATTAACAATAGGATTAAAACCTGAAGACACAAAATCAGCAAATTGCATTTCCACAATACTTTTCATACCGGCAATAGAGAGTCCCATGGCAGTTTCAACAATGGCAGACTCACATATAGGTGTATTTCTAACACGTACTTTACCATATTTCTCAACAAATCCCTCTGTAATTTTAAATACACCACCATATTCAGCAATATCTTGTCCCATAATAACAAGCTCATTATAGCGATCCATACTTTGGCGAAGCCCATCCGAAATAGCATCAATTAATCGTATTTCTTTTACACTTGAATTCGGAGTAATATGCTTGTAATCAAAACTTTTAAATACATCATTTAATTCTTCAGTTAAGTTTGGTTTTATATCAATCTCATTAAATGCTACCTCTAAATGTTCATTAATCTCATGAAGAATTTTAGTTTTAATTTTTGATACAATAGCATCATTAATAATGCCTTCTTTTTTTAGAAAATCATGGTAATTTTCTATGGGATCTTTCTTAGCCCAAGTATTCATTAATTCCTGAGGTACATACTTTGTACCACTAGCCTCTTCATGTCCTCGCATCCTAAAAGTTTTAAACTCTATCAATACAGGATGTGGCTTTTTGCGAATACGTTCTACTATTTCTTTAACTTTTGTATAAACTTCTAAAATATTATTACCATCAATTATATGAGATGCTATACCATAACCCAATCCCCTATCTGCTAAATTTTCACAATTATATTGTTCTGATGCAGGTGTAGATAAACCATAGCCATTATTTTCAATACAAAATAAAACTGGTAATTGCCATACAGATGCCACATTAAGTGCCTCATGAAAATCACCTTCACTTGTACCTCCTTCTCCTGTAAAAACCGCTGTTACCGTTTTTTCCTCTCTTAGTTTTGATGCTAGAGCAATACCATCAGCAACTCCTAATTGAGGCCCCAAATGTGAAATCATCCCAACAATATTGTATTGCTGAGTGCCAAAATGAAACGAACGATCTCTACCTTTTGTAAACCCTGAAGCTTTACCTTGCCATTGCGCAAATAATCTGTATAACGGAATTTTCCTAGAAGTAAATACTCCTAAATTGCGATGCATAGGTAAAATATATTCATCATTATTAAGCACCATAGTAACTCCTACCGCAATTGCCTCTTGCCCTATACCTGAAAACCACTTGCTAATTTTTCCCTGACGTAAAAGCACAAGCATTTTTTCCTCAATAAGTCTAGGTTTAAGCATATTTTCATACAGCTTTAACAAAACTTCAGTAGTTAAATTTTCAGTACTAAATTTTATCTGAGTGGGCTTTTTTGAGGTTTTCATGAAACAATACTTGTATACTATCAAATATACTGTAATTTCAATTTACGAATAGGAAGTCTGTATATAATTCAAGAGAATGTTTTTGTACATTTGTTCACATCACATTATAGTATATAAGTCATGAATAGTATCCCTAGTGTAGATTTAAGTGATTTTATTTCTGAAAACCCTGATAGAAAACAACATTTTGTAAAATCTATTGGAAAAGCCTATGAAGACATTGGTTTTGTAGCACTAAAAGGTCATTTTTTGAATGATACTTTAGTTAGTAACCTTTACAGTGAAGTAAAACGCTTTTTTGACTTACCTATTGAAACAAAGCAGAAATATGAAATCCCTGAAATTGCAGGGCAACGTGGATACGTATCCTTTGGAAAAGAAAGCGCTAAAGGTAAGAAAGAAGGTGATTTAAAAGAATTTTGGCATTTTGGACAGTATATCTCAGAAGATGAAAAAGAAAAATATGGATATCCAGATAATGTGATTGTTGAAGAATTATCTGAGTTTAATAAGATAGGAAAACAGACGTATCAGATGCTTGAAAAAACAGCAAAATACGTTTTGAGAGCTTTAGCTTTACACCTTGGTTTGGAAGAGACCTATTTTGACAATTATATTAAAAATGGTAATTCTATTTTGCGCCCTATACACTATCCTCCAATAAAAGAAGAACCTAAAGAAGCTGTTCGTGCTGCTGCTCATGGTGATATAAACTTAATTACACTATTAATGGGAGCACAAGGACGGGGCTTACAGGTACAAAGTCATGAAGGAGAATGGCTTGATGCTATTGCTCAACCTGACGAGTTAATGATTAATGTTGGTGATATGTTATCTAGGCATACCAATAACAAACTAAAATCTACAATACATCGTGTAGTAAACCCACCTAAAGAACTTTGGGGAACATCAAGATACTCTATCCCATTTTTCATGCATCCAGTAAGCGAAATGAAGTTAGATGTTTTAGAGAATTGTGTAGACAAAAACAATCCCAAACAGTTTGAAGACATTACTGCTGGTGAGTTTCTAACAGAACGTTTAATTGAATTGGGCCTTATTAAAAAGTAACCAGATCTGGTAGCAATATTCCATCCTAATGTCTTATATCTACCTAACTACCTATTAAACACCAAGTAATACACACCTAATATTATTATGGATTTACAAGACCAACTAAAAAACCTCTTTCCCGATCATAAACCAGAAGAAACAGAGCATAATGCTTTAGAGGATACAAGTATCTGGATGCAGGACGATCCAATAATTTGTAAATACGAAAAACGAAAAGGTAAACCCACAACCATACTGGAGGGCTATACAGGAGCCACTGAAGATTTTAAAGCTTTAGCCAAGGAAATAAAAACTAAGCTTAGCGTTGGAGGAAGTTTTAAAGATGATAAAATCATAATACAAGGTGACTACAGAGATAAAATAATGCAGATATTAAAAGACAAAGGGTTTAACGTTAAACGTGTAGGTGGATAATTTATGAGCAAGCAAATTCTACATATTACAAATGGAGGAAGTTTAACATCCTATCTAAATGAATTACAAATAGAAGGGGAAATTGTTACGTGGCAAGAAATGCTTTGTGAAGGCCCAACACAGGTAACGGTTCATTCCAATGCATTAATTCAAGCTAGGAGAGACTTTCTTGGGGAATTTTATAGTGTAGATTTAGATATGGACAAGGTTAATTTTGCATTAGAACAACTAGATAATGCTAATCAAAGGTATTCAGAAGTAGTACTTTGGTTTGAGTACGATTTGTTTTGTCATATTAATATGTTAGCTGTAATAAACTTACTCAAACAAAAAAAAATAAACTTACCCACGTATTTAGTTTGTAGTGGTAGAGTTTCTGGTAGTAAAGAATTGAAAGGATTACCAGAACTTACTTCAGGTCAACTAATACAGCATTATAAGGATAAAGTTAAATTAACTAATAATGATTTAGATTTAGCAATTACCCTCTGGCAAATATACTGTGGGGTTGATCATAATCTATTTAAACCTTATATTGTAAAATCATCATCTTTCAAATACTTAAGTAACTGTTTAAAAGCACATTTAGAACGTTTTCCTGATGCCGTTACTGGACTCAACATTTTGGAAACTAACACTCTAAGACTTATTGAAAAAAATGATATAAAATCCAAACACCACCTATTAGGCTATACACTTAATTATCAAGGGTTTTATGGTTATGGCGATTTACAATTAAAACGTATTATTGATAATCTAGAACCATTTTACACTATAACAGATAGTAGTATTAAGCTTAATAGAAAAGCGCATGAAACACTACATGGACAATATAATGCCTCAAAAATGTTAAAAGATAAAATGACATTTGGGGGTGTAAAAAAGCTAGATTTTCAATTTAATAAATTAGAAAACAAACTTGTTAAGTCTCCTTTAAATGCAAATTAAAGCTTCAGAACTCATTCTAAATCCAGATGGCAGCATTTATCATCTTAATCTAAAACCTAATGCTATTGCAGATACAATAATATTAGTAGGAGATCAAGATAGAGTTGATTTAATAACAAAGCATTTTGACAGTATAGAGTTTGAAACTCAAAAGCGAGAATTTAAAACCCAAACAGGAACAATTAATAATAAAAGAATCTCAGTAATATCTACAGGTATTGGTACAGATAATATTGATATTGTATTAAATGAATTAGATGCTTTAGTAAATATTAACTTTGAAACAAGAACCGTTAACAAGCAGTTAAACAGTTTAAATATTATTAGAATTGGGACTTCTGGCGCACTGCAACCAGATATCCCTATTGATTCTTTCCTAATAAGTCGATATGCTATAGATTTAAATGGAATGCTTCACTCCTATCAAACAGAAAATATTTCTAATGCAGATATTGAAGCTGCTTTTGTACAACATACCCAATGGAGTGCTACCAAAGCAAAGCCAATAATAATAGAAGGATCAAAAGCACTACTATCAAAATTTGAAAGTGTTGCTACCGTCAAAGGGGTAACAGCTACAGCAAATGGGTTCTATGGTCCACAAGGGCGTGTTTTAAGGTTACCACTACAAGATAGTTTACTTAATAAAAAAATAGACAGCTTTCGTTATAAGAACACTAAAATCACAAATTTAGAAATGGAAACCTCAGGAATTTATGGTTTATCTAAATTACTAGGGCATAACGCTATATCCTTAAACGCCATAATTGCCAATAGAGCTAATGGTACATTTAGTGAAAATCCACTTAAAACCATAGAAAATTTAATTACCTATACATTAGAAAGAATTTAAATGAAAACAGTAAATATTGGCGGTGTACCAGAGCATTTTAACTTAGCTTGGTATTTAACACTCAAAAATGGCGAGTATAAAAATGAAGGTATAAATCTTCGTTGGCACGATTATCACGGCGGTACAGGAGCAATGTGTAAAGGACTTCGCGAAGGAGATATTGATATTGCAGTAATTCTAACTGAAGGCATCATAAAAGATATTATTGCAGGAAACCCAAGTAAAATTGTGCAAACATTTGTTGAAACCCCACTTATTTGGGGTGTTCATGTAGCACATCATTCTAAATATAAAACAATTGAAGATTTAAAAGGCACTAAGGCAGCCATAAGCAGATATGGTTCTGGTTCTCACTTAATGGCATATATAAATGCAGAAAACAACGCATGGAACTTAGAAAAAGACTTAAATTTTGAAGTAATAAAAAATTTAGATGGAGCAGTTGAAGGCCTAACTAATGGCAATGCAGACTATTTTCTTTGGGAAAAGTACACCACAAAACCTTTAGTTGATGATGGAGTTTTTAGAAGGATTGATGATTGTCCATCTCCTTGGCCATGTTTTGTAATTGCTGTAAATGAAAGTTTTATTGAAAAAAATGAAGAGGATTTAAAAACTATATTGAACATTATCAATGCAACCACATCAGAATTTAAAGATATACCAAGTATAGATAGAATGATAGCTAATAGATACAACCAACAAATTGAAGATGTACAAGATTGGTTAACCATAACAGAATGGTCTCAAGAACTAATAGATGAACAAACAATTATAAATGTTCAAAAAGAACTTAAAGCATTAGATATAATTCCAAAAACTGTAAAATATCAAGATTTAATCCATAAACTGTAAAATAGTTAACAACACTTTAAACTATTGTTAATTAAAACCTTATAATAGAACTAAATATATATTTTCGTAAAAAATTTAAAAATCAGACATGAAAAAAATTCTAATCACTCTAATTTTAATTACGTTTTTTGCTTGTAATCAAAAGGAAAACAAACCGGTAGATTATGCTATAATTTCAGGAAAAATAATGAATAGAAAAGGAGTAGTTACCATAAATAGTTTTGATAGAACTTTTAGTGAACCTCTAAATGTTTTAGCAGACGGCACTTTTACCGATACCTTAGACGCAGATAAAAACTCTTATGTGATTTTTGATGGCACGAATCCTATATTTATACATATACAACCCGGGTATAAATTAAATGTAAGTTACGATGTGAAAGATATCGATAATACACTTGTATTTTCTGGAGAAGGAGGATCTGTGAATACTTATTTATTGAAAAAGAATAAAAATGAAAAAAAACTACTTGGAAATCGCTGGGATACATACTCATTAGATGAAACTGAATACAAATCTAAATTTCAGAGTATCAAAAAATCTAGCGATAGCATCCTAGAATCTTTTTCAGGTATACCTGATAGCTTTAAAACCTTAGAAAAAAGAGACCTAAAGTATAATTATTTAGCAAGGTTGAGTGAATATGAAAAGTATCATACTTATGTAACTAAAAAAAATGATTTTAAAGTATCTTCTGATTTTTTAAATGAACTTGAAAACTTAGATTACTTTAATGAAGACGATTACTTTTTCTCAGAGAATTACAAGTTGCTTGTATCTAGTAAAATTAAAAGTGACGCACAGATTTTATCGAAAAAAGACAGCTTAGACCTTGATATAGCTTATTTAAAAACTGTAAGTAATATTGAAAACCAGAATATTAAAAATGACATGCTCTTTACTTTTGCTACAAATAGTATGAGCTTTACAAAAGACATAGAACGTTTTTACAAATTATTCTCTAATTACTCTGATAACGAAAAAAACAATGCTCTTGTTAAAGAAAGGTACATAAAGCTAACTAGTTTATCTAAAGGGAAACCTTCTCCAAAATTTGTTAATTATAGAAATCATAATGGACAAACCACATCTTTAGACGATTTAAAAGGCAAGTACGTTTATGTTGATGTTTGGGCTACATGGTGCGGCCCTTGTATTAGAGAAATCCCATCTTTAAAAGAAGTTGAAACAGATTTTCATAATAAAAATATTGAGTTTGTAAGCGTTTCTATTGACAAGGAAAAAGATTTTTCAAAATGGGAAACCATGATAAACGATAAGGAGCTAGGTGGAATTCAATTATTTGCTGATAACGACTGGAATTCCAAATTTGTAAAAGACTATGAGATTCAAGGTATACCAAGGTTTATACTAATTGACCCAAATGGAAATATAGTTGACGCTAATGCACCGAGACCATCAGATCCAGAGTTAAGAAACGTATTTAAAGGACTTAATATTTGAAAACTCAGATAACATACATAAAAAAAGCCGCAATATGCGGCTTTTTTTATTTCTATTCGTTAGTCATTCTCATCAGGTTCTTGTTGAGTTTGTTGTTGTGGTTCAGGCTGCTTAAATAAATCTATAAAGGCTTCCCCCAAATAATCAATCACATGGCTTGCCATCAAACTTTGATACCCAAAATCTTCTACTGCAATATCAGCAGACCTTCCATGTAAATACACTCCAAAAATTGCAGCAACTGATGGATGATAACCTTGCGCCAATAATCCAGTTATAATACCTGTTAATACATCTCCGCTACCCGCAGTAGATAAACCAGGGTTCCCTGTTGTATTAACAAAAAGCCTCTCATTAAATACAGTTATAGTATTGGCGCCTTTTATAACAATAATCAGTTTATATTTTTTTGCAAAGGCTTTTACCTTTTTAAGCTTTTCAAAATCATCCTTCCAAGCACCAATTAGTCGCTCTAGTTCTTTTGGATGCGGTGTTACAATAGTATTTTCAGGTAATAGCTTTAATAACGCTTTCTTTTTAGCCAACATATTAAGCCCATCTGCATCAATAACTAAGGGTACTTTATTAGATTTTAAAAACCCTTCAAAAGCTGTAATGGTCTTTGTTTCCATTCCCATTCCTATTCCTAGACCAACTACAGTAGGTTCAATTTCAAAATTAATTGAAGATATATTTTCTTCATCAGCATCTGTAATTACCATAGCCTCAGGAAAGGAAGACTGTAAAGGCAAATAACCACATTTGGGTACATAAGCAGATACAAGTCCAGCACCAGCAGATAATGCTGCTCTACTCGTTAAGGTTACAGCTCCTATTTTCCCATAGCTTCCGCCAATAATTAAAGCATGACCAAATTGTCCTTTGTGAGAAAACTTATCTCTAGGAATATAATTTGGCAACACTTCATGCTTACCAATAAGTTGCGCTTCTGTCTCAGTTGTATACAAATATTCTGGATCTAAACCAATATCTAAAATTTCCCATTGCACAGTATATTTAGCTGTTTCAGGCAAAAAGAACACCAACTTGGGTGAGGCAAAACTTAACGTAAAACCTGCATAAACAACAGCTTCAGGATCTTCTACAATCTTGTCAGTATACAATCCAGAAGGAATATCAATAGATAAAGTAAAAGCTTTGGTCGTTTTAAAGTGCTGAAATAATTTTTTTACCCAGTCTGCAACAGGTCTGTTTAAACCAATGCCAAAAACTGCATCAACAATAATATCATCTGGATGTATCTCTGGGAAATCTTCAGTACATTTTAAAAGTGTTGGCCATTTTTTTGTAACGTTTTTTATTCTATCGTAATTAATTAAAAAATCCTTTGAACGCTTATCACTGTAATTAATAACATAGGTATGTACATTGTAACCATGTGTTACCAAATGTCTTGCCAAAACCAAACCATCACCCCCATTATTCCCAATACCACAAAACACATGCACAGGCACTTGTGCACCTTGCATACGCGCATGCATCCAATTAAAAATTTGAGTGCCTGCTCTTTCCATTAATTCAGTTGAAGTAATGTTTTGTCGATCTGCAGTGAGTTTATCCCCTGCATATATTTGTTCTTTAGAAAATATCTTCATAAAATATCAATTATCAATCTTTCAATTCTTTTCGCATTTAGTCGTTTTTTTTAAATGAAAATTTAGCGATGATAAGAATCTTGCAAAAAAATAAGTTTAGTTTTTTTATTAGGCTAAAAGTAATACTTTTGGAATGTTTTATATAACGAAAATGAATCATTTAAGCCAAAATAAATTTATAACTGTGTTTACATTTTCTTCAAACACAACTACTATTTTAGCTACAACTACAAATACAACAACCCTTTGGGGTTATTAGTTATATATTATTCTAGGCTTACGTGTAATTTTTACAATTACATTTTTTTAAATTTTACATTTCAATTTCAATTCATTAGATAAATGAAAGTTTTAAAATTCGGAGGAACTTCTGTAGGTTCTTCAAAAAATATAAATAAAGTCATAAGTATATTACAATCTTATGCACAAGATAGTAAAGTAGTATGTGTGGTTTCTGCTGTTGGTGGTATAACTGATAAACTGTTATTAGCAGGACGACAAGCACAAAGTAAGGACGATAGTTTTAAAGACACATTTAAAACCATTGAAACTATACATTACTCAATTATTAAAGAATTAAATACTGATAATAATACTTCTATTTTAGCATACGCTGAGAAAAAATTAAGCGAATTATATAGTTTATTAGAAGGTATATTTTTGATTAATGAAGTGTCTCCTAAAACTTCTGATAAATTGGTAAGCTTTGGAGAGTTGTTATCCTCTTTTATTATAGCTGAAACCATGAAGAATAGAAATATTTCAGCAAATAGAAAGAATTCTCAAGAATTGGTAATTACAAACTCTAACTTTACTAAAGCTGAGGTTGATTATAAAATTACCAACAATAATATAAAAGACTATTTTGATTCAGCTAAAGAATCAATTACTATTTTACCCGGATTCATAGCCAACTCTACATTTGGAGAACAAACTACATTAGGGCGTGGTGGTTCAGATTTTACTGCTGCTATTATTGCTGCAGCATTACATGTAGAACAACTAGAAATTTGGACAGATGTAAGCGGTATGTTTACAACTAATCCTAAATTAGTAAAACAAGCACAACCTATACAGAGTATTTCATATCAAGAAGCTATGGAGTTGTCACATTTTGGAGCAAAAGTACTCTACCCTCCTACCGTACAACCTGTATTAGATTTAGATATACCTATTCATATTAAAAATACTATGGAGCCTGAGGCCGTTGGTACTATAATTTCCAATAGACCTGAGATTTCAAGCAAGCCTGTTAAAGGTATTAGTAATATTTCTAACATCGCTTTGTTAACCCTTCAAGGAAGTGGCATGGTAGGTATTCCTGGATTTTCTAAACGTTTATTTGAAACACTTTCTAACGAGAAAATCAATGTTATTTTAATCACTCAGTCTTCTTCAGAACATTCTATTTGTATAGGTATAGAAGAAAAAGATGTAGAAATTGCTAAAACTGCCATAGATATAACATTTGAAAACGAAATTGCACTTCATAAAATTGATCCTATTATAGTTGAAACTAACTTATCAATCCTGGCTTTAGTGGGTGATAATATGAAGAACCACCAAGGCATTAGTGGTAAAATGTTTTCATCTTTAGGAAAAAACAATATTAATATTAGGGCTATCGCTCAAGGTGCTTCTGAAAAAAACATTTCAATTGTTATAGAAGAAACTGACGTAAAAAAAGCATTAAATACGTTACATGAAGCCTTTTTTGAAAGTATAACAAAACAATTAAATGTATTTATTACTGGGGTTGGTAATGTTGGAGAACGCTTAGTAGAACAAATAAAACAGCAGAAAAAATATCTTAAAGAAAACCTTAAAATCAATCTTCGTGTTGTAGGATTATCAAATTCTAGAAAGATGATATTTGATGCTTCTGGTTTAAATCTTAAAACTTGGAAAGATGACTTAAGTAATGGGGAAACTGCTTCTTTAGAAGGATTTTTCCAAAATGCAAAAGCATTGAATTTACGTAATAGTATTTTTGTAGATGTCACTGCCAATGCAGATGTAGCAAATCTCTACAAAAAATACCTGAAAGAAAGTATTGCAGTTGTAGCTTGTAATAAAATTGCTTGCTCAAGCGATTTTGAAAAATATCAAGAATTAAAAGAGCTATCTCTAAAATATAATGCACCATTTTTGTTTGAAACCAATGTTGGTGCAGGTTTACCAATTATAGATACATTAAATAACTTAGTGGCTTCAGGTGATAAAGTTACCTCAATACAAGCTGTACTTTCTGGAAGTTTAAACTTTGTATTTAATAACTTTAGCGATACTACAAAATTTTATGATGTAGTAAAACAAGCTGGTGCTGAAGGTTATACTGAACCTGATCCAAGAATAGATTTAAGTGGTGTTGATGTAGCTCGTAAGATTTTAATTCTAGCCAGAGAAAGTGGCGTAACACTAAACCTAGAAGATATTAAGAATACTTCTTTCTTATCACCATCAGGATTGGAAAGTGGTTCTGTAGAGGAGTTTTATAAAACGTTAATTGCTGATGAAGCACATTACCAAAGTTTATACGCTTCTGCTAAAGCAAATAATTGTCAGCTAAAATACGTTGCGAAATTCGATAATGGTAAAGCTAGTGTAAGCTTACAAGAAGTTCCTGTTGGACACCCATTTTACAACTTAGAAGGAAGTGATAATATTGTAATGTTCTACACAGAACGTTATTCGCAACAACCTATGATTATTAAAGGTGCTGGTGCTGGTGCAGATGTTACAGCGTCAGGATTATTTGCTGATATTATAAGATTAGGTAATAATTAAAACAAATGGAATTACACAAAGAAAGTGATATTTCCTGTAGTAGTGCAGCCGAACATTATTTAATAAAAAAGATGAATGAAATAAGACTATTTTCTCCTGCCACAGTGGCCAATGTATCTTGCGGATTTGACGTTATGGGCTTCTGTTTGGATAACGTAGGAGATGAGATGGTAATTAGAAAAATCGACAAAAAAGGCATTTTTATATCAACAATTGAAGGCTTTGATTTACCTAAAGAAGCAGAATTGAATGTTGCAGGTGTATCCGCATTAGCAATGTACGAGAATTTGGATGTTGATTTTGGTTTTGAAATTGAAATCTATAAAAATATAAAGCCAGGAAGTGGTATTGGCAGTAGTGCCGCAAGTGCAGTTGGTAGTGTTTTTGGGATGAATGAATTGATAGGTCGACCATTTGACAAGACTCAACTTACGGAATTCGCTATAAAAGGAGAAGCATTAGCCAGTAAGTGCGAGCATGCTGACAACCTTGCTCCTGCTCTTTTCGGTGGATTTACTTTAGTAAAAAGTATATCGCCTTTACAAATATTAGAAATTCCCTCTCCTGATGATTTATATGCAACAATAATTCATCCACAAATAGAAATAAAAACATCTGAATCTAGAGCTATTCTTCCTAAAGAAGTTCCTCTTAATAATGCTATAATACAGTGGGCAAATTTAGGTAGCCTAGTGCATGCACTACATACTAGTGATTATAATTTGATAAAAAGTGCCTTAACCGATGTAGTGGTTGAGCCTTATAGAAGTCAATTGATTCCTCTATTTACTGAAGTAAAACAAGCATCATTAAATGCAGGTGCCTTAGGTGCTGGAATCTCTGGTTCCGGACCTTCAATTTTCACATTAAGTAAAGGTCTGGAAAATGCAAATAAAGTTAAAGACGCAATGCAAGAGGTTTACGCATCATCAAGTATAAATTTTGATATACACGTATCAAAAATTAATACTAAAGGAGTTAAAATTATTAATTAAATAACAGATTATTTCGACAATAAAAGAAATAACATTATACAACTAAATCCGATTCCAGTAAATGATTTTTCATTTTCTGTATTCGGTTATTTCAACAACTTATGAATTATTATTCATTAAACAAACAAGCAGCAGATTCAACATTTAAAAATGCTGTTATTAAAGGGTTAGCTCCAGATAAAGGCTTATACTTCCCTGAAAATATCACGCCCCTTTCCCAGTCGTTTTGGGATAATTTAGATAATTTATCTTATACTGAAATAGCGTTTGAAGCTATAAAACAATTTGTAACTCCTGAAATTCCAGAGGATATTTTAAAAACTATTGTTGAAGAAACATTATCCTTTGATTTTCCTGTTGTAAAGCTAAATGATAATATATCTACATTAGAATTATTTCATGGACCAACTATGGCATTTAAAGATGTAGGAGCACGCTTTATGGCGCGTTGTTTGGGACATTTCAACCAAAATAATAATGAAGAAGTAACAGTTTTAGTAGCTACTTCAGGAGATACTGGTGGTGCTGTAGCAAATGGTTTCCTTGGAGTTAAAGGTGTTAATGTTGTGATTTTGTATCCTAGTGGAAAAGTTAGCGATATACAAGAAAAACAATTAACAACACTTGGCCAAAATATAAAAGCATTAGAAGTAAATGGCACATTTGACGATTGTCAAGCCATGGTAAAAACTGCATTTCTCGATGAAGAATTAACCAGTAAAATGCAATTAACTTCTGCAAACTCTATAAATGTAGCACGTTGGTTACCACAACTATTCTATTTTATATTTGCCTATAAACAGTTGCACAAACAATATGATGATATTGTATTTTCAGTGCCTAGTGGTAATTTTGGAAATATTTGTGCAGGTATGATGGCGCAACAATTAGGACTTCCTATTAAGCATTTTATAGCATCAAATAACGTTAATAATGTTGTAACACGCTATTTAATATCTCAATTATACGAGCCAAAACCATCTATACAAACCATAAGCAATGCTATGGATGTTGGTGCTCCTAGCAATTTTATACGAATTCAAGAGATTTATAAAAATCAGTTCGAAACTTTAAAGCATAATTTATCTTCTTACAGTTTTACTGATGAAGAAACTAAAGAAGCTATGCTAGAGATATATAACAATTACAACTATGTTGCTGATCCGCATGGAGCTGTTGGGTATTTAGGTTGCAAATCTTACTTAAAAGAGCACCCAAATGCGCATTGCATATTTCTAGAAACAGCACACCCAACTAAGTTTTTAGATGTTGTTGAAGATACTATTAAAGAAGAACAAGTTTTGCCTAAACAAATAAAAGCGGTTATAGGAAAACCAAAAGTAGCTACTCAAATTTCAAATTATCAAGATTTAAAGGATTTTCTACTGTAAATACTTGAAAAACAAAGAAAGTACAGGATACCTCATGATGGTTTAATTCATCAATTATCTGAAATTGCAACATAAAAAATTTAGCAATGAAAAAAACTACACTTACCTATTTTCTTGTACTCTTACTATCAATTATTAGTTTACAATTATCAGCTCAAACTGCAACTTGTGATGGAACATTGCCTTTTGAAGAACAAAATGGATTACTAACTATTGAAATGGAATCTGGTATTTTACCTAATGGATCAAACTGGAAGACAGGGAGTGAAGCTGATCCAAATTTATCTGGGTCAACAATTACTTATATTTATTGGGATGGTGCTCAATCATTTTCAGCGTTAACAGGCGCCCCTATAACTTACAATATCAAAATTAATAATCCCGGTACATACAGACTTGCATGGCGAGGACGCATAGGTACAGGAACTTCTGGAGGCGAACACAACGATGCATGGTTACGTATAGTTGCTGATGACTTTTATGCTACCAAACAAAGTAGTGCAACTTCTACTCAAGTAGTTGAGCCTAGACCAAGTTGTACTAGTAATCCTGACAGAGATTGTCCGGAAGGCTCGAGTACATCAGGATATTTCAAAGCTTTTATGAATAGACATCCTGTAAATTTACCAGTAGAACAACGTTGGGGGTTTGTTACTAATACTAATGATGGAGATTCTTTTAGATTTATCTGGGCAACATTTGATAACCCAGGTAACTATTCCATAATTGTTGACGCAAGATCAAGCTTCTTTTTTATGGATAAAATGGTATTGCGTAGAACCGATGTAAGTGATAGTAATGCTTTTAGTCTAACAAATAGTGAGTCATCATGTTCAACGCTTTCTACAGATGATAAATATATAGTGAACGGCATAAAGCTATATCCTAATCCAGCTATTGATAAAATAGAGATTAGTAATTTCTCAAATTACAAAGGCAAATTAATCCTAAGAAATATACTAGGTAAGGCCATTCGTGAAATAAGCATTCAAAAACCAAAACAAACTATTGATGTTAGTGATTTAAAAAGTGGAATTTATATGATTACTGCTATGGACGGCAACTTAAATTTTACTGAGAAGTTTGTCAAATTATAAAAACTTATATAGTTAAAAAACAAAATATATCCGATGAATGTTTATTCATCGGATTCTTTATTTAAAAAAGCTGTTAAACTATAGCTAATTAACATTTAAAATTTTAAAATAATACCCTAGAAACTTATATTTGATCCCGTTGTGATAAAAGTTTTATGAAAGAGAAACAAAAAACCAAAACTGGCAAATCTAAGCTTCAGTTACTTCATCAATACTACACCTACACTGGCTTTTATACATTTGTATGGCAAGCTGTAAAAAAGGCATTACCATATATTGCCGGAGCCATTATAGTTATTTACATAATAAATCACTTCTTTAATATTAATGACGCTTTAGTAAAGTTAACAGAAATACTACCATCTCAAGGCGTATTAAGCTTTTTCTTTGTATCTGAAACACTACTTGGTTTAATTCCACCAGAAATATTCATAGCATGGTCTGGGAAAATGCCAAACCCTTGGGGGTACTTAAGTATCCTAGCTGTACTGTCTTACACTGCAGGTTTATTAGCTTATCATTTGGGAAAAATGATTACTAAAATTCCTTCAGTACATAACCACCTTGAAGTTAAAATGCAAAAGCAGTTAAAGAACTCAAAGAAATGGGGTGGATTTTTAATAATTGTTGGTGCATTACTACCGTTACCCTTTTCAATCTCTTGTATTGCGGCAGGTATTATAAAATTCCCATTTAAAAATGTTGTATTATTTGGATCGTTACGTTTAGTGCGTTTTGCTATTTATGGTCTTATCATTTTTAATGCATTATAAAAAAATCTTAAATCATAGTATTTTGTTATTGTTCTGCTCTACTTTTGCAGTAAAATATCAATAATGTTTTCATTTTTAAATATATTCAGAATAGTAGCTTTCTTAGAAGGCATATCCTATATTCTATTACTTTTTATTGCTACACCAATAAAATACCTTTTAGATGATCCACAATATGTTAAACTCTTAGGTATGCCTCATGGACTATTATTTGTGGCTTATATTGCTTTAGCGGCACTAATAAAACCAGAGTTTAAATGGGATAATAAAACCTTTGCAATTGTACTAATAGCTGCAATTATACCATTTGGCACTTTCTACATTGATAGAAAATATTTAAAATCTGCCTAATGATTCAAGAAAACGTTACTGAAGACGCAACAGGTTTAAAACACTGGATTTTTGAAAAACTCATTGAATTAGGTATTTCAGAACAATCTGCTCAATACCTAAACATGCTTATTCTTCTTGTTGGATTATTAATTGTAATTTTCCTTATAGATATTATTATTAGAAAATTACTAACAGGTACATTTTCCCAGTTTGCAAAGCGTTCTAAAACCAATTTTGATGACTTGCTTATATCCAATAAAGTGCCAACAAATATTGCGCATATTATCCCGCTTTTAGTTGCTATAGAATTTGTTCCAGATGTATTTATTGATTTTGGAGACTTTGAAAATATCATAGAAAAAGGGCTAAAAGTATTTGCTATTATATTAACACTTTGGATAGCCAGAAGCATATTAAATACGCTAAAAGACTATTTAAAAACACTACCTAGATTTAAAGATAAACCTATAGACAGTTACATTCAGGTTTTTATGATTTTTGCTTGGTTAGGCGGCATAATGTCTGCAATAGCAATAATTACGGGTATTCCATTTTTAAAATTCTTAACTGGATTAGGTGCTATTTCTGCCGTTATCATCTTAGTATTTAAAGATACAATCCTAGGCTTTGTTGCAAGTATCCAAGTGTCTATAAATGATATGGTACGCATTGGTGATTGGATTACTTTTGAAAAATACGGAGCCGATGGAGATGTTACTGAAATTACGTTAGCAACTGTTAAAGTTCAAAATTTTGATAAAACAATAACAACTATCCCCACCTACGCCCTTATATCTGAGTCTTTCAAGAATTGGAGAGGAATGACTAGTTCTGAAGGACGGCGAATTAAAAGAGCTTTAAACATCAAACAAGATTCTATAAAATGTCTATTAGAAAATGATATTGAAAATCTTAAAAAAATTGAATTGTTAACACCATATTTAGAAGCAAGACAAAATGATATTTCTAAATACAATAAAAACAATAATATCAACAAAGCTATAGCCATAAACGGCAGAAACTTAACTAATATTGGAGTTTTTAGAAAATATATCCAAACATACATAGAAAACCATTCTGCAATTAATAAGGATATGACCATTATGGTACGTCAACTTGCGCCTACTCCCCAAGGATTACCCATAGAAATTTATGCCTTTAGTTCTGATAAACGTTGGGTAAATTACGAATATATTATGGCTGATATTTTTGATCATGTGCTTGCTTCAGTCTCTTATTTTGATTTAGAGATTTTTGAGTTACCCACTAAGTTCTCAAATACATAGAAAATCACTATTAAGTTAACAATATCATAATAAAACTAGATGTAGTAAGGTTTTTTGTGATTTTGTTAATTTTTAATTACGCATACTTTAACAGATAAAGATAAGTTATAAAGATAGTTTTACGCCATCAATCATAACTTATATATATGCAATTAAAACTACGATTACTCTGCATGTGTTTAATACTATTCTGGAGAATAGGATTTACACAAAACCTAGAAACAACTAAAGAACCACCCAAGCTCTCCTCAAAATCATTTTTAGAAAGAACCGAATTCAAGATAGCCTATTCTGGAAATATCTTTTGGAACAACGGTTTAAGTTTTGGTTCAGAATACCTTCTAAAAGAAACAATAAAAACAAAAAATAAAAGAGGCAAAGAAAGAACAAATACGCATCAGTTTTTGCTAAATGGTAATTTAGGTTTTACTACCAACTTTTCTACCTCTACTGATACTGGAATTTTTACAAATTATGGACTTACTTGGAGACGTATCAATAAAAAAGGAAAAGAATTTAGTATTGAATTCAACCCTTTGGGCTATTATCGCTCTTTTTTACCAGAAACATACGAAGTTAATGGAGACAACGTATCAAAAGTTTTTCTTCCAGGAAGAGGATACTATGCGCCATCTATTTCCATAGGAATTGGAAAACAAAGACCTGGTAAAAAAATAACAGGACGTTATTTTAACATAAACTTTATGCTACGAACTCCATACAACGCAGGAGCTTTACCAAGTTTTAATTTTCAATATGGATACCGGTTTAATTTCAAAAAGAAAAAAAAGAGATGAAAAAAATAATAAATAGATATACATTAGTACTAATAGTTGTTATATGTACCTCCTTTTCATGTTCTAATGATGAGAATTTAAACAACTTAAATGAAACCATGTTTGTACGTCATGAAAATGCGGATATGCCTGCT
Source organism: Hyunsoonleella pacifica (assembly GCF_004310335.1). Taxonomy (GTDB): domain Bacteria; phylum Bacteroidota; class Bacteroidia; order Flavobacteriales; family Flavobacteriaceae; genus Jejuia; species Jejuia pacifica. The sequence goes on along the minus strand of NZ_SIRS01000002.1, from coordinate 420,333 downwards.
TATATACATGGCAATGCCTCAGAAAAAGTTTTTCTTATAATCCTTCATGGAGGTCCTGGAGGCTTTGGATTAAGCTACAGAAACGCTACAATTAAAAGTGAAATAGAAAAAGAATGTGCTGTTGTCTATTTTGATCAAAGAGGATCAGGGATGTCGCAAGGTAACTATTCAGAAAGCGGAATCAGTATTGATATTATGGCTGAAGATGTTTTAGCACTTGTAAAAGTGATTCAACATAAATATGGAAAGGATTCTAAATTATTTCTAATGGGACATAGTTGGGGTGGTACATTAGGACCAGCGACCTTGCTTAAAGACCAAAGCCCCTTTTTAGGGTGGATTAATGTAGACGGCTCTGGTAACACCAAAGGTTTATACAAGGGCTATATTGATAATTTTAAAAGAGTGGGCAACGAACAAATAGCATTGGGAAATCATGTTGAATATTGGAATTCTGTTATTGATCTTGCAAACAACACACCTCAAGAATACAAGAATATTGATGATGCATATAGGTTGAATAGTGAAGCGTTTATCGCCGAAGAAAAACTTGAAGACTCAGGGCTTATCAACAAACAGGAAAATCTAGATGGCAAAACTATTTATAAGTATAACGTTTTAACGTTAATTTGGAATATGCTAAAAACACAATCCATTCTAGATGAAGACTTATTTGAAAATATCGATCTCACAGATCAGTTTTCAGAAATAACAATTCCTTCCCTAACCATTTGGGGAAAACATGATATGATAGTGCCAATAGCATTTGCACAAGAATCTTTTGATAACTTAGGTTCAACCGAAAAAGAATTGGTGATTTTTGAACAATCTGGACATTCCCCAATGTTTTCAGAACCCCAACTATTTTCTGAAACAGTAATCGCCTTCATAAACAAAAATAAATAACAAAAAAAGACCTTTCAGGTTTTTTGAAACCTGAAAGGTCTAAATATATTTATCCTAGTAAAGTTTAAATATTAGCAGCCAACCAATCACCAACTTCGCTAGTACCATACGAGGTACCTCCATCAGCTAAATCTTCAGTTACCATACCTTTTTCTAGGGCGCTATTTACAGCATCTCTAATAGCTTTACCTTCGGCTTGTAAACTAAAGTTCTCAAACATCATAGCAGCAGAAAGTACTGTTGCCATTGGGTTTGCAATATTTAAACCAGTAGCCTGTGGGTAAGATCCATGGATAGGCTCAAACAAACCAATATCCGATCCTAAAGATGCACTTGGCATTAATCCCATAGATCCAGAAATCACAGAAGCTTCATCCGTTAAAATATCTCCAAACAAGTTTTCAGTAATTAACACGTCGTAGCTATTTGGCCATTGTACCAAACGCATGGCTACAGCATCAACAAACTCGTAGCTCACTTCAACTTCAGGATAATCGGTTTCCATAGCCTGTACCGTTTCTCTCCAAAGTCTAGATGTTTCCAGTACATTCGCTTTATCCACGCAGCATAATTTTTTACCACGAGCCATCGCCAATTCAAACCCCTTTTTAGCCAAACGTTGTACTTCTGCTCTGGTGTACACACAGTTGTCAAAAGCCGTTTCACCTTCTTCTCTTCTACCCTTTTCTCCAAAGTAAATACCACCAGTCAATTCACGTAAAAACACCAAATCAGTGCCCTCGATACGTTCCTTTTTTAAAGGTGACTTGTCCAATAACGACGGAAATGTAAAAGTTGGTCGTACATTAGCAAACAAGCCCAAAGCCTTACGCATTTTCAACAATCCCTGCTCCGGACGCACTTTTGCAGATGGATCATTATCAAATTTAGGATGACCAATAGCTCCAAATAACACAGCATCGCTACTTTTACAAATCTCATGGGTTTCATCAGGATAAGGTTCCCCAACAGCGTCAATAGCGGCAGCACCCGTTAAGGCTGGTTTCCAATTAATTTCATGTCCAAATTTTGCAGCCACAGCATCACTTACTTTCACTGCTTGGTCTATCACTTCAGGTCCTATGCCGTCTCCAGCTAAAAGGGCTATGTTTAATTTCATTTATATGTAATTTAATCTTTATTTATTCTTTTTAATTAATCGTGTAACTGTTTATGCGTTTAACTGTTTAATCGGGTTTCTAGTGTAACAATTAAGCGATTCCACAAATCAACAATTCAACACATCAACTTACTACAATATTCAACATCTTCTCAGTAGCTTTAATAGCAGAAACCGTTTGATCACTATCTAAACCACGCGTTTTAAATTCTTTTTCAGCATTTTTCCAAGTAATAATCGTTTCACATAAGGCATCAGAATTACTCCCCGGAGGAATCCTAACCGCGTAATCAATTAAATTTGGAAGCTCTATTTTTTTTCTTTTAAAAATCGTTTTAACAGCATTCATAAATGCATCATACTGTCCGTCTCCCTGAGCATTTTCTTCAAAGGTTTCATCTTCTATAGTAATAGATACAGTTGTAGAAGGTTTTAAACCTTTAGAATGTGTTAACACATAAGAGTTTACCGTTATCTTTTCTTCGTAGGTTCTGTCCAGCACATCAGAAATTATATATGGTAAATCCTCTTTGGTAACCACTTGTTTTTTATCGCCAAGTTCTATAATACGTTGGGTAACTTTCTTTAAATCTTCATCATTAAGCTGTAAACCTAATTGTTGTAAATTTTTTTGGATATTTGCTTTACCAGACGCTTTACCTAAAGCATACTGACGCTTTCTACCAAAACGCTCCGGCATTAAATCACTAAAATACAGGTTCTTTTTATTGTCGCCATCTGCATGAATTCCAGCCGTTTGCGTAAACACATTTGCACCAACAATAGGCTTATTTGCAGGAATCATAACCCCAGAAAAATTCTCTACCAGCTTACTTACCGTATAAAGTACCTTTTCATTAACACCCATTTCAATATCAGGCATAAAATCATTAATTACGGCAATAGTACTACTCATAGGTGCATTTCCTGCACGCTCTCCCATACCATTTACCGTTAAGTGTAAGCCATCTGCACCGGCTTTTAAACCTTCAATAGCATTTGCCACCCCCAAATCATAATCATTATGTGCATGAAAATCAAAATGTAAGTTTGGATATTTGTCTTTTATCTCCTTAACAAAAGTATACGATTCTTCAGGAGTTAAAACGCCTAAAGTATCGGGGAGCATTATTCTAGCTACTTTTTGAGTACTTAAAAACTCTAAAAACTCATATACATAATCTTTAGAATTGCGCATGCCATTACTCCAATCTTCCAAATATACATTAGTAATAATATCATGGTTCGCAGCTAAGGCTATCGTTTCCTTTATCTCTTTAAAATGCTGATTAGAAGTCTTTTTAAGCTGATGAGTTAAATGATTTAATGAACCTTTAGTTAATAGGTTTTGAACCTTAGCACCTGCCTCTTTCATCCACTGAATGGAAACACCCTTATCTACAAAAGTCAACACTTCTACCTTATCGAGGTAATTGTTTTCAGCAGCCCAATCTGTAATGTCTTTTACCGCTTGAAACTCACCTTCTGAAACTCTAGCCGAAGCAATCTCAATACGATCTACCTTTAATTCTTCAAGTAAAAGTTTCGCTATTGTTAGTTTTTCAGATGCTGAAAACGACACAGTGGAGGTTTGCTCCCCATCCCTTAATGTCGTATCCATTATTTCTATTCTTCGCTTAGACATTGCCAGTTTTTATATTCACAAAAAGCATTTCATTTGTTAAATGGAATGCTTTTTTAATGTATTGTTATATTTTTTGCTAATATACTTAAAATGGTCTTGTCTCAGCAAATGCTTTAACCTCATCTTTCATATTTTGAAGATAATCTATATCATCAAAACCATTTAACATATTTCCTTTCTTATAACCGTTAATATCAAACGATTCAGACTCTCCAGTTGATAGTAAGGTTACTGTTTGATTTGGTAAATCTACTTTAATTTCTGCTTTAGGATCCGCTTCAATAGCGTCAAATAATTTCTGAGCAAAATCAGCCGAAACCTGTACTGGCAATACGCCAATATTCAAACAGTTATTTCTAAAAATATCAGCAAAGAATGATGAAATTACACAACGTAATCCAAAATCGTAAACTGACCATGCTGCGTGCTCTCTAGAAGATCCAGAACCAAAGTTCTTGCCTCCTACTAAAATCTTAGAACCTTCGTATTTCTTATCGTTTAAAGGAAAATCTGCTATAGGATTTCCTTCAGAATCGTATCTCCAATCACGGAAAAAGTTATCGCCAAATCCTTTACGCTCTGTAGCTTTTAAGAAGCGAGCTGGTATAATTTGATCTGTATCCACATTCTCTATTGGTAGTGGGTATGCTGTACTTGTTAATACTTCAAATTTATCGTAAGCCATTTTGTTTTTGCTTTTTGCCTTTAGCTTTTAGCTATTGGCATACTATTATAATTGTTGTGTTCTGCTAATGGCTATTTACCAAAAGCTAATAACTTTTTAAGCTGTCGCTGCCTCCATTACTGTTCTAGGGTCTGTTACCACTCCTGTTACTGCAGTAGCAGCTGCAACAAGAGGCGACGCTAATAGAGTTCTTGATCCAGGTCCTTGACGTCCTTCAAAGTTTCTGTTAGATGTTGATACTGCTAATTTTCCAGCAGGCACTTTATCATCATTCATTGCTAAACATGCAGAACATCCTGGCTCTCTTAATACAAAACCAGCAGCTTCTAAAATTTTATCTAGACCTTCCTCTTTTATTTGATCTACAACCTTGTGCGATCCTGGGACTAACCAAGCCGTAATATTATCTGCCTTTTGACGCCCTTCAACTATAGAACAGAATGCTCTAAAATCTTCAATACGTCCGTTTGTACAAGATCCAAGGAATACATAATCCACTTGTTTACCTATCATATCATCGCCTTCATCAAACTTCATGTAACCTAAAGACTTCTTATATGTAGCTACACCTCCTTTTACATCTTCAGCCATTGGAATAGATTGTGTTACCCCCATTCCCATTCCTGGATTAGTACCATAAGTAATCATTGGTTCAATATCGGCTGCATCATAAGTAAACTCTACATCAAATACTGCGTCTTCATCGGTTTTAAGCGTTTTCCAATAGCCCATCGCTTTATCCCAATCTGCACCTTTTGGTGTATGTTTTCTTCCTTTAATATACTCATACGTCTTTTCATCAGGAGCAATCATTCCACCACGAGCACCCATTTCAATAGAAAGGTTACAAACCGTCATACGACCTTCCATTGTCATATTTTCAAACACATCTCCTGCATATTCTACAAAATAACCTGTAGCACCAGAAGTGGTTTGTTGTGAAATGATATATAATGCCACATCTTTAGGTGTTACCCCAAAACCTAATTCGCCATTTACGTTAATACGCATTTTCTTTGGCTTAGGTTGCATAATACATTGTGTAGATAAAACCATTTCTACTTCAGATGTACCAATACCAAACGCAATAGCACCAAAAGCACCATGTGTAGAGGTATGTGAATCGCCACACACGATAGTAGATCCTGGTAATGTAATACCATTTTCAGGGCCTACAATATGAACAATTCCGTTATTTCTGTGTCCTAATCCCCAATGCGAAATACCGTATTCAGCAGCATTATTAGCCAAAGCCTCCAGTTGGTTTGCTGATAAAGGATCTGCAACTGGTAAATGTTGATCCCAAGTTGGTGTATTGTGGTCTGCGGTTGCAAATGTACGTTCTGGGTACATAACGCCTATACCACGTTGTTTTAAACCAACAAAAGCTACTGGACTTGTAACTTCATGTATAAAATGACGGTCTATAAAAAACACGTCTGGCCCATCTTCTATGTTTCTAACAACGTGCGAATCCCACACTTTGTCAAATAATGTCTTACTCATAAATAATAAAGGTTTGTTTTTTGAAATAATTTCTGAAAACTAACTGATTGTCTTCAGTAAAATTATAACAGTATACAAAGTTATATTTAATTACATTTAATCGAAAGTTTAGACCGTATTGTTATTTTATTTTTACAAAATATACAATGAACACCATAAAAATTGCATTTTATGCAATGAAAATAAACTTATTGAAAAAAAAAAGCACTTGCTTAATCCCTAGCAAATGCTCATTATTTTTATTTTTAAAAAACTGATGCGATAGTTATAGTCGGTTTTTAGCAACTACCTCATAAATTCCTGTTATCTTATTAAATCGTTTTGTTAAATTATTAGTGGTTTTAAAAACATCAACTAAATCAAACTTACCATTATAAAACTCTTTTTTATTAGAAACATAAGTTTCCCAAATACCCATTATCTCACCAATCTCCTCTTCAGATTCTGTAGTATTGTAACTACTTATTAAAAGATAACCAATGGCATCATCAAACTCTTCAAACGTTTCTTTTAGCACCTCCTTGTAATCAGCCTTTTCATTTGGAAAAAGTGTACAAGCTAAATAATATAATCCTAATCGTTGAGATAACATACGTTGTTTTCCTGATTTGTTAACTATAATAACTGCTTCTTGATCGTAGTTATTAAAATACTTACTACTGTAACCAGAGAGAGACTCTATTTGCATCACTATTTGATGACAAGATTTGAGTAAATCTGTATTTAAATCAAGTACTTTACGTGCATTTTCAAGTGTAGGTTCTGCACTGATTAAATCCTTAAAATTATACCATAATTTTTCGGTTTGCTTTACTAAAAGTTTAATTGCAGAAGACTTCTTACCGTTCTCTTTTATAATCTGCAGCTGTTTTTCAAATATAAATTTACTAGAGGATAGTTCTTTTTTTATCTCTGTATTGTCAACACCGTGTGCTAAAAACAAATAAGCCTTGGCCATTTTTTGAGAAAGCATTCTTTGCTTTCCTGAAATATTTACTGCCTTGTTATATGAAATCGATCCGTAAGTTTGAGATTGAGAACTGTATTTAGTTGTCATGAAAAGGAAGCAAATCAAAACAATGCTTTTATTTAATATAATACGCATACTTCTTGGGTTAAGTTAGTAATTGGGATAATACGTTAACATGTGTAAAACTATAAAGCTTTCGTCTTAAATAAAAAGCTTAATCCTTCTTTTAGATTATCAAATCTTCAAAAAAACAATAATTTTATCGATTTTATTTGCGTTTCATCATGTTTTAGAAGTAATTTTGTAAGATTATTAGTTTACAATACTCATATTTGATGATTTATTAAAAATAGGGAAATTTAATTTTTATGAAAAACAAAAAAAGCATAGACCTGATATACAATAATCGTAATATATGCTATTGTTTTTTTTCGTATTGACAATAAATTCTGATAAAATCCACAACAAATCAGGCTGTTTAAACAAAAAACGACGCTACATAAGCCAAAAACATAACTTAAAGTAATGTTTGTTGTTTACTTTCATTAGGTATTTTGAGGGAACATCCCAATTCTGAATTGAGTTTTTTAATAAAATTAAAATCAACTTATTTGTATTTCAATTTCTTGAATTTAATTTAGTCTTTACGACAAAGCCGGTGCTTGTTATTACAATCTATCTTTTACGTACTCAACTTTTGTTTTTCCGTGGGCTAAGGGTTTACCATCTTGCCCCACATTCACCATGACTATATTAGATATTGTAATTATGGTTTCTCTAGTCATCATGTTTCTCACTTCGCAACTCAAAGTAAGGGATGCCTTCCCAAATTTTATAGCTTTAATACCAATTTCAATTACATCGCCCTGTTTTGCAGAGGCTTTAAAATCTATTTCGCTTATATATTTGGTAACTACCTTTTGGTTTTCTAGCTGAACAATACTATATAAGGCAGCCTCTTCGTCTATCCATTCTAATAATCGCCCTCCAAAAAGGGTACCGTTAGCGTTTAAATCTTCAGGTTTAATCCATTTTCTGGTATGAAATCTCATAATACGGTTTTATATTTAAAATAGTGTTTTTTGAGGGTCTTCATTTGGGATGGTAAGATCACACCCCAAAGCGGCATTTAATTTTTTAATAAAATAGGCTGATAATAGAGGCGACTCTTTTTCGATATTCTGATGAATAAAAAAATCAATTTCCTTTATACCTTGATCTTTCCATAATTTTAAGCGCTCCACCCAATCATCTAAACGTGTATAATCGCTTTCGTGATTTGCACCAACATAGCGTACAAAGGCCGTGGCGTTGGTTAATCGCATATGCATTAAATCACGCCTGCCAGCCGTGTCTACAATAACATTGGATATATTATGAGTTTCCAACAATTGGTATAAATCTTCTGCAATAGCTTTATCGTTATACCAATTGGTGTGTCTAAATTCTATAGCCAATGGAATTTCTTTTGGCCATGCTTCAACAAAAGTTATTACTCTGTCAAAATCTTTAGGCGCAAAATTACTGTGCATTTGTAAAAAGATAGTGCCTAACTTCTCTTTTAAATTTGAAGCGTTGTACAAATAATTATCAACTACAGCCTGAGTTTCATTTAAACGTTTCCAATGGCTAATTTCCTGATTTAACTTAGGGAAAAATTTAAACCCATCAGGTGTTTTATCATACCATTTTGAAAACTGTTCCGCAGGAAATATGCGGTAAAACGTTGCATTCATTTCAATAGCATTAAACTGAGACGAGTAATATCCTAATTCGTCTTTAGTACCTCTGGGATAAAACCCTTTTAAGTCTGCCCTATTCCACTTGGCACAGCCTACATAAATTTCGGGGAAGTTATCATCCTTAACTTTCTCTAGAACTTTCTTGGTGTCAGGATGGTCTTTTGGGAATGTAAAATCTATCAATTCTGGATGTTCAACGCTACCAAATTTCATATAAAATTGTTTATTTCAAAGGTATGCATTTATACAATTATGATGAATAACAAAATTTTAACATTCAGTTTAAATAAAATGTTTTAATTTTGAAACGATCATTTCAAATAGATATGCCCAAAGTAGAAACATTTGATAAAAATCTTGTTATTAAGCAAGCAACCGAAGTCTTTCATGATAAAGGTTATAATGCTACATCTATGCAAGATTTGGTAGATGCTACAGGTTTAAACAGATCTAGCATATATAACTCGTTTGAGAATAAACATAATTTATTTTTAGAATGCTTAAACAGCTATCAAGAGTTTTATAAGGAACAATTAAATGATAAATTATTAAAGGCATCAAACGCTCTTGAGGCTATTGATAATTTGTTTGAACTTTATTTAAATGATATCATAAAGGAAAAGAATAACAAAGGCTGTTTGATTGTGAATTGCAAATCAGAAATGGCAAACCATGATAAACCAATTACTCAGTTTTTAGTCAATAATCAAAATTTAATGATTGATATATTAGAAGATATTGTTGATAGAGGGCAAAATGAATTATTAATCAACAAAAAGATGACTGCAAAAGCGTATGCATTGTATCTCTACTCTTCTATTCAAGGTTTTAGAATGACGAGTATATTAACCAATAACAAACAAGAATTACAGAGTATTATTAAAACAATAAAACAAACATTAATTTAATTTTTTTTAAACAAATTTGAAACGATTGTTTCAAATAAAAACATCTATTTATGAGTAAGTTAAAAAACAAAGTAGCAGTAATTACAGGCGCTAATAGCGGTATAGGTTTAGCAACAGCAAAATTATTTTTAAAAGAGGGTGCTAAAGTGGTACTTTCCGGCAGAAGACAAGAAGCGCTTGATGAAGTTTCTGAAGACCTTGAGGGCGATTTTATAACCGTTTTAGCTGACGTTGGTAAACCAGAAGATAATACCAACTTAATTAAAACAGCAAAAGCGAAATATGGAAACATTGATGTTCTATTTTTAAATGCAGGTATTGCTCCTCCTACTCCAACTACAGATATAACCGCTGAGCATTATGATGAAATATTCAATATAAATGTGAAAGGACCAATTTTAGCAGTAAAAGAAGCACTTCCTAATATGAATGATGGAGGTTCTATTTTATTTACAACATCAATTGTAAGTCAAAAAGGCTTTGATGGTTTTGGTGTATATTCTGCAAGTAAAGGTGCATTACGTTCTTATGCTAGAGTTTTAACTTCTGAAGTAAAATCTAGAGACATTAGAGTAAATTCTATTGCACCAGGACCGGTAGAAACACCTATTTATGGAAAAATGGGATTGCCACAAGATGTTCTTGATGGATTAGGTCAAGAATTTGGACAACAAATACCTTTAGGAAGATTTGGTACTTCTGAAGAAATAGCAAATACTGCACTATTCTTAGCTTCTGAAGATGCTTCTTTTGTCAATGGTATTGAAATTGAGGTTGATGGTGGATTAAGTCAGATTTAAAAAACAAATAACTATATAAAAGGTTGGGTATATTCTATGCTCAACCTTTTTTGTTAATAACCTCGTTGACAATTATAAAACCTCGTTTTCATTTTCGCCTTTATATTTCGATATTTTTATTGAAAATCTACAAGAAATGGACACCAGACAATTCAAATTAAAAGGTATTCGCCCAGAAATTTTATCAGCCACAATTAATGACAATATGAGTTCTGATGAACGGTTTCAGAATTTGGTATTGCGCCCCATTATTAAATTTCAAAACGATTTATTGATTGCTGTTTTCAAAAACTATATTACAAAACACAAGTCGGTGTTTTATGATTTATCTATTGATAAACGTATGATTTATATTGAAAACGCTATTCAAAAGGATATGAAATTGCGTAACTCTATGAAAGGAATGATTATTGGACAATTTACTGTGGAAGAATACGAAATTTATATTCAGAACTCTTCAGCTTTAAATAAACGTATGATGAATATTGTAAAGCAACGCTTAATTAGTAATATTCAGTTATTTGAGAAGCCAGAGTTTTTGACGGCGGTTTAACATATTTAATTGCTTTTATCTTTAAGTAGATATTTACATGACTTCACACACCAAAAGAAAATTTGTAGGTAATATTAAATTTGATTTTGATATCAATGATATTAATAAAGATAATGAATACGGAAAAAAGCCATCTGAAGTTGACTTTGAAATCTATACTAAAGCTTTTATACAAACTGAAGACAAGAAAATTATTCAAGGTTTTGTTCATTTAGTTAATGGAAAACCAATAATAATTCCAGAACCAGAACCTTCAATTCTGTACTTTACTAATGCGGAAAGTAAACTGACTGAATTAATAAAAAGTCAGTCAATAATTCTTGAATCTAAATTGTTTGGAGACTTAAATGATTTATCACACACTTTTTTTAATTTCTTTCAATTATCTTCTGATTATATAATTAACTTATTCACTTCTATTGAGGCTTATAATAATAGCTTAATTCCTGACGATTTTGAGATTCGGCACAACAGAAAAACTTACAACAAGGAAAGAACACAAAGGTCAATGGACTTTTTATCAAAACTAAAAAAGGTCATACCTCAAATTATGGATAAATCTTTTGTTAGTGATTTTCCAGAAAAATATGAATTTATATTGGAATTAAAGAAGTTAAGAGATAATGTAGTTCATACAAAAAATATGCAAAACGGATTTCCTGCATCTTATCGTGAATTATATAAAAGTTATCTGGATTTTGACTTTATTAAGTCTTACCAAATCATAAAAGAATACTTCAATTATTACCAAACTGATTGGATTGAGGAATGCAATTGCGACAAATAAACACAAAATCTTGTGATTTGACTTATTAGCATTGATAAAGCGTAAACACGTTTTAAATCAAAGATACTCCATTCAAATCCGTAGTCAATACATCACTCATATAATCAAAAAATGGGCGAATGGCTTTAAAAGCTTTATCTATTTCATTTAAAAACCCTGCATCTAAAACCTCTTTGTCCGTGTATTTTTTTGTGAAGATATATTGTTTCTTTTTAATCAGGTCAATCGCTTTATGCTCCTTATTAAACCCTTTAGGTGCCGTTTTTACTTCGTCTCCTATAAAGCTATCTCCCCAAATTGAATTAAAGTTTTTATTTGCAAGAATTTCACGTATTTCAGCATCGTCCATTTCAAATTCTTTTCGTATTCTTAGTAAATCTTCTTTGGCTGGTTCCCAAAAGCCTGTAGCAATAAAACTTTCGTTATTGGGCTGAATATGTAAATAGTAACCACCTCGTAACCGCGGTTTTGTTCTATGAAACGAGCCACCAAAATGAGTTTTATAGGGCAACTTGTTTTTTGAAAAACGTACATCACGATAAATTCTAAAAATCTTGAGTTTATCAATCTCGTCATGCTTGTTTAGGTTATCGAAAATCGCATTATAAAACTGCTTTACCTCGGCTTCTATCGCTTTAAACTCTGGTTTATTTTCGTTAAACCAGTCTCTATTATTGTTTTTCTCTAGTTTTTTAAAAAAAGTAAATACGGATTTTGGTACGGTTAGGCTCATATTACATATTAAATTTAAAGACTCCTAAAATACAAAAAGTCTCGAGTTTCCCCGAGACTTATTACTTATCTTAACACTATGTGTGATTACATGGCGTCTTCCTTTTCGTTATACGTTATGGTTTTTATACTTTCTGAATCTTCATCATAGTATTCTACAATAAAACTACCGTCTTTATCAAAATAACCAATACCGTTAAAGGTTTCGCCTTTAATAATGTAACTTCCTGGACTGTGGGTATTCCACGCTTTTCCTATTTCTACAAACTCATTTTTATCATTCGCCAATGCCATCATAAACCCAGAAGTATTCGGACTGAATTTATAATCCTTATCTGCACTTATGTAATAGGTTTCAGAAGTTAAAACATCATAAGCTTTGTCTGCATCGTTATCAATCATTATCGTAGTTGTTACCTTTTTGTCAGTAGGAACTCTATCTTGATTTAACTTGTACTTATCATCAGCATCAAGCTTTACTTTTGAAGTTTCTTTGGTAACTACTTTTATTTTTCCTTCTTTGGTTTTGTCACCATCAGTATACTTCACTTCCTTTACTTTAGTTTCTTTCTTAATTTCTGTTGGCTTTTCTTGTGCCATTATTGGTACACAAATTAATAAAGCCATTATATATATGTAATTTTTCATTTTTGTGGTTTTTAATTTTGTTAATCTTTTCTTTAATATCTGCTAGAGTGGGCTGTTAGTTAATGCGTAGCATCATCAATTTCGTCTTCAATCTCTTCAACAGCATCTCCAGCTTCATCTTTTACTTCTTCTAAAGCTTCTTCAATTTTATCTTCTGTTTTCTTTTCTCTACAGCCTGTAAATACAGTTGATATTGTAAATAGTAAGGCTAATGTTAATATGATTTTTTTCATGATTTTTAAATTTTAAAGGTTAATTAATTTTTATTTCTTCACTAATCCCTTAATCAAAGAGACTATAAATAGTATGATGAAAATATAGAAACATATTTTAGCTATTCCAGCTGATGCTCCTGCAATACCTCCAAAACCTAGTACTCCGGCGATTAAAGCGATTATTATGAATGTTATTGTCCAACGCAACATTTAATAATGATTTAAAAGTTAGTATATATAAAACTTCTGACTCTCAGAAGTATACATGCAAATATCACTCAGATATTTTGCACCTGTTAACTTTAATACATCGTTTATTAACGCATATTAATATTAACTTTTTTACTCTAATTAATTACTTGAGAATTCTTTATTTCGGGTAGATGCGTCTAGCGCTAGCTTATTATCAAACTGAAGTGTTCGAATTGGAAATGGAATATTAATTCCTGCTTTATCATAAGCTTTTTTAATCTCAATAATAGCTGTGGTTTTTGCCTTTAGTCTTTCTAACATACTCTCGGCATCAATCCAGAATCTACACATATAGTTTATAGAACTGCCTCCAAACTCAGTATAATAAAACTCGACATCATCAGCATCATCAACTTGGTCAAATTTATTAGCAATAGTCTCTTTTGTTAAGCGTTCTACCTCTTCTAAATCAGATTCATACCCAACACCACACTCTAAAACAACGCGCATACGGGTAGTTAATGAGTAATTTTTTAATGGGTTTTCTAATATCATTTTATTAGGAATGATTACCAAGTTATTGTCTGCTTCTTTTAAAACAAACTCCTTTAAGTTTACATCAACAACTTCGCCAGAGAAGCCATTGGTTTCCACCCAATTACCTAATTGTATGCGTTTTCTAAACGAAATTACTACACCAGCAAAGGTATTAGATAATGTACCTTGCAATGCTAAACCAATAGCTAAACCTGCAACACCGGCACCTGCCAATAAGGAGGTTAGCATTTTACTTAGGTTCATAATTCCCAAGGCTAAAAATAGTCCCGCTGCTACTACAACTACTGCCGAAATTTTAGCAATAATATTGGCGATAGATTTTTGAGGTACTCTGTTATTAACTAGCTTTAAAACTAATTTTCTCGTGTATCTGGCTACAAAATAAGCGGCTGTCATTACCAAAATGGCCAGAATTAAATTTGGTATGTTTTCTATTACGGCACTTACCCAGCCTTGTAGTTTATCCAATAAGTTATCAAATGCCGTAGACATTGTACTTTCCATAGTCTTTAAATTTTTAAGGTTAATATTGTTTTATGCAATAGCGTCTATAAATTCTATTACGCTTCAACAATACTTTCCTTTAAATTTTCCGACGTTTTTTTGGTCCATGCATTTAGCATCCAACTTGTTTTTTCTAGTTCTCTAATGTAAGCTCCCATCAAGTCAATCGTACCTTCATCACTAATAGCTTCGGCCTTTTCAATAACCTTACTCATTTGTGCCAGTAACAATTTATGATCGTTTAATGTATCTACAACCATATCCTGATCTTCCTTTAATGGCGCCTCTTCCAAAATAGCTGAAGTCTTTAAATAGTCCTCCAACTTACTCATCGGATGAAAACGCAATGTTAAAATACGTTCTGCAATTTCATCAATTTTAACTTTTGCATCGTTATACATGGTTTCAAACTGCTCATGCAAATCGAAAAAATTCTTTCCGATAATGTTCCAATGCTTACTTCTTAATTTTTGATAATACACGTGGTAGTCAGCTAATAAAACATTCAATTCCACTACCACAGGCATTAATTCTTCTTCATTCATGTTTAAATAGCTCATAATATATTTTTGTTTTTTAAGTTAAACTCACTTTCAATATATGGGCAATAGCAATTTTGTCAAGCGGTTTAACAGGTTTTAACGGCATTAAGAAATATTTAACTTAAATTATGTTAAATAAAAATGAAGATGTTAAAGGGTTTTAAGAGAATACCTTGTTTAAATATTTGGGCGCTACCACAAGGGTCGGGCTATCCGTTATATCTTTTGCTTTCTGTCATTCCTGCGAAGGCAGGAATCTATCACTAATCTAATTCTAGCTTCCAAAACTCGTGCAAAACACAAAAAAGCAAAAGGATGCCACTACTATCTCTAACGCAACCCACTCAAACGGAAGCCCTCCTAACCTCCCCAAAGGGGAGGAACACTACTCTTATCTAATAAAAAAATCAACAAGTAAGTCAACACCCGCATCAATTCGCAGAATTGAACGTCAAGACGCAGAATAGATGAAGAAAAGCTCCGAGAGCAAGAGAACGAAAGTTCGACGCGGAGTTTTCGAATCGGTTTTCAGTTTTTAGACTGAAAAATTCCTCGGCTTGAACTTGATTTTTTGGTTCGTTTTGCATCAAGGCAAAATGAACAAGAAGGAAAACATAAATCTCAACAGCAAAAGTTTCTCCTCCTTGAACAGATTTAAGGAGACTTCGTAACTTCTACTCAAACTCTATAGAATTCAAAATTAACCCAGAAGCAGGTGCGATATAATCCATCTTCACTTTACTATCAGGAACAAAACTATCCTCAATATCTTTTAAAGTTAATTTCCCTTTACCTAAATCGATCAAGGTGCCCATCATTAAACGAATTTGATTTCGCATAAAACCCTTGCCTTTTACCCTTAACAAATATGTTTTTTCAGGAAAATAATTAGCGGTATATATATCATTTTCAACCAACTCGCATTGTAGAATATTACGAGTGTAAACACCATTTTCGGTAGGTTTATAGCAGTAAGACCATAGGTAGTTTTTACCTTCAAACAGTTTAGCGCCTTGTTTCATAATGTCTATATCTAAATCATCTAAAATAGTCGTCATTATTGGTGCGCAAAAGGGGTGACACTTTTCTCCATAAGTAAACAAATACAGGTATTCTTTAATTTTAGAGTGTTGAATAATATTAAATTCTGCATCAACCTCCTTTATGCTTAAAGCTCTAATATCTTGTGGTAAATTGTAATTAAACAGTTCTAAAAACGCAGTTTCATCGGCTATGGGCTCTTTTAAAAACAACTCAAACGCAGCACTTTCAGCAGAAACCATGGCATCAGTTCTACCAGAAGTTAGTGTTTTAAAATACTTTCCTTCTAAAATATAATTAAATGTTCTATCCACCATAAGGTGCAAGGTTTTTAGGTTGGGCTGTTTTTGCCAACCATGAAAACGATAGCCTAAATATTGGATTTTAATAAGGTAAAAGTACTTTTTCATAACAATAAAACGAAGGACGAAAATTAGTCTATATAATCTACTGTGACAAAAAATTTATAAATTGTATATCAATTTACTTACTAAATACTTTAAAATTATGTCGAATTCTACATCAAACAAACCACCAATTTGGTTTTGGATTGTTAGTATTATTGCACTTATCTGGAATGGCATGGGTGTAAAAGCTTATTTAGAACAAGCCTATAATACAGAAAGTTACCGCGCTATGTACACACCAGAACAACTTGAAATTGATGCAAATATGCCAGCATGGGTTACCGCTGCTTTTGCTATTGCAGTTTTTGCTGGTGCTTTAGCTGCTATTGGTTTATTACTCAGAAAATCGTGGTCTGTTAAACTTTGGTACTTATCCCTTTTAGCGGTATTAGTTCAAATGGGATATGCTTTGATAAATGGTTATGCTTCAAGTATAGTCATGACCATAATGATAATAGTATTTGCTTTTATCTTTACTTGGTTTGCCAGAAAATCTGAAGCTAACGGCTGGTTATCATAATTAATTATAGAGTTTTACCTTATCCAACAACCATCCCATGTTGCATCTGTAACTAAAGGGATATCAAATGCTTCTCCATTGTAAGTATTTCCAGAGGCATTACCGCTAACTTCTAAAAAGCGGTAAGCCCAACATTTGTTATCATGATCTACATGGTTATTGGTTAAGGTTAAATTGAGCATTTCCTTAAACGCCAAATGCCCATGGTTCATATAGTTATTGTAAATCTCCAAGTCTGCTCCTTTATACATATACATGCCGCAATTATTTAATGTATTATCATGTATGTAAGTTGTTGCTGGATTGGTTTTTGGATTGTCGTTTGAATACATTAAAATTCCATTCCAGTTATTCACAGAAACTGTGCGCATAGTTATGTTATTATGCCTTATGGTCCAATCTGCATTTTTCCAGTAGACCACTGGACCATCTATATATTCGCTGTCATTACCTTGTAACAAAATATTATGTTCTACTAGTACATTTTTACCATCCGTATTCACAATATCGCCACCTCTATTATTGTGAAAATAATTGTTTCTAATAGCAATATCTTTATTTGTTCTGCCTGCTCCTTCTATGTCTATACCAAACTGAGGCGATGTGCCACTGGTATGATGAATTTCGTTAAATTCTATTAATACATCTGCACTTCCAACAAGAGAAACACCTTGTCTTCTATTATCTGAAAAGTTATTCCTCCTGATAGTAATATGTTTTAAATTTTGAGCTTCGCCCTTCTTATTTCCAACCATTAAAATTCCATCGCCATTAGCTTTACCTAGTATTACATTTTCTACAGTAACAAACTGACTTTCGCCTTCAATACAAATTAAATGCCCTTCATCATGTGCTGTAGCGCCATCAGCTCTTGGGGTGTAAATATGGTTGTCTCTATCGCCTAATATTGTTCCTCCAGAAATGACGACGTTAACTTTATTTCTTACTGCTATGGCACAGTAATTCCATTTATTGTTTGGAGCCATTTCTATAACAGCATCATCATCTAATAAAAACGCTACGTTATTATCCAATGTAATACCAGCTTGATAAATATCGTTACCATATTTCCCTATTAAGTAATGCCCTTCTGGCAAACGAATAATACCGTAACCTTCTGTAATAGCCCAATCTATT
This sequence comes from Hyunsoonleella pacifica, assembly GCF_004310335.1. Classification (GTDB taxonomy): domain Bacteria; phylum Bacteroidota; class Bacteroidia; order Flavobacteriales; family Flavobacteriaceae; genus Jejuia; species Jejuia pacifica. Next base: position 402,215 of record NZ_SIRS01000002.1, on the reverse strand, counting down.
GCTGCTTGCATATTATCAGTTGTTTTTACAGCTTCAGATCTGTTATTTGGTATATCCCAACGCTCTAACTCTATTGTGTATGTTCGTGTAGAAATTTCCGAATAAGGTAAAACGGCTATAGATCCCATAACACCATTAAATGGGTTAGGGTTGTTGGAGTCGGTATTACTTAAAGATGAAGGTGTAATATTTTTTGGGTCATCCGAATCATTATAACATGAAGACAGTAAGGTAATTATACACAAATATAAGTACCATTTGGTAGTAGTAGGTTTAAACATAATATAGTAGGCTTTTTGGGGTTGTTACGTACTATTTTACGCTAAAAGTAGTAAAAGATTTTTAATATTACTTATGCCTACCTTTTAATTCTTTTTCAATATCCTTTAGTGTAAAGCCTTTAGCTTGTAATAGCATTAAGTAATGAAATAATAAATCTGCAGATTCATACAAGAATAGCTCATCATTATTATCCATAGCCTCTATTACTGTTTCTACAGCCTCCTCACCTACTTTTTGGGCAACCTTATTAATGCCTTTTGAAAATAAACTTGCTACATAAGATTTAGAGGTGTCTTTATTAGCAACACGTTCAGCAATGACATATTCCAATGTAGAAAAGAAGCCGTAATTGGGCGTATTTTCCTCGTGCCAACAAGTATCGGTACCTGTGTGACATATTGGACCTACAGGATTTGCGCGAACTAAAAGTGTATCTTTATCACAATCGTTCTTAATATCCACCAACTCTAAAAAGTTACCACTTTCTTCCCCTTTGGTCCATAAACGCTGCTTACTTCTACTGAAAAAAGTGACTTTCTTAGTCTCCAATGTCTTTTGATAAGACTCTTCATTCATATACCCTAACATTAGTACATTTTTTGTTGTAGCATCTTGTATTATTGCTGGAACTAGTCCGTTTTGGTCGTATTTTATTATCATAATCTTATGTCATTCCTGCGAAGGCAGAAATCTATTAGTTATTAGTCTTTTGTATGGATTCCGCATCAAGTGCGGAATAACAGCACGCATAATTTTAAATGCGTACTTCTATATCTTGTTTTTTTAATGCTTTCTTTAAATCTGGAATTGGAATTTCTCCAAAATGAAACACACTGGCTGCCAATGCTGCATCAGATTGTCCTTCTTTAAATGTGTCTGCAAAATGCTGCACATTTCCTGCACCACCAGATGCTATAATTGGAATATTTAACATACCCGATAATTTGGCCAACGCCTTATTTGCAAAACCGTTTTTAGTGCCGTCGTGATTCATTGAGGTAAATAATATTTCGCCTGCACCACGTTCTTCAACCTCTTTTGCCCATTCAAACAAATCAATCTCCGTTGGAATCGTTCCTCCTGCTAAATGCACTTTCCAATGTCCATCTACCTTTTTAGCATCAATAGCTACCACCACACATTGGCTACCAAACTTGTCGGCCAATTCATTGACTAATTCTGGGCGTTTAACTGCCGACGAGTTAATAGATACTTTATCTGCGCCATTTTTTAATAAGGCATCTACATGTGCTACACTGGAAATACCACCACCTACAGTAAACGGAATATTAACCTGTTCTGCAACACGTAGTACCATATCTAAAGTAGTACCTCTGTTTTCTAAAGTAGCGGCAATATCTAGAAACACTAATTCATCAGCACCTTGTTCAGCATATTGTTTCGCCAATGCCACAGGGTCTCCTGCATCACGTAAATCAACGAAGTTCACACCTTTTACGGTACGTCCGTTTTTAATGTCTAAGCAGGGTATTATTCTTTTTGTTAACATATCTTGTCATTCCTGCGTAGGCAGGAATCTATTTAATATTACTTTATTGATGTGGATTCCGCATCAAGTGCGGAATGACAGTCTTATAAAAATCTTTATTTAATTACTTTTAAGAATATAACTCTCAAGTTGTCTTAGACTAATTTTATTTTCATAAATGGCTTTTCCTATTATGGTGCCTTCACATCCTAATTCAGCTAATCTTGGTAGCTCTTCAAATTTTGAAATACCTCCAGAGGCAATCAATTTAACGCCTTCTAACTCCCCTAGCATCTTCTCATACAAATCAAACGAAGGCCCTTCTAGCATGCCATCCTTGGCTATATCTGTACAAATTACGTACGACACACCTTCCTGTATATAGTTTTTTACAAACGGAATCAACTCTTCATCTGATTCTTCTAGCCAGCCACTTATGGCAATTTTTTCATTGTTAGCATCAGCACCTAGAATGATTTTGTCTGCTCCAAATTTAGATAACCAACTTTTAAAAACCTCTGGTTTTTTAACGGCAATACTTCCTCCTGTTATTTGTCCTGCTCCAGACTCGAACGCAATGCGTAAGTCTTCATCAGTTTTTAAACCGCCACCAAAATCAATTTTTAAATTGGTTTTCGTTGCAATGGTTTCTAAAACTTTATGATTTACAATATGACTTGCTTTAGCACCATCTAAATCCACTAAATGCAAATACTCAATACCATGATTTTCGTATTGTTTTGCAATTTCTAGTGGATTCTCGTTGTATATTTTCTTTGTGCTATAATCGCCTTTCGACAATCTTACACATTTACCATCTATGATGTCTATTGCTGGAATTATTCTCATTTTCTAGCTTTTGGCAATTAGCTATTGGCCATTAGCAAAAAGCTAAGAGCCAACTGCTAAAGGCTACATATTTATAAAGTTCTTTAATATTTTAACACCTTCATTTCCGCTCTTCTCCGGATGAAACTGAGTGCCATAAAAATTTTCATGTTGTAATGCCGACGCATAATTGATGCCATAATCTGTAGCAGCAATGGTTTCATTACAATGTTCTGCATAATAACTATGCACCAAATACATGTATTCGTTTTCTTTGATATAGGTAAATAATTCGGATTTTAAATCCTTAATAATGTTCCATCCCATTTGCGGTACCTTTACATCATCTGAAAAGCGTTTTACTTTGGTTTGAAAAATGCCTAATCCTTCTGTATTACCCTCTTCAGTATGCAAACACATCAATTGCATGCCTAAACAAATACCTAATACAGGTTGTTTAAGCGTTGGGATTAACTTGTTTAATCCGGTTTCTCTTAGCATTTTCATTGCGGAACTTGCTTCTCCTACTCCAGGAAATATCACTTTATCTGCCGCTTTAATTTCTTCTGGGTTGTTTGATAATACAGCATCATACCCTAACCGCTTAAAAGCAAATTGAATGCTTTTTATATTTCCTGCGCCGTAATCAATAATTACAACAGAAGCCCCTCCTAGCCTCCCCGAAGGGGAGGAACTCATACTCTTATTTATATTGTTATTCATTAATTTCATTTTTTTCTCCTCCCCTTCGGGGAGGTTGGGTGGGGCCTACAACATTCCTTTAGTACTTGGTAAAAACATCTTGTTAGGATCGCGTTTTACAGCCATTTTCATAGCTTTTGCAAAGGCTTTAAAAATCCCTTCAATTTTATGGTGTTCGTTTGTGCCTTCTGCTTTTATGTTTAAATTACATTTCGCACCATCTGTAAACGACTTAAATAAGTGGAAAAACATTTCCGTTGGCATATCCCCTATTTTTTCACGTTTAAATTCTGCATCCCATTCCAACCAATTTCTTCCGCCAAAATCGACAGCTACTTGCGCTAAACAATCATCCATAGGCAAACAAAAACCATAGCGCTCTATACCTAATTTGTTGCCTAAGGCTTTATTAAACAATTCGCCCAAAGCAATCATTGTATCTTCAATGGTATGGTGCTCGTCAACTTCTAAATCGCCATCTACTTTAATGGTTAAATCCATAGCACCGTGGCGCCCAATTTGATCTAACATATGATCGAAAAACGACAAACCAGTATCAATATCATTTTTGCCAGAACCATCTAAATTCAATTTTATATATATCTGTGTTTCATTGGTGTTGCGAGTTATCTCTTCAACTCTATCTTTCAGCTTTAAAAACTCGTATATCTCAGCCCAATCAGTACTTGTTAAGGCTATGCAATCTAAAATATCTTGTTTAGAATTTTCAATCTCATCAGCACCTAATTCTGGATTTTCAGACAAATAAATGCCTTTTGCACCTAGGTTTTTGGCCAACTCCATATCTGTAATTCTATCGCCTAATACAAACGAATTCTTCAAATCATAGTCTTCTGAAAAATATTGCGTTAACAACCCTGTCCTTGGTTTACGTGTCTCTGCATTTTCATGAGGAAACGTTTTATCAATATGTATTGCCGAAAATTCTACACCTTCCTTTTTAAAGGCATCAATGATTTTATTCTGAGCAGGCCAAAAGGTGTCTTCAGGAAAACTATCTGTTCCTAGACCGTCTTGGTTGGTAACCATAACTAACTCATAATCCATTTCACTGGCTATTTTCGCCATGTATTGAAATACTTTTGGATAGAACTCTAATTTTTCAAGACTATCTAATTGATAATCTACTGGCGGTTCCAAAACCAAAGTGCCGTCTCTGTCTATAAATAATACTTTTTTCATTTTTTTGTCATTCCTGCGAAGGCAGGAATCTATTTATGTTATTCAAATTTATACGGATTCCACATCACCTGCGGAATGACAAATCATTCTAACGCTTTTAATGCTTTTATTAAAACTTCATTTTCTTCCTTAGTTCCCACTGTAAAACGCAAACAATTTTCGCATCCGGGTTGTGTGGTTCTATTTCTAATAACGATTCCTTTTTCTATCAATTCATTGTAACGTTTTGTGGCATCATCTACTTTAGCTAACACAAAATTAGCATCGGTTGGATAAATTTTTGATACAAAACTAATAGCATCTAATTCTTCAACTAAAATATCGCGCTCGCTTAATATTGATGCTACTTGCTGTTGCGTTAACTCATTTTGCTCTAATTGCGCAATCGCTTTTTGTTGCGTGAGTTCGTTAACATTATATGGTGGCTTAATGCGATTTATAACCGATATAATTTCCTCGGATGCATAACATATACCTAAACGAATTCCCGCCATGCCATAAGCTTTAGATAATGTTTGAGTGACGATTAAGTTTGGAAACTCATTCAATCTGCTTGCCCAACTTTCTTCGTTTGAAAAATCGATATACGCTTCGTCAATAACTACAATACCTTTAAATTCTCTTACTAATCGTTCTATTGATTTAGCTTTAAAACTATTCGCTGTAGGATTATTTGGCGAACACAAAAACAATAATTTAGAGTTTGAATCTGCTTCCTCTAAAATAGCATCAACTTTAGGTTGAAAATTTTCATCCAACTGCACACGTTTTATGGCTACAGCATTAATATTTGCCAATACACTATACATGCCATAAGTTGGTGGTAAGGTAATGATGTTGTCTTGATTTGGCTCGCAAAACGCACGGTAAATTAAATCTAGCACTTCATCGCTACCATTGCCTAAAAGTATATTTTTTTGAGGAATAGACTTTATTTTTGAAAGTAATGATTTTACAGTACGCTGTTGCGGGTCTGGATAACGATTTACACCATTTTCAAACGGGTTTTCATTGGCATCCAAAAACACCATAGCATCACTATTACCTTGATATTCATCTCTTGCTGATGAATATGGTTTTAACGCTTTTACAGTTGGTCTTATTAAATCTTGAATACTCATTGTTTCAAATCCTTTAATCGAATGCTCACAGCATTTTTGTGCGCCTGTAAGCCTTCTGCTTCTGCCATTAACTCGATAGTTTCGCCAATATTCAAAATACCTTCTTTAGATATTTTTTGAAATGTCATGCTCTTCATAAAGCTATCTAAATTCACTCCAGAATAGGCTTTAGAAAATCCATTCGTGGGTAATGTATGATTGGTTCCAGAGGCATAATCTCCCGCACTTTCGGGCGTATAATCTCCTATAAAAACTGATCCTGCATTATTTATGTTATCAATATAAAGGTCTTCGTTTTTACAACAGATAATATAGTGTTCAGGACCATATTCATCAATCATTTCTATGGCTGTTGCATCATCTTCAACATAAATTAATTTTGAATTTGCGATAGCTTTTTCGGCGATGGCTTTTCTTGGCAATGCTTCTAACTGTTTAGAAACTTCTTCTGAAACACTATCAATTAATGCTTTGGATGTAGATACCAAAATAACTTGACTGTCTACACCGTGTTCTGCTTGACTCAATAAATCTGAAGCTACATACGCTGCATTTGCCGTTTTATCTGCTACCACCAACAATTCGCTTGGTCCTGCAGGCATATCAATAGCAACACCATATTTAGTGGCTATTTGTTTTGCTACTGTTACAAATTGATTGCCTGGTCCAAAAATTTTGTAAACTTTTGGAATGCTTTGTGTACCAAAAGTTAAACCTGCAATGGCTTGAATACCACCAACTTTAATAATTTTGGTTACCCCACAAAGGTGTGCAGCAAACAAAATCTCTGATGCTAACTTACCTTCTTTATTGGGTGGCGAGCATAATACAATCTCTTTACAGCCTGCAATTTGCGCAGGAATTGCCAACATTAAAACTGTTGAAAACAATGGTGCTGTCCCTCCTGGAATGTATAAACCAACCTTTTGGATGGGACGCTTTTCTTGCCAGCATTTAACACCATTTGCGGTTTCTATCTCAATTTTTGACGTTCTTTGAGCATTGTGAAACGCTTCAATATTTCCCTTTGCTTTTTTGATGGCATCTTGTAATTTTTCAGAAACCAATTGAATGGCTTCTTCAATTTCTTCGGAAGTTACCACATTGGAATCTAAAGAAACACCATCAAACTTTTGAGTATATTGCTTAATAGCACTATCCCTATTTGTAGAAACATCCTCAAATACTGTGTTTACAGTATCCTCGATATCTCCAACGGTTTGGGTTGGTCTTTTTAAAATTTCGGACCATTCACTTTTATCTGGATTAAATATTGTTTTCATAAGACTTTTTCAAAACTAAATTGACAAGATTCCTGCCTCCGCATGAATGACAAAAAAAATTAAAGTACCATTTTTTCAATTGGACAAACTAGTATCCCTTGTGCGCCATTAGCCTTTAATTCGTCAATAACTTCCCAAAACTGGTGCTTTGGAATTACAGAATGTACAGAGCTCCAACCTTCTTCAGCAAGTGGTAATACCGTTGGGCTTTTCATACCTGGTAATACTTTAATAATCGCATCTAGTTTATCATTAGGAGCATTTAGCAATACATATTTTGATTGTCTGCCTTTTAAAACCGACTGAATTCTAAACTGTATGGTTTCTAAAATTGCCTGTCGCTCACTATCCATCTTTGGAGATACAGCTAAAACAGCTTCAGAGGTTAGTAATACTTCTATTTCTTTTAGACCGTTTTTAAATAAGGTACTTCCACTTGATACAATATCGCAAATACCTTCTGCTAAACCAATATTAGGTGCAATCTCTACAGAACCGTTAATTTTATGCAATTGTGCTTCTATATTTTGTGCTTTTAAAAACTTTTTAACGGTTTCTGGATAGGATGTTGCAATACGTTTGCCGTTTAGATCCTTTAATGAATTTGCCTTAGAATCTTTGGGAACAGCTATAGATACTTTGCATTTAGAAAAGCCTAAACGTTCTACAAAATCGATACCATCACCTTTTTCGATTAGTACGTTTTCGCCAATAATAGCCACATCTACAACACCATCTTTTAAGTACTGAGGAATATCTCCGTTTCTCAGGTAGAAAACTTCCACTGGAAAACCTTTAGCCGAAGCTTTTAATTGGTCTTTTCCATTATCAATAGAGATACCTATATCTTTTAATAAACGCATTGAATCTTCGTTCAATCTGCCAGATTTCTGTACTGCAATTCTTAATTTACTCATTTTCTTGTTTTTCTGAATTTGAAACTACCAAGCTAAATTAAAATTAAAAAACCCGCTTGAACAGTCTCAAACGGGTTTAAATATATGTTGATTTTACTCAATACATTTTTACTTCGCTTGAGAGCAAATGCAAAAATGATGATGTGTTTGAGTAAAAGTCATTTCTATTATTTGGTGCAAATATCTATAATTTATCTCTATTATTCCAAATTAAATTTATAATTATTAAAATAATTTAAAGAAATATTAAATTTTAAAAATTATAATTAAAAGACCTGATTATAAATTATTGATTTCCCAAAATGATAGGTAATCCACTATCACCAGAACCAATAACAATTACTTTACTATTAGGTGATTCTGATAATTTTGTTGTAGCTTCTATACCTTTATCTTGAAGAATCTTATCTGTTAAAGAAGCACTTAATATACGATTTGCATCCGCTTTACCCTGTGCTTCAATACGCTGTTTTTCAGCTTCTTTTGATGCGGTTACTAATCTAAACTCGTATTCTAAAGATTCCTGTTCCTGCTTTAGTTTTCGTTCAATAGCATCTTTAATTGATGGTGGTAAAGTTACATCCTCAACTAATACTCGCTTAACATTTAAGTACTGTCCTTCAAGCTCTTTACGAACTTCTTCCAAAATTTCTTGTTCTATAACATCACGTTTACTTGAATACAATTGTTCTGGTGTATAACGCCCTACAACACTCCTTGCCGCTGAATTAATTGCTGGATCTAATAACTCAACAACAAAATCTTTCCCTTTTGTTTTTATTAAACTCCCTAGGTTTTCATATTCAGGTTCAAACCATATTGTACCATTAACGGATACCTGCAGACCATCAACTGAAAGCACATTCATTTTATCTGAAATAGATTGTTGTCTAACTTTAAATATTAACATATCATTCCATGGTGCTACAATGTGAAAACCTTCTCCATATGTTTTTTCAGTGTTAATACCATCCCCAAAACGTTCAAAGATCACTCCGCCTTCTCCAGGTCCAATTGTTACTGCAGATTTAGCAATAAGCACAAATAGAATGACAACTAATACTATTACAGGTACTGCTATTTTTGGTAATTTTTCCATAATTATATATTTAAATTAATCCGTTATATTTTCTTAAAAACCATTCAGCTGATAGTGTTAACACTAAAAAACCTAATAGGTATTTCCAATCAATCAAAGGTACAGTATTTTTATCGCTTTTTTGGATAGGCTTATAGCTTTCATTAGACAGCAATTCTGAAATTAAAGCATCCGTTGAATTTACAAAATAAGCCTTACCGTTTGTATTAGTAGCTAATTGTTGCAACTTCGTTACATCAGCATTTAAAAATTGTTGTTCAATATTATATTCTAACACTTCAAAGCTTCCAGATTTTGATATATTTTCATTTTTTGAACGTACTAAAAAATTATATTTTGAAGCCTCTATACCTGTTAAATCTATTTGATAATTATTATTTTTAAGTACAAAAGGTAGCACCTGCTTTTCTTTTGAAATAATGTTTTCTAGAATTAATTCAAGAGACTGTCGCGCATCAAACTCATAGTTCTTATCAAAAATTTGTGATTTAAAAATGATATTAGCACTTCCTGTATAAAACGATTCATAGTCTACTGTTAATCTTGTTTTTCTTTTATTTGAAGCTAAATACTGTACTAACTTTCCAATAAAATTATCAAAATTAGAAAACGATTTTTCATTAATAAAGCTCTGAGCACGCCATCTCCAAATACCTTCTCCAAATAGTATAGCTTCACGTCTTCCATTATATTCTAGGGTTGCCAACAATGGCTCTTCTTTTTGAATACCCAAAACTGTTTTATCTAATAAGGTTTCAAATGGAACAGAAAATTTAGAGGCACCAAAAGCTCCCTTTAGTGGTGGAAAACTTTCAAAATTGATATCTTCTACTAAAAAGGGAGAAAAATTCAGGTTTAATCTAGGTTGAAAATCTTCAACTTGCCCAGTATTCTCGTGTGTTAAAATTTCGTTCGTATTATTTAAAAATCCTAGTTCGGTTTTTGAGCCAATTACTGTAAATGTATTTACCGATAAGGTATTCAATGATTGGTATAGTCTTTTAAACTTATTGCTTGGTTGATATAGTATAATTAACTGAAATTCATTTATTCTATCTAAAATTTCAAAAGGATTTAAAATTGAAACTGATCGCTGCTCATTAGTTTCAATACTTTTCTTAAATGCACCAATATCAGGATGAAGTATATCGCTTACTATTGCTATTTTAGTTTTTTGATCGATAACTTCAACAGCAAAATTCTTTGAATTATTTATAGTGTTTTTTTCTGTTTGTAATGGCTCTAGCGTTGCAACATAACTACGAATACCTACTCTATTAGCTGGTAATGTAAATTGAATGATTTCTGAATTATTTTCTTTTGAGAAATTTATTTTTTTACTAAATATTATTCTTCCATTTGATGACACACTAAATCTAGAAGAAATACGCTTATTACCCTGATATACTAAAATAGCTTCAACAGGAAATTTATTCTTTAAAAAAGCATATTTATTAACATTAAGTTGTTTTATTTTTAAATCGGTATAAGTTACTGTATCTCCTAATATTATTGGGTAAACAGGCTGTGAATACACATTTGAAACAGAATAATCATTTCCAAATGTTTGGTTTCCGTCTGAGATTAATACAATAGGAGCAATATCGTTTTTATAAACTTCTGAAATTTCACGTAATGCTGCATCTATATTACTTCCTTGCGACTTAAAATTAAACGCTTTTGAATTTTTGAGTGCTTCATCAAAAGAAAACATCTCTAAATCAAAATTTTTATTCAATTTAGGATCGTTTTTTAATGATTCTAAAAGCTTTAAAGCATCTTCTTCTTGATTTAAGTGTGCTATCGAATTAGAATTATCTATAGCTAATATGAGATTGGGGGTTTCTGTATAAACTTTAACTTGAGTAAACTTTGGGTTTATCAATAATAGTAATAACGCAAAAACCGTTAAAAAACGTAAAAATGTAAAAACTAAGGATAATTTACCTTTATATTTTGATTTATACTTATACTGAAAAAGCGCTACAAGTAGCGCTATAATTCCAGATAATATAATATACAAAAGTATTTCTGTTTGCATTAAAACTTTAAACTATGTAAGCATTCCACCATCAACATTTAATGTTTGCCCAGTAATATAGGCACTCATATCACTTGCCAAAAACACACATGCATTTGCTACATCTTCAGGTGCGCCACCGCGTTTTAAAGGAATTCCTGCTCTCCACCCTTTTACAACTTCTTCATCTAACTTAGCAGTCATTTCAGTTTCAATAAAACCTGGAGCAATGACGTTACTTCTAATATTTCTTGAACCCAGTTCTAAAGCTACCGATTTAGAAAAACCAATAATTCCAGCTTTAGATGCTGCATAATTTGTTTGCCCAGCATTACCTTTTACTCCTACAACAGAACTCATATTAATTATGGAACCCTTTCTCTGTTTTAACATAGTACGTTGTACTGCTTTTGTCATATTAAAAACAGATTTAAGGTTAACTTCAATAACTTTATCAAAATCTTCCTCACTTATGCGCATTAATAAATTGTCTTTTGTGATACCTGCATTGTTAACTAAAACATCAATACTTCCAAAATCACTCAACACATCTGCTGCTAATTTTTGAGCTTCATCAAAGCTTGCTGCATTACTTTGATAACCTTTTGCGTTTACTCCAGCATCTTTCAATTCTTTTTCTAGTTCGTTAGCAGCTTCAACAGAAGAACTATAGGTAAAGGCTACATTAGCGCCTTGTTCTGCAAAAACTTTTGCTATCCCTCTTCCAATACCACGACTGGCACCTGTAATTATTGCTGTTTTTCCTTCTAATAATTTCATTAGTGTAGTTAGTTATTTTAATTTAATAATAAGCATTTTCTGTTTATTCAAATATAATAAATAGAAGTTGCTCTAAATAAAAAAACCTCACAATATTTGTAAGGTTTTCATTGATTTTGATATGTATTTAGCCAATAACTTCGGCTACTTTTTTTCCTATTTCTGCAGGAGAATCTACAACATGGATACCACACTCACGCATAATCTTTTTCTTTGCTTGGGCTGTATCATCACTACCTCCTACTATTGCTCCTGCATGCCCCATGGTACGACCTGCTGGTGCAGTTTCACCTGCAATAAAACCAACTATTGGCTTTTTACTACCACTTTCCTTGTACCAGTTAGCTGCATCTGCTTCTAGTTGACCTCCTATTTCTCCAATCATAACTACTGCTTCAGTTTCAGGGTCATTAATTAATAATTCAACAGCTTCTCTTGTTGTAGTACCAATAATTGGATCTCCTCCAATTCCTATTGCAGTGGTAATTCCCAAACCTTGTTTTACAACTTGATCTGCAGCTTCATATGTTAATGTTCCTGATTTAGAAACAATACCTATTTTACCTTGCTTAAATACAAAACCTGGCATGATACCAACTTTAGCTTCGCCAGGAGTAATTACACCTGGACAATTAGGACCGATTAATCTTGATCCTTTATCTTTTATATAATTTGAAGCAGTAATCATATCTGCTACAGGAATTCCTTCTGTTATAGTGATAATCACTTTTATTCCTGCATCAGCAGCTTCCATAATAGCATCAGCAGCAAATGCAGGGGGTACAAAAATAATAGTAGTATCAGCTCCTGCTTTTTCTACAGCTTCTTGTACTGTATTAAATACAGGTTTATCTAAATGTGTTTGCCCTCCTTTTCCTGGTGTAACACCTCCTACAACATTGGTACCATATTCAATCATTTGACTAGCATGAAATGTACCTTCACTACCTGTAAAACCTTGAACTATAATTTTTGAATCTTTATTTACTAAAACGCTCATTTGTGATAATTTTTCGTTTATTTTTTGAGTCAAGCAAAAGTAATTTATTTTCAGGGAAAAATAAACTACTTACCACTTTGTTTTTTTAAAGTTTCCAAGATTTCTGGAATTTTTCTAATTGAAGCAATTTCTTTGTATTTTGAACGGAAATCATCAGCAGGAATTCCAAAATAGCCCTTACCGCCTTCTAAAGATTTACTCACACCTGCTTTAGCTGAAATAACTGCTTTTTTACCAATTGTTATACCGCTTGTAATACCCACTTGCCCCCAAATGGTTACTTCATCTTCTATTACCACGCAACCAGCAATACCAACTTGTGAAGCAATCAGGCATTTTTCTCCTATAATTGTATCGTGTCCAATTTGAACAAGATTATCAATTTTAGTCCCTTTTTTTATTGTTGTGTCTCCAGTTACGCCTCTATCAATGGTACAAGAAGCACCAATATCTACATTATCTTCTATTACTACTCTTCCACATGACAATAACCTATCAAAGCCTTCTGGTCTATTTTTGTAATAAAAAGCATTAGCTCCTAATATAGTACCTGCATGAATGGTAACATTATCTCCTATAATAGCATCATCATAGATACTTACATTTGAATGAATGATACAATTTTCTCCAATCTTTACATTATGACCAATAAAGGTATTAGGTTGAATAACTGTATTTTCTCCTATTTCAGCTGTATCAGAAATTGATATGTTAGAGGCCTGAAATGGTTTAAAGTGATGAGATAATTTATTGAAATCTCTAAATGGATCATCACTAATTAAAAGTGCTTTCCCTTCTGGACAATCTACTTTTTTGTTTATTAGAATAATGGTGGCTGCAGACTGTAGTGCTTTATCATAATATTTAGGATGATCCACGAATACAATATCTCCTGGCTCGACCACATGAATCTCATTCATTCCTAAAACAGGAAAATCATCATGTCCTACAAACTCACAATTGATTAATTGTGCTATATTTTTTAAAGATTGTTGTTTTGGAAACTTCAACTATTATTATTCTTTAATTCGTTCTTTATATGTACCCTTTTCAGTTTCAACCTTAATTTTATCTCCTTCATTAATAAATAGCGGTACATTTACTGTAGCTCCAGTTTCAACAGTAGCTGGTTTAGTTGCATTAGTAGCTGTATTACCTTTTACTCCTGGTTCTGTATGCGTTACTTCCAAAATAACACTTGCTGGTAAATCTACTGATAAAGGCATATCATCTTCAGTATTAATTAATACTGTTACCACTTCCCCTTCTTTCATTAATCCAGGATTATCTAAAGCAGCTTCTAATAAACGTATTTGCGTGTAATCTGCTTCATTCATAAAATGATAAAATTCACCATCATTATATAGATATTGAAACTTATGAGTTTCTACACGAACGTCATCTAATTTATGTCCAGCAGAAAATGTATTATCAATTACTTTACCGTTTGTAACACTTTTTAGTTTAGTTCTAACAAATGCCGGTCCTTTTCCAGGTTTAACATGCAAGAATTCAACTATTTTATAAATATCATTATTATATCTAATGCACAATCCGTTTCTAATATCACTTGTAGTTACCATATAATTTTGTTGCTATTTTTAATTTGATTTAAAGTACCCTTTCATTATACCTCTATGCGAATTCTTAATAAATTGAAGAATTTCATCTCGCTCTGGGGTTGCTTGCATTTCTGCTTCAATTATTTCAGAAGCTTGTGTATTATTATAATTCTTTTGATATAAGATTCTATAAATATCTTGAATTTCTCTAATCTTTTCAGTTGTAAACCCTCTTCTTCTTAATCCAACAGAATTAATACCTACATAAGATAGAGGCTCGCGAGCAGCTTTAACATAAGGTGGCACATCTTTTCTTACCAAAGAACCTCCCGTTACAAAAGCATGATTACCAACAGATACAAACTGATGAACTGCTGTCATACCTGCTAATACAACGTGATCTCCTATATTTATATGCCCTGCAAGTGTACTATTATTAGAAAAAATACAATTATCGCCTACTATACAATCATGTGCTATATGGCAATATGCCATTATTAGGCAATTGTTACCAATAACGGTTTTCATTCTATCTGCAGTACCTCTATTAATTGTAACACATTCTCTAATAGTTACATTATCTCCAATTTCAACAGTTGTATCCTCATCATTATATTTTAAATCTTGAGGAACTGCCGAAATAACTGAACCTGGAAATATATTACAATTTTTACCGATACGTGCGCCTTCCATTATGGTAACATTACTACCTATCCAAGTACCTTCCCCTATTACCACATTATTATTAATAGTAGTAAATGGCTCTATTACAACATTTTTTGCAATTTTTGCGCCAGGATGCACGTATGCTAAAGGTTGATTCATTTTTTATGTTTTAATTATTTTACTTTGGAAATCTGTGCCATCAATTCTGCTTCCGCACATAACTTCCCATTTGCATAAGCGTACCCCTGCATATGGCAAATTCCTCTTCTGATAGGAGTGATTAATGTACACTTAAAAATTAAAGTATCTCCAGGGCTTACTTTTCTTTTAAACTTAACATTATCCATTTTCATGAAAAATGTTAGATAGTTTTCTGGATCTGGAACGGTGCTCAATACAAGTATACCTCCTGTTTGTGCCATTGCTTCTACTATTAAAACACCAGGCATTACTGGTGCTCCAGGAAAGTGACCTTTAAAAAACTCTTCATTCATCGTCACATTCTTCATCCCAACAACATGCTTATCTGAAAGCTCAAACACTTTATCCAGTAACAAAAATGGTTGACGGTGCGGTAACATATTCATGATTTGAGTCACATCCATAAGCGGTTCTTGATTCAAATCTATATTAGGCACATTATTACGCCTTTCATTCTTAATTATTTTAGATAATTTTTTAGCAAACTGAGTATTTACAAAATGTCCAGGTTTATTAGCTATAATTTTTCCGCGGATTCGTGTTCCTACTAAAGCTAAATCCCCAAGAACATCTAATAACTTATGTCTTGCTGCTTCATTTGGATGATGTAATGTTAAATTATCTAAAATACCATTAGGCTTTACAGCTATATTTTCTTTATTAAAAGCCACCCTTAACTTTTCCATAGTTTCAGGAGACAATGGCTTATCAACATAGACTATAGCATTATTTAAATCGCCTCCTTTTATTAAACCATTTTCCAGAAGCATTTCTATTTCATGTAAAAAGCTAAATGTTCTTGAATTTGATATTTCATTTTTAAAATCTGAAATCTGATTCAATGTGGCATTTTGAGTACCTAAAACTTTGGTACCAAAGTCTACCATAGTAGTAATTTGATACTCTTTAGCTGGCATTACCAAAATTTCACTACCACTTTCTTCATCAGTATACGATATAACATCAGACACCACAAACTCTTCTCTTGTAGCATCCAACTCTACTATTCCTGCCTCTTCTATGGCTTTAATAAAGAACTTTGATGAACCATCCATTATTGGAGGCTCTGATGCATTGAGCTCGATAATAACATTATCTACATCTAAACCAACTAATGCTGCTAGAACATGCTCTGAAGTTTGAATCATTACACCATTCTTTTCCAAGCAAGTTCCTCTTTGGGTATTGGTTACATAGTTTGCATCTGCTTCTATAACAGGAGCCCCTTCTAAATCTACTCGTTTAAAAGCTAAACCAGAGTTTGCCTTAGATGGCTTAAAAGTTAAGGTTACGTTTTTACCAGTGTGCAAACCGACACCAGTAAGAGACACCTCATTATTTATAGTTTTTTGTTTAGTATTAGTATTAACTATTGCCATAGTTTTTTTCTATATCGTTAATTTTTTTAATAATTTGGGGTAAGTTCTTAAAGTGTACATAAGATTTATTGTAATCACCATAAGCTAAAGCTGGTGATCCTTGCAATACCTCATCATCTTTTACATTTCTCCCAATACCAGATTGGGCTTGAATTTTAACATTGTTACCTATAGTGATATGGCCAACGATACCTACTTGACCTCCTATTTGACAATTTTCGCCAATTTTGGTAGAACCAGCTATACCAGTTTGAGCAGCAATTACAGTGTTTTTACCTATTTCAACGTTATGAGCGATTTGGATTTGATTGTCTAGCTTAACGCCCTTTTTTATAATGGTAGAGCCTAAAGTAGCTCTATCTATAGTAGTTGCTGCACCTATATCTACAAAGTCTTCTAAAATTACATTACCTGTTTGTGGTACTTTTTGGTACTCTCCCTTTTCATTAGGTGCAAAACCAAATCCGTCAGCTCCAATAATAGCTCCCGAATTAATGACGCAGTGGTTTCCAATAACACATTCTGAATATATTTTTGCTCCTGCAAAAACTATGGTATTATCTCCAATCTTAACATTATCTCCTATGTATGAATTAGGAAATATTTTTACGTTATTTCCAAGAACAACGTTTTCTCCTATATAAGAGAAAGCACCTATATATATATTTTCTCCATAAGAAGAGGAATCAGAAATAAATGATGGTTGCTCTACACCAAACTTATTAAGTTTTACCTGATTGTAATATTCTAAAAGTTTTGAAAACGATTTGTAGGCATCATCAACCTTAATTAGAGTTGTTGTTAAGCTTTCTTCAGGCTCAAAAGTTTTATTTACTATTGTGATTGAAGCCTTTGTTGAATATATATAGGATGTATATTTAGGATTCGCCAAGAATGTTAAAGCCCCTTCAACACCTTCTTCAATTTTTGCAAGTTTTGATACTTTAATATTTGCATCGCCAACAATATCCCCTTCAAGAATATCTGCTATTTGTTGTGCTGTGAATTTCACACGTTTTGAGTTAGTTCAGTTTTAATAATTTGAGCAAAAATAGGAAAAATGTAATAAAGTTATAACGCCTTCTTTTTTAAGATATTCTATGGTTGTAAACATTTTAATAATCAGAAAATTATGCACTCGTTTCTATTTTGGATAGCATATATAATATTTAGTAACAGGTTTAGATAAAGCCTTAAGGTTTAAATGATCTGTAGCCTTAACAATATCTTGAATTTTTCCAGACTTGTATAGAATATTAATATTCTGTTTTTTGGTTTGATAGGCTTGATTAAAAATATCTCCAGCAAACACAAAATATTTTGCCTCTTCATTACTAATATTATATTCCTTAGTAACCCTACTCAAATACTTTTCTAAATCATTTGTCTTAATAGGCTTTTTCTTTATTTTTATTTTTAATAATACCCTGTCAATTATCATTTCACATAATTTTTGAAGCACAAAATCATCACTGCTTTTCCAAGATTTCATTGCTGATACGATGTCATAATCATCTAGCTCATTAAAAACATCTAATGTTTTATCAGTAAAATTGTCTATTGAAATATCATTCTGCAAAAAATACTTAAGTGCTTTGCTCGCCTCTAAATTCCAACCTTTACTGGTTAGTTCCTTAGCTCTAGACAACACCCGCATCATTAGTTGTTCTGCCACTAAGCCTGTTTTATGTAAATATACCTGCCAATACATAAAACGGCGGGCAATAATAAATTTTTCTACGCTGTAAATGCCTTTTTCCTCAACAACCAATTCATCATCAACTACATTTAGCATGGTAATTAAACGTTCACTATTTACATTACCTTCTGCAACACCAGTATAAAAACTATCTCGCTTTAAATAATCAGCTCTATCAATATCCAGTTGTCCAGAAATAAGCTGACACATAAAAGAACGATGGTACTCGCCCTTAAATATTTTGATAGCAAGCGTTAAACTTCCGTTAAATTCTTCATTCAAACGCTCCATAAACAACAACGAAATTTGCTCATGAGATACACCATTTACTATACTATGCTCCATAGCATGGGAAAATGGACCATGACCAATATCATGTAACACAATAGCCATATACAATGCATCTTCTTCTTCTTTAGAAATTGTAACTTCCTTATAACGAAGTACATTCACTGCCTTTTGCATAAGGTAAATACATCCTATAGCATGATGAAACCTTGTGTGATGTGCCCCTGGATACACTAAATAAGACATCCCCATCTGGGTAATTCGTCTAAGACGTTGGAAGTATTTATGCTGAATGATATCAAAAACTAACGAATTTGGAATAGTAATAAATCCGTAAATTGGGTCGTTTAATATTTTAAGTTTATTCAAACTTTGAAAGTTTACTAATTTTTACAAATATAAATATATGAAGTCCAATTGGGGACTACATTTCATAAAATAGAGATAATATGATTAACATACTTTGGGTTGATGATGAAATTGATTTATTAAAACCGCACATACTATTCCTTGAAAAGAAAAACTATAAAGTAACCACTTGTAATAGTGGAACTGAAGCTATCGATATTATCGAAGACACTAATTTTGATATTGTTTTTTTAGATGAGAATATGCCTGGGCTCACTGGTTTAGAAACATTAAACGAGATAAAGGAAAAGAAGGACAACCTTCCTGTGGTAATGATAACCAAAAGTGAAGAGGAATATATAATGGAAGAAGCTATTGGCAATAAAATAGCCGACTACCTTATAAAACCTGTAAACCCAAATCAAATTTTACTGAGCCTAAAAAAGAATTTAGATCATTCCAGATTAGTATCTGAAAAAACAACATCAAACTACCAACAAGAATTTAGAAAAATAGCTATGGATTTAGCTATGGTTAATTCTTATGAAGACTGGGTAAACTTATACCAGAAATTAATTTACTGGGAAATTCAACTAGAAGATATTGAAGATGCAGGTATGTTTGAGATACTAGAATCACAAAAAACTGAAGCCAACATCCAGTTTGGGAAATTTATTGATAAAAACTACCCGGATTGGTTTGATGATACATCTGCAGCTCCAATTATGTCCCACACTCTATTTAAAGATAAAATTGTACCAGAGCTTAGTAAAGAACAACCAACACTTCTAGTAGTTGTAGATAACTTAAGGTATGACCAATGGAAAGTTTTTGAACCCGTTATAAACAACTATTATAAAAAGGAACAAGAAGAAGCCTTTTTTAGTATTCTACCTACTGCAACGCAATATGCCAGAAATGCTATTTTCTCTGGACTAATGCCGAGCGAAATGGAAAAGCTATATCCGCAATACTGGAAAAATGACACAGACGAAGGTGGAAAGAATTTACATGAAGCCGATTTTTTAGAAACCCAAATGCAGCGTCTTGGATTAAACAATTTAAATTATGAGTATCACAAAATTACAAACCTGAAAAACGGTAAAAAATTAGTTGACAATTTTAAATCATTAAAAAACAACGATTTAACTGTAGTAGTATATAATTTTGTAGACATGCTGTCTCATGCTAAAACCGAGATGGAAGTTGTTAAAGAACTAGCATCTAACGATAAAGCCTACCGCTCACTAACATTAAGCTGGTTTAAAAACTCTCCGCTATTAGAAATGATTCAACAAGCGCAACACCTAGGCTTTAAATTAATTTTAACTACAGATCACGGCACCATAAATGTAAAAAATCCATCCAAGGTTATTGGAGATAGAGATACAAGTTTAAACTTACGTTATAAAACGGGAAGAAGCTTAACCTTTGATAAAAAAGATGTATTACTGGCGGATAACCCTAAAAACATCCACTTGCCATCTATTAATATGAGTAGTTCCTTTATTTTCGCGAAAGGCGATTTGTTTTTTGCTTATCCAAACAACTACAACCATTATGTGAGTTATTATAGAAACACATATCAGCATGGAGGCGTATCATTAGAGGAAATGATTATTCCGTTTACCGTTTTCACATCTAAATAAAATCTTTGTAATACAGAAAACATCGATGAAGTGCAAAATTTATTAGTTTTTTTAATTTTTTTTGTGTAATATTGCTTGAAATTGAATGATTGATTTGGAAACTACTTATAGTTTAAATGAAGTTGATGGTGTTGCAGAAAGGCTTATAAAAACAGTAAATTCTAAGACTATTTTACTTCATGGTAAAATGGGAGTAGGTAAAACAACACTTGTAAAAAGTATTGCGAAAGCATTAGGAAGTGCTGATGAAGTAAGTAGCCCCACCTTTTCAATCATTAATGAATATAAGGTAGATGAAGGTCTGCTCTATCATTTAGATTTGTATAGAATTCAAGATATTGAAGAAACATACAATTTCGGTATTGAGGAGTATTTATACACAAATCATTGGATTGTAATAGAATGGGCAGAGATCATTAAACCAATATTAGATTATAAATTTTGTGAAATTTTTCTAGAGGAAAATAATCAGAATTTAAGAACTATTAAAGTGAAAATTTAAAATATAAACTTAACCGATAGCCCAAATATAGCATAAGAAAACCAGCATATCTTACATATTTTTAAAAGATTACGGGAAACCCACAACGATATTTTTAAAAATCAATGTTTTTAACATTTTTTTAACATATATCAAAAGATACAGCCTTAGTCTTTACATACCTTTGGGGTAATTAATTAATTAAATCCCTTAAAGAAATGAAAACTAAAAAGTATGTAATTGCCTTAGCAATTTTCGGAGGTATGTTGTTTTTAGCAAGTGCTGCAAACACATACAATTCAAATGCAGATCAGACAGCAAAAATTGAAAAAAGATTATGCAAACCCGGTAAGCACGGATAAATACAGCATATTGCTAGGTAGTATTATAGCTACGCTAATAGCTATTACTCCCTATTTATTTTACTTATATGAAAGTGTTCCAGAGACTGAAACTTGGGACACTTTTTTATTTGTTTATCACAGTAACTTTTATGAGAATGCAAACTCGGCAATGTGGGTTTTAACAGGTAAGGTTGTACCTCTTTTTCTCATTTTTATATGGTTTTTTACTTGCCGTCATTGGTGGTATCATACTCTCTTGGTTCCTATAGTTATGTATCTCTATCAAATTTTAGGAATCTTCAATGAAGAAAATTCGTATCTAGATGAATTTCAACTCATATATATGATACCTGTTATGGCTATAGTAATTCCATCAATCTATTTAATAAGAGCTCGTATATTTAATAGAATGAACGAAGCAGATAAAAGCTTACAAGAGTTAGAAGATGAATTTAAAGCAACACCTAAGAATTTCTGGGGGAAAATCAAACAATATTTCTAAATTAATTTAGCTCTAATCTTTCTCTCTCCTTCAAATCAATTTCTTTCTTTTTGGAATTTAATCTGTAATTGCCTAACTTATAATTAAATCCTAATACAATTAGCCTATTTTCTAAATTGTCATTTACAAACCAATCTTGGTTTAAATATCTAGTGGTTTGGGTAAAGTTTCTAGTATTAAATATATCTCTCACTCCAATATTTAGAGACGCTCTACTATTCCAAAAGGTTTTATTTAAATTAATATCTACTCCTAGTCTACTACTAATATTACTTGGACCAACAAATACGGAGCTAATGTAATCTACACCAATATCAGCTGTTAGACTTTTATCTTTTAAAAAATTAAAATAATTAACTACACTAGCATATACAGACCACCTTTCATTATTTAAAAGTTCATTATTTGTTCCAACTGCAAAAAAATTATTTTCATAAAAAAATAAAGATGATAACACATAAATATTCCAATCTCTAGTAATTTCGGTATAAGTGGTAAAGTCTAAGCCATAAGATTCATTATGATCTATATTAGTAAATACATATTTTAACAACCTATTATCATTATCCTGAATAGGTAATTCTAAAGTTGGGTTTTTCTCATAACGGTAATAGATTTCAAAGGTATATTTATTTTTCAGAGTATAACCCAAGGTAAAACTATCATCTATTTCGGGAAGCAAACTTGGGTCTCCTGTAATAAACGCATTATCATTTAAAAAATATCGAAATGGATTCAATTGTCTATACCGTGGTCTATAAATACGTCTGTTATAACTCAAATATATTTCGTCTTCATTTTTCAAGCGATTTAAAAGATAAAAAGATGGGAAGAGATTTGTATAGTCATTTATATTTGTCGCACTTGTAGATAATGATTCTCCTTCGGTTTCAGTCACTTCTACCCGTAAACCCGTCTTTAAACTCCAACGCTCCCAGTCTTTTTCGTAACTAATATAAGCTGCATAATTTTTTTCATCATAAATAAAAACATCAGAATTGTCTAAATCATCCTCTCTAATACCATTTTCAAAACTAAATTGATCTAAAATATTGTCAGAATTTATACTTACTGCTTTTATTCCTGCTTCAAAAATTGAACCTCCTTCTGATGGTAATCTGTAATCGACTTGAGCTGTACTCAATTTAATATCTTGGCTTGAAAATGTTTGAAATCGATTATCTCTAAAAGATGATGAAGCGTTTGGTAAAAAATAGCCAGTATCTACATTTTGGAATTCAGAAAAATCATAATCTGTATGATGTAAGTCTATAGATAGTAGTTCGCCTTCTCTTTTGAATTTATGCTGATATCCCAATGAAAAAGCCAAATTAAATTTTTCTGAAACTAAATTATTAAAGGTTCGAAACGTAGAATCTAATGCTTGATTAGCACCAAATACTTCTGTTACGCTATTTACTCGAGTTCTGGAATTTTCTCTTGGAGCTATTAAAGTATTTGCTGTAAAGTTTAAACTGTTACGTTCATTAAAATCATAAGTGATTGTACCTGTTATATTTTGGTTATCTGACTCACGTTCTCGTTTAAAATCTGTTTCCCAACTGGATACTATACTATTATTATCAATGAAATTAATTTCCTCTAAATTGTTTCTAAAATCTTTACGAGGACTAATATTATAATTGATGTATGCACTTAGTTTTTTAGATTTAAAGAAATGACTTGTTCCTAATGAAAATTTAGGGAATTGAAATCCTTGTTGATAATTACCAAAAACACTACCATGGTAACCTGCAATAATATTTTTACTTGTTTTTATATTTAACACTGCTCCTCCCTCTGCATCGTACTTTGCCGGTGGATTGGTAATCACTTCAACTGACTTGATATTATTAGCTGGAGTTGCTTCTAAAAGTTGCTGCACTTCATCAATGGATAAATGTACCCGCCTATCGTTTATATAAACTACAGGAGACGTATTTTTTACAGAAATGGAACCATCCACGATGACACCAGGTGTGTGCTTTAAAACATCTAGAACATTACCATTGGATAAGGTAGAATTTTCAACATTAAAAACAATACGATCAACCAATCGTTTTACAGTAGGACGTTTTGCAGTAACAACTACCTCATCAAGAGTTTCCTCTGCTTTTTTTAAAACTATAGTTTTGAAATCAACATTTCCAATCAGATTTATTTTTGTGGAAAAACTCTCAAAACCTAAAAAACTTATGGTTAAAGTATATGTCTTTGCAGTTAAGTCTTCAAACTTAAAAAAACCCTTTTCGTCTGTGGTTGTTCCCAATACCCTATCTTGGTTTTGAGAATCCTCTAATATTACATTTGCAAATGCAACATCTAATTGATTTTCATCGTTTACAATCCCTTGGATACTGTAGTTTTGAGAGAATCCCCAAAAAGACAAAAATAAAGCAAAAAGTAGTGTGATTCTCCTGTACATAAACGATACGATACTATACAAAATTAGAACAATTAAATTAAAGTACAGTGGGCTAATACCGTAAGTTACCTAACTTATATTCTTACTTATTTGTTAATCAGCATACTGCACTATTAAATTATTCGCATTTAAAATATTTATAAAACCAAAAATATTTGTAATTTCAATTTTGATAAATATTTTTACGATGTCTCAATCCTTGTCGCCTTTTACAAAGCAACAATTACTTCCGCAAGAAGAAAAATTAGAAATTTTAAAACATAAAAGACAACTTTATATAGGAGTTCCTAAAGAAACAACTTATCAAGAAAACCGAATTTGCTTAACTCCAGATGCGGTATCTGCATTAGTAAGTAATGGCCATAAAGTTTTGATAGAGTCTGGTGCTGGTAAAGGTGCTAGATTTAGTGATAAGGATTACAGTGAAGCCGGAGCGGAAATTTCTAGTGATACTACAAAGGTATATTCGTGTCCAATGATACTTAAGGTTGAGCCCCCTAGTTTAGAGCAAATAAAATTGATGAACCCGCAAGCAATTTTAATTTCTGCACTTCAGTTAAAGACACAAACCAAAAAATATTTTGAAGCTTTAGCTGCTAAGCGTATTACTGCTTTAGCTTTTGAATTTATTAAAGATGAAGATGGCACCTACCCAGCTGTGCGTTCCTTAAGTGAAATTGCTGGTACAGCTTCTGTTTTGATAGCGTCGGAGTTATTATCAAATGACAAAAATAGTTTAGGCTTAATGCTAGGAAACATTAGTGGTGTTCCCCCTATTGAAGTAGTTATTTTAGGAGCTGGTACTGTTGGAGAGTATGCTGCAAGAAGCGCTATAGGTCTGGGTACTGGAATTAAAGTTTTTGATAATTCAATAACAAAATTGAGACGTATACAGACTAATTTAGGAAAGTCATTATTTACATCCACTATTCAACCAAAGAATTTACTTAAGGCACTAAAACGTTGTGATGTTGTTATTGGCGCTGTGAGAGGAATAAATAGAGCTCCAGTAGTAGTAACTGAAGCAATGGTACAACACATGAAAAAAGGAGCCGTAATAATTGATGTGAGTATTGATATGGGGGGGTGTTTTGAAACCAGTGAAGTAACATCTCACATAGAGCCAACTTTTATAAAACATGGTGTTATACATTATTGTGTGCCTAACATACCTGCCAGATACTCCAGAACTGCTTCTATCTCAATTAGTAATATTTTCACACCCTACCTTATGAAAATAGCTGAAGATGGTGGTATAGAAAATTCTTTAAGATTTGATAAAGGTCTAAAAAATGGGTTGTACTTTTACCACGGTATTTTAACTAATAAATCTGTAGGCGAATGGTTTGACTTAAAGTATAGTGACATTAACCTGCTAATTTTTTAATCTACCGTTAACTCGTTTAAACTTTGTAAATGAAATTGATACAACGTATAGGCTACTATCTTGGTGGTTTCGCTATAGGATTAATAATTTTAGCTTTTTTCTTAAGTGGAAAAAAAACATCTTGCGCTTATGGTCCTGAAGCAAGAGTGTTAAAAAACATTAACTCAAAACCTTTTAAATACTCCAATAGTGCGTTACAAGAATTTGATACAATTACGATTAAGTCTTTGATAGAGACAGGAGATGTAAACTTTTCCAAAAGCGAGCCAAGGCAAGAACCATGTGGCACTTACCTAATTGAAAGCCTTCTAAACGATAAGGATATAGAAATAATTATCGAAAATTGCGATAGTCTAGTTACCATTACTAATCTTTCTTTCCAAGAATGATAAAACGTGTGTTTGATCTTTTTTTTGCTTTGATAGGTTTAATACTGCTATCCCCTTTCTTAATTATTATTGCTATAGTTATAAAATTAGATTCTAAAGGTCCTATTTTATTTATTCAAGAACGTGTAGGTCAACATAATAAGGATTTTAATATTTATAAATTCCGAACTATGTACCTTAAATCTCAAAAAAAAGGGTTACTTACTATTGGCGACAACGACTCTAGGGTTACCAAAATAGGATACTTCTTAAGGAAATATAAAATTGATGAATTTCCGCAACTAGTTAACATCATCAAAGGCGAAATGAGTTTTGTAGGTCCAAGGCCTGAACTTAGATATTATGTTAATTTTTATAAACCTGAGGATTTAATAATTTTTAAATTAAAACCAGGTATTACTGGTTTAGCTTCTTTAGAATATAGAGATGAAGTAGAATTATTAAAAAAAGCTGAAGATCCAGAAAAGTACTTTATTGAAACTATTATACCTGACAAGCTAAGTTATAATAAACGTTATTTGAAGCAACGACACTTCTTATTTGATTTAAAATTAATATTTAAAACCATATATAGAGTTATAGCTAAATAATCTAAATTGGAATATCCTTTAATTATTAATAATTTCACATCGTAAGTGTTTTTATGAAAATGGATATTGAAGTTTTTAAAAGGATTAAAGGTTTAATTGAAGCTTGTGGGCTACTTTCAGAGGGTAAAATTACAGTTAATACCTCTTCAAACTATGACTTTTCAGAAGAAACTATTTTAATAACCGGTGCAGCTGGTTCCATTGGAAGTGGTCTAGTAAAAAAGTTATTATCATCACAATTCAAAAAACTTATTTTAGTAGATAATGCTGAAACACCATTGTTCTTTCTTAAACAAGGCATTACCAATAATCAATCAAACAACATAAAGTTTATCTTAGGAGACATTAGAAATAAACCACAAATGTCCCATATCTTTAAGCTCTATAAACCAACTTTAATTTTTCATACAGCAGCATACAAGCATGTAGCGCTCGTTGAAGATAACCCGTATGAAGCTGTAAAAACAAATATTTTTGCAACACAATTACTTTCTCAATTAGCTCTAGAGTATTCCTCAAAACGGTTCATTTTTATTTCAACTGATAAAGCTGTTAATCCTGTTGGAGTAATGGGAATGACAAAATCTATTGCTGAAAAATATCTAACCAATTTGAATAATAGCTCAACATATACCAAGTTTGTCTCTGCGCGATTTGGAAATATTTTTGGTTCTAATGGTTCTGTTGTACCACTATTTATAAAACAACTTAAAAAGGGCGAACAAATAGCGATTACAGATAAAGAGGTTTCAAGATTATTTATTGATATGAACGAAGCTTGCTCCCTTATATTAGAGCTTGCTAAACTTAATATTAAAAATCATAGCAAAGTTTCATTTGATATGGGTAAGCCAATAAAGATAGTGGATTTAGCTAAAGCACTAATTTCTATATTAAAACCCAAGCATGAAACATTAATTAATGTTACTAAACTACATCCAGGTGAGAAGCTTCATGAGTCTATCGTAGCTAGTAATGAATCCCTTATAAGTTCTGGAAACGAAAAGATATTTTTCCTTATAGACAACAATCACATAACTAAAGATTTAGACATAAAAAGGCTCGATAGCATTAATAACGATACTTCATTGGATATGATAAAAAGTTTACTAATGGAGATATGCGGAACTTAGAGTAGTTTTCGCCTCTGCTTTTCTTTCTTAATAAGTGCTAATTCCCTACCTGTTTGTCCAGCTACTGAAGTGTTTTCTTCTGCTCTCCTAATTAAATATGGCATAACATCTTTTACTGGGCCAAATGGTACGTACTTTGCTATATTATAACCTAGATTTGCTAAATTAAAACTTATATGATCACTCATGCCATATAACTGGCCAAACCATATACATGGATCATTATTCAAAATATTTTTTTCAGACATTAATTTCATTAACAAATAACAACTTTCTTCATTGTGAGTTCCTGCGAAAATAGACATACAATCTAGATAGTCTGTCATATATCTTAATGCTGTATTAAAGTTCTCATCAGTTGCCTGCTTACTTTTACAAATAGGAGATTTATATTTCATTTCTTTAGCTCTATCATTTTCCTTTTCCATGTAAGCGCCTCTCACAAGTTTATAACCTAAATAATAACCATCAGTTTTAGCTTTCGCATGTTCATTTTTCAAGAAGTTCATTCTATCATGCCTATACATTTGTAATGTGTTATATACAATTGCTTTTTCTGTGTTATATACTTTCATCATTTGGGTTATCAAAACATCAGCTGCGTCTTGTATCCAGCTCTCCTCGGCATCTATCAAAACTGCAACATCATAAGCTTTAGCTTTTTTACAAACAGCATGAAATCTGGCTTCTACTCTTTTCCACTCTTCAGTTTCATCAATATTTAACTTCAAATTTTTGTTTTTCTTTTCATAAAGTTCAAAGCGCCCAAAACCAGATGGTTTAAAAACAGCAATAGGAATAGCATCTAAAGCTTTAGCAAATTCAATAATTTTTAAGACTGTTTGTAATGCATTATCGAACTCCTCCTCGCTTTCTTTTCCTTCTACTGAATAGTCTAAAACAGAGCTTACACCTTTTTCATACATTCTATTTATCACAGGCAAACAATCCTCTTCATTTATACCGCCACAAAAATGATCAAATACTGTAGAGCGAATAAGACCTTCTATAGGTAAATTAGCTTTTAAAGCAAAATTAGTTGCAGCGGTTCCAATTCTCACTAAGGGCTCAACCGAAATCATTTTAAACAGAAAATAAGCACGTTCTAACTCAGAGTCGCTCTTTAGACTAAATGCAATATTGGTATTATCAAAAATATTCTTGTAAAGCATATCAATGTTTTCACAAATATAATTATAGTACCATTACCAATTTTATTAAAATCTCCTTAATTTCGCACGCAAATTAATCAATTTAGATATGGACTCCATAACTGCAAATAGTGGTATAATTCATTTCAATGAAGTTTGTTATCCTGCACTAAACCAACATATAAAGAAAAATAATTTTTCCAAGATATTTATTCTTGTAGATAGTAATACTCATGAGTATTGTCTTCCTTATTTCTTATCTAATCTAGACAGCTCTAATAGTATAGAAATTATAGAAATTGAAGCAGGTGAGATATATAAAACCATAGAAACATGTGTTGGAGTGTGGAACTCTTTATCTGATCTAGATGGAGACCGAAAAGGTTTACTGATTAATATCGGTGGAGGCGTTGTTACTGATTTAGGAGGTTTTGTAGCTTCTACATTTAAAAGAGGCATTGCATATATCAATGTACCTACTTCGCTATTAGCTATGGTTGACGCTTCTGTAGGTGGTAAAACTGGAGTTGATTTAGGGACTTTAAAAAACCAAATAGGAGTAATTAGCATACCAGATATAGTTTTAATAGACACTAAATATCTTGATACACTTCCTCAGGAGCAAATGAGGTCGGGATTAGCGGAAATGTTAAAACATGGGCTAATTAGTAATGAAATCTATTGGAATAAATTTAATAATTTTTCTGAGCTTACTTTAGCAGATTTAGACGAGTTGATTTACGAATCGGTTTTAATTAAAAAAGATGTAGTAGATAAAGACCCTAGAGAAAATGGGCTAAGAAAAACTTTAAATTTTGGACATACCTTGGGACATGCCATAGAGTCTTATTTTTTAAGTAACCCTAGCAAGGTAGACTTACTCCATGGAGAAGCAATAGCCATAGGCATGATTTTAGCCATTTATATATCTAAAGAATTAGTTGGTTTTCCAGAAAATAAAGCTAAAAGTATTAAAGAGTTGATTCGTAAATACTATGAGAAAGTTGAATTTGAGGACAATGACTATACTTCAATTATAGAATTGCTTAAATATGATAAAAAGAACTCTCATGGTAATATAAATTTTGTTCTACTGGAAGATATTGGTAAGACTAAAATAGATTGTATAGTTGAAGAAAATGTTATTTTGGATGCTTTTGATTATTATTCTAATTAAAAATTAAATAGTAATAAAAAAGACCTGATAGTTTAAACTATCAGGTCTTTTTTATTTATGTTCTTTTTAGCGAATACCATTTTTTCTTTTTAGGAGCACCATAATACCCATATTTTGCACCATAACCAAAGTTAGATTGTTTTACATCATTTACAACTAACATCATACCATTGAGCTTATTGGTTTCATGAAGTTCATTCGCAAAGTTTAAAATCTCTTTTTCTGTATAATTAGCTCTTGTTAAGTATATAGTATGACCCGCATACTGACTTATTAATATTGTATCTGTCACTAACATAGATGGAGCTGTATCTACGATTACGTAATCGTATTCTTTACTTACTATATCAAATAATTCCTTTACCCTATCTCCCATCAATAATTCTGCAGGATTAGGCGGTACTTTACCTGACAATAATACATCTACATCAATATCATTTACTTTATGTCTATTTATTATATCATTGACTTGTAGAGAGTTCTCTACTAAAAATTCTGTCAGCCCATTTTTAGAATCTTTATCTTTTACAACATTCTTTATAGCTGGAAATATTTGCGGGTTTCTAATATCTGCTCCTACAAGTAGTACTTTTTTTCCTGTATTCGCTATAGTTAATGCCATATTCATACTAAAAAATGATTTTCCTTCTCCATTAATGGTAGAAGTCACAAAAATTACATTATCATAATTTTTAACTTTTCTACCTTTCCGAATGTAATCAGCATTTGTTCTAATTATTCTAAATGATTCTGATAGAATTGAACGGTCATTTATTTCAATAAGCATTTTATTACCTTTATTAAGTCTAGGTATTTCACCTAATACTGTAATATTTCTAAGCTTATTCTGTAAATCTTCTTTATTATGAATTTTGCTATCTAATAAATCTTTCAAATAAATAAAACCAAAAGGGATACATAAACCTAAAACAAAAAATGTAAAATAAGTGATAGAAGAATTGGGAGATACAGCAAAATAGTTAGAATGGGCGGAATCAACTATTTTGGCATTAGGTGAAGTAGATATTAGTGAAATCGTAGCTTCTTCACGTTTTTGCAAGAGATAAAGATATAGTGACTCTTTAATACCTTGTTCTCGTTGAATATCTCTAGATTTTCTAACTTGACCTGGAACTGCATATATTTTCGAATTCAATTTTGAAGATTGATTTTCAAGACTTTTAATTTGAAGACCAACTGTTTCAGCTGAATTATCTAATCCATCTTGTAGACTATTTTTTAAAGATTTTAGTTGTTGATCTAAATTAACAATTATAGGGTTTTTCTCGTTTGAACTTTTTAAAAGTCTGTTACGATTATCTAATAATTCATTATACTTTGAAGCTATAGTATTAAGAGCCCCATTTGCTAGACCTATATTAGCAGGTATTCTTTCAAAGGAATCAACATTTAGCTGATTCTTCATGAAATTTATTTTATTGTATTCAGTACGTGCTGTAACTAAACTTTGTTCTGTTTGAGCATTAGACTGTAAATACAGACTAGCTTCTGACGAAATATCGGTTAATTTATTGCCTGTTTTAAATTGTTCTATTTCGTCATCAACTTTCCCTAAATCAGAGGCTATCAAATTAATTCTTTTGTTGATAAATTCAGCCGTATTGTTAGATTTTGCACTTTTTTCCTCAATTGAAGTTCTATTGTACTCATCTATCAAGGTGTCTAATACTGCTTTAGCCTTTGAAACCACTCTATCATCAAGGGATAAATTTAATACCATAGAAAATTCTGAAACCTGTTTTACTTTTACAGAAGCTCTATAGGATTCGGCAACTCTGTTGATAGGTCTTAATCGAAAATAAAAAATTTGATTAATAAAACTTGATAAGTTACTGGTATTGGGAGTTATTAAAATATCTCCAATAGGTGAATCTACATTTTTTCCAAAGTACCCCTTCTTTTTTAATTCTTGCTCTCCTACTAAATAAATGATATCAAATTCTGTTTCAGAAATCACGTTTAGACTAAAATCTAACTTAGATCTATTAATAAGTGTATCAGACTCTAGAAAATTGATTTTCAATGGAGCTTTTGATAAAGGAAAATATTCGGTATTATGTATACGACCTTGAGCAAAAAAAGTTTTATTTAAATCTAAACGTTTAACAACACCCTCCATTAATCTTCTAGACCTTAAGACTTCTATTTCATCTTCAACTTTTTTACTATCCTTGTTAGGTATCTTACCTAAATCTTGAAGAACCTCTTCTGCGGGATTAGAAACACCGTTATCACCTACAAGCATAATTTTTGCATAAGCATTATACTCTGGAGCTGTATACCTTAGCTTAAAGAAGGCCAGTGTAATAAATATTACACAGCTCAAAACAAACCATTTCCATTGTTTTAGATAGATATTTATTATTTTTTTTAAGTCAATATTTTTATCCATCGATGTAGGTTTTAAATTTTTGTGTCTAAAATAGAAACTATAATTATCATCTAGATAATAAAATTACTGTAGAAGTTATGATGATAGATGCTATAGATATTGCAACATTAACTCTACCATCAAAATACGCCTGAGTTATTGCTGACTTGTTAGGTTCAACATAAACAACATCATTTTGAGTCAAAAAATAAACAGGGGAATCAAATAACTCCTTATTTGTTAAATCTACTCTAGTGTAAGTTTTTGTGCCGTTAAAATCTCTTACTACAAGTATGTTTTCCCTTTTTGCCTTAATTTTCAGATCCCCAGCTAGGGCAATAGCCTCCAAAAGGGTAATTCTCCCTCCGGAAACCTGATACATCCCAGGTCTATTTACCTCTCCTAAAACAGCTATTCTAAAATTCAAAATCCTTATGTTAACTATTGGATCCTTAAGATAATCGGAAAGCTTCTGTTTTAGTAGTTCTTTAGCTTGCTCTACACTTAAACCTAGTAGCTTAATTTTGCCAAGTACAGGGTAATCAATATTACCATCTTTATCAATTAAATAATCGATATATTGCAAACCACCAGAGCTGGTCTGTCCTTTTTTTAAATTAAAAGGCTCTACTGCCTCTAAATCGAATGTGGAAACATAAACGCTAATAATATCATTTATTTTAAGTTTTGGAGTAAATGTATTTGTTTCAACTATAGTCTCAAAATCCTTAGCTGTCTGAAAATAAACAACATCTCTTTTTGAAGCACATGAAAAAAAACAAATTAATACTAAAAAACTAATTACAATTATGGACGCTTTGATGGAATTAAAAAACATTATAAATAAGATTTGGGGTAAAACTACGAGATTTAAAATAAAATTTATTGAACTGACTTAAAAACTTTAGAATCTTTGGACTTATCATCTATTATGCCTTTCGCCTTTTTGTATACCTTAACTCGCGTATCAAATTTCTCGTATTCTGAATTATTAGATTTATATTCTGGTATTAACCCTTTTATTTTCATTACAATATTATTGCTTTGAAAACGATTAGTAATACAGAGCTCTTCAATTGCTGCTTTTACTTTTATATAATCTAACTCTCTTGTTTTACTTATTAATATTTTTTTATGATATGTAGACAAAGTATTTTCTCCATTAGCTAATAACTCTTCATATAACTTCTCTCCTGGTCTTAATCCTGTAATTTTGATATCAATATCTTCTGGATAGCTTAAACCCGAGAGTTTTATCATATTCTTAGCTAAATCGTAAATTTTCACAGATTCCCCCATATCAAATATAAATATCTCACCTCCTTTACCCATAGTACCTGCTTCCAAAACTAATTGAGCTGCTTCCGGTATTGTCATGAAATAACGCGTAATTTCTTTATGAGTTAATGTTAAAGGGCCTCCTCGTTCTATTTGCTTTTTAAACAAAGGAATAACAGATCCGTTAGAGCCTAATACATTTCCAAAACGTGTAGTTATAAATTTAGTTTTGCTCTCTTTTTGAAGACAACTAATATACATTTCTGCCATTCTTTTGGTTGCCCCCATTACACTTGTTGGATTAACAGCCTTATCTGTAGAAACAAAAACAAATTTTTTAACATTATACCTTGAAGCTGTATCTGCTAATAATTTGGTTCCATTTACATTAATTTTTATGGCTTCATAAGGAGATTTCTCCATTAAAGGGACATGTTTATATGCTGCTGCGTGAAACACCATGGTTGGCTTTTCTGTTTGAAAAATTGTATCTATTCTCAAACCATCTCTAATATCCGCAACAATAGCAATGAAATTGTGTTTGTTATTACGTTTTAAATCTTGCTGAACATCATAAAGTGCAGACTCAGCTTGATCAACAAGTATTAATTTCTTCAAATTAAAATTCGCTAATTGCTTTACCAGTTCACTACCTATAGAACCTGCTGCACCTGTTACTAATACTGTTTCTCCATTAAATTCGTTTAATAAATTCGGATTATCTATATTAATTTGAGGTCTTCCTAATAAGTCTTCTATCTGAAATTGCTTTATTTGGCTACTACTAAATTCTCCATTAATCCAATCTTCAATAGGAGGTACCTTTTTAATTTTTACTTCAAAATCAATCAAACTATCAACGAAATGAATCAGATTACTAGGATCTATACTTTGAGAAGCAATTATTATCTCATCAATGTTATTATGTTTAATAAATCGTTCATCAATTGCACTTGGAGGTAAAATCCCAATCCCATTAATTAATTTCCCTTTTTTCTTTTGGTCATCATCAATGAACAATATTGTATTATAATTTGTTTTTGTATTGTTCATTAATGCATTGTATGTAACAATACCTGAATCTCCAGCACCATAAATCATTACGTTTTTATTTGATATCAATTTACACTTGAGATAATTATATCCAAACTTAAATAGTAATCTACAACCGCTTAGTAATACAAAACTTAAAAGCACATGGAATACAATAATGGATTTAGGAATTGTAAAATTAGGTATAAATCTTAAAGAAGAATTTACTAGTACTACCAATGTAGTTATTAAAGCTATTAATGATACTGCCTTAAAAACATTAATAACATCTGCAAAACCAGTATGTCGTATTACACTTTTAAAGGAACCTACCAATAGAAAACTTATTATAGAAATCACTAAAAGGATAGGCGTTTGAATTAAAAACTGTTCTAAATCAAAATTAAGAGTAAAATTGAACCGTATAAAATAAGCAGCAAAAAACGCAATTGTTACTATTGCTAAATCTATAACAAAAACGAGCCATTTGGAGGCAAACTTCTGTGAATAATAGGAAAAGTAATTTTTTAACATAAGTAAGAGTTTTGGTAATTATTTTAATTTAGGGTTTTTAATATTATTTTGAGTATTCTTTCTAAATCGATATCTGTCAGGTTTGAACCGCTTGGTACACAGAGTCCTTTTTTGAATAAATCTTCAGATACACCATTTGTGAAATTTATATACTCTTTAAATACTGGCTGCATGTGCATGGGCTTCCATAAAGGTCTTGACTCTATATCTTCATCCTGCAATGCCAATCTTATTTTTTCTCTTTGTTCAAAAGAATTTGTTTTAATACAAGTTAACCACCTGTTAGAGAAAAAACCAGTTGGCTCTGTTAAAAATTCTATAGATTTAATATGTTCTAGATTATTCTTATAAAATTGAAAATTTTTCCTTCTTGTCACTACCCTATCTTCTAACACTTCCATCTGCCCTCTACCTATTCCCGCTACTACATTACTCATTCTATAATTATAACCAACCTTAGAATGCTCATAATGAGGAGCATCATCTCTGGCTTGTGTCGATAAATGAATAGCTTTATCCTTATCTTTCTTACTATTGGTTATTAAAGCTCCTCCTCCAGAAGTAGTAATAATTTTATTACCGTTAAATGATAAAATACCAAATGTTCCTAAAGTACCACACTTTTTACCTTTATATTTACTACCTAAAGCTTCAGCACTATCCTCAATAACAGGAATATCATATTTTTCTGCTATGGCATTAATTTCGTCATACTTATATGGCATACCATAAAGGTGCACTGCTATGATCGCTTTAGGTTTTTTGTTTTTCTCTAGTCTATCCTTTATAGCTATTTCAAGAAGCTCAGGAGACATATTCCATGTATCCGCTTCACTATCAATAAAAATTGGTGTAGCTCCCTGATACATGATTGGATTAGCTGAAGCGGAAAATGTAAAACTCTGGCATAATACCTCATCTCCTTTAGTAACGCCTAACAAAACCAAAGCCAAATGAATCGAAGCTGTTCCAGAACTCAAAGCTGTAACCTCTTTTTCTCCTAGATATGCTGAAATATCTTGTTCAAAATTGTTTACATTTGGTCCAAGGGGAGCAATCCAGTTAGTGTTGAAAGCCTCTTCAACATAACTCCTTTCTCTCCCCCCCATATGAGGTGACGACAAATATATTCTTGTTTTTGTTAACATTATATAATTAATCCACTTAAAGCAATTAATAAGTAAAATACTGTTTATGAAATCTCCCCTCTATTTAGAAGAAAAACAAAATCAAAAACTAATATTCAAAATTTCCAAAATTGATTTAAAAAGTTGTGATAACATCTAGCGTCATTGAGAGGGATTATGACAAATTATTTTAACAACTTAATTAAATCAAAACTTTGCTATTAATCAATTTAATCTTGTAATACGGGGTAAATTTAATAATTGTTTTAGTTCAAACTGACAACTAATCACTTATTTCGCTAAAAGCGTATTTAAAATCGGCTAACGACATTAAGTGTTTTTTTCATGGATAATGTTTGCATGTTATCGACATGGTAAAGTTTTAAATATAAACTAAAAACCTGTTTATATGTGAACATTTGTTAGAAAATCATTTTTTTAAATGAAAATATGAAGTGCTCTTTTATGATATATAACTATAAACTAAAAAATGAATCAAAAATTAGTAATAAAGCAAGCTAAAATATGTTTGATTACTAAACTTTTCTTGTGCTTACACCTGGTTAAGTTTATGCTTCTATATCCTCTCAGTACTCGTTTTTTGTTTCATTTATGATTTTCACGACGTATTCGGTAATTATACTGATAAATCCTTGGATAGCTAAGTACTGTATAAGTAAGTTATGAAAATCTTGTTGATGACCTCTTTGTCATTTTTCTTTATTTGATAATAGCATATATAACTTAACAGAGTCATAACTCGACGAAGCTCATTTGATGGACACTTCATATTTATTTATAAGGTATCTCGTGTATTATCACTTATTAGAAGGTCTTAGAGCTTTTTTAATGTACCTTCTTTAATATCCGAGTATCAAGTGAGGCATCAGTATACATTATACATTTAAGGCTAGAGTTTTCTACTTCAAGTAACTTTATGTCTTTTAAATGTGTAGTTTCAATCCTCCACACTTTTTGCGTCAATAATAAAAAGGACTCTTGTCTATTCATAGTTCCCAGTCTAATTCAAGAACACTTCTTTCTAATTGGTTCTCCTTTTGAATCTAGATAATTTGTGAACTTGGTAAACCTGCCTGCTGGTAGACAGTTTTTTTTCATTCGACAGCTAAAGATTTAAAACTTGAAAGAAATATGATCATTCCCTTTCTTAATTTAAGAAGTAAGAATTTTTCTTCTATATATTTGTATAACTATTTTAAGTTTATTCAAATACAAGGTTTAAGAACTCCTCTAAATCAGTATAACCATCTCCATCTGTATCTATTGTTCCATCTTTTAATGTTAAATCTGGTCCAAACATAGCTCTTTCCCATATATCAGGCATTCCATCTCTATCGGTATCATAACTTATTGGTCTGACATTATTAGGTGTAGATGGTCTATTATCTCTTGCCGAATCCCTTAGTGACCCATCGTAAATAGTAGGTCTTTCAAGACCGTAAACAGAACTTGTTCTTGAAGCACTTCCATCATCTTTAGCTAAAGCAATAGCTTCTATATCATCAGAATCTCTATAAAATCCTACTGTACCATCTGCATTTAAATATTGACTTGCTCCTACTGATGCAAATAAATCTGTTTTAAGTTCACTATTTGATAAAATTATTGGAGCTTTTCCATTATAAGGCAAAGGTGAGCTAACAAACCAACTTGATTTTACAGGCTCGGTTGCTGCCAAAGGAAAGTTAGACCACGCAGAACTTTCGTCTGTATTTTCATCATAACTAGTTAACGAATAAATATCTAAAACATTTTGATCGATGTGGTTAAACCTGCTATAAATTCGATTATTTGACTGTCCATTACCAGTGCCTAGCTTATGAATCCCTACACCATCATTGCCTCCACTGGCAATTGTATTAATTCCTGATTGAAAATAATTACCCACAAGGTTAATATCAAAACTATCGTTAGCAGTATATGCACTAATGTTAAGTGTTCTGTACCTAAAATTGTGTATGAAATTGTTAACAACATCCAATTTAGCCCCACCGCCAGATGAATTTGGAAATCTATGACTTACATTTGTTATTACATTTCTAAGAAAAGAAAACTCCCCACTCCTAGTATCGTTACTACCAACTATAGCTCCCGTTTTATTTTCATAAAACAAACAGTTTTGTATTGTTACATTACCATCACTTTCACTAGAATCAAAATCTACAGCTTCATCAGTGGCATATGCAAAAGAACAATGATCTACTATAACATTTGAGCATTGGGGGGCAGTTATACAATCCCTCTCAAAAGTATCTTTTTTTCCGTTTCTAAATCTTACATATCTAATAATCCAATTATCGGCAAAAGCAATATACATTCTAGACCCAGTAAGTGTTATACCTCCCTCAGGTGCTGTTTGTCCTGCAATGGTGAAATTTCCACTACCGGCAGTTAAACTTGATTGCAAGTCTATCTCACCAGACACGTCAAAAACAATTATTCTTGTGTAGGTTTTACTTAATGCTTCTCGCAAACTTCCTGGACCACTATCGTTCAAGTTGGTAACGTGTTCTACAACACCACCACGTCCACCTGTTACATTTGCACCTGCTCCATAAGCATCTGGAAATGCCTTTAATTCTGCAGCAACACTATTATCAATATTAACTTCATTTATAGTAATATCAACTTTAGCAGTATCACAGTTTTCTTCTGTACTACTCTCATCACATACAGTGTATTCAAAAGTATCAGTACCAAAATAATCAGAATTTGGTGTATAAATAAATACATCATCGGAAAAATTGTTAAGTGTACCGTTATCCACTATTTCCAAAGTTCCATTTTGTGGAGAAGTATTACTAATACCAAAATTTGTAGGTACACTATTATCATTTTCAAATACTCTAATTTCTATTGAAGCATTTTCACTTGTCTCTACAACGTCATCTTGGAGTTCTATTTGAAAAATTTCTTCTGCTGGTTCTACTTCTTCTGGAATTTCTTCCTCAATAATCTGTTCCTCAAATTGAGATACATAAAGTTCTTCATTGTTACATGAAAACATTACAATCAAAGAAAGTAAAATAAAAAACAATAATTTTGAGTTTTTAAGTAGGTACATCACAATAAACTAGATTTTAGGGACTTCAAATATATTTACTTCAAATCTATTTTTTATGCATTTCATCGAAATTCTATTTTTTATTGTAGTACTTTGAATACAAAATGCATTTCGTCGATTTAAACTTTCATTATTATACGTGACAAAAACATTTTCAGATTATAAAATCTTCTATTTTTTGTAATTGTTCGCAAAAATATGCAGTTAATCGATTATTTTAAAGCTTTATTAATAACTTGTTAATAAGTATTTAAGTATATTGTTCTTTAACGATATTATAAGTCCTTTTATATAGATTTAGGTTTTGGAGTTAAAATAGATTTCTAAAATTAGACATAATATTTTTATATTACATTACACCAATTTCGATAATAACTTTATTTCGACTCTTTATAATGAAAGCATAATCTTTTCTTAAATAATGCTTCTATCTAAAATATTAAAGTTGCAGAATCAAATAAACTAATTCTCCTCCTCGATCCTCTGTTTTAAAGTTGTAAGTAATATGTTGTTTATTTCGCTTAATTGGAATTTCT
The DNA here is from genome assembly GCF_004310335.1 of Hyunsoonleella pacifica. GTDB lineage: Bacteria > Bacteroidota > Bacteroidia > Flavobacteriales > Flavobacteriaceae > Jejuia > Jejuia pacifica. The sequence continues at coordinate 362,136 of NZ_SIRS01000002.1, read as the reverse complement.
TTTCTCTAATTAAATATGAAGTTATTTCTAATTCTATGTTATTTTTGCTGTATGCTGCATGATATTTATTGTTTCACTTCGTAATATGAATTTTTACACCTCTTTTGTATTGCCAAAAAAATCTAAATCATTTATAGCAACATAAAGAAAATAATCAAGAATTATTTAATTCACTTTTTAATTTGCCTGTAGAATCTCTTCTTTAAACGCTTTTGTGAAAGCTGTTGCTCCATCTGCAGACATATGTGTAAAGTCTTTCCAATAGTCTACATTATATTTTTTAAAAAAATCAGAATAATCATAATAAGAAGTATTCTTAGATGCAAAGTATTGCTTTGTTATAGATTGAACATTGAAATGATTTCTTTTTAATGTAGGAGAAGTGAAGAATATTAGGCGAGAATTATTATTTCCACTGTAGTCAATGATTAAATCTATAAATTTATTAATTAAAGGGTTAATTTTTACCTCATTTACCATAAGCTTGTCTTGTTCCAACTTTAAACTATCTGATTTCAGCATTTTTTCAAAAATTTCTCTTTGCTCTTGATTAGGATATAAAGGATCATAACCGCAATATTCGCTGTAATCATAACTTGGAGCTAAAGAGTTTTTTAAAATTCCCAATACCTTACTATTATATATATAAGAATTAAAAATTCTTGATATATAAATTTCATTAGGAAAAAAATTATAAATAAAAGCACTAACGTCATCACTCCTTTGAATCATATTTATCAAACCCATCATATCACTACCATTGTACTCTGAGTCATAAAGACTAGCATGGTCTATGTGAACTAATAAAATTTGATCTTTCTTTTTTAATGTAGATATTAAGGCAGCACTATAACCAATTTTAGTACCATCTACACCAATATTAAAAGATGAAATATTTAAAGACTCATTATCTATATGGTGATTAGCTCTTGAGCTTCCAAAAACTAATAAATCAACAGAATCTTTTAATGAAAAAAAATGATTGACCTTGCCTACACTTTGTCCTGTGTAAACCTTTTTATCCATTTTTTTTAAGCATAGGCAAATTAATCTATCCGCAGCAAAAAAAACAAGAGCTAAGACTAACAATAATTTAATTGACTTTTTCATCTAAAATTGAAAATATATAAAGTTACTCGAACTTGAGAAGAATAAAGTTATGTTTATCAAAATAAAAGTAGAAATCACTATAAAACTAGTATTACTTAACTTTGAGCCAAACTCTTCTAAAACTAAATCTTTTCTAAAAATATAGGTATCAAAAGATAAAGCAAGCAATAATCCATACATTAGACTTGTAAAGCTAGAAATATTACCAATATAAGGAGATAGATAAGGGCCTTTTGTAAGTTTTACAAAAATTAAAACAGAATCATCGAAACTAAGAGCTCTAAAAAATATCCATACTAAACTAACCAAACTGAATATAAAAAGATTCTTTAGTAGTGTATATTTTTTTGGTATTAAATTAAATCGCTTTTCAAGACTTAACAGTAATCCATGAATAGCACCCCAAATAACAAAATTCCATGAGCTACCATGCCACAATCCTCCTAATAACATAGTTATTAAAAGATTACGATATTGTATTTTAATTCCTTTTTTATTTCCTCCCAATGGAATATATAAATAATCTTTTAACCATGTAGATAATGAAATATGCCACCTCCTCCAAAACTCAGTAATGGAAACAGAAAAATATGGTAGATTAAAGTTTCGTTTAAAATCAAAACCTAGTATTTTAGCTGTCCCAATAGCAATATCTGAATACCCACTAAAATCAAAATAAATTTGAAATGAGTATAAAACAACAGCCATTGCCAAACTAGATGCATTATGTATATCGGGTGTATTATATATACCATCTATGATACTTCCAATAGCATCTGCAACCACTACCTTTCTAAAAAAACCAATAAAAATTTGAAATAATCCATTTTTAAATCTATCTAGAGACATTTCTCTTTTACGAGCTAGCTGAGGTAATAAATTCGATGCCCTTTCAATTGGACCAGCTACAAGCTGAGGAAAGAAAGAGACAAACGTTGCGAATTCAATAAAATTATTAGTTGGCCTAAGATCTCCTCTATAGATATCGATTGAATAAGACATAGTTTGAAAAGTATAAAAAGATATACCTACTGGTAAAATAATACTTAGTGTAGAAACTGATACCTCGTAACCAAATACAGACCACAAATTCACCCAAGACTCAATAAAAAAATTAAAATATTTGAATATGCATAACAGTCCTAGATTTGATATTAAACTAATAATCAAAAATATTTTTTTCTTTGATTTAGATGAATAAATTTTCAAACCAACCAAATAATCCAAAATAGTAGAAAAGGCAATTAAAGATAAAAATCTCCAATCCCACCAACCATAAAAAACATAACTAGCAATTAGTAGTAAAACATTTTGCCATTTAAAATATTTTTGGGGGATTAGCCAATAAGAAGTAAAAACTATTACAAAAAATAATAAAAAAGCAACAGAGTTAAAAATCATTATTGTTCAATAGTTATTGAATAAATACAGGAGACGAAGATAAATATATATTACTGATGATATAAAACATATTGTGCTGTTTTCGATGTACTGAGCTATTTGGCCATTAAAACGTACTTTAATCTTGAGAGGTTATTTCTTTTATTAATCTTATCGATGAAAATCAGAATTTAATCTCCTTTTTGTTTTTATATCAATACAATTTTTCATCTTTGCTTAGCTATTTTAATAATTTCTAAAATCATTTTAAAACTAGTTAGTTTTAATATAACTTAAAAACAAAATGAAAATACTTGTAACTGGAGCAGCCGGATTTATTGGTTTTTATACGTCAAAAGTTTTAATTGATAGTGGGCATGCTGTAATTGGCCTAGATAATATTAACGACTATTACGACATCAACCTTAAATTTGATAGGTTAAAAGTGTTAGGCATTGATAAAAATGAAGCCTCTACATTTAATAGTTTAAGTAAAAGTGAAAAAAATGATAGTTTTTCGTTTATAAGAATGCATTTAGAAAACCGTGAAGAGCTTCCTAAACTTTTTAAAAATGAAAAATTTGACGTTGTATGTAATCTAGCGGCTCAAGCTGGTGTAAGATACAGTTTAGAAAACCCAGAATCTTATGTAGATTCAAATTTAGTGGGGTTTTTAAATATTTTAGAGTGTTGCAGGAATTTCAAAATAAAGCATCTTGTTTATGCAAGTAGCTCTAGTGTTTATGGCTTAAACGAGAAAATCCCTTTTTCTACACACGATAATGTAGACAATCCAATTAGCTTATACGCCGCTACAAAAAAAAGTAATGAATTAATGGCACATACTTATAGTCATTTATTCAAGTTTCCAACTACAGGGTTACGTTTCTTTACAGTTTATGGTCCTTGGGGAAGACCAGACATGGCTATGTTCTTGTTTACAGATGCTATAGTGAATAAGAAACCCATTAAAGTCTTTAACTATGGAAAAATGGAACGTGATTTTACTTATGTAGATGATATAGTTGAAGGTGTAGTAAGGATTCTTGAACATCCAAATATAGAGAGAATAGAAAATAATGATTTATATAAAGTTTATAATATTGGGAACAACAATTCTGTAAAATTATTAGACTTTATACAAGAGATTGAATCAAACCTTGATACTGTAGCTGAGAAAAATATGCTACCTATACAACCTGGTGATGTTGAACGCACTTGGGCAAACGTAGATGACTTGATAAAAGATTATGATTACAAGCCAAATACATCTATAAAGCATGGTGTAAAAGCATTTGTTGATTGGTATAAAGCATATTATTAGCTTTACGTAACTAACCACATAATCCTTTTTTACCGATAAAAATCATTCAATATATATGCTTTATGATTTTAATCGTAAAAAACATCAACTTAGTATAATAATAAGCTGGGTTTAAATATTTTTTCACATATTTGTGCTAGCTATTAAAAAACCCCCAATTAAATGTTAAATAATCTACTCAATAATACCATATTAGTCACAGGTGGTGCTGGTTTTATAGGTTCTAATCTATGTGAAACTCTTCTTGCAAACAATATAAAAACCATTTGTTTAGATAATTTTTCTACTGGAAAGAGAAAAAATATCGAACCATTCTTAAAAAACAAAAACTTTACTTTAATAGAGGGTGATATCAGAAATTTGAAAGATTGTCACGTTGCTTGTGAAAATGTAGATTTTGTTTTACATCAAGCTGCACTAGGATCTGTTCCTAGATCAATTAACGATCCTGTAACAAGTAATGATGTCAATATTTCGGGTTTTTTAAATATGCTTGTTGCTTCCCGAGATGCAAAAGTAAAACGTTTTGTTTATGCTGCCAGTTCATCTACTTATGGAGATCATGAGGCTTTACCTAAAGTAGAAGATGTTATTGGTAAGCCATTATCTCCTTACGCTATTACTAAATACGTGAACGAGTTATATGCTGATATTTTTAAAAGGTCTTATGATTTGGATACTATTGGTTTACGGTATTTTAATGTTTTTGGAAAACGGCAAGACCCAAATGGTGCCTATGCAGCTGTAATTCCGCTGTTTGTAAAACAATTGATTAATCATGAATCTCCAATTATAAATGGAGATGGTAGTTATTCTAGAGATTTCACGTTTATAGATAACGTTATTCAAATGAATATTCTTGCTATAACTACTGAAAACGAAAAAGCTTTAAATAATGTATATAACGTAGCTTACGGAGACAGAACAACCTTGTTAGAGTTAACTAAGCTATTAAAAAAGCATCTTTCTTCTTTTGATGATGCTATTAAGGATATTGAAATAAAACATCGTGAAAATAGAATAGGAGATATACCTCACTCTTTAGCTTCTGTAGAAAAAGCGAAAAAACTATTAAACTATAACCCCAAATACAATATTGATGAAGGTATTAAAGAGGCTGTTAATTGGTATTGGGAAAATTTATAATCAAAAATAAATGAAAGTAACAAATATTTGTTGTATTGGTGCTGGTTATGTTGGAGGACCAACCATGGCAGTTATTGCAAAGAAAAACCCAAACATTAAGGTAACAATAGTAGACATAAACCAATCCAGAATTGATGCTTGGAACAATTCAGATGTTTCAAAACTTCCAATTTACGAACCAGGCTTAGCTGAAATTGTTGAGGAAACCAGGGGCAAAAACCTGTTTTTTTCTACCGAAATTGATAAAGCTATTGATGAATCTGAAATGATTTTTATATCAGTAAATACCCCTACTAAAACCTATGGTAAGGGAAAAGGCATGGCTGCAGATTTAAAATATGTAGAACTTTGTGCTAGAAACATTGCTGATGTGGCAAAAACTAATAAAATAGTAGTTGAAAAATCTACATTACCGGTAAGAACAGCACAAGCCATAAGGAGTATTTTGGATAATACAGGAAGTGATGTAAATTTCGATATTTTATCAAATCCAGAATTTTTAGCTGAAGGAACCGCTATAAAAGACTTATTAAACCCCGACAGGGTTTTAATAGGTGGAGAGTCTGAAGAAGCCATAGAAAGTTTAGCAAATATATATGGAAGTTGGGTACCTCAAGAACAAATTTTAAGAACCAACGTTTGGTCTTCAGAACTTTCTAAACTTACTGCTAATGCCTTTTTAGCTCAGCGTATTTCTTCAATAAATTCTATCTCAGAATTATGTGAAAGAACAGAAGCTAATGTTGATGAAGTGGCAAAAGCCATTGGTATGGATTCAAGAATAGGACCAAAGTTTCTTAAATCATCTGTTGGTTTCGGCGGATCATGCTTTCAAAAAGATATACTAAATCTCGTTTACATAGCAAGAAGTTATAATCTAAATGCTGTTGCTGATTATTGGGAACAAGTTATTATTCTTAATGATCATCAAAAAAGACGATTTGCTGACAATTTAATAAGTACATTATACAATACTGTTTCAGGCAAGAAAATAGGTTTCTTAGGTTGGGCATTCAAAAAAGACACTAATGACACAAGAGAGTCAGCTGCAATATATGTTGCAGATTATTTATTGAATGAGCAAGCAAATATTGCTGTCTATGACCCTAAAGTTCCTGAGAATAAAATTCAATCAGACCTGAACTATTTAGGTTCAAGAAACCAAGAAGAAAACAAAGCACTAGTGGAACATTGTGTATCTCCTTATGATGCATTACAAGACGCTCATGCTGTTGCAATTTTAACTGAATGGGATGAGTTTAAGACTTATAATTGGAAGGAAATTTACTCTAACATGAAAAAGCCTGCTTTTATTTTCGATGGTAGGAATATACTTAATAAGCAAGAAATGGAGAATATCGGTTTCGTATATTCTTCTATTGGTCAATAATTTAGAATAATAAAATTATGAATAATAATAAAATAGCTATTATAGGGTTAGGTTATGTGGGTCTGCCATTAGCACGTCTTTTTGCCACAAAGTATTCTGTAATTGGATTTGATATTAATGAAGTTAGAATATCAGAATTACAACAAGGAAAAGACGTTACTTTAGAGGTAGACAATAAAGTATTAAAAGCTGTATTAAAAGATAGTCCAAATTCTGAAGTTGGTTTATTTTGCTCTTCTAACATTGAAGATATAAAAGATTGTAATTATTATATTGTTACTGTACCCACGCCAATTGACAAAAATAACAGGCCAAATTTAACACCACTATATAAATCTAGTGAAACAGTAGGTAAAGTCTTAAAAAAAGGAGACGTAGTTGTGTACGAATCTACTGTTTATCCTGGTGTAACTGAAGATGAATGTGTACCTATTTTAGAAAAAATAAGTGGATTAGAGTTTAATAAAGACTTTTTTGCTGGTTATTCTCCAGAGCGAATTAATCCAGGAGATAAAGAACATACTGTTGAAAAAATATTAAAAGTAACAGCTGGTTCAACTCCTGAAATTGGGGAAAAAGTAAATGATTTATACGCAAGTGTAATAACTGCAGGAACACACCTAGCACCCACAATAAAAGTTGCTGAAGCTGCAAAAGTTATAGAAAATTCTCAAAGAGATATTAATATTGCTTTCGTTAACGAGTTAGCAAAAATATTCAATTTGATGGATATTGACACACATTCTGTATTAGAAGCAGCTGGAACAAAATGGAATTTTCTTCCATTCAAACCAGGATTGGTTGGGGGGCATTGCATAGGTGTAGATCCATATTATCTTGCACAAAAAGCCCAAGAAGTTGGTTATCATCCTGAAATTATTTTAGCAGGTAGACGAGTTAACGATAGCATGGGGCAATATGTAGCAAGTGAAGTTGTTAAAATGATGTTAAAAAATGACATTAAAGTTAAAGGCTCCAAATTACTAATGCTAGGGATTACTTTTAAAGAAAATTGTCCAGATGTTAGAAACACAAAAATAGTTGATGTGATAAAACATTTAAAAGACTACGGAATTGATATTACTATTTTTGATCCGTGGGTAAATTCTGAGGAAGTAATGCGTGAATATAATCTAGAGACAATTAACAACTTACCAAATGATAAATTTGAAACAATTATTTTGGGGGTTGCTCATCAGGAATTTCTTAATTTAAACTTTAATGATTTACTGTCCGAAAATGGTTTAGTTTATGATGTCAAAGGGATTATTACAGAAAAAGTTAGTGGTAGGTTGTAATAAGTTGGATCGTTATACCTTTTTCAAGTAGAATACTATTTTTTTATTTTATGTATTAGTACCAAATAAAAAACACTAATACTTTTTTTGAAATTTATCATATCTTGTTTTTTATTTATTATTAGTTGTGAGACATTTATTCAATAAATATTTCTCAAAAAAACTACAAATGATTGCGTTTTTTATTTCTGTTTGATAATAAAAGATTAAATCAAAAATTATCTTTAATTACATATTTATCTGACACATGATTTTCATCGTAAATAGCTGAAATTGATAGAATTGATTGTGCCTATATCAAAAAATAATCTATTTTAGACCAATATTAATTTTTCGTTAAGTAATAATTAATTTTTTATGAATAACAAACACGAACCTTTTATTATACATCGATATAAAAGTATTGGTTATGCTTTTAAAGGCATGCTTTTATTATTAAAAACAGAGTCTAGTATACAGGTTCAATTTTTTTTAGCAATTATATTAACACTCGCTGGTTTCTTCTTTGAAATTTCATCTTTAGAATGGATAATCCAAATTTTTACAATTATATTGGTAATGAGTGTTGAAGCACTCAACACTGGTCTAGAAAAAATTTGTGATTTTGTGCATGAAGATTTTGAAGAACGTATTGGTTTTATAAAAGATATAGCCGCTGGTGCTGTAGCAATTTCTTCATTGGGTGCTTTAATAATAATTTTAATACTATATACCCCCAAACTAATACATATTTTATGAGACTTCCCATAAAAAGTATCTTAATTTTTGCCTATTTGGCAAAAGATTTTAATGTTTATTTACTTAGACTTGATCATTTTGGAATGTCAACTTCCTGTGTAATATATATATTCTTTTTTCTATTGTTAACTTTCAGTATTTTTGTGGTTGCCAATATCAAAAACAGCTATACCCGCGTAATTATTGGTATACTTTTCTATTTTTGTGCGGTTGCTTATGATTCTTATCAAAGAATAATGCTTGAACCTTTTGATTACAATGCTTTTATAAACATGATAGATGCTGCTGGTTCAGCAGGAGAAGCATTTCAACAGTATAAGAAATTTTACGTAATATCCATAGTTTTAGGGTTACTTTTGCTTTTTGGTATTATCTTAAAACCAAAGCGGCAAATATTTAATAAGCCTTATTTTAGTTTAATACCTGTTTTTTCTTTTTTTCTATTCACATATTTAATTTTTTATAAAGGAGGAAGTGGAGCGTTGGGTTTACCATCCGTCTATACACCTATATCTTATTCTTCTCTTGTTATGTACGAATTAGCACAGGATGATTTTGGTACTAGAGAAAATATTAATATTGACAGAGATAAAAATAATATTGACCATGATATCATTTTTATTTTAGACGAAAGTGTATCAGCAGTCTATATGGACATAAATAATTCTTATGGGGTAAATACCTTTTTAGGTAATACTTATGACGATTTTGACATTTTCAATTATGGTTATGCAGCCTCAATAGCTAACTGTAGTTTTGCCACAAATCTTACGTTAAGATACGGGGGTACAAGAGATAATTATAAAAAGATTATATACTCAAAACCTTCAATATGGAAATATGCTAAAAACGCAGGATTAAAGACTATATATATTGATGCTCAGCGCACGGAGGGTGAGCTTCAAAATGGAATGACTACTAGTGAAATGGAAGACATAGAAGAATTCATCCAATTAGATAATACTAGTATCCTAAATAGAGATCAGGAAATAGCCAGTTTATTGGTAAAATTGATAAATAATAATACTAATGAGTTTATATTTATTACAAAAATGGGTTTGCATTTTCCAATCCACGATAAATATCCAGATGAATTCATGAAATATAAACCTGCATTACCACGAGGAAATTGGTTAGAGACAGGAGATACTGGTCTTCGAACTGGATTTAATGGTAGTACAGAGGAATGGATACAATATCGAAATTCTTATAGGAATGCCATGGAATGGAATATTGGAGAGTTTTTCAGGAAAATCTTTGAAAATGCCAAATTAAATAATTCACTAATTATTTACACAGGTGATCATGGGCAGGATCTTCATGAAAGAGGTAATCCAGGTGTTCATACGCACTGTAGTGCTGAACCGACTATGGAAGAGGGCTTAGTTCCTCTTGTTGTTATTCAGGGAAAATCATTAAATACTTTAAACTGGCAAAAAACACTGAGCCATAATAAAAATAGATCTAGTCACTATAATATATTTCCATCTTTATTAAAATTAATGAAATATGATAGCAATGAAGTGTCTAAAATATATGGAAACTCTCTTGATGTTCAAACAAAAGATGATTTTACATTTAATAAATACTGGAATGCAAGATTAGGTATAGAACCAAAATGGGAAAAAATCAACTTGGATAGTATTATTAGCCCACCAATTCAAGACTATATAGAATAAAATTTGAAACTTTAAAAATTTAATTTGCGGTGGTTAAGTCTTTCATTAATTTTTCGGTAAATAACTTAGCTCCTAAAGTATTCAGATGATCTGTATCTTGAAATCCATTATCTGGTATATCAAAATCCATATAATTTAAATAGTCAAATTTTTGAAGATTTGATTTATAAAACTCATTAAATAGCTCAAATTCTTCTGCTTTTCTCCTGGAATATTCACGATGCAGAGGAGTTCCTATAAAAAACAACTTTATATCATTCTGTTCGCAAAAGTCAATAATTTTAAATAAATATTTTTTATCATTTTCTGAATATTTCAACTCCCTGTATTTTATGCCTGATTTAAGTTGAGCTATATCTTCTGATAATTTATCTCTATTTGAAGGCAAAAATTTTCCTAAGTCTCTTTCTGTTAATTCTCCTTTAAAAAGGAGTTTCACAGAATATTTCGGAGCTTCTATTATGCCTTGTATAACCCCAGAAGGATTTGATTTAAATAAAAACATAAAATCAGAAAAATCCATTAAATCTGTGTATATTCTGAACTTACTCCTGATATTTGTAGTATTAAAAAGCCATCTGTCTTCATACTCAATAAGTAAATTATGATTGGATAATGATAGAAGTAAAGTATCTATTTGAGGGTTTTCGTTTTTCATCTTCCTTATTTTTAAAAAAGAATAAAAATAAGAATCAGCACTATGAGATAAATTGATACTATTTGAAAAAATATTGTCATCTATGCTACATTCTGTATGAGAATCACCCAATATTAAAATGTTTTGTTCTGTTCTAATTTTATAACCAAAATAATTATTAATTAATAAAGAATTAAAAAGAAGAGAGATAAGACATATTCCTAAAAATATTCCTAAAAACTTAAAACAACTATTTACGAAACTTCTCATGATACTAATAAGCTATTAGAATTGGAAATAAATAAAATCTTGCTGCGAACCTCCATACCAAAATATGGTAAAAAATATAATGACATAAAAACTCCATCTCATATATTTGGGAATATTTGTTCCAAAAAGTTCTAAAGCATGTTCTTTGTCTCTCTGTAGCCATTCTATTACCACTAATGCAATAACAAAAGCAAAAGTTATTAACCAATCATTAAAATCAACTGGAATAGTAAAAAATGTTATGCTTAACACCCCCCTTAAATAAAGAAAGGCATCGGTAACACTTGGAGCCCTAAAAAACACCCACGCAATCATGGTTAGCAAAAATGTAAAAATAATCTGCCCTATCTCATTATAATTTGCAAATAGTCTACCTTCAGCAACTCCATTAGTATTTACTCTGTTTTTTTTCATCAACATTATCGGCAAAAAATATAATGCATTTAAAAAACCCCAAATAATAAAGGTCCAGTTGGCTCCGTGCCAAAAACCACTTACAATGAAAATTATAAAAGTATTTCTGATTTTCATTGCGGTTCCTCCCCTACTTCCTCCTAACGGAATATAAACATAGTCTCGAAACCACGTAGACAAGGATATATGCCAACGCCTCCAGAATTCTGCAATATCTCGTGAAAAATATGGGAAGGCAAAATTTCGCATTAAATTAAACCCAAATAAACGAGAGGTTCCAATAGCAATATCAGAATAACCCGAGAAATCACCATAAATTTGAAAAGTAAAAAAAAGGGCTCCAAAAAATAATGTACTGGCTGAACTTTCAGAATAATTATCAAAAATTTGATTTGCAAAAGCTGCACAATTATCCGCAACAACAACTTTTTTGAACAGACCCCATAAAATTTGTCTCATCCCGTCTATTGCCTTTGAATAAACGAATTTTCGTTTTTGATAAAATTGCGGGAGTAAATTTGTAGCTCTTTCAATCGGTCCAGCGACTAGCTGAGGAAAAAAGCTAACAAAAGCAAGAAATGAAATAATATCTTTGGTTGGTTCCAATCTTTTCCTGTAAACATCGATTGTGTAGCTTAACGTTTGAAAAGTATAGAAACTAATACCAACAGGTAGAATTATGTTAAGCCCTTGAGCGCTTATATCTTTACCAAAAAAGCTAAAGGCGTCAACAAAATTATCAAGAAAAAAATTATAATATTTAAAAAAACCTAAAAAACCTAAATTAACTAATAGGCTTAAAATTAATAAACCTTTACGTTTTGTTTTATCATTATATTTATTAAGCCCAATCCCAATCGAATAATCTAATAAACTACTAAATACAATTAATGCTAAAAACCTATAATCCCACCAACCATAAAAAACATAACTAGCTAAAATTATTAATAGGTTTTGTAATTTTAAATTCTTTTGGATTACAAACCAATAGATAAAAAAAACTATAGGTAAAAAAATTGCAAAATCTATTGAATTAAACAGCATAAGAACTGAGTAGTTTTAAGTTTATTATTATAGATTGTCAGAATTAAATTCTATTAAAAATAACAAGTCGCAATATATAAAAATATACTTTTAAACCTTGTGTTTATTATTCATACTACATAACTACAGATTAATAGAATTAGTAAGCTTTTTTTAACTACATATATTTATATCTATATTGAACAAAAAATAAGCTTAACAAACAACATTAGACCGAATATATTATTAACTTGACGAAAAAACAGGAGTAAATTTAAGTCTTTTATCATCTTTACAAATCATTATTGAAATTAATATTCTATTTATTTAAAGAACAATCAATAGCTTTTACATTTAGCTATGATTTTTCTTAAAAAGAATTGTCCCAAATTATAATTATGAATAAAAAGAAAATTTCATTTGTAATAGGAGCTTTAACCGCTGGTGGTGCAGAACGTGTTATCACAAACCTTTCCAATCAACTTATTGAAAAATATGAAGTTCATATCATAAGTTTAATAAAAAAAGAATCAGAACCCTTCTACAAATTAAATAGTAATATAAAGTTATTTACTTGTACAGAGCAATATAAACCAAGTAGTAGTATTATACAAGGAATAAAACTAAACTATTCACTTTACAAAACAATATCCAACTATTTAAAAAAAGAAAAAATAGATTTATTTATTGGCTTTATAACTAGTGCAAACGTGTTAGCCATATTAGCAGCTAAAAAGAATAACATTCCATGTATAATTAGCGAACGTAATTATCCGAAAAAATCAACCACTCCTCTACAATGGCGGATTCTAAGAAAATTATTATACAAAAAAGCTGAGTTTTTAGTTGTGCAAACTGATGAAATGAAAAAACAGTTTGAATCTATCATCAATAAAAATAAAATAGTCATTTTAAAAAACCCTATAGCTCCAGAATTAACTAATGCAAGAGATACAAGTCAAAAAAAAGAAAATCTTATTTTAAATGTAGGTAGCTTAAGCAACCAGAAAGCACAAGATGTACTAATTAAAGCTTTTGCCAATATAAATCATAACAACTGGAAATTAATAATTGTTGGTAAAGGAGAAAAACAAAAAGAGTATGAAGAACTAATAAAATCTTTAAAATTAGATGATAAGATAAATTTATTGGGACAAACAAAAGACATTGCACATTATTATAATAAATCAAGAATTTTTGCTTTTACATCCATATTTGAAGGCTCTCCTAATGCTTTAATCGAAGCCATGCACTTTGGCCTTCCTTGTGTGTCTACAGATTGTCCCACCGGTCCTTCAGAATTGATAACGGACGGACATAGTGGTTTTTTGATACCAATTGGAGATCAAAAACAACTAGAAGATCGTTTATCAGAATTAATAAGTGATGAAAAATTGAGAGAAAAATTTAGCGTCAATGCTGTAGAAAGTGTTAAATTCTTAGAAGCTGAACCAGTAACTATGGAATGGAATAATTTATTCGAAAAATTATTAAATTAAAAAATAAGCCCCAAACATGAATTTTTTTGATTTAAAAAAACTTGTATTAACCTATTCTAAAAGTACAGTTTTAAAAAATATTCTTTTAGTTGGTGGCCTTACGGTATTAGTTAAATTAATATCTTTTTATAAAGAGACCGTTGTTGCCTCAGCTTTTGGTTTATCTGAATTATTAGATACTTTCTTTATTGCTATGCTTATTCCAGGTTTTGTAAGTAATTTATTTACAGGAGCATTTGGAAGTGTTTTTATTCCTAATTATGTTAAAGCATCAAAATTAGATAATGATTTAAGAGCATTTCAAGCCACTGGGTTTTTAATAACGATAGGTGTTTCAACTCTTTTCACTATAATAGCGATACTCATAACTGATACCTTTCTTGAATCATTTTTTAGTGGTCATTCAAAAACATATTATGATTTAATAAAGATACAGTTTTACTATATTGTTCCTTGTATTTTTATTTGGGGTTTAAACTCTCTATTGCATGGATTACTGCATATTAGCGGAGAGTTTAGAGTACCTACATTTGTTGGAGTAATTACTCCAATATCCTTTTTAATATGCATCATTTTCTTTAAAGAGCAATTAGGTCAAAAGGTTTTGTCCGTAAGTTTATTATTAGGTACGCTATTAGAATTTATTTTAATATTATTAATTTCTTTTATCAAGAAAATTATTAAATTATCAAAACCAAATTTTAATAGTCCTGACATAAAAATAATGCTGAAACAAGTTCCAGCTAAAGTGTTATCTGGGTTTTTAACAGGTCTTATACCTGTTACAGATCAATACTTTGCAGCAAAACTAGCAATTGGATCAATTGCCGCTTTAAATTATGGATTAAAAATTCCTGCTTTTTTAACATCTATATTAATAATTTCAATGGGAAAGGTTTTACTTCCTCACTTTTCAAAGTTAGTAATAGAGGACAAAAAATTAGCGTTTGATAAATTATTTTTCGCTCTAAAACGCTTATTTATAGCAACTTCAATAGCTGCGGTATGTATTATTGTTATATCGCCATGGTTAATCGAGTTTTTATTTGAGCGTGGAGAATTCACAAGTAAAAACACTGATATTGTTTCTTATCTACAAATTATTTTTTTAGTTTATGCTCCATTTACCGTTTGTGGAATGGTAATAGTTAACTTTTTGACAAGTATAAACGAGAATAACTTTATGGCTAAAGTAGCATTTATTGCTGTTATTTTAAATTTGGTTTTAGATTTTATTTTCATGAAGTACTTTGGCGTTTTTGGTATTGCACTTTGCACCACAACGGTTTTTATTGTTAGAGCCATTATACTATATAGATATACTCTAAAACTTAAAAAACAACATCAATTAAATTGAAACAATTACTAAGAATACTGATATTATTTTTGATTTTCTGGGATTTCCCTGCCTTTGCTAATATTTATATAAGCCCAGCAATGGGAGGAATAACTAGTTATTTAACTATATTTCTTTTATTGGTTTATATGTTGTTTTTTGTTGATAATTATAGAAAGCCCCTATTACCGTTTATTTTTTTAGGCATTTCTTATTACACCATTTCTGGGATTAATTTTATACCTCCTTATGGATTTGTTGAAAATTATCTTGTGTACTTTATTAAATTCATGATAGTGGTTGTCTGCTCTACTGAAGTTGCAAAAGATTCAAAAATAGAAGAAATATATATAGCTTCAATTTTTGGTGCCTTGAGCATAGTTGCACATGCTACAATTTTTCCTGATATCGATGCGCGCTTTGGCAAAGGTTATGGACGTTATAGTGGTTTTTATTTAAATCCCAATTATGCAGCAATTATAAGCCTTGTTGGTTTTGGTATTAGTTACGGAGTTAAAAATATTAAGTTTAGGTTAGTTGGTCAACTTGCATTTACACTGTCTGGTTTATTAACTCTATCTAGGTATTTTATATTAATATGGTTATTTATTAATATAGTTGCAGTTTTTATGAATAAAAAAAACTTAGTAGCCCCTATTTTGGGAGCTATTGTGCTTTCATTTATTTTATTCTCGGGTGCTATAAAATTAAATGCGTCTAGATTTGAAGCACTGCAAAGTATTTTTAATGATGAGGAAGTTAAAACTGATACTATGAATCATGATAATAGAGCAGACACCTGGGCTCAGTACACTGATGCTATTATGAAAAAGCCTTTTACAGGTAATGGTTATCGTACCTTGCAAGGAAAAGGGAGAGGACTAGGGATAGAAGTAGGAGTACATAATTTATATTTATTGGTAATTGGAGAAGCTGGTATCATTGCTTTTGCTTTTTTAATGTGGATTGTGTTATTTCTCTCTATAAAAAGTATTCAACACTATCAACATAACTTTTATTATATTTTTATAACAATTGCTTTGATAACATCTTTTCTTGTAGGGCATACATTTTTCGGCAAATTCTCTACTGTATTTACCTCAATCTTTTTATATCTAAAATTATTAGAACATGATAAGAAGAATAAACAATCGTTAGAGTAAAGCAATATAAAGATCAAATTAGTTCAAATAAACATTTATAACTCCAAATTATTAACATAAATGAAAAACATTATAAAATACTTATATCTAAATACTTTCTTGCAAAGAATACATTTATTTTTTTTATACAATGTTATGCCCGAAAAAATTTACTTAAAAAGAAGGTTTAAAAAATCATTTAAAAGAGAATTAGATTTAGATAATCCGAAAACTCTTAATGAAAAAATAGTTTGGCTAAAACTTTTTGATAGAACAGATTTGCATACCATATGTGCTGATAAATATGCTGTAAGATCATATATTAAAGAAAAAGTAGGAGAAGAATATTTAGTCCCTTTATTTTATCAAACCAAAAATGTTGAAGAAATCATACCGGAGAACCTACCTAGTCCTCCTTTTATTATTAAAGCAAATCATGATAGTGGTGGCGGGATTTTTGTTTTTGACAAATCTAAAACAGATTGGAACGAAGCTCAAGAAAGTCTAAAAAAACGTTTAAAAAAGAATTATTATCCAAGATCTAAGGAGTGGCAATATAAAAATATAGAACCATGTATTATTGTAGAAAAGCTTTTGATAAGCAAAAATGGAAAGATCCCTTTTGATTATAAAGTTCATTGTTTTAATGGAAAAGCAAATATGATTCAGGTCGATATTGACAGAGATTCTGATAATCATCATAGGAATTGGTACAATACAAAATGGGAAAGAGAACCTTATAAATGGTCTTCTTTAAAAGAAAATGGGAAAGCTACAGATCCTTCGGATGAAGATGTAGAAAAACCTAAAACGCTAGACGAAATGTTAGCCTTATCCGAAAAATTATCTACAGATTTTTGTTATGTAAGAGTCGATTGGTATGACGTAGATGGTAAATTATATTTTGGAGAATTAACCTTTCACCATGATGGAGGTAATAGGCCTATAATTCCTGAAAAATGGGATAGAATATTAGGTGACATGGTTCCTTTACCCCAAAAACAGATTTAGTCATTCATCAATAAAATGGTAATCATACTTAATTAGTTAATATTAAGCTATGCAAATTCTAAATATTTTAAATTTGGAGATAATATGTACTGTTGAAATAACATTTATCTAAAATGAAAAAAGTTTTTGTTTTATGCTTTAAACTCACATATAAATCAAGAATAATTATAATATATTATATTAAACACAAAAAAATATTATTAGTTTACTTAATAAATGTAAAAATAAAAGGAGTGTTTTCCAAGAATGATGATATTTTTAAATTCAATCATTTTGTAAAGGAATCATACTAATGCCTCATTATCATTTTAACTTATTTGCATCTAAATTATTCTTTTTACATATGTTAACTACCCAATATAATGACCAAATAAAATAAACTTAGTTCATTAAAATTAAATAAAATGATTGTTTCCAAAAATACATATAAAGAATATTTGAAATCTGACGCTCTTGCACTTGGTATAAATGTTGAGAGTTTTTATTTTAAAATTATAAATTTATGCTTCCCTAATTACATCTGGCAATTTCAAAAAAGCTTACGGAAATTAGAATACCATCATAACTGTAAAAATAATGGTTTAAATAAGCTGTATTACATTTTCTTAAAGTATAGATTTAGAAAAATATCTTTAAAACTTGGGTTTTCTATTCCCATTAATGTATTTGGTCCTGGGTTATCAATTGTACATTATGGTACCATTGTCATTAATAGCGCTTCAAAAATTGGTAAAAACTGTAGAATTCATGCTTGTACAAATATTGGTGCATCTGGAGGTAAACCTGAAGCTCCTCATATTGGAGATAATGTATATATTGGTCCAGGAGCAAAAATTTATGGAAATATTAAAATAGCAGATAACATTGCTATTAGCGCTAATGCAGTGGTTAATAGATCATTCGAGAAAAAAAGCATTCTCATAGCAGGAAATCCAGCAAAAGAGATTAAAGAAGTTAATATCAAAAAAATAATCAAGCACATCTAACTGCTGTTATTACCAGTATATAATGATTAAAAAAATTAACATAATTTTTGTTTTACCTACATTATTTGCAGGAGGTGCAGAGAAAATAATGTCTTTTATATCGCAAAATATAGATAAAGAAAAATTCCAAGCAAAACTATTAATTGCTGGGCATAGTAAAGACGCTGCTTATGATATTAAAAACATCGAAGTCACTTATCTTAACAAAGACAGAGTTCTCTATGCAATACCCCAATTTTTTATTTTTATAATTAAAAATAAACCTGACATTGTATTCAGTTCTATTTCTCACTTAAATATAGTTATGGCTTTTTTTTCTTTATTTTTTAAAAAAACAAAATTTATAGGACGAGAGGCTACAATAAGTAGTGAATATGAAGAAGAAAAGAAGAAAAGAATTAATATTAATAAAATTTTATACAAAAAACTCTATGGCAAATTAGACATGATTGTTTGCCAATCAAAAGACATGTCTAAACATATAATGGACACCTATAATATCCCTCTAAAAAAAACAATTATAATCAATAATCCCATAAGTAATGATTCATCACCAATAAATAATGGCAAGCATAAAAGTAAAACTAAACATTTAATAACTGTAGGTCGCCTTTCAAAAGAAAAAGGCATTTTACGTATTTTAAGAATCTTAGCTAAGCTTGACTTTGACTTTACTTACACCCTTATTGGTAATGGGGATGAAAAAGAAACTATTTTTAAAGAAGCTAAAAGGTTAAATTTGTTCAATAAAATTAAGCATATTCCTTTTACCAAGGATGTAAGTAGTTATATTGCGAAACATGATTTTTTTTTACAAGGCTCCTATGTTGAGGGCTTTCCAAATTCTGTTTTAGAAAGTTGTGTTGTAGGAACTCCAGTTATAGCTTTTGATGTCCCTGGGGGCACCAAAGAGATAATTAGTAATGGTATTAATGGTTTTTTAGTGAATACTGAAAATGAATTTATCAATAAGCTAAATACTAATGTAAATTTTGAGCCAGATAAAATAAGAAGTTTTGTTCAAAAAAAATTTAATAAAGAAAAAATATTGAATGAATATGAAAAAATGTTTAAGGAGATATAATAATTCTTCTCAAAATTTCACCTAACTACTTAGAAATAAAATATGTGTGGTATATACGGAACAACAATACAATATGAGGGTTATCAGATAAAGGCTAAATTGGAAAGAACACAATTTAGAGGTCCTGATAAAACTGACTTCAAGTCTTATTCTTTCAATGATTCACAAGTTTATTTTGGACACAATAGGTTATCCATTGTGGATTTAGATGCGAGATCAAATCAACCTTTTAATTATATTGATAAATTAGAAATTGTTTTCAATGGAGAAATATACAACTTCATTGAAATAAAAGAAGAATTAAAGCAGAAAGGATACAAATTTACAACCACAAGTGATACTGAAGTTATATGTGCAGCATATCTTGAATATGGATTTAATTGTGTTGACAAATTAAACGGAATGTTTGCTTTTGTAATTTATGATATCGGCAATCAAAAATTTTTTGGTGCTCGGGATAGATTAGGTCAAAAACCTTTTTATTATTTTCATGACAAAAATAATTTTGAATTCGCTAGTCAAATTTCATCGATTCAATTATTTAATAAAAGATTATCCATTTCAAGTAAGGCAATTAGAAATTATCTCTCTTGGGGGGTAGTTCCAGATTCAATGTCTATTTTTAATGAAGTAAAAAAACTTGAAGCTGGTCATTATTTTACTTACAATTTAAATAATGGAGACTTTAAATCTCAAGTATACTGGGATATTGACAGTTTTGGAAAAAACAAATTTTCAGGATCGTATGATGAAGCACTAAACAAATTAGAAATATTAACAACCAAAGCCGTTAAGAATAGACTAGTTGCAGATGTTCCTGTTGGAGTATTTTTATCTGGAGGTATTGATTCTTCGTTAATAGCTGCATTAGCTACTAAGACTACAACTGATAAAATAAAAACATTCTCTGTTAAGTTTAATGAAAAAGGATTTGATGAAAGCAGTTATGCTCAACAAGTTGCAGACCACTTAAAAACCGATCATCATGTTATTAATTGTAATTATAATGAAGGTTTAGATTTAATTAAAGATTTTAGTCATTATTATGATGAACCATTTGCTGATTCTTCTGCAATACCATCTATGCTTTTAGCAAAACACACAAAAAAGCATGTAACTGTAGCTTTATCAGGGGATGGTGGTGACGAAAGCTTTATTGGATATCACAGATACAATTGGGTAACTTATATGAATATGATATATAAGTTACCAAAACCTTTAAGATTACTAGTTGCTTCCTCATTAAATATACTTCCTCATTATAAACTTAAAATTATATCTAGTGTCATAAAAAATGATGATGTTAATAATGCATATTTAAGTACAATATATGGCTCTGCACCAAGCTGGGTAGATAATTCGATTCCGACAGATTCAAACTTTGAAGAATTAAAATATTTATTCCATAATTCTAAAAACATTTACGAAAGAGTTTCTGATTTCGATATTAAAACCTATTTAAATTGGGATATAAACACTAAAGTAGACAGAGCTTCTATGGCTTATTCATTGGAAGCTAGAGCTCCTTTAATGGATTATAATATTGTAGATTTTGCAAGGTCTTTGCCTACTGACTTTAAATACAAAAAAGATAATCAAAAAAGAATTCTTAAAGATATTTTGTATAAACATGTCCCAAAAGAAATTTTTGACAGACCAAAAGCTGGGTTTACCATGCCCTTTAAAGAATGGTTTAAGTATGAATTAAAAGATTTTATCTTATCAGAATTGAGTGAAGAAAATTTAAAATCAATACCAAACATAAAATCTGCTGAAATTACTAAAATGATCAATCAACATATGAATGGTTCTTGGAATCGATACCATATTATTTGGAAGCTAATAGTTTTAAAACAATGGCTTAATAATAATGAATCAGGAATTTCTATTAAATAATTTATAGTAAGGTGGAATCAAAACCCAATTTAAGTATTATAAACATTAGCATGGCTAGTGGAGGTGCTGAAAAAGTAATTAGTCTATTATTAAAGAAATTAGTTATTGATTATAACGTAACACTCTTTTTACTTTATAATGACATCCACTTTGACATACCAAAAGAAGTCGATTTAGTCATATTTAATAGTAAAAGTTCTTCAGCTAAATCAAATTTTATTCAAAAAATGTTTTCTCCTATTATATTTCAAATAAAATTTTTAAAAGAACTAAAACGAAGAAAAATAAAAGTATCAATATCGTTTTTAGCATTTCCAAACTTTTTAAATAGCATTGCTGCCTTAAGATTTATCAAATTAAAAACAGTTATAAGTGAACGAGGTTATCCGTCAGATAATACTACATCAAAGCTATCGTATTACATATCAAAAATCTGCTACCCTATCTTGTACAATAAAAATGATTTGCTATTTTCTAATTCTATATATATTAATAAAGATTTGGAAGAAAACTTTAAAGTAAAAATACCCTTAAAAGTTATCTATAATCCTATAATTATACCTAAAGCCAACGCATTAAATAATAAACTCACTTTAAAAGAAGAAGTGCTAAAAATTACTACAGTTGGTACTTTAAATAAAAGGAAAAATCAGAAGATGATAATAAATGCCGTTTCTCAATTAAAAGACAAGTATGAACTCTCCATCTATGGAGATGGTAATTTAAAGAATTATCTTAATGATTTAATTAACAAAAAGAAAATGACTGATGTTGCTTTTTTGAAGGGTAACATTAAAGATATTAATCAGCATCTAATAAAGTATGATTGCTTTGTATTGTCGTCATTTACAGAAGGTTTCCCTAACGCTCTTTTAGAAGCTATGGCTGTTGGGTTACCATGCATATCTACAAATTGTTTGTCTGGACCTTTAGAGCTTTTAAATAAAAACTCAGAACCTATTACTATAAATGAAGGTAGTTTTTACAAAGGAGATTATGGCTTACTAGTTAATAATGATGATGAAAAAGGTCTCGCCAAAGCCTTAAATTATTACAAGGAAAACCCTGAAATAAGAAAGGAATACGGTAGATTAGCTCACACTAAGGCTAAACAATTTGAGCTAAATAATATTTATAGTCAATTTAAAGAACTTATTAATTTTTAGTACTAAAAACTATGTGCGGAATAAATGGTTACGTAAAATATGGTCACGAAAGCCAAGAGAAACTCAATGCAAATATGAGTAAGATGAATTCTCTAATTTTTCATCGAGGACCAGATGAAGATGGAGTGTTTACAGAATCAAACCATTCCCATTCAATTGCCCTAGCAATGCGCAGACTATCTATTATAGATTTAAGCTCAGGTAAACAACCTATTTTCTCAGATGATAAAAGTATTGTAATTGTTTTTAATGGTGAGATATATAATTATAAAGAATTAAAGGCAAGGTTAGAGAAGTTAGGGGTTAGTTTTAATACAACAAGTGATACGGAGGTTATATTAAAACTTTATGAAACGTTTGGCGTAGAATCTTTTAAAGAACTAGATGGGATGTTTGGTTTTAGTATATATGATAAAAATAAAGACAAAATATACATTGCACGAGATTTCTTCGGAGAAAAACCTTTATACTATTACAAAAGTAATGATCAATTTGTTTGGGCTTCAGAATTAAAATCCATTACAAGTGTTATAGATAAAAAACCTGCAATAAATAGTAAAGGTCTCAATCTTTATTTTAGACTCACTTATATTCCAGCTCCTTACACCATTTATGAAAATATACATAAGCTTAAGCAAAATCATTTTATTGAATACGATATAGAACGTAATAATTTTTCTATTCATCAAATTGAAAAAGAAACAGATAATACTGTTTCTAAAATTGATATCCCTTTTGACGAAGCTAAAGAGAATGTAAAAGATTTAGTGTATGAAAGTGTAACAAGTAGATCGGTCTCTGATGTTCCAATTGGTACTTTTCTATCTGGTGGTGTTGACTCTTCTGTTGTATCATTATGCTTATCGCAGCACACATCAAAACCTATTGATACGTTTTCCATAGGGTTTGAAAAAAAGTCTTATGATGAGAGTGAAAAATCCAGAGTGGTTGCAAAACTAATTAACAGTAACCATCATGAATTTATAATCAATGAAAAAGATTTAGTTGAAGATGTAAATAAAATTTTATTGAATTTTGACGAACCCTTTTCCGATTCTTCTTCTCTCCCAACCTATTTAGTTTCAAATAGAACTAAAGACCACGTAAAAGTTGCTTTAACAGGTGATGGAGGCGATGAAGTATTTGGTGGATATAACAAGTACTACATAGGAAAATTAAATACTAAATATACCAATATAGTTCCTAAGAGTATCCACAACATAATGAAAAGCGTTACTAGTCCATTTTTGAAAACTTCTAGTGATAACAGAGGAAAACGATTTAAAATCAAAAGGTTATTAAACTCTATTGATTATAATGGTGGAGAATATTATTGGGATATATTATCATTAGGTTTTCAAAAAAATGCTTTGGGTAGTTTTTTACTTCCTAAATATTTACACGAAGACCTATTTAACACCTACAAAGAAGATACTAAAATTATGCATCCGCAAACTTTAACAGATTTTAGGTTAATCGATAAGGTTACAAGTCTTGAAGGAGATATGCTTGTTAAAGTAGATAGAACTAGTATGTTAAATTCATTAGAATGTAGAGCACCTTTTTTAAACAAAAAGATTTGGAATTATACGAATACTTTACCTGAAGAGTACTTAATGAAAGGTTGGAATAAAAAATATATTCTTAAAGAAGCTTTTAGAGATCAGTTTCCAGAAGATTTTTTAGATAAAAGCAAGAGTGGTTTTGGGGCTCCTGTTGGAGATTGGTTAAAATCTGGACTCAGAAAAGAATTAGAAAGCTATATTGTAGAAAAAGAGCTCATAGATCAAAATATTTTCCATGTTGATAATACTATAAAGCTTGTTAAAAATCATATAACAGGAAAAGAAGACAATACGTTTAAAGTATGGACATTTTATTGCTTCCAGAAGTGGTACTACAACATCTACAAGCAGTTATAAAATGAAAAAAAAAATTATTAGAGTTACTACTGTTCCCGAATCTCTTGGTGGTCTACTAACAGGTCAGTTAAATTTTATGTCACAATATTTTGATGTTGTTGGCATATCATCTACAGGAAACGAATCTAGGCTGTTAAAGGTTGGTAAAGATGAGGGGGTTAGAGTTATACCTGTAGAAATGACAAGAAAAATAACTCCAATGAAGGACTTAAAAGCAGTTTGGAAACTCTATAAAATTTTTAAAAAAGAAAAGCCTTATATTGTACATTCCCATACCCCTAAAGCTGGTACTCTTAGTATGTTAGCAGCATTAATAGCTAACGTACCACATAGGTTACATACAATAGCAGGTTTACCATTAGTTGAAGCGACAGGTTTTAAGCGACTTATTCTTAATACAGTGGAAAAAATAACATATCGCTGTGCTACAAAAATATACCCTAATTCTTATGGCTTAGTAGATATCATCTTAAAGCATAAGTTTACATCAAAAAAGAAACTTAGAGTTATAGGTAAAGGAAGTTCTAATGGTATTGACACTAATCATTTTAACCCATTGTTATATAATGATAGTTACAAAATTAAATTGAGAAAACAACTAAAAATACCAGATACCAGTTTTATATTTATTTTTTTAGGTAGACTAGTTGCAGACAAAGGATTAAATGAATTAATCAAAGCTTTTTCAAAACTTAATAAAGAGTTTTCAGATACTAAATTATTGTTGGTTGGGGGTTATGAAAGGGAACTAGACCCTCTCTCTCCCGATTCTGAACATATTATAAATACAAACAATAATATTATAACAACTGGATGGGTTAATGATGTAAGACCATATTTTTCTATATCTAATGCTCTAACTTTTCCAAGTTATCGAGAAGGTTTTCCCAATGTACTAATGCAAGCTGCGGCTATGGAACTAGTTAGTATTGTCACTAATATTAATGGTTGTAATGAAATCATAAATCATGGTAAAAACGGTATCATAATTCCAGTAAAAAACGATGAAGCTCTCTACAATGCTATGATTCAAGTTTATAACAATAAAAGTGCTTCTATAGTTATGGGAAAAGCATCTAGAAAAATTATTGTTTCAAATTATAAACGTACTGAGGTTTGGAATGCCCTTCTCAAAGAATATAATAGCCTTTCGTAGGAAAAATATTTTACAAAAACCAGATTATTTTATTTTTGATATGTATCGGTAATGATACGCTTGCTATAACAATAATTAATGGGAGAGGATATTAAAATTACTTCTTTAACTAAAGAAGAGTTACAAACTGCTATTGTCAAAAACACATATTGGGGCAATACAGCAGTTCAAATTCCTTTTTCAAAAAGTAAAGCTTACTGGATATTAAAAAACGATAGAATAGCCAAAAGTGATGTTTGTGCTATTATAGGTATCGAGCATAACACTATTATTTCTTTCATTTTTTTAGTTCCAGATTATATAAATACGACTACTGGTACTGAGAAAATATTTTGGAGTAGACGTTGGTGGATCTCAGAAAAATACAAAGATTCCATTTTACCCACTTATACTATGAATATAGCTATGAATATTATAAATAATAAGGCTATAATAAAGTTTTTAGGGAAATCAGCTGAGGAATATTATAAAAGACAACCATTTAAAGAATTTGCACATAGAACCAGATACTACATAATCTTCAACTTAGATTCGGTTATCCTTATGAATAGGAAAAAAAAATTAAAATACTTTAAATATTTACTTAGCAAAATAGATACTTTTTCCTTGTATGTAGTATCCATATTCAATAAGCAAAAAACAATAAAAACAACTAAAAATCTTAAATACGAATATATTTCAAATATAGACGAAACCTTATGGGAATTTATTAGTCCTTTCTGTAAAGAAGATTTAGTCCCAAAATCTAAAGAATATATCAACTGGCAAATAGATAATAGTCAATACACTAATGCTCCTTTATGTGCAAAACAGCAACATAAATGTCTTGTAAGTAGTATTCATGAAAGAGCATATAATATAAGTTATTCCATAAAAAAAGAAGATAAAATTATTGGCTTCACTTCATTCCTAATAAGAGGAAAAGAAGCTATGGTACGTTATTTTATTTCTGATGATGATGATATGGCATGTTGTGCTGATGCCCTAATGGAAAATATTTTGCAAACTAAGGCTACAAATTTGCAAACTGAAAATGAAAAATTGGGCAATTACATTAAAAATAAATTTATTAACCTATATACAAATAAACGCAAACTTTATGCTTTAGCATATAATAATATTAATATAGACTTTGATAATACCTTTATCAATGACAGGGATGGTAATTTTGCGTAATACAAATTACAGATGGAATTAATCAATACGCTTTATAATTCTATTAAAGAACACAGTTCTAATACTGCATTTTGTATTAACGAGCAGTATTATACCTATAAAGAATTTAATCATTTAGTAAATCAAATACGCTCTGAAATTATACAAAAAATAGGTGTTGATGAAAAAATTATTGGGCTTTTTGCTCACGATGATATTTATACCTATGCTAGTATTATTGCTCTATGGTTAGAAAATAAAGGATATGTTGCTTTAAATCCTTTATTTCCAGATGATAGAAATATTGAAATTTTAGAAATTGTTGGTTGTGAAACATTACTTAATTCTAACAATCAAACCTTTACAGTTGAAAAACTAAAACTAATAAATACATCAAAAATAACTAATAAGATTCAAGACTTAAAACCTAAACCCAATGATAAAAATGGTGTAGCATATATGATTTTCACTTCAGGAAGTACTGGAAAACCAAAAGGTGTTCCCATAACTTTTAACAACATAGAAGCATTTGCAAAAGAATTACATCACGACAACTATTTTTCTATAAATGAAAAAGACAAGTGTTTACAAATGTTTGAATTAACTTTTGATATGTCTGTTGTATCCTATCTATTACCATTGTTGTATGGTGCCTCAGTATATACCATTCCTAAAGGCAAAATTAAATACATGCAAGTATTTAGTTTATTAGAAAAACATAAATTAACAGTATTAATTACTGTACCATCAATAATAAATTATTTAAAACCTTATTTTGCTGAAATAAATGCCCCACAAGTAAAAGTATCTTGCTTTGCGGGAGGAAAGCTATTTGATGACATAGCAAATGAGTGGAATAAATGTATACCAAATGCACAAATAATAAATTACTACGGTCCTACTGAAACTACAATTTATTGCGGTTACTATTTGTATACACCACCAAGTAAAAGAAAAAATAAAAACAACATCATTTCAATTGGTAAAACTTTTAAAAATACCGATTATTTAGTTATAGATGAAAATAATAATGCCGTACCGGATGGTATTACAGGTGAGTTAGCAATTGCCGGTGCGCAAGTTACACCTGGATATTGGAATAACTCATCAAAGAACCAAAAATCATTTTTCATAAAAAAAGTTGATGGAGAGCCTAAAAGATATTACAAAAGTGGAGATCTTTGTTATAAAGATGAAGATGGCGACTACATGTATGTAGGCAGAAATGATTTTCAAGTTAAAATACAAGGATATAGAATTGAACTTGGAGAAATAGAGTATCATGTTAAAAAAACGATTCCAAATAAAAATTTTGTAGTACTAGATATTGAAAATAGCACTGGAAATAAAGAACTATATTTAATACTAGAATCAGACAAGTTTGATGTATTACCTACCATTAAATATTTAAAGGAAAAACTACCTCATTATATGATTCCAACCCAAATTAGATTTATAAATATTATCCCGCATAACATTAATGGCAAAATAGATAGACACGAATTAAGAAACCAATTAAACCATGAAAAATAGAGACATTTTAGAAAAAATATCCAAATCTTTTAGCACTATTCTAGAGCACAATAATTTTACTCTAACTGAATCTACTACATCTCATGATGTAGATGGTTGGGAGTCCATAACACACATGATGATTATTAATGATATAGAGAAATCATTCAATATTAAGTTCAAATTAATGGATTTAATGAATATGGATACTGTTGGAGATTTAATAAAGGCTATTCAAAAAGAACAAAATATAATCCATAGTTAGAGATAGCCATAAAGTTTAAAATAAAAACGCCTTTCTCGTAAAATGTATAGACTTTTTTTTAAACGTCTTTTAGATTTATTCTTAGCTACATTGGGTTTATTACTTATATTACCTATATTTCTAACTTTGATTATATCTTTGGCAATTCTTAACAAAGGAAATCCCTTTTTTGTTCAAAAACGCCCTGGAAAAAACGAAAAAACATTTAGCATCATGAAGTTTAAAACAATGAATGATGATAGGGATAAAAACGGAAATCTATTACCTGATGAAAAACGCTTAACTACAATAGGTAAAGTAATTAGAAAAACATCTTTAGATGAGCTACCACAACTCATCAATATAATAAAAGGTGATATGAGTTTTATAGGCCCTAGACCCCTATTAATAAGATATTTACCTTATTATTCAGAAACTGAAAAAAAAAGACACGATATAAGACCAGGCATTACTGGATTAGCCCAAATTTCAGGTAGAAATTTATTAAACTGGAATGATCGACTGAAAAAGGATGTTGAATATGTTGAGAACTTAAGTATGGGGTTAGACGTGAAAATTTTTATACAAACAATACAAAAAGTTATTACCTCAAAAGATGTGGTAGTAAATCCAAATTCCGTTATTCAAGATTTAGATGCGATTAGATCAAAACATTAAGTGGGCCATTTTAGTAACCGGTTGGGGAAGAAATGCCAAGGACACCCTTAAAGCTTTTGTAAAAGGAAAACTAAAAAACTCTAGCATAGATTTAGTCATCTATGAAGAGGCTCCCTGTGGAGCTAAAGACTATGCAGAAAAACATAATATCGAAACATTACAAGTCTTTAAAAAAGATTACCCAAGCCTATTAGACTATCAAGAGCGATTAACTAAAGAGATAAGAAGTAGAGGCATTGACTATATCTTTATGCTAAATTTTAAATATATAATCAAACAACCAATGTTAAAAACTTTCCCTAATCGTATAATAAATATTCACCCTTCTTTGTTTCCTAGCTTCTTAGCAACTAAAACAGCTATTCAAGATGCGTTAGATTACGGCGTAAAAATTACAGGAATAACAACCCATATTATTGATGATAAAATCGATGAAGGCATTATATTATGTCAGCACTCTATAAAAGTGTTAGAAAGCGATACTTTTGAAACACTTTATCCCAAATTTGCTAAAAACGGAAAAAAAATAGTTTTAGAAACTATTTCTGAAATTGAAAAATTACATACTAAAGAAAAGTAAATATGAATGTTTCTTATCAAAAATAATAACTTTTAAACGTAAAATATAGGCAAGTATAAAAGCCTATTTTACTTTTACAAATATGAAATATAAAAATATTAAACGTTTATTTGATTTTCTTTCAGCAGCTACTATTTTCTTGCTTTTATCTCCTGTATTTGTAATCATTACAATATGCTTATTAATTACTAATAGCGGTAAACCGTTTTTCTTTCAACTACGTCCAGGTAAAAGTGAAAGTGTTTTTAAGATTATTAAGTTTAAAACCATGAAAGATTTAAAACCTGGAGATGAGAAAAATGTTCATAGTTTAAATAGAGTAACCAAAATAGGAGCTTTCATTAGAAAATATTCTATAGACGAAATACCACAATTGATTAATGTGATAAAAGGAGATATGAGTATAGTTGGCCCTAGGCCTTTATTAGTACATTATTTACCTTTGTACAACGATTTTCAAAAACAAAGGCACAATGTAACTCCCGGTATAACAGGTTGGGCACAAGTAATGGGGAGGAATGCTTTAACATGGGAAAAAAAATTTGAGCTAGATGTGTGGTACGTAAAAAATCAATCCTTAAATTTAGATTTAAAAATAATTTTGTTAACTATAAAACATATCATAATTCCTTCAGGCATCAATAACAATGAAGGGACAAACATGCCAGAATTTACAGGAACTAAAAAATAGTTTAAGCATATTAATTCTATAGAGATTAGAACAATGCAATTAAAAAAAGATGTTTATAAATTTGAATGCATAGAAGTTAAAAACAAAACTCATGTAGCAAACTACAAAGCCCATTTAAGAGAAATAAATGGAGTTAATATATTTTATTCGTATGAGTATATTAACGCAGTTATTCAAAATAACTTTATGTATGCCACTCTTAAAAAAAAGCATGAGACAATAGCCCTAATGCCCATTTATTTAAAAAAAATAAATGATTATGATTTATGCGATTCTAACAACACTGATTTTTTTGATGCATCCTCACCTTATGGCTATGGAGGTCCAATTTTTAATCCTACAAATTCAGCAGAAGAAATCTCACTATTTTGGCATTATTTAGACTCGTGGTACTCTAAAAACAATATTATAACTGAATTTATTCGGTTTAATTTATTTGGAAATCATAAGCACTATTCTGGCCATTTAGTCCCTACATTAAATAATGTTAAAGGAACTTTATTTGATTTTGAAACTCTCTGGAATAATTTTAAACAAAAAGTTAGAAACAATTATCGTAAGTCTCTAAAATTCAATTTAAAATCAAAAATTTACGCTAAAAATATTGACACAGATGTCTTAGAAAAATTTCATGATATCTATATTAAATCATTAAATAGAAACAAAGCTGCTTTAAATTATTATTATTCGAAAACCTATTTTGAGGATTTAATTAACAACAACCCAAATGATACTATATTAGTTCTAATATTTAAGGAAGATATAGCCATTTCTGCTGAATTGATTTTAATTGATGGCAATACGCTCTACTCACATTTAGGAGGTACACATTCCGAATATTTTAATATGAGGCCTAATGATTTTTTAAAAATTGAAGTAATGAAATGGGCTATTGAAAACAATAAAAAATATTATGTTCTAGGTGGTGGTAGAAGCAACAATGATGGATTATACCAATATAAGAAATCATTTTTTCCATTAGATAAAGATATAGTATTTTATACAGGAAGGAAAGTCATTAATCAACCTATATATAACAACCTAATTAAGAATATTAAAGTTGAGTTTACGGATGCGATGGATGATGTTAAAAATTCAGAAAAATATTTTCCTTTATATGGCCAAAAAAAAATAATTGCAAAAAAATTGAATATTAAAACCGAAGAATTACGAATAATATCTACAAAAAAAGAGTGGAAAGATGCCATAAAATCAGTTGGACACTATGACTTTTATCACACTTATGATTATCATACATTATCTAAACTAGAAGACGAAACCCCATTATTAATTGAATACACAGAAGATAATAAAAAGATTTACCTTCCATTAATTAAACGAAAAATCCCAAATACTGAATATTTTGATGCTACTTCTGTTTATGGATACGCTGGTCCATTGCAAATTAATATAAATAGTGCTTTTGATAATAGTATTTTCGTTAAAAAGTTAAATGAGTTTTTTGAAAAAGAAAAAATTGTATCTGTCTTCTCAAGATTAAATCCTTTCATTGATTATCAAGAGTTAATTTTAAAAGGTATTGGCAAAATAGAAGAATTAAGTAATGTGGTAAATATTGATTTGACTAAAAATGTTGACGAACAAAGAACTACTTTTTCTAAAACTACTAAGCGTTATATTAATAAATGTAGAAAAACATTTGATTTTAGATTAAGTAATAGTAAAGAAGATATTCTCAAATTCATAGATCTATATTATGAAAATATGGATAGAGTTAATGCTGAAGACAAATATTACTTCTCAAAGCAATACTTTTTTGATTTCATTAAAAGTGACGATTACAAAACTAGTGTACTTTTAGCAATAGATAAAGAAAGAGAAGATATTATATCAGCAGCAATGATGGTAAAAACTAACAATATTATTCAATACCACATATCTGGTACACGAAATGAATATTTAAACATATCACCTATTAGGCTGTTAATAGACGAAATGCGCTTAAAAGGAACTGAAGAAGGTTTTAAATACTTTAATTTAGGTGGTGGGTTAGGAAATCAAGAAGATGAACTATTTAGATTTAAAGCTTCTTTCTCTAAAGATTTTAAGCCTTTTAAAATATGGAAACATATAACTAATGAAAAAACATATAAAGAACTAGTTACAAAAAATAAAACCGGTGATTTAGATTCTAGTTTTTTTCCCTTGTATAGACTATAAAACTAAATTTTATCTTTTAAATATTCAGTTAGTTTGTTAGCAATAATAGTTCTTCCGTTATTATTCCAATGCTTATCATATATTAATGTAGTTGGCCGCTTAGAAGCCTCTAAATCTCTAGAAAAGTCTACCCAGTTAAAATTATTATTGTCTAAATATTCTAAGAATAAATTTGGAGTTTTGCTTTTGTCTATTAACAAAGTAAACTTTTCCTTATCGTATCCATAAGTATCAATTAAACTTTTAAAGTTTTTAAGATATTCTTCATTATTATTTTTTTCTTTTGCAAGTTTTTGATCTTCGGTTAGTTTTTTCTTGGACTTTGATTGCCCAGTTATAAAAGAAAAAAATCTATTTGGGGTTTGTTTTAGAGGATCTAAGATACCGATACTTTGAGTATAAGCCAATATTTTTACTTTTCTAAGATTTCTATATAAAGAAGATTCTAATCGCATTCGGTCCTGTACAACATTGTACGTAGACCTTGTTAAATCATTTTCAAATTTTAATCCAAAAATAACGTGATCAATTAAATCAAACTTCTTTTTGTAAGAATGTACCAAATGCAATTGATCTGCAAAATCATATCCAGCATACCCAAATTCATATACATCTATACCTTGTATTTGATTCTCTATCTTTTTGCCAATTGAATTATAATAATTCTGATGGAAGCCTTCTATGAAAGAATCACCAACGAGTGCAATTTCAATTTTATTTTCTATCGGATTATATTCTCGATATGAATTAAATCCCGAATTATTAATATGATATTCGGAAAAATTTTGTCGTCTGTTCCCAGTAACCGAAAACCCTGATTGGTTAGGCACCCACTTCTCTACTCCATATTTATCAACATATCTTGAAGGATAATCTTTGGTTAAATGAAATACACGAACATATACTTCTAAAGCTAATACTATTAATACAGCGTAAACAAAACATTTTAAAATTAATTTTTTCATATCCTTTAAAATTGAAAATATATAAATGATCTATCTACACTACTATCATAAAACAGTAACATTAACATAATAACAATTGAGTAAATTATAAACCTCACTACTCTAGACTTAAAATTAAAGGGAGACCTTTCATCCTTCCTTATAATATATTCGTAAATAACAAACAATACAATAAGTATATAATAATCAATCATACGATAGCCTAATGGATGGTTGTAAGGAGCGTATGTGAAATTAGATATTATTCTTTCTATAAAACTAAAAGCATCTGTAATGGACTCTGATCTAAAAAATATCCTAGAAAAAGTAACAATTGTAAAAGTCAACAATACCTGACCTATTTCAATTAAAGAGGGGAACAAAGTATTCTCACCAACTACAGAATGTTTATAAATAGTATTTCTTCCCATTAAAAATACTGGAATAAATACCAAAGCATGAAATGCTCCCCAAAAAATAAATGTCCAATTAGCACCATGCCAAAAACCACTTACTAAAAATATGATACAAATATTTCTAACTGATTTTAACTTACTTACTCTAGACCCACCCAGCGGAATATAAATATAATGCCTAAACCATGTGGATAAAGATACGTGCCAACGCTGCCAGTACTCAGCAACATTCCTAGAGAAGTTTGGAAACTTAAAGTTTGACTTCAATTCTATACCAAAGAGTTTTGAAGTACCTATTGCTATATCAGAATAGCCACTAAAATCTCCATAAACTTGAAAACTAAACAAAGTTACTCCTAAAATTAAGGTAGAAGCTGGGTAAGTAGTATAATTAGAAAAAACATCATCTACTATTGGGGCTATACCATCAGCTATTACTACTTTTTTAAACAATCCCCACAATATGAGTTTTAGACCAGAAACACACTGCTCGTAACTAAATAATCTATGGTTCAATACTTGAGACAATAAATTTGATGCTCTCTCAATGGGGCCAGCAACCAATTGCGGAAAGAAGCTGACAAATGCTGCAAAACCTAGAAAGTCTTTTGTAGGTTCTAATCGTTTGTAATAAATATCAAACGAATAAGACATAGTTTGGAACGTGTAAAATGAAATACCTACTGGAAGTAGTACTCGCAATGTCCATGTACTTTTAATATCATAACCAATTAAGTGGCAAACATCAATCCATGAGTCTACAAAAAAATTAAAGTACTTGAAAAACCCTAATAAGCCAACATTAAAAACAACACTACACCAAAGCCAAAGTTTCCTCCTTCTCGTACTCTCATTAGCATGAATCTGTAATCCTACAAAATAATCTACTAAAGTACTTAGGAAAATTAGAGAAAGAAACCTCCAATCCCACCAACCATAAAAGAAGTAACTCACTACAAGAAGAAATAGGTTTTGCCCCTTTATAATTTTTTTCAAAAAAAACCAATACGTAATAAATACAATCGGAAGAAAAATAAAAAACTCTAAGGAATTAAATACCATACTTAACTGCTATTAAAGTTCTATATTTATTAGTCCCTGCTTAACTTGCTCTGCTACTTGTTCATGACCATAACATGTCCAATGATGATCATAATCAAAGGTCCAACTTTTCTCATCATTACTGGAGTTTAAATGAATAATATAAAAACCTTGAGCTTTACATAATTTGATTATCTCTTTATCTGAATTAGGATGGAATACTAAAATTTTATTATGAATATCATAATTCTTCTTAATATAAGACAAGAGAGATTTTATCTGTTGATTGATATTAACATCTTTATTTCCATGATCTACCTTTGTTGTTTTTTTAAACTTCGAAAGGCTACTAAAGTTTATCGGAAATCGATTATAAAAATAATAGGCTAATTTCCAGTTATAAAGCATTTTTTTCATACTTGGAGCCTTCATTTTACCGTATACAACCTTTTGAGACTTTAGGTCTACTTGGGTAATATCTTCTAGCTTTTTAATATCTTCAATACTTTCTCTAAAATCACTATCTGTGACATAGATAAGATTTTCAATTGGATTAAGCGAATCTAATTGTTTAGAAATTTCAAAAGCCTCTATAAATGAAATTCCTGATCTTGCTGCTTCCATAAAATTGTAATTACTTAACCTTTGTTTTAACAAAACAGCTTGATGACATTCGTTGGGGTTCATAAAATTTTCTATAAACGAATCACCAATTATGGTAATTAAATTATCATAATTTTGAGGAAGTTGCCCCGGCCAACCAAGATCATTAATTTCCCAAGTGTGGGTACCATTGAGCCAATAACCTGTTTGGTTTGGATAGTATTTTTGAATACCGTCTTTATCTATAGTACGTTGCGGAATATCAGATACAGCATGGGTTAACCTTACCACAACCTCTCCTGTAACAAGTGCTGCTAAAAAAAAGAAGATTATATTTCTTAAAAATTTAAACATAATTTAAAATTGAAAATAAATAAATTCCTGCTGCTCACCTGTAAAACTGAACATTAAAATTATAATCAGTAAGTAAAATAACCATCGTAAAGGTTTACCTAAGGTATCTATCCTGTCAATTGCATACTCTCCTCTTCTACCTATCCATTCAACTATGATAAAGAATAAAACTAAAAGCAGAATTGTACTAGGTAATATTTGAAAAGCCGAAAATAAAGAACTATTAAAAATACCTTTTAAAAATAAAAATGCATGAGTTACAGAATCTGCTCTAAAAAACACCCAAGCTATTAATGTCAAGAAAAATGTTAATACTATTTGTAAAATTTCCTTTATACTTGGTAGAACACTGTCCATAGCCACTATATCTGTATTTATTCTGTTTTTATTTGTTAACATAAGTGGTAAGAAGTAAATTGCATTTAAGCCCCCCCATACAATAAAAGTCCAATTTGCACCGTGCCAAAATCCACTAACAAGAAAAATTATAAATGTATTCTTTATCTTCATACTTGTACCTCCTCGACTTCCACCCAATGGAATATATAAATAGTCTCTAAACCAAGTAGATAAAGACATGTGCCATCTCCTCCAAAATTCAGCAATATCTCTAGAAAAATAAGGGAATGCGAAATTTCTCTTTAAATCAAAACCAAATAACCTAGACACACCAATGGCTATGTCTGAATAGCCTGAAAAATCTCCATATATCTGAAAAGCAAAGAAAAAAGCCCCTAATAACAAGGTACTCCCTGAATAGTCTTCATAATTATTAAAAATCATGTTTGCATACTTAGCACAGTTATCGGCAATTACAACTTTTTTAAATAAACCCCATAATGCCTGACGCATACCATCAACTGCTAATTCATAAATAAATTTACGCTTGGTATAAAACTGAGGAAGTAAATTAGTTGCACGTTCAATAGGTCCAGCTACTAATTGAGGAAAAAAGCTAACAAATGCAGTAAATGCAATAAAATCTTTAGTTGGTTTCAGTTTTTTATTATAAACATCTATAGTATAACTTAATGTTTGAAATGTATAAAAGCTTATACCAACTGGTAATATAATTTTTAAGGTGCTAATTTCAAGAGGTTGTCCTAAAAGCGTAAAAGAATCTACCAAACTTTGTACAAAAAAATTATAGTACTTAAAAAAGCCTAAAAATCCGAGGTTAACACAAATACTTATCCATAGCAACAATTTTCGTTTGTTTTTAGACTCTGATCTTTGTAAAAGAATACCAATAGTGTAATCAACTATAGAACTAAACGCTATTAAAGACAGAAATCTCCAATCCCACCATCCGTAGAAAACATAGCTTGAAATTGCTATAAGCAAGTTCTGCGCTTTTAAATGTTTTGCAGTAACAAACCAATATAAGATAAATACTATTGGTAGAAATATAAAAAACTCTATAGAATTAAATAACATATAAAGTAGATAAGTAGGTTTATTTGGTTTCTATTTAATGGTTAAATATCTTTTAATAAATAAAGTATTTCAAAAATTTTCTATGAATTACACAATAATTACTTTAACAAACACATAATATACTAAACAATAAGAAAAAAAGCCTCATAAAATGAGGCTTAACAATGTAATCAAAAGACAATCAAACACTTACATCTCATTAAATATAGAGTGCATTAGCCTCTTCTTGTCGTTTATACTTTCTTCTAAAGATATCATAGTTTCAGTGCGATATACACCTTCAATTTCATCAAGTTTGAATATTACTTCTTTGGCATGTTCTGTATTTCTAGCTCTTACTTTACAGAATATGTTAAACTTACCTGTAGTAATATGTGCTACTGTTACAAACGGAATTTCGTTTATACGCTCCAACACAAATTGTGTTTGAGACGTGTTATTTAGATACACACCAACATAAGCAATAAATGAATAACCAAGCTTTTTATAATCTAATGTTAGAGATGAACCTCTAATAATACCTGACTCCTCCATCTTCTTTACACGCACATGCACTGTTCCTGCAGAGATTAAAAGCTTCTTTGCAATATCTGTAAATGGTATTCTTGTATTGTCAATTAACATATCAAGAATTTGATGATCAATTTCGTCTAGTTTAATTTTCCCCATAATGAACTATTCTTAAATAAAAATCAAAAATAATACATTTTTTATAAAGAATACGCACATTTAATATGCTTTATTTTAAAAATAATGCGATTTCCTTAGTATTTAATTTTACGAAAACGTTTTCGCTATTTAGTTCCAATACTTTATTGTCTACAGTTGAGATTATAGCCCCTTTAGCATCAATTTCCCTATGTGCAAAACTATCTAACAACTCCCCTCTTTTTTGAAAAATAGGTACAAATTCTATTTTACCATCAAGTAATCTCTCCTCAAATTGAAAAGCTAAATCCATAGTACTTTTATCTTTCTGGTTTATACGTGCATTTCGGATAATAACATCAAAAAACAATTTTTTGTTCTCAGGAATATCTTCATAAGATTTATATTTATTACCATCAATGTCATTTTTAGAAATATAATATAGAGACGTTAAATAAGATATAAAAATGAGTTCTCGCGTTATGTCTCTAGCATAATCTTCATGAAAATGACCAGCTTCAAATAAAATTGTAGGAACATTTTCAGTTTGAAACGTATCCCCAACACAATTAATATTAAAAGCATCATCGTATACTCCAACCTGCTCTGGAATTGTTTTTTGTAAATGGTTATTCATTTCCGCAATAACTTCCATAGCTATCTTCCGCGTTGGAGTTATGGTGCAATCATTATCTTGTGCTGGTGCTAAAAACGAAATTGTTGCTGACTTATTTGTGTTACCAGCACTAAAAATAGTACGCTGCCCATGTAAATTATAGCAAAAATGAGGTTTAAAATCTTCGAAAACTTCTCGCAATATTATACTTTCTGGCTGTGTTCTATGTTGAGCATCACGATTTAAATCTACATTATTGGCATTTACACGTGTATAGACTTTCGCTCCATCAGGATTTAAAATAGGGATAATACAAAGTGTGCAATTTTCTAAAATAGTATTTGTTATAACATTCGCCGCAATACATACATTTAAAAAATCAAAAAGTGCTTTAGTTGTGGTAGATTCATTTCCATGCATTTGAGACCACATCAAAATTCGCTTAGATCCGCTACCTATTTTTACTGCATAAATATCATTTTCTAAAACTGATTTACCTACTATTTTTACCTCTGCTTTTGTATCATATTTAGAGAGTAATGGTATAATTTTTTCATTAGTTATATACCTATGATAGAGAGAAGATTCTTTATGATTATTAAAGAGTAATTGCAAGTCTGAAATTTCCATATCTTTTATTTGGTCTACAAAAGTAAACATTTCGGTTTTTACAATTGTAAACACTTGCTTTATGGGCTTTTGTTTAGTTTAGTAAACAAATTGAAACACATCTATTCGATAAATTTTTCAAATTAACACTATTTCAAAAAATACAATATTAAATTATTGGTAATCATAACTTTAAAATATTTTATTTAAATTAATTGATTAATAAAAAATCAAAGTGTTCGTTATATATATAGTTCAATTAAATGCTTTTTATTACATTTGTAACAACAAATCTCACATGATAACAATTTACAATGATAAACAGCGAAGAATTCACTAAAAGGCTTCAAAAAATCATCGGATATTATGGTGAGTCTGCCTCTTCTTTTGCTGAAAAAATAGGTGTACAACGCTCAAGTATTTCACACATATTATCTGGTAGAAATAAGCCTAGTTTAGAGTTTGTTTTAAAAGTACTTTCAACTTTTCCTGAGGTAGAATTATATTGGCTATTAAACGGCAAAGGAAGCTTCCCTAAAACCATAGAAATAGAAAAACAAACTCCTACCCCTTCCTTAGAAATGCCTTCAAAACAAATTGCAAGTATTAAATCATCTCATGAAAAGAAAATTGAACGAATTGTCATTTTTTATTCTGATGGGAGTTTTGAAAACTTCGAAAAATAGATTTCTAGTTTGTAATTTTGTAGTAAATTATTTTAGATGAAAAATACACTGCTTTGCCTCGCATTAATTTTATTAACATCTTGCTACAAAACCGAACGTAATTGTAAAAATTATAGAACAGGTAAATTTTATAGTGAATCTATTGTTAATGGTATAGTTTACAAGTCATACTTTGTTAGAACAGAACAACTACAAATTGAAACATATGATAATCATACAGATTCTTCAGAAATACGATGGATTAATGATTGTGAAGCCGTTTTTAGAACTATAAATCCTAAGAATATGTCAGAACAAAAGGATATACACCTTAAAATTTTAAAAACTACTGACTCTTCTTACTCCTTTGAGTATTCTTATGTTGGCGAAGTTAAAAAAGCCAAAGGTATTGCTTATAAAATAGAATAAATTAATCAAAAGGATATAAAAAGGATTCTGCTAACTCAAAATCAATGGTTTTATCTTCGTTTATGTAATAATTAACCAGTATCTCCCCCCAATACTCTCCATCTGAAAAATCAGCTATAAACCACTTATGATTTAGAAGCTTTACGGTATTAATTAGCATTTTTCTACCCTCAGAAGATGCATAAGGCACAATAGGGTGCTGACCTTCGATCTCATTCGTGCTATAAATCTCATCCTTAATTAATGGAATTAATTTGCTTACATCATAACCATCCTTTTCAAAATAACTTAGCGCATCCTCATTTCGCTCCAGATTAAAATGTGATAGAGTTAACATATTACTCTGTAGGATAGACAAAGAATCTGTTAGTTTTTCAGCTTTAACTTTATAATTCTCTAATTTCCTATTTTGATCTTCAAAAATACGTTTAGCATTTGCATATTGAAAAATAATAAGCAATAATGCAAACACAAACAGATACATAAAAATTTTTTGCTTCATCTCTATATCGTAATTTCTAAGTTATCATAAGCTAAAAACACATTTTTAGGCAACTCCTTCTCTACTTCAGCATGAAACCCTAGTTTATGACTTATATGTGTTAAAAAGGCGCGCTCGGGTTTTATTTTAGCTATAAAATCTAAAGCTTCCTCTAAATTAAAATGAGAATAGTGTTTTTCTATTCTTAAGGCGTTAACCACAAGTACTTTTACCCCTTTTATTTTTTCAATTTCTTTTGGTTTCATTGATTTCAAATCAGTGGTATAGCAAAAATCTCCAAATCTAAAACCATAAACACTAAGCTTATAATGATAACCTTTTACAGGCATAACATTCAAACCTTTTAAATTAAACGCTTTATTTTTTAATTTATGGATTGACACCGAAGGAGCTCCTGGATACTTATTTTCGGTTTGAAATATATAGTCAAACCTTCTCTTTAGTGATTTTAAAACTCTTTTCTGAGCATAAATAGAAATATCGCCTTGCTTAAAATAAAAAGGCCTTATATCATCTAACCCTAAAACATGATCTGAATGCTCATGAGTAAATAAAATCCCATCAATTTTTTCACACCCAGCACTCAACATTTGCTGTCTAAAATCCGGACCGCAATCAACTACATAACTATAATCTTCCCACTCAACCAAAACTGATGTCCTTAATCGCTTATCCCTTTTATCACTACTTAAACAAACAGGATGTTTGCTACCTATTACAGGAATGCCTTGCGATGTGCCAGTACCTAAAAACGTTACCTTCAAAACCATAATTTTACTAAACAAAAATAAGGTTATTTTTTTGTAAACTATGGTTATTTGGTATCTTTACCTAAAATTGTATTAACCTAGATTGCTTATGGAAATCAGCATAAATGGCGACAGAGAATTTGATGATATTCCTTCATTAAAATCTAAAGCTCTCAGAATAAATCTTAACGAAAATATTTACGGAACATTTGCTGAAATTGGAGCAGGACAAGAAACTGCTAGACATTTTTTTAGAGCAGGTGGTGCCTCAGGCACAATAGCAAAAGCAATGTCTGCCTATGACAAAGATTTTAGTGATGCTATTTATGGTATTGAAGATGATAGACGCTATGTTACTGAGTCTAGGTTACGTAAAATGCTTTCCCATGAGATGGCATTAATGGAGGAACGTATTACAAGAGATGAAAATCCTGATAAAATATTCTTTACTTATGCCAATACAGTAGCCACCATAGATTTTGCAAAGCAATTTAAAGGCCATGGTTGGGTTGGCATTAAATATCAGGTTGAAGCTGGGGCAAATTATAACGAAATCATCCTTCATATTAGATTTAAGGAAACTGACGCTCGTTTACAACAAGAAACACTTGGTGTACTAGGAACAAACCTAATATATGGTGCATTTTACAAATACAATGAGCCTAAAAAACTTCTAAGATATCTTTATGATCATTTAGATAAAGACCAATTAGAGATTGACACTATAAACTTTTCAGGACCTGTGTTTAAAAATGTTGACAACCGATTGATGAGCTTACAGTTAGTAAAAAATGGTATGACTGACGCTGTAGTATTTGGTCCTGATGGCAACAATGTTTTACCTGCCAGAATTTTTTACAAGAAAAATATTCTAGCGCTTCGCGGTAGTTTCAGACCCGTAACAAAGGTAAATATGGCTATGTACAAGAAGTCATATGAAATGTTTGTGAAGGAAAATAAAGTAGACCCTGACAAAACCGTTGTAGTTTTTGAAATTACACTTTCTAATTTACGCGCAGAAGGAAAAATAGATGAACAAGATTTTATCGATAGAGCAGATTTGTTATGCGCCCTAGGGCAATCAGTAATGATTTCAAACTTCCAAGAGTATTATAAAGTTGTAGAATACTTCTCTAACTACACAAAAGCTAGAATGGGATTAGCAATGGGTGTAAGCAACCTTATAGATATTTTTGATGAAAAATATTATCGTCATATAAGTGGAGGTATCTTAGAAGCTTTTGGCAAACTATTCTTTAAAGATTTAAAAGTATACCTCTACCCTATGTTTGACCCTAAAACAGGAGAACTTATTGATAGTGAAAATTTAAAAGTATACCCTCGAATGAAAGAATTGTATAAATTCTTTAAATATAACGGTAAAGTTATTGACATTGAAGATTACGATGAAAGCATTATGAATATCTTCTCCAGAGAAGCCTTAAAAATGATTGAGACTGGCGAACCTGGATGGGAAGACATGCTTCCAGAAGGTACTGCCGATTTAATAAAAGATTTCAGATTGTTTGGTTATACCAGAAGACCTCTTAAGCCATTAACCTTGAAACACCGTACTTCAACAAGAAAGAAAAAATAAAAAAAAGGAGCCATGAGGCTCCTTTTTTTATGCATCTAATATTTGCGCAGCATGCACCTTGGTTTTTACTTTAGTGATTACTTGATCAATCACTCCTTCTTCATTTATGATAAATGTAGTTCGATGTATGCCATCATATTCTCTACCCATAAACTTTTTTGGTCCCCAAACACCAAAAGCTTCGATTACTGATTTATCCTCATCCGCAAGTAAAGAGTATTTAAAACCATATTTATTCTTAAAATTAGACTGTCTTTTCGCGCTATCTGCACTTACACCTAAAATTTCGTAGCCTTGCGCCTGAAAGCGATCAAAATTATCATTTAAATCACAAGCCTCAGCCGTACATCCTGGCGTACTCGCTTTAGGATAAAAGAAGACTACTAATTTTTTTCCTTTATAATCACTTAACTGCACTGTATTTCCCTGCTCATCTAAAGCTGTAAAGTCAGGTGCTTTATCTCCTGTTTTTAATGTTGTCATACCAATTTTTTGTTTAATAATTTATTAACTTCGTTTTACAAAAATACAACCAAATGACTAAAGAAGAAAGTGTAGACTTTGTTATAAAAACATTAAATGCTATATACCCCCATATACCTATTCCTTTAGATCATAAAGACCCTTACACTTTATTAATTGCAGTTTTAATGTCTGCACAAAGCACAGATGTAAGAGTAAATAAAATAACACCTTTACTTTTTGAAGTTGCAGATAACCCTTATGATATGGTTAAATTATCTGTAGAAGAAATACGTGATATTATAAAACCTGTTGGATTGTCTCCTATGAAAAGCAAGGGCATTCATGGTTTATCTAGAATTTTGATTGAAAAACATGACGGAAACGTCCCTCAGAGTTTTGAAGCTTTAGAGGCTTTACCAGCTGTGGGACATAAAACAGCTAGCGTAGTGATGTCTCAAGCGTTTGGCATACCTGCATTTC
The DNA here is from genome assembly GCF_004310335.1 of Hyunsoonleella pacifica. Classification (GTDB taxonomy): domain Bacteria; phylum Bacteroidota; class Bacteroidia; order Flavobacteriales; family Flavobacteriaceae; genus Jejuia; species Jejuia pacifica. The sequence goes on along the minus strand of NZ_SIRS01000002.1, from coordinate 317,933 downwards.
CTGTAGACACACATATACATCGTTTAATGTACCGTTGGAATTTAAGTTCTGGAAAAAATGTATTACAAACTGAAAAGGATGCAAAACGCTTATTTCCAAGAGAATTATGGAACGATTTGCATTTGCAAATTATTTGGTATGGTCGTGAATATTCTCCTGCTCGTGGTTGGGATTTAGAAAAAGATATGATTACTAAAACTATTGGAAGAAAAACTGTAATTAAGGAATATTACAAGAAGAAAAAATCCTGATTCTAAACAAATCAGGATTTTTTCAACTTTTTAGTATTAATTAAGAAGCATTTCGTACTTCCCGTACTTCCCGTTTTTTACTTTTAAAGCTTTAGAATAATTTAGTAGAAACTTGACAGTTTCATCTTTTGGCTTTAAGTTTTTGGTGTTTTCTAAAGAATTTTCAGAGTAAATTTTTGCCATTTTATCATTTTAAGGGTTAATTCAAAATAATAACGCTATAAAGAATCCAATATTGTATTTGAAATAACGTTTTGCTTAAAATAACAATAACCAAAGACCAGATAGTCATTAAAAAATGATTATAACAATTAATATTTCCTGAAAAACCAAAATAGTTCCGCATCTGCATTAGGGATTGCAGCTGGCTACCGTGTAGCGCGGAAAGCGCGACCCGAGCACGAAAACTCAAAAAACGTTCTGATTAGACTTCGAGGGGAATGCCCAAATTATTATAACCAACAACTAATTGGTTAAAACAATATTATGCTTATCTATTATCTTACGTAAATTAATGAGCGCATAGCGCATTCTTCCTAACGCAGTATTAATACTTACTCCTGTTCTTTCCGATATTTCCTTAAAACTCATATCGTTATAGATACGCATCATTAACACTTCTTTTTGGTCTTGGGGCAACTCCTCTACCAATCGCCTTACATCGCTCTCTACTTGCTCTTTAATAATACTTTTCTCTGCGTTAAGGGAATTGTCACTAAGTACAGAAAAAATACTAAATTCTCCAGTATTATCAAATTTTGGCATTCTATTACTCTTTCTAAAATAGTCTATTACTAGGTTATGAGCTATGCGCATTACCCAAGGCGAAAATTTACCTTCTTCATTATACGCGCCTCGCTTTAAAGTACGTATAACCTTTATAAATGTGTCTTGAAAAATATCTTCAGCGATATCTTTATCATAGACTTTTGAATAAATAAAACTGTAAATTTTGTGCTTGTGTCTTGTGATTAAAGTTTCTAGTGCACTTTCTTGTCCTTTAATGTAGCTACTAACTAGAACAGCGTCGGTAATAAGTTCTCTTTGCATGTTATTTACTTTTAATGCACGAAGTATGCTTCGAGCTTTGGGGTTATTTATTTTTTAAAAGTAAAATTATGCTATAGACAAGTCTTTTAATAAGTTATCAACAATTCAAATATAACAACAATCATTCCTAAAAAGCAAAAATTAACATCTTTTTTTAACATTTTCCTTAACTATTCTTCATTTTTTATGCTCATTTACTTATAGTATCTTTGTAAAATTATTCCTTTAAAAGCCTATGAATACTACAATTTCTGAAGTAAACCCAAAAGAAAATATTATCATAAAAGGCGCTAAATTGCATAACCTTAAAAATATTGATGTTGTAATACCTAGAAACAAATTAGTGGTAATTACTGGGTTATCTGGCTCAGGAAAATCAAGTTTAGCATTTGACACATTATATGCTGAAGGCCAAAGACGTTATGTAGAAAGCCTATCTAGTTATGCTCGTCAATTTTTGGGACGATTAAATAAGCCTAAAGTAGATTATATAAAAGGCATTGCTCCCGCTATAGCTATTGAACAAAAAGTAAATTCTACAAATCCACGTTCTACTGTTGGCACAACTACAGAGATTTACGATTATTTAAAACTATTGTTTGCAAGGATTGGGAAGACATACTCCCCTGTTTCGGGCAATGAGGTTAAAAAAAACACTGTAACGGATGTACTCAATCATATCATGTCTTTCCCTGAACGTGAAAAACTATTACTCTTGGCGCCTTTATGCCTTGAGGAAGGGCGCAGTATAGAAGATAAATTAAAAACATTAAAACAACAGGGGTATGCCAGAATAAAAGTTGATAATGATGTTTTAAGAATAGACGAGACTATCAATCTACCTAAGAATAAAGAGAATATTTTACTAGTTGTAGATAGAATAATAGTTAAACACGAAGAAGATTTTAAAAACCGACTAGCAGATGCTATACAAACTGCCTTTTTTGAAGGTAAAGGAGAATGTATTGTTGAAACGCTAAACGATAGTGCAAAACATGAATTTAGCAATAAATTTGAACTTGATGGCATATCATTTTTAGAACCAAATGTTCATTTGTTTAGTTTTAACAACCCTTATGGCGCATGCCCAAAATGTGAAGGTTATGGAGATATTATAGGTATAGATGAAGATTTAGTAATACCCAACACAGGACTTTCTGTTTATGAAAGCGCTATTTTTCCTTGGCGTGGAGAAAGCATGAGCTGGTATAAGGATCAACTAGTGAATAATTCTCATAAATTCGATTTTCCTATACATAAGCCTTATTTTGAACTGTCGGAAGAACAAAAACAACTTATTTGGACAGGAAATGAGTACTTTGAAGGTTTAAATTCATTCTTCTCAGAATTAGAATCTAAAGCTTATAAAATACAAAACAGGGTTATGTTATCTCGCTATCGCGGAAAAACAAAATGCAAAACTTGCAATGGTAAGCGCTTACGTCCTGAAGCAAATTATGTAAAAATAAATAGCACTACTATTACTGATTTAGTAGAAATGCCTATAAAAAAACTAGTGCAATTCTTTAAAGAATTAGAGCTAAACGATTATGATACACAAATAGCCAATCGACTACTTAAGGAAATTAATAATCGACTTTCATTTCTATCTAACGTAGGGCTGGATTATTTAACCATAAACCGAAAATCCAATACTCTATCGGGAGGGGAAAGCCAACGTATTAATCTTGCCACATCTTTAGGTAGTAGTTTAGTGGGTTCAATGTATATTTTAGACGAGCCTAGTATTGGTCTACACCCAAAGGATACAGAACGGTTAATTTCTGTACTGCAATCTTTACGAGATCTGGGCAACACTGTAATTGTAGTTGAGCATGATGAAGACATTATGAAAGCTGCAGATAGTATTATAGACATTGGTCCTGAAGCTGGCACTTTTGGCGGAAACGTAGTTGCCAATGGTACTTTTAGTGAAATTTTCGAGTCTGAGTCTTTAACCGCGAAATATTTAAATGAAAGTATGAAGATAGAGGTTCCTAAAACTAGAAGAACCTCAAAGTACTATATAGATATTAAGGGTGCTAGAGAAAATAATTTAAAAAATATAGATGTGCGTTTTCCTTTAGAAATGTTAACGGTTGTAACCGGCGTTTCTGGTAGTGGTAAAAGTACATTAGTAAAAAAGATATTATTTCCTGCATTGCAAAAGAAATTGACTGACTTTAGCGATAAAGCTGGTCAGTTTTCCTCTTTAGAAGGCAATTTTGGTAACATTAAGCATATTGAGTTTGTAGACCAAAACCCTATTGGTAGATCTTCTCGCTCTAATCCAGTAACATACATTAAAGCTTATGATGATATTCGTGCCTTATACTCAAAACAAAAATTAAGCAAAATACGAAACTATCAAGCGAAACACTTTTCTTTTAATGTTGATGGTGGGCGCTGCGAAACTTGCAAAGGAGAAGGAGAAGTTACCATTGAAATGCAATTTATGGCCGATGTACATTTAGAATGCGAAACTTGTGGCGGTAAGCGTTTTAAAAAAGAGGTATTAGAAGTAACATTTGCAGATAAAACTATAGATGATGTTTTAAATTCAACTATTGATGATGCTATTTCTTTTTTTGAAGCCAATGGACAAGATAAAATTAAAAACAAACTTCAACCTTTACAAGATGTTGGGTTAGGTTATGTTACCTTAGGACAAAGCTCTTCTACGCTCTCTGGAGGTGAAGCACAACGCATCAAACTAGCAACTTTTTTAGGAAAAGGCAATACTAAAGATAAAGCTCTTTTTATTTTTGATGAACCTACTACCGGACTACATTTTCACGATATTCAAAAGCTATTAAAATCATTTAATGCTTTGATTGCTAAAGGCCATTCCATTATAGTAGTTGAACATAATATAGAATTGATAAAATGTGCTGACCATATCATAGATTTAGGACCTGAAGGTGGCGAAGAGGGTGGAAATCTAGTTGCTTCTGGCTCTCCTGAGGATGTTATAAAAGTAAAAGCTTCTGAAACAGGTAAGTATTTGAAAGAAAAAATATAAAAAGGGATATGCCAATGCAAATCCCCTTTATTATTAAATACCTTAAAAACTACAACTTATAACCTACTCCAAACAGTAAATTACTCAATTTAACTTTGCTGAAAGAGCTTTCAGACAAATCAGCTAAACCCAAATCGTATCTAGCATTAAGAAAAAATTTATCTGTTAAATCATAAGAAGCTCCTATGTTTGCACCAAAATTTACCGATTTTAATCCAGCTGGAGCATCCAACAAGTATCCTAAACTAGGTCCTGCATAGGCATTTATTTTTTCTGCCACATTGTATTTTATTAATAGAGGCACATTAATTTGATTTAAATCCTCTACTATAATAAATCTAGCTTCTGGCTGAAATTTGAAGTTCTCTGACAATTCAATATCAGCTGCCGCCACACCTATATAAAACCCAGATTTAGTTGTAGTTGTCGAATTACTTAATAAAACACTAGAACTTTCTGAAACTTTACTTGCACTATTTGATTTTTGTAAAAGCGAAGTTGTTGCAGGAGCGGCATTACCACTTTCAACACTAAATCTATCAGCTGCATTAGAATAACCAGCATCGACGTGTATCACTCTACAAGATGTAAAACTAATAGCAATTAATAAAATTGCAACGAGGGAAATTGATTTTTTCATGATTAAAATTATTGATTAGCTATGCTAAACTTAATAAATAATTATTTAAAAACCAATTAGTTATAAATTTAAAGACACTTTTAATAAAACAAAAAGGCAAATGCACTTAGCACTCCAAAAGTTAAAGGAATTACCATAGACAAGAAAATAAATGAGGCTACCCCTGCTTTAAATAAGCTTTTAAACCACCCTTGAACATAAAATCTTTTTAGCGCAATTATTAAATAAATAAAAGTTGAAAGTAATATTAAAAAATCCAACCAATTTGGGATATCTATTAAAAAATTTACGACTATCACAATACTAAATACAGTAAAAAGAAATGAAAAATAATAAAAACTAAAAACAAGATGATGAGCATACATCCCTCTTCTAGAGTATAATATCTTTAATATGAGTGCAAAAATTGGCAATAAGAAAAACATAGCAATAGGAATAGCGTCATAAAATGCTCCAAGAATACTACCACCTTTTCTCGATTTATAAAACTTTAAGGCTTGGGCATACATACGTTTTTCCCAATACCCAGGCTCATCACTCATACCCATAGCACTATAAACAACACTATCAGCAGCTTTAAGCTGTATCAAGGAGTCAACTCTTTTAGTATTAAAATCAAAAGACATCATATCATCAGCATTTATCTTTTCTGCTTTAGCTATTGAATCTATTTGAGCATCTGATATTCCAGTAATAAACTTATTATTTTCCAATGCTCCTGTAATAGCATTAGTTATTACTGAGTCTCTACTACGTTTTTGTTCAGCACGTTCTTTCTTAATTGAATCTTTAACATGCTCTTCAACAATATGTTCCACAGTATTTGTCTTTGCCAATTTCTCATTCAAGCCCTTAATATGGCTACGCTGTACAAAAGAAAATAAAAAGAAAAACACAACAGTAATAAACAAATACATTTGTGCAGGATGTAGGTACCTTAAACGCTTACCTTCTACAAATTTTTTAGCAATAAAACCTGGTTTTAATAATAACGGAAAGAAGCTTTTAAAAAAACGAGCATCAAAAGAAAAGTAATTACTTATAGTATTGTAGAATAACACTTTTACTGTTAAATCATCTTTAGCCTGTTGTCCACAATGCGGACAAAAATTAAATGCATTGTTAAATTGTTGCTCACAATTTTTACATGTTTCCAAAGATTTTACCATAAACGTTTTAATGCTTTATAAAATTAATAAAAATAACAGACACAAAAAATAACACTACACCCTTAAAATCAACAACTTAATTTTTTGGCATGCTGTTTGTAATTACATTATCGAACCCATAAAATTTAACAATTATGAAAAAGTTTATCTTATTTTTTGCAGCAATAATCCTAGGAGGATTTTCTGCTACCGCTACAACCAATTTAGAAAATAATACTGTATCAACATTTTACAGAGGTTACGGCAACTCTTTCATATTTATTGAAAACGGTATTGAATTTTCAGTATTCCCAGATGGACAGTTTGATTTTAATATTTTAAGATATCAGCCAGATTTAGCTATTTCTATTGGAAATAGGAATGCTAACATCACTTTCAACTCTGGATTTAACTATAATGCCTATGTACAGTATGATGAATTTGGTGCCATTATTCAAATTGAAAACACTCCTGTGTTTTATGATTTTTATGGTCGTGTTATTCAAGTTGGAAACGTAAATGTATTTTACAATAACTTTGGACGCGTAAACCGTATTGGAGGTCTTTATGTACACTATAATAGATTTAATAGGTTTTCACACTATACTGGATTTATTAATAGATGGAATCGCTCTTATGTTTTTAGACCATGGCATAGTTTTTATAGCGCCCCAGTATTTAACCATTGTGTTGTATACAATAGGCCATATAGACAATTTTACACGCCCGTAAGATATGTATATAAAAGACCTTTTAGAAATAATTTTAGACCTAGAACTGCGATTGCTACAAGAAGAGGAAATAAAATTGTAAGAAACAGAAACTACGCTACAGTTAACAGAAATGTAAGAAACAGAACAAAAGTAAATACTGTTGCTAATAACAGAAGATCGATTTCTAGAGCTAATACCGTTAAAAATAATAATTCTAGAAGAGTTGCTACAAATACTAATAGAACTGCTCAAAATAGAAGTATTAACAAAACAAATTCTAGAGTTGAAAATAGAGGAAATAACACTGTGAGACGTGAGAGCTCTATAAACAATAGAAATTCTCAATATAGAACGCGTGGAAATAGCAACCAACAAGTTGTTAAAAAGCGAACTAGTACTACTGTGAGGCAAGTACCTAAAAGGAATTCGTCTCAGCAAATAACAAGGCAAAGAAGTACTACGATTGCAAAAAAACCAAAAGCAAATAACACTCGTATATATAACAGACAAAACACAAATAGAAGTTCTGGACAAACAGTTACCAGATCTTCAAGAAGCTCCAAACCTGCTACTCGAGTAGCAAGGAATACAAGACAAGTAAATTCTAGAGCAACACAAAGTAGAAATACTTCTAGAAACAATAATACATCATCTAATTCTACCCGTAGAAGAAGATAAATAAATTTTGGTTGGTTAGTTGGAAAGCCCTGCGATATGTATGCCTCAAAGCAACATCGTGGGGTTTTCTTTTAAACTATTTCTTCAAAACTTTATCTACAAGTATTTTAATATCTTCTGACAAATTCAATTTGTAAACAACTAAAGAAAACACAATGGTAACTAAAATAGACTTCAATACTATATTCAAAACAGGATGAAATCCAAAATCCCAAAAATAAAACGCAATAGCCATAAAAAATAAAACCGCTGCCGATTTTAGGGTTTTTATTGTAAATGGTATTATTTTAAATGCCTTGTACACAAAATAAACTTTTGATGTATTGTAAAGACATACTGCTATAAAAGTTGCCAAAGCTGCTCCATTTAATCCATATATTGGAATTAATATAATATTCAATAAAACCATTAAAAACACTATTACAATCCCCATTACTAGCACCACCTTATAATAATCACTATTAAACAATATAGCATTATTACTCCCAAGCAAAGTATCATATAATCTTGAAACACTAATCAAAAGCACTACATATAAACCCACACGGTACTCGTCTGCTATTAAATAATACAGTTGATTAATATTTAAAACGATAAGTAAAAAAACTAAGCCTCCTATTATAAATAAGTTTAATGAACTACGCTTATATAAATCTGCCAAACTATCTATGTCTTTTTCGTTTAAATATTTTGCAGACATTGGCAATAATATTTGATGCATTGCCCTTTGAGGGACAGCAATTACTGCTGCTATAAAAACAGCTACGTTATAATAAGCTATGTTTTTAGCATGTATAAACTTACCTAACATTACTTTATCTATATCCAAAAGCTGCGTAGCTACTAAACCTGCAATTATTATAAGTAAAGAATAATTTAATATACTTTTTAAGTTATTAACTTTTTTAAATGTTATAACCGGCGGATACACATTAAAGGCATATATCATCATTGCTAACATTCTTAGAACATAAACCACCACTAAACCTGTTATAAATTGGTTTACTTGTATAAAACCAAGATATAGAGCAAACAACAACATCATTGTACCTACTCTATGGAAAACTTCTTTCATAAAGTTACCAAGAACCGTTTGGAGATGCACCTTAACCCAAGCGTAAAATACTTCAAAATAAGCTAAAGCAGAAGCCACTATCACAATGTGCCAAAAGTAATCTTTTATCTCAGGGTTTTCAGTGGATAAAAAACCAGCAATTACATCATATCCACAATAACCTATAGAAGCTAGTGGTATAATTACCACTAGTGGCAAGAATAGCATTAGCGTTAAAAAGCTATTTAACGAAGTTCTTGTTTTAAATTGCGAATAAAATTTAACTAGCGTATTATATACACCAAATGCAGCCAATGGCATCATAACATAAGCAGCAGACAATACAAAACCAACAATACCATAATAGGTATCACTCATAAAGTTGGTGTACAAAAACAGTGTATTTATAGCACCAATAGCAAAACCTATATAAGTGGAAATGATATTTTTAAGTGATTGAGATACTACGATACCCATTATAATAACTTTGATAAAGTTTGTGTGAGTGTTCTTCTATGGTAAAATTCCAATCCAATTGGATTAGTTTGCAAACTGCCACTCTTATAAAGCTTATAATAGTCTAATATAGTTTTTTTAAGTGATTTTAAATTTTGATAGTCAAAGAATACTCCTGTGTTAGTTTTTCTAACAATATGTTCTATATCTGATCCCCTGGGACCAATTGCCACTATAGGCCTATTAGAAACCATATACTCGAAAAGTTTTCCTGGAATAATACATCTAGTATCTTCAGAATCAATTTCAATTAACAATAAAATTTGAGATTTTTTCTGAAATTTAATAGATTCTGAATGAGAAACATACCCCACCTCATTAATACTATAAGTTGAAATAAATTTTTTAATACTTTTTAACACTGTTTCGCTCACAAAACCAACAAGATTTAACTGAAAATCTTCTTTAAAATCATCATACTCAGCCACCAATTCCGAAAGCGCTTTCCATAGAATTTCAGGATTCCGTTTGGATAGTAAAGACCCAATATGAGATATTGTAAATTTAGAATCCATACTAACTTCTACTGACGTTTCGTCGTCATACCCATTAGTAATGACGTCAATTGGCTGTTTAGTTATGTGTTGAAACTCTTGTTTAGTTACAAATGATGTTACCACAATCTGATCAGCCTTATTTAACACCTGTTTTTCTAAAGATTTATGTTTCTTTTGAGAAGCTTTAGTGAGCTTTAGTTGCTTATGATACCCAATAGTAGTCCATGGGTCCCTAAAATCTGCCAACCATTTTACTCCTTGTTTTTGCTTTAAATTTAAGCCAATTAAATGCATGCTATGTGGTGGCCCAGTAGTAACAATAGTCTCAATATTATGTTTAGAAACATAATCTTTCAAAAAAGAAGTAGCAGGTTTTACCCACCCCACTCTTGCATCTGGAATAAAAAAATTACCTCTTACAAAAAGCATTAGTTTTTCAACTAAAGACTGTTTTTTATTTTCACTAATAATACCTTTACTGATAACATCAGTTTTTCCTTTAGAAAAGAGTTTAGCAAATTTATAAGGTTCTGAAATAGGCAGTTTTATAACTTTGATTTTATTTGATACTTCTGCTTCAAGACTAGTATCTATTATTGGATAGTTAGCATTTTCTGGAACAAAAACTATTGGTTCTATCTCAAAATCGGGAAGGTATTTTACAAACTTAAGCCAACGTTGTACACCAGGGCCTCCAGCTGGCGGCCAATAATATGCTATTATGAGTACTTTTTTACGCACTCGTTTTTTGTTTCTTAAACTCAAAAAACACGCCAAGTAAAAGCAAAACAGCTAATAATGCAGAACTTGCTAATGAGATACCGCTTCCTGTTTTAACTACATCTGGATCAAACTTAAACTCTATTACGTGCTTACCAGCAGGAATTTCCATACCTCTTAAAATATAGTTTACTCTTGTGAAATTTTCTCCCTTACCATCAATTGTAGCTTTCCAACCATGTGGATAATAAATTTCGGAAAACACTGCAAAACCGACTTCTTCATTATTGGAGACATACTTTAAATAATTTGGCTTAACCTCTTTAAGCTGAATACTTGCTATAGAATCAACTTGAAATGTATCCTTTAAATCAGAATTATAGTTCTCAATATCAACTAAAGCGGTTGTTTTATTATTCAAGCTATCTAAAAGCTTTATCTCTTCATTTGCTGAAGAGACTCTAATTAACTTTTCAACAAACCATGCATTACCATTAGCTTCATCATTAACATAAGGAAAAATAGCACCTTTTTCATCTTGAGCAATAATATACTTGGTATTAAGCATATTCATCACATTAATATTATTTCTAGACACATACCAGTCAAAAACCTCTCTGTAACGCTTTAATTCTGCCGCATTGTAACCATTTAAGGAATTATGAAAATACGAAGGTTTTGAAGGCCCTGAAACTAAATCGAATACTCTAAAGTGTGATTTATCTTCCTGAATTTGCTTATCAACTGCATTGGCAGAAAACGGCTTATTCATTTTTATAGATGATACGAAATCATCTTCATTTACATACCGTCGATTTACACCAACTAAATCAAACAAAATTAAAGCTGCAAAACCGATAATTACCCATTGATCTTTTATTTTCCCCTTCAAATACCCTAAAATTAATCCTGCTGAAAACAAAACTAAAACCAATGTCCTTAATACATCTGCAGTAAAAATAGACTTTCTATCCTCTTTTATAACCCGACTAAAACCTTGCCCATAATTTTGAATATATTGCCCATCCCTGATACCAACAAATTCAAACAGGGAAGATCCAAATAATAGAAATATTAAAGCTAGTCCTCCAACAATCCCCGTAGTATACTTTAATGCTTTTAGCTTTTCTTCCTCTTTATTAAAATCATTAAACAATCTTACCAAACCAAAAACTCCTAATACAGGAATACACAATTCTAATATCACTTGAATGGAACTTACCGCTCTAAACTTATTATACAAAGGCACATAATCAATAAAAAAGTTAGTTAAAAAATTTAAATTCTTACCATAAGAGAGCAATAATGATAACAATACACCTCCCAATAACCACCATTTTAAACGTCCTTTCAATAAAAATAACGCAAAAACAAACAAGAATAAAATTACTGCTCCCACATAAGCTGGCGCTTCTACAATAGGTTGATCTCCCCAATACGTTGGAGCATTCTCCGCCTGCTCCATTGCTTGACCTGGAGAAGCTCCTAGTTTTCTAAAAAAATTATATGTTTCAGAATCTTTACCAACATTATCATAGGTGCCACCTCCCATAAAATTTGGTATAAACAAATTGAATGTTTCTGTGATACCGTAACTAAATTGAGTGATATAATCCTTATCTAAACCCGAAGTTACTTGTTTAGAAGAACCATCTGGATTTATCGTTAACTCACTCTTACCTCTTGTACTATGCTTTACATACTCTTGGGTTGCTAATACATTTGTAGCATTTAAACCAATTGCTAAAACCACCGCCCCTACTAAAATACCAATAGATTTAAAAAAATGCGGCAACATTTGCTTCCTAAAAGCATCTATTAAATAGGCAACCCCCAAAACCACAACCAGAAACAGCAAATAATATGTCATTTGAAAATGATTCGCCACCAACTCTAACCCCATTCCTACTGCTGTTACAAGAAAACCTATGATATATCGTTTTTGAAACACTAATAGAATACCACTTAATACCAGCGGCATATAAGCAATAGCGTGAGCTTTACTATTGTGGCCCACACCAAGTATTATTATCAAATATGTTGAAAACCCAAAAGCTAAAGCTCCTAATGCAGCTAACTTAAAATCAACCTTCAAAACTATAAGAAGAATATAAAAGCTCAACAAATAAAGAAACAAATAATCTGCTGGTCTAGGTAAAAAGCGTAATACTAAATCTAACTTTTTTATATAATTATGAGGATACCTCGCTCCTAGTTGATAGGTAGGCATCCCTGCAAATGCACTATTGGTCCAATAGGTTTCCTCTCCTGTTTTAGCTTTGAAGTCCTTTTGTTGCTTAGACATACCAATGTATTGAACAATATCGCTTTGATATATCTGTTTCCCTTGTAGAACAGGATTAAAATACAACAACGAAACAACTACAAAACCTAATAAAATGAGTAAATGCGAAAGTGATTTCTTTAGTAAAAATTGCATGGGAAAAAGTTAAAACACTAAAAGCGGAAATTAGTCAATTTCTTCGTAATCCACATAATCTCCTACATTTTTATTTGATGCTTTACGATTTGGTATCTTATCAATAGTAACCTCCCCTTCTTTTTTGGGGGCTTCATGGCGTTGTTGATTGAACTGACCACCAAATTTCTCCTCAGCTTTTTTGGAAACATATCTCAACAAAAAAGGAGTTAATAATCGAGACAATACTTTTACTCCGTAATAAACGAGTAAAATGATACCAATAATTTTAATTAATCCAATAATGGATGCTTCTTGTAGCATAAATATGAATTTGTACAAAAATACAATTATAGCCACTTAAAAAACGTTGAAAAAACATAAAAAAAAGATAAAATATCTATATTTGAAATTAATGAAACCCAACCAAACCTAACATACATAAAAAGTATTACCCTAAATCATCTCTATGAAACCTTTAAAACATATACTTATTTCTTCTGTTTTTATCTTCAGCAACATAATTTTTGCGCAATATACAGAGGTTATAAACTCAAATAGACCTGGTATGTCCAGAAGTGCTTTCTCTGTGGGAACAAACGTATTACAGTTTGAAGTTGGCCCTTATTACTTAAAAGAGGAGCGCACACCTTTACCAAAATATGAAGTCTCTGGTTTGGGTGTTGATTTCTCAGCTAGATATGGCTTATTTTTAGAAGAGTTAGAAATAAACATTGAAGGCAATTATCAAAATGACACATTTACTAACTTTTCAACCTTTACCACTGAAAACAAACGTTCTAACTTTAGATATCTAACTGTTGGGGCCAAATATCTTGTTTTTGACCCTTATAAAAATGCGGAAAGTCAAAAACCAAATCTTTATAGCTGGAAAGCTAACCATAGTTTTAAATGGAAATCTTTAATACCTGCTGTAGCAGTTTATGTTGGTGCCAATTACGATACTAAAAACAACCCTTATACTGCATCCGGTATAGAAGGCTTTAGCCCAAAAATAATGATAGCTACACAGAATAATTTTAATGGAGGCTGGGTGTTCGTGATGAATTTAATTAAAGATAGAATTGGCACAGATCAGTCTGACTTCACATACATATTAACCCTTACGCATTCATTTAGCCCAAAATGGGTAGTATTTGGAGAAACACAAGGTATTAAAAGTGATTTCTATGCCGATAATTTGTTACGCTTTGGTGGTGCTTATTTATGGGATAAAAATTTTCAATTAGACACAGCAGTAACATTTAACACTAAAGATACACCTTCTGTTTTAAACCTAACATTTGGGGCCTCATATAGATTTGACTTTCATAAAGATAAAGATATTGATAACGGCAATTCTGCTGAAGAAGAATTAGAAAGAAAACATAGAAGCAAAGGCTCTAAGAAAAAGAAAAAACGCAAAAAAGACATAAATACAGAAGAAAAGAAAGTTAAAAAGAGAAAACGAAAAGATGAAGATTTTTAACAACCTAACTGTTTGTTATAGTATATGATTACAATTAAAGAAGTAACATCTAAAAGAGACTTAAAAGCTTTTGTAAAATTTCCATTTAAGCTTTATAAAGATTCTAAATTTTGGACACCTCCTATTATAAGTCAAGAATTAAAAACCTTTGACACAAAAGAAAACCCTGTTTTTAATGATGCTGATGCGCGTTTATTTTTAGCATATAAAGACAATACTATTGTAGGTCGTGTAGCTGCTATTATAAATTGGCTGGAAGTGAAAAGCCAAGACCAAAAAAAAATGCGTTTTGGTTGGTTTGATTTTATTGATGATATAGGAGTTTCAAAAGCGTTACTAGATAAAGTTGAAGCCATTGGTAAAGAAAACAATTTAGAGTATACAGAAGGCCCTGTAGGTTTTTCAAATTTAGATAAGGTTGGAGTTGTTGATGAAGGTTTTGATGCTATGGTTCCTATGGTAACATGGTATAATCATCCCTATTATACTAAACACTATGAAGCCGCAGGATATGCGATTGAAAAAGGCTATATTGAAAGCAGATTTCCGTTTTCAAATGTGAATCCGGAAACTTTTATGAAAGCGCAAGAGCTTATTAAACGAAGATATCAGCTAAAAGCACTTAAATTCACAAAAACCGAAGAGGTAATGCCTTATGCTGATAAAATGTTTGATCTCTTTAATGAAAGCTATGCCGAGTTATCAAGTTTTGTTGCCATTACAGATATTCAAAAAGCATACTTTAAAAAGAAATTCATCAGTTTCATCAATCCAGAATATATAAAGTTTGTTGTAGATAAAGATGACAAGCTAATAGGTTTTGCTATTGTAATGCCTGCTTATGCTAATGCACTAAAAAAAGCTAATGGTAAACTATTCCCTTTTGGTTTTACACATATTTTAAAAGCTAAAAAACATAGTAAAGACGTTATTTTCTATTTAATAGGTATTCATCCAGACTATCAAAATAAAGGTATTCACGCTGTTATTTTTAACGAATACTACCATACGTTTACTGAAAAAGGTATTGAAACTTGCTACAGAACCCCAGAATTGGAGGACAACATTGCCATCCAAAAAATATGGAAGCATTTTGCTCCTAAAGTATATAGAAAACGAAAAACTTATAGAAAAGGTTTATAAAGTTATTCTCCCATTGCTGACATTACTGCAGCAGACAAGCGTTTATAAGTTCCGTTTTGTAATCTATCTCTAATAGCATCAAAAGCATCTAAAGTCTCTCTTACATCTTCTAAAGTATGCGTTGCAGTAGGAATCATTCTTAATAAAATTAAACCTTTAGGTATCACAGGGTAAACCACTATAGAGCAGAAAATTCCATAATTTTCTCGTAAATCCTTTACTAAAGCCATTGCCTCTGGAATACTTCCTTTAAGATATACAGGAGTTACACAACTTTGCGTAGTTCCAATATCAAAACCTCTATCCTTTAAACCAGATTGCAGCGCATTAACAACATTCCATAAGTTTTGTTTTAACTCAGGCATTGTTCTTAACATATCTAGTCGCTTTAAAGCACCTTTTACCAATTGCATTTGCAACGATTTTGCAAACATTTGGGAACGTAAGTTGTACTTCAAATAGTCTATAATTTCTTGATCTCCAGCTATAAAAGCTCCTGTACTAGCCATAGATTTTGCAAATGTGGCAAAATACACATCTATATCATCCTGAACGCCTTGTTCCTCTCCTGCTCCTGCGCCTGTTGCCCCAAGAGTTCCAAAACCATGCGCATCATCAACAAAAAGTCTAAATTTAAACTTCTTTTTTAACTCTACTATTTCTTTTAATCTTCCTTGTTCTCCACGCATACCAAAAACACCTTCAGAAATCACCAGAATACCTCCTCCAGTTTGTTCTGCCATTTTGGTTGCTCTCTCCAAGTTTTTCTCTAAACTATCTACATCATTATGCTTGTATGTAAAACGCTTACCCATATGTAAACGCACACCATCTATAATACATGCATGAGCATCAACATCATAAACAATAATATCATCTTTAGCAACAAGAGCATCAATAGTAGACACCATACCTTGATATCCAAAATTCAACAAATAAGCAGCTTCTTTTTTAACAAAAGCAGCTAATTCATTTTGAAGTTGTTCATGAAGATTAGTATGACCAGACATCATTCTAGCTCCCATAGGATAAGCTGAGCCATATTCTGCTGCAGCTTCAGCATCTACTTTTCTTACCTCTGGATGGTTGGCCAAACCTAAATAATCATTTATACTCCATGTAATCACTTCTTTACCTTGAAACTTCATTCTGTTTGAAATCTCCCCTTCAAGTTTCGGAAACACAAAATAGCCTTCTGCATGAGCCGCCCATTTCCCTAGAGGCCCTTTATCCTTGTAAATCTTATCAAATAAATCTTTCATCTACTATTAAATATATCTCTAAATTAAACATAAATTCTTTAGAACTTTTTACAGCTCTTTATGTTTAGGTATGAAGTTTTAAGTTCTTAGTTAGTTACTGCAAAATTAAATATTTATCTGGTTTAAGCACAATTTTTAAGCTCCAATTATCGACAAAATAAAAAAAGAAATGGTTTTTTGCGATAAACAAAAAACCATTTGTATAAAAGTATTTATTTACTTACTATTTTATGTACTGAATTTTTTGTGAAGCTTCTTCATGAATACTATCAAAAAACCCTTGATCATTCATCCATTTATCAGAGTATACTTTACTCATGTATCTAGAACCATGATCTGGAAAAATAACAATAACTAGATCTCCCTTCTTAAACCTATTCTCTGCGCCTAGCTGCTTAATAGCTTGAATTGCTGCCCCTGATGTATAACCTACAAACATACCTTCGGTTCTAGCGATTTCTCTAGCGGTATGCGCACTATCTTCGTCTGTTACCTTAACAAACTCATCAATGGCATCAAAATCTGTAGCAGCTGGTATTAGATTTTTCCCCAAACCTTCAATGCGGTAAGGGTAAATTTCTTTTTCATCAAACTCACGAGTCTCATGATATTTTTTGATTACAGAACCAAAAGCATCTACACCTATGATTTGTATGTTTGGATTTTGCTCTTTTAAATATTTAGCTGTACCAGAGATTGTTCCTCCCGTACCACTACATGCTACTAAATGCGTAATTTTACCTTCTGTTTGATTCCAGATTTCAGGACCAGTAGAAGCGTAATGCGCATCGATATTTAATTGGTTAAAATACTGATTGATATAAACCGATCCTTTCATTTCATCATGAAGGCGTTTTGCTACTTGATAATATGAACGAGGATCATCTGCACTTACATGCGCAGGACAAACATAAACTTTTGCCCCCATGGTTTTAAGCATATCAATTTTATCCGCTGAAGATTTAGAGCTAACTGCTAGTATACATTCATATCCTTTTATAATACTTACCATAGCTAAACTAAAGCCCGTATTACCAGATGTTGTTTCAATTATAGTATCTCCAGGTTTTAATATGCCCTGCTTTTCAGCTTGATCTATTATGTAAAGTGCTATTCTATCTTTGGAAGATTGCCCAGGATTAAAAGATTCTACTTTTGCGTAAAACTTACCCTTTAGTTTTGAAGTGATGCGATTAAGTTTAACAAGCGGTGTATTGCCTACTAAATCTAATACATTGTCAAAAACTTTATTTTGTTGTTTCATAAATGTAATTTATCAACAATTTGAAATTATCCAAAATGATGACTTAAACTTGGCAAAAATAAGGATTTTTTTTTTTAGTGCCTAATCCCTTCTAAATCTAATAAAAAAGCATATTCTAAGGCTACTTCTTTTAAGCTTTCAAATCTTCCTGAAGCTCCTCCATGTCCTGAATCCATATCAATATGTAACAGCAATGTATTGTTATTAGTTTTTAAATCTCTCAATTTAGCAACCCACTTTGCAGGCTCCCAATATTGTACTTGAGAATCGTGTAGACCTGTTGTTACTAACAAATTAGGATATTTTTGTTTTGCAACATTATCATACGGAGAATAAGATTTCATGTAATTATAAAACTCTACTTTGTTAGGATTACCCCATTCATCATATTCTCCAGTGGTTAACGGAATACTATCATCAAGCATTGTTGTTACTACATCAACAAACGGAACTGCTGCCAAAACACCATTGTATAATTCAGGATTTGTATTGATAATTACCCCCATTAACAAACCTCCAGCAGAACCTCCATAAGCATATAAGTGTTTTGCTGAAGTATAACCTTCTGAAATTAAATGTTTTGAACAATCAACAAAGTCTGTAAAAGTATTTTTTTTCGTGAGTAATTTACCGTTTTCATACCAATCTCTTCCTAAATATTCTCCGCCTCTAATATGACTAATAGCATAAACAAAACCACGATCTAATAAACTTAATCTTATACTAGAAAACGATGGATCTATAGTAGAACCATAAGAACCATATGCGTATTGCAAAACCGGATTAGAACCATCCAGCTCAATACCCTTTTTATAAACAATAGACATTGGAATTTTTACGCCATCTCTAGCTGTAGCCCAAATTCGCTTAGACTCATAATTTTCTTTGTTAAACTTCCCTCCCAAAACCTCTTGTTCTTTTTTTACCTGTTTTGATTTTGTTTTGAAATTATAATCGATAACAGAACTAGGTGTTGTTAAAGAATTATAGCCATAGCGTAAAGTTTCACTAGCAAAATCTGGATTATTACCTATATAAGCGTTATAAGTTTTATTATCAAAAGGCAGATAATAATCTTCATTACCTTGCCAGTTTATAATTCTAATTTGATTCAATCCATTTTCGCGTTCATTTACCACCAAATAATTTTCAAAAATCTCAATATCTTCAAGTAAAACACCTTCTCTATGAGGAATAATGTCAGCCCAATTTTCTTTAGCTGTATTTGTTTCAGGAGTTTTACATAGTTTAAAATTTGTTGATTCATCGGCATTTGTAACTACATAAAAGCTATCCTCAAAATGAGCTATAGAATATTCTAAATCTTTAGATCGCTTTTGAAATACCTTAAAATTTTCATCTGGTGTATCTGCATTAAGAATGCGGTATTCAGTTGACAAAGTACTTGAAGAACCTA
Source organism: Hyunsoonleella pacifica (assembly GCF_004310335.1). GTDB lineage: Bacteria > Bacteroidota > Bacteroidia > Flavobacteriales > Flavobacteriaceae > Jejuia > Jejuia pacifica. The sequence goes on along the minus strand of NZ_SIRS01000002.1, from coordinate 298,650 downwards.
TCACTAAATATTTCTTAGATTTTGTTTTATATATATAAGTATTGAATGTCTCATCGGTTTCATGATATACCTCAGTGTCTTCACTGGTTTTAGTACCTAATACATGTTTATATATTTTGTGAGACCTAAGCGTTTCTTCGTCTTTTTTTGTGTAAAACAACGTTTTATTATCATTTGCCCAAGTAATACTTCCCGTGGTATTTTTTATTTCATCTTGATAAACTTCTCCTGTTTTAAGATTCTTTATTTTTATAGTGTATTGTCTTCTACTGACAATATCTGTTGAAAAAGCTGCCATAGTATTATCTGAACTGATAGAAATCCCTCCTAACCTAAAATACGTATGGTTTTTTGCCATTTTATTGCAATCAAACATTATTTCTTCTTTGTCATCTAAAGTTTCCTTTTTACGAGTATAAATAGGATAGTCTTTTCCTGTTTCAAATCTTGTAATGTATAAATAACCATTCAACTTATACGGTACTGATGTATCATTTTCTTTAATTCGGCTTTTCATTTCTTCAAATAAAGCTTCTTGAAAACGCTCTGTATGCTTCATCATTGCTTTAGTGTAAGCATTTTCGGCATGCAAATAATCTAAAACCTCGTTGTTTTCTCTTTCATTCAACCAGTAATAATTATCTATTCTGGTATCGTTATGTATAGTAAGTTTATGTGGTTTTTTGTCTGCAACTGGAGGAGCTACGCTATCTAATGTGTTTTTCATCTGTCTATCATCTTTACAAGAGGAGGCAAAAATAAGGCATAGTATAATAATCTTAAGATGTTTTTCCACTTTAACAATTTTTAAATCAAAAATACCATGTATTTTAATAGTTTTGTACTCTACAAATTTATTTAACACAAGATTATGTTTGGAGATATGATGAACATGATGGGAAAACTTAAAGAAACCCAGAAAAAAGTTGAAGAAACAAAAAAGCGTTTAGATACAGTTTTAGTAGATGAACAAAGTAATGATGGCTTGTTAAAGATTACTCTAACTGCTAACAGAACTATAAAATCTGTAGAAGTTGATGATTCGTTATTAGAAGACAAAGAGCAACTTGAAGATTATTTAATTATTACCTTAAATAAAGCTATAGAAAAGGCCACCAACATTAACGAGACTGAGCTTTCTGCTGTAGCTAAAGAAGGTATGCCTAATATCCCAGGAATGGATATGTTCAAATAAAAATTGCTTAAACTTAAATTGTTTTAATGAAGTTTAATAGCTTTTTATGCATAGTATCGGTATAGTCTAAATGTGTTACCATACGCAATTTACCTCCTCCCATTCCTATAATTAAAATGTTATTTGCTCTTAACTTCTCTATAAATTGTTGCTCATTAACATCTGGATTTAATTCAAAAATAATAATGTTAGTTTCTACAGGTTGCACATGTTTTACTATCGAAAGTTTATTTAATACGCTCTCTATCTCTTTTGCTTTTCTATGATCTTCGGATAACCTGTCAATGTTATGATCTAGAGTATATATTGCTGCTGCTGCTAAATAACCTGCTTGTCTCATATTTCCTCCAAATATTTTCCTTATCCTTATTGCTTCATCCATAATTTTATGATTGCCAACTAAAACAGAGCCTACAGGACAACCAAGTCCTTTACTAAAACAAACAGAAATAGTATCAAATACTTTCCCATACTGCTCTGTAGTTTCATTTTTAGCCACTAGAGCATTCCATAATCTAGCACCATCTAAATGAAAACTTAAATTATTTTTATTACAAACTTTTCTAAGCTTTAAGATTTCATCGAAATCCCAACAGGCGCCACCTCCTTTATTTGTTGTATTTTCAACTTCAACTAAACTTGTTTTGCTGTAATAGTATGCATCTGGATTTATTGCTTTTTCAACCTGATTTGCTGTAAACATACCGCGTTGTCCATCAATTAAATTACAAGACACACCACTATTAAATGAAACCCCTCCAGATTCATAATTATAGATATGTGCATATTTATCACAAATTACTTGATCTCCCGGTTGTGTTTGCAGCTTTATTGCTGTTTGATTTGCCATCGTTCCACTAGGAAAAAATAAAGCTGCTTCTTTTCCAAACATTTCCGCAACCATCTTTTCTAATTTGTTTAATGTGGTATCTTCTCTAAAAACATCATCACCTACTTCTGCATTCATCATAGTCTTTAACATTTCTTTTGAAGGCTTTGTAACAGTATCACTTCTTAAATCTATAATCATAATCAAAAATTAAATCATTAAAAATAACTAAATGAATACATACCTGAAAACTAAAAAAGACAACTAAAAGTGTAAACCATTTTCTTATCAAACACAAAAAGCTTATTGATAACAAATTACGATTTATCTAAAAAAAAAGCTTTTAATCTATTGAACCCCATAATATTGGGTTTTATCTATTAATCGAAAAAATATTGCATTTAACAAAAATTTAATAAGTCAGGTTACTCTTTTCATAAATTTACCCCCAGTTAACTATTAATCTGATAAACACAAATTTTAAATTATGAAAAAAAATCTACTAATGCTACTTGGTGTAGCCGTAATCTTCTTCTCGTGTCAAAATGACTCTGAGCAATCAACTATAGAAGAAGAACAAGTTCTAACAGAAGCTGAGTTATTAGCTCAAGAAGCTGAGATCTTAGTCTCAGATGGAGAAGAAGACCCTACTTTCGAAATGAATGATGAAAGTGAAGTTTTAGCAAAAAGAGAAAATTCAAGTCAAGGATTATTAACTTTTGGTTCAGCAAGTAGATCAACTTCTAGTGATGCAAAAGAAATTGAACAAGAATACAAAGTTTCAAATATCGATAGATGTGATGGTATCCAAGCTACTGCTAATTTTTGGTGGCCAAGTCATCCGACAGACTGGAACAATGGTTTATTTAAATCTGAAGATGACTACCAACTAAAGTTTGTAACCTATACTGACGGTACTGCTAACATCAGCGGACAAACTAAATTAGGTTCATGTGTTTTAGACATCAATGTTTGGCTTAAAGATAAGAAAGATTGGGAAGCTTTTAGTGCACCAGAAAATGGCGGTTCTTTTAAAGATGAAGAAAATGACTGCACAAATGTAGATCATACAATTTTAGATTATTATGTGATTGATTCTTCAAGTAGCACTATTACTGCAACTGGTGGAGATTGCTGGGAAGAAGGTACTTTTGGTGTAGAACAAAGACCAGATCCTAGTGATGACAACACTCCTCATTTAGGTGTATTAGTTGGTAAAGGCGGAAGTTTATTTGACAGTAACAGTACAGAAACTTATGGCTTAAGTACTTGGGGTTGGTTAACAGATGATGACACAGGAGCTCGTAAATATATTATGGATTTCAACTTTAATATTGAGCCAATAGAGCAATGTGATGATTGCAAGGGAGATGTAGATGAATTAACTTTGAAATACGAATGGTTAAGAAAGAAGAGAGTTAGAGTATATCAAAAATATGAAAACACATGTTATGGTAAGAAAATATTTGACGGGTATTTAGAACCAGGCGAGGAGTTTTCTATAGAGGGTATTAACCATGACGGTTCTTTTGGAAAATATATCTACATATACATTGGGCATTGCTATTATACTAAAATTAAAACCAATTGTTATTTAAACATTGGACCAGGGTATGAAAGAGGTGTATTTACTGTCGTAAATGGTACAAGTACACATGGAGGCGAACTTTGTGATTATGTTAAGCCAAAACCTAAAAACTACTGTCGTTGGTGGTGGTATACTTATCATTAAATAGAACTGTAAAATTTATATCAAAAAAGAGAAGCTTCATTGCTTCTCTTTTTTTGTTGATATATGGATGAGATGTTCTTTTATTTCAATCAAAGATTTGCAAAACAACATTAATTACCTCATAACTCTTTTAACTTCTTTTCTCAAAACAGTTGTTTGACAGGCATCAAATTATTATTATAACTAGACTCTAGATTTTTAGTCAAAAATTATATTTCTAATTTCACATAAATTCTCAACATCATAATGAGCAAAATAAGACTGATCTATATTTCCATCTTTACTTTTGTGAATATTTACTCCATTATCCATTAACCTTACTGTATTCCACCTAAGTCTATTTGGGGAGATAAAATCTTTTTTTACATTATCCCCAATGTACCAAAATTCATCACAACTAAATTTATTCATAAAATAGAGATAGTTTTTAATATCTGGTTTACTACTACCAAATTCTTCTGAAATTATGATTTCGGAAAAGAAACGATTTAATTTAAGAACCTTAATTTTATTTCTCTGTTGCATACTTCTGCCATCTGTAAGTAAACCCAAATATACCCCACGACTTTTCAAAAACTCCAATAGATCTAAAACCCCTTCTGAAAGTCTTATCTCTGGCAAATGGTTTCTATATAATAAAATTAAATCTTTAACACTAAAAGATGAGCCATAGGTTTTTAAGATTGAATTGAATACATCTTTATCATTATAATAGAGAGACAACATATTTTTATATACAAGATCACTATGAATCCCAACTTCTTCACTTAATTTAACAGAAATACTTTTAAATGCAGATTTTAAATAATCTATCTCTTTATATAGGGTATCATCTAAATCAAAAACAACAGCTTTCTTACTATCACTCATTAGAAATTATTATTTCATCATCGTATCTAAGCATCAACAAATTATCTTTCCAATCCTCGAAATACTGTATTTCCTTTCCAAATAAATATTCCTCAATAATCCATTTAGGGTAATTTCCACCAGCGTTATACGCCAATGGATATCCTCCACCAAATCTTGGATTAATCTCTATTCCTACGACTGAATTATTGTCTTTATTAAAAAAAACCTGTATGGTTATACAGCCTCGAGCACCTTCAATTTTAGAAAATTTTTCTTCTAAATAAGACTTTACGAAATTTTTCCTTGTCATAGCTTTTGCTACCTCTCCACCCCTTACCTCTATCCTTTTTCTGGGAACAATACATTTTAACTTACCTTGATTGTTGTAATACATATCACAGGTATATTCATCGTAAAGATTGGGGTCTAAGTATTCAAAAAAATGCAAACTATTTTCTTCAAAATAAAATTTGGATAGTTGATTTTCATTAAAGACCACAAAATTATCCTTACTGCCACTTCCTGATATTGGCTTTATATAAATAGGGAGCTTATAATTTTTTTTATCATAAACCTTAGCTACTCTTATACCATAAGAACTAAAAAAATCTTGAGTAATTATTTTATTCTCTGCGATATCAATAATTTTTTTATCACATAATAGTATATATATTCCCTTTTCTTGAAAAAAACTTCTATTGTCACTTAGAACAGATAACTCTGTATCTATTGTAGGGATAATTAACTTAATATTATTATTTATACAAATCGTTAATAATAATTTTATATAATCTGGGTCGTCTACCTTACAAATTTTAAAGGCCTTATCTGCAATATGGGCAGCTGCAGAAAGTTCTGGGGCTATATCTGAAACATAAATTTTCCCTTTAGGGTCTATCATATTATATTCTTTCTTAAAAGCCTTTACAAGTGAAACTCTTCTTCCTCCAGACGAGATTAAAATATTAGCCATTAATGGTTCTTTTTTATTAATTTTTTGGGTTATACTTTTTTGAGAATAGGATTAAACATTCTAAATAGCAAATAAAAAGTTGCTTCACTGTTAAATAAAAATACTAATATTCTATAGGTTAAATTATTATAATCTTCTCCAATAAAATCTTTTAAGGGATATGCATTAGCTTCCTTGACTTGGTTCAAAATTATTTTTACTTCATTTAGCTTAATTCTAGATTTAAGCATTCTTACCATCATAAAAAAAACAAACGATTGTTGTCTTGTTTTTAATCGTGTTATACATGCTCTACTGTATAAATCATCTTGATTAACACTAGAAATTACATCTTTAAATACTACAGCTGCATTGGCATTATCTCTTATTACTCCTAAATAATGTTCTGGTTCTTTATTAGTCATAGCTGATTGAGGTGTAACAACATGCCTATGTATATCCATAGGTATCTTTGCCATTCTTTTAGCTCTAATAAATAGGTTAACAGTAAATATAGCATCCTCCATCCATCTGCCTTCAATAAATCTTACACTAGATTTATCTAAAAACTCTTTTTTAACTAAATACCACCACACCTCATTTTTATAGAAATTCTTAGCTATATATTCTTTACCTGTCAATACACTAAGATTAAAATCTTCTTCGTTAGTGTTTTTTGAATCGTTTAAATCGGAACTTAAAGTGGCTACTGTACCAAATGTTAATACGTCTAAATTATACTTCTCAGACAGGTAAAATATTTTCTTTAAGGTAAAATATGCTATATAATCGTCAGGGTCTAAAAAATAAAGATATTTACCTGTTGCTATATCAATACCTTTATTTCTTGCACTTCCAACACCACCATTTTCTTTAGAAATAACTTTGATGAATGAATACCTATCAGAATAATCTTTAGCTATCTTTACACTTGCGTCTTTAGAACCATCATCTATTACCAATACTTCATAATTAGAAAATTCTTGATGTATTAAACTATCAAGGCATCGTTTAATATATTTTTCCACATTGTATACTGGTATAATAATACTAAGATTCATCTTAAAAAAAGGTATTACTAATTACTGTTTCTTTTTCTTAAACCAAATATAGAGTAAAACCAAACTATGGTATACAAAACTTTTTCATTATTAAATGTACTATTTAGCATTTTATAAAAAAGAGAATTATACTCTTTTCCAATAAAATGCTTTATTGGGTAAGCATTAGCATGCTTTAACACAGCAATCTTATGCTTTAAATATTCATTAGGAAACCCTGTTCTTATCAATTTTATAGTACTAAAAAAAATATTTTTGTCTAATCTATATTTCAAATTATCAATAAGAGTATCATCTTTAATCTTCTTGTTAGCTATAGCGGAATCTATCAAATTGTTATAGTTAACCATCATTATATATAAATTATCAAAATATGCTGTCCTCTTATCTATATCTACACTCCTAACTACAGACTCTGGTGTTTGTACATATCTATGAATTGCAACTGGATAATACCCTACATTGTGTGCTCGTAAAAATAAATCCATTGTGTATACCAAATCAGCATTAAATTTATGCTCAGCAAACTTTATTTTAGTTTCTTTTAAGAAAGATTTTTTTACAATATACCACCATACTTCATGCCTCATATCTCTGTACTTCTTGATAAAATCTTTTCCAGTGCAGGTTACAAAGTCAGAATTTTTAATTTGTATTTCATTATTAAAAACGTCTGAAGTAGTATTTGTTAAAAGTGTATCAAAGCCTAATAGCTCTAAATCTTTATCAATTGCCTTTTCTAAAACAGTGTTTAATGTATGATTAACTAGATAATCATCCGCATCAAAGTTATAAATGTAAGTGCCCTTGGCTTTCTTTGCTAGCTTATTTCTAGTAGAAGACTCTCCTGAGTTACTCTCTTTAAAAAGAAAAATATTTTTGTGCTTTTTTGCATAGATATCAACTATATTAGCTGAAGTATCTGTAGAGCCATCATCCATTACCAAGATCTCATATTCATTTGATGATATACCTTGATTAAGTAAACTATCTAGACAATTCCCAATATACTCCTCAGCATTAAACATGGGTATTAATACACTTAATTTCATATACTATTGAGCTTCAAGGCAATTTAATAATTCTTAATTTGTAAAGTAATCTTAGAGGGTATAAACTTATATAAAACAAATATTTATTATTAAATAATGATGTAATTAACTTATGCTTAAAAGAGTTATTTTCTTCTCCAACAAAAAACTTTAAAGGATATGCTTTAATTTTCTCAAAATGGTTTAAGATCTTATTAATTTTACTTACAGGTAAATTAACCTTAATAAAACGATAAAATAGCATGTAAACATTCACGTCACTCCAAAACTGGATTTTTTTTATAAAACCACTATAATCAATATCTTTCCTTATTAAAAGATCTTTTTTAAGTGTATTAAAATTATCAATTAAATATTTGTAGTCATCTATTAATTTTATGATGTGTCTCCTTGATTCTTTATTCATTATGGAGTTTGGTGTCTTCACATATCTATAACCATCTATTGGCAAGAAGGCCATTCTTTTAATTTGTAAAAATAGTCTAAATGTAAACGGACCATCTTCTAGGTATCTTCCTTCTGGAAACTTAAGATTATTTTGAATAACATGCTCTTTTTTCATAACATACCACCATGCCATAACAACAAATGATTTACTATTTGCTACAAAATCAATCCCACTTTGCACATTAACTTCTTCAATAGATAAAATAGCTTCTGGATCAAACAAATCTAGAGCAGTGGTCGATAAATATTTAAATCCTACTAAATCTAATTCATACTCCTGTATATATTTTAATACTGTTCCTAGCAAACCAAAAACTAAATAATCATCAGCATCAATAAAATAGATATACTCTCCTCTTGCCATCTGTATACCCACATTCCTTGAAGCTCCAAGACCAATATTTTTATGAGTGTGTAACACTATATTAGGATAAAGCTTCACTAACTTTTCAGATACACCTTTGCTTTGATCTGTAGAACCATCATTTATTAAAATTATTTCGAAATGATTACTATCTAAATCTTGATTAACCAAACTATTAACACATCGTTCAAGGTGATTTTCTGCATTAAAAAAAGGGACAATTATACTTAGTTTCATAAATGTTTTAAACTTAACTTAATTTTTGAAACTCAACAAAAAGTTAGTAGATAAATTGAGTAATTTTGCATAAAAGTACTTTTATTAATATTTAACAAATAAATTTATTCGTTGTAAGGTAAAAAAACGTTAAATAAAGACACTTAAGATAGATACTTTACTATTTATACAATATGCTTCATTTTATTGTAGTTAACTTTTTAATATTAAATTTGAAAAAAATAAATATGATAACATCCGATAATATAAAAAACCTTAACACCCGCCTAGACAAACTTAGGCACTATCTTTGACATAGATGCCAAACTTATAGAAATACAGAACGAAGAAGAGCAAACCTTTGATCCTAATTTTTGGAACGATCCTAAAGCAGCAGAAACTATAATGAAATCACTTCGTGTGAAGAAAAAGTGGGTTGAGGATTTTAAAAATATAAAAACGCTTGTTGAAGATTTAGAAGTTATCTATGAATTCTTTAAAGAAGGGGAATCTACTCAAGAAGATGTTGAAAACCGTTATGAAAAGGCAGCTACGCTATTAGAAGATATCGAATTTAGAAATATGCTTTCTGAAGAAGGAGATAGCTTAAGTGCTGTACTCCAAATTACTGCTGGAGCAGGTGGTACAGAAAGTTGTGACTGGACTAGTATGCTAATGCGTATGTACTTAATGTATGCAGAAAAAAGTGGTTTCAAGGTAAAAGAGTTAAACTTTCAAGAAGGAGACGTTGCTGGAATAAAAACTGTAACCATAGAGATTGAAGGTGATTTTGCATTTGGATGGCTAAAAGGTGAGAATGGAGTACACCGTTTAGTACGCATCTCTCCCTTTGACAGCAACGCAAAGCGTCATACAAGTTTTGCTTCCGTTTACGTTTACCCTCTAGTTGATGATACTATAGAAATTGAAATAAATCCTGCAGATATAGAGATTAACACAGCTCGTTCTAGTGGTGCTGGTGGACAAAATGTAAATAAAGTTGAAACTAAAGTTCAGTTAACTCATAAACCTACTGGCATACAGATTTCTTGTTCTGAAACACGATCGCAACATGATAATAGAGCCAGAGCTATGCAAATGCTAAAGTCTCAATTATATGAGATTGAATTGCAAAAGCAATTATCTCAAAGAGATGATATTGAAGCTAGTAAAATGAAGATTGAATGGGGAAGCCAAATTAGAAACTATGTAATGCACCCATATAAATTAGTAAAAGATGTAAGAACCAATCATGAAACAGGGAATGTTGATGCTGTGATGGATGGTAATATTGAAGCTTTTTTAAAAGCATATTTGATGATGATGGGACAGAAAACAGAAGACGACAATCAATTATGACAAAAATAGATACGATTATATTTGATTTGGGAGGTGTTTTAATTGATTGGAATCCTGAATATGTTTTTTTAGAGGCTTTTAATGGTAATCGAGAAAAAATGCAATGGTTTTTGGATAATGTTTGTACCATGAGCTGGAATGAAAATCAAGATGCAGGTTACCCCATAACTAAAGCTACTGAAGATTTAGTTGAAAAATTTCCAGATTATGAACAGTATATCAGGATGTATTATGGAGATTGGGAAAACATGCTTAGCGGACCAATTCAAGGTACTGTAGATATCCTTGAATATTTACTACGCTTAAAATCATATAAAATTGTAGCCTTAACAAATTGGAGTGCTGAAACATTTCCTATTGCGCAAAAACATTTTGATTTTTTGAATTGGTTTGAAGGTATTGTTGTTTCTGGAGAGGAGAAAACCAGAAAGCCTTATAACGATATTTTCGAAATCACTTTGAAAAGGTTCAATATTGAAGCTGAAACATCAATTTTTATTGACGATAATGCAAAAAATATTGAAACAGCAAATAAGCTCGGGATAAATGGTATACAATTCTCTACTCCTAAACAACTTATCTCAGATTTAAAGAATTATAATATTACTATATAATGATAACTATTTACCACAATAATCGCTGTAGAAAATCAAGAGAAGGCCTTGAGATACTACAAAATTCGGGAAAGGAATTTAAAATTGTTACCTATTTAGAAAATATACCTTCAAAAGAAGAGTTAAAGAAAATCATAAACCTGTTAGATATTCAACCTATTGAATTGGTAAGAAAAAATGAAGCTATTTGGAAATCTGATTACAAAGGAAAAGAATTAACCAATGATGAGATTATCATAGCAATGATTGAAAACCCAAAACTTATTGAAAGACCAATAGTAATTAATAAAGAAAAAGCTGTTATAGGAAGACCACCAAAAACAATTTTAGATATAATTTAACATCAATAGATCATAAGAGATTTATTAATGTTAAGGTGTACTGCAAAAAAAAGGAAGCATTTAAATGCTTCCTTTTTTATTTAAAAAACTTATGTGTCTTAACTTTGTAGACGCTTTGCTTTCTTTTCTTCTCTAATCTCTTTAAGTCTTTCTATTAAAGAACCACCAATCCAATAAGGGATAACAAAAGTTAATAAGAAAATCATTAACCAAAAACCTATGGTTAATATAGTTAAAAAGGCTAAAAATCCTAAATATTGGTCAAATTCAAACATCATATTAAGCGTCTTTTGTAATGCTTTGCAAATTTAGCATAAAGCATTTTGTTTTACAAAATCAAATCAAAATTTATTAACATTTTTTTTAACTAATCTAAATTTGGTTGTGGCGTTGTTCTTAAATAAGGTTTTACAACCTTATGACCTTTTGGAAACATGCTTGGTATATCTTCTGTAGCAATTGCAGGAGATACTACTACATCTTCCCCATTATTCCAGTTTGCAGGTGTTGCTACTTTGTGATATGCAGTAAGCTGTAATGAATCAATTACTCTTAATAATTCGTCAAAATTTCTACCAGTAGAAGCTGGATACGTTATAATTAATTTTACTTTTTTATCATCTCCAATCACAAAAACAGAACGCACAGTTAATTTGCTATTGGCATTAGGATGAATCATATCATATAATTCTGAAACTTTTCTGTCTTCATCTGCTATAATCGGAAAATTAACAGTAGTGTTTTGGGTTTCGTTAATATCTCCTATCCATCCTTTATGAGATTCTAAACCATCAACACTTAGAGCTACTACTTTTACATTACGCTTATCAAATTCATCTTTATATTTTGCTACTGTACCCAATTCTGTAGTACAAACAGGAGTATAATCAGCTGGATGAGAAAATAATATACCCCAACTATTTCCTAACCACTCATGAAAATTTATTTCTCCTTCAGTTGAATTCGCTTTGAAATTTGGAGCTTCGTCTCCTAGTCTAATTGTTGCCATAATACTTTAGTTTATGTAATTAATTTATAAAATTATTAACCCTACTAAATTAATAGATTTAAGGTTTAAATCAGAATCAAAATAGTTATTTATATGTTAAAAAGAACTGCAAAAACTAACAAAAATCATATTCAAAACATCATTAAAAAAACTAACTTTGCAGCTTACTTTTTAATATCCAAATAAGATGAGTTTTAGAATAGAAAAAGACACCATGGGCGAGGTAAAAGTGCCTGCAGATAAACTTTGGGGAGCGCAAACAGAGCGTTCTAGAAACAATTTTAAAATTGGACCTAGTGGTTCTATGCCTTTAGAAATTGTTTATGGTTTTGCGTACTTAAAAAAAGCTGCTGCCTATACAAATTGTGAACTTGGAGTACTTCCTGTTGAAAAACGTGATTTAATTAGTGAAGTTTGTGATGAAATTTTAGAAGGAAAACATGATGACCAATTTCCTCTAGTAGTATGGCAAACTGGATCTGGTACGCAAAGTAACATGAATGTTAATGAAGTAATTGCCAATAGAGCGCATCAATTAGCTGGTAAAGTTATTGGAGAGGGAGATAAAACCATCCAACCTAATGATGATGTAAATAAATCACAATCATCAAATGACACCTTCCCTACTGGAATGCATATAGCTGCTTACAAGAAAATTGTTGAAACTACAATTCCTGGAGTAAAACAATTAAGGGAAACTCTAAATAAAAAATCGCAAGATTTTAAAGATGTTGTGAAAATTGGTAGAACACATCTTATGGATGCAACGCCATTAACATTAGGACAAGAACTTTCTGGCTATGTAGCGCAACTAGATTATGGATTAAATGCCTTAGAAAACACACTTAACCACTTAAGAGAATTAGCTCTTGGCGGAACAGCAGTAGGTACAGGCTTAAATACACCTAAGGGCTACAGTACACTAGTAGCTAGTTATATCGCAGAATTTACAGAATTACCTTTTGTTACTGCTCCAAACAAATTCGAAGCCTTAGCTGCTCATGATGCCCTAGTAGAAACTCACGGTGCTCTCAAACAAATAGCTGTTTCTTTAAATAAAATTGCAAACGATATAAGAATGATGGCTTCTGGACCTCGTTCTGGTATTGGAGAAATAATTATTCCTGCCAATGAACCTGGAAGCTCTATAATGCCTGGAAAAGTTAATCCAACTCAATGTGAAGCACTTACTATGGTTTGCGCTCAGGTAATTGGTAATGATGTTACCGTTTCTGTTGGAGGCACTCAGGGACACTATGAATTAAACGTTTTTAAACCTGTAATGGCATATAATGTATTGCAATCTGCCCAATTAATTGGAGATGCCTGTACTAGTTTTAATATTAACTGTGCCACTGGAATTGAACCTAATCATGCTGTAATTAAAGAATTATTAAATAATTCTTTAATGCTAGTAACAGCACTAAATACCAAAATTGGTTATTATAAAGCTGCTGAAATAGCTAATACAGCTCATAAAAATGGAACGACATTAAAGGAAGAAGCTATTAATTTGGGATATGTTACAGCTGAAGAATATGACGAATGGGTAAAACCAGAGGACATGGTTGGGACCCTAAAGTAAGTTCTACCTAAAAAACAAATAATAAAAAAAGCAGGTAAAAACACCTGCTTTTTTTGGTCGGTTAGCTATTAATCCTCCAATATAAAGTATCTAGAAGATATCGATACAAATATATAATTCTCAATCATCTTAGAAGTTAACATTTGTTAATACTAAGATTCTTTCAATTTTTTTCTTATTCTACTTAGTTGAACAGGAGTTATACTTAAATAGGAGGCAATATGATATTGAGGTACTAATTTATCTATTTCTGGTATATCTGATTTTAGTTTTAAATAGCGTTGTGAAGCATTTAACGAGATAAGCTCTAATTGTCGTTTTTCATATCTCATAAAAACTTTTTCTAACATAGAGGTATATAAATTACTAACTATTATATCTGTAGCACACATTTCTCTTAATTCCTTATAGTCTATTTCATAAAGAGTACATTGTGTGATAGTCTCGTATACTATTTCTGAGGGAGCATTCTTTATTAAGGCTGTTAGAGATCCTGCAAAGTCCATTGTAAAGAAAAAACGTTTATTAAACTCTTTTCCAGATTCTGAAATTACGTAGCAACGCATTACTCCAGATATTATTAAATATAATTTCGAAGGGACTTTTCCAAGTTCATCTAATTGTGTGTTCGCATCAATTTTTTTAAACTGAGAAATGCCTTTAAATTTCAAAAAAGTGTCTTCAGGTATATGACCAAAAGCGTCTAAAAATTCATCATTATTAAACATTAGGGTTATTTTGGGTTGGTTGGTACCCGCAATATAAAATTTGTTTGTATAACACAGAAAAAAACTCTATATACAGCTAAAATTTTCCATAAAAAATATAAAAAGCCCAAAAGTATTAACTTTTGGGCTTTAATAAAGTATAAATATAACTTCTTACTTTAATGTAAACTCTGAAGTAGAAACTAAATCTCTCTTATTAAATACGTTTACAACATAGCGTCCTTTTTCAAAATCATTTCCATTACTAGATGTTACAAACTCACATACATTTAAATTAGAATTTTCATAGTTAAATTTACTCACTGTACTATAATTTAGAGTCTTATCATCAAAAACAACTTGTTCATTAGCTCCTAATATATTGTTATTTGGATCTATAACCTGTACATACAATTCTTGGTCTCCAGCTTGTACTAATGGATTTTTAGCTATTGTAAAACATACTCTAATTTTATCTGCTCTTCTGGCTCTCTCTGTTGGAATTAGTTTTCCAGAAGTTCTTTCAATTACTCCAAAGCCTTTCAAATCAACGGTATTTAAAATTGATGCATTTTCTACTACTTCTGCTAGAGCAGTATTTTGTACAAGTAATGAGTCTCTAAACATTGCACTCTCCTCTAATCTAACACGCGTACTGTCTAAGGATGTTGCCAAATAAGAGTTTTCAATTTTAAGCGAATCGTTTTGTGCTAGTAATACATCCATTTCCTTTTGAAGATTTCTGTATTTTGTTTTGTAACGCCATAAGCTTTTTACATTTGTCTCAGAGATTCTTAGAGAGTCTATTAATCCTTGTATACGGTCTCTTGCTTCAATTAAATCTTTATTTGCAATATCATTTTCAGCAATGGCTTCATCATATTGCTTCGCCATAGCATTTAAATCATTCATTACTAATTCTTTTTCAGCAGTTAATTCATTTTTAGTATCCTTACTTTCTTTGTACAAATTCATTGTATAAAACCCTGTTGCTAAAAATAATACTAGTGCTATACCCAATCCCACTTTTAAACCTGTGTTGCTTTTATTTTCCATAATTATTATTGTTTTTAGTATTAATAGTGAACTTTAAAATTTCTAATTTGTTAATCGGTTGAAAGGTAATTTAATTTTTTTAGCCTCTCAAAAACATATACGCTTAACTAGCTCGTTTAGATGTTTTTATACTTAAATTGAAAAACAAGCAAACATTAAAACACTATAAACCAGAAACTTGAATCACAAAAAACAATAATTAAAACTTTGTTAAATAATCATATAAATTAAAACATTGAAAAGCATAAAATCTAATTCTAAAATTTATATATTTACATAATCACTTATATAACTATATATATTAAATGGATGCATTACAAGGTTTTGGAGAATTAGGCATAGGATCTCGATTAAAACGTATTAGTGATTATTTAATGAAAGAGACTCAATTGGTATATAATCATTTTGATACTGACTTTGACCCTTATCTATTTCCTGTATTTAAACTAATAAGCCAAAAAAAAGGTATTACAAATACTGAAATTTACAATGCTGTTGGATTAACACAACCAGCTATCACTCAATCTATTAACAAATTGACTAAAAAGAAATTAATATATTTTGATATTGACGATAAGGATAAGCGTAAAAAAATTATTTACTTATCTAAAAAAGGACATACACTTTTACTTCAATTACAGCCTATATGGAAAACTATTGATACAGTAATAAAAGAATTTACTACAGAAACATCTACATCTTTAATTTCTCATCTCAATAGTTTAGAGTTTAAATTAAAGACTTCTTCATTTAGTAAAAGCGTTATAGATAATGTAGATGTAAATAATCATACAATCAAAATATCAACGTATCAAAATACCGATGAAGAAAGAAATGCTTTTTATGATTTGAATGTGGAATGGTTGCGAACCTATTTTTATGTTGAACCTTTCGATGAAGAAGTATTAAGTCGCCCTGATAAATATATTATAGGCAAAGGAGGTCATATATTCTTTGCTAAACTAAACAACGTTATTGTGGGAACAGTTGCTTTAATGCCTTTACACGACCAAAATACATTTGAACTAACAAAAATGGCAGTTTCCCCAAAGCACAGAGGAAAAAAAATAGGACAAAAATTGATGCAATTTTGTTTAGATTTTGCAAAACAACTAGGTTTAAAAAATCTGGTACTATACTCTAATACAAAACTGGAAAATGCAATCTATATATACAGGAAATTCGGTTTTGTAGAAATTCTAGTTGAACCCAACAGTCCTTACCAAAGAAGTGATATCAAAATGGAAATTGTTTTTTAAAACTGCTGGTTTAATAAGTCGTCTAATTCATCACAATATTTTACATCATCGGTACAAAGCGTACTGAGTGTTTCTGTTAATAATTGAAATAATTCTTTATTGTTAGAATTTATTTGATAGGCAAGTTTAAATTCAGAGTATGCTCCTATAGCATTATCTTGTTTTAGTCTTGATATACCAGAATTTATCAAAAAATTAAAAGCGACTAAATCACTTTCTTGTACTTTTGTTTGTACCTCTAAGTAATGAGAAGCTGTATACCGTTTTACAGTATTAACAAAACTAAAAATTAAAAATAGACTTATCAAAACTGCTAGTATCAGGACTATGCCGTTAATTTTAAGATTTTCTGAAGCTCGCTTTCTTAACTTAAAGACCCTAAAATTGGTATGTAGAGGTACGAAAGCTACAATTTTACTTCTTTTAGAAAAAGGTTTTCTAGCACGTTTTTTATAAACGTGAACTTGCATTCCAAAACCCATATAACCAAACATAATTGCTTTATTTATAAGTATATATTTTTAAGCAATTGTTACAGTAAGGTTATCTCAAATTAAGTCTTAATACATTAATCAAAATCAGAATCAGTATTAGGTTCACGCCTCTTTAATTCTTTGTTAATTTGCTTTTTTATATTTTCAGAAAAATACCAATAAATCATATCTGAATTTCTTAATCTAGAATATTGATTCTTTAAATTTTTGTGTTGCATTTTTATTCTAGGAATATAAATTTCATTTAAATTAACTTGGTAATCTTTATAAATACCTAACAACTTCTTTTGCTCATGTATAGAAATCCAGTTAAATGTTTTTGAATAATTTTTTAAGTTTCTAATAAGAAACTGCTTTGCAGGTTTATTATATTCTCCATTCTCTCCTAAATATTTGTTTATTAATAAACGAATTACAAAATAAATATCAGTTTTTCTATCATATATTACTTCTGCTTCTCGTATAGCATTGATAATATCTCTTGAAAGTAGATCTTTTTCTTTATCGAATGTAACATTAACCTTTAAAGAATAATCTTTGAAATTAAATTTAAAAATATTAAAGAAGTATGCTTTTTTGCCTTTAAATAAGGTTACATGAATTTTTTGAGTATTGATTAAGTTAAGAATTGATAAGCAAATTGTTTCATGAAGTATTTTTTTCCATTCATATTTACTTGATATCTTTACATTATTATACTTTAACCTCGGGTATTCACCTATAATATATAAACCAATATCTTCACAAGGTGTGCTTTCTGTATTGAACTCTAGTTTCTCCTCTGAATATCTATATCGTTCATAGAGATTAACTCCTAAGAATTTAAACTCAGATATCTTCATAGAAAGAAAGCATAAATTAACTAATTAGAATTTGCTTTTAATGAATCTATCTGTCGTTGAAGTCGTTCAATTTCCTCTGTATTTTTATTTACTATTGGAATAGTTTTGGTAGAATCAATAGTTTGCTGTAGTATATCTATAGTTCTTGTATCCTCTGCAAAATAATAACCAATGCCTTCGCTAGACCTCCAGGCTTCATTTAGCTGATTATACACTGTCTTATCCCATTTACTGGGGTGCTTAACGTCTATCCATACCACATCACGATATTCACTATCAATCAACACTAAATCTGGTGTAGCTGCACCATCAAATTGTTGTGCATTTTTATCACTAATGGAAGATACAGTACCCATAAAAAACATACGTTTCTTTCCTGCTATATTCTTAATATATGGCCTAAACTCCACTGGTGTATTAGCTGTCCAATCATATTCCTTACGAGATTCCTTTACTTTTAGTGGCATAGCAGAAACTCCTGCATAGCCTTGTTTTTTAGCCGCATGATTATAATAATATAATTTATCTGTTCCATCTGCGGGTACAAATACACTAAAGCTCAAACTAGTACGCTCATCTCCCACTGGTTCTAAACCAAACCAATGATATAAACCACTGTAAGCCTCCTCTCCTGTCTCAGAAAAATCAAAATCAGTAACATAAGGTTGTTGGTTTTGGTCTTTGGGCATTTCAGGAATTTTTACTGCAGTTTCCATATTCCATGGTAGAGGATCACTGAAACCTCCTAAAAACTTAAGAGATTCTGCTTGTAATCTTGATACTTTTTCAGCTAAGGTGTTTTGTCGTGTAAGGTAACTGTGGTTTTTCATGTTTTCTGGACTTACATAAGTACCTTTTCCTATCAGAATACGTTCCATATAGTCATTAAAATCATGTTCGCCATTGTCAATTAGCATAACACCTCCAAAAGTTGGATAAGGAAATAAAAATCCCTTCCATTTTATTAAACTTACTACTTGAACCCAAGCTCCTTTGTCATTTTTCATATAATAGGTATCACTTGGTTCCAGTGTAAACAATTGAAAAAAGTTAAAACGTTGCACTACGGCATTATATGTGTTTCTGCTAAATTTTAGAGATTCTCCAATGGAAAAAGTTACTGGGATTCTATTTTCACTTGAAAATCTTGGGAATGGTGTTGTACTAGACACTGCAAATACCTCCTCAGTATTATCAGTCATCCCTTGCCAAACATATTTTTCAGTGGGTTGTATAGCCATCGTCCACTTGTTTTCACTTCCAATTCTAACCAAGTGAGGCAGTGACACATCTTTAGTTTCCCCAACGCTTTCATTGGCCATAGAAAACACATTTCTTAAAGGTTGAATACGCTCATTTTGAGTTAATGGCAACTCATTAATTTCAACTTTATTTAAATGATTAAAAACATTATACGTCTTCATGTAATCATACATCCTAAAATGCCATCCAACAATATACAAAAGACCAAAGAACAGTACTAAAACTGCAAGAATTCCTAGACGTCCACCTGTACTTGCTGACTTTCTAAATTTTCGTAATCCAAAAAATAGCACTAGGCTACTTAATAAAATAACAGAAATAAATTTTCTAATAAATAGTAGTGCAGGTTGATAATCATCCCGAAGTACAAATAATGCCACAAGCACTATTAAACTAACAATAATGACAATTACTTTTTGTTTCCCGCCCTTATTCCAATAATTTTTTATCATAATAAAAAGCCCTCCTTAACCCTCCCAAGGGGGAGGAAACTCACAGCGAGAGCAACTGTATTTATAGTTTAAACTTTCTCTTTTTGCTATGTGCTGTTAACTGAATACTACCTACTTTAAATAACCTTTGTCTTTTAATCTATCCCTAGCACTCTTGGTTTCTTTTTGGGATGCTTCTTCAGGATGTTCTATTAATTCCTCAGCTTCTTTAGTTTTTAAATCTTCAATGAGATCTTTTCCTTTTTCTATAGTGTCTTGAACCATACCTTCAAGAGAATCTCCTTTTTCCTCAATAATCTTTCCTGATTTTAACACAAAATTTGCCACATAAGTACCTATTAGTATACCTACTGAAATAGATGCAAATGCCGAGATGCCATAATAACTTGTAAATATTGAAATTGGAGATAAAAATTGAATTATTAATCCTATCAATAATAAAAAACCTACCACATAAACCATTCGCGGTAAAAATGTTTGTTTATAGATAAAACCTTTTTTATTTTCAGGTTTCATCTGCAACTCCTTACTATTAAAAATTTTATTAAAAAAACGATACAGTGTATTACGTTGAGACTCTCTCCAATACACAAAAACCCCTAATAAAATAGCGGCAATAAAAATTACTAAATCTAGTCCCATAACGTTAAAAGTTTGTTCTATAAAATTAGTCTAAAAAACTTAAATATTGTTACTAATAGTTGCTACAACCCAATCTTTAAAGGAATCATCCCAAGTTGTAAACTTTTCATAAAAATCTGGTTTATCGTACCAATACCAAAATAACACATCTTTTGGTGCAATATTTACCAAAAGTTTCCATATTAAATCTTGATGTTTAGGCTCTAATGATGAATGCGGTTTATGTAATGCAAAAAATAATGAGTCATCAATAACATCTGCTATTTTAAATTGATTACTAGTTTCAATCTTTTCCAAATAGCGTTCTACACTCATCACTTTTTTTCGAGATTTGATATCCAATTTATTCAAATAACTTTTAAATAATATAGGGTTTTCCAATATCTCTTGAACTGGATGTTGTGTTTTTTTTAGATATTGAAATAGCTCAAACTTCTTAATCCTGATATACCTATCCTTTTTAACATCTGCTTCTAAATTATAATCTACAATGGAGTGGCTTCTCAACTTATCCATCAATTCAGGTTGATTAATATGAAATATCAAAATATCATGGGCTGTATCCTTTATAGCTTCTTTGTGCCATGCTTTATCTTCAAATATTACAATTGGCACAATAAAATCTCTTAATAAATAAACACCTCCAAAAGCTCTTGTATAAAAGGAATCTGTAGTATACTGTAATTCGTGTAAATCTAAATCTCTGTCACGCAAATCGCCATAAGCTTCAGCTGAATCCAATAACTTTTGGTGCATGGTTTCGCTAATAAAATTGTTTCCCCTCTTAAATTCCTCAACTAGCTTTAGTTGCTCCTCTTTTACCTTATCAAGGTTATCAATTAAATGAAATTTAATCCTAATTTCATTATACTTTAACACATCTAATGGTTCGTAAAAAGCATCAATGTTTTGATCGAAATCCAAGCAAATAGCAGAATCTCTAGTAATGTCTTTAATCTTAGCACCATGAATTTTAAAAATGTATTTCATTATATCCCTATCAAACGTATGAAAGGGTAAATACACTGGTTTTCCTTTTTGAAGTGGAGAAATGATAATACCATGAGGGTTTGCCTCCCCATTATTTAAATAATTAGTATCAGCTTTCTCTTCAGCCACTTCGGGACTCCAACCTATACCGTCAATATAAAACGTTTTTAGATTTGTTTTGGTAAACCCAAGTTTTACCAAGCATTTATTGTAACGCTCTACTAACTTCCCACTTACTAGGATAAGTTCACTTCTGTATAGATTTGCTTGTTTTAGTTTGTCCATTTCTGTCATTCCTGCGAAAGCAGGAATCTTGTTAATTTTTATTTTCTTTTAGATTTATAGATTCCTGCTTTCGCAGGAATGACAACATTTAATCTAGCAATTTATGAATGATAGCATACTGCAATAACACAATTGTTCGAGTATCTACAATTTCTCCATTATTCAGCATATCAATAGCTTTTTCAAAAGGCATTTCCAATACCTCTATATCTTCAGCTTCACTGTCCAATCCACCGCCTTCGCCTACTTTCATGGCATCGGTATACTCTCCAATGAAAAAGTGCATTTTTTCGGTCATTACTCCTGGAGATGAGTATGCCTCATATATTTTTTTTACTTTCTTTAAGCAATACCCTGTTTCCTCTCCGGTTTCTCTTATAATACACGCTTCTGGATTATCTTTATCCAGCATTCCTGCAGCTATTTCTACCAACATCCCATCTTTATTATCATTTAAGTAAGTTGGCATTCTAAATTGTTTAGTAAGTATTACAGTTTTCTTCTCTCTATTATACAAGAGAATTCCAGCTCCATCTCCTCTATCATATACCTCACGCATTTGGTTTACCCACACACCGCTTTTCATCATGTAGTCAAAAGTGACTTTATTTAGAATGTAATAGTTATCAGAAAGTAATGTACTCTCGATATTTTTGACTTTTTCAACTCCCATAAATCAAATTTTTAATACTTGTTTATAATTTCATTTAATGATTTCGAATCCTTAAACTCATTATTAAGGAAATCATAAACGCCATATTTGATTTTTCCATTTTCCATATAAGCAACCGAAATTAAGTTTTCATTGATAAATCTATACCCATTGACATCTTTCTCTATTATCCTTCTAAAATTGTTTCCATCTAAATCTGAGGCAAATAGACAACTAAAATCTTTCCTATCTAAATAACCGTTAGAATTCGTGTCTTCCTCGACAACTAAATAAAAAATCATTTCCTTTAACTTCCCTAATCGATTCTCTTCAGAATATTTATTGGGAGCACTTACGTTAATAATTAAAGATTCTCTGTTTAAAAGTGTTCTTTTTACATTTAATTCCTTGTCAAGAAAAACTATATTTAATATATCTTTTGGAAAGTCATTATTGCCATAATACTTAAATTCATCATCGTCATCATAATATCTATAAAAGATTATATACCAAATATCTGAGTTATACAATTTCTGGGGACCATTATTGGCAATCGAGTAGTCTTTTTGCTCTTCTTCGTAGTCAGCTTTAAATATATTATCATTTGATTTATATTGACTTTGCCTTAAAAAATCATCGACAAAAGCATAAATAATAAATCCAATAACTATTGGGAGAAGTATTCCATTTAAGATTATTAAAAACCTTATAAATTTATTTTTCAACATGATATACTACTTTTAATCATTTTCAAACCGCTGTCTCGCTTCCATTTCAATATTTAACTGATTTACTCTAGCATCTACTTTTCGTTTAAAATCGGTATCTGCGATAGTTGCAACATTATCTAAGTAACGCACTACTTCTTGACGGCGAATTTCAGAAAAATCTAAGCCTTTCATATTGGCTCTCATCAACTCCTGTAACATATTATATTTAGTATCGTATTCCTGTTTGAAATAGATTTCTGGATTCTCAAACCAGTCTTTTTCTAAATCAAAATCAGTTAAGCGTAAAGAAATAGCAGATTGAATATTACGAACATCGCGCGATGAAAAGAACGGGAATATCGCCTGAATTTCCTTGTATAAATTCGCATAAAACAAATGCTGATTGGTCTTAAACTGTTTTTCAATTTTATCATAAACGGCATGCACACGTTCCTCTGTAGGTTTTTCAACACTACTTAATATATCTCCCATATTTTTAGCCAAACCTTGATCTTGTAAATACCTGTAGCTTTCAGGTCCTTGCATATTTACAAAATCTGGCATAGTATCATCAATTTTACGCCACCACAGATGATCTTGATCTAAAAAATCATGCTCTGTTCTGGCACCATCAATTTTAAAACGTCCTTGTACACGAGAAATCACAGCTTTATCTAACATCTCTGGGAGGTTGGTAAACAAACCAATAGAGCTGTTTCCATAATTTACCGCATAAGCACCTTCTGTATATCTTAAAAACACACCAATAACTTCCTTTACACCGGCAGAAACACCTTGAGCAGTACGTTCCTGTAAATTATTTTCTGCATCATCAATAGGTGCAAAAATTAATTTTGAAGGATCTTGTAATGGTTTCATCCACTCTACCATTTTTTCTGCAGAACCACCTTGAAATGTAGATATTAACGTATCCGGCATGGGATGAAACAAAAATGGTATATCTAAAGTATCGCAGTGCTCTTTTAAGCGCGTAGCAATTGCAGCTATGAGCATACTTTTCCCTGTCCCTGGAATACCATAGCCCATAAATACAGGCATAAAACCACCTAATTCTTGAAAAGGGTTTTTCTTAGCTATAAAATCGTAGCTTAATAAGCGCTCGGTTAACCTTCGCGCAAAATGCTTTGCATCACGGTTACCAACAATTTGTTCAAACTGAATTTTATTAAACTCTACACTTTTAGCAGTCCCTTGAAATACATTATTCCAACCCGAAACAGCAAATTCTGAATTTTCTAATTTATACGTCCTATCTTCAATAGTTTCGGTATATTCTAATGAGCTTTTACGTAATTGAATTTCATCAATTAAAGCTTCAAAATAAACTACCGTAAAATCGACAACATCTTTATCTGATTTGATAATTTCTGGATGACTCAAATATTTGTCATAATAAAATAAACTACAGGAAATTCCTTTTATGGGAGACATTAAAGATACTTCAGGAATACCCGCAAACTTTTGTTTCATGACACTCAAGTCATCTGAGGCATGTGGCTTTAAATCGTGTAAAATTTTGTAAGCCTGAGCAAATAGCATAAAAGCCGTAGCGGTATGCATTTTACTTTCAAATTCGCGTTTACCACTACTATCTAAAGCAGATTTATTCTCGTTTAAACTCGATAATCCAGATGCATCGTAATAACTATCCTTAATCCAAATACCCAAAGTAATGCCTTCTTGAACCGCATATAAAGTTCGATTCAAATAAATAGGAATCGCTACAGAATCTGGTAGCAAACGCTTTTTAAGAGCTAAAATAGTTTTAGATACAGATGTAATTGAAGCTGCACTCGAACCATTATTAGCGCGGGATAAATACAATAGAATAGATTCATCCTTAGCATCTTTATCTTTATTTTTAGCACGAGCTCCTTGCTCCCATTGTACACTTTTTAGGTAAGAAGACGCTTCATCACGAAGCATATCGAGTTCTGATAGTTTTACAGGGAATGTTGAGTTATGTTCCATGGTTTTAGTTTTCAGTCACAGTCTCAGTATTCAGTACTGTTTACTGAGACTGCGACTGCTTACTTTAAAGTTTTATTTCCACACCAGCAATTTCAATAGGTGGTTTTGCCAAGCCATTCATAATATCTGGTGTTTTGTTATATAATAATTGAATGACACGATGAGGCGCCAAAATGTATTGTTGCTGAAATACATCTCCCCAGTTTTGCAATATCTGTTTATTAAAAAAGCTACCTTCTTTAAATTCATTTTTAGATGCTACTTCTGTCACTTTAAGCGATACCGCATAAGATTCTAAAGGAATTGTTTTCTTACTAATGGCCTCCAGCACCGTATGTGTTAATACATTTTCGTCTTTAGTAAACATATTATGTATCGGTCCTAAATCAATACGTTTTATTAGCTTTGGCGATACTTTTGGCAACTTTTTATCAATACCATAAGCCATAGTATCTAAGGCCATATCTCTATCTCCTACAGTTTTAAGTATATCGTATATCTCATGTTTGTAGTCATTTATTTTATTGCCATCATAATTAAAATACATAAAACAGATAAAAGGTCTGTTTTTAACCACATCGTAGAAACTCCAGCTGGTTAGTAAATCTGCCCCAGAATCTTTTGGTGCACTTACAATTTTACCTTGTACAAACCGATTAAAAATATATGTTTTGTTTACCGAAGCATAATACACAATTGATGCAGCTTGAAACAATCTACTTTTCTTAACATGCTGCTTTTTACGCATCAAGGTATCTAAAAACTCTTCCTTAAGCGTTGCTATTGGCGTTAACCTCCCTAAATACTCATCTCTAAGCTCTAAGTCGTTAAACAAATAGCGAAATTCTAAGTAATTTGGAAAGCCAGATTCAGTTAAATCCACTTTCATATTGTCCTCATCATCATACATGTATTTAATACGCATGGCTTCAATAGAGTATAATAACAAATCACAATATTGCTTAAACATTGCTACTTCTGCAGTATTACAAATACTTTCGCGTTGCACCGCCACCACCAATTCTTTAAACACAAAATCTATCATTTTATGGTAAAATGTATAGTGCGCTTTGGAATCTAAAATAGCTGAATCTAAAGGTGTAACTATTTGGTTAATTGACATATTTCAGTACTCAGTAATCAGTCGCAGTTTGCAGTAGCAACATGCGGAATTATTTATTCTTTTTGGGCGTTACCACAAGGGTCGGGCTTTCTCTACTCAATCCCTCCTGCGTCGGGGATTTCAAACATACCGTTCAATCCCTAACGCAGTCCGAACTCACTTAAAATTTATAGTTTTTTGTTGAATAATTAAGACAATAAATCATCATCCTCTGCCTTAGGTTTAGGCGCTCCTTCAGGTTCATCATCGTTATCAGATGGTGCATTAACATCAGCCTTATAGTACTCTTCAAAAATCTCTTTCATATCAATACCATAACGCTCTGCAAAGTTTTTTTGAATATCTACATCTTTCTCGCGAATTTCTTGTAGTGCCTCCGCATAACTACTATAAACACCCTGCATTACCTTTTCGTGTACTGGTATGTTATCCATCATATCTTGACGCGCCTTAGCACTAGCCGTATGCATTGCTGCAAGAGTTTCCCCAATATGCTCATCAGTTTTAACACCTAAATGCTCCAATATAGCAGCGAACTCTTGATCAGTTCTCGCCTTCAAAGCCACAACATAACCATCGTAATATTTTAAACGCTCCTCAGTATCACTTTTTAACTTTGCACGATGCGTTTGTAAATTACTTCGTAATGAGGTTAATACTTTTATGGTTAAATTGTGCTTATGAACAAAACTATCCTTACTAGCGGCCAAAGTAGTGTAAGCGTTTTTTAAACCTTCAAGTTCTTCCACTTTTTGCTCCAATTCCGTAACTTTCCCAATAGCTTGTGCATATTCAGCAGATTGCTTATCCGCAACGTCTTCCAGTTCTTGACGTGCTTGCTTTAGCAATGCATAACGCTCTTCAAGCTTGGCTTCTACCTCTTTCTTCTTCTCTAGTGCTTTGGTGTGATTTTTAGTTGCCTCTACAATAGCATCTTGTAACTTATCCTCTACTTCTTTAATCTCTACTTCGCGATTTTTTAAACGGGTAACCGCGGCTTGAGACTTATAAGATAGCTCCTTTAAAAGTGTTTGTACATCAGCATTTTCTATACGCTCTTGAAACATAGCTTTTGCCTTATTATCGGCTGCAGCTCTCGTCTTTTCAGAATCTTTTAAAGCTTGTTCTGCTTTTGCTATTTTACTTTTTCGCCCCCAAAGGTTATTCCACCATGTATCTGGTTTTGCCAGAGCATCTTCCAATTCTATTTTGGCACGCTCTAAAGCTTTTTGCGCATCGTCTATTACTTTTTGCTCTGTAGCATTGAGTGATGAAAATTTTTCAAACAAAATACCAACCTCATCCTGATAATCAGTTAAATCTTTAATAGCGTCCAAAAGTGTTGTTCTGTCTTTTTCTGCCATGTTTACAACATCATCTAATGTTGCATTTAATATTTTCTGGCGAACTTCTGGATCATCTTCTTGAGACAATTTAGATTTCATAGTATCAATGGCTTTACCCCAATTGACATCTACTTTTTCAGTTTTTTCATTGGAATTTGTTTCTAATAAGTCAAAATCATCAGACATGGTTTATGTAGTGTTTTAAAGTTGAACATTTTTAAGGGTAAGCAATTTCGTTAAAAAAGATGACTTTTAAAATTTAAATCGCTTTAAATTATAAGTGTTTTTCTAGGCTGAATTGTTACAAAACATTCAAAAGTTTCATTTTCTAAAACAAAATTATGTAAGATAAAACTTCAATCAAAGTAATTGAAAACCATTGATTTAGATAGTTTTTCATTGTAACAAATTAACATGATGTTAATAAATTTCGCATATTAGGTTCATTTTTAACACTTTAGTTTATAAAAAAGCCTATCTTTGTGAAAGCTATTAACCCAAATCGACTAATTCATGTTTCTCTTAAACATACACCCAAGTAAAATCCCCTTATTAATAAGTCAAAGCCAAATTGTCACTGTCCTTTCTATAGTGGTAGTGTTTTTCTTAGTGCTTCTTATTCTTGGTGTAAGAAAATCTTATATTTTAAAAAAGGAAAACGACCAATTAGCAAAATCAGGTCCTTTACAAAGTGATGACGATAATAAAGCTTATAAAGATTTTAGAGATGGTCACCTATATGATAATAATTAAAATTTAATATGATTTTACTATTCCTTTTATTTGCCCCTATTTTCATACTTCTTTTTCTAATTTTTAGAAATATAGAAAAGCAAAGTACATTGTTACGTCAGTTTGATGCTACAAAGAAGAGTTTTGAAAACATCGATGTTTCTGATTATAAATTAGGAGACGGTCATATTTACAAATAGATATATATAAAATTAAAAAAGCCCACTTTATAAAGTGGGCTTTTTTAATTTTACTTAATACGTTAATTACCTAACTAATTTTTTATACTTAATACGTTTCGGCATTAAATCACCTCCTAAGCGTTTCTTCTTATTTTCCTCATAATCAGAAAAACTACCCTCAAAGAAATATACTTGAGAATCGCCTTCAAATGCCAAAATATGGGTACATATTCTATCCAAGAACCAACGGTCATGACTAATTACTACGGCACACCCCGCAAAGTTCTCCAAACCCTCTTCTAAAGCACGTAACGTATTCACATCAAGATCATTAGTGGGCTCATCTAAAAGTAATACATTACCTTCTTCTTTAAGCGTCATGGCCAAATGCAAACGGTTACGCTCTCCACCAGAAAGCAGTTTTACTTTTTTGTTTTGCTCACTTCCAGAAAAATTGAATCGACTTAAGTATGCCCTAGAATTAACCTGCTTTCCTCCCATCATTACTAACTCTTGCTCATCACTAAAGTTTTGCCATATTGTCTTTTCTGGATCTATATTTGAATGGCTTTGATCTACGTAAGCAATTTTAGCAGTATCTCCTACGGTAAAGGCTCCTTTATCTGGAGTTTCCTCTCCCATTATCATTCTGAAAATGGTTGTTTTACCAGCACCATTTGGTCCTATAATTCCAACAATTCCTGCTTGCGGTAAATTAAAATTTAAATCATCGTACAATAATTTATCATCATATCCTTTAGCAACACCTTTAGCTTCAATTACATTGGTACCCAAGCGTGGGCCATTTGGAATGTATATTTCTAGCTTTTCATCCAATTGCTTTTGATCTTGACTCATTAACTTATCGTAATTCTTTAAACGCGCTTTTTGTTTAGTTTGACGTCCTTTTGCACCTTGGCGTACCCACTCTAACTCACGTTCTAAGGTTTTTTGACGTTTAGAAGCCGCTTTACCTTCTTGGGCCATACGCTTAGATTTTTGATCTAACCAAGACGAGTAGTTCCCTTTCCAAGGAATACCTTCTCCTCTATCCAGCTCTAAAATCCAACCAGCCACATTATCTAAGAAATACCTATCGTGCGTTACTGCTATTACAGTACCTTTATATTGTGCTAAATGATGCTCTAACCAATGTACAGACTCTGCATCCAAATGGTTTGTAGGCTCATCCAATAATAATACATCTGGTTCTTTTAATAGTAAACGACATAACGCTACACGCCTGCGTTCTCCTCCAGACAGTACACCTATTTTTTTGTCGCCATCTGGAGTACGCAGTGCATCCATCGCTATTTCTAACTTGGTGTCCAGCTCCCAGGCATTTGCTGCATCAATTTGGTCTTGCAATTCTGCTTGTCGGTTCATTAGCTTTTCCATCTTATCAGGATCACTATACACCTCTTCTAAACCAAACTGATCGTTTATTTTATTGTATTCATCAAGAATAGCAACGGTTTCCGCGGCACCTTCACGTACCACTTCCATAACTGTTTTTTCATCATCTAGTTGCGGTTCTTGCTCTAAATATCCAACGGAATAATCCTGAGAAAACACAACATCCCCCTGATAATTTTTATCAACACCAGCTATTATTTTTAATAATGTAGATTTACCAGAACCATTAAGTCCTAAAATTCCAATTTTAGCGCCGTAAAAAAAGCTTAAGTATATATTTTTTAAAACTGGTGTATTTGTACTTTGAAATGTCTTGGTAACACCAGACATTGAGAAAATTATCTTTTTATCGTCACTCATTTTTTAATTGATAGTTATTAATCTTTAGTATGATTTATATTAATGATTATAGTCTTTATTGGCAGTGTGTAGAGCTCTTTAGACACGCCCTTTTAAAGCATTAAACACCCAAGCTACAGCTAAAAAGCCAATTCCTACAGCCGCAAAACCATATCCTGCTACTTCGTAATATCTAAATGCGCCAAGTGCTATAAGTCCAAGACCTACAAAAATCATTATCCATGTAGCCCAAGCCAACACTGTATTCTTATTCATCGCCATACTCTTTTCTATTTTGGTTAGTTAAAAAACAAATATCGTAGTTTTAAATAAAAAAAGCACCTATTTCAAGGTGCTTTTTCGCTATTAATCATTACGAATTTTTAGTTCATAGGAACTTCAATTATGACCACCTCAGCATCTTCAGAAGCAGAAATATCAACTGTATCTGTATCCCAAACACCCATGGCATCACGTTTATTTAAGGTATTTCCAGAGATTTTTACGCCACCTTCTGTAACAAAGATATAAAGACCATTATCTGGTTTTTTAATATTTAAACTTACTAAATTACCAGCATCTAAATTAGTTCTGTAGATATATGCCTGTTGACTAATAGGTAACGCATTACCTTCTAATTTATCCTTTGGTGCCACAACCGTTTGCAAGGTGTTTTTACGCGCAGAAGTATCAAATTTTCGCTGTTCGTAATTTGGCTCAACACCCATTTCCTCTGGAATAATCCAAAGTTGCAAAAAGTTAACTTCCTCAGTTTTACTGTCGTTAAACTCAGAGTGTGTTAGTCCAGCTCCTGCACTCATTACCTGAACTTCGCCAACCTCTATGGCGCGTTTATTTCCCATACTGTCTTTATGTGATAATGCACCCTTTAGCGGAATAGAAATAATCTCCATATTTTGGTGCGGGTGCGTACCAAATCCCATTTTTGGTTGTACCACGTCGTCATTCAATACTCTTAGCTTACCAAAATTCATGCGCTCTGGATTTTGATAACTTGAAAAACTAAATGTATGATGTGATTTTAACCAACCGTGATTTGCAAATCCTCTTGTGTCTGCTTTGTGAACTATTGTTTTCATTTTTTTTAATCTTTTGTCATTTCCTTGAAGAAGGAAATTTTATTATTACTTTTTTATTGTTATTATTAGGGCGTTACCCACAAGGGGTCGGGCTTTACGTTACAAGTCCTCGCTCCTACGTCGCTGTGGGCTTTCCACTGCAATCCCTAACGCGCCACTCATACTCTTCAACCCACCCCTAGCCCCTCCAAGGAGGGGAATGCTTACTCATACTTTTTCAAACCTACAAGGTTTCAAAAAACTTGCAGGTTATGAGTTCCCCCTTCGGGGTTTAGGGGCCTCTTATGGGGCCAGAAACCCCATTTTCCCCATTTGATAATCTCTCATGGCTTCCATAATTTCAGTTTGTGTGTTCATTACATAGGGACCATAAGTTTGAATAGGCTCATTAAATGGTTCTCCTGAGAGAAATAATAATTTACTTGTCGCATTTCCTTCAATAGAAAACCCTTCACCATCTTGATTAAATTGAATCAATTGATTTTCGTTGAGCTTCAATTGTTCTGAACCATTTACTGTAACATCGCCTTTTAGCAAATAAATTGTCGATTGATGATGCTCTGGAACAGCCACATCAAAACTCCCTCCTGCTTCAACATCAATGATATATGCATTAACAGCGGTTTGGGTTTGTATTCGACCATAAACGCCATCTAATTC
Organism: Hyunsoonleella pacifica; assembly: GCF_004310335.1. Classification (GTDB taxonomy): domain Bacteria; phylum Bacteroidota; class Bacteroidia; order Flavobacteriales; family Flavobacteriaceae; genus Jejuia; species Jejuia pacifica. Next base: position 266,800 of record NZ_SIRS01000002.1, on the reverse strand, counting down.
TCCTGCTACAATTTGGATAGTTACTTTTCCATCTATAGAATACACTACTCTAAAATGGTCATGTTTCACATGTTGATAATTAGCTTCTATCATTTTCTTTTCAGCGGGCAAATTCAGCCATAACTGAATGCCTTCTATTACACCTCCTTTTTCAACAAAGGGTTTTGTAGGGCCTTCTGCATGTACAATGCCTCTTCCTGCAGTGGTCCATTGCACATCTCCTGCACTTACAATACTTTCGTTTCCTAAAGAATCTCTGTGTAGTTGTTCGCCTTGAATTAAAAACGTTATTGGTTCAAACCCACGGTGTGGATGCGGACCCAAATCAAATGGATTGCTTTTTGCATTTATTTCATAAGGCCCATAATGGTGTAATAAAATAAACGGATCTATATTATCTATGGTCTGCGTAGGTATGGGTTGTCGCAATCTTATGGGGCCCATATTTACGAAATCGCTTCGCCCTACTGTTTTTATTGTATTTAATTTCATAATACTTTCGTTTTAAATAGTTTCCATGGAAACTATTTGTGCAAATTTTTTTATCTTATTTTATCTAATAAATCACTTAAAGTACCAGCTTCTTCTTCAGATAAATTACTTAACAAATCATCCTTTAAGTTAGCCTCTATTTGCTTTAATAGTCCTAAACCTACATCTGTAATTTCAATATGTACAACACGTCTGTCTCCAGGACAAGGCAACCTATTTATTAAACTTTTATCACAGAGTTTATCCATAAGTCGAGTGGCATTGGGTGCGCGCTCTATCATACGTGCTTTAATTTCTTGCACTTTAAGTGGCTCACCTGCCCCTCTAAGAATTCTTAAAATATTAAACTGCTGAGGAGATAATCCATAGGGTTTAAAAAATTCATTGTGAATACTATTTATCCAATTAGCGGTGTAAATAATATTTAACATCGCCTTTACTTTGTTATTAACAAATTTAGATTTTATATCCTTTGAAATGTCTCCCATTGTTTAGTATTCAGTGTTCAGTACTCAGTCTCAATTAATAGTTATAGAGCTACTTTAAAAGTTTCCACTTTTTCTTTTAGTTGTTTATCCAAATCTTCATTTGTGATTTTTCCTTCTGAAAAGTTATCAAAAAATGATGGAAAACTAAAATCTGCTACTATATTACCACCCATAAAAGGAAAACGTCCTTTGGCTACTTCTAAAACAGTTGCTCCTCCTCTACCTCCTGGTGAGGTTGCCATTAAAAGCATAGGTTTTTCACTCCAAAGCTTACCGTCTATTCGAGACATCCAGTCAAAAATATTTTTAAATACCGTGGCATAAGCACCATTGTGTTCTGCAAGAGATAAGATGATACCATCTGATGATTTTATATGTTCTAAAAACGTTTTGGCATTATCTGGTATACCTTTTTCGTTTTCTAAATCGATACCATAAATAGGTAATTCAAAATCGTTTAAATCTAATACATCTACCGCTACGTCTTCAACTAAGCTTGATGCATATATTGCTAACTGTTTATTTATTGAGGTTTTACTATTTGTTCCTGCAAATGCTATTATTTTTTTCATTGCGTTTATGTTTTTTATTATTTATTTATCCTTTTATAAAATATATAAGAAACAGCTAAAGCTATTAAGGCTATTACTGCTGTTCCTTGTTGCCCATCACCTATCATGTAATGCGCAAAAAAGGCCAATACAAAAGCATAAAAGAAACCTGCATAAGCCCATTCTTTTAATGTTTTATACCCAGGCAGCCACAAAGCTACTAAACCTAATAGTTTTATTATAGCATAAGGATATATTATATATGTTGGATATCCAAAACTCTCAAATGCTCCTTTAATCATGTCGTGTTGAAAGAAGTACATACTTACTGAAAATAGCATTACAGCTGTTAATACTACTGTTGCTATATAATAGATTATTTTATTTGTTTTCATTTTGATTGTTTTTAATTACATGACAAAACTACGTAAAATAAATTTATATTCCAAGGAACATATTTCCATGTTATATATTTTAACAAATTATTCACTTTTTAGACAGGAATTGGTTTCGTAAATTCGTGTACAAATAAATACACCTATGGATATCAACTTCAATAAAAATGAAGATCACAATAAATTATTAGTCTCTGAACTCAATAAACGATTAGCTAAAGTAAGCTTAGGTGGCGGAAAATCACGTATTGAAAAGCTTCATAGCAAAGGGAAGCTTACTGCTAGAGAGCGTATTGTTTATTTGTTGGATGACAAGGCAAAGTCTATTGAAATTGGTGCTTTTGCAGGAGAAGATATGTATCCGGAACATGGCGGTTGCCCTTCTGGTGGTGTGGTTGTGAAAATTGGGTACATAAAAGGAAAACAGTGTATTGTGGTGGCTAATGATGCTACAGTAAAGGCTGGGGCGTGGTTTCCTATTACGGGGAAAAAGAATTTACGTGCTCAAGAAATTGCTATTGAAAACCGACTACCGATTATTTATTTGGTAGATTCAGCTGGAGTGTATTTGCCAATGCAGGATGAAATTTTCCCTGATAAAGAACATTTTGGACGTATTTTTAGGAATAATGCCATTATGAGTAGTATGGGTATTACGCAAATTGCTGCGGTTATGGGTAGCTGTGTTGCGGGTGGTGCCTACCTCCCTATTATGAGTGATGAAGCGTTGATTGTTGATAAAACCGGAAGTATCTTTCTTGCAGGTAGTTATTTAGTAAAAGCTGCTATTGGGGAAAGCATTGATAATGAAACTCTGGGTGGAGCTACTACACATTGTGAAATCTCTGGGGTTACTGATTATAAAGCCAAAGACGATAAAGATGCCTTAGACAAAATAAAAAACATCGTTGATAAAATTGGGGATTATGATAAAGCTGGTTTTAACCGCATTGAGGCTAAAAAACCCGCTGAAAATCCTGAAGACATGTTTGGTATTTTGCCCAAAAGTCGTGCTGATCAATACGATATGTATGAAATTATAAAACGCCTAGTGGATAACTCTGAGTATGAAGAATACAAGGCGGGTTATGGGCAAACCATTATTACCTGTTATGCTAGAATTGATGGTTGGGCAGTTGGTATTGTGGCTAACCAAAGGCAAATAGTAAAAACTACTGGATCTAAAACAAAGCCCACCGAAATGCAATTTGGTGGTGTGATTTATAATGATTCTGCTGATAAGGCTACACGTTTTATTGCAAATTGTAACCAAAAGAAAATTCCGTTAGTGTTTTTACAGGATGTTACTGGCTTTATGGTGGGCAGTAAAAGTGAGCATTCTGGTATTATAAAGGATGGTGCTAAAATGGTAAATGCGGTTAGTAATTCTGTTGTGCCAAAATTTACTGTGGTTATTGGTAATAGTTATGGGGCTGGTAATTATGCCATGTGTGGAAAAGCGTATGACCCGAGATTGATTTTTGCATGGCCTAGTGCAGAACTTGCTGTAATGAGTGGAAACTCTGCCGCTAAAGTATTATTACAGATTGAAAAGGCTTCTCTAGAAAAACAAGGTGAAACCTTTACTAAAGAAAAGGAAACCGAACTCTATAATAAAATTAAAGCTAGGTATGATAACCAAGTATCGCCTTACTATGCCGCTGCGCGTTTATGGACGGATGGTATTATAAATCCTTTAGATACCAGAACATGGATTAGCATGGGTATTGAAGCTGCTAATCATGCACCTATTGAAAAGCAATTTAATTTGGGGGTTTTGCAGGTTTAATAAATTATATACAGCCAACCTGTAGATGTTTTGCTAGAATCTTTTAGCTTTAAAATATAATAATAGGTACCTACCGGTACTTTTTTATGGCGTTGTATCACATGCTTTACATTTGCCACGCCATCCCAATTATTCTTATAATTATCTATTTTATATACCACAGAACCCCATCTATTAAAAATGGTTAATTCGTTATTAAAAGCTTCTATACCATCAATGGTAAATGTATCATTTATGCCATCATCATTTGGAGACACCAAATTGTAAATATTAATATCATCCTCAGTAATTAAAGCACCAAATGTAATAATTTCATAATCTGATGGGTTAAACAAAAAAGAGGTTATCGTTCCTTCTGAGAGAGAACCCGTAGTACTTGTATTTCCTAAATCTTTCCATTGCTGATCTGTAATATGCCAACCAACAACCCTTAGTTTACTTAAATCTGGGACTAAATTATCAATTTCACTTTCGCTGTTCCAAGTTAGTGTAACAAAAGAATTTTGTGGCCCATCAAAATCCCAAAACTCTATAATGCTAACCTCCCCAATTATGGGCTCTAATGCTTCTGTGTTAAAATTTGTAGTAAAGGTTGATGGGAAATTTGGATTTTCATCAAAATATGCAGCTTTAACTATAGTATTTGGTGTTGCATTGGTTGTTATTAAAGGGCGTAATTTATCATTATTACCTATAGGGAATGTAAAAGACAAATCGCCAGAATAACTAGCATAACCATCCGTATTTCTCTCATCATCTTCTAAAATGTAAAATGAGTTATTTAAATAGTCTATAGATACACTAGGGTCTTCTCTTGGTGTGATAACATCTCCTGCAATATAGCTTACACTATTTACAACTTCTGTATTTATGTCTAAAAACAAATGATTTATAACATCTACTTCCATGTCATAAAACCTAGGTACTTCAGAGCCTGAAATAGATAGTGCTATGTCATTATTATAAAAACCTGCTATACCAAGGTTTTCATTAAACGTACCGTCATTAATCAAATCTATATGAAATCCTACCTCTGCATTTTCATGCATTTGTACATTACCATAGTTTTGAAATGCTGGCTGAGCATAAGCACTTCCTATTAGGATTAAAAAAGTACAGAAGAAATATTTCATATTTTATCTATATGCTGTAAATAATACTACTAAATCTTCATTTTGCACATCGTTTGGCTGTACCCTCAAAACTGGGTTTGTACTATTATTTGTAATTACACCATTGGTATAAGTTACGTTAATCGTAAAACCATCTAGAGTAAAACTAGTTAACGCTCCTGATATAACTCCTAAATTATTTCCATTTTGATCACCATAACGCAGACCCAAACAGTTACTGCTACTTGCAAATCTTGAGATATCGTTAATAGAATTCCCATGACCACCAACATAAATGACTTGTTGGGTTATAGAATTATCAGTATTTAATCTTGCAAAACCATTCATCGTTCCATAAGAATTACTAATACCCCTAGCATTATTTCCAACAGCATTATCGGCATTAATATCTAAATTCTCAACATTGGCATGCGCTTGAAAAGTAACTTGAGTTGGCTGGAAAGGCACTGCAGAAACCGTAGTTATTCCAGCAGCAGAAACTATAAAAACACCGTTATAAACATTGCTATCATTGGCTATCCAATTGGTGCCATCATAGGTTTTTGTTACTCTAGTGGTTCCACTGGTATCGTACCAGATATCTCCTTCTACAGGATCTGTGGGCGCTACGCTAGCCGTAGTAACTTGGTTATTCCTAATGGTTTCTAAAGTTCCTTTATTATCAATTACCCTAACTTCTTGAGCATTGGTTGCAGTAACTGCAACCAAGATCAAGACTAGTATGATAGAATATTTGTATTTTTTAAATAAGAAACTTAACATTGGGGTGGTTTTAGTTAATCCACTGAACTTCAAATACGTCTCCTGCAAAGATTTCCCAATCGTTTGGTGCTGTAGTACTTGGAACTAGTGTAACTGCTCCTGCAGCAACCGTATAATCTACATTTGCAACTAACTTAGCTCCATTTCTGTACACCCATACTTTTTGATATACGGCAGGAATTGAGCCATCTGTTAAAGCTGGAGCTGTACCGTCTGTTGCTGCAGTAGCAGTTAATTGTCCTGCTGCCACAACATCTGTTGCCAATAATTTTTTTGTTTCTCCAGTAGCTTCATCTCTAACTAATATGGTCCAACCTGTACCAGTTGCTGTTCCTCCTGGCGCAGCCGTTGAGCCATCAGTAGCATCAGTAGATGGAGCATCTGTTGCTGTATCTACTAATTCTAAACCATCTAATGCAAAAACTGCTCCTGAAGCATCTATATACGTATCATCAGTTAGCGTACCTCCTAATTGCCATGTAGATACAATACCGCCATCTGGTGTGGCATCAGTTAACAATGTAATACCATTTTTAACTTGTAAAAACTTTTTAGTTCCTTTATTATCAATTACTCTAATTGTACCATTAAGAGCTGAAGATCTTCCAATATCTTCTGTTTTACCAACATCTCCTGTTGTTTGTTGTGCATTACCTAAGCTAAATATGAAAATAGCTATCAATGCTAATCCTAATTTTAAAAATTTTCGATTCATGTGTTCTAGGGTTTAATTATTTAAAAAATTTATTGCTATTAATTAATTTATTTGTACTATACGTATTTCATCACCTTCAAAACACGTAGCCTCTGCCTCTACTTCAATGGTCGTAGCATTAACTAAGGAAAACGCTATACGGGCTCCGTTTCTATAGACATCTATTTTATTTACATCTGTTATTATTCTAGGTGGTGCAAATTGTGTTTGCCCTTCGGTAGCTGTTATAACAACTTGCTCTTGAGTAACTAAATTTGTTGCTGAAACTTTTTTTAGTACACCAGAAGTGTTATCTACCACTACTATACTATTGTTGTTATTATCCAAAAACGTATCATCCAGACCTTGAATCGCTAAGGTGTTAATATTGTTGGTAGTTATTACCGTTGGAGTAGTTAGTATACCTCCAAGCTGTATGGTATTACTAGAAATAGAAAGCCCATTTTCAGCAGCTATGCTTTGATTCAGTGGTACCCAATTTACACCATTATAAGTGTAAATATCTCCTGTGCTCTGATCTACATAAATATCACCTGCTATTGGATTAACTATTACTGCTTCTGGAGTGCCTAGACCACGACGGGGGTTAATAGTTATTGACAACCATTGATTGCCGTCCCATACACTTACATTATTGTTTGTACTGTTAAACCAAAAATCACCAATATTATTAGAGGTAGGACCTGTATTACTAACAGTAATATTAGGTTCGTTACAAAGGTTCTTCCAGTTTGTGCCTTCAAAAACATATATACATTGGGTATCTGTATTATACACTAAAGCCCCCTCAAGAGGTACAAGCCCATCTATTTCTGTTTGTGATAAACGAGTTATGACTAAAACTTTATTATTGCTTTCTAATTCTAGTATGGAATTAGAATCTATTAAGGATGGGTTATCTCCAATCTTAACTTGTGAAAATAATAACAATGGAAAAACTAGTAAAAAGAGAGCAGGGGCAAATATTTTAGTGTTTATGTACAATTTATGAGAGTTTAAATTTTACACTGTTTGCTGTTTAGACACTACTTTATTTTTGAGGTCACAACTATTATTTTAAAAATATCGATAAAAAGCAATTATTTTCGCTAAAATACACATTTTTTTTGGTTAACCAATTATTTATTGACAAATGTTAAGAGATGAAGTTATATTAAGAGAAGTTTTTAAACCGAATAACATAGAGTGTAAACCAAATACAGAAGAATGTAATGTATTAATTTACAGAATATTATATGCTATAACTTTTTGAAAACTTTTTTTGATTGAAAACTTCAAAAAAATTATTATTCTATCATTGAAGTAGCCTGCAACAAAAATTCTATTATCATAAGTGGAATTGAAAGATTTTTCTTTCTGTTTTTAACTAGTATTTGAGAGTTTTGCTGAATTAGAAATTCGTATTACTACCAGATTATACTGTTCTTTTGATAAATGAAAAGATAAAAAAGCGAATCTAAGTTTGCTTTTTTATTTATACAAAATTGATCTTATTTTATCTCTGTACTGAAAGGAAACATTAGCTGAATACCCTTTTTCTGTGACAAACGTTTTACCTCTTTAATTAGCTTGTAGTTTTCTTCCCCAAGTTCTTCGGCTAAAATTTGCTCTTTGGCTTTTGCCAAACCAAAACTTTCTAGCATTTCATCCAAATTCTTTTCAAACACTGGGAATTCTTTAATTTTATAATCTTCAATTTCTGCAGCATCAGCAGCATATTGTAGTGCTAAATCTAGTCCTCCTAATTCATCTACCAAACCTCTATCTAGAGCATCATTACCTGTCCAAACACGTCCTTGAGCTATTTCTTCTACTTGTTCTGCTGTTAAATTACGTCCATCTGCAACGCGTTTTGTAAATAAACCATATACGTCAATAATTCCTTCTTCTATATATTTATATTGATTTTCATTGAGTGGCTCAAAGACACTATAGGTAACAGCATTTGTGTTAGTTGTTACTTGTTCTGCATTTATCCCCATATCATCAGCAAGGTTTTTAAAGTTTGGCAAAGTACCAAATACCCCTATACTACCAGTAATTGTTGTAGGTTCTGCTATAATCTTATCAGCATTTGCAGCGATATAATAACCACCAGAAGCTGCCAAATTACCCATAGAAACAATAACAGGTTTTACTTTTTTAGTTAGCTCTATTTCTCTCCAAATTAATTCACTAGCTAATGCACTTCCTCCTGGGGAATTAATTCTCAACACAATAGCTTTAATACGCTTATCATCCCTTGCCTTTTTAATGGATTCATTCATCGTTATATGTCCAACAATACCCTTATCTCCTTCTCCATACATAATATCGCCTTCAGCATAAATTACTGCTATTTTATGTTCACTAGACTTAGCTTTTAATTTAGGAGCAGCATATCTCGCATACTCTTCTATGGAAACACTATTTAAATCTTTATCTTCAGCAATACCGATTGCATGTTTTAAACCATTAACAAACTCATCATGATAAGCAATTTTATCTACTAATTTAGAAGATACAGCTAGCTCTGGTGTTCTTGCCAACAAACTATCAGCAATTATATCTAATTGTTCTACTGATACATTTCTAGTCTCTGAAACTTCTTTTTTTATTTCAGACCAAAGTCCGTTTAAATACACCGAAATTTGCTCACGATTATTATCGCTCATTTCGTTTTCTAAAAATGGTTCTACGGCACTTTTATATTTTCCATGACGCACTACCTCCATTTTAATTCCAGATTTCTCTTGAAAATCCTTAAAATACAAACGCTCAGTGTATAACCCTTTAAATTCCATCATACCAGCTGGATTAATATAAATAGTATCAGCAACTGAGCTTAAGTAATAATCCTTTTGCGTAAGTACATCAGCATACGACACTATAAACTTACCCGACGCCTTAAAGTCTATTAAAGCATCCCGTAATGTTTTTATTTGTGTAATACCAGCCATGACAAAATTATTATCAATGGATATTCCTTTTATTTTATCATCAGTCTTCGCATATCTTATGGCATCAACTAAGTTGAATAAACCGTTTCTTTCATCTTCATTTAAAAAAGGATATTCTTTAAAAACAGTTTTACCTGCATAATCGTTAATGGGAAAATCTAACTTTAGATCTAATACAGAATTTGACTTTACCTGAACTACTTCTTCTGAAGAGCCACCAAAAAGTGCGCTTATTATTATCAAACCTATAAAACAAAGTGCCAAAAACACAAAAATCCCTACTATTGTAGATAAAACCCTTTTAATAAAACTCATAATGCTTTAATTTTATTCGTTAGTCTAATAAACATAGAATTGTTACACTTTGGGACAACTCTATATCCACTTTTGCAAATCTAGGGATTCTTTAAAGAAAAAAATCTACTATATTCTTTAACTTTGCGCTTTTGAAAAAGAATGGCAAAGCAGAGAATAATACACATTCACGAGAAAACATTACAAGATTTAGAATTCCCAACAGTGTTACAGCAAGTAAGCGAATTATGCATTACGCCTCTGGGAAATCAAACTGTATTGGAAATTTTACCTTATAAAACTAAGGAAGACCTGCTATTTGCATTACAGCTTACTAATGAATATGTATCCTCTTTTTATAATGATAATCGTATTCCTAATCACGGATTTGATACTATTACCAAAGAAATTCAACTTTTAAATATCGAAAATACTTTTTTAGAAGTACATGGTTTAAAAAAAATCGTATCCATGTCTTTAACGGTAAACACCATTGTTACGTTTTTAAAAAAGTTTGAAGAATACTACCCTAATTTACATCAGTTTGCTTCACATATTGAAGTTACTAAAGTTCTAATAGAAAAGGTTGATGCTATTGTAGATAGGTTTGGAGATATAAAGGATAATGCCTCTGACACACTATATGATTTACGAAAATCCATAAGTAAAGTAAAAGGAAAAATAAATCAAAGTTTTGCTTCAGCGCTGAACACCTATCATAATCTAGAATATTTAGATGACATCAGGGAGTCTGTGGTGGATAACCGGCGTGTTTTAGCTGTTAAGGCCATGTATAGGCGAAAAGTTAAAGGTGCCATTATGGGAGGTAGTAAAACAGGAAGCATTGTATATATTGAACCTGAAACTACGCTACAATACACTAGAGAGCTCAATAATTTAGAATACGAAGAGAAAGAAGAAGTAGTTCGTATTTTAAAAGAAGTAACCGATTTTATACGTCCGTTTTTACCGCTTTTAAAAGACTACCAAACTTTTTTAATTGATATCGATGTTATTTCTGCAAAGGCGAAATATGCGAAGTCTATGAATGGTATCCTTCCAGAACTATCAGAAGATAAAAGCATGTACCTAAGAGATGCATATCATCCGCTTCTCTATTTAAATAATTTAGAAAAACAGGAAAAAACATTTCCACAAACCCTAGCACTTAAAGAGGGCAGCCGAATAATAGTAATCTCTGGACCAAATGCAGGCGGTAAAAGCATTACCCTAAAAACCGTTGGGTTATTACAAGTAATGTTGCAAAGCGGTATGTTAATTCCTGTACACGAACGTAGTAAGGTATGCCTGTTTGATAGGATTTTAAGTGATATTGGAGATAATCAGTCTATTGAAAACCATTTAAGCACTTATAGTTATCGTTTAAAACAAATGAACTATTTTTTGCGCAAGTGTAATAAAAATACACTCTTTTTAATTGATGAATTTGGTACAGGATCTGATCCTGAATTAGGAGGTGCTTTGGCAGAAACGTTTTTAGAGGAGTTTTACCATCGGGAAGCGTTTGGTATTATAACCACACACTATTCTAATTTAAAAATTCTTGCTACTGAGCTGCCACACATGATTAATGCCAACATGCTTTTCAACGAGCGTACGCTAGAACCTATGTTTAAGCTAGTTGTTGGACAAGCTGGTAGCAGTTTTACCTTTGAAGTAGCTCAAAAAAATGGCATTCCCTATTCTTTAATAAATAGAGCAAAAAAGAAGATTGAACGTAGTAAAGTACGTTTTGATGCCACAATTGCTAAACTTCAAAAAGAACGTTCTCGATTAGAGAAAACAGGACAATCTTTAAAACTCAATGAAAAGAAAAAAGGAGAGGAAGCTGATAAACTCGAAGAGATAAATGCCAAAATCCAGAAGAAATTAGAAAGCTATCAGGAATTATATGATAGCAATCAACGCCTAATTTATTTAGGGCAAAAAGTAAACGACATAGCCGAAAAATACTTCGATAACAAAAAGAAACGTGAGTTAATGGCAGAATTATTCAAACTGGTACAAATTGAAAATTCTAAACGTAAAAAAGTATCTGCAAAACAAAAACGTGCCCAAAAAGCTAAAGAAGAACAGATAAAGAAAGAAGCAGAAAAAAAAGTAAATATTATTAGAAAAAAGAAAAAGGCTGAAAAGAAAAAAGCAGCTGAAGCTCCACAAAAACCAAAACCTATTTTAAAAGTAGGCGACCGTGTACGCATGCACGATGGTAGAGCTGTTGGTAGTATAGATAGCATTGAAAAAAACAAAGCCAACGTAAATTATGGCATGTTTACTACTAATGTTGCTTTGGATTTATTGGAACTGGTTGAGGCAAAAAAATAGAGTCCTTTATGCATGTACTTCCTTTAGCAGACAAGTGTGTTAGGGATAGTAGTGATAGCTTTTGGGGAGGCGTGCATCGAGCAAAAACTACAAACGGATAGCCCGACCCGATCTTAGGAGGGAAACACCAAAAAATAACAGCCAGTACCAAGTTGTTGAATCGCAACTTAAGGTACCGACTGCTTTAACTATTCAAACTAATTAAATAGTTCTAATCTCGCCTCACTTTAACTTCTGTACAAATACCTATAACATTTCGTTTAGAACAATAAGCCTCAAATTTTTTATCGCTATAGAGGTAGCCTTCATGATACTCGCCCATATGCTTCCACGTAAGGTCCCAAACCTCGAACTGTACTTTTACATCGTGAGCACCGTTTGGAGGTCTAATAGCTGGTGGTGCATCATTTTTCTTAACTTTTTTCCAATTAGTATAATCGATCGAGTTTGACCCACGTTTTTTATACTTAAAACGAAAACGAACATCAAGGGTAATATTGTTATCTAAAATTGCATTGGCATGAGAAAACACCTTTGGTGTACAATCTTTAACTTTATAATCGGTAGTATAGCCCATTTTAGCAAAAGAGTTGTCTTTTAGATATCTAACCGTATAGGCAATAGGAACTCCAGGGTTGTTTCTACTATACACAGCATTTTCGCCAGTAATAATATGCTTAAGGGATGCAAATCCATCAGCATTTACAGCTTCTGAAGCTACTTCAGCATTTCCGCCAATAGTTACTACGGTAATACTTGATTTTTTAAGTACTTCGTCATATTCAGAATTTACAGAACCTGAACCATTTGCCGCTCCTGTAGCATATTCCAATACTAAATCCAAATCAATGGACTTTCTCATATCCGTTGTCTCCATTCTAAACATTATAATACGTCCGTAAGACACCGAGTTGATGTAAGCTGGTGGAGTATCTGAATCGATAGTACTATCAACGTCATTATAAGTTACATCAACCCCAAAAACGCTAGCGGGAGTTTTAGGAGTATCCATTGTTACGGTATAAAACACTTGCTTATATACCATGGCAGCTACACGCTTTGTTGTACTCGATTCATACTCTAATTGAGATGCTACCGAACCATTTGCCCACTCTACATTTAAACCCACATCTAAACTTAATTGTTTTGAAGAATAAAATGTGTTAGCTTGGTAGCTGGAATTAGAAGCATTTACATAACCTTCCTCATAGGCATTAGCATTCCACCATTCTAAAGCATTATCTATACTACTTTGTATATTTGAGTTTCTTGGATCGTCAACCACTAAAGTGCCTTCCTCCCCTATTCCAGGTAAATCTATGCGAAGCGTTACTGGAGACCTGTCTAACGTAATAGGATTTGGCATACCATCAAGCATATCCTGATTTCCATAAACTAATGCCCCTGGCCAAATAATACCATTAGTAGGTCTTAGTATTGCCACATCATCAAAATTTGCTTCTAGCGTATAGAATTTTTCTTCACATGCACTATAATTACCTTTATCTGGAGAAGTTTGGGTATTCTTTGTTTTGGTAACCGTTCTTTGTTTTGGTGCTCCACCTGTATTCTTTACATTTAACATGGTGTTTGCATCATAACTTAAGCTTGAAATTAAATCTGAGATTTCTTTTGCTTCAGGGTTTACTGTTGTTACAGATGCTGCTTCTTCGGTACTACATCCAAAAATTATAAGTAAAGCAAGCATACTTGTTGCTTTAAATAGAGTTCTGACTGTTAATAGCTGTGTTTTCATAATGATATATTTTTTTGATTCAACACTTCGAAACTACTCATGAACACATCTTAAATCTAATTTTTTGGGTGGACAAAAAGGGGACATACACATCAAATGAACCTTCAATTTTGATAGGACAAGATATTTTAAATTTTTAAAATATGTTTTTTAACATACTAAAAATCAATTGTTTAAATAAATTTTAAAAAATTTAGTGAACATCAAAATCATGGACAAGCTATGGACAAGCACTTTTCGGGTAAAGTAGGCCTCTGTAATTTGAACTCATATAATATTTAACTTAGCAACAGCTAATTAACATGAAAAATGAAAACTCCTAACTTATTCCTTATTCAAATTTTGTTGTTTAGTTTTTCTTTTGGTTTTTCACAGAACACTAAATTGATTGACAGTTTAAAAACAGAACTTACCAATAGAAAAGAAAACGATTCAGTTAAAGTGATGATTTTAACACGTCTTCATGAAAAATTGATGTTCTCTAAACCAGAACAAGCCAAATTATATGCAGAACAAGGACTTAAACTCTCTAAAACCATAAATTATACCAAAGGCATTGCTATTGGTTATATGCATCGTGCCGACTACTTTGCCAACAAATCCGAGAATGATTCCGCTTTGTTCTATTACAATAAATCTAAAACACTTTTTAAAGACATTAATAATACTCGAGGACTAATTTTTGTTAACCACTCCCTTTCTTCTATTGAAAGCTCTAATGGCAGCCTTGATAATGCTATTGCTATTACTAAGGAAAATATTGAATTGATAAAAACCCATGAAAAAGAAGGAGATGCAAAAACAAAATTTCTAGGTGCTCAATACGTTTCTCTAGCTAATATTTACATTGAAAAAGCTAATTATAAGACGGCACTAATTTATGCATTTCAAGGTTTAGAATGTTTTAAACAAATACATCATGAAACGCGTAAGGCTGATGCCTTAAAACAAATAGGAGATATTGAAAGCGGTTTAGAAAATCATGAATCTTCCATACAATATTTTAAAGAAGCCTTGGATATCTATGAGCGTTTTGAAGAAACATTTTATGTAGCTTATACTCAAAACTCCCTCGGTATTTCCTATCAAAATTTAAATGACTATGCCTCCGCAGAAAACTATTTTAATCTAGCCGTTGAAAATGCTAAAAAAGTAGAGGATAACTTAGGCCTCAGTAACGCCTTGCATAATCTTGGAGAGATTAAACGTTTACAAGGTAATTACAGTGAAGCAAAAACTGTTCTTAAAGAAGCTAAAACCATTGCTGAAAAAGAGCATATTAAACTAAGTACCATTAATGCTTTGATAAGCCTATCGAAAATTGACTTTGAAAATAAAAACTACAATTCAGCACTAAAACAAAATGTTGAGGCCATATCGATAGCAAAATCTTTAGGAGCTATGTCCCACCTTGCGAGTTTGTATAAAAATCGTTCAACCTTCTTGGAAGGAATGAATAAAAATAATGATGCCTTAGAGTTTTTAAAATTATATCAAACCATAAACGATAGCCTATATACCACCAAAAAACTACAACAGATTGAAGAATTAAAATCCATATACGAGACCGAACAAAAAGAAAATGAAATTGTAATACAGAAAAAAGAAATTGAAACTTTAAATACACAAGCAGCAAACGATAAGCTTACCAAAACGCTTTACGGTATTGGTATGGTATCCTTTCTTGTTATAGCAGGTTTAATCTATTTTAGTTTTAAACAACGTATAAAGAAAAACCGCATTGAACGCGAAAAGCAGGAAGCCATTTATAAACAAGAAATTGAGTTTAAAAAGAAAGAACTCGCCTCGCAAACCTTGCACCTGGTGCAGAAGAATACGTTTATACAAGAATTAAAAGACAACCTAGAAAAAATAAAACGATCTCCAGAACTATTTAAAGTAGAATTTAGGCGTATAGTAATGCTTCTTAAAAAAGAGAGTGCAGAAGACAAAGATTGGGAAGTTTTTAAATCATATTTTTCTGAAGTCCATAATAACTTCGATCATAAAATTAAAGACATCTATCCAGAGATTACCGAAAAAGAAATGCGTTTAGCTTCTTTCTTACGCATGAATTTAGCAACTAAAGAAATAGCCTCGATGCTTAATGTACTACCAGAAAGTGTATTAAAGAGTAAATACCGCTTAAAAAAGAAGCTAAATCTTGATAAGGAAACCGACCTCAATCAGTTTTTAAGTGAGTTGTAAAGGGCGTATCTTTGCAACATGACATTTGGTGTACCAAAAGATAAAAAATTGATTCTTTTTGATGGTGTATGTAACCTCTGCAATTCTTCTGTGCAATATGTTATAAAACATGATAAGAAGCAGCGTTTTATGTTTACTGCACTGCAAAGTGAAACTGGTAAAAAAATAATAGATCATTTTAATATTGATACTCGCAAGGTAGACTCCATAATCTTATATACTCCTGAAAAGGGTATTACTTACAAGAGTACTGCAGCGTTAAAAGTGGCTGCTCAATTAGGGTTTCCCACCAACATATTGAGTATATTTCTTATTATTCCATCATTTATCAGCAATTGGGTTTATGATGTTATTGCTAAAAATCGCTATAAATGGTATGGTAAAAAGGATGCATGTATGATTCCTACACCAGAGTTGAAGAGTAAATTTCTAGATTAAAAGAATAAAGAAACTCGTTTAAACTAATACTTAACTCATTTATAAGTACAACTTACTCAATACTTATTTTACATCATGTTAATTGGTTATAGTTTTAAAACAAACTTTAAATAACTAATCATGAAAAAGCTTTGTATTCTATTTCTACTATTCACTTCAGTTTTATTAGCCAAAAATACCAATCCCACAACATCATCAATAGAAGCAGTAACAGTTTTTGTTGATGGTGCCCAGGTGACACGTCACGCAAAAATCTTAATACCTCAAGGTACTACAGAGTTTTCTTTTGTTAAACTCTCTCCTTACATCCAAGAAAATAGCATTCAAATCTCCGGTCTTGACGACGCATCTATTTTATCTATAAATTATGCGATTAATCACATTACAAAATTTGATAAAACAGAAACTGTAACTAAGCTACAAAACGAAATTGAAAGTATAAATGACGCTATGCAACTGGAGCAAAACCTAATGGAAGGTTATGAGCAAGAAATAAAACTCATAGAAGAGAACCGAAAGCTTGGAAATGACACCCAAACTGTGAATCTGGATAAGTTGAAGCAATTTGCAGCATATTATAGAAAACGCATAACTGAGTTGAATACTTTAATCCATCAATCATTAAAAAAGAAGAGAGCATATGACAAACAGATTACAGATATAAAAAAACAACTCGCTGAATTAAATGTTGATGATAAAATACAAACAGGAGAAATAAAAGTAAAGTTAAACTCTAAACTTAGTAAACAACTCAACTTAATAATAAAATACAATGTAACACATGCAGGTTGGTTTCCTATATACGACTTAAAAGCAAAAAATATAAACAAACCTTTGGAGTTAAACTATAAAGCACATGTGTATCAAACCACGGGAGTAAGTTGGGAAGATGTAAAACTAACACTTTCAACCAATGACCCTAATACCAACAATTTAAAGCCGGTAGTAGATACCAAATACTTAAACTTTATTAGTAGAAAAAGCAATTATCAATCACAAAACGCAACAAAAAAATACCAATATAAATTTAATCCTTTTGTAAAAACTATAAGTGGGATTGTTACCGATGCCAGTGGCACCCCTATACCAGGAGTTAATGTGTTGGTTAAGGGCACAGCTAATGGCGTTGCTACTGATTTTGATGGCAATTATAGCCTACAAGTAAATGATGGGCAAGCTTTAGTATTCTCCTATTTAGGGTTTACAACCGAAACTATTCCTATTCATTCTAGTGTTATAAATCTTAGTCTGGAAGAAGACACATCGCAACTTGATGAAGTAGTGGTAGTAGGTTATGGCACCAGATCAAGTAGTTCTATTTCTGGGAGTGTTTCTACAGTACCTAGCGAATCAAATATTAAAATTAGGGGTATTGGTACTCTTAAAACCAAAGGCACACCATTGTATGTTATAGATGGTGTTATTAGTAGCCCTAGCGATTTTAGAAAATTAGATGAAAGTATGATTGCATCTGCCGATGTATTAAAAGATTCTTCCGCTATCAACATATACGGTAGCAAAGCTTCCAATGGTGTTATTGTAATTACTACAAAACAAGGTAACTATACGTCTAATGGAGACATCATTACAGAAGGTATTTCCAATACAAACTTTGAAATTCAGAAATTATCAACCGTAGTGTCAGATGGAGATATAACGGTTATTGAAATTGATAATTTTAAATTACCTGCCACATTCTCATACTTTACAGCTCCTGTGATTAATGAAAATGTATTTCTTACTGCAAAAATTGGAGATTGGCAAAAACTAAACTTGCTCCCTGGAGAAGCTAATATTTACTTTGAAGATAGCTATTCTGGAGTTACTCATATTAATCCGTATGCAACTACAGATAGTTTAACAGTATCTTTAGGTGTAGATCCAAATGTGGTTATTACAAGAACATCAAATAACGACTTTAAGAAAACCAATTTTATAGGTAATAATAGAATCGTTGAAAAAGGATACGATATCCAAATAAAAAACAATAAAACTACGCCTATAGATGTAGTAATTGTAGATAGAATTCCAATAAGTCAAAATAAAGATATTAAAGTAGATGATATCAATTCTGGAAACTCCGATTACAATAGTAAAAAAGGTATTTTAACGTGGAAAGCTAATATTGAATCCAGTGTTACTAAAAACTATAAATTCTCTTATGTGGTTAAGTATCCTAGGTATAGGAAGGTTAATTTGTAGTTTCCTTTAAAAAGCAAAAATTATGGTCAAACAAATAACATCTGTATTATTATTGTCTTTTTCAATGACAATAACTGTAATGTCTCAATCGAAAATAATGCTTCATTTTAAAGGTGGTTGTCATGAAATTAAAGATTTGCAATATGTTTTATATAATCTTAATGATTATGAATATTCTTCTGAAAACATTCATTTTTATGAAAAACAAGATACTATTATAACACTAAAATCAGGGCTTTATCATATAGATATCTCTATACTCGATTCAAAAAATGAGGAATTAGTAAAATCTTTTTCCATAAAGAAAGAATTTAAAGAGAATGAAGTGTATAAGGATACTATCACAATCCCCGACATAATTAGAAAGATGACAAGAGTTTTACATTATCCAAAAGATTTAGGGTTTTTCAAGTGTGACACTATTTGCAATGGAGAAATTATAGAATACCATAAAAATGGGAATATTAAGTCAAAAGGCATTTATATCAATGGTAGACCATCCAAAAACATATTCCTTTTTAACGAAGAAGGAATACTAACTGAAATAAAAATTTATGATAAAAATGGTTATTATAAAAAATCAAAGTACGATAATTTAGAAAAATATCTAGTAGACTAGCAAAACAAAAAAAGCCTTTCAAGAAATTGAAAGGCTTTTACTTTTGGGTGGAAGACCGGATTCGAACCGGCGACCCTTGGTACCACAAACCAATGCTCTAACCAACTGAGCTACAACCACCATATTGCAGCATATTAAATGCGTGTGCAAATGTAAATTTTTCAGAGAAATCTACAAAGACTTTTTTAATATTTAAATCGAAAAACACTATTACTTCAAATCAAAAAGACTGTCAACTGCTGGATAGCGCTCTACATTAAACCCCTCTCCTGCTTCTACACCAATTAATCTTCCTAAATCCCTAGCTCTATATAAAACACTGTCTGTAAAATTTTTACTAGAAATAGGTGTTTCAGGTTCATTACTATTTTTACTGTAAAATTGAGTTTCATAAGCTAAAACCGCTTTCATTTTAGTAGCAACAAAACCAGAAACATCTACAACAATATCTGGTTCTAAATTTTTCCATTGTATGTAATGGTATACAAATTTAGGGCGCCATGGTTGCTGCACTTCACCATGTTCATCCTTTGTTTCAATTTTAAGTAAGCCACTTAAAAAACAACTGTCACTTACCAACTTACTACCTTTAGCATGGTCTATATGTCTATCGTCTATCGCATTGCATAATACTATTTCAGGTTGGTACTTTCTAATCATTCTAATAATTGCTAATTGATGCGCTTTATCATTTATAAAAAAAGCATCAGCAAACCCCATATTCAATCTAAAAGCCACACCCAATACAGATGCAGCATTTTCGGCCTCAACCTTTCTAGTATCTGCTGTACCACGAGTACCTAACTCTCCTCTGGTTAAATCTATAATTCCAACGTTTTTACCATTGGCTACTTCTTTGGCTACTGTTGCTCCACAACCTAACTCTACATCATCTGGGTGTGCTCCAATAGCAAGCATGTCTAACTTCATAATTTATAGTTTTTGTTCATTTTTGACAATATTTAACTCTAAAAATGTCAAAATACATGTGCTTTTTATTAAAAAACTGATTTTTATTCAAATACCATTTCCTAAAAAATCTTAATTTTCACTATAAAGATAAGTTTATTTAGTAACCTGATAATACGAAAGCGTTTTCGTGTTCCCTTTTTGTATTTTTTATGTATAAAAAACAACAATAACATAAAAATGAATATCACTTAAAAAGAATGACAATAGTCATAATTATTAAAAATATGCCAAAGTAATTTTACATCATAATATCAAGATAAACTCGATAATCTAACTACAATTTAGAAATCATGATCTACTTAATGCTAACCATATTAGTTATAACCATTGCACTATTTGTTTGGGGTAAATTCACACCAGATATAGTTGCACTATTATCTATGATAAGCCTGTTTTTAACAGGCATATTAAACGCTAAAGAAACGCTAAGCGGTTTTAGTAACCCAACGGTTATTATGATTGCTGCTTTGTTTATAATTGGAGAAGGCTTATCTCAAACAGGGTGGACTGCTTTAGCAGGTAAAAAGTTTGTAGAGTGGGCTGGAAAAAGTATTCCTAAATTATTAGTTATTGTTTCATTGGGCTCTGGTATCCTTTCAGGTTTTGTAAGCAATACTGGTACTGTGGCTACCTTGATGCCTTTAACCATATCATCAGCTTGGAGTATTGGTACATTACCATCAAAAATGCTAATGCCTGTAGCATTTGGATCTAACACAGGAGGCTTATTAACATTAACGGGAACACCGCCAAATATTATAGCAAGTAATGCTTTGGTTGAAGCTGGTTATGAAGGCTTTTCGTTTTTCGAATTCGCATTAATTGGTCTACCACTATTAATAATTGCCTTAGTATATTTTAGATATGTAGGGTATAAATTATTACCTAAAAACAAGACCAATAATAAACCTGTGAATATTGAAACTACATTTCATAAATGGATAGAAGCTTACAAAATTGATGATGATTATTACAGACTTCGTATACGCTCTGTATCACCGCTTTTAAATACTAAAATTGGTATTTGGAATTTTGAAAAAGAACATGGAATTTCCATAATAAGATTAAAAAGAAGACATCCAAATCCTATCAAAGGCATTCCACAGTTTGTAGAGTTTCCAGATCATCAAACACTTCTTATGTATCATGATATTATTACGGTAAAAGGGAGTACTGAAGCTATTAATAAACTCATGATCAAATTCAGATTAGGTTTATTACCCTTAGAACCTGTAACTGATGAACTAAAAAACAATTTGGTAAATCAAGAAGTAGGAATGACCGAAGTTATTGTAAACCCCAACTCTATTTTAGTAGGCAGAAAATACAAATTAGGAGACTATTTTACGCGCTACGGCATTCAACTATTAGCAGCTTCCAGAAACAACAAACCACTTTTAGAGAAAGACATAAAAATAAAAGTTGGAGATGCCTTTTTACTAAGAGGATCATGGGAAAATATAGAAAGTTTAAAACAACAACATGAAAATCTAGTAATATGTGGTAGTCCAGAGGGCATGGCAAAAAACATAGACAGTTTAAATACAAAATCATATATCGCTCTAGGCGCTTTATTACTCATGATTGGGCTTCTTGTGTTTAAGTTAGTACCAGGATCTATGGCTGCTTTAATTTGCGCTGGTATTGTGTTACTTACAGGCTGTGTTCCTATGCAGAAAGCCTATAAAGGCATTAGCTGGACCAGTGTAGTAATGATTGCTGCTATGATACCTATGGGTATAGCTCTACAAAAAACAGGAACAGCACAAATGGTAGCTAATGCACTAGTAACATACTTGGGGTCAGTATCTCCAGTAATGCTACTTGGCGGTATATTTTTACTAACTACAACTTTTAGTCAGGTTATTAACAACTCAGCAACAGCAGTGCTTATGGCGCCTATAGCCATTTTAGCTGCAACATCTTTAAACATTTCGCCAGAACCGTTTATGATAATAGTAGCTATTAGTGCTTCAACCGCATTTTTAACACCTGTAGGTACTACAACAAACGCCATGGTAATGTCTGCGGGAGGCTATAAATTTATGGACTATTTAAAAGTTGGAGCACCCTTACTTTTAATATTCTTTATCATATCCCTACTATTAGTACCAATAATATGGCCTTTTTAGAAAGATGAAAATATTAATAATAAGTTAGTTAATTGTTTTTTGGGCGTTACCCTAAAGGGTCGGGCTTTCGGGAGTCGCTCCCTCCTCTGTCGGGGAGCTTCAACAAATCCCTCAATCCCTAACGCGGTACTGTCTGCAGTCTAAAGTACAACGGCAATACCAGTTCATATCTAAATAATCAAGGAAGACTATTAGCTCTTGAAATAATGAGATAATTCCGAAGCCATAGCTTTTTTAAGTTCAAGTGCTTTATTCGCTGCTGCCTCAGCAAAGTCATCGCTATTAGAAGCATAAATAATACCTCTGGAAGAATTAATCAAAAGTCCAACAGAATTATTCATTCCATACTTACATACGTCTTGAAGGTTTCCGCCTTGAGCACCAACCCCAGGCACCAGTAAAAAACTATCAGGTATAATTTGTCTAATATCTGCTAAATACTCTGCTTTAGTAGCGCCAACCACATACATTAAGTTTTCTGAATTTGCCCAGCCTTTTGAGGTTTCCAATACATGCTTATAAACCTCCTTATTATCGATGGTTTTCGTTTGAAAATCAAAAGCACCTTTATTAGAAGTTAAAGCCAACATAATAGTATGCTTATCTTTAAATGCCAAAAAGGGCTCAACAGAATCTTTACCCATATAAGGCGCTACAGTCACAGAATCAAACGCTAAATCCTCAAAAAACGCTTTAGCATACATCGTACTAGTATTCCCAATATCGCCACGTTTAGCATCAGCAATAGTAAAAATTTCAGGATGATGCGTGTTAAGATACGTAATGGTTTTTTCTAAGGCTTTCCAGCCTTTTAAACCATAAGCTTCATAAAATGCAGTATTAGGTTTGTAAGCCACACATAAATGGTGTGTTGCATTGATAATAGCTTTATTAAACTCAAAAATCGGATCTTCTGTATCCAATAAATATGGCGGAATTTTATTTAAATCTACATCCAATCCAATACATAAAAAGGATTGTTTTTTTTTGATTTCTGATATGAGTTGGTTTGTTATCATTTAAAATTTGAATAATACTGTTCCTATAATTTGGTCTTCATCAACAAACCCTCTATACCTAGAATCGTATGAATTATCTCTACTATCTCCTGAAAAAAAATATTTCCCTTTAGGTATAACTATTGGTCCAAAGTTACTCAAATTCCAAATTTTATTTCGTCCAAATATTGATTTAGATAAGTTCTTATTATCGTCATAAGAATATCGTTTAAAATTTATGGTATCATTTTTCACAAAAGATGTATTTAGATAAACAAGGTAAGCATTCTGAGTTATAGGATATGCTTAAAACTCTTGTCATCTTTAAATTTTGGGAATAACAATGTATCATATACGCTCTTATCTACTTTATAGGAAAACCGAAGATCGATTTGACTATCTAATTTTTTACTATTCACATAATATCTACCATTTCTGCATTCTAATTTATCTCCTGGCTCTGCTATTAATCTTTTCACAATAGTATTTCCTTTTAAACTATCTGAGAATTTGAAGTAAGCAAAATCATAACTTTTGGGTTTTATCAAGTTAGAACCAAAAATATATGAATTTAAGGGTAAATTAGGTTCGTTAGAAGATGACGGCAAATGATAATAAGTGAATACACCTGTAATCTTTAACAAAATAAACAATCCAACTATACCTATTAGTGAATTTCTTAAACCTGCTTTCATTTTTATTCAATCAAAGATGGATTAGATAGTTTCATCACTAGCCTTTAACTTTTCAGTGTTTTCAGCGAGTTGTAATTCATCAATTATTTTTTGAATGTCTCCGTTTACAATATTTTGAAGATCGTAAAGCGTTAACCCTATACGATGGTCGGTTACACGGCCTTGCGGATAATTATAGGTTCTAATTTTGGCACTTCTATCTCCTGATGACACCATACTTCCACGCTTTGCAGCATCTTCTTCTTGTTTCTTAGCCAACTCTAAATCGTATAAACGAGAGCGTAGCACTTTAAAAGCTTTCTCTTTATTTTTATGTTGCGACTTTTGGTCTTGACATTGCGCTACCAAACCAGTTGGTTCGTGTGTTAATCGTACTGCAGAATATGTGGTATTAACCGATTGTCCACCAGGACCTGAAGAACAGAAATAATCAATACGTACATCTTTAGGGTCTATCTCCACATCAAACTCTTCTGCTTCTGGAAACACCATTACAGTTGCTGCACTTGTATGCACACGCCCTTGAGTTTCGGTTTGTGGCACACGTTGTACGCGATGCACCCCAGCTTCAAATTTTAAAGTCCCATACACATCGTCTCCAGATACTTCAAATTGAATTTCTTTAAATCCCCCATTCGTACCCTCACTAAAATCTACAGTACTTACATTCCACCCTTTACCTTCACAATATTTGGTATACATTCTAAATAAATCTCCTGCAAAAATACTAGCTTCATCCCCTCCAGTTCCTGCACGTAATTCCACAACGGCATTTTTCGCATCTTCAGGATCCTTAGGAATTAACAATACTTTTATCTCTTCCTCCAGTTTTGGGATACCGTCTTTAGCTTCATCATATTGCATCTTTGCCATTTCAACCATTTCAGGGTCACTGCCATCAGCAATAATTTCTTCGGCTTCATTTAAATTGTTAGTCAATTCAACGTAAACCTCACGTTTATCCATTAAAAGCTTTAAATCCTTATACTCTCTAGTTAGTTGTACGTAACGTTTCTGGTCAGAAATAATATCTGGTTGGATAATTAAATCGCTTACCTCATCAAAACGCTGCTTTACTATCTGTAACTTATCTAACATCTGCTCTATTCAAATTAGTCATCAAAAATACGATAATTTATGAATTATATTTGATTAGAAACGGTTGTTATAATTATAAAAAAAGATTAAAACCCAAAAGTAAATTCTGTACTCTAAAAACAACTTTTAATTTAAAGGTTGATAAATTAAGGTTAGTATCCCGCTTCAATAGCGGGATTAGTTTAACTATCTATTTTAAATACATTGCTACACAATTTTTTAAAATAGAGTTTCACTAATAAAAATAATCTAAAAGTTTATACGTTAGTAGTTGTACTATGCAACAGTTTTCATCAATCTTTATGTTTTATAGGCCATTTTTTATATGGTCGTATGGGGTAAATTTCCTTTTGATGCTTCTTGGCTTTCATATCATAACCTTATTCCTAGTAAAAATTTTTCTCATCTTTTTTTTATGGTACCTTACTAATGAAACGAGTGCAAAACACAAATTAACTTTTTACAAAAACTTAGGCATTTCTACATTTAAATTATTCACCTTGCTCTTTGTTATGGATGTGCTATTTAGCCTCCCTTTTCTTATCATTCTTAAAGCATTTGTATGATTTTTGAATTAGACAATGTAGAATTACATTTTAAACAAAGGCGCATATTAAATGGTATTTATTTAAAAGGAGAAACGGGTAAAGTTACAGGTATATTGGGTAGTAACGGCTGTGGTAAAAGTAGTTTACTAAATATTGCATTTGGTAATTTAAACCCCAAATACAAGCTTATAAAAATAGATAACACCCCTATTTTAAAACCACTGTATGCTGCCAAAAAAGCAACACTTTTACCCCAATACAATTTTACTCCTAACCAAATGAAGATTAA
Organism: Hyunsoonleella pacifica; assembly: GCF_004310335.1. Classification (GTDB taxonomy): domain Bacteria; phylum Bacteroidota; class Bacteroidia; order Flavobacteriales; family Flavobacteriaceae; genus Jejuia; species Jejuia pacifica. Next base: position 240,941 of record NZ_SIRS01000002.1, on the reverse strand, counting down.
AAATGCTTTTTCACTTTTCAATTTAAGCTGGGTAGATTTTAAAAATCATTTTGAAAGCATTCGCTTTTCCGAGAACATGAAATTTAATAGACTTTCAGGAGGGGAACGCCGGCTTTTAGAGATCTTTATTATTTTAAAAAGCAAAGCACCTATTGTTTTTTTAGATGAACCTTTTTCTCATATAGCACCTTTATATGTTGAGAAAATTAAACAACTTATTTCTGAAGAAAAACAACAAAAAGTAATTATAATTACCGATCACATGTATCAACATATTATTGATGTTTCTGATAGGATTTACTTATTGAAAAATGGATGTACTAAATTGATTGATACGTTATCTGAATTGGAAGACTACAAATACATTAGTACTCTTAAATAAAAAAGAAAGCCTAAGGCTCTCTTTTTTATCTCGAATTTATAATAGAATACTATCCGCATTTAGAAGAACCACAATCTTTACAGGTTAAGCAGCCTTCTTGGTATATCAAGTTAGCAGATCCGCAATTTGTACATGTTTGCCCTTTAACTTTTGTACCATCTTCAATGTACCTTTTTAATGCTCTACCTACTCCATTTTTCCAAGAATTAATAGAGATACTATCTAATTGCAAACTGTTAATTAAACCTACAATCTTATCAATAGGCATACCATGTCTTAGTGTACTTGAAATAAGCTTTGCATAATTCCAAAACTCTGGATTAAATTTATGGGACAATCCTTCAATTGTGGTTTTATAGCCTCTGGTGTTCTTATATTGAAAATCGTAGCGTTTCGTGCCATCTTCATTTTTATTCTTAATAATTAACCCTCTGTTTACCCAACGCGGTAGTAAAATACCATCTTCATCATCTGCTAAACCTGTAAAAATCTCGTAAGGCTTATCATCAACCAAACCAATAAATGCAATCCACTTTTCTTTTTTATTTTGAAAACGTACCACATCTGCTTCTAGAATTTGGGGACGCTTGTTAGGAAATTCCGTTAACGTATTTTGCGCATCGTCTTCTTTCTTTTCTTCATTAGAAATTAAAACTCCAGAGCGTGAACCATCACGATATACTGTTACACCTTTACATCCAACTTCCCATGCTTTTACATATAAATTACCTACTAAATCTTCACTTACATCATTTGGTAAATTAATAGTCACACTAATGGAGTGATCTACCCATTTTTGAATAGCACCTTGCATACTCACTTTACTTAACCAATCTACATCATTAGAGGTTGCACCATAATAGGGTGATTGCTTTATTAAATCATCCAATTCCGTTTGGCTAAAATTTTTAGACGTATCAATGCCATTTACTTCCATCCATTGTTTAAATTTATGATGAGATACTACGTATTCTTCCCAAGAATCTCCAACTTCATCCACAAAATCTACACGTACATCCTTATCGTTAGGGTTTACTTTACGTCTTCTTTTATACACTGGTAAAAACACAGGTTCTATGCCTGACGTAGTTTGTGTCATTAAGCTTGTAGTACCCGTAGGTGCAATGGTCAATAATGCAATATTACGTCTGCCATGCTCCATCATTTCGTAATACAATTTACTATCTGCTTCTTTAATACGCTTTACAAATGGATTGTCTTTCTCTCTATCGGAATCATAAATTGAAAATGCACCGCGTTCTTTAGCTAAATTTACAGAGCCTCGGTAAGCTTCAATAGCAATAGTTTTGTGTAATTCTACCGAAAATGCATTCCCTTCTTCACTACCATATCTTAAACCTAAAGCTGCCAGCATATCCCCTTCTGCGGTAATGCCAATACCTGTCCTTCTGCCTTCGTAGGCTTTCTTTCTAATATTTAACCACAAATTGCACTCTACAGCTTTTACCTCATCGCTTTCAGGATCTTCTTCAATTTTCTTAAGAATCACATCAATTTTTTCTAATTCCAAATCGATAATATCATCCATGATACGTTGTGCATAGATCACATGTTCTTTGAATAATTTGAAATTAAATTTTGCTCGATTTGTAAACGGATTTTCTACATAAGAAAACAAATTGATAGCCAATAACCTACAAGAATCATAAGGACAAAGAGGGATTTCTCCACAGGGATTTGTAGACACCGTTTTATATCCTAAATCGGCATAACAATCTGGGACAGACTCATTAGCAATGGTATCCCAAAAAAGAATCCCTGGTTCTGCAGATTTCCATGCGTTATGTACTATTTTTTTCCAAAGTCCATTGGCTTCAATCGTTTTTGATTGCTTTGGGGCATCACTAAACACCGGATATTTTTGAATATAAGGTTGTCCTGTTTTTACAGCCTTCATAAAGCCATCATCAATTCTTACGGAAACATTAGCTCCAGTTACCTTCCCAGCCTCTAACTTAGCATCAATAAAATCTTCTGCATCAGGGTGGTTAATTGAAATAGATAGCATTAATGCCCCTCTACGACCATCTTGAGCCACTTCTCTTGTTGAGTTGGAATAGCGCTCCATAAAGGGAACGATACCAGTAGAAGTTAATGCTGAATTTTTAACTTCAGACCCTTTTGGGCGTATGTGCGACAAATCATGACCAACACCACCTCTACGTTTCATGAGCTGCACCTGCTCTTGGTCTATCTTCATGATACCTCCATAGGAATCGGACACACCATCATTACCAATAACAAAACAATTAGACAGAGATGCGATTTGATAAGGATTACCAATACCTGCCATAGGACTACCTTGCGGCACGATGTATTTAAAGTCTTTAATTAAATTATATATCTGGGTCTCTGTTAAAGCATTGGGGTATTGTTTTTCTACTCGTGCAATTTCTTTGGCTATGCGTTTATGCATATCGTCTGGCGACAATTCAAACAGGTTGCCATCAGAGTCTTTTAGTGCATATTTGTTTATCCAAACACGTGCCGCTAAATCGTCGTTTTTAAAGTACGCTAATGAAGCCTCAAATGCTTCTTCTTGGGAGTAAGATTTTGGATGAGGGGTAGTTTTTACTTTCATTGTGGTGCTACAATTTTTAAAAAATTGATGGATTAGTTTAGAAACCGTAAAACAACAAAATTTATTTTATTTTCAACATGATAAAAATCATAAAGTCTACACTAAAAAACAAAATACCAATTGAAAATCAGTGAATTAAACATTTATCAACACAAAAAAGTTAACAAATTTTAAAAACTTTATAGCTAGAATATTCTAGAAATCAACCGCAAATCCAATACCAAGAAACTGTTTCCATTGCACCCTTGCTCCTGCTTCATCAAATTCACCTTCAACGGTAGCTGATGGTTCTTGAGTTTTAACATCATCATCATATCTTAAGTGCGATTCTAGGGTTGCTCTTACAAAACTATTTACTTTAAAGTCAAAATTCACTCTCCAGTCTACATCTACATTACCAAAATTGTTGATGTAATCGGTATAAACACTTAATAGATTTGTTGCCTTAATATTTTTAGCAAGTTCTAAGGCATAACTATTAGTCATTAAAATACCCACTTCTTGCCTAACATTACGTCCTTCTCTAATCAAATTGCCATTTGCATCAAAAACTGCAGGATCCACACCAAAAGATCCTGCATTTGCTAAGTCTTGGTCTAAAACAAATGTAGCCTTAAGCGTTAAGGGAGATGCATAAAATGATAATTCTTCTATATTTTTACCATATTCCATACCACCTCCAAAAAACAAATATCCTGGTGCCATTAATCTAGAAATAGGATTGTCTGTATCTGGGTATCTAAACCCGTTGGTTAATTGTGTTTTAAAATTAAAGCGTGCAGAATAAAACCATTTAGCGTTTGGCGTAGGTTGGTATCCTAAATTTGAAGTAATTTCGAAAATATCATCAGTTTTACGTAGCTCTCTATCTTCTTGTTTGTTTACACCGTAACCAATACGTACCCCATTATTCCAAAAGAAAAACTTGTCTTTATAATTAGCTGTGTATTGATATCCCAATAAAGCGGAAATAGAGTTTGTTCCACCAGCATTCCAGTTGGTAAAACTAACTTGACTCAAGTCTATACTAGCTCTTTGTGTTTGTTTCCATTGCGGACCATCATACACCTTTTTCTCTTTTAAGTAAAGTGAATCGGGTTGGGAAAAAGATAACTGAATAATAAAAACAGTGAGGGCTGTTATAAATTTTTTCATGGTTGTTAGGTTTGATTAGAATGCAACTCATCAAAAATCATTCCACAAGAGGGATTTGAATATGTTTTATGAATATACAAACTCCCCATACTCACTTTTTATTGTAAGTGATTTTTTTTCTGATGCTTCTACCCTACCAACTACTTGTGCATTTACATTAAACGATTTAGAAATTTTAATGATGTCATCGGCAATTTCTTGAGAAACATACAGCTCCATTCTATGTCCACAATTAAACACTTGATACATTTCTTTCCATTCTGTTTTAGATTGTTCTTGGATTAATTTGAACAATGGTGGCACCGGAAACATATTATCTTTTACAATGTGTAAATCATCAATAAAATGAAGAATTTTGGTTTGTGCACCTCCTGAGCAGTGTATCATACCATGAATTACATCACTTTTATATTTTGATAAAATTGCTTTAATAATTGGAGCATAAGTACGTGTTGGAGACAACACTAGTTTACCTGCATCTATGGGTGAATTTTCTACAGCATCGGTTAATTTTACACCTCCAGAATACACCAAATCTTCTGGAACCGCTGCATCAAAACTTTCTGGATATTTTTCGGCTAAATACTTATGAAACACATCATGTCTGGCCGAGGTTAGACCATTACTGCCCATACCGCCGTTATAAGCTGTTTCATAAGATGCTTGCCCAAAAGACTCCAAGCCCACAATAACATCGCCTGCCTTAATATTGGCATTATCTATAACATCGCTACGTTTCATTCTCGCAGTTACTGTAGAGTCTACAATAATGGTGCGTACCAAATCGCCAACATCGGCGGTTTCCCCTCCTGTAGAATGTATGGTAATACCAAAGGTTTTTAAATCTTCTATTAATGCTTCTGTACCATTTATGATAGCAGAAATGACTTCTCCGGGTATTAAGTTTTTGTTTCTTCCTATGGTAGAAGATAGTATTATATTATCTGTTGCTCCAACACACAACAAATCGTCTACATTCATAATTAACGCATCTTGTGCAATGCCCTTCCAAACAGAAACATCTCCAGTTTCCTTCCAATACATATAAGCTAGAGACGATTTTGTTCCTGCCCCATCTGCATGCATGATTAAACAATAATCGTCATCATTAGTTAAATAATCTGGGACAATTTTACAAAATGCTTTAGGAAACAACCCCTTGTTGATGTTTTTTATAGCATTGTGTACATCTTCTTTAGAAGCGGATACCCCGCGTTGCGCATATCGTTTTGATACTTCTTGGCTCATAATATTGTATTGTGCTGCAAAGTAAAGGAATATTTTAAAGATTTACCGTTTTAAACAAGGATAAGACAAGTGTTTTATCAACCTTTTTTTAACTAAGCTATTTTAGTTATTTAGTATTACCTGCTATGTTCTAGACTATTGTTTGCTTTATAAAAACATCCTGCCATAAAAAAACTAAATAAATAAGTTTTTATTAGATGTGTATTTTGTATATCATTTTTAAAATATATGTTTTTTTGATATACAAAATGCATGACTCACAGTATCTTGTAAGATACTAAAAACACTATAAAGTAGGCAAATTCGTTAATAATTTTTACATTGCAATTAATTGCACATATATTATGTGTTGCCCACAATTAAAACAAACTGAATGGCATATAGAAATAAAACATACGTAATTTTTGACGGAGATAATGATATGTGGGCTTATGCTCGAATGAAAGGTTGGAAAGCATTAAAAAATATTGACTTTAATTTCATTGATGCTCACGACTTAAAACCTCTTACAAAACAGGCAAAAAGCGAAGATTATATCAAAGGAAGATTATCTGAACGATTGAAAAATGCAAAACAAGTTATTGTGCTTGTTGGCGAAAAAACAAAAAATCTATACAGATTTGTAAGATGGGAAATTCAGCAATCAATAAATTTAGACTTACCAATAGTCGTAGCTAACTTGAACAAAGAACGAGAAATAGATGGCGTTTTATGTCCAGCTATCTTAAAAGGTGCCAACGCAATGCACATTTCTTTTCGAATGAAAATGATAAAGCACGCTCTTGATGATTGGCCACCTTATTACAAAAGTTCGGTTGATAAATCCGAAAGTAATAATTGGCGTTATAAAGAATCCGTCTATAAAAATTTAGGATTAAATGACTGAACCAAACTATCCTACAATTTTCGAGAAGGCTGACAGAAAATCTCTTTCTGCGCAGAGAAACTTTATCAATCTAAACAAGGGCATTTTATTTTTACTTGTTGTTTCGACTTTCTTGTCATCAATAAAAACCGATGAAAATTGGACAACATTAGTATCAAGTATTTTACTGGTCATTTCTTTAGTATTAACTATACTAATAATGCTCTTCAAACCTGAGAAAACTTGGTACGATGGAAGAGCCATAGCTGAAAGTGCCAAATCACTTACTTGGAAGTTTATAACAGGAACAAAACCCTTTGGATTTAAACTAAAAATGAGGGATGCCGAAGAAAAATTAATCAAAAATTTAAAGCAAATTATTGGACAGAAAAAAGAGTTTTTTCAGCTAATTGGAGAAGAATTTGGAGAAGGAGACCAAATTACAAAATCAATGATGGACCTAAGAAAACTTGAGTTGAAAGAAAAAATCGAACTTTACAGCTCTCAAAGACTTGATGTTCAAAGAAAGTGGTACTACAACAAATCAAAAGAGAACAGAAAAAATAAAAATCTATCATTCGGTGCTATTATCACTTTTCAAGTTTTGGCTATCCTGTCTCTAATTCTCGACTATTTTGGGTTTATAGATTTTATGTCAACGCCATTAATGGCTTGTTTGGCATCGTCTTTTATAGCTTGGCTTCAACTAAAAAAATTTCAGGAACTTACAGAATCCTATGGAATCACAGCAACTGAATTAAATTTAATCAAATCGAAAGTTAGACATATTAAAGATGAATCTGATTTTGAAAACTTTGTAGATGATGCGGAAACTGCAATTTCAAGAGAACATACATTATGGCTGGCTCGAAGAGATAGTACCGAATTATTTAAGTAAAAAAATAACTGTGGGCAACAATGGCCATAAACAATTGCTATTACAGGCTTATCCTGAAAATTCCTGCGGAATTTCCAAGTCGTCGTGTACTTACAAAAGTCAGTATTAACCTACGCAACTGTTCATAGCCTAGACCGTTGTGGTGTATAAACACAGTCAACTAAAAAAACTAAAGGAATAATTATATTTTATGTTTTTCAAACGAGTAATTCGTCAGCTTTCAGACCGGTCAACAAGAATTGGAATCATTTTCAATTTATCTCTTATTCTTATCATTAGTATGATTGCAACTCTACTGATTGATGCAAAAATCACACTCGGAGAAATTACAACAATAAAATTTCTTAACTCTCTATATTTCACATTTTTTATTGTGATTTTTGTTCTTACTGTTTTTTCTGCTTCTGGTGAAATCATTAAGAGTTTTCAACAGTATGGTTTGAATTACATCAAATTCATTCCAAAGATATGGAGGATTCATGAAAGACAAGTTCTGTTTGGTTTAAAAGTCAAAAGGTTGTCAGCAATAACCCAATTAATAATCTGTTTTTCTATGATTATTATTTCTATAATTTTTCTATCAACTAACATAAGCTGGAAATATTATTTGGGTGTTCCAATTTTATCCTTACTAAGTTCTTATTCGCTTACTCTTATTTTTATATTTGGTAAAACACCTGTAATTCTTTTGTTAGGAATATCATCAAAAGACTCGATTAAGGTTCAATCTGTTTTACTAAAAACCTTTAGAAGGGAAATAGGATATGCCCGCTCTATAGTTAGCTTGTTAGACCTGGAAAGCTATATTAATGATTTAAGCATAGGAGTTTATAACCGTGGAGGTACGTCAAGAACATCTTCTGACACCTGGTATCAAACTGTTCAAGAGCTTTGTCAAATAGTTAAAATAATCGTAATTAACTACAGTGAAACCTCTACTTTACTTAAAGAAGAATTACAATGGATAATCGGTAATAAGCTAAATAATAAGGTTATTATTTTCAAAACGGGGGAAAAACCTTTTCCTGAAAACTTTGACGTGAAAAGTTTAAAAATAGTGAACAACTGGCAAGGTTTGGTTCGTGCAATTAATAATCGACTATAACTAATTCTGAAATATTAACATGCATAAAGGATAAAAATGAGCTACAGAAACAAGACTTACATAGTTTTTGACGGAGACAATGATATTTGGGCTTACAGGTTCATGAAAGGTTGGAAAGTTAACAAGAATATCGACTTCAATTTCTATGACGCCCATGATATAAATCGCCTGACAAACAATGCTAGAAGCCCAGAGTACGTAAAGAAAAAACTTAAAGAGAGATTTAAAAGTGCCAAGCAGATAATAGTCCTCATTGGTGACAAAACCAAAAATCTTTACAGATATGTCCGATGGGAACTTGAAGTTGCTCAAGACCTTGGTTTACCTATTATAGCCGTAAATCTCAATGAAATGAGAAGTCAAGACCCTAACCGAGTACCGCCAATCATTCGTGACGAGTATGTAGTTCACATACCATTTAAACTTGCCATAATTAAATACGCCTTGGAAAACTTTCCACCTGAATTTAAGAAAAGAAAAGCCACGGACTCAGGACCGCGTGTTTATAATGAAAGTGTATACAAGAAACTTGAACTTTGATGAGCGATAACCTCATTAAATATGCAAGCCTCTTTAATAGTTCTGATACCTTTTCAATAAAGGCTCAAGCAAAGTTTGTCTCACTCAATAAATGGACACTTATAGCTTTAGTTTTATCTACGGCTATCAGCTCAATCACACAAGAGAATTGGGCAATTTGGACTTCGACTGCCTTGTTACTTTTAACAGCAACATTAAGCACTCTAATGTTGTTACTTAGGTTTGAAAAAGGATGGTATGAAGGCAGGGCGGTAGCTGAAAGTATCAAAACTCTATGTTGGAAATTTATGATAGGTGCTAAACCTTTTACTTTAGACTTGGAACCAGCTTCTGTTCAAAAGAAACTCATTGATAACTTTAAAAAGGTAATAGGTCAACGGAAAGATTTTTTCACATTAATTGGAAGCGACTTTGCAGAAGATGAACAGCTTCCTAATGAGCTTACCGAAATTCGGAATCTACCTTTAGACCACAGATTGTTTGTTTATAAAACTCAAAGACTAGAGAAACAGAAAAAATGGTATACCGACAAAGCAACTGAAAATAAGAAATGGACACGCATGAGCTTCTTTGTGATAATCGCAACTCAATTGATTGCTTTAATATACTTGGTATTGAATATAAAATATGAATTCAGTTTTACAATTGCACCAACATTAATTGCCATTTCGACCGCTTTTATGGCTTGGATGCAGTTAAGAAGATTTCAAGAATTAAGTCAATCCTATTTAATAACCGGAACAGAACTGAGTTTGATAAAATCAAAGATTGGTCAAGTTGAATCGGACGAAGATTTTTCAGATTTTGTCGATGATTCTGAAACTGCAATTTCAAGAGAATATACGCTATGGCTAGCTAGACGAGATAATATTGAACTATTTAAATAAAGATAACGCACTACAACAATGGGTATAAAACATAGGGCGGACAGTGGTTTCCACAAGTTTTCGGCTCTTATCCAAGTTCGTTTCGAGCGGACAGTTAAATGCTTCGATATGCCCTACGTTTCATACCCGAGACCGTTGTACAGTTGAAAACAAATATTGAGAATGTCGAAAATCCTATTCATTTTATTAACTCTATTTCTTTTTTCGTGTGATTCGGAACCTGACATAAATAATCCAAAACATTGGTCTTATGAAATTCATTATAAAATTGAAAGTACTGATTCTATAAAACCGATTGGACGAATTGAATTTAGTAGGACAAAATCTATAAAAGATAAATTAAGAGAAGAAACCTATAATGAAAATTGGTATCCTTCAATGGTATTTGATATTTACAATATATCGGACTTAAAATATTGCAAGGAAATATCAAGAAAATTAAAAATGTTTTCAAGTTGTCTTGACTCTCATCTTGGAGGAGATTTAATCATAAATAATAATTACATCTTTTATAATAATTCCGGTTGTTTGAATTGCACAGAAAGCGAAAATGAAATTGATTATTGCCGACCAGTAACGAACAAAATACTATCTGAATTGAATTTGACTCAAAACAGTACTTTAAAAGATATTGATAGCGAAATTGGAATGAAATTAAAACGGAATGAATGAAAGCCAGCAGATAACAATGCATAACCGCAATTATGGCGGATTCTGCTACCCTTCAACTGCACTCAGGGCCGGCTGAATCCACTCGGAATTGCTAAAATCAGTGCTAAACCGAAAAATAGTAACTTAAAAACCGTTTTAGTTCTCCTCTTTTCTTCTGTTAATTTAATAATTCAAAGTAAAGGAGACCGTTAGCACCAATATGAAACGAAATCAGATCTAATCAATAATTTCACAAAAAAATATCAGATAATTATCATTTCAAAAGAGTAAATTTACCTACTTAAGATCCAGATTACAGTAATAAGAAGTAATGAAAAAAAATAATTCCAATACAGTATTATCAACTTATAATAAATGCAAAAACATGATATGTTACATTTGTAAGTTTAACAAAAGAGAATTAAAAATAATAATTGCAATTTGTTTGCTATCAATAACAGCAGCCACTCATTCACAAGCTATTATTCACACTGGTAAAATTTTTGATGCAAACTCAGGTGCAGAGACTATACGAATAGATTCTAATAATAACGGTTCACGAATTACCGACTGTACTTTTATCAACTATAAGGATCCAATCATAACAATAATTGGTGCAACAGATGTTATTATTGATAACTGCAGGTTCATTGATGCTCCTGGAAAATTGTTAGATAGAGATATACATGCCATTAACATAGGCAGTGAGGGACATGATATAATCATTCGCAACTGTACATTTCGCGACATTGGAGCAGATGGATTCCAATGTGGTCATTCTGGAGGAAACATTACAAACATCACCATTGAGAACAATCTCTTTGAAGTTACTAAACCCCGAACTGGTGAAAATGGTGTTGATTTAAAGCAAACGACTGGTCCTATCTATGTTCGTAATAATGTGTTTAAAGGATTTAGACCTTGTGAAAAAGATACTCAACTTGGTTGTACAGGAAGTTCAGGAGAAGGACTTGTGATGCATTTAGGTACAAAGAATGTCATAATAGAAGGAAATCGATTTACTGATTGTATAGAAGGTATTGAAATTGAAAATGCTGGTAATACAGAAAATGTTATTATCAGAAATAACGTTTTTCATGATAACGTTGAACATGGTCTTAATGCACGAGTTGGTTTTAATCTTCGTGTTTACAACAACACATTTGTAAATAATGGGGTAAGGCATGTTCGTTTTCAGTCTAATAATATAACAGGTGCTAATAAGAACAATTTTTACGTTGGGAATGGTACTAGTTTTGAAAATGATCAATTAGGTGGAGAAGGAAACCTTGTTATTGCAAATGTAACAGATGCTAAATTTGTTGATATAAGTCAACATAATTATCGCATCGAAAGTAATTCACCAGCAATAGATGCTGGAGTAGAAGTTAGTGAAGTTATCAAAGATTTGGATGGTAAGGATAGACCTACAGATGGATTATATGATGTTGGTGCCGATGAATATTTTGCATCCCTTGGTATACAAGATTTGTATTTAGATAAAATTCAATTATTTCCAAATCCAGTAGATGATAATAAATTATTCTATAAAGTAGCAAGTGGTACATTAATAAAGAACTTTTACCTAATGGATGTAAATGGGCGTTTAGTTTATCAAGTCAACTCTTTTAACCAAAATTACATCGATGTAGCAAGTATTCCTTCGGGGATTTATTTTGGATATTTTGAATTAAATTCAAATCTTGTTATTAAAAAAATAGTAATTCAATAATTCAGAAGTGTACTTCATATAAAAGTAAACGATATTAAAAACGTGACTTTCCATCTATCAGCACCGCAAAAATTAACAGTATTTAAAATAACAAATACTGTCTATTTATAAGGTTTAAACAATATTATAAACTCGAATGGAACTTGGAGGGGAAAAGCAAGTAAATTGAAAAAATAAAAACTGGTGCTAACATCGTGTAAAGGTAATTGCTTGGTTCTAGCCTACTCAGAAAATCCTTCAGATTTTCCTCTAGTTCGTTCAATTTTTAGTAAGTTAGTTACTTGCATACGTAACTATCATTACACAAACACTTTGTACACAATATAATAGAACCAAAATGACATTAGAAAAATTATTAGATGAATTTTATGTCAAAAATGGAATTCCTCAAAATGGTGGGATTGATAATAAGACTTTTGAATTTAAGGTTTTTGGACTAAAACTGAATTTACCGAATCCAAAATTTAGAAGAGAAGCATTACACATTCACGACATTCAGCATATATTAAGTAATCAAGATACTTCTTGGAAAGGAGAGGGTTTTATAGCTGGATGGGAAATTTCAACTGGAATGTGGAAACATTTTCGATTGGGGTTTATGAGTTTATGGGCAATGGGGTACAGTTTATGGATTTACCCTAAATCAGTTTACAATGGATTTAAAAAAGGACTAAATGATATAGGAATAATTGACTTGAAAATAAGTAAACTTGACTTTATGAAAATGGAATATTCTGAGCTTTTAAAAATTTGTCAAAAGGAGAAAATTACCGAAATGAATACTTTTCATTGGATTCAATTGCTATTTTGGGTAGTTATAAGTCAACTAGTATTTCTTTTACCTATTTTGGTTGTTGGAATAGGAATAATATACATAATAAAATAAAAAATACTTTATACAACAATGGCTGTGAGTAATTGCTTGTTCTAGACTACTTCTGAAAAAATCCGCGAGTATTTTTGATTTAGTGTGTACCCACTGCCGACAGGCAGGCTTGCAAAGGTAAGTACTATAAGACGCAACTATCATAGCCGAAACAGTTGGTGGAAATCTAAAAATGGACTTAAAGAAAAAAATATCGCATCAAATTGAACTTCATTCAGCTCAAGGAATTAAAGATTGCTTTGAAAACGGACTGAACCCAAATTTAGATCTTAATGGGAAACCTCTTTTTGAGTTATTGATAAGTATGTACACGAGAAGTCCGAGATTTAAGGACTGCGTAAAAGTATTTATTGATTACGGACTTGAATTTAAAGACAAAACTTTGTTAGCTGTTTTGTCTAACAATTTACAGGATTTGGAAAGACAACTCGAAAACAAACCAAATGAAACTGACAAAGAAATAAACTTGAACTCTGCTTATACACCTTTAAAAAAAGCTTCATTACTACACGTTTGTGCAGAATTCAACCACCTTGAATGTGCTAAAATTTTAATCAAAAACGGAATAGATGTCAATCGTAAATCTGGAACTGACACTAATGGATTTGGGGGGCAAACCCCTATTTTTCATACAGTAAACCAAAACAATAATAGTTCAGCAGAAATGATGGATTTTTTATTATCTAAAGGTGCTGATTTAAGTTATACGACAAAGGGAATAATTTGGGGAGAAAACTTACCTTGGGAAACCTTTATTCCATGTGTAAATGCAATCAGCTATGCTATGTTTGGACTTTTACCGCAAATGCATAGAGACGAAAAGACTATTTCAGACACGGTAACTAAATTGTTAAAGCACGAATACGGAATTAATTACCAAGCAAAAAATATCCCAAACAGATATTTGAATGAATAAAAGCCTGTTGCCAATAATGTATATAAAAAATTACTACTTTTAGCTTAAACAAAGTTAGTTGCTCGTTTCCTAGCTTCCGATTTTCCTTCGGGAAATCCTAGCACTTAAATACGTAACTTTTCATTTGCAAACCGATGTGGGATACTTGCCTGCAACATGTGAAGCGGGCACGCCACGGCGTGAATCCTTTTCCTCCAATTACCCCGCGTCTTCCACTTTTTGTTGCACTCCTGCCAATTTTAGACTAACTTTGGTAGAGTTCACGAGAACTCCTCACTCTATTATGTATAGTCAATGGGGGGCAACAATGGCTCTCAGTGGGGTGTGCCTCACTTCGCTATACACAGTGGACGTTGTAATACATATAAAATGAGTTATTTCAAAACTTTAAATAAAGTCCTTCTTCCTTTACTAGTCCTAGTTAACTTACACTTATCTTTGGACTGCAAAATATGTCAAGAATCTACTTCTATAGGTTATAATATTGAACTTATACTAAGTGAAATACAGAATGATAATGAAATTAGTCATTTTAGTTATGTCCAGCAATATTCTTTATCTAAAAAATCAATACAACATCATAATAAAAAATCGACTTTTGAATTTAAAATTCAAAATACGAATTTATTAGACAAGCTAAATTTTCATAATCAAGAAAATATTGCTTTAAACCTTAAACCTATTCTCTTTCCTATTATTCTTAAAGAAATTACAAATCAAAAAATCTCATTGTATTTAATATAGTTGATTTAAAGTCTATCAATATTAAATAGCTCAATTACCATGATGAATAATAAATGGAATTGACAATTATTAATTACACAAAATTAATTTTCAATGAGATTAAAAAAATATATACGTTTTTTAATTCTTTTGATTTTCATAATAATAGCATCTATAGTTCCTTTTCCTATAAAATTTTATAGAAAAGATAATTTACCTTCTTACGAAATCGAGCAAATAGATAAAAAGGAAGAAAATGAAAATGAAGAAGACGATTATCAAGTGTTTTCTTGAGATTAAAAAAGCTTACTATAACAACGTTTATAACTCATTGCGGTTGAATTCCTAATCGGAATTCATTGCTATTTGCTATCTTTGGATACGGCGAAAATCATAGCTGATTTTCCGCAATGAATCATATACCAGACCGTTATAACCAGTTAGAACTCGCAAAATGAATGAAGAAATAATTAATCGTAAGGGGGCAAGAAAAGCACAAGACATTCCTAATGAAGTTTTAGAATTACTGAATGAAGGAAAAATTGAAACCGTTAATTTGACGGAATGGCTAGCTGTTGACCATTTAAAACTTATAAATACAAGTTTTTCTGAAATTGGAATTTCACAAGAAAATATAAAATCGATTTCTGATAAAATAAAAACTCAAAAAAAGCCCTCTACAATGAACACAACAAGGTTAGTTGGTTCCGCTCTTTATGACTTCTATTCATCCTCTAAAGAAATCAACTCTATATTTGATAAATTAAGTTCTCATATATCAGATTCAATTCGTTGTTATGCACCATATCTTAAATCTTTGGACGAAAAATTAAATATAGACGAAAAACTTAACCAATCTAAAAAATTAATTGCTGATACTCACTTTGGAGTTCTTGAAGTCGTATGGATGGCTCTAAGACCAGAAATTGATAATAACTTAGAAAAGTCAATAGAAATTTTGAGTGATTGGACAAAAAACAAAGATGAAAATATAAGACGATTTACAACTGAATCGACAAGGCCAAGAGGAGTTTGGTGTAAACATATTGAACAATTAAAAGAGAATCCAGAAATAGCTTTACCTGTTTTAGAAAATTTAAAATCTGACAAATCAAATTATGTTCAAAATAGCGTTGGAAATTGGTTGAATGATGCAAGTAAAACTACCCCTAATTTTGTTATTGAACTTTGTAAAAAATGGAAAATAGATTCACCCACAAAAGAAACTGAAAAAATAATAAAACGAGCTAGACGAACGATTGATAAAAAATAAATGGTTACAACAATGGCGCTCCGTGGGGTAGACCACTTAGCCATATATAGTGGACGTTACCCAATATTTAACCTAAAGTGTATTTAAAACTAAAAATATATATGGTTTTTAAACTCGATAAAAAAATCAAAACAGAGCTATTAAAATTAAAGGTGCAAAAATTGGAGTACATCTGTATGGTTCTAAAAAACAAATGAAAGGTTGGGTTTTGATTCCGAACAATCACTCAGATAAATGGATGAAATATGCTGAAAAATCTATTAAGTATGTTAATGGCTTAAAATAGTAACAAAAGTATAGCTATGTTGATAGCGTATTACTGGCAATTTTTAATGAGGTTTATTTTAATTCGCTATCTTACAGTTAACACAAAATTACAACTTCATTTCCACGAAGAATTGCTCATCAACAGTTTTCATAATGCACTAAAATTTGGTAATAAAAAAAATATTTATATTTTTGTAGACGACTGGTCTAATATTGAATAATGAAAAAAGAGGCAATAGATAATATTTTAGCGATAGGAACAGATTTGATTCTTAAAAATGGCTATCATAGCGTTGGGTTAAATAAGGTTTTACAGGAAGCTAATATTCCAAAAGGTTCTTTCTATTATTATTTTAAAAGCAAAGAAGATTTTGGTTTACAAGTGATAAAACATTATTCTGAAAAATCTCTAATTGTTCTTAAAAGTTATTTAGAGGATGACACTAAAAATCACAAACAAAGAATAGTATCTTTCTTTAAAGATATGCAAGAGGTGTATACGGCCAAAGAATTCAAAGAAGGTTGTTTGCTTGGAAATTGTAGCACAGAATTAGCTGATTTTTCAGCATCATTCAGTATTTTAATTGCTTCAGAATTAAGTATATGGGAAAGATGTTTCGAGAAATGTATAGAAGAAGGTCAAATAAATGGGCATATTAAGAAGTTAGAATCACCTAAGGTCTTAAGTAATTTAATCTTAACGACATGGGAAGGCGCATTACTAAGGATGAAATCTGAAAAACATACCGAATCAATTGAAACATTTATCCTATATCTTGAAAAATATCTGATATAATTTTTTTTCATCATTAAATAGTAGACTGGTCTAATTATCAATAATTTTAAATTTATTTCAATGGAAAATTCAAAAAACAAAACAGTAGTAATTACAGGTAGTAGCAGTGGTTTTGGTTACTTAACTACATTAACATTAGCGCGTAAAGGTTATAAAATTTGGGCTACGATGCGAAACACTGAAACTAAAAATGCTACCAAAAAAGAAGAATTATTAACTATAGCCAAAACAGAAAAATTAAACATTTCTGTAATTGATATGGATGTAAATAATGATGATTCTGTAGCAAACGCTATAACTACCATTGCCAACACTGACGGAAAAATAGACCATCTTATTAATAATGCTGGCTACATGTTTGTTGGAATCACAGAAGCTTATAGCATTCAACAAGCCAAAGACCAATTTGAAACCAACTTTTTTGGTATTTTACGTACAACAAAAGCAGTGCTTCCGTATATGAGACAACAGCAAGACGGACACATTGTTAATGTGACTTCTTTAGCAGGCAGACTTTCGTTTCCTTATTTTGGAATATATTGTGCAAGTAAACATGCTGTTGAAGCTTATTCTCAAGCCTTAAGGTATGAATTGGCACCTTTTGGAGTAGAAGTTAATATAGTAGAACCTGGACCATTTGGGACGAACTTATTATTTACAGGTCCTAAAGAAGAAGATCAGAATGTATTTAATGCCTACGGAGAACATAAAAATGTGCCTCATGCCATGTTAAAAAACTTTGAAGGGTTTTATGCAACAGATGATGCACCTAATCCTCAATTAGTTGCAGATAGTATAACTGAACTTGTTGAAACTAAAAAAGGAAATCGTCCTGAACGTGTTGTATCAGGAATTGATTATGGAGTAGTTGATTACAATACCAAAGTTTTACCGATACAAGAATCATTAGTAAAAGACGCATTACAAATGGGACATCTTTTAACAATTGAATAATCAAAATGGAGTTAAAAAATAAACATGTGCTTATTACTGGAGGTAGTTCTGGTATAGGTAAAGAAACTGCTAGAAAACTCATAGAAAAAGAGGCTAAAGTTGTTATTACAGGACGGAATTATGATAAACTAAAAAAAGTTGCAGATGAATTGGGAGCAATCCCAATTCAATTTGACATTAGTGATTTAAAATCTATTCCTGAAAAAACTAAAGAAGCAATTGATGTATTAGATGGAAAGATTGACATCTTAATCAATAATGCTGGGATAGGTATTTTCCCTTTATTGGGAGAGATAACCGAACAACATCTAATTGATGTGTATAACACAAATGTCTTTGGTTTAATTCTGTTAACTCAAGAAATACTACCAATTTTCAAAAAACAAAATTATGGAGATATTATAAACATAGGCTCTACAGCAAGCTCCAAAGGATTTGCAAAAGGCAGTGTTTATGCATCTTCAAAGTTTGCGGTAAAAGGAATAACACAGTCTTGGCAAGCGGAATTAAGAGCGTACAATATTAGAGTTAGTTTGGTAAATCCAAGTGAAGTAACTACTGCTTTTGCTGACCCTAACAGAATTGTACGAGAAGAGGAATCTAACAAACTTGGGGCTGAAGACATTGCTCATACCATTCTGTCAATCTTAGAAATGCGAAAAAAAGGATTTATCCCAGAAGTTACAATTTGGGCAACCAATCCATTCTAACAATTACTATTAACAGTAAAGTATATATAAGTCATAGAGTGGTTTGAACTTCGTCTATGACTTTTCTTAGCTGGTGCTTAAAACCTTTCCTTATATTATATATAGTACTAAACACTATGGACTAAATGCCATAGGTTTTTTATCTGACCAAAGTGCATAGTTTTAACTAATTTTGACACCGATAAATACTCATAATTAATATAAATGAAATATCTCGCTAAAACATTCTTCTTCCTTAGCTTACTCTTTTTCTCCTGTGATGAATACAAATGGACTTTTGAATTTGGCAATGATAGTGGCAAGAATCAAGCAAAATTAGTACACAAAAACGGTACAGATTACTATGTATTAGGAAATAATAATTTTGATAGTGAAAAATCTCAAAGCATCATTTTAAAATTAAATTCTGAAGGAAAAAACGAATGGCAATACGTATTTAAGGATCCAACAAATTATGAAAACATAATAGATATAGCAGATTTTGCTATTTCAGCTGATGGTACAATTTATGCTACTGGTTCCCAATGGCTTTCAAAAGATAATATGTCTCAAGCTGTTATATATAAAATAAAGAATGGTAAATTATTAGAAAAAAAAGTTTTTAAAACACATGAAAAAATAGATAGAGTTATTATCAAAAAAAATAAAATTACAGTATTAGCTTCAACTTATGACTATAAAAATATTATAAGTATGAATAGTAATTTTACAGAAAATTGGAACAAAAATTATCATATCTCCACATCTAATGATTACTTAAATTATTCCGATAACTTTTTTTATTTTCTTACTATTAAAGTTTATCCATATGAAATAAATTTAGTAAAAATAAGTTCAGACGGTTTATTAATCTGGGATAGAAGCTATAAGCTTGAAAACCTTGGAGAAATTTATGAAGAAATTAAAAAAAATCCATCTAAATTTTTTCTCCCAGACCACCTAGAAATCATAGATAAACAAATAATTATCACTGGCTATAATAGACTGCAATCAAGTTTTAAATATTTAACTTTAGATTGTGAAAATGGCAATATAATTAAAGCTGTTCACTCTAATCTTGATAATCTAAAAATTGATGAATGTAATTCCAAATTCACACTATTAAAATCTCCAAGCTATTTATTAAATAGACGCAGGGAGGATAAAAGTAGTAATTTTGAATCCTTAGTAGTATTCAAAGCTTTTAAGAAAATTAATAAAGACGTATGCTACTGTAACTTACCAAAATTTCAAGATGAAAAATTTGGTATAAATGATTTTATAATTGAAGATTCTCTTTTTGTGGGCTTCAAGGTTATTAACAGCAATTATGACCAAAAATGGAAAATAGATAAATATTAGTCTTAAAAACTAACGCGTAAATAATAACTCTCTATATTTCGTTAATGGCCAAAGCTCATCATCAACCAATAATTCCAATTTATCACAATGGTATCGTATATCAGTTAAAAATGGTTTTACCTTTTCGCAATATGCTTCGGCTTTCTTAGTAATATCTTCTAGTTTATTAGCCTTCTTACGCTCATTAATCATATCAGTTACATTTTTATTGATGCCATCAATATGTCCTGAAATAGACTTAATAAGATTCATCTGCTCCTTTCCTAAGTCTTTATAATCTTTATCAAAAATTTCTTTTAAACCTTTTACGTTGTCTATTAAAATATTTTGATACTTTACAGCAGTAGGGACAATATGATTACGAGCAATATCTCCAAGCACCCTACTCTCTATTTGGATATGATTGATGTATGCCTCTATTTCTACTTCATAACGCGCTTCAGATTCAATTTTACTCATTACTTGCATTTCTTCAAACAAGTTGATGGTGCTTTTATGAAGTTTCACTTTTAAAGCTTCTGGAGTTGTTTTATTATTGCTTAAACCTCTTTTTTGAGCTTCTTTTTCCCACTCTTCTCCATAACCATTCCCCTCAAACAGTATATCTCGGGATGCTTTTATGTACTCTCTTAACACATTAAAAACAGCTTCATCTTTCTTAAGGTTCTTTTTATCTATAAGTACATCTACTTCTTCTTTAAAATCCTTTAGCTGTTTTGCAACAATAGTATTTAAGACCATTAAAGGATTGCCGCAATTCTCCATTGATCCTACGGCTCTAAACTCAAATTTATTTCCAGTAAATGCAAATGGAGATGTTCTGTTTCTATCCGTATTATCTAATAATACATCAGGTATTTTACCAACCACATTTAACTTTAAATCTGTTTTTTCTTTTGGTGACAATTTTCCTTTGGTTACTCCTTCTAATTCTTGTAATACTTTAGTAAGCTGTTCCCCAATAAATATAGATATAATCGCAGGAGGTGCTTCGTTTGCACCTAACCTATGATCATTACTTGCTGAAGCAATAGATGCTCTTAATAACTCTTCATTCTCATAAACTGCCTTTATAGTATTTATAAAGAAGGTTAAAAACTGAAGGTTACTCATTGGTGTTTTACCAGGCTTTAATAAGTTGACTCCTGTATTTGTTTGTAAAGACCAATTGTTATGTTTACCAGAACCGTTAATATTAGCAAATGGTTTTTCATGAAGCAAAACCTTAAAATCATGACGAGAAGCTACACGCCCCATTACATCCATAAGTAAAGAGTTATGATCTACTGCCAAATTAGCCTCTTCATGAATTGGTGCTATTTCAAATTGATTTGGAGCTACCTCATTATGACGTGTTTTTGCAGGTATCCCTAAAAGCATACATTGGTTTTCTAAATCTCTCATAAAATTTAATGCCCGATTTGGAATGGATCCAAAATAATGATCATCTAATTGTTGCCCTTTGGCCGAAGAGTGCCCTAATAATGTTCTGCCTGTTAAAGTAATATCGGGTCTACATGAAGCTAAGTTCTTGTCTACCAAAAAATACTCTTGTTCCCAGCCCATTGAAGATGTTACTTTCTTAACATTTTTATCAAAATATTTACATACATCAGTAGCCGCATCATCTACAGCGTGAAGTGCCCTTAATAACGGTGTTTTATAATCTAAAGCCTCTCCTGTGTAGGCCACAAAAATAGTAGGGATACATAATGTTGTTTCGTAAACAAAAGCGGGTGAGGATGGATCCCATGCAGTATAACCTCTAGCTTCAAATGTATTACGAATGCCTCCACTAGGAAAACTTGACGCGTCAGGTTCTTGCTGTACTAATTGACTTCCTCCAAATTTTTCAATAGCATTGCCGTTTTCTAAAGTTTCAAAAAAAGCATCATGCTTTTCTGCTGTAGCCCCAGTTAATGGCTGAAACCAATGTGTATAATGCGTTACACCTTTAGACAATGCCCAATCTTTCATTGATGAAGCTACTTGGTCTGCTACATTTCTACTAATTTTTTTCCCATCTTCAATAGCATTTATAACCCCTTTGTATGCATCTCTAGTTAGATACTGCCTCATAGTATGTTCATTAAAAACATTAGCACCAAATAACTCAGATCGTTTACCTTCTTCAATAAAAGTAACAGGCTTATAGCTTATAGATTTTTTAAGTGCATTAAATCGTAGAATTGCCATTGTAGATTTTATTTAGTTTTTTAAGAATTAAAATACAAAAATAGTTCATCTTGGAGAATTAATAAATGTAAAAGCACTTTTTCGCAGTTATCAATATTTCAATATTTATATAAAAAACTATACTTTTTTTAAAATAAACCATAAAAAAATGGGGGATAAATAAAAATAACATTGCGTTTTATGAAAACCACCCCTGATAATTTAAAGTAACTCAATAAAAAATTATATTTGTTCAAATTAATAAAAATTATATACCAATAAATAATTAATTATGGCTAAAATTAAATTAGAATACATTTGGCTTGATGGTTATCAGCCAACTGCTAACCTTAGAAGTAAAACAAAAGTTGAAGAGCACGAAAATTTTAAAGGTACATTAGATGAGATAGGAATGTGGTCTTTTGACGGTTCATCAACTCAGCAAGCTGAAGGTGGTTCTTCAGACTGTTTATTAAAGCCAGTTGCTATTTATCCAGATCCTGTAAGAAGAAATGGATACTTAGTAATGACAGAGGTTTTAAATGCTGATGGTACACCACACCCTTCTAACGGTAGAGCTACTATCGATGATGACGATAATGATTTCTGGTTTGGTTTTGAGCAAGAATATTTTCTTTGGGATCCAGAAACAAACTTACCATTAGGTTTCCCAAGAGATCAAACACCTCAAGGACAATTTTATTGTTCAGTTGGTGGAAAAAATGCTTTCGGAAGAGAGATTATAGAAAAACATGCTGATTTATGTATTGATGCTGGATTAAATTTTGAAGGTATTAATGCTGAAGTTGCTGCTGGACAATGGGAATTCCAATTATTTGCTAAAGGAGCAAAATTAGCAGGAGATGAAATTTGGATTTCTAGATACTTATTAGAGCGATTAACAGAGGAGTATGGTTTAGCTATCAACTGGCACCCAAAACCACTAGGAGCAACAGATTGGAATGGTTCTGGTATGCACGCAAACTTCTCTAACGAAGTTTTAAGAACTTGTGGTTCTAAAGAGACTTACGAAAAAATATGTGAAGCATTCCGTCCTGTAGTTAAAGAGCATATCGCTGTTTACGGTGCAGATAACGACCAACGCTTAACTGGAGAACATGAGACACAATCTATAAATGAATTCTCTTACGGTATTTCAGATCGTGGAGCTTCTATCCGTATTCCAATTATTACAGTTGAAAAAGGATGGAAAGGTTGGTTAGAAGACAGAAGACCTGCTTCAAATGGAGATCCATACAAAATTGCCGGAAGAATTATTAAAACAGTTAAATCTGCTAAAATTTAATTCTTAATAAATTAGTTAAATCTAAAAAACGCTTCAAATTATTTTTGGAGCGTTTTTTTATGGCGTTACCCTGCGGGTCGAGCCTGTCTACGGGCAAGGCTTCCACTAATAGTTTTGGCTTCCCGCTAAAGCGGGACCAAAAACTGCAATTACAATACCTAACGCACCTTTCTGCAAACACACTTATTTGCCCTAATATACTTCTGTACCTGTTAAACTTCTGCCAATTTTAACAATATAAACATTATATAAATCGTTACTTTTGTCTCAAATTATTTCAACCTTGAAAACTTCTTTTTCATTAAACATTTTACTTTTGTTAGCTGTTTTTGTTACACAATACATAAGCTCACAACAAAAAATAGAAATAAAATACTCTGGATTTTTAACCTATGACGAAAACAAATATCCAGGTGCAAGAATATTAACCAGAGACGATTCGGAACAAGTACATATTTTCCATGGCGGTACTGATATGTGGTGCGATAAAGCCTATTATTATGGAAGCGATAATTTTATTGAAGCCTATGGTAATGTAAAAATGATACAAGGCGACACCATTAATATGACTTCAAAGTATGTAGAGTATAGTGGAGAAAATCAACTAGCATTTGCAAGTGGCGATGTTATTTTGACTGATCCCAGCTCTACAATTACCACAGATACTTTATACTTTGATAGAGAACGTCAACAAGCATTCTACAGAAGTTATGGTACAGTGGTTAAAGACTCATCTGGAACTATTACAAGCAAAATAGGTAGATACTACATGCAAGAGAAAAAGTACCGTTTTATTGAAGATGTGGTGCTTACAAATCCGGAAGCCAAAATTGTTACTGATTATTTTGATTTTTATTCAGATACAGGGTATGCCTATTTATTTGGTCCATCAACTATTACCACTGAAGAAAGCGTTACTTACTGTGAAAAAGGGTATTATGATACCAAAGCCAAAACAGGTTACGCTATGAAAAATGCTAAAATAGATTATGATGGCAAAGAAATAGTTGGAGATAGCTTGTATTTTGATCAGAATAGGAATTTTTCATCAGCAACGAATAATATAAAAATCACAGACACATTAAACAATAGTGTTGTTAAAGGGCATCATGCAGAAGTTTTTAAAGCAAAAGATTCAATTTACATTACTAAACGAGCGTATGCCATAACTGAACAAGAAGGAGATTCTCTATATATTCATGGAGATACACTTATGGTTACAGGAACGCCAGAAAAACGCATTACCAGAGTTTTTAGAAATGTTAAACTCTATAAGTCTGATTTAAGTGGAAAAGCAGACTCTATACATGTAAATCATGAAAGTGGTTTAACACAACTAATAAACATTAATGCTCCTGGTTCCAATGCAGCCTTTTCTACTGCGAGAAAACCAATTTTATGGAACTTAGGAAATCAGATGACAGGAGACACAATTCATTTACAGTCTGATACAGAACGAGATAAAATGGATTCTTTAATTGTTTTTAACCATGCCTTTTTAATCAGTAAAGACACCCTCGGGAATGGCTTTAATCAAATAAATGGTAAAAAATTGGTTGGATTATTTAATGATAAAAATGAATTATATCATGTAGATATCATAAAAAATGCGCAATCTATTTATTATTTAAGAGATGAAAATGGAGATTTAGTAGGTATTGACAAATCAAAATCTGGTTTAATTAATATATTAATTCATGATAATGCTATCGAAGAGGTTAGAAAAATTAATCAAGTAGATGGTACTATTTATCCTGAATCAGAATTCCCAAAAAACGATAAAATTCTTAAAGGTTTTGATTGGCGTGAAGAAGAACGTCTTAATAGTGTGGAAGACCTCTTTAAAGATGACCCACCTCTGGAATTACCAATTATTAAAGGTTTAGATGATTATGTTCCTGAAAATGATTTTTTTGATGAGAAAAAAATAAAACAAATTAAAACTACAAGAAAGTCAAGAAATGTTAAAAAAGTAAGTAAACCCATACTTGAAAATTTACTATCAAAACCTAATAGTTTTGAGCACACGGTCTGGAAAAAAGCTAAGGTCTTAGTAGAAGCTAATTGTATGGTTTCTATTGATAACAATAAAATTGTTGATAAAATTAAAGGTACTAAAATAAAAAATGGATATATATATCAATATATAAAAAAAAAGAAAGGGGATTTCCAATTATCAATTTGGCTAAAAGGACAGGGTAATATTCAGCTATCACTTCAAGAACATGGAGATGATTATACTAATTACTCTAAACTAAAAATTGATTTAAAAGATAAATGGGTAAAATATTCTCTTGAATGTGAAAAAGAAGACGATACCAATAATCTCAGGGTAACGATAAGTCAAATTAATTCATCCGAAAATATTTATGTGTATGGAGCATACTTAATTCAATTTTAATTTGAAAGAAGACTTCTTAAAATACCAAGCGCAAACTACACCACATCCATTATCAATGGAAATATCTCATGCTGATGGCTGCTATATTTATGATACAAATAAAAATGCTTATCTAGATTTTGTTGCTGGAGTATCTGCCTGTTCTTTGGGGCATAATCACCCTAAAATAAACAAGGCAATACAAATCCAATTGAATAAATATTTACACGTAATGGTGTATGGGGAATATATACAGAAACCAGCAGTAGAACTTACAAAATTATTAGCTGACAATTTACCCAAATGCTTAGAGAAAACTTACCTAACAAACTCTGGGACCGAAGCTATTGAAGGGGCACTAAAACTAGCAAAACGAGCAACAGGAAGAAGCGAAATTATTTCAGCTAAACACGCTTATCATGGTAATACCATGGGGGCTTTAAGTGTTATGGGGTTTGAAGAACGTAAACAAGCTTTTAGACCTTTACTTCCTGATGTTAAGTTTATTGAATTTAATAATAAAAATAGCTTAGATGCTATTACATTTAAAACCGCTTGTGTTATACTTGAAACTATTCAAGGAGGTGCAGGATTTATTGAACCAACCAACGACTATCTGAGAAAGGTTCGCAAAAAATGTGATAATACAGGTACACTTTTAATTTTAGATGAAATACAACCTGGGATAGGTAGAACAGGAAAGCTTTTTAGTTTTGAGCATTATAACTGCATCCCTGATATTTTAGTTACAGGCAAAGGTCTTGGTGGAGGGCTACCTATTGGAGCTTTTACTTCATCATCAGCACTTATGGATTTTCTTATGGATAATCCAAAACTTGGGCATATTACAACTTTTGGAGGACATCCACTTATAGCTGCATCTGCGTTAGCAACTTTAAAAGAAATAATTGCAACTGATTTAATGTCTCAAGCATTAAATAAAGAGAAATTATTTCGCAAACTACTAAAACACCAACTCATCAAAGAAATCAGAGGAAAAGGACTAATGCTAGCCATAATACTTCCCTCTTCTGAAATTGCAAATACATTAGTTTTAGAAAGTCAAAACCAAGGTTTAATACTTTTTTGGTTATTATTTGAGCCAAAAGCTGTTAGAATTACCCCTCCTCTAACCATTTCAGAAGAAGAAATTGTTAAAGGATGTAATATTATCCGTTCGCTTCTAGATAGAATAGCTCAAGAATAAAGTATTTAATCAACTGATATAGAGACTATCTAGCATACTATCTCCTAAAATCATAAAGACTTGTTCATTACTTTGTTAAAAACATTTATAATTAGATTCTGAATTTCATAGGTGAGAACATTATTTTTATCTAAGTTGAACAGTACACTCAAACGTGTTTATGGAGTTTAGTCAAAACGACAACAACAATTTGCCACTTACTAAGTTTGAATCGATGTTAAAAACAAACCATGTTTTGTTTTTTGATTCAGAAGAATTTGAAAACATCATTCATTACTATCTTAACCAAGGGAAAATTGCTTTAGCAAAAAAAGCAATAAAACTTGGTTTAGAGCAGCATCCCTCCTCAACTAGCCTTAAGCTTTTTAATGTAGAAATTCACGTATTTGAGAATAATCTTGAGACGGCTAATAATTTGTTGAATGAGTTATATCAGTTAGAACCTCATAATGAGGAGATCTTCATTCAAAAGGCTAATATCCTTTCTAAAGAAGATAATCATGAAAAGGCTATTGAGGTACTTAAATTTGCGCTTGACCTAACAGAAGATGTTGTTGATATATATTCACTAATAGGTATGGAATATCTATTTTTAGATGCTTTTGATGATGCAAAAATATATTTTATGAAGTGCCTTGAAGAAGATATTGAGGATTACTCAGCACTTTATAACGTTATATACTGTTTTGATTATTTAGAACAGCATAGCGAAGCCATAGATTATCTAAATGTATTTTTAGATAAAAACCCATATTCTGAAGTTGCATGGCATCAATTAGGGAAGCAATACGTTACTTTAAAAAAATATAAAAAAGCCCTTGCTGCTTTTGAATTTGCTATAATTTCCGATGATACTTTCATAGGAGCATATCTTGAACGCGGAAAGGTTTTAGAACAACAAGGTAATTATGCAGAAGCTATAGAAAGCTATGATGTAACCCTTAAATTAGATGATCCCACTTCATTTGCATTATTAAGAATTGGAAGTTGTTATGAGAAATTAAAAAACCACGATCTAGCACTTCAATATTTTTACAAAACTGTACATGAAGATCCTTTATTAGATAAGGGTTGGATAGCTATTACCAAATTCTACAAGAAAAAGAAAAACTTCCAAAAAGCACTTTATTACATAAACAAAGCAATTAATATAGATGCTGAAAACGTAAATTATTGGAAACTATATGCACAAATAAATTATAGTTTAAATTTCTTTGAAGAAGCAGAAAGAGGATATAAAAAAACACTTGAGCTTGGTAATTTTGAATTAGACACATGGATAGCAAGAGGCGACTTATTATTAAAACTAGGAGAAGCGCAAGCTGCTATATTTAATTTTGAGCAAGCTTTAGAGTTTTATCCAGATAATGCAGAAATACAGTACCGATTAGGAGGCTTATTTTTCTCTATTCATGAAAAAGATAAAGGGATTTATTACATCAAAAATGGCTTAAAAAACAACTATGAGTTCAGTTTTATCATAGATGAGTTGTTTCCAAAATTACTTGACAACAATCGAGTAAAGTCTTTGATAAATCAAAAGTCATAAATTACTTCAAATTATCTACCTTTGGTTTATCAAATTATAAGGTATGCAACGCAGTTTAAAAGACTATTTAATTATTTCCTTAAAAGGTATGGCCATGGGTGGAGCTGATGCTGTACCTGGAGTTTCAGGGGGCACAATTGCTTTTATATCAGGGATTTACGAAGAGTTAATTTCAACCATAAGTAATGTTAAACCCGAGCTATTTAAAACACTTTTCAAAAATGGTTTAACACAATTTTGGAAGGACTTAAATGGTAATTTTATTGTTGCGCTTTTGGGAGGTATTGTAATAAGTTTTGTCTCTTTTATGAAACTTGCTAAATACCTATTAGAACATCATCCTATTCTTATTTGGTCGTTCTTTTTCGGACTTATTATTGCAAGTATTTATTTTGTTGGTAAACAAATAACCAAATGGAATTTTGGTACAATAACAGCCCTTATCTTTGGAGCTGTCATAGCTTATTATATATCTACGCTACCCTCAATGCAAAACAGTGATAACGACTATTTTTTGTTTATTGCTGGTGCCATAGCAATATGTGCAATGATACTTCCTGGTATTTCAGGTTCGTTTATTTTGATAATTCTTGGGGCATACAAAACTCTAAGTGATGCTATACATGACGTAGACATAAAAAAGATTCTCATCTTTACAACTGGTGCTGCTTTTGGATTATTAAGTTTCAGCCATATTTTAAAATGGCTATTTAAAAATTATCATAATATAACATTGGCACTATTAACAGGATTCATTTTTGGGTCTTTAAATAAGGTATGGCCTTGGAAAAACACTTTGTCTTGGCATACCAACTCTAAAGGAATCAAAACACCACTTATTCAAGAAAGTATTTCGCCATTTAACTTTAATGGAGAGAACCATATTATGTTATCTGTAACCCTTATGGTTTTGGGTTTTTTAACTATTTTTATTCTTGAAAAAGTTGGTAGTAAAAAATAATAATGAACAGTACTAGAACTTTTAATGATAAATTATTTCTAGTATTAAAAGGACTAGGTATGGGGGCTGCCAATAAGGTACCTGGAGTATCTGGCGGTGTAGTAGCCTTTGTTGCTGGATTCTATCAAGAGTTTATTTATTCTCTAAAAAAAGTAAACGGGAAAGCTTTCAAACTTCTATTTAATGGCAGGTTTAGGAGTTTTTTCAACTATATTAATGGCCGTTTTCTAGGATTACTTTTCCTAGGTATGATTATTAGTTATTTTAGTATTTCAAAAGTTCTTGATTATTTGATTTTACATTACGAGCTCTATGTTTGGAGTGTCTTTTTTGGAATGATTGTAGGCTCCATATATTATATTAACAAAGATTTTAACGACTGGAGCAACAAAACAATTATATCACTTTGCCTTGGTATAGCCATTGGTTTAGGAATTAGCTTTTTAAACCCTGCAAAAGAAAATGACAATCTGCTATTCGTCTTTTTCTGTGGTATTATAAGTGTCTCAGGGATGACACTTCCCGGATTTTCAGGATCATTCATTTTAATTCTACTTGGAAATTACGTTTTACTTTTAGTAGACTCTGTAAATGCACTTTATGATACAATAACAGATATTTTTAGTGGAAACTTAGATTTTATATATGACGAAACACGTATAAGAATGTTGAAAGTTTTAGTTGTATTTACTTTAGGTTCGGTTACAGGACTTGTTACATTTTCTCATGCACTAAGTTATATTCTTAAACACTACAAGAGCATTACTACTGCATCTATTATAGGATTCATCATTGGATCTCTTGGTGTTGTTTGGCCGTGGAAAAAAACTATTTATAAACACCTGGAAAATGGAGATTTAATGCTAGATACTGGAGGAGAAAAAATTATAGAAAACTACAAACGTTATATACCAGAATTAACTACAGAAACTTATTTTGCCATTGGTTTTATATTTATGGGGTTAGTAATTGTAATTGGACTTGAAATCTATGGACAAAAACAAAAAAAACATGTATAAATTAGGTCTTTTAGGCAAAAATATATCATATTCATTTTCTCGCAATTATTTCAAAAATAAGTTTGAAAAAGAAAACATTACTGGTGTTAGTTATGAGAATTTTGATATTGAAAACATTGACTTATTTCCTAAAATCATTAATAATACTGAAGGTATAAAAGGTCTTAATGTTACTATACCCTATAAAGAAGATGTTATACCCTATCTAGATAAATTAAATAAAAAAGCAAAAGCAATTGGTGCTGTTAATACCATAAAAGTTACTAAAAAAGGTAAACTAGTAGGATATAACACCGATTGCTATGGATTTATAAAATCTTTAAAACCATTTTTAAAAAAGCACCATAAAAAAGCCTTAATCTTAGGTACCGGTGGTGCTAGTAAAGCTGTACTATATACTTTAAAAAAAAGAGGTATTATTTGTCATTATGTTTCAAGAAATGCCAGAAAACATGTAGAGTATACTTATGATGATTTAAATGATAAGATTATTTCCGAATATCAAATTATAATAAACTGCTCTCCTGTTGGCACATTTCCAGATGTAGAAAGCTGTCCAAAAATCCTTTATGAATCTATAACTAAGAAACATATTTTATTCGATTTAATATACAACCCAGAAGAAACAAAGTTTTTACGATTGGGTAAGCAAAAAGGAGCTACAGTTATTAATGGTCTCAACATGCTCAAACTCCAAGCTGAAAAAGCATGGTCCATCTGGAACTTAAATAAATAATTATTTTACATATTAAAACCGCTCTCGTTTTTTGTAAATACTTTAGTTGTTAGTATCTTTAAACAAAAAGTGTACAACCCCTAAACATTTATTAAAATGTCTGAGCCAGATAACCTGCATGAAGCAGATGGAAATCAAGAGAATGCTGAAGCTACTGAAGCAATAAATAGTAATAAAGAAGAAACAAACTTTATCGATTCTATTTCCGAAGAGAAAATAGTTGAAGTTATTACAGAAAACACTACTGGAAAAAGAGAAGAAGATGGTATTGATGAAATTGAAGAGTCTAATGCTGAAGATGCAGAAGATGAAGGGAATAAGGAGCGTCATACTATAGAATTCAAGGAGTATGATAAAATGTCTCTGGAAGCACTAGCTATTGAGCTAGAAAAGTTATTAAAAAAAGAAAAAGTTCAAGCCATTAGGAGTCATGTAGACGCAATAAAAAACGAATTTAACTCTAAATTCAACGCTCTAATTGATGAGAAAAAAGCAGATTTTATAAATGATGGTGGAAATGAAATAGATTTTTACTATTCTAGTCCCGTTCAAAAACGATTCAAATCTGCATACAGAGACTACCGTAATAAACTCAATGATCATTATAAAAATATTGAACAAAATCTAAAGCAAAATCTTCAAAAAAAGCTTGAAATCATTGAAGAACTTAAAGGTTTAATTAACGTTGAAGAAAACATAAATACAACATACAAACATTTTAAAGAATTACAGGAGCGTTGGAGAAATACAGGCCCAATACCAAGAGATAAGTATAATAATGCTTGGAATAGCTATCATCACCATGTAGAAATATTCTATGATTTTTTACATCTAAATAGAGATTTACGTGATTTAGATTTTAAACATAATTTAGAAAAAAAAATAAAGATAATTGAACTAGCTGAGGAATTAGGCAAGTACGACGATCCTATGCGTGCTTTTAGAGAGCTTCAAGAATTGCATAAAATGTGGAAAGAGGAACTTGGTCCTGTAGGTAAAGAACATCGTGAAGTGATATGGGAGCGCTTTAAGGCTGCTACAAAAGTTATAAACGATAAGAAGCAAGTTTACTTTAAGGAAATTGATAAAGTTTATGAAAAGAATCTTGAGAAAAAAGAAGAAATCATTTCTGAAATTGCAAATATTACCTCTAATGCTTCAAATTCTCATGGAGGTTGGCAGAAGAAAATAAAAGAAATAGAAATACTAAGAGAAAACTTTTTTAATGCTGGTAAAGTACCTATTAAAGTTAATGAGACTACTTGGTCTAAATTTAAAGAAGCTGTTAGAAATTTCAATAGAAAGAAAAACGCATTTTACAAAGATCTAAAAAAGGAGCAATACCAAAACCTACAAAAAAAGAAAGAGCTTGTTAAAATAGCTGAAGATAATATGGATAGTGAAGATTTTGATGCCACTACTCCTCTAATGAAAAAAATCCAAAGTGATTGGAAGAAAATTGGTCATGTACCAAGAAAGGATAGTGATAAAATTTGGAAACAGTTTAAAACAGCTTGTAATGCTTATTTTGATAGATTACATAGTAAACGTAATGAAGCGAATAAAGAGTTTATTGAAGCTTTTAATAAAAAACAAGAACTTCTTGAAACTCTTAAAAACATTGAACTAACTAAAGACAAAGACAAAGACTTAACAGTTATTAAAGATCATGTTAATACTTGGAAAACATTAGGAAAAGTGCCTAATGATAAACGTTACATTGAAGGTAAGTTTAATAAAGTTGTTGATGAACTATTTTCTAAGTTAAAGATTGACAAAAATGAAGCCGAAATGATAAAGTTTGAAACCAAACTTGAGACTTTAAATAATAATGACGATAATAACAGAAGTTTAGACAATGAGCATTCATTTATCCGTAAAAAGATAGACGAAATAAAAAGTAAAATAAACCAACTAGAAAATAATTTACAATTTTTCACAAATGTTGAAGATGACAATCCATTGGTAAAAGAAGTAAATACTAATATTGCAAAGCACAAGAAGGAATTAGAGCTTTGGAAAACTAAGCTTAAAAAGATAAAGAAGATGTATTAAAGCTTAAATAGTAATTTTAAGCTGATTGCGTGTAAATTCTAATCTCTTTTCTATTAAATTCTAGTACATTTTCTTCTTTTAATTCGTTTAAAAGCGTATTTAAGGTAGGTCTTGATGTTCCTATTAATGAAGCCAAATCTTTTTGAGTATACGGGTGATGAATAATTTTATCTCCTGTTTTCTCGCAATCATAGCCATAATCAGCACATAACTCATGTAAAAATTCCAACAAACGTGTTTTTGTATCTTTAAATAAAAGTAATTGAAGCCTCCTTTCTAATTTTTTTAGTTTAAAACCTATAAATTTATAAACTTTAAAACTAAAAGTTTGATTATCTCTCATAAGATTATGCATAGTCTCCACTCCTATTGGACAAATGCTTGTTGAATTATCAATAGACATGGCAAATTCTTCACGCTTAGATTCTCCAAAAATTGCAGTTTCTCCAAATAATTCTCCTCGTGTTAATATGGCTTTTACTACTTCCTCTCCATCGTCATTGTAGTATCCAAGTTTTACTTTTCCCTTTTCAATCAAGTAAACTTTGTTTGCAGAATCTTCTTCAAAATAGATATAATCCTGCTTTTTATAGGCATCAAAATCATGATCAGTTTTATAAGCTTTAAATTTATGTGGACATAAAACTTTGAAAAGATTAGCGTCTTCAAAAAACCAAATAGACTTCATTGTTTACACTTTTGATTATTATAATGTCGTAAACAATCTTAAACACTTACACGAAAGTCATAAAAAAACCTCCATTTTAGGAGGTTGTAGTCTTATTCTTCTTCTTCACTTGATGTTGATGTTTCATCATCTTCAAGTAAACTTAACATATCATGTTTTTGCAAGAGATTATACCATTGAATAACTTTTTTTATATCACTAGCATATACTCTATCTTCATCATAATCTGGTAATACATCAAAGAAATATTCTTCAAGTTTATCTTTTCCGTCTTTTGGACCAACACTAGAAGGATTACTTTTTTCTTTATCTTTAATTTTACCTAAAACCTTATGTAGAGGCACTTCTTCGGTAAGAGTATAAATAGCAATCTCACTCAATACACTTACATTATTTTGTAAACTAATAGATAGTCGTTTACCATCTAATAAAGATTCAGCCACAAAACCTCCTCGGGTTTGTGTTACTAACTTATATAGTCCAGGTTTTCCTGATATAGCCAAAACTTTTTCTAAACCCATAATTTATTTCATTTTTAGAGAGCCGCAAATATCATGTTTTTAAATATAACGCAAAAATTATCGCTTCTTTTTTTGATTAGGAAAACGCATTCTGTAATCTGCATTTATTTTTCCTTTTGAAATGTTGGAAAGTTTATTTTTTATTAAACGTTTTTTAAAACTAGACAGTTTATCTGTAAACAAAACACCTTCAATATGATCATATTCATGCTGAATTACTCGAGCAATTAAACCATCAAAGGTTTCAGTATACTTCTTGAAATTCTCATCATAGTACTCTACTGTTATTTGAGGTTGTCTAAATACATCTTCGCGTACATCCGGTATACTTAAACATCCTTCATTAAAAGCCCATTTATCTCCTTTCTCTTCTAGAATTGTAGCATTTATAAAAACTTTTCTAAAATCTTTAAGTGCTTTTCTTTCTTCTTCAGACATGTTTTCATCATCAGCAAATGGAGAAGTATCTACCAAAAATAAGCGTATTGATAAACCTATTTGTGGAGCTGCTAAACCTACCCCCATTGCATTATACATGGTTTCGAACATGTTATCAAGCAATCCATTCAAATTAGCATAATCTTTGGATATTTCAGTACCCTTTTTCTTTAAAACAGGGTCGCCATAAGCTACAATTGGTAAAATCATTATTAGGAACAAATTATTTAAACAAAAATACGATACTTACATGGTAAAATTATCGATTGAATAAAAAAACTATTTAGAGTATAAATAATTTTGCAAAATTAAAGTGGCACTAATTTCATCAACTAAAGCTTTATTCCTACGCTGTTTCTTTTTAAGCCCGCTATCAATCATTGTCTGAAATGCAATTTTTGAGGTAAAACGCTCATCAACCCTTTCAACAGGTATTTTGGGGAATGCTTTGTAAAGTTTTTTGAGAAAAGACAAAATTAGCACTTCACTTTCAGAAGGCGTATTATCAAGCTGTTTTGGTTCTCCTACCAAAAACAATTCTACATTTTCTTTTGATAAATAGTCTTTTAAAAAAGTAATTAGCTCATTTGTTGCAACAGTAGTTAAACCAGAGGCTATTATCTGTAACTCATCTGTAACAGCTATTCCTGTTCTTACTTTACCATAATCTATGGCTAGAATTCTTCCCATGTACTAATTTTGAGCAAAAGTAATTCTTTAAAATAAAAAAGACTGCCTTTATAGACAGTCTTCTTTGTGTTTAACCTTATTATTAAATTTGAATACTTAATCGTTATTAAGATAATTTTCTTTTGTTCATTTTAGGAAATACTAATTTGATGTTTTCAACTTTTCTTTCTCTGTTTAAGAAAATTCTAATGTCACTACTACTCTTTGCAAGAGTTTCTTTAATTTTTACACTATCAATGATTACTGTTGCTTCAGTTGTTTCAGATACAGTAACTTGAGTTTCTACTTTATTAGTCTTAGTATCATTCTGAGCTCCTATAGCTGAGAAAGAAAGTAAAAAGATAAATAATATGTAAAAATTTGTTTTCATGACTTGGGTTGTTTCATTTGTTTCAACAGTTCAAATATATATCCGTTAGCTTGCTCAACTACAATAAATTAGTTGTACATCAACGTATTTTCGATTATTAGAAAATCTGAAAAGTTTTATCGATAAATAGTGGAAGTGCCTATTTTCAACGTTGAAATACACAGAAAATGTATTTCATCTAGAATTAGTATTTCTTCAAAGGGAAAATGAGCTTTCTATACCTTGAAAAAGCTTCAAATTTTCAAGTTGTATTACAAAACAATTAAAAGTAAAATACTACTCTATTTTATCCTTTACATATTATATTTGCGCAAAATATTTGATACAAATGATAGAATTACAACAAACTATAGAAAGTGCTTGGAATAATAGAGAACTTTTAAAAGATGCTAAAACTACTGAAGCTATAAGAACTGTTATTGACTTATTAGATAAAGGTAAGCTAAGAGTAGCTGAGCCAATTGAAAATGGTTGGCAAGTAAACGAATGGGTTAAGAAAGCTGTAGTTTTATATTTCCCTATACAAAAAATGGAAACTTTAGAGGCAGGTATTTTTGAGTACCATGACAAAATTCCATTAAAGAAAAATTTTGCTGAAAGAGGAATTAGAGTAGTGCCTAATGCTGTTGCTAGGCATGGTGCGTACATTTCTCCAGGGACTATTTTAATGCCAAGTTATGTAAACATAGGAGCATATGTTGATGAAGGTACTATGGTTGATACATGGGCTACTGTTGGTAGTTGCGCTCAAATTGGTAAAAATGTACATTTATCTGGAGGTGTTGGTATTGGTGGTGTATTAGAACCATTACAGGCTGCTCCTGTGATTATAGAAGATAACGCTTTTATTGGATCTAGATGTATTGTTGTAGAAGGTGTAAAAGTTGAAACTGAGGCTGTTTTAGGCGCAGGTGTAGTGTTAACCATGAGTACAAAAATAATTGATGTTACAGGAGACACTCCAAAAGAGTACAAAGGTATAGTACCTGCAAGATCTGTAGTAATCCCTGGTAGCTATGCTAAAGAGTTTCCTTCTGGAAGCTACAATGTACCATGTGCTTTAATTATCGGAAAACGTAAGGAAAGTACAGATAAAAAAACATCTTTAAATGATGCGCTTCGAGATAACGAAGTTGCTGTATAAGTAAATAGTTTTTAAAAAAATAAGTTCCAAATTCCAATACTTAGTCCTTGGGATTTGGAATTTTTTATTTGTAATTTCAACACTATGAAGATTTTAGTAATTCAACAGAAAATGATAGGAGATGTTTTAACATCAACTATATTGTTTCCTATATTACGAGAATCTTTCCCTAATGCAGAATTACATTATCTTATCAATTCTCACACAATGCCCGTTGTGGCTCAACATCCAGATATTGATGAATTTAAACTATTTACACCTGAAGTAGAAAAAAGCCGTAAGGCCTTTTTTTCTTTTTTAAAACTTATACAAAAAGAAAAATATGATGTTGTAATAGATGTATATGGTAAATGGTCAAGTAACTTTATTACACTTTTTTCAAAAGCAAATACTAAAATTGGATATTATAAATGGTATACCCATTTTTTTTACACTAACCCTGTAAAACGCTTAAAAAAATCAAAAAACAGCCAAGGCCTCGCTATAGAGAATAGACTACAACTATTAGAACCTATTTGCAAGAATTCATTTAAAGTTAAACCTAAAATATATTTATCTTCTCAAGAAATAGAGGATGCTAAAACGTTTCTTATAGATTCTAAGATTGATATGTCTCAAACTTTATTTATGGTAAGCGTATTAGGAAGTGATGCCAGTAAAACATATCCATTGTCATATATGGCTAACATTATTGATGCAATTGTAGTGCATACAAATGGCAATATTCTATTTAACTATATACCCAAACAAAAAGAAGATGCTAAAACCGTTTTTGATTTGTGTAAACCTAAAACTCAAGCAAAAATCTACTTTAATGTTTTTGGAAAAAGTCTTCGAGAATTTATTGCTATTTCATATAACTGCAGTGCGATTATAGGAAACGAAGGTGGTGCTATAAATATGGCTAAAGCTATTGATATTCCAACTTTTGCAATATTCTCACCATGGATAGATAAAAACACTTGGAATATCTTTGAGGATGAAAACCAAAGTATTTCAGTACATTTAAAAGATTACAAACCAAAGCTCTTTGATGGCAAAACCAATAAACAAATAAAAAAATTGGTAGCCAATTATTACTCTGAATTTGAACCTAAATTATTTACCACAAAGTTAAAGTGTTTCCTGAATAATTTATTGGATATAAGTTAATGCCTTATTTACTGCTGTTTCAACAAAATAACCTTCCATCACTTTTGTTTGAATTTCTGTTACATTTCTTTTCATCTTGTGATAATCTTCAGTTGATAAATCTCCTAAGATTTTATTTAAATCTTTTAAGTTAGAAACTGTAACTCCTATATTATTCTCCCTAACAAAATCTGCTAATGCCGCTTTATCCCAAATTATAACTGGCAAACCACACAATAAGTATAATGAAGTCTTGTGGGGATTGTTAAATTGTAAGTACTCCCCATAGTTACCACTGCAAGTTTCTGTTGAAATACCATCCCATACTAAACCAAAGTCAGATTCAATTTTGTAAGCCACCTCATCAGATTTAAAAACACCCTCATAGTAAACTACAGATTTAGCTTCTTCAACCTTGCGCTTTTTGGGATCAAAACCAATGCCATAAAGCCTTAAATCGTAGTTTCGGTTTTCTAACATATCAAAATCAAAAATATACGAGTTTTTACCATCGCCAAAACCTCCTGCGTAAGCTATACTATATGTATCGTTTAGTTTTCTATTGGTATTTTGCTTTGGTCTTTGCTCAGATATGTAATCAAAAATACCTAAAACAATTATTGGGATAGAAACACCTTGTTCTAAAAACCACTGTTTCATGGACGGATTGTGAACTATAATAACATCTGATGTAATAATTTGGTTAAGCTCAGCAGCAACATCTTTTGTTCTACCCTTTAAAATTCTAACATCATGAACTATAGTAATGATTTTGCATTTTTTTGCCTTTGAAAAAAACATAATCATCCCCCTAAACTTGTTATTAGGGTATTGTGTAACAATTGTACTCTTTCTTGGCAACTTTAAAAGAGCTAAAAAGATTCCAAAAAAATTCTTTATCGTACCGATTGCTGAATTTGGAATAGAAGACTGCTTAAACCCCAAATTTTTAAAGCCCATTTTTTGAAAAACGAATTCGCAATCAGTCTTTGCTTTTCCTGCTGCATTAAATAATGACTTATAATTTCTCGAAATGTAATACATTGAAATGAAATCTTTTATTTAGCTAATTATATGCCTAGTTTTGTTAAAAATATAAATGTATGCAAAAGTATGATTATTTAATTGTTGGTGCTGGATTATTTGGAGCTGTATTTGCACACGAAGCTACAAAAAAGGGTAAAACATGCCTGGTTATTGATAGAAGACCTCATTTAGGTGGCAACATATACTGTGAAAATGCAAATGGTATTAATGTACATAAATACGGCGCACATATTTTTCATACAAATGATACTGAAATTTGGAATTATATTAACCAATTTACTTCATTTAATAATTATATCAATTCCCCACTATCTTTATCAAAAGGAAAGCTTTATAATTTACCTTTTAATATGAATACCTTTCATCAATTATGGGGTATAAAGACACCAGCTGAGGCCAAAAACATCATTAAAGAGCAAATTGCTAAATACGGCGTTAAAAACCCAAAAAACCTAGAAGAACAAGCATTATCTTTAATTGGAAAAGATATATATGAAACGCTTATAAAAGAGTATACAGAAAAACAGTGGGGCAAAAAAGCAACAGAATTACCTGCCTTTATTATTAAAAGACTTCCTGTGAGATATACTTTTGACAATAACTATTTTAATGACAGGTATCAAGGTATTCCCATTGGAGGCTATAATAAAATAACTGAAGGATTACTTAAAGGTATTGAAACAAAAACGAATGTTGACTTCCTTAAAAATAAAAGTGAATTAGAAACAATGGCTAAAAAAGTAGTGTATACTGGTAATATCGATGAGTACTACAACTATAAATTTGGCAAGCTAGAATACCGTTCTTTACGCTTTGAACACGAGATTTTAGATATTGATAATTTTCAAGGAAACGCAGTGGTTAACTACAATGACACCGAAATTCCATATACCAGAATTTTAGAGCATAAACATTTTGAATTTGGTAAACAAAAACACACTGTAATTACAAGAGAATTCCCCGAAACTTGGACTCCTAAAAAAGAAGCATATTATCCTGTGAATAATCATGAAAACCAACAGAAATACCAAAAATATAAAGCACTAGCAGTCAACGAAACCAATATACTCTTTGGAGGAAGATTGGCTGAATATAAATACTATGATATGCACCAAGTTATAGGGTCTGCTCTTGCTAAAACTAGAAAAGAATTTAATGAGTAGTTTTTGTAATACCAAACTTAGTATAAGTTGATTTTTGATTTTTAGTAGCCATTCGAATTAGTTTATTATTGGCTATGGCTTTTTCATTTTTATACGGTCTTTGATGATGTAAATGCAAACATATTGCACTATACCTTATTTGTTTAAAAACTATTCCAAGATTTACTAAACGTTCTCCCAATTCTCTATCTTCTCCTCCATATACCATTCGCTCATCAAAACCATTCACTTCTAAAACATTATCTTTCCACACAGAAACATTCATACCATCAAAAGTTGCTTTAGTTGTGGTAAAAGTATTTAGTAATGAGGTTTTTAATTTTGATGGACTTAATTTATTCATCTTAAAACTCCAAGGTTGTCCCTTTTTTAATAACCAATGTTTCTTAAAACAATTTTGTGATTCAATCACATTGAGGGTAATTAATTTAGAAACGTCTTCTGTAAGTTTAAAATAGCCTCCAGATAAAGCTATATTTGGCCTTCTTAACTCCAAATGCGTTTCGACAAAATCGCATCTCGCAATACAGTCTCCGTCTGTATAGATCAAATAATCAGCC
Source organism: Hyunsoonleella pacifica (assembly GCF_004310335.1). GTDB lineage: Bacteria > Bacteroidota > Bacteroidia > Flavobacteriales > Flavobacteriaceae > Jejuia > Jejuia pacifica. The sequence goes on along the minus strand of NZ_SIRS01000002.1, from coordinate 199,870 downwards.
ATAGCAGCTAAAGTGGCTTTATTCAAAATTACCGTTTTTTGAAACCCATTATCAGGATGCCACACATGCCTAATAGGATAGTCTACCTTATTGACCATATAGTTAACCATAGCCTTAGTCTCATCGGTAGAGCCATCATCAGCAATAATAATTTCAAAGTTTTTAAAGGTTTGAAACTGATAACTCCATAACACTTTTTCTAAGTATTCTGGTTTATTATATGTACTTATGATTACTGAAACATCAATTATTCCCATTGCACCAAAAATAGCTATTTTTACCAAAATTTTTTGAATTCTAGTAATGATAAAACTGTCTGGTGTTATTATAACCTTTAATGAAGAAAGAAACATTGAAAGGTGTTTACAATCTTTGGTAAATATTGTAGATGAAATTATTGTTGTTGATTCCTTTTCTACAGACAAAACAAAATCTATCTGTGCGAAGTATAATGTAAAATTCATTGAGCAAACTTTTTTAGGATATATAGAACAAAAGAATTTTGCCCTTACTAGAGCGACTTACGATTATGTTGTATCCTTAGATGGTGATGAGGCTCTTTCTGAAGAACTACAAAAATCAATAATTAAACTAAAATCTAATTGGAAGTTTAATGGTTACTATTGCAACAGATATAATAATTTTTGTGGACAATGGATAAAGTATTCTGATTGGTATCCTAATAAAAAATTAAGAATTTTTGATAGAAGAAAGGCGGAGTGGAAAGGTATTAACCCTCATGATAATGTACTTTTAAATGATTCTAAATCAAAAACTGGTCATTTAAATGGAGATATTTTGCATTGGACTTACCAGTCCTACTCCGAGTTTAACAAAAAAACGGAATACTTTTCTACAATTGCTGCTAAAGCTTATTTTGATAAGGGAAAAAAGTCTACCTTTTTTAAAATTTGGTTAAATCCTACTTGGGCTTTTTTTAAAGCTTATATTTTACGCTTAGGCATTTTAGATGGTATCAACGGGTTTGTAATTTGTATACAAACCGCAAATATTACGTTTTTAAAGTATTCTAAACTTTTAGAATTACAACGAAAACATCAACTCAAAAAATAGTCATCAATAGTTTTAGAGCAGTTCTCCCAAGTATATGGTATTACGTACTGCCTAACATCTTCCTCTATTTCAAAAGCTTTTTCAATAAGAGAAATTACATCTTTGTAAGAAGCATCTAAATCAAATAAATACCCATTTACTCCATGTTGTATTAAATCTGGCGCAAACCCAGTTTTAGAAGCTACAGGTACACAATTAGACATCATTGCTTCTAGAATAGGCACTGGTCCTCCTTCTAAAAGTGATGGAGATACAAACACATCCAATTTATTGTATAACTCCGGATAGGATTCATAAGATACATTATTATGATATACAAAATTTGAAAAAGCTTTCATTTCATTAAACCTATAATAATCTTCCCAGTTTCTTCCAATAATATGAAAAACCTTTTGGGGCATATTTTTAATGATATCAAAAATCAAATCAGGATTTTTTCTTTTTCCAAAATTAGAGCAAAACCCTATGTCTCCCCCACCTCTTTGATGTCTATAAAATGTAGTTGATGATGTACCTATATGAAGCACTTTTAATAATTCTGACTTCACGCCAGAATTAATTAAATACTCTTTTATATCAGAATTTAAACAAACGATAGTATCCGCCTTATTTAAACACCACACTACATGAGTTTTTGAGTATTTTTTTGACCAATTAGGGTGTGTAAACATTACAATGTTTTTCTTTTTTAAAATACTTGGAGTACTACGTATACAACGGCAAAAGTAATTCTGATAAATGAAGAAGTAGCCATCAGCTTCTGGTAAATTCCTTAGCTTATTATGATAATGAGTTGTCGCTTCTAATGAAGAATGGCGGGATAATCGTCTCACTTTTGCTCCAAAAATCCAATCTTTATCTTTTTCTCTAGCAACATAGGCTACTTTTCGAACAACCTGAGGAGATTCATAAAACTGTGATTTTAATATTGCCAGTAAATACTTCCACTTATGCATTACTGCAAAATATAGCTGTTCTCCTATATTAGTATTAACCATCTATCTAAATTGGTGATTGTAAGTCTCTATCCTTATACTTTTTCTTCCAAAAAAATATTCTCTTTTTAATTCTATTCTTGCGATAAAATTTTTCCTGAAATGCCTTTGTATAAGACCACATTGCATCAAATATTTTCTGTTCATCTTCTCCTGTACATTTGGCATATTCGTTACTCATTACCGAAATCATCGATTTATGAATAGTAAGCTTTGAAAAATTTTTAATTCTTGTTTCAAATCCCATTTTACCAAATTCCATACGATTTAAGTCTACAAGATAAAAGTTATATTCACTTGAATTTCTAGTTATAAGTGTATTACCTGGGGAATGATCTAAAAAATGTATCCCTTTTTGATGTAATTTATAAGTAAACCTTGTAAACGCTCTTAAAATAGTCTCATGATCACTTATGTTGAAATCTGTAGTTAACTCTCTATATGTTAAATCACAATTTACAAATTCACTTACATAAAAACTTCTCTTGAAGAAAAAAGGTAACATTTCTTTTTGATAAGCTACAGGCAAAGGAGTTTTAATACCAAGATCTATCAATTTATTAGCATAGATATAAGAGCGTTCTGCCTTAGATTTTCTAAAAAAGCGGTATACGACTTGATTTATAAAATTAGGCGTTTTAAAGGATTTTATAGTATATACTTTTCCATTAATTGTAATGTTTTTTATGACATTACGTTCAGCATTACCCAAAATATTATTTAAGCTATTAAAGTTTAAAATAGCTTCTTCTAATTTAGTTCTTAAATTAATATATTCAGGATGTATTATAAGAGTAGTTTTCATTAAGTACCTTATCTCCTACCAGAGGTTTATCTGCAAATATATCCAAATAAATTTGAGTAAAGCTGTACTTTAGTATATAGCTAAAATAGTATCCAATTTGTGTAATCAATATTCAAAATGTACTTTTGATTTCAAACCTATTTAACAGTTTACACTAAGATTTATGCACATTTTACACGTATCAGCTGTAACCAATTGGGGAGGAGGCGAATATCATATTGAAAATTTGTGTAATGAGCTATTAATCACAAATACTGATATAACCAATACTGTTTTATGTGTGAAGGATTCTCCTTTCCATGAGCGTCTTTCAAAAACCAATATTAAACACTCCACTGCTGCATTAGGAATAAAAATTGATTTAAGGTATATTTTTAAAATTGGTAAAATATGTAGAAAATCGAATATTGATCTTATACATATTCATGATCCAAGTGCATTACAACTCACTATTATCGCTGACAAAATATATAACCTTCCTCCTTTTATATTTAGTAAAAAAACGTCTTTTCCAATAAAAAACCGCAAAAAAACATTATACAAATACAATTACTACAAAATAAAAAAAATTCTATGTGTCTCTAAAGAAACTCAATATGTAGCAGAAAAAGCAATAACTGATAAAAGTAAACTTACTACCATTTATCACGGTACAAACCTAAAAACTAAAAGTATAAAAACACCCTTTTTAATAAGGGATAAGTATAGAATTCCTCCAAATAAAACAATTATAGGTCATATAGGTAATCATATCAAAGCAAAACATCTTGAGACTTATATAAATATAGCTCATCACATTATAAATATAGAAAAGCTTGACGAGTATATTTTTGTTCAAATTGGTACGTTTAGTGAGCGTACTGATGCTCTTTTACAACAAGTACAAAAATTAAACTTGAAAGAACATATCATTTTCTTGGATTATATACCTCAAGCGTCAAATTTTATTCCTCAATTTGATATTTCTTTAATGACTTCTCAAAGTGAAGGAATGCCTCAGTTTATATATGAATCCATGTATCATAAAACCCCCATAGTTAGCACTAATGTTGGAGGAATTCCAGAACTGCTTACCCATGAAGTCAATGGCTTTTTAGCTAATATGCACGATCATGAAACATTAGCCAAACATGTAATAAAACTCAAAAATTCTAAAAAACTTCAAAAACAATTTACCTCTGATAGCTATAAAAAACTCTTGGAACAATTTACAACTGAAAATATGGCTAAACAAACTGTAAACATCTATAAATCTTTGTTGAGTAATGCCTAACTTACATGCTGAAGTAAAAACTTCTTCAGAAATTTTAAAAAGTGGAGGTGTTATTCTATTCCCAACTGACACATTTTGGAGTATTGGTTGTGATGCAACAAATAAAAAGGCTGTTGAACATCTTTTTGATTTTATGAAGAATAACAGTAAACAAAATGTTACCTGCTTAATGGCTGATGATAGAATGTTAAGCAGATATATAGAAAGCCTACCTTTTGCGGCACAAAGTATTATCGAAATTACAGATACTCCAACTACAATAATTTATGATAATCCAAAAAATTTAGCTGTAAACCTCGTATCAAAACACAACACACTTGCTACAAGAATTCCGGATGACGAGTTTTGTTATCAACTTTCAAGGAGAATAAACGCTCCTATTGCTTCTCTTATAGCTCATTTTAATAATAAACCAATACCAAAATCCTTTAAAGAAATAGAGCCTTCTGTTTTAAAAGGTGTAGACTATGTCGTAAATTTGCATCGTGAAAAAAAATGTGTTAAACCCGCATCCATTATACAGATTAAGAATAACGGAATTGTTAAGGTTATACATAAATAATATAGCCAAGAATTCACAAATAATTTATGACAAATATTCTGTATAAAGAAGAGAGCTATAGTATTGTTGGCGTGTTATTTGAAGTATACAATAATTTAGGTAGTGGGTTTTCTGAAATCGTTTACAAAGATGCCATTGAGTATGAGTTTAAAAATCTGAATATTCCATTTGAAAGAGAAAAAGAATATTCAGTAAATTACAAGGACGCTGTATTACCACACAAATTTTATGCTGATTTTATTGTTTACAATAAAATAATCTTAGAATTGAAATGTGTAGAATCCTTACATGACAAACACATATCCCAATGCCTCAACTATCTTAAAGTAAGTAAAAACAAACTAGCTATTTTAGGAAACTTTCATAAAGATGGTCTGAAATATAAAAGAATAATATTTTAATAATTACTAACTATGAGACAGAGAAAATTTAGTGATATTAAAAGTTTTAGTTTTTTGAATTATTAGATAATTCGTGAATTCGTGGCACATAATATATGAATTATAAAGAAGCACTTCAAAACAACATATTTAAAATTATATCAAAATCTGCAAGCGAAATTAATTTAGAAAGCTATGTTATCGGAGGTTTTGTAAGAGATTTTTTGTTACAACGAGGTAATGCCAAAGATATTGATGTTGTTGCTATTGGTAGTGGTATTGAATTAGCTAAAAGAGTTGCTGATAATTTACCTACACAACCCAAGGTACAAATTTTTAAAACCTATGGCACTGCAATGTTACGATATGAAGACATAGAAGTTGAATTTGTTGGTGCAAGAAAAGAATCTTATTCTGAGGATAGCAGGAACCCTGTTGTAGAAAACGGTTCATTACAAGACGATCAAAACCGTCGTGATTTTACCATAAATGCTTTAGCGCTCAACTTATGCGAAACTGATTTTGGTAATCTACTTGATCCTTTTGAAGGCATAAAAGATTTGAAAAATAAAATTATTCGTACGCCTTTAAACCCCGATATTACCTATAGTGATGATCCGTTGCGGATGATGCGCGCCATTAGATTTGCTACACAACTTAGCTTTCATATTGAAACAGAAAGCCTAAAAGCCATAACTAGAAATGCAGAACGTATTAAGATAATTACCAATGAACGCATTATAGTAGAGCTCAACAAAATTTTAGAAAGCAAAATTCCTTCTATTGGATTTTTATTATTAGAAAAAACAGGCTTACTTAATTATATTTTACCAGAACTTACCGCTCTAAAAGGTATTGATGAAATAGATGGACAACGCCATAAGGACAATTTTTATCATACGTTAGAAGTTGTAGATAATATTTCTAAACATACAAATAATTTGTGGTTACGTTGGGCTGCATTATTACATGATATTGGAAAAGCGCCCACTAAAAGATACAGTAAAAAAATAGGTTGGACATTCCATGGACACGAATTTGAAGGTTCTAAAATGGTATATCGTTTATTCAAACGTTTAAAAATGCCTTTGAATGATAAAATGAAGTTTGTACAAAAATTGGTATTAATGAGTTCAAGACCAATTGTACTGGCCCAAGACATTGTGACTGATTCTGCAGTAAGGCGATTAATATTTGATGCAGGCGATTATGTAGATGACTTAATGACGCTTTGTGAAGCAGATATTACCACAAAAAATCCAAAGAAATTCAATAAATATCATAATAATTTTAAAATAGTAAGGGAGAAAATTATTGAAGTTGAAGAACGAGATAATGTTAGAAATTTCCAACCACCAGTTACTGGAGAGAAAATAATGGAAACTTTCAATTTAAAACCATCTCGGGAAATTGGGATCATTAAAGAAGCTATAAAAGAAGCTATTTTAGAGGGAGAGATTCCTAATGAATATAATGCAGCTTATAACCTGATGCTAGAAAAAGGAAAAGCACTTGGACTTAAACAAATCATTAAAGAGTGAAGATAATACGTACTAATTCCGAGCATTCTGGATTTGTGAACTTAGTATCACAACTTAATAAGTATTTAAAAACTGTAGATGGTAATGATCATGATTTTTATATGCAATACAATGGTATTGATACTTTAAACCATGTGGTTATAGTATTTATTAAAGACATACCTGTAGCATGTGGTGCTTTTAAGGCCTACAGTAAAAAAAGTGTTGAAATAAAGCGAATGTTCACATTACCTGATTATAGAGGGCAGCAATTAGCCTCTAAAACTTTAAACGAACTTGAAATTTGGGCAGCTGAGTTAGGCTTTAAAACTTGCATTTTAGAAACTGGAAAACGACAAGTAGAAGCTGTTAATTTTTATAAAAAAAACAGCTACCAAATTATCGGAAATTTTGGGCCTTATATAGACATTGATAACAGTATTTGTTTTGAAAAAGAATTAAGCTATGCAAAAAGATAACAAACGTGTAATTTATTGGTTGCTCACAGGGTGTTTTCTCATTTTTATTATGGTAATTGTTGGAGGTATTACCAGATTAACACATTCAGGTTTATCCATATCAAACTATAAATTGATATCAGGCACCATTCCTCCCATGAACGATATAGAATGGCAAGAAGCTTTTAATTTGTATAAGCAATACCCAGAGTACCAAAAACTTAATTATAATTTTACTCTCGAAGATTTCAAAGACATCTATTTTTGGGAATGGTTACACCGGGTATTGGGACGCCTTATAGGTATTGTTTTTATTATCCCTTTTCTATATTTTTTAGTTACCAAGCAACTTACAAAGTCAACTATAAAAAAATCGATTATTCTATTATTCATGGGTGGCTTCCAGGGTTTTTTAGGGTGGTATATGGTAAAAAGTGGTTTGGTAGACAGACCAGATGTGAGCCACTACAGGCTAGCAGCACATTTAACAACGGCATTTTTAACGTTTGCCTATACATTTTGGGTAGCTCTAGATTTAATATTTCCCAACAAAAAAGAAATTGACATCAAATTCAGAAACCTTGTACGCTTTGGACTATTTATACTTATAGTTCAAATAATTTATGGTGCCTTTGTTGCAGGTTTGGATGCCGGGTGGATACACAACCATTGGCCAATGATGAGTGAAGGGAAATTTATGCACGAAACCGTACACATTGAGAAAAATCCACTATATAAAAACTTTATAGAAGGTAAAAGTGGGGTGCAATTTGTACATCGCATTTTAGCTTATATTGTGGTATTAGTAGTTATTATTATATGGCGAAAAAGTAAACAACTTATTCTTTCAAAATATCAAGTTATTGGCATACTCGCCTTACTAATAATGGTAGGTATGCAATTTCTTTTAGGCATACTTACCATATTACTTCAAGTGCCAGTTTGGTTAGGTATAGCCCACCAAATAGGTGCATTCTTTTTATTATCTGCTATGGTGTTTTCCTTGCATAGATTTAGCAAATAAAATATATCTTTGTACAACAAATTGTAATTATGATTTACAGATTCAGAGTCATTTTAGATAACGATACCGAAGAGGATATTTTTCGCGATTTAGAAATTCGTGAAACTGATACCTTAGAGGATTTACATAACATTATCACACAATCTTTTGGTTTTGATGGTACTGAAATGGCATCATTCTATGTAAGTAACGATCAGTGGGAACAAGGCGAAGAGATTTCTCTTTTCGATTTAAGTGATGATGGTTCTGCACGTTTGATGAACGAAACTGAAATTTGTGACGTGGTGCACGAAGCTCAAACCAAACTTATCTATGTATATGATTTTTTGAGCATGTGGACATTCTATGTAGAACTTGCAGAAATTGTAGATATTGTAGAAGGTTTTGATTACCCTAACTTAATGTTTGTTCAAGGTCAAGTTCCCGATACTGCTCCAGATCGTGTTTTTGAAGTCGATGAAAATGATGATTTTAATGAATTTGATGACGGTATTGACATTGAAGATTATGATAATTTAGACTTCAATGAAAACTGGAATTAAGAACGCTTTTTGTTAATATTTAAAGGGTTAACATTTTCATAATTATGAACCAAAAATTCTAAAGCCTTTTCTAATATATCTCCCATTGTATTACATTTTTTAAATTTCACGTCATGAGTATATTCAAAGATCTTGAATTTCAATAAATCTATATGCTCCTTTTTTGAAATATTATCTTCTATCTTACAGTCTAAAAGTTCGTTAATACGATTATTATAACTCTTAAGCCGTTTTACTAAAATAGAACGCTCTTCTATTTTATACTGTTCAATAGATAGCTTTTGAAAAGAATCTGATACTATTTTTACCATCTCTAAATTTTCTTTAAAAAATTGTGGTCGGTAAATATTAAATTTCCCCTCATAAGATTGTTGGTCAAAATCTATCGCTCTAATCTTGTAAACTACCTTATCAAAATCGTGTGTTGGCACAATAACATAATTGTAAGAGCGCATATCCCCTAAAAGCCGTATCATACAACGTTCGTTAAACTTTACAAACTCTTTAGCTATTTGTGCCTTTTCCATTTTGGTACAATTAGGTAATATATCTTTAATAAATACATCTCCAGGAATACCTGCAATATGCTCTTCTATCAAAGTATTATTACTTACCAAAAAATTTAAGTTATATGGCGATAACATATGTTCTAACTCCAAACCGTAAATTCTTGAAGCATCAGCTGTTTTTACATAAAAATAGGTGTAATTATCATTTAAAATATTTCTAATTTTTATTCTAAAAGGCTTAGAATTTCCAAACGTACAATAATCAATAGCATCAACACTTAAAAATGGAAAAATAGCTTCATTACCATCAGAATGTAAAATAGTATAAACTTTTTTTAAGGAAGCATCAATCTCTTGCATATCAAATTCGTTGTAGTACACCCTTATCCAAAGTGTATCTTCATCGTCTTCATCAAGAACTTCAACGCCACCTTGAAATCTTAACAGATCTTCATAAAAAATGGGAAGCTTTATATTCCTACTGTATTCAGAAAGATAACTATCTAATTTGCTAGAAATAGGATAAGACGGTTTCTTTTTTGAAATTTTTAAATCCTCCATAAGCACATGTCATTATTCAAATTTAAGCTTTTCTGTATATTCCCAACTACCTGTTCTGACAATTTAATTTGGATTACAGAAAGATTTCTTTTGAGATTAATGTAACAAAAATTCACAAGCCTCGTCTTAAAACTATAACTAATAAACCACTGAATTTATTTCAGTCTAAAATATTCACGTTTGGAACCAATTTTAACAATTAATAATCTTACCAAAAAGTTTGGTTTTTTAACTGCTGTAAAAAACCTCTCGTTTACTATAAACAAAGGGAATGTATATGGGATTTTAGGCCCTAATGGTAGTGGCAAATCCACAACACTAGGCATAGTACTTAATGTAGTTAACAAAACATCAGGCGATTTTAAATGGTTTGATGGTAGTATATCTACGCACAATGCCTTGAAAAAAGTTGGTGCCATTATTGAGCGACCAAACTTTTATCCATACATGACTGCATATGAAAACCTAAAACTAGTATGTAAAATAAAAGATGTAGACACATCTAAAATTTATGAAAAACTAGAAGTTGTAGGCTTGCTAGAACGTAAAAATAGTAAGTTTAGAACATATTCTTTAGGGATGAAACAACGTTTAGCTATTGCTTCAGCTTTACTTAACGATCCAGAAATTTTAATCTTAGATGAACCTACTAACGGCCTAGACCCACAAGGTATTCATCAAATTCGACAAATTATCAAAGATATTGCAAACCAAGGCACCACAATTCTTCTAGCCTCTCATCTTCTAGATGAAGTTGAAAAAGTATGTTCACATGTTGTGGTATTACGAAAAGGTGTAAAATTATATGCTGGGCGTGTAGATGAAATGATATCTAGCCACGGCTTTTTTGAATTAAAATGCAACAATCATGAAGCTCTTATTGAAGTTATCAAAAAAGACAAAGCATTTGGAAAGGTAAAAGTTGAAGAAGACCTAATTACAGCTTTTTTAAATGAACCACTAAGTTCTGAGGATTTTAATAAGCAATTGTTCAAAGAGGGTATCATACTTACCCATTTGGTACAGCGCAAAGAAAGCTTGGAGGAACAATTTTTACAACTAACTGATAACAACTAACCCATAACCAATGTTACGTCTTTTACAATTAGAATTACAAAAATTATTGCTTAATAAAACAAGTAAGGTTCTTATTTTTATATCTTTTATTTTACCGCTTTTCATAATACTAATCTCTTCTTTTAAAATTCCTTTTTTCGGATACTTTACTATAGAATTAGGAGAATGGGGCGTTTTCAATTTTCCGATGATATGGCATTTGGTTACCTATTTTGCAGCACATTTCAAATTATTTTTTGCAATTGTTGTGGTTAGCATGATAGGAAATGAGTATAGTAACAAAACGATTAAACAAAACCTTATTGACGGATTATCCAAGAAAGAGTTTATTCTTTCTAAATTTTACACAATCGTATTTTTCTCTCTTATTTCCACGGTAATAATTTTCTTTTTAAGTCTTTGTATTGGACTCTTTTACTCCAGTTACAATGAACTTGGGATAATTTTTAAAGAAACTGAGTTTTTATTAGCATATTTTGTAAAACTTGTTGGTTTTTTCAGCCTTTGTCTTTTACTTGGTATGCTAATTAAAAGGTCTGCCTTTGCTCTTGCATTTTTATTTGTTTTATTTATTTTAGAATGGATAATTTATGCCATAGTTTATAAATTCACTGATGATGATTTTGCTACTAATGTTCATAATTTTTTCCCATTAAAGTCAATGTATAAACTTATAGATTGGCCAGCTTTGAGAATTGCTTCAACAAAAGTTACTAATAATAAAGAATTAATACACGACTATGCTGTACACTGGCATGAAGTAGCAATAGTATTGGGTTGGACAGCTCTATTTATCTTTTTATCGTATAGATTATTAAAAAAGCGGGATTTATAATATCTTTGATAGCATTTGCTATGTAAAAGATGAAAAAAAACGCTGTATTCTTATTCTTATGGTTGTTTACCCTAAACTTGTATTCTCAAAGACAAGCTGCAAACTGGTACTTTGGTAATAATGCGGGTATCACATTTAATGTAGATGGCACAGTCTCAGAACTTACTGATGGTGTACTAAGTACCAATGAAGGTTGTACAACAATTTCGGATACAGATGGAAACTTGCTTTTCTATACTGATGGTATAACAGTTTGGGATAGGCTACATAGACCCATGCCAAATGCAAATCCATCCAGCGGAGGTTTATATGGAGATCCGTCCAGTACGCAATCAGCTATCGTAATACCCAAACCAAACGATGAGAACATATACTATATCTTTACAGTAGACACTACTGGACCTAACGATCCAATTGACTTTGGTTTTAATTACTCTACCGTAGATATACGATTAAACGGAGGGTTTGGAGATGTTGTGCCAACATCAAAAAATATAAACTTACGCAGTGATAGTTCCGAAAAAATAAGTGCGGTTGTTAAAGATTGTGAATCTAAAGAGTTATGGGTCATTACTTTTGGTCCTTCCACCAGAGTTATTGACGATGTGGTTTTTCATGATACCTTTTATGCCTATGAAATTACAGATACTGGTATTAACACTACACCTGTAATATCAAGCTTTCCCTCTCTAGAAATTACAGATCCTAGAGGATATCTAAAATTATCACCCGATGGTACTAAAGTAGCTTGCGCAAATGTAACTTCGGGCTTGTTTCTTTTTGACTTTGATGTAAACACAGGTCAAGTTACTAATCAATCTCAAATAACTGTAGATTCTTCATTACCTAACAAACCACAATCACCGTATGGTCTAGAGTTTTCGCAAAGTAATGAGCTGTTATATGTAACAGCTTATTATGATGCACAAGATCCTATAGAATTTAATACAGCTAACGCTCAATATACATCTCTAATACAATTTGATTTAACAGTACCTAATATATCGTCAAGTGCTGTTATTATTGATGAGCGTATTGGTTTTAGAGGAGGTCTTCAACTTGGTATAGATGGTAGGATATATAGAGCTATGAGTAGAACCTTTACCCAAGGTTTACCTAACCTTTCTGTGGTAAACGCTCCAAATGCCAGAGGATTAAATTGTAATTATCAACACAATAAAATAGCATTAAGTAGAAATTCTACACAAGGTCTTCCGCCTTTTATAACATCATTCTTCACACAAAAGATAGATATCATTGACAATAACGCTTCAAGTACAGACTTACCATTATGTGAGGGAGAGCGTTTCATTCTAAGAGCTCCAGATTTTCCTGATGCCACATACACATGGACAAGAAATGGAAATAATCTTACTAATAATGGAAATACCTACGAGGTACAAAATAATCTAGATGGGTTATATTCTGTTTTAATTGATCTTAATACGGGACGTTGTGAAGATCGGCTAGAGGGAGCTGCTAGAGTAAGTTTTTCTCCAAATCCTACTGCTTCAAATTCTGAATTATTCCAATGTGGTGAGGATGGCATTGTTGATGGATTAACACTATTTAATTTAGAAGAGGCTACATTAGCATTAACTGAAAATAATGATGAATTACGAGTAAGGTTTTTTACTGACCCAGCAAGAACAGAACAGATAATTGATACATCTAGATATCCTAATACAATAAATAATGAAACAATTTATGTTGAGGTTTACAACTCTGATACATTGTGTAGCGTAAATGCAGAATTAACTTTAAATGTAAGCACAACAGATGTTGAAAACACATCACTTCATGAATGTGATTATGATGACAATAAAGATGGTTTCTATACTTTTAACTTACGTGACGCAGACGAAAGTATAGTTAGAAACCTTCCTTCAGGTCTAAATATATCTTATTATAAAAGTTATGAAGATGCACTTCTAGAAAAAGATAAATTAACTGATAATTATACAAACGAACAACCTTTCTTTCAAACTATTTATGCTAGGGTTGAAAATGAAAATAATTGTTATGGCATAAGTGAGGTAGAGCTTATCGTAAATATACCACCAGAGGTTGAAAGTGAATCCTTAACATATTATTGCACAAATTATTTTCCTGAACCAATAATTATAAACGCTGCCATTCCTGTTACTGAACAAAATAATTATACTTATTTATGGTCTACTGGGGAAACCACCCACGACATCAATATTAATAACATAGGCATTTATACTGTTGATATTACTAACATTATTACCCAATGTACTTCAACAAGAACCATAACCGTAGAGCCATCTAGTGATGCAACGTTTGCACAACCAGATCCTTTTACTATAAACGATGCTACTTCAAGTAATATTGTAGCTGTAAACGTTACTGGAGATGGTATTTATCAATATAAGCTAGTAGATACTGAGAGAGATTTTGAGTATCCATTTCAAGATAGTAATGTTTTTGATAATGTAAAAGGAGGTATTTATACCGTATTCGTAAAAGACATAAAAAACAATTGTGGTACAGTACAAAATAAAGTATCAGTCATAGGCTTCCCAAAATTCCTTACTCCAAATAATGATGGATATAATGATACATGGCAAGTCTATGGTGTTTCAGAAATGTTTCAACCAAATACTAAAATTATGATATATAACAGGTATGGTAAGCTTCTAAAGGAAATAACTCCTTTAGGAGAAGGTTGGGATGGTATCTTAAATGGACAAATATTACCTGCAGACGACTATTGGTTTTCAGTTATTTTAGAAGATGGAAGAATTTTTAAAGATCATTTTACTTTGAAATATTAGTTTGATAGACGATAACATGTGTTTCATCGGTTTTTTTTGCGTTTCATCTAAAATATATTTACTTTCGTCGTCATATATTATCTATATACAAATTGTAATATCATCAAATTTAACACATTGAAAAAGCCCCTACATTTCAATTTTATATTAATTACGTTCTTATTGGGCACATACCTCGTTGTAGCACAACAAATTAATGTAAATGGAAATGTTACCGCTAATCAACTTATACAGGATAATTTAGTTGATGGATGTGTTGAGGTTTCAAATGTAGTATCTACAGTTAATGGGGATTCTAATGGGTTTAGGAGTTTTGCTGAATTCAGTAGAGGTAGCTCTAATTTTCCTTTTGAAAACGGAATTATGCTTTCAACAGGGAATGCAGAGTCTGGTGGTAATACTCTAATTACCACAGATTTGAGTGAAGGCTCAACCACTTGGGGCACAGATCCCGATTTAGAAGCTGCATTGGGAAACAATAATTTTTTAAATGCTACTTCCATAGAGTTTGATTTTGTGTCCATATCAAATCAAGTACAGTTTAATTATCTCTTAGCTTCAGAAGAATACTCTGGTATTAATCCCTGCCAATTTTCAGACGGTTTTGCTTTTCTCATAAGGGAAGCAAGTAGCACAGGACCATATCAAAATATTGCAGTAGTCCCAGGCACCTCTACTCCTGTTAGTACAAATACTGTACATGATGAAATTGTTGGTGTTTGTCCTGCCCAAAATGAACAATACTTTGATGGTTATAATATAGGAGACACAAACTATAACGGGAGAACAGAAGTACTTACAGCTTCCGCAACAATTATACCTTATGTACAATACCATATTAAATTAGTAATCGCCGATCAAGCCGATCAAAGATTTGACTCAGCAGTTTTTATTGAGGGTGATAGTTTTAGAATACTAGAACTAGGAGAGGATATCACAACTTGTGCAAGTTCTGTAACTATCGATGCAGATATACAAAACACCTCATCAACTTATGAATGGTTTTTAAATGGAAGTACAACACCAATTTCAGGGGAAACTAACCCTACTTTAACTACTACACAGTCTGGAAATTACCGTGTGGAAATCACTACACCATTAGGATCTACTAGCTGTGTTGAAGAAGATGAAATTGTAGTTTCCATACAAAATGAGATCACTTTAACTTCTATAACAGATTACCCACTTTGTGATGATTTGAGTGGCGATGAAGTGGAAACTTTTGATTTATCCACAAAAGATAGCGAAGTGTCTAGCATCATTCCTTTTACAAACTACATGTTTAGCTATCATTTATCAGATGCTGATGCACGATCTAATAGCAACCCTATTACAAGTCCCATACAAAACACATCGCTTACACAACCTATTTTTGTTAGAATAGATGATTTAGATTCTGGTTGTGTAGCCTATACTGCATTCAATATAACGGTAAATACTATTCCAGATATCACAGATCCTACTAATCTCCCTATTTGTGATAGTGATAACGATCCCAGTGATGGTTTTACTACCATAGATCTTAATGAAAAAAATGATGAAATAACATCTGGGGATCCTAATTTAATAGTTACCTACCACTACAATGCTTTAGAAGCAGATAATGGCAATAACTCAATACCAATTCCTTACATTAATACCAATACACCTAATGAAACTGTATTTGTAAGGGTTACAAATGCCACAACAGCCTGTTATACTACTAGTACATTAACTGTAGACATTACCAATGGTCCAATAGTGAATAGAGAACCAGTACCTCTTGATGGATGTGATGTAGAACGAGATGGTATCGATAATTTTGACCTAACGGAAGCGATAAATGATATTTTACAAGGTTTAACAGGAGTTACCACTACGTTTCATGAAAGCTTTGATGATGCTGAAACAGGTAACAGCCCTATTGCCAATGAAACTAATTATCAGAATATTGAACCAGAACAACAAATAGTTTTTGTTCGTGTGGAAGATAATGTTACAGGTTGTTCCTCTGTAGTACCGCTAGAAATTCATCCTAACCTTTTATTAACAGGAACAGATACTACTAATTTTGCATTATGTGATGATGCTTCCAATGATGGCGTAGAAGAGTTTAATTTATTTACTGTTGAAACTTACATTGCAAATGAACTTCCTGATATTGTGGTAACATTTTATGAAACGCAAACTGATTTTGATAATAATAATCCTCTAAATAAAAACCAGTTATATACAGTTACAGAAACAACAAATTTAATAGTTCGCATAGAAAATGGCAGTTGTACAGAAGTTTCAGATATAAATTTAGTAATTAACCCTGTGTTAGTTTTTAACCCTATAGCTCCAATCCCTTATTGTGATGACAATGATGATGGTGTGGTAAGTATAGAGTTAGCAAGTTTTGATGATATTGTAACAGGTGGAAACACTAATTTTACAGTCTCATACTTTGGAAATCAAACAGGTGCAGATACCAATACTAATCAGTTACCACCATTTTATCTTAACTCTTCTCCTAATGAAACCATATATGCAAGAATACAAAGCACTCAAACAGAATGCTTTACAATTGAATCTTTTGATATAGAAATTCTACCTGCCCCACCAATAACGCAACCTACACCTTGGCTTATTTGTGATTCAGATGATGATGGTATAACCATTTTAAACCTTAATGACAGAATACCAGACATTGTCTCTGATACAACCGGATTAAATATACAGTTTTTTACAACTATAGATCATGCTAATAACAATATCAATGCTATACAAGATCAAGATGTTATCAATTATGAAACTGGCACTCAAAATATATTTGTTAGGGTTGAAAGTACTGCTTCAGAATGTTTTGCCATAGCAACACTAGAAATTATTGTCAACACTATTCCCGTACTAACACCCATTGATAAGTTTCAGCTATGTGAAGATGATAATGACCAAAGCACAGAATTCTTATTTGCTGATTGGGATTCTAAAATTTTAAACGGACAAGTTGGAAAAGAAGTTTTTTATTTTGAAGATGCTGCATATGCTATACCTATTGATAAAAACATCCCATACACCAATACATTTAGCCCTCACCCTATATATGTGCGTGTAGAAAATTTAACGGATGCTAATTGTAATGCAACATCCTCCTTTATAATTGAAGTTGGCGCCAACCCTATTTATAATACACCCATTTCTGTTCCCAGGTGTGATGACTCCAGTAACGATGGCGTTATAACTTTAGATTTAAATGAAATTATAGATGAGATTTCACAAGGTTCAACTACCAACTTAGATATTAATTTCTTTACCAGCGAACAAGCAGCCATAGATAATAACTCACCAATTCCATTAGAATTTACAAATGCTCAAAACCCACAATCACTATATGTAAGGATAGATAACCAAGATTCAGATTGTTTTGTTATTGAAGATTTTGCAATAAACGTAGTTGCAGCTCCAGATTTATCAGAGGCAGAACCATTCAGACTATGCGATGATGATTATGATGGCTTTACTGTATTTAATTTAGATGATGCGCAATATGAAAACTTTGACAGGATACAAACAGGCACAGTTGTTAGCTATTTTGAAAATTTAGAAGATGTAGATAACGATGCTCTTGCTATAGCAGATCCTAATAACTATTCTTCAAATTCTAAAACCGTATTTATAAAAGTTTTAAGTACACTAACCACCTGTTATACAGTATTACCTCTAGAGCTGGTTGTAACACCATTACCTCCAATACAATTTAGCGGTACTTACCCAATATGCGATAATGAAACCAATACGTTTGATCTATCTGTAATGGACGACATCATTGTTGAAGATTTAAGTACCGTATCCATAAGTTATTATGCAACTGAAATTGATGCGAGAAATAACTCAGGTGATGAATTAAATAATCCGTTTAGCTATACCTCAGATAGTCATATTATCTATACCAGAATGGAAGATTCAACCACAGAATGTATTACCTATGGAAGCTTCACATTACAAATCAATCAAAATCCAGTAGCAAATCCGCCTGAAGATTTAGTGGATTGTGATGATGATTATGATGGTATTTTACGGTTTGACCTTCTCAATGAAACTGCAATTGAGATTTTAGGAACACAAAACCCTGCAGAACATGAAATCACCTATCATAGAACATTAAATGATGCTGAAAATGATGATGCAGCTTTGGATAGTTCTCATGAAGTCAATCTAAACGAAACAATTTATGCTAGATTAGAAAACACAAACACTGGATGTTATGATATTACAGAATTTAATACAACTGTTTTACCCCTACCCATAATTTCTATTGATAATGTTGTAGCATTTTGTACAGATGATTTACCTCTAGTTATAAGTGCATATACAGGAGACGATAACGATACATATTCATGGTCCAATGGTGCGACCACATCAATAATAACATTAAATAACATCTCAGAAATTGGAGATTACACTGTTACAGTTACTAAAAATACGGGGTGTGATTTCACAAAAGAGTTTACAGTTATAGAATCACAACAGGCTCCACTAAACCCGAGTACAACTGTTAATTTTACCGATCCTAATAGTATTACAGTAAATATTGATGCAACTGCAACTGGTGATTACAGGTTTATTCTAGATGATGGAGAGCCACAAACTTCTAATGTTTTTGATAATGTTTCTATTGGTCGTCATGACATTACAGTAATAGATTTAAATGGTTGTAACCCTGCTTATGATGTCGCTTTTATATTTGATATCCCAAAATTTGTAACGCCCAACAATGATGGTTTTTTTGATACCTGGCATGTTACTGGTGCAAACCAACTCCCTGGAACTTTAGTTTATATATATAACAGGCATGGCAAACTTTTAAAAATGCTATCCCACACATCTCCTGGCTGGGATGGCACATATAACGGTCAGCATATGCCAGCAGACGACTATTGGTTCTCTGCAGATATTGTTCATGAAGGGGAAAGCTTTAATATAAGAGGGCATTTTGCTTTAAAGAGATAGTAAATTAAATTTTTTTGGGTTTTTTTAAAAAATCTATATCAACATCTAGTTATTCAACACTAAAAATTAAACCTTAAGCGTTTATTTAAGTCTAAAAAGACTTAAAAGCAATATATTTATTGCTTTTAAAAACTAAACTCTACCAATACCAAATAATTAATAGTTATGCTAAGGAAACTTATATTTTGCTTAATTGTTTTAGTCAGCCATCAAGGGTTTTCCCAATTAAGTAAAACACACTATATCCCTCCCTTAACGTATGCTGAATCGGGTAGTTCTACACCACAAGACCAGTATATATATCTTTCAACTCCTAGAAATTCTGACGTTCCTTATACTATAAAACCCATAGGACAACCTGAAGCAAATTATATAACTGGTACTGTAAGCAATAATAATCCAGCAGAAATCTCAGTAGGCAGTGGTGGTAATACCCAACTATTTATAACACCATCAGCTTCAAGTGTAATCTCTGCAAATAAAGGTTATATAATAGAAGCTGAAGATGTGATATATGTATCGGTAAGAATGAATGCTGGTTCACAAGCAGGTGCTCTTGTAAGCAAAGGTTTATCTGCACTTGACACCTCATTTCGAATTGGTAGTTATAACAATGAAGGAGCTTTTGCTAATTCTCGTGATAACTATTTGAATTTTGTTTCGGTAATGGCTTCGGAGGACAATACACAGGTTACCTTTAGTAACTTACCCGCAGGACTTATAATTGAAAATTACAGTGGAACTACTCCGATATCGGTAATATTAAATGAAGGAGAGAGCTACACTATAGCTACTAATAGCGCTAGAAGTTTAATTAATGAAGATGGCTTAATAGGCGCCCTTGTAGAATCAGATAAACCAATTGTTGTTAATTGTGGATCTGCAAATGGTACTTTTGGTGGTGGCGGTGCCAGAGATTATGGTATAGATCAAATTGTTGGAGAAAGTAAAATAGGTACAGAATATATATTTGTAAGAGGAGATGGCTCAAATAATTGGGAAAACATCTTACTAGTAGCTCATACTAATAATACCTCAATTAATATCAATGGAAATGCCTCTGGTATTACTATTAATGCTGGGGAATACTTCATTATAGAAGGAAATAACTATAGTAATAACGACAACATGTATGTTGAAACATCACAACCTGTTTTCGCATATCAAGGCGTTGGTGGTTTAAGTAATAACGGTTCTCCTTCTGAGGCTAACCAAGGGATGTTTTTTGTGCCTCCACTAAGTTGTGAAACACGTGGTAATCTGGATAATATAGCTAATATTAATCGTATTGGCGGTAATAACTATGAAGGAGGAATTACCATAGTAACAAAAAGTACTGCTAATGTTACCGCAATATCGTCTACAACAGGTAATATTCCTCTAGGTGCTCCAAATGCTGTAACTGGAAAAACAGATTATGTTACCTATAAAGTTAAAGGTATCACAGGCAACATTACGGTAGAAAGTGATGATGAGTTATATTGTGCATATTTCAATTACAGTGGGCAAGCTACATCTGGAAGCTTCTATTCAGGGTTTCCTTCGCCGCCAGAAATTAATTTTGATGTAACATTTACTGCCTTAGGTAACTGTATTCCTAATGTTACTTTAGAAGCTGCAAATGCTCAAAACTTTGATAGTTTTAGGTGGCTTTTTGATGATGGCTCTGGAGCAGGTTTCGTTGATATCTTGGAAACTAATTCTAGTATAACACCCAATAATCCAGGAACATATAAATTAGTAGGTATTATAGCATGTACTAATGATGAGCTAGAGTCTGTGGAAATCCCTGTAAGTATTTGTCCAGATGATAGAGATAACGATGGGATTATCGATAATATAGATATAGATAATGATAATGACGGTATCCCTGATTGTACAGAGTCTAGAGGAGACGTTACACTAAATACTACAAATTTAAACACACCTGAATTAGTATTTCAAGATGGAAGTACAAATACAACTATAGCTACGGGTAACTTTACCCAGACTAATAGTGATGGGGGTACCAATACATTCAATGGAAACGCTACAGGTAATATTAATAGTGTAGTTATGCCTGCAACTTCTGCTCAAAACAACTATACTTTGAATTTTACCGAAGCTGTAGATATCAAATTCTCAGAAAACAATACTATAACACATGTTGAAGCTAATGGCGAATTTTTTATAGTTAGAATATTACCCGTAGATAAAAACATTACATTAGTGGATCCTGACAACAGACTTTTAGTAGATTCAAATTTTGATGGCATTTTTGAAACTGGAGTTACCATATTATCTGGCTCAGAAATACGCTTCAAGTTTAACCCTTCACCTAGTGGAAATACACCTTATGAATTTCTCGCAAATCAAGTTGATGGTTTTTCATTTGTTCATATTTTAGAAAACGGAACCTCGTCTTCTACATTTAATGGGGTTTTATCATTGTCATGTTATCAAAAAGATACAGATTTTGATGGTATTAAAGATGCATTTGATTTGGATAGTGATAATGATGGCATTCCTGATTTTATTGAAAATCAAGGTGTTTTAACTCCCTTATCAGGAATAGATGCAAATAATGATGGTTTAGACGATATTTATGATGCAAGTATAGCTCCTATAGATACTGATGGGGACACCGTTCCAGATTTTTATGATTTGGATAGCGACAATGATGGTATTACAGATTTGATAGAAACCGGGGAACTAGGCTTACTTTCTGATACAGATTTAAATGGAATTGTTGACGGCCCAAGTTTTGGAACCAATGGCTGGATAGACGTAGCAGAAACTACACCTGACAGCAATGAGATTGGATATACATTAAATGACTTAGATGCCGATGGCGTTTTTAGCTACATCGATGAAGATAGTGATGGCGATGATTGTACCGATGTAATTGAAGCTGGCTTTTCTGATGGTAATATGGATACCTATTTAGGCGATGTTACCGTTGTAGTAGATTTAGTTGCAGATGCCTCCACAGGTTTAGGTCTCGTTACCAATGCTATTGATGGGTATACTTTGCCAGACGCTAACTACTTAACTGCAGCCCCTATTACAATTACAGAACAACCAGCAACAACCACAGTCTGTGAAAACTCGACAGATAGCTTTATGGTTGTCTCTCCTGAAGCAGAAACCTATCAATGGGAAACTAGCACAGATGATGGTACTAATTGGAGTATAATTACAGATGACGCTACCTATTCGGGAACTCAAACCGATCAGCTTACAATTACCAATATTCCGTTAAGTTTCAATAATTTTCAATATCGTGTAAAATTAGATCGTAGTGGAAATAGTTGTGGTATTTATTCCGATCCGGCGATTTTAGAAATAAATGCTTTGCCGATAGCTAATACCCCAAATACTTTCCAACAATGTGATGATGACAGCAACGATGGACAATCCTTTTTCAACTTAACTTTAGATAATATTAAAGCAGAAATCAATCCAAATTTTATTGCTGAAAACTTAGTATTTACCTATTTTGAGACAGAAGTCGAAGCAAATAGTAATTCAGCCCCTATACTTACCCCTGAAGCATATTTAGATTCACCTGGCTTTACACCAGAAACTATATGGATTAGAGTTGAGGACACAAATGGATGTCATAGCGTAGTGCCATTAACACTTCAAGTTAACCCTAGTAGTACAGCTTTAAATAACTACAATCCGCAACCTAAATTTCAATGTGATGATGGTATAGATAGTCGTGATGGCATAGCTACTTTTAACATAACAGATATTAAAAATGAAATTGAAACTAATATTTTCACTACCGTTACGGTAACGGCTCATTTCTATGAAACTTTAATGGATGCAGAATTAGAAACTAATGAAATCATAGATATCAGTAATCACGAAAACACTAACTCTCCCAATGTGCAAACTATTTGGGTAAGAGTAAAAAGTAATTTAGGGAACGATTGTTTAGGGATAAAAGAATTTACCAATCTATTAAATGTCGAAGCTTTACCTGTAGCGCATCCAGTCGTTATAGAGAGACAATGCGATTACAACTTAAGCGATAGTGTTCTAAATTATCCTTTCAATGTTTCACAATTAGAATCTGATATCCTTAATGGACAGAATACATCGAATATTAATATTACCTATTTTGATGATTCAGGAAACCCCTTATTATATAATGATGGTACTCCAGTAATTAGCCCAATCCAACCTGTTTTCACTTCAGAAAATCAAACTATAACAGTAAGAGTAACAAATAATAATACTCAAGATCCTGATGGCGCTTGTTTTGATGAAACCCTTGTAAGTTTTATAGTAGATGTTAATCCAATAGCCAACCCAGTATCTCAACAAATTGTATGTGATGGAAATAGTGGAGACATTGATGATGATGGATTCTACCCTTTTAATACTTCGACATTTACAAATACAATTTTAGGTAACCAAACCGGAATAATGGATATTAATTATGATTTTTTTGATGAAAATGGTAACTTCTTAATTAATCAACCTAGTTTACCTAATCCCTTTATATCTAAAACTCAAACAGTATTTGTTGAAGTAATCAACCCTCAAAACATGTATTGCTCAGATGTTACTACAATAGATTTAATTGTAAACCCAAAACCTGAGTTTGAAGTAGAAAGCCCAAGAATAGTATGTTCTTCAAATCCAGCATTTAATATTAGCTTAGAACCTCTAGGTGTAAATACTAACGAAATATTTACTTATGAATGGCGTTTTGAAGGTAATCTAGTATCCAATGATGCCGTTTTAAATAATGTATCAACACCAGGAATTTATTCCATAACGTTAACTAAAACAGATGGTACCGGCTGTTCAAGAACTAGAGAAATTAGTGTTGAATCTTCTGAGATAGCAAACATTACAACCGAAGATATAGATATTGTAGATATCTCTGAAAACAATACTGTTACCATAGATACTTCTAATATCGGCAGAGGTACTTATGAATTCGCTTTAGTTGAAAAAGACTCTAATTTTAGGAATTACCAAACCGAACCTATTTTTACAAATGTTAGAGCAGGGTTCTATACGTTATATGTTAGAGAAAGTATTTGCGGAGAAATAAATATTCCTATTTCGGTAATAGGGTATCCAAAATTTTTCACTCCAAATAATGACACTTTTAATGATTTATGGCAGATAAGAGGTGTAGATGAAAATACTCAGGCTAATAGTATAATTTATATTTATAACCGTTATGGAAAACTCATGAAGCAGTTATTAACCTCTGCTGATGGTTGGGACGGCACATACAATGGGCAACTCATGCCAACTGATGATTATTGGTTTAAAGTATACCTTGAAGATGGTAGAACTTTTATGGGACATTTTACCCTAAAACGCTAGTAAAAATTTCACTAGTTAAATTCTTATTCCCATCTATATTAAGTAATTTAGAAGCATTGTAATTACAACATGAATTACTTGCTATGAAATTTAAAATTGAATCAGAATTTAAACCCACAGGAGACCAACCTCAGGCAATTCAGCAACTTGCTGATGGTATAAGCTCAAACGAAAAGTACCAAACACTTTTGGGTGTAACAGGTTCTGGTAAAACATTTACTGTAGCCAATGTCATTGAAGAAGTACAACGTCCTACACTGGTTTTAGCACATAACAAAACACTTGCAGCCCAGTTATATTCTGAGTTTAAACAGTTCTTCCCCAATAATGCAATAGAGTATTTTGTATCTTATTATGATTATTACCAACCTGAAGCTTACATACCAGTTTCTGGAGTTTACATAGAAAAAGACTTATCCATTAATGAAGAAATCGAAAAGATGCGACTAAGCACTACCTCTTCCCTACTTTCTGGAAGGCGAGATGTATTAGTTGTAGCATCTGTATCCTGTCTTTATGGTATTGGTAATCCTATCGAATTTCAAAAAAACGTTATTACCTTAAAAAGAGATCAGGTTATTTCCAGAACCCAATTATTACACCAATTGGTACAAAGCTTATACTCAAGAACTGAAGCTGATTTTCGACATGGTAATTTCAGAATAAAAGGCGATACAGTAGATATATTTCCCAGCTACGCAGATGATGCTTTTCGTATTCACTTTTTTGGAGACGAAATAGAAGATATTGAGTCCTTTGATATTCAAACCAATAATGTTGTTGAAAAATATGACCGTTTAAATATTTATCCCGCAAACATGTTTGTGACTTCTCCTGAAATTTTACAAGGAGCTATTAAAGAAATTCAAGATGATTTAGTAAAACAACACGATTATTTTAAGGATATTGGTAAACACCTTGAGGCGAAAAGACTAAAAGAACGAACGGAGTTTGATTTAGAGATGATTCGCGAATTGGGTTACTGCTCTGGTATAGAAAACTATTCTAGATACTTAGATGGAAGAGCTCCTGGAACCCGACCATTCTGTTTATTAGATTATTTCCCGGATGATTATTTAATGGTAGTAGATGAAAGTCATGTTACCATATCGCAAGTACATGCCATGTATGGTGGAGACAGAAGCAGAAAAGAAAACTTGGTAGAATATGGCTTTAGGTTACCTGCTGCTATGGATAACCGCCCCTTAAAGTTTGAAGAATTTGAAGCTTTGCAAAACCAAGTAATATATGTAAGTGCTACACCTGCTGATTATGAATTACAAAAAACTGATGGTATTTATGTAGAACAAATTATTCGTCCTACAGGTCTATTAGACCCAATTATTGAAGTTAGACCAAGTTTAAATCAGATTGATGACTTAATAGAAGAAATACAAGTTCGTGTTGAAAAAGATGAGCGTACATTAGTAACGACTCTAACCAAAAGGATGGCAGAAGAACTCACAAAATACCTAGACCGCATACAAATACGTTGCCGTTACATTCATAGCGATGTAGATACATTAGAGCGTGTTGAAATTATGCAAGACCTGAGAAAAGGGTTATTTGATGTGTTAGTTGGTGTAAACCTACTTCGTGAAGGGTTGGATTTACCCGAAGTATCTTTAGTAGCTATCTTAGATGCAGATAAAGAAGGGTTTTTACGCTCTAACAGATCTTTAACACAAACTGTTGGAAGAGCAGCAAGAAATCTAAATGGAAAAGCTATTATGTATGCTGATAAAATTACTAACAGTATGCAAAAAACAATAGATGAGACAAACTATCGTCGTGAAAAACAAATAGCTTATAATACAAAACACAATGTAAAACCTAAAGCATTAAACAAAAGTTTAGATAATGCATTAGCAAAAAATTCTATAAGCACTTATAGTTATGAATTAGAAGCCGCAAGAGCAGCAGAACCTGAAAGCGAGTATTTAACTAAACCTGAGTTAGAAAAGAAAATTAGAGAAAAACGCAAACTCATGGAAGAAGCTGCAAAAGCTTTAGATTTTATTGTAGCAGCACAATTAAGGGACGACATAAAAATTTATCAAGATAAATTAGAAAAGCTAAAAGTTTAAGGGTTATAACTTTTAGCTTTTCATGAATATCAGCCGATTAACGACCTACTTTTGTCAACATTTACTAGTTATACTGCGTTTTAAAAATATCTATTAAAACATCAGGAGGGACTATTTTATTAGGAAAACTTTCCATTAAGTATAATACTTTCGAAATAGACTCATGACTCAATCCCATACGCAATCCAAAATTATAGAGTTTAATAACTCCTGCAGATGCTGTATTATTACCATGCTCTTGCTCAATATTCATTAGTAAAACTAATCTATGAAATTGAACAATACGTTCACTATGCGATTTTAAATGCGAATAGTTTACGGGATGAGTGATTAAATAATCAAAATCTTCACGTGAAATATCTAATTGTTTGGCTACTCCAAGTAAAAAATTATACTCTATATCTTTTATGTCTTTATCATATTGCGCAAAAGCAATCATTTCTGATAAAAGACTTAATTTTTCCATTCTATTAATCATTCTATGAGGGTAATTTTATTGATAGTATAAATTTACATAGAAAGGTTTTTTGCTAATCGTGGATATACTACCTCTCATCGAAAAACGTAACGCTATTTATCGGGTATTTTATTAGTTTTATCAAGTTTCATTTTTTTTAGTCTGATATAATCGCACATCAACATTTTATCGATAATATCTCAAATACAATAAAAATATTTTAAATTATTGTAAATCAGTGTTTTAAAATAAAAATACAAGTGGTTTTTTACTATAAATTTTAAATTACCTTTGAAAACAATAACAAAACGCCAAAAAGGTATGCCTCTTGTTTTAAAATCGATGAAATGCATTACTGAATTGTGGCTTAAAAATTTGATATGACAAATAATGATATTTTAAAAAAGTTGAGAGTAGCTTTAAAGTTACGTGATGATGATATTGTAAGTATATTAGCTTTAGTTGATTTTAGAATCTCTAAAAGTGAATTGGGAGCGTTTTTCAGGAGAGAAGACCATCCAAAGTATATGGAATGTGGAGATCAAATACTTAGAAATTTTTTAAATGGGTTGGTAATACATTTAAGAGGTCCAATGCCTCCCAAGCAAAAATCGACACCAAAAGGAGAAAATAGAAAACAAAAAAAGAGCGATATTTAAATATCGCTCTTTATATATTTTATCTTTCTAAAAGGGTTTTTAAGACAAAACCTCTTGAACCTTATCAGCAGCTTCTTGGAATTGAGTAGCACTTAATACATCAAGTCCAGAATTGTCAATTAATTCTTTTGCTATATCAGCATTGGTTCCTTGTAACCTTACAATAATAGGTACATTAATATTACCCATATTTTTATAAGCATCAATTACACCTTGTGCTACACGATCACAACGTACAATACCACCAAAAATATTTATCAAAATAGCTTTTACTTCAGGATCTTTTAAAATAATTTTAAATGCAGCCTCTACTCTAGCCGCATCAGCAGTTCCTCCAACATCTAAAAAGTTTGCTGGTTCTCCTCCGGCTTGTTTAATTAAATCCATCGTAGCCATTGCCAAACCTGCACCATTTACCATACACCCTACATTACCATCTAAATCCACATAGTTTAAGCCAACTTCCTTAGCTTCTACTTCAATAGGATTTTCTTCTCGTAAATCCCTTAAATCAATATAATCTTTATGTCTGTATAACGCATTGTCATCAATAGTAACTTTAGCATCTACAGCCATTATTTTGTTATCACTTGTTTTTAAAACAGGATTAATTTCAAATAAAGACGAATCAGATTTTACATAAGCCGTGTATAATGCTGTAACAAATTTTGTCATCTCTTTAAAGGCTGTTCCAGATAAGCCTAAGTTAAACGCTACACGTCTAGCTTGAAATGGCAATAAACCAACTGCAGGATCAACTTCTTCAGTAAAGATTAAATGTGGTGTTTCTTCTGCTACAGTTTCAATATCCATTCCGCCCTCTGTAGAATACATAATCATATTTCTACCAGTACCTCTATTTAAAAGTACAGACATGTAGAACTCATCTGTTTCACTTTCTCCAGGATAATATACATCTTCAGCAACTAAAACTTGGTGTACCTTTTTACCTTCTGCAGAGGTTTGTGGTGTTACCAAATTCATTCCTATAATTTGTCCTGCAATATCTTCTACTTCTTGTAAATTTTTGGCAAGCTTTACACCACCACCTTTTCCTCGTCCACCAGCATGAACTTGGGCCTTTATTACATGCCAACTGGTTCCAGTTTCAGAAGTTAATTGTTTTGCAGCAGCTACGGCTTCATGTTTGTTTTGAGCAACTATACCTCGCTGAATGCGTACACCAAAATTGCTTAAAATTTCTTTTCCTTGATATTCGTGTAAGTTCATAATTTCCTCTATCGTTTTTAAGAAAAGCAAAAGTAAATAATCACTTGTAATTATTCTAATATTTAACGTAGTATTGCTTTCAAAAAAAAAGATTGATAAACTCAGAATGTTAAATAAATAACAAAATGTTTAATTTGTATAATTTTTAGTTATTTGATTTGTTTTTGATGCTAAAAAAATATCTTTGTCCGAAATTAAAAAAACACCAATGGAAAACACCCAGTTGTTAAAGATTGTAAAAGAGTTTGGAAACCCTTTATATGTGTATGATGGAGAAAAAATTGAATCTCAATATCATAAATTAACCAGTGCATTTAAATCTGTAAAAAACTTAAAAATTAATTATGCTGTAAAAGCGTTATCTAATATATCAATACTTAAATTATTTAAAAAACTGGGAGCTGGTATAGACACTGTTTCTATACAAGAAGTACAATTAGGTTTAGCCGCTGGTTTTAAGCCAGAACAGATTATCTATACACCAAATGGTGTGTCTTTAAATGAAATTGAAGAAGCTGCTAAACTTGGTGTAAATATAAATATAGATAACTTATCTATTTTAGAACAGTTTGGAGCAAAGCACCCAAAAACTCCTGTTTGTATTCGTATAAACCCACATGTAATGGCGGGTGGGAATGCTAATATTTCAGTAGGACATATTGATTCTAAATTTGGGATTTCAATCCATCAAATACCGCACTTATTACGTATAGTTGAGAATACTAAAATGAACATCAATGGCATTCACATGCATACGGGTAGTGATATTTTAGATATTGATGTATTTTTATATGCTAGCGAAATTTTATTTGAAACTGCTAAAAACTTCAATAATCTAGAATTTATTGATTTTGGCTCTGGTTTTAAAGTACCATACAAAACTGGTGATATTGAAACTAATATTGAAGAGCTAGGTAAAAAACTTTCTAATAAATTCAACGCTTTCTGTAAAGAATATGGTAAGAATTTAACTTTAGCTTTTGAGCCTGGTAAGTTTTTAGTAAGTGAATCTGGACATTTCCTTACTGAAGTTAATGCTGTAAAGCAAACAACTTCAACGGTTTTTGCTCAGGTAGATTCAGGATTTAACCATTTAATACGACCAATGTTTTATGGTTCACATCACGAAATTGATAATATTTCTAATCCAAATGGCCGTGAACGTTTTTATTCAGTTGTAGGTTATATATGTGAAACAGATACTTTTGGAAACAACAGGCGTATCAATGAAATAAACGAAGGTGATATTTTACGCTTTAAAAATGCTGGCGCATATTGTTTTTCAATGGCTAGTAATTATAATTCTAGATATAGACCTGCTGAAGTGTTATGGTATAAAAACAAAGCTCATTTAATTAGAAAACGTGAAACTTTTGATGATATTCTACACAATCAAGTTGAAGTAGAGTTTTCAGTAAAAAAAGAAAAAGCTACATCGGTATAACAAAAAAGCGTTTCAAATGAAACGCTTTTTTTATTCCATTTACGCCAATTATGTTTTTACAATTTTTTAAACTATACCTTGGTTAGTTTAGTGAAATCTAAATAAATCCCTGAACTCAAACAACTTCATTTAAAACACCAGTCATAGCTGTTTTTAGCAAAACAACCCTACGAGAAATATCATAAACTTTAATTTTCTCAATTCTTACACTATTCTCATAATAAAACCTAGATAACCTTTAACTGAGTTAACAATTGTATTTACGAAATAGTATCACAAAAAAACATCAAAAGTAGTTTTTCTTTCATTTACAGTAGTTTTTTAATCCAATACTAAATACACATATTGTATAAACAGTATATTTTAAAACTAAAGTTTGTTACTTCCCTCATATTTATCTAAATTCAAGGCAATCAACCAAATATATTTTGCAAAACAAATCTAAACGCATTGAATCTATAGACATTTTAAGAGGTCTAGTAATGCTACTAATGGCATTAGACCATACAAGAGACTACTTTCATTATGGCTCATTTTTTTCCGACCCTACAAACCTAGACACTACTACCACTTCTTTATTCTTTACCAGATTTATAACTCATTATTGTGCACCAGTATTTATCTTTTTGGCTGGAACTTCTGCGTTCTTGTACGGTACTAAAAAAAGTAAATCACAATTATTTAAGTTTTTAATCACACGTGGATTTTGGTTAATTTTTTTATCAATTATAGTCAACAATTTTATTTGGAAATTTGATGTTACCTATGGTTTTATAGTCCTTCAAGTAATATGGGCTATTGGCTTGTGTATGATATTATTATCCTTCACTATTTATTTACCAATCAAAGCCATTCTAGCTATAGGTGTACTGTTAGTTGCTGGTCATAATACATTAGATGGTATCGTATTGAAAGGCTCCAGTTTTACTTCCATAATTTGGTACATACTCCATCAGTCACAATTTATAATGATAGATGGTAGAATGTTTGCTTTTGCTTATCCTATCATACCATGGTTTGGACTCATTAGTTTAGGTTATTGTTTTGGGACACTATACAAAAAGGACTTTAATACAGATTTAAGAAGAAAATATTTAGTTAGAATTGGAGTAAGTTGTATTGTATTATTTTTTATTTTTAGATGTACAAATATGTATGGAGACTTAGTACCATGGTCAGCTCAGGATACTACAACCAAAACAATACTATCGTTTTTTAATCTTACCAAATACCCTCCCTCTTTATCGTATCTGTTAGTAACTATTGGTCCAGCATTACTGTTTTTAGTTGCTATTGAAAATGTAAAAAATAAAGTTACCAATATATTGCTTGTTTTTGGACGTGTACCCTTATTCTATTATTTCTTACATATTGTTGTGCTTCATGTATTAGCCATTGTAGGTATATTGATTTTTGGTGGAGACTGGGAAAACATGATTTTAACAAATGATGTATTTAGAAATGCAAAACTTTTAGATTATGGCTACTCGTTATTTGTTGTGTACCTTGTTTGGATAGGTGTAGTAACACTCCTATATTTTCCAAGTAGAACTTACATGCGGTATAAAGTAAACAACCGTGATAAATGGTGGCTTAGTTACTTATAAATAAAATAATTCTAAAAAATTGTTTGAATCTGTAAAAGGAAAGGTTGGGTTAAATTAACCTATTTAAAAAATCTAAACAACTAGCATTTCATTCCAAAAAAAGCTTTTTATCGACTAAATATCCGTTTTAACGATAATTTACATATATTTGTAATCCAAAACCGACCCAGTTATGTATTCCTTGCAACCCAAAAAAGAAACCCTTCACCTCTCTAAAATGGTGGAGGAGATAGCTACCATTGGTACTTGGGAAGTAGACTTAAATACCAATAAATTAATGTGGAGTGATGTTACTAAAAAAATTCATGAAGTACCATCGCATTATACACCAAATGTAAAGTCTGGGATAGAATTTTATAAGGAAGGGGAAAATAGAGAAAGAATCACATCCTTATTTAAAGAACTCGTTGAACATAACACCTATTTTGATGAAGAGTTTGAAATAGTTACCGCCAAAGGAAATCGTAAGTGGGTACGTTCAATTGGTGTTATAGGTTACAGGCGTGGGTCTACAACTAGGGTTGCTTATGGTACTTTTCAAGATGTTACTGAAAAAACCAATTTCACGAGACAAATCTCTATAAGTGAAGAGCAATTCAGAAAAATCTTCGAATTTTCAGAGACTGGTATCGCGTTGATCGATCTTAATGAAAAGTGGCTTAGAATAAATCAACATTTCTGTGATATGCTGGGTTATACAGAAAATGAGTTAAAAAAATTACCTTATTACAAATTAGTTTACCCCGAAGATCTTGAAAGAAATAAAAAAGAGTTTACAGCTTTTCTTAAGGGAGAAAGTCAATCATTTTCAATACAGAAAAGGTTTGTCCATAAAAACGGAGGCCCTATATGGACTTTAATAACAAGGTCTGCAGTTAAAGATAATCTTGGCAATACTATCCACTATGTGTTGCATGCAAAAAATATTAATGATGACAAATTGCAACAAATAAGAATAGAAAAGCTATTAGATATTTCGAGAAAACAAAATGATAAGCTCTTAAATTTTGCTCACATTGTATCTCATAATTTAAGATCTCATTACAGTAATCTACAAATGTTACTTAACGATATTAAATTAGATGATTCTAAATTGGCAAATACCAGCCAATTTGAATTAATGAGAATGACCATAGATAATTTGGGAGAGACCATACATAACTTAAACGATACTGTAGATTTATCAACAAAACATCTTGATGGTCTTAAAACCGTAAACATCAAAAAACATATAGACAATACCATTATAAGCATTAAACCATCTATTAAACAATCTAATGCCATAATACGTCAAAATGTGGATAAATCCATTGAAATACGCTCTATACCGGCATACATAGATAGTATTTTTCTCAATATTTTAAATAATGCTGTGAAATACAAATCTCCAAAGAGACAATTAGTAATTGACATAAATGCTAAAATTGAAAACGAATATGTTATCATACAATTTAGAGATAATGGTTTAGGAATTGATTTGGATTTACATAAAAATAAAATTTTTGGGATGTATAAAACTTTCCATGATGTGCAAAATGCTAATGGTCTGGGGCTTTACATTACTAAAAATCAAATTGATTACCTTGGAGGCGACATCACAGTAGAAAGTAAAGTAGATGTTGGCTCTAGTTTTTACATAAAATTAAAAAAGTGAAAAAAAATAATTTAACCCTTTTAATTGATGATGACCCAGTATACACACTTTTAGCCGAAAAATTATTGAAAAGTGTAAAATTCTCTAATGCATATATTACATTTGATAATGGCAAGGATGCCATAGAGGGTTATAAAAATATGGTGGAATTAGGTAAAATTCCTGATACCATACTTTTGGATTTAAACATGCCCGTTATGGATGGTTGGCAATTCTTAGATGAATTAATAAAGCTTAACCTTCCAATACCTTCAAGGATTTATATTGTAAGCTCTACCATCGATAATAGAGATCTCAAAAAAGTAGAACAATATGAGTGCATTAAAGAACTCATTTCAAAACCTCTTACGCCAGAAAAAGTAATTTATATGATGGAGTCGTAACTAACGTTTTAGTTACAAAATTCACTCTCATATCACTTCTTAAGTAGTCGCTTTAAAAACGTAAGCACAAAACTCCATACATCTTTAAATTTGAATTAATTCCCAAAAAACACTATATTTAAAAATCTGACACTTAGCAAAATCAGTAAATTCATCTCTCAATTCAACAACAATAATTTAATAGCATTGCCCTAAATTAATATTTAATAACCCGTGCTGGAATAGTTTCAGCATTTTATATATTAATTTAAACCAATCAAAATTATGAGAAAATTATTGTTTCTTATTGTATTAATGCCCCTATTTATTATTTCACAAAACGACGACTCGTTTTTGCTCACACTCTCGGAAGTCACTGTAAAACCAGGTCATAATGCACAGTTTATTGCCGGCGTAAAAGCATGGAAAGAATGCTATTTAAAAAATGAAGGTAAAGACAAGTGGAACATGTGGAAACGCCTTCAAGGAGAAGGGAATGTTTACACAATTTCTGGTAGAATGGCCAATTGGGCAGAAATGGATGAAGATGGAGACGAAGCTGGAAAAGCATGCAGAATGACAGTGGTTGATCTTATAATGCCACATGTAAAGAGCTTTCATTATAATATTGCCCGTTTTATGCCAGACGTAAGTAGAAAAGCGCCGTTCTCGGAAAATACTGGTTTAGTTTGGGTGTATAATGTAAAAATAAAAAACTCTACTACATTTATGGAGTGTGTCAAAGCAATCGCTACCGCTGTTAAAAAAGCCGAAAAAGATAATAGAGGATATTGGTACTCTGTAGTTGGTGGTGCTCCTGAAGTAGCAGATTATTTTATAAGTGTACCATTTGATAATTTTGCTGGATTGGATGTAGAACAAGATGGGGTTTGGAAAGTATATGAAAAAGCCAATGGCAAAGAAAAAACAGAAGCGTTAAGAAACAAATTTAGAGCATCGTTATCGCACGATTGGTCCTATATTTATACACTCCAAAAGAAGCTTTCTAACTAACCTTAAAAAAGAAATAGCTTTAAAAAAGTCTAGCATAACCGCTAGACTTTTGTGTTAATTTTTAATCCCTAAGCTTTCCAGCAAATACACTAACTTTAGAATTAAATGGGTTTCCTGATGCACGTCTAAGCATTACCACTTGTCCGCAATGCCATAAGGCATCTGCTATAGGCCCATTTATGACATTCCAAAATGGATATTTACTATTATCAAATTTTGAAAGGTCTTCTGTAGTTCTTAAAATGTCTGAAGCCTTTTTAAAATTTAATAAGGTTTGTTTTCGTTTTTCATCAAAAGTCATTGCTTTACCATCAACAGGCTTAAAATCTTTGATGATTGCACTTAATATAAAGTTTGACAAACCAAACAAATGGTCTATGGTTTCGCCTGAGGTTCTACCAGAATCACTAGGTTTATAGGCTAAATCTTCTGGTCTTAAACCTTCTGTAGCCCAATAATAACGGAACCCTAAGCCATCAATCATTCTAGACACTGCTGTTCCTGCCGTGTAGCTTTCTGCTGCTTCTGGTATTTCGTAATAAGGTAGTTTGGTATCGTCTTGCGCCATGATCGATATAGATAATAAGATTGAAAAAGTAAGTGTAATTGCTTTCATTAATTCCCTTAAGTTTATAGGTTTTATTTAGGCTCTAAAGTCATAACATAATCATAGCTCTCGTTAAAAAGAGCTACCATTTTTTCAGTGTCTTTGAGTATAGATTCTGGTATTAAAACATAGCCTTTCATTACTGCACCATAAGATTGATAAAGTGAAGAATTAAAGGTTTTTATGTACTTTTCTTGTACTTCTTTTGAAAAGCGCACGCCTATTTCTCCTGCCTTATTTAATAATGTAAACATATAGCCATTAGCAGATGTATAAATCATGGATTTTCCCTTACGTTCAAACCTAGGGCATTTGTCTACTATGTTATCATAACGCTTTAGCTGTGCTTCCCACATAATGCTTATGGTTAGTTTTGAAGTCTAAATATAGGATTTATAATATTCGAAGTACTAAAGGAAATCTTAAATTTTCTTGAAACACTGGATTTGCGTTAACGATTGAACGGCATGTTGGAGCTCCTCAAAGAGAGCGACTAGTGAAAGCGTGTTAAAACGCCCAAAAACAAAAAATCCCACCAAAAGGCGAGATTTTTATACTATATTTAAGATAGCCGCATTTAGTATAAAGCCACTACACAAATAAAGGCTTATCCTTCATCATTGCATTTACACGTGCTTTTACAGATTCTAAAGTTGCTTCGTCATCATAATTCGTAACCACCTCATCTATAAGTTCTACAATGGCTTTCATATCGTCTTCCTTACATCCACGAGTAGTAATTGCCGCGGTTCCTAAACGAATTCCTGAGGTTATAAATGGCGACTTATCATCAAATGGTACCATATTTTTATTTGCTGTAATATCTGCCTTTACCAAAGCCTGTTCTGCATCTTTACCTGATACATTTTTGTTTCTTAGATCGATAAGCATCATGTGGTTATCTGTACCACCAGAAATAATATGATAATCTTTAGCGACTAAAGCCTCTGCCATTGCTGCTGCATTCTTTTTTACTTGCAATTGGTATTGTAAAAAATCATCAGTTAAAGCCTCTCCAAACGCAATTGCTTTTGCTGCTATAACATGTTCTAAAGGTCCGCCTTGGTTACCTGGGAATACGGCAGAATCTAGCAACGACGACATTTTTCTAAGCTTGCCACTTTTTAAAGTAATACCAAATGGGTTATCAAAATCTTTCCCCATCATAATCATCCCGCCTCTTGGCCCTCTTAAGGTTTTGTGCGTAGTAGTAGTTACTACATGGCAATGTGGTAACGGATCGTTTAAAATTCCTTTAGCTATTAACCCTGCAGGATGAGAAATATCAGCCAATAAAATAGCACCAACACTATCTGCTATTTCTCTAAAACGTTTAAAATCTATATCTCTTGAGTATGCAGATGCCCCTGCTATAATTAATTTTGGTTGCTCTTTGGTAGCAATCTCTTGTATTTTATCGTAGTTTAAAACTCCTGTTTCTTTTTCAACACCATAAAATACAGGTTTATATAGTCTCCCTGAAAAATTCACTGGAGATCCGTGTGTTAAATGTCCGCCGTGCGATAAATCAAACCCTAAAATGGTATCGCCTGGTTTTATACACGCATGGTACACCGCTGTATTGGCTTGACTTCCTGAGTGAGGCTGTACATTTACATATTCTGCATTAAACAAGGTTTTAGCTCTATCTATAGCAATTTGCTCTACCTCATCCACTACTTCACAACCGCCATAGTAACGTTTACCTGGGTAACCCTCAGCATATTTGTTGGTTAAAACAGAACCTGCAGCTTCCATAACTTGTTCGCTTACAAAGTTCTCTGAGGCAATAAGTTCTATACCGTGTAATTGGCGCTCTTTCTCAGCCTGAATCAATTCAAAAATTTGTTCGTCGCGTTGCATAAAATTAAATTGTCGTTAAATAATTGCGCAAAAATAACAAATACAACCCTTAAAAACATCAAATTTTATAGATTTACTGACCAAGTTATACACCGTTTTATTAACCTTATAACCAAACCTATATTTTATTGATTTTTTTTCTATTAAAATGAAAAAATTATGTAGGTTTGAGAAACATAACATCAAAAAAATACTATGCCATTATCTGCTAATAATCCTGATAGAACCTCGTGGTTACACGTTGATAAAAATTCTGATTTCCCCATCCAAAACATTCCCTTTGGTGTGTTTTTAACACGCGACGATATTATTACCATTGGTACACGTATTGGAGACACTGCCATAGATTTAGGGGCGCTACACCAACTGGGGTATTTTGATGGCATTCCTTTAACTGATGATATTTTTCTTCAGGATACACTAAACGATTTTATAGCAGACGGGCGTAAAACATGGCGT
Source organism: Hyunsoonleella pacifica (assembly GCF_004310335.1). GTDB lineage: Bacteria > Bacteroidota > Bacteroidia > Flavobacteriales > Flavobacteriaceae > Jejuia > Jejuia pacifica. The sequence goes on along the minus strand of NZ_SIRS01000002.1, from coordinate 161,706 downwards.
GCCGTAAGGAATCGTATCGCAGAAATTTTTGATGCTGAAAACGATACATTAAAAAACAACAAAAAAGACAAGGAAACGGTTTTGTTCAGATTGGATGAAATTGAAATGCAACTCCCTGTACAAATTGGAGATTACACCGATTTTTACTCTAGTATAGAACATGCTACTAATGTAGGTACCATGTTTAGAGATCCAGATAATGCCCTGTTACCTAACTGGCTACATATTCCTGTAGGGTATCATGGACGTAGTTCGTCTATTATTCCATCTGGTATTCCTGTACACCGTCCGCAGGGGCAAACGCTTCCTAACGATGCTGAAACCCCAATTTTTGGACCAAGTAAATTGGTAGACTTTGAACTAGAAATGGCGTTTATAACTACTGATGCTAACGATTTAGGAGAACCCATTCCTGTGGAGGAAGCCGAAGAATATATTTTTGGACTGGTACTCCTTAATGACTGGAGCGCCAGAGACATTCAAAAATGGGAGTATGTTCCCTTAGGTCCATTTCTTGCAAAAAATTTCGCGTCATCTATTTCGCCTTGGATTATTACTTTAGATGCCCTAGAACCTTATCGTGTTGAAGGTCCTAAACCAAAGAAAAAGCAGCTCCCTTATTTACAAAGTAAAGGTGCTAAAAGTTTTGATATTAATCTAGAGGTATCCATCCAACCAAAAGGTGCTAAAGAAACTGTAGTGAGCAAGTCTAATTTCAAGTACATGTACTGGAATATGGCACAACAATTGGCACACCATACGGTTAATGGTTGCCCTGTAAATTCTGGAGATATGATGGGGAGCGGCACTATTTCTGGTCCTACAGAAGATAGTTATGGCTCTATGCTAGAATTAACTTGGAAAGGCGAAAAACCACTAAAAATGGCAGATAACACCGAGCGTAAGTTTATTAACGATAACGATACGGTAATTATGCGTGGCTATTGTGAAAAAGATGGTACGCGTATTGGTTTTGGAGAAGTATCTACTAAGTTATTGCCAGTTTTTAAGAAGTAATGTTTGTTTTTAGTAGCTAGGCGCCTGCCTGCCAGCAGGCAGATTACCCACAAGGGGTCGGGCTTTCCACTATATCTTTTTCTCGTGCCTCAAAAAAGGATGCCATTGCAATCCCTAACGCGTGTGTTTGCATGCATCAGTACTAAACCTTAAAATACCTTTCCGTTTTACTAGTTTTAGGTTCTATGTGCTTCAAAATTAAAAATAGAGAAATCACTTCTTATCTCCACTAGTTACTAACTAGGGGTAATAGAAAAATAGGATTTTTTAATATCCATTAAAATACGTACTACAACAGGATTATTTTTGTATATTCTCTTTGCTTTAACATTGAATCTTATAATTATGAAAAAATCTATTATAACATTAACAGCTTTACTATTTTGCATCTTAATATCCGCTCAAAACGCTACTAAAACTAATGATAAAAATACCAATAGTTATTTTATACGTTACAAATCTAAAGTTGGTGAGAAACAAAAAGATTTTATCAAAAGAGTAAATAAAGAGTTTGCTAGAGTATCTAAAGGTGGGTGGTATGCGGTACAATTTGATAGACAAAATGAAAAAGATAAAGATGACAACAAGATTTTTGTCCTCTATGTACTTTATAATAAGTACAAAAAAAGTATTGATAAACCAGTGACTCTATATCACGAATAACTGAACTCCTACCCTATCGATACGGGTACTGAGGTCGGGTCTGTCTGCCGGTAGGCTTTTCACTATATCTTTTTGCGTAGCAATCCTGAATCTGTTTCAGAATCTTATTATTTAAAGAACTATTCTCAAAATACTTTGAGCCCCTAGGAATTCTTAAGGATTTAGTAAAAAGGATGCCGTTGCAATCCCTAACGCGCTTGTTTGCAAGCATAAGTACTAAATGTTAACACCTTTTTAATTATTGGGTTTAGGCTGTAGATACTAAAAATTAAAAATGGAAAATTACTCTTACCGCCACTAGTTGCAAACTAGCGGTACGGGGGAAACTAATTAATTTCATTGTATAAAAAAAGCCGACTAATTTTTATGTTAGACGACTTTCTGTTCAAAGTAATACTGATTATGCAACATTATCTAAGTTTTCTAAGTTAAGTGATGGATAATGCTCTTTTGCGTATATCTGAAATTCAAGTAATGAACCCTGATATTTCAATACAAAGTCAATCAAATCTCCTTTTGGTTTATGATAGTCCTTATAGATTCTCTTTATAATTGCCTTTTTTGTGCCATCTTTAAGTTTACTATAGTACTTTTCATTTGATGGATTTACTGTTTTACTATTCAAAATTTCGTAAGAAATGTAATTTCTTGAAATAAACCAGTTATACAAAGTGGAATAGTCCCTTGAGCCACTAATGATATTTTTAGGAAGTAGGATTTTGTGCCTTCCAGAATACACAGGTAATTGTACTTTCTTATAATCCCATTTTTTAGTAATAATATTGAAAAATTTAATCTTAACCTCGTTTGTGGGGGGTATTATACTTTTTACATTGCTTATAAGTAAAGTCTGCGAAAATATCTCTACAAATGTTGGCTAATACGTCTGACATATTATCTTGACCAATACCCTTTACCAGTAATAACACATTGTGGGCTTCATTAGTGATAGATACACCCTTTTTAGCAAATCTATTATTCCTTAACGCAGAAAAAATTGTTTCAGCTTTTTCATAAGCTATACCCTTTCCTTTATTGGTTTTGGAATACCCTAAATTATACTCATTTGCTTCACTCAAATGTGATAAAAAGGGAATACCTTTTTTTCGGTCATTGGCTTTTACAAAGGTGGTATTTAGTTCTTCTAAAAACCTACCACTACGGAAGTTTACTTGTGATGAGATAACTCCTTGCTTGTCGTTCACAATCAAAAAAGGGCATATAAATGCTTCTAAGTCGCTTTCTAGTGGTATGTCGAGATGGTCTGAGTCATCTGGAACACCAAAATGTTCATTGAATGTTAAATTTTCATTTTTCTGTTTCATTGTTTATTAATTTAAAAATTACACTAATTGCAAGAACCGTTAACGCAACGGCTACCTGCGTACTATTTTCTTTACCTTTTTGAACCCAGTTTGCAAAATGCTCACAGTTAAAGTTCAATAGGCTATACTTTTCTCCTAATCGGGAATACGCTCTACGTAACGCTAAACGTCTTTGAAATTCTGTTCCAGAAAAGCGTCTGATTTTTACAGGTTCATATTCCTGTAATAGAGTATTAAGCTCATAATGGGATATAGGTTTAACACCATCTTGTAAGTTTCCTAGAAAGGAATAACCACCTGCGTAAACTATGTAGTGGTTTAGGATTCTGCCTAAACCTGTTCTTTTTTTTGCCACAATCACATCCGCAGGCTGTAATTGATTGTGCATAATTAAATTGTGTATCATAAAAGCTACTTTTCTTTTCTTACTCCTTTAAATTTTCCGCCACTCGTTTTTACATCCATAAATCGACCAGTATCACCGTGCCTTTTCACGTAAAGATTAGTTTTAGGATTTAATACTTGCGAACGATTCTTTACCGCTCCTTTTCTTGCGTTGTCTCCAACAGGCTTATTTTTTGCCATTTTTTATTAATTTAAAAAGTTATATATTTGAACCGTCTCTTATGTGAGACAATCGTCCTAACAAAGACACGAAATTATTTTCGTTTCTCCAAAGAAACATTTGTATTACTTGTGAAACATTATTAACATCTTATCCACAATTCAAAATGAATAACACTTTAGATACTATTAAGTTTTCTGAAATGATTAAGTCCAAGAGAGGAAAAACAGGGCTTAGAAAGTTAGCAGATGAAATAAATATAAGTGCATCTACACTTTCAAGAATTGAACAGGGGAATCTTCCTGATATTGATACTTATTTAAAAATATGCAACTGGCTTGAAGTATCTTCTGAATATTTTGTTTTAGGCAGAGAAAATTCTGACATAGACTCTCACAAAGGGGTTATAGCACATTTACGAGCTGACAAAACATTACCCCCAACTACATCTGAAGCACTAATTCAAATGATTAACTTAGCGTATGAGTCAGCAACAAAGGAAGCCTAAATTACGAAGAGGATTCAAAACTTGGTCTGATAAAAAAAGTGTAGAATGCAGGAAATGGTTAGGGCTTTCAGCTGTTGCTCCACTTTGTGGTTTTGAGCTTTGTGAAAATTTGAAAATACCCGTATTAACCCCGAAGGATGTAAAAGGTCAAAACCCAATTTTGCTTGAAAATTTATTGGGAGAAGGTAGTAATATATGGTCAGCGGCAACTATCCCACTTGGAAATAATAAATTTTGGATTATCCATAATGATACACATTCCAGTCCTAGGCAGCAAAGTAATTTGATGCATGAGCTTGCTCATATCATTTGTGAGCATAAAGTGGATGAATCCAAACTAAAATTAGGTTTATCAGGATTTCTTAGAGACTTTGATGAGGAACAGGAGAATGAAGCCGAATGGTTGGGTGCATGTCTTCAACTACCAAGACCAGCTCTTTTGTGGGCTTTGAAAAAAGGAATGTCTCAAAAAGATATAGCCAATTATTTTAATGCAAGTGAGGAAATGACACGTTACAGGATTAATGTTACAGGTGTGATGTCTCAGCTCCATTACGCGAAAAAGTTTTATTAAAGTACTTATTTCAAATTTAAAAGTTATTTTACTAAAATATTTTGATTTTTTTAATTTTCTCTCTTCTACATGCATATTTATTCTCCCGCTACCTCTAGTTTGCAACTAGTAGCGTTCCGAGTAAGCTTAAAATTCCTGCTTACGCAGGAATGTAGTTACCCCAACCACCCCTCACGATCCAAACTACGATATTGAATAGCCTCACTAATATGAGAACCATTTACAGTTTCAGAACCTTCCAAATCTGCAATAGTTCTAGATACTTTTAAAATTCTATCATAAGCACGGGCCGAGAGATTTAAACGTTCCATAGCGGTTTTTAATAATGCTTTAGAAGCATCGTCTAACACGCAATATTTTCTAATTTGTTTTACATTCATCTGCGCATTATAATGCACACTATCAGAAGCTGCAAAACGTTGGGTTTGTATTTCCCTAGCTTGTGTAACACGATTTCTAATGTCTACCGAAGATTCGCCCTTTCTGTCGTCAGATAGCTTTTCAAAAGGTACTGGTGTAACTTCAATATGAATATCAATCCTATCTAACAGTGGGCCAGAAATTTTGCCCAAATAACGTTGCATTTCAGCTGGGCTCGAGATTACTGGCGCATCTGGATCGTTAAAATAACCACCCGGGCTTGGATTCATACTTGCTACCAACATAAAAGAACTTGGATAGGTTACTGTAAATTTTGCTCTTGATATGGTTACTTCCCTGTCTTCCAAAGGTTGACGCATCACTTCTAAAACTTCACGTTTAAATTCTGGTAATTCATCCAAAAACAATACACCGTTATGCGATAACGAAATTTCTCCAGGTTGCGGATAACTCCCTCCTCCTACTAAAGCTACGTTAGAAATAGTATGATGCGGACTCCGAAACGGCCGTTGCGCCATCAATCCCGTATCTTTCACACGTCCTACTACCGAATGGATTTTTGTGGTTTCCAAAGCTTCATGTAATGTCATAGGAGGTAAAATACTGGGTAGTCGTTTCGCCAACATAGTTTTTCCTGCACCCGGTGGTCCTATTAAAATGATATTATGCCCACCTGCTGCTGCAATTTCCATACATCGTTTTATACCTTCTTGCCCCTTTACATCAGCAAAATCAAACTCTGGGTAATTTAAATTTTTCTCAAATTCTTTTCGGGTATCAATAATGGTTTGCTCTAAAGCTTCTCCTTTATCAAAGTAATTGATAACTTGTTTGATATTGTCTACACCATACACCTCAAGATCATTAACAATAGCAGCCTCTTTCGCATTTTGTGCAGGTAATATAAAGCCCTTAAAGCCTTCTTCTCTTGCTTTTACCGCAATGGGCAATGCACCTTTAATAGGTTGCAAACTTCCATCAAGCGAGAGTTCTCCCATTATTAAATAGTGGTCTAAATCCTCAGCTTTAATCTGACTAGAAGAGGCTAAAATCCCAATAGCCAAAGTCAAATCATAAGCACTGCCCTCTTTTCGCAAATCTGCGGGAGACATATTGATGATTATTTTCTTTCCAGGAATTCTATATCCGTTATTCTGAAGTGCCGCCGCTATTCTAAAATTACTCTCTTTAATGGCATTGTCTGGCAAACCTACCAAATGGTATCCAATACCTTTATCGGTGTTTACCTCTACAGTAACGGTGGTAGCTTCCACACCAAATACAGCGCTACCAAAAACTTTTTTTAGCATAGTAGTTATTTACTTGCTAAATGTAAGAAATGTATTTGTAAAAATACCCCTTGAAAATAATTCAAAGGGTATTATAGTAGGTTTAGTTTTCATGAAAGCCTCATGAATATCATTTAGGAATACTCATACACTATGATTGAGGGAATTGGCATATCAGATTATCCCTGTAATTCAATTGTTAACACGATATTTCGCTAAACAGCAACATACTGTAACCAATAACATATTTTGAATGTACAAGACAAAAATATATTCAAAATCAAAAAAATTCAAGAGCCAAAACCCTAAAAAACTAAGGGTGTTTTTTCTAAATAACAGGGGTTTTCCCCTTTTTAAAAAAGCAGCGAAGCACGCAAACAAAAACAAGAATTTCACTTCAATATACTATAAACCATGGTTTTACATTTGAAAAAATTTAAGATCATGAAAAACAACAACAGAAAACAAATAGTAATTAGAACCATAATACTGGTACTATTTATACACTTTGCAATAGCTGCAAATGCACAAGTAAACTACGACGAAGGAAGAATGGTAATTAACGGTGTGCAATTACTTCAAAACAGTAACGAACCTAACACCTACCACTACTTACCAAAGTACCCAAGATTAGCAACTAAAGATGATGGCGACTTTGAATTGATGTGCATGAAATATATTGGACAAGGTGGCAATGCAAGTGGTGGACTTTTCCATACCCTTATACAGTTTGACCTACCCGATGATGAACTAAAAGACCTTGAAGAAGAACTAAAAGAAAAAAAGGGAGGTGCGAAAATAGCGGGGCCAGTACCATTAAAACAGGTTTTAAAAGATGGAGAAGACGGCATAGCAAGCTTTAAAATCGTATCCTCTATTTTAAATAATGTAGATGGAGACAACCCATTTACACAAAATGTTATAACGTCTGGTCATGCACCTTTATATAAAAACTCTAAAGCAGCAATAGCAGCAAAATTAAGTCAAGAAGGTGCTACACTTTTATGGGAATCTTTACAAGGAAAAACTTCTGATGTTTCTGTAGTTGTGAGTGGTTTTTATGAAGCTAAAGTTAAAGGATATAATGCTGTAGTAACAGCTGATATGTCTACTATCTACGATCATTACAGTAAAGTATATAGCAACCAACAAGGCTATACCAAAAGGCAAATGCGTAAAATTACTGATGAGATGGTTCAAGACCAAAAACTAAACATTGATGTTTTTGATAGATCACAAGGTTTAGGCATAAAAACTGATGACATGAACAGTATCTTATCTTTAGTAACAGACAAACTTATAGAGTTAATGTTTGATGCTGAAATGGGTTGGGCTAAACAACCAGAGAAAGAAACTGCTGTAGAACAGGGACAACTTTTAGGAAGGCGTAAAAGAGGATTCTTTAGTAAGGTTTTTGGAGGCGCCAGAGATGAAAAATATGTTACGGATAACCAGTTTGTTCTTAAAAAGAGGACAGATATCAAAATCAATAAATTTTACTTAAACCTAAGTAAGTCTACAACAATTAAAGTACCCGTTTATTCCTCTGGAAATATAAGTGGTCTGTATGAAGTTTTTAAAGAAGACCCAGCCAGTAAGGACAAATATTTTAGAGTAGTAAATCTAGAAGATTCAGATTTTTTAAAGCGCGAAATTGTTTTTCAACTTGATGGAGAATATGTGGACAGTTTTAGTGAAATATTAAATTCAGTATCTGTTAGTTTTAAAAAACACTATGGAGAAGATCATAATGATGTTACGAGAGATGTAGTTATACAACGCTCTGATTTAGAAGCTGGAAAAGACTACAAAAACATTTTCTATCCAAGGTTAGGCATTACAGGAGCAGATTGGCTAGATTATGAATACAAACTCAGCTGGAATTTAAAAGGAGACGACAAAGCCATAAAATTACCCAAGGCAAAAGATGGGTGGCTAAAAACAAATGAAGCCTCCATAGCATTAACGCCTCCATTTACCAAACGTGTAGTACAGATTGATGCTGACAGAACCTTTTTTAAAGACGCAGATATTCAAGCATGTTCTGTACGATTCTTTACGATACTTAACGGACAACCAAAACCACAAGGCACTGTAGTTTTAAGACAAGGTGATACTGAAAACACTACCACAATTAACTTGTATCATGATAAAGAAGAACCTGTAGTGTATCAGGTAAGTTGGTATAGTAAAACTGGTCCAACTGAATTAAACCCGAAACCTTTGGAGGGTAACTACCTGTTTTTATTACCTCCAGTAAAAGAGTAACACATAACACCTCTAATTTTTTTATCATGAATTATTTAAAACACAACATCACAATAGTTGTACTCCTATTATGGTGTATCACAGCCAATACACAGTCAATTTTAATAGATCAGGGGGTAAATGCAGATGGTTTATGGTGTTTCCCTATTCACAAAAAAGAGAATAGCTACCGTTATTTACCTCAAAGATCAAGACTATCTCTAAAAAATGATAGTATTCCAGAATTTTCATTTTTAAGATACATTTTAGAAAAACCTTCAAATAATACTGCCAAAACAATTACAGAAGCAGGAGGTGGAGGCATACTTAACTTTTTGGTACTATACGATACTCCAGAAGCGTCAGTTTCTAATGCAGAACGCTTTCTAAAGAAAAAATTTGAAAATGATGCCATTACCATTGAAGGCCCAATAGTATTTGATACAGGCAAATACACACTTGTATCTTCTATTCTAAATCCTACCACAGGTAATTCTGAAAAAGCCATACTTGGCACCGGAGAAGCACCTATTCTAGAAAACAGTAAAATACCACTCTCCTTTAGTGTAGACCCAGTGAAATCTAAACTACTACTAGAGAGTTTAAAAATGTCTACGCCAGATGTCTCATTAATTTTTGAATTAGAATTTTCTGGATTAACCGAAAATTATGAAGCCGAGTTAGAAATAGATTGGTCTGAAGTTAAAAAGAGTCATGCTTTTGATGCTGGCGGTAGTATATACTATGTAGGAGCAGATGTAGGCTTTGGTTTTGATAAACTTAGAAAAGACAATGCCATAAAGTTTACAAGTACCGGCAAGGACGAATCTATGGAAAGCCTAGTACAAACCGTGTACGAAAAATTATTAGAACTCATGTTTAAACCTACCCCATTAGAACAGGTACCAGAAGAACATAGAGGTGGTTTAGAAGATGCTTTAGGATCACTATTAGGTTCAAATGGCGCTATGGGTAGTCGCAATACTACTGGCTTTGGGTTAAATGTAAGTTATCAATACAAAGAACACCGTACTACAGGAAAAAGCAATATGGTGTTTAATGGACGAAGTGTGGTTAACAGAAACCACTACATCACTTTTAACGCTGGAGATCTTTATAAAAAATATGGAAATAATAAGGAAATATTTAAAGATGTACCACTATGGGATCCTACGTTTCAACAACGCGATGTATATGTAGGCGTAGATGGCAATATCGAAAAAGAATTCGATAAAATGTTGAATAGTGTTACCGTAAAACTCTACAAGAAACACCAAAATGACTCTATTACTTTAAAAGAAGTTTTACTTACAAAAGACAGCTATAAAAACACTAATGGTAAGTTCGCTATGACCTATTTAAATCATGGAGACAGTAACCAAAACGAATGGCTAAACTACCATTATAAAACCATTTGGAAATTTATAGGGGGAGGTACTTATATCGAAGATTTAAAAAAAGAATCTGCCTCAATGATAAATCTCTACACTCCTTTTGAAAGAAGAAAAATTGAGCTCTCTGGAGACATGCAAGCCCTTAAAGAGCTTAACATAAGAGCTGTTGCTGTAAAAATTAAATACGACTTTTTTGGAGAGCCAAAATCAAAATACGTCACACTTTATCCTAAGGATGAGCTAAGTGAAAAATTCTTCGAAATAACATTACCCAAAGGAATAGAAGATGTTGAATATACTATAACCTGGTATATAAAAAACAGTAGCCCAAAACAAACAACTGGCACGGATAAATACGGGTTAATATTTATTGATGAAGTTCCAAACTAAAAACTTAAAAGACATGATATTTCAGTTAAAATATAGAATACTATTAAGCTTTTTTGCATGCACTTTTGGGTGCTATGCCCAAATCCTAGATGCTTCAGAAGAACTTATTATAAAACTTTCAGACAGTTCAGAAGTAAAAATATACAAGAAAGTAAACGGATTTGATGACACATCAAATGAATACTATTGTTTACCATCACACTTAAAATTCTCTGAAAGCAAGAGTAAAGAGCCTGAATTCTCATTACTCATCTATGCTGAAAAAAGCGGTAACCAAGGAGGAATACTCCATTTCTTAACTACTTGGGGCTTATCTCTACAACAACGCAATGAGGCAGAATCTATTTTAAGAACCCTAAAGGGAGATGAAGCAAGACTCATGGGAGCAGTAACACCAGAGTTAGATACACAGTATTCGAATATTAATATAATAGGCTCCTCTCCCCTAGTTAAAGCCCTAAACACATCAGCTACTAGCTTAGGTAAAGTACCCACTTATTCTAACTCCAAAACAGCGAGTTCGTTCAAGCTTAATAGCTATAATGCGCAAGCATTAAAGACAGCTATAGCAAACAATTCTCAAGATTTAAAAGACATATTTCTCTCTATGCATTTTGTAATCAAGTTTAGAAAAAAAGGAAAAAGCACCCCTCATAAAACAGTTTACAAATTAGAACAGAATTTATACAAATTATTAAATACACAATCATGAAAACAAAAATTAAACAAACAGTAAAATGGGCCATATTATATTGCCTATTATTCACAAGTTTTGTGTCTTTTCAAGCACAAATAGTTGATGACACTAATAAGTTAAGTCTTACGCTTAGTGACGGTACGCAAGTTGTACTATACGGACAAGCCTCTAGTTTATCCGATAGAAAAAGTAAAAATTATTTTTATTTACCAGTATCCCTACGCCTAGGCCAAAAACCAGATACAACACCAGAATTTCTATTTCTACAATACATTACAGAGCAAAACGAAGCAAATGGCGGTATAGGTGGTGCCTTGTTACACATGCTAATGGAGTGGGGTTTAACACCTAAACAACAAAAAGAAGTAGAGCAAATTTTACATGAAGGAAAACAAGGCGCTAGAAAGAAGAGTGTTTTAAAAGGTGCATTAGATGTAAAACCAGATGGAGATAAATCCTTACGTATCATATCTGCAACGTTATCAGACGATAAATTGGCACCATCTGTAGTACAATCATTAAGTGCTCCTGTATTACCTGGGGGAAAAGTAGCAGTAGCATCTAACCTTAGTGCCAATGGCGCACAATTATTAGCAGCCACGTTTAAAAAAACAAGATCTATAACAGATTTATCCATAGAAATGGGCTTTAAATACACTACCCGAATTCCAGCAGCCAAAGGTCGTGTAATTGTCAATTGGAGTGAAGTACAAAGGCACATGGAAAGAGATAAAGCTAAATATGTTGAGGTACATGGTAAAAAGAAAAGAGGGGGCATTTTTGGAGGTATTGTAGATGCTGTTTTTGGAAAAAAATCTGAGGTAAAAAGCAGATCGTATGATGAGGTACGTAGCGTGATAGATTACATGGTAGAAAAAGAATATATCAAAGTAGATTTTGATGAAAACATAGCCGATGATCGTGTTACCAAAATACGAGAAGCCTTTTTTGATTTCTTTTTACAGAAAATGACAGAATCATCAGATTCTGATGCTTTAGCCCCTCCTACAGAAAAAGAAAAGGCAGCTATGCCAAACATTAAATATGGGAAGAAATACACATATAATAGAACCTTTTTTGAAAGTAGTTTTAAAAAGAAAACCGAAACTTATTATCTCAATTACAGATTGGCCGTAGAAAAACCTTTTACGCTTACGGCAAACTTAGCTAGTTGGTATGATGGGGTAAAGAACAACAAAAAATGTGTAGGGTCTGTACTTTTAAACAATCCATTTTTTACACACAGAGACATTAATATGATACTTGATCTAGAGGCCAAGGAAATGTTCGATCAAGAAGTAAACTACGTAACCGTAAATGTTCGAAAAAAACGCAATTCTGGAAACAATTTTAATGACTCCAGAACCATAGATGCAGAACATTTAAAGAAAAACGGATTAAAAGCTACCATAACCTATGCTCGTGGGGAAGATAGAAACCCTGATGTTTACGAATATAAAAGCCAATGGAGTTTAAAAGGCGGAAATCTATATCCACAAGATCCGCAATGGGTTAAAGGCGATTGGCAAGGTTTAACACTATTCCCTCCAATAGTGCCCAGAACTATAGAATTTGAAGCAGATTTAGACGAACTAAGCTCTTTAGGTATCGTTAGAGCTACGCTCCTATTACGCTATTACAAATTTGGACAAGAAATTGAAAGCAACATTCCTCTTACCATATCTAAAGGAGAGCCACTAATTGAAAAAATGATTTTTACTGATCGTAATACCAAAGGCTATGCATATCAACTAGTACTTACCCACAAAGACAAAGGTAAAATGGCTCTAGGATGGGATGATAAAATAAACGATGACTATGTCTATGCCTCTATTCCACAGGAATTAAAAGATGAAGACCCAGACTATTTAGAAAAAATAATCAAAGCAGGAGAAACCATTCTAAAACCTGGAGCCGATGGAAAAGTAAGTAAAGCAGGAGAAATTCTAGAAAAATTTAAAGATGTTATCGGTGTGATAAAAGACGACGAGTAAAGATTTAAAAAAATAAAAACAATCATGAAAATTTTATATAAATATAGTTTGTGTTTGCTATTTGTTACGTTACTACATATAGAAAAAGTAGTGGCTCAGCGGGATTTCGCAATGCAAATTACAGTAGATAAACCTGTTGAAGCAGAAGATGTAGTATTGTTTCCAGGCGTAAAAGACAAAGATTCCTACTGGTACATGTCTAAAAATGTAAAGCTGGCAACTAATGAAGACGGTAGCCCAAAAGTATCCTTTGTAAAATGGGTATATAATGAAGATAATGGAGAAGACGAAGGCTTAGGTGGCGGTGTGCTACATTGCGTTTTTGGATACGGCGCAACTACCGAGCAGTTAAATAAAGCACGCACAGCTCTTAGAAGAATAAATGGAAAGGGAAAAATAGTTGGACCTGTAATTTTTAAAAGTGGTACAGTAACGGTAGCTGTTCCTAAGTTAAATGATCCTGAAAAACAAGAAGTAGTAGCTGTAGCCCCAGCGCCTACGATACAAGGTGCCTATGTGGCTACCAATCTACAATTAGATAAGCGTTCTGCAAGTTTACTTTGGGAGTCATTTGATACACCCAACCCCTTAGTAACTTTCAATTTTAATATGGAATTAGCAGGTTACAACTCACCATTAGAAGCTAAGATTACCATAAACAGAGAGCAAATACATAATTCTAGACGAATGCAAGCAGGTGTTGCCACACCATGGCTTGCTGCAGAAGTAGGTAGCTTTTTTGATGAAATGATTGACAATGGCGCTATTGAGATAGAAAAGATTGGAGAAAATTTTGAAATGCAAGAAGCTATAGATAGAGCTGTAGAAATGGCTACTCAAGAGTTTTTTACGCCATTAGGCAGTTCAGACGGTCCAAACTTATCTCAGTTACAAGGCTTAAACGGTCAAGAACCATCATTTTTAGATAGAGCCTCAGGAGTGCTAAATACAGCTAGACAAGATGCAAGATCTGAAAATCAGCGTATAAGATCAGAGAATAGGCAAGCTGAAGACAGAGCAGAAAGAAGAAATCAAAGAATTCGAGAAGAAAACCGAAGAGAAAGAGAACGTGTAGATCGTGTAAATGAGCAAAACAGAGAACGTATAGAGCGTGAGAGAAGAGAAGCCCAAGAAAACGAAGATGAAGAGGATAGCGAAGAAGATGATGAAGGTGAAGATGATGAAGAGAATCATGATGAGGATAACACACAAGTTACCCCAACAGAAGCTGGTATTACACCAGAAAATGTATCTCAAGATGTATATATTCCTATTGAAGCAGAACAAAGAGATGAAGTTACTGCCAACACCAGAGATGAAGAATCTGTTCCTTCCATAGCTATAGTAGCGTCTTATATACAACGAGAAGTTAGAATATCAGGAAAAAAAGTAATCTCTTTTAAAGAAACATACCCTACAACGATACCAATGCCGTTTGGGGGAAATTTAGGAGTAAGTAGAAAAGACTGTGCTAAATGCTTTTTAGAAGTTAATTTAAATGATCCTGTATTTAAACAACGTCAGCTATTAGCAGTTATAGATGGTTTTAATCAAGATAACTTTTCTCAATTTATCAATTATGCATCACTACAAATAAAGAAAACCCATCAATCTGGTAAAACTACATTTGATGAAGTACGTGTTACACGTAAAAACTTTAATGATGAAGGTAATCTATTTACATTATTGTACGGTTGGAACGGAGATAATGATCGCTCCAAATGGCTGGACTACGAGTACAAAGTAGGTTGGAGTTTCTTTGGAGGAAAAGAATTTGAAACCGATTGGATAAACTCTAATAAAAACACCATAAACCTAAGTGCTCCACTACAACAAAAGGTAATCACAATAGAAGCAGAACGCGATCTTTTGGAAGAGGCTAATGTAAGGTCTATTGATGTTAAAATAATTTACAACTTAGGTGGAGAGGACTTACAAAAACAATTTACAGTTAACACTTCAAAAGACGTACTAAATGGACAAGTAGTTATTATGCTTCCAAAAAACAAACAAGAATATGATTATGAAGTAACATGGAGGTTGTGGGGAGGTAAAGAAGTTAAATCTGGTCGTAAAACTACCTCTTTTGAAGTCTTACAAATTGATGAATTACCCAATTAAGCCTCATCAATAATCACTAAAACAAAATATTATGAAAACATATAGATTATTAATAACACTTATAGTAAGTATTATAAGTTTGATGTTTGTTTCCAGGTTACAAGCACAATCGCAAGATGTACAAACCATAAAGCGATTGGTGGAATTTACATATTTCTCAGATCCTACTGTTAATTCAAGATCTGCAATAAAAAAAGACGACGTTATAAGTGGTACTTATGAAGGTACATTTTGGACAGATACTAATATTGATGAATTGCAAAACTTTGTAAAAGCACTTTTGCAAACACCCGCTAACGGAGGAGATGCTACACTACAAAACTATGTTGCCCAAGTATTACGATTAACAAATAGAAAAATTCTAATATACCTGTGGAATGATGATGCATCCAGAACACGATCCCAATACGCACATCCCAATAAACCTTGCGTAAGTGATTACGATCGTAGCGCTAGCGGCGTAAACAATAGAGTTTGGCCATGTGCCAGTCATTTAACTGTTGCACAAGACCCTAATTGGGGTGGATACGTACATGTTGGGCAATACTATGGACAAGATAAAGGGCTAACAAAACTTAAGGCTACTTTTATTCATGAATTTATGCATACACAAGACCCTGTAAGTGCATTAAACAATAGATTTGAAGTAAACGGTCATCTTTATCGTTACAGTTCAGATGGAACTCATTTTTACACTGAAGCCTTGCCTAATAAACGTGCTGCATACAAAGAAGCCGTGGCAAACACACTTAGTTTAATGTTTGATGGTGCAGATTTAAACCATTATTTAGATTGGTATGCTAATAATGGCAATTTAATAGTGGAAAGAGAAACCCCTCATGGTTTTTTTAGATTTTTCAGAGAAATATTAGGGTATTCAGATGATGTATGGTTATACGATCAAATTAAAGAAGCTATAGGAGCTGGAACACCAGATGGTATTGTTAGAGGTTACGATGCTTACCCAGTACGAAGCCTTCCTGCTCGCTTTATAGTACATAACGAAACCATTACCGCCATGGCCTTGGCTATTACCTCTATGCATGTGAGGGATATAGATCCTTTTATGTTTGGAATTAAAAAAGTTAACGATGCCATAAAAGCAGATCAAAGCAAAGACCCCTTTGCACTAATTCTAAACAAAATGGCTCTAGGACTAACATCAAGAGGAGATTCTTTAGCACAAATTAAAGAGCAATTAGATAGTAGTGGCGTACAAGACTCACCTTACTATATTGTGCTCCCCCTTGCTTACTTCGACTTTTTTACTGGCTACTCAGCATCAAGTAAAAGTGAATTTAATACATTATTCAACAATCAATTAGATAGTACACTTTTAGATATTTATTGGAATTATTTTAAAACCCGCGTGCGTACAGTATCAATTCCCCCTATTCCAAACTCTTCAGGGAGTACTAGGAGTACACAATCAAGAATATGGGACAATCTTACAGATGTGTCTATAAAATGTGGTGTAACGCAAAGTATGATGCCCGGTGTGGAAGATTTTAATTTTGAACCACCATCATCTGGAGATAGTACTTCATCAGGCGCATCAACAGATACAGCTTCAATTGGAGAATCCTCATCAGCAGGTGCATCCACCAGTTCTGACGGGGCATGTCGAGATTGGCCCTCTTTTGGTACAGAAGCTTCTGTAACGGCTAATGGCGTTACCATCCCAGTTTTTAATGCCAATGCAACTCAAAAAAATAATATTGAGCAAACACTTACAAGACTTCCTGCCGATCATTTACGATCTATACCAAGAATAATTATTGTTTCTAATGATGGTCCAAATTATTTTTTAAGCCACCCAGAGCGTGGTGGAGCTTCATGGCGCTGTAATCCTGCCAACAGAGATAAGGAGTGGATTAAACTTTCAGCTTATTCCTTATCAGAAGCAAGAAACCGACGTATAAATTATACATTATTACATGAAATTGGACATTTTATTGATAGAGATCATCAAATACTTTCTGGTCATCAAGAAGAGGCAAGACGCTACCTAAGAGACACAAACTATGGTGGGAGTACAACTGGGGCTGGTGAAGCTATTGCACAAGGCTATATGTACTACTTTGTAACTACTACCGCACAAGAAAGACGTCCTAGAGTACGAGATAGACTACCAAGATATCTTATTGATATTTTAGAAAATAGTACCGCTTGGAATAATCATGAAAATTGGTAAGAATTCTAGTAATAAAAAAAACAAAATCATGAAAACATTTATTTATAAAACAACGTTTCCAAACTTAAGCTTGTTAGTAGTACTACTACTTGTTTCAATAAACGTTAACGCACAATCAGTATTTAAACATACAGCGTCTACAACAAATACAAATCGCCATATTTCATCCATAAACCATGCGAGTACCAATGGAAAAAAAGATAAAATTCTAATTGTAACTCACGATTATGGAAAATCTGGTCCTTACCAAACCAAAGCCTATGGCGTTTGGTATAACGGTAAGAAATGGACTATTTTTAATCAAGATAAGTCCCCTATGACCGCTAAAACACAATTTAATGTTTTAGTAGTCAATAAAAGTGCTAATGCCTTTACCGTGAAAGCTGGGACCAATAGTAAATCGGTAAAACTAAACCATGCGAAATTAAATAACAATCCCAACGCAGCCTTTTTAATTACCCCAAATTGGGGAGCAAGTGGGCCATACAACAAAAGCCCAATAGGTGTTTATTATGCTTCGGGAAGATGGCATATTTTTAATACTGATGGTAAATCCATGCCAACTGGAGCAAAATTTAATGTATTTATAAATTCCAAAATTTTTAAACACAAAGTTACCAATGCAAACAGAAAGCGACACATTACATACATTAACAACAGTACGACCAATAATAAGCCTAATGCTTTAGTGTTTACTACGTTTAATTCTCAAACATCTATAAAGAGTTTTAACAACCCGTTAGGTGTGTGGTATAGTGCCAATAAATGGACCATTTATAATGAAAACCGAAAACTCTTGGCAGGGAATGAAGCGTACAATATGCTTTCACTACCATCAACATCATCTAGTATTCCCATAGTGTACAAACCTGTTATTAAAAAGCCACCTGTAGTTATAAAAACTGAAAAGACACCAACCAAAGTAGACTCCGAAGGCTTAAGAAATATAGGTTTGGTAAAATATAAACCTATTAGAACGAATAGTGGTACGCCTACTGATAAAGAACGAAAGGGTCCAGATATTACAAAATATGAAGATATAGAATCTACTTTAGAGGGAGATAATTATGTGTCATTTCTAGAAAAACTTAATGTATTTAGAAAAATCTATAAAGACCAAAACACAAACTCTAATGTATACTACTATTTTCCTGCAGAATATACCTTAAAATGGAATAAAGACACCAATGAGTATGCATTTAACATTTACTATATGTCGTCAGAAGGAGGCAAAGGCAGTGTATTGGTAAATGCAGAGTTAACACCGCAAGTTAGTAGTGAGGATGTAAAACTTGCAGAGAAACTATTGGCAGCAAAACTCAAAAAACCTGTAAAGTTAATGCCAATGGATCTTAGAGATGTTCCTAAGGTAGACTTTGGAGCCACACTTACTAACTTTAATGTAAAAGCAGAAAGTATAAATTCCAGTGTACCTTCAGACTATCACAAACCCATCATTCTAGATTGGAGAATGGACAGTAATATTGATGATTTTGTAGGTGCCATGTTAAATAACATAGGTGTTAACATCAATCTAGAATTTAGACCCTATGGAGACGAAACTACAGTAATTAATGTTCCTGTAAATTTGGAAGTTAACTCTCCTATGACATTTGGGAAAATAGAATTTAATCAAACTACAGAAATCATAAATGGATGGACCAACACTCTGGATTACCCCATCATACCAAAACAATTAGTTTTACAAAAAAAACAAGGTAACAAAACCTATTTTGAAACTGTTGTTTTGCAGAGTAATGAAATTCCAACAAGTGAAACACTACACTTAGATGATACAACTATAAATAAACTTCAAAGCAGTAATAACATTACAGCTTTATGGTTAGACTATGCACTAAATAAAGATTGTAATACATGTAATCAAGAAGTTAAGAAAAAAATTATAGGCGGTACCTCAGGAAGCCAAATTACCAATTTGGAAATTCAGGTATTAAATGTACTAGAATATACTGATGCACATTCCATGAAATTGCTCATTAAATCGGTTCAAGCAGATCCTAATGGCGTAAATGAAATTACTTTCCCTGCGATAACCATTGCTGAAGATGGACAAACCCATGAGGGGATTCAGCTATTTGTACCCGAGGGTAAAGAGCTTTTTTATCAATACCAATTAATTACCATAAAAAAAGATGGAGAGGTACAAACAAGTGCATGGCAAAATAGCAGTTCTAGCCTACTAGTGCTAGGG
Organism: Hyunsoonleella pacifica; assembly: GCF_004310335.1. GTDB lineage: Bacteria > Bacteroidota > Bacteroidia > Flavobacteriales > Flavobacteriaceae > Jejuia > Jejuia pacifica. The sequence goes on along the minus strand of NZ_SIRS01000002.1, from coordinate 142,135 downwards.
GAAAGTCAAATTAAATCTATGGAAGCTTATAATGAGAAGTCCGATATAGAAAAAGCTAAAGATTCTGCTATTGAAAAAGGAAAAGAGAAACTCATTGAAAAGGGAAAGGAAATTCTTGAAGACATATTTAGTAAGAAAGAAGATGATAAAAAAGAGAATTCAGGAAACGGTAGTAATTAATAAACAGTACTCAATACATTAAAAGCTATGAGGGTTAGTCAAAGTTCAATACGCATAATTTTTGTTTTCACATTATGTATATTCAATCTGTTATCTGCACAACCAGAATTTGGTTCTAGAGAAGAAATAGAAGGAATAGTTATTTTTCATGACAAGACTAGCCCTCTTTTATTTTATTATGAACCTGGAGACCTTATCCTAGATAAAACAGCAAACGGAACACCAGACTTTAGGTTTCTAGACATGCGTTATACCGGTACTAAATGCTATGACGACATTGGAGAAAAAAGATTCAAGAGTTTATTACAATTTGGTGTTGTAATGAAAAAAATAGAACCTGAAACCCTTAAACGTATAAAAACACGTTTAAAAAAGCATGGTAACATTAAAATAAAACCTCTACCTATATCACATATTAATACAAGGCTCATACTTCCTGTAGAAAATAACAAATACGCAACTATTGATCATGATGGAGCGCTGGAAGCTGCTGATAAATCAGGATTTTCAAGCTCAAAATCATTTTGGACCAAACGTACTTATACCGTATCCTTAACCAAATATGAATCTCAATTATTTAACAAACAGTTAAAAAACAAGCTAATAGGCTTAAGCTTAAACTACTCATACAACGCTAATGTCTGGTTTCCAAACGAAGAATCTATATCTGGTTCAAGAGATGTAAAAGCGCATTTTGAAAAAGACAGCGTTCTAGATACAGCAAACAACATCAAGAACAAAATCGTAAAAAATAATACGTTAAGCATAGAAATTGATACAGATAAATTTACAGAAGTAATTAAGCAAATAGATTTAAACGAAGAGATTCCCCCAACCTATGCCGCTGTGGAAGTAAAATGTTATGATTTTACCGAAAACTTACGACCAGAGCTATACATGAAAATTATTGAAGTTGAAGCTGTAAGCGTAAACAATAGTGAACCCATTACATACAAAGTAAAGTTTTTAGAAAAGCACCCTAGCCTATTTACACAACATATCAATTTTCCTTATGCTGTAAATATGAACTTACCCATGAGATACAGAGTTACTGAAATTGATACTAACGGAAAACGAAAAATACTGGATTGGGTAGAAAAACCTGAGTGTTCATCAGTTATCGATGTAACTTCAGTAAGTAAAGAACAAAAGATTGTTAACAATGTATTAGATGTAGAAATAGACAAAGCCTATTTTGATGATGAAATAACACATACAATAGAATTTCAATTAATATATCATTATAACAACCAAATTACAACCCAAACTTTAGTATTTCAAAAGGAAGATAATATCCCTGTAAAATCCATTCATTATAAATCAGATAAAGAGTCAGAAGTATTGTACACAACAAAAAGAAAAAATGAAAATGATGAAGTATCTGCTTCAGATGAAAAAATACTACAAGATGATTATATATTTATAAACTATAATGAATAGCAACTGCCTAATTCATTATTAATGTACAAAAATTATTATGGGTGTTTTTCCCCTTTTTTGCACCAAATACATCATCAAAAATCAAAAAAACACAACACAATGCACTGATAAACAAAACCTTGAATAAAAATCCATTTAATATCATAAATACATAGCATTATAAAATCAAAATATTAATCTGTATTTTTGATGTAAACACAAAAAACATCTTAGTCATGAAACCAAACTTTTTAGTTAAACCTACACTCATACTTTTAGCACTAGCAGTAAGCTTTATATCCTGTAAGAATAATAATAACGTGCCGGACAATAATGATAATACAGAGCAAGAAAAACCAAAACCTACAAAGCCCCCAAGACAAACCATTAGTTATAAATATGCCAAAACCTTGGAAGAAGAGTTTGTAAATACTAGGTATAAAGCAATAAAGAAAGTATTAAATGTTGATGATACACGAGAGTTTTGGTTTGACCTGGAAGAACTTAAAAAATATATCGCTTATGTAGAATACGAGGCAGATAGATTAGGATATGAAAATTTAGGTATTAGAATTTATAACGGTGCCTATCCTGATGACAAAAAATTCCCAGATCCTGGACTCTCTACCGTTTTTTTAGTACCTACAGGAGACGAAAAGCCTAAGAGTAAAGGGGGTATTTTAACTTTTAGCATTCCTTTGAGTCCTGAAAGTAATAATATTACTGAAATTCAATCATATAATTATGGGCAAGCTGGACGCCCTCCTAAAAAAATGTAACAAAATTAAACTCGAATAAATGAATATTGACTATACAACGCTATTAAGTTATTCTATTAATTTATTCGAGTTATTAGCTGTTTGTAGTGCTGCTATAAATTACAAGAAATACAAGTATTCTTCCGAAAGCTATTTTTTACATTTTTTAATACTAACGTTTATAGTTGATACTATTTTAGGTAAATTAGTAGGCAAGTATACAATCATCAATAACATCTGGCTTTATTATGCTTACACCGGTTTAAGCTTTCTATTTTATTTTTGGTGGTACCATACTGTTTTAAAAAATACGCTTCAAAAAAAAGTAATTATCTTATTTAGTGTACTTTTTCTCCTTGTGTACTTTGTATGTGGTAGTCAGGTTGATTATCACAAATACGTGTTTGTTCTTGGTGCTGTTTTTTTACTTGTACTAACAGGGTTTCATTTACACGACTTAATCAATGCTGATGATCATGCTCTAAAAATTAAGTACAAACTTAGTTTTTGGATAACTATAGCTCTGGTACTATTTAATGTTGGCATGATACCTTTTATCTTATTATCAAAATATTTTAATGTTTGGATTTATAATTCAGCTTTTACTATCATTTTATTTTTTCTTAATTTGATTTTGTATGGTTGTTATATCATTGGATTTACATGGACGAAAACGAAATACAATCAGTTCTAATCATATCTTCGGTTGTACTGTTCTCTGTAGTATCAACCATGATTTCACTTTTCCTACTTTTTAGAAAAAGGAAAAACGAACTATTATTAGAAAAACAACACGCAAAACAACAATTTGAGCAGGAAATATCTAAGGCTCAAATAGAAATTAGAGAAGAAACGTTTAGAAACATAAGTTGGGAATTACATGATAATATTGGGCAATTACTTACCTTAGCTAAAATACAATTACAAACAAATACAGATATCGATGAAATAAAAGCAACCATAAACAAAAGCATTAAAGAAGTAAGAGTGTTATCTAAATTAATAAACCCAGATGCTCTAAAAAAAATGACTCTTGAGCAAGCCATAAATGACGAAATAAACCGTTTTAATAGGCTTAAGTTTATAAAATCGAGCATTAGCGTTACGGGAAATAGAAAAAACTTAGATCATAAAATTGAGATTGTTTTTTTTAGAATTTTACAAGAGTTCTTTTCAAATACTATAAAACATGCACGTGCTACGCATTTAGATATTACACTCAACTACCAGCCAAACGAATTGATAATTTCAGCCAAAGACAATGGTAGAGGCTTTCTTTTAAAAGATCAAGAGAACTCCGGCATTGGTATAAGTAATATAAAAAATAGAGCTAAATTGGTAAATGCTAGTGCTACTATAGAAACTCAACCTCAAAAGGGCACTAAACTAACTATTACATACCCATACTACGATGAAAACACATAAAATAGTAGTGGTTGAAGACCATACTTTATTATCGCAAGCCATAGCTAGTTTAGTGAATTCTTTTGAGGGTTTTCAAGTATTGTATACTTGCAAAAATGGTATGGAATTACTAACTAAACTAAAAACCCCAGCGAATATTCCAGACATCATTCTCATGGATGTAAATATGCCCATTTTAAATGGTATTGAAACTACAGAAGCTCTAAAAAATGAATATCCAAAGATTAAAGTACTCGCGCTCTCTGTTGAAGAAAATGATGATACCATTATTAAAATGCTAAAAGCAGGAGCAAAAGGTTATTTACTAAAAGATGTAGAAAAAGATATTTTAGAAATAGCACTACTAGAAACTATAGAAAGAGGCTATTATCATACTAAAGATGTATCTGATGTTTTAGTAAAATCCTTAACCAATGATGATTCTGACAAAATACAATTAAAGGAAAGGGAATTAGAATTTATAAAACTTGTATGTTCTGAATTAACCTACAGAGAAATAGCTGATAAAATGTTTTTGAGTCCTAAAACAATAGACGGGTATAGAGATAATCTATTTCAAAAACTAAATGCAAAAAATAGAATAGGTTTAGTATTGTATGCCATTAAAAATGGTATCTATAAAATATAAAAAAGCTTCCTCAAGCTATTTAGTTTTTGAATTAAAAACCTTTACAGTGTAGGATGTAATAATAACATTACCAACCTTGGCATGTACATCGTATACTCCAGTTTTATCAAAAAAGCATTGTAACTCCAATATACCATTACTAAAAGACCTTTTGTTGATTTTTAATGCTCTAACATTACTATCAGTTACTAGCTTAATATCCTTTAAGTATGATGAGTTTAGCACATCAAATTGAAAAATAATCACTTCTCCTGTATTAATTCGTGTTACTAACGCTTTAGGGGTTTTGGGAATAACCTCATATTTATAGGTACTTCCATAAATTATTGGTGCATTCACAAAATCCTTCAACGATGGCGGGCTACCATCTAACAACAACCAATTATTATTAATGGGATAATGATTTTTAACAAAAAGCCTAGGGTCTGCCAAAAAGAAACCATCATTATAATCTTTAACAAAAGTATATTCATCTAGGTTGAAGTAACCACTAGCTTGGGTAGTATCAGCAAAATACCATTTACCGTTAAGCTTTACAACATTCCATGAATGATTTGGGAAATCTACACTACCCACATTGTTTTCTGTGTTACGCCCATAGCCATCTATTGTTTCACATTCAATACCAGCTAAATTTACAAGAGCTTTAAGTATGTAGGCATAACCAGAACAAATGGTTTTTTTATTACGCAAGAGACGTTTAAATACTTTAGACTGTACCTTCCGATTCCATTTAGAAAACCCTTCTTGGTCATGTATCAGTTTCCTTCTTTTTTTTAGTGTAGCTACACTAAAATAATGATCGCTTTCAATGTTTAAACACACCCAAGTATGAATAGACCTAAACTGTTCTACTTGGGTGTTTAAATTATGAGTTAATTGGTGTACCAATAGGGGCAGATTTTGTAAGGATGCATTGGCATGGAGTCTTGCTATACTATCGGCTCTGTTAAAATCAATATGCTCAAAATCAGATTTCTGGGCATAATTCTCATAACAGCACAGTACAAGCACAAAAAACAAATAACATCGCATAAAGAGAAATATTATCTACCTTTAGAGCTATACACTTTAGAAGTTTGTACTTCGCCTAATAGGTCAATATCGGCGGCAGTTAACTTTATTTTTAAAAACTTTTGATCTTGTTTTATAACAACTTCCTGTGGTTCGTAGCCAATATAACTTATAATAAGTATATCACCTTGCTGTAATGGTTTTGGAAATTTAAATTTACCATCAAAATCTGCAATAGCACCTACTTTAGAGCCTTTAAGTAAAATATTCGCTCCTGCTAGTGGTCCAGATTCATCTTCTACAATACCTGTTAATTGTGCATTATCAACAATCGCTTTAGTTTCTGTTTTAATCTTCCCCATTTTCTCTTGTGCCTGAATAGCCTGTAAAGAAAATAAAGATAATATAACAATTGCCGCAATATTCCACAGTTTAAACGTATTGGTATGAGGTTTTGAATTTTCCATAGATCTGTTTATTTGAGATGATTTAAAAAAGCCGCATATTCCATGCTGTCTATTATTAAGATAATCGATAATTTGAGTATCAGACATTTGTCTGAAGTCAATAACTTCCTTTTTACAAGAATTACAGAAACCTCCAGTTTGCGTTTTTTGAAACTGACTAAATTGTTCTGAGCACGGGTTACTAATTGAGATACTAAAATTTTTGTCCATAATATTAATTTTTTGTTATCTCGAAACTAAAAATAAGAAATATTGTAAACTATTTAGTTTTATTGAAAATAGATTTTGAGTGAGTGAATATAACGTTTGACTTAGTAATTATTTTTTTGAATAGTTTTAACTTTAAAATATGTTTTCGTTATATTTGCATGGATATAACGAAAATAATTTATGATCTCTATCTCCGAAGCAATTTCTTCTGTAAAAACTAACGTAAAACCATTATTACAATCAACCACAAAAAAAGTTGAAAAAGCAGGTGGTTATGAGTTATTTGAAGATATCGCATCCCCTATTAATATGCCGCCTTTCAGGCAATCTGCCATGGATGGTTATGCATTGAATTTACATGATAATTTGTCCTATAAACTAATTGGTGAAGTAAAAGCTGGGGATGAGTATAAATTCGAATTAAAGCAAGGAGAAGCTATTCGTATATTTACAGGTGCAGCAGTACCAGATTCTGCCAATGCTGTAATGATGCAAGAAAAGGTAGAAGTAGATGATAATACAATATCTATTACCCATCAAGTTAAACCAGAACTAAATATTCGCCCTTTAGGAGAACAAGTAAACATTGGAGATATCGCTTTAAAAAAAGGTACAAAGTTAACACCTGCAGCCATTGGATATTTATTGTCTTTAGGTATTACTGAAGTTTCAGTCTACAAAAAACCAAATATTGCTATAATCACGACAGGAAACGAACTTATAGCACCTGGACAAGAACTTTCTCATGGGAAAATTTATGAAAGTAACTCCAAAATGTTATTAAGTGCTTTATATAATTTAAAGTTTTATGATGTAACACTTTATAAAGTTGAAGACGATTACAGTAAAACTGTTGAAACACTCAACACAGCTTTAAATAACAATGATTTGGTATTAATTACAGGTGGTATCTCAGTTGGCGATTACGATTTTGTTGGGAAAGCACTCAAAGAATTAAACGTTGAAGAACTATTTTATAAAGTGAAGCAAAAACCTGGGAAGCCTTTGTTTTTTGGAAAAAAAAGTAACACAAATATTTTTGCATTACCAGGCAATCCTGCTGCTGCTTTATCTTGTTTTTATGTGTATGTGTATATCGCTCTACAGAAAATGATGTATCGTAATACTTTGGAATTATCAAGGGTTACTGCAACTGCATCCAATCCCTTTCAAAAGAAAGGAGACAGACCGCAGTTTTTAAAAGGTATTTATGATAACGGACAGGTTGAAATTTTAGACGGACAAAACTCTTCAATGCTACAAACCTTCGCATTAGCTAATGCCTTAGTGTTTGCTCCAGAGGATATCACTGATATTAAAACAGGAGATGAGATAGAAGTGATTTTATTACCAAATTAAAAACCTATGGGCTATAAAATAAAAAGCAGAATATGGATAGAATCTGAAGACAATGTACTTCTAGGCGAAGGCAGAGTACATTTACTAAAAGCTATTGATGATACAGGCTCATTATCAAAAGCTGCTAAATCATTAAATATCTCTTATAAAAAAGCATGGCAAATGCTAGACGCTGTAAACAAATCAGCTAAAAAACCAGTTACAATAAATAGTATTGGTGGAAAAGGTGGTGGTGGTGCTGAACTTACAGAATATGGAAAATCTTTGGTTAACGCCTTTGATGAGATTAACAAGAATTGTTGGGCGTTTTTGGATAAGGAATTGGCTAGAATTGAAAAACTATAATTAAAATATTAAACGCTTGTCATTTCGAACAACGTGAGAAATCTCACCTGAATAATGAGATGTCTCAATCGTACCTCATTTCGACATGACAAAGACTGAATAAATTAACATAAGTGCTACAAATAGAAAACATATACCTATTCCTCATCATACTACCCATAGTATCATTCCTGTATGCCAGTGTGGGACATGGTGGTGCAAGCGGATATTTGGCATTAATGGCATTATTTTCTTTTGCACCAGAAACTATGAAACCTACTGCCCTATTGCTTAATATTTTTGTAGCAGGCATTTCATTTTACTATTACTATAAGGCGGGACATTTTAATAAAAAACTATTTATGTCTTTTGCTATAGCCTCAATTCCATTGGCGTATTTTGGTGGTACTTTAGAAGTTGATGCTTCTATTTATAAGAAGATTTTAGCAGTATTACTCATCTTCGCTATTTTAAAAATGCTTAATGTATTTGGGAAAGAAAGCGATAGTATTACATCTGTAAAACTGTGGCAAGGGATAATTGTTGGTGGCATAATAGGTTTCTTTTCAGGGCTAATAGGCATTGGTGGTGGTATTATTTTAACACCTATCATATTGTTATTGCATTGGGGTAATATGAAAGAAGCTGCAGCCGTTTCTGCCCTATTTATTTGGGTAAACTCTGCTGCTGGTTTAATAGGGCAACTACAAAGTGGTGTATCGTTACAAAGTGGTTCGTTTTTACTTGTAGCAATTGCTCTAACAGGCGGCGTTTTAGGTGGTTATTATGGTAGTAAAAAGATAAACAATCAGAGGTTAAGATATATTTTAGCAGTTGTACTCATCATAGCTTGCGTAAAATTAATGTTTACTTAAAATGATAGATAAAGCAGACATAACTGGTATTATTTTAGCGGGTGGAAAAAGCTCTAGAATGGGTACTGATAAAGGATTTTTAAAGTTGAATACAAAACCCTTTGTACAATATAGTATTGATGCTTTAAAACCATTGGTTTCTAATATTATTATTGTGTCAGATCATTCAGAATATGATAGCTTAGGGTATAAGCGTATCACAGACGATATTAAAGAAGCTGGTCCCGTTTCAGGAATTTATTCTGGTTTAAAGGCTTCAGAAACAACATATAATTTGGTTTTGAGTTGTGACATTCCTTTAATAACAACAATTGTACTCCAAAAATTAATTGATGCCGCTGATGAAGACTCAGAAATTATTCAGGCTGAAAGTAATGGCAAAACCATGCCTTTAATTGCATTATACAAAAGTAATATAAGAGACACATTCAAAAGTTTTTTAGAACAAGATGAACGCCGATTACGAATAGCCATAAAAGCGTGTAAGCATAAGAATGTTGTGTTAGATGAAACACATCAAAACGCCACATTAAATGTAAATACAAAAGAAGAATTAAAACATATTGAAGATGTTTATAACCATTAAATATTTCGGACAAATAGCGGAAGTCACGAAGAAACATGAAGAGCAATTAGAAGTCTCAGAAGGTGCTGTTTCAGAACTTTTAGATGCTCTAAACACTAAATATTCTAACTTAAAAAATAAAGATTTTCAAATTGCACAAAATCAGAAATTGGTGTCTTTAGATGCAAAATTAACTGGTGCAGAAATTGCGTTATTACCTCCTTTTTCTGGTGGATAAATAAAAAATATTAAAGTAATGATAAATAAGAAACCAAAAAACGTATTTAGAGAAGGTGCTATATCATCTGATTTTATAGGAAACTCTATTTATAAGCACCAAACTAAAACTAGTATAGGCGCGCATAATATTTTTCTAGGGCAGGTTCGTGCCGATGAAATTGACGGAAAAACGGTTGCTGCTATCGAATACACAGCTTATGAAGATATGGCAAACCAAAAATTTCATGAGATACGGGAAACTGCTTTTGAAAAATTTGAATTGACATGTATGCATATTTATCACAGTTTAGGTACTGTAAAAGCAGGAGAAATATGTCTATTTGTTTTTGTATCCTCGCCGAGGCGAAAAGTAGTTTTTAAAGCTTTAGAATATATCGTTGAAGCCATAAAAGCAGATGTTCCTGTTTTTGGGAAGGAAATCTTTGAAGATGAATCTCATCAATGGAAAGTTAATTCGTAAATAAGTTTAATTGTTGATTTGTTTAACTGTTTAATTGTAAAAAAGGACAATGGCATATACGTTTTCATTTGAAAAATTGAATGTTTGGGCAGATTCAAAAGAATTGGTCAAAGAAATTTATTTAATAACTAAAGATTTTCCGAGTGAAGAAAAATTTGGTTTAACAAATCAGTTAAGACGTGCTTCTATTTCTGTAGCTTCAAACTTAGCTGAAGGTACCTCAAGAATTACAAATAAAGACAAAGCCCATTTTTCAACTATGGCTTTCAGTTCGTTAATGGAAGTAGTTAATCAACTCATTATTGCCAACGAATTAAATTTCATAAAACAACATGAATATCAAAAACTTAGAAGTGAAATTGAAAAAATTTCAAATAAGTTAAATGCACTACGAAAATCACAATTAAACAAATAAACGATTCAACACATCCACATCAAATGGTCGATATCACACATAAAAATACAACACTAAGAATCGCAGTAGCACAAGCAATTGTAAAAGTAAGTAAACCTGAAACGATCGAGGCTATTAAAAACGATACTGTTCCAAAGGGAAACGTATTTGCTATGAGCAAAGCGGCTGGACTTTTGGGCGTAAAACGCACGCCTGATATTTTACCCGATTGCCATCCCTTGCCTATTGAATTTACTGGTATTGAATATAAAATTGATGGTTTAGAAATTACGGTACTATTTACTGTAAAAACTATTTACAAAACTGGTGTTGAAGTTGAGGCAATGCATGGTGCGAGTGTCGTGGCCTTAAATATGTATGATATGTTGAAACCTATTGATAAAGGCATTGAAATTCATGCCATTAAACTTCTCAAAAAGAAAGGTGGTAAATCAGATTTCAAGGACACCTTTAGAAAGGATTTAACAGCAGCTGTGGTAGTATGCAGCGATAGCATTTCTGCTGGGCAAAAAGAAGATAAAGCTGGAAAAGCGATTATTAAAAAATTGGAGGAATGCAATGTAAAAGTAAATGAATATGTAATTATTCCAGACGAAAAAGATAGCATTCAACAAAAGGTAACATCATACCAAGAACTAGGGATAGATATGGTAATTTACACTGGTGGGACAGGGCTTTCTGGACGGGATATTACCCCTGAGGCTTTGCTTCCAATTTTGGATAGACGTATCCCAGGTATTGAAGAGGCTATTAGGAGCTACGGACAAGGTCGTATGCCCTTTGCAATGCTTTCTAGAAGTGTTGCTGGAACTATTGGAGATACTTTAGTTTTGGCACTTCCAGGTTCTACAAATGGCGCTAAAGAATCTATGGATGCCATTTTTCCTGCGATATTACATAGTTTTAGAATTTTAAAAGGAGTGAGACATGATTGAAATGTTTATACGTGGAATCGTTAAATCGTTTATAGAGCAGCCGATTAAACAGTTAAACAATTAAACGGTTACACATAACTAAGATATGAGCGAAAACAAAAATATATTACAAGATACCCACGGTAGAGATCATACCTATTTGCGTATTTCGTTAACAGAACGTTGTAATTTACGCTGTACCTATTGCATGCCGGCTAACGGTGTACCTTTATCGCCTAAAAGTCATTTAATGACCTATGAAGAAATATATGATATCGCTAAAACCTTTGTAGATCATGGTGTTACTAAAATTCGCTTAACAGGAGGCGAGCCTTTGGTTAGAAAAGACATTCCTGTAATTTTAGAAAAATTAGCGACACTTCCAGTAGAACTTTCCATCACTTCAAATGCCGTAATAATTGATAAATTCATTGACGTTTTAAAGGTAAATCGTGTTACTAAAATCAATGTAAGTTTAGACTCTTTGGATGAAAGTAAGTTTAAGCATATTACTAGACGTCATGAATTTAAGCGTGTTTACGATAACATTTTATTACTAGTAAAAGAAGGGTTTACAGTTAAAGTGAACGCAGTTTTAATAAAAGGGTTTAATGACAATGAAATCATCGATTTCATCAATTTCACTAAAGATTTACCTGTTTCTATTCGTTTCATTGAATTTATGCCTTTTGATGGTAATAAATGGGATATGAGTAAAATGGTATCGTATGCAGAAGTGATACAATACGTTAACAATGCTTTTAAAGAAAATGATATTATACGTTTACAAGATGCGCCAAATGACACCTCAAAAAACTATAAAATAAAAGGATATAAAGGTAATTTTGCCATTATAAGTTCGGTAACCAACCCATTTTGTGATTCTTGCAATAGATTACGTTTAACAGCAAACGGCCAATTAAAAAACTGTTTGTTTTCTGCTACAGAATCTGATCTATTAACGGCTTTAAGAGCAGGAAAATCGATTGAACCGATTGTTCAAAAAGCGGTGCAAGCCAAATTTAAAGTACGTGGAGGCATGAATACTTTAGAGAAACTTCAGAAACCTGATTTACATTCAAAAAACAGAAGCATGATTACTATTGGAGGATAATCTACAGAATATTTACTTTTGAAAGATGAATGACAACTTTGAAAACGAGTTCTTCGGTATAGGCATACAAAACGGTAAAACACCTGAAAACTTAGGTGTACTTTGGAGATCTGCTCAAAACTTAGGTGCTAGTTTTATTTTTACTATTGGAAATCGCTATGCAAAACAAGCCTGCGACACCCATAATGCTGTGAAGTCTATGCCCTATTTTCATTATGAAACTTTTGATGAATTTTATAAAAATCTACCTAAAGGTGCTAGACTCGTAGGTGTTGAACTTACTAATGAAGCTGAAGATTTAGAAACGTTTAATCACCCCAGACGTTGTGTTTATTTATTAGGTGCAGAAGACCATGGACTGTCAAAAAAAGCTATTGAAAAAAGTCATTTTTTGGTAAAGTTTAAATCGCAATTAAGTTTAAATGTTTCGGTTGCTGGCAGTATAGTGATGTACGACAGGGGTATTAATAAGCCTAGGTCTTAAATAAACAAAAAGGCAGTACTAATAGTACCGCCTTTTAATCACAAAAAACATAAACAAATCAAACTACATTAACTCTTGTGAACTAATTTAAGCTCAATCTGAGTGCTATCAATCAAACTTTTTTTCCCTCTGTATACCCAAGCAATTTGTACTAATTGCATTACGATTTTAATAGAATCTTTCATTGATAGTTTAGAGCCATCAGCATGAATCCATCGCTTTAAAGGTTGTTCACAGATATATTTTTTAGCTTTTTCTACTCCAAAATGACCTGACATCCTTTTAAATATTTCAACATCAAAAATCCATTGTGTCACAAATTTTTTATCAAAGGCCAAATGAATAACGTCCTTTCTAAAGATTTTTGCACCACACTGTGTGTCTTTAAAGTTCATCCCCAGAATCTTTCTAATGATAAAGTTGATAGTCATACTTATTAATCTTCTGGCTGACTCTTTAGTAATGTTAGCTCCCATTCTACTTATTCTAGAACCACTTACTATCTTAAAATCTGAATACTCTATAGTAGAAACCAAATCATCAAAATCTTTTAAATCGGTTGATAAATCTGCATCTAAAAATCCAATAAAATCTAATCCTTTCTTTTTTGTCATGTATAACATACCTAACCTCACTGCCTCTGCCTTACCTCCATTTTTTTCACAGTTATACACGGAAATATAGTCTTCGCGTCCTTTTTGTAAATTGTGCAATACATCTAGTGTATCATCAGTACTACCGTCGTTAACAAAGCATAAATGATATCCTGAATTTTTATCAATAAATTGAAGGAATTCGTCACTTAATAATCTGTCTTCTTCATTATAACAAGGGATTACAACACCAACACAGCGTTGTTGAATCATTACACTGGTTTTAGACGTAACACCTTTGTGTTCTGGAGTACCTATTAATCGTTTTATGCGTGCACAAATTTCATTTAAGCTTAGTGGCTTTTTCATGTAATCGTTAATTCCTAATTCAAAGCCAGCAGTAATAATATTGTCTTGCCTATTACCAGATAATACCATAACTGGAGTATTAGCACGTTTAGACTTTCTTATATATTTTACAATTTCTAAACCTGAAACCGTAGGCATATTAATATCAACAATAACTAAATCTGGGTGGAGTGTGTTGTATTTTGAAATACCTTCGTTAGCATCAGTCTCCACAATAACCTCATAACCTAATTCCGCTAGTCTTTTTTGTAATGGTAAGAGTACTAATTGTTGGTCATCTATAGCTAAAATTTTCATGGCAAATAGTTTTGTTATTGTTTACAATACAAAAGTATTATGATTAGCGTAAGAAAAGCTCTATTTTAGCCTAAGAAGAAGATTGGTATAGATGAATGGAAGTTTACTGTAGACGAGCTAAATCTTAAACAAACTATGCAATGCATGTCTTTTTCTTGAATTAAATTGATACTTATTGAATCCAACCAAATCAAATAAATTTTTAATAGTTGCACTTCTTATTGGTGTTACATTTCATGGGACTTCTATCTTTTTTACGTTAGAAAGTACGTATGATGCACTCATCCATTTATTTTTTGCAGAACACTATGCTACTAGTTGGTTTGAACCTTGGAATTATAAATGGTATACAGGTTTTACCGTAATGAGCTATCCTCCCTTAGTACATCAATCTATTGGGGCTTTGTCTTTAATAGGCGGTTTAAAATTTGGACTTTTTACGGTGGCGATTGTTAGTATAATATTATTTATAACTGGTTCTTACAGATTTTCATTATTAATGACTGCGAATAGAACTGTGGCTGGTTACGCCTCAGTTCTAGCTGCTTTGTCATCATCTTTTGTTGAAACATTACATGTATTTGGGCAATTACCTAGTATTATAGGGATTTCTGTTTTAATGCATGCTTTACCTGAAATTTATCTATGGCTTAAAACTGGTAAAATTCGCTATTTGTTTACCTGTTTATCTCTAATTTCTGTTACAGTTACCTCACATCATGTAACGCCTATTTTTGGAATGGTATTCTTTATTTTTCCACTTATTGGTACTGTACTTATGGATGTATCCAAAGAGAAAGCTGGCAATATGAAAGACGTTACTTTTAAAGTATTTTTAAATAGCTTTTTTAAACTTTTTAAACGTATCGTTAGTTTCGGGCTCTTGGCTTTGGTCATTATTGTTGGATGCATCCTCCCCTACTGGATCAATTCAAAAAAAAACCCTATAACACAGGTACCTATTCCGCATGGGTCTCGTGATAATTTTCTAGAAATCACCTCATCAGGTTTGGTGTTTTTTCTAATTCCGTGGGGTGTATTATTGATATTACTTCCTTATATTTTTTATAGATATTATAGTAAGCGCTATTTATTTTTTGGTTTTTCTATAACTATTTTAACGGTTTTAGGAACTGGAGGTACCACACCTATACCTCGTAAGTTTTTAGGAGAAACTGCTTTTAATATTTTAACCTTAGATAGGTTTACACTTTGGGCTTCTATCATGTCGTTACCACTTTTTGGTGAGTTTGTATATAGACTAGTTGAAGGCGACTTAAAAACCTTGATTCAGCAAAGATTTGGTGCAGTATATCACAGAATTATAGGAGGCATTTTTGCTGGTCTATTTGTATTCATGACCATTTTTACTATGAGTTTGGGCTATTTTAGACCATCGCAACCTCAGAAAATAAAAATGCTGCCCATTATTAATTTTTTGAATCAAGATCAGCACGACCTTTGGAGATATATGACTTTAGGCTTTGGCGACCAAATGGCATGGTTATCTGCCCAAACAAAAGCTATGAGTGTTGATGGCAACTACCATTCTGCAAGACGTTTACCAGAACTCACTACAAGACCTATTGAACGTTTAGAGAATTCAAAATTTAAAGGTGTTGAGGGTATTGGGTCTCTTCAACAGTTTTTAACCACACCAGAAAAGTATAATCTAAAATATATTTTCTCTAACGATAAGTTTTACGATCCTATTTTGTATTTCTGTGGCTGGCAACGCTTACGACAATTAGAAAATGGTATTCAAGTTTGGGAAAAATTAAATGTACCTCCTGTATCATCAATTTTGCCTAAAGAAGACGTAAGTAAATGGCAAAAAATCCTTTGGGGTATTATGCCTTTTTCAACTGTACTTATAGCTTTCTTTTTGAATGTACATGTATTGTTTTCCAGAGCGCTTAAACTAAAACTTAAGCGTGTACCCGATTATTTAAGCTATAAAACCACTTACACCAAATTTTCTAAACCTATTTTGAGGATAACCCATCTATGGTCTTTGTGTTTAGCAATAATTGTTGGGTATGGTATATATCTATTTTATATAAAAAACGATAGCCATCACACACCAGAAAATGCTCTTTTGGCGTATTATGATGCTTTAGATTTTAAACGATTTGAAAAAGCACATAGCATGATTAACCCTAATAGTGATTTAACTATTGCACAATACATGTTAGAAATTTCTGTTACCGACGGTTTACTAAGTTCATACGCTAAATTAGATGCTATTGATACAGAAATAACTAAGAAAAACGATTCATTAGCCTCTGCCATAGTAACCACTAAATGGATTACGCCCCTCGAGAAAATAGATAAAACCTTCTATAAATCTTTAGTGAAAATAGGTGGTAAATGGTTTATTGAACCCGATGATATTGATTTAGATTTGCCTCCAGATCAATTTTACTCTGATAATGAAACCGCCTATTTTAATCAAGGGAGAAGACGAATAACTACAGAACAAACACATCATGAAGATGTTTTAAAACAACCCGTTTTAGAGATACTTCAAGCAAAACTAGTTAAACATGATAAGAGTTATTCGCTTATTGGAGAAATTCAAAATATAGATAATGTACCTGCTGATGTTGTGTTAAAAGGCACATTGTATAACGATGATAATAAAGAACTTGCAACGTACAACGCAAAACATCAGGTAAAGCATAAATTGATGCCAAAAGAAGTAAGTGTCTTTAGAATTAATTTTGAAGGTATTGCGTGGTCTAAAACTCAAGATTCTATTCCCAAAACTTTTAATCCAGATGAGTTTACACCTGTGGAGTTTGAAGAGCAACCTACTAAATTTAATTTACAAATAGCTGGAAATGTTTCTGGATCAGATTTATATAAACAAACTGTTTTAAGTAATTTACAATTAACTAAAACTACTATTTCTGGAACCCTATTTAATTCTGGAATTAAAGAAATTACGATTCCTCAATTAATTATTAGTTATTATGATGCTGACAAAACATTATTATGGGTTGACCATAAATTTATTAAAGAAGGTATCAGGCAACAACGCAAGCAATATTTTGAATATGCCATGGAAGAAGATACAACAATAATTATCAACGACTCAATGGAAAATTGTTTTGTAAACGGATTACCTAATGCTGATATTTCTAATAAAGTGATCCCAAATAGAATTAAAAAACATACGTACTCACAGTTACAAGCTATAAACCATCCTATTTATAGTTTTATTAAAGTTGAAACCAACGCTTATTTAGGAAATCCTTGATGAATGATTAAATTTAGTTTACATAATATTATAACACTAGTGCTTTTAATTATAAACAGTTATACTGTTTATGCAACCGATAATATCCAATTAATCACTACAACTACAACATTTGTTGCAGGAGAGGATGTAACACTAAAATTTAAAATAGAAAATAATACTTCGCCCTCTTTATATATAAGCAATAGTTTTGGGTCAACACTTATAAAAGCTCACAAAACAGATAATATCTTAAGTTATAACATTCCGTTACACCTATCGTCAAGAGTGGGTACTATTAATTGGGTGCTTCTAGCTAAACCTAATTCATTACAAGGTAGCCTTAAAATTACACCCCAAAATACCGTAAATACCATTCAAAACTATTTAGGACCACCAAGTATTACAGCAGGAGGTAATGATTATAGCATGCTAGTTGCCATACCAATTGATAACTATGATAATCCTTTAGCTAAAGGTACCAAAGTAGCTGTAAAGCATCAGTTTCACAGTAGCCGAACTATAGATACAATTTTTATAAAAAACAATATTAGTTATAAGAATATCTACTCCACAAAACAAACAGGGCGTATTCTTTTAAATTCATCGTGCCTAGAGTTTAATTCAAAAGAGTATGACATTAACGTGATGCCTGCACCTCCTACCAATTTTAACATTGGTTATAGTAGACATCATAATTATGCTGATGGTAATCAAATCACAACATTTACTACGTCAATTATAAAAGATAAATATGGTAATATAGTAAGTGATGGTACTTACGTAGATTTTTTTATTAAAAACGGAACTAAAACCGTTTTAAAAACATCCGGTACTACCATAAAAGGTCTAGCTACTGCAAAAATGATTCATCCAGACCATGCAGACACCTGGGAAATTCAAGCTTTTATAGACGGTATGGCAGAAAGTAACAGTATAAAAATTGATTATAAAACTGTTATTTCAGATTTTAATATTGAGTTTTCCAACGATAACCGAAACATTACAGTTGGTCCATTAAAAAGCTTCATGGATCAGATGATTCCAGATGGTTTACAAGTTACACTTTATATATATTCAGGAGAAAACCTAGTACATACTAAACATAAAAGTAGTTCTGATGGTTATGTTACTTTCACATTAAACGTTAACCAATTTCCTAAAGGCACGTACAACATTACAATAAAAGTTGCCGGTAATAGTAAATCTGTAAACACTGTAAAACTATGACGGCACTAAACAAAAACTTATTGAGGAGTATTTTGGTATTGTCATACATTGCCATTATTGGTTTAATCATTTTAGGGCTTAGCAGCGTATTTTCGTATTTAAATACAGGAGCTGACAGAAGCAAAATGCTGCATACAGAAATACAAAAAATAGACCAGTATTTACCAAAATTGGAATGGGCACCTTTACAGAATGAAGGCAGACCAATGGATTTACAAACTTTAAAATCTATCGAAACCGATTATCTAGATGCCTGGTATGTAAAACATGTAGCCTACAAAACAAATACAACAAAGGGTATTGATGATTACTATACTGAAAATGCGAGAAAATCTATTTACTCCCTTGTAGATAGAAATACTAACGAGGCTATTAGTATTGATGGCACTACCCTAGAACATCATTTAGTACTAGATTTTTTTAGTGAAGATGGACAGTTGGTTGTCCTAAAAGATAGGGACGTTTTAGAATACAAACGCATCTATCAAAATGATGAAATGATATTGGAAACCAGAGAACGTTCCACCTATAAAATCGTTATGCTATTAGAAGATGGCTTTTGGCGCATAAGGCATTTAATTAGGGAACAAACCGTACCATATAAAAAAGAGTTTACCCCATCATCTAACACCATTACCCAAATTAAAGGTATTAACTATTACCCACAAGCCACACCTTGGAATATGTATGGCGATAATTTTGATGCAGAAATATTATCTAAAGACTTTAAAATTATAAAAGATGCAGGCTTAAACAGTATTCGCATTTTTGTGCCTTATGAAGATTTTGGAAGTGCAAATGTAAACTCCAATAAACTAGAAAAACTAAAAAAAGTTCTAGATATTGCCGATCAGCATGAGCTAAAGGTTATGGTTACACTCTTTGACTTTTTTGGGGACTACGAAGTTTTAAATTGGTCGCTAAATCAACATCATGCTATTAAAATTGTATCAGCCTTAAAAGATCATAAAGCACTTTTGGCTTGGGATATTAAAAACGAACCTAATTTAGATTTTGAATCTAGAGGAAAAATTAAAGTGATGGCTTGGGCTAAACAGATGATTGAAACGGTAAAATCTACAGACACAATACATCCTGTAACTATAGGTTGGTCTAATACTGAAAGTACTATTATTTTGAAAGACAAACTAGATTTTGTATCCTTTCATTATTATGAAGGTTTGGATGAACTTGAAGCATCTTACCTCAATTTAAAAACAGTTATACCCAACAAACCTATTGTAATTACAGAGTTTGGATTGTCCTCCTATCGTGGATTATGGCGTCCGTTTGGTAGTTCTGCTGAAGATCAAGCTGACTATCATAAAGAGGCTCAAACGCTATTTTCAAAACATAATATCCAGTTTATGTCCTGGACACTTTACGACTTTACAGAAATACCAAAGGAAGTCGTTGGACGACTTCCCTGGCGTAAACGGACTCAAGGATATTTTGGTTTTATCAACCAAAACGGAGAGACTAAGCCCGCATTTAAATTTATTTCTAAAGAATAACTTCTTGAGATTGTACTGTTGTTACTTCTGATTTTTTATCTCTTATCGCTTCAAAAGTATTGATATACATATCTACAATTCTGGACATTGGATACGCTGTAGCGGCTTTATAGTTTGCCCTTTCAAGCTCTACACGATATGCATTATCTTCCAAAATCTTCTGTAATGCTATAGCTAAACTACTAGGGCTTTCTGCATCAAAAAATTCCCCTTTATACCCTTCATCTTGTACTAATAAAGCTAAATCTCCTAAATCAGGCATTACTACAGCCTTACCATAACTTCCCGCTTGGTGTAACACTCCAGAGCTACCAGTTGTTGATGTATAAGGGAAAACTACTACTGTACTTTCTTTAAATAATTTTGGTACGTCTTCTTCTGCAACATATCCAGTAAATGTTAAACCTTGTACATAGTTGTATTTTTGTTTAACACTCTCTAAATATCCTGGTGTGTTGGGGTTATCTGTTCCTGCAATAACAATTTCCATATTTATATCAGAAACCTCTCTTAACATCTCTATTGCCTTAATCATATTTTCAACTTTTTTATAAGTTCCAAACTTTCCAAAAGTCATTATTTTAAAAGGTTCTAAAGGCGTTTCATAACTAGGCTCTTCAAGAATCTCAAAAGTACCATGAGGAATTAACTTCACATTTTTTGCATTATATTTTTTGCTTAAAATTTCAACATATTTCTGCATTGTTACAGTCACAGTATCAGCTTGCAAAATCAATCTAGTTAAAGCACCACCAATAAGCCCATATATTTTTTGCATGATTTTATTACTCGTGAATCCTGCTCTACCTAAATCTACTTGTTCCATAATATTGTGGAGCAATACAATGTTTGGAATCTTTTTTAGCTTACATACTAGAGGTAACATTAAACCTAACGCTGCGGCAATTTTTTTATCGCCAAATTTCATAAATTGTAAATTGAATAGTACCGCGTCTGGTTTTACTTGATTAATAGCTTTAGTAACTTTTATAATGTTTAAATAGCTGTTAAAAGTCCAACACTCTTTTACAGTGATTTTACACCCAACTTCAGTAAAATTGATATCCTTGGCTCCTTGAGTGGTATCTGTAAGTAGTACCAACTCTGTGATATTTTCTTTTTGTCTAAAATGCTTAACTAAATGATATGCATATTCATTTAAGGTTACTTTACTTGGCGGGTATGCTGTTACTATGGCTAATTTCATAAGTTCAAGTTTTATTGTTAATCTATGGGCTTATGGTGTATTCAGTCATTTATTAATTCTTTATAAATAAGATTAGTCTAACTGAATGGGTCATAATTTGACTTTTTTAATTATTTATGACTTATACTACAAATTTGGGATATTTATAAGAACAATTAAGGTCTTGTTAGACCGTTGGAACCTTAGTGTAGACGAATGGTAAATTGCTTTAGATTAAGCTGATTTCAGATACATCTAACATAAATGATGTGATTATTTAGTGAATTAAGTGCAGTACTTTTCAATATTACTGGAACAATTTGCAATTTAAAGAACATAGTCATTTAGACAGGGTAAACTATCCGCCTTTCGACTACATTGAACACCGGATTCAAGAAATCACAAAAAATAGCTAAATGCTTTTTTACTAAGATTACTTTGAAGATTGGGAATCTAGCTTGAAAAATATAATCTGTATTATCAAAAGCAGCACCATGGCTACAATTTGCACATGGACTACCTCTGTTAAACTATTATGAAAAAATATAACAAGCGCTACTTGTAATATACCAAATACACCAGAAATAACAACAGGTATATATTTATCTAAAGACAGATAGTAATAGGCGAAAATATTAGATATGGCAAACATTGAAGTAGCGATAGCATACTGCCAAAGTAATGGAGCCATTGCCATATATTGTTTACCAAATAATATTTTAATGATAAGTTCTGGAGCGCTAAAACATACTATTATTATTGTTATAGAAATTGCTGCAATGTAGCCTACATATTTAAATAAAATGGGAGCAGTATGCTTCCCATCTTTCTTTAATTGTACTACAGTTGGTAAAAGCAACATTACAAACATCCAAGCAATAAAATATACAATACGCCCTATTAAAGCTAAAGACGCATATAAACCTGCTTCATACGATTCAAAATAATGTTTTACCAAAAGAATATCACTATTGTTTATGATAATCTGGGTTAACTCATAAAATGCTGTGATTATAAAAAAGCTTCGGATGGCTTTTTTTTGTGTTAGAGGTAACACTTGTTGTTTTAAGCTAATAATAGAAAATTTGAATGGTAATAGACCAAATATAAATGACACAAAAATACCTATAGCGATGAGTATCGGAGATTTAATATCTAATATAAGTATCAGTGCTAACGTGATAAGTAATCTACTCCACATTTCGGTTTGATACGTAATTGATAAGGATTTAAATGCTTTTTTTCCTTGAAAAACGCCTCTATTAACACTCATTAAAAAATAAATAGGTACGCCACATCCAAATACCACAAACATACTAGATGATGACGTATTAAAAATACTTTGTAATGTTGATGAAAACACAATAATGACCAAACCAAAAATAAGTCCAACCAAAGTGGCATTTTTATATATTTTAGATATAAAACTTCTAAATACTTCGTTTTCAAAAAGCACTGAAAATTTAGCCGTGACTAATTGAAATGTCATCGCAGCAAAACTTAAGACTAATAAAAACGTAATAAGTACAGCAGCATCTGCAAAAGCAGCGGGCCCCAATAACCTACCAAGGATAAGGTTATATAGATAGTTACCACCATTTACTACTAGAACACTTAACATAAATAACTGTTCTGGTGTAATACGCTTTCTTATACTTTTAGCTATGGTAATCATTTCTAAAAATATTAGTTAGGTTTGCTTTTTTAAACTTATCCTTAATCTTCTTGTTGTCCTTACCTAAAACAAATACTGTTTTACTTCTTCGCTTTGCTTTGTTTTGAATAAATCGCATAACATTTAAAGCTGTTTTATCTATTTGCTTTACGCCATTAAGACATATTACTATTTCGTAATATTTATCCAATAGTGTATTAAAATAATTTGCTACGTTATACGTATGCTCTTCAATAAAATGACCATGTAATTCATACACACCTTTATTATTTATTATCCTGAAGTTCATGACATTATAAATTTGGGGTTAGGCTATTAAGCTACACTGGTTACGTACAAATCATCATATACTTCTTTACATCCAGTTCCAATAATATAGATTCTTTTGTTATTAGTCATACAATTAGCATATATAGCTCGTAGAGCTTTCATTCCCGCAGAATCAATGGTAGTTACATTTTCGATATCAATAATTAACTCTTTAACGTCTTTCATAGCTAAACTTATATGATTTTGAAAGTTTAAAGCTGTAGTATTATTGATGATACCAAATACTGAAAAAATTTCTTTCTTTTGGGTAATTTTAAGTGCCATAATTTTTGAGTTTAAGTGGTTATAATAATTGGGGTAATTAGTTTATTATATATCAAATATCTTAGGAAAAGACATGAACGCCTATTAAATTTCGTTCAATAGCTTTCTGCTGTAGATGAATGATTAAAAATTGGGGTTAAGCTCTACTAACAGCCT
The DNA here is from genome assembly GCF_004310335.1 of Hyunsoonleella pacifica. GTDB lineage: Bacteria > Bacteroidota > Bacteroidia > Flavobacteriales > Flavobacteriaceae > Jejuia > Jejuia pacifica. Next base: position 118,429 of record NZ_SIRS01000002.1, on the reverse strand, counting down.
AAATGTATTTAGATACATTTCGGCTATATCAGACATAGGGTGAGCCGTTGCTGCTCTGTAATTAATTTGTCCTAACTTAACTTTGTAGTCATTATTTGTTACAATACTCTCAATAGCTTTAGCTAAACTATCTACTGACTTAGGATCAAAAAACTCACCTTGGTAGCCTTCATCCTTAACTAAGGAAGCCAAATCTCCTAAATCTGGCATTACAACTGCTTTACCATAACTTCCTGCTTGGTGTAATACGCCAGAACTTCCAGTTGTAGAAGTATATGGAAAAACAACTACTGTGCTTTCATTAAATAACACAGGAACTTCACTTTCTTCTACATAACCAGTAAAGCGTATTTGTGGTACATTTTTATAAGCTTCTTTTACCTTATCTAAATATCCAGGGACATTGGGGTTATCGGTGCCAGCAATTACTACTTCAAGATTTAAATCTGTAGATTTTCTTACTTGTTCTACAGCCTCAATCATAGCTTCAACCTTTTTATAAGTGCCAAACTTACCAAAAGCCATTATTTGCATTGGGTTAGATGGTGTTATGTAATTTGGTTCTGCTGGAATTTCAAACGTACCATGAGGAATTAATTTTACGTTGTTTACTTTATATTTATCTTCTAAAATAGTGACATACTTTTGCATTGTAACAGCTACAACATCTGCCTTAAGGATTAACTTGGTTAAAGTAGTGCCAATAAAGCCATATAGTTTTGTTAGTATTTTATTTGATGTAAAACCTGCACTACCTAAATCTACTTCCTCTAATATATTATGTAATAAAACTATATTAGGTATTTTTTTTAGTTTACAAACAAAAGGTAACATTAACCCTAATGCTGCGGCTACTTTTTTATCTCCAAATTTCATGAATTGCAGGTTAAACAATACAGCATCTGGTTTTGTTGAATTTATTGCTTTAGTAATACTTAATATGTTTCTATAGCTATTAAATGTCCAACATTCTTTAACTGTAATTTTACAACCGTCTTCTTCAAATGCTACATCCTTTGCATTTTTGGTGTAATCGCACAATAAAATTAATTCTGTAACCTCTCTTTTTTGTCTAAAGTGTTTTACTAAATGATAAGCGTATTCATTTAAAGTTACCTTACTTGGGGGATAGGCTGTCACAATAGCTAACTTCATAATATTATAGATTTTGGGGTTGGTATTTTCTTCGTGTTTTTTGTGTAAAAACCGACACGAAATCGAACAAATATACATTTTGTCGATAAAAAATACAAAAAAATCATATATTTCTTTCAAATAAAAGTTATATTTACAACAAAATTAATCATAAAAAAGACGGTAAAACGTCATATAATAACCCCAAAATCCTACCCATTATGATAAAAATTTTAGCAATAGATGATCAGCAATTAATCTTGCTATCATTAGAAAAACACTTAACTGATTTAGGTTTTAGCATAAAATGTGCTAGTACTGGAGAAGAAGGCCTAGAAGTCTTTGATTCTTATAAACCTGACATTGTTATTGTAGACATTAATATGGACGGCATGTCTGGTTTAGATGTCGTAAAACACATAAGATTTGAAAAAAAATCTAAAGTAAAAATTTTAGTGCTTTCTGGAAACACTAGTGAAGATACCATAATTGATGGTTTTGAATTAGGCATTGATGACTACATGAAAAAACCTGTATCATTAAACGAAGTTACTGCTAGAATTTCTAGAATATTTGGTATTAAAACTAACAAATTACAAAACAAAAGTACCAAAGACCAGATGCTTCAAAAGCGATGTGTTGGTGTAGTAATACCATGTTATAATGAAGAAGAACGATTATTAAGTAAAGAGTTTATAGATTTCGTAGACAGTAATCTAGGTTATCATTTATGTTTTGTAAACGATGGTAGCAAAGATAATACTTTAGAGGTTTTAAATAACCTCCAAAAAGGAAGAGAAACTAATATTAGCGTATATAATTGTGAAAAAAATGGTGGAAAAGCAGAAGCTGTAAGACAAGGTGTTTTGCATTTAGCCAAAGATCCTCAATTAGACTACATAGGGTATTTAGATGCCGACTTATCTACAGACTTTAGAGACTTTGACGATTTAGTAAAAACCATAGAAACTACCGATTTTAAAATTGTAAGTGGTTCAAGAATGAGTAGAATGGGTGCTGACATTACAAAGGAATCGGCTAGAAAAATAATTAGTAAAACTATAAATCTTATTATAAGAACTATTTTGGAAATGCCGTTTAACGATACCCAATGTGGTGCAAAAATCATGGATAAAGATATCGTAAAACATATGTTTAAAGATAAATTTATAAGCCCTTGGATTTTTGATGTTGAAATCTTTATACGTATGCGCAAGCATTATGGAAAGAAAAAAGCAATTTCATATATCTGTGAGCAACCCTTAAAGCGATGGATTCACGCTGATGGCTCTAAACTATCCATGAAAGACTCTATTAAAATTGTTGGACAGCTAGGGCAAATAGCATTTCATTATAAATAAAACAACTTTTTATAACTATACTATATAACTAAATCGGTTACTATTACTGGTAAACAAAGGCTATGTTTTGTTATAATTTATCGCCATTCAATTGGGTGTAGATAAATTTTGGCAAATAACTTGTTGCTATTAGACTAATAAAACTGGTTTTACCTTAAATTGCAGTATCACTAAAATTATATGACGCATATTAAATTATATGGCGTATTGCTCGCTTTTTTTATCACTACAATAGCGTATTCTCAAGATATGCAAACTGGGTTTAGTTATTTGGAAACAGGGCAATATGCTAATGCTGAATCCTTTTTTAAAACAGTACTAGAAACATATCCTAAAAATAAAACAGCTAAATTATGCTATGGCAGAGCTGTTGGGTTATTAGGACAATCCAAAAAAGCAGTACGTATCTTCACGGACTTATTAAACCTATACCCTGATGATTTTGAAATAAAACTTAATTATGCCGAAAGTTTACTTTGGAGTAAAAATTACGATGCTGCTAAATCGTTTTACGAAAACTTAATTGCAGAAAATAACACAAGTTTTCCTGCTCTTTTAGGATATGCTAACACTTTATCCAACTTAAAATTATATTCTGATGCTTTATTGTATGTCAATAAAGCCCTAGATGTATCTCCTGGAAATCCTAATGCTTTAACCTCCAAAAAATATATTTATTTAGGCTATGCGTACCAAAATCAGCAAGCCCAAAATTATACTGAGGCAGAACGCCTTTTAAAAGAAAACCTTAGCCTTTTTAAAGATGATAAAGACAGCTTATTAAATTTAGCCAACTTATATATTATTGCAGCTAAATTTGATGATGCTGAAACTACCTACAACACCATTGGTAATATTGAAGATAATAAGTTAATAGCATTAAACGGACTAGCCTTGGTTAAGCACTTAAAAGGGAAAGAAAAAGAGGCTTTAAGGTTAAGTGAACAAGCGTTTTTAAGTTTGGGTGCTGCTGACACAGATGCTAATTTGGTTCAGCCTACCACTGAACGATACATACAAGCTTTAATTTGGAATAAAAAATTTAAAACCGCTAAAGCCTTAATAGATAACTTAATGGTAAATAAACCCAATGAAAATTGGATTTTAGCTTTAAGTGCTACACTTAACATCTATAAAAGCGACTTTAAAAAAAGTTTAGCCGACTATAATCGTATATTGGAAAACGACAGTAGCTCTTTTGATGGCAACTTAGGGAAAGCCAATGCTTTAAAAGCTTTAGGCAATTATGATGAGGCATATCTCTCTGCAGAAAACACCTTAAAATTTTATGACAAACAAAAGGATGCCACGCAGTTTATAAACACCTTAAATAGCAACTTTACACCATTTTTAGAAGCCAAAGCCAGTTATTCTTTCGATAATGGCAATAACAAGGCCTATGCGTTTATGGTAAATTTGGAGTTTCCTACGTCTACACGTTTTAAATGGTTAGCAAATTATGGGTATCGTACCACAAATAATAATGTTACCAACAATAAGGCTACATCCAACAATGCTGGTTTGGGTTTGTCCTACCAACTGTTACCCAACATTACCTTTAAAGGTATTGCTGGAATTACTTCAGCTAAGGCAGATACGGATGATTATACTCAACTTTTAACAGATATTTCTTTTAACATAAAACCTTTTAAGCTACAAGTTTTAGATATAGGCTATAAACGGGAGGTTCAAAATTTTAATGCAGAATTATTAGACAGGGAAATTGTAATGCATAACCTTTACGCCAATTACAGTCTTAGCACTAATTTTAATTTGGGTTGGTTTACACAGTATTATTATACCATTCAAAGTGATGACAATGCCAGAAACTTATTATTTACATCACTATACTACAACATTTTATCAAAACCTAGTTTAAAAGCTGGTTTAAACTACCAATATATTACCTTTAAAAACCAGGTGCCTACTATTTATTTTAGTCCAGAACGCTTTAATGCTGGCGAGGTGTTTATTAATGTGATTAAAGATGAAAGCATTACAAAACCTAAAGCATGGTTTTATCAATTAACTGCTGCAACAGGATACCAGTTTATTGAAGATGATGAAAAACAAAGCACCTATCGTATACAAGGCGCTTTTGGTTATAAGTTTTCTGAACGCGCTCTTTTAAACCTTTTTGGTACAAGAAGTAATATAGCCTCTGCTACAGCTGCGGGATTTACGTTTACTGAAATTGGAGTCAGGTTTAAATGGTATTTATGTAAAACGCCTGGGTTTAGAAATAACCAGTAGTATATCTCATAAGGAATAGTAGCGGAATATAAACTCTTACTTCTTTATAATTATTACTTCCATTTTATAAAGATTCAGGACTAGGGTTTAAACTCTAAACCACTACAATACTTATACGTGTATACTATTTCTCCTTTTATACATAGAATTATCTTACTTATACACAAAAATCTAGCGCTCATGCCATTTTGTTATAATTCAATTCATTAATTCCTAAACTTTACATCACATCCAAAACAAATTATTCGATTGAGTAGCTACTATCAGTTTTGTGATTACAAAGGCGCAACCGAAAAGCCTATTTTAAATAGAGTAGGGAAATATCAAATTTTAAAAACATGGCAAGTACTGATTTAATAACCTATTTAAACTATATGTCAACTTGGGATACCGAGAGTGATGGAAACATTGATGATATTATCAAAGAACAAACACTATTCTTAAATGTAGGCGATTTTGATGCTGAAAGTGCAGTAAACTCTGAGTTTTCTGAATTGGAAAGCTTAGCAATGGAGGTAAGGGATAGAACAATTGCAGCTGATGCTACCAAGATAGCAGCTGATGCTGCTGCTGTAGCTTCAATCTGGTCTTTTGGTTTGGGAATGGCTGCATTTGCTGCTCTTGAAGCTACCGCAATTATTGAAGAAAAAGTAATCTCGGATAAGTCAAAAGAACTGAACAACAAATTACAAACTGCAGATACTGATATTTCGAATAAGATTGGTCCCAGTGTTGCAAATTACGTAGCACAATACAAAAAGAACAATAATTTGATTGCATCTAAAGCACCTGTAGGTCTTGATACCAAGACCTGTAGAGCTAACTTAATGCAGTTCATGGCCGAGGTACAAAGAAAAGCAGGTAAATTAGACGCAGCAACTTTTAGGACTTATGCTGAGTCTGCAAGAATTGTCTATAATAGTAGCGAAATCAATCAGGTCTACGATGCATTAGATGAATTAAACCTTAGTGCAAAATCTGATGCCGATGTTGAAAAATTCATGAACTCATTAGTAGGTTGGACACCTCCAGCAGCAGCTAAAGTAGGAACAGAATTAGTAAGAGGAATATCTATCTTGATTTTGAAGAATAGATTGAATATCGCGACAAAAACTATCGAAACAGCAGCTAGAGACGCAGGTATTCCTGCTGAGGAAGTTGGCGTTAGTGCATTTGAGGCAATGGATGCAGTTGGGAAATTTGCAGCAGCAGTTGTCGTTGTAATGTCTGTTGTGGATGTGGTATTCAATATTCTTGATATCGTCAATGTCGTTGATCAATGTAAGCAAATGTGTAACGATCTTGAAAACAATATCAAACCTAAATACAAAGAGTATTTTAATGGTATCAAATCTGCATCAGAAGCTTACAAAGCAGCCATCAATCCTTCAAAGACAACTTGGAAAACTGTCTCTGATGTAGCGCAGTATGGTGGTGCTTCTTGGGATAATCACATTGATACCATCACTGGAACTTCTGTTGAAGCTGCCAAAGTACATGCAGAAGCAAATCCTGACATTACGTTCTTTTTCTTTTGTAGACAGCCAATGTACTTAAGCGCGGATAAAAATTTTAGTGCTAATACTGCGGTATTCTTTAGTGGAACGCCATGGTATGGAAGTGCGCCTCAATGTGATTCGTATGAGAAGACTTCTGTTACTCTTCTACAGACCACTACGGCATAATCATGCACTATTAATAAAATAAAAACTTAGTCATTCCCCGGTAGGGGGATGACTTTTATGTAAAATTATCTAACTACAAAAAATATGAGTTCTATAAAACAAACTATTGCAATGTATTCACGTAATGCATATCCTTCCAACGAAGTTACTAAATATTCAAGCTACTATGAAGATACCTCTATTAACTCACTCATTATTTCTGGACCTAATGGTTATAAAGGAGGAATTGTATATAACGACCCTACTTCTCCTATGTTTGATTCGAATGGCGCGTATGTTGGAGATTCTGACTGGATATCAGTTTTGTTCGAATTTACTTCAAAAAACAATATTTCAGATGTCTATTTTTCCCTTGGCGACTCGGCAATTGAAGCTTTAGCTGCTATGAGTTCAACAGCACTCAGTAGTGTTATGCTTTGGTTAAAAACAAATGGATTGACAGGTATTGATATGGATAATGAACAAGAAATAGCAACAAGTGAAAAGGTAAAAACAGTAACACTAGCTGCTATTAAAGCAGGTTTAAAGCTTACAGCTGCACCATATTATTTGGAAGGATGGGAAGAGTGGTATCAATATGTTTCCAAATATAGCGGTGTTGTAGAACGTTTTCATTTACAGTGCTATGATGGAGGATACGGAAATGATCCTTCAGTATGGATAGAAAAATTTCCTTCCATTCCTATTGTACCCGGAGTAGAATCTATTAATTCTTCGGGAGCTTTAGGCCAATACACGCCATCTGAAACCAAGATGAAATACGAAGATTGGCAAAATAAATCTCAAAACCGTTTAGCTGGTGGATTTATTTGGCAATTCTTTTTCTTTATTAATACTCCTGGTAATGGGTATAAAGTAAAGCAATATGCACAAGCTATTTCTGATGGATTAAAAGATCAAATCAGTAATTGAGCACATTTATCACATGTAACCGTCAGTTACAGGTTAAGGACGTAAACTTTTTTGTTGGGCACAAGCATTAGCAATTACGGAGGATTCGTATTTTGTCGAATCCACCGTAATTGTGTTTATAAATTGTTAACACCAGTTTTTCTTTCTTTTTTTCGGTATGCAAAAATTAATAAAATAGTAGCTATTATTGTAATAAATAACCCAGGTCTTACATCAAAGCTTTGTGTAAAACTATAGTTAAATAAGCCTAACAAAAACCAAATTATCAATCCAAGCTGTATAGCAATGTACCTCTTTTTATTTTCTATTATTTCTAAAGAATGACTAACAACGATTAATCCAATAGATATTACACTTAAAGTAATCAGCCAATATGGGAAATCATAGTCAAAAACTATTGATTGTCCATCCCACCCTGAATTATTTCTATATATTCTCTTTCCATTTTTGAAATAATCAAAAAATCTAGTCCAAGGAAGTAGAGAGCATATGATTATTAAAACTGTTAAAAAGGATGACAAAATTAAATATTTATTAACCCTTTTTTTTTCTCGCTCAATTATTTCTATTTCTAATGCGTTAAAAATTAATTGAAGGGTTTTTTCTCTTGGTTTGGTTTCATTATTTTCAATTCGTTGAATTGTCCGTAAATTTACCTTAGAAGCTTCAGCTAATTCTTCTTGAGATAATCCTTTTTTAATCGTATTTCTTTTATTCTATTTCCAATTTCTGTCATTATTAGTTCAGTTAAATTTGTACAGCAAAAATATTCTTTAAATTCTCAATTTATAGTGACTTGCTAACGACATTTATACGGCATTTACGGAATTTATTGTTATTGATGGGATTAAATTGTTTATATCCTCAAACTATTCGGTTTATAACTCCATTTTAGTTGGCTATATGGAAGTTTAATACTTTTTTAGTTCTATTTGTCAATCAGGAAAATACTAAACAGTATAACAAAAACCTATAATTTTCTTACTCAATTGCAGTATCTAAATATTTAGCCAGAACCCGCGTTAGGGATTGAGGCATTTGTTGAAGCTCCCCGACGCAGGAGGGAGCGACTGCCGAAAGCCCGACCCTTGTGGTAACGCCCAATTATTACAATAAAAAAGCGCAAAAAACTTATGTTTCTTACGCTTTTTCACTTTTGAATTAGTCGCTATTATTAATCCTCAGTTAATTCAATTTGGGTTGGAGTTTAATCTAATCCAAAACAAGCTTGATTGTTTTATAATGGGTTAGTTTACTTTCTAACTTGCAAAAATATATTCCCGAACTTAAGCTTCCTCGCTTTAGAGTTACGTTATTGTTTCCTCTTACAGCCTTTACTTCTATGGTTTTTACCAAATGTCCTAATTGGTTATATACTTCTACATCAAAAGTTTCAGTAGCTGGAGCATTAAATTGAATGCTTGTACTTAAATGCATTGGATTGGGGGTGGCTAGTATTTCTATACCTGTATTTTCTATATCTTCTACTGATAAAGAACTGCTAGCAAAATGTACGTGTTCTAAATCTAATATTTTTGTTTGCGTTTCGCCATTTTCAGCCAACATAGTATACACTATAGATGTTACATCGTTTGCTTGTAAAGCTGCTCCTCCTTGGTCTATAAAGTCTGAAAAAGGCAGAGTATATTCTTCCATATCTTCAGTTAGCGTTATGCTTGTTTTAAATTGCGCTTCCCAATCGCTAATACTTTCTTTGACCAAACGTACTATTAATGTTCCTGTACCGCTGGCTTTAAGTTTTAAACTATTGTACGCTGATAAGTCTATAGGATTAAACTTTGGTGTTAATGCACGGTATACCGCTACATAATCGTCTGTTGTAGCTTCTAAAGCTATGTTACGCTCTACTTGATATACATCTTCTTGAAAGCTCTCGCTGTTTGTGGCAACATCAAAACGTGTTACATTGGCTTGAGCATCATCGTAGCCCCATGGTCCATCAGATAAAAACAGGTCATCTGGAATGTTTACGCCATCCCCAATTCTGAACCCTACGTCAAATAAACTACCTGCATCTACTTCTACATTAGATATATAATGCCCATCTAATGTGATGTTAGTAGATACCATTTCTACTGTTCCTGTTTCTGTAGTTCTTACGCCTCCATCAAATACTATATTCTCTGTTCTATTCGTGTTAACTATCAATAAGTCTAGCTTTCCATTACGGTATTTTCCTGATTTTATAAATACTGTTGGTGCTGATGAGTTGTTGTAATTAATTACTGGCTTTTGTACCTCTAATAGTGTTACCACTTCTTCTCCAAGCTTTACTAAATTATCCAAGGAGTTGGTCCAAATTTGGAAATTATAAAAACCTACATTATCCTCGTATTTATCAATATTCCAATGGCTTTCTATTTCAAAATTAGTATCGTTATCTACAGCTTTAGCTGAAAAACTTAATACAAATTCTAAGTTACCATATACATTTCGTATCAACGATCTTATAAATTGCTGTCCTTTAATTTCTATAGTTGACACTGATATTAACTCTGCTCCCAATAATCTATCACAGATATATTTTGAATGCTCATACACACCATCTTCTGTTTTTAGTAATAAAATAGATGCTACAGCTTCACTGTTTTTTATATAATCTACCGAATATATCTCTGTTGCATTAGTAATACCTATTAAATCTTGAGGAGAAGATTCTATAGCTTCATCCTCACTTATCACATCTAAAGGAATAAAATCTGACAACTGAAGCGTATTTCCCTTTCCTGATAGATTTTTACCATACTTTGATGTTTTTTTGAATCGCTTCGCTGTAGTTTTATCAAAATTATAACTGCGCTTTGCACGATTAAAATTACGTTTGTTTACTAATTCTGAAAGTCTATTATTACTCTCTAATCCTCCTTCATTTGCGCTTGAAGATGTTGAGGCTTCTATCACAGGACATCCAGCATAACCAGAACATGAAGGATCTTCACAATCGATTAGTCCATCCCCGTCGTCATCAATACCATTTGAACAGTCTTCCTGTGGTACTGGTGCTGTAGGACAACGTGCACCATCGTTTTGAGAACTTGATGGACCAAATGCAAATAGATTAGATTCCATAATATTCGAGCCAGTTAAATCTTGTACATTTTGAATTACATAAATGGTTCCTGTTTGATTGGCTGAAACATAAAAACGTCCATCCGCATCAAAATACACTGCACCATACGTATAATTTAACCCTGAAAGAATAGGAACTTCTCCTAGATTAGTCATTGCTCCTGTGTCAATATTTATTCTATATAAAATATTTGTTCCCTTTTCAACTGTATATAACATGCCATCTACAGCATTGAATGCCCAATCGTGGATGCTAATACTTTGAGGTAAAGTTAAAGTAGCTATATGTTGCCCATAGTTTTCCGATTCTGGATCTACATCTATAGAGTAATACGTTGTTCCTCCTCCTTTTAAATAATAAACACCATTAGCACTAATATCTCCTATATAACGACCACTAGTTGGTAGTTCGTCTACATAAAATACAACTGTTGAAAAATCTTTTCCTATTCTAACAATCGATTTAGAAGGAGAACTTAAAGATCCCCATATAAAGCCATCTGCCGGATTGTAAGCGGCTGCATTGATAGAACCCTCTGTAACATCAGTTGCAACCGCATACGAATTTCCGGAGGCCAAATCAATGGCGTAAACATCATTATATTGAAATAAATAAGCGTTATAATCACAATTAAATGGTTGATCTTGTCCATATAAAGCAGTTGTAATAAATAATAGTAGTAGTAATTTTTTCATGATTCTTAGGTTTTATACTACAAATGTAGGTTTGTTATTTTGGGGTTATCTTTATTTTTCGTTCGATGAAACTTTAGTGTAGACGAATGGTTTAATAGTTAAGTTAAAATAATTATGTATGATATTATTTATAACACTAATCTAATGTACGAAAAAGAATATATTGATTGTTGTAATTACAATAGCATTAGTTGAATAACACAATATTTTAACAGTTTAAATCACAAAAACATCGATGAAGTGTATTTTTGAAAGGATTTTTTAAATATGTGGCTACTATAATTAGGTGATTTACTAGAGTGAAATTATGCGGAAAAGTTGAATATATATGGTTTTTATAAAGGTAACTTGAAGTACTAGTATTAAAGTTAAATCTTTAAAGCAAATTTAAACGCTTCATTAATTCAGGCCGGTTGGAACGACTTACAGGTATTACGTCTTTTTTAATAAGTACACTATTATCTTCTATATCAATAATTTTTTTAACATTAATAATATATGAACGATGAACTTTTAAAAACAAATCGTTAGGTAACTTCTCTTCTATTTTCTTTAATGTAGAATGTACAGTGTAATCTTTATTTTCTGTTTTTACATGTATGTAATCGCCTTTGGCCTTAACCAAATAAATACTTGGAATATCTATTTTAATTAATCGCCTATCAATATTCACATAAAGGTCGTTGCCAGATGTAGTTTCTAGTTTATTTTTTTTGGGAGGCTTCGGCGTTGTAAGTTGAAAAGATTCAGCTTTTTTGATAGCTTTTTTAAATCGGGGTAAAGCTACAGGCTTTACTAAATAATCAACAATACAATCGTATTCAAAAGCTTCGATGGCAAATTGGCCATCTGATGTTGTTAAAATTATTTTAGGCGGATTTTTAAGTGTTTGGATAAAGTCGAAACCTGTAAAATCTGACATATGTATATCTAAAAAAATTAAATCTACTTTGTTTTGATTTAAATATTTTATGGCCTGTAATGCATTTGGAAACGATTCCAAAATATTTAAGCTTGGTATATTAGAACACAACTGAGAAATAATTGCTCTAGCTGTTGCTTCATCATCAATAATAATACAATTCATTAATGTGGCGGTCTTTACAAGGTCTCTAAATAATCTGTAATAGTTTTAAGGATCTCATTAAAAGCCTCATTTCCAGAAAGGTTATTTTCTTTTAAATTTTCCTCGTAATCTTCTGCTATTTTATAACTTTTTTCAAGGCCTAAAATACTAATTTTATGCTTAATCTTATGTACGTTTTGCACTAATGCCTGAAAATCTTTGGCTTTAAAGTTTTTAATATAAACCTCTTTCTCTTCTGGAAATTCCTTTTTTATGATTGCAATTAACTTATCCTTAAAACTTTCGTCTCCTCCAGATAGTTGGTTTAAATAAGATAGATTTGGTGTTTCCATTATTTATTTTTTTAAAGTAAAATAAAAAGTTGTGCCGGTTTCTAGTTTAGATTCTACCCAAATTTTGCCACCATATAGCGTCACTATTTTTTTAACTATAGATAAACCTATTCCTGAAGATTCGGGATTATTTTCTAACTTTTGAAATGTTTTAAATATTTTGTCAAAATACACACCATCAATACCTTTTCCATTATCTCTTACAAAAAACTTCCAAAATGTATTATCGTCTTCAACGCCAATTTCGATACGCCCTTCAGATTTATCATTATACTTAATAGCATTGTCTATGAGGTTTTGAAACAGTTGTTGTAATCTAAATTTATCACCTTTTACAATAGGCAATTTATTAGTTTTTTCTATGGTAATATGTTGCGGTACTAACATAATAGAAGTAATATTATCAACCAACTTATCAATATTTACATCGTAAAATTCTGTTTGATTTTTGTTTATAGTAGAATAATCTAAAATACCACTAATTAGCGTATCCATTTTTTCTACATTATTTCTGATAAGAACTAAACTTTCACGTCCATCATCATCAAACTTATCTTTATAATCTTCACTTATCCATGCTGTTAAAGCATCTATACTTCGAAGTGGCGACTTCAAATCATGAGATACCATGTGTGCATAGTCACTTAATTCTTGATTTTGATGTCCTAATTCTTCAAGTAGTTTTTCTCGTTGCTTGTTTATTTTAACGATTTCCCTAGTTTGATTATCTATAAATTCAACCAATTTTAAACCATCTAAATCTACATTATCTAAACTTGAGTTACTTGGTAATTCATAAAATTTAAGGGTTTCTATAACATGTTTTAGCTTAGCTATAAACTCTTTTTGTGCTTTAGCTTCTTTCTTTAATTGCTCATTCGCTGCATATAATTCTTCAGAACTAATAGCCATAGCCCTTTGTTGCATTACATAATGTTCATCAAAATTTGTGTAAGACCTGTTTATAGCATCTAAGAAATTAAACATCTTTGCAGAAGTCGCCTCTTCTTCTGGTAAATATTTACGAATTTGGCGTTTAAGTAGAGAGTTCATTATTCGCTTATTAGTGTTATAGTCATGGTTTGGTTGTGCAATTGGCAGTTGTTTTCACCATGGAAAGGCGCTATCTCTCCATAGGAATAAAATCCACATATTGTTGTGTTATCTCCTACTACTGCTACTACTTCTTCTATTTCTTCTTCAACACGTTGATCCAAAACCAATTTTCTACCAATGCAACTTACTAACAATGCCAATTGTGGTTTACTATTTCTTAACTCTAAAGCTTGTCTAGCTGCACGCTCTGATGCATTAGCAATATTATCTACATTAGTCATCATCAACTGTACTTGCGAGCCTTCAGGAATATCTCCTGCAAGAATCATTGTATTCTTCTCCTCGTTTATATTTAAAATAGTACGTACAAAAGATTGTTTTTCTTCTGTAGACTTAACATTTAAAGGGTATAACAAAGCAGCCGCTGGCAACTCTTTAGACTTTTCGCCTAGATATTTTTTGTATAAATCCAATGCAGGTTGACTATCTAATTCATAAAGCACATTGTTCTCTGATTTAGTAACGATACGCTCTGGACCAAAAGGAGTCCAGCCTCCATAGATTGAAAAAGATGCTTCAAACGATTTTCCATAAAACCCTATAGCTATAATTTCTCCTGATTTTGGGTTTTCGTTGTAACCAGCAACTGTTTTTTCAAAACGAGCTGCATCTCCACACAGGCCTCCTGTAATTAATATATTATTAAATACAGATGCATTCATCCCTTTAGTTAGCTCACTTCCGTTGATAAAACTACCTTCAGATAAAACAAAAACATACTTTAAACCTTCCTTGGGAAACTGCTTTAATAGATTTACTCCTGTTTTATAACTATCTAAATCTGAGCTTAAGACATTGCTAGTTTTAATTATAAACTCTGTTCTCTCAAACTCAACAGCTGTTATGGTTATACTTTTATCATCTACAGTATTGGATGTGATATCTCCACTAGTTGAACCAAACACAAAATGACCATCTGGAAATAATGATTTAACTTCATCATATATAGTTGTGCTCTCTAATAAATATCTGTTCCCTAACACCAAAACTAATGGTTTAATTAGATTAATGTCTTTAGATAAATACTCCCAAGAGCTATCATTAGTTTTTTTTAACTGTACTATTTTCATATACTACTTTTTTAAAGTAAAAAAGAAAGTTGTTCCCTTTTTCGATTCACTTTCTAACCAGATGTCTCCTTCATGCAAATCAACAATTTTTTTTACAATAGAAAGTCCAATACCTGAAGAATCTTTACTCTTATTTAATGAATGAAATATCTTGAAGATTTTCTCATGAAACTTTTTCTCAATACCTATACCATTATCTTTAACTAAGAATTGATAATGTGTTCCTATATCTTTAACGTCAATTTCAATTAGACCAACCTCCTTATCAATAAATTTAATGGCATTACTGATTAAATTTTGAAATAGCTGTTGTAGTTTAATCTTTTCTCCTTCTATTTTAGGGAGTGGGTTTAAAACTGATATAGATACATCTTCTGGAACGTATAATATGGTTTTTAAATCTCTAACCAGTACATCTAAATCTACTATATCTTTTTCAGACGTTTCAGCACCTAAACTTGAGTAGATTAGTACATCTGAAATAAGTTGTTCCATTTTCTCCAACGTAGTTTCTATTAGATCAAAGTTTTTAAGGCTTACGTCATCGAGCTTATCTTCATTATCTTCTTTAATCCAGTTTACTAATGCATCTATACTACGTAATGGAGATTTTAAATCGTGAGAAACAATATGCGCATATTCTTGAAGCTCATCATTACTTTTTTCTAACTTTTCAAGTAGTTTTTCTTTTTGTATTTGTAAACTATTTACTTCTGTAATATCTCTAACTATCCCTTGAGCTGCAACAGGTAAATCGTCTTCATAAATAATACTTGCATTAACATGTACTAGTTTCACTACCTTTTGTTGAGTAACAATTTTAAAATTTGAATCTGTAATGGTACCATCTAAAAGTAGTTTTTTAAAAGACCTTGAAACTATTTCTAGATCAACAGGATGTACCATATCCATCAAATTAGCATTTTCATTAGTATCAGTAAAGCCTAATAAATCTACGGCTGCATTGTTCATTTTCAAAATATTGCCCCATAAATCCATGATGACGTAGGCATCTACTATATTTTCGAAAACGCCCTGTAATTGAGAATCCGTTTTATTGAAAAGTGCCTCTAACTCTAAATAAGATTTTTCTAATTTTTGATTAGCATCATATAGCTCTGCAGCTTTATTTTCCAGAAGTTTTTCAGCCAGTTTTCTAGCTCCTTTTTCACGTGCAAGCGCACGCTCTAACATGTCAATTTTTTCTTGACTCATTAATTTTTGTTGATTACAAACTTAACTTCTGTGCCATCATCTCTAAGCTTTTCAACAACAATATCTGCTGTTGCGTTAAAATGCTCAAACGTTTTATTCATTAAACCTAGACCAAAGTGATGCATAGCTCTACTGGACTTATATATCATCACTAATGATTTTTTTGTTTTTTTGAGGACATCAAAAGTTGGTAGTTCAGCATCAGGATAAATTTTCTTAACCTCAACATGAATGTGATTTTCAATAGAAGCTAACATTTCGACAGGATCTTTATATGCCGCCAAAAGTTCAGGGTAATTCTGCTTTAAAACATCAAAAAAATGTTCAGCGTATACTAATAACAAATCATCAATTGATATACCTGTATTTGTACTTAAATGCTGTAATAATTGCAACATTTCTGAAAACTCGTAAGTGCCTACAGCAGTGTAAACACCTTCAGATTCTAGCTTCGAACTGGTTATTATTTTGTCAACCATTTCGAGTCCATATTTATCTTCTACTAAATCTAAAAACTCCGTAAATAAGATGCCTTTCACCTAAATTTGCTTTAATTCATTAATACTCCAATACGCCATAAGTTTTTCAATTTTAGATATATAGTCTTCGTATTTTAAAGGTTTTATAATGTAACCCGCAATTCCTATTTTATAACATTCCAATAAATCTTTTTGGTTATTAGATGTAGTTAGTATAATAGTGGGTATGTATTTTAATACATCATCATTCTTTAAAATATTCAAAAACTCTATACCGTTTAACTTCGGCATATTCAAATCTAATAAAATAATGTGAGGCAATTCATCTTTTTTTTGTAAAATTTTCAACGCGTCCTCTCCGTTATTCGCTTCAACGATATTGTGAGGTAGTTTTAATTTAGAAATTGTCCTGTGCAACTTCATTACCTCTATCATGTCATCTTCTATGAGTAGTATATTTAGAGTATTCATAATCTCTCCGTTTTTGTAAGATCAAAATTAAAATATAATACGTTTGTTTTTATCGTATTTCGACAATTGAGATTTAAATGGCGACGAATAGAAATTAAGTGTCGACGAATGGTTTTCACAATAATAAAATTTATAGGTTACTGGTAAAAAATACTTTTATGTTCTTGTTCTAATTTGCTGGTTTTACAGTTATTCTAACGCTCTTGGACGCTGGCGTTTTAGCAGTGTGCGCAAAACTGTCTAAAGGCACAAGCACATTAGCCTCAGGGAAATAAGTAGCACAACAGTATTTTGGAATATTGTAACCAATTACTTTAAAACTATTAGCTTCTCTAACTACACCATTGTATTCTGATTTTAGGTTGACTATATCCTGCTCCTGTAAACCTCGTGTTTTCATATCGTCCTTGTTCATAAAAATGATGCGTCTTTCATTAAATACACCTCTGTAACGATCATCTAACCCATAAATTGTAGTATTAAACTGGTCGTGACTTCTTATGGTCATCATAACCAACTCTCCTTTATTTAACTTCCACTGAGGTAGCTTATTAATTGTAAAATTTGCTTTTCCTGTTTTGGTGTTAAACTTTCGTGCCCTTGCGCCGTTTGGCAGATAAAACCCTGAGGGTTGTTTTAATTTGTTATTATAGTTTTCAAAACCATTCACAACCTCAGCGATATCATCACGCACCAAGTTATAATCGTCTTTATAGTCCAACCAGTTAATTTTAGAACGTGTTTTTAATGTAGCATGAGCAATACCACAAACTACTGCAACCTCACTCATTAAACTGTTTGAACAAGGCTCTAAGATCCCTTTAGTAGAAGACACCACACCCATGGAATTCTCTACACTTTGGGTTTGCACTCCTGTTTTTTGATAATCCTTCTCTGCCCTACCTAAACACGGTAAAATTAAAGCTTCTTGTCCTGTAACTAAATGCGAACGATTCAATTTGGTACTAACATGCACCGTTAAATTACAATTTGCCAGAGCTTGAGCGGAATAGGCCGTATCGGGCACTGCTGAAATAAAATTACCACCTAAACCAAAAAATACTTTAGCTTTTTTTTCACACATAGCTTTAATGGACTCAATAACACTATAACCATGCTTTGGAGAAGGTTTAAAACCATATTTAGCCTCAATTTTATCTAAAAATGCTTGTGGAGCAGATTCCCAAATACCAACAGTTCTATCGCCTTGTACATTGGAATGTCCTCTTACAGGGCAGGTACCCGCACCTTCTTTTCCTATACTTCCTTTTAGCAATAACAGGTTTACCAACTCTCGAATATTATCAATAGCGTTTTCATGCTGTGTTAAGCCCATCGCCCAACAAATGATAATCTTGTTTTTGTTTAAAACTAAATCAAAAACGGCATCAAATATATCTTTTAGCACTCCTGATGCTTTTAAGCAATCTTCAAAATTATAAGTTTTTAAATCTGAAATAAAGTCATCTAACCCGCTCGTGTAGTCTTCAATAAACGCCTTATCAAAAACACTTCCTGTTTTTTCTTCTCTCTCCTGTAATTTTAGTAATAAAGCTTTAAAAAATGCTACATCCCCATTTATAGTAATAGGCACAAATACATCTGAAAGTTTGGTACCGCCTTTTAGAATTTTAATTGGGTTTTGCGGATCAGTAAACTTCATTAATCCTGCTTCAGGTAAAGGGTTTATTGCTATTATTTTACCACCATTCTTCTTGGTTTTTTCTAAAGCCGATAACATCCTTGGATGATTTGTTGCAGGGTTTTGACCAACAACAATCACTAATTCTGCTTTGTATAAATCGTCTAGTGTTACGGAGCCTTTACCTATTCCTAACGTTTCGGATAATGCACTTCCACTGGCTTCATGACACATATTGGAACAATCTGGCAAATTTGATGTTCCAAATTCGCGAACAAATAATTGGTATAAAAATGCGGCCTCGTTTGTTGTTCTACCTGAAGTGTAAAACACGGCTTCGTCTGCACTATCTAATGCATTTAAATGTTCTCCAACTTTCCTAAAAGCGTTTTCCCACGAAATAGGTTGATAATGCGTAGCACCTTTTGGTAAATACATAGGCTCTGCTAAACGCCCTGATTTGCCAATTTCAAAATCTGATAAGCTTGCTAATTCATCAACAGAATTGTTAGCAAAAAACTCACGATAAATCAACTTATTTTGCATTTCCTCTGCCATGGCTTTTAAACCATTTTCGCAATATTCGCCTAAAGACGAACGCTCATCATCTGGATCGGGCCACGCACAACCAGGACAATCAAAACCTCCTTTTTGGTTAATGTTTTGAGTAATCTTTAAAATATTTGAGGGCTTGATATATTTTACAGCATGTGCAGTAGCTGCTTTTAAACCTCCAACTCCTGCAGAATTTGTTGGTGGTTCTTTTACTCGTAAATTTTTGAATTTTTCTGGTGTTAAAGCTTTATCTATTGGCGATTTACTCATGCTTCGAAGATATAATAAATAATGAAAAAATTCGCTTTACTGCTAAGACCGTTTTAGCTCATGTTGATAATCCTCCTTTGTATCTATATCGAGGTTTTCAAAATCTGGATATATCGCTTTTACCGATTGCTTGTATTTTTTTAATAGTGATTTTGCTCCGTCATCTCCTGATAATTCAGATAATTCTTTAAAGTAGTTTTTATGAAACAGTGCAGGAACTCCATTTTTATGTGGGTTATATGCAGTAGCAACAATCGCTTCGAAATTAGAATCAAATAAGTTTATCATGCTATCTAAATATACAGTTGTTACAAAAGGTTGATCTGCTAAAACGATTAAAAGACCATCACTATTTACTTTAGAATCTAAACAATATTGTGCTGCACAGGCTATGGATTTTCCCAATCCTAAATCCCAATTTTCATTTTCTATAATATGTACGGCTTCTGTTTTAATATCTGAACTAATAGCAGCGTAATTTGCACCAAGAATCACTACAATATCTTCCTCCACAGTATCTTTACAAGTCTTAATAGTATGCTTTAACAATGTAGTATTTTCCCATTTTAGAAGTTGCTTGGGACTTCCCATACGCTTTGAAGCTCCTGCGGCTAAAATCGCTATGGTTATTTTTGAAGTAAAACTCAAAACCTATTGTTTTTGATGGATATGTCCTGACTTTAAGCGTAACGATTTTGAGTTTCGTTTTCGGGTTACTGCTAAAATCTCTGAAACGATAGAAATCGCAATTTCTTGTGGTGTTTCAGAACCAATATCTAAACCTGCTGGTCCGTGGATAGTTTCTAAGAATTCGTCTGAAATATCAGGGCAATATTCAATACATTGAGTAAGCAAATCTTCACGTCGTTTTGTTGGTCCCAAAAGCCCAATGTAATTAGGATTAGCTTTATGTAAAGCAACTAGATACCTCAAATCGT
Organism: Hyunsoonleella pacifica; assembly: GCF_004310335.1. GTDB lineage: Bacteria > Bacteroidota > Bacteroidia > Flavobacteriales > Flavobacteriaceae > Jejuia > Jejuia pacifica. Next base: position 98,123 of record NZ_SIRS01000002.1, on the reverse strand, counting down.
AAGCAAAATTATGCGTCATTAAAACAACTGCTGTTTGCATGTCGACACTTGATATATCAAACTCTTCTGGTGTTGTAGTTATTAAATTTTGTGCACCTTCAAAATACTCCACTGTTTTATCTTCAGATACTCCAGCAACTATAGTTACTTCCCAACCTGTTAATACGGCATATTTACATAGTTGAACTGCATCATGTTCAGCTCCAATAATTATCAGTTTGAAACAAGGTAACATGTTTTGATGAAATGTGAAGAGCCTCTTCTTTTCAGAACTATTATTTGAAAGCGCAAAGCTAGAGTTACCGATGTTAACAGTAGAACCAATGCCCTTAAAAATGCCTTCGCTTTTTTGGTATTTTGACACTACTTCAAAAGTTTGTCTATCATTCAAACATTTAAAAAAAGCAACTTCAAACTCTTTTTCAAAAGTAATAGCTTCTAGTAATATATATAAAATACCTTCACAACCTAAGCGATACCTACCATCATAGGTCATCATCTTAGATTGTCCTGTTGTAAAAACAGATTGTGCTTGTAATACTACTTCTTTTTCAACGCAACCACCGCTTACTGCTCCTATTATCTCTCCATTTTCTAAAATAAGCATCCGTACTCCAGGGCGTCTGTAAGAGGAACCATCTAAATCTACAACTGACGCCAAAATACAGGTTACCCCTTTTGTTTTAGCTTTAATTGCGTCATTTATTATATGTTTAAACTCATGCGTCATTTAGTAATTTTACTTATTCTAATCTATCTTTTTTTCATCTACATACTTCAGCTTACCATCAATAAAATAACATGAAATAATGTTTTGCACTGGTACACCAACAGCATTATTTGCCATTATTTTAAAAAATACCTGATTTTGATTTTCTAATCGTTGTGAAATAAGGCTATCGTTTTTTTGTTTACTATACGCTTTTGCTGTTAGTACTTTTAAAAACTCCTTATTTGCTTTATGATAAATAGAACCTTCCTTCTTTGTTGCTCCTACCAATTTAAATGAATCAGGATTATACATGTTTTTTTTATAATAGGTTTCAAACTGTTTTTCATAGGATTCGTTTTTGGTAGGACTAGCACATGCAAAAACAAAAAACAATAAAGTAAGAACACCAAGTTTCATAAATTAATGTATTAGTTAACCTATAATTGCTTCTTTATTATTTAAATTTTTCATGTAAGGAAATTTTGTTAATCGTCTACCTGTTGCTTTATAAATAGCATTAGCTACAGCTGCTCCAACTGGTGGTAATGTTGGTTCTCCTAAACCTGTTGGTGCTATATCACTTTCAATAAAATGCACTTCTACTTTAGGGGTTTGCGACATTCGAATCAATTGATATCCATTAAAATTATTAGCTGATGGTACACCGTTTTTAAAACCAAAATCAGCATACATTGCATGACCTATACCATCCAGAACACCACCCCGTGCCTGATTCATTGCTCCTAATGGATTTACCACGATACCACAGTCTATAGCACAGGTTACCTTTTTAACTACTGGTACACCATTATCCATTATTACATCTGCTACTTCAGCCACATGGGTATTATGACAATAATATACTGACAAACCTTGGTAAATACCCTCAGTAGTATTACCCCAATTAGATTTTTCTACTACAGTTTTTAAAACACCTTGTAATCTATCTGGACTATACTCTATGTTTGGATCTGGGTTCTTTTTAACATTTTCCAATAAATCCATGTGTAGTTTTACACGGTCTACCCCTAACTCTTCAGCTAGTTCGTCAAAAAAACTTTGTTCAGCAGTTGCTAAAAAGTTGGTGTAAGGTGCTCTCCATGCTCCAACAGTTATATTACTTCTTAATCGCGCACTATCTACTTGATAATTTTCAATAGCTCCTGCAGGAAAGAAATTAGGAATTAACCCATACATATTTCCATTAATACAGGCTTCTTTAAGGTAATATCCTGTGAGTTTTCCATCTTTTATAGATGCAGCAATTTTGTATTTACTTGCTGGCCTGTACACACCTGTTGTCATATCATCTTCTCTAGTTGATATCATCTTGACAGGTTTTTTAATAGCATCTGAAATTTCAACTGCTTCCAAAACGTAATCATTATAGAGGCGCCTTCCGAAACCGCCACCCATTCTTGTAAGATCAACATGAATGTCTTCTACAGGCCTTCCTAACATAGCTGCTACAGCTTCTTCTGCAGCCTCTGGCGTTTGTGTAGGCCCTACCAAATACACGGTTTCAGGTGTAACATTGGCGAAAAAATTCATAGGTTCCATAGTATTATGTGGTAAAAACGTGGATGTATATACACGCTCTAAAACCTTATCAGCATTTGCAAATGCTTTTTTTACGTTACCGTCTTTACGTCGCGTTCTAAATCTTTTACCATTTACTAAATCCAATAGTTTTTTATCATGCCCATCTGAACTTTCTAAACTAGTATCAGTTTTCCAACTAGCCGTTATTGCTTTTTTACCCTTAATAACATCCCAAGTTGTTCTGCCAATAACTACAACTTTATCTGTTGTACTTAATTTCACACTCCAATTGGGCTTACCTTTAGTTAACATGGTTCTCGCTTTTTCCCCAATGGTAATCACATCAATTACTCCTGGTAGTGCTTTTGCTTTAGTTGCATCATAAGATTCTAATATTTGACCAAATGCAGGTGGTCTCAATACAGAAGCATATAGCATGCCTTCTTCTTTATAATCTAGTCCAAACAGTGGTTTTCCTGTTATAATTTTATGGATATCCACATTACTTTTTCCCTTACCCACAATGGTAAAGTCTTTTGGATCTTTTAGTGTGATATCTTCTGGAACATCTAATACAGCTGCTGCTTCAACCACATCTCCATAGCCTAAAGTATCCCCATTAGCATTAGATATTACACCTTTTTTTGCTGAACATGTATTTGCAGCTATACCCCAACGTGCTGCTGCGGCATTTATTAGCATTTGTTTTGCAGTGGCTCCTGTTTCACGCAGCGGTTGCCAACTTCTTCTAATAGATTGACTTCCCCCGGCCGTTTGGTTACGATAACTTTCAGTATCTAAAGGCGCTTGTACAACATACACATCGTCCCAAACTACATCCAATTCTTCTGCTATTATCATGGGCATTGATGTTTTTACGCCTTGACCAATCTCTGGGTTTACAGAATATATGGTTACTTTTCCTTCTGGGGATATCTTAATATATGCATTGAAATCTTTGTAATTAAGCTGACTTAAATCTACTGGGAGTTCAACATCTGATTTACAGGCATTGAATAAGTTAAACCCAATTAACATACCACCACTTGCAAGTGCTGATGTTTTTAAGAATGATCTTCTACTGAATGTATGTTTCATTTTAATTTTTGTGATTAGGTTAACTTAATTTTTTTGATGCTAATTGCACTGCTTCTTCAATACTATTGTAGGATGCACATCTGCAAATATTACCGTTCATGGCATTTCTAATATCATCATTTGAGGGGTTTGGATTTTCTTTTAAGAATGCAGACGCTGTCATAATTTGTCCGGCTTGACAATAGCCACATTGTGGTACATCAATAGTTTTCCAAGCTTCTTGAACAGGATGATTTCCGTCTTCTGACAAACCTTCAATAGTAGTTATTTCCATATCTTCAGCTTGAGACACTTGCAATAAACAACTACGCATAGCACTACCATCTACATGCACCGTACAAGCACCACATTGGCCAATACCGCACCCGAATTTGGTACCAACTAGATTAATTTTATCTCTTAAAACCCACAATAACGGTGTATCTGCATCTGCCTCTACAGCATGTGCTTTACCATTAATTTTTAAATTGAATGTTGGCATATTATAATTTTTTCAAAAAGGTATAAAAAAATTATAGGCTACTATGCTAGTTCCTCAATATTTAACAATCGATTAACTAATAAAATTTAATCTTATGAAGATGTACTACAAAATTCTAATGCACGCCTTTCGTTGTAATACAGATTATCTTTATCAATAAAACCAGCATGTCCTCCAAAATTTGGCATTTCTAGAAATAAATTAGGATTATTTTTTGCTTCTTTAACAGGATAACATTCTGGCGATAAAAACGAATCGTTTAAAGCGTTTATTATTAAAGTAGGGATTTTAATATTTGGCAAAAATTGTAAACTGCTGCATTTTTCATAATAGTCTAAAGCATCTTTAAAACCATGCGCCCTTGAGGTATACACATTGTCGAATTCTATTAATGTTTTAATACTGTTAACGTCTTCAATAGATAATTTATCAGGAAAACGTTGTTGTTTTTCTTTTAAATGCTTTACTAAATCTTTTAAAAACCGATCATGAAATGGTTTGTTTTTTAGTTTGTGAAGCTCTTTACATGACCCATGCAAATCCACTGGAACAGAGACAGCTACAGCAGATTTTACTTCTTTAAAAATACCAGAGTGCTCTCCCAAATATTTCAAAATAATATTTGCTCCCAAACTAATGCCTTTTATGTAAATCTTAGAATAGCCTTTAGATGAAACAGCATGTTGAATTACCGCATGTAAATCATTTGTAAATCCTGAATGATAACTATAATAAAACAAATTGTTTTCGCCACTACAGCCTCTAAAATTCATGCAGACAGCATCTATACCATTATTATTATAATGCTTTGCAGCCCCAGTCATGTATGGACGTTGACCATGACCTTCTAAACCATGTAATAAGATAATAAGTTCTTTGGATTTGTTTTTGGAATAACTCCAATCCAAATCCATAAAATCGCCATCACTTAGAGTGATTCTTTCCCGCTCTTGCTTTAATTTTACCCTTCTGAATAATCCAGAATACACTGTAGCTATAAAACCGTTTTTAAAATAAAATGGTGGCTTATAAGTTGATTCTACTATTGGCATTTAATGGTTTTTGGTTGATGATTGAGTGTGATTAATCAAAGCTTAAAGATGTGAATTTAAAATCTTTTCCATTAAATAATCCTTTATCGCTTAATTTCAATGAAGGAATTACCAATAAAGCCATAAACGATAACGTCATGTACGGTGCATTTAACGTGCAACCTAAAGACTTTGCCATATGGTCTAATTCAGCATATTGACTACCAATAGTTTCACAATCTTTATCACTCATGATTCCTGCAACGGGAAGCGGAATTATTTTTTCCTCGGAATGAGATACAGCACAAATACCACCTTTATTTTCAATAATTAGATTTACTGCTTTACAGATGGCTTCATCTGATACACCAACCGCAATTATATTATGTGAATCGTGCCCTACAGAGGATGCAATAGCGCCCTCTTTTAAACCAAAATTTTTAATGAAAGCGAGTGCAGGTTTTGGGTTTTGGTAGCGATTTACGACAGTTATTTTTAAAATATCATTTTCAATATTTGACACTAAATTCCCGTTTTCTACTGTGGCTTCCGCTATGAGTTCATTGGTTACCAGTTGTCCTTCTAAAGCTTCGATAACGCGGATTTGCTTTGCGGCTGATACAAATTCAAAATCTGATACATCTTTCGCTTCACAACTAAAATTATTTAAGTTTTTAAACTGTACTGGCTCGATTAAAGATGTATCATTATCAAAAACCAATTCACCATTAATGTACGTTTGAAGTGTTTTAAAATGATTTAAATCTTCTACTACAATACAATCGACTGCGTCCCCAACTTGTAACAATCCAACATCTAAATTGTAATGCTTTACAGGGTTAATGCAAGCAGATTGCAACACTTTAAAAACATCAATTCTTTTAGACACTGCTCTTTCGCATAATTGATTTATATGCCCAAGAAGTAAATCGTCTGGATGTTTATCATCGCTACAGAACATCATACGATCAAAATGCTCAGGAAGCAAATCGATTAAAGCCTCAAAATTTTTAGCAGCACTACCCTCACGTATTAAAATTTTCATGCCTTTTTCGAGTTTCTCTATGGCTTCTTCATAAGTAAAACATTCGTGGTCGGTTGTGATACCCGCGTTAATGTATTTGGTAATATCGTCTCTTCTTACTCCAGGTGCATGTCCATCAACAGGTTTGTTGTAATATTTTGCCCAGGCTATTTTTTTTAACACCTCTGCATCATCAAAAATTACACCTGGGTAATTCATTAGTTCTGCGAGGTATTTAATATCTGGATTTTTCAATAGTGTTTTAATACCTTCTGAATCTATAACTGCTCCTGCCGATTCAAAACTAGTTGCAGGCACACAAGACGGTGCTCCAAAATTGAATTTAAACGGTACTTGTTTTCCGTTTTCAATCATAAATTCTACACCAGCAACACCTAATACGTTGGCAATTTCGTGTGGATCAGACACTGTAGCTACAGTACCATGCTTTACAGCTATTCTAGCAAATTCTGATGGTACTAGCATAGAACTTTCTATGTGAATATGCGCATCTACAAACCCTGGCAGAATGTAATGGTCTACATCATGTGCTTTCTCCACAATAGCAGCTATTTTACCATTGGCTATGGTAATTTCGCCTTTGTAAATGCGTTTATTTGGGATGTCTACTATATTTCCAAGTAGTTTCATTGTTATAACCTGTAAAATATCAACGAAGTTACGAGGTTATTTTATGGATAAAAAAAAAGAACTAAACTTTCGTTTAATTCTTTTTTGTCTGGTGTATTAACCTCTATTTCCAAGTTACAATATCGTCAATTGGTCTTCTAGATTTGGCATGAGGTGGCGCAGCTTTTCTATACCCAAAGGCTACCATATAAGACATACCATATTTACTAGTATCTATTCCAAATTTATCTTGCAATAAGGCTTCTGTTTTTTCTTGATGAAATCCTTCAATCGGGCAACTATCAATACCATTTAGTGCAGCGGCCGTCATCATATTTGCTAATGCAATATAGGTTTGCTTAGATGCCCAATCAAATAATTTTTTATCGGTATCTAAATTAAAATCTTCTTTCTGAAAATTTTTATAAAACCCTGAGTACATCTCTATCACATCTTGCGGAAACTGCTTTACATCTTTCATCATATGCATGATATAACCTGAGTCCCATTTCGTCATAGGTGCTTTCATACTTAAGCCTAAAATAAAGTGACTTGCGGTATCTAACTTTACGGGAGCGCCCCATGCCACTGGTTTTAGTAATTCTCTTAAGTCTTTATCTTGTACTACTACAAAATGCCAAGGCTCAAAACCAAAGGAACTTGGAGATAGGTTGGCTGTTTTTAAGATAAAATCTATATCGGCTTTTGATAATTTTTTAGTAGCATCAAACTCTTTTGTAGCATGCCTGTAATTAAAGGCATTTAAAATAGCTTCTTGTGAAATATTTGGTTTTTCCATGTTTTATATTTTTACTATACTTTTTATAGTTGCAAACTTAAGTATAGTATTTTATCTTTGCAATAACGGTCATAAATGATAGTTAGAAAAAATTTAAAATCATGTATACTTTTAAAGGTAAATCCTATCCGTGTTGTACTAGCTTAACTATGGGTATTATTGGTGGTAAATGGAAAACGGTAATTCTATATCATTTAATTGATAAAACCTTGCGATATAACGAACTACGCAAAGAAATACCATCGGTTACTGAACGTACGTTGAGTTTACAATTAAAAACTTTAGAACACGATGGGCTTATTGAACGCAATGTTTACACATCCAAACCGCCTTTAAGAGTGGAATATAAATTAACTGAGTTTGGTAAAAGTGTTATTCCGTTAATTCAATCTATTATTGATTGGGGCGAGTATGTTATTGAAACGCACGTGGAAAAATAAAATTAATATTATTTGTTTGGATTCCTGCCTTACTGAAACGCATTCAGCACATGCCGAAGCAATACACCTTAACTTAATTCAATTTTAAGTATGTGTTTGGTGTTTTTTGTTATTTTAAAACGCTCATCCGCTCGCCTTCCAACTACCCAAACAATAGCATCATTATCGGTACATAGTAACCATGTATTTTCTTTATCTAAGAGCGATAATTTTTCGTCTTTAAAATACTTGCTTAGCTTCTTTTTACCTTTCATGCCTAAGGGATAAAATATATCGCCTTCCTTCTTTTTTCTTAACACTAAAGGGTATTTTAAGGTATCCTTATCTACGTAAATTACGTTTTGCTGAGTTTTTGATATTGTATTTACCGCTTCAAAATATAGTGTTCCAAATGGGGTTTCTTTTTGTGTTTCATCTTCTAAAACACTAATAGTATTTGGCGTTTCTGCGGCTTTAAACGGACTTAATAATAATTGGTCTCTGTTTTTTATAAGCCTGTGTGTATTGGAGAATACTTGTTTTCCTGTTTCGGCATCCAGTAAATCTACCAAATCATTCCATTGGGTAAAACCAAAGCTTTTAAATACCTCGAACATATAGGCTTTTGGATTATTTACCTTTTTAAATTCTGAAATTTTAAAGGTTATAAAATGCTCGTTCATGGTTTCGATAGCACGCTTTAATACAGCATTAGTGCTTTCTTCAACGATATCTGCAGTATCGTTTAAATTGTCTAGAGTAGTTTGAAAACTCTGTAATAAACTTGGGTTAATTTCTTTAAGAATTGGTACGACTTGATGCCTTAGCTTATTACGAAGGTATTTAACTGATGCGTTGCTACTATCGTCTCTCCAATTAATGCTGTGCGCTTTAGCATAGCTTTCAATAGCATCACTTGAGAATGGCAATAACGGACGCACAAATTTGCCATTAATTTCTGGGATTCCTGTTAAACCTTCCAGCCCTGTACCACGAGTAAAGTTGATTAAAAACGTTTCTAAATTATCATCAGCGTGGTGTGCTGTTAAAATGTAGTCGAATTTTAATTGGTCTGCTAATTCTGTAAACCAATTGTAACGCAGTTCCCGCGCTGCCATTTGTATGGAGCGTTTGTTATCCTGTGCATATTTTTCGGTATCAAACCGTTGGGTAAACACTTCTACTTCTAAATTTTCAGCAAGTTCTACTACAAAGTCTTCGTCGGCATCACTTTCGGCACCTCTTAAATTGAAATTGCAGTGCGCTAGTGAGATATTTAATCCAGCTTTGTAACATAAATGTGTTAGCACAACACTGTCGATTCCTCCAGAAATGGCTATTAGGAGTTTGCTTTCTTTAAGGAAAGATATATTACTCTCAATATGTTTTTTGAAATTTTCTAACACGATTAAAGTAACGGTTATTGAAATTATACTAAATAGTATACATACATTAATCCAGTTTCTCCATTTTTATCTTTTCAATCATTTGAAATAGTTCACTCTTTCCAGTATCAGTTGCATATGAAGCAAAAATAGCTAGTGCAAAACCATTACGTATTGTAACATAATAATCTTGACTGATTCCAAAAGTTAAGTTTTCAATTTCTAAACACCTAAAGTTCTCGTCTCCTATGTTGATATCATAGGGTTCTTTTTTAAAATTAACCTCCATATTCAATTGAGCTAGGTAATTTTTGGCTTGTATAAGATACTCATCAATTGTTTTAACACCTTTTGCAGACTCTAAGTTTTCAACATTAACCAATAGTGTTGGGTTAGCTAATTCAGTAGTCCCAATTTCATATTTTGAAACCATTAAAAGCTCTGCAATATTTACCATTGATGCGTCTATTACTTCTTTGAGATTTTTATCTCCTCCATGAAGGATATCTTCTGATTGAGACTTCAAATCTTCTATTTGCTTTTTACCTTGTACTACCCAACCCTTATGTATCGGTACAGAAAATCTAAAAAATTTATTTTTATAAACATTGTTTTCTACAACGCCGTAATCAAATGACTTAGGCAAATTCTTTTCTTGCTTACAGCTGCTAAAAAATAACAACAGTAGTAATAAGGGAAATATTCGCATCAAGTGGGTATATGTTAAATTGTATCCAAAGTTAAGTTTTATTTTTCTCACGCAAAGATGCAAAGACACAAAGTTTTAAGATACTACTTTTTCCAACAAGCTAGAAAGTGATTGAACATATTTTGAAGCTCCTAGCAAATAACGACTAATGAAAGTCTGCTTGAAGACAGCCTCGCCCCCTCTGGATTACACCATAAAAACACTAATTTTCCAACACCTCTCTCATTGCTTTAGCCTTAACCAAACATTCTTCGTACTCTTTTAATGGATCGCTTTTTGCAGTAATGGCGCCACCTACAGAATAAGAAATGTATTGTTTTGTAGCGTTGTAGAGAATACTGCGGATGACCACGTTGAAATCGAAATCGCCATTTGGATTAAAATAACCTATAGCTCCCGAATAAACACCGCGTTTGGTTTCTTCTAGCTCTTCAATAATACGCATTGCAGAAATTTTGGGTGCCCCTGTCATACTTCCCATAGGGAAAGTGGTTTTTACAACATCTATCGGGTGTGTTTCTGGCGCTACTTTTGAAGTGACTGTAGAAATCATTTGATGTACTTGATCAAAAGTATAAATTTTGCACAACTCTTCAACCTTTACACTTCCTTTCTGTGCTGTTTTTGAGAGATCATTACGCACCAAATCTACTATCATGATGTTTTCGCTACGCTCTTTTTCATCATTTGCTAGGGCTTCTTTTAGTTGCTTATCTTCTACAGGATTGTCAGCGCGTTTTGCAGTACCTTTTATAGGCTGAGAAATAATGGTTTGCGCTTCTTTTTTTATATAACGTTCTGGCGAAGCACAGAGCACATATTTATCATATTGCTTTACAAATGATGCAAACGGCGAATTTGAAATAGCATTGAGATTCTGATAAGTTTCCAGAGGATTAATACATGTGTTCTCTGCATAAAACTCTTGACAAAAATTAGCCTCATAAATATCGCCTCGATGAATATGTTCTAGAATTTTATTGACTTTTTTAAAATACTCGTCTTTATGAATTCGTAGTTTTATTTTAACATCGCTACATAGATTACTGCGTTGCGATTGCCCACATTTGCCAATGGCCTCTAGATCTGTTTGAAGTTCATCATCTACATAGTTTAAATACTGAATGGTTACCTGGTTCCCTTTAATCAAAAACAACTTTTTAGGTTGAAAAAAATACAGATCTGGAAACCCTAAGCCATCGTGATTTTTAGAGTTTAAAGCCTCTATATCGTTTTTTAAATCATAAGTGAGATAACCAAAAACCCAATCATTTGTAGTGGTTTGGTATTCTTTTAATTTTTCAAAACCATCTTTATAATCAGTTTGAATGCTGGTAAAGGCATCTACCGCTAAAACCGCATCGTAACTTGTATATTTTTGTGCGTAGTTATTGGAATCTAACCAAACTACATCGTCAAACTGCTGTGCCCAAATCAATAATTGTTGCTTAAATATTTTTGGGCTTTCTAATTTATGAATGTAATTTGTCCTCAATAAAAAGTATTAAAAAGCAAAGTTACTTAGAATCCTTAAAAAATTAAGACTTTTGTATAAAATACCAATTAGAATGGTTTCAATTAAAAACGACAAGCTTAAAATAGCAGTAAAAAATATAGGTGCTGAACTTTGCGAAATTAGCAGCATAAAACATAATACTCAATTTATGTGGGATGCCAACCCTGATGTTTGGGGTAGTTTTGCACCTAATTTGTTCCCTATTATTGGAGCTTTAAAAAACAACACCTACAATTTTGAGGGTAATACATATACTTTACCAAAACATGGTTTTATAAGACATAATAAGGCTATTACATTGGTAGAACATACCGAAAATAGCCTAACCTTTGCTTTAACATATAACACAGATACTTTAAAGATATATCCGTTTAAATTTGAATTTCAAATCACATTTAAACTGATTGACAATAAGATTGAAGTACAACATACTATTAAAAATAGCGATGATAAAACTATCTATTTTTCTCTCGGTGGACATCCTGCTTTTAAATGCCCTGTGTTTGAAGGCGAAGCATACGAAGATTATTATTTAGAGTTTCAACAACCCGAAACCTCTGAAACCCATTTGATTGATATGTCTAATGGTATGATTTCAGAAGACACAAAGTTAATGCTCAATAATTCCAATATACTAAAGCTTACACATGAGTTATTTGAAGCTGATGCTCTAATATTTAAGGATTTAAAATCTAGAAAAGTTGCTCTAAAAAGCAAAACTCATGGCACAATCTTATCGGTAAGTTATCCCGATTTTAACTATTTAGGCATTTGGGCAAAACCTACCGGTAATTATGTATGTATTGAGCCTTGGCTTGGTATTGCCGATGCTGTAAATACCAATCAAGATTTTAAAACCAAAGAAGGCATTATAGCCCTTCCAAAAAACGAAATCTTTAAAGCATCTTACACCATAGAAATAGATAACACGCATTTAGTATAAACTAAATAATTAAGGCTAACTTTGCCCACAAATAGCAACACTGTGACGTTTCAAGACTTAAACCTTAACACCCCACTTTATAACGCCTTAGATGATTTGGGCTTTACTACCCCTACGCCTATACAGGCTGAAGCCTTTAGCGTAGTGGCCTCTGGTAGAGACGTTGTGGGTATTGCACAAACGGGTACAGGTAAAACCTTTGCTTACATGTTGCCTATTTTGCGGAATTTAAAATTCTCTAAGCAAGATAATCCGCGTGTATTGGTTTTAGTTCCTACTCGCGAATTGGTAGTACAGGTGGTTGAGGAAATTGAAAAACTATCTAAATACATCAATAATCGTGTTTTAGGCGTTTATGGTGGTACCAATATCAATACCCAAAAACAAGCAGTAGCACAAGGTTTAGATATTATAGTGGCAACTCCTGGGCGATTGTATGATTTGGCTGTAAGTCGCGCATTACAATTAAAATCAATTCAAAAACTAGTTATTGATGAAGTAGATGTAATGCTAGATTTAGGGTTTAGACACCAACTAATTAATATTTTTGATATTCTGCCCGAACGTCGACAAAACATAATGTTTTCAGCAACAATGACACAGGATGTTGATGCCCTAATTACAGATTTCTTTAGAAGTCCAGAACGGGTTTCTATTGCTGTTTCTGGTACACCTTTAGATAATATTGCACAACACCGATATAATGTGCCCAACTTCTACACAAAACTTAACTTATTAGTGCATTTGTTACACAATGAAGACACGTTTAATAAAGTGTTGGTTTTTGTGGCTTTTAAACGCATGGCGGATCGTTTATTTGAAAAACTAGACGACTATTTTAAAGAAGAATTGTGTGTAATCCACTCCAATAAAACTCAAAATTACCGTTTACGGAGTATTGAGCAATTTAAAGAAGGGTATAATCGCATTTTGATTGCAACCGATGTGATGGCACGTGGTTTAGATATTGATAATGTAAGCCATGTCATAAATTTTGATACTCCCGATTATCCTGAGAATTACATGCACCGTATTGGTAGAACAGGTCGTGCAGAACGCAAAGGCGAAGCGCTAGTGTTTTCTACTGAAAAAGAACAGGAAGCCATTGAAAATATAGAACTCTTAATGGCTATGAAAATCCCTGTTTTAGAATTCCCTGAGGTTGTTGAGATTTCTACAGAATTGATTGAAGAAGAACGTCCGCAAATAAGAGAGCGTAACAATCCAACAAAACTAAGGGATGAAGATGCTCCTGGACCAGCGTTTCATGAAAAGAAAGCTAAAAACCAAAAGGAGAACTTAGGCGGAAAATACCGTAGGGAAATTGCTAAAAAGTATAAAAAGCCTAAAACGCGAGGGGATAAGAATTATAATAAGCGGAATAGGAGGAAGTAAGTCGCAGTGTTCAGTTACAGTTTGCAGTGGTTTACGTTTTAACATTCAACGTTTGAGTTTTCTTTGATATTTAGGTTTTGGGGATGGATTCCTGCCTGCGCAGGAATGACAAATACGATTTATTTTTAGAAGATAAAAACCCTTTAATTTAATGTATTTTTACTTTAAAACTCACTATTACAAATAAACACAACGCTGTCATTCCTGCGAAGGCAGGAATCCATCTTTATTAAACAAAATGCACAAAAACATACACCAATACTACCTATATATACTTTCAAACAAAAAGAACGGAACCTTATACATAGGTGTCACAAATGACTTAGAACGCAGAATGTTTGAACACAAAAACAAACTCGTTGAGGGTTTTACTTCAAAATACGGATTAGACAAACTCATGTATTTTGAATCTTATCAATATGTTAATGATGCCATAAAGCGTGAAAAAAACATGAAGAAATGGAAACGCCAATGGAAAATTAATTTAATTGAAGAAGAGAATCCAAATTGGGATGATTTATCTGCGGATTGGACGTATTTGATTGAATAATCTTATTGTGGATTCCTGCCTACGCAGGAATGACAGACAGCAAAAAATTAGAATTTTAGATATAATAAAACACTAATTTTATTTACCTATTACCATAAATTCCTCCATGTCAAATAAACACAACGTTGTCATTCCTGCAAAGGCAGGAATCTATTTTTATCAAAAAACATAAAAGTGGAAACGGCAATGGAAAATTAATTTAATTGAAGAAGACAACTCCAATTGGAATGATTTATCTGCGGATTGGACGTATTTAATTGAATGATTTTGATATGGATTCCTGCCTGCGCAGGAATGACAGACAGCAAAAAATTAGCATTTTAGATATAATAAAAAACTCATTTTGTTACCTATTACCATAAATCCTCTATTTCAAAAAAACACAACGTTGTCATTCCTGCGAAGTCAGGAATCTATTTTTATCAAAAAACATAAAAGTAGAAACTCCAATAAAAAATAAACTTAATTTAATAATACAACCCCAATTGGAAAGGTTTATCTGCGGATTGGACGTATTTGATTGAATGATCTTATTGTGGATTCCTGCCTGCGCAGGAATGACAAATAATAACAATTTGACTTTGAGATATAACAAAACTCTAATTTAATTACTATTATCATGAATTCCTCTATTGTAAATAAACAAAACCTCTGTCATTCCTGCGAAGGCAGGAATCTATTTTTATCAAAAAACATAAAAGTAGAAACTCCAATGAAAAATAAACTTAATTTAATAATACAATCCTAATTGGGAAGGTTTATCTTCGGATTGGACATATTTGATTAAATGATCTTATTGTAGATTCCTGCCTGCTCAGGAATGACAAAATTACAGTTTAGCAACTCTATTTTAGGTTATTCTATTTATTGCTTTTGATAAAGCTTACAATATCTTCTATAAAACCTTTTGCTTTATTTATTTCTAGTATATGAGAACTAGGATGACCACAATGATTTCTTATATCTAAATTATTATCCATCTGAATCTTTTGGTGCTTTGACAGCACCTTTAATTCAAAAGCAAGTTTTAGAAGATTCATTTCCTTAATAGTTTCAAAATCTGTTATTTTTGAAAATTTCTTATTAAATTTCAATTTCGTAGCTGCACTATTTATTTCCTTAAACCCTGATTCTACACATCTATTTTGTAAAATTCTAATAAATGCTGACCATGAAAATACAATTCCAGCTTTTAGCGCACCAATTCTGAAACATTGAATAGCTTCCAACAAATACTCTTGTTCATCTTTTTCTTTTAGTGTAAAAATAATTTTTTCAAGATCTTGCATTTCTGGCTCAATAATACTTTCCTTATTAACAAATTTATCTAGAGGTGTAAAATCTATTTTGATGTTTCCATGGAATATTTTAGTATACTTCTTAATACTATCAAAATGATAAATACCTAATGAATCCAAAATAACTATTATTGGTACCCCTAAATTAATCATGTGATCTATGTAACTTCTTTTAAGAACCTTGATAACAGATTTACTAGATATACCCGCTTCTTCAAAAGATTTTTTAATTACTTTTTCAGCACTTGTTCTACTATATTTTGTTTTTGATTCAGTAGATTCTATTAAATATCGCTTTGGCTTATGATCACAACTTTTCCAGTATTCATCTAGATAATCTACTATCTTTTTTGAAATAAATACTTTTCGATTTTGATCTGGATTATTTTTCCTAATGTAGATATGAAATGGAGGTTTTTTCGTATTCAAATCGGATAATTCAATATTAAGCAATTCACTTAAATCAAGACAACAAGCATAAACTAGTATGAAAATAGCTCTATGCTTAGCATTTTTAAAATTTTCAATAATCACAAAAATTTCTTCTTGACTCAATATATCAATATCCTTTATCGAAGCTTTTGGCAAGTTTTTCCTATATATTACATAACTTTTTTTATGTATATGATTATAATAATACTCTGCAACTTGAATAAATTGAATTATTAAACTTCGGGAATCCTTCCGATTTATTAAGATTTTAATGTATTTATTCAATTCTGATTCAGAGATATTTATTGGCTCTGTAGCTGGATAAT
Source organism: Hyunsoonleella pacifica (assembly GCF_004310335.1). Taxonomy (GTDB): domain Bacteria; phylum Bacteroidota; class Bacteroidia; order Flavobacteriales; family Flavobacteriaceae; genus Jejuia; species Jejuia pacifica. The sequence goes on along the minus strand of NZ_SIRS01000002.1, from coordinate 81,833 downwards.
ACTTTATTAAATCTATAAACCGTTTAGTGTAAAGATTTATGGTTCTATTATTTGAATATCTAATTTTAAGATATTGTCTTATTTCTAACTCAGCTTTTACTATATCTACCACAAATCTCTAATTTTTTAATATACAAGCACTTAATGCTTCAAAATTATTACTTTACTTACAAATCTTGAAACAAACTTATAAACACTTATAAACAAAAAAATCCCTTTTTCAAATGCATGAAAAAGAGATTTTAAAGTTAATTGATTGATGAAATTATATTTATACAATTAGTTTTTCTGTAATACTTTTAAAATAATAATCCCTATTCTAGGAAGTATAAAAGTAACTGCACCAAAAACGGTTGTTAAAAAGGATACTTTTAGTCCTGCCGCCATCATACCGTGACTTACATCTCCTATACACTCAATAGTATCAAACGCAGTAATCATTCCTATAATAGAGCCTAAAAAACCAAATACCAACCCTAGAATACTTACATCTGAAGCTAAACTTGTCATTTTTTTAGATTTACTTACATCTTTTTTAAGGTTTATAAAGCCCATAACTACAAAGATTAACGCCAACAAAAGACATATTAAAATTAAGGACATAAAAAAGGGGCCACCTTCCATAAAGCGATCTCCAAAAACATTCAAAGAAATAACTGATGATACATTCATAATATTAGTTTTAATTAAACATGCTACAAACTTATAGTCTAAATGCTTTACAAGAATTAAAATGCGACGGATAACCAATTTAGCAATAAAAACAACATTCTGCTAAATCGGTTGCTAAATTGGTTATTCGTCTACAAAACCAAAAAACCACAAAAAATATATCCTATTATTGTATTAATGTTTTCGCAACGTTTCATATTAAAAAAAATAGGACAAATATTTTTGCACATCATATTTTGGTATGGCATTCTCTTATTTTACACCTATTTTTTTGGTGTTGATAGTAGTGACTATAATTATGTTAAGGATTTTTCATTCTTTTTAATGCCAATAACCATTGCTACAACTTATGTGTTTATTTATAAAATAATACCTGACTATTTGATTACTAAACGTTACATCTTATTTGGACTTTATAGTCTTTATGCCTTTATAATTTCGGCATATCTAATCGTTATATCTGTATTTTATGGCTTGATATATCTCTCAAATTTCCAATACACAAACATGGCTCCTATTAGCAAAAGTTTACTGTTTGTAGGTATTAGTGTGTATTTGGTAGTTATTGTTGTTAGTGCTTTTAAACTTCTTAAATTGAATCTAAAACACTCTGAGGATACCAAAAAACTAGAAACCAAAATTTTAGAAACACAACTTAAATTAAAAGAGCAAGAGTTGAATTATTTAAAAATGCAAATTCATCCGCACTTCCTATTCAACACCTTAAATACCATGTATGGTTTTGCATTGAAAAAAGCAGATGAAACGCCAGAAATGATTTTAAAACTTTCAAATTTACTGGATTATTTGCTATATCAGGTAGATAAACCTTTTGTGGCTTTACAAGATGAAATTAATCATATTGATGATTATATTGAATTGGAAAAAATGCGCTTCATTGACACGCTTCAAGTAAACTTCAATACAGAAAATATTTTAGAGGATACTAAAATTGCTCCTATGTTACTTATTCCATTTATTGAAAACAGTTTTAAACATGGCAATTTAAAACAAGGGGCGCTTCAAATTAATATTAAACTTTTTTGTAAAAACGGTACTATCTTTTTTGAAATTGAAAATACAACCAGCAATAGTCTTACATCAGAAAATGGTATTGGTTTGGAAAACATAAAAAAGCGATTAAACTTATTATATAAAGACAAACACCATCTTGATATTAAAAATACAAATGGATTATTTAAAGTACATTTAAAACTCATTACTAATTAATGCCACAACGCAAAAATATATCCTGTATTATTGTAGACGATGAGGCTATTGCCAGAGAGGTTATTGCAACGCATTTGGCTAAAATACCTAACATATATATTACTGCAAGCTGCAGCAATGCTATTGAAGCTTTTAATGTACTACGAACCCACACCATCGATTTGATATTTTTGGATATTAATATGCCCGAAATCTCAGGTATATCTTTTGCCAAATCTATAAACAAGGATGTAAAAATAATTTTCACAACGGCTTATCGGGATTTTGCTGTTGAAGGTTTTGAGCTGCAAGCGGTAGACTATTTGATGAAACCCATTTCATTTGATAGACTACTTAAAGCGGTTAACAATTATTTCAATATTTATTCTGATAATAAAGTAGTTGAAACAAAAGACCTAAACATTAACGATTTTATGTTTGTGCGTGCAGATAGACGCATGATTAAAATAGATTTTGAATCTATAATCTACATTGAGAGTTATAGCGATTATATTAAAATTCATTTGGCCAATAAAACCATAGTTACCAGAGAAACTATAAGTGCTATTGAAGGTAAATTACCTAATGACCGTTTTTTAAGAATACATCGTTCTTACATTATTGCTTTAAAGCATATTACTTCTTTTACCAATGAGGAGATTATTATTAATGACAAAGCGTTAACAATTAGCAGAACCTATAAAAAGGAGGTTTTAGAAATCTTAGAGAAGTTTTAATTAAATAATCCGCTTTTAGGCTTTAAGGTATTTGGCGCCCAAATCTTGATATCATCAAATTTCCCCGTATCATCGAAAGAGCCAAAACCTAGATACCCTGATTTAAAATGAGTATCTGTTGCAGTCATTATGGGTTTAGTCATATCATCAAAATAAATTTCAATAAGTCCTTCTTGCGTTTTTCTAACTATTCTAACGGTATGCCAAGAATCTTCTGCCCCCCAATTGGTACCATCAGTTCTCTCAGAGGCTATGCTTTTTCTGGGTTCATCGTTCACTATAAAAATAGAATTAGCATGCGCATCAGCTTTAGACGCTATATGTGTATAATAAAAATTTGAAGCATTGTTAATACCAAATACTAAACACAAATCTCTATGAGGGTATTCTCTTCCGTTTTGATTTAGTTTTATTTCAAAAATAAAATCCCCAACTAAAACCTCCTTTATTACGGCTATATTAAAAGGCGATCTTACTTCTGGTTTATATTCACTTTTACCAAAAAGCTCCATACAACTGCCATTATTCCCTTCTGAAATACGCCAAACGTCATCATCAGTCTTTTCTAGAGTGTTAATAGCTTGAGGTTGCTCAAAATCTTGAGTGTAAACCAATTTATAATTATCTGGAATCGTTGCTTGGGCTTTTATAGGTATACTCAGCCCGAATGCTATTATAATAAAGTAGATGAATCTCATAAAATAAATGTATAAAGTCAAATTTATCACAAAAAAAATCCCTTTCCAAAATAGTGGAAAGGGATTATGTCATGTAGAGAGCCGTTTTCGTTACTCAGAAAAGTAACCAACCAAATTTTAACCCTAACTTAAAGTTAATCCTGAATACTTACTTGACTCTCTACAATATCTTTAATTGGTACTATAATTTTACCTGTTTTTGTTTTTAAGGTAACTGATATACTATTTATAGCTTCCACCTCGCCTCTTATATCATTAAACTCTATAATTTGTCCTACTTCAAATAATTTTCTTGTGTAGAAGGTATTTAATAACTTTTCTATTACATTTTTTGCTCCTAAACCAAAAGCTATTGCAAATGCTACCAAAAATGCTGCAAGTATCATTTTAATGTTACTTGTAATAATCTCTGTGTTTATTTCAGCTTGATTTAAAGCTGTAATGGTTATTAAAACCATTAGCAAAAGAAAAACTAATTGGCTTAAAAATTTACCACCAGACAATTCCATCGAATCAAAAAGCGACTGTAAAGACTTTTTAACAAAGTTTGCAAAGAGCAAACCAAGAATTACAATAGCTATGGCCGTAAACAACTTAGGTAAATATGCAATTAAGCTATTGAGCCCTTCTGAAACCATAGTAAGCTCTAAAACATCAGCTACTATTGAAATCAATATGATATACGAAATCCATTTTACAATTTTAACTATTAAATCAACTAATTTGATATTTAAGGTTTTACCTTCAGATAACTCAATTTCATTAAGTTTTTCTCCAAGTTTATCAACATTAGCTTTTTTAAGCACTTTACGTAAAATACTAGTAATAATTTTTATCACTATTAAAATAATGATAATGAGTGCCAAAACGCCTAGTATTTTAGGTGCAGAGTCTGCAATACCAAGCCATATATTTTGCAAAGAGTTTTTAAGTTGTTCTATAAAATTCATTGTTAAAGGGTTATAATTGGTTATTGGTTGTTACTATCTCTTTTACTAATAACTGTTTCTATAACATGACTAAAATTATAGGAAAATAATGCCGCTAAATCCATGATAAGCTTCGCTATGGCAATATCTGTCATTACCTTAGACTTTAGCTCTGGTGGAACTTCCTTAAGTGGCTGATTTATTTGTTTAAACGGATTTTCCATTGTTATTAGTTATCAGCATAAACTTTTACAAGTTTATCTTTTGCTCTTTTAATTCTCATTTTCACTGCACTCTCTCCTATTCCTAACACCGACTCTATTTCCTTAATAGTTAAAAAGTCTTGGTATTTTAGTAATAGTATCATTTTCTCATCAGGCGAAATCAATTCCATTGCTTTCTTTAACTTATCTACTCGCATGTTGAGAAACTCCTCATCTTCTATCTCATGATCAGATACATTTTCTATATCTTGATAATCAACAGATTGCTTTTCAATTTTCTTAGCTGTATTTCGAGTTACATAATTTACGCAATGATTATATGTAAAAGCATACAACCAAGTGGAAAATTTAGATTTCCCTTTAAAACTAGCTAATTTCACAAAAAGTTTTAAAAATACATCTTGTGTTAAATCTTTTGCTTCGTCTTCATCCCTAGCAAATCCATAGCACTTATTGTATACCAATGCGGCATATCTATCATAAAGCACCTCGAAAAGCAATGTATCATTGGTCTCTACAATTGCTCTTACCAGATCTTCATCAGGCTTGTTATTAATTTCTTCTAGGGTTTTCAAAATAGCTTTATAGCTAAATAATAGTTGATAGTCTTATGACCCCCATATTTTTAAAAAGTCACTCGCCCCGCAAAAAAAAGAAAAAAAAATTTCATGTAAAAAAAACCTTATTAACAAAATACGATTTTAATACTTAAAATTAAATGAAAACTTTTTCTATAACAAATGGAAATATTACTGAAAAGTATAAACCTCTTCTATTACTTGTGCTAACCTAAAATACCCAAAAGCATAATTATCAGGTCTAGAGGGGTTAATTACGTTTCCTTTTAATCTTGCTGGTACTGTACCAAAAGGGTTTTGTGCATTTTCGTATTGATCTATCAGTAAATCAATGTAGTTAAAATATTGTTTAGATATACCATGAAATTTAATACGTGCAACATCTCCTGGTTCAAACTCAGTAGTTCCTAAATCTTCATCCTCTTCCTTTTCAAAAAACACTTTCATTCTATTACCATCGGTAAACTCATCTGGAATCGCTAATAACTCTGGTAATAAATCGCCTTCTTCTTCAAATCTAAATAAATAAAAGTTCTCTTCTCCTGCTGGATCATTAAAATAAATATCTACTTCTAGAGCTTCATCATTAAAACCACCAATTCTAGCTTGACTTATCTCATCAATGTCCACAACTGGTATCATGGTTTCCTCTGCGACATAAGTCTCTCCTTCGTGATTGATCTCCAAAGTATAAGTTTGATTTAATACAGGTACAAACGTTGAGGTATTGTAAATACCATTGCCTTGGTGCGTAAATTGAAATTCTTCATTAGTATTGTTGTTAGTAATCCTAACCAAAGCATTTGTAATAGCTGTATCATTAAGATTATCAAAGAAAGGTGTTGACATACTTATTTTGATAGATTGATTGTTACCTTGTGTATTTTTCTCCCAATCTATTGAAGCTTCAACCACTAATCTGGGTGGTGCTTCTGGTATATCAACATCAACAACATCTGTACAAGAAAAGGTACAGATTAAAACAAAGACCATTATTTTAAATATTGAATGCTTCATGGTTTAAAATTTAAAATTATATGATACTGAAGGTACTGCACCAAAAATAGCAGTTCTTGTAGCCTCATTTGCTCCCGTTTCTCTATTTTGTCCAAAGGAAATTGAAGCTGCATTTCTGCGGTTATAGATATTATAAATACCAAATACCCACTCGCCTTTCCATCTTTTATCTGGTTTTCTATTAGGCTTATAAGTAGCCGAAACGTCAATACGGTGGTAATCGGTTAATCTACTTGCATTTCTATCTGAAAAATTTGCAATATTTAAACCTTCATAAGTATACTGCCCATCTGGATAGGTAACTGGACGTCCTGTTTGGTATATTAAATTAGTACCAAACTTCCATTTATCATTTAATTTATAGCTTCCAGTTATGGATACATCATGTGTTCTATCTTGTGCTGCATAATACCAATTACCATCATTAATTCCAGGACCACCAGCTGTACCTCCAGGAGTGCGCTGTTCTGCCTTAGAAATGGTATAGGCTAACCATCCTGTAAAATCTCCTTTTGTTTTTCTCAACAAAAATTCAAGACCATAAGCTCGCAATTCTCCATTTAATATCTCTGTTTCTATGGTATTTTGACCTATTAAATCTGAACCATCAACATAATCAATTCTATTTGCCACAGTTTTATAATAGGTTTCTATTTCTAACGAATAGGTTTTATCATTAAAGTTTCTAAAATATCCAATAGCATATTGATCCGACAGTTGTGGTTTTATAAAACTCCCACTAGGTGTCCATACGTCCAACGGAGTAACGGATAATGTATTTGATAATAAATGTATATACTGTGCCGTATGACTGTATCCTGCCTTAATAGACGATGTTTCATTTAATTGATATGCTAAAGCTAAACGAGGCTCAAAATTACCATAGGTTTTTATAGTTTCATTTCTAGCAAAATTTGTTTCTCCTATAATATTTCCCTCTTCATAAATACCAAGAGTTTGATTATAGACTATTGGCAATCCGTTTTCATATTCTGTAATTGGTTGCCCGCCTTGTCTAATAAAATAACTATAACGTAAGCCAGCAGTAATAGTTAATTTATCCGAAAATTTATATTCTGCACTGGCATAAATTCCATTTTCAAAAGCTCGTTTTTGATCTAAAAGCAGAGGGTTTATTGAGGATGTTTCTGATGTTGGATTTATTTCCCCTGGATTAAAATCATAGTAAATCGCACTAAAACCAAAGTCTAATTGCAAATCATTACTTTGGTAATAACTTAAGTCGTATTTAATATTGTAATTAGTAATTTCTGAAATCCAGTCAAAATCAAAAGATTTAAAATCTAAAATATAGTCATAATCACTATATACAAATGATAGATTTGAAAATACGCGATCACTAAAGATATGATTCCACCTTAAATTTCCAGAAGCATTACCATAGCCGCTATTAAAATTAGCACCGAAATTAAATTCATCTCTCCCAAAATAACCTGATAAAAACAATTTATTTTTTTTATCAATATTGTAATTCGTTTTTAAATTTAAATCATAAAAATAGGCTGAATTCTCTTCTCCTGATGCCTGTAAAAATAAATGTGCATAAGACCCGCGACCCGCTATTAAAAAAGAGCCTTTATCATTAAATAATGGGCCTTCTGCTGAAAGTCTGCTAGAAATTAAACCAATACCACCATTAAGCTCAAAATTTTTGCTATTCCCATCTTTCTGTCTTACATCTAAAACAGAAGACACACGACCACCAAATCGTGCCGGAATACCACCCTTGTAGAGTTTTACATCTTTTATAGCATCTGCGTTAAATACAGAGAAAAAACCAAATAAATGTGATGTATTATAAATTATTGCTTCATCTAAAAGCACCAAATTTTGGTCCGCTGCACCTCCTCTTACATTAAACCCTGCCGAACCTTCTGCCCCGCTAGTAACTCCTGGTAGTAATTGTATAGATTTTATAATATCTACTTCTCCTAAAACTACAGGTATCTGCTTAATAGTACTTACCTTAAGCTTAGAAACACTCATTTGAGGCGACTTAATATTTAACCGTTCTGATTCTTCAGCAACAATAAGAACTTCTTCCAATTCTGTTGAAGCTTCTGCTATTTCAAAATCTATACTTTGATTGTTATTTAAATTGATTTTCTTATTAGAAGTGGCATACCCCACATAAGATACTATGAGGTTATATTCGCCTGCTTCTGCCGTTATAGAATAAAATCCATACTCATTTGTTATTGTCCCTATTGTTGTACCTTCTAAAAATACCGAAGCACCAAAAAGCGTTTCCCCATTTGAGACATCTGTAATTGTACCACTAACGGTATGCTTATTTTGAGCTGAGAGTAATACTGAAAATAGCAGTACGATTTGAAAACACAATAGTTTTGGGTAGACCATAAAACAATTTATAAGTCACAAAATTACACAATAACATTTATTTTGTTTAAATAAAATGTTAAATTGTTAAACAAGACCTATTCTATTTATATGCCTCAAGTTTTTTTAATTCTACTTTTATTAATTCTTCCCAGTATTTCTGACTTCTTTTATCTCTACCGTGCTGAGTTTCTTCATCATATTGTTCTTGCCTCTTTTTGTATTCAATTTTAACTGCATTCAAAGTTTGTAATATTTCTTCTTCTGAAAAAGAAGTTTCTATTTCTTTCACAACCATTCTTATTTTTCTTGCATATAATTCAGTTATATCAAAATGTAATTGTTCATGCTCTAAAAGAGCATCTGATTTATCATCAAATATTACCCAACTTTCATACATACTAAACACTGCTTTTATAGAAAGTTTACCATTTTTAAACGGATTAGGATATGCTCCTTTGAAGTGTATTGATGAAGTTGTTATCGCTATAGATTCTGGAAATTTTATAGTATCAGGTATACCTCTAAAATCTTCCCAACTAAGTTTTCTATTAGACGACCATTCTATTTCTGTAAAACTTTGTTTATGAAGTTTAGTATTTTTAATTTTCAACAAATCTTTTTCTATAAAATACCCTTCTACAATGCTTTCTGAAAATTTCATTTTTGTAGAAGACAACAACATTTCTAAAAAGATAATAAGTAGTAAAATATTTTTCATTAAAACAAAAAAGCAACCTTAGAAGGTTGCTCTTGTATTTATTTATTACAATACATAGTTATCTATATATGTAAAGCCCTATCCTCAGTAGCTGCTAAAGCGGCTTCTTTAATGGCTTCAGTAAACGTTGGATGCGCATGAGACATACGAGATATATCTTCTGCACTAGCACGATATTCCATAGCTACTACTGCTTCTGCTATCATATCTGCAGCTCTGGCACCTATCATGTGTACCCCTAAAATTTCATCAGTAGTTTTATCTGCTAAAATCTTTACAAACCCATCTAAATCCATACTAGCACGACTTCTACCTAAGGCTCGCATTGGGAAAGAACCTGATTTATATGCAATACCTGCTTCTTTAAGTTCCTCCTCTGTTTTTCCAACAGCTGCTACTTCTGGCCATGTATATACTACTCCAGGAATTAAATTATAATCTATATGTGGTTTTTGTCCTGCAATGGTTTCAGCTACAAACACACCTTCTTCTTCTGCCTTATGTGCTAACATGGCGCCTTTAACTACATCGCCAATAGCATAAATATTTGAAGCAGATGTTTGTAAATGGGCATCTACCTCTACTCTACCTCTATCATCTAACTTTACACCTGCAGCTTCAGCATTTAATCCATTTGTATATGGACTTCTACCAACAGAAACTAAACAGTAATCGCCTTTAAATTCTACTTCTTCTCCTTTTTTATTATCTGCTTTTACAATAACCTCATCGCCCTTACGCTCCACAGATTTTACCTTGTGAGACACTTGCATTTTGAATTTTGCCTTCTTGAATACTTTATTCAATTCCTTAGAAAGTCCTGCATCCATAGTTGGAATTATTCTATCCATATACTCAACTACAGTAACTTCAGCTCCAAGTCTTTTATATACTTGCCCTAATTCTAATCCTATTACACCTCCACCAATTATAATTAAATGTTTAGGAATCTCCTTCAACTTTAAGGCTTCTGTGGATGTAATGATACGTTCTTTATCTATTTCTATAAAAGGTAATGTAGAAGGTTTACTTCCTGTTGCTATTATCGTTTTTTTAGCTTCAATTTCAATAGTTTCTTCGCCTTCTATAGTTATATGTGTAGCGTCTTTAAAACTCCCTAGACCATGATATACATCAATTTCATTCTTTTTCATTAAGAAATCGATACCTCCAGTGGTTTGATCTACTACAGACTGCTTTCGTGCAATCATCTTTTCTAAATTTACCTTAACATCTCCAGGAATTTCAATACCGTGTTCTTCAAAATGTTTTACAGCATCTTCATAATGATGCGAAGAATCTAAAAGCGCCTTACTTGGTATACAACCTACATTTAAACATGTACCACCTAGAGTACTATATTTTTCGATAATAGCAGTTTTCATGCCTAATTGTGCGCAACGGATTGCTGCTACATATCCTCCTGGTCCCGAGCCTATTACAGCTACATCGTATGAGTTCATATAAAAATTTTGAATATTAATTTAAAACGAATATCAAAAATACGAATGTTTTATGTTTACACCATAAAAAAAATGTGTTATCAAAGTAGAAATATGATACGTTAAATTTTCATCTTATATTTTAACAAAAACACAATGACAGTTACTATCTACCTATTTTTTTCTATATCTTGAAGTATCCAATCCAACTCTGGATCTCTTAGCTGTTGCATCTCTTCTACTGTAGGTAAGATTTCAATATCTGGTTTTATGCCATAACCATCGGGATTATGCTTGTAAGGCGCTTCAATTTGCATTAACCCAATTCTAGTAACCAATTTAGAGTTAGGTAATTCGTAGAGTTTATAAAAGCCCGCTACGGTTCCATTATATGCCCCACCTGTTTCCTCTCCTACAAAAGTAGCTCGTTTTGTAGCATGTAAATTTGTTGAAATTATGGAAGAGGCAGAAAATGAATTACCATTAATTAACACATATACTTTTCCTTTAAAGTTTAATGGGTTGGGTTGTTCTGGTTTAGCATATTTAAATTTGTAATACAATTTATCATCCTTCTTTTTTACTCTAAGTAGGTTCTGAACAATTAAAATAGGAGAGAATACACCAGATAGTACCTTAAGCCCCGTTGGTGTAGTGTTACTCATTATTGATTTTAAAACAGGAAGTCTACTATTTACTTCGCTTTCTGTAATAAACTGAAATTCCTTATCGGTTAAGTAAGAATATAAACGCTCTATTTCGGCAATACGCCCGCCTCCATTATCACGCAAATCTAAAATGAAGTGTTTTGCCTTTACTGAGTCTATTTTTTTAAAACTCTCCTCGTAAAACTTCTTGTAATTCCCATTTGAAAATCCTCGTATTTTCATGTAAGCAACAGTGCTATCTTCTCCAATAAACTTAAAATTTCTGGTATACTCCTTTGTTCTTGCAATGTATCCATGTTTTTTATTGAATGCCTTTCTTTTTTTAGCTACTGCTTTTAAACTATCCTTTTGCTGCTTAGTGAGCTTTTTAGGTTTAGGTACTTTGATACTATCTTTTTTCGTCGATGTAGAATCAGTTTTTTTCTTTTTCTTTTTTGGCACACGCTTAAATACCTTAGAAAAGGTAGAATCTTTGGTTTTAAACGTCACTTTCAAGCTATCTAAAAACCCTTTATCCCTTACATAAAAAGCTTTAAAACCTTTGCTTACAAACCTATCAAAAAGTGTGGTATTAAATCCATCCGAAGCAAAACGTGTTTTGTAAGTTTCAACTAATTCTGGTGCAGATTCTCCAGCTATATTTAAAACTTCTGCTCCAACAAAAGTTGAATCTTTACCAATAGTACGTTTTACATAAAGCTTGCTATCTCTGTAATCAAAATCCAAATCGTAAAACTCAAATTTCTTCTCTTTTAAAACCTTACGTTCTTTTCTTGTAAACTGCTTCCCTTGTGGACGGATAGATACATGTCCTTGCCTAACATTAGTTAAAACTGGAGCTAGTTTTTTATAAAAATCACGTGAGTTTATGGGTGTTTTGATAGATGTTTTTAAGCTATCAAACTTAAAATCCATGATGTCTCTTGGTGTGTATTGATATAGCTTAGGGTGGTGTTTCTTTAGTTGATGATACAACTTATCTACATCTTCTTTTAAATCATCAACCGCATGTAATTTGGTAATCTGTACGTTGTGCTTTTTAATACTTGCACAGGATGACACAATTGTAGCCAAAACAATAATTCGTAAAAATCTCTTCATATTAAATAAACGCTATTATGCTAAAATACTAGCATTTACATGGATTAAAAAAACGATTAGTCTTTATTTAACGTTTTTTACATCTTAACCCTTACCTTGATTTAGAGGTTTATAATATAAAGCAATGCATTAAAGGGCTTGCTTTACGGGAATTTATGTAGTTTTGCTCCCATGCAAAAAACGGTAAACATACTGAATAGAAAAGCACGTTTTCAATATGAGATATTGGATAAATATACTGCTGGCATTGTGTTAACCGGTACCGAAATAAAATCTATAAGAAGTGGTAAGGCTTCTATTGCAGAAAGTTTCTGTGAGTTTAATGAGCGTGGAGAGCTTTTTGTAGTAAACATGACTGTTGAAGAGTATGCCTTTGGCAATTACTACAACCATAAACCTAAAGCTACTAGAAAACTACTTTTAAATAAACGTGAGTTAAAAAAACTAGAAAAAGAAGTTAAAAACTCTGGGCTTACCATTATACCGCTACGTTTATTTATAAATGATAAAGGTTTGGCTAAACTTGATATTGCTTTAGCAAGAGGTAAAAAACTATACGATAAACGCGAAACCATAAAGGATAGAGACAATAAGCGTAATCTGGATAGAATCAAGAAAATCTACAAGTAGCCCTCCTTTTTAAATTCATAACACATAAACGCTTACTGTAGCATATCTGCAGTAAATCTTCTAATATCCAATTGATACAAGAACTCTAATACCATAATAATTTTATGATGACATTAACCATTTATAGGTTTCTAATTCATTATTTTGCATCGTATTTTACATCAATTAAAAATGAGAACGTTAACACTTATCCTACTATCATACTGTTTAACAATTGCAGTACAGGCACAGAAAAAATCTGAAAAAAAAGAATTCGTAATCGACAGTTCTACAGTACGTACACTTGATAAAACCATAAAAACACTCTACCAAGTTATTTCTGCTGAAAAGGAAGAAGAACGCAATTGGAAACAATTTAAGTTTTTGTTCTATCCGGGTGCCAAATTAATTCCTACTGGCATGAATCAGGATGATGTTTATAAAGCCAAATATTTAACTCCTCAAGATTACATTAACAATTCTAAAAAGTGGTTAAAAATGAATGGTTTTATTGAAAAAGAAATCAATAGAAAAGTAAATACCTTTGGAAATATAGCCCATGTATTTAGCACTTACGAATGCTATCATAGTAAAGATGACAAGGAACCCTTTATGCGTGGTATAAATAGTATTCAGCTTATAAACGATGAAAACCGTTGGTGGATTGCAAACATTTTTTGGGCCCAAGAAACCGAAGACAATTTAATTCCTAAAAAATACCTTCCAATAAAGAAATAATATGAAACATTTATCAAGATATAGTTTTAGTGTATTGGCTTTTGTACTGGCTTATACAGTAATAGCACAAGAATCAAAACCAGTTTTCAAAGATGGAGAGGCTCAAATAGTTGAAGCTTTTAATACACCTGAACAATGGATTAGACATGATGTATTTGTTGAAACAGAATTTGATTCTGATGGCGATGGCAAATTAGATAGAATGCATGTAGATGTAACACGCCCTTACCAAACCGATACCGAAGGTTTAAAACTACCTGTAATTTATGAGTCGAGTCCATATTATGCAGGCGTTGCACCTGATGTAGATGGTGTATTTTGGGATGTTAAACATGAATTGGGAGAAATGGGACCCGAACGTGTACACCCTGAAGTAACACGCCTTGGCAAACGCCCAATAATATCAAATTCACAAATTAAAACCTGGGTGCCAAGAGGTTATATTGTTGTACATTCCTCATCTCCCGGTACAGGGCTATCTCAGGGTTCCCCAACAGTTGGTGGCGATAACGAATCTTTGGCACCTAAAGCGGTAATCGACTGGCTAAATGGTCGTGCTAAAGGTTACACAGAACCTTATGGTAATGAAGAAGTAAAAGCCTTTTGGAGTACTGGCAAAGTAGGTATGACAGGAACATCCTATAATGGCACTATACCGCTTGCTGCTGCAACTACTGGAGTTGACGGATTAGAAGTTATAATTCCTGTGGCACCAAATACTTCCTATTATCATTATTATAGAAGTAATGGTTTAGTACGTTCTCCAGGTGGTTACCTTGGTGAAGACATTGATGTGTTATACGATTATATCCATAGTGGCGATGAAACCAAACGCGCCTCAAACAATAAAAGAGTAAGAGATACCGAAATGAAAAACGGTATGGACAGGATTACTGGAGATTATAACGATTTCTGGGCTGGAAGAGATTATTTAAATGATATGGCTCCCATGAAAGCCGCCATGTTAATGTCTCACGGGTTTAATGATTGGAATGTGATGCCAGAACATAGTTACAGAATATATAAAAAGGCTAAGGAAATGGGATTGGAAACGGCTATTTATTACCATCAATACGGACATGGAGGCCCTCCTCCCGTATCTATGATGAATGCATGGTTTACACACTATTTACATGGTATTGATAATAATATAGAAAACAAGCCTAATAAAGCATTCATTGTTCGTGAAGACGATAATATGAAAGACCCAACGTCCTATCCAGATTATCCAAATCCAAAGTCTAAAGATGTAACACTATACCTAACAAGTGGTGCTCCTAAAGCTGGAGGTTTAAAACTAACCACTCCAAAACAGCAGAATACTGAAACACTAATAGACAATTATTCTTTTAGCGGCGAAGCATTAGCCAAAGCTGAACTAACACAACACAGGCTGCTCTACGTTACACCCAAACTTAGTAAAGATATACATATTTCTGGTGTGCCAAAAATTACAGTAACTTTAGCTAGTAGTAAACCTGCAGCCAATTTATCGGTTTGGTTAGTATCGTTACCATGGAATGAAGGTAGACGTGCTAAAATAACTGATAACATTATCACACGTGGATGGGCAGATCCTCAAAACTATAAATCGTTGACCAAAAGCAAACCTTTAAAACCTGGTAAATTTCACACTGTTAGTTTTGATTTACAACCGGATGATCAAATTATAAAAGCTGGTCAACAAATTGGACTACTAATTTTTTCAAGTGATAAAGCATATACTTTACACCCAGAACCTGGAACTGAATTAACTGTAGATTTAGATAAAACAAAGCTTACTTTACCTGTTGTTAATGGACTTGAAACATTCTAATAATCAGTTTGAAAAATAAAAATTTATGGCAAAATTTTTTACCGAAATCACATCAAAACTTCAAACATTTATTGAAGCACAGCATATATTTTTTGTAGCTACTGCTGCTGCAGATGGTAGAATAAATTTATCGCCAAAAGGATTAGCCGATAGTTTTAAAGTTACAGATAAAAATACCGTGCTTTGGCTAAACCTAACTGGTAGTGGCAATGAAACTGCTGCACATATATTAGAAAATAACAGAATGACCATAATGTTTTGTTCTTTTGAAGCTAAGCCTCTTATTCTTAGGCTATATGGAAGTGCCAAGGTATATCATGAAAGGGATGCTGAATTTCAAAACAACAAGCATCATTTCCCAGAAATTCCAGGAACGAGACAAATTGTAGAGATGAAAGTTGAAAGCGTACAAACCTCTTGTGGATTTGCAGTGCCGTTTATGGATTTTAAAGAAGAGCGTCAACAACTAAATGCATGGGCAGAAAAACAGGGAAAAGAAAGGATTGAAAACTATTGGAAAGAAAAAAACACCAAAAGTATTGATGGTTTAGAAACTAAGATTTTTGAAAAGTAACTTGTGTCTTGTCATGCTGAATTTATTTCAGCATCTCAATACTCCTGTATCAAAATAATGGCTAAACGCGCTTATCATAATTATTGGGTTTACATACTAACCAACCGACCTAATGGCACTTTATACATTGGAGTAACTGGAGGTTTAGACGATAGAATGGAAAGGCATATTGCAGGAGAAGGAAATTCTTTTTCTGCTAAGTACAAATTAAAACGACTAGTATATTTTGAAGAGTTTCAGTTTATAAACGATGTAATTAAAAGAGAAAAACAATTGAAAAATTGGCATAGGCAATGGAAGATAAATTTAATTGAAAAAGAAAATCCAAATTGGGATGATTTGTGGGATCCAATAAGATTTAATTAGTTATAAGATCCTGAAACAAGTTCAGGATGACAAACCATCTTTAAATTTTTACTATGCAAAGAGACAATAAAAACCCCATAGAAAACTACTGGTCTAAACGTTACAAAGAACAAAACACTGGTTGGGATATAGGGATGACTTCCACTCCATTAAAAACTTATATCGACCAACTAGAAAATAAAAATTTAAAAATTTTAATCCCAGGAGCAGGTAATGCCTATGAAGCTGAATACCTTTTTAAAAATAGGTTTAATAATGTTTACATTTTAGACATTGCCAAAGCTCCTTTAGAGGCATTTCAAAAAAGAGTTCCAAATTTCCCTTCTAAACACATAATACAAGGTAACTTCTTTGATCATAAAAATAAATACGATTTAATTCTGGAACAAACATTTTTCTGTTCATTTCCTCCTCTTCCTGAAACGAGAAAAGCTTGTGCAGAAAAAATGGTCAACCTATTAAAACCTAAAGGAAAATTAGTTGGTCTCTGGTTTAATTTCCCTTTAACAAGCGATATGGAAAAGCGGCCGTTTGGTGGTTCAAAAGAAGAATACTTAAATTATTTTAAGCCTTATTTCAATATTAAAACTTTTGAAAAATGCTACAATTCTATTCCTCCTAGAATGGGTAATGAATTATTTGGAATTTTTGAAAAACAATAATTGTTGTACTTTGCAGATGTTATTTTAATAATACCCCATGCACCTAAAACCTACTTATGCTATAACGCTTATTGCGTTATACTTTCTTGTGAATTCATGCTCAACAAGTGAAGAAATCGTTGATACTGAAAAAGAAACTGTAATAGAACCTGAAACATTCGAAATCTATTCCAGTACACTGTACCCCAACACACCAACTGATGTCATACCAGAAACGGCACAACGATATATTGGCGGTCTAAATGCTAGCGATGAGAATAACGGGTCACAAAACGCGCCTTGGGCTACTTTTGATAAAGCATTACGAGAACTCTGTAAATCTAAAACTTGGTATTGTCTTAATTTTTTATCTGATGTAACCGTAAATGATTTTATAGACACAAAGTTTTACGGATCAGGTCCCGGAACACTAGAACAGTTTGTCTATATAAGAAGTGCTTCTTTTCTAGAACAACCAGCAACACTTACTCTTAATGCAAGATTGGAAATTGACGGCCAACAATATTGGCTATGGCACAACTTCAACATTAAAGGAAATGAAGGCATAAATTTAGGACAAGACAGACCAACAAACTATCATACTTTTAGAAATATAGTAGGTAATATAACAGGGAGTGGTGGAGATAATCACGGTACATTTCAAGCATTAAACTATAATGCCAATTATTTTGGCGTTTTTAATTGTAATCTTACTGGACCAGGGATTCAAAATGTTCATGGGAACACCGCTAACATTATATTTTTTGGTTTAACGCATGCTAGAATAGAAAACAATATATTTACCAATACGCCAAGGCCATTATATTTTAAACACTCCAATCGAGCAGTATATGGTAAAGCAAACATACACATACGCAATAATTACCAGCCTGAAACTAGTGTTGGAGAATCTTGCTTTATAGCTGGCAGAGCCCAAGGAGGCATCTTAGAAATTTCTAATAACATTTTTGAAAGCCCTGTTGAGATATCTAATGGTGGAGGCTCAGAGCAACCCGAAGGTCATTTTATTAGCCATAATACATTCGTTTCAGATCTAAAATTAAAAAATGGCAATGATCCTGTTATTAATGCCACTCTAACAAACAATATAATATTGGGTAATTTAGAATTACTTCGTTATGGAAATCATATCAACACAAACACTTCAGATTACACACTTATTAATGGCAACATATACTATCAAGATAAAATGTTCAACTTGGAACAATGGCAACAAAACGCTGTTCCTAGTGGACAAGATTTAAATTCAATACATGGATTTCCTAGTTTTGTTACACAATCCAATGCTGTATTAAGTTATACATTGGCAGAAGAATCTCTTGGCAAAAATGCTGCTAGTGACGCTACAGATATTGGTGCAAACACAACATTTGTAGGCAACAAATAAATTTAGAAAACACATTACTTTAATTCCTATCCTCCAACAAAGGCACAAAACGAAATTCACCTAATTCATGCTTTTCAAACTCCTTTGTCCCTTTTCTAATAAAAAGCGTCATAACTTGTACATCACCTCCAACGGGAATAACTAAACGCCCGCCGTCCTCTTTTAACTGACTTAATAAGGGTTTTGGAACAAATGGTGCTCCTGCTGTTACAATGATACTATCAAAAGGAGCTTCTCCAGGTAAGCCTTTATACCCATCTCCAAAAATTAACTTTTTAGCCCTGTAACCTAATTTTGGCAAAAACTTGCTTGTCTTTTTAAAAAGTTCTTGTTGGCGTTCTATACTATATACCTTGGCTCCTAATAAACACAACACCGCAGTTTGGTAACCACTTCCTGTACCTATCTCTAATATCTTATCTCCTGAGGAGATTTGTAATAATTCTGTTTGAAATGCTACTGTGTAGGGTTGAGAAATCGTTTGGTCTGCAGCAATAGGAAAAGCCTTATCTTGGTAAGCATGATCTAAAAAACCAGAGTCCATAAATAAATGTCTTGGTATTTTTCCAATCGCTTTCAATACCTTTTCGTTCTGTATTCCTTTGGCTTTTACCGTGCTAACCAATTGCTGGCGCATGCCCTGGTGTTTAAATGTGTCTTTCAATTCTTGGGAGGTTAATCATGCTAAAATAAAAGAATTTCTTCAAAAGAACTATCAAAGAAAATAGAGATTTCTAGTATTAGGCTTTTAGAATAATAGAAATTATTTCATTTAAATTTCAGATGTCTCGGAAATGACAATTTCAAATGAAACTTAGCTGCAATACGGCTAGAAATTATTCTTGTAATTACACAAACAATTTTAAGTGAAAAACAATTTTGACAGAATTTAAATTTAGTATCTTTAAAGTGTGAAAAACTTAAGGTTTTCTTTTAAAATTTTAGTGGTTTTTCCATGTAATTTAAATACTAAAAAAAGCTTTAATACCAAGATAAAATTATGCTAAAAGCTGGGGTTTTAGGTGCTGGACATCTAGGGAAAATTCATTTAAGACTTTTAAAACAATCTAATAAATATGACTTAATTGGGTTTTATGACGCCGATACTGCAACTGCTGAAGAAGTAGCTCGCGAATTTGGCTATAAATTATTTGACTCTATTGATGATTTAATAGATGCGGTTGATGTTGTAGATATTGTTACACCTACACTGTCGCATCATGACTGCGCTATAAAAGCCATTACAAAAGGTAAGCATATTTTTATTGAAAAACCCATTACAAATACTGTTGCCGAAGCTGAAGACCTGAGAGCTTTGGTAGCGCTCCATAAAGTAAAAGGGCAAGTAGGCCATGTAGAACGTTTTAACCCTGCATTTTTAGCTGTTAAAGACGATATTAAAACTCCTATGTTTATTGAAACACATCGTTTGGCAGAATTTAACCCTCGCGGAACAGATGTACCTGTAGTATTAGATTTAATGATACATGATATCGATATCATTTTAAGTATAGTAAAATCTGAAGTAAAACATATATCAGCAAGTGGTGTTGCTGTAATTAGCGATACACCAGATATTGCCAATGCTAGAATTGAGTTTAAAAACGGGTGTGTAGCCAATTTAACCGCCAGCAGAATATCATTAAAGAAGATGCGTAAAGGCAGATTTTTTCAAAAAGATGCCTACATTTCAGTGGACTTTTTAGAAAAAAAATGTGAAGTCGTAAAAATGAAAGATGCTCCTGAAAATCCAGGCGATTTTGATATGATTTTACAAAATGCTGAAGGTATCAAAAAGCAAATTTATTTTGATAACCCTAAAATTCCTGATGTGAATTCTATTCTAATGGAATTAGAAACTTTTGCTGAAGCTATAAATAATAATACCACACCTGTAGTAACCTTACACGATGGTACTGAAGCGTTACGAGTAGCTAATATGATTATTAATCAGTTTTAAAAGCCCTATCAACCTCGCTATAAGGGCGGAATTTCACTCCTACGGAAAGCTTAGAGTGAGATTAAAACTCTAATAAAAATAATATGAAACATATCGCAGTAATAGGTGCTGGAACTATGGGAAACGGTATTGCCCATGTTTTTGCTCAAAACGGGTTTAAAGTACAACTTATTGATGTTAGTCAAGAGGCTTTAGAAAAAGGTTTACAAACCATTACTAAGAATCTAGACAGAATGGTTGCCAAAGAAAAAATTACCAATGCTACCAAAAATACCACGCTAGATAATATATCAGGTTTCACTTCTATTAAAGAAGGGGTTAGCAAAGCTGAATTAGTAGTTGAAGCCGCCACTGAAAACTTAGATTTAAAGCTTAAAATATTTAAAGATTTAGATGCGTTTTGTACTGCATCTACAATTCTGGCGACCAATACATCTTCTATTTCTATTACCCAAATAGCAGCAGTAACTTCTAGACCAGACCATGTTATTGGAATGCACTTTATGAACCCAGTACCAATAATGAAATTAGTAGAAATTATTAGAGGTTATAATACCAGTGATAAAGTTACTAATACTATTATGAATCTGTCTAAAATATTAAATAAAGTACCTGTGGAAGTTAATGATTACCCGGGGTTTGTAGCTAATCGTATTTTAATGCCAATGCTTAATGAAGCTATTGAAACGCTATACAACGGTGTTGCAGGAGTCTCAGAAATTGATACAGTTATGAAATTAGGAATGGCACACCCTATGGGACCTTTGCAATTAGCCGATTTTATTGGTTTAGATGTATTCCTTTCAATATTAAACGTTATGTATAACGGATTTAAAAACCCAAAATATGCACCATGTCCACTACTAGTTAATATGGTTAATGCTGGTAAATTGGGTATAAAATCTGGAGAAGGGTTTTACGATTATTCTGAAAGTAGAAAGGCTGAAAAAGTATCTGGGCAATTCTTGAAAGGATAATACATTGTGAGACAATTTCTAATTTGTGTACTTCTATTCATTCTAATCTTTTCATGTAAAGAAAACAAACAAGATATACCTATTACAGATAATAATGAAACAACTAATTCTCATAAAGTAATAAAGAAAAAGTTTATTGATTTATTTAAATCTAATCAAAATCATATATCAAACGGATTTGATTTTCCTATTGGAAAGTTAGATACTTCTGGATATTATAATGCACAAAAATTCCAAGAAAACAATCATTTAGGAGAAGACTGGAATGGTGTTAGAGGTGGTAATTCCGATTTAGGAGATCCTATTTATGCTATTGCTAATGGATATGCAAACCAAGTAAAAGACTATGGAGGTGGTTGGGGGAATGTGATAAGAATTATTCATCTACATAAAGGCCAATTATACGAATCCATTTATGCACACTGCGATACTACTTTAATTGAAGAAAGTAACTTTGTAAAAAAGGGAACAAAAATTGCAACTATAGGAAATTGTAATGGCATATACCTTGCGCATTTACATTTCGAAATAAGAGATTCCCTATTAATGGATATTGGTTCTGGATACTCTAATAAAACTAAAGGTTATTTAAACCCAACAAAATTCATTAATAAAAATCGAGAATAACCTAACTTTTTAAAGCCAAATGTTTGTAACTACTTTTAACTATTCTAATTTTGCGTGATGAGTATAAAAAACAATCTTCAAAATATAAAAGCATCTATACCTAATCATGTAACGCTTGTAGCTGTTTCAAAGACAAAACCTGTGAGTGCTATTTTAGAAGCATATAATGCAGGTCAACATGTTTTTGGCGAAAATAAAGTTCAAGAAATGGTCGAAAAGCATGAGCAAATGCCCAAAGATATTGAATGGCACATGATAGGGCATTTACAACGCAATAAAGTAAAGTATATGGCTAGTTTTGTCCATTTAATTCATGGTGTAGATAGCTTTAAACTTTTAAAAGAAATTAACAAGCAAGCCAAAAAACATGATAGAGTAATAGATTGTTTATTTCAAATTAAAATTGCTCAAGAGGTTTCTAAATTTGGTATATCAGCCCAAGAGGTTTCAAAAATCTTATCTTCTCAAGAGTTTTTAGAATTAAAAAACATCAATATTACTGGCTTGATGGGAATGGCAACTTTAACAAATGATGAAACTCAAATAAAACAAGAATTTAACTACTTAAAAAACGTTTTTGATAGCTTAAAATCACGTGAAACTTTTAATTTTAAGCCTGAAACTATAAGTATGGGTATGAGTGGGGATTACAAACTCGCTATTTCATGCGGAAGCACTATGATTCGTGTGGGAAGTAGTATTTTTGGAGCAAGAAATTACAATATCGGATAGATAAAACTAAACTTTTAACAAATCTACGCAGTATTAGACATAGAAACTACGGGAGGTAAATACAATGAAGAGGGTATTACAGAGATCGCTATCTATAAATTTGATGGTCATGAAGTTGTAGACCAGTTTATAAGCCTTGTAAATCCAGAACGCGACATACAACCTTTTGTAGTTAACCTCACAGGCATAAACAATAATATGCTGCGTAATGCCCCAAAGTTTTACGAAATTGCCAAACGCGTTGTTGAAATTACTGATGGATGTATTTTAGTAGCTCATAATGCGCAATTCGATTATCGTATTTTATCCACAGAATTTAGTCGGTTAGGGTTTGATTATGAAAGGGAATCGCTTTGCACTGTTGAACTTTCTAAATATTTAATTCCAGGGCAAGCCTCTTACAGCTTAGGAAAGCTAGTACGCGCTTTAGGAATACCTGTTGCTGACAGACATCGTGCTTCAGGAGATGCACAAGCTACAGTAAAGCTTTTTAAAATGCTTCTGGATAAAGATTCAGAAAAAAAAATTATACAAGATGCTGTAAGGCTTAACCCAAAACGCCAATTAGAACCTAGGCATTTAGATATAATTGCCAAGTTACCCTCTATAACTGGGGTTTATTATATTCATAAAGACGATGGAGAAATTATATATATTGGTAAAAGCAACAATATTAAAAAGCGCATCAATCAACATTTTACAAACACTAACCCTAAGTCAAAAAAAATTCAAACATTGGTGGCAGCTGTTACTTACGAAGCTACAGGTAGCGAGCTAGTTGCATTACTAAAAGAAAGTGAAGAAATTAAAAAAAATAAACCCGTTTTTAATCGTGCCTTAAAACGAAATAGTTTTACTCACGCGCTCTACAGTTTCTTAGACAATAATGGCTATCTAAATCTTTCTATCAATAAAGTAGACAAAACAAGAAAAGCTATAACCACATTTAGTAATTTACAAAGTGGAAAAAGCTTTATATCTAAAGCGATTAGCGAATATAATTTGTGCCAAAAACTAGTAGGAGAATATAAAACAACGTCAAGTTGTTTTAACTATGATATAAAAGAGTGCTTAGGCGCATGTGTTGGCGAAGAATCTGTAGAAATCTATAACAAACGTGTAGAGCTTTTAATTAGCAAAAACAGTTATAGTAATAAAAATATGGTAATAGTAGACAAAGGCAGAGATATAGATGAACGAAGTGCTATTTTAATAAAAAATGGTGTATTTCAAGGACTTGGGTTTTTCAATTTAAACTATCAAATTAACAATCTTGAAGTTTTAGAATCTATAATTACACCAATGCAAAACAACAGAGACACTCAACACATTATTCAAAGTTATTTAAGACGCAATAAAAAAGTGAAACAAATCATAATAGATCAGCAATGAAAAAAGCTATAATCCTTTTAATATTTAGTTTTAGTAACATATTACTATATGCTCAATCTAAAGATACAGAAAAAGATCCTGTCTACAGAGTCTCCTTAAGTGATTTAAAGTTAAATATTTATGAAAAAGATTCAACTGCAAACGCTCTAGTACTCTATGAATATGGAAAAAGTCATGTTGATAGAAATGATTATGATTTAAGAACCCACATTAAACGTAAGATTAAAATTTTTAACAAAGAAGGTTTTGATAATGCTAATGTTTCCATCTATTTATATAAAGGCAACAGCAATGATTATGAAAAAGTAGATGATATTTTTGGAGCTACCTATACGCTTGAAAATGGTAATGTAAAAACAACAAAATTAAAACCAGAAGACATTTATAGAGAGGAATATAACGAAAACTACACCATTGTAAAATTCACACTCCCAAACATTAAGGAAGGCGCTGTAATTACATATAGCTATAAACTACAGTCTCCTTATATGAGAAAGTATCATGGATGGGAGTTTCAAGACGATATACCAAAAAAACATAGTGAATATAATACAAGTATTCCAGCTAATTGGTTGTACCACATTAAACTCACTGGAGGCAAATCGCTAGCAACCAATGATGTAAGTCTAGAAAAAAAATGCTTAATAATGTATAGTGGCGCCAGTGCAGACTGTACTATTGCGAAATATGTCATGAAAGATATCCCTGCATTTATTGAAGAAGATTACATGACGGTAAAAGACGATTACCTTGCTAGAATAGACTATGAGTTAGAAACCTTCAAAGGAATGGATGGTAGAGTTGTAGATTACACGAAAACCTGGAGTGATGTAGACAAAGAATTAAGAACAGAAAAGGACATTGGAAAGCAATTAAAAAAATCTATCAATATTGAAGAACTGTTGCCTTTAGATTTGCAGAATGAAACTAACCTCTTAGAAAAAGCAAAAGGCATTTATAATTACGTGCAAACCAATTATACATGGGATGAGTCTTTTCATATTTTCAAAGACGTTTCAATTAAAAATATCTTAAAAAATAAATCTGGAAATGTTGGATCTATCAATATTTTACTGCATAATCTACTCAAAGAAAGTGGCATTGCGGTAAAGCCAGTATTTCTATCTACACGTGGTAATGGACTTGCTACAAAAATATATCCAGTAATTACAGATTTTAACTACCTTATTGTTCAAGCAACGATAGATGACAAAACTTATCTATTGGATGCGACTGATAAATATTTATCCTTTGGAGAAATACCATTTAGATGCCTCAATCAGTATGGGAGATTGGTTGATTTTAAAAAAGGGAGCACATGGATTGATATAAAACCCAAAGATAAATCATCAACACTTTATAGCCTTAAACTTCATTTTGATGATACAGAAAAGCTTTCAGGTTCTGTTAATACTAGAACAACAGGATATCACGCTTTAAGCTCCAGAAAATCATATTTCCCTAACCCAGACAGTTATGTTGATAGACTAGAAGACAGAAATAAAGATATTATGGTTTCAAATTATAACATAAAGAATTCAACAAAAACCAGTCCTCAATTTGCTGAAACTTACAGTATCGATTATGAAACTGAAAACATCTCAGAAACCATTTATTTAAACCCTTTTATATTTACTTACTTTAAAGAAAACCCATTCAAATTACAAGAGCGTACTTATCCTATAGATTTTGGATATAAAGACAATTATGTTTATATGCTTAATTTAGATTTAGGAGATGTTTATCAAGTTGCCGAACTACCTAAAAACACCAGATTAGCTTTACCCAATAAAACAGGTAACTTAAATTATGCTGTAAATGTAGTTGGCAATATCATAAATATGGTATTTAGCTTAAGTTTCAATAAAGCTGTATATGTGCCAGATTACTATCCTTACCTAAAAGAATTAATGAATCAAGTTGTAAATATCCAAAATAACTCACTAATCGTACTAAAAAAGAAATCATAAAACTTTAGTACTTTTGATACTATGAGTAAAACAGAATCTAACAATAATTGGAGACATAAACTTCATGATATTATCTATGAAGCAGATACCCGAGCAGGGAAAATCTTTGATGTTGTTTTATTCATAGCAATTATAGCTAGTATCATTTTTGTAATGCTGGAAAGCATTAAAAGTTTTGACGCTAAATACCATAAGTTTTTAAATATTGCAGAGTGGGTTATAACCATTTTATTTACCATAGAGTATATAGCTCGAATACTTACTGTAAAAAAGCCTTACAAATATATTTTTAGCTTTTATGGCATAATTGATTTTTTATCTACAATTCCAAAATATATTTCACTCCTGTTTGGTGGTATTCATGCCCTAGCTGCCCTAAGAGCACTTAGGTTATTACGTATTTTTAGAATATTAAAGTTAGCACGTTATTTAGGTGCTTCAAATTTATTGGCCTCAGCAATAAAATCAAGTAAAGCAAAAATTTCGGTATTTCTTTTTGCTGTGCTTATTTTATGTATCATTTTTGGTACCTTAATGTATCTCATAGAAGGAGAAGAAAGCGGTTTTACAAGTATTCCCGTAAGTGTGTATTGGTGTATAGTAACCCTAACCACAGTTGGTTTTGGTGATATTGCTCCAGTTACTCCGCTAGGCCAGTTTATAGCGGCCCTTATCATGATTTTAGGTTATGGCATAATAGCAGTTCCCACAGGAATAGTATCAGCAGAATATACAGCTCTAGGCAAAAAGAAAGACAATACACAAACACCACTCGTAAGTTTAAACTCCCAATCCTGCGAAAACTGTCTGGCTGAAGACCATAGGGATGGCGCAGAATATTGCTACAACTGTGGAGAAAAATTACATATTTAATTTTTGGGCGCAACCACAAGGGTCGGGCTATCACTAGTCGCTCCTCCTTAGGTCGGGAGCTCCAACATACAGTTCAATCCCTTGCGCAACAGTCAGCCAAAATCATTTTCAAATCCATAGTTTGGTGTAATTTATTTTAGGTAGTACCTTTACATTTCATTTTTTAAATCACTATTCAATAGAAATAAAACCTAAATATCTTATATCCATTGTTGGTCCCACAGCTATTGGTAAAACAGCTTTGAGTATTAAGCTGGCGCAGCATTTTAATACGGAAATAATCTCTGCCGATTCCCGTCAATTCTACAAAGAAATGCAAATAGGCACGGCAGCCCCCTCCACAAAAGAATTAGCAACTGCAAAACATCACTTTATTCATCATAAATCAATAAAAGACACTTATAATGTAGGTGCTTTCGAAAAAGATGCCATAACATGTTTAGACACGCTATTTAAAACTAAAGATATCATCATCATGGTTGGAGGCTCTGGCCTGTATGTTGATGCTATTACAAATGGATTAGATGATTTCCCTAAAACAGATCCATCAATAAGAGAGAACCTCAACACCCAACTAAAAGAACAAGGTTTAGAACACCTTCAACTTCAGCTAAAACAATTAGACGAAGCAAGTTATAAATCCATTGCCATAGATAATCCTCATCGTGTCATTCGTGCGTTAGAGGTTTGTATTGGTACAGGTAAACCTTATGCTTCATTTTTAAACAAGAAAAAGGATAAAAGACCATTTAAAACAATTCATATAGGATTAACAGCAGATAGAGAACTAATATATTCACGTATCAACCAACGTGTGGATATTATGATAAATGAAGGCTTATTAGATGAAGTTAAATCTTTAGCTAAATATAGTGATTTAAATGCCTTAAATACCGTAGGTTATAAAGAACTATTCAAATATTTTGATAATGAATGGACATTAGATTTAGCTATATCAGAAATTAAAAAAAACACAAGACGATTTGCTAAACGGCAACTCACTTGGTTCAGAAAAAATGAAGATATCATTTGGTTTAACTACAAGGACGATATCTCAAAAATAATTGAGGCAATAGAAATACACACAATATGACCACTGAAGATATATTAGCTAAACTCGTTTCTTTTCCTGTTTTGGGAGGAGATAGTAACTTATCCATTATCCAATGGATAAAAAACTATATTGAATCTTTTGGAATTACTTGTACTTTGGTTCCTAATAAAGAAAATACGAAAGCGTCATTACATTGTCGTATTGGTCCAGCAGAAGATGGTGGCATTATTCTATCCGGACATACAGATGTTGTTCCTGTTGAAGGACAAGATTGGGATACTCCCCCTTTTACACTTACCGATAAAAATGATGGGAAATTATATGGACGTGGCACATGCGACATGAAAGGGTTTTTGGCGTGTTGCTTAAGTATGCTTCCTAATTTAAAAGAAGCTAAACTTAAAAAACCTATCTATTTTGCATTCTCTTATGATGAAGAAATTGGCTGCTTATCTGCTCCTGAATTAGTTGCACATCTTAAAAATCATTATCCAGAAACACCAAAGTATGCTATAATTGGAGAACCCTCTTTATTACAACCCATTATTGGTCACAAAGGCATTTGTTTATATACCACCAGTGTAAATGGTTCTGCTGGGCATAGTAGTAGAATAAAACAAGAAGTAAGTGCTATACATGAAGCAGCAAAGTTAGTCCTGTGGTTAGAAGACAAAATGAATGCGTTTGTTAAACATGGAAATACTGATGAACGTTTTTCTCCACCATATTCCTCATTACATACAGGCATAATTCATGGAGGCATTGCCCCTAATGTTATTGCAGATAAAGCCTATATTTCATGGGATGCTAGGATGGTCCCTAATGATAGTTTAGATGAAGTTATTAAAGAGTTTAAATCGCATTGTAAAAATAGGATGCTAGAACTAAAGCCTATATTTCCAGATTTTAAAATTGAAACAGAAGAGATTCATCCTCCTGTGATACCTTTTGATAGCAAAGCTGACAGTGATATTGTAAAACTAATGTCAAAAATAAACTCTAATGAAAACATTGGCACAGTAGCCTATGCCTCAGAAGCAGGACAATACAACGAGGCTGGTTTACAAAGTATTATCTGTGGTCCTGGATCAATAAAACAAGCACATAGAGCCAATGAGTTTATTACAAAACAAGAATTGAAAAATTACGAGCAATTACTAAAAAACCTAATAGAATTATGTTCTTCGGATGATATAGATATACTGTTTTAAACCTTATAGTTTTATTTCAGCCAAAACAGGTTCATGATCGGATAGGTTGATGTTAAAGTTTTTATGACTAACAACTTCAAAAGTTTCGTCTACTAAAATATGATCTATTTTAAAAGGGTAATTAAAAAGCTCGTATGTAGAGCCAAAACCATTACCTGCTTCAACAAATGTATCTTTCCGTAAGTCTTTTAAAATAAGATATGCAGGGGTATATTGCGTACAATTAAAATCACCTAAAATGACAACATCACCATTATAATCGGCAATATGTTTTTTAACAATTTTTGCTTGAGAAATTCTCGTTTTATCTGCTTGAGAAACTATCTTCAATAAAGGCATAAAACTTCTTACACTATTTATATTATGTTGCAAAGTGGTTCTATAAGATTCTAAATGTACATTATATACCCTAATTACTTTTTTCGAAATTTCAACATCTACAAACATAGTATTGTTAAGACTGTTAGCAAACTCTACATAACCTTTGTCTACAATAGGGTATTTTGAAAAAATTGCTAAAACTGATTTTTGATTTGGTATCATCAAATTAGTTTTTACCCAATAAGGATATTCATCAACAAACAGCTTAAACTTAATGGCTGAAAACTCTTGAAAACAAACAATATCTGGATTATTTTCCCTTATAAAATCTACAACGTTTTCATCACTGTAATTTTGATTTCCATGACTTGGCTTAAATCCATGTACATTATAGGACAATAGTGAGATAGAATTTTCCTGAGTTCTTTTAGTTATATTAAAGTTGAATTGAAAAAAAGAGTCAAAAAAGAAAAAAAATAATATCAGGGATGCTATATTAAAAAGTATAAGGCTTTTCCGTTTTAGCATAAAAAACACTAATTGGATAATATTGATAACTACCAGAACAGGCATAGCAATTGAAAAAACAAAAGACAAGTCCCATTCATAAATTATGGTTAAGACTCCTATAAACAATAAAGCAGGAAATAATAAGGTAAAGAAGTATCTTAGCCCTGTGTAAAAACCTAATTGTTTCACTTAAAACAGAGTTATCTGTCCTTCATCATCAATTTCCTCATTAGAATCTTCAGTACTATTATTATTTTCATTACCATCAGATTTAGCTGGTAATTCTTTTTCATCAACAACTTCTAATTC
This sequence comes from Hyunsoonleella pacifica, assembly GCF_004310335.1. Taxonomy (GTDB): domain Bacteria; phylum Bacteroidota; class Bacteroidia; order Flavobacteriales; family Flavobacteriaceae; genus Jejuia; species Jejuia pacifica. Next base: position 51,388 of record NZ_SIRS01000002.1, on the reverse strand, counting down.
GTCAGCATGTACTTCCTCAGGGGCTTGATATGGTAATGACTCTAGCAAGTTAATTTGATTAACCTTGTATTTTGTTAATTGATTACCTTGTGCAGCAATTCCCTTTATATCAATAAACTCTTCTAGGTTTATCTCAAAATTTTCTCTCCTTTCTTTCCCGCGTTCTTTGGCAAAAACAACCTCAGCCATGGGTTTCCAATCCGTAGAAATAATTTCTAATTGAGAATCTGGATGATCTGAGATAAACGATTCGTCTTTACCTTCTTGTTCTATGAGAAAACGCTTTACGTAATACAATTCTTTTTCGCCATTATAATAAATTGCTGAAATTGGTTTTTTGGGCACCCACTTTTCTAACACAATCATATCACTATCAAAATGCATAGTAACTTCTGGCGTAACAGTTTTAACCATACCCGACTGACTAATAATTAGCAATTTATCTTCGCCTCTAAATTCTCCTATAAGTTCGCCTCTACCATCAACATTTATACGCTGTACTGTTTCATCAAACCATATCTTACGCGGTTTTAATGTAGAAACACCTTTTTCCTTAAGCTCTACACGTTTTACAGGATACTTAGTTACTAAATTACCTTTTGAAGCACGTCCCTTAATTAAAATATCTGCAAAATCAATATCCCATTTTAGCTTTTTGATACTTCCAGCTTGACGTAAATTGATCGAAACAATTTCAGCTTCTCCATTAGGGTTTGCAGAAAAATACAGTGTTACCGAACCTTTGCTGCCATTAGTTAAATCGTATTCTCTATCTCTGGTAATGCTAGTAACCGCAAAACGCTTAATATAAGATGGTCCTTTTCTACCATCTCTATATATCATATTATAAATTGTGCGCTTATCTTTCTTCTTAAATACAGCAACATGTATGATATCTTTCCCAACAAAAGTTTTAGAGTCAACTTTAGTTACCATCATTTTACCTTCTTTAGTAAAAACAATAATATCATCAATATCACTACAGTCACACACATATTCATTTCTACGTAAGGAAGTCCCAACGAAGCCTTCTTCACGATTTACATAGAGTTTGGTATTTCTAATTACTACTTTCGTAGCGTCTACATCATCAAAAGTTCTTATTTCTGTTTTACGCTCCCTACCCTCTCCATATTCTTTTTTAAGCCTTTGGAAATAAGCAATAGCATAGGCTATCAAATGCTCTAAATGATGTTTTACCTCAGCAATTTGTGCTTCTAAAGCATCTATCTTTTGCTGTGCTTTATCTATATCAAATTTAGAAATACGTTTAATTCGGATTTCCGTTAATCGTACAATATCATCTTCTGTAACCGCTCGTTTTAGATGCTTAATATGTGGTTGCAATCCTTTATCTATGGCAGAAATAACACCTTCCCAGGTTTCTTCTTCTTCAATATCACGATAAATTCTGTTTTCTATAAAAATACGTTCTAAGGAAGCAAAATGCCACTGCTCTTCAAGCTCACCAAGCTTAATTTCAAGTTCTTGTTTTAATAGCTGAACAGTATTATCTGTAGAACGTCTCAACATTTCAGAAACGCCAATAAATAATGGTCTGTTATCTTCTATAACACAACCTAAAGGAGAAATAGAAGACTCACAACTTGTAAATGCATAAAGTGCATCAATGGTTTTATCAGGAGATAAGCCTGATGGTAAATGCACTAATATTTCTACTTCGGCAGCAGTGTTATCTTCAATCTTTTTTACTTTGATTTTCCCTTTGTCATTGGCCTTTAAAATTGAATCTATTAAAGACGATGTTGTTGTACCAAAAGGCAATTCTGTAATTACTAGTGTATTTTTGTCTAATTGAGAAATCTTTGCTCGAACCCGAACTTTTCCTCCTCTGTTACCATCGTTATAATTTGAGAAATCTGCAATACCTGCAGTTGGAAAATCTGGCACAATTGTAAAACGTTTTCCTTGTAAATGCTTTACAGAAGCATCAATAAGTTCTATAAAATTATGCGGTAATATTTTAGTGGATAAACCTACAGCAATACCTTCTCCTCCTTGAGCTAGAAGCAATGGAAACATTACTGGTAAATTTACTGGCTCTTTTCTACGCCCATCATAACTCGCTTGCCATTCTGTAATTTTTGGATTATAAACAACATCTAACGCAAACTTAGATAGACGTGCTTCTATGTAACGTGAGGCAGCTGCACTGTCTCCTGTTAATATGTTACCCCAGTTTCCTTGGGTATCAATTAACAAATCTTTCTGCCCTATTTGCACCATGGCATCTGCAATACTGGCATCGCCATGTGGATGGTATTGCATGGTATGCCCAACAATGTTTGCTACTTTGTTATAACGCCCATCATCCAAATCCTTCATGGAATGCATAATACGGCGTTGCACAGGCTTAAAACCATCTTCAATAGCTGGTACGGCGCGTTCTAGAATAACATAAGATGCATAGTCTAAAAACCAATCTTTGTACATGCCCGTAACCCGGGTTATGGTCTCTTGAGGCTCGTCGTTTTGTCCGTTTGTAAGGTCGTCGTTTTCTTCTTCAATCATATATAATACTTCCTAAAATTCAGGAATACATCTCTTATTTTTCCTCAATTAAATCAAGTTCTACCTTTAAGTTATCAATGATAAACTCTTGTCGTGTTGGTGTATTTTTGCCCATGTAAAATGATAATAATTCTTCAATAGACATATTATCATCTAACATTACAGGATCCAAACGAATATCATCTCCTATAAAATGTTTAAACTCATCTGGAGAAATCTCACCTAATCCTTTAAACCTCGTAATTTCAGGCTTTGGCTTTAATTTTTCAATTGCTGCTCTTCGTTCCTCTTCGGAGTAGCAATAAATCGTTTCTTTTTTGTTTCTTACCCTAAACAAAGGGGTTTGTAATATATACAAATGCCCTTCCCTAATAACTTCTGGAAAAAACTGTAAGAAAAACGTAATTAGCAACAATCGTATATGCATACCATCTACATCGGCATCAGTAGCTATTACAACATTATTATAGCGTAAGTCTTCAAGTGATTCTTCTATATTTAATGCCGCTTGTAACAAATTAAACTCTTCATTCTCGTATACTATCTTTTTACTTAGTCCGTAGGAGTTTAGAGGCTTTCCTTTAAGGCTAAAAACCGCCTGAGTATTCACATCTCTAGATTTTGTAATACTTCCTGAAGCTGAATCTCCCTCTGTAATAAACAGTGTTGTCTCAAGGTTTCTTTCATTTTTAGTATCTCCAAAATGCACGCGACAATCCCTAAGTTTTTTATTATGCAGACTCGCTTTTTTTGCTCTGTCTCTTGCTAGCTTTCTTATGCCTGATAATTCTTTACGTTCCCGCTCTGCTTGAAGAATTTTACGCTGTAACTTCTCGGCTGTATCAGGGTTTTTATGAAAAAAGTTATCGAGATTGGTTTTTACAAAATCGTTTATATACGTCCTTACAGTAGGATAATTGCCTCCCATTTCGGTAGACCCCAATTTTGTTTTTGTTTGACTTTCAAAAACAGGTTCCATCACTTTAATGGCGATAGCACTAACTATGGATTTTCTAACATCTGAAGCATCATAATTTTTGCCATAAAACTCTCTTACCGTTTTTACAATAGCTTCTCTAAATGCATTTAAATGCGTTCCGCCTTGGGTAGTATTCTGTCCGTTTACAAAACTATTATATTCTTCGCTATACTGAGTTTTACTATGTGTTAGCGCTATTTCAATATCATCTCCTCTTAAATGAACAATTGGATATAATAAGTCTGTATCGCTAATTTTTTCAGCTAATAAATCCTTTAAACCATTTTCACTATAATATTTCTCACCGTTAAAAACTATGGTCAATCCAGGATTTAGATACACATAATTCTTCAGCATTTTCACTACATATTCACTTCGGAATTTATAGTTTTTAAAAATAGTTTCATCAGGAATAAACGACACTTTTGTTCCTTTGCGCCTAGTGGTATCGTCTAGTAATTCTTGGTTAGTTAGGTTTCCCTGTTCAAATTCTGCTGAAGCAGATTTCCCATCTCTATTAGATTCAACTCTAAAATAATTAGAAAGTGCATTAACTGCCTTAGTACCAACTCCATTTAATCCAACTGACTTTTTAAACGCTTTAGAATCGTACTTCCCGCCAGTATTCATTTTGGAAACCACATCAACAACTTTTCCTAAAGGGATTCCCCTACCATAATCACGAACAATAACTTTACTGCCCTGAATAGATATTTCAATAGTCTTACCTGCTCCCATGACAAATTCGTCAATAGAATTGTCTAAAACTTCTTTTAAAAGAATGTAAATACCATCATCTGGAGAAGACCCATCACCAAGTTTCCCAATATACATTCCTGGTCGCATACGAATATGCTCTTTCCAATCTAACGAACGTATATTATCCTCAGTGTATTTTGTTTCTTCAGCCATAAATTAGGGTACAATGTTGTGATAGCACGCTAATATAGCATAACATATCAAAATATAAAACCACTGCCAAACAAAGTAATTAACAATAAAAGGGAAATATTGTTGAGAACGTTTCCTTATGTAGAATTTGATTTTTTAAGAGATACCCATAATATACCAACTATAACTATTAAAGTGCCAAATAGTTGCAAAACCGTAAGTGTTTCTCCTAAAAAAATTGCAGCCAAAATAATAGTTGAAATAGGCCCAATACCTGCTGCTATTGCAAAGTTTGACGAACTAATGATCTTTATAGATTCCGACACTAAAAACGAAGGAATTACCGTAGCAAAAATTGCAATTAAGAACCCTATTACATATACTTCCCATGAAAAACTCCACAAATCGACTTCACTAATTATACTATAATGCACAAATACACAAATACAAGACACTAACATAGCATAAGCTGTAAATTTCATTACTCCAAATTTTGGTATCAACCAACCACTACCTACTAAATAGGAAGCATAAGTTAAAGCACTTAAAAAAATGAAAAAACCACCTGTTAGCGTTCCTTTTCCTGAGATGCTTAACTCATCCCCAAAAGCCACTGCAATGCCTAGATAGGTCAATGCTACGGCAATACTTTGAGTTTTAGTAATTTTTTGCTTCAAGAAAACCCTGTTGAGTAATAATACTAATGTTGGATACACAAACAAAATAATACGCTCTAAGCTAGCTTTGATATATAAAAGCCCAACAAAATCAAAATAACTAGCTAAATAATACCCTATAAATCCAAAAAATACCAACCAACCATAATCTTTTAGCTGTATATTGTATTCTTGCTTTTTGTTTTTAATCAAAAATGCAATAAAAATATAAAATGGAAAAGAAAACAGCATGCGAAGTAGTAAAATACTAATAGCATCAACATTGTATTGATACGCTAGTTTTACCATGACTGCTTTTGATGAAAATAAGACAATGCCTAAAACACCTATAGCTATTCCATACCAAAATGATTTGTTCTTTTGCATGGTACGAAAGTAAAAATATAGCTTCTTGTCTTGAGAGAATTATTATAATGAATTACGATATTCAAAACCTTAATTACAACAACCAGGATAGAGAGAAAAACAGAGTAATTTAAAGTACTACCATCTCTTTTTTAGCAGAGGCCTTAGAAGCTAATGTCTTTTTACATAAACGTTCTGCTTCTTGTTTTAAAATTTTATTTCTGGTTTTCAGAAGTTTAGACATATAGCGTTTTAAAAATAGAACATTTGCTAAGTGACCTAAAAGTCCGTGTGGAGATTCAAAATAAAGCTTATCAGTCATTAATGTGCCTCCATTAAATTTTCTAAAAAAATGCTCATGCCTAAGGGATTTAAAAGCACCCAATACCATTTCGCCAACAAAGAAATTTGGCTTATCAAATTCAATTATTTTTGAAGTTAAATGTTGTACAAAGCCTAAATGTTTAGCCTCCCAACTTACCCATTCCCCAAGCTCTATAAGGCCTGTAGTTTTACCTGATATTGGTATTTCACTTGTATGCTGTAGAGATTTTTTATGAATATCAATACTTCTAGCTAGATCAAAGCAAGTCTTGATATCACAATTTATGTGAGTTTTAATCTCTATTGAAGGCATTTGACAAGATTTGTATTAAATTTTGGTCTACAAATAAATAAAACCTTACAATATTAGTCAAAAATACACATTACACAAAAAAATTACACATTAAATAAGAAATGCATCACATCGCCGTCTTTAACAATGTAGTTTTTTCCCTCCACTCTCATCTTGCCAGCTTCTTTTACTTTTGCTTCACTTCCGTAGGATACATAATCATCGTAAGCGATAACTTCTGCACGTATAAATCCTTTTTCAAAATCGGTATGTATAACTCCGGCAGCTTGTGGTGCAGTGGCACCAATATCCACAGTCCAAGCACGTACTTCTTTAACACCCGCAGTAAAATAGGTTTGTTGATTTAATAACTTGTAAGCACCACGAATTAATTTAGCAGATCCAGGTTCTTCTAATCCAATATCTTGTAAAAATAGTTGACGCTCTTCATAATCGTCCAACTCATTAATATCAGCTTCTGTACCTACTGCTAAAACTAAAACCTCAGCATTTTCGTCCTTAACAGTTTCTTTTACTTGCTCAACATAACTGTTGCCAGAAACAGCAGCTCCTTCATCCACATTACACACATACATCACAGGCTTATCGGTTATAAATTGTAGCGGCTTTACAAAGTCCAGATAATCTTCATCACTAAATCCCAAAGCTCTTACCGAAGTTCCTGCCTCTAAACCTTCTTTTATTTTTAATAAAATAGCTTCTTCGGCCTGTGCTTCTTTATTTCCAGTTTTAGCGGCTCGTTTTACTTTATCCAATTTCTTCTCTGCAGTTTCTAAGTCTTTTAACTGCAACTCCATATCAATAGTTTCCTTATCTCTTATAGGATCTACACTACCATCCACATGCACAATATTATCGTTATCAAAACAACGCAAAACATGTAAAATAGCATCAGTCTCTCTAATGTTTCCTAAAAACTGATTTCCTAATCCTTCCCCTTTACTTGCGCCTTTTACCAATCCTGCAATGTCTACAATCTCTACTGTAGCAGGAATTACTTTTTCTGGATTTACCAAGCTTTCTAATTTTTCTAATCTAGGGTCTGGTACATTTACCACACCTATATTAGGTTCTATAGTACAAAACGGGAAGTTGGCACTTTGCGCCTTGGCATTTGATAAACAATTAAATAAAGTGGATTTTCCAACATTGGGTAAGCCTACGATACCTGCTTTCATAACTAATTTTATTTTGTTATTCCTGTGAGACAGGAATATTTAGCGAGTGCAAATGTAGACAATAAATAAGAAATTTTTCATCTTAAAACTTTAAGAATATTTAATAAAAACAACCTGCTTTGTTATAATTAAACGTTAAATAGGTTTTCTGCTTATATGTTATGCTGTAACAATACCTAACTTGCATCGTTTTATAAAAAACACATCAATCATCACATCAAAATGAAATCCATTTCTTTTATTCTTTTTGTATGCTACTGCGCAACACTTACATCACAAAACGTAACAGTAAAGCTTCTTGATGAGCATACAAAACAACCTATTGCTTACGCTAATATTAAAACAGGGGAATATACTGGTGTTATTTCTAACGACGAAGGTTTTTTTACAATATCCACGAAAAATGACACAAAACCCATTACCATTTCCTGTATGGGTTACGAAAACAAAACACTTACCATTAAAGAGATTAAAGCGCTTAATTATGTTATTGAACTCACAGAAGCCATTAACCAATTAGATGAAGTATTTATTAGCACAAAAGCTCCAAATGCAGATACTATTATTGCGAAAGTAAAAGCTAAACTTACTGATAATTACAACTTTAAACTACAGCAATACCATATTTTTAAACGCACTACAGATCGTGTGGATTTTAAAAGTTTAGAGTTTGAAATCGATAAAGCATCAAACGTCAAAAAGAAACAATTAGAAAGCGTAAACAACAGCTTAACGGCTTTGGGTAACCAAATAAAACAAAGCAATATGGTACAGTTTGCTGACTTTAAAGGCATAGTATTTACTTTAGATAAGGATAGCATTAAACTAAAGGTTGAAAAAGCTACAGAATTATTGGATGCCAAAAACAATTTCTCTATAGATAACGTTCAGGAGAAAATGCAAACCATTATTCTTACCTATTTAGACACCACAAAAACATATAAGTTAAAAACCGGACTCTTTAAAATTGAAGATTCTTTAGCTCTAAATGATAGTAATTTTAAAGATGATGATAAAAATGAATACAAGGTTTCCCATTTAAATAACGATACGAAATCACTTTTAAAACATGCCCAGTTTTACGATGCTGCTTTTTTAAACAAGATATTAGATAACAATTTATACGAATACAATGTTGAGGATGTGGGCTACAATAATGGAGAACTTACCTATGTAATTGCATTTATCCCAAGAAAAGGAAAAGCAAAATATACGGGTAAACTTTATATCGCAGAGGATACCTATGCCATAACCCGAGTAGATTATAGCTACTACAACAATAGACGCGGACAAAAGTTTAACCTAAAATTACTATTAGGCATAAAATACATTGAAAATGTGAGCGAAGGCACTTTAATTTTTGAAAAAGACAACACTAGTCTCTACCACCCAAAATATATTAAACGTGTGTCTGGTAGTTATTTTTATGTAAGCCGCCCTTTAAAATTTATAGAAAATAGTAGCGAACGCCATAAAGTAGCTTTTGAGTTTACGCTAGAAGGTAACAACAACACTAAAGAAGAATTGCTAATTACTACAACAAAAAAATTAACATTCTTAGATTTTCAGGCTGAACGACAAGTAGAAAAAACACCCGTTACTAAACTAAGCACTTACCAAAAAACAATTTGGGATAACGAAGGGGTTTTGGAACCTTCTTTGGAGATGAAGACGTTTGATAGTGGAGATTGAGATTTGGATGTGTTTATCTTTTTAGGATATGCTCTAACAGATTTTCTCGGGTTGTCCCAAGTTCTTTTTGCCTTTCCGCTGATAATATATTTTCTTTTTTACTCTCAAATAAACCAACAGGGTTGTTTGCTGTAATTGTACCACTAAAATCTAGCTTGTAATCTGATATTTTTAGTGGTGACTTTTTTCCTGCAAATGTGAGAATCAAATCCATTTTATAATTATGGTTATCTGCTAAATCCTCCATGTTAAATACTAGTCTTTGAGTATTTCTATCGGGAGCACCAAAATGGAGAATATCATTTAAATCTTTATGAACATACATATGTCCTTCCATTGTATAGTATTTTGCAAGTTGAGAATTTCGACTACCTGCAAAAATTGCTGGACCACACATTAACCTATAAGTCAGATTATATTCATTTTGGAGTTCAGAAAAATTAATCATTAGAATTGATATGTCAAGAAAAGCTTCTCCTGTTGGTAGATACCCAAATCTGTCAAGATTGATATAACCTTCAATATTTGGATAAGATATTTTTTTAAATAGTGCTTCAACTAGATAATGTGGAGCAGGTTTGGTTTGTCCGTCAAGTCTAGTCCAATATGTATTTTTAAATTGGTGCGGGCTATAGTTACTGATTTGAGTTTCAAAAGCGTATAAATAATTACCTTCTTGTTCAATAATATTAACGTTAATATTTACAGGTAGGGGAGTAATTGAATCAGATATTTTACTAATTAGAGAATCTTTTTCTTTGAGTTCAGTAACAAGGGAAAGCTTTCCTTGAAAAACAACTCTTTCTTCTACTTTTCGTCCTAGTGGAGCTCCCCAAATCAATATTCCACCATTCGAATTTAGAAATGCACAAATTCCTCTGATTACACCCTCTAGGTTTTTATTGAAATTACCAAAATCAGGATGAAAAGCTTTGAATTCAATCTTATCTGATTCTTCTTTCTCTTCTATAAAGAAATTTAAAATGTCCTCATATGTAAGGTCATTCAAATCTTTTCCGAAGTATTGTTGTGAGTAGTTGGTCATAATGCACTATAACGTGTAGATAAACAAATTTCGTATTTTCCTACTAAAAAAGCTATACATACGCACAAACAATTATCAATAATTATAAACAAAAAACCCAAGTTTTCACTGAATATCATAACAATCCATTATTTTATTCATAAAAAGTATAAATGTATTTTTTATAAACCATAAATGAATATTTCGTAATTTTACACGTAAATAAATAACAATATTTAAATTATGAGAAAGATAATTAGATTATTCGCAATAATTGCGATTTTTTGGAGCACTACAGCTATTAATGCACAAGAAAACACTGCATTAGATAACAGTGACTTTTATGCAGAAACTTTAAAGGAAATGCCTTCTTTAGATTTTAATGGCGATTATAAGTATTACAGTGAAACAGATGTATTAGGTAAAACAATCTCACAAAAAAAGAATAACACTATAGGATCACAGTTTTACAGAGATTTATATGAGGAAATGCCGTCTCTTAACTTTTTTGGAGAAGATAAATCCATATCGCCTTTAAACAAAACACAGGCATCTACATTAAAAAAAGATAAAGCAACAGAAAAAAAGACTTTTCTAGATGAATTGACAGAAGAGCTACCTTCTATACGGTTTTAAGTAGATGTGCGTTATTAACATAAAAAAGTCTCAAATACGCTATTAACGTAATTGAGACTTTTTTGGTACTTACAAAAAACCCCAAGCTTTCACTCAGGATTTTAATATATTTTACTGTCGATTATCGCCTACCCATCAGGATGCATAAACTTCTGTTTTGCTAAAAGCTCCTCTTCGGTTTCTACAACATCTTCATCAGGCACACAACAATCTACAGGACATACCGCCGCACATTGTGGCTCATCATGAAACCCTTTACATTCCGTACACTTATCTGGTACAATGTAATATAACTCATCGCTTACAGGCTCTTGGGCTTCATCAGCATCTACTTCTCTTCCATCAGTAAGTACTACTGTTCCCTCTAAACTGGTACCATCTTTATAGCGCCAATCGTCTGCTCCTTCATATATTGCTGTGTTTGGGCATTCTGGCTCGCAAGCACCACAGTTTATACATTCGTCTGTTATTATAATTGCCATAGTAATTTTTATTTTTTAAAATTCAAGAACTCTATATGAGTTTCATTAAATTTGCAGTCGCAAAAATAAAGCCAAAACCATTCATAACCAAATTAAGGATGCAATTACAAGATAGAATTAACGCTTTTGTAAAATTAGGAGATTTTATACGGCAATTTTCTAACACAAACATCCAAAAAGACAATAAAGTTGAACATAACGATCTATTCTTTGACGGTTTTAAACACCAATTAAAATTAGCCGAGGAACACAACGGGTGGTTTACCACCGAAAACTTGCGTTATGCTCTAAACTCTTGGGCTATAGCTTTAACACAAGAGCAACTTACTAAATGGCTACAACCTTATAAAATTTCAGGATTAACCCCTAAAACAGTTGCTGTAATAATGGCAGGAAACATTCCACTAGTGGGGTTTCATGATTTTTTAGCGGTGCTTATTACAGGACATCAGGTTTTGGTTAAACAGTCCTCTAACGACAAACATTTGTTACCGTTTTTAGCCAAGTATTTAGAATATGTGGCACCAGAGTTTAAAGGATACATAAATTTTACCGAAAAGAGACTTGAAAATTTTGATGCAGTAATTGCTACTGGTAGTAATAATACAGCAAGGTACTTTGAATATTACTTTAAAGACAAGCCATCTATTATAAGAAACAATAGAAATTCTGTAGCAGTTTTAACAGGAAATGAATCTAGCGAGGACTTAAAAAACCTTTCAGAAGATATTTTTAGATATTATGGTTTGGGCTGTAGAAATGTATCTAAACTTTTTGTGCCAAACGGCTATGATTTTAAGGCCTTTTTTGAAGCCATGTATCACTGGCACCCCATTATAGAAAAGGCAAAATATGCCAATAATTACGATTACAACAAAGCCGTGTATTTAATGAGTGAATTTGATATGCTAGAAAACGGTTTCTTCATGATTAAAGAAGACAAAAACTATGCATCTCCAATAGCTACAGTGTTTTATGAATATTATGACACCGCCGAAAGTATAAAAACAAAATTAATCCAAGATCAAGACCAAATACAATGTATAGTTGCTAACGGATGTATTAAAAATGAAGTGCCCTTTGGAGCTACCCAAAAGCCACAACTTTGGGATTATGCCGATAGTGTAGATTCTGTTAAATTTTTATTATCGATTTGACGAAAAAATTATTGATTTTTTAGTGAAAAATATTGAATTAATTACCAACTTTGCATCTTTAAATTTCACCACATAAAAAGATGAAAAAACACAACTTTAGCGCAGGACCAAGTATTTTACCCCCAGAAGTATTATTAAAAGCCTCACAAGCACTAGTAGATCTAGATGGAAGCGGATTATCTTTAATAGAGATATCCCACAGAAGCAAGGCTTTTGTTGATATTATGGAAAACGCTAGAGCTTTAGCTTTAGAACTTTTAGGTCTTGAAGGTAAAGGTTATAAAGCATTATTTCTGCAAGGTGGAGCAAGCACCCAATTTTTAATGGTTGCATTAAACCTTTTAGAAAAAAGAGCGGGATATTTAAACTCTGGTTCTTGGTCTGCAAAGGCAATTAAAGAAGCAAAAATTTACGATGACATATACGAAGTTGGCTCCTCTAAAGATGCCAACTACAACTACATACCAAAAGGTTACGAGATTCCAGAAGATTACGATTATTTTCACTGTACCTCAAACAACACTATTTATGGTACACAAATGAAAGAGTTTCCAAACTTACCAGTGCCAATGGTTTGCGATATGAGTAGTGATATTTTTTCAAGAGTTATTGATTTCTCTAAATTCGATATCATTTATGCTGGAGCTCAAAAAAATATGGGACCAGCTGGAACAACTCTAGTGGTTGTTAAAGAAGATGTTTTAGGAAAAGTATCTCGTAAAATTCCGTCAATGATGGATTATAAAGTACATATCGATAAAGGCAGTATGTTTAATACACCACCTGTTTTCGCTGTGTACACTTCTATGTTAACTTTAGAATGGTTAAAAGAGCAAGGCGGAATAGCTGCTATAGAAAAGGAAAACGAAAAGAAAGCACGCTTAATGTACTCTGAAGTAGACTTAAACCCATTGTTTAAAGGGTTTGCTGCAAAACAAGATCGTTCTATGATGAACGCCACATTTACGCTAGAAAATGAAAATTTAAAAGAAACGTTTGATACGATGTTGAAAGAAGCTGGCGTTAGTGCCGTAAATGGACATAGAAGTGTTGGTGGATACAGAGCATCTATGTACAATGCATTACCAATAGATAGTGTAAAAGTATTGGTTGAAGTAATGAGTGAATTAGAAAGTAAAGCTTAAAATCAGTGTACAGTAAGTAGTAACAGTTTTCAGTACTTACTCAAAATAAATTTGTGGATTCCTGCGAAAGTAGGAATCCACAAAACAAACAAAACTTAAAAAAGATTCCTGCCTTCGGGGGAATGACTAAAAAAACTAAAAATGAACGTATTAGCAAACGACGGAATTTCTCAAAGTGGTATTGATGCTCTAGAAAAAGCAGGATATAATGTAAGTACAACTACTGTAGCTCAAGAACAGTTAATAAACTACATCAACGAAAAAGATATTGCTGTACTTTTGGTACGCAGTGCTACCACAGTACGTAAAGATTTAATCGATGCTTGCTCTGGACTTAAAATTATTGGTCGTGGTGGTGTTGGTATGGATAATATAGATGTAGATTACGCTAGAGAAAAAGGACTTCATGTAATTAATACCCCAGCTGCTTCATCACATTCAGTTGCAGAATTAGTCTTTGGGCATTTATATGGGTTAGCACGTTTTCTTCATAATTCTAACAGAGAAATGCCGCTTGAAGGCGACAGTAACTTTAAAGGTTTAAAGAAAGCTTACGCAAAAGGAACAGAATTAAAAGGTAAAACCATAGGTGTACTTGGTTTTGGTCGTATAGGGCAAGCCACTGCAAAAGTAGCTTTAGGTGCAGGAATGAAAGTAGTAGCATTTGATCCGTTTTTAGAAAAAGCCAATTTAGAATTAGAGTTTTTCGATGGACAGAAAGTAAACTTTGACATCAAAACTATATCTAAAGAAGAGGTTTTAAAACAATCCGATTTCATTACACTACATGTACCTGCTCAAAAAGATTACGTAATAGATGAAGCAGAGTTTAACATCATGAAAGATGGTGTAATTCTAGCAAATGCAGCGCGTGGAGGTGTGGTAAACGAAGTAGCATTAGTAAAAGCTATTGAAAGCGGAAAAGTAGCCAGAGCTGCACTTGATGTTTTTGAAAAAGAGCCTAAGCCAGAAATTCAATTATTAATGAACTCTGCATTATCATTAACGCCACATACTGGTGCTGCAACAAATGAAGCACAAGATAGAATTGGTACAGAACTAGCGTCACAAATCATAAGTATTTTAGGATAGTCGTCTTTGATGTGACCTAATCATAAAATTTGAGTCCTAACTATAACAGTTAGGGCTTTTTTTGTACATTATGCCTCCTTACACAAAACATTACTAATTAAAAAAACATATTATCATGTCTGGAATTTTAGATTTATTAAACAGTGACCTTGGAAAAACTATTATTAATGGTGTTTCTGGATCTACAGGAACCGATCAAAATAAAACAAGTAGCGTACTTACAATGGCGTTGCCTGTATTAATGAAAGCAATGCAACGCAATGCATCAACGCCACAAGGAGCAGAAGGATTAATGGGTGCTCTTAGCGGAAAGCATGACGGAAGCATTTTAGACAATCTAGGCGGTTTATTTGGTGGCGGTGTAGATGAAAATGTGAAAACCGATGGAGATAAAATTCTTGGACATGTTTTAGGTGCTAAAAGACAAGGTGTTGAACAAGTTATCGGACAAAAATCTGGACTTGATGCAGGCTCTGTTGGAAACATCCTAAAAGTTGCTGCACCTTTATTAATGGGTATGCTAGGAAAACAAACACGCCAAAACAATGTAAGTTCAGCTAACGGCTTAGGAGATATGCTTGGAGGGTTGCTAGGTGGTAGTTCAGCAAAACAAGAGCAAAGCTTTCTGGAATCTATATTAGATGCAGACGGGGATGGTAGTGTAGTAGATGATGTTGCCGGGATGTTATTAGGTGGTAGTAAAAAGTCAAGTGGTGGTATAGGTGGCTTACTTGGTGGCCTTTTTGGAAAATAAAATGTATTTGAACATACTTCTTAAAATGCCAAATCGAAAGATTTGGCATTTTTAATTAGTAACTAATGATAAATCATAAAATGTTAAGGAATGATTTTTGTATTTTTAGATAAAAAGCTATTTCACTAAACAAAAGGCTACTAACACTCATTCATACTTTTTTAATAGTGTACCCTAGCTATATATTTGAGATATAAAAACATAGATATCATGAAAAACAGTATTTACTTATTACTCATAGTTGCAAGTATTTTCTTTTTTAACTGCAATACTTCAAAAAAGCCTGTTTCAAAAAAAAATGAAAAACAAATTGCAACTACTCAAAATGATACCATACGAATTGCCAATGATGAGTTGGAATATGAAATCATCATCATCGATCCTGGATTTAATTTTTGGTTAGCATCTAATGCAAGACAAAGAGGATTCTATTCTCAACAATACATAGAAAACCGGAATAGAATATATGTTATTGAATGGAATCAACGTGTAATGCAACCACAACGTTTTAATCCTCAATTATACGAACTTCAAATAGATTATCAACAAAATATAGATTATGGATACGAAGTAAATTACATGTTATATAACTACTTTATTTACTTTCAATTGAAATATAATCAAAGATTAGGGCCTTTTGTACCACGAATTTAATTTCGTTTTCATAATTTTGCAACCAAATTGCAATTTTGAAGAAATTAAAAGAACGTTGGGGAATTGAATCCAATACACAAATCGTTTTGATATTGATTGTATTTGCGGTAACAGGTTCTACTGCTTCTTATATAGGCAAACCCATACTTGCTTTTTTTAATATTACCCCAGAAACATTCACAACATTTGGCTACTGGATTATTAGAATACTAATCCTTTTCGTGATGTACCAGTTTCTGCTAGTGTTTTTTGGCTGGATATTTGGTCAGTTTAAATTCTTTTGGAATTTTGAAAAGAAGATGCTTACTAGACTTGGGTTTAAACAATTTACAGAGTAATTGGAGGTAAATAGAAAACATATTGCCTTTAGAATAATATCTACTTTAATTGTGGTAACATTATTGTTTCCTACAATTATAAAACTCGTACATACTCTAGAAGAGCATCACGAACACACTTTTTGTGAAAAAAGAGATAGTGCCAATTTACATGAATGCGAAATTGATTGCCCTATCTTTAAATACAATCTTCAACAGTATTATATAAAATCTTCAAACTATAATGTAGATTTTTGCTTTAGTGATAATTTTGAGATTCCTTCTCTAGGATATCATTTCTTTAATAATTATCGCGTTTTATCCTTTTCTCTACGCGGTCCCCCTGCCCTAGTTTAATTCCCCTATTTAAACTAAAAACAATTACGATAAAAACATAACACAATGAAGCTCAATTTATTGATTGTGGTAATGTGTATTTTCAGCACTGTCCATACTCAAAATTGTAACTATACATTTATTGGCGAGGTAATAGATTTTCATGACAACACTCCAATGTCTGGTGCTACCGTGCACATAGAAACTCTAAATCGTTACACCGTGGCAGATATTAATGGGAAGTTTTCTATTAAAGACCTTTGTAATGGGAAACTAATACTTGTTATCTCTCATATTGGGTGTGAAACAAAACGTGTAGAGATACATATTATTGGCGATTCGTATGAAAAGATATTGATGGAGCACCATACAGAAGAGCTTGATGAAGTTTCAGTGAAATCTAATGCCGTTGCAAAGACCACAATTACTGGGCAAGAAACCGTTATTAAATCAGAAACACTAACACGGTATTCAAGCCTAAGCTTAGGCGATGCTTTGAAGGAAGTACCTGGTGTATCCTCAATAAATACTGGAAATACCATTGTAAAGCCTATTATTAACGGTATGCATAGTAGTAGAGTAATGATTCTCAACAATGGCGTACGTTTACAAGACCAAGAATGGGGTATTGAGCATGCTCCTAATATTGATATAAATAGTGCCAATCAAATTTCGGTAATTAAGGGTGCTGGAGCCTTAGCTTACGGTGGTGATGCTATAGGAGGTGTTGTGGTAATAAATCCTAGTAGAGCGCTAAGAAAAGACACACTTTATGGACGTACTATTTCTAGTTGGCAATCCAATGGATTAGGTTATAATACATCTTCAACCTTAAACAAAAATTACAAATCTGGGTGGTTTGCCCAAGTTCAAGGATCAATAAAGGGAAATGGTGATTTTAAAGCAGCAGATTATAATCTTACCAATACTGGTTCTCAATCTAAAGGTTTTACTGCTAGGTTTGGAAAAAATAAGTTTCAATCGGGGTTTGAAGCATATTATAGTTATTTGGATAATGAAATCGGAATCTTAAGATCTGCACATATTGGTAGTATAAAAAGTTTAGCGAACTCTATTAATGCCGCAAGACCACTGTTTGTAGAAGACTTTAGCTACAATATTAGCCAACCCAAACAAGAGGTAAGTCACCATCTTTTTAAGGCATCCTATTACAAACGATTTAAGAACTTTGGTAAAGTAGATGTGCAATACGACTATCAGAACAATCATCGATTTGAATTTGATATAAGAAGAGGCGGAAGGAGTATAAAACCAGCTATCGATTTACAATTACAAACGCACACCATATCGCTTAATGCAAAAAAAGACAATAATTTAGAACGTAAATACAGTTTTGGACTTTTAGCAAGGTATCAAGATCATTTTGCGAATCCTGATACAGGAGTGCGACGATTGATACCAGATTATGACAAATACGATTTTGGAGGCTATTTAGCTACAGAATGGAAGCTTAATGATCGTTTTATAGTAGATGCTGGTTTACGATATGACTTTAGTAGAATAGATGCAAAAAAATTCTACAGAACGTCTGCATGGGAAGATCGTGGGTACGACATCGAATTTCCAGAACTAGTAATTGAAGTTTTAAGAAATCAAGTACTTACTGATCCGACTTTTGATTACCATAATATTTCTGGCGCCTTAGGTGTTAAGTATAATTTCAATGCTAATAATTACTTTTTGGGAAATTATACGCGCTCCAGTAGAGCACCAAACCCTTCTGAATTGTTTAGTGATGGCTTACATCATTCTGCAGCAAGAATAGAAATAGGAGACCTTCGTATAGACAGTGAGCGTTCTAACCGGATTTCTGGGACTTATGGTTATGTGAGCTCAAAACTGAATTTTCAGTTGGAATCTTATTATAATCAAATCAATAATTTTATATATATAGTTCCTAGCCCACTAGGCATCGTTCCTTTAATTAGAGGACCATTTCCTATTTGGGAATATATACAAACAGATGCTTGGTTTTTTGGTATAGATATGAATTTAAACTATCAAATAGCTGCGCAATGGAATGCAAGCCATAAATCATCTTTTATTAAAGCCTATGATAAGATAGCAGATTTGCCATTAATTGACATTCCTCCATTTACCACTTTAAATAGCATTACATACTCCAATAAAAACTGGCATAAATTTAACGCTAGTTTAAACTCAGAATGGGCATTTGAGCAAAATGAATTTCCTTATGAATTTAATTATACTGTACCTATAGCCAATGAGGATGATATCGATGTTGATCTTAGTCCACCTCCTGGATATCATTTAATGCATTTTCAAAGTGAAATAACATTACCCGTTTTCAAACAATCTAGTTTAAATATTCGGTTTAGTGTCGATAATATATTTAATAAGAGCTACAGAAATTATTTAAACCGTTTACGATTTTTTGCCGACGATTTGGGAAGAAATTTTAGACTACAATTACAATTAAATTATTAATTATAAATTTTTAAATACAATTACTATGAACATCAATTTTTTAAACATTAAAACTATGAAAACAATTAAATTTTATGCTATGACAGTAATGGCAATAGCTATGTTAGCATCATGTTCAGATGATGACGATACCCCAGAGGTAGTTGAAGAAGAAGAGGCTATAACAAGAATAGTGCTCACTTTCATAAATCAAGCTGATGCTAATGATACTGTTGTATTAACTTGGGATGACACAAACGGAGATGAAGAAGTTGATGACAATGAAAAAACTGTTGTAGGCGAATTTACCGCAAATGGAACTTATGATGCTGAAATTGGATTATTTAATGAAGATGAAGATTTTCTTGATGAAGATATCTTAGCAGATCAGGCAGGAATAGATGCTCACTTTTTCGTTTATGCTTCTACTCTAGACTTTACCTCAATGATGAGAGCTAGTGACGATTATACCAGAACAGACAACAACAAACTAGGTGTAAAAACTGTTTGGACTGCTGGTGCTGCTGGAACAGGTAGTATCTCAATTGAATTACACCATGAGTCTCCAAATGTTGATGATAGTACTGGTTTTGGTACAGCAGCAGGAGATGATACAGATATTGATATCTCATTTAATGCTGAAATTCAGTAATCACAAATTATTTATTAAATAAAAAATCCCTTTCAAAAATGAAAGGGATTTTTTTGTGTTTCATTTTTAAAACCCAACTTTTTTTATAAAACACTAAATTGCAAATCCATAACCATATCATTTTATAGTGTTAAAGAAGTATTGTCTTTTTGTTATTTGTGTGTTTAAACTGTGTAACACTAATGCACAAAACCATGAATTCTTGAAAACACTTGATAGTATTCAAGAATTAAGAAAGCTATCCAAAAACCAAAATTTAGATACAAGTACTAGATTTTTTTATGCTAAAACTGCCAATGAGATTTCAGAAAAGACCAAAGTAGATTCTACTATTCTACTATCAAACAAAAATTTAGCTGTATTATATTTTGTGAGCGATAGTCTAAAGGCAGGAAGAAACATTAGCCATAAAACCTTAAAGATGGCCAAAAAATTAAACGACTCAACCAATATTGGATACTGCCAACACCTAATTGGGTGGAGTTATCTTATTGAAGATAAAGAAATTGATAGTTCATACATATTCTTTCGCAGAAGCATTAAAACTCTCAGAAAAACAGATGCTGCAAAATCCCTATCAGATGCATTAACTAGTTTAGCGTATTTGCAATACTTTAACTGCGATTATTCCAGTAGTGTTTCCAATCTATTGAGTGCGTCTAATATTTTACAAAAACTCCCTAAAGATGATATTGTAAATTCACAACTAACTAATCTATATATTACTTTAGCTTTGAATTCAAATGCGTTAAAAGATTTTAATAAGGCTGTAGAATATTATCAAAAAGCATTAGAAACAAACAAAAAAGTACGAAATTCTAAAAAAATACTACAAGTAAAAAGTAATTACAACCTAAAAGATTCCCATTACCTTGATATAAAAATTAATCTAGCAGAAGTTTACAAAGAAAAACAAGATTATGTATCTGCTATTGGCATCTATAAGGAGTTATTAAATGAAAACAGCATTTACAATAGCAAAAAACTATTAAACAATGACCCTTTATCATATATAGCTATATTAAACAATCTAGCTTACAATAAGTTTTTATCCAAAAACTATGATAAAAAAAGTATCTCACAATTGTTTAGCAAAGCTTATCAGCTTGCAGATAGTCTCAATGTTTCTTATATGATTGCAGCTTCCGGTAATGATATATCAGAATTCTATGCTTCAACTAATAAAAAAGACTCTGCTAAAACACTTGCCAAACGTTCTTATGTAATAGGAAAACAAATAAAAGATTATAAAGAGATTTCTAGAGCTCTACTCATGTTGTCTAAACTAGAAACTGGAGAAAAAGGCAAAGAATACCTTTACGAACTTATTAAATTAAACGATAGTCTTTTAGATGTTGAAAGAAATACTAGAGATAAATTTGCCAGAATTAAATTTGAAACAGACGAATATATTCATGAAAATAAAAAGTTAGCTACTCAAAACATACTAATTGTTATTATTGGATTAATAGTTATATTAATTATGATGTTAATACATATGGTTAGAATACAAATAGCAAAAAACGAAAAACTTAAACTAGAAGGAGAACAACAAAAAGTGAATGAGGATATCTATAGACTAATGTTACGTCAACAATCTAAAATAGAAGAAGGCATATTACAAGAACGTTTTAGAATCTCTGAGGAACTTCACGATGGTGTTATTAATAAACTTGTTGGTTCTAGATTAGGTATAGAATTTTTATCATTTGAAGAAACAGAAGATGTAAAGAAAAAATACAGCTTCTATATTAAAGAAATACAAAAAGCTGAGAAAGATATAAGAGATCTGTCTCACGGTCTTAGAAATACTAAACTTGATAACGACAAAGATTTTATGATGTTACTAAAAAGTTATCTTACCGAACAAAATAAAATTTATGATATAAATTGCCAAATACACCAAGAAAATCAGATAGAATGGCCTGAAATAAATGACCAAATAAAGATTAACTTGTTTAGGGTATTACAGGAAGCAATGCATAATATTATGAAACACGCCAAAGCCAACTTGGTAAATGTTAATTTCTCATGTAAACTGGGAGAGATTTATATGACAATTACAGATAACGGTTCTGGTTTCGATACCGAAACTAATGATAATACAGGAATTGGACTAAAAAATATAGCCGCCAGAGTGTCTAAACTAGGTGGAAAATTTATGATAGATTCAAAATTAAAACAAGGCACCATACTAACTGTTATAGTCCCAATAGAAAATAAGGGGTTATAATTTACACCTTAATAATGGTTTCTTTGCTTTTAAACACATAACTGTACAGCCACATTAAAGTAAATGTAGGTATCACATCTAACCCTGGTAGTGCCTCTTCAATAAAAGACACAGCCGCAGCAATTTTTCCTGTTCTACCTTTGTATAATTTTGTCATTATATAAGCAGAAAGTGGGGCCCAAGCTATATCAAAAGGTGGGAAAATAAACGAAATATACCCACAAGCATCCAATACTAAGCTTAAGGCTAATTTTTTGTATTTATTCATTCAATAATTAATTTAATAAACTGAAAGCAAGAAACATACCAAAATTTACTTCCCTATTAGTTTTAAAAATTCATTACGTGTTTCAATTTTTTCAAACTGTCCTCTAAAACCCGATGTTGTAGTTATAGAGTTCTGCTTTTGTACACCACGCATCATCATACACATGTGAGACGCTTCTATAACTACAGCTACACCTTGGGGCTTTAAGGTATCATTAATACAATCTAAAATTTGTTCTGTTAAGCGCTCTTGTACTTGTAATCGTCTTGCATAAACATCTACTATTCTTGGTAATTTGCTCAAGCCTACAATATACCCATTAGGTATATAAGCAATATGTACTTTACCAAAAAACGGCAAAATATGATGTTCGCAAAGTGAATACAATTCAATATCTTTTACAATTACCATTTCGTTATAAGATTCCTTGAACATAGCCCCCTTTAATATTGCAATAGGGTCTTGATCGTATCCTTGAGTTAAAAATTGCATTGCTTTTGCTGCACGCTCAGGGGTTTTTACTAAGCCTTCTCGTTCAGTATCCTCACCTAAATCCTCTATAATACTTTTGTATCTTGCCTTAACATCTTCAGTTACCTTAAGATTATATTCCTCTAAGTTCTTATATGCCATTTTAATTTTTTTGAGCTAAGGTAGCTCGTGCTTTATGCAATTTATAGTATTAATGCCTAAAATCATAAAAGAAATAAAACAAAATTGTGCAACACATTCTAAAATGGTAAATTCACACCTGTTATTTTATTTTGAATGATTACAGCAAAAAACATACATAAATATTACGGCGATTTAGAAGTACTCAAAGGCGTAGATATTGAAGTGGAAAAAGGAGAAATCGTTTCTATTGTTGGGGCATCTGGTGCTGGAAAAACAACCTTATTACAAATTTTAGGCACATTAGACAGAGCTTCTAAGACTAAAGATTTTAACCTACAAATTAATAATATTGAAGTAAAAGGCTTAAACGATAAAGCGCTTGCTAAATTTAGAAATGAACATATTGGTTTTATTTTTCAATTTCATCAATTGCTACCAGAATTTACTGCTCTAGAAAATATTTGTTTACCAGCATTCATTAAAGGCACAAAAAAAAGCGAAGCTGAAACTCGCGCCAAGGAATTACTAGACTTTTTAGGATTATCGCATCGTTACAATCATAAACCAAATGAGTTATCTGGAGGGGAACAACAACGCGTTGCTGTTGCTAGAGCTTTGATTAATAAACCAGATTTAATTTTTGCAGATGAACCATCAGGTAATTTAGATAGTGAATCGGCTGAACACCTCCATAATCTATTTTTTAAATTGAGAGATGAGTTTGGGCAAACGTTTGTAATTGTTACCCATAACGAAGAACTTGCAGATATGGCAGATAGAAAATTAGTAATGGTAGATGGTAATATTAAGGTTTAGCATAAGACTTGTAAAGTCCAATCAAGCCTATTATGGGACCAATAGCCAAAACCATAAAAAGAAACCTTACTTCTACAGTATTTTGAAGAGTATTTAGCAATTGAATACTTAATATAGTAATTGCAAAACCAATAGAGTTCACAATAGTTAAAGCAGTTCCTTTTGATGTGTTTGGTACATTTTGAGCCACTAATGTTGAAAACAAAGGTGAGTCTGCAATAACTACCATACCCCAAAATACAAGAAAACAAAGAAACACTATTTTAGACGCTACCATAAAAATTAATGGAGACATTAAACAACATATAGCTGATAAAGACAAACCTATGATCGCAACTTTTTTAGGAGTAAATCTTTGAGATAGATAACCTGAAAGTACACAGCTTATAGCACCTGATGCAATAATAATAAAACTATATAAAGGCACATTAAATTGAATATCTTCATGAAAGTTTATATAACCATGTAAAACTATAGGAACAAATGCCCAAAATGCATAAAGCTCCCACATGTGCCCAAAGTAGCCAAAAGCAGCAGTTCTAAAATCTCTAATTTTAAAGACACTGTAAAATAAGCTAATATTAAACTTTTCAAGTTTAGCTTTGTATGGTCCATCACCTACAAAAAACATAATCATACTACCTCCAATAAAAGCAATACCCGAAGTAAGGTAAACAATAGCTGTCCATGATATGCTTTGGTTGTAAAAATTTAAAAGATGAGGAAATGCAGTACCCAGAACCAAAGCACCTACCAAAAACCCAAGTGATTTCCCAAGTCCTTCTTTAAAATAATCTGAAGCTATCTTCATACCTACTGGATAAATACCTGCTAAGAAAAACCCTGTACCCAAACGGATAAAAAACAAACTTTGTAAGGTATTAGTTTCTAGTATGGTTAAGGAATTTAATAATGCAGCTATTAAAGCACAAACAAAAAATACTTTTGATGGCGAAAACCTATCCGCTACAGTCAAAATAGCAAATACAAAAGTACCTATGATAAATCCAAATTGAACTGCTGAGGTTAAATGTGCTAGTGCAGAATCTTCAAGTCCAAAATTTGATATTAAATCGGCAATAATAGCATTACCTGCAAACCATAACGATGTACAACAAAACTGAGAGAAAACAATAATAGAAAGAATATAGTTTTTATTAGGCATTAATGCATATTAGTTATTAAAACGTTAAGTCTACTTTTTGTTTAGCTAATTACAAGTATTTTTGCTGAACTACGAAAATTAATATGAAAAAATTGCCAAAGGCTGAATTGAAAGAATTTCTAGATGCTAAAACTATTCAATATAACAACATTACGTTTATTGAAAGCGATCCTATACAAATACCGCATTTGTTTTCTAAAAAAGAAGATATTGAAATCTCTGGTTTTTTAACAGCCACCATAGCATGGGGCAATAGAAAAAGTATCATAAACAATGCGAAGCGGTTGATAGAATTATTAGATAATACCCCTTATGATTTTATACTAAACCACAAAGACACAGATTTAGAAAAATTACAACCTTTTGTACATCGTACATTTAATGGAACGGATTGTATTCAATTTATAAAGTCATTACAGTATATTTATAAAAATCATGGTGGGCTAGAAACACTATTTGCGCTACATGCCGAAACAAACTCCTTACAAAAGGCTATTTCAAAATTTAAATCCACTTTTTTCGAAATTGAACATTTGCAAAGAACACAGAAACATGTAAGTGATCCGTTAAAAAATTCAGCAGCCAAACGTATCAATATGTTTTTACGGTGGATGGTAAGGCAAGATAATGCTGGTGTTGATTTTGGAATTTGGGAACGCCTCTCCCCAAGCCAATTGTCATGTCCTTTAGATGTACATTCAGGAAACGTAGCCAGGAAATTAGGTTTATTAAAACGTAAGCAAAATGACGCCAAGGCATTAGCTGAACTTGATAAAAGCCTAAGAACATTAGACGCTAAAGATCCTGTGAAATATGATTTTGCATTGTTTGGACTTGGAGTTTTTGAAAAATTTTAACAATAGATTTCATTATCTTTAAACAAAAAAATAAATAGTTATGATGAAACAACTTCTTTATGCATTACTATTAAGTGTTACACTTTTTGGCTTTTCTCAAAAAAGAATGATTCCTGTGGATACAACAGTAGTAACTACTCATTCTGCAACCATAAAAGGACAATCTATAACTTATAAAGCTACAACAGGCACGCAGCCAGTTTGGAATACAAAAGGAGACCCAATAGCTACTTTGTTTTACACCTATTACGAACGTAATAATATTAAAAACAAAGCCGAAAGACCGTTGGTTATCTCTTTTAATGGCGGACCTGGTTCAGCTTCTGTCTGGATGCATATAGCCTACACAGGTCCAAAAGTACTTAAGATTGATGATGAAGGTTATCCTGTACAGCCTTATGGTGTTAAGGACAATCCAAATTCTATTCTAGATGTAGCGGATATTGTATATGTAAATCCTGTAAACACAGGGTATTCTAGAATGATTGAAGATAAGGACGGTAAATTACCAGAACGTAAAACTTTTTTTGGTATAAATGCCGATATAAAATATTTAGCAGAATGGATTAACACCTTTGTAACAAGAAACAACCGATGGGAATCGCCAAAGTATATTATAGGAGAAAGCTATGGTGGCACTAGAGTAATGGGATTAGCTAAAGAACTACAAGAAAACCAATGGATGTATTTAAACGGTGTTATTTTAGTAAGTCCTGCTGATTATAAATTATACAATACAAATCAGCCTGTATATTCTGCATTAAACTTACCCTATTTTACAGCAGCTGCTTGGTACCAAAAAGCATTACCAAATACGCTACAGCAGAAAGATTTATTGGATATTTTACCAGAAGCTGAAGATTTTGCCATTAATTCACTCATGCCAACTTTGGCCAAGGGAGGTTTTGTCTCTCAAAAAGAAAAGCAAGAGGTAGCTGAAAGAATAGCGTACTATTCTGGATTAAGTAAAGCATCCGTTTTACAAAATAATTTAGATGTACCTACACGTTTTTTTTGGAAAGACTTGCTACGTAACAAAACTGGACAAATAATTGGGCGTTTAGATTCAAGATACTTAGGTATAGATAAAAAAGAGGCTGGAGATAGTCCTGACTATAATCCAGAGTTAACATCCTGGTTGCACTCCTTTACACCAGCCATAAATTACTATTTAAGAGAGCATTTAAATTTTAAAACAGATGTGAAGTACAACATGTTTGGAGATGTACACCCTTGGGACAGACGTAACGACAATGTACGCGAAGGTTTAAGACAAGCCATGGCACAAAACCCCTACTTAAAGGTGTTGATACAATCTGGTTATTATGATGGAGCTACCACCTATTTTGCGGCTAAATATACCATGTGGCAGGTAGACCCTAGCGGTAAACTAAAAGATCGCTTTACTTTTAAAGGGTATCGAAGTGGCCACATGATGTATTTACGTAATGACGATTTGATAAAGGCTAATGATGATTTGAGAGATTTCATAAAGGGGTCACTAGCTAAAGGGAAGGCTGCTAAATATTAATATTGGAGTTAGAGTTTCACTTAACTTTGTGAAAAATTTCTTCTAAATTCGTTTACCGGCGGATATAAGCCATTAAAACGGCACACGTTACCTGCAAACAAAAACAATAAAAATGAATAATTTAATAGCTCTATTTAACTCTATTCTACCTCTATCAAAAAAAGAAGAGCTGATAATAAACAAGTATCTAACCTTAGATAATTATTCAAAAAAGGATTGTTATAATGAA
This sequence comes from Hyunsoonleella pacifica, assembly GCF_004310335.1. Classification (GTDB taxonomy): domain Bacteria; phylum Bacteroidota; class Bacteroidia; order Flavobacteriales; family Flavobacteriaceae; genus Jejuia; species Jejuia pacifica. Next base: position 24,046 of record NZ_SIRS01000002.1, on the reverse strand, counting down.
GAGGGGAAAATCTGTAACAAATTAGGATTTGTTGAATGCGGCGTATTCAAAGTTTCTAGTTTTAAAAATAATGGAGACGAATATATTAAGTATTTCGTTAGTGAAGGTCACTTTTTAATTGACTTAGATAGTTTTTTTCATAAAACTATTTCTACCGAAAACATCGTAGCTCTAACAGACAGTGAGATTTTTACTATTTCACGTTCTTCATTTAACATATTAAAAAATGAAGTTTCTAATTTTTCGGAAATAATTAGCGAATTAAAACAAAGAGCATTATTAGAAAAGCTTTCAATAAAAAATGAAATGTTAGTTGATGATGCATTAACTAAATACACAAAATTTATTCAAAGATATCCAACTGTAGCTCAACGAATTTCTCAGAGACATATCGCATTACATCTGGGTATATCCGAGTACACTTTAAGCAGAATCAGAGCAAAAAAAACATTTCTTGCCTTATAGCAAACTTTTCTACAATTGAGTCATTTACATTTGTTGAAATGTTAAATATCAATTATGAAAAAATTAGATGATAAAGTAGTTTTAATTACGGGAGCATCAAAAGGCATAGGTGCTGAAATTGCTAAAAATATGGCAAAAGAAGGTGCTAAAGTTATTGTCAATTACAATAATGATAAAGTTGGAGCTGAAAGAGTAGTATTAGAAATTGAAAAACAAGGAGGTAAAGCAATAGCTATAAATGCAGATGTAACAAATAAAGAGCATATTGAAGTTCTTTTTAAAAAAACGAAAAGCATATTCGGCGAGATTACCACTTTAGTAAATAATGCTGGCGTATATAAATTTGAACCAATAGAAACAATTACCAAAGATGAATTTCATAATCATTTTAATACTAATGTTTTAAGTGTGTTTTTATTAATTCAAGAAGCCATTAAGCATTTTGATAATAACGGTGGAAATATTATTAATATTAGTTCTATTGCAACTGTCAAATCTACCCCTTTTACTTCACTTTATTCTGCTTCCAAAGGTGCTATTGATTCTATTACTAATGTATTATCTCAAGAACTTGGACCAAAAAACATCAGAATTAATTCCATATTACCAGGCCCTACAGAAACCGAAGGAAATCAAATGAGTCAAGAAATAAAATCATTCGTTACAAGTAATACACCATTAGGTAAAATTGGTAGAACAACTGATATTGCTCAATTAGCTGTATTTCTAGCTTCTAATGATGCTTCATTTATTACTGGTCAAAAAATTGGAGTTTCTGGAGGATTTGAATAGCTCAAATGGTAAATCAGTTATGAAGAAGCCAGCAGGTAACAACGTATAAAAACAATGTGGGTTTTGTGGATAAGTTCGAAGTTTAGTTTTCTTTAGTATATCTGTTCATACTTATTTACTATTTCGGTTACTGATAAATAACAAAACTTAAACAAGTATAAGCTCAGTTTGGGATTTGAAAATTCTTGATTTCCTAATCCCAAACTGTTCTTATGCAAACCCAATTAAACGAACCTCTCCAAAAAAAGCAAAACTCTTAAGCTTAAACCTATGCCAGCAAACACACCCGCGTTAAGGATTGCAGAGGAAAGCCCACAGCGCCCCACTAAAAGGATGCGAGGACTTGCAACGTAAAGCCTGACCCCTTGTGGGTAACGCCCAAATAAAAAATAAATTATTAATTGTGCATTGTTAATTATTAATTATATTTGCAGCCAATTTCGGGTTAACCTCTGGCGAGAATCGTGAATGTTGTTTCGAATCAACTATTTTTAATTAAAAAGAAATGGAATCTTTAGTAAAATTTGTTCAAGACGAATTTGTAACAAAAAAAGACTTACCAGAATTTAGTGCTGGTGATACAATAACGGTTTATTACGAAATTAAAGAGGGTAACAAAACAAGAACCCAGTTTTTTAGAGGCGTAGTAATACAAAGAAGAGGTTCTGGGACTTCTGAGACATTTACCATTAGAAAAATGTCTGGTTCTGTAGGTGTAGAACGTATTTTCCCAGTAAATTTACCTGCTTTACAAAAAATTGAGATTAATAAGCGTGGTAAAGTACGTCGCGCACGTATTTATTACTTTAGAGGGCTTACTGGTAAAAAAGCTAGAATTAAAGAAGAAAGAAGAAAATAATTCTTCATTTAAAATAATTGAAAAGCCTTGGATATTCTCCAAGGCTTTTTTTATTAACAAAAGTTAATAAGTGTAGTTTATAACCAGTTGATATATAATTTATTATAAACTTTGAAACTTGAGTCGTTTTATTTTATCTTTAGAGAAAGAATAAGTAGAGGTGTTAACACGTTTAACTTAATTCTGTTAAAGTAACGTTCTTTACATATTGTTGTTTTTTAAAGGTTTAGAGTTTTAAATATTCTCATTAAAAATAATAAACCGAGAGGTAGCAAAAATATTCGATTCAATGTAAATTGCTTGAGTAAATATGCTATCGTCAACTTTGGTTACACCTAAAGTGTTTCGATAAAGTAATGTTTGGTCGAAGTAAATACACCTAGTGTATATACAGTCAAATGCAAAGAAAAACAACCCACTGAAGCAATGAGTGATAGGTCAATACATTTTGAAAATCACAATAGTATGCTTCATTGAAGTAACCAAATTTGGGTTTAAAAAATTTAGGATTAGTTCTTAGATGGTTTTTGATTATATAATCAAAATTAAATCACGTGAGGTTATTTCAAAAAAGCCATGTCATATTAGATTAAGTTCTACAGTGATATGGCTTTTGTTTTTTTAATACTTTCAGCCTGTAATTCTTAAAAAATTCGTATTCTACAAAGCATTTATTAAAAGAATCCTAAATGTGTAATAATAGTGCACTTTTCGGTTAAACATGAGCCTTAAATAAATTCCAATTTTTGTATATTCGCAGTCGCTAAAAACGAATCGTCTTTTTTCTACTGTTTTTAGTTATACTGGTACTAAAAAAATTACTACACACATGTCTAAAATAATTTATACTAAAACCGATGAGGCTCCTGCCCTAGCAACACGTTCTTTCTTACCTATTGTTAAGGCTTTTGTAAAATCTTCTGGTATTCAAATCGAAACTAAAGATATCTCTTTAGCCGCAAGGATTTTAGCAATTTTCCCTGATTTTTTAACTGAAGACCAACGTGTTTCTGATGATTTGGCTATACTTGGCGAAATGGCAAAAAAACCCGAAACTAATATTATAAAGCTACCCAATATTAGTGCTTCTGTTCCTCAACTTAAAGCTGCTATAAAAGAATTGCAGGCTAAGGGGTTTGATATTCCTGATTACCCTAACGATCCAGAAAATGACACTGAAAAAGATATTAAAGCCCGTTATGATAAAATTAAAGGTAGTGCGGTAAATCCTGTTTTACGTGAAGGTAATAGTGATAGACGTGCACCAAAAGCAGTAAAAAATTATGCGAAGAAGAATCCGCATTCTATGGGAGAATGGACAAGTGATTCTAAAACGCATGTAGCTACTATGAGTGATGATGATTTTGCGCATAATGAAAAGTCAGTAACACTAAGTGATACAACAACTATTACTATTGAGCATACAGATGATAATGGTAATACTACAATACTAAAAAATAGTTTTCCTTTACTTAAAGGAGAAATTATCGACGCTACTGTAATGCGTAAAAAAGCACTAATTAGCTTTTTTGAAGAACAAGTTGAAGATGCTAGAGATAAAGGTATCCTGTTTTCATTACACATGAAAGGTACTATGATGAAAGTTAGCGACCCTATTATTTTTGGTCATGCTGTAAAAGTATTTTTTAAAGATGTGTTTTCAAAGCATGGTGCTGTTATAGAAGAACTTGGTGTTAATGTTAATTCTGGTCTTGGAAACTTATTAGAACGTATTCAAGAATTACCTGAAGATAAGCGTACAGAAATTGAAGCTGATATTGCAGCAACTTACAAAAAAGGGCCTGGTATTGCCATGGTAAATTCTGATAAAGGCATAACCAATTTACATGTGCCAAGTGATGTTATTATTGATGCTTCTATGCCAGCAATGATTCGGACTTCTGGAAAAATGTGGAATGCTGATGGGGCACTACAAGAAACTAAAGCTGTAATTCCAGATAGTAGTTATGCAGGTGTATATGCAGCAACTATAGATTTTTGTAAAACAAACGGTGCTTTTGATCCTACTACTATGGGAACTGTACCAAATGTTGGCTTGATGGCTCAAAAGGCTGAAGAATACGGAAGTCATGATAAAACCTTCGAAATCCCTTCTAAAGGTGTTGTAAAAGTGGTTGATGCTTCTGGAAATGTTTTAACACAACATGATGTAGAGGAAGGCGATATTTGGCGTATGTGTCAAACTAAAGATGCGCCTATTCAAGATTGGGTAAAATTAGCTGTTACAAGGGCTAGAGCATCACAAACACCAGCTGTATTTTGGTTGGATGAAAATAGAGCCCATGATGCTGAATTAATTAAAAAAGTTAATACTTACCTTAAAGACCACGATACTAAAGGTTTAGATTTAAGAATTTTAGCGCCAATTGATGCTACCTTATTTACTTGCGAAAGATTAAAAGCAGGAAAAGATACTATATCTGTTTCTGGAAACGTATTACGTGATTATTTAACAGATTTGTTCCCAATTTTAGAAGTTGGTACAAGTGCAAAAATGTTATCTATTGTACCTTTAATGAATGGTGGTGGTTTATTTGAAACTGGTGCTGGTGGATCTGCTCCTAAACATGTACAACAATTACTTGAAGAAAATCACTTACGTTGGGATTCTTTAGGTGAATTTTTAGCTTTAGCAGTATCTCTAGAACATTATTCTGAGGTAAATGATAATGCAAAAGCAAAAATTCTTGGGGAAACTTTAGATGATGCTACTGAGAAACTTTTGGAAAACAAAAAAGGACCTTCTAGAAAAGTAAATGAATTAGATAATAGAGGAAGTCATTTTTATTTAGCTATGTATTGGGCACAAGAGTTAGCTAATCAAGCTAAAGATGCTGAATTAAAAGCAGAATTTGCCACAATTGCTAAAGCCCTGGCTGACAATGAAGACACTATTGTAAACGAGTTAATAGATATTCAAGGAGTGTCGACAGACTTAGGAGGCTATTATGAACCTACCGATGCTGCCGATGCTATTATGAGGCCCAGTACTACTTTTAATGCTATCATTAAATAGGTTCTCAAACTTTATAATTACAAAAAAGCTCCTTTATCAGGAGCTTTTTTTATTCATAAAACTTACTTATTCAAATAGATAGCCTAAAATATAATTTTAAGTTAAATTTTACGTTGCCTATATTGTATCCATAAGAATTTAACTACTCCTTAAGAGTTTTATTTATTTTAATATCTACATTTGAATAATCATCCATCAAAAAACCAAACCAAATATGTCTAAAAAAAGACTGATTATAGTTGGCGCTATAATTCTTACCTTAATTGTTGCATACGCCCTTTTAGGCAACGAAAATGATGAAAATGCACCAGTAACTACCAAAGTAACAAAAGGCAACTTTTTAAATGAAGTGATTATCTCTGGAGAAGCACAGTCTACCAGCTCAAAAAAAATTATGGGCCCTGCTGGAGCAAGAAGGTATCGCATATACCAACTAAAAGTTCAGGATTTAGTTCCAGAAGGCACAATAGTAAAGAAAGGAGATTATATTGGGAAATTAGACCCATCTGAAATCAATGCAAAAATTTTAGATGCTCAATTAAACTTAGAAAAAGCACAGTCCAAATATACCCAAGAACAGTTGGACACTACGCTTACCCTAAAGCAAGAACGAAATAAAATTAAAGATTTACAATTCAAGATAGAAGAAGACAGCTTAGAACTAGAAAGGTCAATTTATGAACCACCAGCGACAATAAGATCGCTACAGATAGGTATCGAAAAAACACAACGCGATCTACGTGAAAAAAAAGCGGACTACTATATTAGAAAAAAACAAGCAAATGCTAAAATGATAGAAGTTGGCACAGAGGTATCAAAAATTAAGAAAGAAATAGAATCCTTGGCTGAATTACAAGGTCAATTTACTATTCGCTCTCATGATGACGGTATGGTAACTTATATTAAAGACTGGGGCGGCAATAAGATTAAGGTTGGCGCAAATATTTCTACATGGGATCCTGCAGTAGCAAGTTTGCCAGACCTTACAAAAATGGAATCGAAAACCTATAGTAATGAGGTTGATATAAGGAAAATTAAAAAAGGGCTAAAGGTTAAGGTTGGTTTTGATGCTTTTCCAAAAATTCAATTAGATGGTGTTGTAACAGGTGTAGCCAATGTTGGCGAGAATAAAAAAGGTTCAGATATTAAATTGTTCCAAGTGCTAATAAAACTTAATGATACCGATAGTAATATAAGGCCAGGAATGACAACTTCAAATAGAATTATTACTCATGAAATAGAAGATGTCTTAATAGTTCCTCTTGAAGCAGTATTCTCAAAGGATTCTATCAGTTTTGCATATTTAAAATCTGGATATTCCATTGCAAAAAAAGAGATAAAATTAGGAATATCTAATAACAATAGTGTTATTATTGAAGAAGGGCTTAATGAGGGAGACATTGTTTATTTAAACAAACCTGAAGGTCTAGAAGAAAAGGATATAACACCTCTAAAATAAGATGATAGACAAGCTATTTTTAGAAAAGCTCAAATCTACCTTTAGTGAGGCGTTTTGGTTTATTAAGACCAACAAAGTTAGAACCTTTTTAACTGCACTGGGTATCATTTTTGGAGTAGCTTCAGTTATTACCATGCTGGCTATTGGTAATGGTGCTGAAAAGGAGATTTTGGCACAACTAGAACTTGTAGGTGTAAACAATATAGTAGTTACTCCAATATCTGATGAAGGTAAAGACGAATCCGAAAATGATGAGGAGAACACCAAAAAAGAAACTAAAAAATTCTCTAAAGGTCTTGATATTTTAGATGCAAAAAGTATTGAGTCTCATATTCCTTCGGTAAAATCGGTTAGCCCAGAAATTATTTTGGATACTTATGTCATCAATAATGGAAAACAAAATTCAGTTAAGCTTGTAGGTGTATCTTCAACCTTTTTTGATGTTTCAAATATACAAATTGAAAAAGGCTCAAAGTTTAACAGTTATCAAATAGAAAATGCACTACCTGTTTGTATCATTGGTAAAAAAGTAGAAAAAAAGTTATTCACTGGAGAGACTGCAATTGGGAAATATATTAAAGTCAAAGATGTTTGGTTGCAAGTGATTGGAGTTATTGAAGAAAAACTAATTTCTGATAAAGCACAAGAAAATCTTGGAATACGAGATTTAAATCAAGATGTTTATATACCAATACAAACCTTTTTAGTAAGATATAGAGACAGAAAAATCATTACAGATAAGATACAAGAAAGTACGGGAGGCTTTGTAGTAGTTAATGGAGGTAATCAAGGTGGGCCTAAAGAGCGAATTCCTAGAGGCAACTACCATCAAATAGATAAATTAACTGTTCAGGTTTCAAATTCGTCTATGCTAAAAGCTTCAGCAGAAGTACTTAGCAAAATGTTGAAGCGAAGGCATAATGATGTATTAGACTTTGAAATTGAAATCCCAATTCAACTTCTTAAACAACAACAAAAAACAAAGCAAATATTTAATATCGTACTAAGCATTATAGCTGGAATATCGCTACTTATAGGTGGCATAGGTATTATGAATATAATGCTAGCCTCAGTACTTGAACGCACAAAAGAAATAGGTATAATTCGTGCAATTGGAGCTACTGAAGAAGATGTAATATTACAGTTCCTATCTGAATCAATTTTAATTAGTGTTGGTGGTGGCATTGTAGGTATTATTCTTGGTATAGTTGGAGCTTACATTATTGAAATCGTATCTGGTATAGAAACTGTTTTGTCCTTAAATTCAATATTAATCTCATTTGTTATTGCAGTAATAATTGGATTAGTATTTGGAATATTTCCCGCTAAATCTGCTGCAAATAAACGGCCTATTGAAGCATTGCGCTCAGAATAAAAAAAATCAAAATAGTCATCAATCATAAATCTCATCTTTTGAAACACACAATCTATTTTAATTTAATTGTTGTTATTTTTCCTTTACTCCTGTTTTCACAATCAAAAAAAATAACTTTAAGCGAAGCTATAAGTATAGCACAACAAAAATCGCCCGATTACAAAATAAACCTTAATCAAAATCAGCGTAATTATTGGCGGTATAGAAATTATAAAGCTAGTTTTCTACCAGAATTAAGACTTCAAGCTACTCTACCAGACTATCGAAATCAAGTACGAAGAATTACTAATGATGCTGGTCAGGATATTTTTGTAAATCAAAATCAACTACTAGTTGAAGGTGGATTGTCTATCTCACAAAGTATACCTTATACAGGAGGAACACTTTCAATAAACACAAATTTAGAACGTGTTGAATTATTTGGGTTAGATGACAATGTAGGGTATTCTATTATCCCTTTTACAGTAAGATACTTTCAAAATTCTTTATTATTTAACCCTTTTAAATGGGATAAAAGAATTGAACCTTTAGTTTATGAGGAATCAAAAAGAGAATTTGTCGAAAATATGGAACAGATTTCGGTGAGTACTTCAAGACGATATTTTCAGTTGCTAAGAGCACAAAAGCAATTAGAAATTGCTGAGACAAATCTCTCAAACCAAGACACCCTGTATCAAATTGCTAAAGGTAGATTTAAAGTGGGAAAAATTGCTGAAAATGACTTATTGCAAATGGAGCTTACACTCTTAAACTCCAGAAACGATGTTACTACAAACGAAGTTGAATTAAAAAGAACCTCTCAAAATTTATCTAGATATTTAGGTTTAGATAACGAAAACATTGAGCTATTGGTTCCTGAAGAATTACCCCTTTTTGATGTTGAAATAGATAAAGCATTAGAAGAAGCACAACAAAATAGGAAAGCAGTAATAGAATTTAGAAGAAGACGTTTAGAGGCTGAACGCGAAGTGGCCGAACAAAAAGGGAATAACAGATTAAACATTGGGATTATAGCTAATTTTGGAATTTCAAACAACGGTAATGATTTTAATAACCTATTCAATAACTTTAATAGACAACAAAATGTATCTGTTTCTTTGGGTATTCCAATATTTGATTGGGGTGTTTCCAAATCGCGTATAAGAATGGCGCAAGCAGATTTAGATTTAACAAAAACTAATATTGACCAAGACCAGCAGGAATTTGAACAAGAGATCTATTTGCATGTACTAAACTGGTCCAACCAAAGAGAATTTTTATTGACAGCTGAAAAAGCTAAAGAAGTAGCACAAAAACGATATAATATATCTAAAAAAAGATATATCCTTGGAAAGATTACAATTACTGATTTAAATATTGCGCTTCAGGAAAAAGACCGAGCATTTGTACAATATCTCAACTCACTCCAAAAGTTTTGGCAAGATTATTACATACTTAGGCGACTAACTTTATATGATTTTATCAATGATAAAAAAATAGAGGTTGAAGACATTCTTTATGATTATAAACCTTGATACATTAGCACGGTTATTATTCAAAAATCATGTATTTTTGAAACATGACCTTCATTAAAACCACCGAACAAGATTCTAATCACAATCATCTGGAAAAGATGAGTGTTTCAGAGCTTCTTACAAATATTAATGCAGAAGATAAAACAGTTCCCAAAGCTGTGGAGCAAGCGCTACCACAAATTGAAACGTTGGTAGTTCAAATCGTAAAGAAACTAAAAGAAGGCGGACGCTTATTTTATGTGGGTGCAGGTACTAGTGGCAGATTGGGTATTGTTGATGCTTCCGAATGTCCCCCAACATTTGGTGTACCGCACGAATTAGTTATTGGTTTAATTGCTGGTGGAGATACCGCCATAAGAAAAGCTGTAGAATTTGCTGAAGATTCTACAACCCAAGGTTGGAAAGATTTACAGGAATACAATATAAATTCAAAAGACGTTGTAATTGGTATCGCTGCATCTGGTACTACGCCTTATGTTATTTCTGCTTTAGAACAATGTAATGAAACTAACATCATTACAGGGTGTATTACATGCAACCATAATAGTCCTTTATCCTTAACAGCTAAATATCCAATAGAAGTTATTGTAGGTCCAGAATTTGTTACAGGAAGTTCTAGAATGAAAGCAGGTACAGCTCAAAAATTAGTATTGAATATGATTACCACATCAACTATGATTCAACTAGGACATGTAAAAGGTAATAAAATGGTAGATATGCAATTGAGTAATAATAAGCTCGTTGATCGAGGCACAAAAATGATAATGAAAGAAATAAATGTTTCTGAGGAAGAAGCTTTACATTTGCTAAACCAACATAAAAGTGTGCGCAACGCCATAAAACAGTATAATAATGGAAGAAAATAGAACAGATAAACAAGTATTATTTAAAGGTATAAAAATTCTTGTTTTTGCTTTACTAAGTTTATTTATGGGACCAATACTATTAAGCTTTGCATTTAGTAAACCTGATGATAAATTATATTACCCTTTACTTATTGTTGGTTGTGCAATTTCTGCTTTGGCTGTTGTAATGTTATTTAAAGGCATACGCACTATTATGAATAGTATGTTTAAAAAGAAGCAATAATTCAGATAGATTAATTCTCATTGTTAAGCTAAATACAGCCTAGTCTAAGAACTTATAAAATTATTCAGCAGAGATCTGTTTTGGTGTTGTAGGATTATATCCAAACTCATCATCATTAATCACAATACCCAAACTATCAAAAATGTAATTAATAATAGCGTAATGATGAATGGTATGGCTATTAGCCTGAGCCAACAACGCTCCGCAAGTATAAGGAATCTCCGTTTTTCCTAATCCTAAATCATCAGTTACTAAAACAGTATCATTAATATTGAAAGTAGCTGTATTTAATTTGCCAATAATGTCAACTAAATAATCTGAAGCACACCCACAATCACATTCTACAGCTTTATTTCTACTTCTAGCTGTTAAATCAACTTTACCTTCTTCAGCATTAAAAATACAATCGTAAAAATCTAAAATATGTCTGATGTGACACCCAATACTAGAATAATAAGGAGAAACTGAAGCATCACTCAACTGAGCGTTGGATAAATTATCTAGTAAAATTTGGGATTTGCGAAGTGTTTTAAGCGTGGATTGGATAATTAAGTTCATGGACACTAATTTAACTAAATATTTTGAATTTCAAACAAGACGTCGTTTTAGTCCAATCTCTAACAAATCCTTACATAAAATTAATAGCTTTTTAGATATTGAGCGTTGGATGTTGGGTATTGGGTTTTGGGATTTAGGTGTTAGGTTTTGGAATTTGGATTTTGAGGTGTTGGTAGAACTAGAACTAATGACTACCTACTACCTACCACCCAACGCATCAACTACCAAACGTAACTCCCCATAACTATACTTATCATCTAGCTGGTGTTTTAAATCTGATAAATTCTCAAAGGTAGTCTGAGGTATTAATACCTTCAATTCTTGATAATGCACTTCAGATATTAAGTCTGTAATCTTCACTTCTCCAGAAGACATAAAACTTGCCAAATGTCCAATAATAGTATTTGTATTCAACTCTCTAGCATCAGCAATTTCGGCTACTGACTTCCCAGATTGAAACAATCTTAGAGATTCACGTTTCGTATCCCCTTTTTTGCGCTTAGGTTTAGGCGCATCAAAAATTTCAACTTCTGCAGAAGTTTCAATATCATTTTCTTCGCAGTAAGCTCGAATTACCTTTAAAATAGCAGTACCATATTTTTCAACACGCGTTTTCCCCATCCCGTTTACCTTGAGTAATTCTGCTGTATTAGTAGGTAATGTCTCGCACATTTCATACAAGGTTTTTTGAGCAAAAATTTGATAATGAATCAAATCCTTTTCCTGTGCAATATCATTTCGCAGCATCCGTAGTTTCTCAAAGAGCTCCACATTACTTGTACCCTCAACAACTGCTTTTCTAGGTTTCTTAGGTTTTTCTTTGCCAGAAAACACCGATTTAGCACGTAACTCCAAGAATTGCTTCGCATTAAATCCAATGCCTAACGCTTTAAAATACAATACTTTTACCCGAAGTAAATCCTCAAAAGCATCCAACTGTTTGGTTATATCGCCACCTATCGCCTGGTTATCCGTAGTAAACACAAACGTTTTTAAAGGCTCCAAAATCTTGGTATCAGTTTCCACTTTAAAATAGGCAATCGCCTTTTTAAAACGCTCCTGTATTACAGTGCTATCTTCTGGTAAACTATCAGCATCAGAAAGCTGTTTTAGCTGTGTATTAAACCCATTAGCAACTTTTAAGAAATTGGTAATACAATCTTTTATAGGTATAAAAGTCTCCTCAATCTTTCCTTCCACTACGCTTCTATTCTTATAATACACATCTAAAATTCTATTCAACGGATACAAAGCACCGTAAAACTCAAATACTTCAGCAATCAAATCCAATTGAAATTGCTTTTGCGAATCTGCCAATACGGTTTCATCTGGAGCATTCTCTTCAGCAGCTTCATTGAAACTAGTCACATTACCATCACTAATAATCTGGTTAGCATGTATTTTGCTTTTCAATACCAAACCTTCCAAACTCTTACACCTACTTAGCGCCACATAGGTTTGCCCATGTGCAAACGCACCAGCAGCATCAATAATAGCTTTTTCAAAGGTTAAACCTTGGCTTTTATGTATGGTAATACTCCAAGCTAAACGTAATGGTATTTGGGTGTAACTGCCTATTTTCTCCTCAGTAATAGCCTTGGTATCTGCATCTACTGTATAATTAATATTCTCCCAAGTTTCTGGTGTTACGTTAATATTAAAATCATCCTCAGGGCAATGTACCACAACCTCGTCCCGCTCCAATAAAATTACTTTTCCAATCTTACCATTAAAATAACGCTTAGCAGGGTCGCTATCGTTCTTTACAAACATAACCTGCGCTCCTACTTTTAATTCTAACTTCACAGCATTAGGATAAGCGCATTCAGGGAATTTCCCATCCACTTCGGCCATATAAGTGAATGGTTTGGTAGTTAATTTTGCTAGTTCATTATTATTTGTTGCCTCTGCCTTATTGTTATGTGTTGTTAAACTAATATAACCTGCGTCAGGCTCTGGCGTAAAATCAGGTATAAACCGTTTGTTCAAAGTTGCAGCACCAGCCTGTGTTAAAGTATTAGTTCTAATCTCATTTAAAATATTGATAAACTTAGGATTTTCCTGCCTGTAAATATGCTTCAATTCAATAGTAATGGCATTGCATTGCTTAAACGCTAAACTGCTAAAAAAGAATCCATTGGGGTATACATGCTTTAACAACTCCCACTCATTTTCTTTAATTACAGGGGATAGTTGTTGTAAATCACCAATCATTAATACCTGTACCCCGCCAAACACCTTATTACGGTTTCTAAAGCGGCGCAACGTGCGATCAATCCCATCCAATAAATCGGCACGCACCATACTAATCTCATCAATTATCAAAAGATCCATGCTCTTGATAATATTGATTTTAGTTTTGCTAAATTTTCTATTAAAACCCTTGCCCGCACTCAAGTTAGTATCAGGTAAAATAGGACCAAAAGGCATCTGAAAAAAGGAATGTATCGTTACTCCCTTAGCATTAATAGCCGCCACACCCGTAGGCGCTACAACTACAAGACGCTTTAAACTATGCATCTTTAATCGGTGTAAAAACGTGGTTTTACCAGTCCCCGCCTTACCCGTTAAAAAAATAGAACGGTTGGTATTATTTACAAAGGCCCATGCCAAATCCAGCTCTTTATTCTCAGTCATTAATCCAAAGAAAAATTAAAAATTGAAGATACTAATTTGAAAAATCTTTAGGGCGGGTTTTTACCGAAAAAAAGTAAAAACTGCGCTATCCGCTATATCTTTTTATGGCGTCATTGCGAGAAGCGCAGCGACGAAGCAATCTGTTAAATCTATTTTCTATACCAAAACCAGTTTACACTAACCCATAAAAAGGATGCCACTACTATCGCTCCCGCGGGGCTTATCTGCTAAAGCCTTTATTAAAACAAACACCAACCCTATTTACCACCGTCATTGCGAGGTACGACGTGGTAATCTCATAAATAGAATCGTCATTGCGTTTTTACTGTCATTGCGAACGCAGTGAAGCAATCTCTCTATTGTTTAATCTTGTCGTTTTCCTTAATGAGACTGCTTTGCTTCGTTCCTCGCAACTCATCGCAGTGACGATAAAACTTAATCCAAAAAAGTGATATAATTCTGATAAAGATTTATATTTTTAGTGTTTACAAAAACTAACCAATGTCCGAAGCACAAAAAAAACTCCTAGAAACTCAATTATGGAATATTGCCAACGAGTTACGTGGCAAAATGGATGCCGATGAGTTTAGAGATTATATATTAGGTTTTATATTCTACAAATACCTTTCAGAAAAACAATATTTATACGCCAATAAGTTATTAGAAACAGAAACAGTTAAGGATTATTTAAAACTAACCGATGCAGAAGATCTGGAAGCAATTAAAGAAGAATCCTTAATCAAATTAGGCTATTTTTTAAAACCAGAGGAATTATTTAGTTCTATAGCAAAAAAAGGAAATGCCAATACCGAAAACGAAAGCAATTTTATTTTAGAAGATTTAGAAAGCATTCTAAACGGTATTGAGCAAAGCACTATGGGAACAGAAAGCGAAGACGATTTTAATAAGCTTTTTGAAGATTTAGACCTAAACAGTACCAAATTAGGTAGAAGCACCGAAGCAAGAAATGAGTTGATTGCAAAAGTATTATCACATTTAGATAAAATTGATTTTGCTTTGGACGATGCCGATGCTGATGTATTGGGTGATGCTTACGAGTATTTAATAGGGCAATTTGCAAGCGGCGCAGGTAAAAAAGCAGGAGAATTCTATACCCCACAGCAAGTCTCTAAAATATTAGCAAAAATTGTTACAACAGGTAAAAAACGATTAAAAAGTGTGTACGATCCTGCTTGTGGAAGTGGTTCGTTATTATTGCGTGTAGCCAGAGAGGTGGAAGTTGATGATTTTTTTGGGCAAGAGCTAAATAGAACCACCTATAATTTGGCACGTATGAACATGATTTTGCACGATGTGCATTATCGCCATTTTGATATTAAGCAAGAAGATACCTTATCGCATCCGCAGCATATCGATAAAAAGTTTGAGGCGGTAGTAGCAAACCCGCCATTTTCCGCAAAGTGGAAAGGAAAAGATAACCCACTTAATGAAAACGATGAACGTTTTAGCCAATACGGAAAGTTAGCACCAACAAGTAAAGCCGATTTTGCCTTTTTACAACACATGCTATACCAATTGGCAGATAATGGTACTATGGCTTGCGTATTACCACATGGTGTATTATTTAGAGGCGCAGCAGAAGGCATTATACGAAAGTATTTAATAAACGATTTAAACTATTTGGATGCCGTTATAGGTTTGCCACCAAATATTTTCTTTGGTACAGGCATACCAACCTCTATATTGGTATTAAGTAAATGTCGTGTAAACGATGATAACATTTTATTTATTGATGCCTCAAAGGAATTTGAAAAAGATGGTAATAAAAATAAGTTGTTGGATGAACATATAGACAACATAGTTAATACTTACAGGGAGCGGAAAACCATTGATAAATTTAGTTATGTAGCAAATTTAGATGAAATTGCAGAAAATGATTACAATCTTAACATACCGCGTTATGTGGATACGTTTGAGGAAGAAGAACCTGTTGATTTAAATTTGGTTTCTAATGAATTACAAGCATTAGAAAAAGATATTGCTGAAACAGATACTATCATAGCAGACTTTTGTGAGCAACTCAATATTAAAACACCATTTTAATATGAGTGAAGTGAAACAAGTACCAAAGTTAAGATTTAAAGAATTTTTAGATGAATGGAAAGTTAACCCATTTAAGAATTTGGTTAAAATCAGTCAAGGCTTACAAATAAGTATTTCAGATAGATTAACACAGCAAGAAAAAGGAAGTCTTTTTTATATTACAAATGAATTTTTAAGAGAAAAATCCGAAAAGAAATACTTTATAAAAGATGCTCCAAAATCTGTAATCTGTGATGAAGATGATATCTTAATGACTAGAACAGGGAATACAGGTAAAGTTGTTACTAATGTTGAAGGAGCCTTTCATAATAATTTTTTTAAAATTGCTTATCCAAAGAATATAAACAAGAACTTTTTAGTAAATTATCTGAATCTATATAAAACTCAAAATAGAATCTTAAGATTAGCAGGTACTTCAACAATTCCAGATTTAAATCATTCAGATTTTTATAAAATAAATTTCGTTTTTCCAACATTTGAAGAACAACAAAAAATAGCCAAATTCCTTTCCTCAGTAGATAAAAAAATAGAACAACTACAACAAAAAAAAAGCGGTTTAGAGCAATACAAAAAAGGCGTAATGCAACAATTATTTTCTCAAAAGTTACGATTTAAAGATGATAGTGGGAATGATTATCCGGAATGGGATAAGAAGAAGTTGGGGGAAGTTCTCAAAATAGGAAGTGGTAAGGATTACAAACATTTAAGAGAAGGAGAAATTCCTGTTTACGGAACAGGTGGGCTAATGACTTATGTTAATGATTTTTTATTTGATGGAGAAAGTGTTGGAATTGGAAGAAAAGGAACAATAGACAAACCTGTATTTCTTAAAGGTAAATTTTGGACGGTTGACACTTTGTTTTATACTCATTCGTTTAATGAAGTATTACCAAAATTTATTTACTTTCTTTTCTTGTTAATAAATTGGAAGAAATATAATGAGGCATCAGGAGTACCAAGTTTATCAAAAGCAACAATCGAAAACATAGACGTTTCAATTCCAAGCATACAAGAACAAACCAAAATAGCCAATTTCTTATCGGCTATTGATGCTAAAATACAATTAGTAACTACCCAAATAGAACAAACGCAACAGTTTAAAAAAGGATTGTTGCAACAGATGTTTATGTAAATTAATACCTAGTATTGGGTATGGTTTTAATTAGTGCAAATTATTTCTTTTATATTTATAAAAAGTTCTCGCCAAGATTAATTAATAGCATAACATTAATCACTAATTAACCAAACATTATGAGAACTCAAAAAATCTTATTTTTACTATGCTTTACCTTAATGAGTATTGCCGCAGTAAATGCTCAAAACAATCTTAAAAAGAAGATCGAAGAAGCTAAGGATACAATTAAATACTCTACTAAAGCTTATGAAGAAGATATTGAGAAACAAAAAACTTATTGGCAAAATCTAATTATTGAAGAACAACAAGGTAGAAACAGACAAAACAGAATAGATTATTATAGTGGTAGACAGCAATATGCAGAATTTAATAGCAAAATGAAAAATTTGTTTGTAGCCTCAGAAATTTCTAGTTTTTTCAATAATTCTGCTGATGTGTCTTTGCAACGGTATTTTGCTAATTACAATTCTACTAATAAAACCATCAATTTAGGTGTAAACTTTGATGGTAAAAACAGGGGAGAATTAGATAAGTTAAATGCCATTTTTACTTTTGGTGCCATTTTAAAAACATCTGAATCTTTTGGTACTATTTTTAAAGATGGTGATTTTGAAAAAGATAATCTTGCACTTACTTTTAAATACTCTAATTTTTCAAGTGGTTTTGTAAGCTTTGAAGGGTGGAGACGGCATAATGGCACGAGAAAAGAAAGGGTAGAAATAGTAAAAGCAAATAGAAATAGACTAAAAAATAATTATGACACAAAAAACACTACTTTTATAAAATCCCAATTTTCTGATGATATTAAATCATTAGAAATACTTCATGATTACGACGAAAACGAATTAATAAAACATATTGATGAATACGCTAAAAATAAAAGCAAAGATGTTTATGAAGAAATTGCAAAAGAAGAGGTTGCATATCTAAAAAAAAATAAGTTATACAAGTCGTTCCAGACCAGTTGGTATTCTTTTGATATTGTAATTCCTGCTGGTAGCGAATCTATATTAACTTCAGATTCAGAAAATAATACAGCAACAGTTGAAAATAGATTTTGGGCACTAAAGACCAGTGCTTCTTTGGGATATTTAATTAAGTATAGTAATGCTGCTTCATTTTATATAAGTCCAAAATTTTCATTTCAAAATAACAATAATATAAATTCTACCAACTCTAACGCTAAAGAATTTCAAACTTTTATAACACAATCAAATAACGAACGCGTAGTTACTGGATCTAAACAAGTACATATAATAGAATACGATGAGTTTTATACACCATCATTATCATTAGAAATTGCTAGTTTGTTCTTAGGAAAAGGATTTGCTGGCTTAAGTTTAAATCTAGAGAAAAATTTTGGAAAATACGATGATTTTAATTGGAAGATTGGTGTACCATTGAGTATTAAAGACAATAATGGAAAGCCTTCAATAAATATTGAAGTTCAATATAGACAAATTAATAGTATTAGAGAATTAGGCTTTTCTACTAGTATTTTATTAGGTAAATTAATAAACTAATAATATTAAATGACCAAACAACCCGAATATATTTTAGAAGAAAACCTAGTAAATCAACTTCAAGAATTAGGCTATAAAAAAGTAGTTATAAAAGATGAAGATGCTCTTATTAATAACTTAAAAATACAACTCGAAAAACACAATAAAGCATCTTATTCTGATACTGAATTTAAACAAATTTTAAATCATTTATCTAAAGGTAATATTTACGAGAAGGCAAAAACGTTGCGTGATAGAATTACGTACACTAAAGATAATGGAGACACGGGTTATGTAGAGCTTATTAATCAAATTCATTGGTGTAAGAACCAATACCAAGTTACCCACCAAATAACCATGGAGGGGAAATATAAAAACCGTTATGATGTAACCATATTAATAAATGGTTTACCCTTGGTACAAATAGAACTAAAACGCCGTGGTTTAGAGCTTAAAGAAGCTTTTAATCAAACCAATCGTTATGAAAGACATTCGTTTGGCTCTGGAAAAGGGTTATTTCAGTTTATACAACTTTTTGTAATAAGTAATGGAGTTAATACCAAATACTATGCAAATAATCCCGTTAAGGCGCGTTCATTCAAACAAACATTTTATTGGGCAGATGTTAATAATAAAATTATAACCCAGTTAAGTGAGTTTTCTAAATATTTTTTAGAGCCTTGTCATTTGTCAAAAATGATAACTAAATATGTTGTTTTAAATACTGCTAATACATTAATGGTACTACGTCCTTATCAATATTATGCCACTGAGGCTATTGTTGATCGTGTTAAAAAGAGTAATAAGTTTGGTTATATATGGCATACTACAGGTTCTGGTAAAACGTTAACCTCATTTAAAACAGCACAAATACTTACCAATTTAGAAGGCGTTCATAAAGTGGTTTTCGTTGTAGATAGAAAAGATCTAGATTATCAAACCATAAAAGAGTTTAATAGTTTTAGTGAAGGTAGTATTGATGCTACTAATAATACCAATGCTTTAGTAAAGCAATTATCTAATGATACTAAACTAATCGTTACCACCATTCAAAAACTGAATACTGCAATAAGCAAAACAAAACATTTTGAAAAAATGGAAAACCTTCAAAATGAAAAAGTGGTTTTTATTTTTGATGAATGTCATCGAAGTCAGTTTGGAGATACGCACAATCGTATTAAAGCTTTTTTCAATAAGTCACAAATGTTTGGTTTTACGGGAACGCCAATTTTTAAGGATAACTCAGTAAAAAATGCTTTAGGTAAACGTACCACCAAAGATCTATTTGATGAGTGTTTGCATAAATACGTCATTACGGATGCTATTCGAGATAGAAATGTATTAAAGTTTTCTATTGAATATATGAGTACACTTAAAGTAAAAGATGGTGTTACCGATATTAAAGTTGAAGACATAAATACTACAGAGGTTTTTGAAGACCCTACCCGATTAAATAATAATGTTGATTATGTAATTAACAATCACAGTCGCAAAACACACAACAAAAAGTTTACTGCTATTTTTTGCGTTCATAATGTGAAGACTTTAATAGCTTATTATGAATTATTCAAATCTAAAAAAGAAGCTGGTTTACACGATTTAAAAGTTGGTACTATTTTTTCTTACCAAGCTAATCAATTAGATGAAGATGCAAATGGGTTTATACCAGATGAAGATTATGAGGATTTTGTTGCTGAACCTGCATCACAATACGACACAAAACATACAAGAGAAAAATTAGAAGATTTTATTGTGGATTACAATACGATGTTTCAAACCAATTATTCAACCAACGAATTTTATGGGTATTATAAAGATATAGGGAAGCGTGTTAAAAATAGACAGGTAGATGTATTGCTAGTAGTAAATATGTTTTTAACCGGTTTTGATAGTAAATTACTTAATACTATCTACGTTGACAAAAATCTAAAATATCACGGTTTAATACAGGCATATTCGCGCACAAACAGGATTTTAGATGAAGTTAAATCGCAGGGGAATGTAGTTTGTTTTAGAAATCTTAAAGAAGCCACAGATGAAGCAATAACACTTTTTTCTAACAAAGATGCCATTGAAGATATAATTATTCAACCCTATGAAGATTATATAAAAAGTTTTAATGAGGCAGTAGCCCGTGTCACATCCATCACACCAACATTTGAAAGTGTTAATGATTTAATTTCTGAAGCTGAAGAATTAGAGTTTGTAAAGGCATTTAGAGAGTTAATGAGAGTTAAGAATGTACTAAGCACCTTTACAGAATTTAATTATGAAGATTTGCAAATGGATGAACAAACTTTTGAAAATTACAAAAGTAAGTACCTCGATTTGTATGACGCTATAAAATCAGAAACTCAAAAAGAGAAAGTTTCCATACTTAATGACATAGATTTTGAATTAGAATTAATAAGGAGGGACGAAATAAACGTAACCTACATATTAACACTATTGGCAAAATTAGCAGACTCTAAGAAACCAAAAGATAAAGAACAGCAGAAAAAACAAATTTCTGAAATGTTAGATTCTGAAATTCAATTAAGAAGTAAAAAGGAACTTATTGAGAAATTTATTGAAGAGAATTTACCTCTAGTTACAGACTCACATTTAATTCCCAATGCTTTTGAATCATTTTGGACGGAAGAAAAGAAAAATGCTATTGTAAATTTAAGTAAAGAAGAAAACTTAGATTTTAAAAAGTTAGTTGACGTTGTAAGTAACTATCTATTTACCGAAAAAGAACCACTTAGAGATGAGGTAATTGCAGTTATGAATAAACGCCCAAGTCTTAAAGAAAGAGCCAATTCATCAAAACGAATAATTACTAAAATAAAAGACTTCATTGAAACTTTTATTAATGGAATGGGGTAAAAACTATATCAGAACCTGTAAACTCACACCAAATAATCAGATATTATTGAGGGCTTTTACAACTGTAAAGAACAGCTTTTCCCTAACAGTTTCGGGAAAGCAATCTCATGAATACGACTGTCACTGCGAGGAACGAAGCAGTCTCTTAAAGAGAAACGTAAACAATAAACAGATTACGTCGTGCCTCGCAATGACATAGACAGATTGCTTCGTGCCTCGCAATGACAGTAAAACCGCAATGACGTATAAACATGAAACCAGGATACATTTACATACTAACCAATAAAAACAACACCACACTTTATGTTGGTGTAACTGCCTATTTAAAAGAGCGTATCATTCAGCATAAAGAAAAGCGTTATAAAAAGTCATTTTCAGCACGCTATAACTTAAACAAATTGGTGTATTACGAATCATTTCAAATGATTGGTGAAGCTATTGGCAGAGAAAAACAATTAAAAGCAGGAAGTAGAGCCAAAAAAATAGCACTAATAGAAAGCTTAAACCCAGATTGGGAGGATTTGTTTGATTCATTGTAACGTTAGCTCCTCCATAACGTCATTGCGAACGCAGTGAAGCAATCTCATGAAAAAAACGTTACTGCGAATCCTTACCGAAATGTCACTGCGAGGCACGAAGCAGTCTCATGAACAAAACGCTATAATAAACAGATTGCCACGTCGTTCCTCCTCGCAATGACAGTTCAATTTTTGCATTCGCGATGACGGTTCAATTATTACATTTTCACATCTCAACCAACACCCGCTTAATAATCTTTTGCACATCACTATTATCCTGTTGCCGTATTAAAAAGGTTTCAAAATCTTCGGTAGTGTTAATCTGTTCGGTTTTATCAATAAAACCATAACCTATTATTTTAATTATTCCATATTCCAATACAGAATATAAATCTAAAAACATTTGTTTTTCGACATATGATTCATGACGAAAGGCTACCCATTTTAATAGACAAAATCGAAAAAATAATTGTTATATAGTTGATGTCTCTTTTATTAACACCCGCCTAATAATCTTCTGCACATCACTATTATCCTGTTGCCGTATTAAAAAAGCTTCAAAATCTTCGATAGTGTTAATCTGTTCAGTTTTATCAATAAAACCATAACCTAGATACGTACCCTGTTCAATCATAATAAAGGCATCTTCATGGGCGTAGCGTCCCTTTTGTTTCAAAATAATATCTTTTTTATGTTGTTGTAAGCTTTCTAAAGCTTGTAAAGCACGTTGGTTATATACTTCTGGCGGTTCTTCATCTTTACAAATCCCTTTACAGGTATGTATTTTAAAATGATTACAGCTAGCAGCCGCTTCTTGTAAATGACAATATTTTGGGCACAAATAAAACTGACTGCAAATACGTTCTATTTCATGCCTACATTCGGTAATGGTATCTAAAATTAACACAGGATTTGGTGCCGCTTTAAGCGTATTATACGCCATATGAACAATACCTTTTCTATCGGTATAACTAAAAATAGCATAGCGCTTCTTAGAACGTTTTGCTACCTGATTATATTCTGGATAATGCTGTTTAATAGCCGCGTCTTCCATAAGCAACGCAATCAATTCGCTACCAGAAAGTTCAAAGTCGATATCGGCAGTCTCTCTGCACATGGCCAAAGACTTCTTAGTTTTACTGTAAAAATGACTTAAGACCCGCTTTTTAATGTCTTTAGCTTTCCCTACATAAATAATTTTCCCTTTTTTATTTTTAAAATAATACACACCGGGTGTGCTAGGTAAATTATTAAATACCGAAGTTGGTAAATGCGAAGGCAATGTGGCTTCTTTAGACGATTTTTTTAAGAAATCGCTAAATACAGCTTCGGCATTGTCTTGCTGCAATAAAAGCTCGAATAAAATAACGGTAGCTTCAGCATCTCCCCTAGCCCTATGTCTATCGGTAATATGTATATGTAAAGCATTACAAAGTTTCCCTAAACTATAGGATTTATGCCCAGGTATCAATTGTCGCGACAACCGAATGGTACACAGCTTCTTTCTGTTAAAATCAATTCCGATTGCTTTAAATTCGTTCCGAATGGCGTTATAATCGAAGTTCACATTATGCGCCACAAAAATGCAGTTATCAGTAAACGCTAGAATTGTTTCAGCTATTTCAGCAAACGTAGGCGCATCAGCTACCATGCCATTATCAATTCCCGTAAGTGCTGTAATATAATCTGGAATCCATTGCTCCGGATTAATTAAAGAGGTATACTCATCAACAACCTGTGTACCATCATATTTAAAAATAGATATCTCGGTAAGCTTATTGCTTTTCCCTGTGGTTTCAACATCTATAATAGTATACATCATACTGTGGACTAAATCTGGAGCTTTTTAAAGGAGAATAAAGATATTAATTATAATCTAAGAACTAAAAGAGAACAATTAGTCATTTCGAGAGAGTGAGGAACGAACGACGAGAAATCACATAAAGTATTGAATAACTCAAGTCATGTCGAACCTATAAAGACATTACATAATACTTTGCTATACTTTTAGTTTAAAACAAGTAGTATTTGACGAAGTGTAAAGTTTACTTCAAAAAAAAGAGTCTAACTACAATTGTAATTAGACTCTTCAAAAAAGGCGGCGACCTACTCTTCCACAAGTGTAGTACCATCGGCGCTAATGGGCTTAACTTCTCTGTTCGGAATGGTAAGAG
>NZ_SIRS01000019.1 GCF_004310335.1 Hyunsoonleella pacifica | reverse complement strand
TGATTGTTCGGAATCAAAACCCAACCTTTCATTTGTTTTTTAGAACCATACAGATGTACTCCAATTTTTGCACCTTTAATTTTAATAGCTCTGTTTTGATTTTTTTATCGAGTTTTAAAACCATATATATTTTTAGTTTTAAATACACTTTAGGTTAAATATTGGGTAACGTCCACTATATATGGCTAAGTGGTCTACCCCACGGAGCGCCATTGTTGTAACCATTTATTTTTTATCAATCGTTCGTCTAGCTCGTTTTATTATTTTTTCAGTTTCTTTTGTGAGTGAATCTATTTTCCATTTTTTACAAAGTTCAAT
>NZ_SIRS01000018.1 GCF_004310335.1 Hyunsoonleella pacifica | reverse complement strand
CATCTGAAAGAAAACAGGGATCTCTGCATTAGGATCATAAACGGTATGAAGTTTAATCCCTCCTTTTGTAGAGCGAAACTTTGCCCACTCGTATTGATTCAAATTCAGGTCAATGGTGGTGGAGTCAATTAACCGCACCATTTCATTTGCTGCTTTGTTTGGTAAATGCTCACGAACTTGTTCCAGTAGGTAGTAGAACGTTTCCAAAAAAATTTCGGAGGGTCGATTTTTGTTTGCATCAGATAAAGAGGAACGGCTGATGGTGCGGGTTCCCAGGTGATAATGGCAGTTTTTCTGGCTGTTAAAGCAATCCACTAAATCACGAAGAGACTG
>NZ_SIRS01000017.1 GCF_004310335.1 Hyunsoonleella pacifica | reverse complement strand
TCTACACTGGCTGTATCGTCTACGGCCGTTGGCGTATCGTCTACGGCATTGACTGTGACATCAACTACGGCTGTAACACAATCGCCATCTGCATCACAGATCTCATAGGTAATCTGGTCAGGACCGTTATAATCTGCGGTTGGTGTGTAATCTATCGTATCATCGGTTGGGTCGTTGGGGGTACCGCCATCATTTACTGTTGCTACTCCATTGGTTGGGGCACTTGTTATGTTTATGGTACCGGTGCTTGGGCCATCGCCTCCAAAATTGTCATCGTCTAATACATCGATGTTTACTGTATCGTCTTCATCTACACTGGCTGTATCGTCTACGGCCGTTGGCGTATCGTCTACGGCATTGACTGTGACATCAACTA
>NZ_SIRS01000016.1 GCF_004310335.1 Hyunsoonleella pacifica | reverse complement strand
ATCCTAATGCTGTTAAGACCACTAGTACAGGACAGGCATTATTAGATGAAATACTATTGGAGCGTAAAAAAGAGTTTTATGGAGAGTTTGGCCCTCAATGGTTTGATGCTAAACGTTATAATCTTGCAATTACAAGAAATGACACTCACCGTGTAACACTTACGGTTCCTGCTGATAGTAACTTATTTTTCTTGAAAATACCTCAAGATGAAATAGATTTAAATCCAAATTACGACGAAAGATTTAATGATGAGTAATAATAAGGTTACCCTTTTTTATGTAATTGTCATTCTTTGGAGTGTTCATCTATTTTCACAGACCGAAGTTGAAAGGCAGAAGATTGCAGCCAGTTATAATACGGCTGCAATTGAAAACCTTAAATCAACTTTGCGGGAAAATAA
>NZ_SIRS01000015.1 GCF_004310335.1 Hyunsoonleella pacifica | reverse complement strand
TCGCCTCCAAAATTGTCATCGTCTAATACATCGATGTTTACTGTATCGTCTTCATCTACACTGGCTGTATCGTCTACGGCCGTTGGCGTATCGTCTACGGCATTGACTGTGACATCAACTACGGCTGTAACACAATCGCCATCTGCATCACAGATCTCATAAGTGATTTGATCTGGACCGTTATAATCGGCATTCGGGGTGTAATCTATCGTATCATCGGTTGGGTCGTTGGGGGTACCGCCATCATTTACTGTTGCTACTCCATTGGTTGGGGCACTTGTTATGCTTATGGTGCCGGTACTTGGGCCGTCGCCTCCAAAATTGTCATCGTCTAATACATCGATGTTTACTGTATCGTCTTCATCTACACTGGCTGTATCGTCTACGGCCGTTGGCGTATCGTCTACGGCATTGACTGTGACATC
>NZ_SIRS01000014.1 GCF_004310335.1 Hyunsoonleella pacifica | reverse complement strand
GTGTGGCTGCATTGCCTGCCGCATCACTTACATTATAAGTGACTACATACGTGCCTGCGATACTTGTGTCTACTACATCCCCAGCAATAACAATGTTTGCCGTGATGTCTCCATCTAAATCATCTGTCGCTGTTGCGCCTGCTTCTGTGTAGATATCGCCTACGTTTAAGTCTATCGTGGCATTACCATTTAAGGTTATTACTGGTGCAGTGGTGTCTGGTATTACATTTACGGTTCTGCTTACTTGTGTGGCTGCATTGCCTGCCGCATCACTTACATTATAAGTGACTACATACGTGCCTGCGATACTTGTGTCTACTACATCCCCAGCAATAACAATGTTTGCCGTGATGTCTCCATCTAAATCATCTGTCGCTGTTGCGCCTGCTTCTGTGTAGATATCGCCTACGTTTAAGTCTATCGTAGCATTACCGTTTAATGTGATTACTGGTGC
>NZ_SIRS01000013.1 GCF_004310335.1 Hyunsoonleella pacifica | reverse complement strand
CATCAACATTTACGTTAATAGGCGCAGGACAGTTAATGGTTGGGTCTTCATTATCAGTTACCGTTACATCAAAGCTACAAGTAGCCGTATTACCTGCTGCATCAGTAACTTCAAACGTATTAGTTGTAGTACCAACTGGGAATAAAGAACCAGAAGGTAATCCAGCGATTTGAGTCGTTGTTACAGTACCAGAGGCATTATTATCTGTACCCACTGGCGCAGTATATGTAACCACGGCACCATCCGTACCACCATCAACATTTACGTTAATAGGCGCAGGACAGTTAATGGTTGGGTCTTCATTATCAGTTACCGTTACATCAAAGCTACAAGTAGCCGTATTACCAGAAGCATCAGTAACTTCAAACGTATTAGTTGTAGTACCAACTGGGAATAAAGAACCAGAAGGTAATCCAGCGATTTGAGTCGTTGTTACAGTACCAGAGGCATTATTATCTGTACCCACTGGCGCAGTATATGTAACCACGGCACCATCCGTACCACCATCAACATTTACGTTAATAGGCG
>NZ_SIRS01000012.1 GCF_004310335.1 Hyunsoonleella pacifica | reverse complement strand
CTTCACAATCTGTTAAACCATCTCCATCTGAATCTGTTGTATTGATACCGATTGGACTACATGGATCATTTGGATCACTTGTTGGTCCACCTGGGAAAGTCGTTGGATCTTCTGGTGTACTTGGATCATCGATTCCGGTTAACTCTTCACAATCTGTTAAACCATCACCATCTGTATCTACTGTTGACGTACATAATGGAACTACTACAGTTATTGTAGCTATATTAGAAGTATTACCATCATTATCATTTACAGTATATGTAATCGTTGTTATTCCATTATTATAACCTGGTGCTGGACTAAATGTAACGGTTCCATCTCCATTATCAGTAAACGTACCTTCTCCTGGTACAGTAAATGTACTTTGCTGTCCTGGAGTATTTGGATCTAAGTCAATAGTTAAATCATCAATTGTTCCATCTGGATCTGTATCATTTCCTGTAATATCAATTATAATATCTACTCCTGGATCTGTAGTTCCTCCATCATTGTTTGCAACAGGAAAGCAGTTAGCTATAATTGGACTACATGGATCGTTTGGATCACTTGTTGGTCCACCTGGGAAGGTCGTTGGATCTTCTGGTGTACTCGGATCATCTATTCCTGTGGTTTCTTCACAATCTGTTAAACCATCTCCATCTGAATCTGTTGTATTGATACCGATTGGACTACATGGATCATTCGGATCACTTGTTGGTCCGCCTGGGAACGTGGTTGGATCTTCTGGTGTACTCGGATCATCTATTCCTGTAGTTTCTTCACAATCTGTTAGTCCGTCACCATCACTATCCGTTGTATTAATTCCGATTGGACTACATGGATCATTTGGATCACTTATTGGTCCACCTGGGAACGTCGTTGGATCTTCTGGTGTACTCGGATCATCTATTCCTGTAGTTTCTTCACAATCTGTTAAACCATCTCCATCTGAATCTGTTGTATTGATACCGATTGGACTACATGGATCATTTGGATCACTTGTTGGTCCACCTGGGAAAGTCGTTGGATCTTCTGGTGTACTCGGATCATCTATTCCTGTGGTTTCCTCACAATCTGTTAGTCCATCGCCATCACTATCCGTTGTATTGATTCCGATTGGACTACATGGATCATTTGGATCACTTGTTGGTCCACCTGGGAACGTGGTTGGATCATCTGGTGTACTCGGATCATCTATTCCTGTTGTTTCCTCACAGTCTGTTAATCCGTCGCCATCACTATCTAAAGAACTTGGACAAACTGGTATTGTTACAGATATAGTTGCCACATTGGATGTATTACCATCATTATCATTTACCGTATATGTAATTGTAGTAGTACCATTATTATATCCAGGTACAGGGTCAAAAGTAACTGTTCCATCTCCATTATCAGTAAATGTTCCCTCTCCTGATACAGTAAATGTACTTTGCTGCCCTGGAGTATTTGGATCTAAATCAATTGTTGAATTATCAATTGTTCCATCTGAATCAGTATCATTTCCTGTGACATTAATAATCACATCAACATCTTCATTAGTTGATCCAGCATCATTGTTTGCAATTGGGGTGTCGTCTACTGGGTTTACTGTTATATCAACTACGGCTGTAGTACAGTCTCCATCTGCATCACAGATCTCATAGGTTATTTGATCGGGACCATTGTAATCTGCATCTGGGGTGTAATCTATGGTATCGTCGGTTGGGTCGTTGGGGGTACCGCCATCATTTACTGTTGCTACTCCATTGGTTGGGGCACTTGTTATGCTTATGGTACCGGTACTTGGGCCATCGCCTCCAAAATTGTCATCGTCTAATACATCGATGTTTACTGTATCATCTTCGTCTACACTGGCTGTATCGTCTACGGCCGTTGGCGTATCGTCTACGGCATTGACTGTGACATCAACTACGGCTGTAACACAATCGCCATCTGCATCACAGATCTCATAGGTAATCTGGTCAG
>NZ_SIRS01000011.1 GCF_004310335.1 Hyunsoonleella pacifica | reverse complement strand
ATCAACCCCGAAGAATAAAAGTTGGTAGTAAAGTCTATGCTATTTATGATATTGTCAATGGGAAACCTATATATAGAACAACCGATAATATAGCTAGTGCAAAGGCTACCAAAACTGATGAATTACACCCAGGAGGCGGGTTAGGTCTAAATTTAGAAGGGCTTAACATGAATATAGGAGTGTGGGACGAAGAAAGTGTACGTGGTACCCATGATGAGTTTAAGGATGACCAAGCTATACCACAATCCAGAGTGATTTATCCTGAATTCCCAGGACTCTTTTTTGGACCTATAAGTGACCATGCAACACATGTTGCGGGGACGCTTTTAGCCAAGGGAGCAGATGCTGATGCCAAAGGTATGGCACCTAAGGCAACATTAAGGTCATATGATTGGGAATTTGACGACGATGAGGCACTAACAGAAGCTGGAAATGGCTTGCTTATATCCAATCACTCTTATGGTGTTCCTATACTAAACTCAGGAGGTACCCAACAGGTTCCATCTCAAAACATTGGAGCCTATACTTCTGCTGCTAGAACATGGGATGATGTAGTTTATAATGCACCATTCTATCTTCCTGTGATGTCTGCAGGTAATGGAGGAACGGATACCTATCCTGGAGGATTAGCTAATGGGTTTGATAAACTAACGGGAAATAAAACCGCTAAAAACACTTTGATTGTAGCCAATGCAGATCCTTTTCTTAATGCTGCTGGAGAAATATCATTTTTAGCTATTAATAGTAGTAGTAGCCAAGGTCCAACGGATGATTTTAGGATAAAACCAGATCTCTCTGGAGATGGCACAGCCGTATATTCTCCATTCTCAGGAAGTGATTCTCAATATAGTACAATATCAGGAACATCAATGGCGTCTCCTAATGTAGCAGGCTCTTTACTTTTGTTACAAGAGTATTACAATCAGTTGAATTCTAATTTTATGAGAGCTTCAACACTAAAAGGGTTGGTATGCCATACAGCTATGGATGATAATACAAAGATAGGACCTGATCCTATTTTTGGTTGGGGACTGCTTAATGCTGAAGATGCAGCAGTATTGATAAAAGATGATAACGATGGTACTGCACTCATTAGAGAAATAACTCTAAATGATAGTGGGAGTTACACCTATCAATTCTCTGCTGATGCAGGTAGTAAGTTAAGTGCTACTATATGTTGGACAGACCCTGCTGGAAATGTATCATCAAGTCCTGGAAACGTACTCACATCGAGACTGATAAACGATTTAGATTTAAGATTAGAAGACTCGAATAGTACAGTGTTTACACCATGGAAACTAGACAACAGTAATGTTACTGGTGCTGCGGTAAAAGGCGATAATGATGTAGATAATATTGAACGTATTGATATTGCAAGTCCTGTTGCAGGTAATTATACCTTAACGGTAACACACAAGGGCAGTTTAACCAATGGGGCTCAAATGTTTTCTGTTATCATTTCTGGTGCAAACCTTACTTTAAACACTAAAGACAATGCATTTTCTAGTTTAAGTGTATGGCCAGTGCCTGCATCAACTAAAATTAATATTACTTATAAAGCACTTCCGCAAGCATCAAAGTTATCGTTATATGATATTAATGGTAGCTTGGTTTTTAAAGATGTGTTACCTGTGAGCATATCTAATGATTATGTTATAAACACCTCTGAGTTTGCAAAGGGTATTTACTTTTTAAATATAGCAAGTGGATCTTCCAAATTCACTAAAAAGATTATTATAAAATAAAACATGAATATTATGAAAAAATTATTAACCATATTAACAATAGCCTTAAGTGTTTGTGTGTTCACAAACTGTGAGGAAAATGAAGATACGCCTGCGATTTTAGATGTAAATTATGTAGGTTTTGAGGCTAGACCTTTAATAGGAGTAGATCCTACTGCTACTGCAACAGAAGAGATAAAAGTAGCTACTTCAAATACGAGTAGTGCTAGCCGCACTTTTAATATTGTTGTAAATGCTGATGCTACTACTGCTGATGCCTCGGCATACTCAGTTCCAACTTCAGTTACAGT
>NZ_SIRS01000010.1 GCF_004310335.1 Hyunsoonleella pacifica | reverse complement strand
AAAAAAAGAGTCTAACTACAATTGTAATTAGACTCTTCAAAAAAGGCGGCGACCTACTCTTCCACAAGTGTAGTACCATCGGCGCTAATGGGCTTAACTTCTCTGTTCGGAATGGTAAGAGGTGAGCCCCATCGCTATAACCACCTTAAATCTTTGGGTTATGGGTTTTAAGATTATTGGGTTTTACTAAAACCTAACTCCTAAAAACTAACACCCAGTATATCTTAACATATTGAAAAAGTGTACATGATTTATTTTTGATAGAAAAAGACTGCCGTCCCCTCCTTGCGAAGGGGAGGCGCAATAAGCTTATGGGTTATTAGTACTACTCGGCTATGACGTTACCGCCTTTACACCTGTAGCCTATCAACGTGGTCATCTCCCACGACCCTTTAAAGAAATCTCATCTTGTGGTGGGTTTCGCGCTTATATGCTTTCAGCGCTTATCCCTTCCCAACGTAGCTACTCTGCAATGCCACTGGCGTGACAACAGATACACCAGAGGTTAGTCCAACTCGGTCCTCTCGTACTAGAGTCAGATCCACTCAAATTTCTAACGCCCACTGTAGATAGAGACCGAACTGTCTCACGACGTTCTGAACCCAGCTCGCGTGCCACTTTAATGGGCGAACAGCCCAACCCTTGGGACCTTCTCCAGCCCCAGGATGTGACGAGCCGACATCGAGGTGCCAAACCCCCCCGTCGATGTGAGCTCTTGGGGGAGATCAGCCTGTTATCCCCGGCGTACCTTTTATCCTTTGAGCGATGGCCCTTCCATGCGGAACCACCGGATCACTATGCTCTACTTTCGTACCTGATCGACTTGTAGGTCTCTCAGTCAAGCTCCCTTATGCCATTGCACTCTACGCACGGTTACCAAGCGTGCTGAGGGAACCTTTAGAAGCCTCCGTTACTCTTTTGGAGGCGACCACCCCAGTCAAACTACCCACCAAGCACTGTCCTCATTTCTGAGTTAGACTCTAGATAAGCAAAGGGTGGTATTTCAACAATGACTCCACAACGCCTAGCGACGCCACTTCAAAGTCTCCCACCTATCCTACACATTACTTATCCAAAACCAATACTAAGCTATAGTAAAGGTGCACGGGGTCTTTTCGTCCCACAGCGGGTAATCGGCATCTTCACCGATACTACAATTTCACCGAGCTCATGGCTGAGACAGTGTCCAGATCGTTGCACCATTCGTGCAGGTCGGAACTTACCCGACAAGGAATTTCGCTACCTTAGGACCGTTATAGTTACGGCCGCCGTTTACTGGGGCTTCATTTCAGATCTTTGCCGAAGCTAAACCCTCCACTTAACCTTCCAGCACCGGGCAGGTGTCAGGCCATATACATCGTCTTTCAACTTAGCATAGCCCTGTGTTTTTGATAAACAGTCGCCTGGACCTTTTCACTGCGGCCCCGCCGAAGCGGGGCGACTCTTCTCCCGAAGTTACGAGTCTATTTTGCCTAGTTCCTTAGCCATGAATCTCTCGAGCTCCTTAGAATTCTCATCCCAACTACCTGTGTCGGTTTAGGGTACGGGCCGCTGCTCTTGCTTTTCTTGGAAGTCGATTCTCTGGATTATCACCGCAACCGAAGTCTTAGTGTACTATCAGGGCATTACTGCTCCCTTCAACGTGCTATTCCGTCAGCACGCACCAAATATTCGCCTCCGTCACTTTTAGTGAGAGCGGGTACAGGAATATTAACCTGTTGTCCATCGACTACCCCATTCGGGTTCGCCTTAGGTCCCGACTAACCCTCAGCTGATTAGCATAGCTGAGGAAACCTTAGTCTTTCGGAGTGCGGGTTTCTCGCCCGCATTATCGTTACTTATGCCTACATTTTCTTTTCTATACGTTCCAGTAGACCTCACAGTCAACCTTCAACACATATAGAATGCTCCCCTACCACTTTCGTCCATAGCTTCGGTAGTATGTTTATGCCCGATTATTATCCATGCCAAACCGCTCGACTAGTGAGCTGTTACGCACTCTTTAAATGAATGGCTGCTTCCAAGCCAACATCCTAGCTGTCAAAGCAGTTCAACCGCGTTTATTCAACTTAACATACATTTGGGGACCTTAGCTGATGGTCTGGGTTCTTTCCCTCTCGGACATGGACCTTAGCACCCATGCCCTCACTGCATTACATCATTTTATAGCATTCGGAGTTTGTCAGGAATTGGTAGGCGGTGAAGCCCCCGCATCCAATCAGTAGCTCTACCTCTATAAAACTAATAATACGCTGCACCTAAATGCATTTCGGGGAGTACGAGCTATTTCCGAGTTTGATTGGCCTTTCACCCCTACCCACAGGTCATCCGAAGACTTTTCAACGTCAACCGGTTCGGTCCTCCACTGTATGTTACTACAGCTTCAACCTGCCCATGGGTAGATCACACGGTTTCGCGTCTACCACTACCAACTAAAGCGCCCTATTCAGACTCGCTTTCGCTACGGATCCGGTGCTTAACACCTTAACCTCGCTGGCAACGGTAACTCGTAGGCTCATTATGCAAAAGGCACGCCGTCACTGATTAATCAGCTCCGACCGCTTGTAAGCGTATGGTTTCAGGTTCTATTTCACTCCCTTATTCAGGGTTCTTTTCACCTTTCCCTCACGGTACTAGTTCACTATCGGTCTCTCAGGAGTATTTAGCCTTAACGGATGGTCCCGCCAGTTTCACACAGGGTTACACGTGCCCCGCACTACTCAGGATACTACTATCTAAACTTCGCTTACCTATACAAGACTATCACTTTCTTTGGTCTGTCTTTCCAAACAGTTCTAGTTCGCTTAGTGTCGAATATTGTAGTCCTACAACCCCAGTATTGCCGTAACAACACTGGTTTGGGCTAATCCGCGTTCGCTCGCCACTACTAACGGAATCACTTTTGTTTTCTTCTCCTCCGGGTACTTAGATGTTTCAGTTCTCCGGGTTCGCCTCCTTGCGGATACTATATCTTCAATATAGTGGGTTGCCCCATTCGGATATCTGCGGATCAATTTGTATGTGCCAATCCCCGCAGCTTTTCGCAGCTTATCACGTCCTTCTTCGCCTCTGAGAGCCTAGGCATTCCCCATACGCTCTTTTGTAGCTTATTGTACTTTTTGTCTTTCTTAATGAGTTATAATTGCTCGTTACAATTATTATTTTTATTAAATATTTCTATCTAATTTTCATGTATCTTTTTTCAATATGTCAATGAACTTTATGCGCTGTAAGCTCTATGCCGTAGGCAGTAAGCTGTCAGCTTAAAGCATAAGGCATAGAGCCTGTAGCTTCAATCGTGGAGAATATCGGAGTCGAACCGATGACCTCTTGCGTGCAAGGCAAGCGCTCTAGCCAGCTGAGCTAATCCCCCGTCTTATGAAATTCCAAAAATCATTTTTCCAAATCCCAATAAAATAAGATGGATATCCCAACTTCTAAAATTTCCTTTCAATATGTAATGAACTTCTCTGTCTTTCAACAAATAACCGCCTGCGCGGGCATACTCAGTGTTTCGCACTTCGTAGTCTCAGGCAGACTCGAACTGCCGACCTCTACATTATCAGTGTAGCGCTCTAACCAGCTGAGCTATGAGACTGTGTTTAGTCGTTAGCCGTTAGTTATTAGTAGTTCGTGTTGTTCTTAACAGCTAATATCTAATGACTTACTTACTATATTTTAAATTAACAGCAATGAGAATAAACTATTTATCGTAATAGTTATGATACTTAATTAGTCGTCTTTCTCTAGAAAGGAGGTGTTCCAGCCGCACCTTCCGGTACGGCTACCTTGTTACGACTTAGCCCTAGTTACCGATTTTACCCTAGGCCGCTCCTTGCGGTGACGGACTTCAGGCACTCCCAGCTTCCATGGCTTGACGGGCGGTGTGTACAAGGCCCGGGAACGTATTCACCGGATCATGGCTGATATCCGATTACTAGCGATTCCAGCTTCACGGAGTCGAGTTGCAGACTCCGATCCGAACTGTGATAGGGTTTATAGATTCGCTCCAACTCGCGTTGTGGCTGCTCTCTGTCCCTACCATTGTAGCACGTGTGTAGCCCAGGACGTAAGGGCCGTGATGATTTGACGTCATCCCCACCTTCCTCACAGTTTGCACTGGCAGTCTTGCTAGAGTTCCCATCTTTACATGCTGGCAACTAACAACAGGGGTTGCGCTCGTTATAGGACTTAACCTGACACCTCACGGCACGAGCTGACGACAACCATGCAGCACCTTGTAAAGTGTCCGAAGAAAAGCCGATCTCTCAGCCTGTCACTCTACATTTAAGCCCTGGTAAGGTTCCTCGCGTATCATCGAATTAAACCACATGCTCCACCGCTTGTGCGGGCCCCCGTCAATTCCTTTGAGTTTCATTCTTGCGAACGTACTCCCCAGGTGGGATACTTATCACTTTCGCTTAGCCACTCAGCCGAAGCCGAACAGCTAGTATCCATCGTTTACGGCGTAGACTACCGGGGTATCTAATCCCGTTCGCTACCTACGCTTTCGTCCATCAGTGTCAATACATTATTAGTGATCTGCCTTCGCAATTGGTATTCTATGTAATATCTATGCATTTCACCGCTACACTACATATTCTAACCACTTCATAATGATTCAAGACTAGCAGTATCAAAGGCAGTTCTACAGTTAAGCTGCAGGATTTCACCTCTGACTGACCAGTCCACCTACGGACCCTTTAAACCCAATGATTCCGGATAACGCTTGGATCCTCCGTATTACCGCGGCTGCTGGCACGGAGTTAGCCGATCCTTATTCTTACGGTACCGTCAAGACTCTACACGTAGAGTGGTTTCTTCCCGTATAAAAGCAGTTTACAACCCATAGGGCAGTCTTCCTGCACGCGGCATGGCTGGATCAGAGTTGCCTCCATTGTCCAATATTCCTCACTGCTGCCTCCCGTAGGAGTCTGGTCCGTGTCTCAGTACCAGTGTGGGGGATCCCCCTCTCAGGGCCCCTACCTATCGTGGCCATGGTGTGCCGTTACCACACCATCTAGCTAATAGGACGCATACTCATCTTGTACCGTAAACTTTAATATAATGTCCATGCGAACTCTATATATTATGGGGTGTTAATCTTCATTTCTAAAGGCTATCCCCCAGTACAAGGCAGATTGTATACGCGTTACGCACCCGTGCGCCGGTCGTCAGCAAAAAAGCAAGCTTTTTCCTGTTACCCCTCGACTTGCATGTGTTAGGCCTGCCGCTAGCGTTCATCCTGAGCCAGGATCAAACTCTTCATCGTTAAATTTTTAAGTCTTATCTGACTTATTTGCTTAACAACTAATCAGAATCTCTAGTACTCAAAATGGTCTATTCTCTTTGTTGATTAAAACTGTTTCTTAGATTCCCGTTTTCACAGGAATGACAAACTAACGTTTTGCTGTTTCCAGCAAGACATCTTTTTAATCTTACGCTGTCAATTCAATATGTTTATGAACTTGTTTCTTCTTTTCTTAACTCGTTTCCTCGTTAAGCGGGTGCAAATATAAAACCCTTTTTTTTACCCCACAATACTTTTTAAAACTTTTTTGAAATAAATTTTTACCTCTTTTGTAAATCCTAAAATATAACTTGTGAATGAACTTTCTGCTAAACAACATTAGCCGTTTTTGCGGGTGCAAACATACTACCTATTTTTAATTACACAATGACTTTTTTAATATTTTTTTACCCCTTTTTTTTACACGCTTTTAATACCCTATAAATCTGTGTTTTATGTCATGAGAAAAA
>NZ_SIRS01000001.1 GCF_004310335.1 Hyunsoonleella pacifica | reverse complement strand
TAAGTAACCATTTAGGTAATGTTCTTACCGTAATAAGTGACAGAAAGTTAGTAGACGATCCACTTAATTTTACTAACTTTACAGCAGACGTTCTTTCATATAATGATTACTATCCCTTTGGTAGTCTGCTTCCAAATAGACACGGAAGTACTGACAGCTATAGATACGGATTTAATGGAGAAGAGAACGACAATGAAGTAATGGGAGAAGGAAATTTTCAAGATTATGGTATGAGAATGTATAATCCAAGAATAGGACGTTTTCCATCTGTTGACCCATTAACGAAATCTTACCCAATGTTATCACCTTATCAATTTTCTAGTAATACACCTATTTGGGCAGTTGATTTAGATGGTTTAGAAAGACTTATTTACACAGATAAAGCTTTGTACCACGAAGATGCTAATAAAAAAATTACTTGGTCAGTAGTTGCCAATAGTGGTAGATTAGAATGGCTTAATGACCCAAATTCTCAAGATATAAAATATGACCACGATACTGGAGAAGGTGGTGGACCTATTCCATCAGGCAATTACTTCATTAAACTAGACAGTAAAGAAAGGCTAGAAAATGGAGATAAAAGTGGTGGTGCTTGGGGTAAATATGGAATACGATTAGATTATGGTTTTGGTCAAGCAATAAAGCTAAAATTAAAGTATAAAAATAGAAGCGGATTTTATATCCACGAAGATGGCAATCAATTTACTGAAGGAGGTCTAGGTAGTGGTGGATGTATCGCCTGTACAAAAGGCAACGACATTTTAAAAGTAAGAGACCAATTAGTAGACTATTTTGAACAAGGATTGGAAGAACTTGAAGTTGTTGTTGATTATAATTTTGAATTGCCAATTGTAAGTCATACAGTTAAAAGTGGAGAAACGGTTGGTAAAATTGCAAAACAATACAATACTACTGTAGAGCAGATAGTCAAGGATAATAATTTAAAGAATCCTGATGTGATTAGAAAGGGGCAAGTGTTAAAGATTCCTGGGCAACAAAAAGAAGAGAAAAAGGAAAAGTCGAAAATTGATTGGTCAGAAATATTAAGAGGTCCAAAATATTAAAACAAGAAAACGTGAGAAAGCTAATTTTAACCTTATTTGGAGTAATATTTATCCTGTTCTTATTGGTTTATGGATATTATGCAATAAGGAAAAATAGTTCCGAAGACTTATATAGTCAAAAAGAAATTTTGAATAAAACTAACTTGTTTTTTAATAAAGCATTACAAGGAAATGAAATATACTTTGATACGATAATACAAAAAATGCAAAACGATTATGAAATTGAAGTTGTCAATCAGTATCATCTAAAATTTTTTCCTAAAAATTTTAGTTCACCTGATTTTTACGGCTACGAATTAATGGTTGACTCTACTAACAGAAAAATTAAATATATAGGTCTTTATAAACCTTAAAAAAAAGCTATCGGAAACGGTAGCTTTTTTGTTTTAAGAAAACGCCTGTTTAGTCTTGAAGTTCTGTATTATATTA
Organism: Hyunsoonleella pacifica; assembly: GCF_004310335.1. Classification (GTDB taxonomy): domain Bacteria; phylum Bacteroidota; class Bacteroidia; order Flavobacteriales; family Flavobacteriaceae; genus Jejuia; species Jejuia pacifica. The sequence goes on along the minus strand of NZ_SIRS01000001.1, from coordinate 847,806 downwards.
TCAATAAGAAAAAACAGTTTGCTTCTGGTGTCCTCGTCAAGCTGTTCGATATCTTCAATACGTTTTAAGACTTCTTTATCATAATTGGATAAAGAACCCTCCCCTGATGCCGTTAGTTTGTAGTTGTGGCTACCGCTAGCATTTGCTAGTGGCGGTAAAGATTGGAACAAGAGTAAGAATAAAGAAAAGTTTTTATAGAAATATAAAGGCTTTTTTGTTGTTTTGGGAACACTAGCTACAAGCTAGTTGTAGCGTGCTACTCCATGAATAGAGAAAAAAGAGTTAGAAAAGAAAAAAGAACCACCTTATAAACAACATTACCTGCAATCTCAACCCCATTAATTTTTTTCATGTAGATTTATACGCTATAAATAATTACAAGGGTATAGCACATGAAAAAAACCACACTCCTACTCCCATTATTTAAACAGTTTATTCGCGATAGCGAAACAGGAAAACGTCTGAAGAAAAACGGAGAAAGAATAACTAAGGGTTCTATAAATAATTATAAATACACATTTAATAACCTACAGAAATTCAGTATTGATACAGGTTTTGAATTACGCATTTGTGATGCGTCTAAATTAAACAAACGCGAATTACGATCAGAAAAGAATTACTGGAAAAAGTTTTACAAAAACTTTACCGATTACATGTATAAAAATGGATGTTTTGATAATTATGTAGGTGCCAATATAAAGTTAATACGCACCTTTTTTAATTATCTAAAATACGATAGGGACTTCCCTACTGGCGATTTTCAACATTTATTTTATGTAAGAAAAGAAGATATAGATATTCTAGTATTATCTCCAGAGCAACTAAAGTTTTTAATACACGATACCGAATTTGAAAATAGCTTAACACCAGCTATAAAACGTACTAAATCTATTTTTGTATTTGGCTGTACAACTGGCTTACGCTTTTCTGATATTTTTAATTTAACCAATAAAAACTTTGAACAGCAAAATAACGATTGGTACTTAAAAATAAAATCTCAAAAAACAAAAACCTATAGTTTTATTAAACTTCCAGAATACGCCATTGACATTTATAAAACATATAAATCTAAATCTTCTAAAATCCCTGTTTTTAAACCCATTAGCTTATTCATTTTTAATAGAAATCTAAAGTTAATTGGAGAAAAAGCAGGTTTTACGAACCCCATTGCAATGACACGGGAGCGCCAAGGTAAAACTAAAATGCTACATAAAAATGTAAAGCAAATACGCTTTTGTGATAAAATGAGCTCACACATGATGCGACGTACTGCAATAACCACACTACTAATATTAGGTATGCCAGAGCATTTGGTTAGAAAAATTAGTGGGCACAGTTATGCAAGCAATTCCTTTAACAGATATGTACATTATGCACAAGCGTATATTGATAAGGAAATTGATAAAGTACATAGTAAATTGGAGGCATACTAAAAGCTACCTAAAGTGATAATTACTGTATGTTTATCACAGCAATAAAAGTCACGGTATGTAAGTAGGATGAACATTGAGCTTAGTTTAGAATTTCATTATGAAAAATATGAGCATGAATTGCAATAACGCGATTATGTGTTCAGTCGTTTTTGATTAATGAAGATCACGAACAGGATTCACCTCGTGCATACTGGAAAGATATCTATAAAGAAAAACACAAATAGCAACAAAATAATCAGGCTATTAGTTCGCTTTTAACTAATAAAAATAACGAACAGGATTCACTTCGTGCATACTGGAAAGATATCTATAAAGAAAAACACAAATAGCAACAAAATAATCAGGCTATTAGTTCGCTTTTAACTAATAAAAATAACGAACAGGATTCACTTCGTGCATCCTGAAAAGCTCCGCTTTGAAAATAGTCCAAATAAAAAAACGCTCAAGTACACTTGGCGTTTTTTTATTTGGACTATTTATTCGTGATCGCGACAGGATTCGAACCTGTGACCGTCTGCTTAGAAGGCAGATGCTCTATCCAGCTGAGCTACGCGACCATTGACATTTTAAATAAAAATTTATTTAAAAGCGGTGCAAATATAAAATAGCTGTAACTATTAAACAAGATAAATGTTTTTTAATTTGACTTAATTTTTCAGCTAATCAAAATAGCTAAAACTTTCGCCTTCTTTTATATTTAAAAGTGATTCGTAAATTAATTTAATCACGTTTTCCACATCGTCTTTATGCACCATTTCTACTGTGGTATGCATGTAACGTAATGGTAATGAAATTAATGCAGAAGCTACCCCTCCATTGCTATACGCAAAAGCATCCGTATCTGTTCCTGTGGCTCTGGATAATGCCGAACGCTGAAATGGTATTTTCTTTTCTTCAGCTGTATCAATAATTAAGTCTCTTAGTTTTTGCTGCACTGCTGGCGCATAAGCTACAACTGGCCCCTTCCCTATTTCTAGATGTCCTTCTTTTTTCTTTTCTATCATAGGGGTTGTAGTATCATGCGTTACATCAGTAACAATAGCCACATTAGGTTTAATCGTTTCAGTAATCATCTGCGCACCACGTAAACCTATTTCCTCCTGTACTGCATTGGTAATGTATAAACCAAAAGGTAATTTCTTTTTACTTTCTTTTAATAAACGTGCTACTTCTGCTATCATAAAACCACCCATACGATTATCTATAGCGCGACATACAAACTTGTCGTCATTTAATATATGAAATTCGTCTGGGTAAGTTATAACACAGCCTACATGTACGCCTAATTTTTCAACTTCTTCTTTGTTTGCACAACCACAATCAATAAAAATATTATCAGGTTTTGGTGGCTCCTCTTTTGCTCTATTTCTAGTATGTATTGCTGGCCACCCAAAAACACCTTTTACAATACCTTTTTTGGTATGTATATTCACTACTTTACTCGGTGCTATTTGATGGTCGCTTCCACCATTTCTAATAACGTAAATAAGTCCGTTATCCGAAATATAATTTACATACCAAGAAATTTCATCAGCATGTCCCTCTATAACTACTTTATATTTTGATTTTGGATTAATAACCCCAACTGCCGTACCGTAGGTGTCTGTAATAAATTCATCTACGTAAGGTTTCAGGTAATCCATCCATAGTTTTTGCCCGTCCCATTCGTAACCTGTAGGTGCTGCGTTGTTTAAATATTGCTCTAAGAATTCTAATGATTTTTTATTTAAAATCGATTTTTTCGCCATGTGTTCAAGATTTTGCACTAAAATAAAATATTAATATGATTTTAAAGTTCTTAAAGTACGTTTTTATGTTATCTATATTATAATTTATGGACGTAATTCGCATTAGGGATTGCAGTGGTAGCTTTTGGCGAGGCGAGCATCGAGCCAAAACTATTAACGGAAAGCCAGACCCGAGCAACAATATGTTATGAAACTTACAGTATATTCATCGAGGGTAATGCCCAAAAAATAATATTGATTTTAAAGCGAAACAGCTTGTAAATTCTTAATTTTGGTACTGATTTTGCTCCTAAGGTTTTATCATGAATTATTTAAAATACATACTGCTATTGTTGCCTGTTTTGGCGTTTTCTCAAGTGAATGAGGTAGAACAGGATTCTACTGAGTTAACGTATATTGTTGTTGAGGGCGATTCTATACCTAAAACGGCAATTGATTTAGATGAAGTGATGCTGCTTCACAAACTGAAATTTGACAGTAAAAAAGATAGAATCCGCTATTTGATTTTAAGACGTAAAACGATTAAAGTATATCCTTATGCTAAAATGGCTGCCGAACGTTTGGACTCTCTAACGACACATCTTGCTAAACTCACTAAAAAGCGTGAAAAAAAGCGCTATACCAAAAAAGTACAGAAATATATTGAAGGAGAGTTTTCTGATGAGTTAAAGAAATTAACGCGTACCGAAGGACAAATTTTAGTAAAATTAATACACCGTCAAACAGGGCGTACAGCTTTTGATTTGGTTAAAGAGTTACGTAATGGTTGGCGAGCGTTTTGGTATAACACTACCGCCAATGTTTTTGATATAAAACTTAAGAAGGGGTACGACCCTTGGAATGATAAAGAAGATTATTTGATTGAGGATATTTTGCAGCGCAATTTCCAGAGTGGCCGTTTAGAACGCCAAAAATCTAAACTGGACATTGACTTTTACGAACTGACTGATAAATGGGTATATAATAAACCCAAAACTGAGCAGTAATGCGCATTCAATCTGTATTAGAAGAAAAGCTAAATGCTTGGAGTCACGGTTTAGGAGCTATTTTTGGGGTTGTAGCATTAATACTTCTTATAATTTTTGACACTAAAAAAACGGATTACAGTTTAACTAGCGTTGTTATTTATGGTTTTTCTATAATTATACTATTTAGTGCTTCTACATTTTATCATGCTGCGAAAAACGAACGTAAAAAACACTTCCTTAGGGTTGTTGACCATATTAGTATATATCTCTTAATTGCTGGTACCTACACCCCTGTGCTACTTATTACTTTAGAACAAAGTTTAGGGTGGACGTTGTTTTACATTGTTTGGGGTATTGCTGCTTTTGGTGTTATATTAAAACTATTTTTTACCGGTAGGTTTGAAATTTTTTCTACCCTACTCTATTTGGCTATGGGCTGGCTAATTGTTTTTGATTTTTCTACATTAACCAACTTAATGCATAACAACGGTATTTTACTTTTATCAGCTGGAGGTGTAGCTTACACCGCTGGCATCATTTTTTATGTAATTGAAAAAATACCGTTTAATCATGTAATTTGGCACCTATTTGTGTTAGCTGGTGCTATATGTCATTTCTTTATGATATTTTTATATGTAATATGATTACGCTTACCAAGGCTATAACACATACACATTTTAAAGCTATAGAAACACTTGCCTATACCATTTGGCATGAGCATTACATCCCCATTACAGGAAAACCTCAGGTAGAATATATGCTAAATAAATTTCAGTCTGCAAAGGTAATTGCAGAGCAGACAAATGATGGGTTTCAATATTTTATTTTAAGGTATAATGAGATTAATGCGGGTTATATTTCAATTAAAAAAGATGATAATACCTTATTTTTAAGTAAGATCTATATATTGAAACCGTATAGAGGTAAAGGTTTTGGGAAGAAAGCAATGCAATTTATTGAAGAAAAAGCTATTGTGTTTGGTTATAAATCAATCACTTTAACGGTAAATAAAAATAATACAGATTCCATTAAAGCATATAATCGTATGGGATTTAAAAAACTTGAAGCTATAGTTATAGATATTGGAAATGGGTTTGTGATGGATGATTTTAAGATGGAGAAACAGATCCTATAACTTTTTATTCTTCTTAAAGGGAGGTAAGACTAATTCTGTGAATAGGCGTTATATGAGTTGATAAAATACTATATTTAGAACGACAATTAACCCCTAGCTTCAAAAATCTTTAAATGGATAAATGTTGCCATTTTTCTTGCGCGTCGCTTAGCATTTTCTGCATAATCACCTTCAAATAGTTCGTTTATAGTTTCAAACCACAGATTGAGCCAAATCCCAAAATGTAGTTCTGAAATGGAATGGTTAAAATTTTTATCTACTTTAACGTGAGCCGCCAAAGGATCTCCTGAATAACGTGTTTTCAAAAACAGACTGGATTCCCAAAATGTAGTAAGATGCTCTAAATGCGCATCCCAATCTTGTATGGTGTTGTTAAAAAAAGGTCCTAAAACTTTGTTAGCTCTCACTTTTTTGTAAAACATATCTACTAATAAAAACACATCCTCTCTACTTTTAATATCAGATTTTACCATATCTCAAAGATACTTTAATCTCCTTTTAAAACTAATATTACTTCTGTATTTTAGCAATATGATTTCAGTTATAATCCTTGGTGCAGGCAATGTTGGCACGCATTTATTTAAAACTTTTAATAAGAGTAAACAAATTACTGTAAAACAATGGTTTAACAGGAGTTTGAATTCTATATCTAAATATAAAAATGAAACTAATATTACTGACGATTTAAATGCTTTAGAAACAGCTGATGTATATATTATTTCGGTTAGCGATACTGCTGTAGCTGAGATTTCATCTGCATTACCTTTTGAAAATAGATTAGTGGTGCATACCGCAGGAAGTATTAACGTTCATGATTTAGATAAGAAAAATAGGCGTGGCGTATTTTACCCTTTACAATCGTTTACAAAAACTGCAGATTTAGATTTTTCTAATATTCCTATCTGTATTGAAACTCTAGATAAAAAAGATTATCACATTTTAAAATCCTTAGCACTATACCTAGGAAGCCCTGTAAAAAAGGTAAATACAGATCAGCGTAAAGTACTGCATCTGGCTGCCGTTTTTGTTAATAATTTTACAAACCAAATGTATCGTATCGCTCATGAAATCACAGAATCTGAAGCAACAGAGTTTGATTTATTAAAACCTCTTATATTAGAAACAGCAAAAAAAGTACAAGATGTATCGCCCTATATCGCGCAAACAGGTCCTGCAAAACGTAATGATAAAAAAACTATTAAAAATCATCTAAAGCTTTTAGAAAAAGAGACACATAAAAACATATATAAATTAATTACCAAATCAATCCAAGACACCCATGGCTGAAAAAAGTTATAAAGAATACCTAAATCAAATTACCACATTTATTTTTGATGTGGATGGCGTACTTACAGACGGCACAGTACACATAACATCTTCTGGAGAAATGCTACGCACCATGAATATAAAAGACGGTTACGCCCTTAAAGTTGCTGTAGACAAAGGTTATAATGTGTGTATCATTACAGGAGGAAGTAACGAAGGGGTAAAAAAACGTTTAGCAGGTTTAGGCATAACAGATATTTACATGGGAGCTCATAATAAAATTGAGCAATTAAACGATTACTACAAACGTAAGAATATAAGCTCTGAAAACGTACTATATATGGGAGATGACATCCCTGATTACCCTGTTATGAAAGACATTGCCTTACCCAGTTGTCCGCAAGATGCAGTACCAGAAATCAAGGCCATTTCTAAATACGTATCACATAAACATGGTGGTAAAGGTGCTGTGCGAGATGTTATAGAACAAGTATTAAAAGTACAAGGTAAATGGAGTGGTAATTTTGATGCGAAGTATGATTAGTTTGAATAAGCTGTGTTCAGTGAAATAACAGATGAGAGGTTTTGAATTTATGAAGCAATGAGACGCAAAAGTAGACGTATTAGTATTGGTTTTGGTTACATAGGCTTTGGGAACAAGCAAAGTAATTTCAATCAGAAAAATGACAATCCGTTTACTACTGCAAAAGAGCGATTGCATGAAGCATCACATTATCACTTTAAGCTCGATTTTAAACACAAAAACCTATCAAAAGCAGATAAAGCCCTCATTAAAAATAAAATTAGAAAAGCTGAAAAACGTAAAATTATTATCGCAACCATCATAACCCTTATTGTGATGATTATTCTATATTTTCTAGTAAAAATCTATGTGTTTACAGCCATAGATAACAGAAATACACCAATTGAATATTGAGTTTTTTAAACCTAATACGCTGGAAAAATTTAGCAATGATTGTACTAGTACAATTATTAATAAAATATGCATTATTAGAGCCCTTTGGTATAGCATTAGCGTTAGATGGATTAGGGATAATACTATTAATTTTAGCCACAGTAAGCATAGCGGCGGCGGGTAATATAATAAACGATATTTACGATAAAAATACCGATGTGATCAATAAACCTAATAAGATTATAATTGGTAAATCTATTTCAGAAAAAACAGCCTATAATAGCTTTATAATTTGCAATATAATTGGTGTTGGCATTGGGTTTTACCTTTCGCATCGCATAGGAAAAAGTTCGTTTTTTACCATTTTCGTACTAATCTCAGCATTACTCTACATCTATTCATTTTATTTAAAAGGTATTATACTTATTGGTAATATTTTAATTTCACTATTAGTAGCGGCAAGCATACTAATAGTTGGATTATTTGAGCTTACTCCAACATTAACTGCATTAAATAGAAACATTCAGCTTACGTTTTTCAATATTATTTTAGACTATGCCATATTTGCTTTCATGATAAGCCTATTAAGGGAAATGGTAAAAGATATTGAAGATATTGATGGCGATTACCAATCTAAAATTTACACACTGCCCATTGCTATTGGTAGGGAACGTACTAGAAATATTGTAGCCGTATCAAATAGCATACCTACGGTAATACTAATATTTTATGTAGTTTCAGAATTTTACAAACAACCATTACTACTTATGTATTTTTTGGGTTTTGTTATCGGCCCATTGCTATATGTGAGTATTAAATTGTTTAGTGCAAAAACTAAACAGCACTTTCATCACATATCCACGTTGTACAAGTGGATTATGCTATTTGGAATGTTATCCATGTTAAGCTATACGTTTATTTTGTAATTTCACAAGCCTAACTGAATTACACTATACAAAAATATGCTAAACGAAAAGCTAAAACATCATAACGTTATTCTAGCGTCTCAATCCCCAAGACGACAAGCTTTTTTTAAAGCGTTAGATATAGATTTTGAAATACGATTAAAGCCTGTAAAGGAAGAATACCCGCCAAGGCTTACTCACTTTGAAATCACTAATTACTTAGCACAACTAAAAGCACTCCCTTTTAAAGAAGAATTGCAACCCAATGATATTTTAATTACCAGTGACACTATAGTTTGGCACAATAATACAGCATTAGGAAAACCAAAAAATGCTGATGAAGCCTTTGCTATACTAAAATCTTTAAGTGATGCAACTCATGAGGTAATTACCTCAGTTTGCTTTACCGCTTCAAATTTTGAGAAAACACTGTATAATAGTACTAAAGTGACTTTTAAAGCACTTACCAACCGAGAAATAGAATATTACATTACACATTACAAACCCTTTGATAAAGCTGGCGCTTATGGGATACAAGATTGGATTGGGCAGATAGGTGTTACAAATATTGAAGGCTCATATTTTAACGTTATGGGATTACCCGTACACCTTGTTTACAAAACGTTAAATGCTATTGTTGATATTAATTAAGTTTGTAATTTCGATACTATTATTTTGGACAAGGTAAGAAGATTAATATTTATAGCTGGTATTTTAACTCTATTACAAATACTATTATACAAAGCAATAATTAATCTAACTTGTTATTTATTTCCATTGAATTCAATCGGAGTACAGTGGGGTTTATACCAAGCCATATCATTTATTTTATTTGTATTTTTTATATTCTTGATAAATCTATCACTAACCTTACTAAATATAAAAAAAATAACGCTATTCATAACCTTAGGGCTTTGGTTAGGTTATGTTTCTTTAATTTATGAACCATATAACCTAAGACCTTATAGAATTTTACTTAGAATTATGCTAAGCTTTGGTTTTTCTTCTATGTCTTTTGTAATTATTTATTTGTGGAATATGCGCTTAAAAACAATTAAAAATTAAATTGAAATGAAAATAATACAATACTATATAGTGCTAGGAGTTTTTGCATTTCTAATAACTTCCTGCAAAAAGGAAACAAAAAAAGACTTATTAGCCGTTAATACTTCCATGGTGCAACAAAAACCAGTACAACCGCTATCTCAAGAGTTTAAAGACTACTGGTATGCTGGAAAAGCAGAAATTTCATCCTACAAACTAGAGCAGGCACGTTATGGAGAAATACGTGAAGGTACAGCAGTCTTAATTTACGTAACCGAAGATTTTCTACCCGAAATACAGGTAAAAGCAGATTATCAAAACAAAAGTAATATTCCAGTTTTAAAATTAAATGCTACTAAAAACTTTAATACAGGTATTTACCCTTACTCCATAATGCAGAGTACATTTTATCCTGTGGCTAATAACCAACACGCCCTAAAAGTATCAAGCTCTATGCAAGAATGGTGTGGCCATGTGTATGCGCAATTAAACAACAAAGAACAGTTTAATATTATGTCGCATTCTTATTTTCAAGCAGAGGCAGATGAGCAATTCAAATTAAACAAAACCACATTAGAAAATGAATTGTGGGCACAGTTACGTATCAATCCAAAATCATTACCAACTGGTAATATTTCGGTAATCCCTTCCTTTGAATATACCAGAATGAAACACGTAAAAATTAAAGCGTATCAAGCAGAGGCAACTTTAGCTGAAAATAAGTATACACTTAATTATAAAAATCTCGACAGAACATTAGCCATTAACTTTAATCCCAAATTTCCGTATGATATAATTTCTTGGGAAGAAACCTTTAAAAGTGGCGGTAAACTATTAACTACCAAGGCTACAAAACTAAAAACCATAACGTCGCCTTACTGGCAAAAAAACGATAACGCAAGTGCAATTTTAAGAGATACACTACAACTCAATTAATTTGCGTGTATCTTTACATCATAATCCACCAATATTATGATAGCTAACTTTTTTGAAACCCACCAAACAGAACTTATCCGAACAGGATTTTTAATAGGTATACTTTTAATTATTGGTAGTGTTACTAATATTTTAATTAAAAAAATAGGAAGCAAAAGCGGTATTAATGATGCAAGAATACGACTAATGCGCAGGTATGTTACTGTTAGTCTCTTGTTAATTGGTATCCTGATAGAATGCTTTGTGTTAGGTGCTAAGTTTGAAGATATTGCTGTAATATTCTCCTCAATATTTGCTATTATTGGTATTGCTCTTTTTGCGATATGGTCCATATTAAGTAATGTAACTTCTGGTATCATCATGTTCTTCAACTTTCCTTATAAAGTAGGTGATAAAATAGAAATACATGATAAAGATTTTCCCATAAAAGCCATTATTGAAGATATACGCGCCTTTCAATTGCATTTAAGATTAGACAATGGAGACTTGGTAACCTACCCTAATAACCTTATGCTACAAAAAGCAGTAACACTAGTAGAAAAAGATGCTATTGATAGCGATAGTAATGATGACGGTGCAGATATCGTTTAAATAATCTTATATTTATGTCTTACTGTTTATGACAAGAAAAAGACTATACCGTTCCAAAAAAAAACTAGGACAAGTTCCTGGTAGTGTTGTCTATACTGGAGAAAAAGTAAAAGATCAACTTTTCCTTGAAGCTTTCGATTTTACAAAAGAAAATTGTACAGAAACCCAACTAAAAACCGTTGAAAATGTATTTGATTTCAAAGATACACCTACCGTATCTTGGATAAACATAAACGGACTAAACCACGTAAAGCAAATAGAAAAATTAGGGTTGCATTACAATATACACCCATTGGTTCTAGAAGATATCGTAAACATTGCCCAACGCCCAAAAATAGATGAGTACGACGATTATATCTTCTTAGTCCTTAAAATGTTGTATTACGATAAAGAAAAAAACATCGTCTCAGAGCAAGTAAGTTTCGTTTTGGGTAAAAATTATGTACTATCTTTCCAAGAAGCCGAAGGCGACGTATTTGATACCGTAAGAGACAGGATTAGACAAGCGAAAGGACGTATACGTAGCATGTCTGCCGATTATTTACTCTACACTCTTATTGATGCCATAGTGGATCACTACTTTAGCGTCATTGAAATTTTAGGAGATAAGGTTGAGGATTTCGAAACCGACATTTTCTCTAACAAAGTGGATGATGATACTAGCAAAAATATCCAAGATTTAAAACGTGAAATCTTAAGAGTACGCCGTGCTATATTCCCATTGCGCGAAGTGCTTAATCGTATAGAAAAAAACGATAATAATCTTATACAACAAAGAACACTCACGTACTACCGCGATATCTACGACCATCTTATACAAGTTTCTGAAAATATCGATATTTACCGAGAAATGATATGGAGTTTAATGGATATGTATATGACCTCCATAAGCAATAAAATGAACGAAGTCATGAAAGTGCTTACCATTATGGCCTCTATATTCATCCCTCTAACATTTATCGCTGGCGTTTATGGTATGAATTTCCAGAATATGCCAGAGCTACACTACAAATACGGCTATTATATCGTTTGGGCTATTATGATTATCATTTTCATTACCCTACTCTACTACTTTAAACGAAAAAAGTGGTTGTGAATCCCTAAAAATCACGTATTATTAAAAAGTTGTATTTAGCTACAAAATAACTTTACAATTGATTGTTTACAGTTACTTTTTTAGTTAGTTTTATATAAATTATAGTAACAATAATGCCCCCAAGTCTTAACTATTATTTATACATTCTCTTCTGCTGTTCTATATGTTTATGTAGAGCCCAAAACGATTTGTTTTTTAAATCGAACAGGAGTATAAATTCTACACAAAGCAGTAAAAGTAAACTTTATAATTATGATTATAAAGCTCTTAAAAGTAAACTGGATAACATTGATAATTTAAATAACTTTTCTACAAAAGGAGATAATATTATCTCTTTTCCCAATGCAAAAGGCAAATTTGAAAAGTTTAAAATTATAGAGTTGTCAGTAATGCAAAAAAGATTACAGGAAAAATACCCTTCCATTAGATCTTATGTAGGCTATGGTATCGATAATCCATCAAATTATTTAAGGTTTAGTATTTCTCCCTACAAGGGGTTTTCAGGCATATTATTAGGTAATGACAAACCTCTGTATTATCAACCACACACAGATTTAAAAAACGGTTTTTATATTTTAGAGCATTCCCCAGAAGAAATAATAATTACTTCTACATGTAAAACACTTACTCAAAACAAAAACTTTGCATATAGCCATACATCTCATACAAATAAAATCAAAACCTCTGAAAAGAGAGTTTTTAACATAGCATTATCAGCCACTGGTGAGTATTCTATTTTTCATGGAGGAACATTAGCTAATGTAAATGCAGCGATAGTATCTAGTTTAACAAACATCAATGCTGTTTTTGAAAGAGATTTAAACATTAGCTTTGTTTTGGTAGAAAATAATGATGCTATAGTTTATTTAAATGCAGAAAGCGATCCGTATTCTAATTTTCCATCCAACTATGGAGAAGAGTTACAACAAAATCTTGATACAACTATTGGTAATACAAATTATAATATTGGTCATCTATTATCAGCTGTAGGAATAGGTGGCAATGCTAATTGTATAGGTTGCATTTGTGAAGATGGAAAAAAAGGGAGTGCATACTCCTCTAGTGACTTTCCATCAGGTTTTCATTTTGATTTCAGTTTGTTAGCACATGAAATAGGACATCAATTGGGAGCTAATCATACATGGACTTATCTTGGAAATGAAGGCACTAAAGTACAAGTAGAACCTGGTAGTGGCTCTACAATAATGGGGTATTCTGGTATTGGAAGATCTGCTAACATACAACTGGCAAACGATTCGTATTTTCATGGTATTTCAATAGAACAAATAAACAATGTAGTAAGCAAAACTCAATGTGCTAGTGGTACTTTATTGAATAATTTAAGCCCTATTGCTAACGCAGGTACAAATTTAACCCACCCCATAGGTACTCCTTTTAAATTGATAGGCGTAACAGATAAAGATGATAACGGTACATTAACCTACTGTTGGGAGCAAATTAATGATAACGGATCAAAAACTGTATACCCTAATCCTGATTTAAGTGATAGTGATGCTGTTTTATTTAGAAGTTTTCCACCAACTAATAATCCAATTAGATATTTTCCCAATTTGCTTGATTTAAGATTTGGATTAAATGAGACTTTATGGGAAAAAGTACCAAATGTTAATAGAACAGCAGATTTTAGATTAACCGTTAGAGACAATAATCCAGAAGGCGGTAAAACTAGCTTTGATGATATTACCCTAACATTTGATAATGCTTACGGGCCTTTTGAAATTATAAATTTTGCTGAGGAAGATTTAATTCTTACAGCAGGAAGTACTCAAACAATTAGGTGGTTAGTAAACAATACTGATAATATTGATGGAGGAGAAAATGTAAATATATTATTATCAACAAATGGTGGTATTTCGTATGACACTGTTATTGCTAAAAATATTCCTAATAATGGATCTTATACCTTTGATATCCCAGATATTATTGCTTCAGAATGCAGATTTATGTTAGAAGCTTCAAACCATCATTTTTTTGCTGTGAATAAAAGTGATATTGCTATTGGTGTAGAAGTAGTTAACACTTGCAAAAAATTCGAATCTCATGAAAGCTTAAATCTACAAATTATTAGTGATGAAACGAATACCATATCTACTTTAATACATAGTATAACCATCCCGGAATCATCTATTATATCTGATATTAATATAGGTGTTGCTATATCTCATCCCATCATTGGGGACTTAGGAATTACTATAACAAGCCCTAAAGGTACCGAAGTCATACTTAAAACATATAAAAGCTGTTCAACAGAAGAAAACTTATTTACAGTATTTGATGATCAAACTTTAAATTTTAACTGCGCAAAGAGTGATTTAAATATTAATCAAAAATCACTAAGTGGTACATTAACTACATTTAGTAATGAAGATGCTATAGGAGACTGGACTATTGAAATAATGGATAATGGTACCGAAAATATAGGAATTTTCAATTCTTGGTTTATTGAGTTGTGCAAAAAAGAACAAAAAGATATTGCTTTAAATGACGAGATATTTAATGAATTTACCATATTTCCAAATCCTAATTCTGGAAGTTTTAGCATAAAAGCAAAGGCTCTTCATTCTTATAAAAATTTAAACATAGAAATATTTAATCTCAGCGGGCAATTAGTGTACACTGAATTTATACCAGAAACAACCTTCTTAAACAAAAATGTTACAACCTTGGGGTTGCAATCAGGAATGTATTTTTTGAGAATTACTGATAAAAACGCATCGTTTTCAGAGAAAATAATAATCAATTAAACTAGTACTAAAAATTAGTTAACTATTTATATAATTACATATACTTTTAAAAGCCATTGACTACATAAGATACTATGAAAATAATTCATACTAGTCTTCTTCTTTGTGAACTAGCCTCAACATTCAACATCACTTATTGTTTATTATATAAAAAACTGCCTAAAAAAATATTTTTTCAGGCAGTTTCTAAAGTCTATTACATCTAACTAATTTTGGATATGTATTTATGGATTGTTAACAAATCTTGTAGTAACATCACGCCATAAAATTTCCGCTTCTCCACCTTTACAACGGTAAGCCCCCATACGCAATTTAGCTTGTAATGCTCTGTCTGGATTTGGCACTCTAAAACTTCTAAAGACACCGTTAATAGTCGAATTTACATAATGTCTAAATTCTCCACCAGACACATCAAAACCAGTTTTAACAGTAATGTCAAAATCTCTGTTTTGTCTTACTCTAGTTATTGGTCCAAATAATGTTCTTCCTCCTGAGCCTGATCCTCCACGTTCAGTAATTTGTTCTCGATAAATATCATAATATTGTATCCCATTTTCTTCTATAGGCTTAGCAACAAACAAACAAATTGCTGGGTCTGCACTTCCTACTACAGGCTCACCATCAGGAGTAGAATGTTTTCCCTTAGCTTGTATAAGGTAAGTTCCGTTACTATTACCAAGCTCTCCATTAGTAGAGGTAGAATCACCATCACCTACGCGCTTAATGCGAACTGTTCCTTTAATTTCGATAAAATTCCCAACCTTCACATTTTTGACTACCTTACTTGCTCTTTCTATTCTTGGTTGTAGGTTGTCTGTACTTGTTCCTGCTCTAAGTCTATAACTACCCCAAGTATGCGGAGTACCATTAGTTGTTTGCGCATAGTTGTAAGGACAAGACCTATCATCTATTTCATCATCAACAGCTTCATTAACATCATTTCCAGGACCACTGTACGTATACTTTGTATTTCCAAAACTACATACGGCAGATAAATCACTATTTTCAGGATCTTGAATCTCATTCAAATCCTCTTGAAACACTTCTTGTTCTTCATTAGAACAAGACATAACAACTGCTAATAAAGCTATTATCATTAGCATTTTTAAATTCATTAGGTTAAGTAAATTTTTCATTTTTTTCTAATTTAGGTTAAATAAAATTTTTAAAAACTTATACGAAAATATATCAAAAAATGTATTTTTTTCATCGGTAAAATACACGTATATTCTTATAAACTAAAAAACAGCGTATTGGAAAAATATAATAGTTAAAAACATGTAAAGTTTAACAGTTAATTAAACTTTAGGTAACAATCTAGAAAATCATCCATGAAATGCATTTTAAACATCGTTAAATAAAAATTAAAACCAGAACATCCGCTAGTTTCTTTATTTATATTTGGCAGTCAGCAAAAGAAAGTTATGCAAAAACGATTACTTTTAACCCTGATAGCCATCTTTATGCTATCATCCATTAGAGCACAAAAACCAAAAGTGCCATCATCTTCAGAAATTTATGAATCCATTCAAAAACTTAACGTTTTAGGATCTGTATTGTATGTAGCGGCACATCCTGATGATGAAAACACTAGGCTTATTGCTTATATGGCAAACCACGTAAAAGCACGTACAGCTTATTTATCTTTAACACGTGGAGATGGCGGACAAAACTTAATTGGTCCAGAAATTAGAGAGCTTTTGGGAGTAATTAGAACGCAAGAGCTATTAGCTGCTAGAAGTGTAGATGGTGGTAAACAACGCTTTACTCGTGCTAACGATTTTGGCTACTCCAAACATCCTGATGAAACTTTAGAAATTTGGGATAAAAATGAAGTACTGAGTGATGTAGTATTTGCCATAAGACAATTTAAACCAGATGTGATTATTAATAGATTTGATCACAGAAGAGCCGGACAAACTCATGGACATCACACTACATCTGCTATGCTAAGCATTGAAGCATTTGATATGGCAAATAGCGCAACAGCTTACCCAGAACATTTGCAATACACTTCACTTTGGCAACCAAAACGCTTGTTTTACAATACCAGTTGGTGGCGTTACGGTAATAAGGAAGCATTTGATAAAATAGATAAAAGCAACATGCTAAAGCTAGATATTGGTGTATACTATCCATTAAAAGGAATGTCTAACAACGAATTGGCGTCTATTGCAAGTAGCCAGCATTTGTGCCAAGGATTCGGGCGTATTTCTACTCGAGGCACACAAGATGAATATATTGAGTTTTTAAAAGGCGATCCTCTTAATGGTGCAAACAATGTATTCGCTGGAATTGATACGTCTTGGAATCGTGTAAAAGGAGGAAAAGCCATTGGAACTATTTTAAATGCTATTGAATCTAATTTTAATTTCACAAATCCTTCTGTACATGTGCCAGACTTAGTTAAAGCTTATAAACTGCTACAACATATTGAAGATGAACACTGGAAAGCTTTAAAATCTGAAGAATTAAAACGTATCATTCAAATGTGTGCTGGTATATATCTAGAAGCCTCTGCTGATAGTAATTGGGCTACAGCTGGCAATATGGTAAATGTTGGTTTAGAAGTTTTAAATAGAAGCGATTTACCTATTACATTAGTAAGCATAGGTAACATTAGTAATATAGATGTATCAAAAAACATCAAATTAGATAACAACACCCGATTCATATTTAAAGAAGTATTAAAAATAGAAGATGATGCCAAACCTACTACACCATATTGGCTAAATAAAAAAGGCACTTTAGGTATGTATCAAGTAGAAGACAAAACCTTAATTGGAAAACCAGAAACACCACGACAATATACAGTTGAT
The DNA here is from genome assembly GCF_004310335.1 of Hyunsoonleella pacifica. Taxonomy (GTDB): domain Bacteria; phylum Bacteroidota; class Bacteroidia; order Flavobacteriales; family Flavobacteriaceae; genus Jejuia; species Jejuia pacifica. The sequence continues at coordinate 830,184 of NZ_SIRS01000001.1, read as the reverse complement.
TTTAATTTGCTTATTGAAAATACACCAATAACATTTTCAAAACCAGTAATTCAACGATTTTCAAAACCAGACAAAGGCGAATTATACCGTCCGTTTGAAGTTATCCCAGAAGTATCTGCTAGAATCAAAGAAAAAGTGTTCATTTTTGAAAATGATAAACAACGTGATATTACAGTTGTAATAAAAGCAGGTAGAGATAATTTAGAAGGTGATGTTGAAGTATGTCATCCAAACGATTGGCAAGTATATCCTAAAAAGCAAAAAGTATCTATTTCACATAAAGGCGAAGAACAAACCTTGGTATTCACTGTAATTCCTCCAGAAAATCAAAGTGAAGGATTTATTGGTCCCATTGTACATATAGACGATAAAGATTATACAAAAGAACTTATTGAAATTGATTATGAGCACATCCCCTTTCAAACAGTTTTATTGCCAAGTGAAAGTAAGGTAGTACGTTTAGACATTAAGAAACGAGGCGAAAACATTGGGTATATCCAAGGAGCTGGGGATGTAGTTCCTGAAAGTTTACGCCAAATTGGATATAATGTTCGTACGATTTCTACAGATGAAATTACTCCAGAAACCTTAAGTAAATTTGATGCTGTAGTTGTTGGTATTAGAGCGCATAATATCTTAGATGACTTACAGTTTAAACAACAACAACTATTCGATTTTGTATCTAACGGTGGTAACGTAATTGTACAATACAGTACTTCTTATCGTTTAAAAACAAAAGATTTAGCACCTTACGATTTACAATTATCTAGAGACCGTGTAACGGATGAAAATGCCGAAGTGCGTTTTATAAACCCAGATCATGAAGTACTTAACTACCCAAATAAAATTACCCAAAACGATTTTAAAGGATGGACTCAAGAGCGTGGTTTATATTTTGCAAACGGTTGGGGTAATGAGTTTACGCCTATTTTGTCTATGAATGACAAAGGAGAGACAGCCAAAAAAGGAAGTTTACTTGTAGCAAAACATGGTAAAGGCTACTATATATACACTGGGTTAAGCTTTTTTAGGGAGTTTCCTGCTGGGGTTTCCGGGGCTTACCGCTTATTCGCAAATATGTTATCTTTAGGAAAGGACGAGATTAAAAACGCTCTAAAACTAGAAGACTAATTATGAGAGAAGACTCACCAAAGCAACAATGGCAAAAACTGTACACCATAGTGTTGGTGGTTAATCTGTTGTATTTTTTGGCATTTTATATCATCACTAAAACCTTCTAAGTCATGCACATGCTAAATTGGGTAGATTGGATAGTGCTTTCTATAACTTTAATTGCTATTGTAGCTTACGGCACATGGCAAACACGAGGAAGTAAAAATGTAAAAGACTATCTACGTGGTGGTAATACCTCTAAGTGGTGGACCATTGGCTTATCAGTCATGGCAACACAAGCCAGTGCTATTACGTTTTTATCCACACCAGGACAAGCTTACAATGATGGTATGGGCTTTGTACAATTTTACTTTGGCTTACCTATTGCCATGATTGTAATTTGTATAGTGTTTATTCCTTTATATCATCGTTTAAAAGTATATACTGCTTACGAGTTTTTAGAAAATAGATTCGATTTAAAAACCAGAACACTTGCTGCTATTTTGTTTTTAATACAACGTGGCTTAGCTGCTGGTATTACCATCTTTGCTCCTGCTATTATTTTATCTGTAGTCTTAGGTTGGGATTTGTTAACATTGAACATAGTCATAGGTATATTAGTGATTATTTATACCGTTTCTGGAGGTACACGAGCAGTAAACGTAACACAGAAACACCAAATGGTAATTATTTTTGCAGGAATGTTAGTGGCATTCTTTTTAATTGTGGATAAATTACCAGAGGATATCACATTTCAAAAAGCTCTAGAAATTGCTGGAGCTAGTGGTAAAATGGAAGTTTTAGACTTCTCTTTTAATCTGGATAACCGCTATACGGTATGGTCTGGACTAATTGGTGGTACGTTTTTAGCCCTCTCTTATTTTGGCACAGATCAAAGCCAAGTACAACGTTACCTATCCGGAAAATCGGTAAAAGAAATGCAATTGGGATTAGTCTTTAATGGCCTTTTAAAAATTCCAATGCAGTTTTTTATTCTGTTAGTTGGTGTCATGGTATTCGTGTTTTATCAGTTTAATGAAGCACCTGTGAATTTTAATCCAACTGCAACCGAAGTCGTTTTAAATTCTGAATATGCTGAGGATTATAAAAAACTTCAGAACGAACAACAGCAGATTTTTAGAGATAAGCAAAAAATTATAAAAGCCTATGTGAACTCTGAAAATACAGAAGCTGCTAAATATATTTCAGCAGCTAATACTGCAAATGAAGAGTTACGCAAAGAAGCCAGAGACCTAATTAAAAAAGCAGGAGAAAGCAAGGACTTAAAAATAGAAAGTAATGATAAAGACTATGTGTTTATTCATTTTATTTTAAATAACCTACCACGGGGTTTAATTGGATTACTATTGGCTGTTATTTTAAGTGCTGCTATGTCTAGTACCGCTAGTGAATTGAATGCTTTAGGCTCCACTACCACAATAGATTTATACAAGAGAAACGTTTCAGAAAAAACTGAAGAACAGATGGTTAAGGCGTCTAGATGGTTTACACTGTTATGGGGTATTATTGCCATAGCTGTAGCTTGTGTTGCCAAACTTTTTGACAATCTAATTCAGCTAGTCAATACCATTGGATCTCTTTTCTATGGAACTGTGTTAGGAATATTTTTAATAGCATTCTTTTTTAAAAAAATTAGAGGAAATCATGTATTCCTTTCTGCACTAATTACACAAATTTTTATATTAATATTTTATTATTTTGGAATATTTAAATTAGAACAACAAGGCCTTAATCCAATATTAAGTTATTTATGGCTTAATTTTATTGGTTGTATTATGATAATTTATTTGAGCTTAGTTTTCATTTTGAAGAAGCTTAGTTTGGCTAACAAAATTATTTTATTCCTAATTAGTGCTAACATTAGTAAAATAGTTTATGACATCATTTTATCCAGTAATACAAGTATTTACTATTTACTATCCTTAATTTTACTTTTCTTAATTATTGGAAAAACAAACTATACTGATAATGCTACAACTACCTAAAACCATAAATTGGGGTATTATAGGCCTTGGTAATATTGCTCATAAATTTGCAACAGATTTGTTAACGATTAAAGGTGCTAAACTCTATGCAGTAGCTTCAAGAAATCAGGATAAAGCAGATGCTTTTGCGAAAAAATATGACGCAATAACAGCTTTTGACAGCTATGAAGCGTTAGCTAAAGACACAAATATAGATGCAGTTTATATCGCTACACCACATGCGCTTCACAAAGAGAATACCCTACTCTGCTTAAAAAACGGTATTGCTGTACTTTGTGAAAAGCCTTTTGCCATGAATACAGAAGAGGTTGCGGAAATGATTGCATTAGCCAAGGAAAAAAACGTTTTGCTTATGGAAGCTCTATGGACGTATTTTTTACCGCACTATCAATATGTTTTAAATGCTCTAAAAGAAAAAAAGTTTGGCAAGCTTTTAAAACTAGAAGCAGATTTTGGATTTTATCGCACTTTTGATGATAAACATAGGTTATTTAATAAATCTTTAGGTGGTGGAAGTTTATTGGATATTGGCATCTACCCTATTTTTATTGCCTTATCTACATTAGGTATTCCTAAAACCATTGGTGCCAAAGCAACTTATTTTGATAATGGCGCAGACGCTTCTTGCAATATGGAGTTTGAGTATGAGGATACTACAAAAGCCTATTTAAAAAGTTCGCTTATTGAAGACACCCCTACAGAAGCTATTTTTTATTGTGAACATGGTACTATTAAAATAAACACTATGTTTCATGCACCAGCAACTGTAACGCTTATGCCTAACGAAGGTGTTAATGAAACTTTAGATTTTGGTTACAACACTATTGGTTATAATTATGAGGTTATCCATTTTAACCAATTACTTCGAGATGGTAAAACTGAAAGCGATATAATGACTTTTGAGTTTAGCAAGCAGTTAATTAACACCTTAGATCACGTTCGTTCGCTTATCAATTTACAATACTAAGCAGTAAAAAAAGACTAATTTTTAAGACTTAATGTAATTTTTATTTGTCTAAATGTAAAGTTTATATTACTTTTGATACATCAATCATTTTATCAATTTTAAAACGAACATTTATGAAAACAAATTATTTATTGCCACATAGGTACAAAATCTTAGGATGGATTCTTTTCTCTCTAGGTATTCTTTCTGGTATTTGTCTTTTTATTAACGGTTACGAAGTTAAGTACCTTAATGACACCAAGGTATTAGCTGCATACTATCACGATATTTTGGAAAGTGAGTTCTTTAAAGTCATCAATAATCAAATTTTAGATGAAATTATTATGGTATTTATATTATTAGGGGGACTAATTTTAGCTTTTACTAAAGAGAAAATAGAAGATGAATTCATCTACAAGTTGCGTAAAGATTCTATAGTCTGGGGAATTATTTTTAATTATGCCATTTTACTTTTTACAATAATATTCATTTATGAAATAGCATTTTATTATGTATTGGTGTTGAATATGTTTACACCACTTATATTCTTTATAATTCGCTTTAATTTCTTAAAACTTAAATCCAGAAGCAATGAAGAATAGCATAAAGGTACAACGTGCCATACACGATATGACCCAAGCTGATTTGGCAAAAAAAATTGGAGTGAGCAGGCAAACTATTAACGCCATGGAAAAGAATAAGTATGTGCCATCTACTGTGCTTTCCCTTAAAATTGCAAAGCTTTTTAATCAGCCCGTAGAAAAATTATTTTTTTTAGAAGACACAGATTAAAAGTTTAAGACCTTACTACAGCAAATACGCCCGCGTTAGCGATTGCAGTGGTAGCTTTTGGTCCCGCCATTGCGGGAAACCAAAACTTTTAACGGAAAGTGCGCCCCCTTGTGGGTAACACCCAAAAATAAAAAAGCGCAACCTAAAATGTTGCGCTTCTTAAATTAAAAGTAATCTTATATAAGGTTAAAAGCCTATTACTACATAGCTCCCCACTCTTTTAAAGAATCTTGGTTCATTTTTACATATCCTTTATTCCCTGCTTTTTCAGCAAGCTTTAAAGACTGCTTAGCAGCAGCAATAGCTATATCTTTAGCACCAGCTTTAGCGTGTATTAAAGACTGTTGTCTTAAAATCCAAAAGCGTGGTTTATCACTTGTTAGTTCCACGGCTTTATCAATCCAAGTTTTAGCTTTTTTTATGTCTTTATTCTCTTGTAAGTAGTATACAGCAGCCGAATAATAATCATTAACACTTGGCCCACTCATTACCTTGTTAATATTAGATAATACTGCCTTATCAGTTGGTACCTGAAAAGTAACTGCGGCATAAGATTTTTCCCAAATCAACTCTAAAGTAGCACTACTATTCTTAATATTGTTAATATCTATAGTAAATGTTTCTACGTTAAAAGGAATATCAGTTACCTCTATGGAAGCAGTAGCAACCACCTTGCTCTCATCCCATTTACGAGGTGTACCCCAGTTACTTGTATCACTATAAAACATAACATCCCACGATTTAGCAGAATTTAATCTTGTAAAAATGGCATAGCTACCTGCTTTTAATTTTTGTCCAGCAATAGTTACCTCAGTACTAAAAGTAATAATCGTATTTTTATTAGCTCCAGTTCTCCAAATTGTTCCAAAAGGTTCTAAACCACCAAATATTTTGCGTCCTTTTACACCTGGTCTAGAATACTCTATGGTTACATCTGTTAAACCTACTTTTTGCTCCAATTTAGCCGAAGGACTTGGCTGTGGTGTTTCAAGCTGTGCCTGTACACAAGTTATAGTTGCACAAGCCAAAAATAGTAATAGTAATTTTTTCATTTTTTGTAGTTATTTATAATAAAGTTTTAATAGATAAAATTAACCAAACTAAAATCGCTTATTGTTAACAAAAGCTTAAAATAAGAGGTTGTATATTTGTCCATAATTAATTTGGGCGTTACCGCAAGGGTCGGGCTTTCACTACTCAATCCCTCCTACGTCGGGGATTTCAAACATGCCGTTCAATCCCTAACGCAAATTCGTTCAGACATTAATAATAAGTAATGAAACAATACATATCTGAAACCATTGGTACTTTCATCATGATTTTTTGCGGTTGTGGTGCTATGACTATAAACGAAATAACAGGTAGAAGCATTTCCCATGTTGGTGTTGCTATAACTTGGGGACTAATTGTTATGGCGATGATTTATGCTTTTGGAGAAATATCTGGCGCTCATTTTAATCCTGCAGTAACCATAGGTTTTGCTTTTGCTAAAAAGTTTCCATTAAATAAAGTACCTAAATATATTTTAGCACAGGCCATAGGTGCTATTCTTGCTGTATTATTGTTATGGTTTTTATTTCCAGAAAGTCAATTTTTAGGAGAAACCACTCCTGCAGAGAGTTTTCCAGCTTATAAAGCAGCAATTTTAGAATTTTTGTTGACGTTCTTTTTAATGGTAGTTATTATTAATGTTTCCACTGGAAGTAAAGAAATAGGTACCATGGCAGCCATAGCAGTTGGAGGTGTTATATTGCTAGAAGCCATGTTTGCTGGTCCAATGACAAAAGCATCTATGAATCCTATACGCTCTATAGCTCCTGCCCTGTTTACCGGCAACTTTCAGCATTTATGGTTGTATATTACCGCGCCTATTTTAGGGGCTATTGCTGCTGTATCTAGCTGTAAGTTGGTTAAAGAAGAACAGTGCTGCTAAACACTCAATAAATAAATCCAATAGTATTACATCTTATTTTGTTTAACTTTTTTATTTAATTGTTAAACATTTTGTATCTTTACCATAAATAAACAGATTATGGCAAAGAAAAAATCTATTTCCAAAAATGATATTATTACTTGGTACATGGATTATGTATTAGAGCATGATGAAAACCCAAAGACAGTATTTGCTTTTGCCAAAGCAAATAATTTTGAAGAAGCAAAATTCTACGAACATTTCTCCTCTTTTGAATCTATTGAAAAGGGTGTTTTTGAAGCCTTTTACACTAATTCTTTAAAGGCTCTAGAAAAAAGCGAAGATTACAACATATTTGATGCTCGTAATAAATTGTTAAGCTTTTACTACACGTTTTTTGAAAACTTAACTGCTAATAGAAGCTATGTAAAGCATGTGCTTGACAAGTATAATAACGACCTTAAAGGTTTAAAAATGCTAAAAGGTTTAAAACATCATTTTACGAAATATATCAGTGAATTGGGCATACAAATGCTAGATATAAAGCAAGAACAACTTGAAAAAATTCAAGATAGAGCATTAAAAGAATCTGCTTGGCTTCAATTGCTTCTTACAATGAAATTTTGGCTGGATGACACCTCTACTTCTTTTGAAAAGACAGATATTTTCATAGAAAAATCAGTTAATACCACTTTTGACGTGCTTGATATAGCACCTGTAAAAAGCGTATTAGACTTAGGCAAATTTTTATTTAAGGAAAAATTCCACATGAATTAAACGTGTATGAAAACCATTGATAACATACCTACATCAAAAATACAACGTGCTACCAAATTGGTATCCACAGGAGCCAAAGTAGGCGTAAACTATTTAAAATATTATGGTGATAAAATTGTAAAAACTAAGGAAGAAGCAAAAGAACGCTTAAATCAAAATAATGCTGAGGATATTTATGATGGTTTAAAGCAACTAAAAGGTAGTGCTCTTAAAGTGGCACAAATGCTAAGTATGGAAAAAAGCATTTTACCTCAGGCTTATGTTGAAAAATTTTCATTAGCGCAATTTTCTGTTCCACCATTATCGCCACCATTAGTTATAAAAACATTTAAAAAATATTTTGGAAAACACCCTAAAGAACTGTATGATACTTTTAATGCAACTTCTGTAAATGCCGCAAGCATCGGTCAGGTGCACGTTGCCTTTAAGAATGGGAAAAAACTTGCTGTGAAAATCCAATATCCAGGAGTTGCAGAAAGTATCGCTTCAGATTTAGCTATGGTAAAACCAGTAGCGATGAGCATGTTCAACATTAAAGGAAAAGATTCTGATAAATATTTTAAAGAAGTAGAATATAAATTGATTGAGGAAACTAATTATGTACTAGAAGTAGAACAAAGTAAAGCAATTGCAAAAGCATGTTCACACATTACTAATCTTAGATTTCCATGTTATTATGAAGATTTATCTTCAGAACGTATAATCACTATGGATTATATGGAGGGAGAGCATATTTCAGAATTTACAGCACATAATACCAATCAAGAAAAAGCAAATAAATTAGGTCAAGCCCTCTGGGATTTCTACATGTACCAAATTCATAAACTGAAAAAAGTACATGCTGATCCACATCCTGGAAATTTCCTAATTTCTGAAAAAGGAGAATTGATAGCTTTAGATTTTGGGTGTATGAAATATATCCCTATGGATTTTTATACACCCTATTTTGAGCTAGCAAAACAGGAAAATATTGATAACAAAGAATATTTTACATCTAAGTTATACGAATTGGAAATACTTAGAAAAGACGATTCTAACGAGGAAATAACTTTTTTTACAGCAATGTTTCATGAGATGCTTAGTCTATTTACACTGCCCTTTCAAAATGAAACTTTTGATTTTTCTGATGCTGGCTTTTTCGGTAAAATTGCCGAATTAGGAGAACGCTATTCTAAAAGCACAGATTTAAAGAAAATGAATGGTAATAGAGGCTCAAAGCACTTTATCTATATCAATAGAACCTTTTTTGGGCTTTACAATTTGATGTTTGACCTCAAAGCAAAAAACATCAAAATTGATAATTATTTAAAACTGTAGTACAATGAAATATTTTAGCGAATCAGATATTCAAAATTTAGAACACATCTATAAAATCAATTTGATTAATAGTTGTTCTGGTTATAAATCTGCTAATTTAATTGGTTCTATTTCAGAAGATGGTGCAGAAAACGTAGCTGTATTTAGTTCTGTAACTCATATTGGTTCTAGCCCTGCAATATTAGGATTCTTTTTGCGTCCCACTACAGTAATTCGTAACACTTATGAGAATTTAAAAGCTACAGGGTATTATACCATTAATCATATCCATGGAGCTATAAAAGAAGATGCACATCATACTTCTGCAAAATACGATAGTAACATATCAGAATTTGAAGTTACAAACCTTGAAGCAGAATATAAAACAGACTTTAAAGCACCTTTTGTTAAAGGTGCTCCAATACAGTTAGCAATGGAATATCTTGAAGAATATCCCATTAAAGCTAATAACACCATTTTGGTTATTGGAAAAGTAATAGGTTTATATGTTGATAATGAATTAATTGAAGACGATGGCTTCATAAACTTATCTAAGGCTAATGTAGCTGCTATAAACGGATTGGATGGTTATGCAGTTCCAAAACAAAATACACGTTTTGGATACCAAAGACCAAAAACCTTAGCAACAGAAATATCATGAAAGTTCTTATAACAGGAGCAACTGGTTATATAGGTAAACGCCTTATCCCTTTTTTATTACATCAGGGACACACTGTTGTTTGTGTTGTTAGAGACCGCTTAAGAGCTGATAAACGTTACGCTGAGGACGAAAATGTATATATTATAGAAGCCGATTTTCTAAAGCCTAAAACGCTTGAAAATATTCCTAAAGGTATTGATGCCGCATATTATCTAATACATTCTATGTCTAACTCGTCTAAAGATTTTGAATCTCTAGAGGAAAGATGTGCGATTAATTTTAAAAATTATATTGAAACTACAGAAGTAAAGCAAGTAATTTACCTAAGTGGTATTACAAACGAGGATAAGCTTTCTAAACATTTAAGGTCAAGAAAAAACGTAGAAGATAAACTAGTTTCAGAGCATTACGCACTTACCATATTTAAGGCAGGAATTATCGTAGGTTCGGGGAGTTCTTCATTTGAAATCATAAGGGATTTAGTAGAAAAACTCCCCTTTATGATAGCACCTAAATGGTTAAATACTAAAACACAGCCATTAGCAGTGAGAGACGTTCTAGCATTTTTATCTCGTGCGGTTGGTAATGAAGCTGTCTACAATAAAAGTTTTGATGTTTTTGGCCCCGAAATAATAACTTACAGAGAAATGCTCTTGCAATTCGCCACTGTACGCGGATTAAAACGACGTATTTTAACCGTACCTGTAATGACACCAAAGTTATCATCCTATTGGTTGTATTTTGTAACTTCAACGTCATACAAACTAGCAACATCTCTAGTAGACAGTATGGGTGTTCAAATTATTGGTAAACCTAGCGATATTAATGAAATTCTAAACGTAAACCCTATTACTTATAAAGAAGCAGTATCCTTAGCCTTTGAAAAAATTGAACAAAACGGTATAGTCTCCAGCTGGAAAGATTCTATGGTAAGTAGTGGCAGATTAGGCAAACAGTTACACAAATATATTAATGTGCCAAAATTTGGCTGCTTTAAAGACTATAAAGAACGCTACGTTATTGATGCGAATGAAACCATGGAAAAATTATGGAGTATTGGCGGAAAAAATGGTTGGTATTACGGTACGATACTTTGGCGTATTAGAGGTTACATTGATAAGCTTTTTGGTGGAATTGGTTTAAGACGAGGGCGTACAAGTCCAACCGATTTAGATGCTGGAGATGCTTTAGACTTTTGGCGTGTAATTTTTGCCGATAAAGAAAAACAAAAACTACTGCTCTATGCTGAGATGCGCTTACCTGGCGAAGCTTGGTTAGAATTCAAAATAGAAGATTACAAACTAAAACAAACTGCTACATTTAGACCACGTGGTATATGGGGAAGACTCTATTGGTATAGTGTTTTACCATTTCATGGTTTTATATTTTCTGGAATGATTAACAAACTTGTTAAAGTTGAGTCACAAAAAACAACACTTACCACAGAAAACGTGTAAAATCTGCAATTTACCTTTTACTTGGAGAAAGAAATGGGAAAAGAATTGGGACAACGTTAAATATTGTAGTGAACGATGCAGGAAAAACAAAAAAACACAGGCTTAATTTGGTTTAGAAACGATTTAAGAGTTAATGATAATGTGGTTCTAAATAAAGCTACGCAACTACATAAACATTGTATAGCAGTTTACTGTTTTGATCCCAGACATTATGAAGTTAACCATTTTGGTTTCAAAAAAACAGAAAAATATAGAACTAAATTCTTAATTGAAACACTCGAAGATTTAAAGAAAAATCTAAGCGACTTAAATATTGAACTATTTGTCTACCAAGACAAACCTGAGGATGCAATTCCTAGACTAGTTAAACAATTCAATATAAATTCCATCTACCTACAAAAAGAATGGACTCAGGAGGAAATTGAAGTTTTAGAACAGGTAAAATCAAGCAATCCAGAAGATACAATATACAAAGAATATTATAATCAGTTTCTATTTCATCCAGATGATATTGGGATGGCATTTGCGCAAATACCACAAGTATTTAGTAATTTTAGAAAAAAGGTTGAAAAATACAGTATTGTAAGACCTGTAAATCATCCAGAAGCTTCAAACACTAAACATAGCATTTCTAATTCTACACATATTCCAACAATAGAAGACTTAGGTTTTGACAATTTTAACACACATCAAAATTCATCTTTTCCATTTAAAGGTGGGGAAAATGCCGCTTTAAATCGTTTAGATGATTATTACTTTCAAACTAAAAAAATAGGCGTTTATAAAAAAACAAGAAACGGACTTATTGGTAAAAACTACAGCTCAAAATTCTCATCTTGGTTAGCTAATGGTAGTATTTCTCCGCGTACAATTTATTGGCAGGTAAAACAATTTGAAAAAGAATACTTCAAAAATCAATCTACGTATTGGTTAATTTTTGAATTGATTTGGAGAGATTATTTTAAATACATAGCATTAAAACACGGTAATAGTATTTTTAAAATTGGAGGTATTCTAGACAAAGAATATTCCTGGAAAGCAAATAAGAAATTAATAGAAAGTTGGATTAACGGGCAAACCCCTTCAACATTTGTAAATGCTAATATGTTAGAACTGAAGCATACTGGCTGGATGAGTAACAGAGGACGACAAAATGTAGCTTCTTATTTCGCAAAAGACTTGCTGCTAGATTGGAGAATTGGAGCTGCATATTTTGAATCTATGCTAATTGATTACGATGTACATAGCAATTATGGCAATTGGATGTACGTGTCTGGTGTTGGCAACGATCCTAGAGATCGAAAATTTAATGTGGATTTACAAGCAGAACGCTATGATGCATCCAGCACATTCCAAAACATGTGGCTACAAACTACCTTATTCTAAATATGCAAAACCTACAAACACATATAATATTTCCGCATCAATTATTTAAAACTTCTAAGGTCTTAGATAAAATCAATCACATCATTTTGGTTGAAGAATATTTGTTTTTTAGTCAATATAAGTTTCATAAACAAAAAATTGCATTTCATCGCGCCAGCATGAAAGCGTATCAAGCTTATCTAGAGTCTCTTGATAAAACTGTAACATACATTGAAGCTACAAATGACGCATCAGACATAAGAGTACTATTACCAAAACTTTTAAAAGATGGTTTTTCTACAGTACATATCATAGACCCAACCGATAATTGGCTTGAGAAACATATCAAAACATCAGCTTTAACGATAGAAATAAAATGGTATGATAATCCGCTTTTTATCAACACTAAAGAAAACTTATCTACTTTCTTTAAATCCTCGAAAAAAAAATTTTTTCAAACATCATTTTATAAAAGCGAGCGTAAGCAAAAGGATATTTTAATGCACGGCGATCAACCAGAAGGTGGCAAGTGGACTTATGATGCTGATAACAGGAAAAAATATCCAAAGGGTAAAACACCTCCTGCTATTTATTTTCCTGAAAAAACGACTTATCATCAAGAAGCAGAATCTTATGTAGAATACTATTTTAAATCTCATTACGGTAAGCTTAATGATTTTGTACTCTACCCTATCGATTTTACATCTGCAGAAGCTTGGTTTGAACAATTTCTAGAACAGCGATTTTATGAATTTGGTGTATATGAAGATGCCATTGTTAAAGAAGAACACTTCTTAAATCACAGTCTTCTTTCTCCTTTAATTAATGTTGGTTTACTAGAACCTAAAGCAATTATAGGTAAAGCCATTATTTATGCTAAAGAACATGACATCCCCATAAACTCTACTGAAGGCTTTGTGAGGCAAATTTTAGGATGGAGAGAATTTATACGTGGCGTATATGAAGTTAAAGGTACCGAAGAACGTACAAAAAATTTTTGGAAGTTTTCAAGAAAAATCCCAGCTTCATTTTATGATGGATCTACTGGTATTGCACCTGTAGACAATGTTATAAAAAAAGTATTAAAAACAGGATATGCACATCATATAGAACGCTTAATGATTCTGGGAAATTTTATGGTATTATGCGAATTCGATCCAGACGATGTTTACAAATGGTTTATGGAACTATTTATTGATGCTTATGATTGGGTAATGGTACCAAATGTATATGGCATGAGTTTATATGCAGATGGAGGGTTGATGTCTACTAAACCATATATAAGTAGTAGTAATTACATTATGAAAATGAGCAATTATGGTAAAGGAGAATGGCAGAATAGCTGGGACGGATTGTTCTGGACCTTTATGGATAAACATCGTGATTTTTTCTTAAGTAATCCAAGATTAAGCATGCTCATAAGAACTTTTGATAAAATGAAACCAGAAACCAAACAAAACCATTTTATACATGCTGAACATTTTCTTAATATCCTAGATAATGCCTAAAAAAGAACACCTACATATTGTTTGGTTAAAACGCGACTTACGCTTACATGATAATGAAGCTATTTTTAATGCACTAAAAACGAAGCAGCGTATTTTATTGCTGTATAGTTTTGAGCCTTTATTGTTAAATGATCCGCACTATAGTGAGCGCCATTGGAATTTCATTAAAGAATCGTTAGTTGATATAAATAATGAACTAGAAAAATACAAATCTAAAGTTTTAGTAGTACAATCAGATATTATTGCAACCATTAATCAATTACAAACACGTTATTATATCTCTGATATTTTTTCACATCAAGAAACTGGAATTTTAGCAACCTACGAGCGTGATAAGAAATTTAAACGCTTTTGCAAAAACAATTTAATACAATGGCACCAAAATATAAATAATGGTGTGTTGCGTGGTTTAAAAGACAGAGAGGGTTGGAGTGAAAAAGTAGATACCTTTTATGCCATTACCCCTTTAAGCTTTCAACCAGAACAAAATCAACTAGTTACTATTGAAGCTATAAATAATCTGGAGCAAAATTTTAATATTCCAGATCTAACCACACCAGAATTTACTTCATTTCAAAAAGGAGGGCGCTCTACGGGAAAACGCTATTTAAAATCCTTTTTTACAGAACGTTATCCTAATTATATGGTTCACATTTCTAAACCAGAATTAGCAAGAACCAGTTGTAGCAGAATTTCTCCATACATAGCTTGGGGTAATGTATCAGTTAGAGAAGTATACCATGAAGCCTACCATTTAAAAGAAACATCAAAACATAAAAAGGCTCTAGAAGGATTTATGTCTAGATTACGCTGGCAAACGCATTTTATTCAAAAATTTGAAATGGAACATACTATGGAAGAAGCTAGCGTTAACAAAGGGTTTCATAAACTAAAAAAAAGTATTTCCAAACGATATCAACATGCTTGGAAAACTGGTAATACAGGTTACCCTTTAGTAGATGCATGTATGCGTTGTTTAAACGAAACAGGCTATCTTAATTTTAGAATGCGAGCACTAGTAGTTTCATTTTTTACGCATAACTTATGGCAACCTTGGCAGGAGGCAACAACGCATCTATCACAAATGTTTTTAGACTTTGAACCTGGGATACATTTTCCTCAATTACAAATGCAGGCTGGAGAAACAGGTATTAACATGCTTCGTATTTATAATCCTGTTAAGAATAGTTTAGAGCATGATCCTGATGCAAATTTTATAAAGAAATGGGTAAGTGAATTGAAAAATTTAGACATACCATTTGCACACCAACCATATTTAATGACTGATATGGAACAACAGTTTTATAATTTTAAGCTTGGAGTAGACTACCCAAAACCAATTGTTGATTTAGAAATCTCAAGAAAAAAAGCAGGAGATGTGCTTTGGAAACTACGTAAAGACAAAATAGTTCTTGATGAAAGTAAAAGAATCTTAGAAAAACATACTCTTAAAAGCAGACTTAAAAACAGTTAATTAACTATTTTACAAATAGTTAAACTTTCCATAAATTTTACTGATAGTAACATGTTAATTTTTTGTTTAATATTACAACAAAAAGATTAAACATTTTGTATATTTGAAGTGTAAAGCTAAGGAAATTGATACTTGACACAACATTTCATAACAAGGAACACAAACAAATTCTAACAGATTTAGTAGGACGATCTTTTACGCTTTTAGAATCTCTAAAAATGAAAGGTGTGGGTTCTAAGAGAATGATTGTGAGTGAAGTTAGTCTTAATATGCAAAATTACATGAATAGAGTATCAGACATCAATTATGCAAATATAGAATTACGTAAATCTGGCATACTTATATTTATAAATAAAGGGTTGAAGAATTTTACCTGGGCTATCCCCTATTTTCAACTTGTTATTTATAAAACTAACGGGGCAAGTATCCATGCACAAGGAAAGTATATTCATTTTAAAAACAACAAAACATTTAAGGAAAACAAAAGTTTTTTTAGAAAAATGTTAGATGAAAAAATTGAATACGACCAACAATATAACTTTCAAAATTTATGAATCTATCTGTAGTTGAGGTTGATAGGATTATTGAAATGGCTTGGGAGGATAGAACCACTTTTGAAGCTATTGCATTTCAATTTGGTTTAAAAGAACAAGATGTAATTGAATTGATGCGAAGAGAGATGAAACCCAGTAGCTTCAAACTATGGAGATCTAGAGTACAAGGGAGAAAAACAAAACATGAAAAATTAAGAACATTTGAAAAAGGCCGTTTTAAATGCAGCCGACAAAAACAAATAACACACAATAAAATTTCAAAACGTTAACGTGCTTTGACTAATAAAAGGTTAAGAATTAATATTCTGGTAAAAACAAACTATTAGTACAGCACATAAAAAAGAGGATATGCAATTAGAAAAATTAAAACAAAAAGCTAACGGACACAAGTTAAATGGGTTTTCAATAGACGATATAGGAGACGACCATCTCTTTACTGGATTAGATACACCAATGCGATCAGATGCCTTTAAACTTAGTGATACAGAAAAGAAGGCACGTATTGCCATTTTATTTGAAGAAATTATGGAAGTTATGGGACTAGACCTAACTGATGATTCTCTAAAAGGCACTCCAAAGCGTGTAGCTAAAATGTATATAGATGAAATTTTTTCTGGATTAAATCCTGAAAATAAGCCAAAAGTAGCGCTGTTTGATAACAAATATCAATACAATCAAATGCTAGTGGAAAAAAATATTACGTTTTATTCTAACTGTGAGCATCATTTTGTACCAATTATAGGTAAAGCCCATGTAGCATATATTTCATCTGGTAAGGTAATTGGCTTATCTAAATTAAACAGGATAGTACAATATTATGCCAAGCGTCCACAGGTACAAGAGCGACTTACCAATCAAATTGCTAACGAATTAAAAGAAGCTTTAAATACAGAGGATATTGCTGTTATTATTGATGCTAAACACCTTTGTGTATCATCAAGAGGTATAAAGGATGATACTTCAGCAACAGTTACTGCATATTACGGCGGTAAATTTAATACCTCAGAAAAGATTACAGAATTACAAAATTATTTAAATAATTAAGATTATGGAATTGGAATTAATTAACAGAGCTTTAGAATTTGAACAAAGAAAGATGAGATCATTATCAACCAGTGATCGTGTAAAACTTTCAAGAGAGGCTAAAGCATTAATTTTAGATTTAAACCAGATTTATAAGGTTAAAAAAGACGAAAAAATTATGGATATCATGAAACGTTTAACCGTTATTAAACGTAAAGTAGAAAAACGTTTAAAAATGCGTGTCTAATAGCTTTACCATAAAAAATAAGGTAAGAACACGCCTAAATATTAAATTTTACCTAATAAATAGCCGTAAAAACAGTTAATCTGCTATATTTTATTATATTGCGAAGCTGACCAAACTATAGGTTAGTGAATAAAAATTATAGTAATAAAAATTATGGAGATTATTGATAAGGCTTTAGAATTCGAGCAGCGCAGGCACACTTTTAAAACAACAAGTGAGCGTATCGAATCGTCTAGAGAAGTGAAAAGTTTAATTTTAGGTTTGAACGACATCTATAAAAAAGAAAAAGATCCTGAATTAATGGATTTGATGAAACGTTTAACAGTCATCAAACAAAAAATAGAAAAGCGGCTAAAGGGCAGGCCATAGAAATTACATGCCCTGAAACCCATGAGAACAATAATAGTAATTGGTGGAAGTAAGGGCATTGGAAAAGCTTTAATAGAAAAGCTACTTCCCCATTCTAATGTTATAAACATTAGCAGAAGTACCCCAGAAATATCGCATAATAATCTCTCTCACTATAATTGCGATGTAACACAAGACGAATTACCAGAAATTGAAACTGCAGATGGGCTTGTGTATTGCCCTGGTAGTATAAATTTAAAACCGATATCTCGCTTAAGCATTGATGATTTTAAAGATGACTTTGAAATCAATGTATTAGGTGCAGTAAAAGTAATTCATAAATACCTCTCTGTTTTAAAACAAGGCAGTAAGCCATCAATAGTGCTATTTAGTACAGTGGCTGCTAAACTAGGTATGCCCTATCATGCCAGCATAGCTGTTGCCAAATCTGGTGTGGAAGGTTTGGTAAAATCATTAGGTGCTGAACTAGCACCAACACTTCGTATCAATGCTATTGCTCCCACTGTAACAAATACTGATTTAGCTTCAAAGTTATTACGTAATGATAAAATGATTGAAAACATTACAGAACGTCACCCTTTAAAAAAGTTTTTATTACCTGAAGAAGTAGCTGATATGGCTGAGTTTTTGTTATCTGAAAAATCATCATCAATTTCAGGTCAGGTTTTTGAAATGGATTGTGGCATTGTAAGTTTTAAAATTTAAGATATGAATTTATTAAAAACAGTTGTTGCTACTTTGGGGGTGTCCTCTGAAGACACAAAAATAGATGCAGAGCATATTTACGATATAAAAATTAATGCCATTAATGGACAGCCTATAGAATTATCTCAGTTTAAAGATAAATATATACTGTTTGTAAATGTTGCCTCTAAGTGTGGATTTACGCCACAATATAAATCTTTACAGAAGTTATTTGAAACATACAAGGATACCCTGCAAGTTATAGGAGTACCTTGCAACCAATTTGGAAGTCAAGAGCCCGGAAATTCAAAAGATATAACAGAGTTTTGCGAAATGAATTATGGTGTTTCCTTTTTAATTACAGAGAAAATTATAGTAAAAGGGAAAGAACAACACCCGCTGTATAGTTGGCTAACTCAAAAAATAAATAATGGTGTTTCTAATTCTTCAGTAAAATGGAACTTTCAAAAATACTTAATAGATAAAGATGGTAATTTGGTAGATTATTTCTTTTCATCAACCAATCCGTTAAGTTCAAAAATAATAAAACACTTAAAATAGAAATGCTATGTTTGGATTATTTAAAAGAAAATCAAAAAAAGAAAAATTAGAAGAACAATTTAAAAAGCTAATGCAAGAATGGCATAGGTTATCTTCAATTAACAGAAGTGAAAGCGATAAAAAGTATGCTGAAGCTCAAGATATTGCAAAACTCATCAACGAGCTAAAACATGAAGAAGCTGCTTAAATATGCTTTCATTTTTTTAATTATCAATTTTGGTGCTTTAGCCATAGGTAACTGGCTTATGGCTAACGGACCACAAACACAATGGTATATTAATTTAAATAAAGCGCCTTGGACACCACCTGGTTGGGTTTTTGGAGCAGCTTGGACTACTATTATGTTATGCTTTTCAGTATACATGGCGTATTTATACAGGCTAAAGCCAAATATTACTGTAATTGGTTTATTTATAATACAGTTTGCTCTAAATACTACTTGGGGACTTCTATTTTTTAATCTGCACTTTGTCGGTTTAGGTCTTACTGTAATCTTACTTCTAACTTTTGTTGTTGGAGTATTTACAGTGCTATTTAAAAATGATTTGAGAGCAAAAACCCTTTTAATACTTCCATATTTATTATGGCTATGTATTGCAACTTCATTAAACGGATATATTATATTAAATAATTAGAATAAACATTTATACATAATTTTAGTTTAAAAAATACAATACCAACACTGTATATTATAAAAATACAGACTAACACATGAAAATATATACACTACATAAAAAACAAAACCTACCAATAAGTATTGAGCAAGCTTGGGACTTCTTATCAGATCCAAAAAACTTAAAAACCATTACACCTGATTATATGGGCTTTAATATACTTTCGGGAGCAGATAGAGCCATGTATGCTGGCCAAATAATTCAATATATTGTAACACCAGTTTTAGGCATTAAAACCAAATGGGTAACAGAAATTACACACTGTATCGATAAGCAATATTTTGTGGATGAACAACGTTTTGGTCCTTATACTTTGTGGCACCATAAACACTTTATTAAACCAATTGAAGGTGGCGTAGAGATGGAAGACATTATAGATTATAAAGTACCTTTTGGCTTGCTTGGGCAACTTGTGCATCCTATTTTAGTAAAACCAAAATTAGAAGAGATTTTTAATTATAGAACTGAAAAGTTAGAGGCACTTTTTGGTAAATATTAAAGTAAAACAAAAATATTAATTTGAATTTATTTTAGGCTTTAAACCTAATTAAGTTAAGTACAAACGGCATTAGTACAAATGAAGGAATCCATATCCATTTTTTGGTTTAGACGAGATTTAAGATTAGATGACAATAAAGGATTTTATGAAGCTTTAAAAGGAGAATATCCCGTATTGCCTATTTTTATTTTTGACACTGAAATTTTAGATAAATTGCCTAAAAATGATGCTCGCGTTACGTTTATACATAACACACTCCAAGAAATGCGCAATACATTACAATCTAAATATGGTAGTAGTATTGCTATTTATTACGGAAAGCCAATAGATATCTACAAAAAATTAATTGAAGCTTTTAATATAAAAACCGTTTATACTAATCACGATTATGAACCTTATGCTATGGGGCGTGATAACAACGTAAAAGATTTTTTAACAACGCATAGTATTATATTTAAAACATACAAAGACCAAGTAATTTTTGAAAAAGACGAGGTGGTAAAAGGAGATGGTAATCCCTATGTAGTTTATACACCCTACATGAAAACTTGGAAAGCTAAATTTAAATCTCATAATTTAGAAATATATGATACAGCATCTTATTTGAAAAATCTGGTTAAATTGGCTCAACTACCTAACTTAAGCTTATCTGATATTGGGTTTAAAACTTCTAACCAAAATATTAAGCCTTACACCGTAACATCAACTCTTATTCAAGAATATGAAGATACACGCAATTTCCCTGCTAAAGATGCAACTTCTAGATTAGGGCCGCATTTACGTTTTGGTACTGTAAGTGTACGCAAAATGGTAAAAAAAGCAGTTGCAGAGAAAAATGAAATATTCTGGCAAGAATTAATCTGGCGTGAATTTTTTATGCAAATCTTATGGCATTTTCCTCATACAGCAAATACTAGTTTTAAGTCAAAATATGATCGCATACAATGGCGCAATAACGAAGAAGAATTTAAAGCTTGGTGTGCGGGTAAAACTGGTTATCCTCTAGTTGATGCTGGTATGCGCCAGTTAAATAAAACTGGATTTATGCATAACCGTGTGCGTATGTTAGTAGGAAGTTTTTTATGTAAACATTTGCTTATTGATTGGCGTTGGGGCGAAGCCTATTTTGCAGAAAAATTACACGATTACGAGATGGCCAGTAATATTGGTAACTGGCAGTGGGTAGCCGGATCTGGTGTAGATGCAGCACCATATTTTAGAATTTTTAACCCTACTACACAAATACAAAAGTTTGATAAAAACTTAGAATACATTACAACATGGATACCAGATTTTCAAGAACTTACTTACCCACAACCTATTGTAGACCATAAATTTGCTAGAGAACGTTGTTTAAAAACTTACAAGGCTGCTTTATATTAGGCTTTTGTTTTAATGAGCCTAAGAAAGCTATTCTTTTAATGGTTTGAGACTTTAATAAATTCATACACTTCAAAAAAATGACTTCATTTTAATTCAAAATCCAAAGATAAAATTATAAAGTTTTCTTGTTTTTTTATAATTCTTACTAATGCTAACCAAAAACAGTATTGCATAATTTTATCTTTGGATTTTGTAGTAAAACATTTCTATATTACATATATTTATACATAATGTGTGTCTATGAAAAGAATAAAACTCACGCCTCTCAACTATAAAAACGCACTCCAGATTGCGATTTCTTTTAACTATGATGATGAAATAAGGTCTCATCTAAAAAAGCTACCTGAAGTGAAATGGAGCCAAACACATAAAACATTTTATATTCTATTTACAACAGAAAATAAACAACAAGTATACCAACATCTAAGATTAAAAAATTGGTTTGTAGATTATAAGGAATTGAAAGTACCTAAACATATAAAAGCTAAGTCTCTTCAAATAAAACTACCCCACTTTCAGAGTATCAAAAAAAAGATATTGCTAGATTTAAAAAATGGCTGCAACAAAAAAGATTTAGTATTAACACAGTAAACGCCTATACAGAAGTTACGGCTTTTTTTATAAGGTATAGCACACTAAAAAACGTAAGTCATTATTCTGCAAGGTTGATAGAATCTTTTAATTACTATTTTATTGTTAAGGCAAATAAATCGGTATCCTACCAAAATCAATGCATCAATGGTATAAAGAAATATTTAGATTATAAAAGTATAGATATTAACCAACTTAATATAAAACGCCCAAAAAAAGAAAAGCGATTGCCAACCGTATTGAGTTTGGAAGAAGTAAAACATCTTTTAGACAGTATTACAAATTTAAAACACAAAACGCTTTTAAGCTTAATTTATTCTGCTGGTTTAAGAATTAGGAGAAGCCATCAACATAAAAGTTACAGATATAGACAGTAAAAGAATGCTAAAGGCAAAAAAGATAGATATACCTTGCTATCTACAGCATTTCTTGAGCTTTTAAGAGCATATTATAAAACCTACAAACCAGAGCATTATTTGTTTGAAGGACAAAATAAGCAAAAATATAGTAGTAGTGCAGCCCAAAAAATTTTAAAAAAAGCAACAGAGAAAATAGGTCTAAAAAAACGTATTACGTTGCATAGCCTAAGACACAGTTTTGCTACTCATCTTTTAGAAAACGGTACAGATATTAGATATATTCAAGAATTATTAGGCCATAATAGCCCAAAAACTACTATGATTTACACACATGTATCAGAAACTAGTATTAGAAAAATCAAAAATCCGTTTGATAAAATTTAAAAAATGGCGACATTGCACAAACATCAGAATTTTCATTCTTTTATAGTAAAGTCTAAAAGGTATAAAAAAAGTCAAAAGTTCCGTATAGCCAACCAATTTGGCTGTATATAAAGAATAAAGTTCCGCATATAAACAAGTTGGCAGTAATATAAAAAATCACGAATTTGGAAAATGACAAAGAAATTTGTTTCGTAATAATGCCTTTTGGAGGTTATTTTGACGAATATTACGAAAACATTTACAAGCCTGCGATTGAAGAATCTAACTTGGATTCTTTTAGAGCAGATAATATCTATAAACCAAGTACAATTATAAAAGATATATGGAATTTAATACAGAGTTCAACATTAATCGTAGCTGACTTAACTAAAAAAAATGCAAATGTCTTTTATGAACTTGGATTAGCACACGCATCAAAAAAACCAGTAATTTTTATAGCTGAATCAATGGACGATGTCCCTTTTGATTTACGTGCTCAAAGAGTAATTACATATAATAAGGAACATCATAATTGGGGAGAGAATTTAAGAAAAGAAATAGTTAAATCTATAAGTGAGACTTTAAAATCGCCTTTAAAATCAGTTGTTCCAGTTTTTTTGGAGGTGGAAAACCAAGATAAAGTATCGAGAAAAACTAAAGAATATTTGGAATTACGAAATGAAATAGATTTACTGAAATTAAAGCTTAATCCTCATTTTGAGGATAAAGAAAGTAATACTAAATATGAAATTATTGAACTAGATGAATATGACACAAATTTACTTTCTCTAATGGCTCGAGGTTACAGCGCAGTCGAGATAAGTAAAAAAATGCAATCATCTGGAATATCACCTTCTTCTCTGTCTTCAATAGAGAAACGACTTAATAAACTAAAAATTGATTTTAAAGCACAAAACTCTGTTCATCTTATTAGTATAGTTCGAGATTTAGGATTAATATAAATACTACTGCCAACAATGTGTATAATTCATTGCTAGTAAAGGCTTACTTACGAAAATCCTCGCGGATTTTCTATTCGGTTTGTATTTGCTAACTTTAGTGCTTAAACACGCAACGAAATCATACACTTTACCGTTGGGCACAATTAAAGAGCATCCTGAAAACAATGAAAAGAATAATTATTTTATTAATCATTACAGTTGGACTATATTCCTGTTCAGATAAAAAGAGAAAGACTTTTAATGAATATGGAGGAATAATTTTGTATGTTAAACTATTAGAAAACAATACAGATTTTAAAGAAAAATTAAAAAAAAGGTTAAGCTACTATTCAAAATTAAAACTATCAGAATATTCAATTTCTGAAAAGAATAATGAATTAAAAATCACATTAGCATTTTTTTTAGATGAAAATAAGTTAAATAATTTAATATTCTCAAAAGGTCAATTTACTATTACAAAAGGGGATTCTATCTTTTTCAATTCAAACTCGATTGAAAAGATAAATACAGATTTTAATATGATTGGACAACGTGGAATTAAAGTAAAATTTAAAGAACAGTATAAACAAAAATTGGAAAATTTCACAATCAATAACTTAAATCAAAATGTAAATGTTCTAATTGATACTACAACTATAATGTCTCCAAGAATTGGCGATACGATATCTAATGGAAACCTTAGTATTCTGGTGCTAAAAACTAAAAATTTTGATTCTGACATCGTGAATTCTGTAATGAACAATCCATATAACGAATCAGTCAAAACTGATAAAATTGAGAAACGATTATTTCTTAAATCAAATGAAAAATTAGTCGAAGTTTCTCAAGATATAAATATAGTTTATGGAGAAATAAAAAAGTTAGTAAATAAAAATAAAAGTCATCTTTTTTCTGACTTGAAGTCATTAAATCAGAATGAGCAGTTTTCAATAAAAAAGGAGATAAATACATTATTAGAAAATGACCTATCAGGTTATTTAGCGGTATCAAATTATAAAGAAATAAAAGACTTAAAACAGTCGTTTTTGAATCTAAAGAAAGTTTTAGAGAAATATGATTCCGATAATGAATTAATAAATATGATTAAATCGATAAATGAACTGACTGAGTTCGAAATTTTTGAAATAAAATAACTGTGCCCAACAAAGTATAAAATTAATTACTGGTAAAAGCCTGCTTACGAAAATCCTCGCGGATTTTCTATTCGATTTGTATTAGTTAAATTCGTTGCTTAACCACGCAACTATTCTTATACGAGACCGTTGTGTATAATATTGACCCGTCCTGAATAAAGGCATTTGCAGTTGATTATCTGATTATGGGATTAATCGGATTTGGAATTGTAGCATTGACTGACAATCTATTTCTCGGAATTATGATAGTTTATCCGATAACAATGAACAAGGACTTCCTTAATGGAAAAAGTATCGGAAAAAGAGTTTTCGGAATTCAAGTACAAAACTTGAATAGCCAAAAAGCAACGGAATGGAAAAGCTCATTGCGGAATTTTTTACCAATAATTCCTTTCGAATTGATTTTTACGATTTTCAGTCCTGAACGCAGAATTGGCGACAGAATTGCGGAAACTAAAGTTGGAATTGAAAAAGTACATAATCTAAAAACAATAAGTTCGGAATTGAAAAATTACCGAATTAATAAAGAGCTGATTTTCGGAATAATATTCGGAGTTGCTAATATTTACGGACTTTTATGGTTATACGGAATAATTTTATCGTGAATAAAAGCCAGCTCACAACACAGGCTATAGTTCATTACGGCTGAAATTCCTAATCGGAATTTCAAGCCTTTTTACTAAATTTATGGTTACGGCGGAATGATACTCGCGTACCATCCCGTAACGAAACCATAGCCAAAACCGTTGTGTGTAACCTAAAAAAACCGAACTGAAATTAAAATATGGGATTTTTAAAAAGACTATTTGGCAAAAAAGAAACGCCAGTTGTAAAGGAATTTACGGAAGAAGAGCATGAAAAAGATTATGAATTAAAATCTGAAGGACTTGAAAATGTTCTTGGAAAAATGCACAACTTAGTTGGACACGCTATAATTCCTTTCACCATTCGAGGAGCAGTTGACATGTATTACTTTCCGAACCACATAAAAGGAACTGGATTTGCAACAATGGAATTATTAGATCCAGACGGAAATGGTCCAAAGAAAAACCGAATAGGAACTTATGAATTAGTTGCTTTCACAAAGCATGACTATAATGAAAGTGAGGAAACTCAAACACCATTCAATCTAATAGAAAGAAAAGCTTGTGGATTTTTAACAGCAATTGGAATGTATTCCTCACAAGCAGTTTTGAATCCAAAAGAGACAATAGAAGTTCCTAATGGAGAGAATGAGGAAAACACTTGTTTAGTTTTTGACTTATACGAACCTGATGGAAAGAAATTCAAAATCGGAAATAGAGAACATCACCTTTTACTTTGCATGCAACTATTTAGAAGTGAAATGGGCTTTGCTAGACAGAACGGAAGTGATGAATTATTTAAAATATTAAAAGAAAAAGGAGTTTATCCATATAGCGACTTAGATAGAGAACCTGTAATATAAAAGGCAACACACAACAATGGCTATAAGTAATTGCTTGTTCTCGTCTACTTCTGAAAATCCTTGCGGATTTTCAGTTTGGTGTGTACTTGCAAAGTTAAGTGCTAACCTACGCAACTACTCATAGCCGAAGCCGTTGGGTGTAATTTCCGAGCTGAATCGAAAATTTTGAGTTTTTACCAAAAATTGGTATATTTGAATAAATTACAATCGGAATGAAAAATACATCAATATCATTAGGAGATTATTTTGACCAATTCGTACAAACTCAAGTTTCTGCTGGAAGATATAAAAACGTTAGCGAAGTAATTAGAGCTGGACTTCGACTTTTGGAAAATGAAGAAAGCAAAATAATAGCTCTTAAAAATGCTATTCAAGACGGAATTGACAGTGGAATTGCTCATGACTTTGACTGGGAAGAAAACTTAAAAGAGTTGAAAGCTAAAAAACGAATGAATGGCTAAATTTCAACTAACCAACAAAGCTGTTGAGGATTTGAATGAGATTTGGGACTACACGTTTGACAAATGGTCTGAAAAACAAGCTGAGAAATATTACTTTCAAATAATGGAATTTTGTAAAGAAATTGCGGAAAATCCTAAAATCGGAAAAAACTACGATGGAATTCAAAAAGATTTATTTGGACTAAAAGCAAATAGACATATCATATTTTACAGGAATTTGGAAAACGAACCAATAGAAATCACTAGGATTTTACACGGTAGAATGGACTTAAAAAGAAGAATAATCGAATAAAAACTACACCCAACAACGTGTATATTCAATTGCTGGCTTCTAGCCTACTTTGGAAAATCCTCTCGGATTTTCCATTTAGTGATTATTTGCTAAATTTAGTGCTTAATCCACGCAACTAAAACATACACAAAACGTTGTACACCATTATGAAAAACCTGCTTGCAAGCATAATTACCCTTCTGATTTTTAATAATTCCTTTGCTCAAAAAAGTGAATCTGAATTATTGAAGAATTATGAATTCTATGTTGAGAAAAACATAGAAATTGGAAAATAGAGTACTAAATTTTATCTTGTAAACGGACTTGTTTCAGTACGAGAAAACTATTGGAAAAATGAACTACGAAACCGAACAGAATTTGAATACGATCGATTTGGAAATGTAGAACGTGAAACAAATACCTTTGACATCAACGAAGGACAGATAAACGATATTTCAAACCTTAAATTGGAATATAATGACTCATTGCTTGTAAAAAAGAAGTTTGATTTTGGAATGACCGAAAAATATTCTGACTTCAACGAATTGGGAAAATCCAAACTGATTGAAAGAATTGAGGAATCTAATTTCAAAGCGTGGCCTTATAAAGAACTGATGGAATATGATAAAAAGGGAAATATCATTAAATCAATAGAATTCAGTATTTACGAAGATTTGAACGGAAAAACTGTCAACGAAAAAGCTACAACATATTATAAATATGACGACCGAAATAATGTGATTGAAATTCACAGAGAATATGAACCAAAACAAGAATTTCCAATCCCAATCACAGGAGGACCATTTTTGTATGAGTTTGAGTATTTTAGATACAAATACAGCAAGAATGAACTTTGGACTAAAAAGTATAAAACAGTAAACGGAAAGGAATATCTTGTTGCTAAAAGAAAATATAAATAACGGTGTACAACAAAGAACTGAGTTAAAAAACAAGTATTTTTAACTTAATTTTGACACAAAGTTCTTATTATAAGGTAATCCACTTTTTGCTATGGCAAATACTTATTTTAACAGCTTCTTTAACAATTCAATCAAAGCCCGTTTCTTGCTCTTTCCTTTAGCCACAATCCTTTCATAAAACTCTCTGCATGACTTATTATGTTTGCAAGCCGAAAATGTACATAAAAACAGCAAGTTACTGAGTTTCCTGTTCCCAATCTTACTTATTCTACTCTCGCCCCTAACAATACTCCCAGACTGTTTAATGGTCGGTATATAAACGCAATTACGGCGGATTCTACTACACCCAAATCCTCTCAGAATTGTTAAATAAATACCAAACAACTATAACTACAAATTTAAATCGTAATTAAGGTTATATATGATCATTTATTTTAATGTAACAAAACTACTAGTACTTCGTCTTTCATTAACAAACTAATCAGAAAGCTTTAATGCAAGAAAATTTAACGGAACGAAAAGAAACTTGGAATACAATATTTATTTTCTTTACTATTGTTACTATTATAAGCTCGCTACTTCATTATACAATAGTTAGTTTATATCCTTCAAGAATATACATTTGAGGATTGATGTGGTGTCCTGCAATAACCACAATAGTTGCATTAAAAATGAAAAGACGTTCTATTACATCTTTAAAATGGAATTGGGAAAATTGGAAATATATCAGATTGTTTTATTTCATTCCCTCAAAGGTACGGAACATTGGCTTGGAGAATACGGAATTATGTTTGCAGTGGTAACTTTCATTTTTGGAATTTATTTCTGATAAAAAACCATTAAAGAAAAATTGTAATCTCATAAGACAGCACCTAACAACTCGTATAGCTCATTGCAATTTGCTATATTTAGATAACAGCGGAAAATAATTAAATGAAACAATTAAAGAAACATATTGAACAAACACTTTTACTTACACCAGCGGAGTGGAAAAGTATAGAAGAATGTTGTGAATACATTGCGTTAAAAAAAAATGAAATTTTCATTCCTCTAAATACAGTATTTAATAAAGAAGTATTTGTTGAAAATGGAATTGCACGGGCTTTTCTAATTGATCAAGACGGTAATGAAAAAAGTGTTGCTTTTTTTAAAGAAAATGAATTTATTACTACAAATGCTTTGAGAACTAAAAATGGACGTTCTAATTATACCTTCCAAGTATTAACACAAGCCTCATTGATTTTATTAGACTCTAAAAAATTTCAATGTTTATTGAATGAAAATAATAAATTAACACAATTAGTAAAAGCTGTTAAAGAAAAAGAGAATAATAGATTGGCAAAACGAGATGAATGTTTACTACAAGTAAGAGCTTTGGATAAATATAAAAAATTCCAATCCTGCTATCCTAATATCGATGCCAAAATAGCAAATCACTACATTGCATCTTATCTCGGCATAACTGCCGTATCATTAAGTAGAATAAGAAAAAAATTAAAATGAATAAATAGTGTTAACAATTGATAACATTTTTGGCTAATGTGATAAATAATTTTATGCTTTAAATTTTAATATTAAACAGATGAGCATGAAAACAGCCATAATAACTGGCGGAACTTCGGGAATTGGATTATCAATAGTAAAGCACCTATCAAACAACAATTGGAATGTTTATTTTATTGGAACTAACGCTAATAAAGGAGTTACAATAGAACAAAAATTGTCTAAAACTTCCAAAGGCAGTATTAAATTCTACCTTCTTGATTTAAGTAATTTAAATAAAGTAAGAAAGTTTGCTGATACCTTTCTGAAAAGGCATCAAAGCCTAGAGCTCTTAGCCAATATAGCTGGGGTGTTACTTCCTAAAAGAGAAGTCTCTGAAAATGGAACTGAAAAAAACTTTACAATTAGTTATCTGAGTGCGTATATACTTTCTAATATGCTAAGCCCTCTGCTTAAAGAAGGGAAAAACTCTCGAATAGTTAATGTTAGTGCAGCTCCAAAAATTGCTTTACAAAGCGAGTTGGATTTTGATAACCTTAATGGAAATAAAAATTATAACTCATTTAAAGCATCTGGTAATGCGATACATGCTAAAACAGTATTGACCCAAATATTATCCGAAAAATTTATGGAAGACAACATAGATGTTAATGCCTTCGACCCTGGCGTAGTAAATTCAAAATTAACCCGTAAAATGCCTATTATACTCAGGTCATTAATGAATTTATTCTTTCTTTTTGCTTCTAAAGAATCTAAAATAGGTATACATGTTTGTACATCAGAAAACATTAATGGTATCACTGGAAAGCTTTTTTCTAGAAAAGAATTTATCCCTTTAATATTTGACTCTACTTACAAGGCAGATTTATTAAATCACACTAAAAAATACTTGTATTAAATGAGAATACCTAACTTTGAAATTGGATGGATATTATCTGGAAAGATAGTTGCGTTAAGGCGTTTTTATTCAGAAATTACGCAAGAAGACATTAAAGGTAATTACAAAAAACAACCGAAATATTGACGACTCTTAAAAGTGATTTTTATCTGAATATTTTTGACTTAAAGACTAATGAAAAGTATTATAATGCACAGAAAAAATTTAGCTCCTACTTTTTATCTTTTTAAAGTGATACTCGTATAGAATAAATGCATAGACCTGATATTGGTAAGTGCATTGAAAATACAGATTTAAAGTTAGAATTAACTCATTTTGCTATAGCTGTTGGCTCAAAAGAAAAGGTAAACTTGCTCACCGAAGTAGTACGAAAAAAAGGATTTGATATTATTGATGAACCTAAAACAACTGGTGATGAATATTACGAAAGCGCTATCTCTAACCCTTAAGGCAATTTGATTGAAATAACTGAATAAGAATAACAGTAATCGTCAATATATAAACACATTTATAGCAAAGTACTACGTCTTAATTTAGCTAAAAACACTAAAGCCTTTACTCTAAATAGCTATAGCGAGCTATTATATAAATCCTTCTAATAATCTTATTCTTTATCAAAAGCTTTAACCCCAGCCTCTACTCTAGTTTTTAAATAATTTACTCTCGGTACTATTGGACAGGAATACCTATCATTATAGGCACAATATGGATTATAGGCTGAATTAAAATCTATAATCATGGTATTGCCTTTAGGTATATTAGCATCAATATAACGTCCGCCGCCATAGCTATCTTTCCCGTTGGTTTCATCCAAAAAAGGTAGAAATAAATAATCATCGCCTTCCTCTAGAGCTTCCTTACTTTGGTATAGGTTTAGTTGGTACTGCTTCCCTTTGAGTTCAAAGTACAGAATACCATAAATTCGCTCTTCTGAGACACGTTGCGTTGTGGTTTTCATATTAAACCATTTAGAATTTGGTGTTCGTTTCAACTTTGCTTCTACGACATATGACGAATCATATTTAAAGAAATCAAGTCCTTCAAACTTTTTAAGATCTTTCTTTTTTAACGGAGATGTTGAAGCGTCTTTATAAAATGCATTCAGTTCTTTTTGAAATGTTGTCTCTCCTCTTATAGGTCGTTTTTTATGAGCACAACTTGTGCAGACCATAACTAATACAAATAGTAATGGTATTAAGGTTTTAGACAATTTTGGCTGATATGCCCGCGTTAGGGATTGTAGCAAGCTACCGTGTAGCGCGAAAAGCCCGACCACGCCCATGGCGTGGGAACGCCCAAATAATTTTAATTTATAAGTGATTAATAATAACATTAGTTGTCTAGGTTAAAGGATGGGTTTATATTTAAGTTATTATTGTAATTCTGTATTAAGTTACTTGAAAATGCATTAAAGGTGTCTTCATTAGCAAAAGTTTTAACTTTTTCTGGATTAAAATTGCCTTGTAGATAATAGGCTGTAGTTTCTGAAGGCGTGCTATTAAAAACAATAACATCTGTTACTATAGCACCTGTTTCTCGTACAGAAATTATTCTCGTTTGTTCCGGGCTGTTTTTTCTAAAAACATCTAAATAGCCATTATTTGTAACAGCATTCATTTCTGTAATTAAACCTTGGCGTTTTTGGGTGTTGATACTTTTAAACTTTATAAATTTTAAATCAGAAATATTTCCAATTGCATGTTGTACATCTGATGAAATATTGCTTAAAATGGCTTTCATAAAATTAGGCACTTGAAATGAGGTTGTACCAAGATCTTGCCTATGACTATTGTAAAATCCTTGAAAACTACTACCACATGATGTGAATAAAGACAGTATACATATTACTAAAACTAATTGCTTCATTTTAAAATTTTATATAATCAAAAATACAACTTACGCTATTTTTTCCTAGTTTTGGGCTTTCAAAATAAATAAAATGCGTAGCAACGTCACAATTTGTAGAAAACAATGGACTGCTTCTTTAAAGAAAAGGAGACGGACTTGTTATATGTTGTGATGTTGTAGAATAAACGCTTACAGATATATTTAAAAGTCCGACTTCATACAGTCGGACTTTTTGTTTTTAGAACATTTAACAAAATCAATTATAAATATGTAGTACATGTAGAACTCATGAAAACACTTTTTAACAATTATCTAAACACTTTTAAAGGATTATCTACTGAAGTATGGTGGCTTGCCTTAATTACTTTAATTAATAGGGCTGGCACCATGGTAATCCCTTTTTTATCATTGTATTTAACAGAAGATTTAAAATTTACTTTAGGTAATGTGGGTACAATAATGTCTTGTTTTGGAATGGGTTCTGTTGTTGGGTCTTGGTTAGGAGGCAAACTAACAGATACTATTGGGTATTATAAAGTAATGGTAAGAAGTCTCTTAAGTACTGGGGTATTGTTTATTGTATTACAATTTCTAAATACGTTTTTTACAATATGCATAGGTGTATTTTTAGTAATGCTAGTTGCTGATATGTTTCGACCTGCTATGTTTGTAGCGTTAAGCGCTTACAGTAAACCTGAAAACAAAACACGTAGCGTAACACTAATTCGTTTAGCTATTAATCTCGGGTTTTCAGCAGGTCCTGCAATTGGAGGTATAATTATTACAGCTTTAGGTTACGGCGGTTTATTTTGGGTAGATGGAGTTACTTGTGTTTTAGCCACTATCGTACTAATTTTAGTAATGCACCCAAAAAAATCTAAGGTAACGGACGATATTGTGGTTAAAAATCCGCAATCGGCATATAAAGATAAGGCATTTACCACATTTTTAGTTGCAATGTTTTTATTTGGGGTAATATTTTTGCAATATTTTTCTACAATGCCTATTTATTATAGAGAAACTCATGTACTATCAGAAATTCAAATAGGCTTGCTATTAGGTGCTAATGGTTTTATAATTTTCTTGTTAGAAATGCCTTTGATAAAATGGTTAGAAACCACTGGGTTATCTAAAGTAAAACTAATGATTAGTGGAGCCATGCTAACATCTTTAAGCTTTTTTGTTTTGAATTTGACTTCTTGGTCAGGTATTTTAGTTATTGGCATGTTTTTTATGACTATTGGTGAGATGATAGCTTTTCCATTTTCAAACGCGTTTGCCATGGAGCGTGCTAAAAAAGGAAATCAAGGAGAATATATGGCCTTATACTCTATTGCATTTTCTATGGCACATATATTTGGACATAAAGCCGGAATGCAAATGGTTGACAATTGGGGTTTTGATAATACTTGGTATACCATAACACTAATAGGAGGCTGTTGCTTACTTTTATTATTTATTTTAAAATTTCAATTAAAACCTAAAATATAAGTCAATTTTTAAATGAAAGACGTGATAATTATAGGTGGTGGTCCCATAGGCATTGCTTGTGCCTTAGAGTGCAAAAAACGCAAATGGAATTATTTAATTATAGAAAAGGGAGCATTGACCAACTCCCTTTTTAACTACCCTAAGAATATGACCTTTTTCTCTACTTCTGAGAAGTTAGAAATTGATAATATTCCTTTTATTAGTAAAAACTCTAAACCTAATCGTGATGAAGCATTAGAGTATTATCGTCGTGTAGCAACTTCAAATGCTATTAATATTAATCTTTTTGAAACAGTGAAAACTATTTTAAAAGCTGGCAAAAATTTTGAAATTAAAACCGATAAAACCTCTTATAAAACAAAGAAAATAATATTAGCTACTGGATTTTACGATATCCCCAATTTACTTAATGTTCCTGGTGAGGATTTACCTAAAGTAACACATTATTACAAAGAGGCACACCCCTACGCTATGCAAAATATAGTTGTAGTTGGTGCCAGTAATTCTTCGGTTGATGCTGCTTTAGAAATTTATAGAAAAGGAGGCAATGTTACCATGATTATTCGTGGGGAAGATGTTGGCAAGCGTGTAAAATATTGGGTGCGCCCAGATATTATAAATCGTATTGAAGAAGGTAGTATTAAAGCTTATTTTAATTCTGAAATTACCAAAATAACTAAAAACGAAGTTTTATTTAAATCTGATAAAGGTATTCAAAGTATTCCTAACGATTTTGTTGTTGCGCTCACAGGCTATAAACCTAATTTCAATTTGCTTAATCAAATAGGCATTGCACAATCTAATGATGAAAAACGATTGCCAAAATATAACTCTGAGACTATGGAAACCAATATTGAAGGAGTGTATTTGGCTGGAGTAATTTGTGGTGGTATGGAAACCCATAAATGGTTTATTGAGAATAGTAGAATACATGCAAAACAAATTGCAACACATATAGAAGTATCTTTTAATTATTAAACTATGGATTTAAATCAAATTACTATACCATCTTTAAATGTTAAAAATGCTATCAATTTTTATGAGACTTTGGGCTTAAAACTTATTGTGAAAGCTTTACCAAACTACGTGCGTTTTGAATGTCCTGATGGTAATAGCACATTTTCTATCCATTTAGTTGAAGAACTCCCTAAAGGCAACCAAATAACTATTTATTTTGAGGATGAGAATTTGGATGATTTGGTTAACCAACTTAAAACCAAAGGTATTGTATTTGATAGCTTTCCTGAAGACAAACCATGGCTATGGCGAGAAGCGCACCTAAAAGATTTAGATGGAAATAATATTGTACTTTACAAAGCTGGAGAAAATAGAAAAAATCCACCATGGCGTATCTAGACCTTTATTTTACTGGAATTATTTCTTTTTGCTTCACAACACGAGATAGGACTATTTGTGTTTTAGATTCTCCATAAATAATGAGATTGTCTATAAAAGCTTCCAAGTGTTTATGGTCTTTTAATACAACTTCCATTACAATATTTTCGTCCCCAGTTATTCGGTAACAATTTACAACTTCATCAAAAGATTTTACTTTATCTAAAAAAGGTTTTAGTTTTCCCATAAATGCACGTAAGGTAATAATAGCCTTGAGTTGATATCCAATTTCAAAAGGAGAAACTAACGCCTTATACCCTTCTATAATGCCCATATCTTCCATTTTCTTAATACGCTCTGAAACTGCTGGTGAGCTGATACCTACTTGCCGTCCAATTTCTGCATTTGATTGTCTTGCGTTTACTTGTAAACACTTCAAAATCTTTTCATTAAGCTTATCGATTTGCATTTAAAGATATTTAATTAATAAAACATTATTTTTAAAGCAAAAATACAATTTTACTTTAAATATTAAAGTTGTATATGAAATCTAGTACCTAATTTTGATGTAATTGCTAATGAAAAATTAATTGAGATGCATAATAACCCAGTAAATCTATCGGAATTACCGATTTATAAAAAAGCTATTGAGATTTTTGCATTGTCTCAAAGTATTTCTTCGTATTTGAATGAGGATCTTTCTGTACTTAAAGATGATGGTTCTGAAGATACTAACATTTATTTTTCTGGAGATATTGTACAACAATCTGTTTCTCTTGCTCCTGAAATTGCAAATGTTGCTCGTGAGCGCTACTCAGAAAGAAGGCATAGACATTTAGCTGCCTTAAGGAGATTGACTAACAAGCTTTATAAAAATTCATACCGTTTAGAAAGAAGCAATAGTAATGGCAAAGATTTTCTTCCTGTATTACGTCGTGAGTTAAAGAAGTTTAAAAAGCTGCAACACAACTGGATGTTGACACTTTAATCTATTTTTTCAAACTTTTGTCCACAAGGTTCAATACACTGATACCATAAAATTAAATTGCCATTTTCAGGTAAATCAAAATATACTCTAGCAGATCTAGAGCTACAGGTATTTGGTATGATTTCTCCATCATTTTGTGTATCAGTATTAGAATCTGTAATCATCATATATACTCCCGATTCTTCAGTACCTATTTCGGTAGACATAAAACATAAAATGCCGTTCATTTTTACGGTGTTATCACTAAAAAATTCTATCACTCTATTACTGTCAATAGGTTGAAATGTGCCACTACCATCTCTTGGATCAATAAGTTGTTCAATTAATTTCCACTTTCCAACAAGTTGAGGTTTATCTTTTGGTGTACTATCATCAGTTGAGCAACTACTTATTAAAATTGTAAAGAAAAATATTGAAAGAAAACATTTCATCGTTTTGATGCTTTTATACCTAGATGTTGAAAATTTGAAATGGTTGCGTATAGTTTAAATTAAGCTTTTAAACGAATTAAGATATTGATTACTAAAGTTGAATTAAAATATAAATACATTTGCTTTAATATTTTAATCTAAAATTTTACAATGGATATCAAAGATAATACCTTGAGAGGAAAACAATTACTCATAATGTTCGCAATACTTGCTGTAATAAACATTATATCAGGAGTATTTAATTTTTATCAAAACAATGTTCTAACCAAGTACATAGACGGAGAATATGATGATGACTTTATTGAATTATTGGATAGTGTAAGCATGATTGTAGGATTTATGTATCTTATATGTTTCATATTAACTATTATCTTCTTCATAAGATGGTTTCGCAGAGCTTATGGTAATTTAATTCGGCTGAATATTAATATGGAATATGAAGAATCTGGAGCTGTATGGGGCTATTTTATTCCTTTTGTTAATTGGGTAAGACCAATTAAAACAATGAAAGAAATATATCTAAAACTTCAAGATACTTTAAAAAATTATGATACCAACTTTATTGTTAATACAGATACTTCTTTTATTGTAGCTTGGTGGATAGTTTATCTTTTAAATGGTTTAGTAGGGAATTATGCTTCTAGAGTTATGAACAGAGCTACTGATGTTGAAGGTTTTATAGAAGCTAATAATATATACATATTATCCGATTTCATAGACATCATCTCAATTTCATTAGCGGTTATTCTAGTTATGAAAATTTCAAAACTTGAATTAACACTCAAAAATTCTGATACATCTTTATCAGTTATTGATCAAATTGGAATCAAATATGAGTAAGTTCTATAATAATGTATGCATAAACACCTTAACATGTTTATCTTAACCAAACAGTCGAGCGTCTAAATCTAGTTTAGATGGTTTATTTATAGCAATAGACTTAAAATCAATATGATTTGGGTTCAATAATATATTGTATTCACTAGGCAAAACCGCTGAAGGCACTTTCAAAGCAAGGCTTTTTGTAGACTCTAACCAATCAGTACCATAGTTTTGCGTAAGTACTAATGGTGGATTATGTCTCCAATCTTGTTTAAGAATATGTGATGGCAATTTAGATATCTTTAAGTCATCAGGGATATCAACTTCAACATATCTAAATGTATCATTAATAAATCTATAATCTAAATGCACAAGTAATTCAAGAACACTTAACGAAAGATTACTGGAAAAATATAACATACTATATCCAGATTTGTTCCATCGTCCACCATATAACCTAGAGCCCTCTCCACTTAAATCTGAGATGTACTTAGCTTTAGCTATTCTATAAATTTTCAATACATCAAATATTAAGAATATATACCATGCTCTATACGGCCCAAAGTGTCTTTTATAAGAGCTACACCAAAAGTAGTATCGAGGTAATCTATTGGTGTTTTATAATTAAGGTGGCGAAGTTCTGTGTGTAACCATTTTGTAAGCATATCTATAGAACCAAATACTTCTATACCCATAGAAATTACGCCAGCTATTTCTAAAATTTGCTCTGTTGGATAAACATTGAGTAAATCACTATCGCTTTTACGTTGCAAAGTACGATGGGATACGTGTAATAACTTACTCATCTTTTCCATAGAAATAGATAGAATGCTACTTATAGTTTGTATAACAGATTTAGGAAGCCCTTTTCTAGTGATTTCGATAAGATCCATATCGCTATTTATACTATAACCTACAGCAACACTCCCCCCTAAAACACTAGTAATACGCTGGTATTTATTTTGAAGCCCATAAAAGGCTTGGGGTTCTTTAATAATATCTTTAATACCTTGTTGATTCTTCATTAAAACGACATTTGTCACAAAAATAAAAAATTTTGTCATGACACGCAACTTTTTAAACCTCTATTATCTTTTTTGAGTGGTAAAACTGTATTACATATTCCTACGGTACTGCCCTCCTACTTCAAATAAAGCCTTTGTAATTTGACCTAATGAGCATACTTTACATACATCCATTAGGGCTTCAAAAATATTTTCATTACGAATTGCTGTTTCCTGTAGTTGTTTTAAAAGATCTTCTGAGTTATTTGCTTTATAAAGGTTTGTTAACGTTTCTATTTGAAATTGTTTTTCCTCTTCTGTTGCTCTTATTACTTCATTTGGTAGTATAGTTGGAGAACCTTTACTACTTAAAAAAGTATTCACTCCTATAATTGGAAACTTACCATTGTGTTTTAAAGTTTCGTAGTATAAACTTTCTTCTTGAATTTTACTACGTTGATACATGGTTTCCATAGCACCAAGAACACCACCTCGTTCTGTAATCTTATCAAACTCTTGTAATACGGCTTCTTCCACTAAATCTGTTAATTCTTCAATAATAAAGGCGCCTTGAATTGGGTTTTCATTTTTAGCTAGCCCTAATTCTTTATTGATAATGAGTTGAATGGCCATAGCACGACGCACTGAAGCTTCAGTTGGTGTAGTAATAGCTTCATCATAAGCATTAGTATGTAACGAATTACAGTTATCATAAATAGCATATAATGCTTGAAGCGTAGTTCTTATATCATTAAAATCAATTTCTTGAGCATGTAGACTTCTACCCGAAGTTTGAATATGATACTTTAACATTTGTGCTCTTGAATTGGCACCATATTTCTCTTTCATGGCTTTAGCCCAAATTTTTCGAGCTACACGACCAATAACTGCATATTCTGGGTCGATGCCATTTGAGAAAAAGAAGGATAAATTTGGCCCAAACTTGTTAATATCCATTCCTCTACTCAAGTAATACTCTACATAAGTAAAACCATTAGATAGTGTTAACGCCAACTGGGTTATTGGGTTTGCACCAGCTTCCGCAATATGATATCCAGAAATGGAAACAGAATAAAAATTTCTAACCTTATGGTCAATAAAATATTCTTGTACATCTCCCATAAGACGAAGTGCAAATTCTGTTGAAAAAATACAGGTGTTTTGTGCTTGATCCTCTTTTAATATATCTGCTTGTACCGTACCTCTAACTTGTGCAATAGTGTTATACTTAATTTTTTGATATATATCCTTAGATAATACCTGATTACCTGTAACACCTAAAAGCATTAAGCCTAGTCCGTCATTTCCTTCTGGTAACGCTCCGTTATATTTTGGGCGTTCTTTACTTTTATATATTGCTTTAATTTTTGCTTCTACGCTATCTTGAAGATTATTTTCCTTGATGTAAATTTCACATTGTTGATCTATAGCTGCATTCATAAAAAAACCTAACAGCATTGGTGCAGGTCCATTAATAGTCATACTTACAGACGTCATGGGATCTGCTAAGTTAAATCCAGAGTACAATTTTTTAGCATCATCTAAACAACAAATAGAAACACCAGCATTACCTATTTTACCATAAATGTCTGGGCGGTAATCAGGATCATTACCATACAAGGTTACACTATCAAAAGCTGTAGATAAACGCTTAGCAGACATACCTGCACTTACATAATGAAAACGCTTATTGGTACGCTCAGGTCCTCCCTCTCCCGCAAACATTCTTGCAGGATCTTCTCCCGTTCGTTTAAATGGGTACAAACCTGCTGTATAAGGAAACTCTCCAGGCACATTCTCTTGTAAAATCCATTGTAAAACATCTCCCCATGCTTCATATTTTGGTAAGGACACTTTTGGAATTTGTGTATGAGATAGTGATTCTGTATGCGTTTTAATTTCTATAGATTTATCCCTTACTTTGAACGTATAGGTTGGGTCTCTATATTTACTTACTTTGTCTTTCCAATCTAGAATAGTTATCCAATGGTGTTGGCTTAAATTCATTTTTACCTTATCAAATTCCTTTATTAAAAGATCTAAAAAGTCTTTTTTATCACTATTAACTTGTTTTAGAAGCGCTTCAGAATTTAAACCTAAAGTATTTAAAAATGATATTTCATTCATATTGTAAATCCCAACAACGGAACATATAGCTTGGTAAATGCCAAAAAGAGTTTGTGCAATTTTAGATTGTTCTTTTACATGTTTATTATACGCTCTGTTACCTTCTGCTATTTCTGATAAATAACGATTTCTGGAAGGAGGAATTACGAATATCTTTTCACTCAAATTTTCAGAAACAGTAAAACTTGATTGCAAATTGGCACCTGTTTTTTCAACTAAAGTATCCATAATAGCTTTGTAAAGCGTATGCATTCCGGGATCGTTAAATTGTGATGCAATTGTTCCATATACAGGCAACTCCTCTTGAGGGGTATCCCAAAGGTTATTGTTGCGCATGTATTGCTTTTTTACATCGCGTAGTGCATCCAAAGCACCTCGTTTATCAAACTTATTTATAGCCACTAGATCGGCAAAATCTAACATATCTATTTTCTCTAACTGAGTAGCTGCACCAAATTCTGGGGTCATAACATATAACGCAACATCAGAATGCTCTATAATCTCAGTGTCACTTTGCCCTATTCCTGAAGTTTCTAAAACAATTAGATCGTATTCAGCAGCTTTCAACACTTCTACTGCATCATTAACATGAACTGATAAAGCCAAATTAGACTGACGTGTAGCCAAACTACGCATGTATACTCTTGGTGTATTAATAGCATTCATTCTAATTCTATCTCCTAGTAATGCACCTCCAGTTTTACGTTTCGAAGGATCAACAGAAATTATACCAACAGTTTTCTCTGGGAAATCCATTAAAAAACGACGCACTAGTTCATCTACCAAACTTGATTTCCCAGCACCTCCTGTTCCTGTTACTCCAAGAACTGGTGTTTTAGATGTTTTATTTATTAGACGAATTTTATTTAGGGTAGCTGCAGCTACATCCTGAAAATTTTCGGCTGAAGAAATGATACGAGCAATATCCTTTGAATTTTTATCCTTAAGTGTATTAATATCGACATTTAGAGTGTTACCAACAGCAAAATCAGATTGTTCCACCAAATCATTAATCATACCCTGTAGTCCCATTTCCCTGCCATCATCAGGAGAGTAAATACGAGAGATACCGTAATCCATTAAATCTTTTATCTCAGATGGTAATATAACACCACCGCCACCACCAAATATTTTAATATGTGATGCATCTCTATCTTTTAGTAAATCAAACATATATTTAAAATACTCGTTATGTCCGCCTTGATATGAGGTTAAACAAATTGCATTCACATCCTCTTGAATAGCTGTATTTACAACTTCTTCTACGCTTCTATCATGCCCTAAGTGAATAACCTCTACCCCAGTGGCTTGGATAATACGGCGCATAATATTTATGGACGCATCATGTCCGTCAAATAATGATGCTGCAGTAACAATACGTATTTTATGTTTTGGTATGTAGGGTTTATGTTGATTCATTATTGAAAAATAGTTAATTTATCGTTCGCAATTTACGAATAATTCAAAAAAATATTAAATTTTAAAGTTATTTTGCAAAATTTACAAGATAAACAAGCTTGAAACGGTTTTTATTTATTTTTGAGACCTTAAAGATTAACTTATGAAGAAAATTACCATCTTGATACATTGTAAGGACCGTTCTAACATTATCGCAACGGTTACTAATTTTATTGCCAAAAAGAATGGTAACATTGTGTATTTAGATCAACACGTCGATAGACAACAGGATATTTTTTTCATGAGATTAGAAAGTGAGTTTTTAGATGATAGTTTTTCAACTAATGTCTTTAAAGATTGTTTTAAAACTGAACTAGCCGATGGCCTTCAAATGAAATGGCGTATTTACTCCTCAGATAAAAGACCAAAAATGGCATTATTTGTGTCTAAATACGATCATTGCTTATATGACATTCTTGGACGTTATAATTCTGGAGAACTCAACCTTGAAATACCTTTTATCATTAGTAACCATAACGATTTAAAACCAATTGCTGATAGCTTTAAAATTCCATATTATCACATTCCGGTAACAAAAGACACTAAAATAGAAGCTGAACGTGAACAATTGAAATTATTACAGGAGCATAATATTGATTTTATTGTACTAGCTAGATATATGCAAATTGTATCACCTGAATTAATTGATAGGTATACTAATAAAATAATCAATATTCATCATTCATTTTTACCCGCGTTTGTTGGTGCTAAACCTTATCACTCTGCCTACAAACGAGGTGTAAAAATCATAGGTGCTACGAGTCATTATATAACTGAAGAGTTAGATGCTGGTCCTATTATAGAACAAGATGTAGCTAGAGTAACACATGCCTACACAATAAAAGATTTAATTGCTAAAGGACGTGACTTAGAAAAAATTGTTTTAGCTAACGCTATTAAACTTCACTCTGAAAGAAAGGTAATGGTATATAATAACAAGACTGTTATTTTTTCTTAATCATTTTATTAAATAAAATAATAAAAATCAATTAGTTACAAACAAAAATTAACATTTGTTAAAATTAACAAATGTTAATTGTGACTTAATTAATATCTTGGTGTCATAATAATTGAATAGAAAATAACCATTAACTAATTTCTTAATTTTTATGAAATCAAATTTTATTTTATGCCTAACTTTTTTATTAGGCTTCGGAATGTCCCAAGCACAAAACTTACCTGCTAATCCAGATCCAGGGAAGTGTTACGTTAAATGTATTACAAAAGATGAGTTTAAAACAGTTGAAGAAACTCTACAAACCTATCCTGCGTATACTAAATTAGAAGTTGTTCCTGCTACTTACAGAACTGTTGAAGAGCGTGTACTTGTTAAAGAAGCTTCTAAGAAATTTGTTTATGTTCCTGCTACCTATGAAACTATTGAAGTACCTTACGTTAGTAAAGAAGGTAGAACAGACTTAAATGTAATTCCTGCAAGTTTTGGATCAGATTCAAGAACTTTTGAAACCTATCCAAAAACTTCTGGTTGGGAATACAGAGAAACTGCTTGTGACTCTCCTAACAAAGAAGATTGTATGGTTGCGTGTTTTGTAGAATATCCTGCACAGTTTAGAGATGTAAGTTTTACTACATTATCTAATGATGCTGGTACTAGTAATATTCCTGTACCAGAAAGGGGTGCTACTTACAAAAAACGTGTTGTTAAAACGCCTGCAAGAATGGATGAAATTGAAATTCCTGCTGAGTACAAAACAATTAAGCGTCAAGTATTAGCAACTCCAGCTACCACAAGAAGCGTTACTGTTCCTGCACAATCAAAAACTGTTACAAGAACTGTATTAGCTAAAAAAGGTGGTTTAACTACTTGGGAAGAAGTAGATTGTGGGTTATTGAATGCTAAC
This sequence comes from Hyunsoonleella pacifica, assembly GCF_004310335.1. Taxonomy (GTDB): domain Bacteria; phylum Bacteroidota; class Bacteroidia; order Flavobacteriales; family Flavobacteriaceae; genus Jejuia; species Jejuia pacifica. The sequence goes on along the minus strand of NZ_SIRS01000001.1, from coordinate 786,609 downwards.
GTATTACCAATTTTCTACGAATTAGGTAGTGCTCGTATCACGCCTGCTTCTAAAAAGATTATTGATGAAACTTTACTACCACTATTAAATAGTAAGCCTGTAAGTATTGAATTAATGTCTCATACAGATTCTAGAGGTAATGATGATTTCAATATGTCTTTATCTCAACAACGTGCTAACTCTGTTGTAAACTACTTAGTATCAAAAGGTATTTCTAGAAGTAGATTATCTGCAAAAGGATATGGAGAATCTAGATTAGTAAATCGTTGTTCTAATGGTGTAGACTGTTCTGAAGGAGAGCATAGAAAAAATAGAAGAACTGAGTTTAGAGTAATTGGTAACTAAAATAAGTTTCAATTAACACAGAAAAAGACGCCAATTACGGCGTCTTTTTTGTTATAATATAGTTTGGATATTCTCCAATACGTTTCTCTACTTTAATACCATAAGTATTATTAAGACTAGACGTCATCAACTCAAAATACTTATAGTGTATATCCCAATCGTGTAACTCTTTAGCTATTTTAGCATTATTCGTTACTATAGGTATATGAATCAAATTTGCTATTTGATAATTTATCTGGTTTAAAGAAACATTATCAGCTTTAATATCGGAGTCCCCAATTAAAAAGTTTGGCGTATCAATTCCCCAGTCTATTTGATTAATATCCCAAAAATTAGAATCTTTAATATCAAAAAATAAAACCTCTCCACTTACATTGGTTTCATTTTGCGATAATTTCAAACGATTTAAAATTTCTTTAGTCTTATTATTAAAAGCTTCTGTTTCATATTTAAATCTAACACGATAATACGTCTCTAAATCTGAATCCCCTTTAATTTGCCCAACAAAAGCATTATTAGTGTACGCCAAAATATCCTGTAAACTTCCTGAAAGTTCCAGATAATTTGGTTTTTTCTCTACGCGTATACTTGTAATCGGTTCTTTTAGTTTAGAGATGTCAAAATTGCCTTTAAAATCTTTAGATTTTGCAATAGCAATAGGTTTAAAGGATTGTAGTTGATACATTTTATTTACACTAATCGTTTTTTTATTAGTGCTTAAATAGCCATCTAAGTGATACGTTTTAAATTCAGCAGGATGCCCTTCCCAAAGCTTTTCCCCATTAGCATTAAGCAAAATACCATAGGGCAAACTAGCAATATTATATTTTGAAAAAGTTTCGCCATTATAATCAATGGCTACAGCCAATTCCAAAGCATGTTTCTGCATAAAACGTTTAACAATATCTGGGTTTTCCTTACTCAAAGACATAATGTGAAATTTATCAGGATATTGTCGTTGTAAAGACGTTAAATATTTTGATGCGTGTATACAAGGACCACACCAAGTAGCCCAAAAATCTACGAAATAAAGTGCGTTCTCATCACTTTTAGTCAATGCAGATTCTCGAATATTTTCAGAGATTTTAATTTGCCCCAAACAAAAAAATGGGACAATAAACAATAGAATTAAAGGTATATACCTTTTCATTTTAAATTTCAAATACATTATAATTAGTTTCTATATCAGTAATAACAAGTATTATGCTAGAATTGTATTTGGTTGGAATTATTTGCAAAATATAAAATTTTTTGAAATCATGTGACTTTTTAAATAGTAATGTGTCTTATAAATAAGAATAAAAATCTGGTTGATTGAGGGATTAATCTGGTTGGAATAAAAAAGGCATTCAAATAGTAATATTTGAGTGTCTTATTTTTTTAGTATTCACTATTTTTGAAAATAAAACCCAAATATCATGATACGCAAAATACTTTCAGTCTTTCTTATTTTAAATCTTGTAGCTTGTGCTGAATTACAAGGTGTTATTGACCAATTACCGCAAGGTGGTGGTATAACTAATACTGAAATAGCTTCTGGATTACGCCAAGCTCTTGATTTTGGAATTGATAAACAAGTTACCAAACTCACACAAAAAGATGGCTTTTTTAGAAACGAACTTGTTAAAATTCTTTTACCTGAAGAATTAAGAAAAGTTGATAAGGCGCTTCGAGATATAGGTTTAAATAAACTTGCAGATGAAGGTTTAAAAGTATTGAATAGAGCAGCTGAAGATGCTGTTAAGGAAGCAACCCCAATTTTTGTTGATGCCGTTAAAGGTATCACGTTTGCAAATGCTAAAAACATTTTATTGGGTAATGATGATGCCGCTACACAATATTTAACATCAAAAACGCAATCTGCACTTTATACAAAGTTTAATCCCGTAATCAAAAATTCATTTTCTAAAGTGGGTGCTGATGATATTTGGAAGAATTTAATTAACAAATACAATACTTTACCTTTTACAAATGATGTGAATCCTGATTTGACTGATTATGTAACAACTGAAGCGCTTAAAGGCGTTTACACTATGATTGCAATTGAAGAGAAAGACATACGTAACAAAATAGGCTCTAGAACAACAGATTTATTGAAACGCGTATTTGCACTTCAAGATAAATAAAACTTTTTGATATATTTTAAGCCGAATAATTCCTTATTCGGTTTTTTTATACAAACCATCAAATACAACTGTAATATCTTTATCATTGGTAATAGTTTCCCAGTATTGCCGAACGGTACCGTCTTCATTTAAAGTCCAAGTTACTTTATGATAATAAGGATTACCTTCTTTATTTTGAGCTACATCAGTCTTTAAAATCATTCTATTATCAATACGATTACCTTTTAAATGTAGGCTACTACCTTGGTTATCTACCCAAATTTGTTCCCATTGTTTTTTAGCATAATTATAAAAATTAGTACTAGTTCCTGTAAAATTACCTTTAGCACTAGTCCAATTCTCTCTTAAAATACAATTGTTTTGGATTTTATCAATGATATTTGTTCCAGCTATCGAGCCATCAGGTTTTGTAACCGTCCAAGTACCTTTCCAGAAATCAAACTCTGAATGTTTTTCTGTACAACAATTGCATTTTTTTTCTTGAGCCTTAATAACAAAAGAGAAAACAAAAAAGCATAAAATAAATAGACGCATAACTAACTGTATTTCAAATTAATTCATTAAATTTAAAGAAGTTTGGTTTTTGTTGCACAAATATTAACACAACATTACCAATAGGAGTAACTAATTAAAGTCTTTCTAACTAAAAAACCATTTCTCAAAAATACTTCGATATGAATAACGTGAAGTCCATTGAGCAAAACCAAATTGAACTAACTAAAAAATATAAGGCGCTTGTAGAAAGGGCATATAACTTAAGACAAACTGATGCGCCTTTAAGTGATTTCTCTGAATACAAGGCTATTAAACTTCTCAATAAAATCAATAAACTAAACTATCTACATAGAGAGCATCAACCAGCTGCTGTGTAAAGTTTAGCTTTTCTTTAACGTTCTCATTACGTCCAAATCACATACATCCTCGTAATTTACTTAAAACAAGTATTATGAGTCCACATTTTTGTAAAGTCGGGAAAATTAAACCAGACGCTAGCAAATTTGTTAGTGTTAAGGAGTTAGAAAGTAGAATTAAAAACTTTGTTGATGATATCAGTAAAGTAGAATTTTCTAAAGATGTTCGTGGAGCAATCTAAAGTAAGCAAATGCTTTAGTTAATCGCGAACCATACCAAGAGAACATCTCTCCATCTACCAAAAGCACTTTCGCTTTTGGATAAAACTTTTGTAACTCTTTTTTATGTTTTTCTTTAAATGGAAAGGGTTCACTTGAAAGTAATACCAATTCTACTTCTTTATTTACATTTAAATTAACCTCAGGATAACGTGCTTTATGAGTAATATTTTCAAACCTGTTAAGGTGCAGTAAGAAATCAATAAATGTGTTTTTTCCTGCCATCATCCAAGGCAACATCCAAATAAAATAAGCTGTTTTATAAGACCGCTTGTTTTTTATATAGTTCTGAAAAATATCGGCTTCACGTTTTATAGTTTCAATTAGTTTTGTTGCAGTGCCTTGTTTTTCAAAAATCTTACCATATTGCTTTATAAGTATTAAACTATCATTCAAAGTACATATATCAGATATATGAATAGGTGCAATAGTAGCACAAGCCTCAACTATAGCTTTAGTATTTTCTTCTTTATTACATAAAATGATATCTGGTTGCAGTGCTGTAATCTTTTTAATATGGATTCGCTTTGTACCACCAACAACCTTAGAAGTAGATTTTATATGATTAGGGTGCACACAAAACTTAGTAACACCAACCAAATTATCTTCCAAGCCTAAATCACATAATAACTCAGTTTGACTGGGCACTAAAGACACAATTCGCTTTGGTGTATTTTCAAAACGAATTGTTCTTTGTAATTGATCTGTAATTTCAAGACTCATGTGCTAAACTTGAACCTTTTTCCATTTGCCTTTTTTAAACCAAATGATAGCTACAACAGCAATAAGTACTTCTGCCAAAGTAATAGCCAAAAATACACCCTGTGGCCCAAAATTCAAAGTAATTGCCATTACATAGGCAAAAGGCAATTGTAACAACCAAAAACAGAAAAAGTTAATATATGTAGGCGTCTTTGTATCTCCAGCACCATTAAATGCATTTACAACCACCATACCATACGCATAAAAAATATAACCTGCTGCCAAAACACGAAGACACAAACTACCATATTTTACAACATTAAATGTTTCATTAAACAGTATAATAATGTGTGGTGCAAAAACCAAATACACAATAGATACAATCCCCATAAAAATGGCACAATACTTGCCAGTTTTCCAAACAGATTGTTCTGCCCTATCTGGTTTTCCTGCCCCTAAGTTTTGTCCCACTAAAGTAGCTGCAGCATTACTCATTCCCCAAGCTGGCATTAAGGTAAACATCATTACCCGTATAGCTATAGTGTAACCTGCCAATACTTCACTGCCAAATTCACTCATAATACGCATTAAGAATACCCAAGAAGATGTACCAATTAAAAACTGTCCTATGCCACCTAAGGATACTTTTATAAGATTAAGCATTATACTTATTTGTAAAACTAAATCCTTTATACCAATCTTTATTTTACTAAAGCCAAAGAATAAAACCGCTAACTGAAAAATAACAGCCGTACCCCTTCCAATAGTAGTAGCAATTGCAGCACCTTCTACTCCATAAGCAGGAACTGGTCCTAATCCAAAAATAAAAATAGGATCTAAGATGATATTTAAACCATTGGATAAAACCAAGGTCCACATGGCTACCGAAGCATTACCAGCTCCTCTAAAAATAGCATTGATTAAAAACAGTAACATTATGGTAATGTTTCCGCCCAAAAGTATCTTAGTATACCCATAACCTTCTTCTATTAAATCCGGTTCACCTCCCATAAGTCCAAGAATTTCTTTTGGATATAAAATTCCAATTACACTAATAATAACTGCTACTGCAATACCAAGAAAAATAACTTGTACCGCAGCACTAGAAGCACCTTTTATATCCTTCTCTCCTACTCTTCTAGCCACAATAGCGGTTGCTGCCATACTTAATCCAATAGCTACGGCATAAACTAAAGTTATTACAGACTCTGTTAACCCAATAGTAGCTACAGCATTTACACTTACTTTAGACACATACATAATGTCTACTAAAGCAAAAATGGATTCCATTAGCATCTCCAAAATCATAGGGATTGAAAGCATAAAAACAGCTCTCCTTATACTTCCAGAGGTAAATTCTTGTTCTTTGCCTGTTACAGCAATTTTAAAATAATTTATAAATTGTTTTAAAGTAATTTTATTTGATTGCATTGTGATAATATTATAATAGAAACAATACCAAATATTAAATATTTGGCTTTACAAATTCGAGAGAGCCTCGACATATACCGGAAGTGAGCTTATACAATCATCAGTCACAAAGATGTCAAATTAATTTTAATCTGCAAAATGATTTTTCTAGGAGGTTATTTAAGGTTAACATATATTCGCAAAAAAAATTGATGCTTAAAGCTGTAATTTTTGATATGGATGGTGTGATAATAGATAGTGAACCTATGCACCGAAAAGCCTATCATAATATGTTTAAAGAAGTTGGAATTGAAGTTTCTACTGAATTGTATGAATCCTTCACAGGACAATCCACAATAAATATTTGTAAAAAGCTTTGTGACCATTTTAACTTAAATACAACTCCTGAAGCTTTAGTTGCTTTAAAACGCAAACATTATAAACAATTCTTTGATACCGATTCTGATTTAGATTTAATTGAAGGTGTTCTAGGTCTTATAAAAAATTATTATGAAAATGGATTAACCTTAGTTTTAGGTTCTTCTGCTTCTATGAGTGGTATAAATATGATATTTGAGCGCTTTAATCTAAACCAATACTTTAAGAATAAATTGAGCGGTGCCGACTTAAAACAATCTAAACCACATCCTGAAATTTTTGAAAAGGCTGCCGAAACTACTGGTTTTAAAAAAGCAGAATGTTTGGTTATTGAAGATTCTACCAATGGTATTAAAGCTGCCAAATCAGCAGGAATATATTGTATTGGCTATGACAGTTTTCATTCTAAAAATCAGGATTATTCCAAAGCAGATAAAGTGATATCTAATTTTGAAGATATTTACTTTGAAAAAATAAAAATGGATTTTCAATAACCCCTATTCTCCATTAAAAGTGATATTCTGTAGTCGCCTTAATTTCTTTGAGAACAAAATAACTTTCTAGAATACCAATATTTTCAATTTTAGAAAGTTTCAACCTAACAAACTCATGGTATTCTTCAAGACTACCAAGATTTATTTTTAAAAAGAAGTCGACCTTTCCAGCCATATGATAACACTCTTGTACTTCTGGCAATGCTTTAATCTGTGTATCAAATTTATCAATAAAGCCTTCGTCATGATAGCGTAAGGATACCATACAAATAGCAGTAACTGGGCAATCAACTAACTTTTTATTAATTAAAGCTACATACTTTTTTATATACCCTCTCTTCTCTAATCTTCTAATACGCTCATAAACAGGAGATGCAGTTAAATGTAATTGTTCCGCTATCTCTTTAGTTGTTTTTTTAGAATCTTGCTGAAGAATACGCAATATGTTAAGATCTATATCATCCAATCGTTCCATGCCAGTGAAAATTACTTCTTAATTAATTAAAACCACTACAGTAAAAGTAAAAATATATTTAAATATAAATAAAAACAGAATAAAACACTTAAATTAATTGAATTAACAAATTTTTTAACCAATATGAGACTGTAAATATTAATTTAGTACTGATTCAAATTTACTGAAATGAAAGAAAAAATTCTAATAATAGGAGCCAATGGGCAATTAGGATCTGTATTAACACAAGCACTTCAAACCAAATATGGTTATGATAATGTAATTGCTACAGATATTAAGTTTAATGAGAATTTTAAAGGCAAATTTGAATTTCTTGATGCTACTGATTTTAATAGTATACAGCATGTGATTGAAGAATATGATATAACCCAAGTATATCATATGGCAGCAATTTTATCTGCTAAAGGAGAACAACAACCTTTACGTACGTGGGACATAAACAATCAAACGTTTTTGAATGTTTTAGAAGCCGCTAGATTAAATCAAGTAAATAAAGTGTTTTATCCAAGCTCTATAGCTGTTTATGGCGAAAATGCGCCAAAAAATGATACTCCTCAAAATTTTTTCTTAGTACCAACTACTGTTTATGGTATGAGTAAAGCTTCTGGAGAACACTGGGCTAATTACTATTATGAAACATATGGTTTAGATGTGCGCTCACTTCGATACCCTGGAGTTATCGGACATCAAACTTCCCCCGGTGGTGGCACTACAGATTATGCTGTGGATGCTTATCACTACGCTGTAAAAGAAGAAGATTTTATTTGTTTCTTAAATAAATCCTCAGCATTACCAATGATTTATATGGATGATGCAATAAGAGCTACAATAGAGTTAATGGAAGCTCCCATTGAAAAGATAAAAACAAGAACGTCGTACAATATCTCAAGTATGAGTTTTAACCCTGAAGAGTTGCAACTGGCTATATCTCTATTATTTCCTAATTTCAAAATGGTTTATAAACCAGATTTTAGACAGAATATTGCAGACTCTTGGCCCAATTCTATTAATGATAATGAAGCAAGATTAGATTGGGGTTGGAAACCAAATTACGACTTACACGCTATGACGAAAGACATGGTTAAACACTTAAAAGTAAAATATAAAACAGAAAACGCATAAGTCATGTACGGAGCTATAAAAAAACAATTTCAGGAGGATCTAGATGCTATAAAAGAAAGTGGATTATACAAAAATGAACGCATTATTACCTCTAAACAGGGAGCAGAAATTGATACGCAATCTAATCCAGATGTTTTAAACTTCTGTGCCAATAACTATTTAGGATTATCATCAAATGAAACCATAATTCAAGCTGGGATTGAAACCTTAAAAACTCATGGTTTTGGATTGTCTTCTGTTCGTTTTATTTGCGGTACTCAGGATATCCACAAGGAATTAGAACTAAAAACAGCAGAGTTTTTAGGAATGGAAGATTGTATTTTGTATGCTGCTGCTTTTGATGCCAACGGTGGTTTATTTGAGCCATTGTTATCAAAGGAGGATGCGATTATTTCAGATGAATTAAACCACGCCTCAATTATTGATGGTGTGCGTTTATGTAAAGCCCAACGTTTTAGATATAGGAACTGTGATATGGAAGACTTAGAAATGCAACTTAAAGCTGCGTCTTCAGCCAGAAGGAAATTAATAGTTTCTGACGGATCGTTTTCTATGGATGGAAAAATTGCACCTTTAAACAAAATTTGTGATTTAGCTGACAAATACGAAGCTTTGGTAATGATTGACGAATGCCATTCTACTGGCTTTATTGGAAAAACAGGTAGAGGTGTTCACGAATATCATAATGTAATGGATCGTGTAGATATCATTACTGGAACCTATGGCAAAGCTTTAGGTGGTGCCTCTGGTGGATTTACAGCAGCTAGAAAAGAAATTGTGGATTTACTAAGACAACATTCCAGACCCTATTTATTTTCTAACACGTTAGCTCCTGCTATTGTTGGTGCAACATTAAAGGTGTTTGATATTATATCCAACGATACATCGTTAAGAGATAAATTAGAAGCAAACACCGCTCTTTTTAGAACAGAGATGACAAAAGCTGGGTTTGATATCATTCCTGGAGTACACCCAATAGTACCAATCATGCTATATGATGCTAATTTAGCACAAGCTTTTGCAAGAATGCTTTTAGAAGAAGGTATTTATGTTATTGGGTTCTTCTATCCAGTTGTTCCAAAAGAAAAAGCTAGAATACGGGTACAAATATCTGCTGCCCATAAAACAGAACACATTCAAAAAGCTATTGATGCCTTTGTAAAAATCGGAAAACGATTAGAAGTAATTTAACCTACTTAGATTTTAATAGCGTATTCTGCTCTTCCATCAACTTAGTAAGTTTGTCTAAGAGTTCAATATCTTTAGGTGTCACAACAGTTTCATCTGTAGTGTCTTGTGCCTTCTTTTTAAGTTGATTCATAAACTTAACAACTATAAATACGGTTAAACCAATAATAAAAAAATCTAAAAATGCTTCAGCTAAAGCACCGTAACCAATAGCCACTTCATTAGTTAGGATATTGCCATCTGTATTTAACACAGCATCTTTCAAAATGATTCTCTTGTTTTGAAAATTAACACCATCAGTCATTAACGACAGTGGTGGTAACATAACTTGCTTTACTAAAACATCTATCACTTTGTTAAACGCAGCACCAATAATGATACCAATTGCCATATCCATCATATTGCCTTTTACGGCAAACTCCTTGAATTCTTTAAATAGTTTCATATACTTCTAATTTAGAATAGCAAAATTAGAAGATTAAAAGGGAAAGATTCAATTCAACTTAAAGAAACGCTATTTTTTATAAAACTTAGCATAGCCACGATAAGCAAAAGCGCCAAGAATAACCCATATTAAAGCTGCTATACCTATAAATTTTAAGCTAACAATTTGATCGCCACTTGCGTAAGAATGTAGACCTGCCAAATAGAAATTAACACCAAAATATGTCATCATGATACTAGCAAAAGCAAAAATTGATAACCAATTAAACAACCATCTACCTCTAAGACCAGGAACTAAGCGCATGTGAATAACAAAGGTATATACCATAATACTAATAAGTGCCCAAGTCTCTTTAGGATCCCAACCCCAGTAGCGGCCCCAACTTTCGTTAGCCCACATACCTCCAAGAAAGTTACCGATAGTTAGCATTACCAAACCAACAGTTAATGCCATTTCGTTAATAACAGTTAACTCTTTTATATTGAGATCTATTTTTGCTTTATGCTTTTCAGTGGTAATAGCCATTAATAGCAAAGACACCACACCTAAAATTAAACCTAAAGCAAAAGGCCCATAGCTAGCAACAATTATAGAAACGTGAATCATTATCCAATAACTATTTAATACTGGTTGCAAATTAGCTATGGATGGGTCTAACCAATTCATGTGAGCAAATACTAAAATTATTGATGCAACAAAAGCTGATGAAGCTATCGTTAAATCAGAAGTTTTTACTTCAAATTTTAAAGACAAAGGTAGTATTGAAGCATAATTGATGTTCTCTAAATATGGTTTTGGCTGTTTTTTAATTACACTAACACCAGTAAACAAACCAAAAAACATAACTGACCATGCAACATATAACATTGTCTCATATGTATCAGTCCATGGCGCATGTCCAGAAATATACCAACGGGTAACTAAACCTGCTATGTGTAAAATAAATAATACAACAACAGACCATTTGCATATATTGACCATTATGTTGATAAATTTACTTTTGTAATAGAAAATTTGAAATATTAAGAAAACAAACATTACAAATCCTACAGTAAAATAGTAATAAGACAGTTTTTTAAATAAACCCAAGTTAATATAAGCTATTTCAGCATCAATCTTTTTATCACTCAACATAACTTCTGATCCATATTTATGCTGTGTTTTCTTAAAAGCCTCTAAAAGCTTTGTAGCCTCCGTAAAATCTCCAGTTTGTTTAGCTTCATTTAATGTAAATAAATAAGCTCTAAACCCATTTTTTACAAAATTACTGTATAATGAATCTTTGATTTTTGTTGGGTCTAAACGATATTCATAATTCGATATCCATTTATTATTATCATCATTAGGGATTGGAAATATTTTTAGTGACAAACCTTCTAAGGCATTAGATAATAAAGTTATACGCTCATGAGTTTCTCTTAGCTTCTTTTCATAACCATTAGGTATAGTGGTATTGTAAGCTTCATCTAAATAAGGAGAAAGCTTATAAGATCCATCATCATTTAGAAAATCAACTAAAGCGAATCGACTGCCGCTCTTTGGAATTCCAGCGATAGTCCTTAATGAATCCGTTTCAAGTGGTTTTAAATAAATTATGGGAACATTATACCATAGCCTAGGACTCTCTTGCATAGATAAGAATACTTGATTCGCATTAAATTCTTCGTAAACATTACGGTGACTTATCTTTCGTAATAGCTCAGATGCATAGGTATTAACGGGTTTCATTCTACCATTCAAATCTTGTATTACCATGCGCGAAAATTTGTTTGCATGATCTTTAGGCGCAATATTGGCTTTTAAAATAGAATCTATTTGGTTTTTTGTAGGCTTTTGAAATTCAGCTGTATGATTATGCCCATCATCAGAGGAGTGTTGTTCACTCTGTGCAAAACCAAATAATCCAAAACAAAGTACAAGTATTGCTAGTAGTTTCTCTTTTTTTGCTTTTACGTTTTCTAATCGTTTCTTCAAATCCCAAAAACGTGTGCCTTTTGCAAAGAGTATGGCCATCAACCCAAAATACAATAAAATATATCCTATGTAGGTAATTAACGTCCCCCAATAATCATGACTTACAGAAAGAATTGTTCCCTTTTCATCAGGATCAAAACCAGATTGAAAAAAACGATACCCCCGATGATCTAAAATATTATTCATGTATATTTTATAATCATAACTTCCCTCCTGTTCATCAACTACAGTAACCTCACTAGAATAAGCTGAATACCCTTTCTCTGTACCTGGATAACGCTCTGCTTCAAAATCATTTAACTTTACTGCAAAAGGTAATTCTAAAAACTTAGAGCCATAACGAAATTCAAATTCCAACCCTCCAACTGCTACTTTTTTATAGTTACTAGAACGTCCTTTTCCTCCTAGTAGTCCTAAACGCTTTGTTTCGCCATTAGAAGTGATTGTTAAAACAACACCGTCGTCGTCATTCTTTAATATTTTCGATTTTTTAACGATATCAAAAACACCTTTAGTAACTGGCTTTGGAAATACCATTTGCATATTACCTATAACATAACGCGAACGTAAATACAATGGTTGCAAACTATCTTTAACTAATTTGCCTTGTGCTCTAGTAGCCATCGTCATATATTCCCCTTCAAAAGGAGAGTTAATAGTTAACGAATCTCCTGCATAAGTTATGTTAATTGCACCAGGAGTAGGTTTATTTAAAGCAAATAAAATGTTATGAATACTACTAACTTGTCCAACTTTTAAAAAGTGATTGTGTGGACCGCTCGCACCAGCTTCTACAACTTTTAGATAGGATTCGCCATTCGCATCTGGAATAATATCTTCTTCGGCTCCTCCAATAAATTTTTCAAGTTCTATAGTTACTGGCTGTCCATTATATTCTGTTTCAAGACTAAAATCATTATCTAGTCTAGGAGAAAAGTCTACCTCCTCTTCAATAACACGCATTTGGCTTACGCCATTTATTTGGTAGTCTCCATGAATTCTTCCAGTGATATATGTTTTCTGAGACAAAAAGGTGTTTTCGGTAGTACCTTCTCTAATAGCCATCATACCTTCAAAACTGATATAACGTGTAATACCTGCGCCAAGAAGAATAAAAATAAAAGATAAATGTAAAATTAAAGTCGCCCATTTTTCCTTTTTGTAAAGGCGATATCTAAAAATATTACCCACAAAATTTACTACAAAAAGTCCCATAATAGCCTCGAACCACCATGTATTATAAATAAGATTCCTAGAATAAGGTGTTGGCGAAGTATCTTGTCCTGCATCCATAAAGGTTCCTGTTGCCATTGCAGCAGCAAAAGCAATAAATAAAATAGCAGTAAGACGAGTGGAAAATAGAATTTTGGCGAGTTTATCTAGCATAACAAATATCACATTTTTTGCTCGTGCAAAAATACGGATAAATGGGAATTAAAACATCTATTTTAACATGCTTTAAATAGTTTTTAATTGTTTAAACCAATTCTAGATTGAGATTTACCTAATGTACTTTTTTATTAAGAATAAAACTATATGTAGTTAAGAATATCTATTACAAAATGCAGGTAATATTAGGTTGTACGCATTCTAAAGATTATTGGCTATTATTTTACCCCTCAATAACCTCTTTGTATTCTAAAAAAAATGCTTCAAACAAATCCATTTTGTTATTAAAAAACACCATTACATCTCGCCATGTATTCTTATTATGGATAGACACCTTCTGCTCTAAAAGCACATAAATTCTTGATATTTCTTTTTTATTGTCTAAAAAGTATACTTCTTCATATATTACATCAGGCAAGTAGTCATCCATTAAAATAGATTTTAGGGCTTCCAGCTTTTCCCAATATGTAATACGATGTTCCAAATCGTCCTCCAAGTCTAGAGTAACCAATGCTTTTTTAGTATCAAAATAAAATTTAAAGCTTAGCCCTTTAAGTTTCGTATTGTATAAAATCCACTTTCTAGGAAAAGACTTCCCAAAACTAGTCCAAAATTCTTGTCGCAATATGCGAGACTCTTCTTTGCTAAACATTTTTAATTTTTTTGCTCTAACCTCAGGGTTCTAACAACCTAACACCTAACACCTAACACCTAACACCTAACACCTAACACCTAAATTAAAAAAGCAATTCCAATACCAAGAATTATAGCCACAAACTTGCTTAAATTAAACTTATGCCCTTCTCCACTTTCAAACAATATTGTAGTTGAAATATGGAAAAAAATACCAATAACCACAGCATTAATACTATGCACAAAACGCTCACCTAAATCTGTAGCATTAGAAATTAAAGTACCTAGTGGCGTCATTATTGTAAACACCACTAAAAAGATTACAATTTTTGCCATGCTAAATTTCGATTTAAACAAGTACATACTTACTAAAGCCGCTATAGGGATTTTGTGTACCAATACTCCATACACCATATCGTTTTCTTGATGAATTGGAAAACCCTCCAAAAAACTATGAATACATAAACTTATAAACAATAACCAAGGAAATGCTGCCGAATCTTTTTCTACATGAACATGTCCATGTTCTGCACCTTTAGAAAACAACTCTAAAATAATTTGCAGTAAAATACCGCACATAATAAATAACCCCGCAAGCTTAGTATCTAGTTCATGATACACTTCAGGAAGTAATTCAAATAAAGTTAATGCCAATAAAAATGCACCACTGAAGGACAATAATAGCTTTGTATTCCAAGTGGTTTTGTTCTTGGTTAGTTTAGCAATAATAACCCCGGCAATAACAGCGTAAACAGGAAAAAGAAATGTATTCATTCAAAAAAATTAATCAATTATATTCACAACAGTGAAATAATATCGATTCTTACTAGTTATTTAAAAATCATTACTAAACGTTCAGACGTTTTTGTATCAAATTTCCGCAATTTATAATCCCCAAAAACATCCAATAAATGCACATCAGCAAGCTCAAATAACTTCTCAAAGTCAGATAAAGTAAAAGCCTTTACACGTTCTGTAAAATTAAACACCTTACCATCAGCCTCAAAATTAATATCCTTTACAATATAACCGTCAGCCACATAGCGTTTTTGATAAAACGTAATCCCGTCTATAGTTTTGCTATCCTCAGGCACCAAATTCGCGATTACATATTCCGTATTCATAAAGTCAATTACTCCTAATCCCGTATCGTTTAAATCAGCCTTAATCGCTTTTATGGTATTTAGGTTATCGTCATCATTCTCAAAATACCCAAAGCTAGTAAAGAGGTTAAACACAGCATCAAACTGTTTTGGATAAGACCTGCACATATCATGCACCTCAAAATGTAGCCTGTGGTTTTCAAACTGTTTTGCATGCGCAATACTATTCACACTCAAATCAATACCAGTCACATCATACCCAATTTTATTTAAATAGCGCGAATGTCGTCCCTTACCACAAGCTAAATCCAAAATAGTTCCACCATCTGGTAAATTTAAATAATTGGTAAGGTTATCCATAAACACCTGTGCCTCTTTATCGTCTCTATCCCTATATAAAATATGGTAATATCGCGTATCAAACCACGATTTAAACCATGTAGTTGTATCTTCAGTCATAAATTATTTTGGGGGTTCCCCTATCGGGTCGGGCTTTCCGCTATATCTTTCTGCGAAGCAGTCCCGAATTTATTTCGGGATCTCATCCATATCAGACTAATTCATTTCTACAAGAAAAATTCATCAGACATGGCTTGCAAAAAGGATGCCGCTGCAATCCCTAACCCACTTATTTGCTGTGGCCATTTATTTGCCGCAAAATTACACTATTTTTGCAATCTTATTCTACTTAATTTTATTGGACGAAAACTATGGCCGAAAATTTCAATATGGTAGCCAAAACCCTATTTGGTTTTGAAGACATACTAGAAAAAGAACTCACGCAACTTGGAGCAATGCATGTAAAAAAAGGTGTGCGTGTGGTAGAATTCGTTGGAGATAAAGGGTTTATGTATAAAGCTAATCTGGGTTTACGTACAGCCATAAAAATTTTAAAACCTATAAAAAGTTTTCGTGTGCGTAGTGAAAGTGATTTATACGAGCAGATAAAAAAAATGTCTTGGGAAAACTATTTAAAACCTACAGGCTCATTAGCAGTAGATGCAACTATACATTCTGATATGTTTAAGCACTCGTTATTTATTGCTCAAAAAACTAAAGATGCTATAGTAGATAGGTTTCGTGAAAACACAGGCCAACGTCCCAATGTAGATTTAAAATTCCCAGATTTAAAAATAAATGTACGCATCTCAAGACAAGAATGTACCGTGTCTTTAGATACTTCTGGCGAATCCCTGCATAAACGCGGTTACAAATTAGCTACCAATATAGCCCCCATAAACGAGGTATTGGCAGCAGGAATAATTATGATGTCTGGTTGGGATGGACAATCAGATTTTATGGACCCTATGTGCGGCTCAGGTACCATTCCCATTGAGGCGGCAATGATAGCCTGTAACATCCCTCCTAACCTTATGCGCAAAGAATTTGCTTTTGAGCGTTGGCAAGATTGGGATGTAGAATTGTTTGAAAAAATTGAAGCATCCCTGTTAAAGAAAACAAAAGATTTCCACCACCAAATTATTGGTTACGATAAAGCACCAAGTGCAGTGCGTAAAGCACAAGACAATGTGAAAAACGCCAATTTAGAAGATTTTATTACCATAAAACACGAAGACTTCTTTAAAACCCAAAAAGGTGGACAAAACAAACTACACATGGTATTTAACCCGCCCTATGGCGAACGCTTAAATTTGGATATGGAAGCGTTTTACAAAAATATAGGCGACACCCTAAAACAACGTTATCCAGGTACTGATGCTTGGTTTATTACTTCCAATCTTGATGCTTTAAAACATGTAGGATTACGCCCTTCAAGAAAAATACAGCTCTTTAATGCTAAATTAGAATCTCGTTTGGTAAAGTATGTGATGTATGAAGGAAGTAAGAAGGGAAAGTATATGAAATAGGGATTTTGGGATGTACGCTTATCGGTTAGATATTGTTTCGTTTTAATGAACTATATCGTTCGATAAGCGAAGTTAGAATTTTCGTACTAAAAAGTCTATAGGTACTCATGTATAATTGTTAACAATAATAGTATCTATAGTAAGAGAAATACAATTAAAAATTCAAATCAACTAATTAGCACTAATCATTAATTTCTTAAGGTTGTATTTTGCTTCTAAAGCTGTGTTTTTATGCGTTTCTGCATTATAAGTTACAAACTGAAATGTAATAACATCTCCATCGTTAATAGTTGTAGCATCAATACCTGTGGGAGACACAGTGCCATTAACTAGAAATTGCCAAAAGAAATAAGGCTCGTATTTTGAGATAAACGTATCGTAAGTCTCATTAATCATATCAACTAAATAACCAAATTGAGTCCCATAATATTGTAATGAAAATGTAAAACTGCCTTGTGTAGATGAATTATAAGCACTTTGTAAAGCATTTTGTCCATTCATACCTTGATACCATGTGACGTTATAAGTTGGTCCACCCGTAATCTGTACTGTTACCATAATTGAAATCTTTTAAATTAGGTTATAGCGTGCCTTGTTTTATCACACACTTTTTTTAAATAAAGTCCTATTCAAATATAGATTTTTCTTTCAAAAAAACATATAAGTAGTTATACGTAACTTTAAAACAACTAATAAAGATTAATCCAAAAGCGACTTCGCAAATTGTTTAAATCGCCAATTATGATGTGTTGCAGCTTGTTTTAAGTTTTCTTTACAACTATCATTGCAAGCCTGTATTTGATGTAAATATTGAAACGCGTTTTGGCGCACTTCAAAACCATAGTTATCACTGGTATAATCTGTTAACTCTTGAAAATATCTTACTTTATTTTCTGGTTGATAATCTTCAGTGATCAATGTTAAAGTTAGCCAAAGTATTCGTACATTTTTATCATTAAAACCAATAATATCTTTGGTTTGATTGAGGTATTTGCCTCTATCCTCTGGGAAGTTTTTCCAAAGATTGAATAATACAGTTTCAATAGTAATATAGGATTTGTCCTTTAATAAGGATTCGTAATCCTTTTTATATTCTGAAGGAAGCTCAGTGAGATTTTGAGCAATTGCTTGGCGAATTCTAATATTTGAACTTTGAAAAGAATCATATGAAGTGTTCTTACCCAACTTATTAATAACTTCTGCCCGCAAAAAAGTATTGTCATTATTTGATATGAAGTCGTTACAATTTGAAATATCTTTTTCACAATTCAATTGTAGATATCCTTTGAAATCTATTGAAGTTAGATAGAAAAAACCTTCCATCTCTTCATACATAAGTTCAGGAGATACTAACCATTTATTAACGAAATCACTCAAATCCACACCACTACTAGTTTCAATTTCAGAAATAAAATCATCGGTCTCAACGTTTTTAAATTGATGCTTTCGTAAATAATTTTTTACTCCAGATTTAAAAGCCTTGTCTCCTACTTTTTCTCGTAGCATATGCAACATCCAACATCCTTTTTTATAAAATGTGGTACTACTGGATTTTGGATCTAACAACGATGTACTTTGTCCCGCTTTATCTTGCGCTAATAATTCTTGAGCATATTCATACAATCTCCAATAGTAATAATCCTCTCCAAAAATTTCCTTTTCTGCTAGTAGCGCATAGTAAGTCGCAAAACCTTCTTGTAACCAGTGGTGTGTACCAGATGTAGCTGTAACCAAATTACCAAACCATTGATGTGCTAACTCATGCGCATTAATATTTACAAAATTCTTATCCACAAAAGCTATAGAATCTACAACAAAAGCATCCGAATAAATATTCAAGCTTGTGTTTTCCATACCTGCATATAAAAAGTCTTTTACAGGCACCATTTTATAATTTTGCCAAGGATATGGTACGCCTATCTCATCTTCTAGAAAGTCAAACATATGTTTAGTATAGCGATAGGTAGGTTCAAACTTCAAGGAATCCTCAGGGTAATAATACATTTCTAAAGGTACGCCACTTTTGGAGTGTTTTACTTTTTTATCGTATTTACCAATAGCTAGTGCAACCAAATAACTAGGCATTGGTTGTTTCATGTCGTAATGCCATTCTATGGCATCTGGATATATCACTTGCCCTTCTAATTCTCCATTACTGATAACTTGATAATCATTATAAAACAAGATTTTTAAATCAAATTCTATCTTTTCGTTCATGTCATCGATAGATGGTAGCCAGTTACTAGTATATTTTCCTTGGCCTTGTGTCCAGATTTGTGTGTTATACTTATCGTCTAAGTGTTTGATATGATACAAAGCTTTCTTGGGACTAGTGTTCCAAATAACTTCTAACTTATGACTTGAATTAGCTTTAAATGGTTGTTTTATAATTAATTGCTTACCGTTATAAAGACTATCGGTAAGATTACTATCTAAGGTATACTGAAGAGAAGAGAAGTTTTTAGCATCAATATAAACAGAATCAATATCTTTCAATATGTCAAACTCATAAGTAACTTTACCAGAAATACGTTTATCAAACAAATCTCTCAGATCGATGTTTACCTTAGCAGTCTTAAAATCAACATAATCCGTTTGTTGTGCCAACAAAGCATTGCCACAAAAGCATAAAAAAAGAATAAGGTGCTTCATACGGATAAAGCTATCAAAGATTACTCCAAAAACAAAATTAGATTCTCGACAATTCAAGAATCTAATTTTAAAGATTATACTATGTTTAGATTCCCGTCTACACGGGAATGACAATTTCAGCGGAAACCCCGATGTAAGCATAGGGGAACATTCTTTTAAATTAAAAACTATGAAACTCAATCAAATTAGCTTCATAATACTGATCGCCTAATTTGTTCAATAAATTTCTAATCACATTACTATCCCCATTTACAGCTATAGCAGAATAACCAATAGCGTTTAAATGCCCTAAACGTAGGTCTTTAATATTTATATTTTTAGAGGCTAAAGCAGATAACAAAATTAATAAAACTCCAGGCGCATTATTATGCTTAGTTAAAATCACTTTTTTATTAAGCGCTAAGTTTAACTTTACACCGTCCATTTCTAAAAGGTATACTCCTTCACTATAATAGTTTGGTAAAACTTCATTTTCCTTATACTCCAGCTTTTTAAAGGTTCCTACATCAGTACCATGAATAAACTCAATAGCATCTCCAACCTTTCCATTGGCATCGTTAATAGATAAAAATGCAACTGCAGTACCATCGTTATTCGATTTTAAACGTGCAGTTTCCACATTTATGCCTTCAGAAGCTAATGTGTTAAACAATGAAGAAATAACACCTGGTTGATCTAAATGTTCAGAAAACAATCCATTTACTATGGTTTTAGTATTCTTAGGCGTTTCATTTGTAATAGTAATAGACTTCCCATATTTCCTGATGCGTATGGCATTATAATCGCCCATACTCGTCGCATTTCTATATAAATCTACAAACTCCGAAAAAGAACCACCAAAAGAAAAATCTGGAATAATACGGCGTTGTGTATCATCCAAACGCTGATTTAATAACTCAGTGCCTTTATTTAAAATCGTGTATTTTACCTTTAAGTCATGATCATTATAAATAGTACGATTCTCAGGAATTAATTTAGAATAACTCACATAACTCTCGTATCCCGCTTCCTGAATATACTCCAAACTTTCTTTATAATTTAAACCATAATACTTTACATGATGCGTATCCGTGCCCACACAAACCGGAATTTGTAGCGCGTTAGCGTATTTTAAAATACCCTGAGTAGGATACACACCTACACCCTTAAACTTACCCGCCATATTAACATCTAGAGATAAATTTCTATCGGCAATCAATTCTAAAAGCGTTCTAAATTTATTGGCTAAAGGATGCGAGCTTGTTTCAAAATTCAATAAAGCTTCTGGCATATCAACATTCAGTTTAGGTAAATCAATATGACCAATAATTTGTATCATATCCCCAAAACTCTCAATCATCTGTATCATTTCATTAAAATACCCATCCCAGTATGCTTCAAGACTGCCACGCAACTTCAATAACTCTTGCGCCTCTTCTTTAGAACCATCATAAGGCAAACCTTCAGGAGCAAAATGTACAGAGCCAATTACATAATCAGCATCCTCAGCCTGAAAGATTTTAGACCTACTCCATTGTAAGCCCAAATCAGGCCCCATCCACTCCAGTTCAACACCAAACTTAATGTTTATCTTATCATGGTATTTTTGTCGCAAATTTGCAATACGCTTAGGGTAATTCAAATACGATTTATTCCCACGAATAAACTTTACATTCGTTTCACGTTCAGCAGTATAACGAAAACTAGTTAATCTTGGCGAATGTATAATAAACGTAATACTTGGGTTACCAGCAGCTACAGCCTTATCAATAATATCCTCTAGCTTATCAATACCATGTTTAACGTGGTCTTGTTCAGTACCAGCATGTATCCCGTGCGTTTCCCAAATAAATTCATTTAACTGTTTCATCAAAATTTTAGCTTACTTGTTTTAAGGCTTCAAATTTAACTATTCTTAAGAAATACGTCTACAAAAGAGCAAATAATTAGGTGTAAATCAATTTTTGGGCGTTACCTTCGCTTATAACCTACAAGGTTTTTTTAATAAACCTTGCAGGAATTACTTCGGTCGGGCCTGCCGGCAGGCAGGCTTTCACTAGTCGCTCTCTGCGAGGAGCTCCAACATGCCGTTCAATCCCTAACGCAACCCATTAGCCATAGCTAATTTTAAACACTTAAACTTAGGCCTTCTTGCTTCAGTTTTTTAGCTTAAATTCTTAAATTCGCTCTATGTCTATTAACCTGCAAACACCCATAGATTATTTAAAAGGCGTAGGGCCTAATCGTGCCGATGTATTGCGGAAAGAACTAAACATACACACCTATCAAGATATATTAAATTTATTTCCAAACAGGTACATCGATAAAACCCGATTTTATAAAATCAACCAAATTCAAGAAAACAGTGCCGAAATTCAAGTTATTGGTAAAATAACAGGGTTTAAGGAAGTCGCTCAAAAAAGAGGGAAACGTTTGGTTGCTACATTTCAAGACGATACAGGAACCATGGAGCTGGTTTGGTTTCGTGGGCAAAAATGGATTAAGGAACGTTTGAAACCCAATATACCGTATGTCATTTTTGGAAAAACCAATAGGTTTGGTAGAACCTTTAGCATGCCGCACCCCGAAATAGAAACAATAGACGAGCACAAAAAAAGTTTAAGTTCTGGTATACAACCCATTTATCCATCTACCGAAAAGTTAAGCACCAAAGGTATTAGCAACCGTGTGGTAAGCACTATTGTACAACAGCTATTTTTAGAAACAAAAGGGCGTTTTGCCGAAACATTATCGCCAGCTATACTTTCAGAACTAAAATTGATTAGTAAAGCAGACGCCTTACTAAATATACATTTTCCAAAATCGCAAGAACTACTTGCCAAAGCACAGTTTCGCTTAAAGTTTGAAGAACTGTTTTATATTCAACTACAACTCATTTTAAAGAACCTAATCCACAAATCGAAAATTAAAGGCTTTCAGTTCAACAAAGTAGGCAACTATTTTAATGAATTTTTTAAAGACCATTTACCTTTTGAGCTAACAAATGCTCAAAAACGCGTATTAAAAGAAATTCGGTCAGACTTAGGAAGTAATGCCCAAATGAATCGGTTATTACAAGGCGATGTTGGTTCTGGTAAAACCATTGTAGGTTTTATGAGTATGCTTATGGCGTTAGATAATGGTTATCAAGCCTGTTTAATGGCACCAACTGAAATTCTTGCTACGCAACATTTTACCGGTTTAGAAGAATGGTGTAGATTGCTGAATATAAGTATAAAACTACTTACAGGTTCAACAAAAACTTCAATACGAAGAGAAATTCATACAAACCTAGAAAACGGCCAACTTCAAATTTTAGTTGGTACCCATGCACTTTTAGAGGACAAAGTAAAATTTGCAAATTTAGGACTAGCGATAATAGACGAACAACACCGTTTTGGTGTAAAACAAAGAAGTAAGTTGTGGCACAAGAATACATATCCACCGAATGTACTTGTTATGACTGCAACTCCAATTCCACGAACTTTAGCAATGTCTGTTTATGGCGATTTAGATATTTCTATTATTGATGAGCTACCTCCCGGACGAAAATCCATTAAAACCGTGCATCGTTATGATGCCAATCGTTTGAATGTATTTAAGTTTATGCGCGATGAAATCGCAAAAGGAAGACAAGTATACATTGTGTATCCGTTAATTCAAGAAAGCGAAGCCATGGATTATAAAGACTTAATGGATGGCTATGCCAGTATAGAAAGAGATTTCCCAAAACCAGAATACCAAATCTCTATAGTACATGGGCAAATGAAACCTGCGGATAAGGATTATGAAATGCAACGCTTTATTAAAGGCGAAACGCAAATTATGGTGGCCACCACAGTGATTGAAGTTGGTGTAAACGTACCCAACGCATCCGTAATGATCATAGAAAGTGCTGAACGTTTTGGTTTATCGCAATTACACCAATTACGCGGACGTGTAGGCCGTGGTGCAGAACAGAGTTACTGTATCTTAATGACCAGCCATAAATTGAGTAACGACAGTAAAACCCGTTTAGAAACCATGGTGCGTACCAATGATGGTTTTGAAATTGCCGAAGTAGATTTAAAACTACGTGGACCAGGAGATATTATGGGTACGCAACAAAGTGGGGTTTTAAACCTACGTATTGCAGATATAGTAAAGGATAAAGGGATTTTACAACAAGCTAGATATTTCGCTAAAAAAGTACTACACGCCGATCCTTCTTTAAAAAGCACTGAGAATGCTGTGATTTTGAATACCTATAGCCAATTGGCGAAGTATAAGAATATTTGGAATTATATTAGCTAGTACAGTTGCTACAACTATTTCAAGATTTATCTACTTGATTTTGTCAGAAAAAAACCCGTACTTCGTTTAACGTCAGATATAAGTCATTAAAACGACGCATATCTGGAAAAGTTAGCAAACATTCAAATGACAATAATAGAACTAAATATTCCTAATTACGATTTGACTTGTAATATGAACCCTATTGAACTTAAAAAGTTTATTTTCAAATTAGAAAACTCGATTAATAGTATTCTAGAAGCAAATGAAGATTTTGAGAAGACTCTCAAAGTAATTTTAGACAAACTTGCAAGTAATGGACATAAATTATTTAGTCTGGATTATGACAATGATACTAATCGAAAGCACGAAACTTGGGGAATGAATTACACTGATACTGGAGTAAACGGACTAGAAATTGATTTTTGGAAACCCGGAAGAACAAAAGTTATGTGGGTAATTTCAAATAATAAAAATTAGAATTTTGATTAAACGAGTATCAATTTTTATTACTTCTATTATACTCTTATTTGGTTGTATAAACAGTAGTAAATTAGAAAAATTTGATAAAGAAAAATGGCAATCAGCAACGCAAATCGAACGTGGAAATATGTCAACTGATTTAGTCGAAAGTAAAATATTGATTGGAAAAGATAAACGTCAAGTAATTAATCCTATAGGATATCCAAAAGATAGTACCGAAACTAATTTTCATTATTTAGTGGATTTTGGATATATGATGCCATTTCATTTAGATGTAAACTTTGATTCAACTGACTTAAAAGTAAAAGAAGTAACATTAGCTGATTAAAAATAAAAAAACGATTTGCTAACAACACCTATGCGATAATGCGGGGTTTAGGTTAAATCGAAAAGTCATTGTCTATTTAGTTTGTCGCCAAAGATTTAAATTTAGTATTTTACTAAAAAATAAAACATAAACTTTGGCTAAGTGATAGCTCGGAAACCAGTGATTTTCTGCTTCCGCACTACGCATAGCTAAACGTTAGCAAACATAGATGATGTCAAACCGAATATATTATAAAAACAACATCAACAAAGCAGGAGGTTCATGTAGCTCTGAATCTGTTCTCATTTCTTATCTAAATCCAATAATTGAAAAATTTAATCATCGATATAATAAGAGTATTGGTTTTTATGGTCAAGAAATTATTGAAGGGGAAAACCTGAAAACGGCTATCTCTATCTTGACAATTGAATTAACTGATTTAATTGACAATTATCACACTGACGCTGACCCAAATGGATTTGGTCGAAGTGCATTGAAAGTTAAAATTCTGAATAAAGAAAGAATATTGGATCACTTCTCGTGCAAAATCGATCAAATAATTTATGCTCTAAATGGATTCATCGAATTCTTGACAGAGACTTTAAATCAAGATGGTAAAGTCGAAATATATGGACTTAGTGACCTTGATGTTTTAGATTGCGAACTTATTTGGAAAATAAAGAATGTTCTTAAATCAAACGGAGTTTGTATAGTAGATGAATTAAAAAAATCTATCAGATACTTATTCCATGTTGACAACATAATTGAACGTGAACCTGATGTAATTAACAAAAGATTAAAGAGGTTAGTTAAACGAGACTATTTGGAGATACAAAATCAATTTATTACTCTGACTAATAAAGGAAATGTTGTTGACGTCTGGACTAATTTTTTAGTTAAAACAATCACCATTGATAAGGAAAAATTAAAGAAAAACGTTTGCTAACACGGTGTATAAAACATAGCTAATAAGTGCTAAACCGAAAGGTTTGTGTATATTTAGAAAGTCCGCCAAATTTTTAATTTGGCTTTTAAAAGAGAAAATTAAAAACAAAATATAAAAATTCGGCTCTGTGTTAACCCGAAAAACTAGTATCTTTTTGCACGCTACGTTTCATACACAAGTCCGTTAAACGAACTTATGACCCGTCCTGAATAAAGTCTAAAATTTTGTATTAGTCATAAGCCAGCAAACACACCCACGTTAGGGATTGAACGGCATGTTGGAGCTCCCGACCTTAGGAGGAGCGACTAGTGAAAGCCCGACCCCTTGTGGGTAACGCCTAAATAAATTTAGAAACACTTTAATTAAAAAGGATAATTATTTCTTTACCTGTATAAGATTGCCGCGTCCTTCGTCCTCGCAATAACACATAAAAAAAGCGACCATAAAGGTCGCTTTTCTATTTTCTATATGTTTAGGAAATTATGCTTTCCCGTCCATTTTATCTTTAAGAGCTTGTAAAGCATCGTTAGCATCACCTAAAGTTGGTTTTGCTTCTGCAGCTTGAGCTGCTTGCTTTTTAGCAGCTGCTTTTACATTTGCAGCTTCTTCAGCTTTGTGGATCGCAGCATGAGATGCTACTACACGTTTAAACTCTTTGTTAAATTCAATAATTTTGAATTCTGCTTCTTCACCTTTTTTAAGCTTAGAACCATCTTCTTTCTCTAAGTGACGTTGTGGCACAAAGGCAACGATATCTTCGTTAAATGCTATTGTAGCCCCTTTATCAACTATTTCAGAAATCTCAGCTTTATGTGTTGTGTTTAAAGCAAATTCAGTTTCGTACTTATCCCAAGGATTGTCTGTAGTTTGTTTGTGCCCTAAACTTAGTTTACGACCTTCTACATCTAATTCTAGAACAATTACATCTAACTTGTCTCCAACAGCACAGAACTCTGATGGATGCTTGATTTTCTTAGTCCAAGATAAATCTGAGATATAAATTAATCCGTCTATACCTTCTTCTAATTCAACAAATACACCAAAGTTTGTAAAGTTACGTACAACACCCGTATGCTTAGAGCCTAATGGGTATTTAGTTGTAATATCTGTCCATGGATCTGGCGTTAATTGCTTGATACCAAGAGACATTTTACGATCTTCTCTATCTAAAGTTAAAATTACTGCTTCAACCTCATCTCCAACTGTTACGAAATCTTGAGCCGAACGTAAGTGTGTAGACCAAGACATTTCAGATACGTGAATTAAACCTTCAACACCATCAGCAACTTCGATAAACGCACCGTAATCTGCAATGACTACTACTTTACCTTTTACTTTGTCACCAACTTTAACTTCTTCTCCAAGTGCTTCCCATGGGTGCTTGCTTAATTGCTTAAGACCTAATTGGATTCTTGATTTGTCTTCATCAAAATCAAGGATTACCACATTTAATTTCTGATCTAACTCTACAATCTCATTTGGATGGTTGATTCTAGACCAAGATAAATCTGTAATGTGAACTAATCCGTCAACACCTCCAAGATCAATAAATACACCGTAAGACGTGATGTTTTTAACCACACCTTCTAGTACTTGACCTTTTTCTAATTGACCAATGATTTCTTTCTTTTGTTCCTCAATATCAGCCTCAATAAGTGCTTTATGAGATACTACTACGTTTTTAAATTCGTGGTTGATTTTTACAACTTTGAATTCCATAGTTTTATTTACGTACTGATCGTAATCTCTAATAGGCTTAACGTCAATTTGAGAACCAGGTAAGAATGCTTCAATACCGAATACATCTACAATCATACCTCCTTTAGTTCTACACTTAACAAAACCATTAACGATTTCACCAGTTTCGTGAGCTTTATTTACTCTGTCCCATGCTTTAATTACACGAGCTTTTCTGTGAGATAATACTAATTGCCCTGTTGCGTCTTCACGAACATCAATTAATACTTCTACCTTGTCTCCTACTTTTAAATCTGGGTTGTAACGGAATTCGTTTAAAGAAATTACACCTTCAGACTTTGCGTTGATGTCAATAATCGCATCTCTATCTGTGATGTGGATTACTTTTCCTTCAACAACTTCATCATCTAAAGTGTCAACAAAATTCTCTGCTACTAATTTTTCAAATTCTTGAAGTTGTTTGTCGTCTACTTCATCAATACCTTCTTGGTAATTGTGCCAGTTAAACTCTTTTAAGAATTTTTCAGGATTTGCTTGAGCCTCAGATACTACTGGAGCTTCTACAGCAGTTGCTTCAGTTGCTTCAACTTCAGCTTGTTTTGCTTTTTCAGCCATTTAATAAAATCTGCGAATTGTAGCAAGGATTTCCACCTTCGTGAAAACGCTATTTCATCGCGTTTGTATTCTGCATGTTTCGAAAAGTTAACCGCTTAACACACAGAAGTGTTATAAAAATTGTTTTTCTCGTTCCTTTCTATCTTTTCGATGCTGCGCTAAAAAGGAGTGCAAAAATATACATTTTCAGACAATTAGCCTAATTCACGTTATGAAAAAAATAAATGTGACGTTTTGATAGTATGCGTGTCTTAATACCGGATGAATATCTTACGATATAATTCAAACATTAGAAGGAATTATTTATTATATTGTTCTTTCGAAAATAAATTATTAAAAACAACAAATCATGGTAAAAGCAAAATATCAAGCGGTTTTAGAATTAGGAGAATCGTTAAACATCCAAAATGGAGATGTAAAAGAAGAAAATGGGCAATTACAAGTATTTGGTACCGCAAATACGCCTTATGAAAAAGATTTAATTTGGGATAAAATAAAAGAGATTGGTGGCGAGAGTCCATCAGATATTATGGCTGACATAAAAGTAGCCGATTCTAGTGTTTATCATAGACACACAGTAAAAAGCGGCGAAACTCTTGGTAAAATAGCTATTCAGTATTACGGAAAAGCATCTAAATATCAAGATATTTTTAAAGCGAATACAGATATCTTAAAAAATCCAGATGTCATCCACCCAGATCAAGAACTAATTATTCCTAATTTATAAATAATTAATTTACAACTAAAAAAGGATGCTTATAAAAAGCATCCTTTTTTTATTCTATCCCTTCTATAGTAATTTTAGCGAGTTGTAATACTTTTTCAAATTGCTCTTCTAAAGTTAACTCAGAATTATCAATAGCAATAGCATCATCGGCTTTAACTAAAGGGGAATCTTTTCGAGTTGTGTCAATATGGTCGCGCTCCGTAACATTTTTTAAAACATCGTCATAAATTACGTCATCGCCGCGTTCTATAAGTTCTTTGTATCTTCTTTTTGCCCTTTTTTCAGCAGATGCTGTCATAAAAATTTTTAGGGCTGCATTAGGAAAGACTACGGTACCTATATCTCTCCCATCCATTACAACACCTTTGTCTTCTCCTAGTTTTTTTTGAATGGCTACTAATTTTTGCCGTACTTCTGGAACTGCCGCAACATTACTCACAAAACCAGATACTTCTAAAGTTCTGATTTTAGACTCTATATTTTCTCCATTTAAATATACCTCAGCATACCCCAAACTTTCATTAAATTGAAACGTTAAATGAATACTATCTAATTGGTAAATGAGCGCTTCAATATTAAAATCATCATCAGAAATCAATCCATTTTGAATGGCATAAAGCGTAACTGCACGGTACATTGCCCCAGAATCTACATATACATAACCCAATTCCTTAGCGATTTGCTTTGCTACCGTACTTTTCCCTGTTGAGGAATATCCATCTATGGCTATGGTAATTTTGTTCATTCTGCGTGTTTAAAGTGGCTAAAGTACTTAAAGTGCTTTAAAGTTAAAAGTACTATAACTTTAAATAGATATAACTCAAAATTTAAGGACATATACTACTGCAAGTCAATTTGTAAGCCGAAGAAATTGGAGTTGGCTGCACTGGTGTATTTGGCATGCGTATAACTAAATCGCATTTTATTGAGCTTTATTGAAAAACCTGCAGAAAGCCCTGAAAAATTTCGCTGGTCTACAATACGCAATTCTTCTGAACGACGAAAATTATAGCCTAATCTGATATTAAAACCGCCTTCTGGAAATAATTCTGCACCAAGAATGGTATGCCTAACTAATTGCCCAATAAACCCAACTTTTTCTTGAGTTTGATTTCCAGACAGATCGCTTGTAGCCCTTGCTGGATTTGGTCTTGCAATGGGCCAATCTTGAAGATTTTCAAAAGTAACATGCCATCGAATAGGTACATGCTCTAGCCGTTGAGAAAGACCAAAGCCTAACTCAAAAGGTAAAGGCTCATTTAAACCTGCATAGGTTGTAATTTGCGACCCTAAATTTCTAACTACCAAGGCTGCTTGGAAATCTAAGTCTTCATCTATGTACAATAAACCTAAATCTACAGCAGCACCAAAAGAATTATATTGCTCTAATTTTGAAGTTATCAATTTTAAGTTTGCTCCAAAATAAAAATCTGAATAACCTATTTGAAGTGCGTAACCAACGGATAGTGCAGTTTCTGCTCCTGTAAATGTTCCTGTGGATACATTATTTTCATCGTAGCCGTCAAATGAACCATAGTTTATATAGGTTATTCCCCCATGTATAGTTTGAGTACGCCTATCTATAGTATAAGCGTAAGATGCTGTACCATAACTAATACCTCCTAAATAACTGGTATAATTCAATGCTAATTGATTATCCATTTCTACATTAATAGTAGCCGGATTAAACAAAGCCTGAGTTACATCATAATCTACATTTGTAAATACTTTTCCTCCTAGAGCCGCTTGTCGCGGAGAGGATACTAAGTTTAAAAACTGATAAGTGCTCTCTCCTCCTACTTGAGAAAACGCAAGCGAAGTAGCTAATAAACAAAAGATAAAGATAATTTTCCTTAGCATATTTACGTCACAAAGTAAAGTAATCTATCTTAAAACGATTGTATGTATCATTTATTTTTTTAAGGAAAAT
Organism: Hyunsoonleella pacifica; assembly: GCF_004310335.1. Classification (GTDB taxonomy): domain Bacteria; phylum Bacteroidota; class Bacteroidia; order Flavobacteriales; family Flavobacteriaceae; genus Jejuia; species Jejuia pacifica. The sequence goes on along the minus strand of NZ_SIRS01000001.1, from coordinate 756,218 downwards.
ATTTCTATTTCAAACGTAATTTTTGACCTATGATAATCGTATTGCTTTTTAAGTTATTTAGTTGCTTTAGTTCTTTAACCGTAGTATTGTTTTTCTTTGCTATACTATACAATGTATTGCCTTTTTCTACAATCCATATTGCAAGTGTATCTATCTGATCAAAATTGGCTATTCTTAGTTTTTGCCCAACACTTATCAATGTGGTTTCCAAATTATTAGCTTTTTTTAAATCAATTAAAGAAACGTCATATTTTTTTGATACACCAAATAGTGTTTCTCCAGCTTTTACAATATGAAATGTTGGTGTAGGTTTATCCTTGATTTTCACTAAAGCATCTTTAACTACAGGTTTTTTCACATTAGAATCGCTACTACCAATTACTTCTTTGTGTTTTACTGTTTTAGAATCTACTTGAACTGGTTTAATAGTATCAATGGTATTACCATTTACTTGTATAAACTCTCCAGTTTCTACATTCAACTTTGCTGGCTTTCCATTTAACAACACATCTTTGTATACAGGCTTACTTTGTGCATACATTAAAGCACTTGATATAAAAAATAGAATAAAAAAGATATGCCTAAAGCTTTTTAGCATGCTTTACATTTTGTTTAGTGATGGCGATGTCAATAACTTCACTCATATCTGTTACATAATGAAACGTCAACCCTTTAAGATATTCTGGTTTTATTTCCTCAATATCACGTCGGTTGTCTTCACAAAGCAAAATTTCCTTGATACGAGCGCGTTTTGCTGCAAGAATTTTTTCTTTAATCCCTCCTACTGGTAATACTTTACCACGAAGTGTAATTTCTCCTGTCATGGCCAAACTGCGTTTTACTTTCTTTTGAGTGAATAAAGATACTAAAGATGTTAACATAGTAACACCTGCACTTGGTCCATCTTTGGGTGTTGCACCTTCTGGAACGTGTATATGTACATTGTATTTACCAAATACCTCTGGGTTTATGCCGTAATTATCTGCATTGGATTTTATATATTCCATGGCTATTGTAGCCGACTCCTTCATTACTTTACCTAAATTACCTGTAATACTTAAGCTCCCTTTCCCCTTAGATAAAATAGATTCTATAAATAAAATATCGCCACCTACACTTGTCCAAGCCAAACCAGTAACGACTCCAGCTACATTGTTGTTTTCATATTTATCGCGCTCTAACTTTGGTCCTCCTAAAACTTCAATAACATCTTCATTAGTTACTTTTATATTATATTGCTCCTCCATTGCAATATTCTTTGCTGCAAAACGAACCATTTTAGCTATTTGTTTCTCTAAGCCTCTCACTCCAGATTCTCTGGTATAGCCTTCTACAATTTTTTCTAACTGGGGTTTTCCTATTTTTAAATGAGACGCATTTAAACCATGCTCTTTTAATTGCTTTGGTAATAAATGACGCTTAGCTATTTCTACCTTTTCTTCAATGGTATAACCTGTTACATTAATGATTTCCATACGATCTCTTAATGCTGGCTGAATGGTTGCTAAACTATTTGAAGTAGCTATAAACATAACTTTAGAGAGATCGTACCCCATTTCTAAGAAGTTGTCATAAAACTCATTATTTTGCTCAGGATCTAAAACCTCTAACATTGCTGAAGAAGGATCGCCTTGATGTGAGTTTGAAAGTTTATCTATCTCATCTAAAACAAAAACAGGATTGGACGTTCCTGCCTTTTTTAAACTTTGTATAATACGTCCTGGCATAGCTCCAATGTAAGTTTTTCGATGTCCTCTAATCTCCGCTTCATCTCTTAAACCTCCCAAAGAAATACGTACATACTCTCTGCCTAATGCTTCTGCAACAGATTTTCCTAATGATGTTTTTCCAACACCTGGAGGACCATACAAACAAAGGATAGGAGATTTCATATCGTTACGTAATTTTAGAACTGCCAAATACTCAACAATTCTTCGTTTTACGTCGTCTAAACCATAATGATCTCTATCTAATATTTTCTTAGCACGTTTTAAATCAAATAAATCTTCACTAAATTCATTCCAAGGCAAGTCTAAAAATAATTCTAAATAATTGCGTTGAATAGAGTATTCAGCAACTTGAGGATTCATGCGCTGTAGCTTACCTATTTCTTTTTCAAAATGTTTAGCAACTTTTTCATCCCATAGCTTGTCTTTTGCTTTGGCTTTCATCTCATCAATCTCTTCATCATGACTCACACCGCCTAATTCTTCTTGGATGGTTTTCATTTGTTGATGCAAGAAATACTCACGTTGCTGTTGGCTCATATCCATCTGTACTTTAGATTGAATATCATTCTTTAATGCCAACTTTTGAAACTCCACATTCATGTGCTTTAAAGTAGCCAATGCGCGACTCTTTAAATCATTATTCTCTAAAAGTTCTTGTTTTTCGGAAACCGAAAGATTCATGTTAGATGACACAAAATTTACCAAAAACGAATTACTTTCGATATTTTTAATAGCGAATGACGCTTCACTAGGAATATTTGGACTTTCTTTAATAATCTCTAAAGCCAAATCTTTAATAGAATCTATAATTGCACTAAACTCCTTGTTTTTTTGTGCAGGTTTTGCCTCTGGCAAATCTTTTATCGTTGCTGTAATATAAGGTTCCTCTGAAACTACTTCCTCTACCCTAAAACGTTTTTTACCTTGAATAATAACAGTAACATTACCATCTGGCATTTTTAAAACCCTTAGTATGCGGGCTACAGTTCCTGTATTATAAATATCCTTTCCCTTTGGATTCTCTACAGTTTCATCTTTTTGAGCTACAACTCCAATGACTTTACCGCCTTTATTAGCATCATTAATCAGTTTTATGGATTTGTCTCTACCTGCTGTAATTGGTATCACTACTCCCGGAAACAATACCGTATTTCGTAACGATAAAATAGGTAACGATGCTGGGAGTTCTTCATTATTTATAGCTTCTTCATCTTCAGGTGTCATTAATGGAATTAATTCTGAGTTTTCATCAAAATCTTGTAATGACAAACTGTCAAATGTTATAAAATTAGATTTCTTCATGTAATATATAGGTCATTCTGTCATTAAAACAGCTTTTACCTTTTTTTCAAATTCAAATTAAATATTTAAAAACACCTAGATATCAAACAATTACAAACATATCAAGATATTTATCATTGTTATAAGTTCAATTGTTATGCCACGGCTAATTACTATGAAATAAAAACAACATATACATCTAAATATAGTAGTCAACAAGATGTTTATCCAATAGGTGTTTCTATGAGGAGCAAAAAAATATTAGTTAAAAAGCAATTAATAACACTTTTTTACTTAAATCTTCCCCATCCGTTGCATGATAAATAGAATTATAATAGGAATTGCCAGTAATGCAACAAACAAGAGACTAGTTTGGAATAAATAAGGCGCCAAGATAAGTGTTAAAATATACCCTCCAACCGCACCTCCAAAGTGTGCATCGTGACCAATGTTACCTATACGTTTTTTCATGCCGTAAATAGAATAAAGCAGGTAGCCAATTCCAAACGCAAAACCAGGTATAAAGAAGTTTATTTTCATCATAGGATCAAATAAAATAGCAGAATATATAATCCCCATGACAGCACCACTAGCGCCTACCGCACTATAATCATATTCATCTTTATGAAAATAATAAGATAAAAAATTCCCAATTAATAGACTACCAATATAAACAGTGAGAAAACCTACAGTACCCAATCTAAATATCACTAATCCGGAGAAAAAATAAAGTGTTACCATATTAAAAAGTAAATGCTGCATATCCACATGCAAAAACCCAGAACTAAACATTCTTATCTGCTCTCCCCTTCTTAATCCGCCAACATTAAACTTATACTTTTCAAAAAAACTAAAGTCGTTAAATCCTTTATAAGAGATTAAGACATTAGCCGCTATAATAACTATTGTAACAATATCTATTTTACCCATAGAGTAGAAACGTTTAAAATCAAATTAATATATCTTTGCGCTTACAAATCTAAAACTTATAAATGCATTTTCTAGCGTATATTCTGCTTTATCCTTTTTTATATTTTATTTCTATACTCCCTTTTAGATTATTATACATGGTTTCAGACGGGTTGTATGTTCTGCTATACCGTGTTTTTGGCTACCGCAAAAAAGTAGTTAAGAGTAATTTGAATTTAGTTTTTCCCAATAAAACAGATGAGGAAATACAACGTATAACTAAGGTGTTTTACCATCATTTATGCGATATGATTGTTGAAGCTATCAAGTCTTTAACTATCTCTAAAGAAGACATGCAAAAACGTTTTAAATTTACCAATGTAGAATTGATACAGAATATTGAAGCTAAAGACAAAAGTATCATTTTAATGTGTGCACATTATGGAAGTTGGGAATGGATTTTTATACTCCAAACTTATGTAAAATCCAGAGGTAATGCTGTTTACAAACAATTAGCTAATAAATATTTTGATAAACTGGTTAAGCGTATTAGAGCAAAATATAATAGCTATCTAATTACTACCAAAGAAATTATTCCAACACTAATTAAAGAAAAAAGAGAAGGTATTATTTCTATTAACGGCTTTGTATCTGACCAATCACCTAAACTTGATAAAGCGTACCATTGGAATGAATTTATGGGTATAAAAGTACCCGTACATACTGGTGCTGAAATGCTTGCTAAAAAACTAGACATGGCTGTAGTATTTTTTGGAGTAAAAAAATTAAAACGTGGTTATTACGAAACTACATTTAAAACTATCACACTAACCCCAAAAGACTACGAAGATTACCAAATTACCGATATATTCCTAAAATTGGTGGAAGAACAAATACATGAAGCCCCAGAATACTATCTTTGGACACATAAGCGTTGGAAACATAAAGACAAAGCACCTAAATAGAAATTAGATGCTTTGAAAAAATAATGATGTTATATTGTTATAATTAAGATTTAGCTATGGCATCAATCTCGCCAATAAACTTATCTGCCAAGACATCTGCTTCTTCTTGAGTCTTGGCTTCTGTATAAATTCTAATAATAGGTTCTGTATTACTCTTACGTAAATGCACCCAACTTTCAGAAAAATCTATTTTTACCCCATCAATGGTAGTTAATTGTTCATTTTGATAACGGTCTTCCATTGTCTTTAAAATACCATCAACATCCAAATCTGGCGTTAATTGTATTTTCTTTTTACTCATAAAGTAATTCGGGTATGTTTTGCGCAACTCGCTTACTTTCATACCTTTTTCAGCTAATAAACTTAAAAACAAAGCGACTCCTACTAAAGCATCACGTCCATAGTGTAACTCAGGATAGATTATACCTCCGTTTCCTTCTCCACCAATAACTACTTTATTCTTCTTCATCAATTTTACAACATTTACCTCTCCTACAGCAGAGGCCTCATACATACCACCGTGCTTTTCGGTAACATCTCTCAATGCTCGTGTAGAACTCATATTACTAACTGTATTTCCTGGAGTTTTACTCAGTACATAATCTGCACAAGCTACTAGTGTATATTCTTCTCCAAACATGTCTCCGTTTTCATCCATAAACGCTAAACGGTCTACATCGGGATCAACTACAATTCCAAAATCTGCGTTATGTTTTTTAACGGCATCAGATAAATCCGTTAAATGTTCTTTTAGCGGCTCTGGGTTATGCGGAAAATGTCCATTAGGTTCACAATATAGTTTTACCACATCAACACCTAAACGTTCTAAAAGTAAAGGAATTACAACGCCTCCTGTAGAATTCACACCATCTACGACTACTTTAAATCGCTCCCTTTCAATGGCTTTTACATTTACTAAAGGTAAATCTAAAACTTCAATAATATGCAAATCAAAATAGGCATCGTTCTTAGTAATCTTTCCTAAACTATCAACATCCGCAAATTCTATATTACCCGCTTCTGCTAATTCTAAAATCTTAGCACCTTCTACTGCATCCAAAAACTCTCCTTTTTCATTTAAAAGTTTTAAAGCATTCCATTGTTTTGGATTATGACTAGCTGTTAAAATAATACCACCATCAGCATGTTCCATAGGTACAGCAACTTCAACTGTTGGAGTTGTAGACAAATCTAAATCCACCACATGAATACCTTGACCAACTAAAGTCTGCATTACTAAATTTTGTATCATGTTACCAGAAATTCTTGCATCTCTACCAACCACAACTTTATAATTCTCTTTGTTGCGATTTTGTTTTAACCAAGCACCATAAGCTGATGCAAATTTAACAGCATCAATAGGTGTAAGGTTTTCGCCTACTTTTCCACCTATAGTCCCTCGAATTCCTGAAATAGATTTTATTAGTGTCATTATGTTATTTTCAAATTAAGGAACAAATATACAGTTTCAAAATTGTATTTGTAAAACTGGAATTTGTAAATTTCACACATGAACTACTTAGCGCATATTTATCTTTCTGGAGATAACGATTTGGTAACTGTTGGAAACTTTATAGCTGATGGCATAAAAGGTAATAGTTACCAAGAATACGATAGAGATATACAAATAGGCATATTACTCCACCGGCATATAGACACATATACTGATTCTCATAAAACCGTTAGAAAGAGTACAAAACGTCTACATAAAAAGTATAGCCACTATTCAGGTATTATTGTTGATATTCTTTATGATCATTTTTTAGCAAAAAACTGGGATAATTATAGTGATACGCCTTTAAAAGACTACGTGAATAATTTTTACAATTCCTTAGAGCATCATTATGATATTTTACCTAAACGTATTCAAAAAATGATGCCCTATATGATTACAGATAATTGGCTTTTAAGTTATGCATCTATTGAAGGCATAGCAAAAGTTTTAGCTGGTATGAATAGGAGAACAAAGAATAGATCTAGCATGAATGAAGCTACAGAGGAATTGCAAGAGTTTTATACAGAATTTGAAGAAGAATTCACTAGTTTTTTTAATGAACTTATTACATTTTCAAATGAAAAAATTATTGAACTAAATGCAAAATTATCATATTAATTGTGCTATAAAATCAAATTTTTGAATTTCGATATAACTCATTTTAAAGCGATAACGTGCTGATAGTCAATACAAGTTATCGAGAGGATAAGGCAAGCATCGGTTTTTATACATTATATTTCTGTAACCGAATGATATTTGATACTTTAGACCCTTAAAGCCTCAATCTGCACAATTATAATGAAACTGAAAAAAACAATAAAAATTATTCTAGGAGTTGTTATTTTTTTAACACTTCCAAGCCTTCTTTTTTTCGGTTTTCTATATTTTAAACATCATCAAGACTTGCCAAATGGCACCGAGGGTAAAGCTGCTGACGATTTAGCTACTAAAATGCTGGTGGCATTAAATTATGAAGCATATACTAGTACCGATTATATTGAATGGACTTTTAAAAACCGACGACACTATGAGTGGGATAAAACTAAAAGTACATGTGACGTATTTTGGAAAGATTACAAAATAAGATTAGATTTAAAAGATCATACAGAAAGTAAAGCTTTTGTACATGGGTTTACTATAGAAGGAGAGATGGGGCAAGATTTAGTTGATGAAGCTAAAGAGTATTTTAAAAATGATGTATTTTGGCTTATTGCACCTTTTCAAGCTTTTGATAAAGGGGTATCTCGAAAACTTGTTGTTCTACCTGACGATGAAAAAGCCCTCCTAATAACCTATAGCAATGAAGCGTCATACTTATGGCGATTTGACGATTCAGGAAAGCCAAAAAGCTTTAACATGTGGGACTCTAACACCCCAATAGATGGTTTATCTGCCTCATGGAATGATTGGCAAATTGTAGAAACAGGTATGAAACTTCCTAAATTTCATAAAATATTGTTTTTTGGTATGGAAATCTCAGATATTAAAACCGATTAGTTTATAAGATCTTTTCTTAAAAAACAATACTCGGTATTAAAACTCAATCTTTAACGCTTTTATAACATTACCCCATCTTCGTTTTTAACTTCAAAAAACGTAACTTCGCAACTTTGCGTTGCTATGACTGAATTTGAAGAAAAGATAGAAGTTAAGGGTGCACGCGTGCACAACTTAAAAAATATTGATGTATCCATTCCAAGAGAAAAACTAGTTGTTATTACTGGGTTATCTGGGAGTGGAAAATCATCATTAGCTTTTGATACCATTTATGCTGAAGGACAACGCAGATATATAGAAACATTTTCAGCTTACGCAAGGCAGTTTTTAGGTGGTCTTGAACGCCCTGATGTTGATAAAATTGATGGTTTATCTCCCGTAATTGCCATAGAGCAAAAAACTACCAGTAAGTCTCCACGCTCTACCGTTGGAACCATCACAGAGATTTATGATTTTATGCGTTTATTATTTGCTAGAGCAAGTGATGCTTATAGCTATAATACTGGCGATAAGATGATAAGCTACAGTGATGAACAAATAAAAGCACTAATTCTTAAAGATTTTGAAAATAAGAGAATTAATATTCTTGCTCCTGTAGTTCGTTCTAGAAAAGGACATTATAGAGAATTATTTGAGCAGATAGCCAAACAAGGTTTTGTTAAGGTAAGAACTGATGGTGAAATTAAAGACCTTGTTAAAGGCATGAAGCTAGATCGTTACAAAACGCATGATATTGAAATAGTAATAGATCGTATAGTAGTAAATAAAGATGTTGATAACAACAAAAGACTTTCTGAAAGTATAAATACTGCAATGTATCACGGTAATGACGTACTAATTGTTATAGACCAAGATACAAACAAAGCACGCTATTTTAGTAGAAATTTAATGTGTCCATCTTCAGGAATATCATACCCAAATCCAGAACCTAATAATTTTTCATTCAATTCTCCAAAAGGTGCCTGTCCAAATTGTAATGGTATAGGAGAACTATATCAAGTTAATGAAAAAAAAATCATTCCAGATGATACGCTATCTATAAAAAATGGAGCCTTAGCACCTCATGGTCCAGAAAAGAAAAGTTGGATATTTAAACAGTTTGAAACCATAGCCCAACGCTATAACTTTAAACTCAGTGATGCATTTAAGGATATTCCAGATGAAGCTAAACAAGTAATTCTTTATGGCGGTAATGAAAAATTCTCTGTTGAAAGCAAAACATTGGGAGTTACCCGCGATTACAAAATAGATTTTGAAGGGGTTGCTAATTTTATTGAGAATCAATACAAAACAGCAGATTCAACATCTTTAAAACGATGGGCAAAAGCCTATATGGATAAAATTAAATGTCCAGTTTGTGAAGGTTCTAGATTAAAAAAGGAATCCCTTTATTTTAAAATAAATAATAAAAACATAGCAGAACTTGCAAATACTGATATTATTGAACTAACTAAATGGTTTAATAGTTTGCATGAAACCTTATCAACTACACAATTAAAAATTGGGGAAGAAATCTTAAAAGAAATTAAGAATCGTTTACAATTTTTATTGGATGTAGGGTTAGATTATTTATCATTAAACAGAAGTTCTAAATCCCTTTCAGGTGGAGAAGCCCAACGAATTAGATTAGCTACACAAATAGGGTCGCAATTAGTTGGCGTGCTTTACATTTTAGATGAGCCCAGTATTGGCTTACACCAAAGGGATAACCAAAAGCTCATAGACTCTTTGGTATCGTTAAGAGATATTGGTAACTCCGTAATTGTTGTAGAACATGATAAAGACATGATAGAACGAGCAGATTATGTTGTAGATATAGGCCCAAAAGCAGGAAAACATGGTGGAGAAATTATTAGTATTGGTAATCCTGAAGAATTAAAATCTCATAACACACTTACCGCAGATTATTTAAATGGTAAAAAGGAAATTGAGGTTCCTAAACAAAGACGTAAAGGCAATGGGAAATTTCTAGAGCTAAAAGGGTGCACTGGTAATAATTTAAAAAATGTATCTGTAAAATTTCCTTTAGGAAAAATGATTGGAGTTACTGGTGTCTCAGGAAGCGGTAAGTCTACATTAATCAACGAAACCCTCTACCCCATTTTAAATGCACATTATTTTAATGGTGTAAAAAAGCCAATGCCTTACAAAAGTATTAAAGGATTAGAACATATTGATAAGGTTATAGATATTAACCAATCCCCTATAGGAAGAACACCAAGAAGCAACCCCGCTACTTACACTAAAACGTTTGACGAAATTAGAAGTCTTTTCGCTAAGGTACCTGAAGCTATGATAAGAGGTTACAAAGCTGGTAGATTTAGTTTTAATGTAGCAGGTGGACGTTGCGAAACATGTAAAGGCGGTGGTTTACGAGTTATAGAGATGAATTTTCTTCCTGATGTATATGTAGAATGCGAAACATGCCATGGCAAACGTTTTAATAGAGAAACACTAGAAATTCGATATAAAGGAAAAAATATTAGTGATGTTTTAAACATGACTATCAATGAAGCCGTAGACTTTTTTGAGCACATACCTAAAATATATCGAAAATTAAAAACAATACAAGATGTCGGCTTAGGCTATATTACGCTTGGACAGCAAAGCACAACCCTATCTGGTGGAGAAGCGCAGCGTATTAAGCTCGCCACTGAATTGAGTAAAAGAGATACAGGCAATACCTTATATATTTTAGATGAACCCACCACAGGTTTACATTTTGAAGACATAAGGGTATTGATGCTTGTACTAAATAAACTTGTTGATAAAGGGAATACTGTGCTTATTATTGAGCATAACTTAGATGTTATAAAAACAGTAGACCATATTATTGATATTGGGTACGAAGGTGGTAAAGGTGGCGGACAAGTAGTAGCCGAAGGTAGCCCTGAGAAAATTGTTAAAGACCAAAAAAGTTACACAGCCAAATTTTTAAAAAAAGAATTAAATTAAAAAATAAATACCCGAAAGGGGCATACAAATACTATAACAATGAGAAAAGAACAAAGGCATAAAAGCTGGAATGAAATAAAAACTAATGATTCTTGGGCCATATTTAAAATTATGGGAGAATTTGTTTCAGGGTTTGAGAAAATGAGTAAAATAGGGCCTTGTGTCTCTATTTTTGGATCAGCCAGAACAAAGCCTGAAGATGAATATTACCAACTTGCTGTTAGAGTTGCTGAAAAAATTGTAGAATCTGGATATGGTGTTATCACTGGTGGCGGACCAGGAATTATGGAAGCTGGTAACAAGGGGGCACACCTTGGTGGAGGAACATCGGTTGGTTTAAATATAGATTTACCTTTTGAGCAGCATGATAATCCATACATAGATTCTGACAAGGTTTTAGATTTTGATTATTTCTTTGTTCGTAAAGTTATGTTTGTTAAATATTCGCAAGGATTTGTAGTTATGCCTGGTGGCTTTGGAACTTTAGATGAGTTATTTGAAGCCATAACATTAATTCAAACGCATAAAAGTGAAAAATTTCCAATTATACTTGTTGGGAAAACCTTTTGGCAAGGACTAATAGATTGGATTAAATCTACTTTGTTAGAAAAAAATGGTAATATTAGTCCAAAAGACATGGATTTAATTCATCTAGTTGATACTGAAGATGAGGTAATTGAAATCTTGGATACATTCTATGAAGAATCAAGATTAACACCTAATTTCTAAATCATTACTAAGCCTTAAACTAAGTATGCATCATATAATTTGCTATATTGGTGCGCCTTATTACAAATCTTATAAACTAAAAATTACAATTTGAAGTTCAGGTTTTTAGCTTACTTATTACTGCTAACATATTGTACAATAGGTTACAGTCAAAATATAATCGACATTAAAGCAAAATTTGATGTTGAGAACAAACTAATTACCATCTCACAAACTATTAGTTACAAAAACACTTCAAAAGACACCTTAAAAACAATTTATTTAAACGACTGGAGTAATAGCTATGCTTCTAAAAAAACAGATCTGGCTATACGATTAGCCGATGAATATATTAATAGGTTTCATCTTGCTAACGATGAACAACGTGGCTATACAAAAATGACTTCAATACTGCATGGAAAAGATAGTTTAACTTATACAAGGTTAAAAAATCAGATTGATGTTATTAAAATTAACATGTTACAACCCGTACTTCCAGATCAATCGTATAGCATAAAACTCAATTACATTGTTAAAATACCAAGTAGTGAATTTACTAGTTATGGCTACACAAAAGAAAATGATTTTAATTTAAGGTATTGGTATATTACGCCCGCTATCTACAATTCTGATTGGCAATACTATAGCAACAAAAATATAAATGATTTATTTAAACCAAAATCAGATATAAAACTAGAGCTTACTTATCCTAAAAACTATAGGTTAACATCAGAATTAAACATTATTGAATCTTTACAGAACACTGATCATACAACTAAGATATTGCATGGAAAAGATAGAATTAACAGTAAGCTATATCTTAGTAAAAACTCAAAATTTAAATCAATTAAGAATGATAATATTGAGATAGTTTCAGATTTATATGATAACAACTTGCAAGTTGTAGATAAAGTTTTAATTAATGATAGAATCATTAATTATATAACAGATAATCTTGGAGCTTACCCACATGAAAAACTACTACTTACAGAGATTGATAATACAAATGACCCAGTTTATGGGCTAACCTCTTTACCAAAATTTCTTCAACCTTTTCCAGATACGTTTGAATATGAAATGCGGCTATTAAAAGTAGCATTACATAACTATCTTGAAAACACATTATTGGTTAACCCCAGAAAAGACCATTGGCTTTTAGATGGTATTCAAATATACTTTCTAATAAAATACATTGAAGACAACTATCCTAATGTGAAGTTTTTGGGAAAATTAGCTGAGATATGGGGTATTAGATCTTTTCATGCTGCTGATTTGCATTACAATGATAAATACAAGCTTGGATTTATGAGCATGGCAAGGACCAATAGGGATCAACCATTGTTAATGCAAAAAGACTCTTTATTAAAGTTTAATAGCAGTATTGCAAATAAATATAAAGCTGGAATTGGGTTGAAATACCTTGATGACTTTATTAATCATAATGTATTTGAAGATGCCATAAAGCCATTCCTAAAAAAAAATAAGCTTGAGCAGACATCATCTCAAGCGTTTGAAACCTTTTTAAAATCTAGAACTGAAAAAGATATCGATTGGTTTTTTGAAGATTATTTAAAAACCCGAAAAAAGATTGATTTCAAAATCAAAAAGGTTAGCAAAACAGAGGACTCCATCACTCTAACCATTAAGAATAAGCGTGATAATAGTATGCCTGTATCACTATATACGCTTAATAATGATAGTATCATCTCTAAATATTGGGTAGAAAATATAGAAGAACAAAAAACCATTACAATACCCAGAAATGAAGCAAATAAGCTAGTGCTTAACTACAATAACGCTGCACCAGAAATTAACTTAAGAGACAATTGGAAATCACTTAAAGGGTTCTTTTTCAATAACAAACCCCTACAATTCAGGTTATTTCAAGATGTTGAAGACCCAAATTACAATCAAGTATTCTTTATGCCAATAGTGGAGTTCAATAACATTTATGATGGACTCAATTTGGGAGCCAAAGTATATAATGCCACTTTACTTAGAAGAAACCTAAAATATAAAATACAGCCACAATATTCCCTTGGCTCAAAATCAATAACAGGAGGTGCCTCTGCATTTATGACACATTATCTTGAAAATAGAGATTTGTTTGCAATAACCTATGGTGCCAGTTACTCCTACAGGTCTTATGCCGAAGATTTATTTGTAAGTCGTATAACACCTTCTATTGCCTTTTCTTTCAGAGAAGATGACGATTTTAGATCTAACAAAAGACAATTACTCCGCTTAAGATTCTTAGACTTTAATAGAGATAAAGATCCTCTAAACCCTAATAGTAGTGATGAGCCAAATTACTCGGTATTTAATGCTCGTTATATACATTCTAATGATAATTTGATAAATTTTAGTAAGTGGTATGCAGACTTTCAGGTAGCAAGAACCTTTAGTAAACTGTCTTTTAACTATGAATTCAGAAAACTTTTTGAGAGTAACAGACAGCTAAATTTACGTTTTTTCTCTGGTATCTTTTTAGATAATAACAATGCAGCAGATTCTAACTTTTTTAGTTTTGCCTTAGATAGGCCTACAGATTATCTTTTTGAATACAACTATTTAGGGCGCTCTGAATCCTCAGGTATTTTTAGCCAACAATTCATTGAAGCGGAAGGTGGTTTTAAGTCTAAACTAGAAGTCCCATTCGCCAACCAGTGGATGGCCACTACTAACATAAGTACAACACTGTGGAAATACATTTTAGCTTACGGCGATTTTGGACTAGTTAAGAACAAGTTTAATCCTGCAAAATTCGTTTATGATTCTGGGGTTCGCATTAATTTAGTAACTGATTATTTTGAAATTTACTTTCCAGTGTATTCCAACTTAGGTTGGGAAATTGCACAACCCAATTACGATCAGAAAATTCGTTTTAGGTTTACTGTTGACCCTGAATCGCTTTTGGGCCTTTTTAGAAGACGCTGGTATTAACATATTCTTTTATATTCAATGTTTTTTTTGAAAATAATAAAAAATATTTTCGTTTTTATATTGAAAATTACATTTTTAGCATCTTTTTAACATCTGATTTAATTGCAAAATCTACTTGAATTTCGTAATTTCGCAAGCGCTTATCAATCAACCAAAACATGCAATCACTCACTGACTTGAAAGACAACATATCCTTTGATGATTTTAAAGCTGAAGTCTTAAAAGACTATAAAGTTGCAGTAACAAGTAGGGAATGTAGTTTACTTGGAAGGCGTGAAGTACTTACAGGTAAAGCAAAGTTTGGCATCTTTGGAGATGGTAAGGAAGTGCCACAATTAGCAATGGCTAAAGCATTCAAAAAAGGAGATTGGCGCTCTGGATATTATAGAGATCAAACCTTTATGATGGCTATTGGAGAATTAACCGTAGAGCAATTCTTTGCTGGCTTATACGCTAATACAAACTTGGAGCTTGAGCCAATGTCTGCAGGAAGACAAATGGGGGGGCATTTTGTAACCCATAGTCTTGATGAAAATGGTAATTGGAAAGATTTAACAAAACAATACAATTCCAGTGCTGATATATCCCCTACTGCCGGACAAATGCCACGACTTTTAGGTTTAGCTCAAGCTTCTAAAATTTTTAAAGAATTTGAAAATGTTAATGCAGCTAAGTTTTCAGTTAACGGTAATGAAGTCGCGTGGGGAACTATAGGAAATGCTAGTACAAGCGAAGGCCTTTTCTTTGAGACTATAAATGCTGCAGGAGTACTACAAGTTCCTATGATTACAAGTATTTGGGATGACGAATATGGTATTTCTGTACACGCAAAACACCAAACTACAAAAGAAAATATTTCTGAAATCCTTAAAGGGTTTCAAAGAGATAAAGACAATAAGGGTTTTGAAATTCTTCGTGTTAAAGGATGGGATTATGCTAATTTAATTGAAACCTATATAGAAGCTGGCACAATTGCCAGAAATGAGCATGTCCCAGTAATCATTCACGTAACTGAACTTACACAACCGCAAGGGCATTCAACATCTGGTTCGCATGAACGTTATAAATCTGGTGAGAGATTAAAATGGGAGTCAGAATATGATTGTAACAAAAAGATGCGTGAATGGATTATTGAAAGCAACTTCGCTACCAATGAAACCCTCACGAATATTGAACGCACTATAAAGCGTGAAGTAAAACAGCAAAAAACTAAAGCGTGGAACACCTTTCTAGATCCAATTAAAAAAGAAAGAAACGAGCTTGTAACTTTAATACATGAGCTATCAAAATCAAGCTCTAACAGTGTTTTTATTTCAAAACTTAAAGAAACATTAGAAGTTATAAGCGAACCTACGCGAAAAGACATCTTATCTCATGGGCGTAAGGCTTTACGGTATGTAATTGGAGAATCAACCCTAGAAAGCACAAAATTAAAAAATTGGATTAATGAACGTTTTAAAGCTATTCAACATGAATTTAGTTCGCATTTATATTGTGAGACTGATAAGTCTGCACTACACGTAACTGAAGTTAAACCAGCATATAATGATACTTCTGAATTAGTAGATGGAAGAATCATTATTCGTGATAATTTTGATGCTATTTTTAGTAAGCATCCTGAAACTCTAGTATTTGGTGAGGATACAGGTAACATTGGTGACGTAAACCAAGGTTTAGAAGGTTTACAGGCTAAATATGGAGAACTAAGAGTTGCTGATACAGGAATTAGAGAAGCTACTATTATAGGTCAAGGTATAGGAATGGCACTAAGAGGCTTACGACCAATTGCAGAAATTCAATATTTAGATTATGTCTTATATGCGCTTAATGTAATTAGTGATGATTTAGCTACAACACACTATCGCACAAAGGGCAGACAAAAAGCGCCTTTAATTATTAGAACTCGTGGGCACCGACTTGAAGGCATTTGGCATTCTGGTTCTCAAATGGGTGGTCTGTTAAACCTTATTCGGGGTGTTCTTGTTTTAGTACCTAGAAATATGACTAAAGCAGCTGGGTTCTATAATACCCTTTTAGAGAGCGACGACCCTGCCTTAGTAGTGGAATGTTTAAATGGCTATAGATTAAAAGAGCGTCTGCCTGCTAATATGGGCAACTTTAAAACACCAATTGGAGTGGTTGAAACCGTTAAAGATGGTTCAGACATTACTCTTGTATCCTATGGATCAACATTAAGACTAGTTGAAGAAGCAGCAAAACAACTTACAACAGTAGGTATTGACGCAGAAGTCATCGATATTCAATCATTAGTTCCGTTTGACATACACCATGACATTGTAAAAAGTATTGCCAAAACTAATCGTATTGTAGTAATTGATGAAGATGTGCCTGGTGGAGCATCTGCATACATAATGGATAAAATCCTTAACGAACAGAATGCATTTGAATTTTTAGATAGTGCGCCTAAAACCATGTCCGCGAATGCACATAGACCAGCTTATGGCAATGATGGAGATTATTTCTCAAAACCTTCTACGGAGGATATCTTTGAGTTCGTTTATGACGTTATGCACGAATTGAGTCCTATCGATTTTCCAAAATTGACATAAATAAAAGATTTTATCAGTTACAATTTCCTTTTTTACACTTGAAAATTTTATATGAAAGCCGTAAATCTTCCAGAAATAAAAAAAGAATTAAACATGCTTTCTAGTGCTGAATTGCAACAGTTGTGCTTGCGGCTAGCGCGCTTTAAAAAAGAAAATAAAGAGCTACTTACCTATCTTCTATTCGAATCTCATAATGAAACTGGTTATATACAAACAGTAAAAGGTTTTATTGATAGTGAATTTGAATTGATCAATACTAACAATTTCTACTATATAAAAAAGAGTATTCGTAAGATTTTACGAAATATTAAAAAATTTATTAGATACTCTCAACAAAAAGAAACAGAAGTGGAACTGCTACTTTATTTCTGTGGAAAATTAAAAGATTTTAAGCCAAGCATAAAACGAAGCACTCAATTACAAAACATGTACCATCGCCAGATACTACTAGCTAAAAAAACAGTTGCTAAACTACATGAAGATTTACAATATGATTATAATGTAATGCTGGAAGATTTAGAATAGAATCAATAATTAAATTGCAAAAAGTAAATACAACTACCTACTTTACCTATAATACTAAACATTTTGACAGTGTATCCTCGTAGATAGCTTCATATTTCGGCACTATAGCATGTAAATCAAATTTTTCCGCTTGATGTCTAGCGTTTACTTTAAAAGCTTTAAGTCTTTGCTCATCACTTAAAATATGTAATGCGTTTTTTACCATATTATCAATATCTCCAACATCACTTAAAAATCCAGAATAACCATTAACATTCACTTCTGGTATACCTCCTGTGTTACTTGAAATAACTGCAACTCTAGATGCCATTGCTTCTAAGGCTGCTAAACCAAAACTTTCAGTTTGAGAAGGTAATAGGAATAAATCACTAAAGCATAATATTTTGTCTATTTCATTACTTCTTCCAAAGAAAATTACCTTATCTAAAATGCCCAAGTCATCACACTGTTGTTCAACATTTTCCTTTTCTGGGCCTTCACCTATAAACATCAACTTTGCAGGTATTTCTTTTTGAATACCATAGAATACCTTGATCACATCTTGAACACGCTTTACAGGTCTTAAGTTACTGATATGAGTAATAATTTTTTCATCATCTGTTGCCATCATACCACGTTGACAATCTGTAAAACTGTTATTATACTTATCTAAATCTATGAAATTAGGCACTACATGAATGTCATTTTTAATATCAAACAGCCTCATTGTGTCATCTTTCAAACTCTGGGACACTGCTGTAACTGCATCAGACTTATTGATACTAAAGGTTACTGCAGGTTTATAAAAAGGATGACTACCTACAAGCGTGATATCTGTACCATGAAGCGTTGTTACTATAGGAACGTTAATGCCTTCTTCTTGCAACATTTTTTTTGCCATATACGCAGCATAAGCATGTGGTATTGCGTAATGTACATGTAAAATTTCTATATTGTGCAATTTTACCATATCAACCAACTTACTAGACAATGCCAGTTCATAAGGCTGATAATGAAATAATGGGTATTCTGGCACATTAACCTCATGATAATGCACATTGTTGCTTACAAGCTCCAATCGTACAGGTTGATTATAAGTTATAAAATGTATTTCATGTCCTCGTTTAGATAATTCTAAACCTAATTCTGTAGCAACAACACCACTACCTCCAAATGTAGGGTAACATACAATACCTATTGTCATATATCTTATCTATTAATCCAAAATTGCTTCATAAATAAAGCGCTGAATTTCTGTTCTTATATTTTCTTTTAACAAACGATTACTTCCTGCATGAGGGTATGTTCTATTAGCTAAAAACACATATACTATTTCCTCTTCAGGGTCAGCCCAAGCATAAGTTCCTGTAAAACCAGAATGCCCAAAACTTGTCATCGAAATACAACCACACGTAGGTCCTTCTTCATCTAATTGTGGTTTATCAAATCCCACTCCTCTTCTATTATCATCACTACAGTAATAGCACGTATTAAATTTATCAATAGTTACAGGACTCAAATAGCGTTTTCCTCCATAAAATCCCTTTTGCAAATACATTTGCATAAGCTTTGCCACATCATTTGCATTACTAAATACACCAGCATGCCCACCAACTCCATTTTGCATTGCCGCACCCATATCGTGCACATAACCTTGTATTTTTTGATGACGATAATAATCATCAACCTCAGTAGGTACAATATGCTGATTACTTATTTTCCTATAGGGATTATACATAGTATAGTTTGCGCCAAGTGATTGATAAAAATGGGTTTGTACCAACTCATCAAGACCTTTGTCGTAATGCCCCTCAATAAATTTCTTTAAAATATAATAAGGAAAATCACTATACCTATAACGCAGACGATCTAAAAGCTCCGATTCTTTGATTATTTTCTGAATAGAATCCTGATAATCAGATCGTAAATATAAATTTTTAGCAACTTCAATATTGAATTTTTTACTCTTTTCTTTGCGATAATATTTTCCACTAGGTTGTTTAGTCACAGAGTCTAAAGTGTGATAATAAAATGGCTCCCAAGGACGCAGTCTTGCATAGTGAGATAGCATTTGCTTAATGGTAATATCTGCTTTATTCGAATCTTTGTATTCAGGTAGTAATTCTGATAATGTGCTGTTAAGTGATAGTATGCCTTTTTCCTCCAATTCCATAACCAAAGGTAATGTCGCTAAAATTTTAGTTAAAGATGCCACATCATAAATATCATCAAAAGAAACGTTTTGCTTGCCGTTATAAATATGCTTACCAAAATTCTTGTTGTAAATTACTTTACCTTTTCTTGCTATTAATAGTTGTATACCGGGTGTCATCATAGAGTCTACTGCAACTTTAGCAATAGAATCTACTTTCATTAATTTTTCTGAACTCATCCCAACGCGCTCTGGAACAGTATAACCTAATCGCTTTATAGAATTGTTTTCAATGCCTTCTCCCGATTTAAAAAACTGACCAATTGAAACTGGTAATTTCCCTTGAGAAGGAATAGCGCCAAATATAAGTTGAGCTGACTTTTGTTGTGCAATTTTATTGTTTTGATAATTCACTACAACACTTTCTATATTTTCAAAAGTTTTTATATCGTCTAAAGCATAAGGTTTAACAAATACACTTAGTACTACATCATGCGCTCTTGCTATTTCATAAAGCCACACTAATTCTTCATTAGTAAACTTATGGGCTTTCCATGGATTTTCATCAGAACGATGGAATCCTATGATGACTGTATTATATGATTTCAACTTAGTAATCAACTCATCAAGTTTATCAGCCTTTATATGATGTACTTTGGTATATTTCTTTAATTCACTAAAAAAAGGCATACCATTATCATCGCCTAAACCAACATAAGCTATTGTTTTAGTTTCTAAACGTTTTAATGGTAATAAATCAGATTCATTTTTAATCAATGTAATGGCATTTTCATACAGGGTTTCTGAAAGAGTATCATCCTCTAAACGATTTAAATCTTTACCTAAACCATACAAACCAATAGGCTCATAATTATAAAGACCTACCTTGTATTTAGCCATTAATATTTTTTTCACTGAATGTGCTAGTCGCTCTTCTGTTATTTCTTTATTATTATAAGCTGCAATTATTTTTGATACACCAATTCCCACATCTTCAGACATTAACATAACATCATTTCCTGCCTTGAATGCAGCTAAATCAATATCTCCTGTATCATCAAAATCTGCAGCACCTTTCATGGTTAAGGCATCTGTAAAAATAAGCCCTTTAAAACCAAGAGAGTCTTTTAAAATATCAGTAACTATATGTTTTGAAAGCGATGACGGATAGCCTTCTCTAGACTCTAAACTAGGTACATTTAAATGAGCTACCATTACACTAGATAAGCCTTTTTTAATTAGTTTCTTATAAGGATAAAGTTCTACTGAATCAATTCGTTTTGCATTAAAATTAATCGTAGGTAAAGTGAGGTGCGAATCTGTTTCGGTATCTCCATGACCTGGGAAATGTTTAGCGTTTGCCAATACTCCTGTGCTTTGCATACCTTCCATAAAGGCTAATGCCTTTTCGGTAACGTTATCTCTATCCTCTCCAAAAGAGCGGTTCCCTATTATTGGATTTTTAGGGTTGGTATTAATATCTACAACTGGAGCGAAATTAAAATGAACCCCTAAACGTTTACAGTGCTCGCCAACTTGCCTACCAGTTTGCTTAACTAAGTTATTATCTTTAGTAGCACCTAAAGCCATATTATATGGAAAAGCATAAGTTGAATCCAAACGCATACTTAAACCCCATTCCGCATCCATACCTATAAGCATTGGTATTTTAGATACTGCTTGTAATTCGTTATTTAATCTAGCCTGTCTGTAGGGACCACCATTAGAATATATAATGCCTCCAATGTGATGTTTATGTATAAGGCTTACAATTTTATTTTTTGTAGCAGTATTCTGATTAGACATTACCTGAACCATATACAACTGCCCTACCTTCTCTTTTAAAGACATTGAATTATAGATACTATCTACCCATTTTGTTTGATCTTCAACATCTGTTGTCTGCAATGGATAAATAGATTCTTGTGCATGTAGTATACATGAGAAGAAACATAGGATATAAAAGATATGGCGCATAGGGGATTAATTAAATACAATTATTAAATAACTAATTAATAATCATGCCAAAATACTACTTTTAAAAAAAAGAGGAAAATACTTTAAGGTTGTTTTAAGTATAAACAGAGTCTTTCGGAATTAAAATTATAAAAGCCTCGCAAATTGCGAGGCTTTTATATGTTTTATGGTTTGTTATTTTGATTTTACCAGAACTTGGTATATAAAAATGCTAAGATTAACATCACAACAAAAGAGCCAATATTAAACAATGGAGTCGTTTTGAAAAGGTCTTTCGAAAAATAAATACCTTTTTCGTCATCCCTTCCCTTATTATTTAAATAACTAACTATTATAATGACTACAATAGTCATTAACGTGGTAATTCCCATTTGATGCATCCACGGTGCAAGCCAATAAAAAGCATCCACTTTTTGAGGCAAAATCTTTAAAACAAAAGCAATTGGAATAGATAATATAGCACCAAATATAGCACCAATATTTGTGGTTTTTTTCCAAAATAAACCTAATAAAAATACTGCTAAAATACCCGGGCTTACCATACCTGTATACTCTTGAATATCTTGAAACACCTGATCTGAACCTTCTAGCAAAGGTGCAATTAAAACAGCTATAACTAAAGCAATTGCAGCAGAAATCCTACCTACATTTACAGTCTTTTTATCACTTGCTCCTTTATCAAAATATTGTTTATAAATATCCATAGTGAATATAGTAGATGTCGAATTCAACATTGAAGCTAACGATGAAACCACAGCGGCTGCAAGTGCAGCGAATGCGACACCTTTAAGTCCTGTAGGTAAAAATTGAAGTAGCCAAGGGTAGGCTTTATCTGCTTTATCTGCTGATGGCAAATTCATTTGTCCAATTTCCCCCATTCTTGCCATAATCTCTGGATCATTAACCATTACATAAGCTGCAATACCTGGAACTACAACAATTAAA
Source organism: Hyunsoonleella pacifica (assembly GCF_004310335.1). Lineage (GTDB taxonomy): Bacteria > Bacteroidota > Bacteroidia > Flavobacteriales > Flavobacteriaceae > Jejuia > Jejuia pacifica. The sequence goes on along the minus strand of NZ_SIRS01000001.1, from coordinate 733,587 downwards.
GGAATAATTAACTTTAGTGCAGCAGCCAACAGAATCCCTCTTTGAGATTCCTTTAATGATTTTGCTGCTAGTGTTCTTTGAATAATATACTGATTGAAGCCCCAATAATAAATATTAGCAACCCACAATCCACCAATTAATACCCAAACCCCAGGTAAATCCAAATAGTTTTTATTCTTAGTGCCATCACTATTAAACTCATCTAGTACCATATGGAATTTTTCTGGAGCTGCTTCTATTACCTTATTAAAGCCTGCTAACACCCCTTCTCCATCTGCTACTGTATTAAGAGCTAAATATGTAGTTACAACACCCCCTAAGACTAAGAAAACTACCTGAATAACATCTGTCCAAGCTACAGCTGACAATCCTCCATATAGTGAATATGCTGCTGCAAATAATGCTAAACCAATCATTGCATATAATATATCTACTCCTAATATGGTTTGAATAGCCAAACCTCCTAAATATAATACAGTGGTTAAGTTTATAAAGACATATAATGCTAACCAAAAACAAGCAAGAATTGTTTTTAAGGTTGTTGAGAAGCGTTTTTCAACAAACTCTGGAATAGTATACAACCCTTTCTCTATAAAAATTGGCAAAAAGTATTTACCAACTATAATTAAAGTTAAAGCAGCCATCCACTCGTAAGACGCTATAGCTAAACCTAATGCAAAACCAGAACCCGACATTCCAATAAATTGTTCTGCTGATATATTTGCAGCAATTAATGAAGCCCCTATGGCCCACCAAGGCAAGGATTTACTCGCCAGAAAATAATCTTCTGCGTTTTTTTGGTGTCCTTTCTTATCCCTAGATACCCATAAACCTACTCCTAAAATTAAAATGGCGTAAGCAATAAAAACCACATAATCCCAAGTATCAAATCCTGAAGTCATAAATTATTTAATTTGGTTAGTTAAAGATTCAAATATATAGATTTAAAGTCTAAACAACATAAAAAATAAAACAAACACCAACTAGTAGGGTCTAGTAGGTTTTATGAATTTTATTTGTATTTTTACACCAACTATTATGATTGAGATAAACACTAAAATAAGTACTCCTAAATACCAGCAGATTGTTTTTTCAATAGAAAAAGCGATCACGCAAGGAGAATTAAAAAAAGGAGATCAAATACCTTCTATAAATGCGATAAAAGAAAAGCATAATTTATCTCGAGATACTGTTTTTATGGCTTTTAATGATTTGAAAAGTCGAGGTGTAATTCAATCAGTAGTTGGGAAAGGTTACTACGTTACTAGTGAAAATATTAAGATAAAGCAAAAGGTGTTTTTACTCTTTGATGAGCTAAATTCCTTTAAAGAAGACTTATATAGTGCTTTCATCAATAATCTAAATAGTCATATTGAAGTAGACATCTATTTTCATCACTTTAACCTCAATGTTTTTAAAAATGTAATTAAAAACAACATAGGGAATTATAATCATTACGTTATAATGCCTGCAAATCTAGATAGAACCTCAGAAACACTTCAAAAGCTACCAGAAGACAAAGTTTATGTTTTAGATCAAATGCCTAAAGATTTACAGCATTATTCTGGTATTTATCAAAATTTTGCAAAGGATATATATACTAATTTAGAAAAGGCTGTAGCTTTAATAAAAAAGTATCGCAAATTGCTTTTAATATTTTCTCCAGATAAGCAACCTGTGGATATGAAAGAAGGTTTTATTAAATTTTGTAAAAAATACAATATCCCATATTCTATTTTAGATGCTATGCAAGATAAAACTCCTGAAAAGGGTGAGTTATATATTGTACCTGAGGATAAGCAATTACTTCAAATCATCAAAAAGATGAAGTCAAAACAATATAAACTAGCAGAAGATATAGGAATCATTTCATATAACGATACGCTACTAAAAGAAATTGTAGAAGGAGGTATTACTACAATTTCAACAGATTTCACTGCTATGGGAAAGCGATTAGCAGAAATGATACAAAACAATGAAAATCAACATATTGAAAACCCAAACCGTCTTATTTTAAGACATTCACTTTAAAATTCAATTCAGTGTACAAAATCAACCATAACAAAAAATTAAACATTTTAGAAGTTTCAAATTCAGACACTTCTGTATATGGCAAAATTCAACTAGATCAAGGTGCAAGTCTTCAAGAACTTATACTTGATAGTCATAAAATTATTCAAGACCTAAACCCTTTACCATACAGTAACACCTATGCTTCGTCTATCTTATTTCCTTTTGCCAACAGAATAAAAGATGGAAAATATGAGTTTAACGGAAAAACGTATCAGTTTAAAAAGAATCAAGCCGAAGAACAAAACGCATTACATGGATTAGTATTTGATAAAACTTTTGATGTTATTCATAAAGAAACCACAAAAGATAAGGCCTCAGTAACTTTAGAATATGTTGAAAAAAATAATTCTATTGGATTTCCATATACCTATACAATAAGACTAGAGTATGTGTTTAAGCAAACAGGTGTAGATGTAAAAGTATCTATTGAAAATACTGATACAAAAGTTTTTCCTTTTACTCTAGGGTGGCATCCTTATTTTACAAGTGCCAACTTATTTGATAGTTACATGAACTTTGAAAGCAGTGAAAAAATAACTTTAGGACCTCGTAATATTACTACTGGGACAACGCTCAATAAAAACAACAATCCTCTTCAAATAAAAGATAGTTTTTTTGATGATTGTTGGATATTAAACTCTGACAGTATGATGTTTAAGACCCCTAAATACAACTTAAAGTTTAATAGTACAGGAGGCAATAATTTTTTACAACTATATACACCTCCAAGAAAAAACACCATTGCTATAGAGCCAACCACTGGTGTCTCTGATAGCTTCAATAATAAAATTGGCTTAGAAACTTTACAGCCAAATGAAACATACAATATCACTTGGTCTTTAAAAATTAATAACAACTAAATCAATGAGTACTTTACTAATTAAAGATGTAAAAAATACATTTACAAAAACCTTTAAAACCGATCCCTTATTAATTTTCTCCCCAGGAAGAATAAATATCATCGGCGAACATACTGATTATAATGATGGGTTTGTTTTCCCAGCTGCAGTTGATAAAGGAATTGCTGCGGCAATTCAAAAAAGCGATTCTGGTTACTCTACTGCAATTGCTTTAGATTTAAATAGTACTGTTGATTTTGAACTCGATAAGCTAAAACCCTCCAAAGAAGGTAGTTGGGAAAATTATGTGTTTGGTGTGGTTGCTGAGATACAAAATAGAAATATAGTTATAGGCGATTTCAATATTGTTTTTAAAGGCGATATTCCTAGTGGTGCTGGCATGTCTTCTTCTGCTGCTCTAGAAAACAGTGTGGTTTATGGGTTAAATGAGGTATTTGATTTAGGCTTATCTAAACATGATATGATATTGATTTCACAAAAAGCAGAACACAATTATGTTGGTGTAAAATGTGGTATCATGGATCAGTATGCTAGTATGTTTGGTGTTAAAAACAATGCACTGCATTTAGACTGTAGAACCGTTGAATCTAAACCATATGAAATAAATTTTAAAGACCACCAGCTTATACTTATTAACACAAACGTTAAGCATAGCTTATCTGATAGTGCGTATAACGATAGACGTTCAGCTTGTGAAAATATTTCAGAGCTATTAGGTATAAAAGCCCTTAGAGATGCAACCGAATCGGACCTAGAAAAAATAATTGATAAAGTAACACCATCAAATTATCAAAAGGCATTATATGTTATCCAAGAAAACGAGCGCACTTTAAAAGCTGCTAAAGCTATTGAAAATGGCGACCTAGAAAAATTGGGAAGATTAATTTACCAATCTCATGCAGGCTTATCAGACCAGTTTAAAGTAAGCTGCGATGAGTTAGACTTTTTAGTAGCTCAAGCAAAAAAGAACAAACTTGTTTTGGGAGCAAGAATGATGGGTGGAGGTTTTGGTGGATGTACTATAAACCTAATAGCAAAAAACGAAGCTAAAAACTTTGCTGATATAGCTTCTAAAGCATACAAGAAAAAATTCAACAAAGAATGTTCAGTATATTTTATTGAATTATCTGATGGAACACATATTGTAAATTAAACAAAATCCACAATACGCTATTCTAAAAAAATGAAAAACTCGTATTTACAAGATTACTCACATAAACGTTTTAATATTCTAACAGGAGAATGGGTTTTAGTATCACCACATCGTGCCAAACGCCCATGGCAAGGACAAAATGAAACTGTTAATAATGACAAACGACCAGAATATGATGAAAATTGTTATTTATGTGCAGGGAACACCAGAATTAATGGAGAAGTAAATCCAAAATACGAAGATGTATTTATTTTTACTAATGATTTTGCAGCATTACAAAGTGACTCCCCAGATTTTGAGGTTAATGACGGGCTTTTAATTGCTGAAAGTGAAACAGGCATTTGTAAAGTAATTTGCTTTAGCTCAAATCATTCCAAAAGCTTAGCTGATATGCCCCCAAAAGACATTCAAAAAGTAGTTTATGCTTGGCAAGAAGAGTATAAAGCATTAGGAGCAAACCCAAAAATAAATTATGTTCAAATCTTTGAAAATAAAGGTGCCGTGATGGGATGTAGTAATCCGCACCCACATGGGCAAATTTGGAGTCAGTCTACCCTACCAAACGAGGTACATAAAAAGAACACCCAACAGTTCAACTATTTTTCTAAAAACAAAAATAGTTTGCTAGGCGATTATTTATTGCAAGAACTAGATAAGAAAGAACGTATTATTTATGAAAACGACAGCTTTGTAGTACTAGTACCGTTTTGGGCTGTTTGGCCTTTTGAAGCGATGATTGCTCCCAAAAGACATATGACAAGTATTGCTGAAATGAATGACGATGAAACACTTCAGTATGCAGACGCAATAGTCGTTTTAACAAAAGCTTACGATAAGATTTTTAATACCTCATTCCCTTATTCAGCAGGGATACATCAATCTCCAACTGATGGTAACGACAATTCCCATTGGCATTGGCATATGAGTTTTTATCCTCCACTCTTAAGAAGTGCAACAGTTAAAAAGTTTATGGTAGGTTATGAAATGTTTGGCACACCGCAACGAGATATTACACCAGAAAGCGCAGTAAAAATGATAAAAGCATTACTATAAACTACCACTAAATACAATTGTAACAAAACCCGATAAATATAAAATTTATCGGGTTTTACATTTTAATATGTTAAGAGTTCATTAAAATAGCTGTTAAAGTATCTTAATGCATGCAGCGGTACGCTATAAATAACTTTAATTTGGACGAAACTAGTTGTCTAAATTCGTGAAATATCTCATTCTCTACCTATTCCCTTTAAGCATTCTTTCTCAAAATTTAAAAGGAAAAGTTTATGACCATCAAGCTACTGTAAAAGGTATTAAAGTTTATAACATCAGTAAACAAACAAAAACATATACAGATGACATAGGAGAATTCTCTATGCAAGCTTCAGTAAATGATACTCTATTATTTGAATCTTTATTCCATCATCCAAAACAAGTTACAATACAACAAACAGATTTTGAAAGTATAACAGTCTTTGAATTAAAAAAATTAGTGAATGAACTTGGAGAAGTATTATTAAGTAGTGAAAAAAATAAGGTGTTTAACCCTGAAAAATATACAAATGCTACTGGCTTGCAACTTGCTAACGACATAAAAAACAATCCACATTTGTATAAACCAGAGTCTGCTTATTCTGGTGGAGCTAATATATTGGGCTTAGTAGGCATGGCAATAAAACTTTTTAAAAAGAAAAATAAATATAAACCAAAACCCATTGAATATTTAAGTTATAAACACTTAGATTCCTTATTCAAAAACGATGATTTTTTCGATTTAAGATTATTGAATCAAGATTTAAAAATTCCAGAGGAATATGCACATCTATTTTTAGATTACTGCGAGACTAAAAATTTAAACAAAGAACTCATCTCTGAGCATCATAAAGTGATTTTATTAGATTCTCTTGTTGAATTTAGTAGGGCATTTTTAAAAATAACTGAAACTTTTAAAACATCTAAAGATTCGTTGCTCATAAAAAAATAATATTTTATGAATTCTTAGTTTCAAAAGTTATATTTTTATTGAATGAAGCAATACAGCTACGCATCATACATAAAACTACATTATATTACCAAATTTGTCATTCTAGTTTTTCTTCCTATTAGTCTGTTTTCACAAACTATTACTGGTAAAGTTTACGATAATGAGACTACTGTAAAAGGAATAAAGGTCTACAATATCAATCAAAAGACATTGACTTTTACTAATAATGAAGGAGATTTTATGATTTCTGCTGTTGTTAATGACACATTATTGTTTGAATCTTTATTTCATCATTCTAAAATGGTAAAATTGAAAGAAAATGATTTTGAAGATATCGTGGTTTTTGAATTACAAAAGTCTGTCAATGCGCTAGGAGAAGTTATTATAAGCGACGATAATGAGGATTTTAATCCTCTTGAATATACGCAAAATGCTGAACGTGCTTTGGAAAGAGATATGAAAAAGAATATGCAACTCTATATACCACAATCATCATATTCTAGTGGAATGAATTTTGTTGCAATTGCAAAAATGATAGGAAAGCTCTTTAAAAAGAAAAATAAAGCTAAACCTGTAGAGTATATTACTCATAAAGACCTGGATTCTTTATTTAAAAAAGATGATTTATTCAATTTAAAATTGATCAAAGAAGATTTAAATATCCCAGAAAAATATGCACTCTTATTTTTAGATTATTGTGAAAGTAGGAACCTTAATAAAGATTTAATTCAAAAAGAAAACAAAGTGATTTTATTAGATTCTATGGTTAATTTCAGCAAACACTTTTTAAAAATAACAGAAACCTTTGAATCTTCTAAAGATTCATTGCAGCTAAAAAACTAATATTATACTAATTCTTCATTTCAAAAGTTATATTTTTAGCCATCAATTATTTTTTAGATAGAATGAAACGCCTCACATACATTATACTTTCCATTAGTTTTTTAATATTATGGAGTTCTTGCAGGAAGGATTTTGAGTTTTCAGCAAGCACTGGAAGTTTAGAATTTTCTAGAGACACAGTTTACTTAGATACTATTTTTAAAAATATTGGCTCAAGTACTTATAACCTTAAAGTCTATAATAGAAGTGATGATGATATTGTTATACCAACCTTAGCGCTAGGGCGTGGAGAGAATTCTCAATATAGACTAAGTGTGGATGGTATTCCTGGAAAAGTTTTCGAAAATATAGAGTTACTGGCCAAAGACAGTATGTTTATTTTTGTTGAAACTACTTTTAATACAGATATTACTCCAATTACATCAAATGAAATGCTTTATACTGATGTAATTGCGTTTGATTCTGGAGCTAATCTACAAGAAGTGGAATTAGTTACTTTGGTTAAAGATGCTGTATTTATTTTTCCAGACAGAGATAACACAACCAAGATTGTAGAAACACTCATATTAAATATAGATGATGAGCAAATTGAAACGAATTTACCAGGAAGAGAGCTACTTCCCGAAGAACTTACATTAACTAATGAGAAGCCCTATGTTATATATGGTTTTGCAGCTGTTCCTGAAGGAGAAACACTAACTATTGAAGCTGGATCTAGGTTACATTTTCATGAAAACTCTGGTATTATAGTACAGCCTGGAGCTTCTATAAATGTAAATGGTAATTTTAGTACAGATCAAGAATTACTGGAAAATGAAGTAATCATGGAAGGTGATAGATTAGAACCTAGTTTCTCTAACAGACCTGGACAATGGGGAACTATTTGGTTATTAGAAGGCAGTATAAATAACACATTCAATTATGTTACCATCAAAAATGCTTTAGTTGGTATTTTATGTGACGGTAATGCGGATGCAACTGACGATAAGTTAACCATAACAAATTCTCAAATTTATAATTCAGGTAGTTTTGGTTTATTAGGAAGAAATACATCTATAACAGGCGAAAATTTAGTATTAAACAACGCAGGACAATCTGCTTTAGCAACAACCTTTGGAGGGAAATACAATTTCACACATTGTACTATTGCAAATTACTGGCAAGCTGGCCCTAGACCTTTGCCTGCTCTATTAATTAATAATTTTATTGTTGATGAAAATGAAACAGCAATTGTTACTGATTTAGTTGAGGCCAACTTTAACAACTGTATTATTTATGGAAATGACAATCCAGAATTTCTTTTAGATGAAGTTGAAGATGATGCAGTAGATTTTAACTTTAAGTTTACCAATTGTCTAGCTCGATTTGAAGATAGAAATAATAATTTTTCTGGAGCTAATTATGATTTTGATAATGCATCATTATATGAAAATATGATTTTTAATCAAGATCCTGATTTTAAGGATCCTAATAATAGCATGTTAATTATTGGAGATGACTCAGCTGGTAACGGACAAGGTAACTCAACTTTTGCAAGCCAAGTGCCTAATGATATTTTAAATGTTAGTAGAACAGCAAGTCCAGATATTGGTGCTTATCAACACGTTACTTTCCCTGAAGACAACTAAGCTAGTTTATAAGATTAGCGCCGCAAAGTAAATTTTTAAAAGATCTTGAATTTAAAAGATTTGGTAAAATAAATCTGACATCAAAACACCAACTACTCTCCTTCTAGCTGTGCTTTATATAAATTTAAATTAGCTTTAGTTTCATCATCTAATTCTGGTTCCTTAATATCATCGTATTGCTTTAAAGCATCTAATAATATTTGTGCCACAATTAATCTGGCACTAGGTTTATCGTCTGCTGGTATGGTGTACCAAGGTGCATGCGGTTTAGAGGTTTTATTTATAGCCTCCTCGTAACATTTTTGGTAGTCGTCCCAAAGTTTACGCTCTTTTAAATCGCCAGCGGAGAACTTCCAATTTTTCTCTTTTTTATTTAAACGCCGTAACAACCTAAATTTTTGTTCATCTTTTGATAGGTTTAAAAAGAACTTAAAAATTAAAGTACCATTTTCAGCTACATGTTTTTCAAAATTATTTATTTGTTCAAAGCGCTTTTCCCAAAACACATCATCAATAGCATTTACTGAATCAATCCCAGGAATATTTTCGCCCATGATATAGCCAGGATGCACTCGGGTTACTAATACATTTTCATAGTGCGTTCTATTAAAAACACCAAACTTTCCTCTTGCAGGCAGTGCAATATAGTGTCTCCACAAGTAATCATGCTTTAATTCTAATTCTGTAGGCACTTTAAAACTATGTACTTCCACTCCTCTAACATTAAAATCTTTAAATACCTCACGTATTAAACTATCCTTGCCTGCTGTATCCATACCTTGTATACATATTAAAATCGCATATTTACCATGTGCGTATATCGTATCTTGAAGTGCACCTAATTCCCTTCTGGTATGTTTTAATTTCTTCTTAGCATCAGCTATAACAACCTTAGTTTGTGTATCTTTTAATGTAATTGGAGATGTTACCTTGTAAGTATTCATATTTTAAGCGTTAGAAATATTAAAAATAAGAAATCGTAGATTACTTAGAAGCAAATAATTTCACATCTTGCTCACTAACCTCTGCTCCACCAAGAATAATTAAGCGTTCAATCACATTTCGTAATTCACGAATATTCCCAGTCCAGTCATAATCTTGCAATAGCTTTACCGCCTTATCAGAAAAGCCTTTTTGAGCAGTACCTTGTTCATCTGAAATCTTTTTTGAGAAATGATTAACTAATAGAGGAATATCATCTCGTCTATCATTTAAAGCAGGTACTTTAATTAAAATTACTGCCAGTCTATGATATAAATCTTCTCTAAACTTACCATCTTCAATTTCTTTTTTTAAATTCTTATTTGTGGCCGCTACTACTCTTACATCTACTTTTATATCTTTATCACTACCCACCCGTTGAATTCTACTTTCTTGTAAAGCTCGAAGTACTTTAGCTTGTGCAGACAAACTCATATCTCCAATTTCATCTAGAAAAATAGTACCGCCATTAGCTGCTTCAAATTTACCTGCTCTATCTTTATTTGCACTGGTAAAAGCACCTTTTACATGTCCAAATAACTCACTTTCTATTAATTCACTTGGTATAGCAGCACAATTTACCTCAATCATTGGTCCTTTAACCCGTTCGCTCTTTTCATGTAACCAATGGGCTACTAGCTCTTTCCCTGTTCCATTTGGTCCTGTAATTAAAACTCTGGCATCGGTTGGAGCTACCTTATCAATCATTTCTTTAATTTGAGTAATGGAGTCGCTCTCCCCTATCATCTCATATTTTTTACTAACCTTTTTCTTTAGTATCTTGTTTTCTACTACAAGTTCCTTTCTGTCTAAAGCATTTCTAACAGTATTTAATAGTCTATTTAAATCTGGTGGTTTAGAAATATAATCAAAAGCCCCTAATCGCATAGTGTTAACAGCTGTATCTAAATCCCCATGACCCGATATCATAACAATAGGTGTCTCTGGTTTTATCTTTCTGGTAGCTTCTAATACTTCAACACCGTCCATTTTTGGCATTTTTATATCGCAAAGCACCAAATCAAAATCATCCTTCTTTATTTTATCCATTGCAGCTAAACCATCTTCGGCTTCTTCAACTTCATAAGTATTACTTTCTTCCGAAAGAATTTTAACCAGTACACGTCTTATGGCAGCTTCATCTTCAATGATTAATATTTTTGGCATATTCCTTAAATTTTAAATTTTATTCCTGTTCTTAAATAGAAGGCATTTATTTCGTCTAATTTAAAAACTTCATCTCTATTTTCATTACGTAAAACATTATTTAATCTAAATGTATAACCAGTATACAAATATCCTACCAAATGCTTGGAAAAGAAATATTCATAACCTAGCCCTCCCACTGCTACTGATAATGATATATGATCGGCTATATCTCCATTCACTGGATATTTCTCTTGTATGTGTGCTAAATAACCATCTAATGCCACAAATGCTTGCAAATTATTTTTAGTATTTATGGCGTATTTTATATTTGATTTTGGAACTCCCGCATTAAAACTCCAACGATAGTTTATTTTTCTGTAATAACTAATAAAAGGTAATGGAAATGGTATCCCAGTAGTTGCATTATATGTTAATCCCAAAATGAGACGGTAAGGACGGTTAATATCCTCAGCTTTAGTTCTATCATTTATAAAGAATAGTCCTCCATTTAAGAAAAAATCATCCATACTTAAACTTGTTGTGAGTGTGGAAGCGATTCTAGGATTAAAATTTAAGCCTACACGCCATGCTTTTTTCCATTTAAATGTATATCCTAAATTTAGATCTATAATATGAATTCTATCCAATGCAGATGTATCAAAAGGATAATCTTCTTCTAAGTTTAGAATAACTCTATTATATTCTGCTCCAACAACTAAATAACAGTCTTTTTTGGTTTCTATGGGATAGTTAAAGAGTACTCGTAGTCTGTTGTAATCATCCTCAGAATTGCTTTGAGGTATAAAAGAGTATTCTAGTCTAGCAATATCTGTTAATTGACAATACCCTTGTTGCATACCTAGTAAAAGCAGAAATAAACCTAGTAAACATCTACACCTATGTAACATTATATGTCTTAGTTTATTTATCTTCTAAAGGTTTTGAAACAATATGAATATCTCGTTGCGGAAATGGAATTTTAATGTTGTGTTCTCTAAATAAACGGTCTATTTCAAACCTTATATCACTTTTAGGAATTACTCCAATAAAACTATCATTAAGCGTAAATATTAATTTGAACTCTAAAGCACTATCTCCAAAATTTTCAAATAACACTATTGGTGCTGGGTGCTTTAAAACCATTTCATTCGAATTTGCAGCATCAAGCAACAATTTTTTTACCAAATTAACATCACTACCATAAGCTACACCTACAGAAACATTTTCTCTGGTAACTTTACCATTTTGGGTCCAATTATATAAACTATTGGTTAAATATTGATGATTTGGTATAATTAGCACCTTATTATCTATAGTTACAGCTCTAGTTGTACGTAATTTTATTTCTTCAACACGCCCTACTTTCCCCTCTAATTCTATAATATCGCCTACTTGAACAGAACGATCGACCAAAATAAAAATCCCAGAAATAATATCTTGAAAAAGCGTCTGTAGCGCTAAACCTACACCTATTAATAAAGCAGCTGAAGCCGCAAAGATAGCTGTGATATTAAAACCACTCGCGTCAAAAACTACAAGCATTACTATAAGGTATATAATCCATCGCGTAAAGGAAAACACCGTATTGAACTTAACCTTATCTTCTTGAGGCAGTCTTCTGGTAACTATTTTTTTTACCCACCTTAATAAAAAGGTAGTTAGTATCATTACCAAAATAACCAAAAGCAAATATTTAACCCTAAGTACTATTTGATGTGCATCAGCTCCTGTACCATAAGTAAAATCTATAATTTTAAAATTTAGAAACTCCTGGATTGCTTGCCCTACAGAGGTGTCTTGCAATACCTCTTCTATAGCTCCTACTTCACTTCGTATGTTATCCTTAGATGTTTCTTGCATTAGTATTTTATCCACTTTAAGAGTTCCTTGTAAGTAGGTTTTTTTCCATACATTAATATACCAACCCTGTAGATTTTTGCTGCAAACCAAACTGTAAACACAAAAGTGCCAATCAACAATCCTAAAGATAATAGTTGTTGCCAAATAGGTACACCAAAAGGGATACGCATTAACATAACTACCGGAGAGGTAAAAGGTATAAATGAAAATACTGTAGATACCGTACCATGTGGGTCTTCGATTACTGTAAAGATTCCAATATATACTGCCAAAATTAGAGGCATTAATATAGGCAACATAAATTGTTGCGTATCTGTTTCATTATCAACTGCAGCTCCTATAGCAGCATAAAGCGAACTGTATAATAAATACCCACTAATAAAAAACAGTATAAAAGCTACTATTAAATTAGCTAAAGGCAAATTTAAAAAACCTTGTAAAGCTTCCTGAATTCGATTATTTACATCTGGAGTTTCCATAGCTTGCTGAATTACGGCTTGCTGTGGTGTTTCCATTTGTGCCATATCTATACCAAAAATAGCGGAAACCACGAATAATAAAATACTCCCCAAAATCAGCCAAATAGCAAATTGTGTAAGGCCTGCTAGAGAAGTTCCTATAATTTTACCTAACATTAATTGTACTGGCTTCACTGAAGACACGATAACTTCAATAATTCGGCTGGTCTTTTCTTCAATCACACTACGCATAATCATATTGCCATAAATAATAATAAACATAAATAGTAAATAACCAGCGGCACCTCCAAAAATAAGCTTGATAACGCTATCTACTTTAGATGATGTTTCACCAACAAAATTCTCTTGAAATATATCTACGTTTACTTTTGAAGCTTCTATTTCATCAACATCAATACCAACATTTTTATAATTAATTAATGTTAAATGCTTTTCTAATTTATTTTCTAATTTTGAAATCACTGTTAACGATGGAGACTCTTCCGAATAAAATTTTATATTTTTTGAAATCGCTTCAACACCCTTATCATTCTTTATATATAATAACCCATAACCTGAAGTCTCGGTAACCAAAGTTTTTGCGTCTTCAAGAGACATATCATCAAGCGGAACATAAGTAGTATTTTCAGTACTTTTAAACAGATTTTTAACCATTCCAGATTCGTCCAAAATTGAAATTGTTCGCACCTTGTCATTATTTAATTGAGATAAATATGCCACAACACTAATAAGCGCTATCATGATGATAGGACTTAAAATTGTCATTATTATAAAGGACTTATTCTTAACCTTAGATAAATATTCACGCTTTATTATAAGTGGTAAATGATTCATAATTACTGCAGGTTATTATTGGTTACTGTTTGAATAAAAATATCGTTAACACTAGGTATAAGTTCTACAAAATGAGACACTTCTCCTTGTGACATTAAAAAACTCAACAAATCGTTAGAGGATTGATTTTCAGATATTTTAATGTTTAACTTTAACTCATTGTTTAAGGTTTTGAAATTTGCCAATGACGTTTCAAATTTATCTGATAATAGCTTTTCTAAGGCAATATTATTACTAGAATTAATACCGACTTCAAATGTATTGGATTTATATGCACGCTTTACATCGAGAATTTTCCCGTCCAAAATTTTATTGGATTTATGAATTAGCGCAATATCATCACAAAGTTCTTCAACTGATTCCATGCGATGTGTTGAAAAGATAACTGTAGCACCGTTATCACGTAACCTTAAAATTTCATCTTTAATTAAATTAGCGTTAATTGGATCAAAACCAGAAAAGGGCTCATCAAAAATTAATAATTTAGGTTCATGCAAAACAGTAACTACAAACTGTATTTTTTGAGCCATTCCTTTTGATAGCTCTTGTATTTTCTTGTTCCACCAGTCTCCAATTTCTAACCTATCAAACCAATATTGAAGTCGCTCTTTAGCTACTGATTTACTTAACCCCTTTAATTGCGCTAAATACATAGCTTGCTCCCCCACTTTCATAGACTTGTACAAACCGCGTTCTTCAGGTAAATAACCAATATCCTTTATATGCGACTCATTTAAATGCTCTCCATCAAGAATCACAGAACCTGAATCTGGTAAAGTAATTTGATTTATAATTCGAATTAAAGTGGTTTTCCCTGCTCCATTAGGTCCTAAAAGTCCGTAAATACTACCTTTGGGTACAGTTATAGAAACATTGTTTAATGCAGTAAAATCTCCAAATTTTTTACTTGCATCAGTAACTTCTAATAGCTTATCCATGCACAATTTTTAATTAAAAGAAATGTAAAGATATTAAATGTATATGAGTTCGTTAAACTCTAAACAAGTAAATTAATATGGGAAGAATTGACAAGTGACTACTTTCTATTTTTGGTCTAATATTTCAAAAACGTATAGTGCTTAATACTATAAAAACACTGATTCTCATTGGGTTTATCTATAAAAACAAAACCCATCCTTAATTAAAACTAAGGATGGGAAAAAAATTGCTATGAAAAAGAAAAATTATCACTAATATTAATTAGCGATAATCAAAGATAGTTTTTTTTTCTTAACTAATAGCAAAACTATCAAGATAAGTTGCGCCTTACATAAAAAATTCCATTTTACTACGGATTTTTTTTAATCTGTTAAACTATCTTCAATCTTATCATTAATATTCTAGAAAATCTAAAGTTGAAACTAGTAAATTTATATCCTAAAAAGTAAATATTTACAGGTATTGATTGTATTTAAAGACCTGTGTAATAATTTTTATTAAGAGAACATATCCTTTACTTTTTCAAAGAATGACTTATCAGAACTCTCTGGTTTTGGGGAAAAATGATCATCTTCTAACATCTCTTCAAAAAACTGACGTTGTTCTTTATTTAATGTTTTAGGCGTCCAAACATTTACATGAACTAACAAATCTCCTTTTCCGTAACCATTCAAACTTGGAATACCTTTTCCGCGTAAACGTAAAATTTTTCCTGATTGCACACCTGCTTCTACTTTTATACGAACCTTACCTGTAACGGTATCAATTTCTTTGGAAGTTCCTAATACTGCTTCTGGAAAACTAACATACAAATCATAGTGTAGATTGTCTCCTTCTCTCTGTAATCGAGAATGCTCTACTTCTTCAATTGCAACTAATAAATCTCCAGAAATACCATTGCCAGGAGCTTCATTACCTTTGCCTGATACTTTAAGTTGCATCCCATCAACAACACCAGCAGGTATTTTTATAGAAACCGTTTCTTCGGCCACTTTTAAACCTTGTGCATCTGCATCGGCAGGTTTTTTATCAATAATTTGTCCTGCTCCACCACATACATTACAGGGTGCAGAGGTTTGCATTCTACCTAAAATAGTATTTGTAATTCTGGTAACTTGTCCTGTACCTTGACATGTAGAACATGTTTTATAAGAAGTGCCTGGTGCTTGAATTTTACGCTTAACTTTAATTTTTTTCTCTACACCATTAGCAATCTCTTCTAAAGTTAACTTAACACGTATGCGAAGGTTACTACCTTTTACACGACGTTGTCCGCCTCCACCAAATCCAGAGAATCCACCACCGCCAAAAGCACCGCCAAAAATATCTCCAAACTGGCTAAAGATATCATCCATATTCATACCGCCTCCGCCAAAGCCGCCACCACCTTCAAAAGCTTGATGACCAAACTGATCATAACGTGCCTTTTTATCAGCATCACTTAATATCTCATACGCTTCAGCTGCTTCCTTAAATTTAGCTTCTGCATCTTTATTATCAGGATTTTTGTCAGGATGAAACTCAATAGCTTTCTTTCTATAAGCCTTTTTTATCTCACCTGCACTTGCGCCTTTACTTACTCCTAAAACTTCGTAATAATCTCTCTTCGCCATGATTTTGTTTTATTGACCAACTACTACTTTTGGAAAACGAATAATTGTATCCCCTAACTTATATCCCTTTTCAACAACATCAACAATTTTTCCTTTTAAATCATGACTTGGTGCAGGAATTTGTGTAATTGCCGTATGTATTTCGGCATCAAAAACATCTCCTTGAGCTACTTCTACTACTAAAAGTCCTTTTTTCTCTAGTGTTGATAATAATTTTTGATAAATTAACAATACACCTTTTCGCAATTCTTCTGCTTCTTTATCATCTTCAATATGAGTTAAAGCGCGCTCAAAATCATCAAGAACTGGTAATAACTCTAACATTATTTCTTTACCAGCTGTTTTAAATAACTCTACACGCTCTCTTGATGTGCGTTTTTTATAGTTTTCAAATTCAGCAAATAAGCGTAAAAACTTATCTTTTTCATTTTGAAACTCTTCTTTTAATTTATCTTCAGCAGATAGTTCTTCAGTGGTAGCTTCGTTAACATCTTGTTCTTCAACTGCAACAGTCTCGTTTTCTAACCCGTTAGATTGTTCTGTTTTTATATCCTTTTCTTTGTTTTTCTTACTCATCGTGTATTAAATTAATACTGCTATATTTTGGTTGGCAAAAGTACTGCCATTATTACTAAAATGCCATATTGTCACAACTTTTTTTAACAAAAATTTTGTTTAACTTTTTTTTTATTCTGTAAAACAAATTGATTACATTTGGTATTCTAATAAAAAAACTACAATAATGAAAAAAAGTCTTAAAATCATACTTTTTATAAGTGCATTATCTATTTCACTTGCATCATGCAAAGACAAAGCAAAAGAAGCTGAAACTTCAGATGTGAAAACTGCCGCTGAAGCTAAAGTAGAAGCTACAAAATATATTGCTGATGCTGGTGCTTCTACCATAGAATGGAAAGGGTTTAAACCTGCAGGATCTCACAATGGTACTATAAATTTAGAATCTGGAGTTATTAAAATGAATGGTACTAATGTTGAAAGCGGTTCTTTCTTGGCGGATATGACATCTATTACCGTTTTAGATATTCCTGCTGATAAAAAAGGAAATGCTGACTTAGTCGGACATTTAAAAAGTCCAGATTTTTTTGATGTTGAAAACCATGCTAATGCTGCTTTTGAAGTAACAGGATTAAGTGAAGTTGATGGAAAAACCATGCTGTCTGGTAACTTAGCTATAAAAGGTATTAAACAAAATATTACTTTTCCTGTTATTGTAAGCACTACTGAGGATTCTATGACACTTACTAGTGAAGCATTTACTGTGGATAGAACTAAATGGGATATAAAATATAAATCTAAATCTATTTTTGGAGATTTGGGGGATAAGTTTATCAATGATGATATTGAACTTAAAGTAAATATTACAGCAAAGAAAGCTTAATGTAAGAGTAGTGACTAACTCAATTAATTGTAAAAGCCATCTTATTGAGATGGCTTTTTTATTGCAAATATTTTAAGAATGGTTACGTTAATTCTATGAGTATTATCTAATAAGATTATCACTCTCTACTTTTGTATTCTAATTAAATGATAACATTTTATTAAGATAGTTACTTTTAATATTTCCATACTTTTAAGGCACAATCAAAAACAACTAAAATATTATGAGTACACAAGAAGTAGCAAACCAATGGGCACAAATGTGTCGAGAGGGGAAAAATTTAGAATGCATTGAACAACTTTATGGTAATAATGTTACCAGTAAAGAAATGCCTGGTGTTCCTTACGGGGAAGTAGTAACAGGCAAACAAGAGGTTTACGAAAAAAGTAAGCAATGGCTCGATAATGTTGTTGAGTTTCATGGTGGCGACATCAGCGACCCAATTATTGCTGGTAATCATTTTACAAGTAAAATGAGTTTCGATGTGACGTTTAAAGATAGGGGTAGACAACAAATGGAAGAAGTTTGTGTATTTGAGGTTAACGACGGAAAAATTGTTTTTGAGCAATTTTTTTACACAATGTAAATCTTAAAAATTTAAATTGATAGCCTCATTGTCAAAACAAATGAGGCTTTTTTATGTCTTAAAATCATATTTACATGTGATACCTTTCCTACTTAATAAAAAAGTATTATATTTATGACAAGTAACCAACACCCCATGTAATATGAGAAAGCTAGTTATTTTACTGTTTTCTATATTCTCCCTAAGCACTTTTGGTCAAGAAATATCATGTTCAGATTACAAAACAGGTAATTTTGAGTATGATGATATCTTGTATTCTGAATGGAGAATTACCAGAACCAATGCCGAACAGATAGAAACCAATGCCACTACTGGTCTTATTATACATAATGATATAAAGTGGTTATCAGATTGCGAATTTACACTTACATGTAGCAAAGTATCTCAAAAAAAATATGAGCATGCTGTTGGAAAAATATTCAAGGTAGTGATTACTGATACAAGTAATGATGGCTACACCTGTGTTATGATGCATAATGAAATTCAGCCTAACGATTTGAGGTTTAAAATGGTAATTGTAGAATAGTAAAGAAACCAAGTTTTTAAAATTATTGAGCTATTTTAGTTTACTAACTTCTTGATAATACTCTTGACTGGTAAAATTGCTTTTGTATGTTCTATACTAGGTCCTGCAACCCAAACTGTTTTATAAGTGGCTTTTGTAGCTGCATTTTTTGTTGCATTCATACCAATTGAAAAACGTATCATTTTTACCCACTTTTTTAGTTTACGATTTTTATTTAATAGGTTTTCAATCCATGTAGATTTTGTTCCTATTTTCTTAACATAAGGGGTATTAATCACAGTACAAGGTGTCCCTGAGATGCGCTCAGTCATTACAATATCTTCCGCACCATAATCTACACATGCTTGCTTATACTCCTCTGTAACGTTTGCCTCTACAGATGCTATAAAAGGACTACCTACAGATACTCCAGCAGCTCCATAAGCTAACATTTTATCTACATCAGCTTTACATCCTACACCACCGGCTGAAATTATTGGAATGCTACAGTTTTCACTCAACTCTTTAATTAAATATTCTGGTGATATATTTCCTCGATGACCTCCTGCTTCATTATTAACTGCTATTATAGCATCAGCTCCTAATCCTTCCACCTTTTTAGCAAACTTTAAATCGGTTACATCACAAAACACTTTAATACCTACTTTATGTGCTTCATTTATGGTTTCTTCAGGGCTACCTAAAGAAGTAATAATAAAATCGCAACCTTCTTCACAAATTACTTCTAACTGTCCTCTATATTTTACATTGGACTTATTTACTATTAAATTAAACCCGAAGGAACCTCCATTTGGTTTTGATGCCTTTAATTCACGTGAAGCAAACCTAAGCTCATCTAAAGTTCTGTAGTTTAAAGCAGGAATACATCCAGCAATACCACCATGCATAGCTTCTTTAACCATAGGTACATTTGAAACCAAAAACATTGGGGCTTGAATAATTGGATACTTAATATTTAGTAAATCTGTTAATTGCCTAGCCATCAGATAAAAGTTTTACCAAATATACAAATTATTATGCATGCATAGTATTTAATTGGCGATGAGCAAAAAAGTAACATTACTACAGCTGCTTTTTTGATATATAACTATGTCAAAATGAAAAGTAATAATAAATAGTTTTAATTCATACAACTAATTATTTATCAGTTACTTAATTTAATTTTTAGAAAAACTTAATAAAAACGCTATTGTATTACAGAAAGTAATTTCCTTAGTCTAAAAACCGATAATATCCGGATTTAAGGTAAGCCCCTTCAGGAAAACTGATGGGATGATCTACATCATGTTGGGTTTTTAGCGTTAGACAATAGTTTCTTTTTTTTGAAGATAGTATTTGTTTATTTATATCAAAAAAAGCTTGAGAAGTAACCCTTGAGGAACATGAACAAAGTACTAGCAAGCCATTTTTTGAAGTTAGTTTAACTCCTAATTCGGCAAGTTGCGCATATTTTTTCTTTGCTAAATCTATTTCAGAAGCTTGTTTTGCAAAACTTGGTGGATCTATAACCACTACATCAAAAGTGACTTTATTTTTTATAAGTTGTTTTAATTCTTTAAAAGCATCTCCTACAATGGTTTTATGAGTTCCAGAATACGTATTTAACTTTCCATTTTGAATAGCAATTTCCAAAGCTTGTTTACTAATATCTAAACTAATAACTTCTTTTGCTCCATTTGCCAATGCATGTACTGAAAATCCTCCTGCATAAGAAAACACATCTAAAACTGTTTTACCGTTACTCCACTCTCCTACTTGTTTCCTATTATGACGATGATCTAAAAAATAACCGGTTTTATGACCTTTAATAACGTTTGCAGAAAACTTTACACCATGCTCTATAAACTCCACAACTTCATTATCTAAAGTACCAAAAACTACATCTCCATTTTTTAATTGATGAGAAATAGAATTTTCTAAGCTTCTACTCAATCTAATAACTACTGTTTCAGCGTTTGAAATATCTTGCAAAAAATGTATGATATCTTCTAAATAAGGCAGCCATATTTCAGAATATACTTTTACTACTAAAACTGAAGCATATACATCGGCTATTAATCCAGGAAAACCATCATTCTCGCCAAAAAGTAAACGGTAACTATCCGTATTAGTATCTAGTAAGGTCTTACGTTTTTTAAAAGCTTCTTTAATTTTATTTTGAAAAAAAAGCGCATTAATTTCTACCTTTTCCATTCCTGAATGCAGCATTTTTATTCGGATTGGAGAATTGGCATCATATAAACCCAAACCAATGACACGGTTTTTATGTTTGCTAAAAACAACAGCTAAATCTCCTGTTTTGGCACCATTGCTTATTTTAGTAATACTATTTGAAAAAACCCATGGATGCTCTTTTAAAACAAACTGTTCGCCTTTAGCGTTTAGTTTTACTGCTAATCGTTTAGGGTAATAATCAGATGTAATATGGGATGAAAATGACATATGTTATTTCTATGCCTCAAAAATATTGGTTTTATAGTGATTAAAAAATTATCAACTATAACTAATGAAAAAATGCACCTTTATATCAAAAAAATATAAAGATGCATATGAACAAACAAAATATAGTTTTTAATTTTTAATGATCTTTTTTATGATTTGATCTTCTCCAATATTTAATTTTAAAAGGTATAAACCATCAGATAAATTTGAAATGTTTATACCCCCATCTACTACATCTAACTTTTGATCTATCTTTAATCCTTTAGCATCAAATAACTCAAACGTATAAGAGGTATTATGATTAACTACATGAATGATATCTTTTGTGGGGTTAGGGTATACAGATATTTCATTGTAATCTATAGAACCAGTATGTAATGGATTGTTAACAAAAACCCTACTACTTCCATTACTATAGTTGAATGCTAATAACTCATTCCAAATAAAATCTATTGTATTTTGAAAGTTATTTTGAACTAATGCATTTACAGTATTAGGAATTGTATAGGTTACTGGAGCCTTTTCTTCATAAATTGCCATATAAGTTATTAAACTCGCTAAAAAATAAAGTGTTGGCTCTCCATGTGGTGCGTTATCTTCATATAAGTCTAAAATAGGGATTTGACTTAAAGGTGTTTCTGTTAACAGCTTACTTAAAACTGGTCCAACAGGAATCATTCTAACATTTTCACTTGGGCGTGCAGCGTGTACAAAATCCTGATAATCAATCCACCAAGTGTGAAAGTCTCCAAGTGTGTAATTATTATAATTTTCAAACTCAGTTTCTGATGGAGGAAAACCTTCTCCAGCTATAAAACCAGCCATATCTGGCCAATTCTCATAAATGTAAGTTACAGCATTCGCTTCTTGATTATCAATCCAATCTACAATATCTATAGTAGCAGATACAGGAGATGTTGTTGGATTTCCAAAATAGTTAACATTAGAGGGCTGATATTGTACAAAATTTGCAGCTGTTAATAAAAAGGTATTAAAGTTAGCTTCTGAAAAATTTTGAGTATCAGAATCCCACGCTGATGGTACTTCACTAAATCCCCATTGTGAAATAGGCGGAAGATTAGCGTGTTGTGGTAAAAATCCATATTGTCCTGAAACCGAAACACTATGTTCTGCTTCTTGAGCTAATAAATGTAACCAGTGAGGAACTGTGGTTTCATCAGAATCTGTGGCATGAACAATAAGACTATGCCCAAAAATATACATAGTTTTATCCTGTTGAGCTATTGTTTTATTTGTAACAATAAGACATAATAATACTAGGGTAAATTGTAGTAGGTTTTTCATTTGATAATAATTTTTAAGATTTGGTATTCGTATATATAACAAACTATTTAAAAAAATTCCTACCCCAATTTTTTAAAAAAACTAGTTTTTTTTACCAAACACATTCAATTATTTTGTAGGTATTTAATTTTCAATATATTACACAAAAAAGGTTAGCAAACCACTAACCTTTTTTTAGAAAATAAAATAAAAAGTATTCCTATTCCTTAATAAATTTAAATGAAGAACCGCTTTCCAAAACTAGAAAATACATACCAGAAGATAATCTCGATACGTCTACAGAATTAAAATTCCCTGTAATTGCTTTTGTATCTATATGCTTACCGTGTATATCATATATACGTGCTTCTTTATCAGAAATTTTAGCTCTAATATTAATTGCTAATCTCGCTGGGTTTGGAAATACAGAACCTTCTAATTTTTTTGATAAATCATCTGTTGATAAGGTTGCTGAATTATTAACGATTACTTCATCAAACCATAATGAAAATGCACCAGATTGAGAATCATTAAAATCAGGAAAGACACTATATCTATTCACAATACCATCTAAATTAGGCGTGTAAGGAGAGGCAACTCCCGCAGTAGTAGCTTCTGCATCTGATAATGCTCCATTTAAGTTTGGTTGCCCTGGTATTCCAAAATCTTGAGATGCATATACTATTTGTGATTCTAACAACTGCCAGTCGCCGTTACCAGTATATGTAAAATCCGTTTCCAAAGGATTTTGTGTTCTATTAGAAATTGGATCGTCAGTAAATTGAAATCTAACTGGATAATTATTTACATCAGACCTCAAATAAACTAATAAAAATTTACCTGCACTTACATCTACAGTGGAAGTGAACTCTCCTCCATATCCTGCAAAACCTCCTGCAGATGCGGCAACTTGCAATAATCTAACATTTGGAGTAGTATTTCCTGTTTGATCAGGATTAGGATCTGGCGTATCTGATTTCATGATTGTATTAGAATCAAATGGAAAATCAAATGCAGGATTTATTCCATCCCAATTAATCAAGGTTGTTTGTGCAAAACCAAAATAACTGATTAGGGTTAATGAAAATAGAAGCGTAATTTTTTTCATATTAGTCAAGTTTTTAAATGAATTAATTCCAACATATGTTCTAAAAACAAATTGGCTTGAGCTAATATATTATCAGGTAGAATTGTGCTTTAAAATAAATAAAGCATTTTGTATAATTATAGAGTATTATTGAAGGTAATAAAAACCCCATAACAGGAAAACGAAAGTTATGTACTACAAAATCAATAATTTATAAACTGATTTTTTAACCAAAAATGTATTTAATTACTATTCTAAAGTATATGCATTCTAAATGCTAATAGTAAATAATAAAAAAGCGCAACCAAATTGGTTGCGCTTTCTGTTATTCAAAACTGCAATACTATTTCTAAATTTATCTTTATCTCATTTTATTTGAGAATATAAGACTTTACTCTTAGCAAGAAATAGTGTTTACATTACTTTACTTCTTCAAAATCAACATCTTCTACATTGTCGCCTTCAGATTGCGCTTGCTCACCTGTGCCTGCATCTGGTCCTGGTTGCGCTCCTCCAGCTTGTTGTGCGTCAGCTGCTTGTGCTTTGTAAATTTCTTCACTGGCTGCTTTCCAAATCTCATTAAGGTTATCTAAAGCTGGTTGAATTAACGCCAAATCTTTTGTTTCAAATTGCTTTTTCAATTCAGCTAAAGCGTCTTCAATCTTAGATTTGTTATCAGCTGATAATTTATCGCCAGACTCTTCTAATAACTTCTCTGTTTGGAAAATCATAGAATCTGCTTCATTTAATTTTTGAGCACTTTCTGCAGCAGCTTTATCAGCTTCAGCATTTGCTTCAGCATCAGCTTTCATTTTTTGAATTTCCTCTTCTGTTAATCCAGAAGATGCTTCAATTCTTATATCTTGTTTCTTACCAGTGGCTTTATCTTCTGCAGAAACTTTAATGATACCGTTAGCATCAATATCAAACGTTACCTCAATTTGCGGTGTACCACGTCTAGCTGGTGGAATACCATCTAAGTGGAAACGTCCAATAGTTTTATTATCAGCAGCCATTGCTCTTTCCCCTTGTAATACATGAATTTCTACAGAAGGTTGATTATCAGCAGCAGTTGAAAATACCTGCGATTTCTTAGTAGGAATAGTGGTATTAGCTTCAATCAACTTAGTAAATACATTACCCATAGTTTCAATACCAAGAGATAACGGTGTTACATCTAATAAAAGTACATCTTTTACATCACCAGTTAATACACCACCTTGTATACCAGCTCCTAAAGACACTACTTCATCAGGGTTTACACCTTTACTTGGTGCTTTTCCAAAGAATTTCTCAACCGCTTCTTGTACCGCAGGAATACGAGTAGATCCACCTACTAAAATTACCTCGTCAATATCATTTTTACTTAAACCAGCAGCCTTTAAAGCAGACTCACATGGCTCTATTGTGCGTTTTACCAAATCATCAATTAATTGCTCAAACTTAGAACGTGTTAATGTACGTACTAAATGCTTAGGTCCACTAGCTGTAGCTGTAATATAAGGCAAGTTAATTTCTGTTTGTGCAGAAGATGATAGTTCAATCTTAGCTTTTTCAGCAGCTTCTTTTAAACGTTGTAAAGACATTGGATCTTGTCTCAAGTCCATACTTTCTTCTGCTTTAAACTCATCTGCTAACCAGTTAATGATTTTTTCATCAACATCATCACCACCTAAGTGTGTATCTCCATCGGTAGATAGTACTTCAAATACACCATCACCTAATTCTAAGATAGATACATCATGCGTTCCTCCACCAAAATCAAAAACAACTATTTTTTGATCAGTGCCTTTTTTATCTAAACCATAGGCCAATGCCGCAGCAGTAGGCTCATTAATAATACGCTCTACTTTCAAACCTGCAATTTCTCCAGCTTCTTTAGTAGCTTGTCTTTGCGAATCGTTAAAATAAGCAGGAACAGTAATTACAGCTCTACTTACGTCTTGCCCTAAGTAATCCTCAGCAGTCTTCTTCATTTTTTGAAGAATCATAGCCGATAATTCCTGTGGTGTATATAATCTACCATCAATATCAACTCTAGGCGTATCATTATCGCCCTTTACCACTTTATATGGTACACGTTCTGCTTCTTTAGTAGATTCAGAATATTTATTGCCCATAAAACGTTTAATAGAATAAACCGTTTTTGTAGGGTTAGTTACAGCTTGTCGCTTTGCAGGATCTCCAACCTTAATCTCTCCTCCTTCTACAAAAGCAATCACAGATGGTGTAGTACGTTTACCTTCAGCGTTTGGGATAACAACAGGATCATTACCTTCCATTACCGAAACGCAAGAGTTGGTTGTTCCTAAATCGATTCCAATAATTTTACTCATAATATTTATTTATTGTATTGAATATTCTTTTTTAAATTCATTTTATTCTAGTCAATCTTTATGCCAATACATAATATATGACACAGTGTCAGTGTATCAGTATTCAACAGGCTGTCCCAGTTTGCAGTGTGTTTAAATAACCAATAGAAATAGTTAATACTAATTTATGGCGCAACCCACAAGGGGTCGGGCTTTCGGTAGTCGCTCTCTCCTTCGTCAAGTAGCTTCAACAAATACCTCAATCCCTTGCGCGGGGTATGTCTGCAAAAGTTTATACTAAGTCATAGCTTTTTGGTTTTCTAAATACTTTGCGTCTTACTGGCTTTGCGAGAGCAAAAAAACAACATATATTTGCCAACTATAACGTTTGCGTAACTATGGAATGCATTTCAATTTTCGATATGCTAAAAATAGGTATAGGGCCTTCAAGTTCACATACCCTTGGGCCATGGCGTGCCGCCGAACTCTGGATAGAAGAACTCAAAACTGACAAAATATTCCATAACGTAAAGCAAATTACAGTAAACCTCTATGGCTCATTATCACTCACAGGAAAAGGACATGCCACCGATTATGCCGTAATGTTAGGGCTAAGCGGAAAAGATCCTGAAACCATTCCAACTGAAGATATTGAAAATACCGTTGCCGAAATTAAAAAAACAAACCTGTTACACCTTGGAGGGGAAAAAGAATTACCATTCAATCCAAAATCCGATATCATTTTCAATAAAAAATTTTTACCGTTCCACGCTAATGGCATGAGTTTTACGGCAAAAATTGAAGGTAAAAATGTAACCTCAAAATTCTATTCTATCGGAGGAGGCTTCGTCGTAAAAGAAGAACGCAAAAACTCAAAAAAGAATTTCGAAATAAAATGCAGCTTTCCTTACCCGATTGAAAAAGGAACAGAACTACTTCAATTTTGTAAACAACTCAACAAACCTATTTCAGATGTAGTTTTAGAAAACGAAAAATCTATCAGAACTGAAGAAGAAATTGATGTACAACTAAATCGTATATGGAATACCATGTTAGATTGTATGTATACAGGTTGTCATACAGAAGGTACGCTGCCAGGAGGATTAAATGTGAGGCGTCGTGCATACGATCTACATCAAAACCTAAAAAGTAATACCCCATACAGCACCCCAGTAGAATGGATTTATGCGATTAGGAATAGTGAAGTAAAATTTCGACAAATTTTAAAATGGGTAAGCTGTTTTGCTTTAGCTGTCAACGAAGTAAATGCAGCTTTAGGTCGTGTTGTAACAGCTCCAACTAATGGAAGTGCAGGAGTAATTCCAGCCGTTTTAATGTACTATCTTGTAATAGAAAATCACGATGGTAATTTTGAAGATATTAAACGGTTTTTATTAGTTGCAGGAGAAATTGGCAGTATATTTAAAAAAGGTGCAACTATAAGTGCAGCTATGGGAGGATGCCAAGCAGAAATAGGGGTCTCATCTGCAATGGCAGCCGGAGCATTATGCGAACTTTTAGGAGGCACACCAGAACAAGTATTAATGGCTGCAGAAATTGCCATGGAACACCATTTAGGCTTAACCTGTGATCCTATTGGCGGCTTAGTACAAATTCCATGTATAGAACGTAATGCAATGGGTGTCATTAAAGCCATAAATGCATCTGAATTGGCATTGGATACCTCTCCCCAAAATGTAAAAGTGCCTCTAGATAAAGTAGTAAACACAATGTGGGAAACCGCCAAAGATATGAACACAAAATATAAAGAAACTTCCAAAGGAGGTCTGGCAGTTGGTGTACATTTATCAGATTGTTAATTCTTACAAATTATCTGTTTTGCAATTACTCTTATATTTTGACGTTTATATCCTAGTTTAACAGAATAGAATTTCGATAAAACGAAATCCAAATATGTAATTCATCGAAAAAATAACTCATTAATCGTCAATTTATTTATATTTGAGCAAATTAAGACTTAAAAAACTTACGTTTTAAGTTAATTCCTAAAAAAAATGAAAAAGATTCTACTCTATGGCATTTGCTGCCTATCATTAAGTATTTCTGCTCAGGATTACAGAGATTATTTAGGTGCAGGACATAGCAATGGTATAACGGTAACCTCAAGTAGTCAACAAACAAGAACAGACTGGAGAGAAAGTGCTGAAGCTATAAACACCATTAATGGTAATGGTTTAGATGGAAAGCTCTTAGAAACATCACGTTTTCTAGCACAAGCAACATTTGGAACTGATTTAAACTATATAAAATCTGTAGCAGAACAACCTTTTGAAGATTGGATAGATACTCAATTTGAAATAGATTCTGCTCCCCTTCAACAGTTAACACAAAATATATTTAGTGAGGCACGCCAAATGTATTTGTCTAATGGCGGTAATCCAGAAAATAATACTACTCCTAATTGGTTACATTTTATGTATGCATGGTGGCAGTCTAACATCAATAACGAAGACCTATTACGTCAAAGGGTAGCATTAGCACTTAGCGAAATTTTAGTGATTTCGAGAGAGTCTAACCTTTCTAGTTACGGTGTAGGTTTAGCTGATTATTATGATGTATTGAAAGACAATGCCTTTGGTAACTTTAGAAACCTACTAAAAGATGTCACTGTACATCCAATGATGGGTGTTTATTTAAGTCATTATAATAATCCTAGAAGTATTCCTGATAGAAACATACATCCAGATGAAAATTATGCACGAGAAATTATGCAATTATTTACCATTGGGTTGTACGAATTAAACCAAGATGGCACCTATGTTATAGACGGACAAGGCAATCGTATTCCAACCTATAACAACGATGATATTAAGGAATTTTCTAAAGTTTTTACAGGTTTAGGACCAGCAGGAATTGAAGATGAATTTCCTGATAGAACGTTACGATTTGGAATGGGACATTATTTTGCTAGAAAAGATATGCCTATGATAATGTATGATGATTGGCATGAACCAGGATCTAAACAATTACTTAACGGTTATACAATACCTAGTGGACAATCTGGTATGCAAGATATTGACGATGCTATAAATCATTTATTTAATCACAACAATACAGGTCCTTTTATTGCAAAACGATTAATTCAACAATTGGTAAAATCTAACCCATCCACAGGATATGTATCTCGTGTTAGTGCTGCTTTTAATAATACCAAAGGCGTAAGAGGCGATATGAAAGCTGTGATAAAAGCAATTCTATTAGATGAAGAAGCTAGAAACTGTAGCTGGATAGAGAACCCCATGAGTGGTAAAATGATTGAACCAATGATGCGTTATTTTAATGTAGTAAGACAAATTGACTTGGATAATAATGATGGACGCTATTGGAATAATGGATACGATTTCTTTAACAATACAGGACAGGCACCACTATCTGCTCCTAGTGTTTTTAATTTTTTCCTTCCAGAATATGTACCCAATAGTGAATTTGCAGATGCAAATCTATTAGCGCCAGAATTTCAAATCCATAATTCTGCCACCAGTATAAACTACTTAAATCAGGTAGATGCATGGACAAATCCAAGATGGTATGATGTTCTAAGAACTTGGGGATTAGAATTAGAGGGTACACCTCTAGATTTTGAAGCCTTAAAATATTATGCAAAAGATAGCGAAGTATTAGTAAATCAGCTGGATAAACTATTTACACGAGGCCAGCTTTCAGGTGATACTAAACAAACTATTGTAAATGCCGTAGAGCCTATTATAAATGGTTGGGGGCAAGAAGTTCAATATACAGATTTAAGAGTAAAAATGGCACTATATCTTTTAATGATAAGTCCAGATTATGTCATACTTAAATAAAACCTATGACGAAGAAGAAAAATACAATGTCAAGAAGAAAATTTTTAGGAGACTCCTGCGCTGCTTTGGGGTATACAACCCTATTTTCTTCTCTTATCAACCTAAAGGCTATGGCTGCAGCAGCTATGGATAACTCTGCAATTATACCTTATGGTGGAGATTATAAAGCACTAGTTTGCATAATGCTTAGTGGAGGAAACGATTCGTTTAATATGCTTATTCCTAAAGGGAATAATGAGTATAATGAATACGCTACTTCCAGATCAAACTTAGCAATTCCACAAAATGACGTATTGCAAATTAACCCAAATACAAGTGATGGGAGAGTTTTTGGCTTACATCCTGAGCTTGGAGATATGCGACAATTATTTGAAAGTGGCAATTTAGCCTTTCTATCAAACGTAGGTACACTAGTAGAGCCTTCAACAAAAAGTGAAATAAAAGATAATACTGTAAGAACACCTCTGGGCTTGTTTTCGCATTCAGATCAATCTCAACAATGGCAAACAGGAAAACCAGGCGAACGCACAAATATAGGATGGGGTGGAAAAATTGCAGATTTAGTACAATCTATGAACTCCAGTACAGATATTTCTATGAATATCTCTTTACGAGGTACAAATATATTTCAGCAAGGAGACCAGATAACACCTTACGCTATTAGAAATGAGGGCAGTGTGGGCATTAATGGATATCAAGGAGATGGTTTTTTCAACGAACTTAAAACCGAAGCTCTCAATTCCATGCTAGAAAAGGATTATCAAGATATATATAAAAACACCTATAAAAACACGATTAAAGCATCCAATGATGCAAATTTAGCATTTCAATCAGCAGTAGATGGTGTTCAAGATTTTATCACACCTCTCCCTGAAGAAAACGGGTTAGCACCTCAATTGCGTATGGTAGCTAAAACTATTGGTGCTAGAGATACTTTAGGATTTTCAAGACAAATTTTCTTTGTTGAAATTGGAGGTTTTGATAATCATGATGAATTATTAATCAACCAAGCAAGTAAACTAAAAGAAGTAAATGATGCCCTTGCATATTTTAACAGTTTACTTTTTGAATTAAATATAAGTGATTGTGTAACCACATTCAGTGTATCAGACTTTGCTAGAACGTTAACATCCAACGGAAACGGAACAGACCATGCTTGGGGAGGAAATGCCTTTATCATGGGAGGTGCTGTAAATGGAAAAGAAATTTATGGAGACTACCCTACTCTTGCGCTTGATAGCGATTTAGATTTAAGAAGTGGCGTTCTTATTCCAACCACGGCTGCAGATTTATATATGGCTGAATTAGCACTTTGGTTTGGAGTTTCTCCGTCAGATTTAAATATGGTATTGCCTAATTTATCCAATTTTTACGATACCAATAGTAGTACGCCACCAATAGGATTTATGAATTTAACATAATGAAAAATATTTATTTTTACATAACGTTACTTATAGTTTCTAGTTTACAAATACTAGAAGCGCAATGCTATCCTGACAGACATAGTACTAATTGGTTTGATGGTTGGGTATCATGTGAACCCTCTGCAAATCCTATATCATCTTATGGAGAAACACATTGGATAATGTATGATTTAGGATATAATTACGTGCTTAACGAAACCCAATTCTGGAATGCAAACGAGCCAAAACATTTAGATTTTGGTATCAATGAATTTAATGTAGACTATTCTCTTGACGGTGTTACTTGGGATAAATTGGGAACTTTTAATTTAGAACAAGCCTCAGGTTCATCAACTTATCAAGGTAGTGAAGGCCCCAATTTTAATGCCACAAAAGCCAGATATGTACTGATAACTCCAACTTCAAATTTTGGAGGTAATTGTTATGGTTTGAGTGAATTAAAAATAGCAATTACAGATCCTTTTACGGTAGTTGAGGAAGAAGATGGTTACAATGCATCAGTATACCCAAATCCTTTTATAGGTTATGTATCACTTAGAATTGTGAGTTTATCTCAATCAGAACCTCTGGAATTTACTTTATATGATATCATGGGGCGTACTATTACTAATGGTAATATTACCATTACAGAAGATAATCAAAACTATCAATTACCAATTAATGGATATAATTTATCTGTTGGAATTTATATTTTAAAAACCAATCAAAGCGGTAAAGAAAAGTCATTTAAACTTATCAAAAGAAAATAGTTTTTGAGTGGAACCATAAGGGTGGGGTTTACCTGCTGGTAGATAGGATTTCTCCAATTGCTCCTCCTAAGGTCGGGAGTTCCAACATACCGTTCAATCTCTTGCTCACTAGATCACAGCATAAGTAAATTGCAACAAACTTATTTTAAACCCTAAATTAAAGCGTATTAAACTTTGAATATGCTGGTGGTTTTATACCCTTAAAGCGAAGGTAACTTATAGCTTGAGCTCTATGATGTGCAGTATGATTTTCTGCTCTCAAAATAAGGTCAATATTAGTATGTCCTCCTAAAAACCAAGGTTTTTCCTTCTCTACACCTTCACTTAAAATATCGTCATTTAAGTTGCTAAGATTAGATATTACATAATCAAAAGTATTAAGCAAATATTCAGCTACAACAGTTTTTATCATTTTTGGATCTCTGTTCACAAACATATCAGGATAAAATACACTTACGCTATCTGGTCGCTCTAAAAAAAAAGCAGCCTTACTCATAGCAGCAAAATCAGGGTAAGTTTTAGAATCAACTAAAACACCAATAAAAGCATTATTTGTAAAACCTATATGCATAAAATGCTGTGCAAAACTCATCTGAGCATCAGTAGGACTATACTCCAAACTTTCTTCTGGCATTGTATTAAACACTTCTAAAGTGTAAGTCTTAGAAGTTTTCCATCGTTTAATTAAAATATCAACAAGCTTAGCATTTGAAACTGGCATTCTTGAAGAGATAAACGCTAAAGGGCTTAATCCAATGATTCCTAATAATTGTCTCCTTTTCATAATTTAGTTTATTACTTTTTTTGATTAATGTTACAATTAAAACGTCTTCTTGTATCAATTAAATAGATAATCTTCCATGTTCCATCCTTAAATAATTGAAAGGAATTCACTCCACAATGACTAAATTCTTCATTAAACCAAAATTCATAAGGAGTCCATACATTTGCCATATTACCATCTACCTTTATAGTGTAATCTAAAATACGCTCATCCCATTTTTGATCCTCAGGTCTTTCTGTTATTGCATTTATTAAATCATCTGGAGTATTGGCTACCAAAACATCTTTTCCTTCTTTATTCTTATAAGCTGTTTGCATTATGATTCTATCTGCCATAACCGATTTCATTAAAGCTGTATCGCCTTTATGAAAGCCTTCAAAAAATGTCTCTATCGTAGATTTTGCCAACTTACTATCATCTTCTTGAGCAGCCAAGATAGTGGTAATAAAAAGTATGGCACAAAGTATAACATGTTTCATATTTCTACATTTTTTTTCTAAAATAATTGATAGATTATACTTATTGTAGCTAATAAAGAAAAGTTTAACAGTATCTGCTTTATTTAGTATTTTTACCGCAATACAAAATTTATAAGACATGTCTACTGCTAAAAAAGAATACAAACGCGTTACCGTAAAATCCTTAGTGGATATGAAAGCTTCTGGCGAAAAAATTTCTATGCTAACTGCTTACGATTACACCATGGCAAAAATTGTTGATGGTGCAGGTGTAGATGTTATTTTGGTTGGTGATTCAGCTAGTAATGTTATGGCAGGACATGAAACTACCTTACCTATTACATTGGACCAAATGATTTATCATGCTTCCTCTGTAGTACGTGCCATAGATAGAGCTTTAATTGTTGTTGACTTACCATTTGGAAGTTACCAGAGCGATCCTAAAGAAGCATTACGTTCTGCTATTAGAATTATGAAAGAAAGTGGAGCACATTCTGTAAAGTTAGAAGGTGGTAAGGAAGTTAAAGAATCTATAAAACGAATTTTGAATGCCGGTATTCCCGTGATGGGGCACTTGGGTTTAACGCCACAATCCATTTATAAATTTGGAACTTATACAGTACGAGCAAAAGAAGAACAAGAAGCCAAGCAATTATTAAGTGATGCTAGAATGCTAGAAAAATTGGGATGTTTTGCAATTGTTTTAGAAAAGATTCCTGCTAAATTAGCGCAACAAGTTGCTGAAAGTGTTAGTATCCCAATTATTGGTATAGGTGCTGGACCAGATGTTGATGGTCAAGTATTGGTACTTCACGATATGATAGGTATGACGCACGAATTCAACCCAAGATTTTTAAGACGTTACTTAAATTTATATGAAGAAATGACGACCGCTATTTCTCAATATGTTGATGATGTAAAAACTCAAGATTTCCCTAACGAGAGTGAGAAGTATTAAGTTTTCATTCACGATAATCAGAATCAAGTATACGCTTTTAGATTTTGCGTCTTAACCTGTTTGAGGAATAAAAATTAAGATACGTGTCAACAAAAATCCTTTCAAATAAAGGCAACCTTCAAGTTTTATATGAAGATAATCACATTATTGTGATAAATAAACGCGCAGGAGATATAGTGCAAGGCGATAAAACAGGAGACAAGCCATTAAGTGATGTTGTTAAAACATATATTAAAGATAAATACAATAAACCTGGAAATGTGTATTTAGGTACTGTACATCGTTTAGATAGACCTACAACAGGTATTGTGATGTTTGCCAAAACAAGTAAAGCATTACCACGACTAAACAAATTATTCTTATCCAAAGCAGTAAAAAAAACATATTGGGCTATAGTAAAGCAACAACCACCAAAATCTGAAGATACACTTATACATTGGCTTAAAAAGAATCCTAAAAATAATAAATCATACGCACACCTAAAAGAAATAAAAGACAGTAAAAAAGCTATTCTTCATTACAAAACAATAAAAAAACTGGATAACTATACGTTATTAGAAGTCAATCTAGAAACAGGTAGACATCACCAAATTAGAACACAATTATCTAGCATTGGCAGCCCAATTAAAGGAGATTTAAAATATGGGTTTAGCAGAAGTAATAAAGATGCCAGCATACATTTACATGCAAGACAAATCGAATTTATACACCCTGTAAAAAAAGACCCTATATCGATTATTGCCCCTCTACCAAATGATACTATTTGGAATGCGTGCACTTAAAGTTTTATCTTAGAAGAATGAAATCAATTCCAAAACTTGTAGCGTCGCATAATGCCCTTTTTTTATCACAAGCAACAAAAGACATTCCTTACCGCTTGTCCCTTTTAAAAACTCTAAAGCAAGAAATCATCAAAAAAGAACAAGATATTTTTGATGCATTGTATAAAGATTTCAGAAAATCAGAATTTGAAACCTATATCAGCGAATTTGGGTTGGTAATTTCTGAGCTAAACCTAGCCATTAAAAAGCTAAAGTCCTGGAGTAAACCCAAGCGTGTAAGATCATCAATTTTAACGTTTCCTTCTAAAGACTATATATATAAAGAGCCTTATGGAGCAGTTTTAGTAATTGCCCCATGGAACTATCCGTTTCTATTGGCAATGGAACCTCTAATTATGGCTATTGCAGCAGGAAATACAGTAGTTTTGAAACCAAGTGAACTTACCGAAAACACATCCCAAGTATTAACTGAAATTATTAAAAATGTATTTCCTGAAGATATGTGTACTTCAATTGAAGGCGGTATTCCTGTAGCAACAGAGTTATTAGCGCAAAAATGGGATTATATTTTTTTTACAGGTAGTACTAAAGTTGGCAAAATTGTTGCTGAAGCTGCTGCGAAACATTTAACTCCAGTAACATTGGAGCTAGGTGGAAAAACACCTTGCATTATAGACGAAACAATTGATGTAAAACTAATAGCCAGACGCCTAGTTTGGGGCAAATTATTAAATGGTGGGCAAACCTGTATTGCTCCAGATTTTGTTATTGTTAAATCTCATATTAAAGCTATTTTTATAGAAGCAATAGAAAAGGAAATTACTAGAAGATATGGTAAGACTCCTTTTCAGTCTGATGATTTTCCAAGAATTATCAATTCTAAAAACCTAAAACGCTTAGTATCATTAATTGAAAATGAAAACATCATTTTTGGAGGAAAGTTTGATGAAAAAACCAACTACCTCGCTCCTACCTTAATAGATAATCCACAATTAGATAGTAAAATTATGACCGAAGAAATATTTGGTCCTATTTTACCAATTTTAGTTTATGATTCTGAAAAAGACATAGCAAAAATCATGTCTAGTATAGAAAGACCTTTAGCATTTTATATCTTCTCAAAAAATAACAGTTTTAGCGAAAAGCTAATCAGAACATACAGCTTTGGTGGTGGTGTTATAAACGACACACTTGTTCACTTTGGAAACCCAAAATTACCTTTTGGAGGTATTGGAGCTAGTGGTATGGGGAATTACCATGGTAAAAATGGATTTGATACTTTCTCTCATGAAAAATCAATTATGAAACGTGGTACATGGCTTGATCTACCTCTAAGATATGCGCCTTATAAAGGAAAGACAAATCTCTTGAAAAAAGTATTTAAATATTTTAGTTAAAGGCTTATTTTAAAGGGTATAACAACATTAATTCTACGCCTTCATTAAGCTTAGATTTTAGTTGAAGTGTTGCTCCAAGAAGTTCTGCTCTACTCTTCATATTAATTAAACCAGAACCCTTTTCTACTTCGTTAATATCAAACCCCTTTCCATCATCTTTAGCGATAATAACAATGCTATCAAGTTTATAATCCAATGTGATATTTAAATTTTTTGCTTCGGAATATTTTACGGAATTAGATAAAAACTCCTGAAGTATCCTAAATATAATAATCTCGTGATTCTTATCTTTAAAGTTAATTTTATTACCAACAATTTTTAATTCTGCAGATGTAAACTTCATACGTTTTAAGCGGTCCAGTTCGTTGGTAATGGATTTCTCAAAACCTATATTTAAAATCACATCATTATTTAGGGTTTTGGATAAAGCACGTACTTCTTTAAGTCCATTACTTAAAGCCTCTGTGGTATCTTTAAATTTATCCCTAACATCATTAGAAACCTGCATTTTTAAAATACTTAATTGCATACTGGCAAAAGACAACAATTGCCCTACATTATCATGTAGTTCCCAACCAATATTTTTTAAGGTTTGCTCTTGGGTTTCGGTTTGCGCTTTTACCATTTCCTCCTCAAAAGCACGCTGTTGCTTGATTTTATCTAATAATAACTTGTTTTTTCGTTTTTGGAATACTACGAAAAATATAATAACAAGTGATGTTATAATTACCAAAACAGCAATCATATACAATAACATATAGCGCTCTGAAGCACTACTTACAATTCGTTCTCCGGTTTGCACCATATAAAAGCAAAGGTATAGGTTAAATACATAAATATATTAGCGAATAAGTAAATTTTGTGTCTTAAAAACATGAACTCTTTATCAATATGCCCAACTCCAATTTCATATTTGAAATATATATCGTAAAATGTAAGAGGTGTTATAATAAGCCACCAAATAAATATAACGGCAGTGATATAAAAGTTAATGGATTTGTAAAATACCAAGATATCTTCACTACTTAAAATTTCCACAAAAAAAAAGACTGCACTAATAGTAATTAATACAGCACCTGTTAAATTAAGTATAATAAAAAATGAGTGAAAAAATGCTTCCCAGTTTGTTATCACAAAGCAAATTGAAAATATAAAAAATAAATAACTACTATATTTAAGTACTTTTTTAAAGAATTCTGTATTCAATATTTGTCGATAATAAAAGCAAATAAATAAGGGAGCTCCTATTACCCAGTAAGTATTAGTCCACCAGTGGTTTTTTTCAAATTTTGTTCCTATTAAAAACCCCAGAGCCCCATTTGGTTTCACATAATAACTGTAAACACCAAGTATGTCTGCCAATGATATAAATACAAGAAAGTATATAAAATATTTAACAGGTGTAGTTTTATATTTATTATAATATATCACACCTGTTAATGCAGCAATAATTTCTACAGTGAAAGTTAGCTGTATATAATTACTTAGAAGAAATTCTATCACAAATTAAACTTTATTGGGGATAACCACCATTTCCTCCTGATCCTGCATTTAATGGAGGTTTATTATTTGGATCACTTTGCAACACAAGATCCATGATACTAGCCTTAGACAATCCTCCATCAACAGTAGGTGCAATAAATAATGTGTTTCTATTTTTTATCTTGGGGTCAGAGTTTTTACCATAATTTCCCATAAATACTGCAATACCTGTCATTTTATAACCCGAAGAATCAATTGCAGCTTCAGCATAGTCTAAATAATCCCTTACAACATCTAGAGACCAAGCGACGTTGGTAGTTTGCTTTCTAGACCCCTCTACTTCTAATGTGGAGTCTATTTCAGTAGGATTATTACGTTGCCAATTCTTAAATAATTGGGTTGCCTTTACTACAGAAATAGTATCCTTAGGTGCTCTAATTTTTCTATCCATACTATGCATATCGTCTCCAGTTGGTCTTGGACAAAAGAAATAGGTTAATAATGCTCCGATAATAAATCCCAAAATAATTGATCCTAAATTTTTCATATTTAATATTGTTAGTTAATAATAGCTTCAATAAAAATAGCAAAAAGATTTAATTATGTACGATTTTATTTAAATATTTAGCTAGGAAATCCGAGCATCTCCCCAATACCAACGGTAAATAACCAACAACCATAAATAGCATGTTCTATAGAAACTAGTAGTGTTGATTTTGTTTTTAAATATGTTAGGGCAAATAGAATGCCTCCAAAAAAGGTAAAAATGATTACCAAGGTATTTTTAAAAAAAATATGTGCTAATGCGAATAAAATAGCATTAACAAATACTAACAATGTTTTAGATTTAAATAGATTAGAATAACGTTTAAAAAAGAGTGTACGATAAATCAATTCCTGTGGATATACTGAAAAAAAGGAATATATGAATAGAATGAATACCCAAAGCTTTGGCTTACGGAGTAATACAACAAATAAATCCTCTTTATTAGTTATCCATAAAAATACAGTTGTTAGCAGAGCTATAACTAAGAACCTTATTGATGTTTGCTTCCAAAAGAGTTTCCAATTTAAGTTTTGTGCTATTTTAAATCTTTCTAACTCTACTTTCAACAGCACATAAACTACATAAATAAATCCCAATAAACCTATAGTTAGTTTAATATACATAGAGTAATTAAAAGCAAAACTCACAGGTATCAAAATAAATATGATAAAGAGCTCTATACATTTATAACTAATGGACTTCATGAAAACCGAATTATATTAGTTTGCTTTACTTCATTTATAACAAACATACTGTGCGTACTGCCAATATGATTGATACTCGTAAGCTTTTTTACTATAAACGCTCTAAAAGAAACCATATCCTCTACAATAACTTTTAAAAGATAATCATAATCGCCACTAAGGTGGTAACACTCTAAAACCTCATCTAACTTATTTACCTGTCTTTCAAAACTATACACATACTCTTGGCTATGTTGCAATAATTTTATGTGGCAAAACGCAACAAAATTTCTATTAATTTTTTGCTTATTAATTACAGCTGTGTAGCCCTCAATAAACCCTTCTTTTTCTAATTTTTTAATACGCTCATAAACCGCAGTTACCGAAAGCTCTAATTTATTAGAAAGTTCTTTATTAGTTTGTTTACTATCACTTTGTAAAAGCTCTAGTAGTTTTTTGTCAATTTTATCAAAAACCATTATTGAAAAAATTTCGCTTTAAGTTAAAATTAAAAGGATAGTTTAAATATTTATTCTAAAAATAGTAAAATTAAAAGATTTATTTTCTAAAAAACATGATTCATATTGACTTTATTTCTAAAAACAGTGAAATTGCATTATGATTTCAATGTATTTACCATGAGTTTTAAACCTGCAAATAACATACAAGATTTACAGTATTTTGGCGAATTTGGTGGGGTTAACCCATCTATTTCAGATACCTCAACCTATACCTTTCTCTCTGCTAAAACCATGTTTGATACTTTTGAAGGTAATGCGGATGGATGTTATCTATATTCACGTCATTCCTCTCCCTCTAATTTATATCTGGGAGAAGCATTAGCTGCTATGGAAAATACTGAAACTGCTACTGTTACATCTTCTGGAATGGGAGCAATTACATCTGTAATTATGCAATTATGTAATGCTGGAGACCATATAGTTTCCAGTAGAACTATTTACGGTGGCACTTACGCGTTCTTTAAAAACTTTACACCTAAATTTAATATAGAAACTTCCTTTGTAGATATTACCAAAATAGAAAATGTTGAAGCAGTAATTACGAAACAGACTAAAGTGCTGTATTGCGAATCTGTTAGTAATCCGCTTTTAGAAGTAGCAGATATTAGAGCACTTTCTAAAATTGCTAAAAAATATAACCTAAAATTAGTTGTTGATAATACCTTTTCTCCATTATCTATTTCTCCTGCTATGCTAGGGGCTGATGTTACTATTCATAGTTTAACAAAATTCATCAATGGTTCCAGTGATACTGTTGGTGGTGTAGTTTGCGGTACACAAAAATTCATTAACGATTTACGAAACGTGAATGATGGGGCAGGAATGCTACTTGGCTCTACCTTGGATAGCTTAAGAGCATCTTCAATATTAAAAAACCTGAGGACATTACACATAAGGATGCAACAACATAGTAAAAATGGATTGTATTTGGCTAAAAAATTTAAAGCTGATGGTTTAAAAACTGTTTATCCTGGATTAAAATCACACCCTTCGCATGAGTTATTCAAAAGTATGATGAATACAGAATATGGTTTTGGTGGTATGCTAACTGTTGATGTTGGGTCTTTAAAAAGAGCCAATGAGCTTATGGAGCTAATGCAACATCGAAATTTGGGGTATTTAGCTGTAAGTTTAGGGTTTTATAAAACGTTATTCTCTGCTCCTGGAACTTCTACATCTTCAGAAATTTCAGAAGAAGAACAACGCAATATGGGACTAAGTGATGGGCTTATCCGATTCTCAATAGGTCTAGATGCTGATATTAAACGAACCTATAAAATGATGCAAAACTGTATGGTTGAATTAGGAATATTAAAAAACTAAGGTAATTTAGATACCCTTTACACGTATCCACAAGGACTTAAATACATTATCCATATCATCAAATTTGGGCTCAAATGGCTTCATATTTAACCTATTATTCTCTTTATATAACGATAAACTAAATACTGAAGTATTTGGGTTTTTTAAATCTAAAAGTGGATAACGCAAATCGTTATATTGGTATTCATTATCATTTAGTTTATAAATACTATAATATTGATTACTAAACCACGATAATCTTTTAACATCATCATATTCAGACGGTGTTAAATCACGTTGTTTTTGAATTTTTGTGAAATTCAAAAATCTATTTTTGGTATCTAACAAAGAATAATCTGCTACATAATAGGCAGACTTTGTTTCTGCAATAGCATACCACAATATGTTATTCAAAATGGCTGGTTGTGTACTAAATCTAACGGCACCTATCTCTGCATCTTTTAAAGACTTTCGAAAAATAGAGTCTACATATAGTTTGTTTCCTAGGGTAAATAATAAGTAAGCGGAACTGATACCAATACCTAATTTTAACCATAAACTTCTCTTACTAGATGAGCGTTTAAAAAACATTACAACTATAATACAAATTAAAAATGGCAAAGTGTATGCTGGGTCTGCTACTGCAATATTATTTAAAGCTACTCTATAATTACTAAAAGGCGTAAATAATTGTGTCCCATAAGGGGTAAAAGCATCTAAAATAGGATGAGTAAATAAAGACCAGAAAAATAGAGATATCCAATTGTTTTTAGTTGTAGTATTTTTTCGCTTTCCAAAGTCATAGAGTTTATGAACACCTATACCCAAAAGAAAAGCTGCTAAAACAGAAAATAAAATAGAATGCATGAAACCTCTATGAAATAACATAGCATCAATTTCATTTCCATAGAGCAAGCCTCCTACTAAAACATCTAAATCTGGAATTGTCCCTCCTATAGCCCCAAATAGTAAAGCCTTGTTTCCTATCTTTTTTCCTAAAACTGCTTCTCCACA
Source organism: Hyunsoonleella pacifica (assembly GCF_004310335.1). Classification (GTDB taxonomy): domain Bacteria; phylum Bacteroidota; class Bacteroidia; order Flavobacteriales; family Flavobacteriaceae; genus Jejuia; species Jejuia pacifica. Next base: position 691,627 of record NZ_SIRS01000001.1, on the reverse strand, counting down.
AGCAGCTCCTAAAACAATTTGAGTTAGCGAATCCATATTAAAAGTTAGCAAAGTTAACTAACTTTTTAATTTATGACTATAAAGGTATTCTTCTTAGCCATACAGCAACTCTTGCTCCATTAACATTTCCTGTTTCAGTAATAGACCGAAACCCTAAAGCAGTTCCGTAATAGCTATGAGTGTTGCTAAAACTTCTATGTAAGCTAATATTATGATTTCCACCAAGAATAGTTTCGTCTAGAGTTAAACTAGCAGAAGTTATAGTGATATTGACAGATAAAGAAGTATAAATATCTAATGTAGATAAGGGTATAATAGTTACAATACCAATCTGCGCATAAAGGTTTATATATGATTAATAAAAGTAATTGAGAGAGACCTTTTTATTTTTTTATTGTAGCAATACAATGTGCTAAAATGTAAATTAAGATATTTTCTAAAATTTAATATTAAAACATAATAAGATTAAAGGTTACTACATAGAACTTTTACTTACTAATCACTTTCTGCTTTTTTATAAGTATACATAGTTCATCAGGCTATATTAAAGTTTCAAAATCAAAATCCAAAATAGTTTGTATAGACGTAACTTCATTTTCTATTTCTTTTTCCTTATCGAAGTCTTTAAGTTCCTTGTGATTAGAGTTTGAAGTGAACCCATCATTTGCCAAAGCATACAAAATAACAAGCACTAATAAAGATATTATAAAAATCATAACAGAAATTTCTAGATTATCAATAAATTATGACACAAAACATCTTAAGCGTCACATTATTTTGAAAGCAATCAATAAAATTGTAACATTACTTAACTAAAAAGTTACTATGGAGGACAATAAAAATATCTCAGAATTTAAGGCCAACGACCAAAATATTGTTGAAAATACCGAGTTGAGTATTTGGGAAGCGTTAATTCCGGTTATTGCTTTAGTAGGTATGCTTGCATACAATATTTATGTTTTTGGAGACAATGCCTTAAGTGGGAGCAATCAGTTTATATTATTATTAGGTGCTGCTGTTGCTGCTATTATAGGTTTTAGAAACAAAGTAACTTACAAAAGAATGCTTGAGGAAGTTGCTGAAAATATAAAATCTACTACAGGAGCTCTTTTAATTTTATTAATGGTAGGTGCTTTAGCAGGAACATGGCTAATTAGTGGAATTATACCTACAATGATTTATTATGGACTTCAAATACTAAGCCCTACAATTTTTTTAGCAGCTTGTGTCATAATTTGCTCAATTATTTCTATTGCAACTGGAAGTTCATGGACTACTTCAGCAACAGTAGGTATTGCTCTAGTAGGTATTGGAGAAACATTAGGTATTTCTATTGGAATGACTGCTGGTGCTGTACTTTCAGGAGCTTACTTTGGGGATAAAATGTCGCCGTTAAGTGATACTACTAATCTAGCACCAGCAATGGCTGGTGGAGAACTTTTTTCACATATAAAATATATGTCCTTAACCACTATACCTACCATCATTATAACTCTTATTGTTTTTATAATTATTGGTCTCAATTTAAATACTTCTGGGACGCCACAAATAGATGATAAATTGCAAGCTATAAGTGGTGCTTTTAATATAACCCCATGGCTATTTATAATTCCAATACTTGTGATTTTTATGATTATAAAAAAAACACCACCGTTAATAGCACTTCTTACAGGTTCGCTTTTGGGAGGGGTTACAGCTATTATTTTTCAACCAAATATTGTTACTAGTATAGCTGGTGCTGAATCCTTAAATTTTCAATCTGCTTACAAAGGAGTAATGAATGCTTTAACTGTTGACACTTCTATACAAACTAGTAGTAAAGAATTAAATGATTTATTTACTGCAGGCGGAATGAGTGGTATGCTTGGAACTATTTGGCTTATTGTTTGTGCTATGGTTTTTGGAGGTGTAATGGATGCCATAGGCGCATTATCTAGAATTACAAAATCATTATTAAAAATGGCAACAACTACTTTTGGCCTTTTTGCAAGCACTGTGGCGAGTTGTCTAGCTTTAAATTTAACTGCATCTGATCAATATCTAGCTTTGGTTGTCCCTGGTAAAATGTTCAAAAAAGCTTATGAAGATCGAGGTTTAGCTCCTGAGAACCTTAGTAGAACTCTAGAAGATTCAGGAACAGTAACTTCTGTTTTAATTCCTTGGAATACTTGTGGAGCTTATCATTCAAAAGTCTTGTTTGGTTATGCTGGTGCAACAGCATATATTCCATACGCTTTTTTTAGTATTTTAAGTCCATTCATGACACTTCTTTTCGCTGCTTTCAGAATAAAAATTAAACAGCTTTCAAAAACTAAATAAGAATACTTTATCTCGCTACAGTATCATTTATCAACTTGATAATTCTAATCATTAATCTTTGTATAATTCTCAAAATTTAGCACTGATTTTTGAATCGATACACATTTACTATCCATCGATAAGATTTAATAATTGCAATCTATTTTTACAGCTATTATAAATGATAATTTTGCTTAAAATTAAAATTATTAATCAATATAAAATATAGATAATTATGGCATTTGTAGGAAAAAAATTTCCAAGTTTAAATGTAGACGCAATGAACGATTTAGGGGATACATTTAAGTTAAACGTGTTAGAAGAAGCAGTAAACAACAAGAAAAAAGTAATCTTATTTTGGTATCCAAAGGATTTTACTTTTGTATGTCCAACAGAACTACATGCATTTCAAGCTGCTCTAGGGGAATTTGAAAAGCGTAATACCATTGTAATTGGTGCATCTTGTGATACCCCAGAAGTACATTTTGCGTGGTTAAGTACTGAGAAAGACAATGGTGGTATTGAGGGAGTTACTTATCCGCTTTTAGCAGATTCTAACAGAAACTTAGCCTCTACTCTAGGTATTTTAGACATTACAAACGAAACCTACAACGAAGAGACTGGAGTCGTAACTGTTGATGGAGACAATGTAACTTACAGAGCTACTTACATTATAGATGAAGAAGGTGTTGTACAACATGAAAGTATCAATAATATGCCATTAGGAAGAAATGTACAAGAGTATTTACGTTTAGTAGATGCTTTAACTCACGTTCAAGAAAAAGGAGAGGTTTGTCCTGCAAACTGGGAAGAAGGTAAAGATGCTATGAATGCTAATAGAAACGGTGTTGCTGAATATTTAGCGGCACACGTATAATTATACAAATTCCAAAATCTAAATTCCAAGTTCCAATATCACCTTTGGAATTTGGAATTTTAAAATTGATAGTGTTATGGTAAAAGAATTAGAACAAGATAATTTACAAGAATTAATATCAGGAAACGATACGGTTGTAGTTCAATATTCAGCAACTTGGTGTGGTAACTGTCGCATAATGAAACCAAAAGTTAAAAAGTTAGCATCAGAATTAGAAAATATCACCTTTGTTATTGCTGATGCTGAAAAATTCCCAGAGTCTAGAAAGTTAGCCACAGTTGATAATTTGCCAACATTTGCTGCTTTTAAGAACGGTACTTTTATAAACCAAGTACAGACAAATAAATTTGATGTACTTAAAGATTTAGTGAATGAAGTTACCAGTAATTAAACATCTAACCAATTTTATAGAAGACAACGATGAGGATTTTATTGTGGAAACGATAGAAACCCTAGAAGCCTTAACCGAAGTACCTTCTTTAAAAGACGAAGAATTAGATGTTATAGGCGAATTGATCTCTAATATGTATGGTGCGCTTGAAGTTAATAAAATAACTAAGGACGGTACACCAAAAAAAGAAGCATTAAATAGTTTTATGAGTCGTGTTATGGGGGCTATTGATACTTAATTGAAAAAGAGAAATGTTATATCTAGAGCCATCTATTTTGAGGTGGCTTTTTTGTTTCTTCAAAATTGACTTTGTAAAAAAATTCAACTACCTTCGTTTAACGCCAGATATAAGCCACTTGTGCTTAACTCGTTTCAGTATCATAACGGCGCATATCCGTCAACACATTGCCAGTAATACGAGAAAAACGCATAAATGAAAATTGATTTTAACGAAATAAATGATTGGGAGGAATTTGAAGACCTCACAGCTGACTACTTCCGAGAAATCAAAAGATTGGACACGAATCAAATTACAACTGTTAAGGTAGAACCTTCTGGTCGAGGTCCAGATGGCGGAAGAGATATTTTAGTTACTTTAATGATTGACGACACGATTGTTACCTATGAACGAAAGTGGATTGTTCAATGTAAGTTTTATGACAATTTATTGAAAAGTCATCTTGACCAAATAAATATACCAACATTGATAAGTGAATATGATGCTTGCGGATATTTACTAATAGTAAAAGGTTCTGTTCACGTTGGAGTTACAAATACATTTGAGAATTTAAGAAATAAAGAAAAAAACGGTGTTGCATACGAGATTTGGAATGGAAATCATTACAGACAAATTCTTGGTTTCGTTGGAACTTTACATAATCAGTACTTTCCAAAGTATTATGAATACTCAAAAGAAAGAGATTTAAGATTAGAAAAATTAAAGCTTGAATTATGAATAATAAAGTAGCTTTTATATCATACGCATTAAGAGATAGCGAACAATTTGTGCTAACTCTACTCTCAAATTTATTGAGAGAAGAAGGCTATTCAATAAATTCAAGTTATGACGATTATATGCACATTGTGCAAATGTCAACTCATAATAGTATTTTAAAATCGTCTCTTTTTATTGGACTTATTACTCAATATGGCGACAGAAATCAAAATGTTTTTAACGAATGGCAAGTAGCTGTAGAAAATGATGTACCGAATCTACTTTTAATTGAAGACTCTGTAAATATTGCATCTGAATTATTAAATCATAATAACCTCGTAAGATTTAATCGCAATTATCCAAATCAACAGATTGAGAATATTAAAGCAAGAATTAAAAATGCGAAAGGAAAATCTGAAAACAATAGCGCTTTAGGATGGCTTTTAGGTGGTATTGCAGCAGTAGCAATAATTAAACTTTTGTCCGATGAATAAGTACTACTGGCAACAACGTATATAGCTCATAGCTAATCAGTTGTTTAAACAAAGTTAAAGCATATTTGGAAAGTCGCCAAATTTTTAAGTTTGACGATTTCCAATATAAAACATAAATGGTAAAATTTAAAAATCTGGCTTATGTTTAATCCGAAAATAATCGCTAATTTACATACACGCTACGAGCCATATACTAGACCGTTAAACGAAACTCTCAAAAAAATCAATTCAACAATCCAATAACCTCCCGAAACTTCTTTTCTTCAGCATAATCCAATGCAATTTTCCCTTCATTATCTTGTATTGTAGCATCGGCATGATCTTGCAATAACAACGCTACCATTTTAGTTTGCCCATACATACTTGCAAAGATTAAGGGCGTATATCCTAGGTTATTTTGGGCATTAATATTAGCACCCTTATTAAGTAATAGCTTTGCCAAATCGGTATTCCCTTTAAAAGCAACACCAATAAGTGCTGTATTTCCTGAACCATCAGTATCATCAACTGGAGCGTTGTAGCCTAAAAGGATTTCAACTATAGCTTTTTTATCAAAATAAGCTGCGAAAATTAATGGCGTAAACCCTCTTTGATCTGTAGCTTTAACTAATTCAGGGTTAGATTTTAAAAGTACTTCTATTTGGCTAGTATCTCCCGATTGAATCGCTCCAAAAAAACTTGCAATGTCATCCATAATATATCATACATAAAATAAAGTTGGGATAAACATCACTATATGTTCATCCCAACTTTCAACTATTAATCTATTCAACTATTTTAAATCAAATCTATCAGCATCCATTACTTTAGCCCAAGCTGCTACAAAATCGTTAACGAATTGCGCTTCTCCATCATTAGCTCCGTAAACTTCAGCAATAGCTCTTAATTCAGTATTAGATCCAAATATTAAGTCGGCACGTGTACCTGTAAACTTTACAATACCTGTTCTTCTATCCTTGCCTTCAAAAATACGATCATCAGAAGATGTTGCACTCCAAGTGTATGCAAAATCTAGAAGATTAGTAAAGAAATCATTGGTTAAATGACCGATATTATCTGTAAATACACCATGATTTGAACCATCAAAATTCCCACCTAAAACCCTTAAGCCTCCAACTAAGGCTGTCATTTCAGGAATTGATAAATTCATCAAATTTGCTTTATCTACTAATAAGTCTTCTGCAGCAACTTTTAATTCATCTTTAATGTAATTTCTAAAACCATCTGCTAAAGGTTCTAAATATCCAAAAGATTCTAAATCAGTTTGTTCTTGAGACGCGTCTCCTCTGCCTTGAGAAAATGGTACTTCTATATTGTGACCCGCATTTCTAGCCCCTTCTTCAATACCAGCATTACCAGCTATAACAATTAAATCTGCCATAGAAACATCTCCACTAAAATCTTTCTGAACACCTTCTAGTACGTGTAATACTTTAGATAATTCTTCAGGATTATTGGCTTCCCAGCTACGCTGTGGTTCTAAACGAATACGTGCACCATTAGCGCCTCCTCGTTTGTCAGAATCTCTATAAGTTGATGCCGAAGCCCAAGCCGTTTTTACCATTTCTGAAATAGTTAATCCAGAAGCTAATACCATCTTCTTTAGCTTTTCAATATCTGTTTCACTTAATGTATAATTAACCTTTGGAATGGGGTCTTGCCAAATTAGCTCTTCTTGAGGCACTTCAGGCCCCAGATAACGATCTATTGGGCCCATGTCGCGATGTGTTAACTTATACCAAGCCCTTGCAAATGCATCTTCAAAAGCAGCATGATCTTTATGGAAACGTTTTGAAATCTCTAAATATTTAGGATCTGTTTTCAAAGCCATATCTGCTGTAGACATCATCAAGGCTTGTGTACCATTTCCTCCAGCTGCAGGTGCTTGTTTAGCATCTGCATTTTTTGGTGTCCATTGGTTTGCTCCTGCTGGGCTTTTTGTTAATTCCCAATCGTAATTTAACAATACATCAAAATACTCATGATCCCATTGTGTAGGGTTTGGTGTCCATGCACCTTCTAAACCACTAGTAATTGTATCATCTAATACACCTGAATTATACGTGTTTTTCCAGCCAGTACTCATCTCTTCAATAGAAGCGCCGTGTGGTTCTGGACCAACGTATTTATCTGGATCTGCTGCTCCATGTGCTTTTCCAAAGGTATGTCCACCAGCAACTAAAGCAACTGTTTCTTCATCGTTCATTGCCATTCTTCCGAAGGTAATTCTAATATCATGAGCAGATTTCATAGGATCTGGCACACCATTAGGTCCTTCAGGGTTAACATAAATTAGTCCCATGTGAACAGCTCCTAAATGTCCTTCTAAATCGCCATCACTTGTATCATAACGATCATCGTTATCTAACCATCCTGTTTCACTTCCCCAATAAGTATCTTGCTCTGGTTCCCATACATCTTCTCGTCCTCCTGCAAAACCAAAAGTTTTAAAGCCCATAGATTCTAAGGCACAATTACCTGCAAGAATCATTAAATCTGCCCAAGACAATTTTTTACCATATTTCTTTTTAATGGGCCATAACAGCAAACGCGCTTTATCTAAATTACCATTATCTGGCCAACTATTTAAAGGCGCAAAACGCTGCGTACCTGACGCTCCTCCTCCTCTACCATCACCAACTCTATAAGTGCCTGCACTGTGCCAAGCCATTCTAATCATAAATGGCCCATAGTGTCCATAGTCAGCTGGCCACCAATCTTGAGAATCTGTCATAATATCAATAACCTCCTGCTTTAAAGAAGGAAAATCTATACTCTCAAATGCTTTGGCATAATCAAAATCTTTATTGTAAGGATTAGAACTTTTGCCATGTTGCCTTAAAATATTTAGCTTAATTTCATTGGGCCACCAATCGCGGTTGTTGGTTCCTCCCCCTGCAGTTTGTTTTTGTGTACCGCTTAAAAACGGACATTGTCCAGCATCAGAATTATTTACATCCCAAGCTTTCCCGTGTGGATTACTACTACTCATGTGTATTATGTTTTTAAAGTGATGATATTTTTTAGATAGCTTAAAAGTAGTAATAATTTAACCTTGCTAAACCCTTGGAACATTTTTATAAATTATATTAAAATCGATAAAATTTATTAACACTCAAAAAACAATAGTTTTTACAAATAACTAAAAATACTGCATATTACTAACCAATAGTTTATTATAATAATTTCTAAAAGATTCTTAATTATTTATGCATTACATTAAATATGCTTACTTTTATTAGCTCTAATTAAAAACAAAAAAATGGCTAACATTACATTGGGAGGAAACCCAGTAGAAACTATCGGAGAGCTACCTGCTGTAGGTTCTCAAATTTCAGATTTTGAATTAATAGCAATAGATTTATCTTCAAAAACTTTAGCAGACTTTAAAGGAAGTAGATTGATTTTAAATATATTTCCTAGCGTTAACACCGGAGTATGTGCAGCTTCTGTAAGACAGTTTAATGCTGAAGCTAACGAGTTAGAAAACACAAAAGTATTGTGTATTTCGAGAGATCTACCCTTTGCTCAAGAACAATTTTGTGCAGCAGAAGGTTTAGATAATGTAGTAATGCTTTCAGATTTTAAAACTGGACAGTTTGGAAAAGATTATGGCGTATTATTCACTAACGGAATTTTTGATGCTTTGCTATCAAGAAGCATAGTTGTAGCTGATGCATCTGGTAAAGTATTATATAATGAGCAAGTTCCAGAAACAGGAGAGGAACCTAACTACAAAGCAGCTTTAGAAGCGCTTTACGATGCCTAAAAAAGAATCTTTCTTAGTAAACCGATTAAAAAGCGTAGGCTATGCGCTTAAAGGAGCGATATTATTAATTACTAAGGAATCTAGTATAAAAATCCAGCTTGGGGTTGCTGTTTTAGTAACTATAGCTGGATTTTATTTTGAAATCTCAAAAACCGAGTGGCTTATACAAATACTTACCATAGCTCTTATAATTGGGCTGGAAGGCGTAAACACAGCTATTGAGGAAGTTGCCAATTTTGTACATCCAGAGTACCATAAAAAGATAGGCTATATTAAAGATGTAGCAGCTGGAGCGGTTTTTATTGCCGCAATTTGCGCAGCTATTATGGGTTGCATAATTTACATCCCAAAATTCTAAATTAAATTTATGAATAAAACCATAAGTGAACTTGAATTGCTACTAAGCGATGGGTTGAACTATATTGCTAATGCTCCTGAAATAGAATTTTCAAAAAAACTATCTTCGAAAAAGTGGTCAAAAAAAGAAATTTTAGGTCATTTAATTGACTCTGCCATTAATAATCTTCAAAGGTTTACTGAAATTCAGTTTGAAACTGAGCCATATATAATCAAACAATACAGTCAAGATGAATTAGTAAAAGCAAATCATTATCAAAGTGCAGATACTAAAGAGCTACTTGATTTATGGATAGCACTCAATAATCGGATTTTATTTGTAATAAAAAACCAAAACGAAGAAACTTTGAATTATAAAGTTCATACTAACAATACAACAATAGTTGATTTGAAGTTTCTGATAAAAGACTACGTTGATCACTTGAGTTATCATTTAAATCAAATTATGAATTAAGACAGTTCCTTTTAGGAGAATATTTTTTTGATTTTAAACTTGTGCTTCATCTGTTAAAGTAAACCAACTTTAAAAATACTAATACACCTAGGATAAACGTTAGTAATTTGTATTTTTGCTTAAACTAAGGCATATCAATGGCGAAGAGAACCAAAACTAAAAAACCTACTAAACCAAAATTAAAAAAACCAAGCTTTAAGTTGTCTAGTCAACAAAAGCTAGTTTTTGGCAGTTTTTTGGTAATTTTTGGTATTATTCTCTGTATATCTTTTATATCATTTTTCTTTACTGGTAAGGCCGATCAAAGTGCGCTTTCAGAATTTGCATCACGTAATGTTGAAACCAAAAATTGGTTAAGCAAAATTGGTGCGTGGTTGAGTTATTTCTTCATCCACCGCGGATTTGGGGTAGCTGCTTTTATTATATCTGGTTTAGTGTTTCTATCTGGTATATATGTATTGATGGATATTAAAAAGAGTAAACTAAGAAAACATTGGTTTTGGGGTATTTTAATAATGATTTGGCTTTCGATTAGTTTAGGTTTCTTTTCTTCAAAACATGATATTTTGGGAGGTACTATTGGTTTTGAAGTCAATAGATTTTTACAAGATTACATTGGTAAAATTGGCACTGTACTATTGTTGATTTTGGGCTTTATTACCTATCTGGCTATGCGATTTAAAGTAACTTTTGAAAGTTTTAAGCGCTTATTTTCAAATGCCAAAAAAGATATTAAAAATGAGTTTTCTGAATTAAAGGAAGACACCTTTGTTGTAGACAATAACTTATCAGAAGAAGCTGAAGCTATAAAAAGTGCGTTTGATATACCTCTAGATAATAGTCCGAAAGAAAAGGTTGTAAAGCAACAAGAAATACCTGTTAAAGAAACAACACCAATCGAAGTTAAAATTGCTGAACCCGAGCCTGAAGAAGATACTGAACTAGAGATAAAAGTTGAAACCGTTAAAGAAGAAATTACAGAAACGGATAACTTAGCTAATAAACTTGTTGAAGATTTTGGTTTATATGATCCAACTTTAGAATTAGGCAATTATCAATTTCCGCATATTGACTTGTTAAAAAAATACGACACTGAGGGCATTACTATTAATCAAGATGAGCTTGAGGAAAATAAAAACCGAATTGTTGATACTTTAAATAATTATAAAATAGGAATTTCCAGCATTAAGGCAACCATTGGTCCCACAGTAACACTATATGAAATTGTTCCTGAAGCTGGTATTCGCATTTCAAAAATTAAAAACCTAGAAGACGACATTGCATTATCACTCTCTGCACTAGGTATTCGTATTATTGCACCTATTCCTGGTAAAGGCACCATTGGTATTGAAGTGCCTAACAAAAATGCAACTATCGTATCTATGCGATCGGTAATTGCATCTAAGAAGTTTCAGGAATCTAAAATGCAGCTACCAATAGCTTTAGGTAAAACAATTAGTAACGAAACATTAGTTGTAGATTTAGCAAAAATGCCACACCTATTAATGGCTGGTGCTACAGGACAAGGTAAATCTGTAGGTTTAAATGCAGTATTAACATCTCTACTTTACAAAAAACACCCAGCTGAAGTTAAGTTTATTTTAGTAGATCCTAAAAAAGTTGAATTAACGCTTTTTAATAAGATAGAAAGACACTATTTAGCTAAATTACCTGATAGTGAAGAAGCTATCATTACAGATAATACTAAAGTTATCAATACATTAAACTCTTTATGTATTGAAATGGATAATCGCTATGAGCTTCTTAAAAACGCTATGTGTAGAAACATAGCTGAATATAACAGTAAGTTTAAAGCTAGAAAACTAAACCCAAATGATGGTCATCAATTCTTACCTTATATTGTTTTAGTAGTAGATGAGTTTGCAGATTTAATTATGACTGCAGGTAAAGAAGTAGAAACCCCTATTGCCCGTTTAGCACAATTGGCAAGAGCAATTGGTATTCATTTAATTATAGCTACACAACGCCCATCTGTTAATGTGATTACAGGTATAATAAAAGCCAATTTCCCTGCGCGTATTGCATTTAGAGTTACTTCTAAAATAGATTCAAGAACAATTTTAGATGGTGCTGGGGCAGATCAACTTATTGGTCGTGGTGATATGTTGTATACACAAGGTAACGATATGATTCGTATACAATGTGCCTTTGTTGATACGCCAGAAGTAGAAAAGATTACTGAGTTTATTGGTGCTCAAAAAGCATATCCAGATGCCTATATGCTACCAGAATATATTGGTGAAGAAAGTGGCACAAGTCTTGATATAGATATAGAAGATAGAGATAAGTTGTTTAAAGATGCAGCCATTGTAATTGTAACAGCACAACAAGGCTCGGCATCTCTATTACAACGTAAACTTAAATTGGGATATAATAGAGCTGGTCGTTTAATTGATCAATTAGAAGCTGCCGGTATTGTTGGTCCTTTTGAAGGAAGTAAAGCTAGGCAAGTATTAGTACCAGATTTGGCATCTCTTGACGAGCTATTAGAAAATGAAAATATGTAATTTTGTATTAAATAAAAAAATGAAAAAGCTAATTACCATAATATGTGTTGTATTTGTAACCTTTTCTGGGTTTTCTCAAAACAAAGGAAAAACTCTATTAAGTGAAGTTTCCGAAAAGGTAAAAGGCTATGATAACATAGCTATAGATTTTAAATATATTCTAGAAAATACCGCAGAAAACATAAAACAAGAAACTCGAGGAGATGTTGTTTTAGAAGGCGAAAAATACAAATTAAATATCCTTGGTATTACTCGTCTTTATGATGGAAAAACACTTTATACTATAAGTCCAGAAGACGAAGAAGTAACTATAACATCACAAACTGAAGATGAGATTGATGCGATTACTCCAAGTAAAATGCTTTCTTTTTATGAAGATGGTTACACCTATGATATGGACATTGTTCAAAATATAAAAGGCAGAAAAATTCAATATGTAAAGCTTACTCCAATTGATTCAAATTCTGAAATTGATTATATACTTTTGGGAATTGATGCCACTACAAAACACATCTATAATTTAATACAGGTAGGTAAAAATGGTACTAAAACGACCTTAACCGTTAATTCTTTTAAAACGAATGAGCTATTATCAAAAACCTTATTTACCTTTGATGAAGATAAATATCAAGATTATTACATCAATAAAATTGATTAGGTAGTCTTACCCTCGTGAAAATTCTAGATCGCTACATACTTACCACATACCTTAGAACATTTTTAAGTGTATTCTCTATTTTGCTATTGATTTTTGTTTTGCAAATGATATGGCTATACATAAAAGAGTTGGCTGGGAAAGACTTAGATTTAAATACTATCCTAAAGTTTATTATCTATGGTTTACCTAAATTAATCCCATTAGTATTACCACTTACCATATTACTAACATCCATTATGGTGTTTGGGAATTTTGCAGAAAACTACGAGTTTGCTGCCATGAAATCTACTGGTATTTCTTTGCAGCGTGCAATGGCCAGTTTGGGAGTATTTATTGTATCACTAGGTTTCGTTGCATTTTGGTTTTCTAACAATGTAATTCCATGGGGAGAGTATAATTTTTTCAACTTAAGAAAAAATTTAGCTAAGGTTAAACCCTCTATGGCAATAGCCGAAGGACAATTTAATGAAATAGAATCAACAGCTTACAATATTAAAGTTGCAAAAAAGTCAGGAGATAGAGGGCAATTTTTAGAAGATGTAGTAATTCATGAAAAAGGCAATCGTGGATTAAAAAACACAACTACAATTACTGCAAAAACAGGAGAATTAGTAAGTAGTGAAAACTCTAATGTTTTAAAACTGATATTATATAATGGCAATTATTACAAAGATGTTTTACCTAAAAAGTTAAAAGAAAAGAAAAAACATCCTTTCGCTAAAAGTAGTTTTGAAGTTTATACTATGAATATTGATTTATCTAATCTTAACAAGGTAGATATAGATGATAAATCCTATTCAAATAAATATAGCATGCTTAATATTTCTGAGTTGGATTATACTATTGATTCACTCACAATAAAGCATGACAAAACAATGAATGATTTTAGCAATGTGATGTACCAACGATCTAGCATTGATAAATCTATTAAACCACTACAAGCACTTGATTCTCAGGAAGACTTCTCTCAAGAAGGTTTAAATAACAGCAAAAATAAATTAGAAAAAAACAGAAAAAAAGCTCGAAAAAAGACTATTTTATTAGACTCTGTCTACTCAGGTAAATTAACTGATTTATTTAGCAATAAAAAAAACTCTCAAATTGTTACTAATGCTATAAGTGCCATTAATAGTATAGATCAACTTTTTAAAAATAAAGAAGAGCCGCTTGAAAGAGAAATAAAGTGGTATAATAGACACATCATTTCCTTTCATGAAAAATTAGCACTCCCTTTTGCTTGTATTATATTATTTTTCGTTGGTGCCCCGCTTGGAGCCTTAATAAGAAAAGGAGGGATTGGGTTACCAATGGTTATTGCTATTTTGTTATTTTTAACGTATCACTTTATTGGTATTTTCGCAATGAATAGTGCTAAAAATGGTGGCTTTAATCCTATTTTGGCAAGTTGGTTTTCTACACTAATCATGCTTCCATTAAGTGTGTTTTTAACAATACGTGCAACTGCCGACAAAGGACTTTTTGATTTTGATAGCATTACTGTTCCTCTCAAAAAATTCTTTAGAATTAAAGAAAAAGACAAAGAAAGTTTTAAATTTTTGACATCATTTACTAATGATAAGCTTTTTGATGCTGTTGCTAATTACGAAAGCTTAGGCTATTCTGAAGCTACAAGATATGAAGCCATCCAATTATTGAATAATAGAGAAGTTTCTACACAAGAACTTCAAGAAAAAGGTTTATTTAAACATAACGATTTTAAAACTTCCCAAAACATTTCAAAAGATTATAAGGATCATTCAAAATTCTCAATTACACTCTACATTATTGGTGTTGTATTATTAATACTGTTCTTTGTATTTAAAAACAACAAATTACCTTCTTTAGAGTCTGCATCTATTCAACTAAGTGTAGTTTCTCTTGTTTTGTTTATCATATATTACATAAAATCTATTGTTAATATTAATGCATTCTACAAGCATATTAACAGCCCTAAAAGATACCCTAATATATTCTTACTTGTGATTGGGATAGTATTGTACATGATTACTTTCGTTTTTTTAAGGCATAAAATGAAGGAAGACTTAAAGCAAAATTGTTTAGATAGTTTAAAATAAGCAATATCTTTGCAGTATGATAGTAGAACCTATGACTACAGAAAGCACCACAAAATTTAAGTTAAATACTATTCATGATGCCATTGAGGATATCCGAAAAGGTAAAGTGATTATTGTTGTTGATGACCAAAATAGAGAGAATGAAGGAGATTTTGTGGCTGCAGCCGAAAAAGTGACTCCTGAGATGATAAATTTCATGGCTACACACGGAAGAGGTTTAATATGCGCACCACTTACTGAAAATAGATGTAAAGAGCTTGAGTTAAATATGATGGTAAGTAATAATACCGATCCTATGGAAACGGCTTTTACTGTATCTGTTGATTTGAGAGGTAATGGTGTTACTACTGGAATTTCTGCAAGCGATAGATCTAAAACAGTGAAAGCACTTATCAATAACGATACAAAATCTTTTGAATTGGCAAGGCCAGGACATATTTTTCCGTTAGTTGCTAAAGAAGGTGGTGTTTTGCGACGAACAGGACATACAGAAGCAGCTATAGACTTTGCAAGATTAGCTGGTTTAGAACCTGCAGGAGTTATTGTTGAAATAATGAATGAAGATGGTTCAATGGCAAGGTTGCCTCAGCTAATTGAAGTGGCTAAAAAGTTTGATCTTAAAATTGTTTCTATTGAAGATTTAGTAGCATATCGCATGCAACACGATTCTCTTATCGAGAAAAAAGAAGACTTTGAAATTCATACACGTTTTGGTAGTTTTAGATTACGCGCTTATAAACAAACTACTAATAATCAAATACATATTGCACTCACAAAAGGACAGTGGAAAAATAATGAACCTGTATTAACACGTATAAATTCAACTTTAATAAATAATGATATTCTAGGAACCCTTACCAATAATGTTGATGAGCAACTAAATACCATGTTTAAAGCTGTTAATGATTTTGGAAAAGGTGCCATTATATTTATTAATCAAGAAGTACAGGCTACTAATATTTTAAATCGTTTAGAATTTTTAAAAAACAATCAAAAAGACAACGAGGTTTTAAAAGCTCCTAGGATAAATATGGATACTCGCGATTTTGGTATTGGTGCTCAAATACTTCATGATTTAGATATTCATAAACTACGATTAATCTCAAATAGTGCGCAAACTAAGCGAGTTGGAATGATTGGTTATGGTTTAGAAATTGTAGAATATGTTAAATATTAAAAAGAGGAGTTCAAAACAAGATATTGCCACTCCCCTTTTTTCAATTAATAGCATCTTTATTCCAAAATAATTCTTTTTGTCACAGACGTTTTATTATTTAATAGCTTAAGTAAATAAACCCCAGCGTTTAAACTTTGTACATTTACTATTTTAGTATTTTTAGCTTCCAAAACTTTATACCCTAAAACATTGTATAATTCAATTTTATCGATTTGTTTCTGAGTTGAAATAGTAACAAAATCTGTTGCTGGATTAGGATACACTTTTATGGTCTCACTTTCAAACAAATTAGTACTTAAAGGTACTGCCATAGAATAATTCATTTCTTCTTTATAATAGGGTTCCCAAGCAGAAGATATCCAACTGTAAAAAATGTATTCCGTTTTATTATCATTTGCATCATAAGTACTTGTTTCCCTATCACTGTTTATCCAGTTACTTCCACTTCTATATTGTTGAATATGCTCATTATCCTTTTCAATTGATATCGTGTAATACGTTAAATAACGTTCAAAAAGTTCCCAGTTACCACCATTTAATTGCTCAGTTATAAGTTCTCTTAGACCTGAAGTATAATTAGCTGCACCACGTTCGTCTAACTCCCACATATTAGTAGATGTATTCCACTCAAAATCATCCTCAGTAGCTGGCTGCCCTGATGAATTATAAGTATATTCATATTTTTGGAAATTAATAAGAGTACCGCTACTGCCATCTTGGAATGTTATTTTAGTAATATCTGCTCCAGAATACTCATATAATACCTTAAATGTATTGTATCCCACATTAAAACTATAAGTTGTAATATCTTTAATATTACTTGTACCAGAATAGTAAGTATATGTATCCCTAGAAGCATCTTCCCATTGTGTCATACTAATATTCCAAGTTTGTTTTAAGTCTGATATTATATTATTATTTACATCATAAGTTTTTGTATGCCTATATTGATTATTACCTGAAGGAAATGAAGTGCCTATTATACTGGTTTCTTTATTACCTCCATTATTATAGGTATAAGTTTCTGTGGTATTTTGCACCCAAATATCATTGAAATCATCATAAGAATAAATTCGTTTTTCGTCAAGCTTGTACGTTTGCGAAGATGTAACATTAAAAAATAGAAAGTAGACTATGAATATTAAGAATCGTAAAAATTGTTTCATGATTAATAGCTTTATAAGGTTTATATAGCTACATCGAAACAGTTCTAAAATGTGAGCATTTTAACGTGATTCCTATTGGTTACTATTGCTTCAGGAGTTTCTTTGCTGTAATCTTATTTTTAGAGTATATAAAAATTAAATAAACACCTTTTGACAAGTTTGATATTTCAATTGAATCTATTGATTCTTTCTGAGTTATCACTTTATTTCCTAATAAAGTATAAATCTCAATTTTATCAACTTTTTGGGTTGACTCTACATGTAATGTATCACTAGCTGGATTGGGGAAGATTTTAAAAGGATTTAATTCATTTTTATTTACACTTAATCCTAGATTTTGATAAACCCTTACATAGTCAATTACCATGCTACTTTGAGTAAAACTAGGGTCTATAGCGCCTGATATGCCCCCCATAGCTATGTTTAAAATAAGATATTGTTCAGCATCAAATGGCCATGTATTATTGTCTCTAACTGCTGGTTTATAGGTATAATATGCTATATCATCTACTAGAAATGTTATTTGGTTTGGAGACCAATTCATAGAATATACGTGATAATTATTTGCGACATCTGTAAGTTCTTGTGATGCTACATTTACCGTATTTCCAAAACTAGAAGGAGTATGTATTGCGCTAGATGTGTGGTTTACAGCTCCCAAACCGTGTTCCATAATGTCTATTTCTCCGCAGGCTGGCCATGGTGTTGTACCAAAACCTTGTGTTTGCCAATAGGCGCCATTTTCTGTAATATTCTTTCCTAAAGTCCAAATAGCTGGCCACGTACCATCTCCAAATGGTAACTTTGCTTTAACATCTACTCTACCATAGGTAAACGCAAATTTAGAGTTTAGTCTTGCTGAAGTATATTGTTTCGTTTCTCCTTGATCTGTGAAAGATTCTTTTATAGCTACAATATTTAAATTGCCATTTTCTACAAAAGAATTTTCAATACGATTTGTATAATGTTGCACTTCTCCATTAAACCAACTACCGCCAGCTGGTATTTGCGTTTGATGAAACCAATTTGAATTATTTATTGCTGTTTTTCCAGAGGTATTAAACTCATCAAACCAAACCAGATCATTATAAATAACATCTAAGTTATTAGGATTGGTTGGTGTTGATCCATCATCAATATTATCTATTAAATAAGTACCTGCTATTGTACTGCCTCCATCAATAAAAACAGTAAGTTTCTGATAGATTCCTGAAGCATTTATAGGTGTTGTTCCATCAGAACTTAATACTGCGACAGAGAAATCAAAAACTATAGCATTACTCCATCCTGAAGCAGCAATTGTGGTTACAGTTACTTGAACATCTGGGTTAGCGCCTTGTTCTAATTTAAGTGTTACTTGATGCCCATTAGGATCAAATGCATAAAAATCAAGGTGTATTATTTTTTGTAATTCTAAATCTATTGGACGTTCTAAATCTATTGTAAATCCTTGCCAAGGATTAGAGCCATCATTAAAAAATTCTCCTACCATATTTGACACATCTGATGGACTTACTCTTCTAGAAAAACCGCTACCACCAAAGGGTGTAAAATCATCTGATTGGTTAGAAAAACCTATTGGCATTTGCTGACCGAATAAGATTTCTGTAAAGAATAGTAAAATTAAAAACGACCTGATGCTGTTGATACACATAGCTTTATTTTGAAATCATAAAGCTATGGTATTGCTATAGTAACAAAAAATTATTTACCACTACATAAACCATACATAATTTAAATAACAGTTATTTTATAGCAGCTTTGATAACTTGAACCATCTTTTGGGCTCTTGTTTTTATCTCATCATCTGTCCAAGATAGTTTTATTAAGCATGATATGTTTCTACCGATGTAATGATCGCTTTTTTCAAAAGTTTTATGCTTTAGATATTGCAATCCCGCTTTTACTTCTTTTGAAATTGGAAACAGTGATTTTAAATCTTTTAAATGGTTCCATTTACGAATATAATGCCAGTTATTATCATAATAGTTCCAGCAGGCGTCAATGCCATTATCTTTAAATCCTTTTATTACCTTTCTTGTGATGTCTATATCTGGTAAAAAAAAGTTTAGAAACGCACAACTTTCTATACCACCTTCTGGAACAGCTCTAAATGTAACTTCAGGAATTTCACTTAAAGCGTCTCTTATAATGTTGAAGTTTTTTCTTTGAATTTCTAAAAATTCTGGTAATCGTTTAACTTGTGCCAAACCAACTGCTGCGTGCAACTCTGAGATTCTAAAATTATAACCTAGAAAAGGGTGTGTTTCTGCTCCTCTGTCATTTCCTATATGGTCGTGCCCATGATCACTGTAATGATCTGCATTTACATAATACTGTTTATTATTTGTTACCACAGCACCACCCTCACCACAGGTAATTGTTTTTACAAAATCGAATGAGAAGCAACCCAAATCTCCTATACTGCCTAAAGGCTTACCTTTATAAGTACCTCCAATAGCCTGACAGGCATCTTCTACCACTAGTAAATTATGTGTTTTTGCTACTTTTTGTATCGCATCCATATCTGCCATACTACCACACATTTGTACGACCATAATGGCTTTAGTTTTTGGAGTTATAGTTTTTTCTACAGCTCCTGGGTTTAATCCCAAAGTATCATCTACATCTACCAAAACTGGAATAGCTCCTAATAGCATTATGGCTTCAAAACTTGCAACAAATGTAAATGTTGGCATGATTACTTCGTCTCCTGCTCCAACACCTGCTGAAGCTAATGCTACTGAAACTGCTGCAGTACCACTTGATACTAACTGTACATGTTTGGATTGGAATGTGGTTTGTAGCTCTTGCTCTAATTCTTTGGCTTTCCAATGGCCTTTACGCATGCCATCAAAGCCATAGCGCATAATAACACCATTGTCTAATACATCATTTACTTGTTCTTTCTCTAAATCTCCAAATAATTCAAATCCTGGCATAAGTTTCTTTAATTTATCCTAACCCGCGTTAGGGATTGTAACGGCAGCTTTTGGTCCTGCCTATAGCGGGAAACCAAAACTATTAATGGAAAGCCCGACCCTTGTGGGAACACCCCGATAATTTATAATTCTATTACGGCTTCGGTTATTGGTTTTCTTACTTTTTTAAATTCTGAAAACATATCGTCTTTTGCTCTGTACCCCACTGGTAGTAGTAATACTGACTTAAGGCCTTTGGCTTCTAAATTTAATATTTCGTTAAATTTTTGAGGTACAAATCCTTCCATTGGGCAGGCATCTATATGTTCTATCGCACAAACCGTCATTAAATTGCCTAATGCTATATATGCTTGATTTGTGGACCATTTCTGTCGCTCCTCGATAGACATTTTACTCATCATATCTAACAATCCATCTCTATAGGGTTTTAGAATGTTTTCGGGTGTTTCCCTGATATCTTTTATATTATCATAATATTGGTTGACGTCTGCAGTTAAAATATTTTCTTGTATGCAAATAACTAATAAATGTGATGCATCTACAACTTGACTTTGGTTGTAGGAGTGTTTTACAAGCTTTAATCTTAACGTCTTATCTTTTATTACAAGCATTTTTATGGTTTGTAAACCGTAGGAGGTTGCGGTTAAATTAAATGCTTGTTTTAAGATATCTAATTTATCGTTGGGTAAGGTTTTAGTGTCGTCGAACTTTTTAGTGGCATATCGCCATTGTAACTGTTCTATAATATTGGACATTGCTACTTGTTTTGCACAAAAATACGGTTTGAAAATATCTTTTTCTCATAAACTGATATAAAATAAAGCAATGGTAAAATGGTGTAAATTTATTTTAAAAAGTTTTGCTTTTATTTGAAAGAATTAAAAAAGGGTTCTATATTTGCACCCGCATTCAGGCAAATAGCTTGATGAGGCACTCAAGGAGAAATGGCAGAGTGGTCGAATGCGGCAGTCTTGAAAACTGTTGAGGGTCACACCTCCGGGGGTTCGAATCCCTCTTTCTCCGCAAAACAAAACCTACAACAAAAGTTGTAGGTTTTTTATTTTCATAGGTATAGATGAATGTATTTAAAATGTTCTATCTGGATGGAAAGGAAGTAAATCCAGAGTTGTCTTTTTATTCGCAATAATTTCAGAAACTAGTTTTCCTGTTGCAGGTCCTAAACTCCACCCCATCATAGCATGTCCTGATGCTATAGTTAAATTAACACATTTTGACGATTTACCAATATATGGCAAGCCATCTGGGGAACATGGTCGTAAACCACAATCTACTTTTGCCTTCTCTTCATCATTAATTTCAAGATTATTGTAATACGATTTTGCAGCGTTTGCAATAGCGTTAACTCTTACTGGATTAATATCGTGATTAATACCAGCAATTTCCATAGTACCTGCAAAACGTGTAAACCCTTTCATAGGTGTAACTGCCACTTTAGATTCACATAAAATTGCTGGAATAGTAATATTAGTATGACGCTCCACATTTATTCTATAGCCTTTTCCTGCTTGAATTGGTATTTTTAACCCTAACTTTTTAGTAAGTAGAGGGCTCCAACTGCCAGCAGCTAAAACAACCTCGTCACAGACTATTTCTTGATTGTCTGTAATTACTTTTGAGATTTTATCATTTGATATAGAGATGTCAATAACTTTTTCATTTGCATGGATTACAACACCATTAGATTTTAAATAATAAAGCATTTGATTCATAAAATCATGAGGCGTCATATGTGCATCAGAATGATAATAAATGGCCCCTTTAATATTCAAATTTGCCTTAGGTTCTATTTTTCCAACTTCTTTCAACGACAAGTTTTCAACTTTTAAACCTTCTTTAATCCCTCGTTGCCCTATCTTCCATTCTTCTTCCCCTACTTTATCTGTCTTATAGCACATTAAAAGTCCTTTTTTTTCAAAATGAAAATTAAAGTCTTCTGAATTGTTTATCTCCTTGTATAATTCTCTACTTAATATGTTGATATCCTTTATTGGCTTTATCGCTTTTTCAACTTTGACAGCTGTTGCAGATTTTCTAAACGCTAAAGACCATTTTAAAAAATCAATATCAAATCTTGGTTTTATATACAAGGGGCTTGCAGGATTAAACATCCATTTAAGTCCTTTGGAAATCATACCTGGAGCAGCCAAAGGCATAAAATGACTTGGCGTAATATAACCTGCATTAACGTAAGATGCTCCTGATGAAAAATTTGATTTATCTATTACTGTAACTTGATGACCTTCTTTTTGTAAATAATATGCACTGCTTAATCCTATTATACCACCTCCAATAATAATTACATTTTTGCTCATAAATTAATTAGATTACTTGAAATCCATGAGCATAAGGATCATCATCATCAATTACAATAGTGTTGTATCCAAAAACTTTTGCCCAACCCTGAATGCTTGGTATAATTGCCGGTTTACCGTTTAATGTTACCTCTTCTTCTACACGACCAATAAATTTGCTACCAATAAAACTCTCATGTATAAAATCTTCTCCAATTTTAAGTGTCCCTTTGGCATGACGTTGAGCCATAACTGCTGATGTTCCAGTACCACACGGACTTCTATCTATAGCTTTATCTCCATAAAAAACAGCGTTTCTTGCTGTTGATGTTGAATCTATTGGTTTTCCTGTCCATAATATATGAGATACATCTCTTATAGTATCATTTTCTGGATGAATAAACATAGCTGGATATTTATCATTGATTCTTTTACGAAGTATTTGAGAATATTGAATAATCTTTCCAGCAGAAAAATCATGAACACCAGAAAAGTTTTTTTGAGGGTCTACAATAGCGTAATAATTTCCGCCATAAGACACATCAAAAGTTAATTCTCCTAACTCAGGACAATCAACTGTTAAGCCTTCAGCAGCTAAGTAACTTTTAACGTTGGTTAAACGCACCCAATCTACTTTATTACCTGTTTGTCCATATTCAATATTTACTAGACCAGCAGGTGCCTCCATTTTAATTTTCCCTGGAACTTTTGGTGTTATTAAACCCTCTTCAATAGCTATGGTTATAGTGCCTATAGTTCCATGACCACACATGGGTAAACAACCCGAAGTTTCTATAAACAAAATAGAAAAATCGTTTTCTGAGTTGTGTGGTGGATATAATATACTACCACTCATCATATCATGTCCACGAGGCTCAAACATTAAACCTTTTCGAATCCAATCGTAGTCCTTTAAAAAGTGCTGACGTTTTTCGCTCATGGTGCTCCCTATTAAATTAGGACCACCTTCTTTAATAACCCTTACTGGGTTTCCACAAGTATGTGCATCAATACAAACAAAGGTATTTCTACTCATTTTATTCTACAACAATCTTATTTAGTTTTTAAAGCTTCTGGTAATAATTCATTTGGAAACGATTGGTAGCTAACTGGACGTACCCAACGTTTTATTGAATTTGTTCCTACTGCTGTAAACCTAGAATCAGTTGATGCAGGATATGGGCCACCGTGCTGCATTGAGGGGCAAACCTCAACACCTGTTGGTACTCCATTAAATATAATTCTACCTACTCTATTTTCTAATGCATCAACAATATCGTGAAGGTTTACATAATCTTCTTTTTCAGCTAAAATGGTTCCTGTTAACTGCCCTTCCAGTCCATTTATAATAGCTATAAGTTCAGCTTCATCTTTAGCTCTAACTACTAAAGAAAAAGGTCCAAAAACTTCTTGATGTAATTTAGGGTTTGCTAAAAAATCTTTTCCTGATACGCTTAATATTTGCGATGCTGCATAATTATCTTCTAAAGTATCTGTAATTTTTGCTATAACTTCTGCTCCTTTTTGAGATGATACGTTTTTACTATTTTCTACAAACCCACTTTTAATATTTGGATGAAGCATACATTGCGCATCAATCGCTACTGTTTTTTTTGCCAAATCATTTATAAACAGCTGTGTTTTATCACTTTCGATAGTTAAAATTAAACCTGGGTTGGTACAAAACTGACCTACTCCTAAAGTAATAGAACCTGCGTATGTAGCTGCTATTTGTTCTGATCTATTTTCTATAGCTTTTGGTGTTATAATTACAGGGTTTATACTTCCCATTTCTGCAAATACCGGTATAGGTTCTTTTCGTTTTGCTGCTATATCAAATAATGCTCTACCTCCTGAAATACTTCCTGTAAAACCCACTGCTTTTATTTTTGGGTGCTTTACTAAAGCTGCTCCTACAGTTTTACCACGCCCCATAATATTAGAAAACACACCATTTGGCATGCCTGTTTTTTCTATTGCTTTAACAATAGCAGAAGCAACTAACTCTGCTGTACCAGAATGCATTTCGTGTACTTTTACAATTACTGGACAACCTGCAGCTAATGCACTTGCTGTATCTCCTCCAGCGGTTGAAAAAGCTAAGGGAAAGTTACTTGCACCAAAAACAACTACAGGGCCTAGAGGAATTGATGTACGACGCAAATCATCTTTTGGAAACGGTTCTCTATCTGGATTTGCTGCATCAAAACTATTTTCACGCCAATCTTCTTTAGAAACCAAATCGGCAAAAGAACGCAATTGAAAAATAGTTCTACCACGTTCGCCTATTGCTCT
The DNA here is from genome assembly GCF_004310335.1 of Hyunsoonleella pacifica. GTDB lineage: Bacteria > Bacteroidota > Bacteroidia > Flavobacteriales > Flavobacteriaceae > Jejuia > Jejuia pacifica. The sequence goes on along the minus strand of NZ_SIRS01000001.1, from coordinate 666,900 downwards.
GCCTTCAGGTAAACCAGATTCAGACATATAAGTATCTATCAATTCTTGGTCTATTGCTAAAATCTCATCTGCGATTGTATTTAAAAATTCAGCTCTTTTTTGTCCAGAAACTTTTCTGTAATCTTTAAATGCTGACCATGCTAATTGAACAGCTTCATCAATTTCATCATCAGTCGCTTCGTAAAATAGTATCGGATTCACCGTGTTAAGCTTTGGGTTAATTGTTTTGTGTGTTGTATTTCCTGTGGCTTTTAAAGTGTTACCTATGTAATTTTTTCCTGTTATCATTTTTTTTCCTGATGTTTTATGTTCATAAAATTTTGGACTTTAACTAGTACTATATTAATCAAATCCCAGAGCTTCAAGTCTTTCTTTTGTTAGAGTATATCTTGAACGAACATCATCAATTTGCTGTTGAGTTAATTTCTTTCCAAAGGTGCGAAGTCCTCCATCGACATCATTATGATGAATTCCAAAAGCAAACTTAAGATATTCGAGAAGCAACGGCTTAGAATCCAGATATGAAATGGAATTCATAGCCTGAGAAATTTTATTTGCCTTAGCCCATTCACCATTTGTTACATACTCCTGCATAGTAACACTAGCTTTTGGGAAGATACAACCTACACCTGTAATTCCTCCAGATGCCCCAGCAAGTCCTGCGTGTACAGTTACAGTATCTACACCTGCCAACACTTTTAGATCTTTGTTGGCTAACATCATCGTTTCTATTATTGAAACATCTATAGTCGATATTTTAAGAGCTGTAACATTAGGGAGGATAGCAATTCTTAACAAAAGATCAGTAGAGAGTGCATGATATCCAGCTGCATCAGGATTATTATAAGGCATAATTGTTACTCCTGCACCTCTTGCAGTAGCTTCAGCAAGTTCATAATACGCATACATTTCTTCATCAGAAGGAAGCTCTTTAGTTTTTGGTGGCATTATCATGACTGTATCTACTCCAACAGTAGCTAATCCTTCAACGATTTTCACAAGCTCTTCTTTATTTTCTGCCGCAGCTCCACTAATCAATGGAACATTATATTCTTTAGCAACTTCAGAAAGGGCTTTAAGTAAAGAAAGGCGCTGTTCGGAGGTCAAATAGCTATTCTCACCCAGAGTACCGGAGCCAACAAGTCCTCCCATTTTGCTTCCTCCTTTTCCTTTAACTTTTAAAATACCCGAGGCGTATTTTTGCGTGGCATCAAGATCAATTTCAATGGAGCCGGACTTTGACTCTTTCAACCATGTAAACACAGCTGGCATAACGGTATATCTCCAATCTAAACTATTTGTTTCCATCGTATTTTATTTTGTCTAAAATTATTTAAATAGTTTTTTTGTAAAATTACTCTAAAACCAATCTTCAAAATCAATATCTAATTATCCATATTTAATACTATATTATCCTACATTTATGATTTTTAAATTTTAAAGAGTATTATTTACATATATTTGAAGTTTATGAAAGCGCTACCCTTTAAAATACCAAAGCCTAACCAAGATGCTTTAATCTATCAAGTGGATTTAGGGGTTGCTTTTTATGACAAATTACACCAACATGAAGAAATACAACTAAGTTTAATTGTTGAAGGCGAAGGTGCTTTAATTGTTGGAGACTCTGTAAACTATTATACAAGAGGTAATATTGTAGTTATAGGAAGTAATATACCTCATCTTTTTAAAAGTGATATTACTCGTTTTAAAAACTCTAAAATGATTAGTTTATTTTTTACAAAATCTTCTTTTGGTAATGATTTTTTTGAATTAGAAGAGCTCAAAGAACTAGATCCTTTTTTTAAATCTGCTAAACACGGTTTTGAAGTTACATCCAATTTATATCATATTAAAGATTGTTTTTTTAAGTTAGAAAATGCTAGTAAGTTAGATAGATTCTTAATACTTCTGGAAGTTTTAAAGTTATGTGCTACATCTACTCATAAAAATTTATCTTCATTTGTATCAAATAAAAAATACACAGATAATGAAGGACGAAGAATGCGTAATATATTTGAATATACTATAAACAATTATGAAAAAGAGGTCTCTTTAAAAACTATTGCGGAAGTTGCGAATATGACAAAAAATGCATTCTGTAAATATTTTAAGAAAAGAACCAATAAAACATATTTTCAGTTTTTAAATGAATTACGAATAGAAAACTCTTGTAAACACCTACATAAAAATAAGGATATTTCTATTACAGAAATTGCTGAAAAAGTAGGTTTCAACAATATATCTAATTTCAACCGACAATTTAAAGCTATTAAAAAAATGAGTCCTTCAGAATTTAGAAAAATAAAATATTAAACCAGCTTCAGAGATTAAAAAAAACTAAGTAGGTAAAACTTTTATTTAAATAAAGTTCCACTACACTACTTCATACTTCCCATCTCAAAAATCAATTCTCCGCCTTTAAGAATTTCGTCATGGGTAATATACTTTCTATTTAATACGGTTCCATTTAAATTTACAGATTTTACAATGTAATTATCATCACTTAAGTTTTCTGCTTTTACTTTAAAGGTTTTTCCGTTAGGCAAGTTTATGGTAGCTTCTTCTACTTGCGGTGCCCCTAAAATATACTCGCCTCCTGTAGGGTTTACTGGGTAAAACCCGAGCACTCCAAACATATACCATGCAGACATTTGTCCGCAATCGTCATTTCCCATTAAACCATCTGGTTTGCTATAATAATAATCATCAATTAATGTCTTTATTATTTTATCCGCTTTATGGGGTCTATCGCTGTACTTGTATAGATATGGTACATGATGGCAAGGTTCGTTACCGTGCCAATACTGCCCGTAAGTGCCACGAAGTTCCCAAACCAAAGTACGTACCTCTGGGGTTTCTTTTGAGTAAAACATGGCATCTAGCTTATTACCAAATTCGGTTTTACCTCCCATAATATCTACTAAACCAGGAATGTCATGTAACACATGGAACTGATAATGATAGGCATTACCTTCAGTAAAATCTGAACCTTTCAACCATTCGCCAACAACCTCAGTAGCATCTACATCTTTTTTAAACTCGCCTTTTGCATTTTTTCCTCGCATAAAACCACTTTCTTTATCATACACATTTTTATAAAACGATGCTCTGTTCCTTAAAAATTTGGCTTCTTTGGTTTTGCCTAAGGTTTCAGCTAGTAAAGCACCAGCATAATCATCATAGATATTTTCTAACAAACGGGATACGGTTTCCCTGCCATCATCTATTTTTGATAATTTTACATCATAGGGAATATAACCAAAGGAATCGATGAGTTTTACATGGTTTCGATAGTGTTCTTTTGTTAAGGACGTCCAAACGGCATCGAAAACTTCGTCATCCGTATAGCCTTTTGGTTTTATACCTTTTAAATAGGCGTCTACAATAACGGGTACGGCATGATTACCTATCATGGTATGGGTTTCTTGCCCCCATAATTGCCATCTTGGTAAGTATCTATTAGCTTCTTTTGGGTTTAAGGTATCCACCTTCATATACCTATAACTATCCATCATCGAGGTATTGATATCACTTACCAATTCTGGACTTAAAATGGTATACATAGGTTTGGCCGCACGATAGGTATCCCACAACGAGAGCGTTGAATAATATTTACCACTGGTAGCTTTTTGAACTCCAGAACCAGAACTTCTAAATTGTCCATCTACATCAGCAATGTTATTAGGCTGAATGTATAAATGATACAAACTGGTATAAAATGCTATCTTTTTATCGACTTCGCCTTCTATATCAATTTTCCCTAAAATGTCGTTCCACTTTTTATTTGTACTGGTTCTTACTGCATCAAAACTATCCCATGAAGGAATCTGTGCTTCCAGATTCTTTTTAGCTTCTTCTACCCCTACTGTTGATACGCCTATTTTTACTTCAAGAACAGGGCTATCTCCCATATCAAAATCTAAAATATATCTTGGTGCCTTTTCTTGTTTATTGTCGGGTGGTAACAGTTCGTTTTTATTGGTAATCTTCTTACTAAACTTTATAACATAGTATAAATCCCTTTGCGCCCATTGGCGTGCTTTTCTATAACCACTTAAGGTATAATCGTCTTCAAACTGCTGATACGCGTCTAAAACATTACCTGGTATATCCTTTACATTCCAAGTTACACCATATTGTAAATCTATAAGTAGTTTAGCATCTTTAACGGTGTTATAGGTATATCTGTGGTACGCCACATGTTCGGAAGCTGTAAGTTCTACTTGTACCTTAAAATCGTCTAAATAAACTTTGTAATACCCTGGTATGGCTTCCTCACTTTCTTTTTTATATGTGGATTTATAATTGAATCGTGAATTACTGTTGATGGTATCTGCATTTAGGGGTTGTAATAAAATATCAGACAATGACGGACACCCCACGCCGTTTAAATGTGTTTGTGTAAAACCAATAAGCCAAGGGTCGTTGTACTGATATCCTGCTATATGGTCTGCTTCATAGCCTTTATAGTAGGTGTCATAAGACTCCGGACTCGGTTGCACCATTCCCAAAGGTGTTGTTGCTCCCGGAAATGTATGTCCATCATTTTGTGTGCCTACAAATGGATTTACATACGCTGTATAATCTTCTATCGTCTCTTGGTTACCACATGAAAACACAAATGCAAAAAATAGTAGTGCCATATTCTTTGTTACTGTGTTAAGCCATTCTTTTTTATTCATTTTTTTTCTGATTTAGCAGATGGAACTATCAATCTATCCTATCAATGTTATTATTTTAAAGCATCTCTTAATTTTTCAAGATACCTTTAGTGAGTAAAACTATAGCATACACTTCTGCTTATAGTGGATAGATTCATCTAATTTATGGATATATTATTCACAACTGTATTAGTTAAATTTACCTTATCATTATCATTACTATTGGATTACACATTTTTACAGGAACAAAATCGGCTATCTAATTTAAGGTGGCCGGCTTTATTTTTAGTCATTTATTTTTAACTTTAGCTGAATTTAAAATTAAATGAAAGCATCGTTTTATAAAATCCTTTTCGATGAGGAAACCCCTTTTCGATGTACATATTTAGACAAACCTAGTTTTGATATGCCGTGGCATTTCCACCCTGAGCTAGAATTAACATTAATACTAGAAAGTGAAGGAGTTAGATATATAGGAGACCATACATCCAGATACAAAGCTGGAGATTTAGTTTTGGTAGGCTCTAATTTACCACACATGTGGGTAAATAATAACACAGAGACTCCTAATGCCAACAAAGCTTTAAGTAGAAGCATACGTATTACACTTCAGTTCCCGCCAGATATGATAGATAATATGTTTAAAAAAGCACAGGAATTACAACCCCTAATTCAGCTTTTTACCCTAGCACAAAGAGGCATATCATTTTCCCAAACAACAAGTGAAGAAATTAAACCTCTGTTTCTGGAAATTAACGATAGAACAGGGCTAAGAAAATGGATATCAGTATTTGACTTATTATTTAAATTAACAGAAGCTGAAGGTTATAAATTATTAGCAAGTCCAGGGTATTTACCCCAATTAACAAGAAAAGACCACGGTTTGGTAAATAAGGTGTTTAATCATATTGAAACCCATTTTAAAGATAAAATCACACTACAGGAAATGGCAGATATGGCGTGTTTAACTAAACCTTCGTTCTGCCGTTTATTCAAACAAAAAACAGGAAAAACGTTTTTTGATTTCTTAAATGAATATCGCATAAATCATGCTAAACGTTTACTTTTAGATAATACAAATGAGTCAATAAACACAGTTGCCATCCATTCGGGATTTCCAACAATTCAACATTTCAATAAAAAATTCAAGGAATTAAACAAAGGGCTTACCCCTTCTCAATTTTTAAAAGCCAACGCTAGGTAAACAAATAGCACTTCCTATATAACAAAGGTGTACTAAAATAAAATTATCCCTGATAATAAACGTTAACTTTAAGTAAAATAAAGATTATGTTAAGAAATACAATCATCATTTTCCTTCTCTTCTTAATAGTTTTAACAAAAGGCTATTCTCAAGAAATAGAAACTTTAAGAAAGAAAATTGATAGTATCATAAATACAAAAAGTGCAATTGTTGGAGTTGCAATCAATGGGATTAAAACTAATGACACACTAAGTATTAATGGTCAAAGACACTATCCAATGCAGAGTGTTTTCAAGTTTCCAATTGCGTTGACAATTCTATCTGAAGTAGATAAAGGCAATCTTTCACTTGACCAAAAAATTGAGATTAAGAAAAATGAACTGCTACCTGGACTATGGAGTCCAATAAGAAAAAAATATCCAGAAGGAGCTACACTTACTATTGCAGAAATTATTGAATACACGGTGGCTTTGAGTGACAATGTTGGCTGTGATGTTTTGCTAAAATTGCTCGGAAAACCACAAGTTGTTGAGAATTATTTTTTAAGTCTCGGTTTTAAAGATTTTGCTGTAAAAATAAATGAGGAGACAATGCAGGGCAATTGGGATTTGCAATTTTTAAATTGGACAACACCAAAAGAAGCTAATAAGATTCTGATAACATTTTATGAAAACAAAAATGGGTTGCTTTCCAAAGAGAGCTATGATTTTATTTGGAACATAATGAAAGGAACCAAAACTGGAAAAAACAGATTAAGAGGGCTATTACCAGAAGAAATAATTGTTGCACACAAAACAGGCTCGTCAGGAAAGCATAAAGAAACAGGCATAACTGCAGCAGTAAATAATATTGGAATTGTGTTTTTTCCGAATGGAAAACATCTTACTATAAGTGTTTTTGTGACTGATTCTAAAGAAGATTTTAAAACTAACGAAAAAATAATATCCGACATCTCTAAGGTTGCTTGGGATTATTTTTTGGACGAGTAAGTGATAGTCCAAATATTGAAAATGTCAGCAGGTAACACGATATATAAGTAATAACGGTTTAAATGATAAAACGGAAGTTGAAATATAAAATAAAGGTCAGTGTAAAACCGAAAGTATAGTGAGTAGAAACTCGCTACTACTCACATACAAAACCGTTCCAAATTTCTTTCCTATCTAATAAGACAACATTAACATAGAGTTTCTTTTTAATGTTAATATTGACTCAAATCTAGCAAGTATCATATCATAATCCTAATGCCATAATAGCTAAATTTGTACTTACCAACACTTAATTTCACCAATAAACAAAGCTAAACTAAAGTCTTACCTAAAATTTTATCAAAATTCTTTAAGAATTTTATATTGTACTTTACTTAGCCTGTGCCCGTAGATTTCGCACATATTAACATGTACTAATGCACAGTAAATTGATACAACAAGTGTTTAACAAACGTAATTAATAGCAATACACCCAGTTTAAAAACTATGAAAAATTTTTTAGTACTCTCATTTCTATGTTGTTTCATTTCAATAAGTGCACAAAATTCAAAAATTGAAATTACCGATATAACGCCAACACCGTTTTTCCCGAAGGCAAAAAACGGAGAGGCATTAAAACAATTAGTAAAACTATCAATAAACAACACAGCAACTAAAGCATCTGTAGAAGCAAGAATTAAGGTTGAAGGGTTTGATGAGTACTACCAAAATTTGGGTGCTTTAACCAAAGGCAAAGGAGTTTACGACCTTATGTTAATGGACGTAAATAAACCTTCTAAAGTATTAATAGAACTAATCAACAATAAAAAAAGAGTAGTAGCACAGAAAACCATAGTTTGGCAACCGCAAAAAAAATGGAAGGTTTATTATGCGGCCGTTTCACACCAAGACCTTGGATTTATAAGCTATTACCAAAATATTAGAAAAGCGGTACGAGAAGCCGGTATTGATACAGCACTAGACTTTTGTAAGGAGACCGACTCTTGGGATGAAAACGACCAATTTAGATGGAATATTGAAACCAGTGAACCTATAATTCGTTGGATATCAAAACAAACCCCTGAGAGAATCAAAGAATTTGAACAACGTGTAAATGAAGGTAGAATAGGCTTTTCTGCCAACCACAACACCATTTCCTCCCAAATACCAGGATATGAGGTTTTAGCCCGTAGCTTTTACACACCCAACCGTTACATTGTTGACATGTTAGATGTTGCACCCTCTAAACTTGCTTTAAATAATGATGTTACAGGTATTACCCGTTCTTGGCCTTTATACCTCAAGGAAGCTGACATTCCTTATTTTATGCATGGAAGCAACAATCCTAACAATTTGAATGATATGTTTGACCAACCTGTTTTTAAATGGTTGAGTCCAGACGGCGACACAAAAAACGTTGCATTATGCAAAACAGATTCTTATTACTCGCCAAACAAAATAGCAACTTGGGATTTAGAAGGCGTGTCCTATCTTATTAATCGTCATGTAGATTTAGATTGGCAGTTCGATTGCATTTTAGCTTATGATAGTCATGATTTTTCTGTCCCAACTATGGAAAATGCCGAAAAAATCAAAGAATGGAATGCCAAATACGAGTATCCAAAATTTAGATGCTCCTTAGTTAGTTCTTATTTTGAAGACGTAGAATCACAATTAAAAAATGGCATTACAATAGAAGAAACATCTAAAGATGCACCAGATAGCTGGAACGACCAAGAAATAATTGATGCTGACCTTATGGCTAAAGCAAGACGTGTAAACTACGCCATTCCTACTACCGAAAAATTAGCAACTTTTGCTATGAATACAAAAGGTGGTTATCCAGAAAAAGATATATTCCAAGCCTATAACCGTATTGTCATGTATCACGAGCATACCAACGGTACTTTTGATGGAGGTAATCCTAAATACTACGAAACCGAAAATGTTATGCATGAAACTTTGGTAGATGAAGCCATTGATTATAACGAAAATGCATTGCAAGTATCACTTGAAAAGTTAGGCTCTGAAATACAATCAAAATCTAACGGAATAGTGGTATACAACAGCTTAAACTGGGAACGGAATGATGTGGTTTATATCAATAAAGACCAAATACCTTTCAATAGTTTTAAAATAATTGACCCCAATACCAAAAAGCCTGTTAAAGTACAAGAGCTTACCAATGGCAAATTGGTGTTTTACGCTAAAAATATTCCTGTTATGGGATATAAAACCTTCAATATTAAAGAAGTAAAGAAACCAACCCTCTCCAAATCTTTATTAAGCAATGAAACCTCTGTAGAAAATAATTTTTACCACATAACCTTAAATAAAGAAGAGAATATTATATCGGAGGTTTTGGACAAACAACTCAATAAAAACATCGTAGATAAAAGCTCGCCTTACGCCTTAGGCGAGTACATACACTATGACCATTTTAGCAAAGAGTGGAAGAAAACAAAGTTTACCGATATTAAACTATACAAAGGTGTTGTAATGGACGAACTGCATCTAAACCAAAAGGCTTACCTAACAGACAGAACAACTTTGGTAGTATATATACATCACAATACTAAAAGGTTAGATTTTGCTTTAGAAGTAGACAAACTTTCTAACGGAGAAGCGCTTATTTCTGGCTGGAACCGTTATATTAAAGAAGCCTCTTTTTGTGCTATCCCAATAAACGTCCCCAATCATCAGCACCACCATGAATTAGCAGGAGCAGTAACCCAACCGGGAAATAAGGATTTACAATTTGAAGCGGCTGAATCTGCTTTTTATGCCATTCAACATTTTGCAGATGCTTCTAATGAAGACTTTGGAGTAACCTTGTCTACAATTGAAGGCAACTTGATTAATTACAAGCACCCAAGACCTGTATTTTGGAATAATGATGGCCGCAGAGCCAAAGAAGACATCGTAAAACCAGAGAACAGTAATATGTTTCTCTATTTAATGAACAATTTCTTCCAAACCAATGTACAAGTAGACCAACCAGGTTTAAAGAAATATACCTTTTCCATAAACAGTCATAAAGGGAACTGGCAACAAGGAAAAGCACCAGTATTTGGTTGGGAGAGTTCCCACCCACTCCTAGCCCAATACATTCAAAAAAATAAAAAAGGACAATTACCAAATAGTCGTTCATTTTTAAGCACAGATAAAGACAATGTTATATGTACCACATTCAAAAAAGCCGAAGCTAACGGTAATGGATTTATTATGCGCTTTTTTGAATTGGAAGGTAAAACTACAAACGTAAAAGTAAAGCTCAATTTAAATCAAGATATTACCAAAGCCTATACCTTAAACCTTATTGAAGATGATAAAGAAGCCATTAAGGTTACCAATAACGAAATAGAATTTCAAATTAACGGTCATGGTATTAAAACAATACGAGTAGTAGGTAAAGCGAATTTTTCAACTTCTGATTTAGAAGTAAAAGCCCAAGCTATATCTAATGAAAAAGTACAAATATCTTGGCAACAAATAGAAAACCTTGAGAACTTAAGTCATTATAACATTTATAGAAGTTTAGATAATTCCTGTGAACCTAGTACCTTAAATTTTATTGGCACCGCAGAAACAAATTCTTACATAGACCAAACACAACTTAATTTTGGAGGTTGGGCACACAGTCTTGTGGCCCCAAACACAACATACTATTATCGCGTTCAAGCAGTAGATAAATTTAATAACCGTAGCAGTGCATCAAAAGTAGTAAAGTGCAAAACACCTAAAAGTGACGAAATAGACGACAAACCAAGGAAAGTACTTGGGGTGTACACGGCACATGTCTCCCCATTAGCACCAGAAAATTTTATCAACCTTTGGTTTTACACCAATTTTGAAAAAGATGTAGATAAATATGTAATTCACAGAGGGGAAAACCCAAATTTCACACCAACAAAAGACAATTTAATTAATGAGCTTATACCCTCAAAAGATTCCATTACATTCCACAAAACATACAGCACAGCAGCACTAAATCGTCAAATGTATGCCGATAAAACAGTAGAGGTTAATAAAGCATATTACTATAAAGTGGCGGCAGTAGATCATAACGAAAATGTAGGGCCATATTCAGACCCATCATACGCCTACATGGAGCAGGTACCAGTAAAAATCTCTCACGAATATGTGGCTAGTAAAACTTTTGAAACCTTTAGACCAAAAAAGATTGTTACCATTACGTGTACAGACCCTAATCTAGATATCTATTACTATACAGAAGATAGAAATAGCACCAGCGAACTAAAAAAATATACAGCACCGTTTGAAATTGAAGAACGAAGCCTTATTAATTTAGAAATGTACAAATCGAATACCAAAGATATGGTACACCGATACAGAAGATTTGTGGACTTGAATCAAAATATCAGTCAATCAGATTATAACAATTACTTCAATTCCTTAAAAGCAACCGATGGAAGTTATTACAGCGGTTGGGTATCCAAACAATATGGTGGAGGCACTAAAGAACAGCCCAAAGATGTTTGGTTAGGTATTAATTTAAGTGAGGAAAAAACAGTTGGAGGCATGACATTGATAGCCGACAGAGGTAATATTTTCCCAATTCACGACAAATTCCGCATATATGCAAGAAATGGAGAGCAATTAACCGAAATTAATTTTGAATCCGCTCCAGATAAAGACATTAGAAATACCTTCTACGTAACGTTTAACCAAGCGATTTCTGCCGATGGTATCATGATTTTATTTGAAAAAAATAACTTACCAACATTTGATGATGACAACACACAAAATGGCATAGTTAGATTAAATGAGGTTACTTTGTTAGACGACGAAAACCAATCCGTTCTTAGAACCGATTTATTACCAATAGAATAAAAAACATAAATTATGAGAATTAAATTTTTAGTCTTAACCCTATTAGTAATTACAGTGCAATCTGTTTTTGGGCAAATAAAACGCACACCTGCAGACCCCGAATACTATGCCATGGATAGGGAAGATATGACTTTTGACGACCAACAAGTTCTACTAGTAAACTATCGTGGTTTTATATCGCCACGCCAGTATAGTGTTACACAGTTTACCAATGTATGGTTTTTGCCAATAGAATCAACGCGCTATAATTTTAACCTGAATTTCTATGACAAAGGCACTAATAGAATAATTAATGATGATGTGCCAACGCAATGGAAATCATGGATTGATGATGGGGCTGCACCTGACCCTCTTGGGTGTAATTTCCGTCCCAATTCGCCTTCAATCATGGTAACGCAAGATGAAAAATGGCAACCCAACCAATATGTGCGAACAGCTACATTTCATAAAGAGTATAACCAAACATGGGTAAGTTTTTCAGCAAAAAGCTGGACTAATGTGTCTTTTGAAGACGATGAAGTTTTTATCAAACTTAAATTAACCAATCGTAATTCTAAAGATTTAAACATGACCATCATACCCAATCAGGTAGCAGAACGTATGGTATGTCACTTTAAACAAGGAAATACAAAGCCTGCTCAGATTGACACTTTTACCATAGGTAGTGATATGGCTCATGCCCGTGTTTCTTCTTCCATAAAGGAAACTAGCGAAAAAGGGTTTGAAATTAGTATTGCTCCTGGAGAAACAGCTACCTATTATTTTGCAGTTAAGTTTTATGAACCACAAAATGGTGCTCCAGAAGTGTATCAAGCCGACATTAAAGAACGTATGGAACAAGCAGATAAAAAGACCCGTGATATGCTAGCTTGGGCTTACAAACAAATGCCAGTTCTAACTAGCTCTAACAAACAACTGCAAGAGTATTACTATCGCTGTTTATTATCTGTAATGATGAGTCGTTACGAAAACCCAAATTATATAACCGATGTATTTTGGGCAGTAGGCACTTGGCCATATACCATTAGCTGGGATAACTCCTATGCATCAGATGTGTTAGCTATGTTGGAGCCAGAAAGCTTAAAAGGCGCCATATTAACCGATTTTGAGCAAGTACAACTCAAGAAAACCTATGTAGGTTGGAACGGAGCACACTGGGAAATTCTATACATTCAGGAGCCTTTTGCGCTTCAAATTATGATAGAAGCCTATTTACGTCATACTAACGATTATTCCATTTTTGATGAAGTGGCCGCTGGAAAAACCGTATGGCAGTGGATGCAAGCATGGGTGGACGAATTACAGAATAATTACACTAACAAGCTAGGTTTAATTGATGTGGGCTATAACACCGAAAAGATTATTGAAATACGAACCGATGGTTATAACCATGCGGTGCCCATCACTAATACACTTACCATCGATTTGTTATACACCATGGCCGATTGGGCGAAGAAAAGAAATGAGAGCAAATTGGAAAAGACATTCTTTAAAGACGCCGAAAAACTGAAATCTTTAGTTGATAAGTACATGTGGAACGAAGAATTGGGATGGTTTGATAATTATTATCCAGACGGCACCAAAGGTACCATTTGGACTTACCACCTTTTTGATTTGTTGGGTACCGATTATTTACCAGACCACCAAGCCTATAAATTAGTTAGCCATCTTCAAGAAGGCGAGTTTTTAGGAAAATATGGGGTGTATTCCATAGCTAGACGCGATAGCGTGCATTGGGATTTAATAGATTCCGACTGGGGTGGCGGTGGCCAATATGCAGGAATGCCAGGACGAATTTCGAGAAACCTATACCAAAAAGGATTTGCAGGAAAAGGATGGGATGTTTTAAAACGTAACATGCGCTATATAGACCATTTTCCATACCTCCCGCAAAACCCACGTATAGATGCTCCTGAGGCAGACCGCTCATCAATGCCTTTGCAAATTGCGGCCGGAGCTGGAATGGAAGCCATTATTTTTGGAACTTTTGGTGTAAACATTCAAGAAAACAGTTTATCCATAAAACCCTATAACCACGAGGATATTGGTACAGCTTTATTAGAAAATGTACAATGGAACAACGACAGCTATAGCATTCAACTAGAAAGAAAAACATTTTCTATTTACAAAAATGGCCAACTGGAAACTACAAAGTTTTATGGCGAAACTTATTCAATAAAAAAATAATACGCGTAGCGTTAAATTAATATGGAACGACTTATAAAAACGGGGCAGTGGAAAGATTTGCCTATGCGCCCAGGTTTCGGGTCCTTTATGCACCCAACAGAAGAAAAACTAACCCTAATTAAGCAATTAGGGGTAGATGAAATTATCCTGAATATGTACAGGAACAATCTTATCGATACCAATTTTGACAGTCTGCCACTTCCAGGAGACCACCAATGGGAATATAAGGACCTCTTGATGCTACGTAAAACAGTTGAAAATGCAGGTATCCGCTTTTTAGCTCTGGAAAACATGCCGTTTTCATTTTACGACAAAATAATGATGGGGCAACCTGGCAGAGAAGAACAACTAAAGCACGTACAAGAATCCATTGCCAATATGGGTGCCGCTGGCATCCCAGTATTGGGTTATGGATGGACACCAACAGGAGTTTGGCGTTCCTCTACCACCTATCCTATTCGCGGTGGCGCACAATCCATGAGCATCGACCTTGATGATTTTAAAAGAGCACCGCTGTCTCACGGACGCGTATTTTCAGAAGACGAAATGTGGGATTACTACCAATATTTTTTGGAAGGCGTACTACCCGTAGCAGAAGAAGCTGGTGTAACCTTAGCACTGCATCCTAACGACCCGCCTGTACCTTCTTTAGCTGGCGTACCACAACTTTTTAGAAGCTTTGAAGCCTATAAAAAAGGGATGTCTTTGGTAGAAAGTGAAAATCATGGATTACAATATTGCCTTGGTAATTTCTCGGCAATGGGCGAAAACCTAGACGAGGTAACAGAGTATTTTGCAAAACAAGATAAGTTGGTGTATGTACACTTTCAAACCATATCCAATTCTTTAGTAAACAATACTAAATTAAATGAAGTTTTTGTAGATATGCCCGGATATTATGACCCCGTAGCAATGCTTAAAAAACTAAAAGACGTTGGGTATAAAGGCATGATTATGCCGGGGCACGTGCCAAAAATGACTGGCGATGTATCTTGGGAAGAACGAGGTAGAGCCTTTACCATTGGGTATATAAAAGGAATTATTGCTACCTTAAATCAATAGAACTAGTATTTTAGAGGTGTATGGCATAAAGAAAAACCATATATCACTGTTGTTAGCAAACGCGTAAAGGTTATTCGTCTAAAAAACACGGATGTTTGAAAAAAAAAGATGTTATTGTTTAATCAAGTTTAACATAGAAGTTTAAAAATGAATAAAGTTATTGTTTACAAATTAGCATTCATAGCATCCTTGGGAGGTTTTCTATTTGGTTTTGATACAGCAGTTATTTCAGGCACCATAAGTTTAGTAACCGACCAATTCCAACTAGATGCCATATTGCAGGGGTGGTACGTTAGTAGCGCCTTGGTAGGTACCATTACCGGTACCCTGATAGCTGGTATTTTAAGTGATAAATACGGAAGAAAAGAAATGCTAATAGTATCAGCAATTTTATTTGGTATATCAGCATTTGGCTGTATGATATCCCAAGGGTTTCAAAGTCTTATCGCCTACCGATTAATTGGAGGCATCGGTGTGGGTTTGGCATCCATCCTATCTCCATTATACATTTCAGAAATTGCACCAGCAAAAATTAGGGGGAGTTTGGTATCGCTATACCAATTTGCCATTACTCTGGGTATTTTAGTAGCCTATTTTACCAATGCGTGGTTTTTAGATATCAGTGAATCCAATGGACTTGTAGATGCTTCTGAAGGCGTACAAAAAGTGTTTGTTTCAGAAGTGTGGCGCATCATGTTAGGTAGCGAAACCATTCCAGCTTTTTTATTTTTAGTGCTTTTGTTTATGATACCAAAAAGTCCGCGTTGGTTCTTAAGTAAGGGTAAAGTAGATAAAGCCGAAAACATACTAGTTAAAATAGTAGGCGAAGATGAAACAAAAAACGAACTGCAATTATTTAACAACGCCAATAAAACCAAAGTCAAAATAAGTTCTATATTTAAAGGAGGCTTTAAAACAGCCTTAATAGTTGGGGTAATTTTAGCAGTATCTACGCAACTCTGCGGTATAAATGCAGTAATCTATTACGGACCTAGGCTGTTAGAAGAAGCTGGGTTACAACTAGGAGATGCCCTGGGCGGACAAGTAATTATTGGCATAGTAAACGTACTGTTTACACTAATTGCAATATGGAAAATAGACCAGTTTGGTCGTAAAAAACTATTGCTCTTTGGTATTTTTGGAATTTTAATTTCACTTATCGCCATAGGCATTTTGTTTTATTTAGACGTAAACAGTCCGTACCTACTCATTGGTTTTATACTTGCATTTGTAGCGTGTTTTGCGTTTTCATTCGGCCCAGTGGTTTGGGTATTATTATCAGAGATTTATCCAACCAATATTAGGGGTTTTGCCATGTCTATCGCAACCTTTGCCCTATGGATTGGCGCAACTGCAATAGGCCAATTGGTTCCTTGGTTGCTGGAAAATTTAAAACCCTATGGCACATTTTGGCTTTTCGCCCTATGTACCATCCCATCGGGGTGGATAGTTATTAAAATTTTACCCGAAACCAAAGGAAAATCCTTAGAAGCAATAGAAGAATTTTGGCTTAATAAAAAATAAAAATGTCCAGATTAAAAGATAAAGTAGCTATTATAACAGGAGCCGCAGATGGCATAGGACTTGCTATAAGTGAGGCTTTTGTTAAACAAGGCGCCCATATTTTAATGGCAGATATAAACGAGGAAAAATGCAAAAAAGAGACAGAACGGCTAGCTAACGGTAACAACAAAGTAATATACAAGCATTGCGACATAGGCAATACCAAGGCAGTGCAATCTCTAGTTGAAACCTGCATCAATATCTTTGGGAAAATAGACGTACTGGTAAACAATGCCGCCGTAGCAATACCAGGAGAAGTTACTAAAATGACAGATGACGATTGGGATACCCTAATGAACATCAATCTAAAGGGAGCATTTCGTTGTATTCGTGCTTGTCTACCCTTTATGATTTCTGCTAAACACGGTAGTGTAATAAATATATCATCTACTCAAGCCCATAGAAGTTGGGATGATTGGACAGCCTATGCCGCAGCTAAAGGAGGATTACTATCTATGACCAACCAACTGGCAGGTCAATTTGGAAACAAAAACATTCGGTTTAACAGTATTTCCCCAGGTACAATTTTAACACCAATGCTTACCGATAGAGTTAAAACCGAAGGCGAAGAGTTTTTAAAAGCCTCCATAAATCAAGCATCAATGCTACGTTGTGGCAAACCAGAAGAAGTGGCAATGACGGCTGTATTCTTAGCTTCGGATGA
This sequence comes from Hyunsoonleella pacifica, assembly GCF_004310335.1. Taxonomy (GTDB): domain Bacteria; phylum Bacteroidota; class Bacteroidia; order Flavobacteriales; family Flavobacteriaceae; genus Jejuia; species Jejuia pacifica. Next base: position 649,734 of record NZ_SIRS01000001.1, on the reverse strand, counting down.
GGCGGCCTTCATCAATGGAGACGACATTAAAATAGATGGTGGATTATCCACTTTACCTAGATACTTTGAATAGAATAGACAAAAACTAAACTTTTCAACATGCTTAAATTTTCAGTACTAATCACGCTATTACTAATTGCATCATCTTGTAATACTACAACCTATAATAAAACACAAGAGAACTCAGAATTGGAATTGGCTGAAACATGGATAAGAGATTTCGCTACATTCATTGAAGTTGCACTAGAAGTCAATCCTCAAGAGGTTATCAAAGAGCGGTTGTTGTTATTTTTCGATTTTCAAGGAGAAGACGGCAGGCTATACCGAATTAAAAAAGGATGGAGGTTATGAATACAGATACTCCCAAACCACACTCAACTATAAAGTCCATAAGGATGATATTAATTCTGCTTGAAAAACACCCTGAATTACTTAATTAAAAATCATGAAAAACTATCTAAAAACAACAGTAGTTTTAGTTATTCTAATAGGTTTAAATATGAGTTTAATCTCATGTAAAAACAAAGAGAAAAGCAATGTATCTGTTACAACCAACATCCCAACAATTGATGAAGTTTCAGGGAAATGGATAGCATCAGATACTATGGCCATAGAGCCTTCCATACGCAATTTCAGAGGGCAAGCACTACTTAATCGCGATGTAACATCGGTAAGTTGGTTTGTGTCTGCACCATTTTCTGGTGGACACCACACAGGTACACTAAAAATTAACGGTATAATACCTGAAGCATCACACTTTCGTTGGCAACCCTATCAAGCGTTAAGAAAAGCTACTGTAAATGGTCTTGAAATACATAGCACCACACGAATGCTAGTAGAAGACAATGCCATAATGTGGGAGATAGACATCACAAATAAAGACAACGAGCAAAAAAGTGTCCAGATAGATTTAGATATGATAAGCTACATAAGCCAATATGAAGATGGTAAGTGGAATTGGTGGTACCCATATCCAGACTGGGATGGAAAAAGGTCAGAGCATCGTAACCCTGCCATAGAAGACATGCGAAAGCACATAACTTCAAATCACACAGAAAAAGAAACACATTGGCCTAAGGACAACGCTATTCTTAACTCCCCACATTTTAGTACACATAAAGAAGCGCAAAATATTTACATTCAAGATAAAAATACCCCAGCAATTTCTGCATTTTCGTTGGTAACTAAACCCGACAGTCTATCCGTTAGAAATTGTGGTGGCAAAGCCCAATGGAACGTAACATTGGCTTCAGGAAAATCAAAAACCATAAAATATTTTTTATCCTACAATAACAACCTAGAAACCCTTAAAACCCAAACAAAAAACTGGCAAAGCACATTTGATACCGTGTTTGCATCAGTAAAAACGAAATGGGAAGATAAATGGCAAAATTTATTTAAACCTAATAATGGCTTGGTTTCTGGATGCTTTCCTGTTTTAGAAACCAACGACGAAAAGGTAAAAAGAGTGTATTATACCGGTGCTACAACCCTACTCTACTTATTAAACACCAACCTGCCAGAACACAAACGTGTGTATTTAACAGGAGGTCCAAGATGGGGAGCTACAACAACTTTTTTCTGGGACATTGCCATTTGGTCTGAACTTTGGGCAGTTGTAGACCCAGAAATGATGAAAGAACAAATCATGGCTTGGATAGAAATAGACCCTAATTTACATTATGGAAAAGACAATTTTGGAGGCAAAGGCGTAGGTAATGGCTATTCCGCTAATTATTGGTGTTTATTCAGGATTATACGTGCGTACATCGCCACCACGGGAGATTACGAGTTTTTAGATAAAAAGATAGATACAAAAACAGTTATGGCTCATTTAGAATCTTATGCCCTAAACTGGCAAAACCTCTCAAATTATGGTAAAAAAGGGTATGAAAACGAATTGTACCATCTTGCCGACTTTGGTGAAAACCCAGCAAATTTGTTAGAATGCGTCCCAACCTACGTACATATAGTACCATCGTTTAATATTGGCTATGTATGGATGATGCGAGAAACCGCTAAATTACATTATCAAAAAAATAATGTAGCTAAAGCTAAAGCACTAGAAGAACAGGCAAAAAGCATGACGCAAAGTATTCTTAAATTATATGCTGGCAAAGGGGTTTGGAATAGCTTATACCCTAACAATAAAACAGTAGAAGTACGTCATGTACTAGATTTTATTTACTTCGGAAAATATCTAGCCAACGATGTGAGTTTAGATATACGAAATGAAATGATGGATTTTCTTAATACAGAATTAAGAACAGATTCATGGATGAGAGCACAGTCTTTAAAAGATATTGCGGCCAAAGATTCAGACAGACCAGACCATGGGCCTTTAGGTAGTTTTGATGGTTGGATTCCAGAAGTTATGGATGCCATGAGCAACATGGACTATAGTAATAATGCATTAACATTTTACAGAGCCATAGAACCAGTTACTTACGAAGGCTGTTGGGCACAAGCAAGAGAACTGTGGGGCGAGGACAAATTAAATAAAACCGCAGGAGTACGTATCGCAGACCGTGGATGGAATAACCGAGAAAGTTCATCAGGTATAGGGATATCTCAAGTCATGCTGAAAAACTTCTTTGGCTTCTATCCAGAAATACACAATACACCGCTTCTAAATTACGATACCTGGCCAATTAATGGTAACGCAACCCTACATCACGTATTTTACAAGAACGACTATTATCGTATTGAATTTGTTGACAACAAACCAATTATGATTAAAGAAGAACCCATAACACATCCATAATTTCATCATATAATTGAAAAAATTAACACTGATAAAATCTGTATATTTCTTCTCGAAATTCAAACTTTATAGAAAACTTTTATATATTTGCTTAACCGGTTAAACTAATTATTCTTTTGAAAAGTATTTCCCTCAAAGATATCGCCATTGCATTAAATCTGTCTAAGACAACAGTGTCTTATGTAATGAACAACAGAGGCGATGAAAAAAGAGTTAGCAAGGAAACGCAAGATAGAATAAAACAGTATGCCCAAACTCACAGCTATAAACCCAATCAATTAGCCAGAAGCCTAAGTTTAGGAAAAAGTAACATGATAGGCCTAATCGTGCCTAATATATCAGATAGCTTTTTTGCCCAAATTGCCAGACGCATTGAAAAAAAAGCAGAAAAACTAGGTTATAATGTGGTGTTTAGTAGTACAGGCGAGTCTCCAGAAAGAGAATCAAAAATCATACAGTCTATGTTAGATAGGCAGGTAGATGGTCTTATAATCGTATCGAGTGAAAAAAACCACGACGATATTTTAAAATTAAAAAAAGGGAACTTTCCCTTTGTAATTGTGGGTAGAAAATACACCGATATAGAAACCAATGTTGTAGCCTTAGAAGATAAGGATGGTGTGACTTCAGCCGTAGAACTACTTATAGATAACGGTAGAAAATACATTGGGTTTATAACCATTTCCTTAGAGTTAGATTCTATAAAAGACCGCTTAAAAGGTTATAAACAAGCACTTAAAAATAAAAACATTAGCTATAATCCCAATGTTGTTAAACACGTAACTTACAATGACGTAGAAGCCAGTCTCAAAGAAGCGATGAACGAATTAGTGTATCAGGAAAAAGTTGATGGAATTGTATTTGCGACCCACTATTTAGCCGAAGAAGGTTTACGTTTATTAAAACTTAACAACATAAATGTCCCCGAAGAAGTAGCCATAGTAAGTTTTGGAAAAGATAGAGGATTCGATTTGTTTGACCCTCCCCTAACATCGGTTGATTTCCCCATAATAGAAATGGGAGATACCGCTGTAGACCTATTGTTAGATGCTATTGAAAACAAAGTAGTAGCAACAAAAAATATAATAATGAAAACCAAACTGGACATAAAGCAATCTTGTGGAAGCATTTAATTTTATTTCAAAAATCGCTTAACCGGTTAATCAACTAATATATTAATAATACATTATGAAACTATTGAAATCTTTATGCGCCATTACTCTGCTGGCAGGTATCAGTTTAGATATTTATATAGAGTCTAAATATCTTACAATAGATGCAAATATACACAGTGCAAGACTCCCTTTTAACAAACCTCTCTGCTTCTGGTGGAAATCGCCTTCTGGAAAAAGACTCTTAGCATACAGAAGTGAAGATTATATGCACGGTAAAGTATTAGCTCTGGTATCTGGATAAATGAAATGTATTTGTTAAACAGTTTAGGCGAAGAAATTGAGAAACTAACCGCTCCCTTGTTGATAGAGTATTTTGAAACAAGATTTATTCTTTTAAAAACAAAATAAAATGAAACACAAGTTTTTAATATTAGTAATAGCATCAATAACGCAATTTGCGTATTCAGGGTCGAAAAACATTGCCACAACAGCTAAGGCATCGGCTTCTTCCTCTATCAACCCATCCTACCATCATAAAAATATAAATGATAATATTATAGCGATTTCAGATAATGGCAACTGGTTAGCCAACAGAGATGAGGCTTGGGTAAAACTTACATGGGAAACATCACAATGGGTAAATAAAGTGGTTATTTACAATTATCCCACACCAGAAGGAAGAGTAATAAATGGTACTTTAGAATTTAGTGATGGCAGTACTATGGCCGTAGAGCTACCAGAAGATGGTACGGCAAAAGCCGTTACATTTTCAGATAAAAAAGTAGCGTTTGTGCGCTTTCTTATTAATGATGCAGTGAATGAAAACACAGGCCTTTCGGAAATAGAAGTATTCTCATCGCCTAATCAATATCAAGAACCCGTAGAGTGGGTTGACCCTTTTATTGAAACAAACAAAGGTCGCTTTTTTCTATTTGCCACAGGCTCCAGACCTTACGGTGTTACTAGCTCTGCGCCTATGACCAAAAACTGGAACAACAGTGGTGGTGGTTATGCCTATTTTTCTGATGAAATATTAGGCTTCCCTCAAATCCATGCATGGACACTTTCAGGTTTAAACCTTATGCCCACATTGGCAAGTGTTGACCCCACCCAAGGCGAAAACGCCTGGAAATCTAAATTTAAACATGACGATGAAATAGCACAACCGGGATACCACCGTGTTTACTTACCAGACAGTAAGGTTTGGGTGGAGCAAACCTCCACTGATAGAGTTGGCTTCTACCGTTTTAAATGGACAGAAAACACAGAAGCCCAAATTTTACTTTCGCTAGGCGGATTGTTGGGCAACAGCCGAATGACCAATGCAGATGTAAAGAAAATCAATACGCAAGAATATGAAGGTTCTATTAGTTCTATAGACAGAGCTTATAATGTTGGCCCAAAGGATGTGAAAATTTATTTCGTTGTTAAATTAGACAGACCCTGGAAAACATTAGAGGGTTGGGATGGCACCGAGAGATTTCAAGACATTAAAACCCTAAAAGGGAACGAGGCTGGTGTGTCTTCCTTACATCATGTAAAAGCTGGAGAAGAAATACAAATGAAGATTGCCATTTCTTACACAAGCATAGAAAATGCAAGGAATAATCTAAACACAGAATGTACCACTTGGGACTTCAACAAAGTAGCTGAAGACAGTAGAAATATATGGAACGAATGGCTTGGTAAAATCAATGTTGAAGGCGGAAGCATAGCGCAGCGTATAAAATTCTACACCGATTTATGGCATGTGTTATTAGGAAGACATCGCATAAACGATGTTAATGGCGACTACCCTGATAGAACTACAGGCGAAAAGACCAATACAGGAAATTTAACCGATGGTTTTGTAACCGACGCCAATTTTCTTGTTAAAAATCCGGGGCTAGATTCAAAAGGAAAGGTTAAACACAATATGTATAACTCAGATGCTTTTTGGTTAACGCAATGGAATTTAAATGTGCTTTGGGGCTTGGCATGGCCAGAGATTCAAGATGATATGGCTTCATCAATGGTAGCCTACTCCAACAACGGTGGGTTGCTTCCTAGAGGGCCCTCAGGAGGAGGATATTCTTTTATAATGACGGGATGCCCCGCAACAAACCTTATAGTAAGTGCTTTTATAAAAGATATTTTAACAAAAACTGACCATGAAAATGCATTTCAACAAATAAAAAACAACCATTTTCCCGGAGGTATGATGGGAGGTGGAAAGTTCTTTGCACACGACCTTGATTTTTATGATAAAAACGGCTGGTGGCCTAACAATGCAGGCATTACTATCGAGGCATCGTTTCAAGATTGGGGAGCATCCCAAATGGCTAAAAAATTAGGAAAAACAGAAGACTACAATTACTTTTTTAAACGTTCGCAATCTTGGAAAAAGTGTTATAATCCAGAACAGAAATTATTATTTCCTGTAGACCCAAAAGGAAATTTTGTACATGAGGACCCTTTAAAAGGATGGGGCTACGTAGAAGCCAATGCGTGGCAAGCCACATGGGGAGTTTCTCATGATATCCCCGCTTTATCAGCTCTTATGGGAGGCGATAACGAACTCACAAAAAAACTAAACTACGCTTTTGAGCAGGAAGAAGAAAACAGTTTTGTACACAGCTATGGCTCAGGACATATAAGCTATGCCAACCAACCAGGATGCTCGAATGCACATGTATTTAGTTATGCCAATGCACCTTGGTTAACCCAATACTGGGTGCGCAAGGTTAATGAAAAAGCCTACGGCGGAATTACGCCAGATTTAGGTTATGGAGGGCACGATGAAGACCAAGGACAAATGGGTGGTGTTAGTGCTTTAATGTCTATTGGGCTTTTCAATATTATTGGCACTGAGTCTCAAACGCCATACTACGAAATTACAGCACCGGTTTTTGATAAAATTTCTATCGCATTAAATAATAACTATTACAAGGGGGATAAATTTGTTATCAAAACCTACAATAATAGCAAAGAGAACTGCTACATTAAAAAAGCGAAACTTAATGGCAAAAAACTTAAAAACTTCTGGTTTTTACATGAAGATTTTGCAAAAGGTGGCACCTTAGAAATTTGGTTATGCAACAAACCAAATAAAAAATGGGGAACCAAAACACCGCCTCCATTGAATTAATCATTTAAGAAAGTATTAAAATGAAAAATATAGCCATTGGAGTAGATGTTGGAGGAAGCCATATAAGCTGTATGGGTTTCGATTTAGAAAGCGAGCAATTACTGCCAGAAAGTTTTTCAGAAAGTCATGTGAATAGCCATAGCTCTTCTGATGAAGTAATAAAAACATGGGGAAACGTCATAAAAAAAACCATCGATAAAATTGGCGTAAATAACCTTGCAGGTATAGGTTTTGCAATGCCAGGACCTTTTGATTATGTAAACGGGGTATCCTGCTTTAACGGACAAAACGGCAAATACGAACATACTTACGGTATGAATGTTAGAGAACGGTTAACAGAATTTTTAAATCTATCCCAGCCGGTTAAAATTAGGTTTATTAATGATGCCATTGCATTTGCGCTTGGCGAAGCCAAATTTGGAAAGGCCAAAACCAACAAATCCATCCTATCTATAACCTTAGGTACTGGGTTTGGTTCTGCTTTTATAAAAAACGGAGTGCCTGTTGTAGATGGCAATGAGGTGCCACAAGATGGGTGCTTATGGCACTTACCATTTGAAAATGCTACGGCAGATGATTACTTCTCCACCCGCGGATTAATCAACAGGTTTGAACAAAAAACAGGATATAAATGCGATGGTGTGAAAGACATCGTAGCATTATGTGAAACAAATCCAGATGCCAAACAACTCTTTGCCGATTTTGGCAAAAGCATAGGTGTTTTTCTAAACCCTTGGATACAAAAATCTAGTATAGATGTAATAGTCCTGGGAGGTAATATTTCTAGAGCTTACCCTTTATTTGGGGAGGCTATGCAGACCTATTTTGATAGTGAAAATGTCTCTGCGGAAATCGTTTTATCCGATTTAAAGGAAAAATCGGCATTTATGGGAAGTGCAATCTTAATCGATGATAAAACTTATGAAAACATACTACCAGTACTAATAAAACTTAAATAATATAGCTTTATGAACTATACAACACTAAGAAAATCAGACCAATACTTATTGCCTCAAAAAAAACAAGAATCCCCTGTTGGGATGTACGATTTGTATCCTTCAATAAGCTTAGAGTCGGGAAAAATTGCATCAGACATCAATAGTTTGGTAGATGAGCTGGCCAACCAAAAAACGATTATCATTGATGGCTATATTGGTGTGTTTTTCGATAAGATAAAAACACAGATAAATGAAACTTTTAAAAATAAAGGAAAAGATGTCGCGTGGTTTGACGCTGATACAGCCTTAAAGCCAGAAGCAGAAATTGATGCACTGATAGCACCTTTTCTTGGAGGAGACGACCCCATTTTTGGCAAGCGTACAACACTACAGTTAGAAGATTTTTTTAACAAGGAAAAACTAGCATACTTAAAACCTAATGCTGATGCCGATGTAAACATCATTATAGGTGTAGGAGCCAGTTTAGCTGGATGGAAAGGTGCTTTGGTATATATAGATTTACCAAAAAACGAGCTTCAATTTAGAGCCAGAGCAAAAAGTGTATTAAATATTGGAGCCTCCAAACCAGATGCTATTAAACCCATGTACAAACGCTACTATTTTGTAGATTGGATAACACTAAATACCCATAAAAAAGACCTATTACCCCAAATAGATTATTTTGTAGATGAGCAACGCATAGACCATATTAATTGGATGAAAGGAAACGATGTTAGAGATGGATTAAAAGCGATGTCTCAAAACATGTTTAGGGTGCGTCCTTGGTTTGAACCAGGAGCATGGGGAGGCCAATGGATTATTGATAAGATAGATGGACTGAACAAAAATGTAATTAATTACGCTTGGTCTTTTGAATTAATAGTTCCTGAAAATGGGTTGTTATTTGAAAGCGATGGTAATCTCCTAGAAATATCTTTCGATTGTTTAATGTTTCAAGAACATCATGCTGTGATGGGCAAACATGCTAACCAATATGGCTATGAATTTCCTCTTCGCTTTGATTTTCTTGACACCTTTGATGGTGGTAACTTATCTATCCAATGCCATCCGCATTTAGATTACATGAAGACACATTTTGGAGAACCCATTACCCAAGAAGAAACCTATTATATACTAGATGCTGGGGAAGATGCAAAATGCTACCTAGGATTTCAGGAAGATATCAATCCTGAAGCTTTTGAAACAGATTTAAAGTATAGTTTTGAAAACAAAAAGGAGATTGATATTACAAAACATGTACAGGTTCATGATTCTAACAAGCACGATTTATTTTTAATTCCTCCGGGTACCATTCATGGTTCTGGTACAGATAACCTTGTGCTAGAAATTAGTGCAACCCCTTACATTTTTACATTTAAAATGTACGATTGGTTACGTGTAGATTTAGATGGAAAACCAAGACCTATAAATATTGAACGCGGTATGGACAATCTATCCTTTGAAAGTAAAGGAGACTATGTAAAAGAGAAATTAATTTCGCATCCGTATGTTTTAGAACAAGGAGACGATTGGACATTGTATCACTTACCAACCCATGAGAAACACTCGTACGACGTACACCGTTTTCATTTAAAAACTAATGTAGAAGTGAAAACTAATAACCTTTGCCATGTACTATCTTTAGTAGAAGGTAAAAGCATTATAGTTGAAGCTGAAAATGGCATACGCCAACGTTTTAATTATGCCGAAACCTTTGTTATTCCAGCAAATGCAGGTTCTTATAAAATTATTAATGAATCTAACTCAGAGATTATGGTCGTTAAGGCCTTTATGAAATAATAGAATATTTATAGAACACATACTAAAAATCTTATGTAGATAGACATTTCTTAATAGGTAAAGCAATAAATAACATTCATGTGAAATCGATATGGCTTAATGGAGAAACCCTTAATAGGAATTACATTACCCACAAAGAGATTTTGGCAGGCGGTACACTAAAGTTTGAAATGAGTAGTGTTCCAAACTTAAACAAAATATTTGAAAATCTAATTTCAGCCAAGATTTATGGTAATTTTCCATAAAAATGCATTAAAGTTCTATATGAGGTTTAGCAGTTTATAAGTATTTTTACTTACGAAAACAATGCATTAATTAACATACAAAAATTTATGGATTTATATCCCTTAAAATTCACGCCACTTTTTAAATATAGAATATGGGGAGGTGAAAAACTAAAAACAGTACTAAACAAAGATTATAAGGAAACTAACATTGGCGAATCTTGGGAAATTTCAGGTGTTGAAAACGATGAAACCCTAGTGGCCGATGGAGCCTTAAAAGGTAAAACTCTTGAGCAACTCATCAACACGTTTAAAGGTAAAATTGTTGGGAATAATGTGTATCAAAAATTTGGAGACACCTTTCCTCTACTTATCAAATTTATTGATGCAAAAACGCCGTTATCCATTCAGGTACACCCAAGTAACGAAATAGCAAAAGAACGCCATAATTCCTTTGGAAAAAATGAAATGTGGTATGTTATGGAGGCTGATGACGATGCCGAATTAATTGTTGGTTTTGATAAAGAAATCACGCAAAAAGAATACAAATCACATTTAGACAACAGCACTATTTTAGAAGTGATGCATCACGAAAACGTAAATCCCGGCGACACGTTTTATATACCAACAGGGAGAGTGCATGCTATTGGTGCGGGTGTTATGCTAGCAGAAATTCAGCAAACTTCTGATATTACCTATAGAATATATGATTACGACAGGGTGGATGCAAAAACGGGCTCAAAAAGAGAACTTCACAATGATTTAGCAGTTGATGTGATTGATTATGCAGTACACGATTCTTATAAATCTGACTATCAGTTAAACCAGAACACATCAAACACACTAGTACATTCCCCGTATTTTAAAACCAATATAATAGCCATAGATGGCGAAATGCCAATGAATTATAGCAATATAGATTCGTTTATAATTTATATATGTGTAGAAGGCAACTTTAATATTGATTGTAATGGCATTGATTATAGCTTAAAAACAGGCGAAACCCTATTAGTACCTGCAAGTTTAAACACCCTTAAACTACAATCTAATGGTGCCAAAGTATTAGAGGTATATTATCAATAAGATTGATATCATGAAAACAACATTTAGTTACGTTATTGGTTTTTTGCTCATTGTTTCGTGTAATAATGCTACAAAGCAAGAAGATACCTGTTATGCCATTGATACAACGTCAAATCTAGTCGACTTTGTAAACCCTTTAATGGGTACAGATTCTTCTTTTGAACTATCTAATGGAAACACCTATCCTGCCATTGCAACCCCTTGGGGCATGAATTTTTGGACACCAATGACCTCCAAAATGGGAGATGGTTGGACCTATAAATACGACGGAAATAAAATTAGAGGTATAAAACAAACCCATCAGCCAAGTCCTTGGATAAATGACTATGCGGCCTTTTCGTTAATGGCCATAACCGGCGATTTAAAGTTTCAAGAGGACGAGCGCCAATCTTGGTTTTCGCATAAAGCCGAAACGGTAAAACCGCATCATTACTCAGTGTATTTAGCTGATTATGATGTTACTGCAGAAGTAACGCCAACAGAGCGGTCAGCTCATTTTAAATTTACTTTTCCAGAGAATCAATCTTATATTTTGTTAGATGGTTTCTTTAAAGGTTCCATGGTAAAAATCATACCTGAAGAACGTAAAATTATTGGCTATTGTCGAAATAATAGCGGAGGCGTACCTGATAATTTTCATAATTACTTCGTAGCCGAATTTGATAAAGATTTTGAACTTACCCATACGTGGGGAGATAACTGGACGCTTTTGGAAAATAGTAAAGAAAATGAAGGCGAACATGTGGGCGCCATAGTAGGTTTTAAAACTAAACGCGGAGAAGCAGTACACGTAAAAGTAGCGTCCTCTTTCATAAGTTTAGAACAAGCAAAACTTAATCTAGATAGAGAAATTGGAGCTGATAGTTTTGAAACTACAAAAGCTAAAGCCAAAAACGCTTGGGAAGAGGAACTAGGTAGAATTAAAATTGAAGATGATAATATTGATAACATCCGTACCTTTTATTCTTGTCTTTACAGAGTGTTATTGTTCCCAAGACAATTACATGAAATAGATGCACAAAATCAAACAGTACATTACAGTCCGTATAATGGCGAAGTGTTGCCTGGTTATATGTTTACTGATAATGGATTTTGGGACACGTTTAGGGCGGTGTTTCCCTTTTTCAATTTGATGTATCCAGAACTCAATGCACAAATCATGGAAGGGTTGGCCAACACTTACAAAGAATCTGGTTGGTTGCCAGAATGGGCAAGTCCAGGACATAGAGATTGTATGGTGGGCTCTAATTCGGCACCTAATATTGCAGATGCATTATTAAAAGGTGTTGATATGACAGATACCGATGTATTACTGGAAGCAATGTTAAAAAACGCCACGACCTCAGAAGGTAGACCTGTTTCATCTGGAGGTAACACCCTAAAATCTGTTGGGCGTGAAGGCATAGAATATTACAACAAATTAGGCTATGTGCCTTATGATGTTGGTATTAAAGAAAATGCAGCCCGAACTTTAGAATATGCCTATGCCGATTTTACCATAGCTCAAATGGCAGAAAAATTAGGAAAAGAAGATATAGCTGAAACGTTTTATAAACGCTCACTGAATTACAAAAATCTATTCGACCCAGAAACCAAATGGATGCGAGGTAAAAATGAAGACGGTACGTTTCAAAGTCCGTTTAATCCTCTAAAATGGGGCGATGCCTTTACCGAGGGGAATAGTTTGCATTACACATGGTCGGTTTTTCATGACATCAACGGACTCATGGAACTTATGGGAGGTAAAAAAGCATTTGAAAATAAATTGGATGAGGTATTTAATATGCCTCCAGATTTTGATAATTCGTATTACGGCTTTACCATTCATGAAATTCGCGAAATGCAAATTATGAATATGGGTAACTATGCCCATGGTAATCAGCCTATTCAGCACATGATTTATTTGTATAATCATGCAAATGCATCCTACAAGGCACAAGAGAAAGTGCGTGAAGTGTTAACCAAACTTTATTCTGCTACACCAGACGGTTATTGTGGAGATGAGGATAACGGACAAACCTCGGCGTGGTATGTGTTTAGTGCCTTAGGGTTCTATCCCGTAACACCAGCAGTAAATGAGTATGTTATCGGTAGTCCACTCTTTAAAAAGGCAACCGTTCATTTTGAAAATGGGGAAACATTACTAATATCTGCACCGTCAAACTCAAAAGATAATGTTTATATCAATGAAGCATCCTTAAACGGAGAGGCATACAACAAAAGTTATTTAAATTTTGAAATGCTAAAAGAAGGAGGCACATTAACCTTTAATATGAGCGCAACCCCAAATAAAGATTGGGCTAGTAATGATAACGCAGTACCTTATTCTTTGAGTTTAGAAAAAAAATAAACCACTATGGGTTTAAAATCTATAGTTTTAAAATGCTTTTTCAACGATACATTGTCATTCCTGCGACATGTGCTGAATTTGTTTCAGTAAGGCAGGAATCCAAGAGAAAAACTGGATTCCGCAACAAGTGCGGAATGACAAATTGATTGAAAAAAATTTATGAGAACTAAGGTATTGTTATTGAATCGCAAGGTTTTAGCCTTCAATATGAAAATAAAGAAGTATTACTCTCTTAAAATTACTTAATATTCTTTTACTAGTACTATTTGTTGTATTAGTAGGTCGTAAAGATCTGCCAAAACAAAAGATGGTTTACCGGGAAACGACGATACAGGTACCATAAGCGCATGGGCAGTATTTTCAACGATGGGTATTTATCCTGTGTCTCCTAATGAACTTAGCTATGTTGTTTTCCGACCAAGTTTGATAAAATAACCATTTATTTAGATGATGAATATTATAACAAATCAGCACTAGTTATTCCAAAGCAACAAAATAATACAGGCAAAACTAAAATAGTTATTAATGGAAAAGAACATGAGGACTATTTTATAACACATGATGCCTTAACGAAAGCTAAATAAAAAACTGTGATAATAGTTTACTTTCGTTTTTTATTAAAATTATTTAGATATAATTAATTTTCAAATTCAGGAATCCATTGTAAATATGCTCATGTAGTTTCTGTTATGTTTTTATCCAAAAGAAATATAACTTATTTTTTTGTATGCTACATATTTTAGTTTATTGCTCGTAATGCTGCCTTCATAAACCCCATAGCATAAGCCATACCCCCATGCCAAGGGCCATCGCAACTCATTTGTGGTGTATGGTCTGGGATTAAAACACCTTCAAAATTATTACGCTTTAAAATCTCTAATATTTTAAACATGTCAATATCCCCCTCATCTACAAATACTTCATGGTAATTGGGAACTTTGCCTACGACATTTCTAAAATGTATATAGGCTATTTTATTTTGCGCACTATATTGATTTGTAGCTTCATATACATCTCCTTCAGTCATTTCAGATATGGTACCCAAACAAAACTCTAGGTTGTTATTATCACTAGGTTTCATATCTATTAAGCGTTGATACATATCAGGCTGATATACCAATCGTGGTGTGTTTCTAACATAAGGCATCGGTGGGTCGTCTGGGTGGGCTGCCATTTTTACGCCTGCCTCCTCAGCTACAGGTATCACATGGTCTAAAAAGTATTGTAAGCGCTCCCAAAGTATATCGTGAGACACTCTTTCTACAGTCCCTGCCGGTGCATTATCATCATAGACCATATTCCAAACCATACCATTTGGTATTGGGGTTTCGTCAACCGAACCTTCCATCCCTACGGAAACCGCACCACCACGGGCAAACGGTTTTTCCACCCTACTGGATACGCCTGCTAAAGAAAAATTATAACCAAATACTGGAATGCCTGCTTTGCCCACAATTCGTATTTGTTCCTTTACCTGTTCTATTTGTGCCTCTTTTTTAGGACCGTCTAGAAGTATATCGTGCCATATTGAAGGGTCAAAATTCTCAATAGCATACCATTCCAAACCATGACTGTTAATGTCTTCTTTAATCTTTAAAAGCTCCTCTAAAGACCATAACTCTCCGTTACCTGCTTTTCCCCAGCCTTTATTTCCACCTATGGGTTGGTTGGCGTTAGATTTACTATTATCTGCATTCCCAAAATAATCTACCATGTGCACCACAACATGGGTAGCTCCACATTGCTTTGCAAACTTATAATGCTGTTCGTTCAGCATGTGACGGTATAATCCGAATCCTAATTTCATTTCAGTAATTGTTTTATGTTTTGTTTAAAAATGATTGGACCTCCATATCAGAATATCCACAGTATTGTTTTAATATTTCTTCGGCATGTTGGTTGAGTAAAGGTGCCGGTTTTTCAATTTTTTGTGGTGTATCACTAAACTTCACAGGAAACCCCGTAGTTTTTATAGTACCCACCTTTGGGTGTTCGTACTCCAAAATCATGTCATTATGCTTTATTTGTGGGTCTTCCACCATCTCTTTAAAACTATTGACTTGCGAACACCAAATGTCTTCTGCCAATAACACTTCTAACCATTCACTAGTGGTTTTGGTTTTAAACACAACATTAAAATCGTTTCGAATACCATCACGATTATCAATGATGTTATTCGATTTGTACTTATCTAAATCATATTTTTGTAAACCAATGACTTGCGCTAGTTTTTGTACAGAATTCATTCCAATGGCAATGTAACCATCAGAAGTGTCGTATAAACCATAGGGCGCACCCAACCATGGATTAGGGATACCGCTTGCACTACGTTCTGGGTTTGTACCTTTTAATAAAAAGGCTGTAATTTCTTGAATATGAAAACCTACTGTTGAATTTAGTAGATTAGCTTCAATTTTTTGCCCCTTACCTGATACACTTCTCGAATAAATAGCCGCCAAAACCGATTGTATAATAAACAAACTAGTTAATAAATCGGCTTGACCTACGGCGGTAACCACGGGCAACCCATCTTTCTGCCCGTTTAAATAGGGAGCCCCACTTATGGACTGTGCCAGTAAATCCTGCCCTGGTCTTTTTAAATAAGGTCCTGAAGCCCCGTATCCTGAGCTTGAGCAATACACTAGCTTAGGGTTTAAGGTTTTCATAGTATCATATCCCAAACCTAAGCGTTCCATCACACCTGGACGAAAATTTTCCAGAAGAATATCCGCCTTGGCAACAATGTCCTTGGCTATTTTTTTGCCTTCGTCAGATTTTAAATCGAGTGCTATACTTTTTTTATTTCTATTGAAACTTATAAATGAGATACTCTCACCTTCTGGATATAAATTCCCGTAGGAATAATGACGCATCCAATCGCCTTTTGGTGGTTCAATCTTAATGATATCTGCTCCCATATCACCCAACATTTGGGTAGCCCATGGCCCCTGTGCCAATTGCGAAAAATCGGCTACTACCAATCCTTTTAAAGGTCCGTGTTGCTCCATGATTACTGTTTAGACTTTTTTATGAATTTTAGAATGGCCATTTGTGCTTCTTCATCAAGGTATAATTGTTTAACTGTTAGGGCCTCTTCATTGATACGTTCTTCAAAAGGTATTGATGTTAAGCTCATATTTGCCAAACTCTTTAATTGTGCTACAGATTTATGAGGCCTTCTTGAAAGTTTCCCTGCAAAATCCATCATTTCGGTTAAAAAATTCTCGCTGGAAACCACCTGGTTAATCAACCCCCAATCTTTTAAAGTATTAGCATCGTATTGTCCTCCTAGAAACAACATTTCCTTAACTCGGTTTATCCCTATTTTTTGGATTAATCGTTGGGTGCCACCACCACCTGGAACTAAACTTAAAAACACTTCTGGCAGTCCCATTTTGGCAGTTTCTGAAGCTACAATCATATCACAGGCTAAGGCTATCTCGCAACCACCACCTAGGGCAAAACCGTTAACACCGGCAATCCAAGGTTTGTCTGCATTTTCAATAGCATTATATAATTCTTTACCCTTTTCTTGAAAGTCATCAAACTCTTCTGGTGTTTGGCTTCCATATTCCTTAATATCTGCTCCTGCCATAAATGCCCTGCCCGCTCCCGTAATTACTGCAACATGATAGTCAGGCTGGGCGTTAATCCAATGGATACCTTCTATTATTTCATCCATCATCTCTCGATTCATGGCATTCAATTGTGCTGGCCTATTAAATTTTAACACAGCAATGGCATCGGTAGTTTCAATGGTTATCGTTTTAAATGCTTTCATAACTAAACGGATTTGTAACAGTCGTTTAACCTTTTTATGATAGCTTCTGAACTTGTATCTTTTAATATACCTTCGTGAATAATATCGGCACCCTGTTCTTGAAATCCGTTCCATCCTGGATGTTGCGGACGTATATAAGCGTTTTCAATAGTCCATTTTGTATCATTAAAAAAGTCGTTACATAACACATTGTTAGTTTTGCTCTCCCAAGCAGTTTTACTTGCGGGTTGCCCATCGTTTTTGGTAAACACACCTTCTTGAACCTCAGCACTAGCTGCATAGTTTACATACTTTGAAGCTATTTCAGGATGTTTGGTTAAGGCAGATACGGCTAGTCCTACACCTCCCATAATCGTTGATATATCTTTTTGTAATCCCCTAGGGCTATTTGTAAAATGTACTAGGTTTTTAGTATACCCTTTCCGGGAATAATTGGTGTACCCAAACAAATAAGGCGAATAAATTACACTTTCTTCATTCCCCATGTTATCCAGTATCTGAATAGGATTCCAGTTTAAGGATTGGGGATGGCTATGTTCTACATGCAATTTTATCTCATCTAAAGTTGAAATACCAACTTTGGAATTAATTTCATTATTATCAATAAATCCAGAACCAAAATTTTGGGCACATAGCGTTAAAAATGTGCACCAAATATCTGTTGGGCATAATGCCCAAGCCACTGAAAACCCAGAAGGTAACTTTTTATAAAATGCTTTTAATTCCTCTTGATTTATAGGTAAGTCCAGTTCCAAGCTATCTATAATATCTTTTCTATAAGACGCCACTAAAGCGGCCGCATCAATTGGAGTGGCGTAAAAATGTTCCTCGTAATTATAGATATCGAAGCATTTTCCTAAAGCCTGTTGTTTCAAAGCATCTAATGCTTCGGGGGTTATATAGTTTTCCAATTGAAGTAGCAAGCCATTTTTGTGGGCTTGCCCCATGTAGGGATGGTCTATGGTTATGATATCAAAATTTTCAATTAAATATTCAATAGGCGTGTCTCCAAATTCCTTTAGGGAACGCACTTTCCAAGTGATATTGATATTTGGATTATTTTCTTGAAATGCCTTTGATGTAGCTATGAGTGGCTCATACCCCCTTGGATGGTCCCATGCTATGCCTTTTAATTCAATCATTATTAACTTAATTAAATTATAACCAGCAAATATTTACTGGTGTATTTACTTTAAATGTTGATTTCTTTTGAAGTGTACCATCATTGGTATTTATTTCAAACACCTCTAAGCTATTGCTATCCTGATTGGCAGCTATAAGCCATTTGCCTTCGGGATGGATATTAAAATCCCTTGGTGTTTTACCATAGGTACTTTGATGCGCTACAAGCGACAACTGTTTGGATTGGTCATCAATTTTAAAAATGGCGATGGTTTCAGAACCGCGATTTGATGCGTACAAAAACTTTCCGTTGGGGTGTAACCTTATGGCCGCACCACCTACAGCCCCATCATGATTTTTAGGAATAAAACTTATATTTTGAACGATGGTACTCTCTCCAACACTTAAATCTGCAACAAAAATCTCCCCTGTTAATTCTCCAAGTATATAGGCAAATTCCTGATTGTAATCCATAACCATGTGGCGCGCACCACTACCAGATGCAATATGTATATCTAAATTTGGTGTGCTTTCCCATTGCTTAGTCTTCACTTTCCATTGATACGCTTTTGCAGCATCTAAAGTTAAATCTACCGCATACATTTGATTATGTGCAAAAGGGTATATCATGTGGGCATGTGCCGCTTCCTGCCGTTCTTTATTAGGGCCAACACCTTCGTGCCGAATGTCTTGTGAATATGAATTAAGACTACCATCTGTGTTTATGGGATAGGATAAAATATTTCCTGACACGTAACTTGCCAGTACCAATTTGTTTTCAATAATAGCTAGATGACATGCGTAATCGCCACTGATAGGTTGGGAATTTATAAGGCGCAAATCTCCATTATTTTTAATCTTATAGGCATGTACCTTTGGTTTGAGATTTTCTTGGGTTTCCTCAACCGCATAAAGGTATTTTTTGTCGTCAGAAATTACCAAGTAACTCGGGTTTCGCTGTTTCGTATAGCTTTTTTCGGTAATTTCTCCTGTTTCTAAATTAAATTCAAAACACCCAATACCTTTTCCTTCTGGATTTTCTGCCGGAGTGCCTTGCCCCGTATAGCTTCCTGTATAAAAAACACCCATACTTTATAATGCAATTGTTATTAAAATTAGTTTCATCTATTTATTCATTTTTCTCAGAGGGCGCGGGTCGTATTGAATCGTGTGGTTCATGTAGGCACCATCGATGTATAAATCTGCCCCGTTGATATAGTCCGCCATATCACTGGCTAAAAATGCTACGGTATTGGCTACTTCGGTAACATTACCTATTCGCCCAGATGGTATCCAATTATGAAACTTCTCCCGTCCAAATTTGTTGATTTCTTCTCGGTTCATATTTGTTTCAATAGCTCCTGGTGCTACAGATAACACTCTAATATTATCTTCTGCCAACTCTAAAGACAGACATTTTGTAAACATCTTTAATCCTGCTTTTGCGGAACAGTAATGGATTAATCCCTTTCTAGGAACCGTATCATGAATTGAGGAAATGTTTATTATTACACCGCCTCCATTGTTTTCCATACGTTTTCCTGCTTCTTTGGCACATAAAAAAGGGCCTTTTAAATTGATGCCCATTACCCTATCCCATTCGTCTTCTTCTAAATCTAAAACATGTTGCACGCTTTCACTACCAGCATTATTTACAAGAATATCAATAGTGCCAATTTCGGCATCCATTTGACTGAACATATCCTTAACTTCGGAAGCTTTTGCCACATTGGCTTTTCCTATGCTTACCGTAACATTATACTTTGATGTTATCTCATCTGCTACCTCCTGTGCTTTATCTTTATTACTGTAATAATTGATAAATACATCAGCACCACACGCCGCCAATGCTTTACAAATTCCTGCGCCGATACCTTGACTTCCTCCTGTTACTAGGGCTTTTTTGCCTTTTAAGTTAATTTGTGTCATTGGCTTTTAATCTTTTTGGTTATTAAAACAAGCTGTTACCTTCTGTTTTAATTCAGCTATTTGCGCATCATTTAATTGAAAAAACTCAAAGTCTGATATATGTGTATCTGATTTTTCTACTATAATAATCTCGCTTCCTTCTTTCATAGCTATATTATGCCACACATTGGCAGGAATATTATATGTGATGTTGGGTTTTAGTAATTCTGCTTCAAAGGTTACACTATCGCCTTCAATTTCAGCCCCAATTAATACGGCTTCTCCTTTCAAGAGAATAAACACTTCATCGGTTAAAAAGTGAACATCCAGCTTTTTTATGTTATCTATATGTTGTTCTGGCATGTAGTTTAATTGCGCCACTTGCCAACCTTCTCGTATTAAAAACGGATGATAACCATTGCCCTCTACTTTGTATTGTTCTATAACGTTTTTACTCATACTGTATCAATCTTTAGTATAACCTTTTTTCCAAGACATTTCTATTTCCTCTAATGTTTTGCCCTTTGTTTCTGGCACAAACTTCCATATGAACCAAGTAGCTGGTAGTGTTAATGCGCCGTAAAGAAAGAAGGTTCCTGAAGGTTTTATATTTTCTATAAAAATTGGATTGGTTAGTGTGATAAAGAAACCTGTTACCATTAAAGAAAGGCTTCCTATACTTACTGCTAAACCTCTAATTTTAGTTGGAAAAATTTCACTAATAATAACCCACACAATTGGGCCATAAGAAAAAGCAAAACACGCCACATAAAGTAACAATGGAATAATAACCAAACTAGAGCCTATGGCGAATAAGGCTGCTACGCCAAACAATGATATGGCGGCACCTATGACGCCAATTAGAAGTAATTTTCTTCGTCCGTAACGCTCAATATTCATAATGGCTACAAACGTGAAAATTGAATTAACTACACCTACAAGTACTGCGCCTAGAAAAGAACTTTCTACACTTTGGATTGACTCATTCAAAATATTGGGAGCAAAATACATAATGGCTGCTATTCCACTTAAATGTGAAAACATGGGTAGCAAAATTCCAATTAAAAACGGACGTCTTAAATAGGGTTTTAATAAGTCTTTAAATCCTTGAGATTCTGATTTCACAACTGATTGTATCTCATCCATTTGAGATTTTGCCATGGTTTCGCCCATAGTTTTGACCATGATATCATAAGCTTTAACAGCTTTTCCATTAATAGCTAGCCATCTTGGACTTTCTGGTACTGTGAATAATAGGAATAAAAATAATAGTGCTATTGGTATTTCTGTACCAAACATGCCTCTCCAGATTTCTTCAACAAATAACCAATTCCAAAACCCTCCATTATCTTGACTTATCATACCGGCTGCATCTCCCGCACTACTTAACACCAACCAATCAACTAAAAAAGCTAATAAAATTCCGAGAGTGATTGACAACTGATATAGAGAAACCATTTTTCCTCGGTTTTGTGGTAGTGTAAGTTCTGAGATGTAAATAGGTGCAACAACGGAGGTTATACCAACGCCGATGCCTCCAATAACCCGAACAATTACCAAAAATAAAAATGAAGTATCTGATGTAGAAGTTATCCAATATGATGCTTCTAAATCCCCTAAAAATTGAGGTGGAAGCATGGAACCAAAAGCAGATAATGTTAAACACAATGCTGCTACTATTAATGCTTTTTTTCTTCCCAATTTATCAGTAATGCTTCCAGAAATGATACATCCCAGAATTGTACCTAATAAGGCCGATGACACAATCCAACCTAGCATACTTGCAGAAAGATTGTATTGAGATTCTAAAAACGTATTGCATCCAGAAATTATAGCTGTATCGTAGCCAAAAAGAAAGCCCCCAATGGTTGATACAAAGCTAATACCTAGTAAATAGTTTGATGTTTTACTCATTATATTTTGGTTTAGTTGGTTGTTTTATTAATGGTTTACATAATTCCAAATTTGTTGTAGGCATCTACAGTGCTCATACCTTCTTCTAATGCCTTTTTTACCAATTGTTCTCCTCTGGCTTTACCTATAGCTCCAGCAAAAGCTTTTTCTTCAACTTCTTTTGGTACAACTACAACGCCATCTCTATCTCCATAAATAATATCTCCTGGATTAATTCGTGTGCCTTCTATTTCTATAGGAACTCTATAGTCTATTACTTTACCCCTTGGACCTTGGTCTTGGGCGTAACCTCCGTAAGAAAACGTTGGAAAATTAAGGTTTAAAACTTCGTTGGTATCTCGTGAATAGCCATGAAGTACAGCACCAGCTGCCTTTAATTTCATAGCCCTTGTACTCATTAAACCTCCCCACAATGCGTATCTTGGAGAAGAACCTGAGCAGATATAAACCTCGTCTTCTTTTAAGTCATCTAAGGCTTCAAACATGATTCCAAAAGGCTTTTTCATCATGGGGTTTTTAGTGTCTTTTACAGACTCTTCAAAAACATCGGCCTCTAAAACTGGCATTGCTCTACCTATAACCACAAAATCTGTGTTCAATGGTTTTATATTAGGTGGTAAAAATTGATGTTGGTATCCCAACGTATCTAAAATATCGCCTACTAAGGCTACAAATAATTCTGACTTGGCTATAGCGAATAGCTCTTTATCATCATTCCAAATTTTATTAGTACTGCTCATATCGTTTGATTACAAAATGTTAATTCTTGTTACTTTAAAATTATTTTATAGGTTTCAATAGCATTATGCCCTATGTCTATTTTTATATCTTTTCCACTTAAATTCAATGTTTCTACATCTTCTTCAATTAAATTGGTTTTTATAACTTTTGAAGCTGATTTGGGTAGTAATATTGTGGGTTGACTGTCTTTACCATCTAGCTCTACAAGCCTTAGAATAAAGGCATCTTCATCTTCTGCTTTCTTGATGGTAGTAACGCGTACCATGGGGTTGGAAATATCGAAAAAACTTTTACTTTCAGGTAAACTACCCTCTTTATTCTTTGTTTTTTGAGAGCTTACCTGAAGCGGATGGTGTGCACCATTACTAAACTGATACGCCGTGGCATCACTTGCTTGATGAGATGTTATTGAAAATTCAAAATGATGGTCTCCTGTTTGGTGGTACCAATTGCCTTCGCCGTGGCAACTTTTATGCGATGCCATTAAAATACCTTGAAGCACTGTATATTCAACAGATTCTCTGGTTGGGTCTATCCAATCTGCCACAGCTACTCCTGAAGCTAGTGTTACTTGGAAACCGTCCTTTTCTGAAGAGATAAAATTCATAACCTCTCTTGGATGAATTTCCACAGGCTTTTGGTCGTAAGTACCAACCCAAGACCAGCCTCTTGGTGCTTGTTTCATTTCAGACTTTCCAACTTCGGCTATAGCGAGAGGTACTTCGTATTTAATGGTTGTGTCTTCCATATCTAAAGGCAAAGCAAATCTAAACTCCCTGTTATGGGTGCCATCCCAATCCAAAATATCTATTGAAAAATCTATTTTCTTAATGTGATGATGTACTTTTATATGTTGAACTATGTTGGCATGCTTAAACTTAACTCGATTTTCATAAAGCGTATATACAGCTCCGTCATTAACAATTTTCCAGTTACCAGTGTGTAAACTTGTTTTATCAAACCCATCCATTTTAGGTACTGTCATTTGGGTAAACTCTCCTGCCCCATTCCCATCATATTTCATAGAAAGTATATCGCCTCCAGCAAATCTAGTAGTCTTTACAACTTCTTTATTTAACTCACTGTCAAACAAATACGTAATACCACCTTTCCCCAACCTCATTTCATAAAATTGATTCCATAGGGCATTAGGTTTTACAGTCTTGTTGACTTTAAATGTTTTTCTACCTTTCTTTAAGTAAAAGGTAGCATAGCCCAAAGAGGGTAATTTAGATGCTACAAACTCCAAAGTTCTTATACCCTTTTGCGTACTGATTTGAGACGGTACCACATTACCATTTTGGTCTATAACATAATAGTTGGAATTATCACTTAAAGCCACTTTAGCAGTTGCCGTTCTTTCCCAAGACAAGTCATTGTAAACCACCATGGCGTTGTTGCGCTTGGTTTTTACATTACTTGAAATGGAGTTAATAGATGTAGCTATTAATCGGTCTGCTTCAGAGGCTGAAAATTCTAGTTTAGCTCTAAAAATACTATCTGTGATATGTCCGTTTTTACCACCCCAACCATGGTCTGGGTATATGGATGCTTCAAAGGCTTCCGAAAGTGCTTCTGATGGATAGTCTTTAAACGACCCTTTTAGAGTAGCATCAATAGAGGCAAAAATTTCTGCTGATGGTAATAAACGTCCTGCTTTTCGTGATGCTGTGATGGCCTTTGCGTGTCCCGGACCATGGATGTATGACCAAATGTTAGGTCTTTCGCCGTCAACAATTTCAAAATTAGCTTCAGGTGTTTTTATTTCATTCATCAGTGCTGTTACTGTGGAATGTCTAAGATTGGGCATTTTAACCCCAGTTTTCTTTAGAATTTCATTCCATTCTGAAACAATGTTTCCATAGTTGTTAGGTCCTGAAGCATCATTACTTATCACTATAGCAAAATGTGGTGGTAGGTTGTGTTCTTTATAATAATCGCTCCACATTTTTACTCTAGATTGTAATTTATGCATAGCCTCTATAGCGTCTTGTTCAAAGAGTTTATAGAACATTACTGCCCAACCATAATTTCCTGGACTGTATGTTGGAATTTTCGAACCATCTGGAGAATACCAGTTATAAAAACCTTCTTTCATTCTAGACACAAATAAGTTCTCTATACCAGATTTAGCCAGTACTTGTGCTGATTGCAATGTTCTTCCTGGCACATCTGTATTGTATACTGTTACGGCATCTGCGCCTTCAAGGTTCTTTATAATCCAACGTCTTCCAAAATAGAGCTCACGAATTAACTGCTCGTCGGTTTGCATGCCTTCGTAAGGCTGATTATAGGTTCCTCCCCATTTAAATCTTCCTTCCTGTGAACGCAATATAATTTCCTCTTTGCGCTCTGGAAATTCTTCTAAAAACTCCATTAAATCGAGCGTCTGCTCCATTCCAAAGTGGAAATTTTTATCGGTTTTCATAATATCTAAAGCAGGTGCTACGATATGATGAATACGCTCCTCCCTACACTTATCAGGAGTATCTACCCAGGCAATATCTTGATGTGATGATGAAATAACATGCAACGTGCCCTCACTAAAATAGCCCCAATCTGATGTTACTAATGGTGTAAATAATTGTTTAGAAGTATTTTTTCTTGATTTCCCCACAAAGGTTACGCTTTCGGAGGTGCCAAAAACGGGCAACCATACCCATGCTTTACCATCTTTTTGCGTAACTTCAGTAGTTCTTCCACTAGCAAAATCTAATCTTTTGTAAAGATTGACATCATCAATATCTAAACTAGCTTTAGCTAATAAATTACCTGATATTTCTTTATACTCATAAGGCTCTACATAAGTCATATTGATAGTGCGTTGCCCATAAGCAAACCCCACCATCAACATCAGCATTAAAAATGTGTACTTTTTCATTTAATTCTTAGCTATTTAAACTTATTAATTGTTTTACTAAATCGGTTTAGTTTATTTCTAAAAAAACTCGTTAAAGCTATTTTTTTGTTCCGCAAGACCCTCTTACTTCTAGTTTTGTTTTTAAAACTTTTACTTGTGTTTTGGTCTTAACCGTACCCTCTATTTTACTTAAAAGTATATCTGTTACTGCACTTCCAATGGCTTCAACAGGTTGTACTACTGCTGTGATTGGAGGTTCTACTATATCAAAAGCACTTAGTTCATCAAAGCTTACTATAGCAACGTCATCTGGTACATTCACGTCTAATTTTTTAAGTACCCGCAACCCTTGAGAGGCCAAATAATGTGTTGAAAACACAATGGCATCAACGGGTTCTGCTCTCTGGAGTAAGTCTTTAATGGCACTTTCTATTTCATTAAAATATTCTTCTCTACTTATCTCTTGTATATGGTCTTTATTCTGAACTAAATTATGACTTTTAAGCGCGTCGCAATAACCTTTTAAACGTTGTGCTATCGGTTCTAAGCCTGGTTTTAATGTTACAAAACCTATACGTTTTCTTCCTAAGTTAAGCAGATGCTCTGTTACTTTTCTTGAACCATAGTAATTATCTACAATAACATGGTCCGTATCCATATCTGGATAATGTCTATCAAACAGTACAAAGGGAAACTTTTCTTTCTTTAAAAAGTCTATTTCCTTTTGATTTTTTTGAGTAGACGCAATCACTAATCCATCTACTTGCCTATTAAGCATAGACCTTATAAGCTCTCCTTCGGTTTCAGGGTTTTCGTAAGAACTACTAAACAATACCGTATAGCCTTTTTCCTTTGCCTTTATCTCAATAAAACCAGCTACTTTAGAGTAAAAGGTATCTGAAATATTCGGTATAATTAATCCAATCGTTTCGCTCTTACCTCTACTTAATCCTCTTGCTAATTGATTTGGTACATAATCATTTTTCTTGGCATATTCTTTTATTCTTTTTTGGGTATCGGCACTAATTTTATTTTCATCCCCTTTATTATTAAGCACAAGGGAAACCGTTGTCTTAGAAATATTTAAATCATTAGCAATATCCTTTAAAGAATATTTTTTGCCACTCTTCATAACTAAACCGATTTAGTTAGCTAAAGTATTAAAAATAATACTTCTAAAAAACTTTTTCTTAAATTTTATTCATTATAACGGGTTATTCTGGTTTATGATGCATTTTTATTTTTCAAATTACCCTCTTAATACTTTGCTATTCTGTTCGCTTCATTCAACCTTGGTTTTATTTCATATACCTTTAGATTGATGACATTTCTTGATTAAAAATGTATCTGAAGTATAAAAGAATAATTACTCCCAAATCAATTTAATAAACTTGCTTTCAAGGGCATTAACTATAATGTTTTGCGTTTCTTTTATTTCTTCTCCCACAACATTAGTTTCAATAAATTTAACTGCTGTTCCTGAAAAAATCTTTGCCTTAAATGTACTATCCTTTCCTGCTACTTCCCTAAGATGTAGTAGTATCGCATTTTCATTTTCAAGAGGTTTAGCATTGATAATTAATACATTATCTGGAATATTTGAAAGTACAGACAATTTGTTTTTACCTACTTTTTCTATTGGGCTAGCAGGAATTATTCTGGGTAAAAAAGGTACTCTATGCTCCCATCCATACTTTGTAGCTGCTTTATTGCTACTATTATCCATACTGGTTAGACTATAAGTCCAGGTATACATACCACGCTGGTCTGCATTAAAATTTGTAACCCAATAATTATTCATTGGCCAACTAAACAAATTATTACTCTTAGGAACGGCTCCATAATCAAATCGGCCTGTGTTAATATCTCCAAACTGCATTATTGGTGCTTCTGGAGAAACCAATACTATTTGCTCATTTTTATTTTTAATTTGCACATAGTTTTGCACGGTATTCCAATCATTTGCCGAGCCTGGTATTTGCTCTACTCCTGCTTCTATAGGTCCTCCCGAAATTTCAAAGTGTATTTTACCTTCGTCTAACTTAAATGGAAACGAAATATAAAAACTCTCTGGGTCTACTATAGGTTTTTTCTTTAGTTCAAACGCAAAGTCTATTCTTTTTGCTGTATTAAAGAGCTTAATTTCAAATGAAAATGCTTCTAAATCATCATAAGCTGTTTCTGTTTTTCCTCTAAACTTAATTGTATTCCATATTTCGCCTTCTTTAATTTCAGAAAGCCAAACACTATCTAAAGGCTGTCTTGTATAGTCTTTTAAATGTCCATATCGTGCGCCATTTACAGTTTTTGTAATTTGTAATTGCTCTCTTCCTCCAAGTTTTTCTAAAATGAATTCTCCTAAGTTGTATTGTGATGTTTTATCTAGAATATTTTTAGATAAATCTTTATCATAAATCTGGGCTATTGTTCCTTTTTTCTTATCTATTTTAATAGAATACCAAGGGTTATCTAACTGAATATAATGCGTTTTTTCTTTATAATCGAAATTAGCATTGTGACTATGCCTTTCTCCATTTGCATGCGAGTGAGCGTGGTGGTCTTCATAAACTTCTATATTGAATTTTTTATATCCAAAAGGCGGAATGTTTTTTACCCAAGCTGTCCAATACGTACCTCCATGCCAAGGTTTTAGTATTTGAGCAGGATATACAACCCCATTATCATCTACTAATCGTATTTTTTTTCCATGAGGTACTTGTTGGTGATCTATAAACATTTCTATTAGACCTTCTCGCTCCCAATTTAATGTATTAAAAACTGCTATAGATGCGTCCTTAGATTTCCCCATGTACTCATTTAACAAGCCTTTAGCTTCCTCAACTATCATGCTAGACCTTCTTGAGGCCTCCCAAGCATAGGATTCCTTTATTTCACGTTGTTCCATAGTGGCTTTACTATACGGTTGCGAAATACTCTCTTGAGCGCCAAATGTATGTTCTCCATAAAACAGAAGGGCTTTGTTGGCTTCAAATATTCGGGCGTCTATGCCTTTAGGCATACTAGACCCCATTAGTTTTGCCATTGATAAACCACCTTGGCCTGCAATTAGATTTACATGGGCATTTCTAGTTGCGGCTACGTCTCTAGCTCCAGAGGCAACACCATCTGTCCACCAATCTGGCCAATGTGCTTTAACTTCTATAAGGTCTTTGCCGTACTCCTTTTCAAAATCTTCAAAAAAATCACTAGCCACAGCCGTTCTAATTTTTGGCCACTTGTATTTCTCGTTCCATTGTTTAATTAAATGGCTTGCTTTCATTGATGGTGGAGAATTATCGGTCATAAAACCTGAATGTTGTATCGCTGTTTTACTGTAAGGGTACCCACGTTCTTCTAGTTTAATTAGATACTCCAGGAGGTGTTTTTCAAAACTCTCAAAATCGGATTGATGTACTCCAAAAGTATTCCCTGTCATGTAATGCTCTGCTCTATAGGTTAACATCTTTTTTCCTGATGGAGACACCCACCAAAAAGCTAAAGGGGTATCAAAAGAAATTAAAGCCTTATGCCCATGAGTTCCCATGGTTAAATATTTAACATCTAAGGTGTTAAAGTAATCATTCATACACCATGCAATACCGTTTACATCGTTTTGCATTGCAGATGTAACTTTTATACCTTTATCTGCAATGTTTTTAATTGGCGCCAATGATGCTGCTAATGATGGCTCATCTGGTAGCTCATTAAAATTGAAATACATTCCTGTTATTTCTATTCTTCCTTCTTCAACTCGCTTTTTTAATCGTTCAATTTGTTCTTGGGACCTACTGTTTAAAAACTCATCTACTGCCCATGAGGCTTCGCAAGTCCATTTAAATCTTGAGGTTTCTGGGAAATTGTCTGTAGCATCACAATAATCTAAAGCATAATCAATATATCTAGGGTGTTCTGCTAAAATCTCTGTTTGAGACCTTGTGTATCCTATATCAGTATGCGAATGTTGTACAAAATTAACCTCCCACTTTTTTAGCGGTTTTAATTTAATTCTTTCTGTAATTTTCTCATCTCCTAAATCTAAACTTAGCGTTACTGTTTTTTCTTTTTTAACTTCAGGATAAATTATTTTAATAGTTTGTATGCCTGGTTTTAAATTAATCGTTCTTTCTAGTTTACCATCAATACTTAACTGTCCATTTGCTGGTTTTTTTATAAAAACAATTTCTGCAATTAGCGTTTGAAAGTTTTTTCCGTTTTTGTTAATTAAAGCTGGTAATGCCGTAATGTTTATAGCTTCTGTAAGGTTCTTTTTAAATATCTTAAAATAGGTTTGTTTCTTTTTGTTAACAGCATCTACAGCTAACTTTAAGGACGTTCCTTTTTTAAGGCTCTTGGCAGGTACTGTATAATATAAAAAGCCAAAACAACCATTGTTATTGTCTAAATAATGCTTTTCAAAACTAAGGGTTCCTTTGTTTTTTAAGGGTATAGACCAACGACTTGTTTTTGTTCCTGGCAATACTATTTCTCCTTGCTTTACATCGTTTACATAAAAATTAAATATAGTTCCTGGCCCTTTGGCATCATATCCTGCATAATGTACAAAGGTTATTTCTCCATCGTGCTTTTTAATATCTACTGGTACTGTTTTCCATTCTATTCTCTGATTGCCAACGTTGGCTCTAGAAACTATTGTTCGGTTTAACCCTGCTACTTCTTTTGCTCTATGTTCAATTTCATTGCCAGATATTTTTTCTGCATATCCTGCTAGAAAAACTTCATTGGGTTTTTGATTCCTCTGTCCATAAATGGTCAAACTACTGAACATGAATAGCAATAGTATTTTTCTCATAAAATTTCCATTTGTTTTATTCGTTTAACAGTTTGTTCTGGTTTATAATGCATTCTTATCCTCCAAATTAACTCTTCTACACTTACCACTTTAAACGCTTCACTTAATTTATCTGAACTTAGTTTTGCAGCACCAGCACCAATAACATTACCTAGTTTGTTCTCTTCTATTGTATTAACAAAATCTCCTATATCAGTAAATCTGCTCCAAGCGTGGACAGAAATTAAACTAAATGGGTTTTCTAAATTTTCTAAGTTCAATTTTTGAGCTACAAACGTAGGGTTTCCTTCACGCTCTGTATTTATATTTCCAAAATTCCAAATTGCATACTTAACACTGACTACAGGAATATCATATCCTTTTGAGTTGGTAACCCACATAATATCTCCTGCTCCTCCAGCATAAGGCGCATATTGGACTGCTAAAATACCTTCCAATTTATCATTCGCATTAACATAGGTTTGATATGCTTCTCTAGCCGCTTCAGAATGCACATCCTTTGCCATTAAAGCTAAAATTTTTACGTTATGTTGTTTCATATAAACAGCTATATTATCAGCTATTCTATTAAGGCTTTTAGTTCTATCTGTTTTTTGCCCATATAAATCAGCATAATTATAACCTCCTCCAAAAGTTTGAATAATAGTAGTTTCTGGAACTTGTTTTTCTAAAAGTAGCTGCAACATTTCTGGGGCCATCATAGACAAGTTATCTATAGGTAAACCAAAACCCATTTTTGTTGCTTTTACCTCAGGATGCTTATAGTAGTCAACTGAATAAAATCCATTCATCATCCATTGCACATTATCGCCATCAGATAAGTAATAAGAGATATATTTCTTTCCCTCTTCTTGAAAATTGATGGTTTTTGGGTTTAAAACTTTTACCTTACCATTTTGTCGTTTTTCATAATTTAATGATGTTAAACTTGTATTGTAAAACCAATCAGCCGGCATCATAATGTGAGCGTATTCAGATACCTTATTCACAAATAAATCTTCTGAAACACCTTGTTCCCAGCCATAAATAGGAGCTCCCGGTTTCAACCATTTTAAAATCTCTTCAAATAATGCTACATTTTGTCCAGATTTCGAATTATTGTATTCCTTATTCAAATTGATAGTAAACAAATTATTTTTT
Source organism: Hyunsoonleella pacifica (assembly GCF_004310335.1). GTDB lineage: Bacteria > Bacteroidota > Bacteroidia > Flavobacteriales > Flavobacteriaceae > Jejuia > Jejuia pacifica. The sequence goes on along the minus strand of NZ_SIRS01000001.1, from coordinate 618,057 downwards.
ATAGCAAGCTCTCTTAATTCTCCAGTTCCTACTGGCATTATTACTAGGGCTTTATTGCTACATTTATCTTTAAACTCTTTCCATGCATCTAGAGTACTTTTTTTAGAGGCATCATACATCATTTTATATCCTGATTTTTTAAAGAATTCTTTATCTCTAACGTCCACAATTATAGAGTTATATACATGAGAGGCTACAGTAGCCACCGTGTTACTTTCAGGATTATTTTCTACGTCTGTTAATACATAACCATTAAACAAATCTTTTATATTAACTTTTACTCCATTATCATCTTGATACGATTTAGTAGCCAGTTCAACACCTGTTTGTTTACCCTGTTCTTCAATCTCCATATCATCTAACGTTTTTTGTATTAAACGATACGATTCTTTTCCTCCATGGTCGTGTAACCAAATAGCAACATCGCTTTTTCCTTGTTCTACTGCTCTGTTGGTCAATCCGGCAATAGATTGACAAAGTAAATGATACTGTAAACCTTTAGTTTGTTCTTTATGTCCTAACTCATTTTTATTTGGCTTTGGTACAACTTCAGTGCAAGACCAGTAATATTTTGGCTTTATTTTCATCTCCAAATGCCAATACTGCCCTTCATCTTTAAAAGTGTCCAGACCATTTATATAATGATTAATTTGCTCTTTCTGTTTCTTATTATTCTTATCACAAGCCTGAAAACACGTAACACACATTACTACAACTAGTAGTGTATTTATATTATTTCTATTGAGAAAAAAACTTATCAAATTACAAATCATACAAAAATCATGTTTGAAACATGTTACACATTAAACTTACTAACCAGATGCCCATACCAAGTAATATACAGAAAGCATAATAATGGCAAAACGAAAGAAAAAGATACTTCTGATACGCCTAATATTTGAGTATCAGCAACCCCACTGCCTCCTAAATCTATAATCATACCTTGTAACTTTGGCATTAAAGCTCCTCCCACTATAGCCATTACCAAACCTGCTGAACCTACTTTAGATTGTTCCTCGGTTAAATCTTTAAGTGCAATACCATAAATAGTTGGGAACATTAAAGACATGCAAAAGGATACGCCAACTAATGCATACAAACCAACAACTCCTTTAATAAAAATGGTACCCAGTACAAAACACATGGCTAGTATGGCAAAAATCATGAGTAACTTACCTGAACCAATAAATCTTAACATATAAGTTCCTATAGCTCTACCAAATGTGAATAAAATAAAAGCCGCCATTTGATAATATCCAGCGGTTACGCTATCCATACCTATGCCCTCTGCATACTGGTAAATATAAGTCCAACACATAATTTGTGCTCCCACATACAGTATCTGCGCTAGTACACCCAAAATATATTTCTTATTTTTGATTAATACTGAAAATGTATTACCCATACTTGGCATCTCCCCTTCTTCTCTAGCTTGGGGCATTTTACTCACTAAAAACAACACAAAAACACCAACCAGTACCAGACCAAGAATAACATATGGATTCCTAATGACCAGTAAATCTGAAGTTTTAATAAGAATTTTAGATGCTTCATCCAAAGCACTAAAATTTTCAATGTCATCAGATTGTAGATTTTTAAGTACAAACTGTTGAGCCACAAATAATCCCAATATGAGTCCTACCGGATTAAATGCTTGCGCTAAATTTAATCGTTGGGTCGCCGTTTCTTTTGGCCCCATTGCCAAAGCATAAGGGTTTGCCGCTGTTTCTAAAAATGCTAATCCGAAAGTTAAAATATAAAGTCCCAAACAGAAAAACCAAAATAGTTCTGTTGTGGCGGCGGGATAAAACAACAAAGCTCCAACGGCATATAGTCCTAATCCAATTAATATTCCTGTCTTATAAGAGTATTTTCTCATAAACATCGCCGCAGGTAGCGCCATACAAAAATAGCCTCCATAAAATGCCATTTGTACCCAAGCAGCTTGAGAATTTGATAGCTCCAATACCTTTTTAAAGGCCTGAACCATGGGGTCGGTTACCGCATTGGCAAATCCCCATAAGGCAAATAAAGAGGTTACTAGTATAAATGGTATGACCATTTTTTTGGGAACAACTGGTGTCTTTTCTCTATGCGCCATAATGAATTTTAATAATTGAATGTTTAATGAATCCCAAATATGTATTAAGCTGTATTAATTTATACAGACATATTGTTCAAATTCATGGAAATTTCAATTAAAGGAGAGCTATAGGTATCGATAACTTTATAGCCTATTGATATCTTAAATACTTAAAGCCTAGTTTACTATTTAAGTAATTCACTTGGAGAATACCCAAATTGTTTTTTAAAGACACGGCTAAAATATAGGGGGTCATTAAAGCCAACTAAATCTGATACTTCTGATACATTATAGCGTTTGGTTTTTAAGAGCTCGGCAGATTTTTTTAAACGGATGGTTCTTATAAACTCATTGGGCGACAAATTAGTAAGCTGTTTAATTTTTCTATATAATTTTGAAGTACTCATGGCCATTTCGGTGGAGACGAAACTTGGTGTTAATTGAGACGAATTCATATTGGTTTCGATAATCTCTTTTATTTTAGATATCAAATCAATATCTATCTGCGAATGAGCTAAGGTCATCACATCACTTTCTGCCTCTCCTGAAAATTGTTGTTTTAACTCAAAACGTATTTTAATTACGTTTTCTATTCGAGATTTTAGTAAGGCGGGGTCAAATGGTTTTACCAAATACCCATCTACACCAATTTTATAGCCTTTAATCCTATTCTCATTTTCAGCTAATGCAGTAAGCAAAATTAGTGCAGTATGGCTCAGGTTTTCATCATTCTTAACGGCTTCAACAAATTTAAATCCATTCATTACAGGCATCATAACATCCACCACACACAGGGCTGGTTTCACTTTTTTACAGATTTCTAAACCTTCTTTGCCATTTTCGGCTTCATAAACTTTGTAATAATCAGATAAATAATCTACAATGTATTGCCTTAATTCTGGATTATCTTCAATGACCAAAACTTCGTGTTTTATATCGGCATCAAAAATAACCTTGGTGTCTTTAACCCTCAGCAGTGCCTTAGGTTCTTCACTTGTAATATTTTCAAGTTGTTTTTGGGTATCTTCATTATCCAGCTCTAGGATTTCATCTAATGTATAGGCGTCTTTATTAACAGGTAACTCTACCGTAAAAACACTCCCTTGGTTGGGCTCGCTTTCTACGCTTATATTACCTTTGTGGATTTCTACAAGTGCCTTAACTAACGAGAGTCCTATTCCTGTTCCTGTGGTGTTCTTTTTACTATTCCTCGCTTGATAAAATCTTGAAAAAATCTTCTCTTGACTTTCTATTGGAATCCCTATACCATCGTCACTAACTTCAATAATTAACTTATCCTTTTCATTATCTTTTATACCAATGAATAAATCTACATTGCCAAAATTGTTTGTAAACTTCATAGCATTGGATAATAAATTGTACAGGATTTTATTCAATTTGTCAAAATCCACCCAACACACAATGGCTTCATCTTCTGTATTAAAGTTGAAGTTTATGTTTTTTGATTCTGCTAACTCTACAAATGAGTAAAAGATACTTTTCGTAGTCTGCAATACGTCAACTTCTGAAATTTTTAATCTCAGCTCGCCCGTTTCTGCCCTTCTAAAATCTAATATCTGGTTTACAAGCCTCAAAAGCCGATTTGCATTTTGATGGATTAAACTAATTTTATTTTTGGCACGTTGCCCATTGTAATCTTGATTTAACAGCTGTTTGGCAGGCCCTAATATTAATGTTAATGGCGTTCGTAACTCATGGGAAATGTTGGTAAACAAACGCAGCTTTTCATTATTTAAGCGTTCATCTCGTTCTCTCCTATCTTTTTCAAGTAAAAGTTCCTGTTTTAATCGAATACGGTATTTAATTTGCTTCCTTAAAAAATAGGTTAATATTGCTAGAAGTATTAAAACGATAATAAAGAATTGATAGGTTAGCCAAAAAGGGGGCAGTATTGTGATGTTATACCTAGATTCGTCACTCCAGTAACCGTTATTATTAGAAGCCTTTACTTGTAAGGTATATTTTCCTGGATATAGGTTAGTATACTGTATGGCTCTAGAATTACTGGTTGTTGTATTCCATTTATTATCAAACCCTTCTAGTTTATATTGGTACGTGTTTAAACGCTCATTGGCGTAAGAAGGGATTGAGAACTCTATTGAAAAATTCCGATTTCCATAGGTTAATTCTACATTATTGTCATAATTTAAATCTTTATTTAAAACAATTTGATTATCAATTCTAACACCTGGTAATACTTCTTCGTTTTGTATTTTAAATTCTGTTATTAAAGGTTTTGGTGCATTGGTGTTTTCTTTAATATCTACAGGAGAAAAATAAATAATGTCCTTATCGCCACCTATATAAATTCTTGTATTATCATATTGCAAAAACCCTCTTTTGTTTATGAGGTTAGAACGTACTCCGTTATTGATATGAAACGACCTATATTCATTTTTCTCAGGGATATATTTTACAATTTTGTTATAGTTCATATTTAACCATAAGCATCCGTTGATGTCGGTAGCTATATCGGTTATCCAACTATTTTTTAATTCTGAAGGGTCTTCCTTGGGTAAAAAGTTATCTTTCTTGGCATCATAATAATTTAATCCCTTTCTTGTAGCTACCCAAACATTGCCGTTAACATCAACAATAATATCTTTTACTTTGTTATTGGATAAACTTTCTTTATTTACTTCATGTTTATAATGCCTAGTTTCTTTAGTGTGGGTATTATATTTAAACACACCCTCTTCTGTAGCTAACCAAACTATATTGCCTTTATCTGGAACAATTTTATTTACATCATTTAAGGCTTGTAGTTCGCTATTTATCTTAGAATATGTTTTTGTATTTAAATTATATTCTACCAATCCTTCCCCCACAGAACCTATCAACATTTTTTCTTTTGATGTTTGATGAAACGTTAATACTGGAGAAGATGTAAACCCTACGCTCAAAAGCCTCTCGCGCTTTGTTTTTAAATTAAATGCTACAACTTTACCACTCCACAACCCAACATAAAAATCGATATTATTCACGGTGTAAATACTACTTATTTTCGTGTATTTATTTAATATTTGTGTGAAACTATTTTCATCTTTTAAAAATATCCCGTTGGAATGTGTTCCTATTAAAAGTTTGTCATTATACGTTTTAGCAAAGCAACTTATAATGGGGATACTACCTTTTGAAGTAAAATTTGCCTTAATGGTTTTAAATTGATTTTCGTAAGGGTCTAACTTATCAAGACCATTCTCTGTACCCACCCATAGTATTCCTGAATAATCGAAAAAAAGTGATAACACATAGTTATTAGCGAGAGAGCTTGTATTGCTAATATCTGGAACATAGCGTTTATATGTATTACGTTTTATCTCATCGATACTCTCACATTCAATGATACCGTTAGAGGTACCAAACCAATATTTACCATCTGGAGCAACTGTATAACACCTAAAGTACTCTCCTAAACCATCTTTGTGAAGCAAACGGAATTTAGCTTCTTGCTGGTTGTATTTATAAAGCCCGTCTTTGGTTCCTATATACAAATCATTTTGGTGGTCTTCTAGAATAAAATAAGCATCAGAGTCATTTTGTAATTCGCCTTTGGCAGGAAATAATCTATGGTTTAGTAACTGACTTATCTTATTGTTTTTATCTATGGTAAAACTAAAAACTCCCATATTGAATGTTGTAAACCATATTTTCCCGTTACTGGTTTGATATATCGACCTTATATTTTTTACACCTTCAATATCTACTTCATGAAATTTATCGTCTTTTTCATCATAAAAACAAATTCCATTTTGCATGGTACCTACCCATAATCTATCTGAATTATCAATAAAAACAGACCTAATTTTATCTCCTATTATTTTATTTTTTTCATTCTTATTGGCATGATAGGTTTTAAAAGTGTGAGTGGATATATTATACTTTGTTAGCCCAAAATCTGTTGCTATCCATAGGTTATCATGTTTATCAATTACAATTTCTAAAATATCATCGCTATGTAAGTAATTAGGTGTATTTACCTTACTTTGGTAGGCCTTAAAATCGTAACCATCAAATCTATTTACACCTCCAAAAGTACCAATCCATAAAAACCCGTTACTATCTTGTACTATATCCCTAACCGAGTTATGCGACAATCCATTAATTTCATTGTAATGTTCAAAAACCAGTTCTTGTGCTTGTGCGTAACAGCAAAACAAATACATGGTAAAACATAAGAAATTGAACTTTTTCAAGGCAATTGGATTTATTTAGAAATTACTTGATTGGTACTTAAATTTATCACAAAATTTTCAGATGGAGCTCCGTTTAAAAACTTTTTGAAGATTATACAGAATTGCAAGAAGTCACTCTCTATCTCTGATGGCTCACTAATTCCTTTAAAATGAATCAAGTAGGCTTCTATAATACTTTTATAGTTTTCAATCTTTTTTGCTCCAATATCTTGAAATGCCAACGTATCTGCAGAACGTAAGCGATACAAATCGAATAACATGTCAAAACCTGTCCAGTCCTCAAATCCTTCTAAAGAGTTTTCGTCAATTGAAACAAATTCTGCTAAACTACTCTTAGTTAAACTCAGTAAAAACTTGGTAAATGGAATGTCCCAATCGTTTTTTAAAAACCTATTATTAATTAGGCCCTTCAAATGACTTTGCGTAAAATCTTTATAGCTTTTAGCATCTAAAATTGTTGAATCCCATAACGTACTGGCATCATTACTTTTTAAATGGGCGTACTCTTGTTGGTATAGCGGAAAGAGTTCCTTAAATCTGGGCACATTGTCTATAACGACAGTCTCAATCTCAACCTCATCTGCGGAGACCGTTGCAATTTTATAAGCGGGAATATATGCCGCCAAAGATGGTATTTGCACATTTACCAAACTACCTGATTCAAAAGTAGCGACACCTGTATCATTAATATGCATGTGTCCTCCAAAATGTACTTTTACCCCTGCTTCAATAAATGCTTTGGCTACTGCTTCTTCTGGCACACGATGCAGTTGCATTTTGTCTTCTCCTAGTAACTTCCGTATGTTTTCTGAAGCACCATCGTTAAATTCTACGGTTGGAAAATGACTAAAAACAATTAATTGTTTATTCAGCGTTTGTGCACGTTGTGTTACGCTTTTTATCCATGCTATTAGATGTGACTTATGCGATAATACATTATTATAGCCAATACTTGCACTGCTATAGTTATTGGCATCCTTAGGCACATAAACATTAGCATCAATAGCCAAAAACCACAGTCCCTCTGTAGGTTCTACCAAATAACTTACATCGGGAATTTGGCTTCCAAAAGGTGGTATTTTGTAATTTCTATTTGATAATTTGGCTTGTTTAAGAGCTTTATCAAATTGATAATTATCGTAATTATAATCTGTAAATGGTGTCTCCCAATACACATCATTTTGCTTAGGATAGAAACCAAAATCTTTTAATTCATTTAAGATGTCTTCGTAACCTAATTTTGCAATATCTTTTGTATAAATAGGTGCTAACGCGTTGGAGTCTTTCGCTTTGTATATCGCTTCTGAACTAAATATGGGTTGCCGTTTTCCGCCTTCGCCTATAAAATCATGCTTGCCCGCTTCTTGGTAAAATGGACGCACGGGGTCGTGATTACCCGTAGTTAAAATAAACTTGATGTTATGTGCTTCCGAATACTTTTTTAAAATCCGTTTTAAGCCCTTTATATTCAGCATTTGCCCATCATCACTAAAATCCCCAGGCAACACAACGTATTTAATGTTTTTGGATACTATATCGTCCAAAGCCGACAAAAAAGCGAAGTAGTTCTCATTAAATAACCGTGTAGATTGCAACTGAGACTGCATGGTTCTGGCTAGTGCATAGGTATTGGTATCAGGGTTTAAATCACTATCAGAAAAACTACCATAGATATCTTGCAAATGCACATCGGCCATAAAGGCTACTTTATAACTTTTATCATCCCTTTCTTTTTTACAAGAAAAACACACCAATAGTATTAATATAACGATACTTCTGTGCAATATTTTGCTATTTTAGTTTAGTTTCTAATGGAAAGGCATACGAGGTTTTCCAACCGCCTAAATCGATTAAAATCTGGTCTAACATTACTCCGGGGTCTACCATCCAAATTTTTAATTTATGCATTCCTGCCGTGTTTACTACTTGCTTAACGGATTGTACCGATGCATTTTTTAACACATTTTGTTTCCAGGTTTCACTTCGTCCAAAGGTTTGAAAATCAACTATTACAGGTTCTGCATCATCTATAGCTACTGCACAACGCACACCCGTATCATTATTAAAAGCGTGTGTTGGTACAGCCTGTAAAAACACATCTACCTCCCCAAAATTAAAGGTATAAAAATCATATTCTAAAATAGGACTATTTTGCTTTATGCCTTCAATAGTGGTTTCAGAAGTTGCGCTTCGCGGAAGTGCCACACTTACATTTCCTGTATAGCCTAAACCAGAAAAGGTTGTCCATTTGGCTTCTTTTCCGTCTGTTTTTCTATTGAAATTTTCAGCATTTATTGATACAAAACCTTTGTCTTCAACAAAACCTTTATAAGTTTCTAAGCCTTTAAACTTTGGATTGAAAACCGAAACACCAAGCGTTGTAGTTTTGTTTTTGGTTACTACATCTATAGCCGAATTCACTTTGTAACTTGGCGGTATTAGCTGGTAATCGTGTCCTAACGGCGCTTCCTTTTTATTTTCTCCCTGCGGTACTTTATCCCGGTCTATGGTAACCCAAATACGCTCTTCTAATTGGTCTTTATCTAATTTTCCCGAGGTTTTAGAAAGTATAATCCAATCGGCTTTAGGTTGTAATTCCCAATCCAATTCGCCTTGTCCTTTTAAAAATACATCCATGTAATATGTATTCTCTGTGTAAGTATTAAACACCGGAAAAACATCGGCATAAGAATTTATAATCTCATCATTTACTTCCATTTGATAGCTCTCGATGGCTATCCCCAAGGTATTTGATTTTTCGGTTAATGGGATGGATGCCGTTGGTTCTGAAAACACGGGCAAGTGCCTAGGCGACATGCTCATGATATGCTTCCATTTTCCATTTTGAAGCGTGTTATTAAAATAATCGGTTTCCTTTTGAATGGTTTTGTAGGCCTCTAAAGATTTCGTTGCAAAATCCTTGGCACTCTCTCGCCCTTGTGATGCTACAAAGGCATTTTTATAACTGTACAACCATTTTAAATTTAGGTTTGAAGCGCCCGAGATTGGATAATAAACGAGTTGATAGAAGGCATCTGCCCTATGGTTGGGAATATTTTTTTGAATAGCCTTCACACGAGTAAGTAAATCTTGATGCGCTTTGATACGCTTACTAACCTCATCGCCATAATGGTATTGTGTCAACTCTGTATCTCCCGCTTTGGTAACAGGCTCCACACTACTCCAGGCCATAAACTCAGGTCGTCTTTGAAACGCCAATTGATTGTATTGATACATCAAATCGGTAATGGCATCTGCATTGTTTTTTCCAAATTCTCTGGCACTCCAATCCATATGATGTGCTCTAATAGTATCGTCATTTTTAAAGCCATTAATATCCCAAGCCATGTCCAAAAACAGCTCGATATTATATTCATGTGGCTTAATATCGCCACAATTCAAAATCCAAATATTTTGAGACCCAAACTCGCATGCTTTGGTCATTTCTTCCCACATTAAAACAGGATTCGTCGAGTTTAACCATAAATAATCGTGTGGTCTACCCCAGTAAGATGTGTGATAATAGACACCCGCTCCTCCGCTTCGTTGTTGCTCTTGGGCATTACTTAATTGCCGAATATAACCGTAGTTATCGTCGGTCCAAACCAAACTTACATCTTCAGGTAAATCCAATCCGCTTTGGTAGTAATGCAACACCTCTTTATATGGCACAAAAGCCTGTGGTTTTGTAACACCTTTTTTAGAATTTGCTTTTAAAATCTCGCGTTGGTCGGTTATAACCTGTTCTAAAAGTTTTACTTGCGAATCGGTATCGTCTTCGCCAACAATCATGGGCGAATCGTGTTCCCCACGCATACCAACTGTGTAAATACCTTCAAAATTTGCAGTTTCTTTAGCTCGTTTTTTGAACAAGGTCTTTATGGATTCTGAATTGGTATCATATCGATAATCGCCCATAGTATCATGATTCCATTCTGCATTGATGTTGCACAACATAGGTTCTGCATGCGATGTACCAATAACAATCGCGTAATTATCGGCTACTATTTTATTTTGCGGATAGTGGTAAAATGCCTTAGTGCATTTGTGCATTGCCGGCCAAATAGTATTAGCTCGTAGGCGCAACAATAGTTCAAATACTTTCGCATAGGTTTTTGGGCCAATATCTCCCGTTTCTGGCTCGTAATTGAGTGCCGACCACCGTTGTAACCCCCAATCTTCGTCATTTAAAAATATACCTCGGTATTTTACTGATGGCGTTCCGTAGGTTTTGTTTTCAATATTTAGCACAATACTTTCTTGCTTTTCTGGAGTAACATCTGCCCACCATTCCCATGGGGAAACTCCTATCATTCTGGAAATTTCTAAAAGTCCGTAAGCCGTCCCTCGTCGGTCTGATCCAATAATGACTAATGCTTTTTTTACGCCTTTAGAAGGATTTTCAATGACTTGAATCGTGTAGGTTTCCCATTTCCCTTCAATTTGAGAGACATCAATGGTGTGCTTTTTAATGAGTTGATTAATAACTTTACTGCTCCCTAATGTTCCTGCTATAATTTGACATGGGGCTTTCTTTTGATGTTTCACAACCGTTTTTCCTGAAACTTTTTGGATATCGCTCGCCAAAATATCTGAAGCAATATCGACGACTTTGGCATCCCTTTTATCTATGATAATAGAGGCTACTTCTCCATTTTGCACTATTGGAAATTGAATACTATTTTGCCCCCAAAGAGAAGAACAAATTATTAGAAATATGAATTTTATATCGCGTTTATTCATTTTATAATGTCTTTAATGCGTTCGTAAGTACCATCCTCAAATTTTACTTCAAAAGTAGATTTGAATAATCGTGAAGGCTGATAATAATCTGTTGAAATCACTTGCGCTCCCGAAGCCTTTGCTTTTTCAAATTTGGTATAATCGTTCGTTCGGGCCTCTTTTGTTCCAGCATCGGCACGAGTTCTTACCATGTAACCTTGTTCCACCAATTGCTTGATATATTCAAAATCGGTAATGGGGTTGTTCACTATTCTAAAGGCCGATTCTGGGTTACCCTCTTTACTATTCACAAAAAACACGCGATTTTTCAGCGTATTGTCCCCATTCATATACAGACTATTTTTATGAGCCTTTTCATCTAAAACAAACAGAAATTTCCCTTTGCAATCTTCCAGTTTTGGCCAACCTTGTTTTAAAACGGCTTCTTCTAAAGTGCCATGATTTCCTCGTACATCATCTGGTTGTATTAAATCCTCTTTTGTAAATACTGAAAATATTTCAGCATCTAATTCTTGATACGCTTTCGCTGAAAAGGGAATTGGTTTGGTTAAGTCTGGTATTACCTCGTCTTTCGTATTCATTAAAATTATGATAGGTAGGTGTGCAGGATTGTTATCCGACCATTTTTTCATCGCTTTTAACGCCTCTTTGAATAACAAATGATGACTTCTAAAATCGATATCTTGAATATGAAATAGTTTAAAGCCTGATTGTTTCAATTGTTCTGCTTCGTCATAAGGCATTGGCGTTTCTCCCGATTGTTTGACAATATCTAAACCTTTTGGATTTGAAAAATGACCGCCTTCGGGGTCGTAAAACACATCTAGCTCTAAATTTCGTAAGCCAAGATTTAACTGTGCTTCTAAGGAAATATGCTCGTATTCCAATGACTTCGCTTTACTGGAATCTTTTAAAGCGATGTAATTTAAAAGTGGTTGTTCAATCGCAATTTTATAGGAATTGTGGCTCCCAATTACCTGAATATCATTTAGCTTTATGGGTTGCTCTTTTGAACATCCAAAACTTAGAAGCACAACAAGTAGAACAAGGTGCTTCATATTTAAATGGATTTAAGAAGTTCTGGCTTTTCGTTGTATAATTTCAAGATTAACTCGCCAAAAAGGGTGTTGGCCCAAGCAAACCAAGAACGTGAAAACTTAGACGCATCATCCTTATGGAAGGTTTCGTGCATAAAGCCCTTGCCATCATGTGTGTTCATGAGTTGTTTTACACACCACACAATTTCAGAATCGCTATCGCTGGTCATGGCCCTTAAAATAATACCCATAGGCCAAATGGTGTCTAAACCTGCATGCGGACCTCCTTGTCCTTCTCCCGCCTTTCCTTTAAAATAATAAGGGTTGTCGTCACTTAACAGATAAGCTCTTGTATTTTTATACGCCTCTAAATCATAATACTGCTCACTCATTAAATACTTCATAGCGATTAAAGATGGAATGTTTGGGTCGTCTATAAATGCTTTGTTACCAAAACCGTCCACTTCAAAGGTATATACTTTACCATAGTTTAAATGTTCTGAAATGGCATATTTGTTTATCGCATTTAGCACTTCATTTGAAAAGGATTGACATGCTTCTGAAAACGCTTTGTCTCCAAAAATATCATTATAAATCTCGCTTAACTGGGCTAAAGACTCTACAGCAAATAAGTTAGAAGGGATTAAAAATGGATACATCGTGCCATCATCTGAAGGTCTAAACGCAGAACATATAAGTCCGACAGGCTTAATAGGTCTACCCTTTCCTCTAAAAGGCGTAATGATATTTTTATTTCGTCTTACACGCTCAAAATAATAGGGCGTTTCTCCATTTTTACGTTGCTCAGTTCTTAGCGTCTTTACCGCGAGTCGCATGGCTTTATCCCAATCGGCATTTAAAACAGAGGTGTCTCCTGTTTCTTTATAATATCCATAAGATAAACGAATGGCGTAGCACAACGAATCTATTTCCCATTTACGCTCATGCACACCGGGTATTGGGGTTGGGCGGTCGTCCTTCCATTTGGTTTCTCTGGTCAGGTCTTTATAAAATGCGTTGGCATAAGGGTCTAACAAAATGCATTTGGTTTGCCTATTGATTAAACCTTTAAATAACTTTTTTAATGCTTCATCTTGATTTACCAAAGGCAAATACGGCCATACTTGGGCTGTAGAATCACGCAACCACATAGCATCAATATCGCCAGTAATAACAAAGGTGTCTGGTTTGTTATTTATGACTTCGAAATCTACCGTGGTATCTAAAGTGTTTGGAAAACAGTTTTCAAAAAGCCACGACAATTCTGGGTTTTTTATGCCCTTTTTTACCGTTTTAATGGTATTCTCAACGGCTTGACTTATAAAGGTTCTATCGGCTAATGGCGGTCTGTTAGATGTATCAGATGATGTACTTGAAGCCATCGTAAATGCCGAACAACTTAGTGTCGCAACTCCCGTTGTACCTATAATCGTTTGCTTTATAAATTTTCGTCGTGTGGTCATAAAAATGATATTTACCTAAACCTTTTTCAATCTGCATGACAGACTACTTTGTCCCAGTCATTTCAAGTTTTAGCACCCCGCCGTTGGTAAAGGATTTATGAGACACATTAAATTTAGGCAAATCCTCGTTATTAAAAGAGGCCTCTTTTATGAAAACATTAGAACTGCTATTGTTTACGGATTGAATCTCCAAAGTCTTTCCTGAATAATACTCTGGATGTAATTGGATGGTTACCTTATCAAAAATAGGACTTCCTATTTGATACTCTGGATTTTCCTCGGTACCTCCATTAACTTGAAACAGCCCAATTTTTATTAAAACGGCTAAGCTACCCATAAGGCCTTGGTCTTCATCGCCATTATATCCTGTGGATGGCGCTAAACCACCAAAAACCTTGGAAGCCACTTGCCTAGACCAATAGTGGGTTAAATCTGGTCTATCTAATTTATTAAAAATAAAGGCTGTTTGAATAGATGGTTGGTTACCATAATTTATAGGGATTTTACGATACTCTGGGTGCAATTCTGAAGCATGCGATGTGCCCGAAGTAAAGTTTAATTGTTCCGCTTGTTTAAATTGTGTATTTAATTTTTCAACAGCTTTGTCCTTGCCTCCCATAAGTTCAGCAAGTCCATCGTAATCATGAGGTACAAACCAAGTAGATTGCGCGCCATTGGATTCTATAAATCCTTCTTCGTAGGTATACGGACTATAGTCTGCCTGCACTTTACCATCCACATTTTTGGCTTGCATCCAGCCCTCATCATTTAAAAGTGTAGCATAATTTTTTGAACGTTTTGTAAAGTACTCATAATCTTCCGTTTTATTCAGCTTCAATGCTAATTGTGCCAATACCCAATCTTGATAGGCATACTCTAAAGTTAAACCTGCACCATCTTGATGTCCGCCAAACTTCCCTTTAGGATTAGGATGTGGCACAAAGCCTTTTTCCATATAGAAATCCAGTCCGCCACCAATATTGGTTTTATGCTCATAACCCGCTTTTTCCATGATACCACCTTCTACATGATTTTTCTTCAAAGCATCATAAATATCTTCTAGATTTTCCTTTAAAATACCTTTTTGAATCGCGCTGACAAAAAACGGTGTGGCTGGGGCGCCTGTCATAACGTAGGTGTAATTTCCACCTGATGGCCCTCTAGGAACCAAGCCTCCATCTTTATAATATTGAAGAAAAGACATGGCAAACTCTTCATAAATATCTGGGTAAGCTAGTCCCCAGAGTGTATTTAGTGTCCATTGCGCTCCCCAAAGCGCATCAGAATTGTAATGATTAAATTTTGGTTTTCCTGAAGCATCCAATGGCAATTGCCCAATCTTAAATTTACCTCCAGTATTATCAGGATACGCACCATTGACATCACTAATAATACGTCTGCCCTGAAGCGCATGCCATAAATCTGTATAAAAACGTCTTTGTTGTTTTTCGGTATTACCTTCAACCTTTACTCTACTTAATAACGAATTCCAATGGTCTTTGGAATCTTGAACAACCGTTTCAAAATCCCAGTGAGGTAACTCTGTTTTAAGATTCAAATGTGCATTTTCTTCTGAAGTATACGAAATGGCCACTTTCATTAGTAATGGTTTTTCCAAATCAGAAAAATGCATGAGGTAATTTCCCGTTGCTTCATCTTTTTGTAATTCGGTCACTGGAGCATCGAGACTTACCCTAAAGAATACCTTAAATTCTTGAGGTCTTCTGTGGGTTGGTGTTGCCACTACTGAACCCTCAAATTCCGTATCATTAATTTGGCGTAATTCGCCTTGGGCATTATCTGATGGTCCAAGTATGGTATTCAAATTAAATAGAACGGCATTTTTGGTGTTTTCTGGAAAGGTATATTTATGAAAACCCACTCTTGTGGTGCTGGTAAGCTCTGTTTTAATACCATAACGTTGTAGTTTCAAGCTATGATAACCCGGTGTTACCGTCTCATCATCATGACTAAATTTTGAATAAAAATCTTCGAAAACACCATTAGTATTCTCGTCAGAAAGCATTACCGGCATAACCGACACACCCGATATTTGCCAACCATGTATATGGCTAAAACCCTTAATGGTATCGGTTTTATAACGATAACCACTACCCCAAGCACCGTCTATTTCGTTATCTGGACTTAGGTTTACCATGCCAAACGGGCGACATGCTGATGAAAAGAAAAACCATCTGGAATTCTCTGTATCTAAATGCGGATATACCAAACTCGCGTAATCTATTGCTTTATTGGTTGTATCAACATTTGTTTTATCTTCATTTTTACATGAAAACAGTATACTTAAAACGGTTATTGTTACTATGAAATATTTTCTCATGCAGTTACTTAATTACTAGAATATTTTCTTTTATGGCATCACTATGTGTGAAATTTTCTTTTCCCTCAAAAACGAATTGTTTGTGGGTAGTTTCTGGAACTGTGACGCTTTCTAAATGTACACCATCAACACCATGGAACACAAAAGCTGGTCTAAAATCGTGATGTTCTAACATTAAATTTACGTTTTTATATGTAATGTTGTTTGCATGTTTTACATAAAAACCCCATGCTGGCAACTCGCCAAACATTGAAAATTCTGGATAATCTTTTATTTTCTCGGGCACTTGTTCCAATCTGCTTAATGGCACATAAGCCATCCCTTTTGATGCTCTTCCTGGATATGTAATTTCTACATTTTCGATGGTTACATTTTCAATGTTGTGCCCAGGAATACCAACAATGGAAGATGGAAAAGGGTTATGGAAGAAGTCTACTTCAGGTCCTCGTAAATCGTAATCTATGTCGGGTCTTCCAAAGGGCACCTCCACTTTGATATCTTTAATATGAATATTTTTTACTGCTCCAGGTGCATCTCCGCCCCTATGCCCTAATCTTATAAAAATGGCATTGCCTGTATTTTTCGCTATGATATTTGATACATTGATGTTTTCAATAACACCGCCATCTACACTTTCAATAGCTATGGCTGAGCGGAACGTATCGTATACTTCTATACTATCAATGGTTACGTTTTTAAATCCACCGTAAGAAGCTGTTCCAAATTTTAAGGCGCTAGCGCTACTTCTTATTTTACAATTTGCTATGTAAATGCTATCGTTGTAATAGGCTGGGAAGTATGATTTTAGGCAGATACCGTCATCTGCTGAATTTACATCACAATTTGTGATTTGTACATTTTTGCAATCGGTAATATCCATACCGTCGTTATTCCAATAAGCTCTATTGATAATTTTTAAATTATCTAGTTTCAATTTTTCACATAATTCGAAAGACAATCCCCAGCAAGCTCCATTTTGAAGATGTAGGTCTAAAATATCTACATTTTTACACATCGAAAATCTGAACAACTTAGGTCTTGCTGTTTCATTGGGGCGCATGCGCCTGTAGTTATATTTTGGGTCTTTGCGTTCTCCAGAATGGTGTAAGCTGTCAATATTTAAAGCCAATGCTCTTCCTTGACCGTCTATTTTTCCTTGACCATATATCTTAAAATTGTTGGCCTTATAAGCCACCAAAAATGCCATGTTGGAATAGTCATCGCGCTTGGGAGATTCAGGACGTTCTGGCATTGGCACATCTGAATAATGATAGGGATTTGTACTTCCCAACAATACAGCATCTTCTTTTAAATAAAGACTTACGTTAGATTTCATTACCAAACCTCCTGAAAGATATTGCCCTTTAGGAAATACCAAGGTACCCCCATTTTCCTTATGTACCTTATCTATTAATTGTTGTAATGCTATGGTGTTTAGGGTTGTGCTATTACCAACTATACCATAATCTGTAACCAGATATTCTGTATCGTTGGTCTTTTTTATATAATTCTTATTTATTTCAATTTGAGAGACATTTACAGCTGTTTTTGGTGTTTCGTTACACGACCAAAAAATTAAGGTCAGTAACAACACGTATAAAACAGAACTATTAAATTTTGTCTTGTATGTCATTTTCTAATTTTGTTTTCCCCAAAGTGTATTGGGCATGTCTGTTAATTCAAATTGTAAAACGCCTCCTTTAGAAATTAAATTAAAGTCTATAATACTTGAATTAATTTCTGCGCCATTCCATGTAACTTTTTGAATGTAAATTGTATTTGGTGTTCTGCCATTGATTATAATTTCCAATGGTTTGCCTTTTGTCTTTATGGTTATCTTATCAAATTGTGGTACTGTTAATGCTAACTGCGTACTTCCCGGAAACAGAGGGTAAAGCCCCATTGTGGACCAAACGTACCATGAGGACATAGTGCCTGCATCATCATCCATTTCTTTGATATACCCATTTGGTGTTGCCGTAAATATTTTTTTTACAATTGGTGTTTCAAACTTTTCGTGGGTACCGTACCAGTTATTAGTGACCTTGTTGAGTAACTTGTCTACTAATTGTTGTGTTTTCCACGGCGAATTGGTGTAGTTATACAAATAAGGCACTTGAATATCTGGTTGATTACCAATATTAAACAGTTCATTATCAAAGAAATAATCTAATTGATTTTCAAATTCGTCTTTGCCTCCCATCATGGTTTGAATGCCTTGCATATCAAAAGGCACAAACCATCGGTATTGCCACAGGGTGCCTTCGTACAACCCATCGCCATGCATGACATCTGAGTTTTCATCCATGTTCATAAATTTATTCTCCCACGTTGTTTTATATTCAAAAGCGCGTGCTCTGTAAAATTCTGCATCTACGTCTTTTCCTAATATTTCAGAAATTTCAGAGAGCGCCCATAAATCGTAACTGGATTCCAAAACATTGTCTGGCGATTTAAAAGGCAGGTGTTTTGCTTCTTCCTTTAATTCGTCATAAATTTCATTTAAATCAAATGGTAGAATTCCTTTTCTATAAGCATCGAGCAACATGACCATGCTATGCTCAGTCCTTATGGTTAAAAACGGTTCTGTTTCTGTTGCCCAATCTGGTTTGCCTTGCTTGTATAATCGTTTTAAGGATAATAACATGTCTTGATATCTCTCCGGATAAACCAAAGAAAACAGAGGCAACTTTGTTCTAAATGTGTCCCAAATAGACCATCCGTGATAAGTTGGTGTTTTGCTATTATACAGTTTATTGTCACTTCCTCTTACCTCGCCGTTATCATCATTTATCATAAATGGAGACTGTGTGGCATGGTATAGGTGGGTGTAAAACATGGTTTTAAGCGAATCGTTTTTGGTTTCTACATCTACAACATCCAGTAAGTCGTTCCACTGTTTTTTTGAAGCATTTTTAACCGTTTCGAAATCAAAATTCAAACTCTGGATTAAATTATAACTAGCATTAGCCTTACTTACACTAGATAAAGCGACTCTTAATACGACCTCTTCATCTTTCTTGGTTTTAAACTGAAAGGATACCGTTGATGAATCATTAGAAATCCCTATGTCTCCCTTATTTAAAGCCAATGCATAATAGAACGTATACTTACCCTTTTTACAAACATTTATACTTGTTACCTTTCCACTAATAATGCCTTTGCTAATTTGATGTTCTTCTGAAACGTGTCCCACAAATGAGCTGGCCAAATCAATAGATATTCCTGAGTTTTCAGACTCGGGGAATGTATATTTATGAAATGCAACCTGTCTTGTACCTGTCAATTCTGTAGTAACACCGTTATTTAAATCAACTTTGTAGTATCCAGCCAAAGCCGTTTCACTTTCTTTTTTGAAGCGTAATTTTTTTGAGATGGAATCTTGTTCTGAAATCACAAAAGGCAGTACTCGTAAATTACCGCCTACACCTCTACAGCCTACACCAGAAAATCTCGTATTTGAAAACCCGATAATTTCTTTGGCCATATAGTCGTACCCAGAATGTGCTATAGGATTGGTATCAGGCCCTGGTTTTACCATACCAAATGGTACCGAAGCCGATACATCTGTTTGTCCGTGGTCATCTGCGGTACAGATGAAAGGGTTTATGTAGTCTACGTTTTGTTTTGATTCGACTACAGCAACATCAGCATGTCTTTTACATCCTAAAAATGTTAAGAATAATATAATTGCGAAATGAGGTTTAATCATAAAACTGCCTTCAAATTATAAAGGCAGACAAAAAACATTCATCTGCCCTTATAAAAACTAAACTAACTCAAACTAATTACTACTCAAAAATCAAATTTTTGTATGAATTTCACTCTTAATAGTTAGGATTTTGACTTAAAGATCCTTCAGATAGAGCAACCTCATTATCTGGAATTGGTCTTAATAAATGAGTTCCTGCACTAAATGCACCGTGATCTATAATATGTGGGTTATACATACCAATACGAGCTTCCAACCTTCCTGTACGCTTTAATATTGCCCAACGATCTTCCTCTCCTGCAAGTTCAATAGCCCTTTCATCAAGAATTGTATCTATATCAATTGAAGTATAATGATTTGCTACACCTGTAGCACGTTCTCTTACTCTATTCAAATGACTTAATGCAGATGAAGTATTACCTGCACCCAGATGAGCTTCAGCTGCAATTAAATGCGTTTCTGCAATTCTGAATAAAAAAGTATCTCTAGACCCACCATTTTCTGCATCAATACCTATATCATCAAACTTTTTAAATATTGGAAAATTTGTTCTCAAAACGTTTGAAGAATATTGATAAATAACTCCTGGTACATTATCTGGAAGCCCAAATAAATATTGATCTGGTTGGTACACCCAATATCTATTTAACTTATCGGCCAATTCTGCAGCGTCAATAGGTTCTTTAGGGTAATACACAACTGTATCTCCTACAACAACATTATCAGTTCCCTCTGGAGATGTGAATGTACCCTCTTCATCTGCAAATAACACTCTATGCAATGTTACTTCATCTCTTGAATCATTGTTTGCCAATAATTCAAAGAAACGAGGCGTTGGCATTAAACCAGTGTTATTAGCTCCATAAGGATTAGCTCTTCCTATACCAACATAATTATCGACAGGATTCATAAAAATTCCATGCTTATTATTATTCCTGTCATCAAAATTACCCCCAGGCCCATATTGAACTGCAAATAGAACCTCAGGATTTACTTGATTACCGTAATCGAATACTTGCGCATAGGTTTGACTTCTTATATCATAAGACCCAATGGCTTCCTCTGCCAAGCTAGCCGCAGTTGTAAAATCTGAAGCACTACCGAATGATTTATAAGCCCTTGTTAAATATACATCAGCTAATAAATGTCGTGCTGCACTTTTTGACACTCTACCTGTTTGCGGCGCATCTCCTAAATTAGGGATAGCTTCTTCCAAATCTTTAATAATTTGGGTAAAGGCTTCTTCTTCAGAAGATCTCACATAATCTGTACGAATGGAATTAGTTTCGTTCAATTCCAAAACTATACCTCCAAAATGTCTAACCAAATTGTAGAAACCAAGTGCTCTTAAAGCTTTTGCTTGAGCGATTCCATTGTCACGAACGGCTAAATTAGCGTCGCTCCAAGAAATTTGATTCTCATAGCGATTTATAACCGTGTTAGCATCTGATGTTAAACCATAATTAGCACCCCAAAAAAACGCCGAATTACCTTCACTGGCTGTGAGACCAAAATAATCATTTATTGCAAGGTTACTCCTTACATCATCTTGCGAAGTAAACACATCAGTGCCTGGGAACATAATTCCATAACTCTTGTAAACTGCACGTAAATTACCATACATTCCAGCTACTAATTGATCTGCATTGTTTTCATTTATGGAGTTTTCGGCAACTAAACCACCATAAAACTCCTCTTCTATATAGCTTTCACAGGCTGTAAAAATTAAGCCTAGTAATAAAACTATGTTTTGTATTTTAAAAATTGATTTCATTTTCTTAACAATTTATAATTATAATGATACGTTTAATCCAAACAATACTGTTTTGGTCATATATGCAGAACTATAGGAGTTTTGCAAACCAGTCTCTGGATCTGGTCCTTCGTAATCTGTGAAAACAAATGGATTTTGAATATCTAAAGATAATCTCATACCACTAAGGTTTAACTTATCTAACACGTTAGATGGTAGTGTATATGTAAAACCGATATTTCCAATCTTAACAAAATCAAATTCTTCATAATAGTACTCTCCTGGGTGAGCATAAGCCAAGGCTGGTCTTGATGCATCAGGATTATTAGGTGTCCAATAGTCTAAATTAATTTTATTAAACTTAGCTTGGTCATTTTGATAAGGTGCAAAATTTTGATAAAACTCCGAGTGCCCTAAAGATCCCTGACGCGTATTAATTTGAACTCTCGCTTCAAAATTCTTGTAAGTGAAGATATTTGTCATGCCACCAAACCAATCTGGTGTAGGACTTCCAATAACAACTTTGTCATCATTATTGATTACACCATCATTATTTTGATCCACAAATTTATATTGCCCAGGTCTCGCTCCAAATGTAGCTGCTTCAGCATATTCATCTAACTGCCATATACCATCATTTTCAAAAGAAAAAATAGCTGCTGGATCTTCTCCAACTTTTGTTACACCGTGACGTCCAAATGGTACTTCTTCAACATCGCCTTCGATCTTTAAGATTTCAGCTTCGTTTTTTGAAAAGTTAAGACTTGTACGCCATCTAAAATCCTCAGTTTGTATGTTAGTTGTATTCAATACGACCTCAACACCTCTGTTTCTTACCTCTCCAAAGTTCCCTATTGCAGAACCAAAACCAGAAACAGCTAACAAGCTTCTAGGAAACAAGCTCCCATCTGTATCTTTATTATAATAATCTACGGTTAAGTTTACTCTATTATTAAATAGTCCTAAATCTATACCGATGTTAGTTTCTGTAGTTACCGCCCATGTTAATTCACTATTAGGCAAACCTGCAATGACCTGTGTAGTCACTAAATCGTCTCCAAATAAATAGGTACCTCCACTTAAAGATGAAAAAGACTGATATGCCCCTATTGTATCAATATTTCCTGTTTGTCCATAGGTTAAACGTACTTTCATATTATTAAGCCAAGACAGATTTTGCATAAACTCTTCTTGAGATACTTTCCATGCAAACGCCGCTGAAGGGAAAAAATCCCATTTATTACCTACTGCTAAACGAGAAGCACCATCATAACGACCAGTAAGTGTAAATAAATACTTGTCTTTATGAGAATAGTTTAACCTAGCTGCAAAAGACGCTATATTATCCTTAATAAAACCACTGTTGAATTCACGTACATCTGTACCTTGTCCCGTATTAAAGAACAAAAACTCATCCGCCAAATTACGTGTTTGTATATTTCCTCTTTCAAATTCTTTATGATATAAAGAAGAAATCAACGTGGCTGCTAAATTGTTATTATCATCAATATCAAAATTCATGTTGGCAATGTTATCCCAAGTATATGTAACTATGGATGCTGATTGATAAATAGCTCTAGTTCTACCTGGATCATTTCTAGCTGCTTTTGTTAACAAAGCTCTGTGTTCCCCAAATCTATTATAAACTAAACTTGGTGAGAATTGTGTTTTTAAGTTTAACCATTTTAATGGCTTATATTCTAAAAATGCATTCGCTATGATGTCAAATCTTTTAGTATTAACTCTCCATGCCCCATTTTTCTCATAAATTGGATTTATGAAACGCTGATCTTGTTCATCTGGTATTAAATCTAAAGTGCCATCGTCTTCAAAAGGATCTACTGTAGAAGGCAAACGGAAAGAACTTCTAAATAATTCCCGGCTACCTTCTTCTCTTTCAGAAAAAGCGATATACGTTTTTACACCAAATGTTAATTGGTCATTTACTTTTTTAGATAGTGACCCCGAAAGGTTATATCTTTCAAAAGCTTCAATACCTACAACACCTTCATCTTTTAAATAGCCTACAGATGCGTTATAAAGTAATCCATCTTGTCCTCCAGATGCAGATAAGGTATGACTGGTTTGAATTCCTGTTTCTTGAAATAGACCAATCCAATCGGTATAATTACCATTTAATGCATTAGCCTGCTCTTCAGCACCTATAAACTCTACTGTTGTATCCGGAACTATGTTATTGTAATCTGCGGCAGACGCTGGTCCAGCATTTAACAAATTACCAAACTCTCTCGCTCTAACAACATCATTAACAAATGCTACATATTCATCCCCATTATAAAAATTTGGAGAGTTTACTACACTACGTATACCAAAAGTAGCATCATAATTAAAGCGTGTTCTTCCTTCAATACCACTTTTTGTAGTTATTATAACAACACCATTAGCACCTCTTGCTCCATATATAGCAGTAGATGATGCATCCTTAAGAATATCAATTTGTTGAATATCTGCAGGGTTGAGTGCGTTAATATTATCTACAAAAATCCCATCTACTACATATAAAGGAGATCCTAAATCACTTGTAGGATCATCACTCACACCGTCATTACCTTGATTGTTGTTTCTAAGAGCACCATTACCTCTTACAGTAATCGAAAGCGGAGCTCCGGGCTTATTATTTAAAGTTCTAACATCTACACCCGCTAAACGCCCCTGTAAAGCTTGACCAATATCTGTTTTTCTCTGTTCCACCACATCACCACTCCCTATTGAAGCCACTGATCCTGTTAAATCTGTCCGCTTTACACTTCCATAACCTATCACAACAACTTCTTCTAACTTTGCAGTATCTTCTGATAATTTTACATCTAGCTTAGCTTGACCAGAATAACTTATTTCTTGTGTCTGGTAACCTAAATACGAGAATACAATAACATCTCCATTACTAGCTTGTATTTCATAATTACCATCAAAATCTGTTGATGTACCAGTTGAAGTACCTTTAATAAGTACATTAACCCCAGGTATTGGTACACTTTGTTCATCAGTAACAACACCAGATATATTATCCTGTGCAAAAACTGATAAAGCACCTATAAAAAAGGCAATCAATAATAGTTTTAGTTTTTTCATTTTAATAAATTTAGATTAGTCAAAATTATATTCGTTAAAATTAAGTTAAGACCCAAAGTTTGATATGGAGTTTTACATCAAAAACATGGAAATATCATTTAAAATAGACTAAAATATTAAGCTTTGCCTGACATTAAATTAGGTTTAAACTTGAGCTTCTATTTAAAAAAAAACATGCTAAACAAATAAATAATAAGATTGCTGCTGATTAAATAATCCATATAAATAAACTATTAGTCCATCACACCAAATACCTCTGTGATTAAATTTGTTATGAACTGGTTTTACATCATTTCTCATTTACTAATGTGTTGATAGTTATTAAACTAATCGATTTAAGAATGAGAAATTAGCGAATAAAAATTAAATATGTTAGTAGCATGAAAAAAACATCAATAAATCAACCTCTTGAAAACATAGAACACTGGGAAGAAGATTTAATTAAAAGGTACCCAGAACCAAATACTACTAGTAAAGAAAAAGAAGGCTTTAGAGATTATGAAGATTCTGAAAGAGCTGAAACTGTAAAAGAGTTCTATAGGCTTAATCATACATTTCAAACTTATGATTTTGTCTCTAAAAAAGAGAACGATTTTTTACAATTCAACAGAAAAGAAATGTCTATTTGGGAAGCTGTAGACTTTTTAAACACATTAGTGGATGACAGCGATCCTGATATTGATCTGGATCAATTACAGCATTTACTACAAACCTCTGAAGCTATTAGGGCTGATGGTCATCCCGACTGGTTTGTTTTAACGGGGTTTTTACATGATGTTGGTAAAGTACTTTGCTTATTTGATGAACCTCAGTGGGCTGTTGTTGGCGATACATTTCCTGTTGGATGTAAATTCTCTGATAAAATAGTACATGCTGATTTTTTTGATAAAAATCCAGACTCAACCAATCCTAAATTTAACACTAAATATGGTATTTATTCCCCTAATTGTGGTTTAGACAAGGTTAAGATGAGCTGGGGACATGATGAATATTTATATCAAATATTAAAAGATTATTTGCCCGAACCTGCCTTATATATAATTAGATACCATTCATTTTATGCGCAACACCGTGAAAATGAATACCGTCATTTAATGAATAATAAAGATGTAGAAATGTTTGAATGGGTTAAAAAATTCAACCCTTATGATCTATATACAAAAGCACCAGTAAAACCTGATGTTAAAACGCTTAAACCTTATTATGAAGAACTTGTTAAAAAATATTTACCTGATGTATTAAAATTTTAACAACCAACAGTCAACTAACTAACCTTTATTGAAATGTTTTATACTTACCTAGGCTTTTTTGGGTTTACATTATTTGTAATATTTTATACAACATACAAACTCAGAAAAGATAAATTTACCACTTCTAAAGGTTATTTTTTAGCTGGAAAGAGTTTAACAGGTCCTATTATTGCAGGTTCTATGATTCTAACGAATATCTCCACAGAACATTTGATAGGAATGAACGGGAGCTCTTATAAAAATGGAATAATTATTATTGCTTGGGAGGTAACTTCAGCTATTGCACTAGTTATAGCTGCTATTTATTTTATTCCTAAATTCATCAAAATGGGGTTGACCACAATCCCGGAATTTTTAGAAAGGCGTTTTGATGGCGTTATAAGATCTGTTGTTGCTTTTCTTTTAATGTCTTCGTTTGTTATTACCCTACTGCCTATCGTATTATACTCTGGCGCTATAAATATTGAAAGTGTTTTTGATTTTTCTGAAATGTTCAACATTTCAAAAGGACAATCTTTAATCTATACCGTATTAATTATTGGAGTTATTGGTTCCTTATATGCCATTTTTGGTGGTCTAAAAGCAGTGGCGTATTCAGACTCATTAAATGGAATTGGATTGATGCTAGGAGGTTTGCTAATACCCATTATTGCTTTATATCAAATAGGTAATGGCGATATGTTTAGCGGTTTAAGTACCGTATATAATTTTGCCCCAGATAAGTTTGATATCATCGGAAAACCAGACTCCGTACTCCCCTTTTCTGTATTATTTACGGGTTTAATGATTAATCAACTCTATTTTTGGGGAATGAACCAAGCCATTATACAACGGGCTTTTGGAGCTAAAAACTTAGTTGAAGCTCAAAAAGGATTGATTTATACAGGCATTCTCAAACTCTTTGTACCAGCTATAATTGTATTGCCTGGATTAATTGCGTATTATTATTTTCAGGATCAATATTACGAAACACCAGATTTAATATATCCTATGCTTGTAAAAAAGGTGCTACCTACCTACCTTTTTGGATTTTTTGCTGCTGTTATTCTAGGAGCTGTTTTAAGTACTTTTAATAGTGTTTTAAATTCTGCGAGTACCATATTTTGTTTAGATATTTACAAAAAAATTATTGATAAAAATGCTTCGGATGAAAAGCTGGTTAGATATGGTAAAATTTCATCAGTAGTTTTAGCTATTATAGCCATTGCAGTTGCACCAATGGTTGCTTATGCTCCAGAAGGGTTATATCAATTATTACAGGAACTTAATGGTATCTTTTTTATACCAATTTCTTCGATCATTATAGCGGGCATCTTTTTTAAGCAAATTAATACAAAAGGTGCTAAAGCCGGTTTATTCTTTGGATTTACATTTTATATTCTAACAACATTTATATTGAATTTAGATATTCATTTTGTACATCTTTGGGGTATAGAATTTCTTCTAAACTTCATTATTATGTTTTTAGTTTCAAAAGTTTACCCTTCAAAAGAAAACATGCATTATTACAAAGAAAAAGATATTGAGGAAAAATCATGGTCTAAAGTGAAGCCATACGGTTTTATACTTGTCTTTTTAACAATATTGATATACGTATTGTTATCGTAAAAACTCTAATCGTAATTTTTCAGCTTCTTATATTATACCTCTTTTGGTAATTATTGTATTTATAATTCTATCTCTCTAGAAATGAAAAGGTATTTACAAGAAGTGCTAAGTTTATAGCTATTTTTGATATTAAATTTTTAATTTGCTCTTCTCTCTTGAATCACATTTATAATCGATGTCAAAAAAAACTACTATATACGATATAGCAAAACAGCTTAACCTTACAGCTGCTACTATTTCAAGAGCTTTAAACAATAATCATAGGATCAGTAAGAAAACAAAGGAGTTAGTTCAAAAAACCGCTCAAGAAATGAATTATGAGCAAAATAGGGTAGCAAAAGCTTTAAAGAGTGGTAAAAGCTTTAATGTAGGTGTTATTGTTCCTCGAATTGATAATAATTTCTTTGGTTCCATTATTAGAGGCATTGAAGAAGCTATTCGCCCTCTTGGATATCATGTAATAATTTGTCAAACCCATGAAGATCCTATTATTGAAAAAGAATGTATTGATACACTTATCAATGCACAAGTTGATGGTATTTTAATTTCTACAACACCAAACTCAGAAAAACAAAACTTTGAAAAGATTATAAAAAAAGGAATCCCACTCATTTTTTTTGATCGGAAAAAAAGTTTTGAAGGTGTAAGTTCTGTTACTATAAATGATTTTGATGCTGGATATAAATCTACAAAACACCTCATCGATCAAGGCTATAAAAGAATTGCTCATTTTAGAGGCGATTATTCTGTTGAGATTTTTAAACAAAGATATTTGGGCTACAAACAAGCTTTATTAGATTCTGGACTCAAAATAAATGAGGATTATATTATAAAAACGAAAAGTAATCGTGAAGATGGTAAAAATGCCATTAAAATGTTATTGAAATTAGACAAACGTCCAGATGCGATTTTTTCATCAAGTGATTTTGCTGCTCTCGGAGCTATTAAAGAGTTGAAAAAACAAGATATAAATATACCTAAAGATATAGGTATTGTAGGTTTTAGTAATGAGCCTTTTACTAAATTTATGGAACTATCAATAAGTTCAGTTGATCAATCTCCAATAGAAATTGGCAAAGAAACTGCTGGGGTTTTCATAAAACAAATAAATAACAACTCAATTTTAAAAGAAGAAAAACACATAGTATTAGAACCTAAATTAATAATAAGAGCATCATCTTCTAAAAAATAACTACATAAAAGCTATAGTGACACACCTCTTTTCCAAGGAATAAAATCATCTTGATTTAATAGTTTCGCTTTCGTTTGTATTCTACCACTAGCAACTTCAATAATAAAATTGAGCATTTCATCTGCCATTTCATCTATTGTTTTTTCTCCTCTAATTATAGCGCCTGTTTCAATATCTATAATATCTGGCATTTTTGCTTTAAGTTCTGTATTTGAAGATACTTTAATTACAGGTGCAATAGGGTTTCCTGTTGGAGTTCCTAAACCTGTTGTAAATAAAATTAAGTTGGCTCCTGAGCCCACTAAACCTGTTGTACTTTCTACATCATTACCGGGAGTACACAATAAGTTTAGTCCTGTTTTGGTAATATATTCTCCGTAATCTAAAACACTTTCTACTGGAGAAGTTCCTCCTTTTTTGGCTGCACCAGCAGATTTCATAGCGTCAGTAATTAAACCATCTTTTATGTTGCCTGGAGAGGGATTCATATCAAACCCTGAACCTGCATCTACTACAGATTTTTCATAAGCCTTCATCAACTTTAAAAACTTTTCTCCATCTTTATCATCTACACACCTATTCACAAGTTCTTGTTCTACGCCACACAATTCAGGAAACTCTGCTAAAACAGCTGTTCCCCCCAATGCTACAATTAAATCAGAAACTGCTCCAAGTGTTGGATTTGCAGATATTCCAGAAAAACCATCAGATCCTCCACATTCTAAACCAATTTGTAATTTTGATAATGGTGCTGGTTTTCTTTCTATCTTATTTGCTTCTTTAATAGCTGCAAAAGTATCTTTAATTATAGTAGATAGCATATTATCTACAGTACCCATTTGCTGCTGTTCATAGATTAAAACAGGTTTTTTATTAACTGGATTGATCTTATTTAATGCGTCTTCAAAAATATTTATTTGTAGATTTTGACACCCCAAACTTAGCACTGTAGCTCCAGCAACGTTTGGGTTATTTACATAACCAGCTAACAATTTTGCTAAACTCTCTGCATCTTGTCTAATACCACCACATCCAGAAGCATGTGTAATAAATTTAACATCAATATTTTCAAAAACATCGGTTTGTTTATCTATCTTTTCAACTTCGTCTTCTCCACTTACCAAAGAGCGAAGTAAGATTTGGTGTGGATTCGGTTTTTGCTTAATTAATTCTCTTTCAAAAATATCCTTAAGGATTTCAATATTCCTGTTTTCACAAAAAACTAAAGGAAAAAATAGCCAAACATTTTCTGTACCCACTTGCCCATCATCTCTATGATATCCCAGAAACGTTTTATTCTTCCACTTCTCTACATTTGGGGATTCCCAATTAAAAGATGCTGTTTTACCAAAAACTTTTTCACTTTGATGTGTTACATTATCAACAGTTAAAACATCTCCTTTTTTAATTGTAGTATTTGCTAAACCTACAAGAACACCATACATAATTATCTTATCATTAGGTTTAAAGTTTGCTAATGCTATTTTGTGTTTAGATTTTACATTAGAAACTATTTTTATATCCTCTCCTTCAAAAGACACTAAAGCTCCTGCATTTAAATCAATTAATGCTACAGCAACGTTGTCTGATGCATTTACTTTTATAAGTTTATTTTGCATTTGTTGTTTCGTAATTGTTATCTAAAAAAACTAATAAACTCGAGCATAATTTTCATACCCTTTTTCAATGCCATGTAATTCAATTTCTTTCAAAACCAAAACCATTGTAGGTATTAAACCTGTTACTTGTGTTAAGTCTTGTCCCCAATATGATTTTATACTTAAAATTTGTTTTACTACATTTTCAATATCACTATTACTCCATATTCTAACAAAATTATCCATAACTCTTTCATCATCATTTACTGGTAAAGCTTTACCATTCCATGTACCCTTATAGAACCTTAATAGGCAAGCAAAAGCAAACGTTAAATTAGTTGGCAATTTGTCATGTATCTTAATATATTCTATTAGACTGGGTAAAACTCTTACCTTAAACTTTGAGATAGAATTTAGAGCAATACTTGCTAGTTTGTGGACTATAAATGGATTTTTAAACCGATCAAAAACCTCATTGGCAAAACTATTCAATTCACTTTTTTCCATATTTAAAGTATCGATAACCTCATTAAAAACTAGGTCTTGAATAAATTTCCCTGTAAATTCATTGTCAACAGATTCTTTTACTGTTTCATTTCCATAAAGTAAAGAAAAGGGCACCATAGATGTATGAGCGCCATTTAATATGCGAACCTTTCTTGTTCTGTAAGGTTGCATATCTTCAACTATTTTAACATCTAAATCGGTTTTATCGAATGGCAACTGTTTTTTAAGTTTTTCCCCTCCTTCTATAACCCATAACAGAAAAGTTTCTGCAGAAACAATTAGTTTATCTGAATAGTTTAGTTGGGCATTATAGGCTTCAATATCATCTCTAGGATAGCCAGGAACAATTCTATCCACCAAAGTATTATGAAATGAATTGTGTTCCAAAACCCAATTTTTAAAATCATTTTCTAAATTCCAATCGGAAATATATTTTAAGATGATATCTTTTAATGTGTCTGAATTGTAATTAATAAGCTCACATGGAATTATTGTTAAGCCTTTATCTTTATCTCCATTAAACCAATTGTACCTTTCGTAAAGAAAACAGGTTAATTTTGCCGGAAAAGAACTCGGGGGTTTCATATCTTGGGTATCTCTAGAAACATAAACTATTCCTGCTTCCGTAGTGTTAGAAATTACGAATTCTAAAGACTCTTCCCTAGCAAAACTTATATACTTATTAAAGTCTTCATAAGGATTAACACTAGTAACAATAGTATCAATCAGTTTTTGCTCTTCAATTATTTTACCTTTTTTAACACCTTTTGTAAATAATGTATATAAACCATCTTGATCGTTTAGCATATCTATTACCCCTTTATCAATGGGCTGTATGACTGCTATACCTGCATTAAAATTTGCTTTTTTATTTAGCTCGTAGATTGCGTAGTCTACAAAGGCTCTCAAAAAATTACCTTCTCCAAATTGAACTATTTTTATTGGATTTTTATTTTCTAACCCTTGGTTTTTCCTATTTAATCTCATTTTGTATGCTAATTTAGACTTGCCTTACCTATAATTAAAAATGTAATCGATTACACAAATTTAATATTTTAAATAAAGTTTACAACTAAACAATCATAGATTATTAATCTATCTAATAATCAAAAATATATCAGATTTTAAAAGAAATTAAAAAGAGTTAACTATCTGAGTTGTGGTAGAAAACAGTAAAATAAAACAAAAAACTCAACCTTAGTCTTAGATTGAGCTTCATTACTGATGTTTGGTTTGATTGATGATAGACTTTTGTCGCCTTAGTTATTACTAATTTACTGGCTATTTTATTATGAGAATGTTAGTACTATGTTAAATAAACTGCTATTTATGTTAATTAACAGTTTTAACATTTTTTAATTGCCACCTTCAATACATGTAAAAGCAAAAACATACTAAGCATAAAAGTTTGTATTTCATTGTGCAATCATACCTTTTAAATGAAACTTTCAACAAAATACTTAACAAGCATTAAAGATTTAATTTCAATCTACAAAATGAGAGGCTTTATTTGAATACTAGCTCCAAAGAATTATCTTTGCGTCCTCTAATAGGATAACGATTTATGAAGATTTCTTATAACTGGTTGAAACAATTTATTAATATTGAATGGACACCAGAACAAACCAGTGAGTTATTAACCGATTTAGGTTTAGAAGTAGAAGGTTTAGAAAAGTACCAATCCGTAAAAGGTGGTTTGGAAGGTGTTATTGTTGGTAAAGTTTTAACTTGTGAGAAACACCCAAATGCTGATAAGCTTAAGATAACAACAGTAGATTTAGGAAATGATACACCTTTACAAATAGTATGTGGAGCTCCCAATGTTGCTGCTGGACAAAAAGTACCTGTTGCTACTATTGGTACAACTTTATATACAGAAGAAGGCGAAGCTTGGAAAATTAAGAAGGGAAAGATTAGAGGAGAAGAAAGCCACGGTATGATATGTGCTGAAGATGAACTTGGTTTAGGCAAATCGCATGAAGGCATTATGGTTCTTGATGAAACTTACAAGGTAGGCACACCTGCTGCTGATATTTTTGAAATAGAAAATGATACTGTTTTTGAAATTGGATTAACCCCAAACAGAGCTGATGCAATGAGTCATTATGGTACTGCACGCGATCTTAAAGCAGGGTTACTTCAAAAAGAAATAAAAGTTGAACTGATAACGCCATCAGTAAGTGCCTTTAGTGTTGAAAATAGAACATTAAAAATGGATGTTGATGTTATTAATAAAACATTAGCACCACGTTATTGTGGTGTTACTATTTCTGGGATTAAAGTTGCTGAATCTCCTCTGTGGTTACAACATAAACTTAAAGCCATTGGATTATGCCCAATAAACAATGTTGTAGATGTTACAAATTATGTGTTGCATGAATTAGGACAACCGCTACATGCCTTTGATGCTGGTAAAATTGAAGGCGATAAAGTTGAGGTTAAGACCTTAAAACAAGGCACTAAATTTACAACTCTAGATGGTGTAGAACGAGAATTACACGAAGAAGATTTAATGATTTGTGATGCAGAAAAACCAATGTGTATAGCTGGTGTATTTGGAGGTATTGATTCTGGGGTAGACAAAAAAACAAAAAGTATTTTCTTAGAAAGCGCATATTTTAATCCTGTAAGTATTAGAAAAACTGCAAAACGACATGGTTTAAATACTGATGCATCATTTCGCTTTGAACGAGGGATTGACCCAAATATTACAGAATATGCTTTAAAACGTGCTGCGTTATTAATTCAAGAATTAGCTGGTGGTGATATTACCAGTGATATTATAGATATTTATCCAAAAAAGATTGAAGATTTTCAAGTACGAATGAGCTTTGAAAATGCTAAAAAAATTATTGGAGAGGAAATTCCCAAAGAAACCATTAAAAGTATATTAACATCACTAGACATTAAAGTTAACAACGTTACTGAAACTGGTTTGGGTTTAACTGTGCCAGCGTTTAGAAATGATGTTCAGCGTGAAGCAGATGTTATTGAAGAAATACTGAGAGTTTACGGTTATAATAATATCAATATTTCAGATAAGCTGAATGCCTCTATATCTAGCATGTCTCGTTTTGAAGATTTTAAAATTCAGAATGTGATAGGGGATCAATTAGCTGGGCAAGGTTTTTTTGAGATTCTATCAAACTCATTAACTTCTCCTGATTATACTAGTTTAAGTGAACAACTAAAAACTGAACATAATATAGAAATGCTTAATCCTTTAAGTAGTGACTTATCGGTTTTAAGACAATCTTTAATATTTTCAGGGCTTGAAGCTATATCGTATAATATTAATAGAAAACGTCAAGATTTAAAGCTATTTGAATTTGGTAAGACATATCATAATTTTTCTGAAGAAAAGGAGGAATATAAACATCTGACGGTATTTGCTACGGGTAATCAAAATTTAGAAAATTGGAACTCTAACTCTAAACTAAAAAGTGATTTTTTCTTTTTGAAGGGCGTTGTAACTGCTATATTTTCTCGTTTAGGTATTACTAGATACAATGAACTTGCTATTAAGAATGATTTATTTAGTGAAGGTGTTACTCTAAGTTTAGGGAAAATTAAACTTATAGATTTTGGATTAATTAACAAAACAATTTTAAAACATTTTGATATTTCTCAAGAAGTAGTTTGTGCTGATTTTAACTGGGATGCGATACTAGATATCGTTCAACGAAATAAAATTACATTTAAAGCAATACCAAAGTATCCTGAAGTACGTAGGGATTTTGCCCTTTTACTAGATCATAATGTATCATTTGAATCCATTCACAAAATTGCAAAACAAACCGAAAAGCAATTACTAAAGGGTATAAATCTATTTGATGTATATCAAGGTAAAAATCTTCCAAAAGGAAAAAAGAGTTATGCTGTAAGCTTCACACTTCAAGACGAGAACAAAACGCTTAACGATAAGCAAATTGACAAAATAATGAATAAACTTCAATCCAATTTTGAGAAACAACTTGGTGCAGAGTTAAGATAGAATGTACATATATAAATACTATTACATACAAGTTTTATTATTTATTCCTCTTTTTTGTTGTCAATTTGGGTATTCACAAGATACAATTTATAATTCTTCTAAGAAGGAACAGGTTAAAATTGGTCAACTTTTAAAGCATGATTTTAAATACACTATAAAGAGTGTATCTCATAGTTTTACTAGACCAATACACTGGAAAAGAAAAGATTTTGAAAAACTAGGTGCTATACTTATTGGTACAGCTGCATTATCAACATTAGATAATGAAACTAATCGTTTTTTTAATAAAAATGAAAAGGGATTTCCTAAACCTGTACGAGATTTTGGTTGGTATTTTGGTAGTCCGCAAAACTACTTTATGGCCAATGCTGGATTATATGGTTTTGGGTTATTTACAAAAAACGAGAAAATAAGAAAAACTAGTGTTTTAATAATATCATCATCGATAACAACTGGTTTTATTCAAACAATACTTAAAAATGGAGTCGGTAGGGCTAGACCAAACTCTGGCTTTGATAGTCTTGATTTTGAACCATTTTCATCTAAACCTTCTCATCACTCATTTCCTTCAGGTCATACAATATTATCAATAACAATGGCTCATGCAATAGCTAAACAATTTGATAATACTTGGGCTAAAATTGGTATATATAGTATAGGTGCTATTCCTCCAATTTCTAGACTAGTAGATGGTGCGCATTGGCTAACAGATATTGCGTTTTCTACTGCTTTAAGTGTAATTATTGTAAACAGTATTGATAAGTTTCTTTTCAACTCTAATTACAGCACCATTAAAAAATCAAAGAAAATATCTTGGAATTTGAACTTATCAAATAATCAAATTGGAGTTATTGGATTCTTTTAAATTTGCAGAATTTATATTTTTTTAGTATATTTATTGAGGTATTGATAAAAATTATAAGCTATGTCTAATTATATTAAGATTTTT
Organism: Hyunsoonleella pacifica; assembly: GCF_004310335.1. GTDB lineage: Bacteria > Bacteroidota > Bacteroidia > Flavobacteriales > Flavobacteriaceae > Jejuia > Jejuia pacifica. Next base: position 582,517 of record NZ_SIRS01000001.1, on the reverse strand, counting down.
TCGGGTAGCTTTATTGAAGTGCAACGCATATTTCAATTATTAGAAGCTGAAAATATTTGTGCCATAATTAAAGATGAAGCTGAATCTGGAAGATTAGCTGGTTTTGGTAGTGCTATAGATATTCAAGAAATACATGTTCATAAAGATGAAATAAAGCGAGTAACTCCAATAATTAAACGCTTAACATCACAATTAGAACAAGAATCTAATTAAGCCGTTACAGCGTACATTTTATCACGCAATTCTTTAATTTTTGCATCCTGCATATATTCATCAAATGTAGTATAGCGGTCGATAATTCCATTTGGAGTAAGTTCTATAACACGATTTGCTACAGTTTGCGCAAATTCATGATCATGAGTAGTGAATAACACTGTACCCTTAAAGTTCTTTAAAGAATTATTAAATGCTGTGATACTTTCTAAATCTAAGTGATTAGTAGGTTCGTCAAGCATTAAAACATTGGCTCTTATCATCATCATTCTACTTAGCATACAACGTACTTTTTCTCCCCCAGACAACACATTACATTTTTTTAGTGCCTCTTCTCCACTGAAAATCATTTTTCCTAAAAAACCACGAATATAAACTTCCTCTCGCTCCTCTTCAGTTTTTGCCCATTGGCGTAACCAATCTACAAGAGACACATCACTCTGGAAATATTCACTATTATCTAATGGTAAATAAGATTGTGTAGTAGTAACGCCCCAAGCATACTTACCTACTTCAGCATTTTCTTTACCATTAATAATTTGATAGAATGCTGTAGTTGCTCTGGAATCTTTTGAGAATACTACTACCTTATCGCCTTTAGCCAAGTTTAAATCTATATTTTTAAATAAGGTCTCTCCTTCTAAAGAAGCAGACAAACCTTCAATATTTAAAATTTGATCTCCAGCCTCACGTTCTCTTTCAAAAATAATGGCAGGATAACGTCTACTAGAAGGTTTTATATCTGAAATATTCAATTTATCAATCATCTTTTTTCTACTAGTTGCTTGTTTACTTTTGGCAACATTTGCAGAAAAGCGACGTATAAATTCTTCAAGTTCTTTTTTCTTTTCCTCCGCCTTTTTGTTTTGTTGAGCACGCTGTTTAGCAGCTAATTGCGAAGATTCGTACCAAAAGGTATAATTACCTGAAAAGTGTGTAATCTTTCCAAAGTCAATATCAGAAATATGTGTACAAACTGCATCTAAAAAGTGTCTGTCGTGAGAAACTACAATTACACAGTTTTCATAATTTGCTAAAAAGGTTTCCAACCAAGAGATAGTTTCATAATCCAAATCATTGGTAGGCTCATCCATGATAAGTACATCAGGATTTCCAAAAAGTGCTTGTGCCAAAAGCACACGTACTTTTTGTTTTCCGTCTAAATCTGCCATCAAACTATAATGAAAATCTTCTTTAATACCTAAATTAGATAGTAATGCGGCAGCATCACTTTCTGCATTCCAGCCATTCATTTCTTCAAATTGCACCTGCAATTCTCCAATCTTTTCTGCGTTCTCATCAGAGTAATCTGCGTAAAGTGCATCAATTTCAGTTTTAATTTTAAATAAAGGTTTATTTCCAATTAAAACAGTTTCTAGAACATTATGTGTATCATACAAATTATGATTTTGCTCTAAAACAGACATACGTTTACCTGACTCTAAACTTACATTACCAGAAGTTGCCTCTTGCTTTCCTGAAAGAATTCTAAGAAAAGTAGACTTTCCTGAACCATTGGCGCCTATTATACCATAACAATTACCGTTAGTAAAAGATGTGTTAACTTCATCGAATAAAACACGTTTACCGAATTGTACTGAGAGGTTTGAAACTGATAACATAACCTTGTTTTAAAATTTTTGCAAAAATAGAAAATATTAGTATTAGTTAAAGCTTTATAAATTTAATTTTTAACACTTATTTAAGGGTATTAAAACATTTAACAACGCATTAACAGACTGTTTTAGGGGCAAAACATATTTTTGTATAAGTAGGTTACTATATCTACTTTTTTTGAAGAGGGATTTATGAAAATATACTTGTACATAGTATGTATTGCTTTTGCTTTAATTAGTTGTGGTACAGACTCTTGTAGTTATGCTATTATTGGTGGTGAAATCATTAATAAAAACACAGACTATATAGTTTTATACAATTCTAAAAAGGTTTTAGATACGGTAAAACTTGATGGCAATAACCGTTTTACTTATAAAATAGAGGGTTTAACACCTGGATTTTACACATTTCGCCATGGAGGCGAAATTCAAATGGTACTTCTGGAACCCGGAGACAGTCTAATGTTTCGCTTAAATACTTTTGACTTTGATGAATCCTTAGTATATACTGGAAAAGGAGCGAAAAAGAATAATTATTTAATTAATGATTTTCTTCAGAGTGAAAAAGAAGAAAAACATGTTTTTAAATTGTGCCAACTAATGCCCGAAGCTTTTGAAAATGAAATAGATTCTATTAGAGCCATAAAAAATAAAAAGCTAAAGCAGTTTCAAGAAAAGCACAACACCTCTAAACTCTTCAATAAAATTGCACAAGCAAATATAGATTACGATTATTATTCTAGTAAAGAAGCTTATCCATTAGTGCATTACGAAAGAAACAAGAAAAAAATAATAGAAACTCTACCCCCTAATTTTTATGATTATCGTAAAAACGTAAACTACAACGATGATTTTTTTAAAGATTATTTTAATTATACATCATTCCTAAGGCGTAGCTTTAACAATATAGCTTTAGGTATTCATGTTAAACACGCTAAATCTCCTTATCAGATATGGACCAATTGTTACTATAATCTAGATAAAATGTCAGCTGTAGATAGTTTGGTGAAAAACGAAGACATTAAAAATGAATTGCTTTATCATTATACAATTACTTTTCTTTCTAAGAATAAAAAAGCAGAAGATAATGATATAGTGATTGAATCTTTCCTTTCAAAAAGTACAGATAAAAAACATAATGATTTGATTGTGGCTTACAACGAATCTGTTAATAAGCTAAAGCCGGGAGAAATGTTTCCTGATATTCATGTGAGAAATTTAAAAAACAATGTACTTAGTATGAATACCATTATAAATAGACCTACTGTGGTGTATTTTTGGTCTCATCTACACAAAAAACATTTTGAAGATAGTCACAAACGAGTTAAAGAATTAACTAAGAAGTATCCAGAAGTAGATTTTATTTCAGTAAATATTGATAACTATAGCAAAGAGCGTTGGCTATCAACTTTAAAGAACAAAAAGGACGTGCTTACGCATGAGTATATTTTTGAAACACCTGAAGCTTCAACACAAAAATTAGCAGTATATCCACTAACAAAAGTAATTTTAGTGAGTGAGCAAAGTAAAATTATAAATGGGCATTCTAATATGTTCGCTAATGGTTTTGAAGGCGAACTTTTAGGTTTACTAAATCGTTAAAACGGTTTATTCTTACTTCTCAAAAAATACTAATCCAAGATATTTTTTTATTTAACAGATTTAGTTTGTAAGTTTTCATAAGAAACAATTCATTTATATTTGTGGCAACATTTTTATTATGCGCATAGATATTATTACCGTTTTACCAGAGCTACTTAAAAGCCCCTTTGAAGCCTCAATTTTAAAACGAGCCATAACTGCTAATTTGGTTGAAATTCATTTTCATAATCTACGTGATTACACTACTGATAACTATAAATCGATTGATGATACACAATTTGGAGGCGGTGCAGGTATGGTAATGATGGTAGAACCTATACATAAATGCATAAGTAATTTAAAGTCGCAACGTGATTATGACGAAGTGATTTATATGACTCCAGATGGAGAAACTCTTAATCAAGGTATAGCTAATCAAATTAGTATTAAACAGAATATTATTATTCTATGTGGGCATTATAAAGGAGTAGACCAACGCGTTAGAGAACATTTAATCACTCGTGAAATTTCTATAGGCGATTTTGTACTTTCTGGAGGAGAACTAGCTGCCGCAGTATTATGTGATGCTGTAATACGGTTAATTCCTGGAGTCTTAGGTAATGAAACCTCTGCGCTTACTGATTCTTTTCAAGATAATTTATTGGCACCTCCAATTTACACAAAACCCAGAGAATATAATGGATGGAAAGTACCAGAGCTATTATTTAGTGGTAACTTACCCAAAATTGAAGAATGGCGTGAAGAACAAGCCTACAAGCGCACAAAAGAACGTCGTCCAGATTTATTAGAGGAATAAAAAATTAGAAATAAAAAAGCGATTACTTTAAATAAAATAATCGCTTTCACTTTTTTTTTAATATATAGGTCTAACCTTTCATCCAAGCCTTTCTAAGTGCTGTTTGAGCTTCAGACGCATCTTTTGTTTCAACTAAACCTTTTCCTGTGGTATAGCCTTGAGTTGTTGTGGTTTTAATCACAATCTCTTCTCCGTTTCTGTCTAATTTTACTTCGATGTCTTTCCCTGGTTTCCACATAAATACTTCTTGAAGTACTTGATTAGCATTCATCAAAGTTAATTCTGTACCATTTATAGTTTTAATTACATCATTAGCCTGTACGCCTTGCTTTGCCCAAAAACTATTCTGTAATGCTGCTTCTGTAAAGAAAATAGTTCCTTTTTGTCCATCTCCACTAACTATAGGCGCATTATTCATCATAATATAATTTGCCTTTATTTTTGCTTCTCCTATTTCCAAACCTACTTTTTCAAAAAACGCATCATAATTAATCGGCAAATCTCCAACTACATGCGTATTTAAAAACTCTCCAACAGATGGATAAGTCATTTCAATTATTTCTGCAATTAACTTGTCATCTTCAAAGGGTTTGTTTTTCCCATATTTATTTGATAGTTCTTTCATTAAAGATAAAATACCTCTATTACCATTACTCGCCTCTCTCATCAAAATATCAATACACATACCAATCAATGCTCCTTTTTGGTATACGTTGATGTATTGGTCTTTATAAGAATCTTTCAATACATTTTCACTCATTATTGTAAAACTCATAGCATCATTATATCTTTTAGAGGCTTCAATTTTACCCATAATTTTATTATAGAAATCTTCCTTTTCTACAATATCCTGATCTATTTGAAATAACGTAGCAAAATATTCAGTTACACCTTCATACATCCATAAATGTTTTGAAAATGTTGGGTTATTATAATCAAAATAGTGTACATCTTCAGAATGAACACTCAAAGGTGTAACGATATGAAAAAACTCATGGGACACTACATCTATCATACTTTCTGCTAAAGCTGCTTCATCCATAGATTCTGGCAATACTACTACGGTAGATGTATGATGCTCTAAGGCTCCAAATCCTTTAGGAGAATCTTCCTTTCCTTCTGATAAGTACAAATAAATATCATATCTAGGTGTAGCATTGATATCTCCCAAATAAGCTTTTTGAGCTTTCATCATTTTAAAAATAGTCTCCTTCAATGATGCAACGCTATGTACTTTATTTGGAGAATATACACTTAACACTATTTTTATATCCCCTACTTGAAATTCCTCAACATCCAAATTACCATACATCATCGGGTTGTCCGTAATATCAAAATATCTAGGTGCTAAATAGCTTGTTGTGGTATACTTTCCATCTTCACTCGCTTTTGATGCTATGTTTTGTAATGCAGAAGTACGCACAAAATTAGCAGGAGCAACAACATCTAGCTTATATTGGTTATTTTTAAGTTCATCAAAATACCCTATAAAGCCATGTAAATTCAGTACATAATTCTCTGGTTCTATATTAGTCCCTGATGGCGAAAAGGGTTGCTCGCCTCCTATTCCTCCTTTCGTTTCAATATCATAAGTATCGTTTACATAATATCTAATCTTATCTAGAGATTTTGCGTTTTCAATCGTCCAAGAATTCTTATCAATTTTATTAACTATCATTTCATTGCCATCATAATCAATGGCCTTAAAATCATCTACATATTTTCCAAAATCACTTACTGAGTATGTCCCTTGGATTACTCTTGGTAATCTGTAGGTTACAGTTTCAACAGTAAAACGTCCTGGGTTAATAATTACAGGGGCTTTATCTTCTGTAACTTTTGATAAATCGATGTGTGAATCAATTGGCAAATTAATAGCTAAATCGTTTACTTTATTCTTTCCTGAGCCACAGCTAAAAAGCACAAAACTTAAGCAAACTGTTGCTACTAAAATTCTAATATTCATTTGTTATTTTTTTAATTAAAAAAGTGAATTCAAAAATAATATTAAGTGTAACCATGTTTTCCTAAGGTTTTGTTAAAAGATACTATATTCGCCTTATGAAGCAGCCCTTGGTAAGCATTTTAACTCCGTTTAAGAATACTGAACGTTTTTTAAGCGAATGTCTAAACTCTATTCTAGAACAAACTTATACCAATTGGGAACTATTAATTATAGATGATCATTCTACAGACAATAGTTATGATTTAGTTGAAAAGTTTGCTAAAAACGATTCTCGTATCCAGCTTTTAAAAAATAATGGTAATGGTATTATTGATGCTTTACAAATGGGATTTAAATATAGTTCTGGCACATTTGTAACTAGAATGGACAGTGATGATATTATGCTACCAAATAAGTTAGAGGTTTTAGCCAAGAACCTTATTAACCATGGTAAAAGTCATATTGCTGTGGGGTTAGTGAAATATTTTAATGCAAATGGTGTTGGTCCTGGCTATAAAGATTATGAAATTTGGCTAAACAACCTCACAAAATCAGGTAATAACTATAGTGAAATTTACAAAGAATGTGTCATTCCTTCTCCATGTTGGATGGCTCATAGATACGATTTAGAAGCTTGTAATGCTTTCAACCCAAATGTTTATCCTGAAGATTATGATTTAACATTCCGGTTTTATAAACATCACTATAAATGTATACCTTGTAATGACGTTATACATAAATGGCGCGACTACAGCACTAGAACTTCTAGAACACATATACATTACGCTCAAAACCACTTTACAACACTAAAAGTAGAGCACTTTTTAGATATTGATTATAATCCAGAAAAAACTTTGGTAATTTGGGGTGCAGGAACTAAAGGTAAATTAATGGCAAGTATATTTATACAAAAAGGCATTGCTTTTAAATGGATTTGTGATAACCCCAATAAAATTGGAAAAGAAATCTATGGCAAGCAAATGCTTAGTTTTAATGCTCTAGCTAATATTAAAAACCCACAAAGTTTGATAACTGTGGCTAACAAAGAGGCACAAAAAGAAATAAGAGCTTATTTAAATAATTTAAATTTACAAGCGTTTAAAGACTATATTTTCTTTTGTTAACTGCTATACTTAATAAAAAAAATTACGTAGGTTTGATAAACTAAAAATTTAGATGCAGTTTAAATATCCTGAACTTCTTTACGCTTTATTTTTACTGGTAATTCCAATAATAGTCCATTTATTTCAACTTAGAAAATTTAAAAAAGTACCTTTTACTAATGTTGCATTCTTAAAAAATGTAGTAATGCAAACCCGTAAAAGTTCACAGTTAAAAAAATGGTTAACACTTCTTACAAGATTGTTGTTATTTACTGCAATGATATTAGCATTTGCACAACCTTATTATTCTAAAAACAAAACACTAAATAAAAGTTCTGAAACTGTAATTTATTTAGACAATTCCTTTAGTATGCAAGCTAAAGGCAATAATGGGGTATTATTAAAACGTGCTATTCAAGACCTACTAACTAGTATTCCTGAAAATGAACCCGTTTCAATTTTAACTAATTCTGAAACTTTTAAAAATACAACTTTAGGTAGTATAAAAAATAGTTTATTACAATTGGGTTATGCACCTAACAACACTTCTTATAAAACTGCGCTATTGAAAAGCAAAAACCTGTTTAGCAAAGATTTAAAAACTGTAAAAAATTTAATTTTTATTTCAGACTTTCAAAGTCAAGATGAAGCCTTCAATCCTGAAAAAGATTCCTTAGTTAATTTACATGCTGTGAAATTACAGCCTATTAATACTCAAAATGTAGCTATTGACTCTGCTTATCTTTCAAAATCTAACCCTACTAAATTAGAGCTAACAGTACTACTAAAAAACAACGGTAGTCCTATAGAAAATCTACCTGTATCCCTTTTTAATAACAATGATTTAATAGCTAAAACATCAACACAAATAGATAATGAAGCTAAAGTTACTTTTGAATTACCTGTGAATGAAGTTATTAATGGAGAACTTAAAATTAACGACTCGCATCTAAAGTTTGATAATAGTTTGTTTTTTAATTTAAATGCTACAGAAAAGATTAATGTTTTAGCTATTAGTAATACAAACCCAGATTTTTTAAAACGAGTTTATACTGAAGATGAATTTCAATTTATAAGTTATAGTCTAAATAGTTTAGATTATAATCGCATTAACAATCAAAATCTTATTGTTATAAATGAATTAGAAACCATTCCTAATGCTTTAAGCGCTGTTTTAAAAGCTTTTACCGGTAATGGTGGTGCCATTCTAATTATCCCAGCAAAAAGAGCAATTACCAGCTCTTATAACAATTTACTTTCAAACTACAGTTTAACTCTTAAAGAAGAAATAAATTCAGAAAAACGTATAACAACAATAAATTACAGCCACCCACTTTATAATGATGGTGTTTTTGAAAAACGAATTTCAAATTTCCAATATCCAAAAATCAATTCATTTTATAGTTTTAACTCAAATAACTTTGCTTCAATCCTATCATTCGAAGATGGAAAACCATTTTTAATAGCTAATAACAATACGTATCTTTTTTCAGCTTCACTAAATTCTAGTAATTCAAATTTTAAAAGCTCTCCTCTAATCGTACCAACATTATATAATATTGCTAAACGTAGCTTTAATATCCCTAAGCTATACTATAACATAGGAAAGCAAAATAGTTTTGAGGTTAAAGTAAATTTACAACAGGATGAAGTATTAGCGTTGCAACATAATGATATTAGAATCATCCCAAGACAACAAAATTTTAATAACAAAACACTAATACATACTGATGAGCTACCAAATAATGAAGGCATATATTCTATAGTGAATGGTAAAGTTTCTATTAAAAATATTAGTTACAACTTTAACCGAAACGAAAGTAAATTAGTATATCAAGACATTGATAATTTAGAGCATCTAAAAACCAGTGATTCTATAAGTGAATTGTTTTATACTTTAAAAAGTGATACTAAAGTTAACGCCTTGTGGAAATGGTTTGTTATTTTTGCACTGATTCTGTTGCTAACGGAAATGCTCATCTTAAAATATTTTAAATGAACATACTCATAAAATCCGCCACAATACTTGATACTAAAAGTGATTTCCATAACACAATTCAAGATATTTTAATTGAAGACGGATTGATTTCCAAAATAGGTAATAATCTTAAAAACCCTAAAAAATATCAAGAAATAGCTTTAGAAAACCTTCATATTTCTCAAGGATGGTTTGATAGCAGTGTATCTTTTGGGGAACCAGGTTTTGAAGAACGAGAAACCATAGCTAATGGTATTAAAACTGCAGCTTTATCTGGATTTACAACTGTAGCTTTAAATCCAAATACCAACCCAATAGCAGATAGTAGTGCTGATATCTCTTTTGTAAAATCTAAAAGTGCAAATGGTGCAGTTAATGTCTTACCCATAGGAGCTCTAACCAAAAACGGTGCAGGAAAAGATTTAGCTGAATTATATGATATGATGAATGCTGGTGCGGTTGCGTTTTATGATTACAAAACTCCTATTTCTAATCCTAATCTTCTAAAAATAGCATTGCAATACGCTTGTAATTTTGATGGTTTAGTGTGCTCTTTTCCGCAAGAAGATAAAATTTCTGGGTTGGGAGTTATGAATGAAAATATCACAAGTACCTCGCTAGGTTTAAAAGGAAATCCTGCTCTTGCCGAAGAACTTCAAATAGCACGAGATTTATTTTTACTAGAATATACTGATGGTAAATTACACATCCCTACAATTTCTACAGCGAAAAGTGTAACTTTAATAAAAGAAGCTAAAGCAAAAGGATTGGATATTAGCTGTAGTGTAGCAATCCACAATTTGTATTTCACTGATGAAAGCCTAAAGGAATTTAACACCAATTTTAAAGTTAAGCCTCCACTAAGAACTCAAAATGATATTGATGCTTTAATAAATGGGCTTAAAGATGGTACAATAGATATGGTAACCAGTGATCATAATCCATTAGATATTGAATTGAAAAAAATTGAGTTTGACCATGCAGATTATGGGACTATTGGATTGGAAAGTGCATTTGGAGCATTACTACAAAAATTTACACTAAAAAAGACTGTAGAAATCCTTACAAGAGGAAAACAAAGATTTGGTATAGATACTACTCCAATACAAATTGGCAATAAAATAAACGCCACATTATTTAATCCAAATACAAAATATACATTTTCAGAGCAATACATCCTGTCTAAATCGCACAACTCAATTTTTAAGGGAGAAGCTTTAAAAGGAAGTGTTTATGGTAGTATTTCTAACAATGTATTAGCTTTAAAATAAAATGACTGAACAAGATATTCAAGAAGGAAAAGGACTTTCGGTAGTTAGTTATTTAGGAATTATAGGTATAATTATTGCATATTTTATGAATAATGATAAGAAAAACCCTTTTATTAGCTTTAATGTTAGGCAGTCTTTAGGTCTGTGGATTATGTTTCATTTATTTGCTCTTATCGCCAGTTCTTTTGACAGCTGGATGGTAACATCTTCTTTTTATTTATGCTTTGCTATTCTTGTAATATATGCTTTAATTAATGCTGTTAGCGGTAAGGCACAAACTGTACCATTAGTTGGCGATTTTTTTCAAAGAATTTTTTCAAATGTAGGTTAATCCATGCTTCATACTTCATTATCTCTAGATTACGTTCTAAGACCTTCTTCATTAACCGAAAATACACCATTGCTTATCATGCTACATGGATATGGTAGTGATGAAAACGATTTATTTTCTTTTGCTAGTGAGTTACCTGAGGAACTTTTAATAGTTTCTGCAAAAGCGCCTTACCCAATGCAACCATTTGGTAATGCATGGTATGCTATTAATTTTGATGCTGAGAAAGGTAAATGGAATGATAACGTACAAGCAAAACAATCTATTGACTTAATTTCAAAATTTATTGATGAATTAAAAAATGAATATAATAGTATCAATAAAAATAATATAACGCTTTTAGGGTTTAGCCAAGGTAGTATTTTAAGCTATGCATTGGCTTTAACTTACCCTGAAAAAATAAAAAACATTATAGCTCTTAGCGGTTATATAAATAAAGATATTCTACCAGAAAACTTAAATGATAAAGAGTATTCAAATTTAGATTTTTATTGTTCTCACGGTAGTGTAGATCAAGTTATACCTCCTGACTGGGCAAGACAAACCCAACCTTTTTTAGATGCTTTAAATGTAAAGAACACCTATTCTGAGTTTCCTGTGGGTCATGGTGTTGCGCCTCAAAATTTTTATGAATTTAAAACATGGTTGGCTAAACGCATTTAAATAAAAAATCCAGCTTCCGCTGGATTTTTTGTTTATAAGCGAAATGTGATTTAACTGTTGATTACTAACCTAAAGCCTTCTCCGTGTATATTTAAAATTTCAACCTTTTCATCTAACTTTAAGTATTTACGTAGCTTGGCAATATAAACATCCATACTTCTAGAGGTAAAGTAGTTATCGTCTCTCCAGATTTTTGTTAGTGCTAATTCTCGCGGCATCAAATCATTTTCATGAAGCGCTAATAAACGCAATAACTCATTTTCTTTAGGAGAAAGTTTTACAGGTTCTCCCCCATCAAAACGTAAAAATCGCAACTTAGAATTTAAATGAAAACGGCCTATCTCAAATTCAAATTGCTTACTATCAGCTATTGTCTCAGTGGCTTTACGCTGCATAATAGCCTTTATCTTCATGAGTAACACCTCACTATCAAAAGGTTTATTTAAATAATCGTCTGCTCCTACTTTATAGCCTTTTAATACGTCTTCCTTCATGGCCTTAGCTGTTAAAAACACTATAGGAACATCCGTATTCTTTTCACGTATTTCTTTAGCAAGTGTAAACCCATCTTTATAAGGCATCATTACATCTAAAATACATAAATCGTAATCGTCTTTTTTAAACTTTTCAAAACCCTCCATACCGTTTTTAGCATGAACTACGTCATAGTCATTCATCATTAAATAATCCCTAAGAACGGTTCCAAAATTTGGATCATCCTCTACTAATAAAATTTTCTTGTTTTGTTCTTCCATAATTCTATGATATTAGCGGAAGTTTTATTGTAAATGTACTTCCTTTACCTTTTTCACTTTCTACTGACACAAAGCCTTGATGATCTTCTACAATACGCTTTACGTATGCTAAACCTAGACCATGTCCTTTAACGTTATGTATGTTACCTGTGTGTTCCCTATAAAATTTTTCGAAAACACGTTTGGCAGCAGCTTTACTCATACCACTACCTTTATCTTGAATTTTTAATAATATATTAGTACCCACGTTTTCCGTAAAAACATCGATTTTGGGAACATCTGGTGAATATTTAATAGCATTGTCTAACATATTCACTATTACATTTGTAAAATGTGTATCATTCGCCAACACTGATGTTTGGTCTGCTTTAAGATGGGTTTCTATATATCCTTGTCTATCTTCTACAATTAACTCTACATGGGTAACGGCATCTTCAATTAGGTCGTGCAGATCAACTCTATCCTTACTAATATTTAGTTCGTTCTTCTCTAGTTTAGATATTCTCAACACGTTTTCAACTTGGGCATGCATGCGCTTGTTTTCTTCCCTTATCATATTAAGATAACGTATCACTTTATCTTTATGATCAATGATTTTAGGATTTTTTATGGCATCTAATGCTAAATTGATCGTTGCAATAGGTGTTTTAAACTCATGCGTCATATTATTAATAAAATCCGTTTTAATTTGCGAAATTTTACGTTGCTTTATCAATTGAAACAATGCACTAGAGTATGCTACTATTATGATGGATGTAAATACAATAGACAATAAAACCATGCCTAGTATTGAAGAGAATATAAATTTATTGTCTCTTGGGAAATTTACTAAAAGCTTATAATTAGTTTGATTATTTTCATCATAAAAAATAGGCACACTATACGTTGATGCTTCCGTTTTTTCAAATCCGTCACTATAAAGTTTTGTGGTTAAATCTCTACTATAAACTGCGAATTCAAAATCAGTATTAATATTATTTTCATCTAATTTTAATGCTAACAATCTAAAAATTTCTTCTTTAGAAACTCTCTTATGTACTGGGATTCTTTTTGTATGTGCTCTTAAATTTTTATAAAAATAATTACGAGTAGCATCGTCTAAACGTCCGCTATTTATCATTTTCAAAATTGGAGCTCCACCTATATCTCTATCAGCCTTATCACTCCCATTAATGACTTGGAGTTCTGAACTACCAATTATATTCTTGATATCAATACTATCTAAACCAATGTCAAAGAGCGATGCAGATAATTTATAATCCTCTTCTAAAACGTCACTTTTATAAATTAATGTTTCTTTAGTACTGTTATTTCTTCTGTAAATAAAAAGCTCAGATATAGCTGTTGTATCCTTTATTTTCTCAACATCTAAACTTTGAAGACCTTCAAAGAACTTATCAAATTCATTCTGTTCAATTGTATTTGAAACAAAACTAAGTGCCTTTTTTACACCTGACGAAAATCGTTCTTTTTGGTTATTGTACGCATCATTTATAAAATATGCCTGAACAAAAATAATTCCTATAAGTGATACACTCATTAATATAACTGATAGGACAAATACTTTTTTGCTCATTACCCAAAATTAACATTTTAACATTTAGTCAACTTATCATTTAACCTTACATTAACAAAAATGTTAAAACTTGAGAGCTATTGTATTTTTTGAAGGATTTTATGGTGGATTTTATAAGCTTGAAGTCTTGTTTCTTCCAAGTTCTCATTAACAATTACAAAATCAGAATATTTTATCTTTTCACTATCACTCCATTGGTTTTTCATAATAGCTTCTACTTTCTCTTTTGAAGTATTATCTCGTTTTAAAAGACGCTGTATTCTGATTGCCTTAGGAGCAGTAACTGTTATTACATAATCACATTGTGCATCCCCTCCATTTTCAAATAGAATTGCTACTTCTTTAATTACATAAGATGTATTTTGCTTTACAACCCATTTTTCAAAATGTCGTGCTACTTTAGGATGTACAATAGCATTCATTTTTTCTAAGTAAGTTTTATCATTAAAAATAACACCAGCTATGTAAGACCTGTTAAGCTTTCCTTCTAAATAGGCGTTTTCTCCCAAAAGAGCAATCAATTTTCGTTTAATCACTTTAGAGCGATTCATCAGCTTTTTAGCCTCAATATCTGCAATATAAACAGGAATACCTAAAGCCTCAAACTCTTTTGCTACAGTAGTCTTGCCACTACCTATACCCCCAGTTAAACCAACTATTATCATTTTAAAATTATAAATTCTATTTGCTTTTGATTAAGCTTTACATGCTTAACATTATCTGGAGTTTTAACCAATTCTGGGATAAGAACAAACTGATTTTCAGTTACTTTTTTAAAATCACAACTTACTTTAAAATCATTCTGTTTTACATTATTAAAGTTATCTAAACTCGTATAATAAGATACTTTTACTTCTTTTGGAAAATACTTAATTGAAATATCCTGTGGTTTATTAATTATCTTTACAGGTATTGTTAGTGTACCTTCGGTAAATTTTTCAACCTCAGCAATAAAATCAACAGTTTCAACCGAAAATTTCAAGTCTTTAGATTGGCTTGGTAATTCTAGTTTTACAGTTTGTAAAATATCTTCCTTTACGTCTTTAAGCGTCACTTTTTCAGCCTTTATGTGATTTATATCTCTAACGATCTCAAGTGGGCCAATAATGGTTACTGAATCTGGATTTGTTGTGTAATATTTCAAAATATCAAACCCTGGCAAAAAAGAAATATCAGTTTCTATTTTAACTGGTACTTTCTTTACTTGGTTTGTATCAAATTTAAATACTAATGTATCTGGATTAATACTTAATAACTTAACATTATCCTGGAATGGTTTTTTTTCATTTAAATAAGATACAGATTTTGTGTAGATGTAAGTATTTTGCTTCTTATAGACTTCATTTGAAAAATCAATACTAATATCTGGAGTATTTATATAATATTTTAACCATTTAAAACCATGCGTTTTTAGTGTTACTGACAATTTTTGAGTAGAATCTTTTAATATAACTTCATTGTCTGGTACGTTTATTTTCTTGATATTGATACTTACTATATTCGTATATTCTTTTGAGAGCTTAGTAAAAATTAGAATAATAAAGGCAGAAAACAGAAATAATAAGAATACATTAAGTCTTTTATTCTTAATGGAAGCTAGTAATTCTGATTTTAGTTTTTTTATCATTTCAACTTAAAAAATAATTTTGGGTAGTGCGTTTCTGGGTCTTTATTTAAAATATGAATCGCTATAGTAGATTCTAAAAAACCTAGTCCATATCCTAAAAACTGAATACAAATTGCCCATAATGCCATTATTGACACCTTTAAACTTTTTGTTGTGCTAATAGCAACAATAAAAGCGATTGCAAAATACATTATATACAAGCCTAGTAACCACCACAAGCCAAAAACTGCAAATATTATAGAGACATCAAAACCTAAGATAAAAACTGTAGGAAACCAATAAGTAAGCTTTTTTGTCTGTGGGTGCCATTTATTTAAAATAGGCCGAACTAAACCAAATTTACGAACTTGTTGTTTAAATTTACTCCAAGAAATTCGTCGTTTATGGTATACAATAGCTTCCGGGATTAGTTTTGTTTTAAATCCTAAATCCCATAAACGAATAGATAAATCTGGATCTTCTCCAGGATGAATTTGCCCAAAGCCTTTCGATGCTTGAAATGCTTTTCGCGAAAGTCCCATATTAAAACTCCTAGGCTGAAATTTATCCACTGCATTTTTATTACCTCTAATACCTCCCGTTGTTATAAAAGAAGTCATCGAAAAATTTATAGCTTTCTGTAAATCACTAAACGAGTCATGAGCTGCATCTGGGCCTCCAAAACAATCCACATAATTTCCTTTTAAACTCTTATCTACTTCATCTAAATAATTCTCTGGCAAAATAACATCGCTATCTAAAATTATAAAATAGTTGCCTTTTGCATATTGCATCCCATAATTTCTAGAATCCCCTGGGCCTGTATTCTCTTTAAAAAAATAGGATATATTTAAATCGTTTTTATAGGTTTCTATAATCTGCTCTGAAGTTTCGGTAGAACCATCTTCAACAATTACAATTTCGTATTTTAAATTGGTTGTCATGCTCTTAAAACTATGTAAGAGCTCGTCTACTTCCTCTGGACGATTATACACTGGAATTATAAATGAATATTGCAATTGCATAACACAAAAGTAACTATTCCTAATAGAAAAGACCTGATAGGTTATAAAAACCTATCAGGTCTAAAATTTATATGATTAAGTCTGTCTATTCTTCTCCTGTAAATGCACTCATTACTGCATCACTTACTCCCATATTGCTAAATCCGCCATCATTATATAAATTCTGTAATGTTACGCGCTTAGTTAAATCACTAAATAGTGTAACTGTATAATTTGCACAATCTAACGCTGTTGCGTTACCTAGTGGTGACATTTTTTCGGCATAAGAAATAAATCCATCAAACCCCTTAACACCACTTCCTGCTGTTGTAGGCGTTGGTGATTGAGAAATTGTATTTACACGTACTTTTTTATCTCTTCCAAAGAAGTACCCAAAACTACGCGCTATACTTTCTAAATACGCTTTATTATCAGCCATATCATTATAGTCAGGAAATACACGTTGTGCTGCCATATAAGTAAGCGCAACTATACTTCCCCATTCATTCATAGCATCTGCTTTATATAGTGTTTGCATTACTTTGTGAAAAGACATAGCAGAAACATCTGTTCCTTTTTGTGTCCAACTGTAATTTTGGTCTGTATAGTGTTTACCTTTTCTAACATTAATAGACATTCCTATAGAGTGCAATACAAAATCTATCTTCCCGCCTAAAATCTCCATCGACTTGTCCACCAAATTTTGTAAATCTTCTTCAGAAGTTGCATCTGCAGGTATAATTTGAGAACCTGTTTTTTCAGCTAACTCATTAATTTGCCCCATTCGCATTGCAACAGGCGCATTGGTCAACACAAATTGCCCGCCTTCTTCATGTACTCTTTCAGCTGTTTTCCAAGCAATTGAATTGGCATCTAATGCTCCAAAAATGATTCCTCTTTTTCCTTTTAATAAATTATAAGCCATAGTATTCTTCAGTTATCGTTTCTTATAAAATTTAGAATGCCAAAAGTACTAAACTTTCAACTTAAATCTAGAATGTTTTTTAATTAAGTAACTCTTTAGCATGGGCAATTGCTGAAGATGATAAATCCGTACCTCCTAACATTTGAGCAATTTCTACAATACGGTCGTCATGATTCAATTTAACAAGTTTTGTTTCTGTAATATTTGAAACATCTTCTTTATATACTTTGAAGTGAGAATGTCCTTTAGCAGCAATCTGTGGTAAGTGCGTAATAGAAAACACTTGCATATTTTTACTCATCTGTAACATGATATCTGCCATTTTATTTGAAATTTCTCCAGATACACCTGTATCAATCTCATCAAACATGATGGTTGGTAACTGGGTATAGTTTGACAATATAAGTTTAATTGTCAGCATAATTCGAGATAATTCCCCTCCAGACGCTGCCTTTTTTAAATCATTGAAACTTCCTCCCTTGTTTGCAGAGAACAAAAATGATAACGTATTTTTTCCATTAACATGATAACTATCAGATAACGAGACATCTATACTAAATTGTGCGTTTGACATTCCTAAGTCTGAAAGTGTACCTTGTAGCTGTTGAATTAGACTAGGAATAGCCTTTTCCCTTTTAGAATGAATAGCAGCTGCAATTGTATCAAGTTTTTCGACTGACTTCTCAACATCAATGGTTTTGTTTTTAATAGTCTCATCCAAATTTTCAGTAATATCTACTTTTTCCTTTAATGAGTTTCTTATTTCAATAAGCTCAGAAACAGATGATACCTGATGTTTTTGCAATAACCCATTTAACGTTTGAAGTTTAGTATTAACTATTTCTAAACGCTCTGGATTGACATCTACAGCACCTTGTTGCGCATCAACTTCGGAAAAAATATCGTCTATTTCAATTAAACTACTATTTACCCTCTCGTATAACTCTTCGTATTTAGAAGATAGATTAGATAGTTTTTGAAGCGTATTTTTTAAGCTAGCCATGATAGAAACCACACCAATTTGTTCGTCATTTAACAAGTGATATGCTTCAGATAAATGTGCTTTAACGTCTTCAATATTATTTAAGGTTTCGTATTCTTCTTCTAAAGTTTCTAATTCTCCATCAATTAAACTCGCTTCAATTAATTCTTTCAGTAAAAACGAGTTATAATCATGTTCTTTAATAGCATCTGCTTTAAGGTTTTTAAGCTTTTCCAAATCTGAATTTAACTGTTTGTATTCAGCTAACTCGCTAGTATAAACATCAAGCTCTTTCTGGTTTTTAGCTAATGCATCTATAACTTGAAATTGGAAATCGTTTTGCGTTAATTGTAAAGTTTGATGCTGACTATGGATATCTATTAAACGTGTTCCCAATAGCTGTAAACTGCTTAAATTCACTGGAGAATCATTTACAAAAGCTCTTGACTTTCCTGATGGCAAAATTTCTCGTCTTATGATAGTTTGCGAATCATAATCTAAGTCTTCAACTTTAAATAAGGACTTTAAATTATAATTTGAAATATTGAATACCGCTTCAATAATACACTTCGAATCTTTATCTTTTAAACTGCTTAAATCTGCACGTTTTCCTAGGATAAGCGATAAACCTCCTAATAAAATAGATTTCCCTGCACCAGTTTCCCCTGTAATTATGGTAAACCCATCATTAAAATTAACCTGAAGGTGGTCAATTAATGCATAGTTTTTAATTGTTAACGATGTAAGCATATTGTAAAAATAGCTAATTTGAGATTTCTAATAAATTTTAGCTTTCAGAAGAGTTACTAAAATTTAATATTCCTCCATTTACTGGAATGCATTGGTGCCACTTTTTGTAAAACGTCCTTAAGGCTAGCAATGTTTACCTGAGGACCATCTGTAAAAACTTGTTCAATTTCATCAGCTTTAGCATCAAAAAAAGTTCGTAACAAAAAAGAATTAGGACGTCTGCTATTCATCGCTTTAAAATTCGCTAAACTGGACGCTATTTGTTCTTTACCTTTTTTGGTGTCATTACTCATCTCATCCAACCCTAATCTATGATAATCGTAAATTACATTTCTAAACTCTTTAAATGTTGTAGACAACGCATTATCAATAAGTATAAATCTACTCTGCAATCCATCTTCCAACTTCCAGCCTCTAAAATTTTCTTGTTGTGAATAATTTAAAATGGTCTGTGCTTGTTTATAATAATCCTGTCCCCCATTTTGCTCATAAGAATCAGCATCTAAAGCTAAAATCATATACACGTGAAATGCTAATACTGAGATTAAATTTGAAGTATACTGTGTTGGGTTATAAATTAAATTTTGAAATTCTAAATATCTAAATGTAAAGTCTTTATCATTAAAATTATAAATTGGAGAGCTATAGGATGATCCATAAATAGGTCTAGAAGATTGCACTTGTAACGTAGCCTGAAACGTTTCTCCACTATATTGAGATACAACAATATTCATACTACAATTAATCAACTCTTGAGAAGCATAAGTTCTATCTGTCCACTTGGTATTATTGATAAACTCTGTTAATTGCTTTTCTAAATTTTTAAAGATTTGTAAATTCTCGTTACCTGTTTGTTGTGCATTAACAACAACTGTACAATTAAGTTCTTGAGAAAAACTACTTATCGTACTAAAACTTAATAATATAATGATTAAAAAACTACGCATGTATGTGTTTTAAAATTTCGTTTAACAAATCTACTGCTACTTCTGCTTTAGATTTTAATTGAAACTCTGTTACATTATTTTTATTATCTATAAATGTAACTTTATTTGTGTCTCCTTTAAAACCTGCACCTTTATCTTGTAACGAATTTAAAACAATTAAATTTAAATTTTTCTTTTTTAGTTTCTGTTTTGCATTTTCTAACTCATTATTGGTTTCTAATGCGAAGCCTACTAAAAATTGATGTTTTTTTATCTCTCCCAAAGAGGCTAAAATATCTTTAGTGCGTTCTAGCTCTAAAGTTAAAGTATCCGATTTTTTCTTAATCTTTTGAGTAGCTACGTCTTTAGGTTTAAAGTCTGCTACAGCTGCAGAGAGTATAGCTACATCAATATTCTCGAAATATTTATGTACCTCTTGATACATCTCTTCTGCACTAGTTACAGATAAAACATGAATTAGACTATGGGATACATTCTGATGTGTAGGACCTGTTATTAAAAAAACCTCAGCTCCAAGATTAGCTGCAGCTTTTGCTATGGAAAATCCCATTTTCCCGCTAGAATGGTTACCTATAAAACGTACAGGATCTATTGCTTCATAAGTTGGTCCTGCAGTAATCAATACTCTTTTTCCTTTAAGCGGAAGTTTATCAAGAATATCGTTTTCTATAAAACTGATGATATCCTCCGGTTCTGCCATTCTACCTTCTCCAACTAAACCACTTGCTAATTCTCCACTGGTTGCAGGAATCATGATATTTCCAAAAGAATTTAATTTTTTAAAAGAATCTTTGGTGGTCTGATGCTTGTACATATCTAAGTCCATAGCCGGTGCAAAATACACAGGACATTTAGCTGATAAATATGTAGCTAATAATAGATTATCAGATGTACCATTTGCCATTTTAGACAAGGTATTTGCTGTAGCTGGTGCAATAACAAATATATCAGCCCATAACCCTAAATCTACATGATTATTCCATACGGCATTATCATCTTCTTCGTTTGTAAAAGACGAATGCACTGGATTCTTAGAAAGTGTGGAAAGTGTTAGCGGCGTTATAAAATCTTTAGAAGCGGGTGTCATTACAACTTTAACTTGTGCGCCTGATTTTATAAACAATCGTACTAGTGAAGCAGTTTTATAAGCGGCAATACCTGCAGTAATGCCTAACAGAATGTTTTTGCCGCTTAGTATACTCATAAATAGTGATTACTGAGCGTCTTCCTCAGTATGTCTAAAATAAATTTTATCTGTAAGCCATTCTTGAACAGCTAATGCGTGAGGCTTTGGCAATTTTTCATAAAATTTTGACACCTCAATTTGTTCCTTATTTTCAAAGATCTCTTCTAAACTATCATTGTAAGTGGCAAATTCTTCCAACTTATCAATTAATTCTTTTTTAATCTCTGTGTTAATTTGCTCTGCTCTTCTCGATATGATAGAAATAGCTTCGTAAATGTTTTCTGTTGGCTCATCTACTTGATTTCTGTCGTAAGTTACTGTGTTTACTGGAGCAGTAGTTTTCTTTAAATCCATCATTATATATTAACTTTTAGCGCTGTATACTTCTAATTGTTTATTTATTATTGTTGCCATTTCTTCTGCTTCTGCAATATGTTTTGAGCTTGCGTAAGCTTTCTTAAAGACATTAAAATATTCTTTTGCTTGTTCTAATCTATTTTTTTTCAACCTGACAACCCCTTCTGCTGTTCGCTTTAATTCTACACTATTAACAGCTAGTTTATATGCTGCATCTAGTCTATAAAATAAAGCATCCTCTCTTAAGACTGATCCTGGAAATTCAAATATAAAATTATCAAATGATTTTATAGACGCTTTATAATCAGAAATATGATCGTATTGCTTAGCAATTTCAAACGCCTTTTTTTCTAATTTATAATCTAATTCTTTTATAAGCTTATTTGCTTCAGAAACATGTTGAGAACTTGGATATACATTAATAAACTCTTGTAATTTCTCAATGGCATCTCTAGTTTCTTTTTGATCTTTAGAATATCTAGGAGATAACATGTAATAACTTTTTGCACTTAAAAATGCTGCTTCTTCCTTCTTCTCGCTTTTTGGGTAACTTGCAACGAAACGTTCAAACTGGTACCCTGAAACATAATAATCCTTCATCTCAAAAAAAGATCTCGAGTACAAGTACATTAATTTTTGAGCTTGAGGTTTTCCTTTGTATTTTGGTACTATTTGAGCAAATATTCTATTAGCTTTCTCATATTTACCTTGCTGAAAAAGAGAATCGCCCATTTTAAATTTTAAAGCAACATCTTCAGATTTTAAAACCTTTTGATATTCGCTACATGAACTTAAAATACAGGCTATTAATGATATGCTAAAAAGAGTGGTTCTCATAGATTTTAAACAGAATGCAAAATTACATTTATTAAACGTAATTTAAAAATATTATTTCACGGCTAAAATAAATCTTCAAATACTGCAAGCACAAGGTTTAAGTTATATTTAACTTTTGGTAGATTCAATGACATCAAAAAGCTTGTGATCTAGGACCATCTTTCCGTTTTCATTATAATGATAGGTTTTTATAAATCTGTAATTAAGCTTAATATCTTTTAATAAGTAGGAATACATTTGGTGTACTTCTTGATTAAAAGATTCATCGTAATAGCTTACCATTACTATTAATTCGCCTTGTTGTTTAGTGATATCATTTTCTAAAAACCCATATAATGGACTTTGTTTATCAATTTCATGAACAATAGTCCATGTGGTTGGCAAATAGTTAATAGTATCTCTTTTTAATTCTAAATTGTAAAAATCATTTACATACTCGCCTTTTTTATTTTTCTTTGAAAGCGTAAGTGTTACCGCTACTTTAGGATGAATCATTGTACTTTTTCTATCATTTTCAATTCTAAACATCAATGCTTTATGCTCTTTAAAATCATTTAACACTAAATGCTTTGTAAACCTAATAGCCGCCTTTGGTTTAGAAAATCTTCCGTAGAGCAAGCCTGTTGCAAATGCAAAAAACATCAATCCAATAAAAGCTTCAATCGAGGATACAATACCACTTGCCATTCCTGTTGGGGACATTGCTCCGTAACCTAGAGTGGTAAAGGTTTGAGAAGAAAAAAAGAAGGCATTAAAAAAATCCTGAAGTACACTCCCTGAAGCTACCGTTATTTCCTCAATTCCAATTAATAAATACAAAAAAGCAAAACATGTATTTGCAAAAATGTAAGAGACAAATGAGAGGCAAAAAAATGCCCCCCAAGATATATTTATAAGATAGTTATAAGCTTCAGAAAATCGTTTTGATTTATTTAGGTGTACTACATTAAAAAACCCATTATCATCAATTAAACGCCCAACATATTGGGCCGATGTGTTACCAATGCCTGGATCTTTTATTTTTTTACCCAAATTAAAATGCTTTTACAAAATCTGCAATCTTTTCTTTTAGTGCTTTAGATGCTGGAACTAAAGGTAGTCTTACATGTGATTCGCATAAGTTTAATGCTTCAAAAACTGACTTTATTCCTGCTGGATTATTTTCTTCAAAAATATAATCTATAGCATCCATTAAGCGAAAATGGAATTTATAAGCTGCTTTTGCATCTCCTTTTAACCCTAATCGTATCATTTCTGAAAACTCTTTTGGAAATGCCTGACCTATTACTGAAATAACACCTGAGCCTCCTGCAAGAGTAACTCCTAAAGCTAAATCATCATCTCCTGAAATCACTAAAAAATCTTCTGGTTTATTTTTCAAAAGTTGTAAATATTGATAAGTACTATTCCCTGCCTCTTTAACTCCTATAATATTATCAAAATCATTCGCTAAACGAATGATCGTACTTGGCTCTACATTTTTAGACGTACGCCCTGGCACATTATAAAGCAAAATATCAACCGGACTAGCTTCAGAAATCATTTTAAAATGCTGATAAACGCCTTCTTGAGTAGGCTTGGTGTAATAGGGAGACACAGATAGAATAGCATCGATTTCACTTAAATCCGTACCTTCAATTTCTTCTACAATTGCCGCAGTATTACTACCTCCAATACCTAAAACCAAAGGTACTCTCCCTTTGTTTACTTCAATTATTGCAGCCGTAATATCCTTTTTTTCTTGTTTCGTTATAGTTACGCTTTCCGCAGTTGTTCCAGAGATTACCAAGTACTCTACTCCATTTTCTATATTAAATTCAACAATAGCCTTAAGTGCATCATAATCAATACTTAAGTCTGATTTAAAAGGTGTAATCAGCGCAACCCCAGTTCCAAGAAACTTATTATTCATTTTTTAAGTTTTATTTAATACTGTTAAATATTTAACTACTTCATCACTAAATATATTAACCTCTTTAATTTTTGTTTTTATGATGATATCATTCAAACGTGCATCACTTTGCAAAACTCCGATTTTAAATTGAGATTTAGAAGAAGCTGTCAATAATTTTAATTCCAAATGTTCCTCGGTGTAATAACTAATCAATACATCAAAAGATTCATTCAAAAACGCTTGTAATTCAACATTTTTTATATCGCCGTTCCAACCAAAATCCTTTGCATTAAAACAGGAATCCCACGAGTTACTAACACCTTTTAAATCGTTAGTATATGCAATTACTTTAATTTTATTTGCATGTATTTTTAGGCGAGATGCTAAAACATTAAATGCGTTAAAATCTTCAATTTCATCAAAATTTAAAATAACACCCAAACTTTTAATTTTATTATTATCAACGTTAACTTTACGCTTTGATAATAATTTATTCAAATACTTTTTATTTGATTTTGTCTTAAAAGCTTTTAAAATCATTTAAATTTACACTTTGCGCAAAGGTAGCAAAAGTACATTCAAATTATAATCAAATTTAAGATGGTAAATCTTACCAAATCTAAATTAAGTTTAATCGCTTTCATCTTATTACTAATAATAAGCTGTAAAGCCAAGAAGCTTTATTTAAATAAAGTTGAGGGAGAGCGTTTAAATATTAATAAAAATATTACTCCTAATGCAGACATTGACGCATTTATTGCACCATATAAAAATCGCATAGAAAAAGATTTAGATAGTGTTCTTGCCTACTCAGTTGACACCTATTCTAAAAGCAATGGTAAACTAAACACTGCTATTGGAAATTTACTTGCAGACATTGTACAATCTGAAGGCAATGGTGTGTTTTATAAAAGAACTGGAAAAAAAATTGATGCAGTGATTTTAAATCATGGTGGCATTCGTGCTGAAATACCGAAAGGTCCTGTAAATGCTAGAATGGCTTATAACATTATGCCTTTTGAAAATGAGATAGTGGTAGTTGCTATTAAAGGAAAAAAATTAGATGAAGCTATAAACTATTTATTGAGAAGTAAAAGAGCCCACCCCATTGCTGGTCTTAAACTAACTGTTGATAAAGATTTCAACTTGATTAAAGCCACAATAAATAATGAAATTATAGTCAAAGATAAAATATACTACTTTGCTACTAGTGATTATTTATACAATAGAGGGGATAATATGACTTTCTTTCAACCCAATGAAGAGTTTCATGATTTAAATTATAAAGTAAGAAGTGCTATAATTGATTATTTTAAGAAGACAGACACTATTAACCCTGTAATTGACAATAGGTTCATCATAAAATAAAGCTATGAGAAGAAGAGATTTTATTCAAAAAGTATCTGCTGGAACAACTGCATTAGCAACAATTGGCAGTTTAGGTCTTCAATCTTTTACTACAAAGCCAAAAACTACTAAGATTACAATATTACACACCAATGACGTTCATAGCCATATAGATACGTTTGGCCCCAATGAAGGTAGGAATGCTAACAAGGGAGGTGTTGCAAGACGTGCTTCTTTAATCGAAAGTATCAGAAAACAAAATCCTAACACTTTGTTACTTGATGCTGGCGATATTTTTCAAGGCACACCTTACTTTAACTATTATGGAGGCGAGTTAGAGTTTAAACTTATGAGTAAGTTAAAATATGATCTAGCCACTATTGGCAATCATGATTTTGATAATGGTATTAATGGATTATACGCGCAATTACCCCATGCAGAATTTAATTTTGTTTCTGCTAATTATGACTTCTCAAATACACTACTAGACACCCATGTAAAACCTTATCAAATTTTAAAAAAGGATGGCATCAAAATAGGCGTTTTTGGTTTAGGCATTGAACTTAACGGACTAGTTGAAAAAAAGCTTTACAAAGAAACAGAGTATCTAAACCCTATTGAAATAACCCAAGACATCACTCGTATTTTAAAACAAGATGAACAATGTGATTTAGTAATATGCTTATCACATCTTGGTTATAATTATAAAAACAACCCTAATAAAATAAGCGATTTGAAACTCGCTGAAGCAACAAAAGACATTGATTTAATTATTGGGGGACACACGCATACATTTTTATCAAAACCAACTATTGTAAAAAATACTGAAGGCAAAAAGATGCTTGTAAATCAAGTTGGATGCTATGGGCTCTATCTTGGTAAAATAGATTTTTATTTTGATACCAATAAAAATAAAACTGCTAAAGGCATTTCTATTTCTGTCTAGTTTTTTTCAGTTTTTGATAAGTTTTTAAGAATTGCTTCGTCTAAAAGCTTATCAAACCAAATAAATATGAAAAAATACTTTCCTTTAGCATTACGTATTATTATTGCGATAATTTTAATTCAAACACTTCGATTCAAATTTCTTGGACACGAAGACAGCATTTATATTTTTGAAACTGTTGGTTTAGAACCTTATGGAAGAATAGGTATAGGGATTATAGAACTGATTGCTGGTATACTTTTACTCATTAGAAAAACAGCTTGGATTGGTGCTTTACTTACTTTAGGTGTTATTGGTGGAGCCATAATAATGCATCTTACAATACTAGGAATAGATGTAAAAGGAGATGGTGGTGTACTTTTTACTACTGCTGTAGTAACTTTTTTATTAGCTGCTATAATTACTATTATTTATAAAAAAGACATTCCTCTTATAAAAGCCTAATTTATAGTACTGTCTTGCTTTCTATACTTAAGTTTTGCCTGTTCATAAAGAAAATAAAAACCTACTAAACCTAAAGATATTGTAAAAAAGTTTAGTAAATTTTGATGAGCCACATATAAGTATGCCACATTGATCACTTCTGAAAAAACGATACATACCGTTCCTACCAATATGTAAAATGCTTTTCTGCTATCCTTACAAAAATAATTTAAAAGCGCTAAGGATAGTATCATTAACATAGATATATTATATACAATCTCTAAAACGTATTCTGCTCCCTTAAGTAAATGAGAATTAACAATTTGAAAGAGTACATAAGTTATATATGAATTAAGTAAAAAGAGTACTATAACTGAAAATAGATAATGTTTTAAAATATAACTAACAGAAAGCTTTCTTGCAATTTCTATAGCTAAAGCTAAGTAAGCAAGTATATATAATGTATTACCTAGAAAATAATCAACATAATGTGGCATATATTGAGAAAAAATTATCATAATATCTGATATTGAATGTAATACAAGAAACAAAATCAAATAGATTGAGCGTTTTTTAACATTATAAAAGTACCATAATGTTAAAACAGGTAAGATCAACGAACCTATTGCATCTGCATAAAATACGTTTCCTGAAAACAAGAAATATATATATAACGCATAGATAAAACCTAATATAAATGCCAGTACTTTGGGGCTGTACATAACAGTGGTTAATAGTTATGTGACAAATATAAACAAAAAATGCAATTAATCGATAAAAAAAAGCTTTTTGTCGTTTTTTTTTAAAATTTATTTATTTTTTGTAAGAATTCAACCTCATTAATTAAAGAAATACCTAAACTATTTGCTTTATCCTTTTTACTAGGCCCCATTTTGTCCCCAGCTACTACAAAACTGGTTTTAGAAGATATAGAGCTACTTACCTTCCCCCCATTATCCTCAATTAGTTTTTTAAGTTCATTTCTCGATACATGTTCAAACACTCCAGACACTACTATAGACTGTCCTTTCAAAATTTCCGTTTGTCCTTCTAACTCTTCAGAAGATACTTCTAATTGTACTCCAAAGTCTTTTAATCTATTAACAATTTGTATATTTTCTTCTGAAGCAAAAAACAAGGTAACACTTTCAGCTATTTTAACACCTATTTCGTCAACTTGCTCTAAATCTTCTTGAGTAGCACTAATAAGATTATTAATTGATTTATAGTGCTTTGCTAACTTTTTTGCTACAGTCTCGCCAACATAGCGAATACCTAATGCATATAACACACGCTCAAAAGGAATATTTATTGATGCCTTAATCCCATTAATCAAGTTATCCGCACTCTTTTCTGCCATACGCTCAAGAGGTATAATTTGTGCTTTAGTTAATTCATATAAATCTGAATAATTTGAGATTAAACCAGCATTGACCAAAAGTGCCACGGTTTCTCCTCCCAATCCTTCTATATCCATAGCTTTTCTAGAAATATAATGCTGTATTCTACCTATAATTTGAGGATTACAACCATTATAATTTGGGCAATAATGTTTAGCATCTCCATCAGTTCTTATAAGTTCAGTATTACATTCTGGACAATGTGTTATATAGCTTGTAGGTACAGAATCTACTGGGCGTAACGCAAAATCAACTCCTATAATTTTAGGAATAATCTCCCCTCCTTTTTCTACAAAAACAGTATCTCTTTCTCGTATATCCAACTTTTCAATTTGGTCTGCATTATGAATAGACGCGCGTTTAACTGTTGTACCTGCAAGTTCTACAGGTTCTAAATTAGCTACAGGAGTAATTGCACCTGTACGTCCTACTTGGTATGTAATTTCATTTAGCAATGTAGATACTTGTTCTGCCTTAAACTTATAGGCCATTGCCCAACGTGGAGCTTTAGCTGTATAACCTAATTCTTCTTGTTGCTGTAAGCTATTTACTTTTACAACAACACCATCAGTTTCATAAGGTAACTCATGCCGTTTGGTATCCCAAAAGTTCACAAACTCTAAAACTTCATCTACATTTTTAGCCAAAATAGCTATATCTGGCACTTTGAAACCCCATGAACGCGCTTTTTCTAAACTTTCAAATTGAGTTGAAATAGGTAAGTTTCTACCTTTTAAATTATACAACAAACACTCTAACGGACGTTTAGCTACTTCTGCACTATCTTGTAATTTTAAACTTCCCGATGCAGTATTTCTAGGATTTCTATAAGGTTCCTCTCCGTTAGCTATACGCTCTTGATTCATTTTACTAAATCCTTCAAAAGGCAATACAATCTCACCTCTAATTTCGAATGTATCAGGATAATCGCCTTGCAATTGTAATGGTACTGTTTTAATTGTTTTTACATTAGCAGTAACATCATCACCTTGAAATCCATCACCACGAGTTACAGCTTTAACTAGTTTTCCCTGCTCATAAGTTAAACTCATAGAAGCCCCATCATACTTAAGCTCACAAGTATAATTCACTTCCCCTTCTACTATTTTTTTGATACGTTTTTCCCAATCTAATAAGTCTTCTTTAGAATATGAATTATCTAAAGAATACATACGATACTCATGTTTAATTGTTTCAAAGTTTTTTGTTACTGCACCACCAACACGTTGCGTTGGTGAATTTGCATCATAAAACTCCGGATATTTTTCTTCCAACTCTTGAAGCTCCTTAAGTTTCATGTCGAATTCATAATCTGAGATTTTAGGATTATCCAAAACATAATAGTTATGATTGTGAGTTCTTAGTTCATCCCTCAGTTCAATTATTTTATTTTGTATGTCTTCCATTAGTTAATTTCTGCTTTTACCATTCTATCCTTCTCAAAAATATCTTTCTTTAATACTATATCTTTAAATCCTAAATGCTCCAAAAGCATGCGAGTATCTTCTCCTAAATACTCATTAATCTCAAAAAACAACAATCCATCTTGCTGTAATACTTGTTTTGCTAATTTAGAAATTACCTTGTAAAACAGCAGTGCATTGTCATCTTCAACAAATAAAGCCAAATGCGGTTCATAGTCCAATACATTAGGTTTCATTAGTTGTTTTTCTAAAACCCTTACATAGGGCGGATTAGATACAATAACATCAAACTTTATAGCTTTAAAACAAATTTTTCTAGTCGCCTCTTTTAAAATATCACATTCTATAAACTCAATAGTAGCATTATTCTGTTTTGCATTATATCTAGCAACATCCAAAGCTTTTTTACTAACATCTAAGGCATAAACATTAGCATTTGGTAGTGCTTTAGACAATGAAATTGCAATACAACCACTACCTGTACCTACGTCTAAAATATTAATTTCTTTGTTTTTATCAACTTTATCAATAATCCACTCCACCAACTCTTCTGTTTCAGGTCGAGGAATCAACACATCTTTATTTACCTTAAATTTCAATCCAAAAAACTCCGTCTCCTCTAATATATATTGAATAGGTTTTTGCGCTTTTAAAAGCTCTAAAGCATCTAAAATTAATGATTCATCTTGCACTTCTTTTTCTGGAAACATCGCCAAATCTATACGCTTTATGTTATAAAACTTTTCTGTTAAGAGATAAAAAAAAGTATGTATCTCCTCTTCAACAAATAATTGCGCTAATGCTTCATGAAATGTATTTCGAACTTCTAATAGCTTCATAAATCCTTTATCATCCATACACCACAAGAAAAATGACCTGTATAACCTAAAGCACCTTTTAAATGCTTAAAACCAAAGTTTTCGTATATATGTATTGCTGCTTTTAACTGGGGTGCAGATTCTAAATAACATTGCTTATAACCTAATTCCTTTGCAGCTCTTAAGCAAGTTTCAAACATTAATTTACCAAAACCTTCTCCGCGAATTTCAGGAGAAAAATACATTTTTTGAATTTCGCAGATGCTACCTTCAGTATCATTTAACGGCTTTACACCTGCCCCTCCCAGAACTTCTCCGTTTCTATCCACAACATAATATATATCATCATCATTTTGGTAAGATTGAAACATTGCTTTGGTCTCAGGGTCTTCATAAGCAGTACCTTCTAAAGGAATATCAAACTCATAAAAACAGTTTCTAATTACCGCTTCTAATTGGGCATTATCTTGCAACTGTATTTCTCGAATAACTGTAGTATCTTTACTCACTTTAATCAATCACTTTTCAAAAGTGAAGATACAGGAATTCTTAAAATAGAATATGAAACGTTTTTTATTATTATTAACAATACTAAGTACTTTTTTCAACTGCAAAGTGAATGAAAAACCCC
Source organism: Hyunsoonleella pacifica (assembly GCF_004310335.1). GTDB lineage: Bacteria > Bacteroidota > Bacteroidia > Flavobacteriales > Flavobacteriaceae > Jejuia > Jejuia pacifica. The sequence goes on along the minus strand of NZ_SIRS01000001.1, from coordinate 551,191 downwards.
TTTTTATAAATGTTGAAAATATTAAAGTAAAGGAATCTACCTCTAAACACATTACACTATCAGCCGATGCTTTATTTATGAACCCCAATGATATTGGTGGCGAGTTAAAAACCGATGAAATTAAGATTTTTGTAAACAATAATGAAGTTGGCTATGTTTCAACTGAGAGTTTTAAAGTACCTGCTAAAGAAGAATTTAGTATTCCACTTAAAGCTACTATACCTATTGACAGTTTAATTAGTAATAAAAGTATTGGAGGCCTCATAGGGAGTTTATTTAGTCAAAAAATAAAAGTGCAATACAAAGGCGATATCCTATACAAAACTCTAGGTTTCTCTTATACTTACAACGTTGATGAAACCGAAGAAGTAAAAATTAAGATCTAAAGCATTGCGTATTCATGAAAACTATATAGAACGCTGTTTGCAAATTGCCAAAAACGGCTTAGGGATTACCAGACCAAACCCTATGGTAGGTTGTGTAATAGTGGTTCACAACAAAATTATAAGTGAAGGTTATACAAGTGCTTACGGTGGCAATCATGCTGAAGTAAATGCTATTAACGCCATAAAAGACAAATCAGTTTTAAAAAAAGCGACACTATATGTTACTCTAGAGCCCTGTTCTCACTATGGAAAAACACCTCCATGTAGCGACTTAATAATCAAGCACCAAATTCCGAATGTGGTTATTGGCTGTATTGATGATAATGAACAGGTCGCTGGAAAAGGTGTTAAAAGGTTAATGGAAGCCGGAATTGATGTCGTTGTTGGTGTTTTTGAACATAAATGTAAATTACACCATAAGCGCTTTTTTACCTTTCATAACAAAAAGCGCCCTTATATTATATTAAAATGGGCTGAAACCAGAGATGGGTTTATTGCCCCAAAATCTAAATTAAAACAGGAACCTGTTTGGATAACAAATACATTCTCAAGACAATTAGTACACCTATGGCGTACTGAAGAACAAGCTATTCTAGTAGGCACAAATACAGTTTTAGAAGACAATCCTAGTTTAACCTCCAGAGCTTGGGTAGGCAAAAACCCAATAAGAGTAATTATAGACAAAAACAATAAATTACAGAAGAATCTAAATATTTTTAACTCAGAAGCAGAAACTATAGTAATAAATAAAGATAATGCTGATTTCTCTAAACCTCTAGGTATACAAATTTGTAATGTTTTATTTGAAAAAAATATAAATTCAGTTATTGTAGAAGGAGGTTCGCAAACACTACAAACATTTATTGATGAACATCTTTGGGATGAAGCAAGAGTTTTTAAAGGGAGACCTAATTTTAAAGATGGTATAAAAGCACCTAAAATTACTGGAAAGCTTATATATGAAAATGAAATTCAAAACGATATACTAAATATTTATAGTAATGATTGATTCAATTATTTTTGATTTTGGAAATGTATTTATCAATCTAGATATTGAAAAAGGTTTTAAAGAATCACTATTACAACTTGGTATTAACGAATTACCCAAAGACATTATCAATATCAATAATTCTTATGAAACTGGTAAGATATCAACAGAAGAATTCATCAGTTTTTACACTGAAAAATTCTCGCACCTTACAGAAAATCAGCTGGTTGACTTGTGGAATATTATTTTAAAAGATTTCCCCAAGCAACGTTTAGAATTTTTAAGAGCACTAAAAGCTCAAAATAAATACAAACTTATTTTACTAAGCAATACAAATGAGCTTCATATTAATTGGATTAAAGAACGAGTATCTTTTTATGAAGAGTTTAAAAATTGTTTTGATGCGTTTTATCTATCTCATGAAATACATTTAAGGAAACCCAATACTGATATTTTTGAATTTGTTTTGAACACTCATCATCTAAAACCAGAAAAATGCTTGTTTATTGATGATAATGTAGACAACATTTTTACGGCAAAAAGTTTAAATATCAATACGTGGCACATTACTCCTTACAAAGAAGATATAACAGAATTACTTTCAAAACAAAAACATCTACTTTAAATTTTGGATGCTAAAGATTCTTATAGAACTATCGCTTCAGCAACTGAAAGCATTTTACATAAAGAAAAAAATAGCAAGTTTTATGGGTTGGCATTTCCAGTAAAAAATGAAAATGAAGTAAAACACTATTTAGAGATTGTAAAAAACCAATACCATTCTGCAAGACATTGGTGCTACGCATATCAAATAGGCACTGAACAGATTACCTTTAGAGCTAATGACGACGGCGAACCCAGTAATTCAGCAGGAATGCCTATACATGGACAAATACAATCTTTTGGAGTTACCAATATACTCATAATAGTTGTACGTTATTTTGGAGGTGTTAAATTAGGTGTAGGTGGATTGATACAAGCATACAAAACAACTGCGCAATTAGCATTAGAATCATCAAAAATTATTGAAAAAACCGTAAATATTGAATTTCTAATTACTTTCGAATATAAGGATATGAATAAAGTAATGCGAGTTATTAAGGAAAGGCAACTTAAAATTATAAACCAAAAATTAGAATTAAGCTGCGCTATCACTATTTCAATTAGAAAAAGTTTAGCTAATGATATGTTTAAGACTTTCAAAAATATTTATGGAGTGAATATTGAAAAAATTTAATTTATCAAATCTAAAATGTATTTTGGCGCTCGTGTTGGTCTATCCGTTTTCTTATCAATAAAAACTAGTATTGTGCTAGCTGTTGTTAAAATTTCTCCTTCTTCATTTGTGATTTCATACTCAAATTCAATCTTTGCAGTAGGTTTTTTTTTAAGTTGAGTTTTTACATTAATTAGATCGTCGTAACCTGCTGATTTTTTATAATTTATATTTAAAGAAACTACTGGCAACATTATCCCGTGTTCTTCCATCTTTTTATAAGAAATTCCTAGTTTACGCAACCATTCAATTCGCCCCATTTCTAGGTATAATGCATAGTTACCATGATACACCACTCCCATTTGGTCAGTTTCACCATACCTCACTCTAATCTGTATTTCATCGAATTTCATGACTTTATATCAATATTTTTTCGTAGTTTGGGCTAGAGCTTAAACATGAGAAAAAAATTCTGAAAATTCAACTCTATTTGATTTTTTTTTTTAGAATTTTGTTCACATATTTGCCACACAACAAAAGGGGGATTAAAGAGATATTCTTCTCTTTAAATCAATTACTAACTAAAACCAAAACATTTTAACTAAATGAATACAACTGCGCAATCGGTTTGGGGCAACTGTCTTAATTTTATAAAGGATAACATCCAGCCGCAAGCCTATAAAACATGGTTTGAACCTATTGTAGCAGTTAAACTTCAAGATAATGCATTAAGTATTCAAGTTCCTAGTAAATTCTTTTATGAATGGCTAGAAGAACACTACGTTAAAATTTTAAAAGTAGCATTAACAAAAGAGTTAGGGGAAACTGCCAAACTAGTATACATCATTAAGATGGAAAACACGTATGGTAATAAACAACCTTTTACTGAAAAAATTCCAAGTTCTAATAGAACTCCAGTAAAATCGCAAGAAGTAGATATTCCTCTTAATAATAAAAGTCCTGAATTAAAAAATCCATTCGTAATTCCTGGGATAAGAAATGTGAAAATTGAATCACAGCTAAATCCTAATTATAGTTTCGAGAATTTTTTAGAAGGAGACTCCAATAGACTAGCAAGAAGTGCAGGATTAGCAGTTGCTGCTAAACCAGGAGGCACATCTTTTAACCCACTACTTATATTTGGTGGAGTTGGTTTAGGAAAAACACATTTAGCACATGCTATTGGTGTTGATATAAAAGATAAATATCCAGAAAAAACAGTACTCTATATTTCTGCAGAGAAATTTACACAACAATATATAGATTCTGTAAAAAAGAATAATCGTAACGATTTTATTCATTTTTATCAGATTATTGACGTACTAATTATTGATGATGTTCAATTCCTCTCTGGAAAATCTGGTACGCAAGATGTATTCTTCCATATTTTTAATCATTTGCATCAAAATGGTAAGCAAGTTATTCTTACGAGTGACAAAGCTCCTGTAGATATGCAAGATATTGAACAACGTTTGCTATCTCGATTTAAATGGGGATTATCAGCTGAGTTACAGCATCCAGATTTTGAAACGCGCGTATCTATCTTGAAAAATAAACTATATCGTGATGGTGTTGAAATGCCTGACGAAATTATAGACTACGTTGCAAAAAACATTAAAACCAATGTACGCGAGTTAGAAGGTGCTATTATTTCTTTAATTGCACAATCTTCTTTCAACAGAAAAGAAATTACTTTAGAACTAGCTAAACAAATTGTTGAAAAATTTGTTAAGAACACAAAACGCGAAGTATCAATTGATTACATTCAGAAAGTAGTATCTGATTATTTCCAAATGGATGTAGACACACTACAATCTAAAACAAGAAAACGTCATATTGTACAGGCTAGACAGTTAGCTATGTTCTTTGCTAAAAAAATGACCAAAGCTTCATTGGCTAGTATTGGTTCCCAAATTGGTAAACGTGACCACGCTACTGTACTTCATGCTTGTAAAACGGTGGATAACCTATCTTCTACAGATAAACAATTTAGAAAATACGTAGAAGATATTGCAAAAAAACTTTCTGTTTAAATTCAATAAACGATGACTAAAATTCTAATGGTATGCTTAGGCAATATTTGTCGTTCGCCATTAGCTGAAGGCATTTTAAGATCTAAACTTCCTAATGATACTTTTATAGTTGATTCTGCCGGAACAGCCGCATACCACATAGGTAGTAAACCAGATTCCCGTTCCATCTCTGTTGCACAAAAACACAATATAGATATCACTCATCTAAGAGGAAGACAATTTGTAAAAAGTGATTTTGAGGAGTTTGATTTGATTTACGCTATGGACGAGTCAAATTACAATCATATTGTATCTATGGCAAAAAACGAGAATGATCTATCAAAAGTAAAACTCATTCTAAATGAAATTACACCAAATGAAAACTTAAGTGTCCCAGACCCTTATTATGGTGGCAACCAAGGCTTTGATAATGTATATAAAATGTTAGATGAAGCTTGTGAAATAATTGTCATTAAGTTAATTTCATAAATAACCCTTATATTGTTGGAATGCAGGCGTCAAAAGGCAAACTATATCTTATACCAACCACATTAGGAGATACACCTCCTCTTGAGGTATTACCTATTTCAATAAAAAAAACAATTGAGGACGTTTCAATATTTATTGTTGAAAATGAAAAATCTGCTCGACGGTTTATCAAAAAAATCAGTCCGAAGAAATCACAACCAGATTTAGAAATATTTCTACTAAATAAATTCACTCAACCTATTGAACTACCCGAGTTTTTAGAGCCTTGCTTAAAAGGTAAAAGTGTTGGACTTTTATCTGAAGCTGGTTGTCCAGGAGTAGCAGACCCAGGCGCAGATGTTATAAAACTTGCACATGAAAAAGACATACAAGTAGTGCCTTTAGTAGGACCTTCTTCTATCTTATTGGCTATGATGAGTTCTGGCCTAAACGGGCAAAGTTTTACTTTTAATGGATATTTACCAATTGATAAAAATGAGCGTAAAAAGGAAATAAAACACCTAGAGCGACTCTCTTTTGATAAAAATCAATCACAAATTTTCATTGAAACACCGTACAGGAATAACAAACTACTAGAAGACATTTGTACTACAGTATCAGGAGACACTAACGTTTGTATAGCTTGTGACATTACACTACCTAGTGAATATATAAAAACCTTACCTGCAAGAGTTTGGAGCAAAAAAAAAGTAGACCTTCATAAAAGGCCTACTATTTTTATTATTCATAAAAGCTGAATTTCTAAATAGAATTCACTTTAGCTTTTTTATTTGCTTTCAAGAAAGACGTGTCATAACTAGAGAATTTTTTCATGTAATAAGCTACTGTTGTTCCGTATCCATCAGCAAAATTATCTAATCCGTAACTTCTCAAGTATTTTTTTACACTACCAGCTCCAGCAAGATGTGCTGCTGCTAAAATACCAGATTCGGTAACCAGAATACCATTAATTCGCTTTCCTACAAAATTATTAATATCCCTTCTAAGAATCCACTTATTTCTCTGTGCATTAGCTATAAACGCTTTCTCTTGCAATTTAGGAGTGCCTAAAAACTTATTAATATCTCTTACACCAATTAACCTAAGTGTTTCCTTACCAAATTGATACTTCCCTAAGTATCCATAAGTGTTAATCGTAGCATAATTTCCCCCAGATTCTTTAAAAGCTAAAGCTTCTTTAAAGCCAACGAACGATTTACCAAGATATGGCGAAAACGATTCGTACCCATCTTTTGATGTCTTAACATTATTCCTAATGCTTACATCTGGCTTAACAGTGTAATTTAACACTAAGCCATCGGTTGAATACCTACTAATATCTATCGTTTCATTACTTGAAAACGACATGTGTAACAGTATACATATTGTAAGTGCTAATACTAGGTAACTTGCAATATTTTTTACCATAATGATTAAATTTCTTCAACAGAATCACTGAGTAATACTGCTTGAAAATTTGAGCGTGCAAAATTACACATTCTTTTAATAATATCAAAATAACTCGTTTAAGTGCAATTTTTAATAATGGAATAGATGAAATACAGCCCCATTCTTATTAAATTCTAGGGTAGGAAATGGTATTTTTATCATATTAAAAATGCTAAAAATTGACTTTAACAGCGCTGATTTCGTTCTTAGGTTTGATAAATTTACATCTAAACTCAAATAAAACTGTCTAAATCTTGGAATAGTTGTTAACATTTGATTGTCAGTAACTCTTGTACCTGTTAGCATCCCTTCTCCCCCATAGCCTAAAGCTACATTTAACCATTTTGGAATTTTACTGTCTTTAAAAAATGAATGTAAGTTAAAACTAAGCCAATATGTTTGACCGTTATAGTCTTTTAAAATTTGCTCTGAAAAAGAATTTCCAAGCTTTTCAGGGTTTAAATCTGCATATCTGGATTGTTGAAATCCAAACTTAACATTAATGCGTTGCTCATTCCATAATAATTCTTGCGAAATATATAAGCCAGTTCCTAAAGCATTAGCACCGACATCTCCCCATGAAAACCCCCATTCACTAGAATACCCATCTAATACTTCTACAGCTGTTAAGAAACCAAACCCCAAAGTAGCACCATAAATTAATTGATCTCGTTTGCTAACTCCACTCCAATTTAAAAGGTTTGCACCTTGTTTTCCCATTTGGTAAGATGTAAATACATGACCAAATTTATCCATTTGAAGCCACTGATTATTATCATCAGTAGTATGAAATTTTGAACGTTCAAAATCAGCATACCAAATTTGATCCAGTGCAATTAAAGTTAATCCACTTAAAGCTGCTTCAGAAATAACAACAGCATTTCTGCGAGGTTTATTTAAAGTATCACTAGGTTTTAAGAAATGTTCTAAACGGGTTTGAGAAAAAATAACGTTACTAAAACACAGAAAGATAATAACACTACATCTATAAAACCACATTTCTATTTTCTAATGCCTTTAGAATCCAAATACTTATGGTAAGCCCTAGCATTAGCATTGTGTTGTGCCAATGTTTTTGCGAATTTATGATATCCAAATCGTTTTGGGTCTGCACACATAAAAATATATTTATGCTTTTCATAATTCAAAACAGCTTCAATAGCAGAAATATTAGGCATAGTAATTAGTCCTGGTGGTAACCCTCTATTTTTATAGGTATTATAAGGAGAATCTATAGATTTATGAACATTCAATACACGTCTTATTATGGTATTATTATATTGAGGCAGTTTATAAGCAGCAAATTTTAATGTTGGATCTGAATCTAAAGGTATTCCTGAATTTAGCCTATTAATATATAAGCCTGCAATCCTGGCTTGTTCTGATTTTTGTTTAGATTCCTCATAAACCAATGAAGCTAATGTCATTACTTGATCTTTAGACAAACCTATAGCATGCGCTTTTGCTATCCTTTTTTCATTCCAAAAACGCTTATACTCTTTAAGCATACGGTCTCTAAATGTTTCTGCCGTAGTATTCCAATACAACTCATAACTATTAGGTAAATACATTCCTAGAGCTGTTTCATTAGTAAAACCATTTGAGGTAAAAAATTCTGTATCAGTCATAGCCTCAAGAAGAGAAAGACTGTCTGCTTCAATTTGATTGGCAACACGTCCTGCTAACTTCTCTAATGAATTTTGATTATTAAAAGATACTTTTATTGGTAAGTTTTCGCTTCTTATAGAGTTGATAATATCATTATTATTCATTCCTTTTTTTATAGCAAATTTCCCAGATTTAATATTTGATGTATATTTTTTTTGCTCGGCTAAAACATCAAAGGATGCTATGTCTTTCAAAAGGGGCTCTAATTGAGACCTTACTTCATTATAACTATCAGTAGATTTTATATAAATGTATGCTTCATCATTGTTGAAATTTGTATTTGGAGACAACATTGCATTATACACATAATAAGCAAAAAAACCAGCTATAACTAAACCGATAAGTGCTATTGCCCAAAGTATTTTTTTTATATACATGTTATGATTTTATAAGTTGAAATAAGAATTCGTTATTGTAATTTCCTCCATTATAATTCCAATCTTTTTTAAGTCCGATTTTCTCAAAACCGTGTTTTGTAAAAAGTTGAATACTTGCTTTATTTTCTTCTGAGATATTACAATACAGTTGATGTAATCCTAAATGAGTAAAGCTATAATTAATAAGAAGTTTTAAAGCTTCATTACCATACCCCTTTGCTCTATTAGCTTCATCTTTTACAATAATTCCAACTCCTGCCCTTTTATTCTTAAAATCAAAATCAAATAGATCAATCAATCCAAGAGCTTCTCTTTTTTTACTTTCTACTACTAAACGCAATTGTTTAGCTTCAAAAATATCTTTTAGTGCATTTTCTAAATATTGTTTGATAACGTACCTAGAAAAAGGCGTCTGTGTATTGCCTAAGTGCCAAATAGTTTCATCATTTTCTATCTCAAAAACAAAATCTAAATCTTCAGGTTCTAGTGCTCTAAGGTTGATATGTTTACCTGTTAAAGTTTTCATATAGTACCTTCAAAAACAAATTTTGCCGGCCCTACTAGCCATACATTAGTATATATACCATCTTCAAAATCAAAACTAACTTCTAATTTTCCGCCTTCAACTTGTATAGAAATGATGTTTTTTTCAGTTTCTCCTATATAGTGCATTGCTATTGCTGTAGCTGTAGCTCCAGTTCCGCATGACAAAGTTTCATCTTCAACACCACGCTCATAAGTTCTCAATCTAAAGGTATCATTATCAATATGCTTTACAAAATTCACATTTGATCCTTCTTCAAAATAAGGAGCTCCATATCTAATTTTTGACCCTTTAGCTTTAATTTTAAAAGTATCTATAGCGTCCTCAAACTGAACGTGATGAGGCGAACCTGTATCTAAAAAAATATGATCATCTTTTTTTAATACAGAGGTCACATCTTGCATTTGTAAACGTACAATACCATCCTTAATACTAGCATGATGTAATCCATCGATAGCTTCAAAAACAGCATTCTCAGAAATAACACCTAAATGCTTTGCAAAAGCTACTAAACACCTGCCTCCATTTCCGCACATGGTACTTTCATTGCCGTCGGAGTTATAATAAACCATTTTAAAGTCATAGCTCTCATGGTTTTCTAATAAAATTAAACCATCTGCTCCTATGCCAAAACGTCGGTCACAAAGGTCTGCTACCAAATTGGTATTATTTTTGTCGAACGTTTGTTGACGATTATCAATCATCACAAAATCGTTTCCTGTACCTTGATATTTGTAAAATTTCTGTTGCATAATTAAGGGACAAAGATATAAATATTATAACGTTTTTCAGATTGTTAAATCGTCGTTAAAGTTGAATTACAAATTCAATAAATATTTAATTTTAATCGTTAATAAATATATCTTAAACTGGAAATTATGAAGAAGATTTTAACACTAGTATTGGTTTCAGCTCTTGGTGGTATATTAACACTAGGAGGCTACAAACTATTTTTAGAAAAAGAAAAAACTGTGGTGGTTGAAACTGTTGAGGAACAACCATCTTTAATTCCCACAGCCACATCAAACACTATTTATAAGCCATTAGAAACACCTGATTTTATTACTGCTGCCGAAAACACAGTAAATGCTGTTGTACACGTAAAAAATGTAACTTTAAGTAGAGGAAGAATGACTTTTGAAGACTTATTTTTAGGTAGAAGCCCACAGCGTGCACAATTAGGAACTGGCTCAGGAGTCATCATTACTCCTGATGGTTACATTATTACTAACAATCACGTCATTGATAAGTCTCAGGAGCTATCTGTGACTTTAAATAACAATAAAACTTACGAAGCAAAAATTGTTGGAACTGATCCAAAAACGGATATTGCGCTTTTAAAAATTGAAGCTGATGAAGACTTACCCGTAGTCACATTTGGCGATTCAGATAATGCAAAAATAGGCGAATGGGTACTGGCTGTTGGTAATCCATTTAATTTAACTTCAACAGTAACGGCCGGTATTATCAGTGCTAAAGCGAGAGACTTATCAGGTAATGCATCACAATCTTTTATACAAACAGACGCTGCTGTAAATCCAGGAAACTCTGGAGGTGCTCTTGTTAACACAAATGGAGAGCTGATAGGTATTAACACTGCTATTTCCTCACAAACAGGTTCTTATGTAGGGTATTCGTTTGCTGTACCAAGTAACATCGCACGAAAGGTGGTAAATGATATCATGGAATATGGTAATGTACAAAATGGTATTTTAGGTGTATTTGGAGTGGCATTAAACAGCACAGCTGCTGAAAGAAAAGATATAGACGATACAGAAGGTTTTTATGTTGATAGTATTGAAGAAGACTCTGGAGCTGAAGCTGCTGGCATTAAAGAAGGAGATATCATTAAAAAAATAGATAACATTAAAATTTTAAAGTTTTCCGATCTTAAAGGTCATTTAAATACTAAAAGTCCTGACGATATTGTTGATGTCACTTTTTTACGTGATGGAGATATCAAAACTGTTCCTGTAAAACTTATTAAACCAGCACCCTCTGCTATTTTGCCTTATGTAGGACTAATTAAAAATGCAAAACCAAAGGAGTTGAAAAAGTTCAAGGCAAAAAGTGGAGTAAAAATAGACCGATTAGATGGTAACGAAAGAATAATAAATTATTGGAAAAAGAATAATATTGGCAAAGGATCGATTATAACAAAAATTAATGGTATTGCTATAAATAGCATTGATGATGTAAAAACCGTTTTAAAAACTCATTCTATTAATGAAGCGCTTGAATTAGAGCTTATTAATTTAGATGGAGAGAAAGAGAGTCATTTTATTCGATAAAAAATAAATTTCATATTGAAAAAACAGCACTTTTAAAAGTGCTGTTTTTTTTATGAAAATGTTTTACGAAAACGTTTGAAATATGATACTTTTGCAACATTAAAAACCACTAAACTTACAAAAAATGTCTACAGATGCAACTTACGAAAAAGAGTTAGCGTTTCAAGCAGATCGCCGAAGAGCAACAGTTGAATTTATTAAAGTTATTAGTGATCTTTGGTACGATAACTCCATTGAGTTAATTCTCTTCAAAAATCAACTTATTGACAAAAATGTGAGTGAGATTTTAAACTTACACGACTACGCTGGTAAGTTTGTCCAAAAACCCATTTCAATTTTTGATTCTGTTGAAATTGCAAAGGCAATAAAACAACTCAATATACCTCCGGCTAAATTGGATATTGGTAAATTAACATACGAATTTCATTTAGAAGAAAATAAATTTGATGATGCTATACACTTTGTAGCTAACAAAATTAAAGATGCTGGCAAAAGCAAATCTATAGAGCCAAAAGATGTCATACTTTATGGGTTTGGAAGAATTGGCAGACTGGTTGCGCGAGAATTAATGGCAAAAACCGGAAAAGGCAGTCAACTACGCTTAAGAGCTATAGTAACTAGAGGTGCTATAACTAAAGAAATCTTAGAGAAAAGAGCATCTTTATTTAATAATGATTCTATTCATGGTGGATTTGCAGGGACTGTTTCTGCTGATTTAAAAAATAGTGCTCTGATTGTAAATGGCACTACGGTAAAAATAATTTCTTCTGATGCCCCTGAAAAAATTGATTATACCCAATATGGTATTAGCAATGCATTAGTAATTGATAATACGGGTGCTTTTAGAGATAAAGAAGCTTTATCTAGACACTTAAAAGCAAAAGGTGTAAAAAAAGTGTTACTTACTGCACCTGGAAAAGAAATTCCAAATATTGTACATGGCGTTAACCATTTTGATTACAATCCTGATACTATTGATATTTTTTCAGCCGCATCATGTACCACTAATGCTATAACTCCAATTTTAAAGGCAATAGAAGGTTCTTATGGCGTAAAGAGTGGGCATTTAGAAACCATTCATGCTTACACCAATGATCAAAATTTGGTAGATAACTTTCATAAGAAATACCGACGTGGTCGTGCTGCCGCGCTAAATATGGTAATTACAGAAACTGGTGCAGGAAAAGCAGTAGCTAAAGCATTACCTAGTTTAGAAGGAAAACTAACATCTAATGCTATTAGAGTTCCTGTTCCTAATGGTTCGCTAGCTATCTTAAATTTAGAATTAGATAGAAAAACATCTCTAAACGGCATCAACTCAACTATTAAAAAATATGCTTTAGAGGGAGATTTGGTTGAACAGATAAAATATGAGCTTAGTGATGAACTCGTATCTAGCGATATTGTTGGGTGCTCAGCTCCTTCAATTTATGACAGTAAAGCAACTATTGTGCGTTCAGACGGAAAAAATGTAATACTATATATATGGTATGATAACGAATACGGGTATAGCCATCAGGTTATAAGACTTGCAAAATATATATCTAAAGTAAGACGCTATACGTATTATTAAAAACATCTAAGTGTAAAATTTTATCGTAAATATTCCTGAATAGCCTCATTTTTTTGAGGCTATTCAGTAAATAACCATGTTTTTAAACTTTATTTTATATTTTCGCAATAACAGTTAACCTATTTAAACACAACCAAATGAATTCCTCAAAATACCTAATTGCACTCATCTTTTTGTTTACTTTTAGTTTATCATCATTCTCTCAAGCAGCACAACAACAAGAAACACTATCACTTAATAGTGGTACAATTGATAGCCAATTTGAATTTGTTTTTAGAAAATCTGGCAATTTCAAAGGCACGAATGGTCAACCTTACGAAGCGGTAAAAACGGCATGGTTGCTAACACTACGTAATCATGTAAAAGATTCTTTAAAAGGAATTCGCAAAGATTTAAATGAAACACAAGCTGTAGTAAAGACACAAGCTAATGAAATTACACAACTAAAAAGTTCTCTTTCTAAAACGCAAGCTGATTTAGAAACCACGAATACAGAAAAAGATAGTATGTCCCTCTTTGGCATGCAAATGAGTAAAACAGGTTACAATACACTCTTATGGAGTATTATAGCAGGATTATTAGCTTTGTTATTGCTGTTTATATACAAATTTAAAAACAGTAATGCAGTAACAAGACAAGCAAAACAAAGCCTTTCTGAGATAGAAGAAGAATTTGATGAGCACAGAAAAACAGCTTTAGAGCGCGAGCAAAAAGTAAGACGTCAATTACAAGACGAAATTAACAAGCAAAAAAAGGCTTAAATTCTAAAAATCATAAAATTAAAAAGGCGCAATAATCAATTTGACTATTGCGCCTTTTTTATATTCTAAAAAACTTAGTTACCTTTCTTGTAATCAGCTAAGAACTTAGCTAAACCAATATCAGTTAAAGGATGTTTCAATAACCCTTCAATAGAACTTAAAGGCCCTGTCATTACATCTGATCCTATTTTAGCACAATCAATAACATGCATGGTATGACGTACAGAAGCCGATAGAATCTGGGTTTCAAAACCGTAATTATCATAAATATGACGAATTTCAGAAATTAAATTTAACCCATCAGTAGAAATATCATCTAAACGTCCTAAAAAAGGAGACACATAAGTAGCTCCTGCTTTAGCAGCTAAAAGTGCTTGTCCAGCAGAAAACACCAAAGTTACATTGGTTTTAATCCCTTTACTAGAAAAGTACTTACAAGCTTTAACACCATCTTTAATCATTGGTAATTTAACAACTATTTGCTCGTGTAACTCTGCAAGAGCTTCCCCCTCCTTTATCATACCTTCTACATCAGTAGAAATTACCTCAGCACTTACATCACCATCCACAATATTGCAAATATCAACGTAATGTTTCATAATATTATCATGTCCTGTAATACCTTCTTTAGCCATTAACGAAGGGTTTGTGGTTACACCATCTAAAATCCCCATATCTTGGGCTTCTTTTATTTGGTCTAAATTTGCAGTGTCAATAAAAAATTTCATTATTTCTGTTATATAGTTTTAATTTATATTAAATCAATATTTTGGGCGTCTCCTACAAGGGGTTGGATCTACCTCCTGGCAGGCTTTCAGCAGTCGTTCCCTTCCACTTCGAGGAGCTTCAATCACGCCAAGGCGTGACTTCAATCCCTAACGCAACGAATTTACAACATTAAGAGCTTTACGTAATTAACTTTAGGTAAAATCTATTAACAACTTGCTAAAAGTTTCCGGTTAATCTATAACTGGAAGAAATATTAGAGTTTTTCCCGTAGAATTATTTTTAACAATCAATGTGTCAGACGCAAAACTTTTGTGAAACTTTCTATCTGATATTATGCTGGAATGCATGTAAACTTTACTTTCAAAAAAGTTTTTATATAACATGGTATTACAGCTATCATTCTTAAAATTTTTAGAACATATTGTTATATCTAAACCTTTACTGTCACAATATAAAAAGTTTTTATGCCTCATTGTACAAAACACGTCTATATATTTAAAATCAAAATTATCATATGCTTTATAATGATGACCGTGAGGTGCGGACAATGGCATTAATAGGCAAGATTTAATACTTAAAAAAAATGCAAATACCAGTAAACGCAAAAGTACTTTTTTTAGTCTCAAATTTTAAAAAGCTTTATCAATTTACAGTTAAAATATAACTTCTGTCTGTACTTTCCTCGCATAGGCCATCACAATCATTTAAATTATTCTCACAATAATTATCAGCTTGCTCAACATCAAGTCTAATAGTAAATCGATACCTACCTCGTTCTCGAGGGATACCTTCAATAATTACATCTCTATAATCAAAATATACATCAATACCCGGAGGTAAATCTCCAATCACAGAAAAAAAGTAAAAATAATCGTTGTCTCTGGGTTCATTTTTAATTTCTGCAGTTATCAATTCAGAATAATTTTGATTAACTAAACCAACACGCAACCTATTATCAGATAAAACAGGTCTTCTATTTATAACACATTCTAAAATATCTTGACAACCTGTTATCAAAAAAAACAGAGCGAAGACTGAGGGAAAAGTAATTTTTTTATACATCTGGTTACATTTGTGCTAACAAAACACAAATAACATACCAAACCTTATATTTTGTAGTGATTCATTAATAATTTTTCATAAACCTTATCAGGAAGTATACGTTTTAATACAATTGAAAATTTCTGCATAAACTCCCCTACCTTATAATGAATCTTTGGTTTTTTAGTAGTAATAATGTTATAAACAGCTTTAGCCATTTGTTCTGGATCGCTTCCTGCATCAACATGAGCGTCCATCAATTCTAAGGATTTTCCATAGGATGATTTGTATGGCGAATCGTCTTTTAGAGGTGCATGGTAACGCCCTGCAGCTATATTAGTTGCAAAATCCCCTGGGGCAACATTGGTCATTTCAATATTAAAGGGTTTTAATTCCATTCTAAAAGCTTCGGTTAATAATTCTAAAGCACCTTTACTCGCACTGTAAATACCACGATACGGTAACCCCATATACCCCGCAATAGAGGTAATGTTTATTATTAAACCAGATTGTTGTTGACGCATCTGAGGCAATACGGCCTTAATCACATTAATGGGTCCAAAAAAATTAGTATCAAAATTAGCTTTGATCTCTTGCTCTGGAATTTCTTCAATAGGCCCAGTAATTCCTGCTCCTGCATTATTAATTAAAACATCTAATCTACCTTCGGTATCTGTAATCTGTTTAATAGCTATATGTATCGTAGAAACATCTTTAACATCTAAAGCAATCAGAGGGAATTTACCATTCTTATAATTTTTAGGATTTCTACTTGTACCATAGACTTTGTAACCTTTTTGGTGTAAATACTCTCCTATAGATTTTCCTATCCCTGAAGACCCTCCTGTGATTAAAACAACTTTAGACATATTTATAAATTAAAGTGCCAAATTACAATATAGAATATGGATAAGAAAATTTAAATTTAGGGCACAAAAAAAGGCAAGCTACCTACATCACACCGCTACAACCGTATACCTTTGCTGCGTTCCCGCCCTGGAGGATTCTACAGGAGCTGGTTGTGTAGGACTTGCCGGCTGCAAAGATACAATCTTTTAAAATTTTCACAATGATTTTTTAAACCGATTTTAAATAAATATATTCGACACAAAATAAGGTTCACTCATGAAAATGCTTAAAGTATTCACTATAATAACGTTACTGGTTTTACAAGTGTCTTGTAACTCTAAATCTGATAAAGAAAAAAACGATTTTGAGATAAAAACTAATGCAAAAAAAGGTAATATTTCAATAGATAACACTTTAGAATTATCATTGAGCAACAAAAAAAAGCATACTATAGATTCTGTTGTCTACAAATTAGATGGAAAGACAGTTACTGAAAACCTCAACTTAAAACATCATAAATTAGGTAAATATGCTATTGAAGCCATAGTGTATTTTAATGATGATGAGCAACAGACGGTGTCATCAACAGTTACTATTCTGAATAATGAGTCTCCAAAAATTTACAAATTCAAGATTCTAAATGAATACCCCCATGATATCACTTCTTACACCCAAGGCCTGGAATTTCATAATGGAAAATTGTATGAAAGCACAGGACAATACAAAGAATCTAAATTGCGTCTCGTAGATTACACTACAGGTAAAGTAATAAAAAATATAAACTTAGCTGATGAGTACTTTGGAGAGGGTTTAACTGTGATGCATGATAAGATATACCAATTAACTTGGAAAAAAGGAATTGGTTTTGTTTACGATGTAAATACATTTGAGAAAACAGGAAGCTTTAAATATGGACAAAGTAAAGAAGGTTGGGGATTAACACATAACGAAACACATATCTACAAAAGTGATGGAAGTGAAGATATATGGTTACTAGATCCGAAAACTCTCATAGAACAAGAAAAAATTCAAGTGTATACTAACAAAGGGAAAATTACTGACATTAATGAAATGGAATGGATTAATGGTAAAATTTATGCGAATCGCTACCAAAGAAATGGCGTAGCTATAATTAATCCTATAAATGGTGCAGTTGAGGGTGTAATTGATTTTACACCTCTAAAAAATATGGTAACTCAACATGAAAAACTAGACGTGTTAAACGGTATTGCTTACAACCCTGAAACTAAAACTATTTTTGTTACTGGAAAGCGATGGGATAAGCTGTTTGAAGTTGAAATTATAAAGTAAAATTTTAACTAAAAACACACTCATTTTTATCCTATTTTCAATAAAAGATTAAAGCTTTAAAACGTATCTTTGTAGTACTATTTTAAAGCTTGTTTTTTATGGACAATCTTGATGCCGCAAGACTTCAAATGGCATTTACGTTAATGTTTCACATTGTATTTGCATGTATTGGTATGGTAATGCCCTTTTTTATGATAATTGCTCATAGAAAATGGCTAAAAACCAGAAACCCTATTTACTTAAAATTAACAAAATCGTGGCAAAAAGGTGTCGCGATTTTTTTTGTTACGGGTGCTGTTTCAGGTACTGCTCTGTCCTTTGAATTAGGGCTACTTTGGCCTGAGTTTATGAAGCATGCTGGCCCAATAATTGGCATGCCTTTTTCCTTAGAAGGTGCTGCTTTTTTTGTTGAAGCTATTGCTCTAGGTTTCTATTTGTATGGTTGGGATAAAATCTCTGAAAAATTCCATTGGTTTACAGGAATTATCGTGGGAGTTTCTGGTGTGGCTTCTGGTATTCTTGTGGTTTCAGCAAATGGTTGGATGAATGCACCTTCTGGGTTTGATTACGCGAATGGTGTATTTTCAAATATAGATCCTGTAAAAGCACTTTTAAACCCTGCTTGGTTTACACAAGCATTGCATATGACACTAGCTGCTTTTACCGCAACAGGGTTTGCTGTGGCAGGAATACATGCCTTTCAAATTTTAAAAAACAGACAAGTTGAACTTCATAAAAAAGCTTTTAAAATAGCGATTACTTTTGCTGCTATAGCTGCCATTTTACAACCTTTAAGTGGCGATCTTTCTGCAAAAGATATTGCTAAACGGCAACCTGTGAAATTAGCTGCTATGGAAGCGCATTATGATACTACTAAGGGCGCACCATTATATATAGGTGGTATTGTAGATGATGAAACACAAAACGTATCTTATAAAATTAAAATTCCCAAGGCATTATCCTTTTTGGCTTTTGGAGATTTTAATGCTGAAGTAAAAGGACTAAATGATTTCCCTGAAGATGTGCACCCTAATGTACCTATTGTACATTATGCATTTCAAATTATGGTGGGTATTGGTACATTATTAATGATAGTAGGTATACTATTTTTCATTAGCTTAAAACGTAAATCTTGGTGGCAAAACAACAAATTTTGGCTACTGTTTATTGTTTTAGCTCCTATGGGGTTTATAGCATTAGAAGCAGGTTGGGTAGTAACTGAAGTTGGCAGACAACCTTGGATTATTCATAATATCATGAGAACAAAAGATGCTGTTACTCCAATGCCCGGAATGGTATTTAGCTTTTACATGTATGTTATACTCTATAGCATTTTGGCAATAGCTGTAACTTGGTTAATGGCAAGACAAATTAAATCTTTAAATAACTCAAAAATAGCATAGTATGATTTATGTAGTTTTATCGTTTTTAATGATTTCTTTATTACTCTATGTATTACTTGCGGGAGCAGACTTTGGAGCAGGAATTATTGAGTTATTTTCTTCAAGAAAAGGTAGAGACACAACAAAAAAAACTATCTACCGTGTTATAGGTCCAGTTTGGGAAGCAAATCATATATGGATTATTATTATTGTAGTTATTCTTTGGGTAGGTTTTCCTGAGTTTTACAATGTTATAACAGTATATCTACACATACCTTTAACATTAGTATTACTAGGCATCACATTAAGAGGTGTTTCTTTTGTTTTTAGACACTACGATGCATTTAAGGATAAATCTCAAATTTTATACGACTGGATGTTTAGGCTCTCCAGTTTAATAACTCCAATATTTTTAGGTATGACATTTGGCAGTATGATTTCTGGAGAAATTATATTAAATCCTGATGAAACTGATACTTTCTATTCCATTTTTATTGGGCCTTGGCTAAATTGGTTCTCCATTTTTGTTGGATTGTTTTTTGCTTCGTTGTGTACATTTTTAGCATCAGTACTATTAATTGGCGAGTCTAACAAAAACGAACATCAACGTTATGTACTAAAAGCAAGAATAGCCAATATAACAGTAATTGTTATGGGGTTTTTAGTTTTAGCTTTTGGTTATTTTAACAACTTAAAATTTATTACAAATTTTATAAAAAGTCCTTATGCTATTGTATTGGTTGGGTTATCAGCACTTCTTATCTTTCCATTAACTCACAGCATAAAAAAGGCTACTAGAATTAAAAGCAGATTTCTTGCAGGAGTACAAGTAGTCTTGATTTTACTAGCTGCTATAATCACACATTATCCAAACTTATTAATTACTTCTGATGGCACTGTAAACCTTGTAGAAACGGCATCAACTCCTAAAGTAATTCAAGTTTTGGGTATCTCTTTAATTGTTGGAGGTGCAGTTATCTTACCAGGTCTATTTCATCTCATGAAATCCTTTAAAATGATTAAAATTTTAGAGAAATTGTAGTATTTAAGATTAACGCTTCAATCTATTTTTAAAATGAATTGTATACGTGAAATTAAATCCGAAATTTAAATTAGGATTTTTAAAATTGAAATTGTTTCTCGTTTGTGTAATAAAAGCATCTTCTACCATGCTTACAGCATTGGTAAGCATAAACTGTAACATCACATCACTAAGTTCCCAATTAACGCCTAATGAGAATGGCCCATAAGTGTCAAAAGATGTGATAGGATTAGCAACATAATAATATTCTGAAACTAAAGAAATATGACCACCTAACTTATATCTCCCACCAAAACCAATAGCGAAATGATTTTGAGGGTCAGCTTCATTAAAAATTATACCTCTATGTATAAATGTTGGAGATATTTGCAGAGAAAAATCTGGAGTTATCTTTTTTGCTATTAGTATTTGGGATGTAAATGAAAGCCTTTCAGATGTCTTGTTACCAGGACTGGAATACGGTAACATATCACTAAAACGACTTACGCTTTGTAGTAAAGATATAGTAATTGGAGATCTTTGACCTGCTACACCTTGTCTTACTAGTTTATACTTTAAAAAACCATCAAAACGTTCATCAAAAGTACTACCTCCTACTCCTAATAATAGCCTATCAGATACACCATATTCTAAAGCAAACCGAGTATTTATACGATCAACAAAAAAACTTTGGGAGCGTTCTTCTGGTGTGTTCCAAAATCTATTAGATATAAAAACATCTAGTGTACCATTTTTTCGTGTTTGCACCGAATGTCCATAAGTGATTCTAGAAAACTTAAATGTAGCTTCTGTAAATCTTAAAGTATCTTTGTGTTCTTTATCCAAAAGATCTAGCAGTTCCTGACTGTTAACAAAACTTATTGCTAACAAAAAGGTTAAAACAGATAATATCTTTTTAATTTTCATAAGCTTCATATTCAAACTTAAAATCAACATTAATTTTTTTCGCTATGTTTCCTCTTAAAAGCGGAGGAATTTTTATGTTGTAATCTTCTACTGTCGCTTCAAAAGATCCACTAATTACAAACGTATTATTTTTCTTTTCAATTTTAATTTTTATCTCTAATTCTTTGGTTGCCCCATGCATTGCAAAAACACCTTTTACTATACGCGTTTGAACTCCCTCTATATTTGGATCAAAATCAATAATATCTCCTTCAAAAGTTGCTTTTGGATAAATATCTGATTCAATATAGCTTTCATTAAAATGCTCTCGCATTAATGCTTTTTCAAATACAAATGCATTCATTAAAATGCTTACCGCTATTTTATTGGTTTGAAAATCTACTATACTTAAAACCTGATTATTTTTAGCTTTAATATTTTCAACAGGAGTATAAGAGAAAAAAGAAACATTGCCTTGCCTGGCAATAATTTTTTTAGAGTCTTCTTTCTTAATACTAAGAAAAGATAAGATGATAACAAGAATAAATTTATGCATAAACTATTCAGAAATTATACAATTTAAAAAAATGGCATCTTCAAGGATACCTTTAAAAACACCTTTTAACTTAATAGTATCATTAGTTTTAACTTTTGAAACTTTTTCGGTTTGATTACTTTCCATATCACAAATTATAAATGCACGTTCTTTTCCATCTACTCCCAACAGAATAGTGATGCGATTATTTAAATAACTAATTTTTTTCACTATACCTTCAACTTCAATTACCTGCTCTGCCTTTAAATTATTTTTACCTTCATTTTGAATAAAATCAATAACAGTTTGTGCATCAAATTTATGAATTGGTTCTTTCTGTGAAAGATCATAAGTATCCGGCTTATCCCAGATAAAATGTTTGGCTACAAAAAATGCTAGTATAAAAACTGTAAGAAATAATACTATATTAAAAATCGATTTTCTACTCAAAACCTTTCTATTAAGCTTTAGACTTTCTCTATTTTATAGATGATTAAACCTAGGGCTTTACACCCTAGGTTCAAAACTACTAAAAATTAAACTTCCCTTTCTCAATCAACTATATTAAAAGTACCTTTCATAGAAGCATGATGCTGACATATATAAAATAATGTATCTGGAGCATTTGCTGGTACTGTAAAAGTTACTGTACCTTGAGATGCGCCATTATTGGTTACACCGTCATTAAATCCATCTCCTGTCCCTGTAGTTTGGGCCGTTTTTATAAGGAATGGGTGTCCAGGTGCATCTATTACAAACTCGTAAGTCTCCCCTCTTTTTAATGTAATATCGGGGTTAGATGTATTGTTTAACCCTTCTCCACTAAATAAATATGCAGATGCACCTTGATTACCAATAGTATAAGTTATTGCACTAGGTGCCTGTGCTGTAGGGGCTTCATCAATATTCTGATTTACAATAGGCCATACTCCAGCTACAGGAAACCCTACACCATAATTATCTCCTCTTTGTGTATCTTGTCCAAAGAAATATAAAGGCCATCCCTTATAGGTAATTTGACTTCTTCCAAAAACGCCAATACTACCAAAATCTGATGCATTTAATATACTTGGTATACCAGCTAAAGTAGTCTCAAAAATTGGCCATACGCCATTATTAGAAAAATCGTCTTTAGTAAAACTATTTACACCATTAGTATCATTTATAAAACTGTAAAGTGTATTTCCTTCAGCATCTACCATATAGAATGTTTCTTCATCTCCTTCAGTATAATTGCTGGTAAGGTTAGTTTCATTACCGTCCTTATCTCTCCCAACTAATTGTGCGCTTACCACCATCACTGTATAATCTGGTTTAGCAACATACCATACTTCTCCTGCACCATCTCCATTAATACTGCCAGCCGATGCATCGTTAGTAAAAGTATATAATGGCCATCCTTTAAAAGTGGTTTGCTTACTGCCGTCTGCTCTTGTTATAGTTCCAAAATCGGAAGCGTTTAAACCATTATCTAAAGTTAAATTTTCTGCAAAAAAAGCGGGCCAGTTAGAAAGACATCCTCCAATACAGTTAGATACGGCTTTACTATCTTTTGAGAAAAAATAAAGTGTAAATCCATCAGATGTTGTTAGTATATTTCCAAACGTGGCATTAGTTTTAAGTTGAATAGCGTTATTTTGCGCTGGTGGTACTATAGTATCATCGTCGCTATCATTACTGCAACTCGTTACCATTAAAAATGTGATTAAGATTAAAAATAAATGTTTCATGATTTTTGTGTGTTTATTTAAATGATTATTTGATTTTTTTATATTGATTCAATTTGAAGTTTTAAAACAATTACAAAGCGGTTTACTATTATAATGTTCAGTAATACGATCTCCTTCTGGTGGATATCCTAATACCATTAGTGTATTTAATACTTCTGAGATTTGATTTGCACAATTAAAATTGAAAACCACTAGATCTTCTTTTGGAAATAACATGACATTTTTTACGTCTTTTACTTCCATAATTTTTTTCTTAATTGGTGCTATACAATTTGAACAAAACGAATTTTGAACAATTACTCTTGCTAAACTTGTTCTCATAACTATGGTTTTAAAAGATTCTTGATAGGTTAAACCCGAAGAAGATGTTTCCCTCTGTCCAATCTCCAGTAGCTTGACCTAAAAATGTGTTTACATTCATAGGTTGTGCATTTGTGAAATGTAATTGAAATACATGGCCTCCTGTTTCAAGGTCGAAACCAATAGATAATGGGTTTTTAAATGGCGAATTAGATGCTCTATTTAGATGTAAACCATAATCGAAGTTGATAGACCAACGTTTACTTAATTTATGTCTACCTCCAAAACCAAGAGCAAATTGTGTATTTGTTTGTGCATCAAAGGCGACTAAATTATCGTGAAACAATGTTGGTATTAACTCTAGCGAAAAATCCTTGCTAAACTTTTTAGAAATTAAAGCTTGAATCGCGTAGTTTAATCTGTGTTTAAACTCTAACCCAGGAAGTTCGTCTTTATCTAAAACAGTATTTATAAGTAAACTATTGAATAAAACGACTGTAAAAGGCATTCCTTCCTTTTTTTGTCTAAGTAGTCGCAACTTTAATGACGTTTCGTAAGTTTTTTGAAAGGAACTTCTTGATACGCCAATATTTATCCCATCTGAAATACCATAAACGAAATTAAGTCTTGTTACTGCTTGATCTAACCCAAAGAAATCTTTAATTCCTGTTTCAATAGAGCCAAATCGATGTGATACTATAAAATAGAGTTCTTTTTGCGACACCATTTTGGTAGATTCAAAATTTACAATTTTAAGACCTTTAAACGCTGCTGTTTCGTAAGTATTTTCAGTAGCTTTAGTATCAATCTCATCGAGTAAATCTTCTTGCCCACTTAAAAAAGCAGACGCTAGGAATAATAGATATATTATTTTTTTCATTATTGTTATTTTAGTGGTTAGTTATTGTTGCTTGGTCAATCTTTACAACTTCTAGTAAATCATCATATCCTACACATCTCCCCTTTATACTAAGTATTGCTTTAGGTTCTAAAGTGCTCATATCAGTATTTATGAAATTAACTTGTATAACATTATTTAGAATTACAGAGTTTTGTTCTACCGAAGTAATAACACCTTCTGTTTTCACAACCTTATCAATAAATTGACCGGAAACTGAATCAGTACGCATTACATTTTTTAAGTCGTTAGAACTTAGACTATAGTCTACCTCTTCAGATGCGATATTCCTGTGGGCTTTGTACATATATCCATAGATACCGTAACCTGTAACTCCTAATAAGATGATAGATATTGTAATAATGTAGATTATCTTTTTCTTCATTTTTTTACTAGTTTAAAATCGAGGTTTACATTAACTACTTTAGCTATTTTATTACGCACTATTTTTGGTATTTCTATCTCAAAATCAGATGGTGTTACACTAAAACTCCCTGTTATTGATATGATATCATCAACCTTTTGTATCGTTAAAACTGTTTCAATTGCTTTCTCTTTTCCGTGCAATTGTAAAACACCTTTAACATTAACTTCTACTGCTGTTTCAGTAAGATCTTCATTAGTATCAAGATCCACTATCTTCCCTTTAAAAATTGCTTTTGGGTAAGTATCAGACTCTATGTAGTTTTCATTAAAATGCTCTTCCATTAAAGAGTTTTTAAATCGAAACCCTTTCAATAGTGCTAAAGCAGCAATTTCATTAGTTTTAATATTATATATGGCTGTGGTAGATTTGTTGGTGGCTTTTACTTCTTCAAATAGTTTTTCTGAGGCTTCAAAAACTATGGTTCCGTTTTTATCAATGTATTTGTCTTGGCTAAAACCAAATGCATTTATTAATAGGCAAATGCACAATACATATAGGTGTTTTATTTTTACAGATGTATTCATTTTATATAGGTTATTTTAGTTTTCTTGTAATCCTTCATCAATCCATTGTTCTACTAAATCAATAGTAGCCTGTGGTAATCTACCTGAAGGTGGCATTGCTCTTGGTTCTCCTGTTTGTCTACTAATTGCCCTTAACAGCTGTCCACTATTTGCACGTGTAGAAACTTCATCAAAATTTGATAATGGAAAAGGCGCTCCATTTCTAGGTGGGTTTGAATGACACCCTACACAATTGTTATTGATAATTGCTTGAATTGTGTTTGAATATGTAACTGAAGCACCTGGATTTTGTTCTTCTACAAGGTCACTTTGGCTATCGTTACTACACCCAGATAGAATTATTAACGATAAAAGCAAAATAGGAATGTTAATTGATTTCATAAGTTTAATTTTTAATGATAAATTGTTTGAAATGCCAGTAATAAAAGGCTCTACAAAAGAATAACTAAAGCCCGTATCTTACACCATAAACCTATGTGAGAGGGAAAAAATAGCTTTAAAAGGGAATATTTTTGGATGAATAATTACAAGAAAACGCCCCTAAAGGAATTATTAGCTTTGAAAATGAAGTAAAGTAATTTCAATACTCTAAATTCTTATATTAGCTACTCTTTTATAATTGCTAATGCGAAAAGACAAACTTTATTTTCTTACTTTTTTATCTATAACTATCATTTATAGCATTGTGGCTAGTTTAGCTTTTAATTACCTTGTTAAAGAAAGTACGCTAAAGTTATTAGAAACACATTTGGTATTCAGTAAAAAGGAAGCAAAATCATTTTCTACTCTTTTGAGCCATCAACTATCTCAAAATATTTCGAAAGATTCATTAATACATAATATTCAAAAAAGTTTAAATGGTACTGATTTTGAAATGGGCTTTTTAAGTATTTATGATTGGTCTGGAAAAGTAGTTGCACACCCTGACATTAAAAATGTAGGTTTATTAGCAAGTCCAAACAATTCTTATGTATCTTCTGTTAATGATGACCTAACTCCAAAAGCATTTTATGATTTTTTAAATGCTAAAAATGAAGCTTCAAATACTGGAACTATTGAAAAACAGTCAAAAGTAGTTGTGCTTAATTCTATTCAAAACTCTGATTGGATACTTGCTGCACATGTAAGAACTGACAATATACGAAGCCAAATTCAGGATTTTAAAAGTCAATTCCTTACGGTCTTTTTAGTGATGGGCCTTTTTATTGTAATTGCTGCTGTAGTAATTCTCAGAATTTTTGGAAGTTCTTATGAGAAAACATTAGAACTTAAAAATGAGAAATTGGAGGATGAGGTTATTAATCTTTCTAAACTGAATCGCGCAGTTGGAGAATATCAGCAAAAAGTAAGTAAAGAAACTACTAATACTGAAACTGAATCTAATACGTCTAAAAAAAGGCTCTTAACTTATGTTAGAAATGAATTAGTACCAGTACCTACTAATGATATTGCTTACATATACACCGAAAACACTATTACTTATGTGGTTTGTAATGATAAAAAACGCTCTACTTCTAATTTAAGTTTGGATGAATTATCTACACAATTAGATGAATCGTTTTTCTTTAGAGCAAATAGACAATTTATTATTTCTATAGCTAGTATTGAGAAGATTGTGAAGTATGGTAATAATCAACTCAAAATTTTAGTTACTCCAGATTCTGAATCCAGTATTATTATAAGTAAAAACAAAGCTGCTCAATTTAAGCAATGGCTTAATATCTAATTTCAATAGACTTGCTTGCCGTTTTTGCTCTAACTAAATATTATCTCAAATAATAAGAGTTTCGTTTTAAAATAAAAACGAAACTCTTATTTATCTATTTAAAATTACCTTACTTAAAACCTAACAGAAACCTTACCTCTTAAAAAGAAAGGAACTCCAGGTGTAAAATGAATTTCTTCTGTAGAATCTGCTTCATTAAACAATCTACTTTCTGTGGCGAATTGAGTTTCATTCCAATCTACATCAAAAAGATTCTCAACTATTAAACCAAAGGTCCAATTATTATGGTTATAATTAAGATTTAAATCTGTAACAAAGTAGCCTTCTGCTACTATAGAGTTATCCTCATTTGCAGGACGATCTTTAATATAACGGTAGCTAATTCCACCAGAAAGGTTTCCTAAATTATTCACTGTAAACCCTCCTGCTGATGTTAAATCTGGTGCTAAAGGTATATAATCTTGCCCGTCAGGTTCTTCAGTACTTCTGGCTACCGTATAATTTACATCTGTGTTAAAATATAACCAATCAGCAATTTGGTATCGTAAACCAAGATCTATACCATATCTTGTGGTTTTTCCGCTAGGCTCAACAATAGCGGCATCTCCTACATAAACAAATTCTTGCTGTAAAAACAACGACCAAAGCGCTGCATTAATTGCTAATTTCTCTGTTGGTTTTAATACGGTTCCTAAATCTGTACTAAATGCTGTTGGTAATATTTGCTCGCCACTTTGTGCAGTTACCACTCGACTATCATTTGAATGATACCCCAAACCTGTTTTTAAGAAAAACTGTGTGTTTGGAGAGGCTGCGTATATAAAATTTAATTTAGGACTCAACAAAGCCTTATTTTCACTTTTACTATCATAAGTTTCGGAAAGTAAGTCTTCGTAATCAAACGTAAAATAGTCTAATCGCAATCCAGCATTTAATGTAAATTTATTTACCTTATAGTTTATATCTGCAAAAGAAAACGCATTGAGTTCATCAACATTTCCAAACGCTAACCGTTCTAATAATTCTTTTCTATTTTTAGTTCTAGAAAGTTGATTATTGTTTACATCATCATAACGAAATCCAATACCTACACGGTATTTTAATTGCTTATTGTGATCTTCCAAATGAAATGATTTTTCATAAACACTTTTTGCTCCTATAATAGTTCGTTCTTCAAACTGACGGATTTGATCTGCGTTTACAGGGTCTTCTAGAAAAAAAGTGAAATTTGAAAACAACTCAAAATCATAGTTAGATACATAAGCTGAAGATGTTAAACTTGAATGCTCATCAAAATGTTTGATATGATTCATCCAAATATTAGTTCTGCTTGTATTCCCCCCTTCTGTATCATCAATAGCACCAAACCTACTTATTAAACCTTGGTCTACGGCACGTTGTGGAATTTGCCCTGAGGCATCCCATTTACTTTGAAAGTGTGACAATGACAGGTTAAATTCTTGGTCTGCATAGTTATTATAATTATAGCGTGCCATGATATTCATACGGTTAAAATTTTGAGGAGACTCAAAAACACCATCGGTTAAATTCATTTCACTTGCTATATAAGCATTACTATTTTCTCCATCCCAGATTTTCAACATACTCAATGCGCGAACGGTATTAAACTGCCCTGCTTCAACAGAAATTAAGTTTTTATCAATGGTCTTTTTAGTTTGGATATCTACATAACCAGCAGTATTGAAGTTTCCTTTATCTGCATAGTAAGAGCCTTTTCCAAAATCTAAGTTTTCTATGGTCTCAGGAATAATAAAGTGCATATCTGCATACCCCTGACCATGGGCATGGGACACCATATTTACTGGCATACCATCTACATCAATAGCTATATCTGTTCCATGGTCTATATCAAAACCTCTTAAAAATATTTGTTCTGCTTTACCTCCTCCTGCATGCTGACCAATGATTAATCCTGGAATTTTTCTAAGGATTTCTTGTGAAGATTTTACAGGACTTGTTTTGATATCTACATTCACAAAATTACTCAATACATTTACTTTAGAAACTATCAATACTTGATCTAAAGATGCAGAGGATATCTCCATTATCACTTTTATTGTACTGTCCAAATGAGACTCATCAATGGTTAACTCATAGTTTTCATAACCTAATTGATAAAAATAGATGACATCTCCAACTGATATATCATCAATCTCAAAATAACCAGAAACATTACTGTAGGTATATGTTCCTGTATTTTTATTATATACCCCAACACCTTGTAAGGGCTTTTCATTGTCTTCTGAAATTACTGTTCCGTTAAGTTCATGGGCAAACACTCCCATACTTAAACATATAAACAATAATGTTAGTATTTTTTTAAACATAATTTATTAGTTTTTTGAGCATAGACATTGTTTTACAAAATTATACTCAAGATAATTAGTAGTTTTTTGAATTAACAAATTCTGAGTTTTATATTTCTCTTTTCAAAGAATAGATAAAATCGTACTATTATGCTAGACGTTTAGGGGGTTCAAAAATCGCGAATACATACCCATTTAAGGTACATTCAATTATTGAAGAATAGTTAGACTGTAGGTTGTAGGTATAAATACCCATATACTTAACCTCCTTTTTAGTCCTAATATGCTTATCTATTTTTTGTTTGACAAGTAGCGGGTTTTCATTATCAGTTGCTAAATTAGAAGCTTCGATGATTTTATTAAATAATTCCAAAATCTCATGTTGATGTGCTTCAAATTGTAAAGTATGATGAGTTATTTGATGATTAAATCGTGAATTATCAGCATGAGAAGTAAAGGTAGCAGACATTTCTATTTGATGAGATAGAACGTGTAACACATTGCTAATTTCATTATGTAATGGCCCAAAAATGTAGCACATAATCATAATAACAATAGTTATTTTGAAAACAAATGGCTTAAAGCCTTTTTGAATTTTTCTATTCATTTAATAATTTCGTAATAATATCTTCTATATATTCAGAATACCTCTCAATAGTTGGTAAATTAAATATTTTATTTAACGGAACGTTTAGCTCTAATTCTTCATTAATTCTAGAAGTTACCCTAATTGCGGCTAATGAATGACCTCCTAAGGCTATAAAATCATCGTGTACTCCAATTCTTTCTAATCTCAATACTTCTTTCCAAATACTCTCTACTAATTGTTCAATTTCATTTCTTGGAGCTACATAAGACACCTCTAACTCTAATTGATCCGTTGTTAAACTTCTTAATGTTTTTTTATCTATTTTTCCATTTTTGGTTAATGGTATTTCTTCTAAATATTTAAAGTTAGAAGGTATCATATAATCAGGGATTTTGTTAGACAAATACATTTTTAATTCTTGTGACATCAATGCTTTATCTCCTGTATAATAAGCAACAAGTTTTTGGTTATTATGAATGTCTATTGGCTCTTCGTAACCAATTTCTGCCATAATACGTTTTACCTCAACTTCATCTATATATTCGTTAATTTCTTCGAGACTTTCATCTCTTGTTTTATGCCCTAAACGTACATCCCAACTGTAAGGAAAAGAATAATTACTGTAACCTCTTTGCCTCTTATGAACATATATCCCTACCTGATTTATTAAACAATTGGTAGATCTTCCTGTATCTGTAGGCCTTATCCATCCAACTTTTTCCTCTAGATATTTAATCATATTTTCTAAGCTCACATCAGAATACCTATAAAAATCAACGAATTGTACCGTTTCAAATATGTCATCTCCTTCAAAAATAGAAACATCTAATAACTCTTTAATAGCATCTTCTTCTCTATGGTATAGCTTTCTAACTTCTAAAATAGTATCGTCAATTTTAGTTACATCTAAATCTTCATCCCAAAATAATTCTTCAGTTAAACGTGTTTCAAAAAACTGTCCGCGAGATAAACCTGTAACTATAAAAGGGATTTGACGCTCCATTGCTATTTTAGTGCTCAATGTATATATAGTTTTAAAACAACCATTACATACATTCTTATGTCTATATAAACTATCCACAAAAATAGCATTCATGTGCTCGGTTTGCCCGTAGATATGATCAACACCTAATTTACTAACTATACGATTAATGTTATCTTTAGCCTGTTCAGAAATGTATCCATTATCTAAAGTAAAAGCTAGTACCTTTAATCCCATACTTACTAATTGAGCAAGAATATAGGTACTGTCTTTTCCTCCACTTAAAAGAGTTAAACAGTCATAACTTGGACTTTTTCCTTTTCTTGAGGTTAAAATAGAATGTAACTCACTTTCTGTTTTAAAATACTTTTGCGCTTTATTTTTATATCCTTTAAAAGCATTACATAAATTACAAACCCCATGTGCATCAAAATCCGTTTGAGGATAATTCGATGGTAAGCCGCATTCAATGCAATTAAAAACTTCATCGTCATTAATTTGTTTTTTTGTGTTTTCAGTTAAAACCACTGCACAATTATCAATACCTTCAAAATCTAATAAGTTAGATTCTATATCTGGTAATTCAATTCTATATCCTCTCAATTTTACTTGTTCGTCTACTCTTCCTAAATATTCATACTCTCCTTTTGAATTGATTCTAGCTAAATCACCTGTTTTATACATTTTAGTACTTTGTACAAAAGGATTGTCAATAAACTTAGAAGTTGTTAAATCATCCAAACCTAAATAACCACTAGCTAAACTACTTCCACTTAAATATAACTCGCCTACAACACCTTTGGGTACAAGATTATTAAATTCATCTAAAATATAAGCATTCATGTTTGTTATAGGTAACCCAATTGGTATTGACGATTGCTTGTGTTTTTCAGGATTAAATTCACTAACTATACACCCTACTGTTGCTTCCGTTGGCCCATACTCATTAAATATTTTTACATCATTTCCAAAAGTAAGTTTCATTGCTTTACCCATATTCACTTTAAAATCTTCTCCGCCTACAATCATCGTTTTTATATTGGAATCTTGTAAGTTTTTATTTTGAAAAAGACTTAAATGAGAAGGAGTTAGCTTAATCGTATCTGCCAAATTATCTTTAATGACATTTAAAACAGAAATATCTATTCCAGACTCATCTTCTTCATAAACAATCATTCTACCTCCACTTACTAAAGGCAAAAAAGTAGAAGTAATTGTTAAATCGAACCCTATGGATGTAAATAATGCAAAAACTGATTTACTACTAAAACCATAATGTTCTTTAGCCCAAAAAATATAATTTGAAAGTGCTCTATTAGAGATAAGTACTCCTTTTGGAAGACCTGTAGAGCCTGAGGTATAAAGCACATAAGCTAATGTGCTTTCGTTTTTAATAATATCAATATTCTCTTCTGATTGATTAGCTAAATCATCACCTATCTCTTGTAAATTAATTATTGGAATTCTAATATCTTCAGAAAAGTTTTTCAATAACTCATTTTGAGTTAAAACAAACGCGCAATCACAGTTTTCTAATATAAAATCAATCCTATTTTTTGTCTGATCGGAAGCTATTGGAATAAATGTTCCACCAATTTTTAATATTGCTAAAACACTTATTATGTAGTTTGAATTTCTATAACTATGTACTACTACATTATCATTTACCTTGGCACCTTTTACTATTAGATAATTTGCAAGTTGATTAGCTTTTTTGTTGAGAGCTTTGTAGGTTAAAGTTTCACTTTTAAATTGTAAAGCAATAGCATTGGGTGTTGTCTTTACATTGTCTTCAAAAGCATCAATTACTGTTTGCAATTCAGGACTAGTATCTATTAAGGTTTCTGTAAAAACACTTTTCTCTACTTTACTAATGATACTAGGCTTATCTATTGGTTGGTTAATGTCTGCTAAAAAAGCATTAAATACATTTTCAAAATGCTCTAAAAAAGTTTCTGGAGTAGAAGCAACAAGTATATCTTCATTAAAATCGAAAATTAAATTTAACTGATTTGTATTATTAAAATCATGAATATGAAATCGCAGTTTGTGAGCTGGATCTGAACATTCTGGATGTATCCATCTTGTTATTGTTTCATGATTGGCAAAATTATTATAGCTAGAATTTATGTAGTTTAAAATAACATTATAACTTCTACTCAAATTTGCAGAAGATGTTCCTATTAATCCATTTTTAAAGCAATGAATAGTATCTAATTGAATCTTTTTTAATAATGAAATAAAAGTTTCATTTTCATCAATTTCAACCGTAAGCGGAAAAATTTCTATAAATAGCCCTACTGTTTCTTGAAAAGCCTTATTTATTCTATTATGAATAGGTATCCCAATAATTAATTTTCTTTGACCACTAACTCTATATAAATAAGAAAATAATACTGAAGCAAAAACAGTTAAAAGTGTAACATCTTTGTTCCAAATTTTAATTTCTGGGTTTTCTGAAAACTTTGTAAGCTTATCGATATCATCCTTACTGAGTTGAACTTCAATTCTATGTGATTTTTCAGTAACGTTACCTACTTTTTTTAATCCGTAAAAAGAAGGAGGATCTGTAAAAGATTTAATTTTGTTTTCCCAGTATTTTGTTTTCTCTTTATGCTGATCTCTAGACTTTTCTTCAAAATCTATAAACATATTATACTTATATTCTTCTGTAAAACTAGAAGTACCAAAGTTTAGAAGTTCTTCATAGATATAAGACATTCTATTGAATAATATAGTTCTACTTGTTGCATCAGTTATCAGATGATGCAAATTCAAATACCATATAAAATCATCATTTTTTAATCTAATCAATGCGCTATCAAATAACTTTTTTGATGTATCTAATACTAGCTTACTTTTAGTCCTCAACCATTCTTCCACCTCTGCTAGCTTTTTATCTTCAAAATCCAAATACAATAAATCTTCTTCTAAACATGCTGCGATTTTTTGATATGGTTTCCCATCAACTTCTAAGATAATAGCTCTCAAAACATCAGTATTACCAAGTAATTCTTTAAATGCTAGTTTAAATATTTTAATATCTATTTCTCCCTTAATATAAAATGCATACGGATCATTATTTATAGGAAGATTAAGGTGTAGCTTATCTGTAAGCCATAAAGACGTTTGACTTTTGGTTAAGGGTAATAATTCAATTTTAGATTTATCCATATTGAAGGACAGGTTGGTTTAATTTTTCTCATAAAAGTATGCTTTCTAAAAGTGTGATACTGTATATGAAAAAAGAGTTTTTGAGAGAAATTTAAATGATTAAATAATATTTTTAAAATACATCTAATTAATCATTAAAATATTTACTAAAGCAATTTCTATTAAGTTGTTTTCTCTTCATTAGTAAATATATAGTAATCACACATAGAGTTAAAATTCATTTTTAACACTTTGACGATTAATATTCTGAATTTATCGAAAAAAAAGACAATAAACATTAACAGTCTTTCAATATTTGCGATATTGAAATAAAAAATCGACAAAAGACACTTATACTTTATAAAGTGTTTTTACTAATAAACCCAACCCATTATGAAGATATTTACATCCTTGATATTATTTATTGGATTATCACTATTATCGGTAAATAAATTGTATGCTCATAAACCTGAAAACGCGTTAATATATTTGAAAGTATATGAACAAGAAAATGTAGAAGGCAGCTTTCATGTCAATGTTCACGATATAAATAATGCTTTGGACCTAAATCTAGGTAAGCATATTTCTTTGAAAGAGGTAGAACCCCATATAGATAGAATAAAATATTATTTAAAACAAAATTCTTCTTTTACATACCAAAACAAAGTGTATGAAATTGTATTTAACAATGATAACGAAATTCTATGGGTTGGTTTTGGTGACTTTATTTCGTTAGGGTTTTATTTGAAAGACTCTAAAAATGTACCTGATTCATTAAATATTACATATAAAGTTTTTATAGAAGAAAACCCAAAACATGTAAATCTGTTAGCAATGGAATACAATTGGAAAGCTGGACTAATTCATAATGAATCTATAATTGCCTTAGATTTTGATAAAGATAATTTAACAAAAACATTATCACTTAAGGATGGGTCTTTATGGACAGGATTTGTAGCTATGATAAAGCAAGGGACTCATCATATATGGATAGGGCTTGACCATATTCTCTTTATTCTTGCTTTAATTTTGCCTGCTGTAGTTAGAAGAAAAGAAATTACCGCTTCTACCAGCACAGTAAAAACTTCTAGTTTATGGAATTGGCACCCTGTAGATAAGTTCAAACCTGCTTTTATTTACATAGTAAAGATTATCACTTTTTTTACTATAGCGCACACAATAACACTTAGTTTAGCATCTTTACAAATTTTAACTTTACCTTCTAGACTTGTAGAATCTCTAATTGCGCTTTCTATTGGTTTGGCCGCATATCATAATATCAAACCAATTTTTAAAGGAAAAGATTGGGTAATAGCCTTTGTATTTGGTCTGTTTCATGGTTTTGGTTTTGCTACAGTCTTAGGCGAGCTTGGTTTTAAAGGGGAAAATCTATCATTATCCTTATTAGGTTTTAATATTGGAGTTGAAATTGGGCAATTAGTTATTATAATAGCTATTTTCCCTATTCTATATCTTATAAGAAAACTAAAATTATATCCTAAATTTTTAGTGTACCTTTCGGCTATACTTATCATTATTTCATTGTATTGGCTAATAGAACGTGCTTTTGATATTGATTTACCTCTAGATGAGGATGTTAAAAGAATTCTTTTTCCTGTAGTAAAATGGTTAGGGTTACGTTAAAAAAATAGCTGTGAATAAAGAAGAAAAGAAAATATCTCTCCTTGATAAATGGAAAAATAGAGATAGTAATACTATACTCCAAAACACCATACAAAAAGCTCCTATTGGTGTTAATCTCCCTTTATCTCATGGGCAAAAAAGACTGTGGTTTTTACAACAATTATATCCTAAAAACCCTTTTTATAATTATTCTGAAACATATACCTTAAAAGGTAAACTATCTGAAAACTCTCTAATTGGAAGTTTAAAACACATATATTTAAATAACGATGTTTTAAGAACAACTTATCATATAGAGAATGGAGAAGTGTTTCAAAAAATAAATAATGATAATGAATTAAACATATTAGTTTTTGACTTAACTAAAAAATCATCCAAATTAAAAAAACAAGAAATCAATGATATAATTGAGAAAGATGCCAAACAGTATTTTGATTTAACTAAATCTCCACTTATAAGGTGTACTTTAATTAAAAAAAGTGAAACTGAGAGCGTACTCATAATAACCATGCATCATATAGTTATAGATGAGTGGTCCATGAAAATTTTTAGAAAGCAATTATCTAAATATTATAACTTATTAAATATCAATGGAGAAATTAGAGATATAGATGATGAAACAAATAAATTGCAATATACCGATTATGCTTACTGGCAAAGTAAAAACAGTATAAATAAAGACCATCTATTTTATTGGAAAAATAAACTTTCAGGAGAGATACCTAGTTTAGACTTACCTACAGATTTTTCTAGACCAGCAAATCTCAATTTTAAAGGTTCTTTTTCAAAAACAGTTATTTTTGAAAATGATGTATCAAATAAAATAATAGCACTTTCTCAAGAATTAAGTACCACTCCATATGTAATTTTATTATCTGCATATTTTACATTATTACACTGGTATAGCGGACAAAATGATATTTTAGTTGGTTCCCCAGTGACCAATAGAGATCAAAAATCACTAGAAAACATTATTGGCTTCTTCATTGATACATTAGTAATTAGAACTGAAGTAAATCCTTCAATATCTTTTAAAGAATTTGTAGAGGTAGTTCGTAAAAACACCTTAGAAGCATTTTCTAATAAAAACATTCCTTTTGATCTACTAGTTAAAGAGTTGAATATAGATAGGTCATTATCAACAAATCCTTTTTTTCAAGTTATGTTTGTTTATAATGAAGAGGTTGAAACTCTTCATTTTAATGATAATTTAGAACTTACCCATGAATATTTTGACACTAAAGTTGCAAAATTTGACCTCACTTTTTTTGTAACTAAGCATAATGATACATTTAGTTCTAAATTTGAATTTTCTACTGAGTTATTTAATGAATCTACTATAAATAGTTTTCAAGAGCATTTTAATATATTATTAAAAGGACTTATTAATTCCCCTAATTTAAAACTATCCAAAGCTCCAATACTAACAGATTCGGAAAAAGCATTATACACTCAAGAAAATATAAACTCTTACAATTTCGAAGCTATAAATGGTATTCACAGCTTAATAGAAACTAATGCATTAAAGCAGCCTAATAAAATTGCTATCAGCTTTAATAAGTCTTCAATGAGTTACAAGGAACTTAATAATAAATCAAACCAAATAGCCTTAGAAATATTAAGTATCACAGAGGGAAAAAATATAATTATAGCATTATGTATTGAGCGTTCTATTGATATGATTGTTGGCATGTTAGGCATATTAAAAGCTGGATGTTGCTACCTACCTATTGATCCAGAATACCCCAAGGAACGAGTTGATTTTATGCTTAAAGACTCCGAAGCACAAATAATAGTAACTACTAATGAATATTCGCAAAACTTTGTTTCTGAACAGTTTTCAATTATAAATATAAAAAATATTGACTCTCCCATCGCTGAAATAGCAGATATAAAGTTACCCAAAGTATTAAATCATCAGTTAGCATATATAATTTACACTTCAGGCAGTACAGGTAAACCCAAAGGAGTTGCTATAACCCATAAAAATATTATTAATTCTACGCTAGGTAGGTTTGAGTTTTACAGTGACGCTCCAGAAGTATTTCTATTAATGTCTTCAATATCTTTTGACAGTTCTAAAGCTGGAATTTTTTGGACATTATGTAAAGGGGGCAATCTTATTATTACAGAAAAGAGAATTGAACAGGATATTGAAAAACTGGGAAATATCATAAATGCGTATAAGGTAACTCATACCTTAATGCTTCCCTCTTTGTACAGTCTCTTAATTAATTATGCTGATTATGATAAAATAAAATCACTAAGCACAGTTATAGTAGCTGGGGAAGTATGTCCTCCAGAACTATGTAAAATACATTTTAACACCTTTTCAAATATTAATCTTTATAATGAATATGGACCTACTGAAGCTTCTGTATGGTGTATCGCTCATAAAGTTACAGAGGAGGATTTATCTACAGAAAAGATTCCTATTGGAAAACCTGTTGCAAATACAGGCATTTATATATTAAACGAAGATTTAAAATACCTACCGCAGGGAGCTGTAGGTGAAATTTACATTGGAGGTACTAGTTTGTCTAATGGCTACATAAATCGAAAAGAACTTACAGAGGTTTCGTTTATAAAAAATCCAAATAAACCAGAAGAACGTCTTTATAAAACTGGAGACTTAGCCAGATATGACTCAAATGGGAATATTGTTTTTCTTGGTAGAGTAGATCAACAAATTAAAATAAGGGGCTATCGTGTGGAACTAAGCGAAATTGAAAACGCTATAAAACAATTTAGTTCAGATATAACTAAAAGTATCGTTTTATTTGAAGAAGATGATTCTGATAGCGAACTAATTAATGATACTGTTTTAAATGACGATGAAACTTTTTTTAAACTTCTTAAATCGTTGAACGATGAAGAACTTAAAGAGATATTTACCAAATAACTGTCACTTTTCTATAATAGTATATGACTGAAGAATATTTACATAACACATATCAACAACTATCTGAAGAAGAAAAATATAGTATAAAGTTAAAAGTTTTAAAACTAAAGCAAACTAATACTATTGATTCTAAACAAAAAAAGACAAAACAATTAACCGCTTATGTTAAATCTAATAAACTTATAGATTTAGAAACTTTTAAACTTTATTTAAAAGATCAGTTACCTCAATATATGATTCCTAATAGGATTTTCGAATTAGATAGTATTCCCCTTTTACCAAATGGTAAGGTTGATTTAACTAAGTTAAAGCATAACAGAAAAAACTATTCGAATAAGAAAAATATAACTTCAAAAACAGTAGGCTTACCTAAAAATGAAACTGAAAAGCAATTAGTTAAACTTTGGGAAGACGTTTTAGGCATTTCTTCCATTAG
This sequence comes from Hyunsoonleella pacifica, assembly GCF_004310335.1. Classification (GTDB taxonomy): domain Bacteria; phylum Bacteroidota; class Bacteroidia; order Flavobacteriales; family Flavobacteriaceae; genus Jejuia; species Jejuia pacifica. The sequence goes on along the minus strand of NZ_SIRS01000001.1, from coordinate 512,046 downwards.
AGTAGATGACAATTTTTTCTCTATAGGTGGAGATTCAATTTTAAGCATTCAATTAGTATCTAAAGCTAAAAAATTAGGGCTTAATTTAAGACCAAATCAGTTATTTGAAAATCAAACTATAAGAGAACTTTCAAAAGAGCTTTTAAACGATACTAATAAGCTTAAGAACGACATATATTTAACTTCTATAAGGAAAAAAGGCAATAAAACACCTCTTTTTTGTATTCATTCTGGTGGAGGTCATGTATTCTTCTATGGCCCCTTAAAGGAATACTTAAAAAAAGGGAGACCTATATATGCTTTAAACCCATCTGGATTAAATAGCGGTGAGACCATGCATGAAAATGTTGAAAACATGGCAAAAGATTATTTAAAAACTATTAGAAAAATTCAACCTCAGGGTCCTTACAATATTTTAGTATACTGTTTTAGTACCTCAGTAGGAAACGAGATAGCAGCCCTTCTCGAGAACACAGAAGAAAAAATAAATATTATAGTTATGGACACTATGGCATCTGCTTGGAATGCCACCGACAATGAAACAATAACAGTACGTGTAAAATTTTTCGTTAAACGTTTATTTAAAGCTCCAATACAAACTATAAAACTATATTTTCAAGATAGATACTATTTAATTGAACCAATCCTTGTTAAACTATTTGGTAAACCATATGAAAAAGAACTTGAAAAATTAAAAGCTAATTTGAGAAAAATAAGTGTTGACTATAAATTTAAATCACATTCTGGAAATGTCTCACTTATTATGACTCAGAAAGAAGACAAAAGATTTGAAAATTTTGTAATTCAATCATGGAAAAACTTAACTTCAGGCAAAGTTTCCATAACATATACACAAGGACATCATAATACACTTTTTGAAAAATCAGATATAAAATATGTTTCTAAAAAAATTGACCAAGTAATAATAGACAGTTAAAAAACATCATTTGAGCTCTCTAATAATAGAAAAGAACAGTGCCCATGTATGGTTGATAAAAAAAGAATCAATCATTAAACATATTAAATACTTCAATAAACTCTTGTCTGAAGATGAAAAACTTAAAGTAAGTAAATTTAAATTCAAAAAAGATAAAACAACTTCAATTATAGCTCGCGGTAGTTTGAGAGTATTACTATCTAAGTATCTAAACTATCCTGCAACCGATTTTTCATTTTCTTATGGGGTATACGGAAAGCCATTATTACTTGATAATCAATCTATAAAATTTAACATTTCTCATTCTGGAGAAATAATAGTTATTGCATTTTGTAACCTTTATGATATTGGTGTAGATATTGAATATGTTGAAAAAGGTTTTAACGTTCTTGATATTGTAAATAATTATTTTTCAAATGCTGAAATACAAGCATTACATAACTTACCTGAATCAGAACATATTGAGGCTTTCTATAGAGGGTGGACAAGAAAAGAAGCCTTTATAAAAGCAAAAGCTAAAGGGTTATCCTTCCCTTTAGCTTCTTTTTCTGTATCAATTGATTCAGATAAAACAACTGATTTATATGAAACTATTTGGGATAAAAAAGAAAAAGAATTGTGGGATATTATTCCTTTTAAAACTGCTACACATTATAAAGCTGCACTTGCTGTACAAGCAAAAATAAATAGTATTAAATATTTTGAATTAAACTCAGAAAACATATTGATGTAGCATATCTACTTTCCGATACAAATTTGATACAATAAAAATTAAACTAAATAAATATTATAACGACTACTAAATTCCTACAAATATTTACTTTGTAAAAGTTAAGAGCTTGTAAAGTTTACTTCATTACACCTCAATAAATTGCAAGCTTGATCTCTATTAAGTTCTTTAAGAAAAACTACAAAAGAATTAAAAATCTTCAATAAATATTTCTATGTAGAACGCTTTATACCTATAAATGGGGATTGAATTGTCTTTTTTTAAAATATACATTAGCTGACATAATTCAAAATACATGGAAAGACAATACAAATATGACATTGCTATTTCCTTTGCAGAAGAGGATTATCAAATTGCTAAAAATATTGCATTGGCACTGAGAAAAATAAACCTTGAACCTTACTATTATAAAGATGACAGGGGGCGTAATTGGGGAACCAACCTTTTAGACACGATTACTAAGGTCTACAAATACGAGTCCCGTTTCGCCTTGATTCTTGTTTCCAAAAATTATTTAGAAAAGAAATGGACTACTTTGGAGCGCGAAATCATTCAAAGCGTTCATCGGGATTCTGCAGACTACTTATTGCCTTTAAAACTGGATGATACTCAGCTTCCAGATATGCCCCCACATATCATTCATGAAGAGTACAGCAATAATCCCGATGAAATTGCCGTGCTGTGTCACAAAAAAATCCAAAGCCTGCCCATACATCATTATCCTCCCTTTGATGAGGCCCCAAAAGTGGTTAACAACATTGGAACAGTAAACAACATGACATTCAATCTGTAATGAGCAAGGAGGAAAATAAGAATACAAACGATAATAATGTTGAGAATCAAAATTCAGATAGGCACGAATTGAGTAATTCCAATAAATTATCCGAAAATGACCGTTCGTATATCGTTGAAGAAATTAAAAAGTTTCTAGAGGATTCGCAATCCTCTGGTGGAAGTCCAAAGCTAATAAACGACACTGGTCCGGTTGCTAACATGAATTTTTATCTGAACAATACTAAAAAACATGAACAAGTAAACAATAATGCTGATAATTTTCATAGAGAATTTGATGTAAATGTTGAAGGAGAAAATGATAGAGGGCCCAAGGACAGCATTAAGAAAGAAAAATCAGATAAACTTGACTGTTTTAGTCCTTTTGAAAGAGTTGAGCAAACCCGTCCTTTTTTATTCTCCCAAATTGATGTTTACACCTACATAAAATATTTGGAGAAGGAACATTTTATCTTGTTTGAATATCCCGACAAAGTCTCTTACAAATATCTTGTTGATGTAATCCTGAATACTTCTCCGTTTGGTACTGCCTCCGTTTTTAATCTTGACCTTGACAAACAAAAAAAATTATCTGCTGAAGAGCAATTTCAACTCATCTATGATTTTAACGGGGTTGATGAGAAAATAGATATTCTTATCATAGAGCTGAACGAAAAACAATTTAACAACCTAATAAGAAAGCGAACTACGATTCAATTAAGGGGTTTAAAAAGAAACTTAAAGCTTAAACAGCTTCGGTTAATTTACTTTTTTCGCTCAGAAAGTGCGCAAATCATAATGCGTACTGAATTGCCAGATTTTTATTTTGAAATAGACTTCCTAAAAACCTTTTTATATGAGCACGTATCCCAGAATAAAGATGAGATTCAGACTAACTACACTGAAATAGCAAGTCAACGAAACAATAAACTCTGGGACAAGCCCAAAAACAATTATAATTTTTATCAGATTCTAAGTCATCATTTACAAGACGGAACCCTTACCGAAAGAATAAAAAGGGGCAACAATAAAAACACCAAACTCGAGGAGCTCAAACCCGTAAAAGTTTCAGAATTGGTAGGCTACGATGACTCAGCTTCCAAGACCATTTTGTTTATTGTCACTTTTTTTGATAAGCTCAAACTAAAGGATTTTAGGGGTTTGGTACAGTTTTATCTTACTATTAAAGAAGATAAGGGAAATAGAGGTTTCAACAAGAAAGGAAAAAAGAAAAAGAAAAAAAGAAAAGTAACTCAAAGTTTCTTAGAAGATTGGGAACAAAACTACAAGAGGATTTTTGATGCAAATCACCTTAATGTTAAAAAATTAGAAACCAAAGAACAAGTTGTAAGTTTTAAGGTCCCTTATCTGCAACAAGATCTTTATGAGTATTTTGAAGAATCAGACCCTATTTATTTTCAGAAAAATTTTGAATATCTTCTCCACTCAGAATTTTTGCTTCACTATGAAGGTTCGGACCAACTCGTTAATTCTTTCGTAAAATTTCTTGCCGTCATGGCTGCAAAAGATCCGGAGCACTATGGTACTTCGGCACTTATTGATATTGTTCGCCAATATGGACTCAGGGTGTATCAAATTAAATCAAATGCCGAACAAGACAATGACCATGAATATTGGTCCGCTATTTTCTCCAAGGATACTCAAAAAATAATTTCTAGGCTGGCAGACTTAATTCATGAAATCCTTCAATTTGAACATTTGGGGGCAATGGTCAAAGAATTCTTTGATATGCTATTGGTGAATGATGAATTGGGAATTGTAGTGCAGATTATTGCTGAAGTCGCTAATCGGGAAGGCTATTCCGAGCATTTTGATATGTTCTATTGGTTAAAGGAAATCATAAAACGAGATCAGAATGAAGACAACCAAGAACTTGCTTATCAACTAATGCTTCGAATTAGCTTAAAAAGTCCCTTTTCCATTTATAGAATTTTTGAATTGATATTAAGCTGGAAAGATGAATTAAGAGTTAAAGATCAATACCATAGTTTGCTTTTTGATTGTTGCAATCGCTTTATTGTGGATTTTTGCAAAAACGCTCTTAGCACTCACTCGGGAGGTTATCAATCCTTTATTTTTTTCAAGAACTTGGATGGTAATAATACGCTGGAAATCCTTTTGCCGTTCATTAAACTTCTATTTGATCAAGACTTCATTTACACCGAATTATCCCTTAGTGCAGATATGACCAAGGAGGACAGATTTGCTACTTACAATAACATACAAGTACAACGTATTATTACCATGGCAGCAATCTTGGAGTCCTTAAATCATATTTTACTTGAAGATATAGACGAGGGAGTCGATTCAGAAGCAATCAGCATACGAAACGCATTACTAAAAGCTTCAATCAGAACTGCCAGCAAATACCAACTCAAAAATCTTATTGCGTATTGGAGGTTTAAGAAAGAGTACTATCTCGAAGAATCCATTAGGCTATTAAACGCGAAGAAAAAAATTGAACGTAAAGAAATCCGTACCAAAAGGCAATATCTGGTTAGATTGATCAAAGCCTTTAATACCATATTGAAAGAATCTAAAAAAGAAAAGAGTCATGAGTAAAATAAATGCCATTTCAAACATTATACAAAAAATATCTAATGATGACCTTCCCAAGAATCTAAAGCCATACGAATTCATCTTTGCTTTTGATATAAAAAAGAAAAAGATTGTTGAAGCACCAAAGGGAATCAAAAAAAGGTTCTCTTTCACAGCTATAGACTATTATTTGCTCAATCAAAATTCGACTATTGATATCACTTTCAGCGATTTTCCGACAAAAGGTGGTGATGGGGTGGAATTGGACCTATCCGTAAAGTTAAATCTAGAATTAAAGGACGGTCTTTCTAAAGATGGCCTAAAAGCTCCCATTGAAAAATTTATAAGTGAAGGAAAAAGCTACAGCAATTATGAGCAGTTACTGAGAGATGTTATACGGATGAAGATAAAGTCTTTTGTAAAAAATTACTCCCAAAGTAACCCAAATACCTTTGTGGAAGATTTCTTTAAAGCAAAAAAGAAATTGGAGGGAGAGATTGCAGGCCAACTTGAAAATTATGGTTTGGATGGTCACATAAAAATAACTTCAAAAAACGAGACACAAATCCCCAGAATTCTTGAGTTCGAAAAGAGAATAGAAGTTCGGGTCAAAGACTTAGGGAAACTGCTTCATATTAAATACAAAATTGAAGCCCTTTTGGATTCCAACAAAAAAAATCTAGCTCTCCAGAGTTTTGGAAAAGAGAATGACATCAATACTAAAATTGAAATAGCATTAAAAGAATTTATTGGCAATTACAGCTATAAAGATTTTTTGGATGAACGTGAAGATAAAATTATTGTTCCGTTCAAAAGCAAAGAACTCACCCAAATCCTTGCCAATTTTGGAAGAAAAGTAAACTATTTCCAAATCGAACATGATAAAGGTAGTACCCTAGAAATAACGTCCGAGACCTTTGAAGAAACTGTTGAGTGTAAAATTATAGGGTACAACAAACCTATAAAGGTTGAAAACTATGTGATGTTGGCTATAAAAGACCCAGCGAAATATGAGAAAGCCAATATAGAAGATTTAAACAAATGGATACGTGAAAACATCCAAAAAGTAACTAAAAGACTTCTTTTTGGAGAATCTTATTCCAGTATTGTACTTCATGATTCCAGAATCGAAGAGGCAATTAAAGAAAATCTACATGAAATTTGTATTGAAAGTGGCCTTGAAGTAGATCAACATGTGGTCACCCCAGACCTTCCTCCTCTTAAAATCAAAAAAGAAGGGTTTGATATTGAGTCAAATAGAATCTATTCCACCAAAAGCAGTTCAGTTTCAATTGAAATAAAGCTTGTTCTAAGTGGTAAAATTCCGGATCTGGAAAAAATTCCGGACTATATAAATCCTAATATTGACATTTCCGAAGAAATAAAGAAAACAGCAGAAAAGGCCACCAAAAGAATATTGCACCGCACACAACCTCATGCGGCCTTCATGTATTTTGATCTCTTACCGGAAGGTGAGAGCATCTATGAGGATTGTCCAAATTGCCATGTAAGAGAACGTATTAGAATTGAAATTACCAAAGAGTTGGAAGGCTTTTTTATTTCTAAACTGGATGTCAATCCTAGTATCAATGAAACAGGCCCCGTTGAAAAAGTAACCATACTAAAAAGAGGGGTGAATAAACTTGAAATGGAAATAAAACCATGGAATGGTAATGAAGATGCTGAACGGGTAAATTTCCATATTCATTATCAAATTGAAGGAGTAAATCCAAATTACTGGGATAAGTTTCAAACCTATCTAAGTAGTGAAGAGGCAGAAATATATGAATCCATTGATGAGACCCTAATTGGAGATTTTAAATCAAAATTACCAACACTCCCAATGGAGTATCTAAGATTTAGAGACTTCAATACGCTAAAAGAAGTTAAATCAAAGGTCATTGATCCTGTAACGGTTAAAATTGCTTCTGTCACAGGCCTAAATGTTCAAATTGTCAATTTTTATAGAGACACCACCCAATGGGAAGAACTCAATATTGCAGATACAGAACACTTGGGCAGCACGCTGCAACAAAGCAATAGAGATGCCCTAGCCATTTCCCATAATGCTCGACTTAAAGAACTGAACGTCCTTAACAAGCGAAAAATAGATTTGATACAAGATAATGAAGATGGTGATAATGATGATGCCATTGCAGACATCAATAAGAAAATCATAGAGATTACAGAAGAAATACCAAATTTTCAAATCTCCAAGGGAAAGCGACACCTTAAAAAGTTAAAATCCCCTGAAAAAAAAGATTTCTCATTAGGTTATTTTAAAGAACTCCCAGAAAACAAAAATACTGAAGAAGAATGAGCAGTACTACCATTAATAAATTTGCAACATCACGACCTAAAAACCTATATTTCTCAACAGATTTTTTGTTTAAGAGTCAAATGCGACCTGGAATCTGGTTCCTTGTAACGTCCATAATTCTAATTCTCCTGTTTTTAAAATACTTCGATGATTATAATAAAGGCGGAAACTTAATGGTTACCGATTTCACCACCTTAACTGTTTATCTCTCTATATTTATTCTAGCACTTTATGCCAATTACTTAGTACTATCTGGTATTGCTTCCTTACAAGTTGAAACCGCGAACGCCATGGTCATTTTCAGAGATATGGGCGATGTACTACGAAAGATTCGAGGTGAAGAAAGAAAAAGAATAGAACTTGATGAAATGGAATTGTTTTTGGCTGATAATCCCGATAAAAACATTGCAATGTTGCGATTGGCAAGAGGTATTATTTCTGATGCTCGAGATCGAAAGTTTGACTCCCCTGCTGTTATTATGCAACCTTACAAACATGAATCCATAAGATACTTGGCAAAAGTGGTTACTATTCAAAAAATTGCCTTGCAATTGGGTATTACTGGCACTTTTATTGGGTTAATAGCAGCATTCATTGAACTCAATAATAATAATATTGGAGACTCTTCTCTAGCAGATATTATCATTCCGTCCTTAAAGTATGCTTTCATTACCAGTATTGCAGGTCTTATTGCTGCAATTGCAATTGGTATACTAATGTTGCTTTACAGAAAAATGCAGGACAAGTTTTTTAGGCAAATGGAGTATGCTACCCAGACAATGATTGCCTTGGCAAGAAATTCAATAAACAAAGACGATTTTATAAATGAATTCGGTCAACTCAACAATGCCTTAGACCAGGTTCAAAAAAGAATTTATGATCAAAGTCGAGAGGTCGCCGATCAAACCTCGAATATTTCAAATGGTTTATCAAAACTCAACGAAGTAAAAAATGAATTCTATAATTTTCTTGGGCAGTTATCCGATGAAGAAAAAACATTTTTAAAAGAAATACGAGATTACCACCGCAATATTTCTCCACAGAAAATCAGCGAGAATCTTAAAGAAAGTTTTACTGGCACCGTTACTTCAATTGCAGGGTTGTTAGAGGATAACCTAACTAAGAATATTAAAAAATACGATGTGTTACATGAGTCTGTTGATCAAACCAACGATAGTCTTATTAAACTTAACACTCATCTGGGTGATCAAAACAGCCAAATAAAGGCAATTTCTAACCTATTAAGCGACATTGGTAAAAATTTTGAAAATTCAATGGATAAAATTGCCAACTCTCAATATGAATTTATAGATAAAATTACTGGATCCCATGTAAGCTCTGAGTTGAGTGCCAACATGGTACAGGCTTCCTCAGATATTTCAAAATCATTGTCTAATCAATTAACCGGGTTACAAAAAGACCTCGGTCAATTTAAAAATGAACTTAGGGTTTTTAACAAAAATGTAAATGCTTATTTCGACTCTCGAAAAAAACTCGAGAATCTATTATATAAAACCCTAGCATTTACTGTTGGTATTACAGGAACCGCTTTAATTGTTAAATGGGTTTTCTTTTAAAATGGATGATTTTGAAGACACATATCAAGAAGAAACTACCTTTACTGCTGGTACGGACCTCACAATATCATTGGTGGCCATACTTACACTACTGCTAGCCTCTTATCAAATTAAAATCTCGGAGTATGAAAGAGAGGCAAAACAACAAGAGGCAATTTTTGACCGTATTGAAAAAACACAACTGGAAATCATCGAAAGCTTTGCTAAAACATATAGTGTAGCATACCGCCAACCCAATAAAGAACAAAAAGAGTATATTATTTCCTTTTCTAAGAAAAACACTAATGACGACTACGACATCAAATTTTTCAACAATTTAACCTCCCAGAAAATAATTTTTGGGGAAAATATTTTGTTTGAATCTGGTAAATATGCTTTAAAAAAACGCGGTGAGAATTATATAGAAACAGCCTCAGAAATTTTAAAGGAAAAGAGGGGGGAAATTCAGGAAATTCGGATTTTAGGCCATGCCGATACAACAAATACCCGTAAGACGAAAAATTTCAATTTAAGACTAGCAAGTAACCGTGCTCAAGCTGTTTATTCCTATATGAGGGACTTTGGTGGGATTAATCCCGCTGAACAGATTATCTCCGCTGCAAGTTATGCCGAGTATATGCCCGTAAATCGTGACTACAAAAATCGAGAATACGATAATAAAGATTTAAGAGAAGACAATGCTACTTTTCAAAAACGTGCTCAAAATAGGAGAATTGAAATGGAATTGCGTTTTTATGAGGATTTTTAAACATAGTAAACCATCCAAAACCGTAATTGTTTTGAACTTGAAATACATCTCTTAAAAAGTCAGACTATAAAACCATTAGAATTGTAATATTTTTATTCTGAATAACATTACATTAATTATAAAATTCGAAGAGTATATTTTAGAATTTAATATTTGGATTAACCTCAAGAATACTGTCAATTGATGATAGACTTAAACCTTCTGATTCCTTAAATCGTATAAATATTTTTCCTTGAGGAAGTTTTTTGTACAGAAAATTTGAATCCTTATTGGAAATACCAAAAATGTTAATTTCTTTGACTTGATCTAAATTTTCAAGATTTTGATAATTACTTAAGTTTGGGCAATTTCTTAAGGTTAAGTTATTTAAGGATTCAAGTTTTTCAAGACCATGAAGGTCTATGAGAGATGTATTTCTGTAAATATTTAGATATTCTAAACTATTGAGTCCTTCTAATTCATTAAAGCTTATGGGATATTTTGAATTGCGTAATTCTAATGAATCAAGAGACCTTAGCTTGTGGATATTTGGAATGGGATTATAGCTTATTAGATTTCGTAAATTTATTTTAAGACTTTTCAGTTGCCTGAGATCATTTAAAAAATTAAAGTCGCTGATTTCAGAATTTAATTCAAATTCCAAACTTTCCAAACTCCCAGCATTTGAAATATTACCCAATTCATGTAGTCTACGATTTCCGTTTAGTCTAAAAACTTTTAGGTCACTTAACATCCCTTTAAAATTGATATCTACTAAAGAATCACAATAGGTTATACTCAACTCTTCCAGTCCATCTGTGGTATTAAGGATATCCAAATTCCTTAAATTATTCTGATTGGTAATTGATATAGATTTAAGTTTTGGCATTACCCCAATTTCATTTAGACTATTTAATCCATCAATGTTCCTCAAATCTAGTTTTTCCAGGTTTTTAATTTCAGTAAGGGTTGGTTTCTCATTAATAATTAATTCGGAAAGACCTAATACTTCTAAGTTCTTTAAGTCTTCTAAAATTTCAAATTCAAAAATCTCATTGCTGTTAATATCAAGCTCTTTTAATTTCTCATTTAAATTTCCTTTGAGGAGTCCTTTACCTGAAAAATCTCCACTGATCTTTAGATATTTTAAGTTTGGAGTTTGCTCCAAAAATTTATTAACGAAATTTTCTTTTATTTCACTATAACTAAAATCCAAGGATAAACTGTCCATATAGGTCATATCCTCTAAAGTCTGGATATTCCAATTAGAATCATAAATGTCTATATCCAAATTTTGTAATTCTATATTACCTAGAGGTTTCAGGCTTAACTGTTCATTTTTAAAGTTACACGAGGAAATTATGAGGGTTTTTAGACCAGAAAGACCGGACAAAAAATCTAAATCTTCAATTTCAACAAAATCAAGTATTAATGTGGTTAAAGATTTTAAGGAATTTAAATTTTCAACATCAATAAAAGTTTCATCGTCATAACCTTCAAGTTCAAAAAATTGGATTGAATCTAATACCTCAACACCTTTCATTTTTTTCAAGCCTGAGCATTCGTATATCCTCAGAAATTTAAGCCTGTGAGGGTTTTTAAGGTTTTTTAAAAACTCTAAATCCTTTATTGGAGCTTCATTAATTTCTAATCGTTTCAGTCCCTTAAAGAATTCTAGATTATCTAAGATGTAGTCATAATTGTTAAAATCAACAGTAAGGTTTTGCAGACTATCTAGAAAATTTTGAAGTATCTCCTCATCTTTTGGTAACTCCAATGAAAAAAAGTAATCCGCATTTACTAATTGCTTAAAAAAACTCTTTTTTTTATTGTAAGGTTGAAACCATATGAAGTAAGCAAACAAGAAAGAACCGAATAGAATTATCATTGATAACGACCACTTGGCTTTAGACATAAATGAATTTTGACTTTTTGATATAAATTCATTGATGTCTTCGTTTGACAAATCGGGATTGCTAGACCTCCATTTATTAGCCCTACGGGTTTTTTTAAGCGATAATAACTTTTCATCTCCATTTTCGTAACCTTCTATATGATTTAACAACCTATCGCGGTATTTTAGAGCATTCCTTCTTTCGTCTATCCATACTTTTAGTCTCTCCCATCTTCTAATCAAAGCTTCATGAACAATTTCAATACTAAAATCATCTTCAAATTCATCATCTTCATTAAGGCTAGCTGATGATTTCCATATTGAAACGAGCCTTCCTTCTTCTCCAACTAAATATTCAAAAACTTGTTTAACCTCTGATTGGTCATAATGATTATTCAAACTATCAAAAACACTACTCTTGTCAACTGTACGTTTCACATCTTTTTTATTGCTAGTAACTTCAATTAAATTAACGAGCAAGCTCTTCAAGATTAATTCCTTCTTCTTGTTTTTTCCGTTTCGAGTAACATTTCTATACACATTCTCTGCATGTTCCTGAATAATTCCTGTAATTCCTCTGTTACCAGAAATTTTCACAAATTCTTGAGTACTAATTATTCCATCCTCAATAGTTTCATCATTCCAAAGCATTTGAAGAGTAAATTGTAATATTGGTAAAGTACCATCGATTTCCTTTGTATCATTTAATAAAGACAATATTAGTTCTTCATGAAATTTAACCCCATTTACTCGTGCGGGCTCAGCTATTATTTCTTTAAGGCTATTTTCCCAATTCTCTGGATGTAATTTATAGTCTAAGCTATTTAGTAGAAATTTAATTTGGTGATTGCCGCTAACAAACTCAAAATTTGCTAATGCGGTGGCAAAATCACTTCTAAAATTAATTAAAACAATAATACTTGAATGAGATTTAGACATCTTGCTAATCCCAGTTAAGAGTTCCAAAAGTTGTTCCCTTTCTCTTAGCGATGCTTTATCTTTATCATTGCATTGTGTGATAATCTCTTCAAACTGGTCAATACATATTATAAGATTGTGTAGCTTATTAATAATCTCATCAGATGTTATATCATTACTGGATATTATTCCAGCATCTAACAAGCTATATCTTAAATTAAAAAAAGGTTTTTTTCCAGGGGTAATAACTACATAGTTGTATTTTTTGAATTCGTCCTGTTGTTTTAGGTTATATATAATTCCCGCCTTAACAAAAGAACTCTTTCCAATACCAGAATCACCTATAATACTTAAAAAAATATTACCCGATTTTGCCCTAAGAATCTTTACACATTGATTTATTTCCTTCTTTCTTCCAAAAAAATATGTTCCGTCATTAACTCCAAACGATTTAAGACCTTTATATGGATTTTTCTTATTGATTGGATTAAGAAAACTAAACGGGAATAAACATTTAAATAAAGCATTTTCTAGTTCGGTTTCATTCTTAAAAGGATGACTAAACTTCCCCCGAAACTTTTCTTTAATACGATTGTACTCTTCGATATTATCAACCTCATTCTTATCGAATTCTACAAGAGGAAGACAAAATATTTTTTTGTTGTGCCGTATTGCCGCATCAAACTCAATCTCTGTATAGGTTCTTTTTTCATCTGGTGGATATGAACCTACCCTTTTACCAAAAATCAATACATAAATATCACTTTCCTTTACTGCCTTTTCACAATCTTCAGTAAACAATTGAAAATCTCCAGTATCATACATCCTTTCCATAATTTTAGGGTGTAATTCAAACTTATCCTTTAATTGATTTTCAATCAAGTTTTTAAGTGTTTGCCTATACTCCCTAAGGTCTATAAAGGTTGATGATATGTAGACTTTCCATTTTGGCACAAACTATTAATCTGGTATATAACTCGATACGTCGTGAATCATAATGTCTCCTTCCTCATTTGCTAAAACAATTTTTTTACCATCCATACTAACAGAAGCAAATTCAGGCTTTCTAGAAAACCTCCAAGGTAAATGATATGCAAAATCAAGATCATTAAATTGATGACTAATTGAAAGGGTTATCATGTCTGTTTCTTCAGAGAAATTCAACTCAAACAAATACGTATTAATTTTATTAAAGATTACTTCCCATGCACCTAAATTGCTCATAATTTCAGATACCTCAGCATTATTGTCGATTACCATAGTTCCATTGAACTCTTTTAGTGCCATTATCTTATTCTTATTGGATACGGATAAAATTTTCTTGATTCGATCAACATTCCAATGAACTTCACCTAATCCATCAGTAATACTTGATGGTTCAAAAATCAGCGTATCATTCCTGATATTAGATTCGTTTATAGACATCATTAAAACTCTTCCTTCAACACACTCAGAGTCCTTAGAAAAAGTTTCAGAATCACCATAAAATATATTCAATTCATTTCCCAAACGTGCAATTGCATGTACTTCTCTTTCAAAATAGTCTTCTGCTTCTGGGATTTCCAAGTATGAAATTCTTGGTTTTGAATTTTTAATTGACTTTTTAATTAATTTTATTTGATTGTTGTAAATTTTTTTTTCAGCCAACCATACCATTTTTTTTCCTTTATCAATCCAGCTTATAAATTCAGAATCTTCAGGGCTATAAAATTCCATATCATAGATTCCCTTATTCTTAGAGTAATTATAACAGAAAATGATGCCTTTTCCTGAAATGAAATGAACTTCATTTTGAACAGGATTTATTCTTAAACAAGAAACCTCTTTTATTAATTGAGGTAAATACCATTCAACCCATTCACCTAAATTCAATCTTAGAACCCTTATTCTGTCCGTAGTTATTACCACCAAAGCAGTGCCATCATTAGCAATTCTAACATCTAAAAGCTTTTCATTTTTCCAACTATATTTACCTCTTTCCACTAAGTCTAGTGAAAAATCATTGACCGAATTCAAGCTTGACGTATCAATTTGCCACAGATTCCCTTCATCGGCAACAAATACTGATTTTCCATCTGCAGCAAATTGTGCCGCAAATACTGGCTTACCTTGCATCTCACCTCTTTTAAAACCGGTAGCTGTATCAAGAACCAGCATTCTACCTTCATAGGTGCCTGCAAAAATTATTCGTCCATCTGGCGATTCAACAATTACATGATCGACTAATCTACGACCATATTCTACGTCTATACCATCATCTGGGTGAGTTCTATATAGATTGTCATCATCCAATTCGTTGTTGACTAGAATGGAATCTCTACTTTCTTTTGGGTTTGGAAATTTCAAATAATTATTTTCAATTTTACTATATTCATTCGATTTCTCAACCTCTTTTCGTATTCCTGTAATTAAAGAATATTCATAAAATACTGTATCGTTTTGAATAAGTAAAAGTTCTTCTCCTGAATCTTTAAACTCGGCAATCTCAGATCTGTGAAGGCCAGAATATATGAATGCCCCAACTTCTGATCCAATTTCTTTTTCGATAAATCGTTCACCTGTCTGCAAATCAATAACTTCAAATGAAGTCCAATCTTGAATACCTTCTAATTCTGGATTCCCTCCAAAATTCTGGTGATCATAAACAATTAATATTTTCTTTTCGTTTTCTGATAAGAATATATATGATACCGCCGGTTGAAGAGTGGTAATTATATTGCTACCCAACATACCGGCCTCTGTAGCAGCCAAAGCATGCTTTATAATAATTGGATTCATTTCAATACGGGTAAATTCTTCATAAACTTTTTCAAATGTATATTCAGCATAAAAGACATCTGATTTGACAAGTTGTTCCTCGCCATTACGAAATTCATTTATAGCTTGACTCAAGTCCAATTCAAATTGGTTTTTTTTGAGGGTCGTTCGAACTTCTTGCAAACTCTTTTTTGCTAACTCTTCCAATCTCGTTGCACGGTCAGCTCTTTTTTGGGTAGCTTGAGCCAATTTCTCAATATCCCTTATTCGGTTTTCTCCTATTTCAATTGAATTTAACAATGAATCTGATTCAGTATTTAATTTACCAATAGTATGTTTCGATTGTTCAATGATTTTTTGAAAAGAATTAAATGTAAAAAATGCAACTAAGAGACCAAATAATATAGCCGTTATCGTTAAATAAGTTAATTTTCGAAGTCTAGAATTCTTAGTATTAAAACCAATGGTATCTAAAATCCTTTTGACAATTTTCTCTGAGGGCTGTCCTAGCATTAAGGCGTCTGAATTTTCTTTTGCGAGAGCTAAACCCCTAATTTCATCGAACCAATCTGCATCTTCTAGTGAACCAAAGTCGACGGGAATAATTGGTCTTTTATTTCTTTGGTTTTTGAATAAAACAACTTCTTCTAATACTGCTTCTGATTTCAAGGCATTATCAGAACCAAGGAGAACAAAAAAGTCACATCTTAACAGAGTTCTTTTAAGATTACTGGGAAGATCTTCGCCAGGTTCGGTTCCATGTTGATCTATAAAGCACTCTATTTTCTTTTTAGTAAGTTCATTAACCAAAGCCGCTGCATAATCGCTAGTATCTTTTCGAGAGTAGGATATGAAAACATCATGGCCAAACAAAAATTTCTTAAATGAGAACTTCATCGATGAGTCAAATAAAATTTTAATTCAATGGAATTCATCCAATTATAACTATTAATTAGATAATATCTTTAAAAAAGTTTTCGTCAAATAGACTTTTCACAAAAACACATAAATAGAATATGAGGAATATCAATGGTACAAACTGCTCTAATTTGCTCAAAGGCAAGTATTTTTTTAGTGATTTGCCTTCGCCCAATTCTTTCCACTCAGCAGACCAATATGGGCTTGAAGGGAGTCTTTCTTCTAGTTGACCTACAACTTTGAATTTAGCAGAATTTAAATTTCTATAGGATCGTAAAATCCACCACCAGGCAATACAGATTACAAGCCCGAGACAAGCAAGGAGAATGGGAATGTAATAAGAATATTTATCTTGGTTAGCCAAGGCGAAACCTAATCCAGTAATTAAAGAAGTACTTAAGCTTAAAAAAAACACATTAGTCGAATTCCTTCTCTGACTAATGCGATCGGCCATTTCGGTGTACATCTTGTACTGCTCTAAAATATGGGCTTGGTACAATTCTTTGTTTTCAACATATATGGAGTCTTTCTCGAATTCATTCCATAATTGGGAGGAATCACTCATAGCTATATTTTTTTATTTGAAACCAATTTCCAATAATATCTGCCCAACGGGGTCAATACGCAAGATTTAGACCATATTGCTGCATGATACATATGTGGGGCTTCAATAGGTACAACCAGGTTTAATCGATTGTACTTTTGCAATACTCCAAACTTTTTTGTGTTTACTAGATTTGGCATATTACTCTCTGGTTCGTAAGAGGGGTCTAGCTGATGTTCATCATCGGTATCATTGAATAATTCAGCTATTTTTCGCAAATCAGCAATAGTTATAGCAGGTTTAGTCTTTTTTATTAAAGTAAGCCCATTTATACTAATTCTACAGACTGGGGTTTGTTCCCAAATGCTTAGTGCCGGAGAGATATTTGCATATAAATTTTCTAAGAAAATATTACCTAAGATATCAGCTGCACTACCTTCTAAGGCATCAACCAAAAGTGATGTAAAAACCCCTCTTCCGTATTTCTCTACTGAAACCTCGTCTTCAGCTGATGAACATAATATGGTTAAACCCTCTGATAATTTTGCGATATCGTTGGCATGAATGTCCAATCCCAATTTACCAGAATGGCAACAATCTAAAATTATGATTTTATTGTCGGCAGGAGATTCATTGGCGTAATACAGCAATTCTGAAAGCGACAATCCCTCATCTCCTACCTTACATTCTGATGTAACCAGATACCCTCCTGAAGGTTTTATAAAGCCATGACCCGAAAAATAAAAGAGTGCGACATCTACATCGTCTTCAAATAACGCTTTAACTGAATCTTCAAGAGCCTTTTTGCGCAAAATACTCCCCGAATTTGTTGCTATGATTCTATTTATAGAAAAATTAAGAGATTTATCATCATCATTATGTTCAAGGGCAGATGCCACAGCATTCGCATCTTTAACACACCCTGAAAGTCCGTTAAATTTATCGTAATAATTTACCCCTACAACAAGTGCTTTTTTTGAAATCATTCTTTATTTTTTGGGTATTAACAAAGGTGAGATCACTGAAAAAAGTATTAAGCCCAAACCTGCAAATAAATAATCATGAATATCTGTCAATTTAAAGGGACCCCCGATGGCATAAACCCAAAAAACGAAGGCTAAAGTAGATACAAAAATCTGTGATTTTAGCAGTTTAAACTCCGAGGAAATGGCTCGCTTTACATAAAAGGGAGTTGCTACCAATAAAATGAAAAATACCACCCAATATGTAATTTCAGATTTGTGTAAAGTATCTGTTCCATTAGACAGTTGGCTCAAAATTAAATTATCTACCGCCAAAAAAGCTCCAACAATCTCTGCGGGTACTAGTTTTGCAACTTTATCTAAATGATTATCTGGATTTACCCTTAAGTTTTTACTATCCAAAGATTTAAATTCATAATCAGCTAGATCAGATTTTCTTATTATTCGTCTCATGACTCATCTTCTTTTTTGATTAACTCTAATAGAGCTTCTTGGATTTTATCTTTTTTGTTATCATATTCTTCCAATAACTTGTCCCAATATTTTTTTCTTGCATTTACTTCCGTGATCCTTACCTCAATACTTTCAACAAAAGCAAGATTTTTAAAGTTGAAAATTTCCATTTGCGGAGAATCAAAAATTATGGCTCCTCTGTTTTTTGGAAGGTGATTGTTAAGCGTATAGCTGTTTAATTCAATTTTTTGTTTTTCTCCATTATTATCAAAATAGGAAATAGTCACATCCACTATGAGATTGACCATATTTTGGTTCTTACTACCATTCTTGAGTTTTGCAGCAGAGAAATTATGCGTCACAGATTGCAATTCAACTCCTGAGTATATGATGTCCTTACCAAAAGGTGGGATAATATCAAAATCTAATTGAACTAAGGCATTACCACCTATCACCTTTTTGTAGGTAAAACCACTTAGACCAAAATAATTTATTAAGGAATCATTACTTTTTTCAAACAGTTTAACCTCAGAACCAAAAGTCGCAACATATTTTTTAGGATTATAAATTAATTTTGAGAGATTCTTCAATCCGAACTTTAGAGCGTCTGGCAAGATTGAAGTGGCTGCAGCTCCAAAACTTTTTGGATTTTCTATTAATGTTATTGATTCCTTAACGTCATTTACTTCTATTTTTTGAACCTTATTTTTGCTATCTAAGTAGTAATAGATTTCCCCATTTTGCGCCGTTACGAAAAGTGGAATTAGTGTTAGAATTATAACAAACTTGATGATATTTGTTTTCATAGTTTAAATTTTGAATGGATTAGTTTTAATAAAATTGTGATCTTGGTTTCCTTCAAAGGAAATTTGTGGTGTACGCCCTGTTGGTGTCAGCTCCCTTATTTTATCAATTAAAGCTTCGTGATCGCCTTTAAATACCCCATTATTCCAAACATCTTTTAGGTTTTGAGTAAACTCACTTAATGGGAAACCTGGCTTAGCTTTTTCATCATCTTTACATGCTGCTAAAGTCACGAGCCCGCACTTTAATTGAACATTTTCAATTGACCCCAAAAGTTGTTGGATAGCCTCATAGAAAGGCTTATTTTTTTCAAATATCTCAATAGACTTTTCCTCATCGAAAGCTTTAGCTTTATCTTCATCAACTAAAAAATTCTTGTAAATCGATTTATTATGACAACTATCTGTAATAATCAATACTCTTACTCCTTCTTTAAAATTACTACTCAACAAATAAATCTCATCATCTACTAATTGAGCGTCATACAAACACCAAGTTTCATCTCGCTGGTCATCTTTTGATTCGTCTCCATTCATATCAGGAATAAAACTTCCATGGCCAGAATAAGTAATTATTACAAAGTCTCCCTTTTGAGAATTTCTTGCTAATTCGAGCCAACTCTGACTTACTTTTTTTCTTGTTGCATTTTCTGTTAATAGCGTTTTTGTTCGAAAACCATTTGCTTTCATTATTGACTGCATATACAATGCATCATTTTGACAGCATGACAATCTACCGTTAGAACCGTAGTGTTTTGGATTAACTGAATTGACCCCAATGTGAAGAGAATAGCCTTTGTACATTTTATTAAGTTTAAGGCTTCAAAGATTTATAAAAAACCTTTACTGGGGTATACCCATTTCTAGGGATTTTTAAAAGTCGTATTTCATTTCTATTGCATAACGTAATAATTCGTTAGCCCCATTTAGTCCCAATTTTCGAATCATATTTTTGCGATGAGTATCTACTGTGCTTTTACCAATAAAAAGTTGGTCCGCTATTTGGTGAGAAGTATATCCTTTCGAAATTAATTGTAAAATTTCCTGCTCGCGAGTAGATAAAATGCTTTTCGATATATTTTTTTCTGCAGTAGGCATATTAATTTTTTTGTCAAAATAAGTCTTTCCAGAAGCTACAGTTCTTATTGCTTCTAGAACAACCTCCAAACTACTGTTTTTGAGAATATAACCTTGAGCTCCGGCCTCCAACATCTGTCTCACAGCGTCATCTTGATCAAACATTGTAAATGCAATAATCTTGGTATATGGCATTTCTTTGAGGATTGTTCTGGTAGCTTCAATACCATCTAGCTTAGGCATTCGGATATCACAGAGTACAACTTTTGGCTGCTTTAACCGAACCAGTCGCAGTAGATCTTCTCCATTATTTGCGTGACCAATCACTTTGATATCGTCCTCATATTTTACATAGGATTCTATACCATCGATTAAGGCTTGGTGATCTTCTGCTATGGCTACTGTTATCATATAGGTACATCAATTAATATGGAGGTTCCTTTACCAATAATACTGTCTATCGTAAAATTACCTTCTAAATGTTCCACTCGTTTTTCAATATTAGTCAAACCCATTCCTGAGTGATTTTTATTCATTTGCGATCGGTCAAATCCCTTACCATTGTCTTCAACAATAATATTCAGGTTGTCATTATACTGACTCAACTGAATATTAACTTGTGAAGCTTCAGAATGCTTAATAGCATTAGCAACCAACTCTTGAACCATACGAAAAACAGAAAGCTCCAAGGAATTTTCTATTCTCTCACCCATTCCAAAATCTTCAACGGTAACCTTCAAAGCATTTGCTTCGGTAATGGTCTTGGCCATTTTTTTTATTGCCTGCAAGAGGCCTTGATCACTCATCATACCAGAATTCCTACTACGTGCCATTCCTCGGATTTTTTGATAAGCTTCCTCAAGTAAGCCCTCAACTTTTTTAAGTGCTTTGTCTTTTTTACTGGCTTCAGCATTTTCAAAATGTAACTTTATTGTGGCCATCAAACTACCCAAATCGTCATGTAATTCTCCAGCCACTTTTTGTCTTTCTTTTTCTTGACCCTCAATCATCGCGTCAATACTGACCAGTTCTTGTTCTTTAATCAGGTTTTCAATTCGCTGCTGTTTTAATAAAGCTTCTTGTTCTGCCAACTTACGTTTCTTAGAAGTATTTTTTTGTAATAAAATAGCAACTCCAGTTCCCATTATAAAAATAATTATCGAAGAGATCAGCCAATTCCTATTTTCCTTTAACTTTTGCTGTTCAACAAATATTTGCTCCTCTTTTTTCGCCGTATCGTATTTGACCCGTGCTTCCTCTCTATATTGTCTGGACAATTGATTACTCATAAAGGAGTAAGTTTTGGCAGATAACTCGTATTCATTTTTATTAGACTTTTTTAGATATTCATATGCTTTTTTGAAGTTTAGCTTTTTTTCATAAAACTCTGCTCCCAACCTATTATCGTAAAAAGTGTCTCTTAGACTAATAGCATTTTCAATGGACATTTGCCTATATTTTTGAGTTTCTGCAAGACTTCCTTGTTGTAAAAACATATCGGAGATTTGCCAATAATTTGTGGCCATTAATTCCTGATATTGTCCTCTATTCTTGGTTAAATATTCTACTTTTTTAAAGTAATATTGAGCAGAATCATAATTCTTATTTAACTTATTTTCAATTCCCTTTTCATGATAATAATAAGGAAAGTAATTGTTAGTCTTTTCCAAGAGGCCAAAAACCGAATCTAATTTTCTTATTGACTTATTATATTCCAGAATATTGTACCCCAGAGTGTCATTAGCTTTTGAATAGAGGACTGTTTCGTTAAGACTCAATATTGCATAATCTTCAGTATTCTGTGATACCTTTCTAAAGGCATCTATATAACCAACAAATTGATTGGATCCCAAAAAAACCTGACCTTTTAGTTCTTTTAAAATGTAAAGTAGAGCTACTTTCTGAAAGTGTCGATTTTTAGAGTTTTCCGCTACTTTATAGGCTTCAAGAAAATACTCAAATGCTGCTATGTTACCATATTTTTTTTTTAAAAGCTCTAAATTTCCTTTAGTTAAACTTAGAACAAATCTTTTTTGAAAATCCATACTCTCTACAGGTATGTCTACACTTTCCATTTCCCTACCTATATCAAAAAAAAGAATATTTTTTATACTTATCTTAAGCCATGGATCTTCTATCAATTCGACTTTTGAAATGGCTTTTTCATAATTCAGATTCTTTTTTAGAATGAAAATCGAGTCAATTTTATCCTGAGCAGTAATCTGCCAAGTGCAAACCCTTAAATAAAACAATATTAGAATTAAATATTTATAACTTTGTTTATGCACTTTATCCGTTAGTTAACAATAGATTTAGGGATTGTTGTTTACGACTTCTATGTGTGAAGTTTTACATCTTGGCCCAGGAGATTTTTCATTTTCTGGATTAATCCTTTCTGTAAAATAAACACCATCTCTCTCAAAAAATTCCGTGTCAAATACTTGATTAAGATTAGATCCATTACTTCTCAAAGCATTTTCTATTGGGTGTAACTCTCTATCAACCACCCACTCCTTAACTTCATTTAATTGGATTCCATTAAAATCCAAGTCAACAGAATCTTCCTCACCATTAATAGGTTCTAAAGCTCTTACGTGAAGCTTGAATTCAATTTTACCATTATTCAATTCAATTGACTGCGATTCATTTTCTGTTTTCATAAGTCCAAGATTTAAATGGCCCTTATAGTTAATTAGAAAAAGTCTAAGTGTCATTAGTTTGGTTTCGTCTTCATTCAAAATTGGTTGGGCATAAATGTTGAAAAAAGTGCCATAAAGTTGGCTTGAATAAATGAACTGTTTGTCATTTTGATTTTTCAAATTAAATGTTCCGATGAAATTGTTTGGCATAATTTTTAGTTTTTTAATTTTATCAAAACTAAATTTTTAATAAAAACAAAAACATCCTCATTTATAGGTATTTCCTATTGAAAATAGTCTTTTTTTCTTAATTTAAAAAATCTTTGCCCTTTTTTACCACAAACTATGGCTTTAAGTTAAAATTTAACGAATTAAAGATTCAATAATTTCTTATCTAAAGTAACTGTTATAATATGCATTAGTATTAAACTCTCTAATTTCCTACTTATTTTTTATTGATATAAAAACTGACATGAGTATTAGGGGAAACCTCAAGAAATATTAACTGAATTAAGTTTAAAAGAAAGAATTAAATGACTTCTATATGAAAGCTTTTAGGGCTAAAGAAACCTGAATGTGTTTTTTGATACGATTGGATACATTACTTCCCAATACAGAAATTAGCAAATATATTACCTAATAAATCATCATTTGTAATCTCTCCTGTAATCTCTCCAAAATGATACAGAGCCTGACGAATATCAATGGCCAATAAATCACCTGACAATCCTGTTTCCAAACCTTCTTTTACTTTTTGAATTTCCTCAAAAGCTTTTAAAAGAGCATCGTAATGGCGGGAATTTGTAACAATAGTTTCGTTATTTCTTAGCGCTCCAGTATTTATAAGATTTAAAAGAGCATCTGTTAATTGCTCTACACCTAAACCAGTTTTAGCTGATAATAGGAGTATATCTGTAATATATTTTTTAATCTTGGTTAATTGTATATCATTTAACTGATCTATTTTATTAGCAATTACCAACAGGGGTTTTTGGGGGTATTTATTTTTTATCTTTTCTATTTCTACAGAAACAGCTTTAAGGTTATCAATGTTTTTCTTAGCATCAAATAGATATATAGTAACTTGAGATTGCTCTATTTTTTCAAAAGTCTTTTTAATTCCAATACTTTCAACAATATCTTTTGTTTCTCTAATACCTGCCGTATCTATAAAACGAAACCCTATACCTCCTATAGAAATTTCATCTTCAATAGTGTCTCTGGTTGTTCCCGCAATCTCAGATACTATAGCACGTTCTTCATTTAATAAAGCGTTTAATAATGTTGATTTACCAACATTAGGTTCTCCTACAATGGCCACTGGAATACCATTTTTTATAACATTACCAACTGCAAATGAATCTATAAGGCGTTTTAATACAAATGTAATTCGAGCTACTAAATCTTTAAACTGAGTTCTGTCAGCAAATTCCACATCTTCTTCTGCAAAATCTAACTCTAACTCTATTAAAGATGCAAAATTTAAAAGTTCTTCTCTTAACTTAGCTATTTCAGAAGAAAACCCTCCACGCATTTGCTGCATTGCAATTTGGTGTGATGCTGCATTATCGCTAGCTATCAGGTCTGCTACTGCTTCTGCTTGACTTAAGTCTAATTTTCCATTTAAAAAAGCTCTCAACGTAAATTCTCCAGCATTAGCCATTCTACATCCTTTTCTTAAAAACAACTGTATAATTTCTTGCTGAATGTAATTAGAACCATGGCATGAGATTTCTACAACATCCTCTCCTGTGTAAGAATTAGGGTTCTTAAAAAGAGATACTAAAACCTCATCTAAAACAATATCGTTATCTATAATATGTCCTAAGTGAATAGTGTGAGTCTTCTGCTTAGTCAAAAGTTTTCCCGATACAGATTTAAACTGTTTTTCTGCTATATAAATCGCACTTTTTCCTGATAAACGAATTACAGCAATAGCACCTGCACCAGAAGGCGTTGCTAATGCTACAATAGTATCTTTTGAAATCATGGGGCAAAAATAACTAATTTAAAATGTATTTATTTGCCGTTATTTTACTCTATTTTATTTTGATAGAATTTTCTTTAAAATTTTAACATTCAGAAATAAATAACTAAATGATATTTTCTTACAATATTTACTCTTTTAAGGTGATATAAAATGATAATTCTTTATAGTTTTTTAAAATAATTTAACTATTTCACAAAACTTTGATTTTTAGATACTTAACTTTTATATATTATGCAAGCATAGTATATTTGCCGACTTATTTTTATTACAAAATGTGACACATATTATTTTTATGTGTCTTAATGATAAATAGTTAAATAACTATTTTAGATAATTTTAACCCATCTAGTGCTACTAGAATAAAAAAGCCTTAATAATGAAAATTATTGAATCTGATTTTTCAAATCAAATTGTAAAATTTGTTCAAAACAAGTTAGGAGATATCTTCTTTTTTAATCACATTGCTGTAGTGGAATTAAATGAAGGTATACATTTCGACATAAATAATGCACCTCTTATTTTAGAAGAATTAAAATCTTATTTTGGAGAAACAAAACCCTTTGGAGTTATTGCAAATAGAGTGAACTCTTATTCGGTAGAATTATTAGATACTCCAAAATATAGAGAAGAAGTTAAAAATTTGAAGTCATACGGTGTTGTTGGTCATGATGCGGCTTCTAAGATGAATGCAACAATTGAAAATGATTTTTGTTTATCAGAAAAAGTAGATTACGATACTATTTATGACGCAATTAATCATGTATACAACAAAGTAAAAAATAGCAAGTTATTCTCATTGAACTAGATTATAAAATCTTATTCTGAGTGATTTTACGTCGTAATTAAGTAAATACCATCTGACTTTATTTCAATTTGCCTTTGTCTGTATAGATTTCCAATGGCTTTTTTAAAACTTTTTTTACTCATTTGAAGTTGCGATTTTATGTCTTCTGGATCAGACTTATCTGTAAGATCTAAAAAACCGCTATTGTCTTCTAATTCTTGTAGAATACGTTTTGCATTAGGTTCAATATTTCTATACCCTATTTTCTCTAATGAGATATCAAGCTTATTTCCTGGTCTAATCTTTTTTACGACACCTTTAAAAGTATCTCCTACACTTATATCCTTATAAATATTATCCTTATAAATTAGCCCTGAGTGTATTTTATTAACGATTACATTCCAACCAATATCCGATGGGTGGGAGGCTATTAAATCTACTTCTTCAAATTGATTAACAGTTAATTCTTTATTATCTAAAAAACGGTTGGTTTTGCTAGAAGCTACTAAACGCTCTGTCTTTTCATCTAGGTAACAATACACTAAGTACCATCCTCCTGGTTTCATTTTAAAAGCTTGTTCTTTAAAAGGGCAAAACAATTCTTTTACCAATCCCCAATCTAAAAAAGCACCAAAATCTGTTACTTGATTACATCTTAAAAGTGCAAATTCATTACGCTTAACATAAGGAACATCTGTAGTTGCTACAGGACGTTCTTCATTATCTAAATAAATAAAAACATCTATTTTATCCCAAATTTTAAACTCAGAGGGCACATATCTATTGGGTAGCAATACTTCATCATCATTTGCATCAATTAAATAAATGCCATGATCTGTTTCTCGAAGTATCTCTAAAGTATTTATTTCTCCTAATTTCATAAGGTGCAAAGTTATAACAATAGGTAAATACAATTACATTAAACTCCATAAAAAAAGCGCTGCAATTGCAACGCTTGTAAATTTATATGGGCTTTCTTCTAATAAACTGACTCTTTACCAAAATGCTTAGTTAATAAATAGTAAACAACAGCTCTATATTTATTTCTGTTAGATTTACCATAAGTCTCCATAACAGATGCTATTGCACCGTCTAAATCATCGCCAGCACCTAACCCTAATTTTTTAATTAAAAAATTATTTTTTACTGTTTCTAACTCAGACTCATCAGAACCTGAAACTGTAGATGCATCAGCATTATAGATAGATGGTCCGCAACCAATAGTTACTTTTGTTAATAAATCCATATCTGCATTAACTCCGCATTTTTCCTTTAAATCTGAAGCATATTTAGCAATAAGCTCGTCACGTTTACTCATGATAATAATTTTTTAGATTAATAATTTTATTTTCTTAAATATAGTCAATTTTTAGACACATTAACTTTTGTTAAGTCACATTTGATTAGCGAATAAATTCAAAATAATTTAAAAGTACTTCATCATTAATACGTTTAGGCGTAAAAATTTCTAAAAGCTTTGGTTTTGTGGATGAGCTGTAAAATGTTTTTAATTCTACAATCATTTCTTCTTCATTTGTAGCTTTTACGTATTCAAAATTAAACATGTTGCACAAATGCTCTGCTGTTAGCTGATGATTGGTTTCAAAATACATATCAAAATTCTCGGTATTTTTATGCCCTGGCAAAATTCTAAAAATACCGCCTCCTTGGTTATTTACAACTATTATCCTAAAATCATTAGATATATAATTATTCCATAATGCATTACTGTCATAAAAGAAACTTAAGTCTCCTGTAATAAAAGTGGTTTGTTTTCTAGTAGCAACCGCACTTCCTATTGCTGTAGATGTACTGCCATCGATTCCACTTGTTCCTCTATTACAATACACTTCAAGGGTTTTATTTAAATTAAATAATTGTGTGTAACGTATAGCTGAACTGTTACTTATTTGTAAAATTGAGTGGTTGGGTACTTTTTTAAGAATAATATTGAAAACTGAAAAATCAGAAAACGGAATCTCTGTTAGATATTGTTCATGTCGCTTTAATCGTCTTTGTTTTACTTTACTCCAAATTCTCTTGTAATCACTTTTTTTATAATGACGTATAAGTGGTAAAAACGACTTGAAAAATGCTTCAGGCTTTGCTTCTATATGTTTTGATAGACAGAAGAAAGTATCATTGGCTCGTTTTTCATCAATATGCCAATGTTGCTTTGGTTTATATTTTCGTAATAATGCTTTAATTTTTTTTGAAACGATTAATCCTCCAAAGGTTAGTAGTATTTCTGGCTGTAATTGCTTTTGTTCGTCTTCTGATAAAGGAGCTATAATTTGATCTATACTAGGAAAAAAACTATTGTGATGTATGTTTGATGTGGTTTCTGTAAACACAATAACACTATCATCTTTTGCCAATTCATTTACTAATGCTTTGTCAATGGTATTAGGGGCATTAACACCTACTAAAATCATCTTTTTTGATGCTGACACCCAATTATCATAGCATTCTTTTAAAACAACATCTTCTATACTTGTTTCCTTTTTTAAATTTGAAATTGGTTTTGGATTAACACTTAACTCCTCAATTGTTTCATATAAGGGTTCATCAAAAGGAATATTTACATGAACAGGGCCTTTTTTGATTTTCGCAAAATTTATGGCGGTATTTATCTCTTGTTCATTAAACTCTTGAATATCTTTTTGAAGCCCTAAAAAACGCTCTAACTTATTTTCGAGACTTTTCATTATAGGTAACTCTTCGTTACCTGGTATGTTTTTCTCATCCTTTATATCCAACTTTAAATTTGCTGAATATAAAATATGATTTTCGTAAACGTTCTTTTGGTTAATAGTTTGTCCATCTCCAATTCCTATGAGGTGTTTAGGTCGATCAGCCGATAGTACCACTAACGGAATATCACTATAAAACGCCTCTGAAACTGCAGGGTAATAATTTAATAATGCACTACCTGAAGTACACACTAAAGCTGTTGGTTCTTTTGTTTGTTGGGCAATACCTAAAGCAAAAAAAGCTGCACAACGCTCATCTACTATACTATAACATTTAAAAAAGGGATCGTTAGTAAAACCTATGGTTAAAGGAGCACTACGGCTTCCTGGAGAAATTACTATATGCTTTATATCTTTCGCTTTACACAGTTGAATTACAGTTTGTGCAAGCGGGATTTTTGGATATGTCATCAACTTCATAATCTATTTGCAAAATTACGAAATAGCCATGAGACAACTTTATTTATAGCACCTTTTTAACGACTTTAGATTTTGCTACAGTTTCCTCCCATTCATTTTCAGGATTTGAAGTCTCAGTAATGCCACCTCCTACATAAACTAAGGCTTTATTATCTTTTATTTGCATACAACGTAAGTTTACGTAGAGCTGTGTGCTTTTACGTTTTACTGTATAGGCTCTATTTTCTATGTTACGTCTTCCTGTTCTTGGTTTTACTTCGGTTTCAAGATTAAGCTCTCCTAAAAAACCTGTATAAAATTCGCGATTATAGTTTTCATGCTCTAATATAAAGGCTTTTGCTGGTGCTTTAGGCATACCACAAACTGCAGGTGTTGGGTGTAAATTATAAAGTAATCTTTCAAAATCTATATTAGTTTCATTCATAACACCTTTTATCAATGTCCGCAAATGTAATAAGTTACCTGCTTTTACGGTTTCTAAGCTAGAAACTTGGATATTATTTACATCTTCTTGAATATTGTCCAATATAAAATCTGTAACAAACTGTTGCTCTTGTAATTCCTTTTCTTGCCATACTACACCTAAATTACCATTGTAATTTTGTGTTCCCGCCAAGGACATGATAGAGAAGTTTCTACCTTCAATTTTTAAAAGTGTTTCTGGTGTTGCTCCCAACCATAATCCAACTTTTGGATGAAACCAACAATACACAAAAGCGGATTGATATGACGCTAATAAGTTTTTAAAAGTGGGTAATGGACTGTCTTTTTTAAAATCACATATTTCTCTTCTTGACAACACAACTTTTTGAAGCTTACTATTCTTAATAGCTCTTATACCCTGCTCTACTAAAGCTATATGAAAGTCTTTCTGTATAGGATCCGTCTGAGATAATAAGGTTGAATTCTGATCATTTTTATCAATATCTTTTTCTGATGCAGTAATTAGTTCAGATTCAGATAAAGGTGTTAAAATACTATCCGCAGAATTATCAAAAGGAGAAAACACAAAACCACTCTCTTCAAAGTGTTTTGTAATGTGTAATACATCACTCCTCTGTAAAATAGCTTTTATTCTATCTTTATTTGGTTTACGATAAACAACAAAAGGAAGATTACTCTTAAAGTGATGCTCTAAACGCTCAAAAATGTGTTCCAAGGTTTTATTTTTTTCTTGGTAAGGAAATAGTAGTTAGTTTACAAAGCGAAATAAGGTTATCATCGTCATCTGTAATTTTTATTTCAAACAATTGGGTTGTTCTGCCTTTATGTATAAATTTTGCGGTGGCATAAACATATCCTTCCTTTACACTTTTAACATGATTGGCACTTATTTCTATACCTCTAACAAAATAATCCTTTAAATTTAATAGCATTTCTGCTGCAAAACTCCCTGTAGTTTCTGCCAAAGCAACAGTTGCTCCCCCATGTAATACTCCATCTGGCTGATATACTCTTTTGTTTACTGGCATTCTGCCAACAACAAAATCATCGCCAAAATCTACCATTTCAATTTCCAACGTCTCCATCAATGTATTCTTGGTAATATCATTAGCACGCTTTAGTATTTCTTCTTTTGAGATTTGCATAGAAGCCTTTTATATTTTTATAGTTTGTAAAAATACGAAATGCCAAGTACCTTAAAAAATACAAAAGTAAAATTGTCTTATTGGCTAGACAATCATCTCCATTCAGTAGAAATTAGAGTAACTTCTGCCTGTGTTATAGATCAGCAAGAATGGAAAAGTAATTCATCTTATTCCTTATTAGATTTGTAACATCAAAATGACTAAAACAAGTGAAACAAACTAACAAACATTTTTATCAGGAAAAGCTAAATAGTATTACAGAGTATATTCACAATAATCTTGATAGCAAAATAGATATTAAGACATTAGCTGAGCTTTCTTGCTTCTCTCCTTTCCATTTTCATCGCATTACAAGAGCGTTATTAGGAGAACCTATTGGTAAATATATTACCAGAACCAGACAGGAAACAGCTGCCAAACTATTACGCTATTCTAAATTAAAAATTGAAATTATCGCTTACAATGTTGGTTTTGATACGCCTTCATCCTTTACAAAAGCGTTTAAATCTCATTTTGGAATCTCTCCGAATGAATATAGAAAAGATAAATCATTCACAATCAAAACAACGAATATTATGCAAACAACACTTAACATTAAAGCACCAAAAATTCAGAATATTGAGGATAAAACATGTCTTTATTTACGAATGCACGGTAATTACCAAACACTTGATTACACTGGTGCTTGGACTAAACTTTGGGA
The DNA here is from genome assembly GCF_004310335.1 of Hyunsoonleella pacifica. GTDB lineage: Bacteria > Bacteroidota > Bacteroidia > Flavobacteriales > Flavobacteriaceae > Jejuia > Jejuia pacifica. Next base: position 481,200 of record NZ_SIRS01000001.1, on the reverse strand, counting down.
ACAGGTAAAAGCTCAAAAGCTATTTACCAAAGGTATACAACATTTTGGTTTACCTCATGACGATCCTAAAGTTACTGACGAAAATAAAATTAGGTATGACGCATGCTTAATTATCCATAAAAATGCAAAACCAAATGGAGAAGTTGGAGTTAAAACCCTAAGCGGAGGAAAATTTGCTGTTTTTTTATACCAAGGTTCTTATAAATATTTTGCTGATGTTTATGATTATATTTTTAACGACTGGTTATTAAATAGCGAATACGAATTAAGAGACGAACCTGTTAGAGAACGATACATTAGCCACCCGGATAGGGTAACCGAAGAAAAGTTAAAAACTGAATTCTATATACCTGTTAGATAAAAAACCTGTTCTGCTACTCAAATTTTAATTTATAAGCCATTACTCTATTATGGAAAAATGTTGGAACTAATAAAGTTTGAGTAGCAGATATATAATCTATATCTGCTGCATAGATTTTTTCCTCCCTAGTGTCTAAAAGTTCTACAGCTTTAAAGTCTTTAGCATAGATATAAAAAAGCTGTCCACTCCATCCTGATGTAATAAAATCTCCATTTTCTAAACGTACTATGCCATCTGTTTGACCAATATCCTTTGTAAGGGTTTTAAAATTTAGATCTTCATTATTAACTAAACCAAAAACAGATGCAGCAAAATCAGCATAATAAATACCTTCTTCTTGCCATAATAATCCATTAAGTCTATTACCTTCAGGGTTTGAAGCATAAACACTTATATTATCATTTTGCAGCTTGTGAATTTTATTAGAATTTGAACCTGAAACATATATCACACCATCTGGACTAACTGTTAAATCGTTTAATTGAGGATTGTTTTCAACTGTGAAAGTATTTGAAATCTTTCTGTTTTTAATATCAATTTCTACTAAGTTATGTATGTCATTAACGTATAATTTACCATTGTAAATCCCCATACCTTTTGGAGCACTAAGGCCTTGTATCCAATTTAATTTTGTTATTTCTCCTTTAGTATTTATTGTGGAAATAAAACCATTATTATCCTCTTCCCATGGACCATTATTTATATTGGCAACATAAATGGTTTTTGAAGTTTCATCATACAACACAGATTCGCAAGTGGTTAGTAACGTATCTGTTTCCCATAATAGCTCTAAAGAAGGTTTAACTATTTTAAGTTCGACTTTATTATTAGCGACATTCTCTTTTTTCTTGCCACAAGACACAAACAATACAAAAATGATAAACGTAATTGAGAAGGTATTTTTAAGCATAATTTAAACAGTTATGAAATTTAAATATAGACAAATAATAAGTTTTTAACGCAATAAGACAATTAAAACAGTATTGTTATCTTAAAAATTTATTTATAAGAAATGTTATTACTAAATTTCAATCATGAAAACATTAATCTTATTATTGGCCATTGGTTGCTTTTCACTTTCTTATTCGCAAACAATTTCGACAGACGACAAACTCCATTTTGGTGCTGGTGCCATCATCTCGGGTGGAAGCTATGCTTTTATTTACACAGTAACCAAAAACAAAAAAAAGGCGTTTTGGTATAGTTTGGGAGCTTCTACATTAGCGGGTTTAGGAAAAGAAATATATGATGGTAGTGATAAGAATAATAAATTTGATACTGGTGAATGGGTTGCTACTACTTTAGGTGGATTAACTGTAAGTACAACTATTAGTATCTTTCATGGAAAACAAAAAAAGAAACGTAAGCACGCTCTTGTTAATTAAACACGTTCTATTCTAGCTCCAATAGCTCGTAACCTTTCATCTATATTTTCATAGCCACGGTCTATCTGCTCAATATTTTGTATCGTAGATGTTCCTTTTGCTGATAGGGCTGCAATTAATAGGGAAACTCCTGCTCTAATATCTGGGGAGGTCATTGTAGTAGCCTTTAATGTAGATTTAAAATCATGGCCTATAACGGTAGCCCTATGCGGATCACACAGAATAATTTTTGCCCCCATATCTATAAGCTTGTCCACAAAGAAAAGACGACTTTCAAACATTTTTTGGTGTATCAAAACACTACCTCTTGCTTGAGTAGCAACCACTAATATAATACTCAACAAATCTGGAGTAAACCCAGGCCATGGCGCATCAGAGATAGTTAAAATAGAACCATCAATAAAACTTTGTATTTCGTAACCATCTGTATGTGCTGGTATGTGAATATCATCTCCTTGTTTTTCTACAGTAATACCTAATTTTCTAAATACATTAGGTATTACACCTAAGTCATTCCAACTTACGTTCTTTATGGTAAGTTCACTTTTTGTCATAGCTGCAAGGCCTATCCAACTACCTATTTCAATCATATCAGGAAGCATTCTATGTTCTGTACCTCCTAAGCTTTCAACTCCATCAATAATTAGCATATTAGAACCTACACCAGAGATTTTAGCTCCCATTCTATTCAACATCTTACAAAGTTGTTGTAAGTAAGGTTCGCAAGCTGCATTGTAAATTGTAGTTTGTCCTTCAGCCAAAACAGCAGCCATTACAATATTTGCTGTACCTGTTACTGATGCTTCTTCAAGGAGCATGTAAGTTCCTTTTAGCTTTTCGGCCTCTACACCATAAAACTGCTCTTCCCTACTGTAACCAAATTTTGCGCCTAGTTTTATTAAACCTTCAAAGTGAGTATCTAAACGTCTACGTCCAATTTTATCACCTCCTGGCTTTGGAATATAGCCTTTACCAAAACGTGCCAATAGCGGCCCAACAATCATTATAGAGCCTCGTAAACCACGACCATCAATTTTAAATTGATCGGATTCTAAATATTTTAAATCTAAATCATCAGCTTGAAATGTGTAACTACCTGTTGATAGTTTTTCAACCTTAACACCTAACTTTTTAAGTAAATTAATAAGCTTATTAACATCAATAATATCAGGAATGTTGTTAATGGTAACTTTTTCTGGAGTAAGCAAAACTGCACAAAGAATTTGTAATGCTTCGTTCTTTGCACCTTGAGGTTGTATGCTGCCTTTTAGCTTATGACCTCCTTCAATTTTAAATGTTCCCATAAATAAACTTAGTGACGTTTTCTAGAGCGATTAGAGTTTTTCTTCTTTTTATTGTACTTCCCTTTAGAACGTAAAAGACTACTAGAATCTGATAAATCTTCATCAGAATTTCGCAAATCTATCTTACCGTTAGATAATTCATATAAATGATCATAAATTACCATGTCTTCAACTGTATCTTTATTCCAGTTTAAAAAACACTTTTTCATGTGGTTGGCAATGGTATAAAGCAATGCCTCTTTAAGTTCTCCTTCTTCCCAGGTATTGGCAACATCAATCATCGTTTTAATGTTATTACCATAAAAACGGTACTTAGGGTGGTTTTGAGGATATTTTAAAGGATCTGGGCGCTCTGCCAAAACTTCTTTAGATGGTTTTGGGAATGGAGATTCTACATCCAATTCAAAATTAGACATGATGAATAATTGATCCCAAAGTTTATGTTGAAAATCTGGAACATCACGCAAATGCGGTTGTAAATTACCCATTACTGATATTATAGCCTTTGCCAACTTCTCACGCTCCTCTTTGGTTTCTCTACTCTTAGCATGATTAATCATCTTTTGTAGATGACGTCCATATTCAGGAATAATTAAATGCTCTCTTTCAGTATTATATTCTAAATTATCAATCAAAATTACGGTATTAAATGTTCTAATGAAGTATGCGCAAAATACGAAAAAAAACTAAAGACTAATAACGCCCTCTATTTTTTCTGCAACCTCTTTATATTTGGCAATTACTGCATCTGGATTCTTCATTCTAACATTTATAGAAACGCTAGTATATTTTCCGTTTTTAGATGCAACTGTAGTAATAACTGCTCCCATGTTATTAAACAAACTCTCTACTTTTTCTATTTGAGAAGCATTTGTCTTTACAATAAATTTATAAAGATACCCTGTTGGCCACAATGCTGTATCATACAATTGTGCCCTTAGTTTTTTATAGAATTCTTCTTGATTTGAAGTCTCGCCCATATACTTTTTTGATGTGCAAATATAAGCTTTCCTTTCCATTTTTTTTATAGAAGTTTAATTCCGATTTTTACAAACAAAATCAAAGCATTTTGGGGTTAAAACGAATTGTAATTACTGGCGGACCTGGAACAGGGAAGTCTACTATAATTAATGAACTTATTAAACAAGATTTTACTTGTATGGAAGAAATTTCGAGACAAGTAACATTAGATGCTCAAAAAGAAGGTATAGAACAGCTTTTTTTAACAAATCCTCTGTTGTTTAGCGAACTACTTTTAAAGGGACGTATTTCACAATTTAAAAATTCTGAAAAAACCGAAAACAACATTGTATTCTTTGATAGAGGTATTCCTGATGTTTTAGCCTATATGGACTACATTGGGGGTTGTTATCCAGAGGACTTTGTAACACACTCCCAACACTTTGTTTATGATGTGGTTTTTATTTTAAAACCTTGGGAAGCTATTTACAAAAGTGATAATGAGCGTTACGAAAGCTTTTCTCAAGCTCAAAAAATACATGATTATCTTCTTGAAACCTACCAAAGTTTCAATTACTCGCCAATAGATGTACCTTTTGGAACTGTTGAAGAACGTACTAATTTTATCCTAAACACTCTTAGTTTAAATTGAGCCTACATCCCCTTAACATATTGGAGCGTTACTGGAAATTCACTGATTTCCGTGGTAATCAAGAATCCATTATAAATGCAGTTCTAGAAGGCGATGATGTTTTAGCATTAATGCCTACCGGAGGAGGAAAATCTATATGCTTCCAAATACCAGCTCTAATAAAAGAAGGTATTTGTATTGTAGTTTCTCCACTAATTGCATTAATGAAAGACCAAGTGCAACAATTAAATAAAAAAGGGATAAAAGCACTATCTATTACTAGTGGCATCTCTAAAAGTGAATTGGATACACTTTTAGATAATTGCATCTACGGAAATTACAAGTTTTTATACTTATCCCCAGAACGTTTACAGCAAGAATTAGTACAAGATCGTATCCGACAAATGCAAGTAAACTTGATTGCTGTTGATGAGGCACATTGTATTTCACAATGGGGAAACGACTTTAGACCTTCATATTCTAACTTATTAGAATTGAGGAAAATAAAACCATCTGTAAACGTCATAGCTTTAACTGCAACGGCAAAAGAAAACGTTGTTAACGACATTACAAAACAATTAGATTTTATTAAGCCAAAAATATTTAGACAGTCTTTTTTTCGACCAAACTTAGGATACATAGTCCTACATGAGGAAGACAAATATTATCGCTTAGAAACTATTTTAAAAAAACATAATGGTTCTTCAATTGTATACGTAAGAAACAGAAAAGCTACAGTTGATATAAGCACGCTTTTAAACTCAAAAAACATACAAGCCACACATTATCATGGTGGACTAAACCCGACTGAAAAAGAAAACCACATGAATAGTTGGATGAGCAACAAAACACAAGTTATGGTTGCCACTAATGCTTTTGGTATGGGTATAGATAAACCAGACGTAAAAACAGTAATACACTTAAATTTACCTGAAAGCATAGAAAGTTATTTTCAAGAAGCTGGTAGAGCTGGGAGAAACGGAGTGCAAGCATTCGCTGTAGTTTTAAAAAATAAAAACGATGAAGTACTAGTAAAGAATCAGTTTTTAAAAATACTTCCTTCTGTAGACTTCATTAAGCATGTATATAGAAAACTAAGCAGCTATTTTCAAGTATCTTATGGAGAAGGGCAATACCAAGTTTTCGATTTCAATTTTAATAACTTTTGCAAGACGTATAATTTTAACAGCACGTTATGCTATAATGCACTATTGACTCTAGATAGAAATAGCATCATTTCACTATCTAAACATTTTAAAAACAAAGTTCTAATAAGATTTAAATCAACTAATAATTTAATTTTTGAATATTTAGACACACATCCTCAATTTGATGTTACAGTAAAATCAATTCTAAGGTCTTATGGTGGTGTTTTTGATCATGATACAAATATTAATACATCAAAAATAGCAGATAAAGCTTCAATATCTGAACACGAACTCATTCAGGTTTTAGAACAACTTGCAAGAGATGAAATTATCACCCTACAACACTCTAAAACTGATGCTCAAATTACATTTATAGAACCTAGAGAAGATGATAAAACAATAAATAGAATCTCTGCGATTATTAAGCAACAAAATAAATTAAAAGAATATCAAGTTAAATCTGTAATTGATTATATTAATAATGATGATGTTTGCAGAAGTATGCAATTACTAAACTACTTTGATGAAAAGGATGTAACACCTTGTGGTGTTTGCTCTGTTTGCACTAAAACTACTAAAAACCAAGAGAAGACAAGTACTAAAGATTTAAAAAATCAAGTGATAACGCTTTTAGAAACTGGAGAGAAATCATCAAGACAAATTTCAAAAATTTTAAATTGTGATGATACAGCAACTAAAAACGTATTAAAACTACTGTTAGAACATAACATAATAAATATTACAAAAACTAATAAATATAAGCTAAGTCATTTATGAGAGATCTAAAAATAGTGTTTATGGGAACTCCCGATTTTGCAGTAACAACCTTAAAAACACTAGTAGAACATAATTATAATATTGTAGGTGTAATTACTGCACCAGATAAACCAGCAGGTCGCGGAAGAAAGCTTAATGAGAGTGCTGTTAAAAAATATGCTAAAGAAGCGGGATTACACCTCTTACAGCCAAAAAACCTTAAAGATGAAACGTTTACAGGAGAACTAAAATCTCTCGAGGCCAATCTACAAATAGTTGTAGCTTTTAGAATGTTACCTAAAGTTGTATGGCAAATGCCTAAGTATGGTACATTTAACCTACATGCATCCTTACTACCAAACTACAGAGGTGCTGCACCAATTAATTGGGCTATAATAAATGGAGAATCTATTACGGGAGCTTCTACCTTTTTTATTGATGAGAAAATAGATACAGGAGAGATGATTTTACAGCAAGAAACCGTAATTGAAAAAAATGAAAATGCAGGAAGTTTACATGATAGATTGATGCATTTAGGAAGCGATTTAGTTATAAAAACAGTACAACTAATTGAAACCAATAAGGTAAAAACTACTCCGCAAGTAGATAATGACAATATTAAAACAGCATATAAACTAAACAAAGAGAATTGTAAAATTGACTGGAATGACAGTATAGATAATATCTACAATAAAATTAGAGGGCTTAGTCCCTATCCTGCTGCTTGGAGTGAATTAGTTGATGGAGAAAGTATTTTAGATGTTAAGATATATGAAGCTGAAAAAGAAATTACACATCACAACGACAATGTAGGAAATATCGTTGTTTCTAAAAAAAGTATGAAAGTACCTGTAAATGAGGGTTATATAAATATTTTAAAAATCAAACTCCCAGGTAAAAAGTTAATGGATATAGTATCACTACTCAATGGGTATAAATTTGAAAACAATGCAAAAATGCGCTAAACCCTCATTATTACTCATTTTATAAAAACATCGACAAAATACAGTTCCTTTATTAACAAATGCTATAAGTTATCAACAAAACTCTGTATTTCCCTTGCTGTTACTTGCATGAAAGCATAATCCGTATAAATTTGTAGAGGATTTAACGAAAAAGTTTAACCAATTTATTAATAATTAAAATTTACATTATGAACAAAACAGATTTAATCGATGCAATGGCAGAACACGCAGGAATCACTAAAGCAGCTGCTAAGAAAGCTTTAGAATGTGCACTTATTGAAATAGAAGGTGCTTTACAAAAAGGAAACAGAGTTTCTTTAGTTGGTTTTGGTTCTTGGTCAGTTTCTAAAAGATCTGCAAGAGAAGGTAGAAACCCACAAACTGGTGCGACTATCAAAATTAAAGCTAAAAACGTTGTTAAGTTTAAAGCTGGATCTGATTTATCAAGTGCTGTAAACTAAGTTTTAGTTTCAGAAAAAAATATAAAAATGCTTTCCATACTGGAAAGCATTTTTTTTATGCGCCGCTCAAAAGTTGCTTTTTTGATAAAATAATCTTAGATTTAGTTAATTTAATATTAAACAGCATGACGAGCACCACCCCCAAAAAAGGCGATTTGCTGATTGCAGAACCAGCCATAATTGGAGACGTTTCCTTTAATCGCTCCATTGTTTTATTGGCAGACCATAGTGAAGAAGGGTCTATTGGTTTTATTCTGAATAAACCATTAGAATATACCATAAAGGATTTAATTCCAGAGGTAGAAGCTCCATTTAAAGTTTACAATGGCGGTCCTGTTGAACAGGATAATCTTTATTTTATCCATAAAGTACCTAATTTGATACCTAATAGTATAGAAATTTCTTTGGGTATATTTTGGGGAGGGGATTTTAAAAAAGCCGCTGAGTTAATTACCAATAACACTATTAGTGAAAACGACATTCGTTTCTTTTTAGGGTATTCAGGGTGGGATTCTAATCAACTTGAAAGTGAACTAAAGGCAAACTCGTGGGTGGTTTCAGAAAATATTTATAAGAAAAAAATTATTGAAAAAGACTATGCTTCTTTCTGGAAAGAAAAAATGCTAGAACTAGGTGGCGAGTATAGTATATGGTCAAACGCGCCAGAAAACCCAAATTATAACTAAGCTAATCTAACAACAATATTTAGTTTCTCTATTAATAGTTTAGCAACATCATTAACAAAATGCTTTTTACGGTATTTTGTAATAGATTGTATTCCAGTAATTACATTTGTAACAAATAATTCATCTGCTTTTTGAAGTTCAAAAGGAGAAATTGCAACTTCTTGTAACTCATAATCGCTTAACTTTTCAACAAGCCTTATTATTTGTGCTCGCATAATGCCTTTTAAACATCCATCTGATAGTGGTGGTGTTTTTATAATATTACCCTTTACTAAAAATAAATTGCCATTTAAAGCTTCAACTACATTTTTATTTGTGTTTAGGAGTAAACAATTATCTAATTTATTTTCATTAGCAAAAATACTACCAACTACATTTATAGCCTTATTATTAGTCTTAAGCGTAGATAATAGTGTTGGTGCAACATAGTAATCCTTAAATAAATCTACCTCGTAATCAGATACATTAAACTCAAATACATCATTATCTAAAGGCTTGGTACTAATTGTATAACCTACAGTATTTTCCTTTGGTAAATACAATCCACCTTCATCTCTAAAAACTATCAGTTTTACCCTAACATTACCGCTCTCAAAACCATTTACTTTTAAAAGATCTTTTATTTGGGTATCAAGAAGTTCCATGGTAAAACTCATAGGTATTGCCATACGCATTATTCGCATAGATGCCATTAGTCTAAAGTAATGGTCTTCCCAAAATAATATTTTCCCATTGGATACTTTAATAGTTTCAAAAACAGCATCTCCATAAGCAAAACCCCTATTATGTATTGAAATACAAGTAGTATCCTCTAAAATGTTACCGTTAAAATTTATCATAAAAAAAGTCCGCTACTTTTATAAATTTAAGCGCGGACAAATATAAGATTAAATAGTGTTTTTATACAGAACCTAATACTTGTTTTAAATCTGAAATTTGATTTTCCCAAAGCATTTTAGCCTCTTCTACCTCATCATCATCAGCAAAATCTGTTACCATTAAAGATACATCCTTAGTAATTTCATCTACTTGAATTCTAATTTCAAAATAACAGGCGGCACCATCTTCTTCATCTTCTAACCATCTAAACTTCACACGTTCCCCACTCTTTTTACTTAGTAATTTAGCTTGTTCTTCACTATCATCCCAAATAAAAGTAAATAACTCACCACGGGAATTTACATTATCTGAAAACCATTCAGACAAACCTGAGGGCGTTGAAATGTATTGATATAATAACTGCGGTGAGGCATGTATAGGAAATTCTATCTCAAACTTTGTTTTATCGTCCATAAAAGTTATTAAAATATTGTGTGCTCAATATATACATTAATTGATGAGTTTAGAAATTATTTTCAATAATATTTTGCACAAGTTATGTTTGCGAACGTAAATATTGTTTTTATATTTGCAACCTCAAAAACGGCGAGGTAGCTCAGTTGGTTAGAGCGTCGGATTCATAACCCGGAGGTCACGAGTTCAAATCTCGTTCTCGCTACATAAATAACAAACAAAAAACCCAAGGTTAAACCTTGGGTTTTTTGTTTGTTCATAACAGTATTATAAGAAAACTAGAGTATTAAAAATCTAAGTGTTTTTTCTAACACCATAAAAGTACATGGAGTGTTTATCAATTTCAATATCGAAAACCTCTTCAATAGTTTTTTTGATTTCTTGCAAACGTGGGTCACAAAACTCTAAAACCTCTCCTGTATCTGTTAAGATAATATGATCATGCTGCCTGTTAAAATATGATTTTTCATATTTAGCCATATTATCTCCAAATTGATGTTTTCTTACGAGTTTTATTTCCAACAAAAGCTCTATAGTGTTATATAATGTTGCCCTACTAACTCTATAGTTTCTAGCTATCATTTTATCATATAAATCATCAACGCCAAAATGACCTTCACGGTTGTAAACTTCCTCTAAAATTGCAAAACGTTCTTGTGTTCTTCTCAATTTCTTTTTTATTAAAAAGTCTTCAAATACCTTTTCTACAATTGCAAAGTTTTTGTTTGAGTCCATATTTTTATTTTTAAGAATTAGGTTTACCTACAAAATTTTAATTATTTAACATCATATCAATTCCCAATTCCAAAAGAGAACCTTCAATCAAGTTTTGAAGTAAAACTAAGTTTTCATAATTCATAACAAGACTGATTTGAGGTATAGGAGTTTCAAGGAATGTTAATTCATCTACATCACTTTTATTAGCATTTTGAATTAACCTATCTAGCGATTTATTAATAAAATCACTAAACATCAATATTTCTGCTTCAGTAAGATGAAACACGGTTTTATCAAAAACAAAATTTACTTTTTTAAAGTGCTCTAGTGGACAGCGCTTCCATTTAAAAGCAATTCCATAATCATTCTTATAAAGCATATTGATATCATCCATATACTTTAGTTTAAAAAGAAAACATAATCTACATCTGGCACTGATAATACAGTAAATGGCTTTTTTGTATCCTGTAACACTAAATCCTTTAATGCCGAAAATTCTTGTCTATTAAATACCAGGGTTAGATTTTTTTGTAATGTTTGAATTGGTATTTTTCGTTTTATGGGTGTTCTATCGTACATAGCTTGCCAATATTCTACCTCGAGTTCACTAACAAAACTTTGAAATACCTGAAGTTCTTTTTTAGTAAATTCTATACTTATATTATTGAACTGTAAATTATATAATTGGCAGCTTTCACAATAAGCAAGTTGTCCGTTACAATTTTTAGCTATCACTTTATGACACATAGTAGTTTTGGTTTTTTAATAACAGTCGGTTAATATTTGGTTATACTTTTCAAAAGAAGATATAGGCAAGTTAAAACGTGTTTCCGTGAGGTTGTTCAAGGTTGCAAGTACATCATTTTTCATTGCCAAAGAGCCACAAATCATAAGTGTTCCACCATTTTTAAGGACACGACATACCAAATCCGCTTTTTCTACTAAAGAATTTTGAACATATCTTCTTTGGTTTTCTTCTTTAGAAAAACTCACAAAAAGCCCCGAAAGATTTTTCTTGTAAAAAGCAGAATCAATTAAATTGGTATATAACTTAAAAGACGTTTTGGTTCTACCTCCCCAAAACAAGTAAGTTTTTGTTTTATTTGGCTTTTCGGCATTAATCATTCCTAAAAATGGTCCAATACCCGTGCCGTTGGCTATCATAATAACTTCTTTTGCATCATTCGGAAAATGAAAACTTGAGTTTTGTTTTATAGTGGCTGTAATCATATCATTTTGTTTTAACTGACTTAATGTTGAAGAACAAACACCTTTGTCATGTTTTTTTATACTTAACGTGAGATTGTTATTAATTTTCCCAATGGAATACAAACGTTCTTTCGTATCATTTTCAGGAATAATAGAAAGTAAATCGCCTGATTGGATGTTGAGTTTTTGCTTAGGTTTTAACGTTAAAAGGAAAGTCTTATCTAAATTTATAGAGGTACGTTCTACAACCTGAAACTTTTGAAATTTACGCTTTTCTTTTGAAGGTTTTAATCTTAAATCTACCTTAGTGATATTGCTCCACTGTGATACCCAACTATCAAAATCTGTTTGCGATTGCTCGTTGATTTTTACCAATGGCAATAAGGGTTTAAATTGACTTAGTTTATGAAGCAATGCATCTGCTTTAATGGCGAAATGGCAATAGTTAGGATACAATTTTGAACCAAAGCCTACTACCGAAAATTGAATAGGATTTACAGGTTTTACTGTATTGATAATGGTTTCAAAATTTCTAGCATTATTTGGTGCATCTCCTTTACCGTATGTAGAAGTAAACACTACTAATTGCTTAGCGTTTTTATAAGTTGAATATTCATTTAATGAAGAGAGAAATACTTTTTTTCCTGCTTTAACTAAAGCTTTACAAAAGTCTTTTGCAAATACAAATGTATTTCCAGTTTCTGAACCTACTAAAAGAATAATTTCCGATTCATCTTTATCAAAAGTTCCTAGTGTTATTCTTGATTTTTTGATACGTTTTAAACTCATGGACAATCCAGAGTATATAAAGAAGAGGATGCTCAAACTGGCTATCAATAGTACTGTAGACCATAAAAAATTCCCCGCTCCCGTGTGTAATTTTAAACTTAGTATAGAGGCCATTTGTACAAAGGGATACCGCACTTCACTAATAATTTCGCCTGTATGTTGATGCAGTAATATTTCCTTATTGGTTAAGGCTATTTCAAAATAATCTTCTGCATCTTCAGAAAAAGGAAAAGTTAACTTTCTAAGTTGATCTAATGTCGTGTTTTTAAGTAGTGGAATTTCTAAAACATCATTATACTTTGGAGTATTAGAAGGTTCAAAATCGTAATTGTGTGAGGTAGTAGTTTGGGGTAGTAACGAAAACTTTTCAGCAGAAAGGTACACTCCCGTTAGCGCAATGATACATATAGGTACTAAAAACCAACGTCCAAAAATTACATGATAACGCTCGTTAATATTGGTTTCTTTTACTTTAGAGAAAAACTTTAGTATTCCGCCTTGCCTTTTTAAAACAAGTACTACTCCAGTAATGGCGATTAAGCATAAAAGTAATGATACTAACCCCACAAAAAACCGACCGATACTTTTTAAAAACAACGACCTGTGAAAGTTAGTCATCCAATTAAAAAAAGCAGATGGTTTTTCAATAGCTGCTATTTTTTTTCCAGAAATTGGGTTGATATAAATTGTTTTGCTTTTACCTGCTTTAGTAATTACAGAAGCTTTTACAGCATTAGCGTTTGTAATTTCAAACTCAAATACGTCTTTGTACTCATTTTTTAAAGCCTGAACTGTTTGCCCTAATGTAATGTACGCTAAATTTGAAGTTACTTGTGGCTGCACCACATCTGACATTGATTTTAAAGCTAAAATTCCACCTGAAATAGAAGCTACAACCAAAAACAGGGCAGTTGATGCTGCCAGTAAAAAATGACTATATCTCCATATAGATAATGTCATAAACTTCTGTTTATTGAGGTATTAAACGTATATATCTTATAAACCCTTTGCCTTCAACTTTACTTGTTAAGCTTTCTGAGGTTAACTCAAATTGAACATCATCTGTATAGTACTCCTGATCTTCAACAGCGGTTTCAAAACGAATATTGTAGCCTTTATCTAATATATCAGCATCTATATCTAAAACACTTATGGTACGCTCACCTCCTGCAACAGTTTCGCCAGAAATGGCATCTATATCAGGTCTACGCTTTCCATAAAACTTCCACCACTCAGTTATATCGCTATACCACTCTTTATCTGTTCCTTGAACGTATAAGGTTTTCTCGTAAGCTCCTTCTGGGTTTAATAGTGAAACCACTACATAAGCTCCCTCGCCAGAATAATTTGTTAACTGTATCATGCACTTCACTTTGGTTGTTTCCGTAGCGTTGGTAAACGCTAAAAGCGTAAACAGTAAAATAGTTATAATGGGCATGTATTTTAATAAACGTATCATCATAATTCTAAAAGAGTTAAACTGAATTTGTTGTTTTGTAATACTTCATTTTCTTTAGCCAAATCCAATGGTGTTTCCTCAAAATCGGTTTGTATCCTTTTATCTGCACCTTTATTTAAAAGAAATTGTAAGACGGTATTATCTTTTGATTTCATTGCTGAAATATGAAGTGGCGTGTAACCATATTTATTCTTTTGATTTATGGGCACATTTAACCCTTCAAGTAGTTTTAAAAGATTAAGGCTATTTTGCTTTACTGCCAAATGCCAAAGATTATCTTGGTTTGCCTGTTGTGTTGAAAAATCTAACCCTTTAGCTTTTAACAATTCCAGCTTTTTCCTGAAACTGTCTTTGGATTTTTCACTATATGAAGATATAAGATAATATACTAAAGAGTTACCTTTAGCATCGGTTATTGTTATGTCTGCGCCTTGTTCTATTAAAAAGGCAACAACATCTTCAAAGTTACTTTCTACTGCACGCATTAAAGGTGTTACCCCTTTTTTATTTTGGGTATTTATATTTTTAATATGTTCTGAAAGAAATAAAACAGACTCTAAAGTATTGCTGTAAGATGCATTGATAAAAGCTGTATTGCCATTCACATCTTTTTGATTTACATCAACTCCTTTTTCAATAAAATACTTGAAAATATCAAGATCCTTATTTTTATAAGCTAACGCATGTAAAGGTGTAAAACCCTCATTTGTAATTATATTTGGTTCTAGTCCCAAGCTTTCTAAGTATTTATAAGTTTTTAATGTGTTTTTATGATGCCTCGTGCCTTTGGCTGCAAACATAAAGGCGTTACCTCCTACTGTGTTTAGCGACTTGTACGCAACTCCCCTTTTTATAAGTAGATTTAGTAAATCTATATTTCCTTTTTTGGCAGCATAGTTAAATATGCCATTACCGTTGTTGTCTACACTGTGTAAATTAATACCTTTTGAGACAAAATAATCTATCAAAACATCATCTTTTAAAGCTGGAGCAACTAGTAAAAGAGCATTGGCACCATCATTGTTTTTTTCTGAAAGTACATTAGCGCCATGCGTTATACAGAAATCATATAATTGAGTATTGCGTTGTCCTGTAACTGCTGCAAAGTTTAATACCGAATAGCCATGGCTATCAATAATATCCATTTTTGCACCTTTATCAACAAGGTACTGCATCATTTCTATGTTATCTTTGTATGCAGCCCAAAACACATAGGTTCTACCATCGTGGGTTTTCTTATTTACACCATTACCATCTATAGTTAAAAGGTATTTAATGATGTTGTTATCTACCTTTTCAATAAGACCCAAAGAAATGGCATCAAATGCATGTTCGTTGAGTTCAGTAGGATCGTTGCCATTTTTAATAGCTTCCTGTACTTGCTCTAATGAAGGTTTGTTTTTCCAATAAGCTCTATCTAAAAAAACATTAGTTTGAGCACTAACTTGGATTGAGATTAGAACAATAATGATATTTAATAATTTATAACTTGAAACCATAAATCACTTATTTTACAAAAGATTCTATAACCTCACTAATAGCGGTTTCCTCATCGATATCATCAGAAAATAAATGCTTATATAAAGGTTTGTTTTCTACCTTAGTTTCTAGTGCTAAATCTTTATTCATGCCATATACGGTATCCCACTTTGCTCTAACCAAAGCCCATTTTGCTTTGTGTTTTTGCCACCAATCAATTGCACCTTGGCATTTACTATCGGCTACTTTTTTATAGGTGTTATAGCCTTTTTCTTTAGCAATTATTACATCATCGGCTCCAGATGTTCTAACAATTTTTTTATTGTCTTGGTCGTGTACCCAACCATAATCGGTTACCTCATGTCGATTACCTCTTTCTGTAATATTATAATCACTTCTTGTGGTATATTCGCGTCTTGGTAACGGTGCGTCGGTAGTATTTTCCCAGTAGCTTTTGCCATCAACGTGTACCCAAGTCCCAGAACCCTCGTAACGTGGACTATCATCCACTTGATACACTTTTTGTGTCCACTGCCCTTTTACATCAGCTTTTGGTTTCGCAATATAATTCCAGTTATTATCGCCATTATACATGTAAAAATCGGTGTTTTGGTACACCCAATCCTGCCTCCAATGCTTTACTATATATGGTTTAGATGGATCTCCAACTTGCAATAAATGCTGTATAGATACTTTGTTTTTATCATCTATAACCAATTGCGCCCACTCTAAGGCCTTATCTGTTTTGGTCTTAGAAGGCTTGTACAAAGAATCTTCACTGTAATTAAATGTTTCAGCAAAATTGAATGTTACTTCAAAACAGCCACACATACTCTTAATGGCTTCTAGGTCTTCTTTCTTCTTGCTTTGAGCATTCGCATTTAGGGTAAATGTTAAAATTAGTAGCGATAAAATAGTTAATCGTTTCATTTTTAAATGTTTGAGTTATGTGAATATTAATTTTTTAAAAATCTATTTATTCTTATTTAGACTAATTAAAAATAACTTATATATTTGCAGCAAATTTAATTAAGAATGATTCTAAATAAAAAATATTTAACTATTTATTTTTCATTTTTTTTAGTAGGCTATTCTTTTTCTCAGGAAACTTCTAGAAAAGATGGAGATTCTATTAAAGTTGAAACATTAGAAGAAGTTGTCTTAACAGGGCAATACAACCCACAATCCATTAAGAAGTCTGTATTTGAAGTAAATGTGATAAACCGCAAACAAATTGATATGCTAGCTGGTAACAATCTTGCTGATGTATTAAATCAATCTCTTAATTTAAATATCATTCCAAATGCAAATACAGGAAAATCAACTGTGCAGATGTTTGGGTTGGATGGTCAGTATTTTAAAATACTTGTAGATAATATCCCTTTGGTAAACGACGAGGGTTTAGGCAATAATACAGATTTAACCCAAATAAATTTAGACGACATCAAGCAAATTGAAATAGTTGAGGGTTCTATGGGCGTGCAATATGGTGCCAATGCTGTTTCTGGGGTTATTAATATAATAACTAAGAAAAATTCAAAATATAAATGGGATGTTTCTACGTTTACACAAGAAGAAACAGTTAGTAACGAATATGCTTTGTTTAGTGAGGGTAGGCATATACAGTCGTTAAGAATTGGGCATCAACTAACAGATAAAATCAATGTAAGTGCTAACTATAATAGAAACGATTTTAATGGTTTTTTAGATGATAGACAAGGCCCCTATTATGAACTTAATGATGGTTTACGTGGATTTTTATGGCTACCAAAAATTCAAAATACAGGAAAAGCATTAATTAATTTTTCAGGAGATAATTTTCAATCCTTTTATAAGTTCGAGTACTTTGATGAGCAAATTGATCGGTTTTCATCACAAGTTACAGAAAATTTCAACGCATCCACAAATACAACAAACCCTGTTGGAACTGATGCTATTTTTAACTCCATACGTTTTTTTCATCACTTAAATTTTAGTGGCAAACTAAAACAGCAAATTAATTATGATGTTTCCTTTTCATATCAAAGCCAAAAGCGTGATGTAGAAATGTTTAAATACCGCATAAGAACCAGAGAGAAATTTGATGTAAATGCTTTTGAGTTTCAATCTAGAAACGTGTGGTACTCTAGAGGTAACTTTAGTAATTTTTTTAATAGCAAAAATTTTAAAACACAACTTGGTTATGAAATTAATAATACCAATGGTTTCGTTTCCCAAGAAGCTGGTAGTTTTGATGGCGAAAATATAAGACGAGAACTTGGCAATTATGATGTTTTTGCATCATCAGAAATTAACATAACACCAAAAATTTCCATACGTCCTGGAGCAAGATTAATTGCCTCTACCCTATTTAAACCAAGGACAGCCGTATCTCTAATTTCAAAGTATAATTTAAAAAATGATTTAGAGTTACGCGTACTAGTAGGCTCCTCTCCTAGACTACCAAATTATGCGGAGCTTTACACCTATTTTGTAGATGCAAACCACGATGTAAGAGGTAATGCAGATTTATTACCAGAACAAGGCGCTTCAATTTTTGCACACATAAAAAAGAAGTTTTCTTTTGGTAAGGCTGAAACACCTATTCGCCTGCAAAGTAAACTGTCTTTTAACTATTTAAATGTTGAAGACAGAATAGAATTAAGCATAATTAATAATAACCCATTACAGTTTCAATACATTAACATTGATGCTTTTAAAACCATTGGTGCTTTTTTTAGAAATACACTTATTTATAACAGCCTAAGAGCTTCATTTGGTTTGGGTTACTCTGGACAATCAAAAGTTTTAGACAGTAGAACTTTGGCTAACGATGATTATCTATTTGCGCTACAGGCCAATGCCAATGCATCGTATCGTTTTGATAAAATTGGGTTAGTGGCTTCGGCATTTTTTAAATTCAATGGGCCGGTTCAACAATTTGTACAACAACAAGATGCTAATAATCAAACCATTTTAGTTAGAGGAGAGCAAGCTGGGTTTAGTATGCTAGATGCCTCTTTTCGTAAAGACTTTGCAAACAAAGCTTTACAACTAACATTGGGAGCAAGAAATCTTTTTAATATCACTCAAGTAAATACAACCGCGATTGAAGGTGGTGCACATTCTGGGCCTGCTAGTAATATTCTTTTGGGATACGGACGATCTTATTTTTTAAAACTATTATATAATATTAAATCTAATTAAATAACAAATGAAAACAAATCTAATATTTATCAAAGCACTCGTAATTCTATTTTTAGTGAGTGCATGTAGTAATGATGACGACGAAGCTATGCTCCAAGATTTTGCAGTAGCTTTTGAGAACCCCTCTGCTAGTTTTCTTGCAACTGATGTAGATAAAGATGTTGTAGTTGTATTTGCTCCTGCAGCAACTTCTAATGGTGTTATAACTATTAATTATACTTTAGACAATGCCGAATATGGTCTTGATGGGGACTTCACAACTATACCTGTTGGCGATGGCGGCACAATTGCTTTACCTTTTACAGCTGGTGCTGAAAGCGTTAGTTTTAAGATAAATAAATTAAAGACACCAATTGAAGGTGATACTAAGGCTATCACATTCTCAATAAGTCAAGTAAGTTTATCTAATGCTACTGTAAGTGGTAATGTTGATTTTCTATTAAGCTTTACGGAAACTGCCGCGTTAGGTGGTGTTATTGCTCCAGAAGTTGGAGGTGTAAATTATACTAATCAAGTATTTATAGATTTAAGCGCTCAAACTACTACCCCAGTAAGAAGAGATGCTTGGGAATTAGCATTTCACTCAGGAGCAGCAAACAAGGTGTTTTTAAATTCCGCATTACGTGTTACAGCTGCCGAACTTTCAGATTTTACGGATTTAAGTGCAATAACAAGTGCTACAGCATTTTCTCCTGCTTTAGAAATTGATGTATACAATTTATTTACGCAACAGACGGAAACAAAAATTATAAATTCAGTAGAAGAATACAAAGAAGGTGTAAAGCAATCTTACTCTATGTACGGCCCGTATGCAGATCATAGAGATGGAAGCGAAACTGCTATTTCTGAAATTTCTGCTACTCCAGACGATAATAAAGTATATTTAGTGTATATGGGATCTGAAATACCTACAACAGCAGGTTCTGGAAGTACTAACCACTCTGGAGATGATAGAGGATGGTATAAGGTTAGAATTACTATGGATGGCGAAGATTATAAATTGCAATATGCTGAATTAGAATCTACTACCATAAAAGAAACTACTATTACAAAAAATGTAGACTATAATGCTGTTGCATTTAGTTTAAAGGATGAAAAACTGGTAACTGCTGAGCCTCAAAAAGATAAATGGGATATTAATTTCGCAGGTGTATTTGGTGCTGAAAACGGACCTACCTATAGCGATTATGTAATTCACAACACATTAGGTGGTACAGGATTATATAAAGTATCTACCAAAGATAGCGAGGGTGTGGCTATTGAAGGCGTACCTACATTCGAAGATTTTTCAGTTTCTGATGTGGATGACGGCTCTCTTAATTTTAATGAAAGAAATATTATCGGTAGTGGTTGGAGAGACCCTTTTGCTGGTCCAGTAGCTGTTGTAAAGGATGACAGGTATTTTGTTATAAAGGATACTGCGGGAAACTATTACAAATTACGTTTTAACGCTGTAGTTAACGAAAACGGAGAAAGAGGAAACCCCAAATTTGAATATGAATTACTACAATAATTTGATGTTGAATTAGTCTGTCTAAAAAATGATTCATGTCAATGCATTCAAAAGTCTAATAACTCTATTAGGCTTTTGTTTTTTAATTTATGAAATGACAAAAAAGAGTTAAAAAATTAAATAATTAGTGAAATAGAAAGGCTAAAATAAATATCTGGAAATTAATTTAGAATTATTATAAATAAAGTTGCTTTTTAAATAAATAGAAATATTTTTGCGTAATTATTTTAATTAAGTCTAAATAAAAACAAATGAAAAAAATTATTACTTTAATCGCACTTGCTTTAACACTATTTGCATGTTCAAGCGATGATGACAACACCTCTACACCCAACCAAGTTACAGTTGAAGCGTTTATTGATACCTATGCTCAAATCGTAGCTGCTAATTATCTAGATTCTTATAATACAGCTGTAGATATGAAAACCAAGATTGATGCGTTTTTAGCAGCTCCATCAGCAACTACATTACAAGACGCTAAAAATGCATGGTTATATGCTCGTGACTTTTATGGACAAACTGAGGCATTTCGTGAAGCAAACGGACCTATTGATAACGAAGATCTTTTAGGAACTGAAGGACAAATTAATGCGTGGCCTTTAGATGAAGGTTATATAGATTATGTTTCTGACAATCGTGGGGGCTCTATCCAAAATGGTTTAATAGGAGATATATCATTTGAGCTTACAGAAGCAAATATCATGGACAAAAATGAAGTTGGAAAAGATGATAACATATCAACAGGATGGCATGCCGTTGAATTTCTATTATGGGGGCAGGATTTAAATTACGATCCTGTGACGCATACAGCTACTAACTTTGCTGCTTCTGGTAATAGATCATTTACCGATTATACAACGGCTGATTTTGCTGATAGAAGATCAACCTATTTACAAATTGTTACAGATTTATTGATTAAAGACCTGAAAGACTTAAGTGACACTTGGGCGCAAGGCGGATCTTACAGAACAACTTTTACAGGATTAAATAAAAATACAGCTTTAACTAATATCTTAAATGGTATAGGTTTTATTTCTAATGGAGAAGTCGCTTTAGAAAGAATAGATCCAGCTATTGATGAAGGACAGGAAAATGAACACTCTTGTTTTTCTGATAACACCAACCAAGATATGTGGGCAAATGTACATGGTATTAATAATATTATTACCGGTGAGTATACAACTGAAAGCGGAACTAAAGTAAGTGGTATTTCACTTGTTGATTTATCAGCAACCATAAACGAAACTATTTCAACAAATTTAGATGTAAAAGCTAAAGCCACCTTAAGTAAACTTGATGCATTATTAGCTTTAAATAAAAGTTTTGATGCTATAATAGCTGAAGAGACATTAGGTTCTAATGGTCCTGCCGAACAATTATCATCTGCATTAAAAGATCAAGGTACAGCTATTGCAGAGGCTGCTACTGCATTAGGTGTTACAATTAGTATTAACTAATAAGAAAGACAATATTCTTTAACATATTTAAACTGAAGCCGGTCTTAGATTGGTTTCAGTTTTCGTGATTCAATTAGAAACATAACGTGTAATAGTTTTTCATAAATACACTTTAACAAATATTTAGTCCACAATGAATAAAGTGATCAATTTTCACATTCGTTATACGTCATTATTACTAGTAATGGTTGCTATATTATCTTGCTCTAAAGATGATGATACATATCAAGATACAATTACAATGTATGAAGAAGGAGAAGAAAAACTAGTATCCCAATTTTCTATTGAAGCATTTACTGCTGATAAAGCTTTTGGAAGAGCAATTCCAGAATTGTCAAATACAGAACTAGCTTTTTTTGGAGTAGGAAATGCCATGTTTGATCAAAGTTGGGTGTCTTCTCCAGCTTCTACTACCTCAAGAGATGGTCTTGGTCCAATTTTTAATGCAAGAGCATGTAGTGGATGTCATTTAAGAGATGGAAGAGGTAAACCTCTTGTGAATACAGGAGCAGATTCTGAAGGCTTTTTATTAAGACTTAGTATAGGTAACAATCCAACATCAGGCCCAATACCACATCAAATCTATGGAGATCAATTACAGGATGAGTCTAACTTAGGTATTGATAAAGAAGCGGATATTCAAGTAGATTTCACTTTTATAAATGGTAAATATGCTGATGGAACTTCTTACGAATTACGACAACCTAATTACAGTATTATAGATGAAAATTATGGAAGTCTACAGGGCGTTGAAATCTCCCCAAGAGTAGGCCAACAAGTTATAGGTCTCGGGTTTATTGATGCTTTAACTGAAGCCAGTATTTTAGCTAATGCTGATCCTGATGATTTAAACAAGGATGGTATCTCCGGTAAAGCCAATTACGTATGGAATGTAAAGGAACAACAGCTAACTATTGGTAAATTTGGGTGGAAAGCCAATCAACCTACACTAGAGCAACAAATAGCTGGGGCATTTAGCGGTGATATGGGTTTGACCACATCGATTTTTCCCGAAGAAAACTGTCCTGATGGCATAGATTGTAACCAACTATTTAATGGTAATAATCCAGGTGAGGATGTTGAAGTCCCTGACATACAGTTTAGCCGAATTTCATTGTACATGTCGGCCATTTCAGTGCCTATAAGGCGTAATTTTCAGGATGAAGATGTTCTAAAAGGCAAACAGCACTTTAATGATTTGGGATGTGTGTCTTGCCATATCAATAATTTTACTACGGGTACTAACTCAGTTCTACCTCAAATTAGCAATATAAATATCAATCCATTTTCAGATTTCCTGTTACATGATATGGGAGATGAGCTTGCTGATAATAGAGGAGATTTTTTAGCAAACAGTAGAGAATGGCGAACACAACCGCTTTGGGGATTAGGTCTTATTGAACTTGTAAACGGTCATACGTTTTTATTACACGATGGTCGGGCCAGAACTATTGAAGAAGCCATACTATGGCATGGCGGGGAGGCAAAACAATCCAAAGAAGATTTTAAACAACTCATAGCCTCAGAAAGAGAAGAATTAATTCAATATCTAAACTCATTGTAATATGAAATATTTAATAGTAGTATTTACCTTCATATTAATAACTACATCATGTAAATCTAATGATGATACAGAAATCATCATGAATAATGATTTTTATCAATCCTATTATGAAGAAAATATATTACTAAGTTTAGAAAAGTTTACAGAAGAACTAGAAGTACTAAAACAATATGTTTTAGATTTTGAAACATCAAATTCTGATATAGATTATGACAAACTTACAACACAATGGTTAGTTACAGCAAAAGCATATTCTAGGGCAGAGATATATAATTTTGGACTAATAAAACAACGATTTTTTGATATCAACATTTATAATTACCCAATAAATACTACTCAAATTGAAAATAACATTACTGAAGAAGCAAATTATGATGCTAACTATTTTACTACGAAAAGTACAGTTATAAAAGGGTTAGGTACCCTAGAATATTTATTATTCAAAGATTTTAACCCCAAAATCGCTAAAGCAGAACTCTTAAATGATACATCTAGACTAGACTATGTCTTAGGTGTTACTGATGAGTTAATAAGACAAGCTAATTTAATGATTAATACTTGGCAAACAGAATATTTGAATATTTACACAAATGCTAATGAAAGCCTATGTAGTAATAATGCCAAATGCCTAACGATTAACCAAATCATTAATGTATTAGATGTTGCCAAGGTTACCAAAATAGGCAAGCCTTCTGGTTTTGAAAAGTCAGACAATGTATCGCCAAATAGCTTAGAAGCTTACAGAAGCAGAAATTCTTTAGCGCTTATTGAAGCTATACTGTCAGAGGTAGAATATGTTTATTTTACAAGTAAGACAAATATTTCAAGCTTAGTAAATAGTATTGATAATACTAATAAAATATCAACACAAATTCAAAATAAGTTAAATACTATAGATCAAGAAATTATACTATTTAATAATAACCTCCATGATGGCATAACATCAAATCCAGAGTCTATAAGGCCTATATATAATGCTTTAAAAGAATTAAATATACTATTCGCTGTTGATATATCTAGTATACTGTCTATAACGGTTTTACCTACCGATAATGATGGGGATTAATAATTCTATATTCATAAAAGCGAAACATAGCATAATCATCTTTTTTCCAGACAAATAAATATGTCCATTTATTTTTCTAAAGACAATTTACTCTTCTATAACTTAAGAACAGTTGCTACACGCTCCTACCATAAGTAAATTTATAGAATCTACTTTATAACCATTTACAGGAGGTATATTAAATGTTACGGGGAGACATTCTACTTCCCCACATACTTTACATTGAAAATGCGGATGTATATCATTATGCACTTCACAAGAACAATCTTGACATTTAGCATACCATTTAAGACCTCCCTTACCCATAAACGAATGTACAACACCATCATCCATAAGTTTATTTAATATACGGTAAACCGTAGTTTTATTCATTTCAGATGCTAATAACTTTACTAAATCAACAACAGATATCGCTCTCTCCTCTTGGTCAAAAATATCCATCAGTTTTTTTACCTGTTTAGTCTGTCTTGTAATTCCCATAACACAAATATATTGCAACCAAGTTGCTTTTTAAAAAAATCCAAAGTAATATTGCAACTAAGTTGCATTATAACAAATTTTCAGATGTTATTAACCATTAATAAATCAGATTCAATAGGTATACTCTCCAGTGGCTTATGCCTTATACACTGCATCTCAACCCCTTTTCTATTTGCAGCTCAAGCACATGTTTTAAAGTGTTGTGAAGCTAAACCTTTATGGTGGTCCAGTCTAGATATTATATTCCTATGTATTTCCGCATTGGCAATATATAAATCTAGTACGAGTGTATCAAAAAAATGGATTGTAATTGCACTTTATATGAGTTGGTTTCTACTAGTAACTATAGTTGTAAATGAAAAGGCAGGTTGGTTCAATATCCCTGAATCTGCTATTTACTTTCCTTCTTTAAGCCTAATATTCTTTCATTGGTATGGTAGTAAGTTTTGCCAATGTAAAAATGAAAAATGTTGTGTAAATGAGCTCTAATAAAATAAATACTGATAACATTGAATTTATTGGCGACAATCACATTGCCACCAATATATCTACACCATTAAGAACTGATGCTTTTAAAAAATCTGATGATGAAAAAATAGCCAATATCCAGATACATTTTCAAAAGATCATGGAGGAATTAGGTTTAGACATCACAGATGATAGTTTATCTGGAACACCATATCGTGTAGCGAAAATGTATGTAAAAGAATTGTTTTATGGTTTAAATCCTAAGAACAAACCAAAATTGTCAACTTTTGATAATAAATATGGTTATAAGAAAATACTTATTGAGCAGAATATCACTTTAGATTCTTCTTGCGAGCATCACTTCTTACCAATAACGGGTTTTGCTCATGTTGCATATATTCCAGAAGATAGAGTTATTGGTCTATCAAAATTAAATCGATTAGTAGATTATTATGCGCACCGTCCCCAAGTACAAGAGAGACTTTGTTTGCAAATCCTAACAGATTTGCAAGACACCTTAAAAACTAAAAGTGTAATTGTTATGGTTAACGCTAAACACTTATGTGTGTCTTCAAGAGGTATCAAGGATAAAAATAGTTTTACCACAAGTTTAGAACATGGCGGACTCTTTGAAGAAAAGACATATAGAGATGAATTTCTTAATGCGATTAATTACGACTTAAGATAACTAATATTATTAACTCATCTTAATGAGTTAATTTATTTGAAATACACCTTAATATACTTTTATTACTAGATATAACTACTTTATAAACTACTAAGCGCCTTTTAACAAAAAATGCTAGAGTATCGCAAAAAATAAATAGTCTTAAAAAGACTAGAAAACACTTATAAATGTAAACTACAAAAAACCATAAAAACTTCTATTCTTCCTTCATCCAAAAAGGTGTGGAAGCAAACCATAGAATTGTTCCTATTAGCATGAGCATTTTCATATTAGCCACCTCTATTTTATCTAAGAATGAAAGTATACTTACTAAGAGTATTAAAACGCTTATTGATAAACCACTAATTAATTTTAATATTTTTTTCATGATTTAAGATTTTTGAAATTTCATAATAAGTACATATAATAAACTGGAAGCAATCCAGCAAGGTATTACTGCATAAGCAGGGAATACTCCTTTTCCAAAAATAAAGTATAAACCTAATGCTACAGGAATTAGCCAAGCTAATAAAACAGCTGTATTGAAGCTAGTACTTTTCTCATCTGCATAATCTTGTGTAAAGCCCATTTTCTTTGCGAGGTAATGGTTAACAAAAATCACACCTCCCATTGGCCCTAAAATAGTACCATACAAACCTACAAAATCAAGTAATTTACTGGATAGTGTTGGAAAAATACCTGCAACTGTAGCTATAACACCTGCTAAAATTACGCCTGAATATGCTTTTGACTTAGAAGAAAATAAACTTTGAAAAGCAAGACCTGCTCTGTAAATAGTAGGATTAGCTGTTGTCCAGCCAGCTATAATAACACAAATAATACCTGTCCAACCTACTGCACTCCATGCTAAAGCACCTGGATTAGCAGAAATATCTCCTGTTAATTTAATTTGAGCTGCTAACATAAATGATGCACAAATCCATGCCATATAATGACCCAAAAACATTCCTATTGAAGGTCCCCATCCTGCACGAGTATCTTTAGCAAAACGCATAATAGACAAGTCGGCCATCCCAAAATGCATAGCTGCATTACATAACCAAGCGAAGATTACAATTTTCCAAAAACCAAAATCTACTTTACCATTTGCAGCTTGTACTACACTTACACCTTTATCCCACTCTTTAATTAAACTATCCCAAGAATTAACGTCCATTTGCGATAAAGCAGATAATCCGCAGGCTGCAAAAACAATAATCATCCATGGTGCAGCTATATTAGCAAACTTAGATACCGTGTTATAACCAGCTGCGGCAACTATTGCCATTACTATACCTACAATAATTACGATTCCAGAAAACGCTGGACTACTTAACCCAAAAATACTTTCAGGAACAGAAAAGCTTACACCAAAAGGAATCCCAACAGCACTGGCAGAAACCGTAATCATAGCTCCTGCTAAAAAGCAAAAAAGTACTCCATTAACTACGTTATAAACCTTTACTAAATGTTTCCCCGCAATTTTTTCTAATTGATAATATAATGTGAGTTTACTAGATACAGCTATAGGAGCTACTATATATCTCCATGTAAGAATAGCTAGAATATTACCTATAAGTAAACCAAAAATTAAATCTTTTAAACTGGCTCCTGCAGCTAAAAACAACGGACCAATCATAAATTCAGTACCTGCAGCATGTTCTCCTGCATACATTCCTAAAAAAGATTTCCAACCTTTTAGTCTTGAGGCAGGTACAGGAGTTCTTTCAAACTCTCCACCACCAACGTCTTCTATTTCTACTGATGTTTCACTCATATTATTTAGTTATTCGTTAGTTGTATTTGTTTTTAATTAATCCTTTTTAGCAAGAGGATAAAAACGAAAATATGATGCTTAACAGGTTTTTGCATCCTGTACTATACTGTATAATACAAATATAAAAGTAGTATGATAAATTAAAACACTCATATAAAAATCAGGGGAGAACAGGACAGTTTTAATATCTAGATATAATACTTTAACTCATTGTATTATTTATAAAATTAACGTAAATCTTTGAATAGTTAGCTAAAAAATGAAAAAACTGATTTTTACCTTATTTACCTTATTTACACTAATAAGTTTTAGTCAAAATTCTAGTATAGAAGAGGCTCTTGCAGATATTAACAGTACTTTTAAAAATATGGAGGTTAAACTTTTAAATTGGCCTAAAAGTTTACTACCTAAACTAGGTAAGTTAAAAGACACCGCTTTTATAGCGTTTCCTAAGAAAAAAACAGAAGGTAAATTACCACTTCTTATATCGCTCCATGGTGGTGGTGGAAAAGTTTGGACAATCGAAGAGCAACTTAAACGTTCCGCAAAAGTAAAAGGGCTTTCTATTGCTGAATTAGCTGGTAAAGATTTAATAGTATTAGAACCCAATTCTTTTGCTAAATGGGATCCTAAAACACTAAATATCATGTTAGATTATATCCTTGAAACTTACACTCAAATAGACCAAGATCGTATTTACCTTATGGGACATAGTATGGGTGGCTTAGGTACTTGGGATTGGATACAACAATCTCCTGAGCGTTTTGCAGCTGTTGCACCTTGTGGTTTTAGAGGCATTTCTGATGATGCCAATATAGAAAAACTTGTTACACTTCCTGTATATGGTATGGTTGGAGGAGAAGATGGTAAAAATGTAGCGTCTGTAGAAAAAATGGCTTCTCTTTTAAAAGCTGCAGGAAACAAAAATGTTCAATTTGTAGCTTTTTCAGGAGCTAATCATGCACAGGGAAACAAAAAGGTGTTTAGCAATGTAGAATGGATAAATTGGATGCTTAATTTTTCTACTAACCAATAAGTAGTAATTTAAGTAATCTTCAAAAAATAAAAAACCAGTTAAAAATTAAATTTTAACTGGTTTTTTTAGCTATTAACATTTATCTCTTAAAAACCTTAAGTTATTTAATTAAGTGGTTAGGAAAATCTGTCGTTTTTTCACAACATAATTGCTCCATAACTTGTTGTAATTCTGTCTTTAATAAAGAGATTGTATGATTACCACCCTTTTTACCAAGCGCAGAAACACCATACATAAAAGAGCGTCCCATAAAGGTAAACTTGGCACCACTTGCCATAGCTCTTGCAACATCAGGACCAGAACGAATACCGCTATCCATCATTACTTCGATTTGATCTCCATATTTTTCAGCAATTGAAGCTAAAGGCTTTATAGTAGATTCTCCTGCATCTAATTGACGTCCTCCATGATTAGAGACAATAATCCCATCTAATCCTAGACGAATAGCTTGTTCTGCATCATAATGAGAAGCTACACCTTTTAAAACCAATTTTCCTTTCCACATATCACGGATTGGTTTTATTTTTTCTTCATTTAGACGACCAGAGAACGTTTGATCCATAAATTTACCTAATTGTTTTAAATCTAAATTTTTAGGCATGTAAGGCTTTAGTGTAGCAAAGTTAGGAATACCATGTTTTAAAGTTTGTAAACTCCAATGTGGATGTGTAAAACCTTGTAAAATGTTTGCTAGATTCATTTTTGGTGGCATTGCCAAACCATTTCTTATATCTCTAGGCCTAAAACCAAAAGTGGGTACATCACATAAAATAACTAAAACTGGGCATTCTGCTGCTGCTGCTCTATTTATGATATCATCTCTTAACTTATCTTCTGCAGGGTGATATAATTGAAACCAAGCTTTGCCTTCTGTTAATTCTGCAGCTCTTTCTATACTAGTAGTAGTTACAGTACTTAAAATAAAAGGTATATTATGTTCAAAAGCAGCCTTAGCCAAAATTTCTGGCGAATTAGGCCACATTAAACCCTGTAATCCAACAGGAGCTACACCGAAAGGTGCATCGTATTCTATACCAAATAATTTGGTTTTTAGCGAAGAACCATGGTGCTTCCTTAAATAGTTAGGTTTAAGTTGTACTTCTCTGAGTTCTGAGGTATTGCGAATTAAATTCACATCCTCATTACAACCTCCATCAAGATATTCAAAAGCAAATTTTGGTATCTTCTTTTGTGCCTTGCTCCTTAAATCGTCTATTGATGGGTAACGTGTATCAAAACTTATTGCCATAATTTTATGCTAAAAATTTCTTTCTTAATTCTTCTACTTGTTCGTCGTTAATAGGAACCATGTCTCCCAGAGAATTTCCTAGAACAATGGATTTTGCACTAAATTCTGCTACTTCTAAATAATCAAAAGTTTGCAGTAATTTATCTCCTGTTATAATGACCGAATCGTTTTCTATAATCAATGCCGTTGGACAGTTATCTACAATTTCAGAATTATTATTTTTTCTAAAATGGTGTCCATATTCCACAAAATTTATATCCTGTAAAAATATCCAGCTTTCGGGAATTGTTCTTACATTTAAATATTCTCCAGTAACCCCAAATGCCATAAGGTAAGGGGATTGCGTCATAATAATTGAATTTACATCTGGATTTCTGTTATAGATTTCTTGATGAATCCAAGTTGCTCTACTTGGTATTTTTCCAGCTTCTCGTTTACCTCCTTTTATCTGAACAATATCATCCAAATCTAAATCCCACCTATCTACATCAGTTGGTGTGATTAAAAAATCATTCTCTTTCCAACGCATTGATACTGTTCCATACGAACCAATCATTAAGCCTTGCTGACAAGAACGTTGTACTATTTTACAAATTTCTAAACGCTTCTCTACTTCTTCAGAAGTGTAGGTAGTCGTTTCCATTTCTGGTAAAACTCCTGTTGCTTGCGATTCAAATTCGTCTATTTGCGCGTCCGTTAAATATTTTGGTGTCCCAATTTGTGAACCATATACAATTGTTCTTGCACAAAATTCTAAAGCTTCAAAACGTTCATAAGCATCTGTTAAATCACTTCCACCTAATACAGTTCCATGATTTTCCATAATAACAGCTTTGTAGCCTTTTTTAAATTCATCAGCAATAACCTCTCCTAAATCTTCACTTCCCGGCAATCTATAAGTAGCATAACCTATTGGCCCACATATATGTTTTGCTTGAGAAATAATATTAGTATTAGGTATTTGCCGTACTATACTAAATGATACTAAGGCTGGTGGGTGAGCATGAATTACTGACTTTATATCTGGTCTTGCTTCATAAATAGCTCTATGAAATGGAAATTCTGAAGAAGGTTTATGCTTACCAATTACAGTACCATCTTTTTTTACGCATATAATATCTGATGCTCTTAAAGAACCTTTATCTATTGCAGAAGGCGTAACCCAAATATCTCCTTGCGCGTCTATAATAGAAATGTTCCCTCCAGAAGTGGTAGTCATCCCTCTTTTATATACTCTACTGATGATTTCCGTGATTTGATCTCTCGGATGAATCAATTTGATGTTTTTGGACATATTATTTGATTTGGAATTAAATTCTCTAACCGCTTACGTAAAGTAATACTTATATTAATTTAGCCATTGACTATAAATGGCACATGTTTTTTGAGGGCATAATTTTGTTTTAAAAATTTAGAATTCAATTTCTTATCTGAAATCGAAATAGCGGCTCCTAATGCTGATCCAAGAGACGCATCAGTAGTGCTTAATTTTTTATTATTGAAATTATGCGATAGTAATTTTATATAAATATCATTATTACTAAAACCTCCATCAACATATATGCGAGCAATTTTATCAGTACCTAATGCTTCTTTAATGCACTTAATTTGAAGAAGCACAAGCTCTGTCATTAATTGATGATAAGCGTGTTCGTATTTGTCAAATTGAAAAGCTGTTTTCTCTGGCATAGTCTCATCTGAAATACTTTCCCATTTAAAACAATGCTTAAAATCTTTCTTAATCTCAAGATAGATGTCATAATCAAAATCTACGTTACGATGATAATCATCATTTACACCAAAGTGCTTATTAAGCTTCTCTACTTGTAATTTATATTCATTCCCTAAGAATACGCGTGTTGCCTTAACAGGCTTTCCATTAATTCGCATATAATTAAGGGTATCACTATTAAAATCTCCTCCTACTGCATTTTCTCCGGTAAATGGGTTAAAAACTATACTCCAAGTACCAGTAGACACTAAAACAAATTTCTTCTTTATACTTCTTACATAAGGTAATAATGCCGCTGAACTATCATGAATACCAACACCAATTTTTATTCTGTTACCATTATAATTCATGTTTATACTAGTTTCGGTAGAAACTATTGGTGGTAGTATCTGATCTATTCCTTCTTTGTATACCCAATTATGATAATCTTTTTTTACATAATCCCAAAGTGCAGTATGGCAACCTATACTCGTATATTCACTCAAAGGAATTCCTGTAAAAACATAACTTAAATACTGCGGTAAGTGTAAAGAGTATTTAATTTTAGCAAATACTTCAGGCTGAGTATGTTTTAACCAATACAATTGTAACCCTGAGTTAAGCATACTTAAATCTACACATCCTGTAGATTTAAGAAACTCTTCTCTAGGACCATACTTCTCAAAAAAAGAATCTACTATTTCCTTAGGTAAGGGTTTAGTATAATTATATAATGGCGTTAAAGGCTCTCCATTTTCATCTATATGTACAAAACTAGCTCCATAAGTTGAAAAGTTTATGGCTTCTACATTAAACTCCTTTTTCTCTAAAATACGATCAAAAACTTGTTTTAACCACTTCTTTAAAGCTGGCAAGTTTTCAGTTGGGTGCCCATCTTCATCTTCTACTTCTTCAAATGAAATATATTCTTTATGAACTTCTTTGAAACGTTTATCAAAGAGAAAGAATTTTTTATTCGTTTTCCCTATATCAAAAACTGCTGTAACTTTTTGCTTCATTTTTATGGTTATAAACCTGTTGCTACTGTGTATTTACCTCTTTCTGTGATTAAAGTATCTCTAACACCTAAATCGCGGTATGCATTTATTGGGCTTAAAGCTCCTCCTGAGTTTAAACGTGCTTTTTCTAAAAGAGGTCTAACATCTGTTCGGTAAGCGCCTTGTAAAATTTCTTGACATTTTACAACATCGTTATCGATTTGTGCTGCTTTTAAAGCATTTTGATCGATTAACATTGCTTTTGCGTATGCCTCTTGAATGGCTTCTAAAGATTGAATTAAATCTTCTAAAGGATCTTTTACGTTATGACTAGCATCAATCATCCAAGCTAAATCTGGATTCTGTGGATTGTTTTGCATACCATAAACTAATTCATTAAAAATCAAGAACAACGCATAAGGTTTAATACTTCCTACAGTTAAGTCGTCATCTCCATACTTACTATCGTTAAAGTGGAATCCACCCAACTTACCTTTTAATTGTAATATAGATACAATTTGCTCTATATTAGAGTTTGGTAAGTGGTGTCCTAAATCTACTAAAGTATATGCTTTATCTCCACAACCATTAGCTAACATTAAAGATGCTCCCCAGTCTTGTATAACTGTACTGTAGAAATTTGGCTCGTAAGGCTTATATTCTACTAACATACTCCAATCATCTGGTAGACCTTTGTAAATATCTATTAAGCTGTCCTGTGTATTTTGAAATGCTGTTTGGAAGTTATTTTGTCCTGGAAAACAAGATCCGTCTGCTAACCATACAGTTAATGCTTTAGATTCTAATTTGTCTCCAATTTTAATAACATCTAAGTTATGCTGAATAGCCTGTTCTCTTACGGCTTTACTTGTATTACTTAAAGACCCATATTTGTAGCTTTCTGCTGCATCTTTTTGGTCTTGAAATGTGTTTGAATTTACAGCATCAAATTTGATGTTTAAAGCATCTGCTTTTTCCTTAATTGCTGCATAATCTGAAGGGATATCCCAAGGAATATGTAAAGAAACAGCCCCAGCAGTTTGCGTTAAACTGTGTAAAACACCTATATCATCTATCTTTTGTTCTAGACTTGATGGTTCTCCATAAAATGAAAAACGGCCGAAACGAGTTCCGCCGGCACCTAAAGCCCAACTTGGTATAGCAACTTGAAAGTCTGATAGTTTTGACACAATCTTAGAAACATCATGTCCATCTTTATTTAACTTATTTGCTAAAAAATCATAACTTTCTTCGTGATTCTTTAAATCTTTTTTATTGTTTTCTAATATTTGCTCTTGCTGAATCTTCATATTTTTTACCCTTTAAAAGAAAAGAAACTCCCATAAAATTATAAGAATTTTAATGGAAGTTTTCTTTTTTTAACTAAACTAATCAAATTACTATTACTATTACTTTATTTTTATCTATCTAACAAAGGCATTTGCCATTCCACCGTCAACATTAATAATGTTTCCTGTAGACTTGTCAAGAATACCTACTAGAGAAAATACACCATTTGCAATATCGTCTGGTGTAATGATTTCATGCAATAAATTTCTTTTTGCATAAAACGCTGGTAATTCCTCTACGGTGATTCCGTTAGCTTTTGCTCTTCCTTCAGCCCAAGCACCTTCCCAAATTTTACTTCCTACAATTACACCATCTGGATTTACTGTATTTACTCTAACCTTATCTTTTGCTAGTTCAGCAGCTAACAAGCGTACCATGTGTTGTTGTGCCGCTTTCGCTGTTCCATAGGCTACATTGTTTGGTCCTGCTACTAATCCATTTTTACTTGCTATAGCTATGTAATCGCCCCCAAGTCCTTGCTGACGTACAATAGCTGCAAATTGTTTTGCTAAATCGAACTGACCTTTAACTAAGATATTCTGTAAAATATTCCAATCTTTATCTGTTGTATCAGCTAATGGCTTAGAAATTGCCAATCCAGCACTATGTACTATGATATCTACCCCACCAAATTCAACAACTGCTTTTTTGTATGCACTTGCTATTGACTCAGTACTTGTTACATCACAAACAGCATAAGAAGAAACATCTCTACCATAGGTTCCGTTTGCTTCAATTAAAGCTTCTTCGTTTATATCGGTTAAAACCACATTGGCTCCTTCTGCAGCTAACTTATCAGCTATAGCTTTACCAATTCCTCCACCTGCTCCAGTTACTAAAGCAACTTTTCTTGACAATGGCTTTTCTTTAGGCATACGCTGTAATTTAGCTTCCTCTAATAACCAATACTCAATATTGAATGCTTCTTGTCTTGGTAAAGAAGTATAAGACGTAATTGCCTCAGCGCCACGCATCACGTTGATAGCGTTAATATAAAACTCACTTGCCACACGTGTAGTTTGCTTATTTTTAGCAAAACTAAACATACCAACACCTGGGTAAATAATAATTACTGGGTTTGCATCACGAATAGCTGGACTATTGTCTACTTTACAAGTATTATAATAGTCTTCGTACTCTTTGCGGTAAGCTTCAAATGCTGGCTCTAATTTTGCTAATACTGCTTCAGAATCTGATAAATCTTCGTTTTTATCTAACTCCAAAACTAATGGTTGAATTTTTGTTCTTAAGAAATGATCTGGACAAGATGTTCCCATTGGAGCTAATCTTTCTAAATCATTACTATTGATATACTCCATTACAACATCAGTATCTGAGAAGTGACCGATCATTCTGTTTTCTGAGGAACATAAACCTCTTAATAATGGCATAATTTGAGCTGCTTTTTCTAAACGCTCTTCTTTAGGTAAGCTTTCTACTTTCTGACCTCCAAATACTGGACCTCCAGCTTCAATTTTTTTAGTGATATAATCTGAAGCCATTTCAATAACCTCTAAACTATTCATATAACACTCATACGAAGTATCTCCCCATGTGAATAAACCATGGCTACCTAAAACTATACCTCTTATACCTGGGTTATCAGCTAAACATTTTTCTAATTGTAAACCTAAATCAAATCCTGGTTTTTGCCATGGCACCCATCCCATAGTATCTCCCCAAATTTCTTTGGTTACTTTTTCGCTATCTTCTGCTGCTGCAACAGCAATTAATGCATCTGGATGTAAATGATCTATATGAGCAAATGGTAATAACCCATGTAATGGTGTATCAATAGAAGGTGCTTTACTATCTAAATCGTAAATACAATGATTAAAAAGCCCTACCATACGATCTTCATCGTGAAGACCTTGATATACATTTTTAAGATTTCGTAATCTTCCTGTATATAAACCTGCAATACCAGATCGTGTTAATGTTCCAATATCTCCTCCTGAACCTTTAACCCACATTACCTCAACTTCTTCATTAGTTAGTGGATCTTTTTCTATAGTTTTACAGCTTGTATTTCCTCCTCCATAGTTAGTAATTCTTAAATCAGCTCCTAAAATATTAGATCTATATAAGAATAATTCAACTTGATTATCACCTAAGCTATCGGCATGTTTATCATCCCATAGGTAATCTACGTATTTAAAGGTCTTGGTTATGTTTTCCATTTTCTAGTGTTAATATAATGTTTGTCATTCAAAAATAAATTAGCGACTATTGATTTCTATCCTGTACTATAGGGTTATATTACAGCTATTTTTAAAAATTAAATGACGACAGATTCCCTACATCTATTCAAGCACTTCAA
This sequence comes from Hyunsoonleella pacifica, assembly GCF_004310335.1. Taxonomy (GTDB): domain Bacteria; phylum Bacteroidota; class Bacteroidia; order Flavobacteriales; family Flavobacteriaceae; genus Jejuia; species Jejuia pacifica. The sequence continues at coordinate 444,755 of NZ_SIRS01000001.1, read as the reverse complement.
ACTAATACATCAACAGGCTAGTTATCAGTAAATTAAATACATAAAAAAGAATATATTTAATAAAATTAAAAGTTGAAAAAAACCGTCATAATTAATTAAAAAAACTTTAAAATTTTTTATTTAAATAATAAAATTTCTAGATATTCAAAAACAAAAGCTTTACTTTAGATTTTGGACCAAAAAAGATTTAATTTTGGGGAATAATCAGATTAATTCTTAAAATTGCCAGAGAATATTATGGATATATATAAATTTATAAATATTGACGAAAATTCGAGGGTGCCTAAATACCAACAAATTGTTGATTCTGTAATAACTAATATATCTAACGGAAATTTTAGTATAGACCAAAAAATACCCTCCATCAATAGGTTTAGTGAGGAATTCTACCTCTCTAGAGATACTGTGGAAAAAGCTTATAGCATACTAAAAGAACGAAATATCATTACCTCAATTCGAGGAAAAGGATTTTACATATCAAGAACAAAATTAATTTCTAAAGTCAATATTTTGTTCCTAATAAACAAGCTTAGCAACTATAAGTTAAGAACTTACAATCATTTCATTAACAATATAGGCGCAAACTCCCACACCGTTCTACATGTATATCACTGTGATGAAACTCTATTTTTAAATCTTTTAGAGAAGAATAAATCTGCTTTTGATTATTACGTTATTATGCCGCATTTTAAAACTGAACATTTAAAGCATGTAAGTTTTACAGAAAAGGCCTTAAAAATGTTATCTAAAATCCCTAAAGACAAATTAGTAGTATTAGATAATGTTAAACCTAATTTAAAAGGTGTTCTAGGAGAAGTTTATCAAGATTTTGAAAATGATATTTATGAAGCTCTAAATAAAGTAATCAATAAGATTAAAAAGTACAAAAAAGTTATTCTCACATATCCTGATAAATCGGTTTATCCTTATCCGAGACGGATTTTGCATGGTTTTAGAAAGTTTTGTGTTGAACACAAATTAGATTTTGAAATATTAGACAAGGTCTATGAAGATATGATTCTAAAAAAAGGAGATTTATTTATAACCATTGAGGAATCTGATTTGGTAAATTTAGTAAAACAGGTAAGAGAAGACGAGTATACTTTAGGCAACGATATTGGAATTATTTCATATAATGAAACCCAACTAAAAGAATTACTGGGTATAACAGTAGTTTCTACTGATTTTAAAGTTATGGGGGAAACCGCTGCTGAAACTATTTTAAATAAAAAGAAAACCTCTCTAAAAGTTCCATTTCATATTATAGAAAGAGACTCGCTTTAAATAGTTATACAAATTGATAATATAGGTATTTAAATCTTAGTGCCCTTCGTTATAGTTTCTAAAATATGAATTGGATGAGTCCGTTTCTATAACTTCATTTTTATAATTCAACTTTTTCCCTTCTCCAATATAAATGTTTTTTAACTTATCGTTATTACTTATCGTAATAACTGCAAAAGTCCCCTCGAAATAGATATCATCGTTTTGAAATATTTCGTCTTTCGATTGTGTAATCACATATTGTGTTAACGTTTCCAAAGGAGTTTTACTTATAATTTTTAAACCTTTATATAGCCCATCTTGCTCAATTTTTGAAACCGATTGAATAGTTGGCTTTTCTTTTTCACTAAATGGTTCATAAACAACAACAAATGGGTTCTTCCAAGCTTCTCCTCCATTACGAATTACTAAGGTTGGCGTTGGCATAGTATTGTAAGGTTCAGGTGACTCAAAAGTAATTGGTGCTTTTACTTTTGTATAGACTCTGTTTTTAAAACTAGGAATATGCAATTGCATAAAAACAGCACCATCATTTAAACGTTTTGTATAAAATGTAGCTTTCACATCTTTATCATAAACCTTTGATGTTTTTACATGCTTAAAAAAATGCCAACCAGGATTTCTATATTGGTTATTATGTACCCAGTCTGCATTAGCATTTGCTTGATACCTATTAGGCGTTTTTTCAAACTTCATATCATCATTCTCAAAGAGGAGTTTATCTCCAATATTATGATACAAATAATCATGATACTCATTTGGTAATTTCGATTTTGATCGAAAAACATCCACATAATAACCTGTGATTGGAGATGTACGTATTAAAGCTAGTGTTCTTTCCTGTATAGCCTCAGCTTTTTCTCCCTTATCATCTACAAAACTATTTTGACTAAATGAATGGTACGGAGACACACCTTCTTTACCAACTTTAGGCTCCATAGCAATCAATTCTACCTTATTTATACCTAGGTTAACCCAACCGCCTTCTCCTTGGGAACTTCCATTTACAATTACGGTATTGTGAGCTGCAAAAATTCTAGAATAATTTTCATGCAAATCTTTTCCGTATTTCTTTCGTCCATTATCCACACCTAGCACTTGGCCTTCTCCATACAATTCTATATTCATACCTTCTGCATGACCGTGTACCATATGTGCACCACCTATTGTACACATTAATCCATCTTCTGGTTTATTGGTACTGCTAAGGTTTCGTTGCATTACTATACCGGCATGATACACTCTATCTGTTCTGGGTAAATTTATATCAACTGAGGTTTCTTTAAAATCTTCATCATACCAAAAAAGTGCTTGAATGCTATATCGTTTGTAATTTCCTTTTTGAATAGCACTACTTATTAATGGTAAAAATTTATTTTGCAATTCTGATAAACCTTCCTTTTTAGCCAAAGCATATGCATTTTCATAAGCTTGATATGGTGCATGAGCTCGCCTATGTCCATCTCCCCAACGAATGATTTCATGATTTGGATACACAAAATAATCTAACCTCGGTAAAGCGTGTAAAACGTTTTGATATTTGGTTCCTAATTGTAAAGACGGGTTATATCTATTTACAATCAATAATAGCTCTGCTAAAATTGATGTAGAATGATTTAAATATTGTGATGTTTCTGGCCAAATATCACCTTTGTTTTTATAATTTTGATACATTACAGATAATGCATCTTGATTTTCTGTGCTTTTTATTAAGAAATAATTCAACCATTTTTCACGCTCAGCTAAATCATCCATAGCTAAAGCGTTATATACCAAACTTGGTGCTTCTAAAACAGAATGATTGGAGCCAGTTTGCCCATAATTTACGGTAATGTTTGCATAGGTTTTAAAAACAGTTTGTGCTTCTTCAAACGGAAAATTCACTTTTTTAGACTGAATAACATCTAAAGACTTGCCCTCATTTTTAAGATAAGGATGAATAAAATCGTAGATTAAAGGCAGTCTATAGCCCAAAACACGAACTTCTCTAAAACCATCATATGGAAACAACCATCCTCCTCTACCTTTCCAAGTAGAAACTTCTGATTGTTGTACTGATTTAATATACGAATACAGAATACTACTAGCTACATAAGCATACTTATTATCTTGAGTTAAATAATACAGCTCGCCACAATTAAGTGCAACTTGTAAATAGGTAATTAGTGATTCTGCTGGTTTCCACTCCTCATCTGTAGCATTGTCTAAATTTCTATGTTTTCCATTTTCTACATGGTCGGTTTTGTAAAAAGGAGGAAAATTATTACGCCTCTTTTTTGACCAATTAAATGGCAATTGCTTAATGTAAGCTTTGGGATTTTTATAAAACTGTTTTACTTGCTCGTCTGTTTCTGATTTTAAATCGTTATAAATTTTTTCCGCCCATGGTTGTGATTCAATTTTGGCTAAAATTTTTGCTCGTTCACTAGTTTTTACAATAATAAAAGGACGTTCTAGTTGTTGCCCATAACTATATAAAACATTTGCAAAAAGTAAGCATAAAAGAATTATTGTTTTAGTGTTTTTACCTCCCATAATACTATTCATTTAGTATAATTTCTTCATCATAATTACCTCAACAATTAGCAGGTATTATTTATAATTATTTGCTTGTTGTTGTTTGCTTTTTAAAGTATTTCTCATTTCTTTTAATACTTTTTCATATTTGATGTTTGTAATAACGTTTTTGTTTTCCTCAGGATCTAATTTACGATTATACAACATCTCTTCTCCATTTTCGAATAACGAATACGTAAAATCTTCTCTAACAATCGCGTCAGCTTTTTTAAATCGTGCATAAACATTTTTTCTAAACGATTGTTTAGGATCGTCTAAAACCGATGTAAAACTTTTTCCCATAATATAATCTGGTGCTTTAATATTAGCTAAGTTGCAAATAGTAGGATAAATATCTACACTTTCTACCATAGCTTCGGTATGTTGTCCTTTAGCTTTTCCTGGTACTTTTACAATTAGTGGAACTTGTAATGCATTATGCAGGGTATTGTGTTTTCCCCAAAACTCGTGCTCTCCTAAATGCCAACCGTGGTCGCCCCATAATACTACAATTGTATTTTCTGCCAAACCAAGCGCTTCTAATTCTTTAAGCACATCTCCAACCATTTGATCTACATAACTCACACAGGCATAATACCCATGACGCATCATTTTATGGAACGCTTCCGTATTTGGTTTATAATTACCAAAGCTATAGGTTTTAAATTCTGTACTACCTCTTAAAGACTTAGGAGCATTTTCAGGTAAATGACGGTTATCTGCTATCTCTATGGCATCTCTATCATACATATCCCAATATTTCTTTGGGGCATAAAACGGCATATGAGGACGAAAAAATCCGCAAGCCATAAAAAAAGATTCTCCTGATTTTTTAAAACGACGTAAATCACTTATTGTTTTTTGTGCTATTTTATAATCTGGATAACTACTATCTGCTACATCTGGTGCTTCATACACACGCCCATTACCGGATTTCATTACTACATTATTAGTTGTAGGGTCATAACTTACACGATGACCTCCTTTTGGCATCCATGGGTTTTCGCTCCAACTTGCTTCCTGAACGTCTTTATTGTAATGAAAAATTTTTCCGTTTGAAATACTAGTATAACCAGCTTCTTTAAAAAGACTTGGTAATGTTTTTGCATTTGGTACGTCTTCTTGCGCCTTTGCTCTATAATCTATAAAACGATTTTTTGTAGGTAAAATACTTGTTAATAAACTAGCTCTTGAAGCACCACAAACAGGCACATTACAGTAGGCACGATTAAAAACAACAGCTTCTTTTGCAAATTGATCTATGTTTGGTGATTTTACTTGCGGTGATCCATAACATCCTAATTCGGGTCTTAAATCGTCAATAGCAATAAACAGTACGTTCATTGGTTTTTGATTTTTGTCCTGAAGCTCTTGTTTATTTTGAGCAACTACAGTTTTTTCTTTTGGTTTACATGCTACTATAAGCAACAGTAAACTACAGGTGTATACTAAAATTTTATTCATCTTCTCTGGTTACCAGTGTTTTATAAAAATATAATCGGTGTCTTTTAAGGTATTCTTTATCGAATCAGGAATTTTTCGCCTAGGTGTATCTTGATCTAATTTAAAACCGCGCTTGCCTTTTGCAGTAATTAAAGGCATATTTCCTATGTTTTCATCAAGAAAATCGCCCTGAGCTTTCATCCAACTAAATAAATCCTTTTTCAAAGTTTCTTTAATAACTTGCAATTCTGGGTTATTTGCTAAATTATTTTGTTCGAAAGGATCATTTTTTAAATCGTAAAGCACTTCTAAGGGTTCGTTTTTAAATTTAGTAGCACCACGTTTTATAAAATAATCTACATTCGGTTTCCCTGTTAAATTTTTATCTAAAACTTCAATCGAATTAAAGTTTCGTATGTACTTATAACGTGTATTACGTATCATTCTAGAAGGAAAAACTTCAGAATTTAAGATATTCTGATTGGTTCTTACTCCATATACATATTTGTTTACTGATACATCTTTACCTTCTAATATGGGTAAAAAGCTAGTACCATCCATATCGCCAGCTAATTCGCCTCCTGCAATTTTCATAAAGGTTGGCAAAACATCAGTATAATGAATCAATTGATTTGAAGTAGATCCTGGTTTAATTACTTTTGGCCAACGCACTACAAATGGCACTTTTAAACCAATATCTTTTACCGTAAATTTACCTGAAACCCCGTGATCTGCACTGTAAATAAATAATGTGTTATCACCTAAATACTCATCTACCAATTTTAAAACACCTTCTATTTGTGTGTTATCTTCTTCAATACTTCTGTAATACCCTGCTTTCTTTTTTACAAAAGCTTTGTCATTTTTTTTATCCTCATTAAATGGGAAAAACTTAATAGCTTCTGCTTTCGGATTTTCAACATCAAAATACTTTCCATGTGGGTATTTCGAAGTAATAAACATACAAAATGGTTTTTTCGCTGATTGGAAATAACTTTCTATACTATCTAAAGGAATATAATCTCTAGGCACACCCTTTTTAGGAACTGGTTCCCATTCTCTATCCCATTGGTATACACTCGCAGGTTTTACATGACTTTTACCAGCCAAAACAACTTCGTAGCCCAATTTTTTCATTCTAGAAGTTATACTTTCAATATTGGGTCTTGTAGCTGTATGGTTGGCAAAACAACCATTTTTAACAGGATAATTTCCTGTAAAAAGTTGCGATCTACTAGGTGCACAAATAGCCTGTGCTGTAAATGCATTGGTAAATAACATACCTTCTGCTGCCAAACGATCTACTGCAGCAGTATTTACTTTTTCATTACCATAACATCCATAATCATATACATCTTGGTCATCCGCCAAATAAAAAATTAGATTGGGTTGATTCGCCTTTCTTTGTGCTGTATTCGTTTTAGAAATAGCTTTAGATGTTGCATCCGTTTGTTTTACGCCAGAACATGCCGCTAATAAAATTGAAATACATAGTATTGGAAATAAAAGTAAGTTTTGTCTATTCATTGTCTTTACTACTTATTTTTTATATGCTTTTACTGCGTCTTTTTCAGGGTAAGGTACTTTTTCTCCATTTTCCACCCAAGTTCCTGTTGGTGCATTGCTGGTTTTTAACCAAGTTAGCATATCAGCATTCATTTGTAAAGCAATTTCCATTTCTTTGGATTTAGGGCTACTTAAAATATTTCTTTTTTCAGAAATGTCTTTTGTAATGTTATACATTTCAAATTCTTCAGTTTCATAAAAATAAAACAACTTATAATATTCTTCCCCTACTCTTGTTTGAATTAATGTTGATGGAGAAAAACGTTCATCCATATATCCCGGAAGATGCCAAAACAAATTATTTCTTGAGATTCTTTTTGCTTCTCCTGTTAAAACTTTTGCAAAAGAAGCTCCATCAAATTTAGGTTTACTACCATCTTTCTTTTTTAGTTTGGTAATATCTACACCAGCTAAATCTGCTAAAGTGGGTAAAAAATCGATGCAATGTATGGCTTGATTGGTTACTGAATTTTCTTTTATCACATTTGGATATCTAAAAATTAATGGAACTCTAAGACCTCCTTCTGTTAAATTTCCTTTTTTACCTTTCAGTGGATTATTTTCTCTTAAGCCTCCATTATCAGAATAAAAAATGAAAATAGTATTGTTAGTGATATCATCAGAAAAATCGCCATCTCCATTCGGATCTTTTAAGGCACTATTTATTTTTCCAACATTTTGATCTAACAACTCAATCATAGATGCATACTCTGCTGCTCTAGGGTTCAATCCTTTTTTTAGATATTTTTCAGTTAAATCTTTTCTACCTGTCACTTTTGTGTGTACCGCGTGAAAAGGCACATATAAAAAGAAAGGATTTTCGTTGTTTGCTTTTTCTTTGATATAATCTACAGAAAAATCGCCAATAGCATCTGTAAGATGTTTTGGTGTTCCTTTTAAAAGAACTACATCTCCTTGAGATTGATATGGTTTTAAAGTTGTGTTGATGTATTCATCATCATAAGGATTTGCATATTTATCTACAAACTCGGAATTAAACGTCCATCCTTTTTTATCAGAATTTAAGGCTAAATAAAACTTTTTCGTTCTTTTTCCGTTAATTGGAGCTGCTATAATATGATGAATATCTGCTGGTAAATCAATACCATAATCACCCTTTAGAGGATGTGGAGTTCCGTGACTTTTACCCACTAAAGCAGTTTGATAACCTTTTGTTTTTAGGACATCAAACATATTAATACCATCTTCTGCAATTACTTTTTTTTGCTTGTGAGGTTCAATAAGTACATTTGGATATCCTTTAGTTCTCTTGTCTTGTCTTTTTAAAGAACCTACATTATACACCTGGTTATCTACTCCTGTTGCATATTGTCCACTAATTAATGCAGCCCTTGATGGCGCACAATTTTGATTGGTATAGGCATTTGTAAAAGACATTCCTTGAGATGCCAATTTATCGACTACAGGAGTCTCATAAATTTTAGAACCGTTGTTTTTGTTTGTATTTCCTGTACTTACATCTACCCAACCTAAATCATCTGCAAAAATGAGTACAATATTGGGCTGACTTATTTCTGTTTGGCCATTTTCAGAGTCATTAGATTTCTCTGAGGTTTTGGTTGTTTTACACGAAAAAAAACTGAATACAGATACAGCTAATAGTATAAAGCGTTTTTTATAGAACATACAATTAGTAAATTGAAGTATGCAAATTATGGAACCTAAGTTAATTAATCATCCTGAGATATCCTGACTACCTTGTGTAGATTTTAAAGTTCTTGTAAATGGCTGAACGCCTATACATATGGCGAATACCAATTCTACCTTCTTGTATTGGTTTTACTTTAGAAATATCCCATTTAAAAGTTTGTACATTCCCTTCATTTTCCATTTTGAAAGACAACATACTCTCCGTTTTTACTGCAGTAATGTGATAGGTTTTCCCTTTTTCAAAAAAACCTTGTTTATCAAAAGAAGGTGCTATTCTAGTTGAATTAAATGATTTATTATTTGGTTTAGGGTACCTTCTTGCTCTTACATAATAGAAACCATCACCTTTGTTTCCAAAAGCAGCATAACTGATATGAAACACGTTCATGTTTTCAAAATATTTTCTCATTGCAGGAACTTCCCGCTTTTTATTCCATTTTGAGATATCTTTTTCATGAATTCCTTCTTTATCTCCGGTAGCTTGAATGTAAAGGATGTTTACAAATCGATTTTCATCATCTGTTTTGGTATAATCAAATTCAATTTTCACATCTCCACTGTATGATTTTTTTGTCCATAAAACAGCATGATGTGCATCATTATAAGCCTCTGAACCTGCTTTGAAATGCATTCCTTTTTTTGAATTCTCAACTGTTGCTATTAGACCATCTAAAGTCCAATTTTTTGTCCAGTCTTGGGTACAACTATCATTAAATACTAAAGACCAATCTGGGGTGTTTCTCTTATTTAATGAATGAGTAGTTTTACTTGTTTTACAAGCAGTAAAACAAATAAAAATTAAAACAAAAAAAGACCTCATCATTATTAGTTACTTAAGAAATCTTTTCCCCATTTCTCCCTTAATTCTTTCGCCAAAACCTTTATTTTTTGTTGATATTCTGGTTTTTCGGCCAAATTATTTAGCTCTAAAGGATCAGTTTTATGGTCGAATAACATACGTGCATAGGCTATCCCATCATCTTTAATCCATTCTGTGTAAAATAAATCGCCTTTTATTAAAGTAACAGCATCTTTAAATTTTGATACTGCCCAGTCTTTATCTGATTTATTACCGTTTATAATTGGCACAAAACTTTTACCATCAACAGTATTTGGAGTTTCTAATTCCAAAAGTTCTGCTAAACTGGGATAAATATCTATATATTCTGTAATTGCATTTGTTTTTTGCCCACTTGTTTTACCAGGAACTTTTATGATTAGAGGTGTTCTTAGCGCAGTTTCAAAGGTAACATGCTTGCACCACAATTTGTGATCTCCTAAATTCCAACCATGATCTCCCCATAAAATTACGATGGTATCGTCTTCTAAACCTAATCGTTTTAATTCATCTAAAACCAACCCTATTTGTGCATCTATATAGCTTACACAAGCATAATAACCATGAATTAATTCTTTTGCTAAATCATCTGACAAATGTCCACTTTTAGGAATATTCTCATAGTTTCTTAATTCACCATATTTGTGAAATGCTTTCTTAGGTGTACTTTCTGGTTGAATATAACTTTTAGGTAATTCTATTTTCTCTCTGTCATATAAATCCCAATATTTTTTAGGAGCTGTAAAAGGCAAATGAGGTTTCATTAAACCCATTGTTAAAAAAAAGGGCTGTTTACTTTGCTTTAATTTTTGCAAATCTTTAATAACCTTTAACGCCAATTTACCATCTCTATAAACAGAATCATGTACCTCTGCCATTTCTATTGGTAATCCTCTTTTTGTGTTTTTTCTTATTTCTTGGCTTTCTGATAAAGCATAGCTCCACAAGCGATCTGCTTGCCACATTTCGTCCCATGCTTTTTTATCATCTTTATTATAATGATAGATTTTACCATTAGAAATTGTAGCATAACCATTTTGTTTTAATAACATTGGTAAGGATGTTGCTTCTGGAAAATCGACATCTTTTTTTGTATGCGCATTAACAAATCTTTTTCTAGTAGGTCTAGCTCCAGTCATTAAACTTGCTCTTGAAGCACCACAAACAGGTACATTACAATAAGCACGATTAAACACTAAACTTTCGCCAGCAAGTTTATCTAAATTTGGAGATTTAATATGATTCGCTCCGTAAAAATTTAGTTCAGGTCGCAAATCATCAACAGCAATAAATAGTATATTCTTTAGAGGCTGTTTCTTGCGAGAATCTTTATCTTTTATTTGATCAAATGAAAAACTGGTAAGTATTAATAAAAGAATCGGCAGATATTGTAATTTAATTTTCATTTTTTTGATTGCTATTTCAAATTTGGTTGTTTAGCTATTCGCTCTTATTTATTAACACTAGTTCTTGCTTTTTGCTCTACAAAATAAGGCTGAAATGTATATTTAGACTCTGCATCCCATTTTGAATTTTCTTTAGGTAAAAGCGCTTTCATTTTTTCTATTTGCGCTTTGTTTTCAGCATTACTAGCAATGTTTGTCCATTCATTTGGGTCTTTGCTATGGTCGTACAACTCTTGGCTTCCGTCTTCATACTGAATGTATCTGTATTGATCTGTTCTAACTGCGTGATTGTTCATTCCATACGTTGTTAAAGCATAAGACTCATCAACACCTTCATTGTTAGTCATTATTGAAACTAAACTTTTACCTTCATTTCTACTGTAAGCAGAAAGTCCACTTAATTCTAATAATGTAGGATAAATAGAAAGGAACTCTACTGGCGCATCAATTTTTTTCCCTTTTGGTAAGTTTGGTGCTGCAAACATTAATGGTGCTTTTGTTGCGGTTTCCCAAAGACCGTGTTTTGCAAACGTTTCTTTTTCTCCTAAACGATAACCGTGGTCAGACCATAATACAATTACGGTATTGTTAGCATATTGACTACTTTCTAAAGCATCTAAAACACGACCTAATTGATGATCTACAAAACTAACACAAGCTAAATAGGCTTGTACTATTTTTTTCCAATTGTCTGTTTTTTGAGCCCACTGTGTAGTTGGCATCATTGGTAAATCGTTGATCTGTAAACCAACATTAGGAATATCTGTCAAATCATCGGATTTATATGGCGGTGTTTGAATATCTTCTAAAGGGTATAAATCGAACCATTTTTGTGGTACATATAATGGCACGTGCACACGTAAAAATCCAACTCCTAAAAAGAATGGTTGATTATAATCTCTTTGCAAGCGTTCTATAGCCCAATTTGCAGAAGCATAATCTGGCATTAAGCTATCATTCTCTGGAAAAGCCCCCCAATCCGTACTTGTTTTACCATGAATTCCTTTAATACCTTTACCCCTACCATCCCATACAAAACGCTTTTTAGGTAATGGCCCAAATCCTTTTACACGACCACCAGATTCATTAAATACGCTATCTGGTGCATGAATATGAAACAACTTCCCTATACCCATAGTGTAATAGCCATTATTCTTAAAATATTCTGGAAGAAACGTAATATTTTTTGTTGCTGGATTACCATCTCGACGTACTTTATTATCAGGTGCCATGCCGTAAATACCAGTAGTTGATGGACGCAACCCAGTCATAATAGATGCTCTAGATGGCCCACAAAGTGGCGCTTGAACGTGAGCATTTGTAAATGTTACTCCCATTTTAGCCAACCTATCAAAATTTGGAGTTTGCACATTTGAAAAGTTATCTATGGGGCCAATCATATTGTTTAAATCATCTACTGCAATAAATAATACGTTGGGTTTAGACGTTGAATCTGTATTTTGATTGGTTTTCTCTTGTTTACACGAAAATAAAACGATCAACAATACTAGTAATACGAAACTTCTCTTCATAATTTTATACTATTTAGCTCTGAATGCTGCTATTTTTTCTTGCAAATCTTTTACAATTTCTGGGTTTTCTGCAGCAATATTATTCTTTTCAAACGGATCTTCATTGATATTAAACAGCTGTATTACTTCATTTTTCTTTCTTTCAGGGTCTGGAACAATAATCTTATATGGAGGAAAAATAGCCATATTGTAGTACATGCTATTTTCTATGGTATCAAAATCGTGAGCATATACTTCTCCAAAAACACCTTTACGTTTATCTAGTGCTTCTTCATCTAATACACTAAGTCCAGGTAAATTTGCAGGTTTTTCAATTCCTAAAACATCAAGAACTGTTGGTAACATATCAATACTACTTGTTATTGTACTTTTATCCATTTTTGGTGTTATTTTCCCTGCCCATTTATACATTATAGGTGTACGAATACCCATATCGTAAGGTGCGCGTTTAGAATGCTTTAAGTATCCACTTTTCTCGGGGTTTTGCGCCCAACCATTATCACATACATAAACGAATAATGTGTTTTCAGTTAAACCTTTATCTTCAATTAAATCGAATAATTGTCCACAAGTTTCATCAAACCACTCACACATTGCCCAATACTTTGCTAAATGCTCTGAATCTGTTTTCTTTTTATACTTTTCGAATAAACGTTGTGGAGGATTATGAGGTCTGTGAGGCAAAAAAGGTGCATACCATAAAAAGAAAGGCTTTTTTTCTTTTAATGCTAAATCTACATAGCTATTAATCGTATCTAATCCTTTTCTTCCTATTTCCAATCCATAATCTCCATGTCTCCCACCGCGCGTTGGATCTCCATGTGTCATACCATAATCAAAGCCACCAATTTTATGGTTACCATGCCACCATTTTCCAGTTTGAAAAGACAAATACCCTTTTTCCTTTAGCATATCTGGAAGTGTGGTTTGCTTTTCGAATGCCGAAATAACAGGCTTATAGGCTTCTGCTCTTTCTTTTCCGCGGATATTACCACGATTATAGACCTTATCATTTCCTAAAATTCCGTGGTCTTTAGGGTACAAGCCTGTAATGATTGTTGCTAGAGAAGGCGAACATAATGGTGTTGGCACATAAGATTGTGTAAAGGCTAAACTTTCTGAAGCAAATTGATCTATACGTGGGGTTTCAATATTTTCATCGCCCATGAAGCTATAATCCGTCCAAGACTGGTCATCAGAAAGAATGAATACTATGTTCGGAGTTTGATTTGCCGCTTCAGACTCATGGTCTTTTGCTTCTGACGTTTTGGTTTTATTTCCACAGGAAAAACATATCACTAATAATACAATATAACCTAGTTTGTTCAATTTGTTCATAGTTGTTACTTATTTGTTCTGTTATTTATTATTTTTTAAAATTTTTGTTTCTTTTTTTGAACGTTGTATTGGACCATTATCTCCTAACAAATACATTTTTCTGAAATCTGAACCTTCCTCTTTTTGTGCTACAATAATTCTAGCATCTGGATGTGGATTATCGATAAGCGCAGATATAATAAAACCAGAATGTTTTCGACTTAAAAAAATGGTGTTTTTTTTAAATGTTTTTCCTCCATCAAAGCTATCCCATCTACTAATTTCTCCAATATCTTTTTGGGATTGACTTTCTAAATACAAACTTACTTCAGTAGCAGAATGCACCTCAATATCTGCATCTCCTTTAGGTAAATTCCAATTCTCGTTTTTTAACCATTCTTTTCCGTCCCATCTAAAATGTTGCAAGTGCTTAGGAGCACTCCTTTTTGCGCCTACATCCTTCCCAACCATGATACCAACATGTGGATTTCCATTTGGGTCTACATCTGTTACTCCTTGAAATGTCCAATCTTCTGCAATGATACTTACCAGAGTTTTTTCATCTGCCATTTCTTTAGTTAAGGGCATTGCTAAATGTTCATTTTTAACATTTTTCCAGACAGCTGTTTTTGTATCAAAAACCATATAATACAAATTATGCCGTTCTGGAATATGACCTCTTACATCTTGCTGATTATTTCTATCTCTACAAACATGGTAATCAAATGCTACAATAATATCGTCTCCATTACCTTTAGAAAGCCATGGATACCATGAATCTTCAGCTTCTATTTCTGTTCTTCTTTTATGCTTTAAAAAGGAAACTGGCTCTTCAAATGTTTTTCCATTATCGGTTGATTTTTGATACACCCAATTGCTTCTATGTGCACCGTGGCGATAAAACAAATACATGTCTCCATTATCCATTTTTATAAACTGACTATAGGTTCCAAATAATGAAATGTTATCTAATGTTTCCCACTCAGAAATGTCTAATGGTTTTTTAGAAACTGCATGTAAATTTTTTCCATAATGATGATTTCCTAATGGGTTATTACCATCATCTGGTGTTCCTCCATGACCTCCAAACGCAATATGAATATATCCTTCATCATCAATAAGTAGTGCTGGCTTACCGTGATTGTCTATTTTTTTCTTTCTATTAGGGTCTTTCCCCATTTCACTAATACCCGCTTTAAAAGGGCCTTTCCATTCTTTAGTAGTATGGTTATAAGAAGCCACATAAGGATCTTCTAAAGCACCTTGATAAGCAATATAAGTAACACCTTTATGATAAACTCCAGAAGGATGTTGAACAATAGCCACTGCATTACCAAAACCATTATCGGCAAAGTAATCTACCATTTCACTGTCTTTTTCGCCTGTTTGTTTAGCTTTAGGTTTAGTTGTACAACCCAGCAAACAAAAACATATAAAAAGGTTTATATAAATATATTTAGTCATTAGTTCTCTAGAGCTTTACAGTTTCAAAAAATATCAATTTTACAGGACCTAACAATCCAGAAGTTAATAAATCATCATTTTTATTGTAATGATTCCAACTGACAAATGTTGTTATTTTTGATGCACGTTCTGTTTCGTTTATTAACCAGCCTGGAAGTGGTTTTGCACGTTTGCCTTTTCTTGGATAATCTAATTCCAATTTTTCATCTCCAATCAATCGATTAGTCCATAAATTGGTTACTTTAACTTCTAAGGTATTCTTGCCTTCTTTTACAAATTCGTCAATATTTATTCTAAAAGGTGCTTTCCATAATACACCTGCATTTTTACCGTTAACAATCACTTCAGCAATAACAGATACACTTCCTAAGTCTAATGCTATCTTTTTATTCGATTGGAGCATTTCATCAGACACTACAAAATCTTTCTTATAAGATGCTGTTCCAGAAAAATGTTGAATAGCTTCATCTTTAGTATCTGTCCAAGATATCAAATTAGGAAACGTTTCTTTTTTTGAAGTTCCTGAATTCATAGGAAAAGAAACTTCCCAAGCACCTGATAACTCCATAGGTTTTAAAACGGATTTGATTGCTGCCGTTTTTGTTTCTCCTGATGCTACCTTGTAATTTATCTTTCCTTCATAAGGCGTTGTCCAGTTTATTGCATCATTTTTAAATTCTAATGCAGGTTTTGATGTGTCTTTAGACAATTTTAAAAGTTGTTCTTTCGGAATAAACATCGTACGTTCTTCTCCATCCGTTTTATACGCAATTTTTAAAACGGGTTTATTTCCTTCTGGAATTTTATTATCAATTAATTTGTTAGATACCATAATATCATAAATCCCTGAATTTACTAAAGCTTTTATTTTATTGGTAACATCATAGGTTTTATAAGCTTCTGGGATGCCTTGGGTTTCCCCTTTAAATTTCCCAAAAACAGCTTTTAAGATCTTAAGGGGTTTATTACCAGCATCAATTGTAATATGTTCTCGTTCTTCTGCATAAATCTGCTTTTTGGTATCGCCAATTTGGTACTCCATTCGAAACTCCTTTTTGTAGCCCATTGCAGGGTCACAATTACAAAAAGCCCTATTCATTTTAAAATCTAAAGTTCCGTTTTTGATAGCATCATTTACTTCATCTGTAATATCTACCAAACCTTCTTGTAAAAAAGTACCATATTCTGCTTTTACAATTTCTAAATTAGAAAGTGGTTCTATTTGAGAAAGTTCTAGCTCTTTTGAAACTTCTAATAAATGATTTGGATTCACAGGCTTTTTAAAGACAATAAAAACCGATTCTTCCATGTCTAAGGATAAAGGAACTGTTGTTGTTCCATCTTCATTTTCTTTAAAAACTGCAACATCTTTTATTGTGCCTTTTTCTGAGTTCCAGATTTCTGGTTGCTTTCCTGCAACTCGAAAACGTGCTATAATTTCTCTGGCTTCTTTTCTGGCATTCGCTATAAAATAGATATCTGCGCCAGCTGTCTTTCTATGAATAAAACTCAAATCTGTGTTATCACTACTTTCAATCTTAAAATCTGGTGTTTTATCATTTAAGGCTTCTTCAATTGACAATTCTTTTACCAACCCTTTTGACCATAATTCATCAACATAAGTTGTAACTTCTTCATCACAATTTGGATAATTGCTTAAACTTGGCGATTGCAATGGTTTTTTTCCAATTACCTTTGCGCCACCATTGACCAATTCTTTTACTTTTTGAAGTGTTTCTGGTTTGATAAAATCTGATTCTGGTAATACCAAGAGGTTATACGTATTACCAACAGCCGAATAAATCGTTCCGTTTTTAACGGTTAGGCCTTTTAATTTATTCGCTCCAATCAAATCATAATCAAAACCCATGGCTTTAACTTCTGGTTTAATAAAGCCAGTATTTGGCGATGATTCTCCTGTAAACACTAAAACATCAGCCACATTTTTACCTTGTTGTAACAAATACTGAGAACGTGCTACATAATCCATATAACCCTTACTTTGTTTCCACCAAGTGTTTAAACGATTAAAATCGAAACCGTGATAACTTAAGGCCAAACCAGGTGCTACATCCCAAGGTTGATGCACATAGGTATGAAAAATAAATCGTGTAATCCCTTCTGCCCAAGCACGGTCTCCAATAGATTTTAGGTTTGCTGGGTGCTTGTCCCAACCACCAATGCCTGTAAATGACTCTGCACCTACAATGGCACTACCATTTAAATGCGCTATGGAAGATACAAATTTTGGCGAATCAAAAAACGGATAACCGCCACTCCAAAATTCGCACATCACAATATCGCCTTGAGCACCAACTTGCATATTATCAAAAGGCCCCCAATACGGTTCAACAGAAAATTTCAACTTGTTTTTATGGCATAATTCTCCAAAATGTCCATAATAGTTTTCTGCAATTAAGTCGCCAATAGTTCTTCTAAAATCCCAAAGAAATCGTTCTGAAACTTCTCCACTTTCTACATAATATCCTGCTAAAGTTGGTAAATATGAAGTTAAATCATAGCCTCTTAAACTTTCAAACTGAGCATCAAAACCAGCAGTCCAATTGGTAGTTTCTACTTCGTAACTATCAATTAGGCAATTATTAACTGTTGTTCCTACTAAATCGCCAAGTTTGTCAATAATCGGTTTTACGCCAGCTTTCCAATAGGCGCCTACTGCTGTTTTACTCATTTTATCTACCTCTAAACCTTTCGCTTCTGGTGGTGCTGGCCTGTTGGTTGTGCCAATTGGTGTATGCCCTAATCGTAAAATAACCCAATCGCCTTGAGGCACTTCCCAATGTAAAACCCCATCTTCAGATAACTTTGAAGTTATATTGATAATGGCTTCTTTTTGGATAATAGCCTCTTTTGCAATTGTTTTTGTATCTGGTAACAGATGATTTCGAATGCGCTCAGAAAGCATTTTATAGTCCAAACCATCAATTTTTAGCTTTTGTTTAGGCTTTGGAAAAGCTAATACTGCAATGTCTTTATAGTAATTAAATTTGATTTTCGGTTTTGGTAGCTTATTTTTAAATATTTGATTTCCTGTAATTACTATTTCACTAGACACCACCGTTTGCATTGCATTTTCTTCGGTAACCCATGGGCCTCCAGAAGACGACCAACCTGCGCTGTTATGAAATGCCATTTCTAAATCTAAACGTTGGGCTTCTTTTGCAGAATACTCAAATAAATCTAGCCATTCTTCACTTAAATATTTAATAGGTCCTTGTGGAAAACCGAGATGTACATTAAATAGTTGCACTTCTTGTATGCCTACTTGCTTCATGGCTTCTAAATCTTTGGTAATTCCAGATTTAGAAACATTTCCACTAATCCAATGCCACCATGTTCTGGCTTTGGCTTCTTTTGGTGGATTGTAAAACCCTTTTTCTAAAGTTGAAGTTTTAGGAGTATTTTCGGTGCAACTTACAAAACAGAAACACAGAAATAATAAAAGGATAAAGCTTGTATTTTTCATTATTTAGTGCTGTTCTTTTTTATAATTTTTGAAGTTGAAATAGTAACTGGACCAATTAATCCAGAAGGCAATAATTTATCTGTTGACTTTTGAAACGAATAAGCACTAAATGTTGTTCTTGGGCCATCTGGAAGTGGTTGATCGTTTCTATACCAATCTGGCATTTTTTTAAATTTACCTCTATAATCTTCATCTCCAAATCCTCTTTTAGTTCTTCTTACATCATACCCTGTTTGGTTTGGTAATTTTTCATCTCCAATTAAACGGTTTGTCCATTGGTTAGTTACTTGTATTTCTAATGAATTTTCGCCCTCTTTTAAAGCATCAGTAACATTTAAGGTGTAAGGTGCTATCCAACTGACACCAATATCGTTTCCGTTTACAAGTACTTTAGCAATCACATTTACTTTGCCTAAATTTAACTCAAACTGCCTGTTTGATTTTAACATACCATCTTCTATGTTGAAGGCCGTCTTGTAAATGGCTGTTCCAGAATAATGTTTTATTTTTTCTTCTGCATGAGTTGTCCAATCAAACAATTCATCTGTTTTTAAAGTTACTTTATAATTATCTTCTTCTCTAAAATTGATTTGCCAACTGCCTTTTATTTCAATAGGATTTGGAATATCATTCACGTTTACATTCCAATTTTCAGAACCATCTAGTAATGCATTGTAATTCCCATTTGTGTACGCTTGCATTTGTAAATTACCTTTATCATCTAAACTGAATAAAGGTTTTGGTAAGGTGTTAGACGAAGCGTAAGTAATTTTAGGACGTTTTGTCTTTGCTTCTCTAAATACAACAAAAACCGATTCTTGTGGGTTCATTTTTATGGAAATATCTGTTCTTCCATTGATATTGCTGTACTCAACTAATTTTGTAATCTCGCTTGTTTCTGCATTCCAAAGTTCTGGTACTTTTCCATCTACCAAAAAGCTACATTTTAGCGTTTCAGATTCTTTTAAATTATGATTATACACAAAATAGATATCTTCTTTTTCAGTTCGTCTGTGATAGAAATTAAAATCTGGTTGCCCTTCAACAATCAAATCTTTTTGAATGTTGTTTTCTTTAAGAATTTGCTCCCACTCTCCTGTATTGTAAGTTTTTTTGTTTGACCAAATAGCACTGACCAATGTTTTAAATTCAGCTTGCATGGCTTCTGTTACCAAATATCCTCCTAACTTTTTGGGTTTTCTACCAACAATTAAAGCTCCTTGTTGAGATAGTTTATGCAAACCTCTTAAGGTTTCTAAGTTAATGATCTCACTTTTTTGTAACGATAGAGCGTTATACGTAATTCCGTTAGGCAATTTTAATTTTCCGTTTTCTACTTTTAAATGGTTGATAATCACATCTGAATTTACACAATCGTATTTGTACGACGCTGGTAATTTAGGACGCATTTGTTTAGCATGAATCACATGACTTGGCGCTCTATCTCCCACAAAAACCAATACATCTAATACGGGATTTCCTTGACGTAACATGTAGGATCCTCTTGCCAGATAATCAAACCATTCATGACCAGCATTATCCCACCAAGTTTGTGTACGATCTATATGTGACCCTACAAAACTCATGCTCATCCCAGGTTTTACATGGGTATTGGATTGGTGTGCAAAACGATGAAACATATATTCATTAATCCCATTTGTCCACTCGTAATCCCCTTTTTGTTTAGCTAAAGCCGGATGAAAACTCCAATTTAATTTTGTACTCGTAAAAGCTTCCGCAGAAATTACATTTTTACCATAAATATGACCTGATGATACTGCAGCACGTTTATGATAATTTGTTTTCCCTAACCAAAATTCTCCCATAGGAATATCTGCACTTCTACCTGCATCTAAACTATTAAAAGGTCCAATAAACCCGTATGGTTCTACATAAGAAATTAATCCATCTTGATGGCATAGTTCTGTAAAATAATCAAAATAATTGGTAGCCATTAAATCGCTAGCCAATTGTTTCATATCCCAAAAAACGGCATCTATTGTGCTGTTATTTTCTACATATTTACCTGCATACATTAATAAAAAGGGAGTAAAATCATAGCCAAATCGTTTTTTGAACAATTGCTCCATGTTATCTGTCCAATTTTGTGGCCCTACTTCGTAACTGTCTATCTCTACATACTGCAATGCATTTGGGGCATCTACCTTGGCTTCTTTTATTAATTTACCTACAAAGGCATCGTAATGTACTTTTAGTGCTTTTTTACTGAATTTATCTACTTCTAGACCTGTTCCTTCATCAGATGCAGGTTCGTTTGTTGCTCCTGAAGCTGTATATCCAAAACGCATGATAGTCCAATTACCCTTTGGTAATTTTGTTTTTAAAACACCTGATTCATCCATTTTACCACTTAACACAAGGATGTCTTCTTTTTTGATATATGATTTTGAATCCGCATTTTTTAGTGCTCTTCTATGTCTTCTATAAGATGTGTACTCTAGCATATTATCTAGTGTTTCATTTGCTGATAAAGACATCTCATAAATATGAGTGTTCATATCCGTCACAATTCTGAAATAACGTGCTGTTACAGGTTTTAAATTTTCATAGAAATAACATTCGTCTTTACCAATACGTTCTGCTTTTGGTGTATTTACTAAAGTAAAATCGACACCATCATTTGACTTTAAAAGTCTAATCTTCCCTTTTCGATTGCCAATAAAAACAGACATAGAACGGATGGTATGGGCTTTACCATAATCGTATTGCACCCATTCTTTTGCTTTTAAATTCGTATAAGCATTTGTTTGTTTGTCTGTTGCCAAAGCTATTTCAAATGTTTCTCCAGAAGAAGTAATTATTGGATTTACATTTTCATCAATTAATTCCGTTTCTAAAGATGGGTAAGCTAAAACAGCAATATCTTTATAGTAATTGTGTCTTGCTGGTGGTTTTGGTAAGGTTAGTTTTACTTTTTTTCCTCCTTCTACAATCAGTTGACTATTTACTACAACTTTCATGGCATTTTCTGGAGTTACCCAAGGTCCTCCACTAGAGGTCCAACCATCACAATTATGCACCCCAAAACTCAATCCAAGCTGTTCGCATTCTTTTGCCCCATGTGCTAAAATATCTCGATGTTCTTGCGAATTGTATTTTACGTCACCTTCTGGCAAGCCCATCGTTACATTAAACACTAATACACCACCTATACCAGCTTCTTTTATCGCTTTTAAATCTTTAGTAAACCCTTCTTTTGAGGCATTGCCACTGTTAATATGGTACCATGTTCTAGGTTTGGAGGCTTGTGGCGGGTTTTTAAAGCCTGCTTCTAGCGTTGTTGCATTTATATTTTTATGCTGTGCTGAAACTTTCTTACCACAAGACAATACCAATAAGAAAACATACAAAAAAAAAGTTACTATATATCTCATATCTATATCCCTAATCTTTAATTTTATTTTTTTGATTTATTTGCTTGAGTGTATCATCAAAAGCATGCTCTTTAAAATATTTTTTAATGTATTTCAAATCTGCTACTAATTTTTCTTCTGCATGCTTTCTACTTTTAATTTGTTTATGCTCCCATTTTTTCTTATTAGTTAGGTATGGAATCATATACTGATAGCCTGCCTTTATACTTCTACCATCTTCAGAAGACATTTCCCAAAGATTTACACCTACCTTTTTACTAATAACTGCCAACTCTAAAAATCCATGTAAATTCATGGCTGAATATGAAAATGATTTTGTTCTTGCCAATTCTAATGGTTGACTGCCATTTGGTTCTATTTGACTAAAAATTCTAGCTTTCGTTATTGTTGAAAGATATGTTTTAACCTCTTCTATTCGGTTTAAATAAATTAGAATGTTAAGCAATTGAGCATCGTAATGCGTTCCATGATTATTTTTTCTAGTGGCTTCTTCTTTTCCTAATTCACTATTTTGCAACCAAGAGCTATATGCTGTAAACCAGCTAACCATCGCTTGTTCAGTTTTAGAATCAAGAATTCCTTTACATTTAGCGATTTCTAAAAATTTTATCACTTCAACGATATCTCCAAATTCTATGATGCCAAAACATCTGCCTTCATAACGACCAGGAACACTTTGTCCATATTTAAGATTAGGGTTCATTTTTGTATTATCATTTACAAACCAAGCCTTAATAAATGCTATATTTTTTTCAGCATACTTTTCATCAGCACTAAAAAAATAAGCTCTAGTAAGCGTTTTTACCGCCGAAATAAAATTGCTTTTTTCTACAATATCTGTGTAACTATTTCGAGTTTCTGGATTTATTTCCCCATCTTTTCTAAGATAAGGCAATCCATCTTTTGTATTTGGATTTGGCCACCAATAAGGCCCAATACTCATGTAATCATGTTTGGTTTTACTGGGTGGAACACCTGTTTTATGCACTACAGAAAACACATCTCTACTTAATAATTTATTTGCCTGTTTGATTAATGCTTTATACTCTCTTTTGGTTATCGATGCTTGTTGTGCTTCTAACTTATCAAATGCAGTAACGTAGACTTTTTGATTTTGCTTTTGAGCAATTAATAATAATGAACAAAAAAGGTAAGTACCAACAAATGCTAGAATACGTATCACTGTTCTCTTAAATAAATACCTTATTACTTACTATCATTATTACTACTAAACTTGAATAGTAAAACATTTAGCACAAGTAAAACACCTATTATGTATACAACTGTCATCAAATTTTATCTAATCTATAAATAGCTCATCTATATATGGCCCACTCTTCCCTGCTGTTTCAAGTTTTATATTATTGGCCCCTGCTTTTAAGGTAATAATAGTGGGTACAAATTTCCATTCCTTCTCCCAACCGCCTGTTGGTTTAAACTCTAATGTTCTTATATACTCATCATTAACATAAAGTTTCATAGGGTGTAGCTCACCTTGATTATTATGCATGTATCTAAAGCGTATACTATAATCGCCTTGTTCTCCATCATTTTCTTGGTACCAAGTAATAGCACCTTCTCCATTTTCAAATTCAACAAATCCACTTCCCTTATAACGACGTGCCTTTGAACTTGCTTTTGCTGTTCCTTCAAGGTTGCCCTCTTCGGCAGAAATATTAACACCTCTACCTATCCACATATCTGCAGAATGTTCATTGCCCCAAAATAATCCTTCATTAGCCCCAAAAATTTCTTGCATCTCTAACACAGTTATTCCTTTTTGTTTTACCACCGCCTTAACTACCGTACCATCTATAATACTAAATGGTTTAGAATATAGCTGTCCATTGGTTAAAGGATTACTTCCATTTGTTGTATAAAGGATTTCTAATTCTGAAGACTTTGAATTTCCGATAAGAGTTATTTGCTCAGCTTCTATACTTATTAAATTAGAAACATATAAACTTTTATCTCCTAAAATGGCTCCAGTAATAATAGAAGCTTGTTGTGCATTAGGCTGTTCTTTTAAAAATAATCGCGTTTTTCCGAAGAACATTTTTCTAAAATCTGATTTTGTACGACTAGTAGGGTCTATAGGGTCTCCATTCTCCATAGAAACCTTAGTTAAATCTCCATTTACTTTATAATACACTCTATTTTCTGCATAAGGAAAAAGATTATTCGAATTATCTAAACCTTGAGATGTAACTATAAAATTCGCAGGAAAACCATCTTCAGCAGATAGCTTTTCTATACTTGTTCTTAATTTTGATGGTTGCTTACTTGTACTAAAACTTGTTCTTTTAACTTCTTTGTCATCAATGTATGCTACAGCTTCTAGTTTACCTTCTTCATAAGGTACCATCCAATCACACTGCATTTCATTCCAAACTTTTCCTGGTGTGTCTTTACCCAAGGATTTTCCATTTAAAAATAGCTCAACCTCATCTGCATTAGAATATACCCAAACTGGAATAACAGTTCCTTTTTCCATTCTTGGATGCGTCCAATGTGGTAATATATGAATCATAGGCTCATCAGTCCATTGGCTTTTGTAGAAGTAAAACAAATCCTTTTTAAATCCAGCAACATCTAATGCGCCTCCCATAAATAAATTAAATGGTAACCCTCCATGAACTAAACCTGCTTCTCCATAATAGTCGAAACCTGTCCAGCGAAAATGACCACTGTGCCATGGCGTATCACGCATTACTTCCCAATATTTTCTAGCTGAAACACGTACTGTAGCATTATCATAAGAAGAATTAAAACGTTGCTTTCTATTTCTCCAATCTTTTGGATTTAACCCTTCATAAAAGAAAATTTCTTTTTCAGTTAAATTAGGCAGCTCATAAGTACCTGGTAATTCGTTATCTCTCCACCACGTTTGCGTTCTGTAATAGCCTCTTGTTTGCCATGTATGCGGAGCTTCTGTAGAAATAAATGGTTTCTCGAAGCGTTTATTCTCTATAAAAGACTTTGTCTCTGAGCCACCATTAACACCTTGAATATCCATATCTTCAGGATTACCTGCTCCTGAAGTGAATAATCTAGTTGGGTCTAAATTTCTGCCAAATTTTACCATTTCTGGTGCTACATCACTATGGGTTTCATTCCCTAAGCTCCATACAAAAATACTTGGATGATTTCTATCTCTAGTTATCCATTCTTTTACATCACGTTGCCACCATTCATCAAAGGCTTGTTTTCCATAATCTTGAGGAGCCTTCTTATGCCAGCCATCAAAAATTTCATCCATTACTAACAAACCAATTTCATCACATATATCATAAAACATAGGTGGTGTAGGGTTATGAGAAGGTCGAATGGCATTAATACCCATATCTTTTAAACTCTGTAACTTCCAACGTAACATAGGTTTTGTCCAAGCACCGCCAATAGGCCCCCCCTCCCAATGTTCACAAACACCTTTTAATTTTATATTTTTTCCATTTAACCAAAAGCCCGTTTCTGTTTTCCATTCCACAGTTTTAAATCCAAATATAGTTTCTACTTCATCAATAACCTCTCTTCCATCTAAAATTTGGGTAACTGCTTTATATAACGTTGGACTTTCTGGGCTCCATAGTTTTGGGTTTTTAATCTCAAATTGTAAACTTTCAAGTTTTAGTTGATACTTAGAGTCTGAACTTTCTAATGTTCCAATAGTATTAGTTAACTCTTTTCCTTCTGGAGAGAATAGTTTTACCTTGTATTTTAGCTTTTCTATTTGCCCATTGATTACTGCATCAATAACAACCTTTGCTTCATCTTTAGTGATAGAAGGCGTCTTAACAAAAATACTATTTGGAGCAAAGTGCGTGGGATTTACCTCAATTAATTTTACAGGTGCATAGATTCCACATGGATGATACCAACGTGCAGAAGGCTCTAAGCTGTTATCTACTCTCACTGCTATAGTATTTTTACCTTCTTTTAAATACTTTGAGATATTATATCTAAAACTGATATAGCCATAAGGTCTTTTAGCAATATAGTTACCGTTAATCCAAACTTCGCTATTCATGTATACTCCGTCAAAATTGATGTAAGTAGTTTTAGAAAGACTTTCTTTGCTTACTTCAAAATTTTTACGGTACCAACCTATACCACCATCATGATAACCTCCTCCTTGACCTTGATCTCCTCCTTTACGTACTCCTTTTTCAAAAGACCAATCATGTGGTACATTTAAAGTTTGCCAAGAAGTATCATCTATCTTTTCTTTTGAAAATGTTGAATTGTCTTCTAAAATAAATTTCCAATTATTATTAAAGTTGGATATATGCCTTTGTGAATAACTAAAAGAAATGGTAAGGACTAAAAATAGTATTGTTAGGGTGTTTTTCATTAGTTTGTTTTGTAGTGAAACAAACTTAACTTTTAAAACTCTATAAATAATCCTGTTGTGTCCTGTGCCATACTATATGGTATATAAAACTAGAACCATTTGATTAAAAAGGCTTAATACACAAATTTGTAATCCTAAATATAAAAATGCTTTAATTAGTCAACACTCTTGATTTTTTTTAAAAATTCTGATGGTGTCATTCCATATTTTTTCAGGAAACATTGGCTAAAATATTTTGGTCTTTTAAACCCTACCTCATAAGAAACCTCAGATATATTAAGTTTATTCAGCTCTAATAATTTAGCTGCACGGTTTAACCTTACTTCTTGAATAAAATCATTAGGAGTAGAATTTGTCCAAGCTTTTATTTTTGTAAAAAGCATAGATCGACTTACTCCCAATTCCTCTGAAAAATGAGCGACATTAAAATCCTGATTTGATATGTTATCCTTTACAATTTTAAAAGCCTTTTTTAATAATTGTTCATCAAGTGATGTTAAGGATACATCTACTGAAGAAAAATTTTCATTAGAAGCAAACTTATCTTTGAGCCGTTGTTTAGATTCTAGTAAATTATGAATTTTAAGACTGAATTCTTTTAAATTAAAAGGCTTACTAATATAATCGTCTGCACCACTTTCTAACCCTTCAAATTTATAAATCAATGAAGATCTAGATGTTAAAAGAATAACTGGTATATGGCTTGTTGCCAAGGTTGTCTTTATTTTAGAGCAAAGTTCAGTCCCTACCATCTTTGGCATTATCACATCACTAATAATTAAATCAGGTAAATACTTTAAAGCTTTTTCAAACGCTACTTTTCCATTTTCTGCTTGAATAACGTTATAGTTTGTCCTCAATATTTCCTTAATAAATGATCTTAGTACAGCATTATCTTCAACAACAAGAATAGTATATTTTTTATTTTCCAAAAGTAAATCCTCAGGAGCACTTGGTAGTTTTAAATCCTTTACATTAATTTGTGAAACATATTGAGATACATCATCACTCATTTTAAAATTCTCCAGTATCTCATTTTCTGATAAATGCGCCTTTCCTAATTTTAATTTTACGGTAAAAATTGAGCCATTTGGTTTTAAATTATTGGCAAATATCTCACCGTGGTGTAACTTAACTATATTACTTGCTATGGATAAACCAATTCCCGTTCCTTTTCTATACTCCTCTTCTGTATCATTGGTTATTGGTATTTCAAAAAAACGATCAAAAATCTTATCTAAATATTCCTCTGGAATACCATCCCCTGAGTCTTTTACCTCGACTACAAGATTATGTTCTTCCTTGTAAATATTTACACTAATGTCTTCTCCTTTATTTGTGTATTTAAAAGCGTTTGATATTAAATTATAGAAAACCCTTTCTAATTTATATCTATCGTAGTAAACAAGAATTTCATCATCTGTGCTATAAAACTCATAATTATATTTACCATTTTTAGCATGTTCTGTAAAAGACAAGAAGATTTCTTGTAAAAATTTAACAATATTTCCCTCTGCTGCGGATAGTTTTAATTGATTACTTTCCAATTTCCTAAAATCCATTAATCTATTTATGAGCCTTAACAACCTATTTGCATTACTTTCTACAACTTTAAGTTGTTTGTAAGTTGTGTTAGATCCTGAATAATTCTCTAAAATATTTTGAATTGGACCTAAAATTAAGGTTAAAGGTGTTTTAAATTCATGAGAAATATTTGTAAAGAACTGAAGTTTAGTCTTATTTAATTCAATATTTCTCGTTTTTTCCAGAGACTCTAATTCTAGTCTATTTTTTAGTCTTGATTTGGATTGAAGCATCCAAGTAATACCATATAGAATACCAAAAGCAAACAGAAAATAAATCGTATATGCCCACCAGGTTTTCCAAGGCGCAGGATGCACCACAATTGTAAGATTAGTAATTCGTCTTCCCCAAATATTATCATGATTAGCTGCTCTTACTTGAAAAGTATACTCACCTGCGTCTTGGAGTGTAAAAAATGCTTCCGTTTGCTTTGTAAATGTCCAAGAATCATCTAAACCTTTTAAACGATATGCATACTTATTCTTTTTTGAATTGATATAATTTGGCAAGGCATAAGTTATAGAAAAATTAGAATTACTATAATCTAACTCTAACTTATCTGTATAATTTAAACTTTTAGATAATACCCCATCATTTCCTTCTATTTCTACTACTTCATTTTTAATTTTTAATTCAGACAAAACTACTTGGGGTACATCTTTAGTTCTAATAATTTTTTTTTGATTAAAAGTGGTAACTCCATATAAGTCTCCAAAATAAAACTGATTTTCAATTTTTAAAGCTGAATTTTCTGTAAAATTATTATTAACTCTCGTAAAGTTATCGTTGTAAGAAGAACTTTTATTTGTATTGGAATTGTATTTTATAATTCCCTTATCTGTACTTAACCATAAAACTCCTTTTTCTCCCTCTAATATTGAATTTACTGTAGAAAACTTATTTCTAGTAACAAATGTTATCGATTTTGTTCTTCCTTCTTCAATGCTATATAATCCCCTTGTTTTAGTTCCTGCCCAAATTACTCCGTTAGAATCTTTTAATACTGCATTAACTTTATATGTGGTTAGTGGTTTATCTTTAAAGTAATTTTTTATATCAGCTACTCCTTTCTCGTTAATTTTTATTGTTGAAGCTCCTCCAGTGCCTCCAATTAGTATCTCATCATTTTCGTCTATAAAAATGCTTTTCACAATATTTGTTGCTATTCTGTTTCTAGCAAATATTCTTAATTTTTTTGTTTCACAGCTATAACGAAGAAGGCCTTGACCTAAAGTTCCTATAAGTAAATTATTTTTTGAGTCTTTTTTTATATCTAATACAATAGAATTTTCTAATAAACTTTGTAACTCTTTTGTGATAAGGTCTTTACGAATTTCTTTTGATTCTACATCAAAAACAATGACTCCTTTATTTTGTGTACCAATAAATAATAAGTTATCTGGTGTGTTAAAAAATAATGACTTTATAGGGTACTTAATATTTTTTTCTGAACTCTGGATTTTAAATATTTCAGAAACGTTGCCCTTTTTATTTATTATGTTTATTACTCCTTCTTCTGTTGCAAAGTAAATATTGCCTTTTTTATCTGACACAATACTATTTGTAATATTGTTGGATAAATTATTATTGCTAAAGTGTAAAAAATTTTGGTATGATTTATCCCAAGTAATAATTCCTCCATTTTGAGTACCTAACCAAATAAAACCATTTTTGTCTTTGTAAATACTCTTAATAAAATTTTGAATTGTACCATAATTTTCAACATTATTTTCTTTAATATGTATAGTCTCTTTTTCTGGAGTAATTATAAAAATCCCACTAGTAGTAGCTAACCATAAATTTTTATCATTATCTAACTCAAGATCTCTTACATCTAGGTTGGGTATATCAATTTCTTTTGAGCGTGTAAACTTTTCGGTTTTGATATCAAAGTAAAAGTATCCGTTATATCGAGTTCCTACTCCAATAATTCCTGGGGATACTTCTAAAATACTATTTACAGTAAAATCTATATTTTTAGTATCAATCGTGTATTTTTTAATAACAAACTTTTTATTTTCATCTCTATCTACTTTTACAATACCATTACTAGTAGCTAGCCAAATTCTATGTTCATTATCGCGATAAATATCATGTATAGATATTATTCCTTTTTTAAAGTCTCCTTGTAAAAAACGTTTAAACCTATCTTTCTTATGGTCATAAATAGACACTCCATTTCCAGTTCCAAACCAAATACTACCATTAGGCATCTCTAAACTACATAAGATTAAACTATTGCTTAAAGAAAATTTATTTGTAGCTCTTCTATAATACCTTCTAAACGTGTTAGTTTTTGGATTAAACTTATTTAAGCCGTTAAAAGTACCCGCCCAAACATTACCTTGTTTATCCACAAGAACATCATATATTTCACTATTACTTATACTATACCTATCTCTAGAAATGTTTCTGTAGACCTTAAATTCTTGTCCGTTATACTTATTTAAACCATTGCTTGTTCCAAACCACAACTGACCGAATTTATCTTGTGCTATAGATGAAACAGTATTATTGGACAGACCTTCTGATATATTTATAGTCCTAAAATTATATTTATCAAACTGGGCAAATAATACGCTAATATGAACCAAGAAAAATAAAGAAAACAACCTAAAATTCATTGGGTATAGTTTGATTATGAAGTGAATAGTTAAATTTTACATTTAAATGAGAAAGCAATATAAAAACATACTCCCTTTTTGGCTACTAATAAATGTTAAATTCATCTATCAAAAATAATTAATATAGGCATTTTATGTTGTTATAAACAAAAAAAGGAAGTCTTTAGCCCAGACCTCCTTTAACTTATATAACGACAAATCTATTTTGTTTAAACAGAACCTCTATCCATAAAATAGAAAGGTGCCTTCACTTTTTCTTTTTTATTTTCAGTAATCATTTTTGCTGTCTGTATCCCCATATCATTAAAATCAATAGAAATAACAGTAATTCCTAGTATTTGTTTTAAGGGAGCATCATTATAAGATATAACACCGATATCTCTGCCTAATGTAAAATTACTTTCTTTAATTTGGTGCATCACACGTACCAAATCATCATCTTCTATAGTAATGTATAAGGTCTTCTTTTCTAATACACATTCATTAGAAATCTCTTCAATTATTTCAAAATCAAAATTATAATTAGCACAATATTTCCTGAAACCATTTAAAATCTCTCTAGGATATGGATAAAATGATGTTTTTGGATAAACAAGTGTAAGCTTATTATATTTATCTATTTTCTCTTTGCCTTTTTCAAGCGCCGTAAATATGTCATTTTCAAAATCTTGAAATACTTCTATAAAATCTCCTTCTATTTGATGACTATTACTATCCAATAGAACTAAACTTTCTTTTGGTATCTCATTTATTGCTTCGCTCACTTTACTAGTAAAATTTGTGTAAGACAAATTTTCTGTTCTAAAGTGTGGTACAATTACATAATAATCATAATCGTTCTTATACTTTGTCATTAATTCCAAAAACAGTGTTTCATCGCAATGATAGCTATGTAAATCAACATGACATGTATCTCCCATTTCTTTTAAAAATGAGTTATAAATCATCATTTTGTATGGACTCAATTTATTAACAAAAAATAAAACATTCAGTTTTGAAATTAACTCTGTATTAGCAATGTAAGTTCCTTTACCTTGTACAGAAACTATAATTTTACGTTTTCTTAAAACTCTATAGGCTCGTTCAACTGTATCTCGAGACAAATAAAACTCTTGACTTAATTTATTTATTGAAGGTACTTTATCTCCAATTTTGGCATTGCCATTAGAAATATTGTAGACTATAGAATTTATAATCTGCAAATATTTGGGCACCATAGAATTTGCATCTAATTTTATATGGTCTATCATAGCTTAGTTTTTTATTTCTAGGTATAAAAATATTAAGCCTGATTAAACTAAAAATCTCAAATAGGGTAACTAAAAATTTTTTAACATAATTACAGTCCTCTTTCTTAATGTATACTAGCCTTTTCTGGGAATATCATTCTGCAAAAAAGGTTTTGCATCCCTAGGAAATTGAGACTCTAAAAGAGCCTTCATTCGTTTTTCAACATTCTTGTAAGCTTCATTTCCTGATAGATTAACAAAAGATAACAAACTATTCTTGTGTTCATACAGCTCTGCTCCTAATATTTCGTGCGTAACAGAATCTCGCCATTCTGTGTACCTCCATTTACCATCGGTTGCCGTACAACCCATAATATTTTTACCTCGTGCAAACACACTAGTTGCTACTTTATCCCACTTTTTCTTCGGTTTATCTAAAACAGGTACTAAACTTTTACCATCAGATTTTGGATTTTCTAAATCACATATTTCTGTTAGTGTAGAAAATATATCTACATTTTCTACCAATGCATTAGATACCTTACCTGCATTTCTCTTTTTATAATTCCCTTCTCTACTTATAATTAATGGTACGCGAACATCGATTTCTACATTGGAATGTTTACACCAAGCACCATACTCTCCTATTTTATAACCATGATCACTCATAAAAACTACCATGGTATTTTTATGTAAATCTAAATCCTCCAAAGTTTGCATTACTTTACCAACTTGCGCATCCATATAACTTACACAAGCGTGATACCCATGAATTAAGGTTCTTGTAATATCATCGTTTAATGGATCTTCTTTTGGTATACCATGATACCCTTTTAATTCTCCCCATTTACTTAAAGCCAAACGATACATCCCTTCTGGTTTTTCTTTCGAAGGTATTTCAAATTTACTCTTATCATGCATGTCCCAGTATTTTTTGGGCGCAATGAAAGGTAAGTGCGGTTTTGTTAAGCCTACAAATAGTAGGAATTTATCATTTTTAACTTCATGTAACACCTCTATAGCCTCATTGGCAATTTGTCCATCTACATAGGCTTCATCGGCTACATCAGCATCTTCATAAGCGGGACCTTTTAATGGTTTTTTGCCTTGGGCTTTTAATGTTTCTATAGCGGCTAAACTTTCTGATTTTAAATACCTTTTTGAAGGTTTTTTGTAAAGATGCGTCCAACTTTCTTTATCATCTACATTATGATGATACACTTTACCTGTACTAATGGTTTTATAACCATTTTGTTTGAATAGTTGAGGCAATGTAACTACATCTTTATGCACCTTACGTAATGGGGTAAAAATGCTATAAATCCCTAAAGTTTCTGGTCGTAAACCTGTTAATGTACTCATTCTAGAAGGAGCACAAATGGCTTCTTGTGTATAAGCTTTGTTAAACATAACACCTTCAGAAGCTAGTTTATCTATGTTTGGTGTTATAGCGGTTTTACTGCCGTAACATCCAAGTTCTGCTCTTAAATCGTCTATGTAGAACACTAAGATATTAGGTGTTTCTTTTTTTTGAGAATATATATTGCTAACACTAGCAATTGTAAAGCAACATAATAGTATTATTTTTTTCATTTAATTTTTTTTACTGAACTGGTTTTGGTGATTGTACAATACCCTTACCTTCTTCAAATTCCCAATGAGGAACAGCCGGCTTTTTCTTATCAAATGTGTAATTGTATTTTTTGAGATAATAATCTCTTGGTTTAAACTCATCTTTTATTTGAGCTAATTTCTCATTCAATTTATTATCTAATTGTGTTTGAATTGTTTTGAACTCAGGTTTACCTAACAAGTTGTTCATTTGAAATGGATCTGTAACATTATCAAAAAACATACTTGCGCCATCAGGTGTTCTTGCATAGGTATATTGCTTGGTTCTTATGGCACGATATGGTGGATTATTATAACTTCCTGCAAATGGAGCAACACTCATTACTAATGCTGCCCTATCTGTATTAGAATCAGGATTCTTTATCAGTGTTGTTAAATTTTCTCCTTCTATATCTTCTGGGATTTCTATATTGGACAACCCTAATAACGAAGGCAAAATATCAGGCGTGTTTATAGGCGCATTTACAACCGCTCCTTTTTGTTTATCTATTCCCGGATAACTAATTAAAAACGGGACCCTAATAGATTCATCCCATGCCAGCTGTTTCTGAAAAGGTCTAACATCATGTGCTCCCATCATTTCTCCATGGTCGGCCGAAAATACAACGATAGTATTATTTAATAAGTCAAGCTCTTTCAATTTATCTAAAACGGTTCCGATGGCTTCATCGGTTGCGGTTGCATGTGCATAGTATCCTTGCAATTCTTCACGACTTCTATCTTTAAACTTCTCAGCAACATTTGGGTTTAAGGTTAAAGATTCTGGTGGATACATATCCTTATACTTCTTAGGCGCATTATGGTGCGGAAAATGCGGTGTTGCAATTGAAATGAATGCTAAAAACGGTTTGTCGTCCTTGGCATTTTCAGTTATATAATTATTGGCATCTTTAACAATTGCGAATGGTGAATACTCATTCCAGTATTTTATCTCAGGATTATCATTATCATAATATGGCATTTTGGTGTAATTATGCGAGCACTCTAGAGCCTTCCAATAGTCAAAACCTTGGCGTCTTTCTTTTGGAGTGTAATTTAATCGTCCATGACCATCTAAATGCCATTTGCCCCAATAAGCAGTGTTATAACCTGCTTCTTTATAAATTTCTGCCATTGTTAACTCTTCAGGTGGCAAATACAAGTCATTAACAAACATACCTGTTGTTGTTGGAAACTTACCTGTTAATAATGCAGCTCTGTGCGGTGTACAAACTGGCATTACAGATACGGCATTTGTAAAATTAACCGACTCTTTAGCAAATGCATCTAAATTTGGTGTTTTTACATCTACGTTTCCTGCATATCCTAAAGCAGACCCTCTCCATTGATCGGTTAAAATGTATACAATATTGGGCTTCTTAGTTTTTAAATCTGTAGTTTCTTTTACTTGTTTTCCAGTGTCTTTACAACCTACTATTAGTAGTATTACTAAATAAATTTTACTAAAGTCTAGTACTCTTTTCATCTTTCTAATTTGATACTTTTTATTGTACTTGTTTTACGCCTTCTTTTGTAGCATATATTTCTTTTATTGTACCATCTTTATTATAGTACAAATACTCTATAGCCGTGTTTCTTCTAAATTTTGACCCCTCATTCCATCCTTGCCAATGGTAAAAGAAATAATCTTGTCCTTTATAATCGATGATAGAGTGATGATCTTGTCTTTGTTTAGGGTTTAAACCTCCTTTGTATTCAAACGGACCATAAGGATTGTCTCCCATTGCATAAAAACCGCCTAAACCAGCATTGTATGAGAAATAGTAAATTCCATTTCGTTTGTGCATATAACTGGCTTCAAAAAAGTTTTTATAACCATAATCAATTGTTCTTGGCTTTTCTGCCAACTCCAATAAATTATCTTTTAACAAAGCCATTTTTGGCTCTCTAACACCCCAGTACAAATACGTTTTCCCATCATCATCTGTAAAAACGCAAGGATCTAACCATTGTCCTTCAACACCTTTTATCCAACCGATGTCTTTAAATGGTCCTTGAGGTACATCACTAACTGCTACTCCACAACGCATATCGTCTTTTGAACCTTTTACAGAATGCGGATACAATAAATAGTACTTGTTATTTTTATAAATGGCTGTTGGCGCCCACATCCATCCTTTTGCTCCCCAAGGGATATTCTTAGAATGTAATACCTCGCCATGGTCTGTCCAATTTACCATATCTGTTGATGAAAAAGCGCGATATCCATCCATAGAATTATAATTAACCGCATCTTCTGCATCACGAGAAGTATACATCCATACTTTCCCGTCTTCCCAAACATGGGCAGACGGATCAGCAGTTCGAATATGACGAATTACAGGATTGTTCTCCTGTTTTTGTACTGATACTTCAAGTTTTTCAGCCTGTTTCTCTTTTGTTTGGTTTTTCTGATTTTTACAACTTACCAAAGTAATCACAAAAAAAAGAAGTGAAATTTTAAATTTCATCAAATTAAAGTTGAGACGTGAATTTATAATCTCCAGGTTGAACTAACAATTCAAAACCAGATGCTGAACTATTAAGTAGCTCTGCTCTATTATCTCCTTTAAATGCTTCTCCATTTAACACCAAATCTTTTGCTGTATTAGCAGGAATAGTAACTTTTGCCGTTGTATTTGGAGGAACTACTACATGTAATTCAAATTTACTTCCTTTTATTTCCCAAGAAGAAACTACTTTTCCGTAAGGCGTATTTAAACTAGCTGCCGCAGATGTTAATGGTTCTTTTGGTACAGGCGCTATTCTAATGGTTTTATAACCCGCCTCTAAAGGCGCTATTCCTGCAATACGCTCATACATCCATTCGCCAATGGCACCATAAGCGTAATGGTTTAAGCTATTCATGTTTTGCGGATTGAAACCATCTTTTTTGCTATAACTATTCCAACGTTCCCAGATAGTGGTTGCTCCTTGATTTATAGAATAAAACCAAGACGGATACGTTTCATTAAATAGAATTTTATACATCAAATCTATTTCTCCTGTACTGTCTAAAACTTCTGATAATAATGGGGTTCCTAAAAACCCAGTTCGTAAATGATTATCAGCTTCTGCTATTTTTTCTAATAGATGTTGTTTAGCATTTGCTTTATGCTCTTCAGAAAGTAAACCAAAAGCTAAAGCCAATAAATAAGAGGTTTGTGTTTCTGCAACACCTTTTACTTTTCCGTTTTCAAAAAACTTATTCTCAAAAGCATTTGCAACAGTTTTGTAAATCGCGTTGTATTTTTCAAACGCTTCGGTTTTACCTAAAGCTTTCGCTGTTTTTGCTGTTAAGTTTGCAGAATGTGCAAAAAATGCAGTTCCTATTAAGCTTTTAGAGGTATCTCCTCTATTATCTCCATTTTCAGGAAGCGGTTGCAACCAGTCTGCAAAAAAGCCCATCTTAGAAATGTAATTTTTAGTAACACTTTCATGGTATTTTACCCAACCTTTCATGGTTTCAAAATTCTCTTCTAAGATTTTTTTATCACCTATTCTTAAGTAAATCTTCCAAGGAATAATGGTACATGCATCTCCCCAACCTGCACTTACTTTATTATTAAATAACACATCTGGCACTACCCATGGCACAGCTCCATTATCATATTGCGACTCGCCAACACTTTGCATCCAACTTGCCCAAAATTTATATACATCGGCATTAAACATAGATGCTGGTGCAAATACCTGTGCATCTGCTGTCCATCCCATACGTTCATCACGTTGCGGACAATCGGTTGGGATATCAAAAAAGTTACCTCTTAACCCCCAAACAATGTTACTTTGCAACTGATTTAACTTTTCGTGAGATGATGTAAATGTTCCGTTTTCTTCAAAATCTGAATATTGCACTAATCCTGTTACCCAATCTTTTGATGGAGTTTTTGAAGTGTCATATCCACTTAATTCTACATACTGAAATCCGTGAAATGTAAATTTTGGCATCCATTCTATAACACCATCTTTTGAAGCTGTATAGTAATTTGTTGACTGCGCACTTCTATAATTTTCGATATAAAACGTACCATCTGGAGATAACTTTTCAGCAAATCGAATTTTTAGCGTTTGCCCTTTTTTCATAGGTACTTTAAGTAACGGCACACCTACCATATTTTGTTGAAAATCAAAAACAGCTACGCCACCTTTTTCTACAACTTCTTGTGTTGCTAATTCAATTTTAGTTTTAACAGTGGTATGTCTTTTTGGCTCTAAACGGATGTCATTCGTTACAGGAAACGTATTTATAGACTCCCATGTTTTATCATCAAAATTATTTGTAGTCCAATTTGGCATTTCTAAATTGGCATCATAGGTTTCTCCATCGTAAATCTCTGATATTCTAGTTGGTCCGTTTGTTGTACCTTTCCAAGTATCATCAGATAAAATCATTTCTGTAGAACCATCTTTCATCGTTAATTCTAATTGAAATATCATTTTAGGCGTTTCTGTATCAACCCACAACTCTTTTTTCCAACCTAAACGTCCTGAATGCCATCCTGCAGCAAGCTCAACACCTATGGTATTTTGTCCAGATTCTATTAAATCGGTAACATCGTAGGTAATTGTTTCAATACGTTCTTTATAAGGCGTATATCCGGGAGGCATTACATCATCACTAACATCTTCTCCATTTATAGACACATCAAATACTCCTTTTGCTGTAATATATAATCTTGCTGATGCTACATCATTAGACAATTCGAAACCTTTTCTTAAGTATTGTGGTCTGTGAATGATATTTTCTTGACTTCCTAAAAGCTTTTCTTTTTTGGTATCTAAGCCAATCCACTTTGCCTTCCAATCGCTATTGCTTAACAAGCCCAATTCAAAATGATTTACAGTACTCCATTGAGAGACGTCTTCATCTTGATTCCAATATTTTACCTGCCAGTATACTTTTTGGCGAGACTCTAGAGGTTTACCCTCGTATTTTACCCAAACAGATTGGTCAGTCATTTGCTTTCCAGAATCCCATAAATCTGCATTATCAGGTAATAAATCTGGGGTACTAGCCACTACTATTTGATATGCTGATTGACTTAAAACGCCTTCTAAAACTGGCAATTGCCATGAAAAACTAGGTGTTTTATCATAAAACCCTAACGGATTTTCAAACCCTTCTGAAATGGTTAATTTTTGAGCTTCTGCTATAGTTACCTGTTCTTTACATGCCGTAAAGCTCAAAAACACACAAGCAAACAAAGCACATCCAAAATATTTTAAGTTCATTTTTTTTAACATGATTTAAAGTTTAGTTTGAAAGTTATAAGTTCCTGGTTCTGCTAAAATTATTACTGAATTATCATCAGAACTCATTAATTTTAAATTTGAATTCTCTGTAAAAATACTTCCATTTTCTAATAAATTATCTTTATTTCCATAAGGAATATGCACTTCTGCAGATGTGCCAGGTGGAATAACAACATCAAGTTTAAAAGAATCATTCTCAATTTTCCAAGATGATGACGCTTTTCCATAAGGTGTTTTTACACTTGCTGAAGCTGACGTTAAAAACTCGGTATTTGGTAAAGGTGCAATTCTAATTTTCTGATATCCTGGTGCTAACGATGCTAAACCTGCGATACGCTCGTACATCCATTGCCCAATAGCTCCGTATGCATAATGATTTAGACTATTCATACTTTGTGAATTGTAACCACCTTCTTTACTAAAGCTGTTCCAACGTTCCCACATAGTGGTTGCCCCTTGGTTTATAGAATAAAACCAAGATGGATAGGTTTCTTTAAACAAAATTTTATACATCAAATCGATTTCTCCCATATCATCTAAAACCTTTGGTAGAATAGGTGTTCCTAAAAATCCTGTTCCTAAATGATAATCGGCATTCTTAATTTCTTCAAGCAAGTGATTTTGTGCTTTTAGTTTGGTTTCTGGTTGAAATAATTCTAAATATATACCTAGTAAATAACTTGTTTGCGTTTGTCTTTCTTGTTTAAACTTTCCGTTTTCATCAAAAAATTCATTTTCAAAAGCGTTGGCAACAGCTTTGTATAAAGCTGCATATTTTTTTTCATCGTCTGTTTTACCTAAAACACCAGCAATTTTAGATATTAAATGTGCGGAATGCGCAAAATAAGCGGTGTTAATCAACTCTTTTGGTGTATCTCCTCTATTTCCCTTTTTTAAACTTTTAGAAGGATATGGCTGCAACCAATCTCCAAAAGAATGCATTATCGGGATATAAGGTTTTTTTCTAACTTTAGATTGGTAGTATCCAACCCATTTTTTTGCAGATTCATAACTATCTTCGAGTACAGTAACATCTCCTGTGATGTTATAAATATCCCAAGGAACAATAACGCAGGCATCGCCCCAACCAGAACCACCGTTTTTGTTTTGCAGTACATCGGGCACTATAAAAGGCACTAAACCATTTTTGTGTTCAGACTGATTTTCTCTTAAACTTTGCAACCAAGCCGTCCAAAAAGCGTGAGTACTATAATTGAACAATGCTGTTGGTGCAATTACTTGTGCATCTCCTGTCCAACCCAAGCGTTCGTCACGTTGCGGACAGTCTGTAGGCACATCAAAAAAGTTATCTCGTAACCCCCAAGTAATATTACTTTGTAATTGATTTAACTTATCGTGAGATGATGTAAACGTTCCGTTTTTCTCAAAATTGGAATGTTGTACTATACCTTGCACCCAAGAAGCTTCTGGTTTCGCATTTTTATCGTAACCACTTAATTCTAAAAATTGAAATCCGTGAAACGTAAATTTTGGAACATATTCTACAACACCATCTTTAGCTGCTACGTAATAATCTGTTGACTTTGCAGAACGGTAGTTTTTAGTATAAAAGGTATTGTCTTTCAGCAACATTTCAGAAAAACGTATTTTTAAAGTATCTCCTTTTTTCATGGGTACTTTTACTCTTGGCACACCTACCATATTTTGTTTCATATTAAAAACCGATGTATTTTCTTTAACCGAAACAATTTCTACATCGTTTAAAACGATTTGATTTTTTACGATATGATGTCTTTTTTGAGCTAGTTTAACATCCTTAGCAATTGCCTCAACTTCAACCGATTTCCAGTTAGAGTCGTCAAAAGCAGCAGTGTTCCAATTTGGTATTTCAAAATTTGCATCATATACTTCGCCATCGTAAACACTTGCTAAACGTATTGGTCCGTTGGTTGTTCCTCTCCAAGATTCATCAGAAACAATGGTTTGTTTTGATCCATCTTTCAGCACAACTTCTAACTGACATAGAATTTTTGGTGATGCAAAATTTTCATATAACGCTCTACCTCTACTAATTCTTCCTGAATGCCATCCTGAAGCTAACTCAACCGCTAAAGCGTTTTTACCTGCTTGTAAAAGTTCAGTAACATCATAAGTCAATGTTTCTATACGATGATTATATGGTGTCCAACCCGGAGTCATAACATCATCACTAACATCTTTTCCATTTAAATGCACATCAAAAACACCTTTTGCTGTAATATATAGTCTTGCTGAAACAACATCAGAAGCTAACTCAAAACCTTTTCTTAAATATTGTGGCCTGTGCATTAAAAATTTACGAACGCCTTTAATGCTATCTTTTGCAGTATCTAATCCTGTCCATTGGGCTTGCCAATCGGAATTATTTAATAGTCCCAACTCAAAATAATTGGTTTCGCTCCAATCTGAAGCCTTTTCATCTTGGTTCCAATACCTTACTTGCCAATATACTTTTTGTCTTGATTTTAATGCTTTTCCTTGATACTTTACAAAAGTAGATTGCGTACTTTTTTGCTTTTTAGAATCCCATAAATCAGCATTATCTGGTAATAGTTCTTTTGATGATGCTACAACTATTTGATAAGCAGATTGCGATTTAATTTGTTCTGAAACAGGTAGTTTCCATGAAAACGTTGGTTTTGCATTATAAAATCCTGTTGGATTTTTAAAGCCTTCGGAAAGTGTAAGTTCCTGTGGTTTTTCTACTATTTCTTGAGCACAAGATAGAATTGTAACTAGAAAAACAACAACGCAAAAATTAAAAAGAATAGATTTTTGTATCATGTAGTAGTAATTTATTTAAGATAGTTTGGTTAATTTGTAATTATGCAATTACTTCAATTTTTCAAACAAAAGTATCCTGCTGTATCTCGATTTTATAAGTTTTTTTAACTTACTTCAATAGAACAAGAAATTTCTGTGGCATTTTCTGGAAAAGATATTAGTAACAGCAGTACTCCATGCCTGGAACTTGATTAAAACCTTATTCTTATTTCATCCTTTTATCATGCATTCAGGCTTTTAGTTATGTTAAAAACATGCTAACAAAAAACCAGAAAGTTAAACTTTCTGGTTTTTTTATTTTTATATCTATTATGTTGTGGATTCTAAATAAGAATCAATTAAAAAATAATTATCTATTATTAGCTTGATTTATTACTTTCAACATAACAAGTTTCTTTTGATATATAATAATTATCTGGTAGTAAAACTCCAAATTTGACCTATAGTAGTTCCTCCATTTCCATCTTTTACAACTATTTTAAAATAGTAAGTTGAAGCTGCTGTTAAACTAGTAGCATTATATGTTGTTTCTGATTGATTTTCTGAAACTTTTGTTGTTGGATTGCTATCTGTATCTAAATATACATCGTAAGTTAAACTATCGTTATCCACATCACTAGCTGTCCAACTTAGTGTTGTACTAGTAGCGTCTATTTCAGAGTTTAATGCAGGTTCAACAAGGCTAGGTGCAAATGGTAAATGGTTAGAAACACCATCACCTTCAACCAAAAATTGACTAACAGAAGAATAGGCACTTTCCTCTCCCTTACTATCTCTGGATTTTAACCGCCAATAATACGATTTTCCTTTCTCTAAGCTAATAATTCTAGACGTTGACGAACTTGAAACATCATATGCTAACGAAGAGAAGTCACTTTGTTCAGATACTTCAACTCTATAAGTTATCGTATTTCCTTCGTTATCTGTAGAAGCATTCCATTCAAAAATTACGTTATTATCAATACACAACGTATTGCTTAATGGATAAACCTGAACAGGAACAGTAGGTGCTGTGTTTACTGGATCTGGTTCTGGTGTACTATCATCCCCACCACTACTGCATGACAAGATAATACTTGCGAGAGCTACTAAATATATATATGACTTTTTCATTTTAATTTTTTATTAACTTAATAAATACTGGCTTTTCTACATTTATTTTTACAAAATAAATACCGTTAGGTTTATCTTCTATATTCAATATCATTTTCCTAGAGTTTGCCTGATATTTCTTCACATCGATTAACTGAGAATGGATATTATATATTTCTACATCTACTGCATCTAAATTATTTGGCATAAAAATCTCAAATACACCATCAGAAGGGTTTGGATAAGCCTTAATATCCTCAAGAAGATTTACATTTTTTACCATTTCTCCTTGACACGCATCTTTACTTTTTACAACTAGGTTATCTCCATGGTTTACTTGCACATAGAATTTGGACTGATATGTTTCCATAATTTGAGTACCATTTTTGTAAACCGTGTAAGGAGGAGCCCCCTCATCAACAGATACCTCTAAAGATTGTTTAACAACTTGCATCTTACCAGATAAATTAATTCCTCCATCAATTACTACTTCATAGCAATGATTATAATTTTCTCCTACTACTTCAATACAAAAATCGTAGGTTCCTGGACTCAAACCTTCAATCGTGGCATCTTTAGTAAAGTTGTAATCAACACCATTAATAGTTGTAGCATAATCATGAACTGCCCCTGCATTAATAACCAGTTTACCATTATTTTTACCTACACATGTCTCACTAATGGTTTGGATGGTAAAATTATTTGGCAGCGTAGGATCAACTGGATCTATATCTAAATCTATGACTTGTAGATATAATGGCTGCGCATTACCAGAACTATCTTCCATCAAATAATAGTAAGCTTTTCCATTTTCTATATGAACAACGCCGTGATCATACTGTCTACCACTGGTAGCCTCATAAACCCTCTCAAAATTATCAGTTCCACCTTCAGCTTTGTCTACAACAACTCGACCGTTATTTAAGCCTACTACATAAACATTAGCCCCTGATGTGTAAAACGAACCTGCTATAGATTTTTCTGTAGTTATAAACTCTGTAGCACCTGCCGGTTTGTAGGTGTGTAAGCTTTTAGTTACGTTACTATCTAAATCTCGTACCTGACTCTTAATGTGTACATCACCATTGGCGGTTACCGTCCAATCAAATCCACCAACAATATGTACTCTATTTGGATTTGTTGTCTCCACGTAATCTCCAGGTTCCATGACTTTTATAAAATCAGCATCCCATAATGGAAGACTAAAAGATTCTCCTTTATAAT
The DNA here is from genome assembly GCF_004310335.1 of Hyunsoonleella pacifica. GTDB lineage: Bacteria > Bacteroidota > Bacteroidia > Flavobacteriales > Flavobacteriaceae > Jejuia > Jejuia pacifica. The sequence goes on along the minus strand of NZ_SIRS01000001.1, from coordinate 401,041 downwards.
TCTTCCAACCCGTGGCAGCCGTTTGATCATCTGAATAGGCATAATATACTCCGTTTTGGTAAAGATATTTATCATCATTATTTTGAGACCTACGTTGAAAACCAATACGAAACTTACCGTTTACGTATTTCATATCACCGTAAAGTCCCCAATTATAATCAATCCCTGGTTGACTTCTTGCATTTAATCTATTAAAATCTATGAAGTTACCCCACTCACCTGTATTGGCATCATATTTTACAAACTTATACATACCATTGTTATTTCCACCTTCACGCATAAGCATAAAAATCTCTCCACCATCATTTTGGAAGAATCTTGGGTAGGTTAATGATACGAATTCTGATTGAGCAGCAGTTCCCGGCATTCTTAAATGTTTATATCCTCCTGTTCCATTTGGAACAAACTTATCCAAAGTAAAATCAGCATCTGGTAACGAAGCTGCATCTTTAACTGAATATGAATATCTAAAATAATCATTAGCTAGACTTCCATTAGATGGTCTTGAAGCACTGTAAGCATGCATATCGTACAACAAATGAATTGTTCCGTCTAAAGGACTTATACCGACAGCTATGGTATTATGAGATTCTCCTATCCAGTATTGATTTAGATAACCTGTATGCCTATGAGGAAACTCTATAGTTGCCATTGTACCGGTTACTGTATTGTAACGGGTAAGCATAACATGACGGTCTGCTTTACCTCCACGATACCAAGTCATAAAAACATAATTACCATAGGTTTTTATGGCATCACCGTGTGCCGATATATTACGTCCAAAGAAAAAATCATAAGCTGCATCATCTCCAGTATTTGAAGTACCATTTGCAACCTTACTACCATTAAAATGTAAACCTAAATCTGTAATCTTGACTTCGGTTTCTAAAACAACTTGAGCGTTTAAAGTAACTGAAAACGTTAACACTAAAACTATTAATACATAGTTATATAAACTCCTTTTTCGAGAGTATTTTTTTTTCATAGCTTTTCTTTTTAGTACCTTATTTAGAGGTGTTTCTATATACAAATTTATATAATTTCAGTAAAAAAGCATCCTGTAGTATGCTGACGACGTTTTAAGAATTGTCTTTTTACAAGTAATTATTCTAGAAAAAATATTTCCTCTAATGGGGTTGAAACCGGTGAGTTATCTGGATTAACCTTCATAATATCTGCCATAAAATCCCACCATTTCTTCACAATTGGATTATCAGCCAAGTCTTGAGATCCTCCTTCACCATTCACTTTTTGAAACGCAAATAAAGTACTGGTTTCTTCATCTAAAAAAATGGAATATTCGCTTACTCCATTATCTTTTAATAATTGCTTTAGCTCTGGCCATAATTCGTCATGGCGCTTCTTATAGGCTTCTTTTTGACCTTTATTTAATGTCATTTTAAAAGCTAATCTTTTCATAATATGATAACTTTTTAGTTTCTAGTTTAGAAAAATCATTTGTAAATAGTGATAAAAAAACATCCTATCTTTATTAAAGATAGGATGTTTTAAATAAAAAATATTTAAAAAAAGTATTGTATATTATTGCTTTACAATCTTTTTAGTAAATGAACCTTTATCTCCTTTCATTTCTACAAGATACATACCGCTTGTTAAAGCACTCGCATCTAAACTAAGAGATGATTGAGTATTTACTTCTTTAGTCAATACTTTTTGTCCAAGTAGTGAGTACACAATTACTTCTTTAACATTTGAAGTAAGCCCTTTAATATTGATTTCGTTGTTAACTGGATTAGATATAAAGATTGAGCTTGTATCAAATTCTTCGTTGCTCAATGGAGATACGAGAATGAATCGAAGTGCGCTAATTGCCCCCCCACTTTGAAACAGTACTGGGTCACCTGCTGCAGATGGAGCGTCTCTATATCTTAAGTTTCCTTGTTGTCCAGGTGAATTTGAAGGTTTAGCAAACAATGCATTGTTTCCAGAACCGGTCCAACCTGTCGATTTTCTTCTTTGAAACTGGTCCCAACCATAGTTCGGATCAGTGTTATCTCCTACAGGCTGACCAGGCACAAGAGTAAGCTTGATTTCAGTATCTGATCCAGATCCATCTAAAGTTGATGGATCTACAGCAATGGTAAAATCTCCAACACCAGGAACCGTTGCCCAAATTTCGACATACCCACTAGAAGCTGGCTCTCTATGATCTTTTACTGTCCAAACTTGTGTTGGATCATCTCCCGGTAACAACGCTGCCCATTCTAAGTCACCAGTTGTGCCATTAACGGTCATATAAAGCTCGGTTGACGCATCAGCACCATCAGTACATACTGCAATCTTATAAGAACCTGCCTCATTCCATAGTTCAGGACATGGTTGAGCGTGTACTTGAAGCGCTAACATAGCAAATAATAAAAATGCACTAATTTTTAAAGTAATTTTCTTCATAAATTTTAGTTTTAATCGTTAATATTTAGTTTTAGTTAGCCAATTATTGACTAATTATTGTACAAATTATAAAAATTGAGTAAGTAGACTGTCCTGTACTAACCTGTATATTAAAAAAATAAAATTTATTTTCTTACCTTTTTACTGTTAATGTTACTTTTTGTAAATCTTCTTCTAGGGAAGAAGCCCCTACTGATATGGTAAAAGTTCCAGGCTCTACAACTTTTTGCATATCACTGTTTAATAAATTTAATTCGTTAAAACCTATTTTAAATGTAACTTTTTTAGTTTCTCCCGGCTTTAAAGTGATACGCTCAAATCCTTTTAACATTTTTAGATAGCGACCAACAGATGCATAATCGTCCCTAACATACATTTGCACAACCTCATCGCCCTCTCTATCTCCAGTATTAGTAACGTTCACTGAAATAGTTGTAGAACTATCTACTGGAATTGCTTCTTTTTCAAGCTTTGGGGCACCATATTTAAAAGTTGTATAACTTAAACCGTATCCAAATGGAAATAAGGGCGATTTATCAGTAAAACGATACTTTCCTTTTCCAGATCCAATAAAGTCAGGACGCTCCAGATAAGTTACAGGAACTTGCCCAACAGAGCGTGGAAAAGACATAGTTAATTTACCTCCTGGGTTAATATCACCAAAAATCACGTTTGCAACAGCATCTCCTGCTCTCATGCCTCCATACCAAGTTTCTAGTACAGATGGTATATTTTCGGCTATATAGTTTATACTCAATGGACGACCGTTAATTAGAACAACAATAACAGGTTTTCCTGTTTTATAAATTAGCTCCACTAGTTCTTTTTGGACGCCATACAAATCAAGATTAGAACGGTCTCCACCTTCACCACATGTTTTATGAGAGCTACCCACAACTAAAACAACAGCATCCGATTTTTTTGCTGCAGCTATAGCCTCGGGAAATCCGTCTTTTGAAAAATTATCTATATCGCAACCTTTAGCGTAATTTATTTTTACATTATTACCTACTTTTTTCTTTAAACCATCTAAGACAGAAACATAGTATGGTGGTAATCCTGAATATCCCCCCAACAACTTATATGTTCCTTTTTTAGGTTTTTCTTCGTGTGCATTAGGGCCAATGACAGCTAAGGATTTTATTTTTGATACATCAAGAGGTAAGAGTTTATTATCATTTTTTAGCATGATAACAGATTTTTCAGCAATTTCTAATGCAAACTCACGATGCTCATCAGTGCCAGCTTCTACAGTTTCTTCATCAATTTCTTTTGGTTCTGAATCAAATAATCCTAATTTATATTTAGCGGTTAAAACACGTGATGTGGCTTTGTCTATATATTTCATCAATGCAGGATCCTGCATTACTGTATCCTTCAAAATATTAGTATGATAGGTTGCTAGATCAATATTCTTCCCTATTACCAAGTCCATATCAACACCTGCTTTTAAACCTAAAATAGCCGCTTCGGTTCTGGTTTCAGGAATAAAATGCATAGTTTCTAATCTCCCCACATCGTTGTTGTCAGAAACAATAAAACCATCAAATCCTAGCTCATCTCGCAGGATATCCTTTAACAACCAAGTATTCATGTGACATGGAACCCCGTTAAAATCTTGATGTCCCGGCATAGCACAACCTACCCCTGCTTCTTTTACTGCAGCTTCGAAGGGTGGAAGGTAAACCTCGCGCAAACGACGTTCGGACATATCGCTAAATCCACCATTTATACCACGGCGATTTTCAGGGTATCCAACAAAATGTTTGGCCGTTGCAATCACATGATTTTCATCAAATTGCTCATCACCCGTTCCTTGTAAACCTTGAATAAATGCCACACCCATTCGCGAAACCAAATAAGGATCCTCTCCATAGGATTCTTCAACACGACCATAGCGGGCATCTCCTGCGTAAACATCTAAATTAGGAGAGTAACAATGTGTAACATTCAAAGCCCGGGCTTCTAGTGCTGTTTGGGACGCCATTTTTTTAATAAGTTCTGGTTCCCAAGTTGAGGCACAGGCCACCGCTTGTGGGTAAACAGTTGTATTGCCATAATAGTCAAGAACAAGCCATAAACCATGTAATGCTTCTCCATATTTCATAAATGGAATACCTAATCTTTCATTGGCAGGTGCATCTTGTGTTAATTCTGCTATTTTTTCGTCTAAGGTCATTTGACTTAATAGCGCTTCTACTTTTTTATTTATTTCTTGATCTTTATCTTTTCCTTTTAAAGTTGATGTCTCGGATTGACAACTTTTAAATAAGAAACTAATTAAAACTAGTGCAATAACAGAATTCTTCATTCGATTTAATTTGTATTTGGCCACTAATCTAAAAGATATTTACCCTTTACCTATCCTGAACTGTCTTGTATAAAAAAAGACTAGAGAAAAATTTCTCTAGCCTTTTCAAACTAAACAATTAATAAAACTTATTGCTTACTAATTTCTATAACCATTATTTGTTGGATCTGATTCCAATAATGCTGGGTTATTTTCCAACTCTTGTAAAGGAATTGGTAATAAAACATGATATGGTCTTATATTGTCTGCAGGAGTCCAAAATCTAAATTCAAGATCCTGAACAACATCTAGTAAAATACCCCATCGTATCAAATCATATCGTCTATGCATTTCAGCAGCTAACTCCCACTTACGCTCATCATAAATAGCTTCTCTAAAAGCTTGCTGACTTAGACCTAAAATAGCCTCAGCTTCTCCTTGAGTTGCAAAAGCACGCTCTCTTATCTGTCTAATATACTCAAAAGCTGCATTTGGATTTCCACCTGGGCGTTCGTTCTCACATTCTGCAGCCATTAAATGAACGTCTGCTAAACGGAACACCATTCTATTATCAGAGTGATTAAAACGAGGAGATCTATCCAACTCCAAATTCCAGAATTTTGCCATGTAAGGGAAATTTAAGTCAAAACCTAAATAGTTATCAACTATGTTTAGCTCTCTTCTTAAATCGTTCATTGGGAACTTCTCAGCAAAATCTTTAGAAGCCACCTGTAATCCAGTACCATTAAAAGCTTCTCCCCTCGCTGCTAAAGCATCTCCTAATGCACTTCTTTCATCTGTATTTGCTGGCTCATCTCTTAAACGAGGATTGAACATACTTGGACGCCAGTTATTATTACCTGCGAATGATCTACCTGGGAATGCTGGGTCAAATTGACTATTAATATCTCTAGCAAAATCTAATGACCAAATAATTTCATCATTATACTCATTAAATTGATCGAATACTTCATTATATGTATCCAATAATCTATGAGGCGATTGGTTTATGATTTCCAAACACTTATCCAAACCTTGTTGCCATTGTTGTTGCTTCATGTAAATTTTAGCTATAACTATTGCTGCAGCCCATCTTGAAGCTCTACCGCTTTGATCTCCCGTGTAAACGTCTTGCAAATTGTCTTGAGCAAACTGTAAATCCTCTAAAACTCCAGCAATTATAGTAGCCTCATCAGTTCTTCCTAATGAGCTAATTTCTTCAAGCGTAAGTACCTCAGTGTAATAAGGCGCATCTCCCCAAAGATTGGTTACGTGCCAATAACATAAACCTCTAATAAATCTGGCATCAGCAATGATGTCGGTTCGTACATCTGCACTACCTACTGCTTCATTATCTGTTACTCGTTCTATAATTACATTAGCATTTAGTATTGTTCTATAAAGGTCTTTCCAAGTATCTGAAACACTCATTTTTTGAACAGATATATCAGCAATTGCTTCATTCAATGTGTAATTTCCTATTGGCTGAACAAAATTTGCAGCACGATTGGGCTCAATAATATCACAACCGTTATCATAAAAATGATCTAGACCTACCTGCCCATATAACGAATTGTTCTTTAAAATGGCGTACATACCTTGAACTGCTTGTCTTGCGTCATTCTCTGAAGCGAAAAAGGTTTCAGGCGAAATGAGCGCTTTTGGGTCTTCTTCTAAGAAACTTTCACAACTAAAGCATGCAAAAGCTATAAAGACGTATAAAATTAAATTTTTTGTTTTCATATTATTTTTTTTAAAAAGTTACATTTAAACCAAGTGTTATAACTCTTGGGTTAGGATATTGGGCACTAATATATCCTTGTAAAATATTATCACGACCAAAATTACTTGCTTCTGGATCTATCAGTCTCGTTTTAGAAAATAATAACAAATTAGTTCCTGAAAAATAAACGGTTGCATTTTTAATACCTTTTAGTCCCATTTTATCAACATCAAAATTATAAGCTAATCGTACAGTTTTCAAACGAATATGAGATCCATCTTCAACATATTCAGAGTTAGGTAGCGTATTAGTTACAGAATCCGCTCCTGCTCTAGGAATATTAGACGTTGGGTTATCTTCCGTCCAACGGTTACGTAAATCTCCAAACTTCACAGTCTCACCTCTATTGAAATAATTATTTCTCATGTTCAAATTATATACTTCGTTTCCTTGAGTTCCTTGAAAGTAGAAAGAAAAATCCCAATTCTTGTATGAAAAATTGTTTTCAATTCCAAAGATTAAATCTGGAAACGGACTACCTAACACTACGGCATCTTCAGTTGATGCAATACCATCTCCATTAAAGTCTTCAAAATGTGAACCTCCTACAACCTGAGGGTCTGTTCTACCTGATGCATCAATCTCTGCTTGACTTTTCCATGTCCCTAGGTATCTAACTCCAGTAAAAGCAGGAACAGATTCTCCCACAATTAAACGCGTATTACCTGAACCTAAAATAGGATCTGCGACAATATCAATAAAATCTACACCTCCTAGGTCTAAAATTTCATTCTTATTAGCTGATAATGTTACGGTAGAATTCCAATTAAAGTTAGATGTACTCACGTTTGTTGAATTCACTAAAAGCTCCCACCCTGTATTTTTTAAAGCTCCAATATTTTGTAATTGGCTATTAAAACCAGTCTGTCTTGGGATTGTAACATCCAATAACAAGTCTTGTGTTTCTTTATAGTAATAGTTAAATTCTGTAAATATTCTACCTCCAAATAAAGAAGCTTCTAACGCAATATCAAATGAACTTGTAGTTTCCCATTGTAAATTTGGGTTTGACGGTCTACCTAAAGTTAAACCTGGTACTTCCACGCCGTTTAGTGTTGTATTAGCTCCTGTTAATAGTCCAAATGTACTGTATGGATCAATGGCTTGATTTCCTGATTTACCCCAACTTGCTCTTAATTTTAAGTCTTGAAATATATCTTGATCTTGCATAAAATCTTCTTCAGATATTTTCCAAGCACCTGCTATTGAAGGGAAAAACGCATATTTATTACCTTCTGCAAAACGAGAACTACCATCTGTTCTCCCAACTAAAGTTAAAAGGTATTTATCTTTATAAGAGTAATTTAATCTTCCAAAAAATGATGCGATTTGAAACCCTGTAAAGTCACTACTTACTACTGATCTTGTAGGATCTGAATTACCTAAATTATTAAACCCTGTAGCATCACTGGTAATACCAAAAGCTTCAGCCTCTGCTATTTCTGTTGATACTTTCTGAAAAGACGCACCCGCAAGAGCAGTTATGCTATGATCTTCACCAAGATCTGATTGGTATTGTATCGTATTTTCATTGTTCCAACCATTACTATTTACGGTGCGAACGCTAGCACTTCCTTGTCCAGTATCTCCTATTGCCAGTAAACCAGGTAGTTGACTAGAACTAAATCTGTTTCGCTTCGTGTTGTTAAATTCTGGACTAAATGTTGAACGGATAGTCCACTTTGGTGCTGGACTATACTCTACATAAACCGTTGCTAACAAGTTATTAGTGAAGGTTTCATTTGTATTTAAGGCTATAGCAGCTAAAGGATTATTGAATGGCGACCCAACTATTTCATTGAAACCATTGAAAGACCCATCGTCATTAAAAGCTGGTTGAGTACGAACAATACCAAAAGCAGCCTGTCCAAAACTCGCAAGTGCATTATCTTGTTCTAGTCTTGAATAATTTAATCTAAATCCTGTTTTTACTTTATCACTTATTTTAAGATCTAAATTTGTTCTGAAAATATATTTTTCAATACCAGAACTCTTTACAATACCTTCTTGATTGAAATAATTTAACGATGTATAATAATTAACATTATCAGATGCGCCAGAAACAGAAACATCTGCGTTATAAATTGGAGCAGTTCCTAATACTAAATCTACCCAATCGTTATCAGGATATGTTGATGGATCATTTGGAAATGGTTCTGCAGCCGATCTAAAACGTGCACTTTCGTTGTTAAATTCTATTTGCTCTCTTTGGCTTAACCTATCTGGTAATTCTGGTAGCATTTGTGAACTAGTGTAAAGATTCACACTAATCTGTGGTTTTCCAGTTCCTGCTCCAGCACCATTTTTTGTAGTTACTAAAACAACACCATTCGCACCCCTAGAACCATATATAGCAATAGACGATGCATCTTTTAAAATCTCAATAGATTTGATATCATTACTATTAATGTTATTTAAGTTAAAGTTTGTTCCAACTACAATACCATCAATAACCCAAAGTGGTTCATTACTACCTGTTATCGAGTTACCACCACGTACTCTAATAACAGTACCCGCACCTGGAGCACCGTTAACCTGAGTTACCTGTACACCTGAAGCTCTACCTTGTAAGGCTTGGTCTACCCTAGCAACTGGAACTGCTGCTATATCCTCTGAACTTACAGAAGATACAGATCCTGTTAAATCTGACTTTCGTTGGGTACCATAACCAATAACAACTACTTCATCTAGTGCGTTGTCTTGTTCTAGAACTACATCAATAGTAGTTTGGCTTCCTACTACTACTTCTTTTGTAGAATAGCCCACATAAGAAAATACAAGTGTACTTTCTGGACTCGCATTAATGGTATAATTACCATCGAAATCTGTACTTGTTCCTGTTGTCGTTCCTTTTACCACTACCGTGGCTCCAGGTAGCGGTTGACCATCTGCAACAACTGTTCCTTTGACAGTTTGAGCAAATGACATTGCTACACATGAAAACAAGAAAATGGTAAACAACCTAATTCCTCTGAAATTAGGTGTCTCATTTAGTTTAGTTTTTAGTTTCATAAATTTCAAGTTAAATTTGTTTATTAGAGTCCTAAAATATTTCTTAAAAATTAATGGAGTGTCCTGCACTACCCGTTATGCTCCATCCTGTTACGCTCCATCCTGTAGAATTAGTACTACAATTTTATGTAAATTACTTCATAAGATAAATCGCATGCCTGTTTCTTCTATTTCATTAAATAGTATTAAAAAGTTTAGTAATTAAAAGCTAAAAAGAATTGTTCTTGAAAAATTAAATTAGAACACACATATCCAAAAACAATTATCAATTTATTACGTGAAAAACATAGCTTTTAACAGAGCTGCTTTCTCGTCTATTATCTTAATTATTTAAGCTTTAGATGGTAAATACTTTCAGAAAAATGCAGAAATATCTATTAGTTTTATTTATCCTAACGCATTATAAAGACAATTCATTTTTAGAAGATAAAAGTGAAAAAATGAATTTAGTTGAAGCCATTTTATTTGAGCCTAGAATTTAAAAAGGATATTTGCTTGAAGACAATATTAAAGGAAGAATATAGAGATAAAATATTTAGATAATATTTTTTGAAAACAGTTATAATTTTGAAACTAATAAATTCAATTGGATATATCTAGCTCGATAATTATGTGATTATTTGTTTTTTAAGACTAACAAATTATCTTTAGTATTAGTATCTGGAAAAGCATCGGACAGTAACTCAACTGATGTAAGTTTATCAATTTCTATATTCTTAATAATAATTGTATTAGAGTTGCTACTCCAAATCTCTGGTGTCTTTTCAATAATTACCACTTTACCATCAGTATCAATAAGTTGTAATTTTATGGGCACCGGCAATCCTCCTTTATTATCTATAATTATTCCTAATTTACTTACTTCTTTTAAAGCTAAATCTGCATAGCCGTATTGAAATACCCATTTATTCCAAAACCAATTTAAGTTTTTTCTACTCACATCATTAAATGTAAACATAAAATCATAAGGTGTAGGATGCTTCCCTTTCCATCTATTTATATATTCTTTGAGGCATGATTTAAAAACTGATTCTCCTATTAAACTTTCTAAAGCTAGAAGCATAAAAGCAGGCTTTCTATAAGATAATTGAAAATGCCCTTTTCGTATTGTTAAATGATTTGTTGGTGCTATTAGCGGAGACTCCCATTGTTTACCAGCATTCACCAAATAACCACGTATTGTTTTTTTCAATTGTCTGTCTTCATCTTCTGTCCCTTTGTAAAGGTCTTGGATAAACTTTATCGTAAAAAAAGTAGCCCATCCCTCTTCCATCCATGAGTATTTTATTTCATTAACACCAACATAGTGAGGAAAGTATGTATGAGATGCTTCATGAAACGTCATATATGTATTGCTTTTTACATTTTTGCTAAAACCATTATTTGCCATCATTGGAAATTCCATTCCATCAAACTCTGGGACACCTATATAAGTGGTAAATGTGTCATAAGGAAAAGGTATCCCAGGGTAATCTTCAGATAAAAAAACCAAACTTTTGTTCTGAATTGCTAAAACATTTTCAGCATACTTTTCATCTTTTAGGTTATAAATAATATTTGATGATACTATCTTAGATTTCAACTTAACACTCTGGCCAACCCACTTAAAATTATCACTTAACCCAAAGGCAAAATCTCTTACATTAGTTGCTTTAAACTTCCATGTATTTTTAGCTTCATCACTTTTAACATCCTTACCTTCTGTAATAATAACAGGTTTAAATGCACTTTTAGCTACTTGATAATTTTTAAATTCCGCAGGTTCTAAAACTTCTTCTGGATTTAAAAGTTGTCCTGTTGCTGCTATTTTATAATTTTTAGGTACTGTAATATTTACCTCGTAATTAGAATAATCTAAATAATACTCATGTGCACCCGTATATTCACTATCGTCCCAACCATCAATATCATCATAAACAGCTATTTGCGGATACCAATAGCCTACAAAAGCACTATTATCATCGTAAGCTCCAATTCTATTTACATAAGTAGATGGCATACTCGTTATCCAATCTATAGTGATATTGAAAGTAGAGTTAGGTGGTATAGGAGATTTTAAGTTTAACCTTATGAATGATGAACGCTCCGTTACAGAAATGTTACTAGAGTAATTTATATTATCTACATTTTCGGGAGCAAGATTTGTAGACTTATTAGTATTTTTGAATGGAACTTTTTTACCATTAACAACTAAGGAACTAATTTGCATCCCGTTTGTTAAATTTTCTACTGGAATTTCATTTGCCCGTAATGCTCCTCTCTTATAGTGATTAGGATGCATTTTTATATATACTTTATATAGACTATCTGGACTATTATTTTTGTAGGTTATTGTTTGGCTACCGATAACTTTCCATGTACCTGGGATTACTTCAACATCAATTGAGTATGTACATTGGTTTTGCCAGTAGTTTTTTCCAGGTTTTCCATTAAGTGACCTTGTATCATTTTGATATGCTTTTTGAAACTCTCTTGGCATATACAAAGCTTCTTGAGCTTCGATTAGAATAAAAAAGAAACAAAAAACAATTGACAGTATTGACTTCATTGAAATGACCTAAAATATTTGTATTCTAACTACTCTCTTGTAATCAAATAAGAGCGCTCATTATTAAGCACAGAAATCATTTTATCTATTTGCCCCTGGCTAAAACGTCTTCTACATAAACTTCCATCTGGGTCTGAACCCGCCCACTGCGTCATAAAATTTAAGGTGTCTGGATTATAACGCATGCCATTCTGGTCTGTTTCTGTACCAATATAATTACAGGTAGGTTCATCAATATTACTATCATTAAGGTCTGGCGAAGCAGGTGTATCACAAATTTTATCACCTGCTTCAGCACAATTAGACCCATCGACTAACTCAAGTCTTCCTTGACTATCTCTAAAATCATCATCAGTGTGATACAATCCTAGATAATGCCCTATTTCATGAGTTGCTGTTGCCGTATTTTGAATCTCTACCGATGAAGCACTCAATTTCAAATTATTTCCCTGGTCAGGAAATAAGGCTGTTGCTCCCAGTTCTCCTGTAATTTGACCATTTCTCCTATTAAGCAAAGTGATAAAGTAAAATATATTTAATGCGTCTGGATCCTCAAAAGAGGAAAGTACTTTATTACTAATAAAATCGTCTTGTTTTATAAATTGGGTATTCCATTGTGTATTATCTACAAATTTGATGTCCTTTGTTACAAATTGAATTTTGGCAGATTTAAAATTTGAATTAATATCTCCCATTATTTTAGTAATACGCCCTCCTGTAACTGCAGGATTTGTTGCATTGTCTCGCCTAGAAATATGATGTACCACTGGAACCCTTAGCGTATCTCCAGATATAATCCCATTTGGATTATCATCGGGCATTTCTTCTTCAATTAGGTCTTGACGTATAACAGGATCGTTGCCGTTATTACAATTTAGCAAGAATAATATCAGAAACGCATTTAACGTGATAAAAACGATGTGTTTTATATTTTTCTCTTTTTCATTTTTTTTCATAGAAGTAAAAGTAACTAATACATTTATATTTTAATCTTTAAAAAATGGCTCTAAAAACTCGTATCGATTAGGTATACTATTCCTTACCCAATCTTCAATACTTTGAGATAATCTACCTGGATATTTTACCATGGTATATACAAATATGGCGGTTTCAGGTATATCTTCTTTATCAGGTATACGCTGCGCATATTCTGTCATATAAACACCGTCTTTTTGTCTTGCATTTAACCATTCTGTACTCGCTCCGTATCTTTTTTCAAAATAAACATGAGCTGTTTCATGAAAAACAGTGGCTTCTAATTGATTACCTGCAATTCTTTCATCAATCCGTTCGGAGAATATAAAGAAAAATTTACCATCAGGTTCTGCACTAGCCCCACCTGTACCATCAATCACGGCAACATGGTTTAAATCATCTCTCATAAAAACAGGTAACTTGCCAAGTTTATCCGTCAATTTATTGGCATACTCCGTAGCGCGTTCTACGCTTCCAAAATTACTACGACACCAAATACCTATTTTTTTACCGCCAGTAAAAGTAGCTTCAAAAACATAAGCGTTTGGATCATTTAACTCAAATTGTCCTTTTGAGGGGATTTCTCTATTAAATTGTCCCAAGTATTCGATACTTATAAATGTATCCGGATCTGTAGCTTTTATAAAATCTATACCTGTACCATCAATCGAAAACTCAAATAAAGGTTCATTATCATTATTTGTATTTACATCATCATTATCATCTTCTTGATCTATAAGATCTTCTCTAATAACAACATCTTTATCTGTAGTACAATTAGTCAAAACCAATAGTATTGACAGGTTTAAAATATTAAACAAACTCTTTAATTTCATAACTTATTTTTTAATTTATTTGCTCTCTAAAAGAACTTTTCTAAAAATTCATACCGCTTAGGAATGTTTATTTTTATCCATTGTTCTATTTCGGGCGACAGTCTGTTTGGGTATGTTTTCATGGTATACACAAATAGTGCTGTTTCAGAAATATCTTCTTGGTATGGTTTGCTTTCTGCATATTCTGTGATAAACGTTTTATCAGCAATCTGAATTTCCTTCCAAACCTTGCTTTTAGCATATTTCAAATCAAAAGTTACATGTGCTGTTTCATGAAAAACGGTTTCTTCTAAATCATTATTACTAATTCTAGTGTCCATATTATCAGAATACAACACAAAAAACCTACCAGCATCTTCTGCAAACGCAGTTGCATCTCCTTTATGTATTACAACATGGTCGAGCACATCTCTCATAAAGTTTGGCAGCTTTCCTAATTTACTACTGAGTTTATCAGCATATATTTTTGCTGCTTCTTTACTACCAAAATCACTATGAGCCCATATTTCAACTTTTTTATTGTTTTTAAACGTAGCTTTAAAAACATAAGTGTTTTCATCAAATAATTCATCAGTCTTTCCACCAGGCATTTCTTTTGCTGCTTGACCTACATAACTCATACTTAAAAATGCATCTGGATCTGTAGTTTTTATAAAATCTATATCGGTTGATACTATAGAGTTTTTAAATAAAGGAGATTTCTCATCCTCTTCAATATTCTCTGTAAGTTGAGTTTCTTTATTATTCTCATTTAACGCTTTAATTCTATTTCCTTTACAACCGTAAATTAGAATTAGTACAATAAAACAAATACTTAGTTTTCTCATCTTAAATTTCACTTTTAAAGCTAATACCAATCATACTTATTAAAAAGAAATTCTTTTTCACTGCTTTTGTCTAAAGTGGTTCAAAAAATATAGTCCCATTGGTTTGTATACCATCAGGATCGGTTAAAGTAAACTCACTTAATTCTATAAATCCTTCTGCGTTTGAATACCCACCAAAGCCCCTGAATGTATATTCTGCTGTATCTCCAGATATTTCACAAGTAAAAGTTGCTTCACCTATAATCACTTCAGATCCACCTTCTTCTTCTCCAAAGAAAACGCCAAGCTGAACTAAATCATTGTTACATCCTAGTCCAAGAAAATCTCCAGATAAAATGTATTCATTACAGTTATCTGGATTTTGACTAAATATACCTATACCAAAACTCTCATTTCCATCAATATTTACTATACTATTATATTCGCCTTCAAAACTGCATCTATCGCGTTCATCTCCGCCGCCGCCATCTCCAGATTGTTCAATAAACAAGTTACCTGTTATTGTTTCTCCACCACCAATGAGCTCATAACCAAAAAACTCCATAAATCCATCATTACCACTAAAGAAACCTGAAGCATTAAATGTATAGTCTATTGTTTCTCCTCCTTCATTTGTACAACTAAATGTGGCGTTTTCAATGATAGCATTACCTTCATTTCCACCTTCCACAAAAGGCTCTAGGAACATTAAGAACTCAATATCATTATTGGTGCAACCTAAATTTAAAAAGTCGCCACTAATCGATATCTCATTACAACTTTCTAATAGTGACGATGTAATAATATTTTCTCCATTATTAGAATCGCTGGCTAAAAGTTCTCCTTCAAAATTTGAAAAATCGAAATCTAGGTTACAATCTCCACCATTATCGTCTCCAGGATCGTCCAAACGTCTAATATTTAAAGTTCCTGTTTCGGTTCCATCAGGAGTAATCATGGTATAGTTTAATTCCGCCCTTGTAAGTTCTCCTTGGTATATACCTGTTCCTTCGACGGTAAATTCTCTTATTTCACTACCATCTTCAGATAAACAAGAATATGTAGTAGAGGGTACTGTAATAGTACCTTCAGAAGATTCAGGACTGTTTGGTGTGAAAACAAATAAAATTTCTACATCCTCGTTAAAACATCCTTGATTAAAAATACCGCCTCCTGTAAAAATATATTCTCCACATTCAACACCCAATCTACCTATTGTTACGCCTTCTCCATTATTAGAATCTACTGTTCTTAGTTCTCTTACGTAATTGGATAAATCGAAATTAAGATTGCAAGCTCTATAAGGGTCGGTTCCATTAATAAATTCATCTATATTAGCAATAAGATCTCCATCACAATCGGCACTTCCCCAAATAGTATTATCAGAGTTATAGCCAACATATCCTTCTTGTTGCTCTGGAAGGCAAGGATTATCAGGGTCTTCGTCTATAAAATCTGCAACGCCATCTCCATCCGTATCAACTGTATTTTCATCTAGGTATGGATTTCTAGATTGATCTTCAAACTCATCTGCGTTCGATACACCATCTCCATCACAATCTGCATTTTGCCAAGTTTCATTAAACACATCAAAACCTATATAAGCCATTTGCTGCGCTGGTAAACACGGATCGTCTGGTGATTCATCTAAACTATTTAAAATACCATCTCCATCTGAATCAGTTGCAGCACTAGCAAAAGCCTCAACATTTTCTTCACAAGACACTATTACTAAAGACAACATTATAGCTGCTATTACATGAAACCATTTTATATTTAATGTGTATTTCATAATCTCTATTTTATAATTTATTAAAGCTTTTTCTTATTTAAGACAATGGTCTTATAATTAGAGTTCCTGTTGTCACTCTTTCTTCATCTGGTATATCATCTCCCAGTTGTGTTATGGTATACGTAAATTCTACCGTACTGGAAGCCCCTGCATAGGTACCAAACCCTTCTACTGTAAACTCTCTAGTAGAAACTCTATCCTCTGACAAGCAAGAATATTCTGTTAAATCTACTACTATGCTACCGTTTGACGATGTGGGATCATTTGGAGTAAAAAAGAATGGCACAACTAAATCGTCATTAAAACATCCTTGATTAAACAAACTACCTCCAGTAAATAAAAACGTACCACATTCTTCTCCAAGAACTCCTATCGTTACGCCTTCTCCATTATTAGAATCTACTGTTCTTAGTTCTCTTTCATAATTACCTAAATCAAAATTTAATATTTCATTACAGGGTAAATCGGGAAGCGGATATGGCGAATCTCCATTTGCTAGTTCATCTGCATTTGTAATACCGTCGTCATCACAATCTCCCATAGCCCATACTTCATTATCAGGATTGAAGTCTTGATAACCTGAAAACTGCTCTGGCAAACATGGATTGTTAGGCTCCGGGTCTACATCATCACGCACACCATCTCCATCTGCATCTCCTATTGTAGATTCGTCTATGTAAGGGTTTCTACCATTGTTTACTTCGTCTGCATTAGACATGCCATCTTCATCACAGTCTGCATCACCCCAAATACTGTTAAATGGGTTGAAACCTGTGTACGTTAGGTCTTGTAATGGCAAACATGGATTATTAGGATCAGAATCTCTACTGTTTTCAACTCCATCGCCATCCGGATCATTTAAATTTCTCAGTATGGTTATATTGGATATTTTAGAAACATCCTTTTTTCTTACTTGTACTTGTAAAGTGATTTCGTTTACATTACCAGAATTAAAAACCTCTGGAGTGGCTGCTATAATTTCCCCAAAACGCACCCCTAAAACAACACTATTTTCTGGGTTTTGAGATAGTAATGTAAATGTTACTTCTCCACTATTAGAAGTACCCCTTGAAAACCCTAGAGTATCTAATTGCTGTACCACTACTGGTGCTGTAATTGTAAAATCTTCTGTATTAACGGTAACTCCAGAAACACTATCATCAGATTCGTTACATGACACATACATTACTATAACTAGTAAGCTCGCTAAATATTTATATACTATTTTCATAATCGATTCTATTTAATATTTACTGTCTTGGGTTTTGTTCTATTTCAGGGTTTGCAACAATGTAGTTATTAGCAATTGGGAAAGCCCAGTTTAAACTATTTGGCTCGATAGATACAGTTTCTCCATCAAATGTGTGTGTTACTGTTATTTTTTGTTCATCAAAACGGTTATAGCGTTTAATATCAAAAGTTCTTAATACACTTGGTGCTTTCTCTCTTCGTATTTCGTCTTTTACAAACGCTAAAAGATCTGCTTCGTTAGTAATATTAACTGGATTATATGTTCCTGTTGCATATCTATTACTCCGTAAGAGGTTTAAATCACTATTAGCTGTAGACACATTACCCAATCTAGCATTACACTCCATTCGTATTAAATATAAATCTGCAGTGGTTATAGATACATTAGGGTTACTATTCGCCCTGTGAGCTACAAATACAGGATTATCAATAGGTGCAAAGAAATACGTATTGGCATCAGCAAACCATCGTTTTCTGAGATCATCATCGGCATACAACCCATAAAATTCTGGTGTTGATACTATAGTAAAACCTCCTGAATCCTTGAACCAAATTAATTGTGGATCTTCAAGAGCCAATGGAAAAGATATCACATTGGCATCTCTCGGATCGGTTGGATCGCTATTAATGTTTCTAAGGGTATTTTTTAGTCTTAAACCACTATTTGCAGCATCAAGCGCCTCTTGATATTTACCTTGAAATAACAAGACACGTGCTAAAAAAGCATAGGCTCCTGCTTTAGATGGCCTGAATGTTAAATTTGCTGGTTGCAAATCTGGCAGTGCATTAATATTATCATTAATATCTGAAAGTATTAAATCGTAAATATCCTGAACAGATGCTCTTGTAAAGTCTGCACCTTCTAAATCAATACCTTCTCTTATCGGAACACCTAAATCAGTACTAGCTGTTTCTGGATTATAGTGTAGACTGTAAATATTTACTAAATTAAAGTAAGCAAATGCACGTTGTAACGAGGCATCTGCTCTTAATTCAGCTATTTGTTCTGGAGTGCCATTTTCAGTAGTTTTCAAACCTTCTAAAACCACATTGGCTACATATATTTGATTATAATATAATATCCATGTATTGTCATCGCCATTATCAGTTGAAATTTGATCTCTAAACAAATACATATTGATTTGCTCTGGACTTATTCCAAAATTTGCTCGTACTTGTTCTGATAAGAAATAATTATCACTGGCTAAAATGGTAAAGTCGTGATGCGATCCAAAACCTTGTGTGAAATTAATATTTGGATCTGGCTCTACCTGATCTAACAATGCCCTAAATTCTTCTACCTTTGTTGGTATTACTTGTCCTTTAGGCTCAAAGTCTAAAAAGTTATCTCTGGTGCAACCTGTTAAAAGGAATGCTGAAACTAAAATTATATATATTGAATATTTCATAAGTTTCTATATGAATTAGAAGTTTGCTGTTACGTTTAAAGTAAATGTTGGTGGAATAGGAATTGTTCTACTTATAGGGTCTACATCCCATTTATTAAAATTCCAGACCTTAAGGTTATCTCCTTGAATACTCACGGATAAATTGCGCATTGCTAGCTTATTTGCCAAGTAATCTGGGAAACGATAAGAAAGATTTACCTGTGCTAACCTAATTGTTGTAGCATCATCTGTATTTCTATCAGATTCATCTAAATATAAATACAATGGTGTACCCGTTTCATTGGGAGATGTTAATCTAGGCACATCTGTTAATAGTTCGTCCCCTGGTTGTTGCCATCTACTTGTCCAATCGCTCCAAACATTAGTCCTAAAAAATCTTGGATCGTAATTTCTTTCAAATCTAAACCTGTTACCCCCAGAGTAAGTGGTTAATACACGTAAGGACAAATTTTTATAACTAATAGTGTTTACTACAGACCCTGTTCTATTTGGAGATCTAGAGCCTTCGCTTTTTAAAGCTTCAATAGCTCCAATATCTCCTCCTACTTCAATAATTTCATTGTTCTCATTAAAAAATGATGGGTTTCCATTACTATCTAAACCTGCATATCTAAAACTAAAGAAAGCATCTACTGGTTCTCCTATAACAAAAGCATTGGCATCGTATTGTGTCCATAAGAAAATTTCTCCAGGGTTACTTTCATCAATACTCGTTACCTTATTTTCATTTTGACTATACAAAATACGCATGTCATAATTAAAATCTTTTGATTGAATGATGCGTAATCCTAAATCAATATCAAAACCCCTATTATAAAGTTCTGCTACATTTAAGAATGAAGAAGATAATCCATAAGTAGGGCTTAGATTTCTTCTTGCCAATAAATCTTCACTTCGTCTATCATAAAATTCGATGCTTCCGTAAATTCTATTATTAGCCATAGAATAATCTAAACCTAAATTTAAAATTTTGGTTTTTTCTAAACGTAATGTTGGATTTGGAGGGTTAGATATAGTTAAATAATTATTTAAAAAGCTACCTGCGTCTCTACCTTGTCTTGCTACAAGAAATGGAGACGTATTTCTATCTACATTACCACCAGCTCCATAAGTTCCTCTTAAATTAAGGTTATCAAAAAACTTTGATTTGAAAAAGGGTTCGTTAGTAATATTCCATTTAAAACCAGCCGAGAAAAGTGGTGTATTTCTAAACTCTTCTGAGGCACCAAACAGGTTGGTATCGTCTAAACGTACACTTGCAGAAACTGTATAGCGATTATCATAATTATACGCTGCATTGGCATAATAGGATAAAAATCTATTTTCATTAAATATAATGGTTTCTCCATCATTTATAAGGCGCTGCCCTCCAAAAATAGCATCTTCATATAATGTATTTAAATTAGGTTGTGTAAAGATTAGGGATTGATCATCATAACCATATTTTCTATCTCTATTAAATTCTGATATTTGTTTACGCACTTCATATCCAGCAATAGCATCTATATTATGTAGGCGATCTTTAAAATCTATAGAATAATTAATTTGTGCTCTAAACGTGTTATCTGTAGAGCTTCTGGTTGACGTGTTTAATATAGACCCTACTGGTACTGGCAAATCCACTACTTGTCCGTTTTCATCTAATTGTGCAAATCTGTTTACTGTATTTCTTGTAAAAAACCTGTTTTCGTTAAACAAATCTCTTCCAAAAAAAGCATTGTATAGATATTGATAGCTTAAGTCTACCGTGAGCCCTTTAGTTATTTCATAGTTTATACCTGTTTGCAAACGTAAATCGGTAGATGTAGATGTATCGTCAACGTTATCAGACTCTTGTTTTAAATTGAGGGTCCAAGGATACGGATATCCGTTTTGTTGTGCTAATTCTGAACTTTCAATATTAACACCATTAAACATTGGGAGGTAATTACCATTATCATCTACAATTCTTTCAAATAATGGGTAATTATTTAAATAACCTACAGCTCCCGTACCGAGACCATCTTCATTTTTCGTTTGCGTTATATTACTTATAAAGCGTAATTTTAATTTATCTGTTAAATTATAACTTGCATTAAGATTTAGAATAAATTGATCTGTACGATCGTTAACTATAGGTCCCTTATTTAGATTATAGACTAGAGAAGAATTAAAATTATATTTATCTCCACCACTTGAAATCCCTAAATTGTACTGATTCCATAGCTGTTGTCTTAAAAATAATCTTGAATATTCTTCTCTTCCATCATTATTTCTAAGCGCATTAATTCTAGCATCTGCAGTTGCAATATCTATATCTCCTCTATTAAGACGTAGTAATGTTTCTCTAACAGAATTTGTTTGAAATAACGAAAACTCATTAAGAGAACCACTAAATAAATCTCTTTGCTGAGAGAATTGCTCAAATTTGAATAATTCAATTTGATAGTCTACTTGGGTACTGGGATCTGCAAAGGGAGAGTCAAAAATATCCTGTTTTAAGGTAACCGCAGTATTTACCGAGACACTTATATCTAATTTTTTATTTCTAGAACCACTCTTTGTAGTAATAACAATAACGCCATTAGCTGCTCTAATACCCCAAATGGATGATGCTGCAGCATCCTTTAAAATAGATATCGTCTCTACGTCATTAGGGTTTATCGTACTAAAGCCCCCTGGTATAGCAAAACCATCTACAACTACCAGAGGCTCTGTTGTGGCATTGATAGAACTTCTTCCTCTAATAACAAGACCTATACTATTTTTTTCTTGGATAAAAGGATCAAATTGTACCCCAGGCGCTTCCCCTGCTATTTTAGAAATTATATTTTGTTCTATTTTACGATCTAAGACCTTACTATCTATTACTGCAAAAGATCCTGTTGCACGTTCTTTACTAATTTTTTGATATCCAGTAGACACAATCTCCACACCCTCCAATTGTTCTACAGAAGGTATCATAGTGATGGTATAATTAGTATCCGTGCCTAACAGAAGTTCTTTACTTGCAAACCCTAAATACGAGAACACTAATGTGTCTCCCTGTGAGGCATTCATTTTAAATTTACCATCAAAATCAGTAGATACGCCTTTCTGGGTACCTTTTATGATAATAGTTACTCCTATTAAAGGGTTTCCTTTATCGTCATAAACAGTTCCTTCGATTTGTTGTTGTGGGGAATCATCAGTTTTGTAACTTTCATTAAAATGATTAGATACCACAAAGTCATCATAACCATAAATTTGTAATGATGTAAAACACAGACCAAACATGATTACAAATTTTAATAAAACTTGATTGAGTTTATTTTTCATAAATGTTAGTTTTTTGATAAAAAATAGATGACAATTATGTTGCTATTGACAATAGTTTAAAGATTTTAGTTTTTTTATAATTTTTTCTCACACATATCGATATAATAACTATAATTATTCACTATAAAATTAATTTTATTAAGAATATTTTAAAAGTTGATTTTTTGGTAAAACTCCTTTTTTTTAGTGGAAACAACTTTTTTAATGCCTTTTAAAGAAGATTCGATGGTTTTGTTAAAACGTTGTTAATTGAAGCTATAAGCAATATTGTAATGATTTGAATTATAGGTTTTAACACATTAGATTTTTTACCTCTTTACAAAAAATCATCAACCAACTTTACAAACTAAAGTAATTTCTACTGGTGCATTTGATGGTAAAGACGCTACTCCAATAGCTGCTCTCGTACCTATACTTTTTATCCCCAAAAAATCAATAAGGATTTCTGATGCAAAGTCTGCAACTTTAGCATGTAGTAAAAAATTTTCTTCTGTATTTAAAAACACACTCATTTGCAATACCACAGAAATTTTTTCTCCAACTTCTAAACAATTTTGTGCTGCTCCTAAAGCATTTAAAGCAGCTAATTCTATTGCATCTCTATGAGATTCTAATGCGCTATCTGTTTTTATTTTTCCAGAATATAGTAACTTACCAGATTTACGTGGGGTCATCCCAGAAGTGTAAATTATATTTTCATGTCTTACTGCTGCCAAATATTTTCCTTGAGGAATTGGCCTTTTATCTACACCCTTCATTTTTTATATATTTCAATCATTTTTACTATTCGTTTTGCAGCCGCAATAGCATTATCATGATCTTGTGAAAAATTTAACCTGATACTATTATTTAATTGTGGTGCAAACTCTGATGCTGGTGTTACTATTACATTTGCTTGGTGTCTTAATAATTTTACAAACGTGTTTAAATCAACACTTAAAGCTGGTAGTTTGGGAAACAGATAACTACCTGCTTGAGGTGTAGCTACTTTAAAACCTGCAGTTCTAAAAATTTCCAACAATCCATCTCTAATTTTTTGATGTGCTTTTATTCGAGATTCCATCCACCCTTCTGGCTCGTTAAACCAAGTATTAAACACGTATTGATTATAACCTGCTGCTCTAAGTGAAACAATAGCTTGTAGTCGTTCCATTCTATCTATTAAAACTGGTGTACCAAAGGCCACCCCAAGTCTAAACCCACTTAAAGATTCGGTTTTAGATGGCCCCATTATTGTTATCATATGTTCTGGAGCATTATCACAGGCTCTGGTATGTGTATACGTCTCTCCTTCAAACAGCATTCTAGAATACAATTGATCTACAATTAATGTAACACCATATTTATTTGATAAAGCAGCTATTTTATGGATTGCTTTTTTTGAATATACCAGTCCAGTAGGGTTATTGGGTGTAGAAAAAACAAATACTTCAACACCATTTTTAAAGGCCTTTTCTAAAGCCTCTATATCTGGACCATTGTTATTAGAATCTTGGAGGTAATGTAAGGGTATAGGCACCAACTCTCCATTAAAAAAGTTTACCAATTTTCTATTAGCAAAATAATCAGGTTCTACAACAGCAACCTTAGTACCTATACTCACAGTTGCACCTAAGGCTAAAAATAATGCGCCTTGAGTCCCTGGAGTTAATATTAATTCAGTGTCAGGAAGTATTGGCTTTCCAGTAAACTCTCCTAAGCGTTTGGCTAAACCTTTACGAATATCTAAATCGCCTCTATACTCTGTGTAAGCTTGCTTACCTCCTTTTTTAAAACCTTGCATCCAAATCGTTTCAGATTCTGGGACTGGAGTAAAGGCATCTATATCGCCATGAGAAAAATCAACAAACCCACCTTCTAGTGTTTCGCCTTTCATTATAGCATCAATATTACCTGCGTCTTGCCTTACTTCTTGTCCAGGAGCATTATCAGCTTCAAGAGCTTTAAATTTATCGTTTAATGTTAACATAATAAGGTTGTTAATTTATTTTTTCTCTTAATTCTAAATTGTAAATGTCGCCGTCTCTAAGTATCACTGGGTTACCAATTTTTTCTATAGCTAGATTACCACTATCGTTATAGTTTTTTAGATTATAAAAAGTAACAGCATTTTCACCTAACACCTCTGCTTTAGTACCTTTTACAAATATAGCCGTAGCCTCATCAATACCTATTCCTAGCATTTGAGGGTGTTGTACTAATAAGCTAGGTAACTTTTTTTCTCTACCCCGTTGCCTAAAATGTGCGTCTATTACAACACCTTTTAAAAACCCTAAGCCTACATCATTACCTTCCATCCATATATTTTTGTTGGTTCTTGGGTCGCCTCTAACCAAAAAATCGCCTTGTATTTGGGCACCAGCCGACGTACCTAATATAAGTCCTCCTCGTTTTAACAAGTTATCCAACTCTTCATTAACAGTAGTATTTAAATAAGCATCCATAAATTTGTAAGTTCTCCCGCCTCCAAAATACACCGCATCAGCATTTTTAATAGCTTCTATTAATACCAAATCTTCTCCTTGATTTATACCAGAAATTCCAGTTTTGGTATGATAAACTGAAACGTTTTTACACCCCAACTTTTTTAATTGTTTTGCACCATAAGAATCTTTACTTTGCGATATACATACATAATTAGCGTTTGTGCCTCCTGAATATTTAATAACTCTTTCCCACATGCCTTTAGGATAACCGCTGCCACCTATAATTAATAACGCACCACTTTCTACATTAGGAATTGGTGCCACTTTTGGCGGGAATATGGTCTGGGTTCTTTGTAATGCAGACCTATTCCAAGAAATCAAATCTGTATCATAATGAAGTGCAACTGGCTGTTCAATAAAAATTTCGCGAGCGGGCCAATCGCCATTTGCAGCTACTTTTAACGTTATTTTTTCGTATCCAACCACAGATACTTTTCTGCCATCATGTATGGCAACTGCCGATTTATCAGGAATGTTCCACCCAACTATTCCAGGAAGTGTGTGCATTATTTCATTAAATTCTTTATCACTATTATTAGTATAAATCATTGAATTTGGCAGAATATCAAGCCCCCTTACAATCTTACCATCCTTTTGTAAAAAAGTAGCTAAGCTTTCTGCTGTTTTACCCTTTGCCCCAATAACACCATCGCTTTTTAAAATCTTTCCAATAATAAATTTTATCTCTGTTTTAATTGTGGATGATAAAAAATCTCCGTCTAACCAAATTGCAGTTACAGTATCAAAATGAAGTTGTGCCTTTTTTAAGGACTTTTCTTCTTTATCTAATTCTACTATTATTACTTCTTCAAAAGTATTTTCCCAAGTATCTAGCAATTTAGTATTGCTAAACTTTTGGTTACTTAAAACAACTAATTTTCCTTCTTTACCATTACCCAAATACATGAAAGCTTTATTTTGAGCAACGGACAGCCCATGCGCACCAGATAAAACTATAGCACCATGGATAGGCGAAACCGTAACACTATCGTTTAAGGTTTTAAAGCTGTTATTATATATCTGAGTATATCCTAATATAACTTTAAATAAAAAAAAGATAATACACCATCTAATCTTTAAAAGGAATTGGAATTGTAATGTTTTGCACATACTAAATACCAGATTAACGTTTGTATAGTATCCAAAGTTAAGCGTAAATGATATATTGAGTAAATCGATTAATTGTTTTTCAACGTGTTTTTACTTTAATTTGTATTGTAAACAACAAAAAAAACATTGATTCAATGGTAGATACTGTAGATTTAAAATTAATTGAGCTTCTTAAAAAAAATTCACGTCTATCTTTTGCTGATTTAGGTAGGCAAATCAACCTGTCACCTTCCTCAGTTAGAGAACGCGTCCAAAAAATGGAAGACGAGGGCATTATAGAAGGCTATATAACCAAGATAAACAATAAAAAAATAGGTCTTGACTTAGAGGCCTTTATATTAATTAAAGCTTTCCCAGGAAAGTTACAGTATGCCATAAAAACCGTATCTAAATATCCAGAAGTTGTGCAAGCGCATCGTATTACTGGTAACCAAAACATTCATTTGAAGATAGTTGTAGAAAATCAAGTAGGACTACAAAAGTTATTGGATAAGCTAATGCAATTTGGAGATACTAATACCTTTTTAATTTTATCTGAAATTGAAAACTAGTGGTAAATACTGTATATGTATTAATTAAATAAAAGTCTTTTCACTACTCCTTCGGTTGTCTTTAAAAAATAAAGCCCTTTTGAGTACTGAGAGATATCTACGACATCTCCATTTCCTTCTGTAATTCTTTTTCCCAAGAGAGAGTAAACTACCCACGTTTTTGGTTTACTTAAATTAAATCTTCCATCACTGCTTGGTATGGGGTACACTTTAAAATCATCTTTTACTGTAAACTCATTAGTACTTAAACTACCTACCCTATTTAGTGTAACATAGTCATACTTTGGACCAGCACCGCCGTTTGGTAT
This sequence comes from Hyunsoonleella pacifica, assembly GCF_004310335.1. Taxonomy (GTDB): domain Bacteria; phylum Bacteroidota; class Bacteroidia; order Flavobacteriales; family Flavobacteriaceae; genus Jejuia; species Jejuia pacifica. The sequence continues at coordinate 374,175 of NZ_SIRS01000001.1, read as the reverse complement.
TTTTAACTCCAAAACCCAAAGTCCTGCTTCCAAATCAAATTCATCTGATGCATAATCCTGAAAATTACCACCCCCGGTAATTCTTATAATGCCATCGGTTGTTGATCCATTTGGGGCAGAAAACAATAATTCCGATGATGACAAATCTTTTTGCAAAAGGTAGGCCTGAAAAGGTTTTGAATTACTGGAAAAGGTGGCATAATTTACCAACATTTCAAAGCGTCCGCTTTCTGTGACGTTTATGGTATATCTTGTATATTCGTTCCCACTGAGCCCTGTTGTTACGAATCCTGTACCGCCTTCTGCAACATCAACGTCATCACCTACTTCATTACGATAGGCACCCCCGGAATTGCCTACAGAAGAATCTAAAAATGCAAATCCTGAACCTCCTAAATCATAATCCTCAACTTGAATTACCCCGGGAACAATATGCGCTGTTCCCGAAAACGGCCTTGTTGGATAATCTGTACTAGTCACTATAATTGTGCTCTCCTTAGTTCTGCCCCTATGATCGGTCAATACCAGTTTTAAATTATAGGTGCCTTCTACAATATTCTCAAGAAGTGCATCATTTTGCCCAGAAAACCCCCATGTGTAGGGCGCAGAAGCAATACTACGCACCAAAATGTCATTTATAAAAAGTTCCATACTGGCAATTTTCTCGGGCGCGCTGGTTGTAGAGGCCTCAACCTCAATAGAATTCCCTGGTTCAATATTGTCCAAATCATTTGGCGTCACGAACATTGGTGCTTCTAAAATTGGAACCGCTAGCACATTGATTTTATCTAAATTGAATCCCCCTTTCTGCACATTGAGTTTCAACTCGTGAAGCCCTTTCGTTAACGGGACTGTTAATTTTGTAATGGTCTGAAAATCGATAGCACTGGCCGTTTGTGGTAATGAAAAGTTATCGAAAACAACAACGTCGTCGATCTCTATACGCACCAAAGCTCCAGCAGTTGCAGATGCATAAACAAACTCAAAATCGTAATCATCTGTGTTTAAAACATTGACATCATATTTTAACCATTCGCTATTTTGGGTATCGCCAACGTAAGTAATACCGCCGTCCGTCCCCACATCTACCCCATCGGTATCGATGCCTGGACTCAATGTATTGTCGGCTGTTGTATCTGAAAAGCCAACGCCTTCTCCACCATCTTTATAATCTTCGGCTTCAACAGTACCGGCAATTAAATGTATGGACTCGTCAAAATAAATTTCTGAAATTTTACTAACCGACAATGGTGGCAAAGTAATTGTACTAGTTCCTTCCTTAACCAATTGTAACGGATCCGTAAAATAATCTATAGGATCTACTTCACCCAAATTATCGAATATCAGTGCTTCGTGCTTAAAACTTCTGGAATACACCACATCATCAAACTTTAATTCAAAGACGACAGGTTTGTCCGTAAGATTTACGGCTACCACTTTAGTTTCACCAAATTCATTGGTAGTTGCTCTGGCATTGACGGCGTTTACAGAACCTCTTGAAACGGTTAATTGTGCCGAAGACGTTATTGTACCATTCAACAGGGTAGCATCTCTAAATACATCTTGAATAATTTCGTAAGTAGATAAATAGCCCCTTTTTTGTAGTGGGTAAACAGGCTCTCTATTGCTCCCAACCACCACCATAGCATTTAAAACACGATTAAAGATAAACCAGTTAGCACGTTCATAAATATCTTGGTTTTCTGCCATAAACATAAATACATCTGCCATACCTAAACAGGCGCCTCCATGAACATTTTCACCTGCTGAAACACCCCATTCGGTTAACCAAATAGGTTTTCCTGGTGCAAAGCTCCTTACCCAGTTTGCAGAACCTTCTAGTTCTAATTTTGCTGTTAACAATAGTGCGTATGCAGTATTACTATCTGCTGCTTGATCAGGATCGGCTCCCATATATTTATGTAACGATATAGCATCAAAAAAACTTCCATCCCCGATAATGGTATTATTATAGCTTGTATGATCTATTGAACTGTCAATACCATTTCTCCAACTTAAGGGCAAAGACAATTTAATATTAGGAAATTCTGCTTTTAACGCACTAGAAACTTCTAAAGCGGCGGCTAAATACATTTCGGGCGTTTCTGTTCTCAAATTACGTTGTCCGCGCCAAAAATGTTCGTTTCCCAATTCTATGGCTTTGACCTCTAAACCCAAGCCAATATCTTTTTGTGCTCTCGCTACACTACTGGCTCCGTCATCAAAATTGATGGAGTAAGTCCACATCATATCGTAACCCTCTCCTCCTGTTCGATTCTTTTTTTGTGTATTTAAATCGGCGATACCATCTATTTCACCTTTAATACAACAAACGAAAGTTTGTAATGCTTCTTCATGGTCTCGATTATCGTAGGCATCGTCTTGATAACCATCAGTTTCCCATTCGTAAAAATTGGCCCACACCCCATGTGGAAAACGAATAGTTACTGGATCTACAAGGTTTATAAAATCTTTTTGAAGTTGGGTATCAAAGCCTTGAATATTATAGCCAATTAACTTATTATTGAAAGGTTCGGTACTATCAGTATCCACATTTAAAGATGCTGTTATTGAATTGGGCAATGTAAAAGGATAGTCCTGACTGAAAGATTTTAAGCTGAGTATAAAGGTTAAACTTGCTAGAAATATTGCTTTATAAAATTGGCTTTTGCGAATATTACTGTTTTCCATTTCCACTTTTTATTAAAACTATTTATTTTTCTGCTAAAAAGCGTCCTTTACTGTACTGGTTTCGAGGCTAAATTCGATAAACAGTTGATTAACCGTTATAAATAACCAGTAATGTGCTTTTTTTCGTTATCAGAATCTAGCAAAATGACTTTGACCCTTATGAAACAACTGATTTGGCAGAACTGCTGCGTTAGGGATTTAGGGATTTGTTGAAGCTCCTCGACGCAGGAGAGAGCGACTCCCGAAAGCCCGACCCCTTGCGGGTAACGCCTAAAAAATTTTTAATCCTACTTTCTAATACTTCTTGCCTACTACGGTATACATTCTACAATTTTTTGGAGCATCACCATCACTGTTTCCAGCCATAATAATACTATCACCAGTTTCTGCAACGCGATGGAAAATTGACATTACTACTTTACCAACTTTAATATTATCGCCAGTATCTTTGTAATCACTAAATAAGAATTCTGGTCGTTTTACTGCATCATCGTGTAAAATATAGATATGCATCTTCATACCAGCAATAAATTGCAGTTGGTCTCTGGCCCAATATCTATTATCAGAATTTGGTGTTCTTATATATTCTGACCCTCTTAAATATTGTGGCACTACCGTGTAGTTTTCTTCCATATCAGTGTAGGCTTTTTTACCCCAGTGCATATTAGTACGCAACATGGCTTTACCATCGCCTGTATAACTAAATTTTGTAAAAAGTTTACTTTTATTTGTTTTACCTGGTACGTATTCTGGAATTTTTGGCGTATAAACAGGCATAGGCTCTTCTGTAAGTACATTTTCAAATACCTGAGGTAGCTCTTCGGTTAAACCGTTTTTAATATCTACAGGATTAGATGTTGCTGTTACACTAGCAACTGGTAACCCCTTTTTGGTTGCTGTAATTGTAACATTTCCTGCTTTTAAAATTGAGCGCACTGCAACACGATTTATACCCGATTCAACATCTAAATATAAATTATTGGTTGAGTTTTCTTTTCCGCTATTATAGCCACCACGCCAAATGGCTGGTCCTTCTACAGTAAAATCTATACGACCTTTTGCAAGCGGACATCTTCTACCTTCTGCATCAACCACCTCAACATCAATTAAAGCTATATCTGATCCATCTGCGCGCCATCCGTTTGGCCCTGTAATTGGGGTCAATTTCAACGCTGCAGGTTGCCCCGAAGTTACTTTAGTTTGTGTGACGCTAACTTTATTATCAATAATACCTTCTGCTTTAATATTGCCAGTTTCCCAAACTACATTTTTAAACGTATATAAATACCCTTTTTTTGGGGTTGTATTTTCTCCAATTAATTTGCCATTAACATATAGTTTTACCCCAGCAGTATTAGACACTACAAATATATCTTTTTTAGTGCCTTCTTTATAATTCCAATGCCCAATAATATGTACTTGCGGTTCTGGTCGCCACATTGCCTTTAGAGCATAAAACGCTTCTTTTGGTAAGCGTACTGCATCTACTTCTCCGCTTGCTCTTGTAACTTCGGTTTGCCCACGACCACCATGAGTACCATCAGAAAAAATCCAATTAGCACCACCAACGTGATACGCTTTTCTACCCATTTTATCCCACCAATGTTCTACCTGTCTTACTGCAAACTTTTCTGAAGTTATTTTATAAGTATTCTTTTCAATATTTGGATGGCTATAAAAATTATCATCTGGCGAATGTTTATCCCAAATACGCCTTGGTGCTTCTTCTCGCATGTATTCGCTTTCTATTAATGGTAAATCAGGGTATTCACGTTCCCAACCTTCTGTACCAATTTCAATAGTTACATAACCTTCAGAATCATTTTTAACATCTGCTCGTCTATTCCCCATTAAGCGTTTGCCCTTAGGATCGAATGTATTAATCACATCTAAAATTTCTTGATAATGTGCAGCACTTTCGGCCCAATTACCGCCTTCCCAAATCATTATAGACGGATGGTTTCTATAATATACAATCATATCTTTGAAGGCTTTAATACGGATATCCCAAGTTTTACCTTCATCTTCAGATTCGCCACTTACTCCTGGCATCAAATTTACAAACCCATATTTATCGCCCATAGCAACCTCAGCTGGCGAACCAGCACAATGGCCCCATCTGATAAAATTACCACCCGCTTCATCCATAAGTTGGAATGTATGATCGCGCAACCAATCGGGTAACGCAGTGCCTAAACCTGCCCAAGCATTGGTAGGTTTTTGCCCCCAACCGTGTAGTTTAGCATATTCGCCGTTATTAAAAAAGCCCTTATCCTTATCAAAATTAAATGTGCGAATACCAAAAGGGGTACTATATGAATCAATGGCTTTTCCATTTACCTTTAACACAGTTTCAACTTTATACATATACGGATGACGTGTATACCAACGGTTTGGATTTTCTAAATTGGTTTGTGTAGAAAAGGTATATTTCTCTCCAGCTTTTAACACTTTTTGTGCATCAGAAACACCCACAAGTTCCCCGTCATTATCAAATATTTTTGCTTCAAAATCAACTGTTTTAGAGGTATCATATTCATTTTTAACTTCTGCGTTTACAAAAATATCCGCGTTGGTTTCTGATATGTTTTCAGCATACACATACGTTCCTAAAGTTTCTAAATTATCATATAGCGGTAATGTGATGTGAAGTTGATCCATTACATGTAAAAATACATTGCGGTAAATACCTCCATGTGTAGGATGCCAATGCTCGTGATTCCAAACTAATGGAAAGTTATCTCTAAAATGATCACCTCTGTCGTTATTCACTTTAACAGCAATGATATTATCGCTATCATATTTAATATACGGTGTTAAATCGAATCCGAAAGGGATAAATCCTGTTTGATTTTGACCTAAATGTATCCCATTAATATACACATCAGCAATTTGACGTACTGATTCAAACTCAATAAAAACCTTTTTTCCTTTATCAGATTTTGTCAATTTAAAATGCTTACGATACCAAACTGTACCTCTCCATTGGTTTTCCTCACCATCGTGATGCCCTAGGCTGTAATCATCGAATGTATCGATATCATTAAAGGTATGCGGACAGCTTACTGTACTCCAGGTAACGTCATCAAAACTTATGTTTTGGGCATCTTGCGGGTTCTCTTTAATAAATTTCCAATCTAGATTGAAATTATATTTTGTTCTTGTTTTTTCAAACGTTTCTGAGGCATTATGAGATTTAGTCTCACAAGACATAAAGGTTAAGCTAAAAAAAAGAATGAAAAAGAATTTACTTTTAAAGAGGTTGTTTATCATTTTATGACTAAAAAAAGTTGAATTATTTAAAAATTTCTAATACCAGGAACCACTCGAATATTAAGTTCTTTTTGAGTTTCTGGCCATTTCAAAATAATGAGTTTTTGTGTTTTCTCATCCCAAATAAAGTTTGAAGCGTCGATGTGTTCTGGTATTTTATAAACTTCTAGTCCTACATTTTTTATAGGATTTAAATAGAGTATAATATCGTTACCTATTAATACTGAAAAACCATCTGGATAGTGTCTGTTTGCGCCTATGAAAATTTTTGAAATACCTAATTGATTTTTAGGTATAAGTTTTATATCTAATGTTCTTGTAGCATGGTTAAATAAGAATGACTGGATATCACCTGCTATTTTTTGAGGAAATGGTCTAGAAATTACATCAGTAATATATTTTCGTTCTACTGTACCAGCATCAGTACTATCACTGAAAATTGCCCAAGTTGAAGGACCTCCAGGTAAAAAGTTCTGCATACTTCGGTTACCTAAAAACCATGCTTTTATTGAACCTACACCCATTCTATCAAAAACTTCGGCTGTTTTTATATAAAGTTCACGGTATTTTAGTTGCCCTAGCCTTCCACTGATTAAGGTATCTGTCCTAGCAAAGGTAGGGAAACCCCATTCGCCGATGAGTATTGGAGCGTTTAACAAATCTGATTCTCTATCAAAACGATCCATGACAGGTTTTACAAGATCCATATTGTCCTGGTAAATGTGCGGTGCAAACACCACATTTTCTCGTTTTATCGGAACTATAATTTCAGCATATTGGTTGTTATCAATAGCTTCCCCCTTATTCATAAATATAGATTGAATCAGAATCTTTTTATCGGCATTGATTTTTTGACTTTCATCAATTATTCTTTGGTATAAAGGAATTAAATACTTTTTAGTCAATTCATTGTATGTAATATCCATGGAGAGTTTCCTTGGTTCATTAACCACATCATATCCCACAACAGCATTATCATTAGCATAACGTTTCCAAATTACTTTCCAAGCATCAATATAGGTTTTGTAGTCGTTGTTTTGATTTAACCAGAAGTCTTCCCACTTAAACCTATCTACACCATATACCGTCATTTTAAAAACGGTTTTAATATCATGGTTTTTACCTAGCATGACAAGGGTGTCCAGCTTTTTTAAATATTGAGGCTCTAATTGTCCACCAGGAAAATTACTAAGTTTTCCTAGTTCTAAACGAATGACTTGAAAATTAGCCCCCATGCGTACCATACGTGCATAATCGTCGCTGTCAAAAAACACTTCGCCTTTGTGGTCGTTCGTATTCATTACAAATCCTCTGGGAATCAAATGCCTGCCTAAATCATCACGAAGTCCGTGTTTAATTTGAGAAAATAGACTTAACGTAAATACATAACAAACAAGAAGGAGTGTAAACTTTTTCAACTGAATTATTATTTTGAAATTTATAATCTAAGCTTAAAAGGTATTTATTCTGGAATAAGTTCATAGAGTTTAACACTATGCGGTTCTAGATCAACTTTAAGGATAAGACTTCCATCTCCTTTAATCACCAAAGAGTCTGATACCGTTTTTGGAAGTTCAGCCAAACCTTGATACTTAGATAAGTTTGCATTTAGCACATCTCTCCATCCATCGCCAAATCTATCTGAAGGTCTATTTCCATAAATACGTCCGTTTGTATCTTCAGAAACCCCTGCTGCTCTTAAATCTTTGTAAAGTTCGTGCATCATAATACCATTATTTTTATCTACAGTCCATTCATTCATTTTCCATTTATTTCCGCTAGAAATAAGACCTCCTTCAAGCTTAGGGTAAATGGTTCGACTTGAAGTACTTGTTCTTGATGGATTATGGTTGTAAACTAATAAATATATAACATCTCCTTTAACTACTGGAATTACGCCTGCATAGCCACTAAAATTATCTATTGCTTCTAGCCTATTGCCATCTTCCATTTTTTGGAACATACGCATTACATTTTTTCTACCTTGAGGCAAATCACTACCTTCTATTTCTTGTCCCCAATCGTAAATTTCGTTGATTCTAAATTCATGAACCATATCAGCAACGGTAGCATACCAACTTGCACCAAGTTCGGTACCATCTGTTAAACTTAAACCACGCTTTCGATTTTCATCTCGAAGTATTCCAAATTCTTGTATATCCAAAGGAATATCACTGAACTGGGGGTAACTGTTCAACTTGTTTCTGTAAGGTTGAATTTTTTCAGGCAAGGCTACTGTGTTTTGATCTATTTTTTCATAATATGAAATACTAAAGAAATCCATTTTAGTGCCTCTTTCTCCTGTTGCATAATTAATACCATTCGCACAATGATCGATTAACTCTGTTGTATAAATTGCAACTCCTTCAGTTAGCATATTACCTGGACCAACTATGGCATCTGGTATCACTTTTAAAACTTCATCAACAGTAATATCATAATGCTTAAAGTAATCTTCCATAGTCCCATTCCAGTGATTAGGAGCATAATTTGGTTCTGTACTTACCCTAAAACGCCATGTTTTAACTTCCTGCATACCAAATTCATTTACAAGTGTTGTTAAAAATGCATTTACGTATTGTCTCCAATGGTCGTAATCATCTGGTGGGCTTGTGTTCCCAAAGGCATTAACTACTTTATTAGCAACCATCTCCCAAGGTACTTTACTTAAAACTATTCTTGGTTTAAAACCAGTACTTCTAAAGTTTCTCATGGTAGTAATTAACTCACTAAAATCTGTAATTATATTACCTGATGCATCAACTCCCTTGTAAAACATATTTAGATTATCCGTTCTACCTCCCATAGATCTAACCAAGTTGTAACTTTTCACATAATCCTTTATGGGTTGTAATGAGTTTCTAAAACTACTACCATTAAATCTGCTTTGATTTATCATTGGTCGTATGGACCAAAAGTTATAAAACTGCCCTACTACACCTCCTGTATTTATAGTAGCTATTTTATTAGCATCAATATCCGCTTCGTTTATGGGTTGAGGTGCTTCGGTCTCCTCCGGTTCTTCGGGTTCTGGAATTTCTATAATTTCCTCTACTTCTTCAGCTTTAGAACATGTATAAAATAGTGTAAATGATATTATAGGTATCATTAACACAAATAGTCTTAAGGTTTTCATTGTTTTCATGACCTCTTTCTTTTTAGCAATAACAACAAAAATAATGCCTTTTACATAAAAAACAGACCTGTAGTGTCATGACAAAAAACGAATCTAATCGCTATAAATGCTTTATAAATATATTTTTATACTCTATTTTCATTGGGGGTCCAACATGCACTTGAACACCAATGTAACCTTTCATGGTTCTGTTTATCGTATCTAAATCGGTAACTTCACTCATCAAAATACCATTTACAAAATGTTGCATTGTATTTCCATTTACTTTTATGTAAACTTTATTCCAAGTATTTGCCTTAATGTTTGATTTTAATTGAGATTTAGAACCTAACGTATCCACCACTGTTCTTGTTTGCCAACAATTTTTTTTTACATGTTTACGGAGATTATTTTTTGGAATGCTATCTGGCATTTTAGCAATGTTTACTTTTTCTCCCATGTATGCCAATGTGGTACGCTTTCTTTCTTCGTAGTTCTGCCCCGTATACCTGTTTCTACCATCTATATCGCATTGATAGCCTCTTAGCGCAAATGGTATGCCTTCTATCATTTCACTTCTATAATTAATGCCACTGTTCCCTAACTCTGAAACTCTGTATTCTAGTTTTAGTTCAAAATTGTCGGGCTGTTCTTTGTTATAGATTATGAATGAATTGCGTTTTAAAATTGTTTCTGGTGTAACCTCGCCGATTAGTATACCATTTCCAACACGCCAATACTTAGGATCTCCTTCCCAACCGTCAAGGGTTTCTCCGTTGAACATTGAAATAAATTCATTTTTATTATCGACTTTCTTTTTGGATTTTGTTCCGCAAGAAACAAGAACACCAACAAACAAAACACTTAAACAAGAAACATAAATACCTTTCATCGCTTTTAAATTAATCAACGGTTATTTGACTTCCCCACCAATCCATATTGGGTTCAAAATCTGGAGATAATACTTCCAGTCTTTGCTTTTCTAGGTTTGGTAATTTTTTATCTACTAAACTTTGCAAACGCTTTTTGCGCTTATCTTGATTGAATTCTGTATCTGTGATTGGATACTTCGCGTTTACTTCATTTAACCACGTTAGCAGTTCATCACTTAAATTTTTGGCTATCTCTGAATGCTGAGCAATTACATTTTCATTATAGTTTTCACTTGAAGGCAATTTAAATAATTCCTCTCGTCCATCTTCCCAATAATGGATTAACTTCCAACCCTCTTTCTGAATAATAGATGAGGGTTCTCCTCCTTGATTCCCATAATGCGGATAGTGCCAAAACAATGGTCTATTGAAATCGGTTTGCTTCCCTTCTAGTATTGGTCTTAAACTTACGCCATCTAAATGCTGTTCGGTTTTTAAAGGCAGATTTGCTAAATCTAAAAGTGTAGGGTATAAATCAGTACTTACCACAGGAACTTTAGAAGTTTTCACACCTTCCAACCACGGCACTTTTATAAAAAACGGTTCTTTTATACCTCCTTCCCATTGGTACCCTTTTCCGCCTCGTAAAGGTAAGTTACTTGTAGCGTAATGATCTCCAGAGGCTACGCCTCCATTATCTGAAGTGAATACAACAATTGTATTATCGTCAATACCGTTATCTTTTAATGCTTTTAATACGACACCTACCGCATCGTCCATGGTTTCTACCAAACCACCGTAAATAGGGTTGTCTTGAATTCTTCGTATAGGCAAAACACGCTCCATCTCATAGCCCGATTTGGCAATACCCATACTATCGCCTTTTTTTCTATACTTACTCCATTTTTCTTGTGTAGTTTGTATAGGTGCATGTACGGCATAAAAGGATAAAAACGCAAAAAACGTAGAATCTTTATGTTTGGCAATAAAATCAGCTGTTTCGTTTGCCAAACGCATGGTAAGATTTTCCCCTTTTTGCCTATTTTCTAGTTTGGGGTTATTAAATGGCGCAAAGAAACCACCTGATGGCCCACCGCGATGAAACCCACCTTTATTTATATCAAATCCATGGTCTTCGGGATACGACCCTTTATCGCCTAAATGCCATTTTCCTGCAAAAAAGGTTTTATATCCGTTATTTTTAAAGGCTTCTGCAATGGTTATATCTTCTTGTGGTAACTCCATCACATAATCTGCTGGCAGTAATTTATCATGTCGGTTTCTTGTGCGCCAATCTTCTCCCGCTTTTGCGCCTATCCAGTCGGTAATACCATGACGTGCTGTAAACTTACCTGTCATGATACTGGCTCGCGATGGACTACACACTCTACTAGCTGCGTAGCCATTAGTAAACATCATACCTTCGTTTGCTAGTTTATCTACATTTGGTGTTTCGTAAAATGTACTACCTGTTACTCCTAAATCATGATAGCCTAAATCATCAACTAAAATGAATAAGATATTAGGTTTAGAATTTTCTTTTGTTGCTTCGGTGTTTTTTTGACATCCAAAAACGGATAGTGTAATACTACAATATACTATTAATTTTAACTTATACATAGCTATGCTTTTAGTTTTTATATCGTCCCTTTACTGATAGACTCATCTTATGTATCGGAGAGGTATCTTTTTATTTTTTATTGAAAATACGGGCTTTGATAATACTCTAAAATTTCGTTATGGATTCCTGCCTTTGCAGGAATGGCAAACAAAAGACCTGCTGTTGTTAGGTAAAGCGGAAAGCCAAATTTTCTATCAACAATAATTTCTATTTATTTTTTGCTGCTTTTGGTCCATCATAATCATAGGTAAACCAATCCACATCAATATACCCAGCATCTTCTTTTTCGTTCCATGAAAAGAAACCCAAGCGGTCTCCCGTCCATTTTCCGAAAGCAATGGTAAATGTTGGTCCAAAACGTGTGTAATTTTCGCCATCTAAACTGTACTCATAGGTGGCTTGGTTACTGTTGTTTGATGTTTTTACGTATAGATTGTTTTCTGTTACTTCTGGTCCTTTAGTTTTTTGTGCCATGCCGTTCATATAAAACAAGTGTTTTTTTCCGTTTTCGTCCACCTCTACGCCTAATAAATTAAACACGCCTCCATAACGTACAAAACCTGCTAATTGATGTGGTTGCATACCTGAAATATCAAACTTTGCTACAGCGGTTCCTGTGGTAACTCCCATAATACGTTGACTTAAAGTATTGCAAGCACGCCAAAAATCAGAATCGGAGCCATCGTTGTTTGTCCACTCGTTTATGTTTGGTCCGTAGCCTTTTTCATTGGGTAATATCTTGCTTGCTTTTAATCGTAACCAGCCTTCGCGCTCAGTAAGAGACCAATGCGTATTTCTTGGATTGTGGTTCCATTCCCATTGAAATCCTAATTTAGACGATGAAAAATCATCATCAGAACTTGGTGCCGAAATCGGATAACCATCTATTGGTTTTTTATGTTGTTTTACAGGCTCTCCAATGCCATCATTATCTTCGTCTATACCAATAATTGGCCATCCATCAACCCAATTTACAGGTTCTAAACATTGCGGACGTCCTTGAAATGGAATGGTATCATTTTGAATTAGCTGATGCATGTACCACCACGATTTATCTGGTGCTTGCATCAACGCTCCTTGGCTGGCACTACGGTTGTTAAATACGGTTCCTTTTTCCAAAACAGTTTTTACCTCATATGGACCATAGATGCTTTCTTTAGAGCGCAGAACAATTTGTTTTCTATCGTTTTTAGGGTTTTTAACACCTGGTTTGGTAGATTTATCCCCCATAGTCCATTGTGCTAAAAAGATATACCAGGTACCATCAATTTTATAAATTTTGGCTGCTTCAGCACCCATACCCGTGTACACTAATTTACCTTCGTCTAGGATTTTAGTACCATCCCAACTCATTTCATAAATTCGGTTTTCATTACCCTCAATTTTATTATCTGGACTTTTTTGCTTGCCTGCGGTATTTACTATTACATAAGCTTTGTGAGTGTCTTTATCCCAATACACCGCTGGATCGTCCAACACTTTTGCCTTTGGCAACATAAATATTGGTTTACTCCATGGCCCTTTAATATCTTTAGCTGTGGCCACCATTAATCCATGTTGATAGTCTATTTGATAGCAATACCATGTACCTTCATGATATGCTAAATCTCCTGCCCAAGTTCCGAAGGAATAACCATTCATTCTATCCCAATTGTATTCTGGTGCCCATGATAAACTTTCAAAAACATGCCCAACATTAGTCCAATTTACCATGTCTTTGGATTCTAGAATTGGCATTCCTGGAGACATGTGCTGCTTGGAAGTTATCATATAATAAGTATCTCCTACTTGCTCTATATCTGAATCTGGGTAATCGGCATTTAAAATTGGGTTGATGTAAGTACCATCACCTTGATCGCCAAAGCTTCCTGTTTGTGCTTTTACTATTGCCGTTTCAGTAGTTCCGCTTTTGTTTTTAGAATTTGAATTACAACTTGTACATGATATTAGTAACGTAACTATTAACAATTTAAAAATGGTATTGTAAGGGAATTTCATTTTTTACAATAAGATATTATAGTTTTTATAAAATTTAGTGTTTTGAATATTTGATGTTATATTCTCCAGAGCCCAAAATAATAGCGTCATTAGTAATTTCAACGGTGTTGTTTTCTTTAAATTCTGAAATAGGAGTTCCATTAATTTCAAGGCTTTCTAATTCTGATGCGGTTACCACAACTTTAGCTTTTGTATTAAATGGCACTGTAAGATTCATGTTTAGCATTTTATTATCTGTATGCCATTTATTAATAATAGTACCATAAGGTGTTGGGACAGATACTTCTGTTTTTGTAATGGCACTTGGAAACTCAGGATTTACAATAAACATTTTATACCCTGGGTCTGATTCAGAAGATTTTATTCCTCCCAGAGATTCATAAAAATAAGCTGCAAAACCACTATGCATAGGGTGGTTTAACGAGTTGGTTGGCCCCGTCATTTTCTCCCATTCAAACTGACGCTCTGGCCATGTTGTAAAACCTTTACTCATGACGTACGCTTGACTTGGAAATTCTGGTGTTGTTAAAATTTGATGAGCTAAATCTGCTTTACCATATTTAGTTAATACTGTATAGATGTAGCGGTTACCATGTATCCCTGTAGAATGATGCCCTCCTTTTACTTTAACTATATCATGAGCTAAACCGTTTACTACAGCTTCTATTTCGTTATCTGGCACAATACCAAACTGTAACGCTTGTACTGTGGCTGTTTGACTTTGATACCATTTATGCTTTGTGCCTGATATCTCTTTTAAAAATTCCTTATTGAAAGCTGCCTTTAAATCTTGTTTTTCTTTTTCCATTTTAATGGCAAAAGGTATATCATTATTCATTTTAGCAAAAGTTTCCATGATACCCAAAACATCATAAAAATAAGCATTGGCTGAAATTATAGGGTCACACTCCATAGCAGAAGGGTTTTTACGTCTATCCCATCGTGGTGGACACCAATCTCCCATACCGTCTTGCATGATACCATTTTCGCCTTTGTAAGACAGGTAAAAGTTTGTTAAACCTCTCATTTCTTCATAATAATCTTTTACAATAGTATCATCTCCATAGTACAAATAATTATACCAAGGTAAGTACATGGTGGCTACTCCCCAATCTATTTTTGCATAGGTTGATGTACGCTTTCCTGGTGCAATCATGGTTGGTACCTGAAACTTTAAATCTGGATTGTTATAACCTTTTGTTGGACGCATTTGCGTTCGTATATCTTCCATATATTTTTTATAGAAATCATACATATCGTAGTTGTACAAGGCATACTCACAAAATGCATGTGCATCTCCTAACCAACCACATTTTTCACGATGTGGGCAATCTTCTGGAATGCCATGTACATTATCTACAATAGTCCATTTACTAATGCTATGCATTTTGTTAAGTAAATCGTCTGAAGATACAAAGCTTCCTGTTTCTTGAATATCAGTAGCCACTAAAACCGCTTTAATCATATTAGCATCTGGTTTTGTAGAGACGCCTTTTATTTTTGCATACCGAAACCCGTGATAACTAAATTTAGGTTCCCAAGATTCTAAACCATCCCCTTTACAGATGTATTTATATATTTGAGCCATTCCATTAGCACCTCCTCCTGTTGAACCTTGAAAAATATCTTTACCGTTGGTTAGCAACGCTTCTGTAGTTGTAATTTCAATGAGTTGTCCAGCTTTTTCTTGAACATTTAATTTTACCCAACCAGCAATGTTTTGTCCAAAATCTACAATCCAATTGCCATCTGGTGCTTTAAAAACCTTTTGCGGCTCAAACTCTTTCAGTTTTTTTATTGGTGATATTTGTTGTGCACTTATCGTTCTAATTTTAGGAGTAGTTTCTTTAACATTACCCCATTTTTCATCGTTGTAACCTGCAGTTGCCCAATCTCCTAATTCAAATCTTGCATCATAAGTATCTCCTCCATAAACATTATTAAAGACTATAGGCCCCGTAGATTCTTTCCAAGTATTATCTGTATAAAAGTCTAATTTAGAACCATCTTCGTATTCTATCTTTACTAATAATTTCACTGTTGGTGGCCCATAAGCCAAATCTTTTTCAGATTCTGGATCGCGTTTCCATGAAATATTTTGACCGTAAAACCCATTTCCTAAATTAATTCCAAATGCATTTTTTCCAGATCTAATTTCATTTGTTAAATCATAATTTACGTAATAGGCTTGTTTATCGTAATTTGAAGGTGCAGGATCTAATACGTGATCACCTACTTTTTCGCCATTCAAATACAACTCGTAATAGCCTAGACCACAGATATAAGCTTGCGCATTTTTAATGGTCTTATCAAAATTAACTTCTTTTCTAAAATAACTAGCTGCAAAACCATCAACTGGTTCTGGGCCTTTCATTTTACCTGTTTTATAATCTCTAAAACGATGTGGAGATGTACGCGTATCTTCATTTAAAGTAATCCACTTTGAATCGCCCCAATTTTCGTTAGTCATTAAACCCATTTTAAACTCTTGAGCATCTGACCAATTTGAGCTATCTCCATTTTCATCCCAAATTTTAACTTTCCAAAAATAGGTTTGCATCGCTTTTAAAGCTTTACCTCTATACTTCACAAAAGCAGATGTTTCACTTTTAACCTTTCTAGAATTCCATATATCAGCATTTTCTTCATTTAATTTCTCTTTTGAAGATGCTACTAAAATTTGATATGCAGATTGCGATTTAATGAATCCTTCTGCACTTGCAATCCAAGAAAAGAGAGGTTGTTCACTTTCTATGGCTGACGGATTTTCTTTTGAGTTAACTGTTTGTTTTTCAAAAGACATTGGTTTTTCTGAAGTGGAAGTGCTATCACAAGAGCTGCAGAAAATAGCCAAAAATATTAGTGGAATGAATACTTGTCTGTTTATCATTATCACGATGGTTAGTATTAAGTTATTTTTGAATCTTGCAAGCTATTAGAAATTGATAACTATATTGTCCTGTACTCTCATGCTATCCTAATTTCAACAGGTACTACACAATCTTAGTTAATCCCAATTAAATCTTCAAATAAAGCAATTTATACAAGATTTAAAAAAATATTATTAGAAAAACAGGTGACTACAGGACATAAAGCTCTTACAAAAAATATAAATTTATCCGATTTTATCACTTAAAATTAAAAAAAACAATTAACTTAAAACTATTAAACTAATGAAGAGACAATTAAATTTTACAAAAACCAGAGTATTTCGATCTTTTTTTTTAGTAGCCTTAATAATTACCTATGGCTGTTCTCAAAATGAGGATATCGTATATACTAACGACGAGTCTTCAAAAACAAAGTCAACAAATGGAACCTTAACAGGCAAAGGAACAAATCCTACAGAAATAGGTAGTTGTGATAATCCTCAAGATAGTAATGGTGATTATTACCGTAGATATACAGTTGGTGAGCTTAATGGCCTTAGTGACAGTGATGACTTAGTGCAGAAAAATGCTATTAACGGTAGAGGAGTAGACAAAATGAGATTTTTAGACGACCGAACTTGTGCTTTTAATTATTCGCAATCTGGCAACTATGGTATCTACAGAATAAGATCAGGCAGTAATAGATTTGGCAGTACTCTACAGCCAAGAATTGAACGTGAAGCTAGAACTGTTAACAGAGGCGGAAGTCGATTTGTAAGTGTTGAAGGCGTTGTAAATATTAGAAGTGTTGGTACTGGTAATCCTAGTAGTATTAGAAATACCAACTTAGCTACTATACAAAACCAACAAAGAGCAGGTGAGGGCAGCGGAACTTACATTATTCAAGCTAAGGGGCAACATGAAAACCAAACTGAAGGTTCAGGTGATCCTGCCATTTTACTTATTCTGGCAAAACCAGCAAACCCAGGACCTGGTGGAATACCAAGGTATAATTTATATGCTGAACAAATTTTAAGACCTGGTGGTGAGGGTTCTGACGGTAGAGAAATTAAATTTCTAAAAACAATAGATGGTAATACAGATGTTTTTATAAAAATGACAAATCGTTTTAGCAGTACTGGCTTAACCCAAAGAGTTGACGTCCAAATTGGTAGAAATCCAACTTTAAAATTCCACTCTTTCCTAGTACCGAATGATAGAGGAAGAAAAAGAGGAAAAAATGCAAAAATTAGATTTGGCGTATACAGATGTAATAATGGATCGGCAGATATTAGATGGCGTAATGTTAGACACAATTTTAGAGATTAAAATTCTTTACAACACTCTAATAAGTAAAGGCTATGTAAAATGAATACCATATTTTTGTGATAACAGCAACTATTAAGATGCATATTTTTAAATAATCTATACTTATTAAAGTTCTATTTTAAATCTCAATGAAACTAGCTTCATTGAGATTTTTTATTTTGTTGTTTTACTTTTATATAATCCGTTTCGAATTGCCAATTGCGATTTACTTGAACCCCTAGCACTTACAATCCATGAGAAAAGTGGCTACTCACTTTTTATAGTTTGTTAATCTTATTTTGAGTACATAGTTAGCTTATCAAAAAAAAAAGAGAAATGTTCGATATTGAAAGTTATTTATATGACTCAAAGAAAATGGTAAAAACACAAAAAAAGTAAGCTTTTTATATTATCCTTCTAAAAATTAGCTCTATCTCTCATCAACAGAATTTGTTCTAAAGTATTATTTTTAATAATTAATATCATTTTTCGTTGAATAGTAATTTTTGAATCTAATTCTTTCAATTATTTATTACTAAAGTAAAACCATGTGTTTAATACGGATTAACAACAACGCATTCAACCTTTTGTCGAAAAAATAAAGAATAACGTTAAAAACAGGATAGTACAGGATACAAGAATTATCTAACTATATGAAATTAACAAAAAATTAAGGTTTTTTTCGCAAAAAATCTTTAAGCCAATTTTAAACTTAAATCAAAAATTAAAATGAAAAGACAATTAAATTTTTTAAATGTAAGCTTAGCACAAGTTTTTTTTACGGCCACATTATTAGTAATTACATCTTGTACACAAGATGAAGCAGTTGAAAATATTGATGATACTATATCAATAAATGAACCAGAGGTTGATACAAATAATCTGGCTTCAAAGAAAAAAGGCAAGAAAATTTCCGCCTGCAATAACCCTGGTGGTTACCAATTATACACTTATGGAGAGACTAGCAGCAGTAATACGGATAGCCAAGACCTAGTTAGTAAAACAGCACAAAATGGTATAGGTGTTGACGTAATAAGATTTTTAGATGACAGGACTTGCAAATATAATTATTCGCAATCTGGCAATAGAGGTATTTACAGAATAGCAGCTGGAAGTAATAAATATGACGCAAAACAACCAAGAATTGAACGTGCTACAAAAACTGTTAACAGAAAAAAAGGAAACTTTGTAAGTGTTGAGGGCACTGTAAAAATTAAACGTGTTGGTAACAAAGCTACAGGTAATTATCCTTCTAATGACCCAAGAGATCAAAGAGGGACTTACATTATTCAAGCTAAAGGAACGCATTCTCATGCAACCATTGGATCTATAGACCCTGCTATTATGTTGGTTCTTGCCAAAGATAAAGGTAATGGAACTGTAGATCTATGGAGTGAGCAAATAACAAAACGTGGTGGTTCAAGTAATACTGGAAGGGAAATGAAGTTTATTAAAAATGTTGCAAAAAACACTACCTTTAAAATTAAAATGGTAAACGGCTGGAGTACCGACACAAAACAATATGTTAAAATTTATATTAATGGTAGATTAGAGCATACACATAACGTTCCTAATACAAAAATTACTAAGAAAGAGAATGGTGAGGATGTAATAAGGTTTCAAACAGGTAAAAATGCTAAAATACGTTTTGGAGTCTACAGATGCCATAAAGGAGAGGCAAATATTGAGTGGAGCAATGTAAAACATAATTTTAAAGGCTAATAATAATTATATATTAAGCTTCACTAAAGCGTGTAAAAACAAAATAAAAGCAAATTTTGTAACACAAATATAAGGTTGCAAGTAAAAATTACTTCTTGCAAAATTCTAAAGAAGGCTGTATTATTGATTGATACAGCCTTCTTATATTTTCCTATTCAATATTATTTATATACATTTAATAGCTTAACAATTTTATTCCCCCCGTAATCCTGTTCTAACCAAAGTCTCATAACGTCTCTTACATATATTGGCAAGGGTTAATAGATTTACAATAATTAGCCAATACAGTAGTGTAATGGATCCCTATATGGTCTCCTCCTGTTTTAAATAGTTTTTTATAGAAATATTGGTTTACCATACCAACTCACACCTACTTTTTCCATATTAATGTAAAATACAATATTGCTTCTACATGTTTTTTCTGAGTGATAAAAGATCTTTTAAGTATTATTTTGTTCATCTTATATACTTCTTTTAAAATAAAGTTTAAAAAAACATATTTACTCTATTTCAAAAAATATTAAGCTATAATTTAATACGATTTTTCTTTATAAAAAACCATAAGAATATATCAAAAACGCAAAGTATATATCTTTAATTAACTTGTTTATATATATTTTCAACCCAAAATACAGGATACTGCAGGATACTGCAGGATACTGCAGGATACTGTAATGAAAAATGCATTTTACATTTAGGAAAAATTAACTTAAAACTAAAAACATGATTTTAAAATTGACAAAAATTAATTTGAAAAGTTTAGCATTACTGCTTACACTAATTATTGCTTTTGCTTGTTCCTCAGAAGAGGATATATCAGTTGAAGAAACTTCAATTGAGGAAATACAACCTGAAAAAGTAGAAATAATACCTGTAGAATCTCGTTTACCTCCTGGCGAAAACTCAAATTCTAGTCTTACAGCAATGGGAATACCTACATCTTCCCCTGTTTGTACAGGATCTGGAACAAATTCATCAAGAATTTACTTTGTAAATGGAGAGGATTTTAATGACACTGGTGTATCAAAATCCAGAGAACTGGATGATAGAACATGTAAATATAATTACCAGCAACGCAATACTGGAGGTAGAAAATACGGAGTTTATAGAATTGCGGCCAACTCTAATCATATAGATCAAATAAGAGATGACGGATCTCAATTACAACCAAGAATAGAGCGTGCCAGTAGAACTATTAGTGAAACTGGTGATGGTAGTTATGTAAGAATATCAGGCTATGTAACGATTAGAAGAGCTGGTCACCAGTCAAGCTCTCTACCCAAATCTAATGTTAACAATCCTTCTGGAACTTATATCATGCAAGCAAAAGGTACACACACTGGTGCAACTAATGACCCTGCTATCCTTTTATTATTAGCCAAGCCTAATTTTTCAGGCTCTACTCAAGTAAGTTATGATATTTATAGCGAACGCATTACAGTTAGAGGAGGCTCAGGTAGTAGTGGCAGGGAGTTAGTAAAATTAACAACCATACCTGCTAATACAAGAAGATTTATAAGTATGACAAATGGTTTTAGAGCAAATGGACAACAGTACGTAGATGTTAGAATTGGCGGAACTACTTACCCCTTTAATGTACCAGGAAACATAGGTTTGCAAGCAAAAATACGTTGGGGAGCTTACCGTGTTAAAGGAGGAGAAGCAGACATTTGGTGGGATGGTTTAAGTCAAAAATCTGTGTCCGTACCTGCTGCTACTTCTAATAATAATAATGATGATAACTGGAATCCCGCCTTAAGTATTACAAAAGATGCAGTAGAGATGTATTCTAGTAGTGATTGGAGTAGTTATTATAATCCCTATAAAGCTAATGATAGTAATTTAAATACTAGATGGGCTTCATCTGCATATGGAACACAACATTATTTAGTTGCTAAATTTTCAGGAAACAGAACTGTGAAAAGTGTTAGAATAAAGTTTGAAAACGCATACTCTAGCAATTTTACGATTTGGGCTAAGCATAATGGAATATGGTATGATTTAGGTAATTTTTATAATAATAAACTTGATGTAAAAATAACTGGGCTAAACGCTTACGCCAGTGAATATTCCGTTCACTCTTATGCAAGTAGCGGTGCTCACAATCATATATCAATAAAAGAATTTGAATTATATTCTAACTAATTTAAAATAGTACTAAGTTGTACAAAAAAAAGGTCGTCTAAAAAATAGTTTTTAGGCGATTTTTTTTTATAAACCTCGGGTTTTGTGTGTATTGTTTTTTTAAGTTGTAGGAGTGTAGTTAAAATTACTTGGAGTTGTCATACACTATTAAATTGTATTCTTTGAGGTTAATTACCATTGCAATTAGCCTTATTTTTGTATTTATTTTTACCTGAACAGAAGTTGGCAATAACATTATGGCCAATACTTATCCCGCTAGAGAGCCTCATAAAGTGTACGTTCTCAACAAAAGCCTGTTCTACCTTACGTTAGAAATAAATGTTACATAAATAAGAACACATAAGTACTTTTAGTAATTATTATGAGTAAAAACTATAAGTGCCTTCCTCTTTATAACTGTGCTATATACACTAATGTAAACTTGGCATAAATAATATTAAATACCTTAACTGGATGATTAACGAATATAAAACATTACAAGTTGAGGGAAGAATGCCAAATTATAACTAATTACTAGTTTTCTAGACTGGTAATGCTTTCATAACTTAAAATTTATAAAGTATCAAACCCATTCAAAAAAAGAGATTACATTCTTAGGCAGCCTCTTTGTTTTAAAAATAATATATAAATTTTTCAACTAATAACTTATCAGTTTTACAGGACCTTCTACCCCAATAGAAACTTTGTCTGTGTAATTTCTAGTCCATCTAGTTGTTAGTGGATTGTTTATGGATTTACAGTAATTAGCCAAGACAGTTGTATGATGAATTTCTATATGGTTTTCTCCTGTTTTTAAATAATTTTTTACTAGAAAAACTGGTTTCCCATACCAATTTACACCTACTTTTTTTCCATTAATGTAAAGTGTTGTAATACCTCCATTTGTCTTTCCTAAATCGAGATGAGAGAATTGGTTGTTACTTATAATCGTTGTTCTGTAAATAATTTCTCCACCAAATGAGTTTTTTGTTGTGTCTTTAGATTTTCCAAAATCAACAAGTTTTTCTAATTCCCAAGTATATGTTTTGTTATTAATATTATTGCCTGTAACTTCCCAATTTGTATTAATTATTTTTGAGTTTTTAATCTGTTTATATACGTTATTTGTATTTCCTAATGGCTTTTCATTTTCAAAAACTAACAATAAAGATTCTAATGGACCCAAATTGATACTCAATTCGTTTGATTTTGATTTGTAATAATAAGGTTTTCGTTCTCCAGTTTCTGGATTCCACACATAAGGATATTTATCTTCTACTGGAAAAGTAGCATTGAATTTCACATTATCGAACTTATGAACATTTGTAAAAAAATAAATGTCTTTATTTTTAGTAGATTGATGGATTTGATATACCTTTTTTGTTGGTTTACTGATAACAATATCAGCTTTAGTCTCTGATTGTTGTAATATGTTTTGAGTCCATGAAAAAAGGTCATCTAAAGAATTGGGTTGCTTAACTTGTATAATTGATTTTGGGTAATTAGCTACTAATTGCTCCATTGCCTGTTTTACCAAAGCATCATTCGTTTTATAATCGGTGTAGTGTAGCGATTTAATTGGCAATTCATCAATCACTATCAGTTTACCTCCTGATGTTACGTACGATTCAATTTTTGAAGTAGCTTCAAGGCCTAAGGACTTTAAACTAGCCAATACCAATAATCTATAAGACATATTTCCGTATAAAATTTTTCCGTTTTCTATGTCAGCATCTTTTAAAACATTCTGATTGATATATTCACAAGAATGCCCTAATTGACTGATTGGCTCCCATAATTTATATAAATAACGTGGTTCCAAATGAAACGGCTCTCTTGCCAAACCATTATCCCCCCAAATATCTGATGTTGGACCAAGAATGGCGATAGTCTTTTCAGCCTGTGAATTTTGAAAAACAGCTGATAATCTTGCGTTATAATCTACCCAAAGATTTAAGTGTTTCCACCAAGTATTTTGTTCGCTAAAATATGCGCCGTAGCGAATCCATCCTGGAAATGGTTCTGAAGCCGGCGAATAATTATATCCATGCAAAATAGAATGATTAATACCTGTGATGAAATTCATATCATCATGTTGTTTTATTTCTTCTAAAGTTGTTTTAAAAACACCACGTGTATTGGTCATTACTTCAGAACTTACAATACTTTTATTTGTTAAATGTCCACCAGCAGCAGCATACATATTCCAAGTCATATATCCATGTGATTGATTCCATTGCCATATAGAATCTTTCATCTTAGCAGAATAAATCCAGTTGTTACTTTCTGGTATATCAGGTATCATGTAACCATCTAACATTCCCATTAAAAATGGAGTTCCATAAGCCTGATATCTGCATAAAACTCCATTTGCTTCACAAAAATCTTTATAAGTCTTTGTAAAATTTTCTAAAAAAAGTGCTACCAATAACTTGTTGTAATCATATCGAACTCGTTTTAATTCGTCTTTAAATTGAGACGAAAACGTTTTAGAATAGGTGTTTCTAGAATAATCTCCGTTAGTGGAGTAAAAAATAAACGGTATCCATTTATCTAACTTATAACCATAAGCTTTAAAAAAAGTAGTTTCAAAATTATCTGTCCAATTCGCACCAGAAACTTCTATACTATCACAAAAAATTGCTCTAATTAATTGGTTTAAAGGAATCCCAGAACGCTCAGATATTTTCTTTAAACGCGATAGATAAGTATAGGTCATTTCTTTCTTATAATGATCCATAACTGGTCCAGCTCCTCCTGGAGCACCAAGCGTTACGTCTCTAAAATTTTGTTGGATAAGTGTGTAACTTAAGTAGAATTCTCCAGGTTGTACTATCTTATACGTTAATGTGCCTCTTGTATCAAAATAATTTGTTAAGTCTGTAATTTGTGCTTTACTATTACACTTTTTGGGAATAAGCGATACATTATAAAGTTTGTAAGTTGTCCTTTTACTTATGTGTCTTTGTACTCTTTTTTTATCATATTTCTTTTGATACCTACCGATTAAAAAATCTTTATCAACCGTAATTGTTTCTTCTGAAGCATAGCTAATATTATCTGTAACCATACGTTGACTAGTTTCTTCGTCTTTTAAAAACTCGCCTCCAAAAGGCCAACCAGTACCTGCAATAATATCTGTTATCATACCTAAATCTTTAGCTTTTTTTGCTGCATGTACAACCATATCAATCCATTCATCACTCATCCAAACTAGCGACTTCTCACTTTTATCAAATGCAAGTGGCAAAGCAATAGGGTTAATTTCTACACCACCAAAACCAACACTTTTTAAAGATTCTAATTGCCTATCTAGCTCTTCTTTTTTTATTTTATTTCCATTCCACCACCAACGAACAAAAGGACGTGCTTCTACAGGCGGGTTTTTAAATTTTCTGAATAAATCTTGAGACGGTGTTTTCTCAGTAAATTTATTATCACAGGATAGTAAAAAAAGTGATAATATAAAGAAAACAACACTAGTTGTTTTTAATAAGTTAAGCAGCCTCATAAATAAAAGATTTTAGTTTAAAAAACTAACCTTTAAGAATTAGTTTCTACTTAAAACAGATGAAATTTATAACCTTTAAATATGAAAAACGTCCTGTACTATCATGTGCTTTTAAAATACTACTTTAACTATTTCATGTCATTCATTTTGCAAAACTTCAGACAAAGTCATTTGGTACGCTCTTAAAGCTACAAGATGAATTACTAAAAAAACGATTATAAAAAGCACAATAACAGGAACTAAAAACATCCATATATGCAACTCTATGCTATTAATATAGGTTTTTAAAAACCAATTTTGATAACCATACCAAGCTAAAGGAATGGCAATTATTATAGCTGTAATAATCTGTGAAGCAACTTCTTTAGCTAGTAGTTTAGAGACATCCATTAATTCTGAGCCGAGGACTTTTCTAATGCCTATTTCTTTCATACGTTGGCTAATAGTGATTAATATTAAGCCCACAATACCAATTACGGCAATTATAATAGCAAGTATTGAAAATAAACTAAAGACAAATAAGAACGTTCGGTCTGATTTCAAGGTATTGCTTATCTTATTTTCTAGAGACAAATAATCAAAAGGTTGTTCTGGGAAATAGTTCTCATAAATGGTTTTTAACTTTTGAAGAATTTCGGTGGTATTATTACTAGCTACTTTTAAGGTTAAAAAGGCTTTGTGACTATCGGTAAGTCGTAATACCGTTGGTACTGGTTCGTTTTTGATGGATTGATAATAAAAATCGTCAACAATGCCTATAATTTTAAACTCTTCATTTCTACCAGTTACAACAAAGTTATTAATCGCTTCTTCTGGTGTTTTATAACCAACACGTTCCATAGCTTTTACATTCATAATAATACTCTTGGTCCCAGTTTCTTTTTCGCCTTTCCTAAATAGTCTTCCTGCAAGTAGTTTTATATTGTAAAATTCTAGAAATTGGTCATCTATAGAGAGTTGGAAAAAAGAATTTGTGTCTGTTTTGTCGTACCCCTTTCTTCTACAACTAAACCAATGTTGAATTTCTTGACCAGGAATATCAGATGAAAAAGTAAACCCTTTTACTTCAGGAATTTGAGTTAATTCATCTTTCATTAACAGAATTTTACTTTGTAATTCACTCTGTTTTTCTCCTGTTTTGGGCGCTTTAATTACTATACTTTGAGCATAATTAATACTCATATCTTTTTCCATTAAAAACGTAGCTTGCTTGTATGCTATAAGTGTACCGCAAAGCAATACAACTGAAATTACAAATTGCAGAGTAACTAATAGTTTTCTAAAAAAGACTCCTTCGCGTTTGTTTTTAAATTTCCCTTTTAAAACAGTTACAGGTTTATAAGATTGCAATATAACAGCAGGATAAATACAGGAAATTATAATGCCTAAAACAAAAATTACTATAAATGTACCTAAGAATTTAGAGTGCTCAAATAAATTAAAATCGCCTATTTGAGTAATGGTTTTAAACCAAGGATTTAAAGCATAAAATAATACAATAGTTATGGCTAAGCAAAGTATGTTAAAAAGGAAAGCTTCACTTAAAAACTGAGTTATTAAATTCATTTTAGAGGCTCCATTAATTTTTTTAACACCTACCTCGTTGGCTCTTTCTATAGAGCGTGCTGTAGTTAGGTTTATAAAATTAATCCAAGCTATAATTAAAAGAAAAATAGAAAATCCAAAAAGAATACTTATAATTTTTCCGTTAACAGGAGGCTCCGATTCATATTCTATATTAGAGGTTAAATGAATATCCTGCAACGGTTGTAAATAGTATGTATCTCTTTTTCCTTGCGAATCTAGACGTTCTTTATAATTAGCAGCTATCATTTCAGGAAGACCTTCTTTTTCTAGCTTTTTATAATCGCTATTTGGTTTTAGTTGTATAAAAGTACTGCCATAATCATAAGTCCAACTTGTTCTAATTCTAGAACGTTGTTTGTAAATGGTTTCCATAGAAAACAAAAAATCGGATTTTACAATCGAATTTTTTGGCATCTTTTTATAAACAGCAGTTATCATGTAATCTTCATTACCATTTACTTTTATTGTTTTACCTAACGGACGTTCTTCTCCAAAATAACGCTCTGCTGCGAGGTGTGATATTGCTACTGTATTTGGCGCTTTTAAAGGGTCTTTTTCGCCTTGTAATAATGGAATTGTAAATACTTCAAATATAGAAGAGGTTGCATAGTACGTTTTATCTTCAGAATAAATAATTTTGCTTCCTGAGGCATTGTTATAGCTTATGGTTATTTCATTTTTTGGAGTTATCCTCGCATGATTTACAACATCGCTATAATGTTCTTTTAACCATTTTCCGGTTGGTGGAAATGAATTGGCTGTTTTCCATAACACTTCGTTATTTTGATAACGATTGTAAGCAACACGATAAATATCTTTGGCATTTTCGTGGTGGCTATCGTAGCTTCTTTGGTAATACACATACTCTAAAATAAACAAGGCACTTAGTATACCTATAATTAAACCAACTGCATTAATTATAGAAATAAGTTTATCTCTTTTTAAATTACGATAGAAAATATTTAGTTTGATAAAGTTCATTTTTATCTAGTTATTTAGTTAATTGGCTGTATTACTAATTGCTTGTTTCCATTACAATTTTCCCATCAAATAAGTTGATGACCCTGTGTGCGTAATTTGCATCACTTTCTGAGTGTGTTACCATAATAATAGTGGCACCTTCTTGACTTAGCTCTGTTAATAGATTCATAACCTCGGTACCATTTTTAGAATCTAAATTTCCCGTAGGTTCATCTGCTAACAATAATTTAGGCTCGGTAATTACAGCTCTAGCAATAGCAACACGTTGCTGCTGCCCTCCAGATAATTGTTGCGGAAAATGGTTAGAACGGTGGTCTATTTTCATACGTTTTAAAACAGCTTTTACTTTTTCTTTTCGTTCTTTTTGATTGATGTTCATAAACGTTAATGGCAATTCAACATTTTCGTAAACTGTTAAACCATCAATTAAATTAAAGCTTTGAAAAATGAAACCAATATTACCTTTTCTTGCTTTAGTTAACTCCTTTTCTTTTAAGTTACCTATTTCTTTTCCATGAAACATATAACTACCATCGGATGGAATATCAATAAGTCCAAGTATATTTAAAAGGGTAGATTTTCCACAACCAGAAGGTCCCATTATGGCAATAAATTCTCCGTCTTTTACATGTAGATTTATATCGTTTAATGCCTTAGTTTGTATATCTTCTGTAATAAATATTTTAGTTAGGTTTTTTGTCTGTATCATGGTTATTAATTTAAAATAAGTTTATCGCTGTTTTCAAAATTTTTATAGCTAGATGTTATTACACGTTCGTTAGGTTGTAGGCCTTCAAGAATTTCATAATATTGAGGGTTTTGTTTGCCTATTTTTATTTGGCGTTTAGTTGCAAAATTACCAGAAGCATCTACAACGTAAATCCAATTTCCGCCAGTAGTATTAGAGAATGCTCCTCTGCTAACAAGTATCGCATTTGTAGGTGTCCCCAATTCTAATTTTATAAAATAACTTTGCCCTGTTCTAATATTGTTTGGTTTTTCGTTTATAAAACTTAGGTCTATTTGAAATTCTCCATCTCTTACCTCCGGATATATTTTTTTAGTTTTTAAGGCATAGGTTTCTCCATCGCGTTCTAAAGATGCAGAAACATGTCTCGTAACTCTATCAATATAATGCTCATCTATATTAGACTGTACTTTAAAATTGGTTAACACGTGTATCTGCCCTATACGTTGTCCTTGGGAAATGCTTTGCCCAATTTCGGCATCTAGCATTCCTAATTGGCCATCTATAGTTGCTCTAACATTTAAGTGTTCAATTCTTTCATAAACCATGGCTAAGGTTTTTTTCATTCGTATTAAATCGTTGTCCAATTCTTTTATACCTGTAGCACTTAATAACGAATCTTGCTTTGCTTTAAACTTGATAACATCATACTGTTTAGATGCCAATTCTTTTTCTTCTTTGGCTCTTATATAATTTTCTTTAGCTATTAATTCTTCTTCAAATAACGATTTGTTTTGCTCAAAAGACCTGTTTGCTTTTATAACTCTGTATTCTGCTTCAAGTAAACTTTTTTGATTAAAAACACGTTGCGACTCAAAATTTATTTTTGTTTCTCTTAAATTGTTTTGTTTAATAGCTAGGTTGTTTTCGCTTGCTAAAATTTGCTCATATAACTGCCTGTTTTCTAGCTTTAATATAATATCTCCTTTTTTTACAATACTGCCTTCTTCTATATATTTTTCAACAATTCTTCCGTTTTCATAGGCATCAAGATATACTGTAGTAATGGGTTTTACAACGCCATTAATTGTAATGTAATCATTAAAATTAGAGCGCTTAACCTCTGTTATCGTAACTTCATTTTTTTTAACTTCTGATGATGTACTAGGTGTGCCTAAACTATTGTATAGAAATATAACGATTAAAATAATTACAAGTAATCCTATGCCAATATGTTTGGGTTGTAGTGTTCTTTTCTTCTCTATTTTAGTATCCATTCTTTGTTATTATTTAAAAGGAAAAACAGCAATACCGCAATAAAAATCTATTGCCTTTTTTTGATATTGTAATTGTAAATTAATTCTGGTTCTTTCAATTTTAGCTTGTGCTAAATTATTTTTGGCAACCTCTAATTCGTAAATCGTAGCCAGCCCTTTGTTAAACTTTTTTTGAGCAAAATTAAAAGCGAGTTCTTTAGATTTTAGGTTAGACTCATTCTCCTCTTTTTCCGCTAAAAGCGCAGTGTTTTTTTGAATTGTTTTTTGTATTTCTTTATAAAGTTCTTGCTTCTTTTGCTCCAGAATATTCTTTTCTTTTAAGATATTTATTTTAGCAATTTTTACATTAGAATGTTTTGACCATTTATTGGTAATCGGAATTCTTAAAGACAAACCAATGGATTTGGCTGCATTATTAGACAACTGGTCTAAAAAAGGAGTTATCAATCCATTTTCATCAATACTCGTTTCAAAATAACCTGTTCTATACGCAGCATTTAATGCTAATGATGGATAAAAATCACTCCTTCTAATAGCCAAGTTTTTTTCTGAAGCATTTACCTGTAATTCTTGTTGTTTAATAGACGGAAGAAATGCAATTGCTTTAGAAAAAACAGTTTCTAGTGTTAAACTATCAAGAGATTTTAATGCAACTAAATCGGGTTTTAGCTTTATACTCGTACCATTAAAATTCATGATTTGAATAAGATTTAAAGTCGCTTCATTTAAGGCATTTTGGGCTTGAGCTATTTCTAATTTATTAGTACCTAATTCAGATTCAATATCGTATAAATTAGATTTCGCTAGCAGTCCTAGTTCTATTTTTGAAGTTACCAACTCGTAGTTTAAATGAGTGATTTCTAATTTTTCTTTTGTGATTTGCAATAAATCTTCTCTAAATTTTACAAGATAGAAAGCGTTCATCACATCAAAAGAAAGGTTGTATTTTGCTTGCAAAACAGCTTCTAAGCTTGCATGATATAGTAGCTTTTTTTGCGACCTTTGGTGCCACTTTTTAAAATTATTAAACAGATTTAAAGACGATGTTACTCCGTAGGTGTTTGATGATGTTGCAGTATTGATAACGTTGTTATTATTTGGGTCTACATACCTACCAAATCGTCTGTTTAAATTTGATACAGCATTAAAATCTGGCAAAAAATCTCGTTTAGATTGTTGAAACGATTCCTTATCAATCTCCGAATTGTAAATTTTTGTTTTTTGGTCTAAGTTATTTTCACAAGCATAAACAATGCATTCCTCTAAAGTCCATAATTTTTGTGCATTACCATTTAAAGAAAAGGCAATGTAGGTTACAAAAATTAGGAAAGTGTTTTTCATTTTTTATTGTTTTGTATTTTATATAACGATATGCGTGCCAAAAAAACAATACACTACAATTCAACAGGTTACAAACGTCATCAATATCTAATCATCCTTTTTATGTAAAATATTTTTATACAAAGTGTAAAAATATTTTACACTTTGTAGTTGAGTATTGTTCTTATTTGTAGCTTTGGATTATTATGTTGCAATCTGGAAAAATACTTATCGTAGACGACAATAAAGGGGTGCTAAGCGCCTTAGAATTGTTGTTGCAAGATGTTTACAAAACTGTAACTACGCTTCAAAACCCAAACGGAATATCTTCGGTTACCGATTTAAAAAGCTACGATGTTATTCTTTTGGATATGAATTTTTCATCCAGAATAAATACAGGAAATGAAGGTTTTTATTGGCTAAGAAAGTTAAAAGAAATAGTCCCAGATGCTTCTGTAATAATGATGACTGCTTTTGGCGATGTAGAATTAGCTGTAAATACCTTAAAAGAAGGCGCTATAGATTTTGTATTAAAACCATGGGATAACGAAAAGATTTTAGCCACCATTCATGCAGCTTTTCAATTAGGAAAATCTAAGAAAGAAGTAAATTTACTAAAACAAAGCGAAAAAAAATTAAAGCACCTTATCAACGAAACAGAGCAGCAAATTATTGGAACTTCTTCAGCAATAAATGCAGTTTTAAAAATTACTGAAAAAGTTGCAAAAACCTCTGCAAATGTTTTAATAACTGGCGAAAATGGTACTGGTAAAGAGTTAATTGCGCGAGCCATTCACAACCAATCTGCACAGCATCAAGAAATTTTAGTAAATGTAGATGTAAGTGCCATACCCGAAAGCCTTTTTGAAAGTGAACTTTTTGGACATGTAAAAGGCGCCTTTACCGATGCTAAAAATGATAGAGCAGGTAAGTTTGAGGTTGCACATAATGGTACGCTTTTTTTAGATGAAATAGGCAATTTGCCATTACAGTTACAGTCTAAATTATTAAAAGTGATTCAACAAAAAGAAATCGTTCGTATTGGGTCTAACAAAGTTATTCCTGTAAATGTTAGATTGGTTTGCGCTACCAATTGTGATTTGAATAAAATGGTTGATGAAGGACTTTTTAGAGAAGATTTGTTGTACCGAATAAATACCATACATATTGAAGTACCTTCACTTAGAGAACGTAGCAATGATATTATAGAATTGGCAGAATTTTTCTTAAATAAATATGCAAATAAATATGATAAAAAAGGATTAAAATTGAGTAGTGCCATCAAGAAAAAACTACTTAAATATACTTGGCCCGGAAATATTAGAGAGCTACAGCATACTATGGAACGCTGTGTTATTTTAAGTGAAAATAATCTATTAACGGTAAATGATTTTATGTTTAATCAGCGGCAAACAAAAGCATTAAACACGGCAGATATAACCATTGACGAAATGGAAAAAAACATGATTATTACTGCGCTAAAAAAACACGATGGTAATTATAGTACTGCTGCCAAACAGTTAGGCATCACGCGTCAAACCTTATACAATAAAACAAAGCGTTATAAAATTTAATATTCTAAAATGCTATCTAAAAATTTATATCTAAAAATAATTTTAAGAGTACTATTGCTAGTATTGGTATGTGCTAGCGTAGTGTATTTTATTTTAAATGATATAAAAGGCGTTGCTGTATTATTAGGAGTTGTATTAATTTTACAAATAATTTCACTTGTCAATTTTCTAAACAGCACCAACCGTAAGCTCATGTTTTTTTTTAATGCTATAGAAAACTCAGATTCTACTATTAGCTTTTCAGAAAACACAAATAACTCGGTAACAAATCAATTAAATGCGCATTTAAATAAGGTTAATAGAATTATTCAAGATGAGAAATTGCATACCCAAGCCCAAGAACAATACTACCAAACTTTATTAGCATATACCAATGTTGGCTTATTATCTATTAATGCCAAAGGGCATATTTTGTTTGCCAACGAAAGTGCAAAAAAATTGTTGAATTGCGATGTGCTTACACATATTCAACAGCTTAAAAAAATAGATAACAGCGTCTACAATTTAGTTAGTAAACTACAACCTTTTAAGCAACAGGTAATTTCTATAACGAACGAACGTGCAACAGTTGAATTAAAAATTGAGTCTAAACCTATAGAAGTTAACAACGTGTCTCTTTTATTAGTTAGTATTCAAAATATTTATAGCGAATTAGACACCAAACAAGTCGATTCTTGGATGGGATTAATAAAGGTAATGAGCCATGAAATTATGAATGCTTTGGCACCAATAACTTCTATTTCAGATAGTTTATCTAAGGTCATTAAAACTGATAATGGTAAAATTCAATTGGACCAATTAAAAGAAAGTGATTTAGAAAAAATAAAAAAAGGATTGGCCGTAATACAAGAACAAAGTTTAGGTTTAACCGATTTTGTAACAGGATATCGTTCTTTAACAAAAATTCCTAAACCCGATAAAACACTTATAAAAATGTCTGCATTATTTGAAAAAATAATCACGTTAGTAAGTAACGAAAAGGCACATAAAAACATATCTCTCGAAACTCAAATTACACCAACTAATTTAGAGCTTTTCGCAGACGAAAATCAGATAATGCAGGTCTTAGTCAACTTGATTAAGAATTCGATAGATGCTTTAATTCATCATGCTAACGGAATAATTAAACTACAAGCTATAAAAGCAACTTCTGGAAATATAGAAATACAAGTTATAGATAATGGAACTGGAATATCAGAAAACAATCTTAAGCAAATTTTTATTCCGTTTTTTACAACCAAAGAAAAAGGTACAGGTATTGGTTTAAGTCTTTCTAAACATATTATGCAGCTTCATCAAGGGCATTTAATGGTAAAATCTACACCTGATGTAGAAACTGTTTTTACATTGCTGTTTTAAAACAAGCCTTTTAGACTCTTTCAAGTTTAATAGGATACGCTTTATTTGCGTTCCATTGACACACGTATAAATTTTCATCATCATCAACACACACATCGTGGCAATGACGAAAAATAGGTTGCTCTTGTTCCATGCGTTGCAATTTTCCTTTTTTATATTTTGGTTTTGTACCACCAGGGTTGGAAACTACTTTACCTTTATCATCCAAAATAGTAACGAAACCAGAACCTGGGCTTGTTTTTGTAGGGTGTGTTTCCATACGCCTTGAAGCATCATAGTCAATTTCTGAAGACCAACATACTCCTGAATATAAATTATCATTATGAATAACAGGACGACAAACAAATGCTCCCGGTAAGTTTATTTGCTCTATATACACGCCATCTAATGTAAAACGCTTAAAACAATTACTAGCTCTAGAGGTTATTAGCAATGTAGGCTCTCCTTTTCCTCTGTAATCTATACAAATGCCATGAGCTGTTTGAAATTGGTTTTGCCCTGTCCCATTTCCTTCTCCAATTTTTCTAATAAACTCTCCGTCTTTTGTAAATTGAAGTATGTATTGCGACCCATAACCATCGGCTATGTAAATATCTCCATTAGGTCCAATGGCACTTTCGGTAGGTTTAAATTTATCCTTTTTATCGTAAGCTCCATATAGAGATGGGTGCCCTATAATCATTAATTCTTTTCCATCTGTTGTGGTTTTAATAAGTTCACCACCTTTTGTATCTGCTATAAATAAAAAATCATCAGAGCCATCATTCCATAAAGATAATCCATGACCTCCTTTGTAACGCACTCCCCAAGCATCTAACAATTTACCAGATTTATCATAGATTAAAACATTATTATGTGTTTCGTCACCCACCATTATAAGTCTGCCTTTAGAATCCATTACCATTTCATGACAATTCTTTACAGGGGTAATATCCCTATCTAAATCTCCCCAAGATTTATGCACTTTATACTTAAAATCGCCATGACCAATAATATCGTCATACATCTCCGGTTTAGATTTTAATATGTTAAAATGAGGCACAACAGCCAAACCTAAACTTGCTTTTGCTGTTGTATTTATAAACGTTCTACGATTCATATTAGACTTTGTCATAACGGAATTAAATTTTAAGCGATGTTTTCTTTTGATGATTTCATAGGATTCCCAAATAAATCTAATATTGGTTTCCCTTTACCATCTGGCGTTGTATAAAATGGTCTACCTTCTATTTCATAATGGGTTTCTGGATGAATACCTAAAGCATGATAAACAGATTGATGTACTTCGTCTATTACTACTGGGTTCTCTATTGATGAACAAGGTCTTTCGTCTGCAGTTTTACCATAAACTAATCCTTTTTTTACACCACCGCCCCACATTAAAATAGAACTACCGTCTGTGAAATGACGATGCATTCCATAGTGTTTTTCGTGTTCTATAATATCTGGTTGATTCACTTGGTCTTTTACTTTTTTACCTGGTCTCCCTTCCATAATAGCATC
This sequence comes from Hyunsoonleella pacifica, assembly GCF_004310335.1. GTDB lineage: Bacteria > Bacteroidota > Bacteroidia > Flavobacteriales > Flavobacteriaceae > Jejuia > Jejuia pacifica. The sequence goes on along the minus strand of NZ_SIRS01000001.1, from coordinate 338,781 downwards.
TCGACTAAACTCACTTGCTAAAATTATTAATGTTCTATCTAAATGTCCTGTTTCATCTAAATCCTTAACAAGTTGAGCTATAGGTCTATCAATAAGCGCTTTCATTTTTTTAAGTCTCGTATGTCCATTTTCATGCGTATCCCAACCCAAAAACGGTTCGTATTCTGTTGACACACTAATAAATCGACCTCCATTCATGGCTAGTCGTTTTGCCAACAAACAACCTAAACCAAAACGTCCTGTATTATAAGTATCATAAACTTCTTTTGGTTCTTCTGATAAATCAAAAACTTTGGCTTCTGGCGAATTCAATAAGCGATACGACTGTTCCATAGAACGCATTAAAGACTCACGCTGATAATCACTACCCTGCTCCATGACCTCGCTTTTATTGGCAAGTTCTTTATACAATTTATAACGTGCTTCAAAACGTTTAAGCGACATACCCTTTGGTGGACGTACACTTTCCAAACCACTTGAAGGGTCTGGAATTAAAAATGGACCATATTCTGTACCTAAAAATCCTGCGGAATGAAATGCCTTGAGCTCTTCAGATTCCCCCATTGTAAAACGTTGCCCCATAGCAATAAAAGGAGGAATAACAGGATTCGCAGGCCCTAACTCCTTGGCTATCCACGACCCTATATGAGGCGCTTGTACAGACTGTGGTGGTTCATAACAAGTATGCCAATGATATTGATGACGTGTATGCAAAATATGTCCTAAATCTGCAGATTTATATGAACGGATTATAGCTCCTTTATCCATTACACTTCCAATACCTTCTAATCCTTCAGAAAAATATAAATCATCAACTATAGTGGGTTTCTTAGGAAAAGTACTTAACACTCGCTTGCTTTCCACGCCTTTTTCAAAAGGTACATAAGCTTTAGGGTCAAATGTCTCGGTATGTGCCATGCCTCCTGCCATCCAAAGTAAAATAACGGTATCTGCTGTAGATGCCATTTTTTGTACTTCTGGCGAACAGGAACTTAAAAAACTAAAACCTGGAATGGTAGTTGCTGCCGCCGACAAACTGGCAGCTCCCATTTTTTTTAAAAAGTCTCTACGTGATCTATTTATATCCATGTCTTATTTTTTAATTTATAAACTGAAACTCTGGCGACATTAGAATTGCCCAAAATACGTCTTGTAATTGTTGCTGTTTGGGAGTTTCTCCCAAAACATTTAGCATAATCTTCTTTTCTTCTTCCATAGGGTTCCTACTTAATGCTTTTTGGTACAAATTTTCAACCATCATATTGCTGTCCTCTCCATATTTCTTTAACCAAGATTGTGCGCCTTCTTCTAAAATACTATTAAAAAATTCGCCATTTGTAAGTTCTAAAGCTTGTAATAACGTAGCTTGATCTTCTCTTGATGTCGTAACAATTTCTCTACTAGGTCTGCCTAAAGCTTTCATAAACGGATGCTGTTTTACCAAACTAGCTCGCGCAAATTTTTCGTTATGTGGTTTAAATGTAAAATCTAGTAACTGCCCCCAGTTTTTAAAATTTCTTGTACTATAATCTCTAACCTTAAGCCAGGAACTATCGTTATAATTTAAAGCAGTCCAATCTCCTTTTGGTAATTCACGAGAACTTACCCATGACTTATCTGATTTTAAAATGGTACTTTTTCCTGATTCATATTCTAATTTTAGTGCAAATAGTATCCCTGCAGGATTTGCAATAGTCCCTTCATTTTTACCAATAATAGCTATGGTGTTTTTAACTTTATTCAAATCATTAGTAATGTCTATTTTGTCTACTACTTTCGAATTATTATTCTCTAATATTTTTTTCCCATTAAGATAAAGTACATAAGAATTATCAACTGAAATTAAAATTTTGGCTTTTTTAACGGACTCTCTTAATACTTGAAACGATTTTCTAAAGTACCTTTTACCTGGTTCTGGTAAAACAACTCTTCCCAAATCCTCTTCTAAATGCCATATACGTATGGCTTTAATATCATCTCCATTGGGGTTAAATGCTACCTGAGGATATAAAGGCGCAATAATCTGACTTACAGCGTCAGAAAATTGCTCTGCACTCAAGCGCCTTGTTACTGGTCCTTTAAATACATATTTAGTCTTTAAGTCCTCAGCCTTTTTATAGTTTACCATTGGTAATTGGTAAACCCTAGATGTCATAATTTGTTTAATTAGATGTTTTAAATCTGAGCCTGAATCAATAAAATCTGCAGATAACCAATCCAATACATCGGCATCCCAAGGTACGTTATCCATTTCATCTAAAGGCTCGACAATACCACGTCCCATTAATCGATCCCAAAACCTATTCGCAATGGTTCGGTAGAGTCTCCCATTATCTCTCTGCACCATCACCTCTGATAGTTTTAACAATCTATCCTTAACGGTTTCTCCTTCAACATTCCCTAATTCTGGATATAAAAAATTAGCCTTCGCCATTTTTCCTATGGGTTTATCACAGCGATTCAATTCCAATATGGAATCAGAAAAAATAGTTGCAAAGCCATAGGCTTGATCTAAAGTTAAATTACTGATAAAACTGTTATGACACGACGCACATTTCACGTTAACACCCATTAAAGATTGCCCAATATTTTGTGCTGCTTGCATTTCTGTTCTCTGACTAGCATTAACAACACCACGCCATTTTACACCTTGTATAAAACCTTCTGAACCTTTTACAGGATTTACCAACTCAGTTACTATTTGGTCGTAAGATTTATTTTTTATTAGCGAATTATATAGCCAATCTGTAATCTGTTTTTTTCCTCCTACGCTGTAATAATCATTTCGTAACAAATCATTCCAAAAACTTAACCAATGTTGTGTGTAATTTTGATTATCATTTAGTAAAGCATCAACTAACGCTTCTCTTTTATTTGGATTATTATCATTTACAAAATCTTTAACTACACTTGGTTCTGGTAATAATCCAACTGCATCCAAGTAGGCACGTCTTATAAAAGCTCTATCGTCAATTACTTCTTGCCAATCAAGATTATTTTTATCAAAATAAATAGCTATTAATTTATCTATAGGATGTGTAATATCTTCAACCTTTGGTAACTCTGGCTTCAACAGGGACAATTTTGCTTCTGGAAACACCTTAACTGCTTTGTCTGACCAATGTGCGCCTTCTGTTATCCAAAGTTTTACCAATGCTATTTCATCTGCAGTTAACAATTTCCCTTTCGTTGGCATTACCTTTTTATTATCTGATGGAAGAATAATGCGCTTGTAAATTTCACTTTCTTCTGGATTACCTGGTACAATTGCTAATCCACTTTTACCTCCTTTAAAAACACCTTGTTTAGTTTCAAGCACTAACTCGCCTTTTTGTTTATTTTCACTATGACATTGGTAACATTTATGAGCAAAAAGACCCCTTACCTCTAGGTTTAATTTATCTTTTTGTAATCCTGATAAAGAATCTGCTCCTTTAAGTTCAGATAGTAGTGCTCCTGATTCTTTATTACTATATCCCTCTTTACTACCCGGAAAAACGGCTGTTAAATAATCTTCGCCATGAGTTAGGTTGGCACCTAAATGTCCTGCTATGGTAAGTAAAACTACTGTAGCAAAGAGCATAAACCTATATGCTTTTAAATTTACAATGGTTTTTTTTAGACTATTTTTTAAAATTATGGCTGTAACTATAGCTAATACTGATGTTGCTATACCCGTGTACTGATGATTATCTACTAAATCGCCAGTATACGCTTCTTGAGTTTTTAAGAACCAACCAAAGAGTGCTGAAAATACTGCAAATCCTGCACCTATATAAATCATCCAATTAATACCTTCTCTAAGTCCTTTTCGTTTACCTCCTATAGTTAATATCTCTAGTAGTAATGCAACTACCAAAAGACCTATTGGAAAGTGTACCAATAGTGGATGTAAGCGTCCTAAAAATTGTAGTACCCAATTTGAAGTATCCATAAACAATTTAAATAAAAATTATTTTTAAAATTAATTTTTATTTTGCTTTATATTATCCTGTAGTATCAGGTTTAACTTCTATACAGAATTTCCTATTCCCACCAAAACAACAGATAATATAATCACTATAATTCCTGATGTTATTGTCCATTTGGTTTTTTTAGCAACACCATGCCACTCCCTGCGATATACACCCCAAAGGTTTGCGGTTAAAATAATGGTAGACATATGTAAAATCCAAGAACTGGCACCATTACCTAATTTGCTTTCGCCCATACCGTAAAAGAAAAACTGCAAAAACCAAACGGTACCTGCCAAAGTAGAAAACAGTACGTTTTTAGAAATAGGTGTTTGCTTATTTGTAAAGTCTTTATACGCCTTATTTTTTAAACTCAAATAGGTGGTCCAGACAAAATTGGTAGCTAAACCTCCCCATAGAATGACAACAAACGTCACATTATTCGCAAATAAATGATCATAACCTGCGGCCACAGCAGCATCAGCCAACGGCTTTCCTGCTTCAATACCAAAACTAAAAAAGGAACTTAAAATACCTGAAAGTACTGCAACAATTAACCCTTTTACTAGATTGAATTCTGCAACACTTTTCTTTTTTTCTTCTTCTGAAAGTTCGCCCTCTTTTAACATTCCTGCTTTTCCGCAAATTGCAATACCTATTAAACATACCAAAACACCTAACAGAACAACGCGACCACCTGTTGAACTTATCATGTCTGTAAAAGATGTTTTCCCTTCTTGGGGACTAAAATTGTAATAAATAGAAGGCACAATAGCCCCGAATGCAGCACAAAACCCTAAGACTACAGAGTTTCCTAAGGACATACCTAAATATCGAACACCCAATCCATAGGATAAACCACCAACACCCCAAAGTAAACCCATTAAAAAGGTAAATCCTAAAATAGTACTAGAACTTCCTGCAATAATTTCTACAAACCCCGGAACGGTTAAATATGCTGCAATTGGAGGCACAATTAACCAAGACATAACGCCACCTACCATCCAATAGGTTTCCCAAGACCAGCCTTTTACTTTATTGTATGGCATGTAAAAACTTCCTGCGGCTACGCCTCCCAATGAATGAAATATGATTCCTAATAGTGCTTGCATAATGTTTTAGTTTTTTGTGTAATATTTAATTATTTTCTTGATTGTATTTTGGCACTTAAGCTTAACACGTTTTTATGATTTGCAAAGCCCCTAGTTATTACCTAAATCTTTACCTTAAAATTGAATTTTCCTGAGGGTAGGGTTACATTTTTATGAGGTAAAACCACAGTAGCTGAGCAATTTACTGGAATAAACCCAGAATACTCATAAGTGTTCTTATCTAGTTTCTTCCACGCCGCTTTTATCTCTCCATGAATAGAGTTGTAACTTGCTTTGGCAAAATTCATAGTTTTAATAAAATTAGGTTTTAAAACGATATTTTGATAACCTGGTTTGGATTCATCAACGTTAATACCCACTAAATGGCGATAAAAGAAATTATCTACCGCTCCCATAAAATGATGGATATTAGAAGCAGTAAATTTATAGCCCTCTGGCAATGTTGTTGCTCCATTCTTAATCATCCAACCAAAAGAAGGCCATTCTTCGTTAATTACCACTTTATGCATAAGGTCTGCATAACCATTTTTAGGCAAATACTCGTAGGCAGAATGTACTGTAAACACGCCTCCCCATAGGTGGTAATTTTTATCTTTAACAATATTATCTACCACTTTTTTTTCGAGTTGAGCTCTGTATTTATCTGGAACAATACCGTAATTGAGTGCTAAAATATTAACCACAGGTAAAAATTCATTAAATGGTTTTAAACCTACATACTCTAATTTCTTGTCGTCAAATGCATATTTTTGTATGCCTTTATACATCCGTTCAACTTGTACATTTAACCTTTTTTCATCTTTGTTTTTTCCTAATTTTTTAGCGATGTGTGACAAACGTTTAAGAGCTAAATAAAAATTCATTGAAGCAATGACCTCATTCCCTCCAGGTTTACCACCGCCTTTATACGTTGCATCATAGGGTGTTACCCAGTCGTTAAAACGCTCTTTAAACATGCCGTCTTTTTCTGCAATGTTGTTGTATTCCCAAGAACGTTTTACCCAAAGCATCATGTTTTTCCAATAGTTTTCAAACAACCTTATATCTCCATAATATTGATACATATACCAAGGGATATGAACACCAGCAGACGACCATAATGTGGATTTTCCTGAGCCGTATTTATTCGCTGGAGCAATGGCAGGTATGCCTCCTAATTTATCTTGTGTATCAAAAATATCTCTTGTAAACTTAGTCATTAAAGCAGCCAAATCATAATTCGCCATACCAAACTCCATTCCTGTAACAGCATCGCCTAACCAACCATTTTTCTCACGATGTGGACAATCAGTAGGAATGCTATGTAAATTGAATATTAGTGATTTACGACAAATATCATGAACTGCATTTACTGTCTCATCCGATGATTCAAAGTGACCTACTCGTGGCACATCAGAATGTACATACTTTACCTCAACATCGTCTAGACTAAACTTGAGCTTTCTAAAACTTTTTATCTTAATATAACGGAACCCTTTGTATGAGAAACGACTTTCAGCATACTCTACACCATCACCTTTACAAACATAGGCCATTTGCTGAAGCCCTCCGGGTTGACTCACTGTAATAGGGTCTTTGCTTTCACCAAAATAAATAATTACACGTTGTCCTTTTGTAGCATTTTTTATTCGTAATCGTACCCAACCAGACATATTGGTACCTACATCAAACCATTGTCCTCTACTCGAATTTTTTGTAGCTACTGGATGAAACGTTTTGGTCACACGAATGGGCTCACACATTTGTGACACAAGTTCTCCTCCTGGATGGGGTGCTGGTTTTACGTTATCCCAAGTGGCATCGTCTAACGCTGCATCACTCCAACCTTCAATTTCTTTTGTAGCATCATAAATTTCGCCCATATGTGGTCCATCATACACCACCGGCCCGCCTGTAACTTTCCAACTTAAATCGCTCACAATTTCTTTTGTAGTGCCATCTTCATATTCTACCTTTATGCGACATATTAATTTTGGCTGACCAATCCATCCATTTTTTTTATAAAACCCCCAGTGATCGTAAGCCATCATACCGTAAAAACCACGGCCTAACATTACTCCTGCTGCGTTAGTGCCATTTTTTACTTCATTGGTAATATCGTGTGTGGCATATAAAATGGTTTTTCTATAGTCTGTCCAACCAGGATCTAAAACGGAATTCCCTATCTTTTTCCCATTGATGTATAGCTCGTAATACCCAATGCCACTTATGTATGCTTTGGCTCGTTTTATCCTTTTTTGCACATTAAAACTTTTTCTTAAAAGTGGTGCTGGATCGTGTTTTTTGTCATCAAAAAAATGATACCGTTCAAACATGTTTAAATGTGCACCAAAATAACTTGGCAATTGAAATTCTGTTGCTCCAGACTCCACCTTTTTTTTACGCCACCATTCTGCTTCCCATTCTTCTTGATTTCTCCAAGCAATCCATTGTGCGCCTTTCCAATCGTCTATCGAAAATATACCCGTTGAAAATGTTGATGTTTTACTCCAACTTGAGATGTTATTTTTATCCCAAACCCTTACTTTCCAGTAATACTGAGTTGTTGATTCTAAAGGCTTTCCCTCATATACTATTTGTGTGGTTTCGGCACTTCTTACCTTTTTGGAATTGTAAACGTCCCCAATATTTTTTTCGATATTTTCTTTTGAAGTAGATACAATCAGTTGGTAACTTTTTTGATACTGCCCAGCTTCCTCCGATTGTAATTTCCAGAAAAAACGTGGTTTTTTAACATCTACGCCTTCTGGATTTTCTCTGTACTCTAATTTTAAATCGTAAGGCACTACCTGCGAAAACAGCGCATAAGGAACTATTGATATGAAAAAAAAGAGTAAAGATATATTTAGATGTTTCAAAATTGTGTTGTTATTAATTTGAATGAAATGCTGGTTTTCCAATAAATGGTTTAAGCTTAAATATTCACTCTAAAAAGGGTCTTTATATTACTCTTTATATTCAGGATTTAACTCCGTTGGAATTGGCGCATTGGTATTTTTCCACCAAGCCTTTAAAAGTGTTAATAATTCATCTGCTCTTTCAGGGTTTACTTTTGCTAGATTATTGCGTTCTCCAATATCTTCGGATAAATTATATAACTCTACGCCATTATCTTCAAAGTAATAATGCAATTTCCAATTGCCTTTACGTATAACAGAACCTGGTCTTGTACGAAATAAAGGATCTCTATTTTCATTATCATTTACATTGTAAGCTTGTAAATAAATTGGGAAATGCCAATATAAAGGACGTTCAAAAACTTCTACTTCTTTTTCTAAAACAGGTGTCAAATTATTTCCATCTAACCGAAGTGTATTCGCACTTATTCCAGCATATTGTAGTACTGTTGGGAAAATATCTAAATTCGTTATAGGAACTTCACTCTTTGTATTTGGTTGAATCTTACCATTTAATACAAAGAAAAAAGGCTCTCTAATGCCGCCTTCATAATAGCTTCCTTTTCCTGCTCTTAATGGTTTTTGTTTCGTAATTCCATACAAACCGCCATTATCTGATGTGAAAACAATTAGTGTATTCTTAAAAAGATTTTTGTCTTTTAATTTATTGATAAGTAACCCTATATTTCTATCCAAATTATCTACCATAGAAGCATACTCAGCATTACCTTGACCTTTCCATGGTGATTTTTTTTCATATTTAGGCACAATACTATCTACTGCCATTATAGGTACATGAACTGCATAAGGCGAATAGTTCAAACAAAATGGTTTTTGAACTGTATCTATAAACTTTAAAGCATTTTCCATAACCAAGTCAGTCAAATATTGGCTATTGCCTTTTTCTATTTTTACATTTTTATACGGTGGATAATAACTTCTAGGTAACCCATTGTGTCCCCCTCCAATATTCACATCAAAACCATACTCCAAAGGGTTATCACTTAAATGCCACTTTCCCGCATGGCAGGTTAGGTATCCGTTTTCATGCAAAACCTTTGGTAAAATGAGGTGTTTTGGGGATAAGGTATGGGTGTTTTTTATGGGAATTATTTTTCTGTCTTCAGATTTACCTCGTGTTGAAGGGCTAACAGTGTAAACGCCGTGTCGTGGTGTCCACTGCCCCGTCATTAAACTGGCTCTACTAGGGGCGCAGTTAGAGGCCGATGCATAGCCGTTTGTAAATACCATTCCTAAACTGGAGAGGTGATCTATATTAGGGGTTTCATAGTATTTGCTTCCCATAAAACCAACATCTTTCCAGCCCATGTCATCCACATTTATAATGATGATATTAGGTCGGGGTGGTGTATCTTGTTTGCTTTTACAAGCTGCACACAGTAGTAACATTAAGCATAAAGCTATTATTCTCATTGTTTTTTAATTTTGTGAGCTAATTTAAAATTTAAATAAACTTTGTTTTAATTTTCTATAATTTCTTTACTCTATAAACATTAATTTTAACAGGACCTATTAAACCAGATGGTAAAAGTTCTGAGTTTTTATTATAATGTTTAAATGCCGCTAAAGTAACACGTTCTGTTGGTCTATTAGTACTGTTTAAAAGCCACTTGGGCCATTCTTTTATATGTGGCCCTCTTCGTTTGTAATCTAGCTCCAACTGTTCGTCGCCAATTAATCGGTTTGGCCAAAGGTTTGTAATTTTTACTTCAAGTGCGTTGGTGCCTTTTACCACAGCGTCATCAATATTAATGCTGTACGGGGCTTTCCATAATACTCCAAGGTTTTTTCCATTAAGGATGACTTCTGCAATTACCTTTACATTGCCTAAATCTAATTGTAAAGCGTTGCTAGGCTTAAGTAGCTCTGCGCTTATATTGAATTCTTTTTTATAGCTTGCTGTACCTGAAAAATAGCGAATTTCCTTTTCTGTAGCATCTGCCCATGACATGAGTTGCTGAAATGTGGTCTGTAAAGTATCTTTGTTTATTAATGGAAAACTCACGTTCCACGCATTAGAAAGCGCAATAGGTTTAGGTATTGCTTTTACTGTTAAGGTTTTGGTTTTTCCCTTAGAAGTACTATAAGTAATTTCACCAGTATATGGAGTGACCCAAGCCACCGTATTATTAGTGTTAATTAATTTAGACTTAGGACTTTCCTGTGTTAACTTTAGAGTGCTTCCTTCGGCAACTAAAGCTGTTTTCTTTTCATTACTAATGGTATAACTAACACGTAACGCATTTTTAGTGTTATTGTTTTTATTTAGTAAGCCATCGTTTACAGAAATTTCATAGGTACCAGAATCTACGATTGCTTTTATTTTTTCTGTAACATCGTAAATAGGTTTATTTGGCGGGATGCTGTGTGTTCCTCTCGCAAATTTCCCAAAAACAGCTTTTAAAATCACTAATTGTCCTTTGTTAGCCGCATCTATCTCTAGCCATTCTTTTTCCATGGCATTTTTTTCGTGAAGCACTTCTCCAACTTTATATTGAATACGCAACTCTTTTTTATAGCCAGGGGCTGGATCGCCAGAACAAAGACTGCGAGTCGCCTGCACAGACAATTTGTTATTAGCAACGTTTTTAGCTACTTTTTCTGTTACGTCAACCAAACCATCAGGTAAAAATGTTCCGTATTCTGCTTTTATTATTTGTAATTCTGAAGGCAAAATGGGTTCGGGTTTTTGAGTTGTGATAGTGGCTCTTACGATATGCCTTTTAGTAGTTACAGGAGTTTTAAAAACAACAAATACAGCGCCTTGAGATTCAAAAGGAATTGCTACTGTTGTGGTGCCATCTCCATTGTTTCGCCATACCGAAGCATTAGTAATTTCTCCTGTTTCTGCATTCCAAAGTTCTGGTTGTTTTCCTGTTACTCGAAAACGACAGGCCAATTCTCGACTTTCTTTTTTGGCATTTACTATAAAATAAATATCGCTGTTTTCGGTTTTTCTGTGAATAAAATCGATAGCGGCATTGGTTTCGTTTTCAATTGAAAAATCGGGAAGCCATGTTCCTTTTTTTAAAATATCTAAAATAGAAGTGTCTTTTATACGGCCTGTATCCCATAAACTGTTAGCCAACTCGGTAACCTTAGCATCACAAATAGGATATTTTTCGAGGCTTGGCGATTTTTTGGGTTTTGGCCCACTAATTTGTGCCCCTAAGCGGGCTAGTTCTTCAATCTTGGTAAGTGTTTTTGGGGTCATCCATTCGATTGAAGGCAATACCAAAGCCTTGTATGTTTCTCCAACTGTAGTGTAAATAAGGCCATCTTTTACCGTTAATGATTGTATTTTGTTCGATCCAATAACATCATAATCATAGCCTAATGCTTTTAATTCTGGCATTAAAAGCGCATCATTTGGAGATGCCTCTCCTGTAAACACTAAAACATCGGCTACCGAGGTGCCTTGTTGTAATAAAAACTGACCTCTACTAATATAATCTACAAAAGGTTTGCTTTGGTTCCACCATGTATTTAAACGGTTAAAATCTGTTCCAAAAACCTGTAGTGTTAACCCTGGTCCTACATTCCAAGGTTGGTGTACATAGCAGTGAAAAACAAAGCGATTGATACCTTGCGCCCAAGCTAAATCTCCCATAGCTTTTAGTGTGCCTGGGTGCTGATTCCAGCCGCCCATACCTGTAAAAGATTCTGCTTCGGCAATTGGGCTTCCATTTAATTTGGCAATGGAAGCGACAAATTTAGGCGAGTCAAAAAAGGCCAAACTACCACTCCAAAATTCAGACATTACCACATCGGCAGTTGCTCCTACCTGCATGCTATCAAACGGGCCCCAATAGGGTTCTGTAGAAAATTGCATTCCGCTTTTACGACAAAGCGCTCCAAAATGCCCATAGTAATTCTTAGCAATTAAATCTCCAACGGTGCGTCTAAAATCCCAGAGAAACCGTTCTGTTTCTTCGCCACTTTCTACGTAATACCCCGCTAAGGCAGGCAAATAGGCTTTACAGTTGTAAGCGCGGAGGTTTTCGAATGCTTCAGCAAAGTTAGGGGTCCAATTTGTGGTGCCTACTTCGTAGCTATCTATATGGCATCTTGTTACGGCTGTACCAATTAGTGTATCCAATTTTTTAATAATGGGTTGGATACCGCCTTCCCAAAAAACATCAACAGCCTTTTTGCTCATTTTATCACATTCTAAACCGCCCCCACCATCACTAGGAAAACGATTTTTTTCGCCCGTAGGTGTGTGTCCAATTCGCAAAATAACCCATTCGCCTTTAGGGGCTTCCCATTTTAAAACCCCATCTTTGGTAAGTTTTGATGTCAAATCAATAATTTCTGATGTTTTAACTACAGCTAGATTAGAAATTTTCTTGCTATCTGGACTTAAGTGATTTCTAACTTTATGCGAAAGCATTTTTGTGTCTAAATCATTGATGCGTTGATCGCTTTTAGGTTTTGGAAAAGCAAGAATGGCGATGTCCTTATAATAATTTAAATGTGTTTTAGGCTGGGGCAGTTTAGTATTAAATGTGTTATTCCCACTATGAATTGTTTCAGAAAAAACCAGTTCTTGCATGGCATTTTCTGGTGTAATTGATGGGCCACCTGTCGACGACCAACCTGCGCCATTATGAAAACTCAACTCGAGTTCTAGTCGTTTGGCCTCCAAGGCTGCAAAATGAAATAAATCTAGCCAAGCGGTACTTAAATAATCGGCAAAACCTTTTGGATTTCCTAAGTTGACATTAAAAATTAACGCGCCTTGAATGCCTACGTTTTTCATGGCTTCCAAATCGGCTGTTATGCCTTCTTTTGTAACGTTCCCATTTATCCAAAACCACATTGCTCGGGGTTTCGCAGATGCTGGCGGATTTTTGAAGTTTTGTTGAAGAAACAGATTTTCTGTGTTAGCTGAACTTGAATTTGCCAAACATGATGTAAAAAACATCATCACTACAAAGTAAATACTCATCACTATTAAAATAAAATATTTAGTTCTCATAAAAAACTTTAAATAGTAATTATTTCTGTCTCTTTCTTACCAAAGGAAACTCTGGATGTTCTGTTCTAGAATTGTTTATAAAATACAGAAGCTCCTTCGCCTTTTCTGGATATTGTTCTGCTATATTTTTTTGCTCTCCAATATCATTACTTAAATCATATAACTCTAAAGGTTTTTTATCGAATTTAACTGCTTTCCAATTGTTTTGTCTAACTGCTTGAATTGGCCCTTGTCTTTCATTAAATTCCCAATACAAATAATTGTGTTTTTGTTGTTCAGCGTTATTTCCTAAAAGTGTTGGCAAATAGGAAATACCATCGATTTCATTTGTGGGTTTTATACCTGCCAATTCACATACTGTGGGTAAGAAATCCCAAAACGCAGAAATATGATTTGTGGTTGAACCTGCTTTAATTTGATTAGGCCAATAAACTACAAATGGAGTGCGGATACCGCCTTCGTATAAATCACGCTTATGCCCTTTAAAATGACCATTACTATTGAAAAATTCATTTTTTAAATCGTCATATTCATGTCCATTATCACTAGTAAAAACGATTAAAGTATTATCGGCTACACCTAGTGTTTCTAATTGTTTTACAAGGTTTCCAATATCTCTATCCATTGTAGAAACCATAGCAGCATAAGTAATATGTCCATCTTCATCGTGACGATAATGCCCTGGAGTCATTTTTCGTTTTGGCCAACCTAAGTTCTTGTATTGTTCTTTTTCTTTTTCAAGAATGGTTAATTCGAAATGAGGAATGGTATACGTTAAATATAAAAAGAAAGGTGCTTCATGGTTTTTATTGATAAACTCTGTAGCCTTTTCTGTAATTTTATAGTGAATATGTTGTCCTTCTTTTGTTTGAGGATTATTACCATCTAAGGTAATTCTCTTCTCGTTTTCAAAAATACTTTCAGGATAATAATGATGTGCTGGCGAATGCTGATTGAATCCGTAGAAATAATCAAAACCTTGTTTATTTGGTCTACCATCGGTTAAGTTTTCAGCTAATCCCCATTTCCCTACAATCCCTGTCGTATAACCTGCTCGTTTTAATTCTTCTGCAACAGTAATGTCTTTGGCATTTATATCTACAGGTGTTCCACTTGCTGTCCACCTAGGATTTCCTCTTACAGTACTATGCCCTGTGTGTTTACCTGTCATCAATACCGCACGTGATGGCCCACATACTGTAGAACCTGTGTAGTGATTGGTAAAAATCATTCCGTTTTCTGCTAGTTTGTCAATGTTTGGGGTTTTGATTTTATCCTGACCGTTAAAGCCCACATCTCCATAACCTAAATCGTCAGCTAGGATAAAAATGATATTTGGTTTTGTAACTGCTTCTTCCTCAGTATTACTTTTTTTGACTTTACAGCTTACTACGAATGAAACAAAAGTCATTAGAAGAATTAAATAAGCTATCTTAATTATTTTCATTCTAGGTTTTCTTTTAAAACTGCCTGATAACATTTTACCTCTGTGAAAGTTGATTTTCATACCATATAACACCCAATCCTTTGCTATTAGTTCCATAATTCTCTTCGCAGGTAAGTATATCTAAATCGCCATCTCCATCTATATCTATCAATTCAAGTCTGTCATATTTAATTCCTTTAGGGCCACTAACTTTATGTCATTCCCATTTGACATCTGTTGGTAGATTTTTATAAGACAACCAATATATGCCTTCAAGATTCCCTTCCGCTTTTTCAAAAGAATGAACCAAATCTGATTTTCCATCTCCGTTAACATCTCCAGCAACAACAGATTTTGGTTTGCTTGTATATTTTGGAATATCTATAGGGTAACTTTTCCAACTTAAATCACTTTTATCTAAACGTTTGATAAACCATATTTTTCTCTTATTAGCTTCTGTAACAATAACATCTTCTAAACCATCGCCATCAAGGTCTGCCAAATCTAAAAACATAACCTCTAGTCCTTGATTTTCAATATTATGATTTTTCCATTCTTTTTTTTGTTTTCTAATTGTCTCTGGATTTTCTAGCCAACGTACACCACTTAATGCGCCTTTTCTGTCTGATATAAGAATATCTAAATCGCCATCATTGTCCATATCACTCATCATAATAGACATTAGCCACGAAACAGCAGATATAGAATGCCATTTCCATTTGTTTAAACATCTAGCATCTTTTGGTATTTCGAACCACCCAATTTGAGCATTTTCATGCTTACCTCCTGCTATAATATCTAAACCATTTTTACCATCTATCTGTGCAGGATAGGCATACATCCATTGCATCAACCCATCAGAAGTTGGAATAGACTGAGTTTTCCATTTTGTTTTATCTAGATAGTCTTTGGATTTTACTGGAGCCCAATTCACATAGATTTTTTTATGCTTCCACTCGGTACTACTTATCACATCTACTGCTCCATCGTCATCTAAATCAGCAAAGACGGCATCTTCTACATAAGGCGTTTTACCAACGATTACTGACGGCCATTTTTCTTGTACTAATTTAAAACCCGGATGCAAATAAACTTTTGTATAACCACTTTCCTCCCAACCTGTGGTAATATCCATTAACCCATCATTATTTACATCAGCAAGACGCACACCATCTGCCCCATTATAGGAGCTATCCACAACATGTCTGTTCCAAACTTTATCTTGACCATTAGCTTTATCTAAAATAAAAACAAGAAACACAAATACACTTAATAATATTTTTATCATTCCATTTCACTTAGCACTATTCCAATTCTACATCTACTCTTTTTGCTTTTATATCTGATTTATTCCAATTAATAAACATTGACACTGAACCCGTTATTTGATTTTCTATTTGTACTGGTTGCGCATCTGGCCCAAAAACTTTTGCATTTTTCCACTTGGAGCCTACAGCTGAAATGACGTCAAAAAAGTAAAAGCCTTCTTGTTTTGGATAATACCATGATGCAAATTTCGGATTATAACCATTAACTGGATTTAGTACACCTAATGTAACATCTGTACTATTTTTAAAACCAACATTAACATGGTCTTTTAAATAAAATACAGCCCAATCCCAAGGAGCAAAACAACCTTCAAACTCAGGTCCATTGTATACCTGTCCTGGTACGTTTATTTTTTTGTCTGAAGCATACACATCTAAAATACCTCCTTCTGGTCTATTTTGCCAAATTCGCCATGGGCCTTCCCCTTTCCATCTTTTTCTATATACATCATTTGCATCTACTTTAATACCAATACCTGCGTAATGGTATTTACTTGATTTTGGTGTATAGGCATAGTCTAATATTATTTCTCCATTCGGTTTTAAAGTCCATTTTAAAAAGTCAAAACCTTTGGTATTTCTAGCTTCAATGATAAATGTACTATCTTGCTTTGCAATTTTAGCTTTTGAAGTACTTGTTGTTTCATTTGTTATGGCTTTGTCATCTGACTGTAAAACTAGAAAAGGGAAATCACTTAAACTTGTTTTCTTACGTCCTTCTGAAATCGATTTTAATATGCCATTACTTTTATCAAATTGAAAGATTGTGTTACCTCTATAAAAAGTAAAAGCATCGTTTTTATCTTGCTGAAATACCTCTTTTGAAGATGCTCTAAAGGTATTTTTCACTTCTGTTATTGGCATACGCTTATCATACACCAATCTCCCATGGTTATCAATTACTTCTATAATTAATGCATCATTTTTTATATAAGATTTTGGTAAAATAATGGTTAATTCACTTTTTGCTCCAGGGGCAATATTTTTTACTGAAACATTTCCAGAAGACACTACTCTGTGACCGTTTGAAGAAGCATCTGGATTTGCAAAATTTACGAGTTTCCAAACAATTTTACATTGATTCAAGTTTGTAAAAATAAACTTGTTATGCACATTGAGCTTACCATCAAAATTAGCATCTATTTTGTTGTTTGAAATTACTACTGGCGACCAAATTTCACGAATAGCATCTGAACTCCCTTTCTTTTCGCCATGTGGTCCAACAACACCATCAGCGGCCTTATTATATTGATTGTCTACAGTATACCCCATATCGGTTCGCATTAAACCCTCATCAAACAAAGCCCAAATAGTCATACCTCCCGCCACTTTAGACTTTTCAAACATATCCCAATAGGTTTTTAAATTTGCACCGCCACCGCCATCATAAAGTGCATGTAGAATTTCATTAGGTAAATAAACGTGGTTTTCTTCAAATAAATTTTTCTTGACCGCAGCATAATCTGGATAGTAGGTTGTATTTACGATATCCCAATTAGGATTGTAATTGGCAAAAATATCATTAGACTTGGCTTCGTTTTTTAAAGGTCTTCTATTTTGAATGTCCCATTTTGCAAATTCGATATCAAACTCTGGCGTATGTGCTAAATGATTACCATTTCCCCATAATATTATTGAGGGATGATTCACATCTCTTACCACTAATTCTTTCAAAATTTTTGGACCAACTTCTTTGTCCAAAGGTTTCCACCAGCCGGATAATTCACTTAAAACCAAAAAACCATAAGTATCACATAAATCATAAAAATGAGAATCTGCAGGATAACAAGAGGAGCGTACAAAGTTAAAATTCATGTCCTTCATTAGGTTTAAGTTATCTTCCATATCTTTTTTTGAAAGCGCTCTACCTGTTTCCGGTCTAAAACTATGCATACTGGCACCCTTTAATAAAATTCGTTCCCCATTTAAATAAAAGCCATCGTGGTCGCGTACCTCAAAAGTTCTGAACCCAAATTTTTGTTTGTAAGTGTGCTCAACATTTTTTTTATCTTTTAATCGTACCTCAACACTGTAAAGGTTTGGAAATTCGTGAGACCACAGCGCAACATCGTTAAAGTGAGCTTTTAAAATTGTGCAAGCTCCTGTAGATTTTGTTTTAAGTGGTTTTCCTATTTTCTTAAAATTTGAATCATATAACTGTGCTTCAATAATTTTCGATTCTAACAAACCATTAGTAAATACTTTCATTGTAAAATCTCCTGTCATTTGAGCATCAATAGCTACACGCTCTATATATTGGCTAGGCACTTCTTCTATAAACACTGGACGATAAATTCCACTAAACATCCAATAATCAGCAAAGCGTTCTGCATTTACAATAGAAGTGTTTGAGGATGAATTATCAACTTCTACTTCAAGTATATTTTTACCTTTTGTAAGTGCTTTGGTAATTTCAAACTTAAATTCTGTGTGACCTCCTTGATGTACTCCTATTTCAACATCGTTTAAAAAGACTTTTGTATCTGTCATAGCTCCCTGAAAAGTAAGAATATATCTTTTTCCTGAAAGCTTGTTATATTCGAATTCGTGCTTATAACTGGCTATACTCGAACTTCTATTCTCCATTTTATCCATACCATACATATAGTATCCAAAACCTTCTGTCTCCCAATTGGATGGTACAGGAATTTTAGTCCAAAAACCGCTATTACGTCCATTATTTATTTTGAAATCCCAACGCACAGCCGATGCAGCGTCTTCTCCGGAAAGGTATGTTCTTTGTTGTGCATTTACATTTGAATAGTACGTTAATAAGATAAATAATAATACAATTCTTTTTAGGCTACTCATTATCACGAGAATTTTAAATTTTACTTATCAAAATTAAGACTAAATTTTGCTTAAATCATCCTGACGTATCATGATTAAAACTACCATTAATTAACAGATACGTACAACTCTAAGATTTAATAAATTCCCTAATTTTTCAATTTTATTAGCAATATGACCTATGCCGATAGCACAATGATGGGAAGGTCCTTGTTTAGACCACTCGTTCATAAAAGCTTTTGAGCCAATTGAAAAACGATAACGGCTATTCGTGTTACCAATATGTAGCACAGGTCCTTCTACAGATGCGCCTTCTGCAACTAATAAAAACACATCGTCTTTACCTTCTACTACTGATAACAAAGTAACAGGACCATGTTTTACCGTCATTTGAATAGATAATCCTTTTCCAGGTTTCCCATGATATACAGGTAGTGGCACCAATTGCACATTTCCTTCCGCAATAGCAAAATGGGCTGGTCCATCATGCCCCAACATTACGATATCATCATTGAAATCCATCGCATAGAATTCTGAAAACGACCCACCAACCCCAAAAGCATCCATAATCTTCATGGCTTGGGCATTCTTTACTTCATATTCGCCTGCTACAGGTACATTTTTCCCTGTTAACAACGTGTTTCCTGCAATTACAGAGGTAACGATATTTTCATATTCGTTTGCCGTTTCGCCTTCATAATAATATGCCAAAGACCCTAAATCGTGATTATCAACTAATTTATCTAGGGCTATTGATGTTTTTGCAGCACGCACTAACTCTTCATCTTCACATGCAGTAATGACTTCAAAAGTAGTTTTGAACTCTTCAATTTTATTATCTATTTCTATTGAAGTTACTGCGTCTCGATACTTTTTCACTTCACACATTTCAACAATTTCTATGTGTGTGCCAAATGCTGACGATTGCTTGGTTAAATCAGAATATACATCTAACATGCCTGCATAATAATGTCCTAAAACTCCTAGTCTATTATTTCGCATTACGGCTGCTACTTTTGCAGCGTCAATCCAATCTTGAATTTCTGTCCAAACAGATGCTTCATCAAGATAACCTGTAACGAATTCATAATCTATTCCAGAGCGATTAAATACATTGGCCAATTCTGGTACAGAGCAAGCTTGACAATGTGTCAACCATTCTCCTGTCATTTTACCACGATCGCCTAAGGCATTAAAACTTTCGTAATCTATGGCTGCAACGGGTTGTATATTTAAAATAACCACAGGACATTTTACTTTTTGCACAACAGGCAATACTGTAGAGGATAAAGCGTAAGTAGACACATATAAAAATAAGATCTCTACATCTTCTGTTTTTAATACATCTGCTTTTTCTCGAGCAACCACGGGAGAATCTACCAAGCCCACATTTATTACTTCTGCTCCAAAACTTTCCATTTTGCTAGCAATTTGTTGTTGATAACCTTCTAATCGTTCTAATAAGCCTTCAAACTGCGGCCAATAGGTATCTAAACCAATACCAAATAATCCTACTTTTACCATTCTTACATTTAATTTATTTTAGTTTAAACATCAACGAAGCTTATAACACATCTTTGAAGAAACTGATTTTTGTAACAGTTAATTTCTAATCGTAAAAAGCATTTTTTGATGTAGTTTTATACACTTGTCATTTGTTTTTTCTAATCATCCTAAACAACAGCTAAAGCCTATGTTACAAACAAATAGAAATGTAAAATACGATGATAGCATTCAAAACAGCAATTGCTGTTTTGATATATTTATTACACAAAATGATATCAAATTACTTGTTTTTCAAATAATGCAATAGCTGTATTTAGTTGATTATTTGGAATTTTTTGAGATATAATCCAATAGTAAATCTTTTACTTGATAAACTGCAGGTTGAATTTCTCCATCATTAACATTAGCACCAGTTATCCAGTAGTATATCATTCCTGCATCAGAACAATCCCATTTGCCTTTTTGAAACTTTACAACATTATCAACCTCAGCTATCTTACCCATTAACCAAACCCAATTTAAACGACTATCTGGATGATTTTTAGCCCAGTCCCATTGTTCTTCATCAACTTTAAGTAAAATGTTTTGATCCGGAATACGAACTTCTTCTATATTAAATTCTAATATTTCTTCCCAAGTATAAAACTCTCCTGTTTGATCGTTTGCTGGATGATGTGTAATAACTTTTACAAACTTATGCTTAGATTTTAAAGAAACATCTAAAGCCATACCTATTAAATCTGGCTCGCCTGCTTCTACTATCCATAGCGGATTTTCTTTTGTTGAAGCATTAATAGCTTTTGCTAAATCTTCTATAGCCTTATCTAAGTTCCATTTTACATCAATAAACGTTAAATGTTCAAAACCACCCCAACGCCTTGCTGTACCATCACAAGTAGTTTGCATTAATGCATGACGCTCTTTCTCAGCTTCTTTAGATATTCTATCTGAAGGGGATATATCACAACTATGAGAATAATGTACCAATCTATCCGCCAAACCAGCAGCACGAATCAATGCAAGGGAAACTGCTGTTCCTCCTAAATCATCAGGGTCAGGAGAATTACCGTCTGCTACTATGGCAATACGACCAGCCGGTGGATTTACTTGTTGTGAAAAAACGGTAGATGTAATTGAGAAAACCGTTAGTATTATAAAAAGTTTTTTAGTCATTTTAGTTCTGTTTTAATTTAGTTTTAGTCTTGAGTGTAGCTAGATGGCGCATTTATTATTTTTTTCCCTTTACCTGCTGGAGCAAATACTATACCTGCCCATCTTCCTCTAGTATACTCTTTACCATCAGTACCTACTTGAGCCTTTACAGTAATTTTATCGCCTTTATTTAGCTTTACTTTTTTCCATATTTTGGTGTACTCTCTCCCTTCTTCAAACATGTGTTCTGATTTTGGTGGTTGAAAAGTTCCTAGTTCATTTCCGTTTATAAATATTTTAAACGTAGAACTTCCGTCATTCTCTCCTACACCAACGAATACAAGATCATAAATAGCACTTTTAAATTTAAATGCTGTACTTGCAATAGCATCTTTATGTGTTTTAGGGTTTATTGCCATCCAATTTTTACCATTCGAATAGAAATTAGTTCCTATGGATGGAAATTGTTGAGCTGCAATCCATTTATTGTTAGTTAATGATTCTGCAATAGTTTTAAAGTAATTCTTCTTTATAATAGGAGCTGGTACACTTGGGTAAGGTTTAGGCAGGTTAACAGTAGATTCAACTTTTTTACCTTTTCCTTTTGGTTTATAAATTTTATCTTTTGTTAAAATAAACTTATCAAATTCAAAACCATCTTCACGCATACTAAATTGAACATCATGTACGCCAGCTTCTTTAATATCTAAATATATTTTATGTGGTATACCACAATGAATTTCTTTTGTACGTTGCTTGCTTGCCCAAGTCCATTGGGTTTTCCCTTCACACCATTGCATACGTTGCCCACTTTCTGGCCAATTACCATTTAACCCAACATGTATACCGTTGTCTTCTCCTCCAGTACTCATGGCACGAGCCCAAATATAGTAACGTCCTGGGTTATTAAATTTAACTTTGTAATGTACAATAGCTATAATACCAGGTACATCACTAAAATTCTCTCCTCTTACCAATTCATCATCATGAGTAACTCTAGTGTCTGGTAAAATTTCTATATAAGCATTATTGCTAGACCCATAAACGTGTAAGGTATCTGCATCTGGTCCTACTTTAGCTTCTTCAAATTTTGATGAACGATACCACCCTCTAACCTTAGCCTTAGTTTGTTTGTAAAAAAATTCTGCCTCCACAGACACAATACCCAACTTTTCTTCAAATATTACACTTTCACTAATAATAGGTTCCATCAATTTTTCAGACTGGGCCTTAGAAGTATAACATAAACTAGTTAGTATTAATATTAATATCAGTTTTGTTTTCATTAGTTCAAATTGTTTTAATTGTGATGGCAATTTATTCATTCTTTTAGTTTATTATTTTTTTACAGCCTGTAATACTCAAAAAGCAGTACTTTTTACATTTATCAAACTTATTAAGTTCTTGTAATATCTGTATAAGACGTTACAATATTTTTTAAACGGTCAGTATCTATTTCTAAACCAAAACCAGGTTTTGGAGTAAATGAATAATAACCATTAGCCTCTTTTTTAGTGGCCGAACTTTGCAAACACTCTAAGTAGATTTTAGAGTCTTCTTTTTTCTCTATAGCTTCTACCCAAGTTGCACCTACACCAATGGCTATTTGTTGCCATGCTGAACATGCTGGCCCTACTAAACTATCATCGCCTATCATTACTTTTGCACCTATCTCTTTTACTTTATGCGCCAATTTTGCAGTATGTGTTAAACTACCCATTGTAGAAGGATGTAAATTAAAAATACGTCCCATTCCTGTTTCCATAGTTTTTATACCTTTCCAAGCCGGACGCATGGGTGCATCCGGAATTAACGTTAAATCACCAACCATTTTTTGTAATGCTATCCATTGCTTTGTTTTTAAGTGTGCTGGATCTTCAATAGCATTTAGTCCATTAGCTTTAAAACGGTCTAGAATGGTTTTTAATTCGTTTAGTGATTTCCACTTTTTATAGCCTTTGTTAACATCAGAAATTACCACAGCTTCATCGCCCAAAACATCTCTTATAGTATGTAAAAGCTTCAAATCAACTTTTTCATTACCATACATTTTAAATTTCATGTGATGACCGAGGTTTTGTTCAATACTTTTTTCGGCTTCTTCGCGTACTTTTTTATCGTCTTTATCTAGAATACAGTAGAGACCTGGCACTGGTTTATTTCCTGATAAACCTAATAGATCTACAGCAGATTTATTCTGAAGTCGTCCCGACAAATCCAAAAGTCCCATATCTAGAGACTCTAGCATTTTTAAAGAGCGTTTTGACCCTAAAACTTGCTCAGATGCTAATCTTTTTTGCGCTTCTCCTAGGGTTAATCCTTTGAATTGCTTTAAATAATTAACCCAAGCCGTTGGTTTAAAGTCTGGGTTATTTTTTGAAGCTGGGGTTTCTGTCCACCCATAAAAATCTCCTGACGAAATCTTTATAAATAAATGTTGACGGTTATGCCATGTGCCCCATGAAAAATAGCGAGGTATATTGATATCGTATCGAAATATTTCGATTTTTGTAATTTTCTCATTTAAATATTCAGTACCATTTTTACCAGCACAAGCTGAAAATAATGGATATGTAGCACCAACTATACCTAGTGCTGACATGCTTTTTATAAAATCACGTCTGTTTGTTTTCATTTTACCAAGGATCATTCATAGAAGTTAATAACTCCATCAATTGGCTTTCCATTTGAGCATCTAAAGTAGCGTCTTCTCCCCAAATATTTTTCATTTGATAAGGATCTTTAGCATCGTAATAGAGGTAATGGAACTTTTCACCACTTTCATGCTTAACCACAGCATAGGTGTAATCTTTAGTTCTAAATCCTCGAGCATCTCCTTTGGAGGCAAAGCTTTTTCCTCCAAAGTATAATTGCTTTTCTGGACGATTTACAGGCTTATCAAAAAATAAATCTGCATAATTTTTACCATCAACCGCATCTGGTATTTTATCTTCCATCCCCATTAATCCTAATAAAGTAGGCATATAATCAGGCACACTTAATAAAATATCATCAGTTTTTGGTTTTACAGTTTTTGGATAATGCACTATTAAAGGAATTTTATAGGCTTCTTTAAACCATACATTTTTATGCATTAAGCCTTGACTTCCTAACATTTCGCCATGATCTGCAGAAAACACGATGATGGTATTGTCATATAATCCTTCTTCTTTTAGTTTTGAAATAACGCGTCCTATTTGGTCATCAACACCATTCACAGAGGCAAAATAATCTGTAGCTTGGTCTAAACGTTTTGCTACACCATGATCTCCTCTTTTTAAATCATAATTGTCATTAAATTGAACATTTGGTCGGTTTAGAACCTCTTTATAACTCATCCCTTCGTAACGTTTTTGGTAACGTTCTGGCACTTGTTTAAAAGGTGTATGTGGTGGATTTATAGACCAAAACAATGCAAAAGGTTCATTTGATTTTCTTTGCTTTTCATTATTATTTAGATAGTCAATAATAACATCTGCTTCATGCTCTGCCGACCATTTTTTTATATAAACTTTTTCGTCTTCTTTTGCATTGGTTGTCCAATAATAAGGTACGTTATGCCTATTGTGCGTTCCGTAAGCGTACCAAAATGAAAATCCGTGTCTTCTATCTGGTGGACACCATGTATCCCAAACTCGCTTTACATCTGGTGGTGTAGGTTCTGGACCATCTAAATGCCATTTCCCAACGTAACCTGCACTGTATCCATTATCAACCAAAACATCAGAAAAACAGATTTCATTTTTCTTTAAATAATTTCCTAATGCTGTTCTTTGGGAATTACAATTTTCTACAACACCTGTTGACAGTGAGTAACGCCCTGTCATTAACATGGCTCTGTATGGGCTACACAAAGGGTTGTTGGCTACGGCTTCACTAAAAAAAACACCTTCTTTTGCCAGTTGATTTAAGTTAGGTGTATGTACAGGATCTTCTTTTAAAAACCCTAGTGAGGCTTGACGGTACTGATCTGCAAAAATGAATAGTAAATTGGGTTTGCTTTTTACAGTTTCTTTCTCCTGTTTTTGTTGATTTTTACACGAATAAATACTACATAAAATCAGTGCAGAAATCATCCAGTTTCTCAGTAATTTTAGTCTTAGGTTCTTGTTTAATTTGAATATCTTCATCTAAATTTACTATTATTAATAATTTACTGACTCAATAATTACTGGTCCAATTAATCTAAAAACTTGTAGTTTTGATTTTGGTTTAATATCATCGACAACTAACCAAGGATATTTTTCTTCTTCTTCTTCTTCTGATCTTTGCTTGTCTTTTATCAACTGATTTCACCATAAATTAACCACTTCTATTTCCAATTTATTTTCTCCTTTCTTTTGCAATACATATTCGCTTAATAATTAGTTTCAAATGAATATATTCCTGGGTTTACCTGAAAAACAAAAGCTTTATTTGTTTTGCTTAGTAATTTTATATCTGAATTACTCTCAAATTCTACTCCGTTTACCTTAATGGTTTCTTGTGCATTTCCTGGCACAAAAACTTGAGCAGTTGTATTTGGAGGTACTATTATATCTAAATTAAATTGCTTATTGACTATTTTCCAACTTGAACTTACTTTGCCATAAGGCGAATTGTAAGTAGCTGACGCAGACGTTAAAGGACCACCCGGTATAGGAGCAATTTCAATTTCTTTGTAACCTACTTTAACAGGTTTAATACCCGCAATGCGTTCGTACATCCAACGACCAATAGCTCCGTAGGCATAATGGTTGAAAGAATTCATACCACCTTTGTTAAAACCATCTTTATGGGTATAACTATTCCAACGTTCCCACATAGTGGTTGCCCCTTGATTTATGGAGTAGAACCAAGATGGGTAGGTTTCTTTAAACAAAATTTCATACATCAAGTCGGTCTCGCCTATTTT
This sequence comes from Hyunsoonleella pacifica, assembly GCF_004310335.1. Lineage (GTDB taxonomy): Bacteria > Bacteroidota > Bacteroidia > Flavobacteriales > Flavobacteriaceae > Jejuia > Jejuia pacifica. The sequence goes on along the minus strand of NZ_SIRS01000001.1, from coordinate 312,721 downwards.
ATCAAGTACCAAAGGCAATAAAGGTGTACCTATAAAACCAGTACGCAAATGGTTATCGGTTAGTTTTATTTGTTCCAATAAATGAGGTACTGCTTTTTGCGCTAATTCATCATCCAACAAATCGAACGCTAAGGCTAATAAATAAGCGGTTTGAGTTTCAGGACCTTCAATAATGCGTCCTTGGGTATCGAAAAAACTATCTTGAAATACATCACGAATAGCATGGAATAAGAGCTCATATTCTTTGGCTTCAGACTCAAATCCTAACACTCTTGCTGCTTGAGCTGTTAGGTTAACAGAATGTGCATAGTGGGCAGTAATAATTAGCTTGTTGGAAGTGATACCAAATCGCTCATCTCTTTTGTGTGTTGAATAGGGTTGCAACCAATCGCCGTGGGTAAACATTTTAACAATATGATCTTTGGCATTTGACTGATAAAATCCTACCCATTTTTTCATACTTGCATAGTTTTCCTCCAAAACACCTACATCACCAGTACGTTGGTAAGTTTCCCAAGGGACAATAGTGATTACATCGCTCCAACCAGCTCCAGCTTTAAGCTTACCACCTAAAGAAGGCACCATTACAGGCACCGCCCCATCTTCATCTTGATCGTCGCGTACACTTTGCAACCAACTCATCCAAAAGGAATGCACATCTCCTAAGAAAAATGAGGTGGGTGCAATAACCTGAGCATCTCCTGTCCAGCCTGCTCTTTCATCGCGCTGCGGACAATCGGTTGGTATATCGAGTGTGTTGCCTCTTAAACCCCAAATAATATTACTTTGCAGTTGATTTAGTTTTTCGTGTGACGAGTTGAACTCAACATTCAAATTATAATTAGAATGTTGCACAACACCTGTTACCCACGATTTATCTAGTGTGGCATTTGCATCAAAACCACTTAACTCTACATATCTAAAACCGTGAAACGTAAATGTTGGTTGATACTCAATTTTCCCATCTTCTTTAGCGGTATAATAGTCAGTTGAAACTGCACCTCGGTAATTTTTAGTATACATACGCCCATCTTGCTGAAGCATTTCGGCAAAGCGTATTTTTAAAGTTCCATCTTTTTTCATTGGTACTTTAATACGCGGTACACCCACCATATTTTGCCCCATATCAAAAATTACCACACCTTTATCAATCTGTGTAATAGCAATTGGAGTTAACTCTTCTACAGACTTAACTGTATTGTGTCGCTTAGGTGTCAAACTAATTTGTGTATCTCTATCTTCAGCAACCACCTTTTGCCAATTTGTAGGATCAAATGATGTTAACGACCAAGATTTTTGTTCTTTCCGTTCATCATATTGCTCTCCATCATAAATTCCAGCATAAACAATTGGCCCCTCTTGGGTAGCTTTCCAACTTTCATCAGTAATAAAGGTTTTAACATCGCCATTGGTATATTTTACTTCAAGTTGACACATTACTTTGGGCGAAACTTTTGGATAGCCTCTAAGCATTAATCGACCAGCATACCAACCCTCTGCCAGAGCAATCCCAATGGCATTAGAACCATCTTGCAAATGGTCTGTTACATCATATGTTAAGGTTTCAATGCGCTTATTGTAGGGCGTCCAACCTGGAGCCATTACATCGTCGCCAACCTTTTTGCCATTGATTTCAGCTTCAAAAAGCCCCTTTGCCGTAATGTACAATCTAGCAGATTCAATTTTAGAGTCAAGAGTAAACTCATTCCGCAAATACTGGACTTTATAAGAGGTTTTATTCGTTTTTGGCGACTTTGCTTTATCAACTTTTGGCAAGCTAATCCATTTGGCTTGCCAATCGGAGTTATGGAGTAGTCCTAACTCAAAGTTGGCTACCTCACTCCAAGCAGAAGCCTTTTTATCTTGATCCCAAAACTTTAACTGCCAATACACTTTTTGTCGCGAAGAGAGTTTTTTTCCTTTGTATTTTACAAATAGAGTTTGCTCACTTTCCACTTTTTCGCTTTCCCATAAATCAGCATTATTTGGCAGTAGTTCAGGTTTAGAGGCCACTACAATGGAATAAGCTGTTTGCTTTTTGATGTTTTTATCTTGGGGTAGTTTCCAAGAAAAAGAAGGTGTAGCATCGTAAAAACCTATTGGATTTTTAAATTGCTCACTTACTACCAACTCATGTGGTGGAATAGTATTTTGAACTGAAGAACACGAAACCAAAAATAGTATTGCCAGTATGACTGTTGCCAATCTATTGCTAGTAATTATGAACATGTTATTTTATATTAGTGTGTATTATTTATTAATGTTTAGTAGTTTCAATACTTACTGGACCTAATAATCCTGAAGGCTGTAATTTTGATTTCGGTTTGATATCATCTATAACTAACCAAGTATATTTTTCATTTTCCGACCGTTGTTTGTCTTTTATCAATTGGTTTCGCCATAAATTAACCACTTCTATCTCCAATTGATTTTCTCCTTTTTTTAGTGCTTTTGAAATGTTTAAACGATAAGGTGCTATCCAAAGCCCTCCCAAATCTTTTCCATTTAGTTTTACCTTAGCCATCACAGAAAGCTTTCCTAAATTCAAATAAAATTCTTTATTTTTAGGGAGTTTATCTATTGTAAAAGTGGTTTTATACGTTGCTGTACCAGAATAATATTTAATTTGCTCGTTTTCTGATGTAGACCAATCCTCTAAAGTATTAAAAACGATAGGTTCTTTAGGACCGATTTCCTTATTTGAGAAATCTACTGTAAACGGATTTTTCAATTCGCTTACTGTTTCAAATGCAGGGAAATTTTCTAGACTCGTCGATTTTTCTAATAACTTATTGTCTTTAGTAAACACAATAAACCAACTCTGAGCCGCTTTTAATTGTAAAGGTATTTTTACTCCCGTTTTCGTGATTTCAAACTCTGGTAATGCTCTGATTTCTCCACTAACTGCATCCCAAAGTTGTGGTTTCAAATCTTTACGCACTCTAAAAACTGGAGATAATTCTATGGTTTCATCACTTTGATTTGTGATAAAATAAATATCCATTTCTGGCGTAGTTCTATGTATCCATAACACAGGTGCATCGTCAGAAACGTTCACATCTTCTGCTAATTTTAGCTTTTCAAAGACTTCAGATAATTCGTAACCGTCTAACACTTTACCTTTACCGAATGCTTTATCCATTTTACCTTGATTGTAGGTATCACTCCACATTTTGTTAGCAATGATTTTAACGATTTCGTCGCTTTCTGGATAATTTTGTAAACTCGGAGATTTTTCAGGTTTTTGTCCTAAAATGACTCCTCCTTGATGCACCAACTCTTCTATCTTTTTTAGCAATTCTGGTCGCATGGTGTTAAAAGGTGGCAATACCATTACTTTATAAGACATACCATCTGGCAATACAAAACGCCCATCTTTTACAGACAATTTGTTTAGAATTACTTCTGCATTGATATAGTCATACGAATAGCCTTTGGGAATTTCAGGAACACGACCGCCCGTCATTATTGGCGTGTCTTCTCCAATAAAATAGCACACATCTGCTACATATTTACCTTGTTGTAACAAATGTTGGCAACGTCTTAAATAATCAAAATAAGTATCGGCTTGTTTAAACCATGTGTTATGGCGATTGAATTCTGTACCAAACCAAGCATTCATTCCTGGTTTACGATTATCGTCTGGTTGTTGAATGTATAAATGTAACACAAAATGATTGACCCCTTCTGTTAACGACCAATCGCCTCGTTTTTTTAACATGGCTGGGTGCCTAAGGTACGTTTTTCGAGAAGATGTAAATGCTTCCGCAGAAGTGATAGGTTTTCCGTATGTGTGTGCTGTTGATGAAGAGGCTTTACATTCTATATTACCTAATGTCCCTTCGTTCCAAAATTCTCCAGCAATTAAATCAGATTGGCCACCATACATCATAAATTCACTTGGAAAACCCCAATGCCCATAATTTTCTAACCAAGTTTTTAAATTATGTTTGTTACTTGCTTTTTTAAGGCCTCCTACATATTCGTAGGCCACATCATCTGCAATGGAACGACGTAAATCCCATAGAAAACGTTCGGATAATTCCACACTTCCTACAATTCTACCAGAAAGCACTGGTAAAAAAGGCACAGGGTCGTATCCGTATTTTTCTTTAAACTTTATTTCATAACCATCTGTCCAGTTTTGAGAGCCTTGTTCGTAGCTATCTGCCACAACATATTTAAAAGCAGATTTACTTTCTTCGGGAATACGTTTTAAAAATTCACCTACAAAGTTATCAAAATGATATTGTGCCAAACCACTATTCATTTTATCGATTTCATAACCTACACCTTGAGGTGCAGCTGGCGCATTTTTTGTGCCTGTTGGGGTCATTCCCATTCGCATAATCGTCCAATTCCCCTCTGGTGCATCCCAATTAAGAACGTCATTTTCATCCAATTTGTCACTCAAATCGATAACCTCATCTGGGTTAACTGTAAAACTCTTGTCTTTCAGTGCTTCTTGTCTTCCAAAAATGTAGGTATCCCAATCTGGTTTTGGTGTAGAATGCATTTTACCCAATTGCTTCTCTATGTATTTATCTAAAACTGGTGCTTCAGAAATAGTAATTTCAGCAAAACCAAAACCCACATTTCTCTTTGTTCTAAAGTTGGTACATTTTAAAACAAACTGCTGTGCTTTTTTTTCTGGAAGTATGGTAGCAAAATCTCCGGTTTCAATAGAGGCTACATTAGGCGTTATTCGGAAACGGTCAAACTGAAATTCTTTGATAAGTTCTTCCTTACCATTCATAATCGCAAATAAATTCATATTACATTTAAAAGCTCTACTTGGAATAATAGTTATAGAACGTGCTGTAATAGGTTCTGCAAGGTCAAAACTGATTTCTAAAGTTTCTCTCTTTTTTGGTTCAAATCTGGTATCTGCTTCCTTAATACCATCAGACAAAACGCTTACATCAACATCGTTCCAGTTGGAAGTAATTTTTGTGGGAATAAATTGTGTACTTCGTTTTTCAAAATCTGAAGATTTGAACGCGAAGGTATGCGTATCTTGAAACTTTTCTTTTGGTTTTTCTAATGGTAAAGCTAATGTTTTACCACCTTCAACCTTGGTTTCACTAAAGGTTAAATAACGCATAGCTTTGGTATAATCTACCCAAGGACCACCACTTTGACTCCAACCAGGACAATTGAAAATACCAATATCTACACCAATACGTTTCCCTTCTACAACAGCATGTACCATGTGACTCCACCAATCTTCACTCAACATAGGCACTTTTCCATCTTTATGTGCTGGGTTAATATTACCAATTAAGGCCCCACCAATTCCTGCTTTTTTCATCGCCAATAAATCCTTGGTAATTCCATCTTTTGAGATATCATCGTTTATCCAGTACCAATAACACCAAACTGTATTATCTTCTGTTGGTTTTACGAAACCAGATTTTATGATTTCATAATTTTCAGAGTTACTACATCCAGTTAAAAACAGAAATAAACAAATAAGTGCTATTAATTTCTTCATAATTATGTTGTAAAATTATTTGTAAGAGACAGCCAAGTGCCATGTACCAGGTTTAATCTGAAAAACTAAAAACTCGTTATCTTCATTCTTAAAATCAAATCCTTCTAGTTGTTTTTTCAACTTATTTTTTCTCCAAACATTTTTACCATTTATCAAAATTTTTGCAATTTCTTTCTCTTCTTTAGGAATGTAAACTGTAGCCGTAGTTTTTGCTGGTGAAATTAATTCTAATTGATAGTTGTCTGCTGTCTTATTTACTTCTACAGTAATGTTTCCTTTTACAGAAGGTACAATTTGTTTTACAGAAGTCATATGCGCCAAGTTTGGTTTTACTTCATATGAAGACCAAGCGACATCTATAGCCTTTATACCTGCAATGTATCTTGAAAGGACATAATTTGGTGCATTCCAAGCGTGATTGTATGTCCCTCTTAATTTAGGAAGGTATTTTTCATAAAGCGTAGTTAGCCATTTACGATCTACTTGTTGTTGATAACGCTGTTTCATTCGCGTTAAACCTTTATCATACTGACCTGTAATCATAATTGCTTCTTCTGCCATCCATTCCATATGTGGACTTGACTTTTTTACAGGAACTAAAACACTATCCACTAAAGTATTATAATGTTCTTCTTTAGCTAATCCACTAATAATAGCTAAGGCACTTACGCGTTCTTCAATCTTTTTCTTTTTAGAACCATAACGATTCCCTTGCCAATATTCCTTTTCAAAATTAGCTTTCATGCTCGTAATACGTTTATCATACCAAGCAATATCTTTATTTTCCCCTAATGCTATTGCCATTTTTTTAGCCGATTGTAATGCCATGTAATACAACACTACATTTGTGGCTACTGGGTCTGTATCTATCCCCCAATCTACCCAGTTTGCATAGCCTTTTCTATGTTTGGGCAAACCATTAGCTTGCATACTCCACAACTTTAAATAATTGAAAACGGCTGGATATGCATTTTCAAGCGTGGCTTTATCTCCTGTGTTGTAATAGTATTGCCAAATCCCTTGATCTATGTATTGTAAACTTTGCCCTGTTAGTTCACTACTTTTTCCACGATACGCACCAAAACCAGGTGCTAACCCTTGAATGGTATCTCCTGCTCTGTAAGCAATGGTGTTATCAATTCCTTTTTTTAGTAATAAACGCCCTGGTTCATCCAAAGTGTAAAAAACAGCCCCTGTTTGGTCTGCAACATCACCAATCCATAAACCACGTTCTCTATCTGGACAGTCCATATAATTATTTCTAGCGCAAACATATAAAGTGTTTCGAGCCATCCACCATAAGCGTGTAAAATAAGAATCACTCGTTTCAAATGTTCCTGTCATTTCGCCAACACCTGTCCATCTGTATTTTAGTTCTAATACTTCTACTCCTGCAGGAATTGTATATTCTACATAATGTCCATTTATCCATGAATAACTTTCAAATTCCTGTACACCATCTTTAGTTATGTAAGTTCCCTTTAACATATTAAATGGATTATCCATATCAGCAACAATGGTATTACCAGCCTTACTATTCACTTTTAAATACGGTGTGATTTGCTGATTGAAAGGCAATTTAGCACGAATTACCAATAAAGAATCTGTTGTATTGGTAAAAGGTAGTTGAATCTTCTCTTTGCTAGATTTTAATGTAAGAGATATATAGTTTGCAAGACCTCTATCATTCCATTGAGGAATCGCTCTTTTTACTAAGTTCCCCCATGGATTACTATTTGCAACACCTTTTTCAATTGGTTTGTCCCAATTGCTATCATCAAACGCATTAGTATACCAAGCTTTATTAGACCAATCTCCCATGGCTTTTCTGGCATCAAACTTTACGTTATAGGCATTTACTCTATTTGCACTCTTGCCTCCTCCTCCACTTTTGGAGTCGTAAGCTTCATGAACTTTCATTTTCCAATCTACATTAGAAACTAACTGCTGTTTTCCTAAGTTAGCATGAAATAAAAATCCTCCTTTTCCACTATCATCATGTACTTTTCGGGTTCTACCCCAATACCAAACCAAAATGGCAATTGTGTTTTGTCCTTCTTTTAAATACGACTTTAAATCTACCTCATCATAATAGTTTGTGTTTGGTGCAGCTCCTCTAGCCAATCCACCTTCAAACAATATCATTTCGCCATTAATCCAAAGCCAGTATTTTGTATCTACAGCAATATTTGCCAAAGCTTGCTCTGGTATTTCATTAAGATTGAATGATTTTCGAAATGCTACCCAAGTATTTGCAGGCCCATCTTCTTCTTGCCAAATCCATTTTGCGTTATCCCAACTAGGCGAATTTGCAATTGCTGAAATTGAAGTTAATAAAGCAAATAAAAATGTGATTTTTTTAAATTTTAAAGTCATATTCTGTACTTATTCTTTTCAAAAAACTATTTATATGTTGCTCTTATAAGCCAATTTTGCGATTTTAATCTAAACTTTAAAAATTTATCATCCTCAGACACCCCAATATTTATCGCCTTGTTTGCTTTCCCTTTTTCCCAAAACACAATACCATTTAACTCTACTTTACTAATTTCTTTTCCTGTCTTTGGTATACCAACAATTACCGTAGTTTTCCAAACATCAGGAGATTTTAAATTTAAAGTATATGTGCTCTCAGTCTTTTTCATATCAATTTTTATTTCACCCATTACTGTTGGAATAACTTTTTTCAACTGCTTAAAATGTACCAAACTTGGTAGTATTTGATATTCGCTCCAAGCTACTTTAGTTGGTTCAACTCCAGCGATGTATTTCGATAAAATCTTATTGGAGCCATTCCACGCGTGATTGTAACTTCCTCCTCTTGGGAACATCTCGTATAACGTTGACATTGATTTTTTATCAACCTGACTTTGATACATTTCTTTCATTCGTTGTAAAGATGCTTTTGGTCTATCAGCAATACACATAGCCTCTTCTGCCAACCACTCAAAATGCGGACTAGAAAAACGATTTGGAATCAACACATTATCTACTATTTGATTGTAATAATCTGGATTAGCAATTCCTGAAACGATAGCAATTGCATTTGCTCTATCATCTTTTAAGAGTGTTTCATTTGAACTATAAAAACCATCTTTCCAGTATGCTTTTTCAAAAGCTGGTTTCATAGTTTTCATTCGTTCCGCGTACCATTTAGCGTGGGTATCTTCTCCTAAAACTTCTGCCATTTCTTTAGCTTTACTTAAAGCCAAATAGTAAAATGCCATTTGAATCGGTTCTTTATCCGCTGTTTTTTTAACACCCCAATCTACCCAATCCCAAGAATCTGGACTTTGACGTATTCTGTATTTTGGCAATCCATTTTCTTGCATTTGGAAAAGCACCAAATAATCGTAAACAAATGGATATACCTTTTGTAAAGTTTCTTTATCTCCGGTGTTTAAATAATAAGGCCAAATTCCTTGTGCTATGAATTGTAAACTTTGCGCTACTAACTCTCGAACTCTTAACGGACCTAATGCCCCAATTACACCATCTTGACTAAACGACATGGTTTGTAATATCGCTTTTTTAAGTAATTGACGTCCAGCATCATCCATAGCGTAAAACAAGTATCCTACCTGATCAGCTACGTCACCAATCCATAAAGCACGTTCTCTATCGGGACAATCCATAAAATTATCGCGAGCACAAACAAATAAAGTGTTGTTACCCATCCACCACAAACGGTTGTAAAATGGATCGTCAACTTCAAACTTACCAACCATTTCACCTACACTCATCCACCTGTATTTTAAAGCTTTTACTTTTACACCTTCTGGAATAGTATAGCGTATTTCATTTCCGTTCATCCAAGAAAAACTCTCAAATTTTTGAGTCCCTGCTTTGGTAATATAAGTTGTCGTAATTTTATTCAATCGATTGTCTGTGGTAACAAAAATTGTATCGTCTGCTTTGGCTTCAACTTCTAAATACGGAGTAATTTGTTTGTTGAAAGGTAATTTACATTTAATGGTTTTTCCTTTGCTTACAAATGGAAATTGTAAATCGTCGTGGTTTTTATAATTTTCTAAACCGTGATTAATTAACTGAGGAACAATATTAGGTTCTAAATTATACCAAGGAGCAACTCCTGCATTTCCTTTTTCTGTTGCAAACTGCCAGTTGCTATCATCAAATTTAGAAGTGTACCAAGCGTTTTCAGACCAATCGTTCATCGCTTTTTGTGCATTAAAATGAACTGGATATTGCACTAATGCTTTGCTTGCTGGTGGAATTTTATTGTTGTAAGCCGGATGTTGAATCGCTCTCCAAGATCCATCAGAAACCAACTTTTGACTTCCGATTTGTGCTGAAAATAATAAACCTCCTTTTCCACTATCTATGTGTGTTCCTTTATGGGTTTCACGACCCCAATACCAAACTAAAACAGCAATGGTATTTTTTCCTTTTTTTAAATAGGGCTGAATATTTAAGGTTTCATACCAAGAATTGGCAGGTGTTATTTTTTGCTTACGATTCCAATCACCAGCTTGGCTTGGCCCTCTAGATAAACCGCCTTCAAAAATTACCAGCTCGTCATTTATCCATAACCAAAATTTACTATCTACAGAAATGTAAGCTTCAACTTCTTCTGGTATTTCATTGAGTTCTATTGTTTTTCTAAAACTCATCCAAGTATTGGAGGGGCTATCTTCTTGTTGCCAAATCCATTGTGCTTTTTCCCAATTGGGTGGTTTGGTTGCAAAAGTTATTGAAGTTGTTAAAAAAATAATTAGCAAAAAAAAGCGTTCTCTTTTTCTATGGTTGTTGTTCATTTTTGAGTTAGTTATTATAAGGTGGTGGTGTTAAAAATTTTAATTTCTTTAATAGATGGCGCTTGTTTTGCTTCTTCAATAAACAATCTACATTTTGTAGATTGAATTGCACCAAATTGGTGTACTTTATTAGCTCCACAACTCGTTGCTTTTACAATATCCTTCCAATCTCCATTTTCGAAGTATTGCAACTTATATGATGTGATGTTATTTTTATATTCGTCAATAATAATTTGGTTGAATGTTTGTGGCTTTACCCATTCCACTTCTAGATATTGATTTTTAGTTTCAGTTGCTAACCATCGAGTTTTATCATCTTCATCATTTGTTCTAAACGCTTCAAAAACAGGTAATTTTTCATTTTTAATAAACATCGATGAGGCATTAATTCTTCCTAATTTTGCTAAGTTTTCTTTGCTACCTAACGGCTCTGGAAATTGTGTTACAGGCAAATTGTCTATCTTAAAATCATACACTCCAGAAGTAACATTATAAATGATATAATTACCTACTGCTTTACTTTTTTCAGTTCCTAAAAAAGAAATGTTTTCGGCGTCTTCGGCAAGTACACCACTTTCTTGAACCCTATCTTTTGTAATTGCAGGAAGATATACTTTTGCTTTAGTATTTATTGGAATTTCAACATGAAACGTTGCGCCTTTGCCTCCTTTTTTCCAATTTACAACTACGTTTCCATACATGGATTCATAGGTTGTATTAGCAAAAGTTAAATCTCCAACTGGTGCTGGTTTTATTAGTATATTTTGCATACCCAATTCCTCTGGATTTGGACGAATACCTCCAAAACCTTTTACAAAATAGCCTCCTATTCCAGTATAACAGGTGTGTATTTGACTATTTCCTATAGCAGACCAACGTTCTGGCCAAACCGTTTTGCCTTGTTCTAAAAAGTAACCATAACTAGGGTGGTGCTTGTCTCTTAGCAATTCATAAACTAAATCCATACGTTCTCCAAACTCTGTAAAATAGCGTGTATATAAAGCTTGTCCAGAGCTTCCTGTATCGTAATACGGAAATTTATATAAAACATCATCTACCAAATTGGCTTCCACTTTTTCTTTTTCAGATGCTGGTGTTACACCAGATAATAATGCAAAAGCTTGATCTACTTGATATCCTTTTATGTATTTACCTGTTTCTGGATTATATGATAATTTATGAGTAGCTTCTCTTTGTATTTTTAATCGTTCTTTATAGATTTTAGCATCTTCAGTTTTCCCTAAAACCTTAGCAATATTCATGGCATTATCTAACATAAATGCATACAAACAATTATTAAAATGAACCGATTCTGGAGAGTTACTACTCGTCCAGAAGTTACCACGAGGTGTACACCAGTCTCCTAAACCAGGAAATTGTCTCAAACCTTGCTCTCCCGCTTTTATAGCTCCACCAGTTTCATAATTTGAATTTTCATATAGCCAAGCCATCCACTTCTGCATCGACTCGTAATTTTCTTCCAATACTTTTTTATCGCCTAACATTATGTAAGTTTCCCAAACCGTTAAAGGATTATTGGCTTTCCACATTAAAAAAGGACGGTCTTCTTCATTTATTACTGCACGAATTTTTCCATCAGAAGATTGCGCATCTCTAGTAAACTGTAAATATTGGTCCATGTAGGCACCACTTTCAAAGTTAGGAAGTGCATCTCCATACATTGCAGCTACAGTAACTTCTCCCCAACCTCTACGCTCACGATGTGGACAATCTACCAAAATACCATCCATCGTATTCGCTAAATACGTATTTAAATTGACTTGGTAAATTTGGTTGAGGTGCTCACTCGAAGACTCAAATTTGCTGATTTGCTTACGGTTATTTGTAATCACATATCCTTTTACATCATATAGCTTAGGTTGATATTTTAAACCATACACAGTTATCCATCTTCCTCCAGCAACATTAAATCGATTTTGGAACTTTCCTTTTCCAGATTTTCCGTAGATGTATTTGCTCTTTTGATTCCAACTAGATGTTTGTCCTAGTTGGTCGCTTATCTCAAATATAACTTCATTGCCTTCAATACCATAATCTAGTTCTATTTCAAAGAATCCTGTGTAATTTTCTCCCATATCTATCACACAGCTACCATCTTTCTTATATGTAATTCTTTTTGGTTTAATCTCTTTAAATTTTACTTGAGGCTCTACCATTTGCGCACTTAATTTTGCAGTAATAGGACCATACAATGCACGTACTTCTTTATTTTTTCTACTATTTAAAGCAAAACTGATGTTATTCCCTTCAGGAATTTTTGCATTTAATTCTTCGTGATTATACACTGCAGCATTTGCCCAAGAGCTATCATCATAATCTGAGGCACTCCAATTATCTTCTCGTTTGCTATCGTCAATAGTTTCTCCACCAAAACGTAAAATATCCCAATCGCCATAATACTCAGAGTAACTTTTTTTGGTTTTCCAGGTAGTGTCTGTTTTTAGAGTTATTTGCTCTCCACCAGCTACAATTTCTGCTTGTGCTTTGAACACAAATGGAATTAAACGATACTCACGAATACGTTTCCAACGCGACCATCCTGCAGCATGCCAAATGGCAATCACATTGTCACCTTTTTTTAATTTATCTGAAATATCATAGGTTAAATACGGAATACGTTTTTTCATGTAAGAAGACACTGGATTCATAACATTTTCTGTTACTTTCTCTCCATTAACATACAACTCGTGATAGCCAAATGAGCCAACAAACACAAATGCAGATTCTGCTTTCTCTTTTAATTCGAAATTCTTTCTATACCAATTATGATCCGTTTTTTTTTGATCTGATTTTAAAATCCAGTCCCCTTTCCAATCAGATTGTTGTAATAATCCCATTGAAAACCTAGCTGGTTTGCTCCACTTTGAAGTGGCACCATCCTTATCCCAAATTTTTACTTTCCAAAAATATTGTTTTGCAGATACTAAATCAGCGCCTCTGTATGTAACATTTACTGATTGATTTGAATCTATTTTCCCCGAATTCCAAATATCTCCATTATCACTTTTTAAATTTTCTAAACTACTGGCTACTAAAATCTGATAAGCTGTTTGTTTTTGTCCTCTTACTGGAGTCGACTGAGTTAATTTCCAACTTAATCTTGGTGCTGTATTGTCTATCCCTAAAGGATTTATTCGGTATTCACAACGTAAATCTATAACATCTACAAGAGATGGTTTACAGGATAATAGTGAAATACATAGTATAAAAGAGAAGAAAAATTTACTAGTAAGTTTTTCACTCTTCTTAAAAAAAGACACCTCGTTTTTGTTCACTCTCATATTACTTAATACTAATTATATATTCGCCCGAATCTAGTTCGAACGTATTACTTTTAACTCGTTTATTATTTACTTTGATTTGCTTTGATATATACATTGGCAATTGAACCAAAGCAGTAGAATTTTTAGGAACTGTTACAGACCAAGTAATTACTTTTGTATTCCTTTTCCAATAGCTTTTAATTTCTCCTTGAGGCGATTCATAATCAACTTCGCACCATTGTAGACCTTCTAAAAAAGTAGGTTTCAAATAGAATTTTTTAAATCCTGGATGATTCTCATCTGGACGAATTCCACCTAAACTTTCATGAAAACTAGCAGCAAAACCACTATTCATAGGGTGATTAAATGAATTTCTATGATAACGTTTTGTTTTATCCCAATTGGCGATATGTTCTGGCCAGGTTGTTAAACCATGAGTTTCTGTTACAAAGCCTAAACTGGGAAAATCAGTACGATCCCATAAGTGTTTTGTAACATCACTATGACCGAAATCATTTAAAACTGTATACAATGGTCTGTGTCCGAAAATACCTGTAGTATAATAGCCTTTATTCTTCTTCATGATGAGTTGCGCTAAATTATCAGCAACCAATTGCGCTTTCTGCTCAGAAACTAATCCAGAATATAAAGCAAATGAATTTCCTGTTTGAGAACCATAAGAATTGGTTTCTTTATTAAAAAACTTAGCATTGAAAGCATTTTTTACAAACGTTGCTTTTTGTTCGTATGTTTTAGCAAGTGTTTCCTTATCTAAAATAATTGCCATTTTTCTCATAGCAACTAAATTTTGATAATATAATGCGGTAGAGGATAAAGCCGGTGGTGTATCCATATTAGGATTTCCTCCTGGTGGACACCAATCTCCAAATCCACCATTTATTATTCCATCTTCTTGCACCTTTTCATCCAAATACCCCATCCAACCTTGCATCATAATCCAAGAATCTTCAACTATTTTTTTATCTCCAAAGTACACATAAGAAAACCACGGAATCATGACTGTAGCTGCTCCCCAATCTGGCCTTGCCTGTAAACACAGACGTTTCCCAACAGAAATATTAGCAGGTGCTCTTTCATCATAAGGAAAAGGGTCTTTAAAATGTGCTTTAGATTTTCCGATTACAGTTTTAATATCATTTGTTGTTTTTTGCCATAAACCCTGTAAATCAAAATTATAACTAGCCGCTTCAGCTACTACATAAGCATCTCCCATCCATGCACAACGTTCACGATGCGGACAATCACTTAATAATCCTTGCAGATTGTCTTCAATAGTCAACATAGAAACGTCATAAAAGGTATTTATTTGCTCGTTAGAACATCTAAAACTTCCTATACGTTCTACATCTGTACGAACTAACCAACCCGTAAACTGGTCTAAACTTGGTTTTTTGGTTAAACCTTCTATTTGAGCATAACGAAACCCATGATAAGTAAAACGAGGTTCCCAAGTTTCAGCTCCATTTCCTTTACAAATGTAAATATCTGTTTGCGTGTTACCCACAACATGAATTCCTGTAGAGGCTGGATCGATATTTTTCTTGTCGGGCATTAGATGTTCTGCAAAATGCATTTTTACTTCAGTTCCTTCTTGTTCTTCAATATTAATTTCTAGCCAACCTGTCATATTTTGCCCCAAGTCAATAATCCAACCTTTTTCAGCTGGTAAAACAGCAACTGGATTTACTTTTCTAACTTTTCTCATCGGCTCCAACTCGTGCTCTATCAAATTAGTTGTTGGTGCTTTCATCAGTTCTGCTTCATACCAAGAAGCATCATTACACCCATAATTAGACCAGTCTTTTATTTCCTTTCTAGCATCATACGTTTCTCCATGATATACATTATCAAATAGTATTGGACTAGCATGTGCTTTCCAACTTTGATCAGTTACAATTTGCTTTTTTGTTCCATCTGTATAGGTTATATCAAGTACAGCAATTGCACGTGGTTTTCCATAAGCAAGCCCTGGCCAAAATGCTATATTCTGTCCGTAAAAACCATTGCCCAACATAATTCCTAATCCGTTATTTTTTTTAAGAAATGATGTAACATTATGGCGAACAAAAAAAGCACGTTCATCATAAGAAGTTTGTGCAGGGTCAAGTACTCTGTCTCCAACTTTATTTCCATTAAGATATAATTCATAAAGACCTAAGCCACAAATCGCAATTTGTGCAGACTCAATTTCTTTAGTTACAGAAAATGATTTTCTTAATAATACTGATGGATGTGCTTTACGACGAACCGCTTTTAAATCTTTTTCGGTTGGTTTCCAAGTATTGATATCCATTGGAGGTTGATTTCTAATAAAATCTCTCGTTGACCATTTTTCTAAACGATCGTCTTTGGTATACCCAATCCATTTTGCTTGCTCCCAACTAATACTATTATTTTGGAACTGACCGAAAGCACTTAAACTCGGCATTATAAAAATTAATAGAATTAAAAGAGTTTTAAATTTCATAAGTAGTTTATGTGTTCTTTTTTTAATCTACTTCTTATAGATTTGGAATTCAGAAATCATTGGTTTTCTCTTTGCTTCTGATATTAGCAACCTACATTTTGATGTGGTAATTGCTTTAAAATTATGGCTTTTATTGGCTCCACAAGAAGTTCCACTTAAAATATTTTTCCATTTACCATTCTCTAGAAATTGAAGTGTATAGTTTGATATATTATCGCCATTTTCTTTAAGCACTATTGTATTAAATGTCTGTGGTTTAAACCATTCTATTTCTATCCATTCATTTAATGATCCTTTGGCTTTCCAAAACGTTTCGTAGTTTTCGTCGTTTGCACGAAACGCCTCAAAAACTGGTAGTTTTTCTGATTGAATGGTCATTGATGAAGCATTCATACGTCCTATTAATGCTAAGTTATCTGGCTGCTCTATTGGATCTGGATAGCTTACTTCTGGTAATTCTGAAACTTTAAAATTGTAGATACCTGAACCTACTTCATAAATGATATAATTGCCAACTGTATCATTTTTTTCGGTACCAATGTATGTGATCTCGTTTGATTGATCTGCTACACTGTCGCTTTCAAAAACAACCTCTTTTTTAGTGGCAGGTACATATACTTTTGCCGATGTATTTACTGGAACTTCAATGTGAAACGTAGCTTCTTGGTTATTTATTTTCCAATTAGAAACAATAGTTCCATACATAGATTCATGGGTTGCATTAGCAAAAGTTAAATCGCCAACAGGAACTGGTTTAACAATAAAATGTTGCATTCCTGGATGTAATTTATCTGGACGAATTCCAGCAAAACCTTTGATAAAATAACCTCCAATTCCAGTATAACACGTATGGATTTGACTATTCCCAATGGCAGACCATCGTTCTGGCCAAACGGTTTTCCCTTGCTCTAAAAAGTAACCATAACTTGGATGTCGTTTGTCTTTTAATAGCTCGTAAATTAAATCCATACGCTCTCCATGTTCTATAAAATATCGAGTGTACAAAGCTTGTCCTGAACTACCTGTGTCATAATAGGGAAATTTGTACAATACCTGATCTACTAAATTATTGTACACCTTTTCTTGTTCAGATTTTGGGGTAACTCCAGAAAGTAATGCAAAAGCTTGATTTACCTGATGCCCAAGACCATATTTTCCTGTCTTAGCATCGTACAATTTTTTATGGGTTGCTTTGCGTTGTACTTCTAAACGTTTTGCATAGATTTTGGCATCTTCTTCTTTTCTTAAGGTTTTAGCTATTTTTAAGGCAGACTCTAACATAAATGCGTAAACACAATTGTTAAAATGTGCTGATTCTGGAGAGTTACTAGAACTCCAAAAATTACCTCTTGGGGTACACCAATCTCCTAAACCTGGAAATTCTAATGTACCACGTGTTCCTATTTTTAATCCCTCACTAGTATCATAATCTGAGTGTTCGTATAACCAATGCATCCATTTTTGTAGAGTTGGATAGTGATTCTCTAAAAGTTTTTTATCGCCCAGCATTCTATAGGTTTCCCAAATGGTAATTGGGCTATTTGCCATCCACATTAAAAATTCAAAATCGTCGCCATTGATTACCGCTCTCATTTTACCATCATCGGCTTGCGCATCTTGCATAAATTGTGCGTATTGCATCATGTACGCTCCACTCTCAAAGTTTGGTAATGCATCGCCATACATAGCTGCAACTGTTACTTCTCCCCAACCACGGCGTTCACGATGCGGACAGTCTACCAAAATACCATCAATAGTATTTGCTATGTAAGTATTTAAATTTACCTGATAAATTTGATTTAGTAATTTACTAGAACTTTTAAATTGACTGATTTGCTTTCGATTATTAGTAATTACATAGCCTTTGATATCTTTTAATTCTGGTTTATAATCAATACCGTAAACCGTAACCCAACGTCCACCAGCCAAATTAAAACGGTTGGTAAAATGGCCGGTACCTGTTTCATCAAATATATATTTACTTCTTTGCTCCCAAGATGTGGCTACTTCTTTATGATCTGCTACTTCAAAAGTAACCGTATCTCCTTCTTTTCCATTAAATAGGTTCATTTCAAAATAGCCTGTATAATTTTCGCCCATATCAATGACATAGTTGCCTTCTTCATTTTTTGCAACACCAACAGGGTTTACTTGTTTATACCTTACCTGCGGTTCTACCATTTGCGCACTTAAGGTTGCGGTAATTTTGCTAGTTGGCGGATTGGCATCGGTACTTGGAACCACAACTGCCCCTTTAGGGCCAAGGTTGATATCCGCAATCCCCACTTCTTTGGCTTTACTATTGTCAAAAACCGTTGCATTAACCCAATTAGAATCATCATAATCGGCGGTATTCCAATTATCTTCACGCAAGCGTTCATCAATAATTTCGCCTCCAAAATCTAAAATATCCCAAGGTCCACTGTATGAACTGTAACTTTTTTTACATTTCCAAGATGTATCAGTTGTTAATGTAACAGCACCTGATTCTGTGCTGATTTCGGCCTGAGCCTTAAGAACAAATGGTGCATCATAATAAGTCTTTATTCTACCCCATCTAGTCCATCCAGCTGCGTGCCATATTGCAATAACATTATCGCCTTCTTGCAAATAAGAATTGATATCATAAGTCAAATAAGGAAGTCTTTTTTTAAGTGAAGAATTCACAGGATTCATGACCTCATCTCCAACTTTTTTACCATTAATATACACTTCATGATAACCAAAAGAAGCCACATGAACGAACGCCGACTGTGGTACTTCATTTAAGGAGAAATTCTTTCTATACCAGTTATGGTCTTTTTTGTTTTGATCTTTTTTGTATATCCATTCGCCTTTCCAATCAGATTGCTCAAGTAATCCCATAGAAAAGTTTGCGATCTCACTCCATTGAGAACTTTTATTGGAAACATCCCAAACTTTTACTTTCCAGAAATACTGTTTTGAAGAATTTAAATCTACTCCATCATAAACCACATTTACAGACTGACTTGAAGTAACTTTTCCTGTGTTCCAAATATCTCCTATATTCTCTTCAAGATTTTTTATACTGCTAGCAACAAGTAATTGATAAGCAGTTTGTTTTTGACCTCGTATATGAGATTCATCAAGTATTTTCCAACTAAGTCTGGGTACTGTATTATCTATTCCTAAAGGATTGGAACGATACTCCGTTCTTAGTGCTTCTATTTTTATATCTGATGAAGAATCACATCCAGAAAATGCACATAGAAAAAATAAAATAATAAAAGAAGTTGTTAGTTTAGACCAACTTTTTCGAAATGATTGAGTTTTCATATTTTTAAGGGTAAACAAACATCTTATTTTTAAAGCTTCGTAAATATATTTTTAATCTTATAATTTACTATCCTGTTAAATACTGGTAAAATGCTTATTTTCTAATTAATTGTTATTGATTGTAAATTTCTTGGATAAGAATGATATTTTCAATTGACATTTTGATATATTAGTTATACAAAATGACATGAATAATTCTTATAAAAAATATCTAATCACTACTAATAAAGATAAGTCTTGGGGTTTTTTTATCAATAATTTAGGACGAAATGTTATTAAAAAGCACACATTATACCCTTCCAAAGATCATCCTGATCAATATTTTTTCACGTGGGATAGAGGACGTGTCCTTAATGAATTTCATATCGTATTAATTACTAAAGGAGAGGGTGTTTTTGAAAGTAACTCAACTGGAAAATTAAAGGTTACTGATGGTGATGTTTTCTTATTATTTCCTGAAGTTTGGCACAGGTATAGGCCTAATAAAACTAGTGGTTGGACAGAACGCTGGGTTGGTTTTTCTGGAGAAATAGCCAATCAGTTTTTAACTAATGGATTTTTTAATGCAGATGCTCCTATTATTTCTAAATGTAACAAACCTTCTGTTTTAAATTACTTTAATACCCTTTTTAAATTATTTGATGAAGAATCTTATGGTTATCAGAGGTTAGCCTCTGGAGTTTGTCTTCAATTAATGGCAGAATTACATAATATTAAAAGTGCAGGGAGCAATATAGATCAGTTAAACTCTATGGTTTCTTTAGCAAAAAGCGTCATGTATAAAAACATAAATAACACCATCAATTTAAAAGAAATCGCTACACATTTGGGAGTTAGTTATTCTAAATTTAGAATAGATTTTAAAAAACAAACTGGTATTGCTCCTTTGCAATATTATCTATTACTTAAAATTGAAAAGTCTAAAGAATTATTACTAAATACGAATAAGTCTCAAAAGGAGATTGCTTTTGAATTGGGTTTTGAATCTGACGTTTATTTCAACAGATTATTTAAACGAAAAACAGGTCTGGCTCCAGGAAAGTTTAGAAACTCTACACCCAATTTTTAACTAACTTGAATTGTTATCTCTAATCTTTCTATATCGTCTTTAAAAAACACTTCTAAAGGCAAAGCTTCTACTCCAGGAACCATGTTAAATGTTCTTTTTCCTTCTATCTCCTTGGTTTTAATAGGCGCATTGGCTTTAATAGTAACCAATCCTTCTGGTTTTTGTATTGTAATTTCATTTTTATTTACAATAGTGACCTTTTCACTATTTGGAGAAACAATAGGTAACACAAAAGATGTTGGTGTGGTAATCTTTTGAGATGTTTTTACAAAAATTGCGGTTTCGTTTGTATTGTACTCATAAGTAATATCAAATTTAGAAGCTGTTCCTTCAATTTCTTTTCTATTAACATTTTTTAGTGCAACATCTGCTACTAATTTAATAGTCCCATTTTCATCTTTAGAACTAACTGTAGCTGGTAAATCATACAAATTAGTATACCAAATCTCATCTTTATAGCTTTCTATACGTGGTGTTAAACAAATATCTTTACCAGGTTGTACTTGTTGATTGTTTTTTTCAACCATTTCATATTTTGCCATACTAGCAGCACAGATTAAACCAACTTTATTGTGGTATAAAACACCTAAAGCACCACCTGATGCTTGACGATAATCATTCTTATAATGATATTCAGCATCGTAAGCACTTACAGTTCCTCTCCAATCTCCTCTAGAAAATAGGTACACATCTAAATCTTTAAAATGCTTTACACCATCTGCTGTTGCTCTTGGTAATGCTGCATTTTTGTTTATTTCAGGTAAATGTTCCCAATGATCTAAAAGTGCTGTTAGTGGTTTTGCGTGTGTAAATGTATGATGAATACAAGGCAATACTCCTGCTGAAACATAATGAGGACCTCCATGAATTAAGCCATCTGAAGTACAGCTTTTTAAAAGTTCGGTATTTTTTACAGCTGCTGTACCAAATGCAGGATTTATGTGTGACATCATTCCAAAAGCCAATTGGCTTCCATCGCAAGTTCTACTACCCCAATAGGTCCATTTGTACATTCTGTTACCCCAACTATTGTCCCAACCTCCATCTGGCATCATAAATTCTAAATGACTATTTAACGATTTGGTTAAAATTTGAAGTAATTCTTCATCTTTGTGCTTTATGGCATACATGACCAAACTATTTAAAGTTTCTTCTACATTATAGCCTAAATCTACACCATGCAATCCTTTTTCACTTAGTTTACTTGAACTCTTTTTACATTCGCCAAACAATAAACCTTCATTTTTAGTGAAATAGGATTTTACTTCTGAAGCCAAAGTTTTACTTTTCGTCTTAAAATCATCCCTATTTAAAACGTCTCCAATTAAATCTAAACCATAAACAGCTGTTCCTGGGTAATTGATGTTGGTAAAATCGATAGTAAACGTATCATAAATGTATTGTCCTGCTGCTTCAAGACGCTTAGTCCAGGCTAAACGAGTAACTTCATCTAACACATGAGCATGATAATGCAACCCTTCAGCTAAAGCAATAGCTCCAAAAACAGTAATACCCTTCCAAGATTTTGGGTTTTTTATAACTGTCCATGAACCATCTTCTTGAGACACATTGTTTTCTGCCCATGTCATGACCAACTTAGCACCTTCAACATATTTTTCATCTCCTGTTTTATCTGCCATGTACAAAAACGGATATACGGCATCCATACAGCGTCCATGTATGTGCTCACAAGAGGGGCAATCTAACGATCCGTGTAATTCTAAGTTTGAGGGGTTGATAATTTGTTGTTTTAACATGGCATCACTCCAGTCTTTTAACAAATCGGTAATTAAACTTTTAAATTCTAAAGAATGTTCTGGGTGGCTTTTGCAGGCATTCAATAATCCTGCCATTGGCAATGATAAACCTACACCTGCTAATGTTGATAACTGAAGGAAGTTACGTCTTTTCATTTAGTAAATATTTAAACAGGTTGAATTTAAAAAGATAACTTTTATAAGCCATCCTGTTTTGTCCTGTTAAAATTAAAAAGCCAGAAACAAATTTGCTCTGGCTTTTACTTTCAATACTTTGAATATTTTTATTTAATAATTAGCTTTGTATGATAAGCTTTATTATCATCTGCAATAGCTTTCACTAAGTAAATACCTGTTTTAAAATTAGCACTTTCAACCTCCAAATCACTTCCGTTTGATTCATTTTGATAAATACGTTCTCCTAAAATGCTATAAATTTCTACACCCTTAATATTGTTTATATTTTTAAATGCAATTGTAAACCTGTCATTAGCTGGATTAGGATATATTTTTATTGAAGATGAATTTAATTTATTATCGTGTATACTTAGAGCCTGACTTGTAGATATAGCTTGCCACTTACTTCTATCATCTGTATTTGCAGAATGTGTCATTGTATTATTAGAGGCATGATATAGATATCTGTCACTAGTTCTTGTCGCAAAACTAAAACTACCATCGTTGTTTGCAATTACTCTCCAAATTTTATCCACATTAGTATTTGGTGATCCAAAATTAGTACTTACTAACCCTGGGCTAGAAGCGCCACCTGTGAATCTAATAGTTCCTCTAACTTCACTATCTATATTATAATAATCAAACCCTGGAACTTCTGCTTTAACTAGCTGCCACTCTTTGTCTGAACCCTCACCAGAATCACTAGTTATTATAGAAGACCCTGAAGATGTTAAATATTTACCTGTAGCCACATTTTTTAATCTGTAAATATCTCCTGATAAATCATTAGCATTTCGTCTAAAAACGTCTATACTAATTTCTTGAGATGATACTGTTGCATTGTTTTCATCATAAGCAATTGCTTTTATAGCATATGTTCCTTCTGTATCTGGCGTATAATTTACAATATATGGACTTGTAGTATCTTCTTCAAAAACCTGGTTGTTAATAATAAATTCTACTTTAGAAATACTTCCGTTATCATTAAAGGCTTCAGCTGAAATTTCTAATGGTTTATTTGCTTCATAACTCTCATTATTTATGGGAGAAATTAGAGATACTTGAAATGGACTATCATCTATACCCAAGTCTATAATGTGTAAATATAAAGGTCTTTGATCTCCTGTAGATTGTTCCATCATATAATAATAGAGCTTACCATTACTTACATATGCTCTACCATGACTAAATTGTTTACCTGAAGTTGCTTCATAAACTTTCCTAAAATTATTAGTACCTCCCAAAGATTGTTCTATATAAATTCTACCTGAATTTAACCTAATCATATAAATATTGTTTCCAGAGGTAAATAAACGATTCCCTCCTATAAAATCGGTAGAAGTAGTAAATTCTGTATCTCCAGCCTTTTTATAAGTATGTACATTTTTAGTAACATTATTTTCATCATCTCTTACTCTACCTATTAGATGTACATCTCCTCTTTCTGTAATTGTCCAGTCAAAACTACCAACCATATAAACTTGATTTCTTTGGGTAGTTGTTACTAAATCTCCAGGTTCATATACTAAAATTTTATCTGCATCACGAAGTGGTGTTGTAAAGCTTTCTCCTTTATAATTTTTCCATCCAGTTTCTCCACTTTGGTCATCAGAATATGCAAAGTAAAACCCATTTTGATACAAGTATCTATCATTGGTGTTTTGTGACCTTTTCTGAAAACCAATAGCTATTTTCCCTCCAACAAATTGCAATCTACCATACATTCCCCAGTTATATGGTTCACCAAAGTTTTTTGCATTTTTATCTGCAAATTTTATAAAACTTGACCAAGTTGATGTATTCGCATCATATTTAGCAAAATGATAACCTCCATTAGGACTTGATCCTTTTCTCATAGAAAAAAACAAATCTCCTTGAGTATTTAAAAAAAACTGAGGATATGTAAATTCTGAAAAAGCGTTATAATCTATAGCTCCATTTAAACTTAGATGTGTGTAATCTCCTGCACCACTATCTTCTACAAATTGGTCTAATGTAAACTCTTCGTCAGGTACATCTGCTGCATTTTTTTTAGAATAAGAATATCTAAAATAGTCATTTGCTAAACTACCATTTGTTGGTCTTGTTCTTGTGTATGCGTGCATGTCAAAAAGCAAATGTATGGTACCGTCTAAAGGGCTAACACCTATACCAATTGTATTATGAGATTCTCCTATATACCATACATTTCTAAATCCTGTATGCTTATGAGGAAACTCGATTGTTTTTTGAGTTTCTGTTTCTGTATTATAACGTGTCAACATCATATTACGATTTTCTTTACCACCTTTGTACCAAGTCATAAACACATAATGCTTGTAAGTGAATATACAATCGCCATGAGCCGATATTTGAGGTCCAAATGCATAATCATATCCTGTGCTCGAGTTTGGTGCAGTATCTGAAGAGACTTTATTACCATCAAAATGTAAGGCGATATCTGTGATTTTAACTTCTTTTTCAAATGTAACTTGCGCAGCAGCCTTTAGAGGAAGTAAAATAGCACCAAGATATAGTACTAAAACAAATATATAGTCCTTAATTAAGGTTTGTATTAACTGAAGTGGTTTCATAACAATGTCTTTTCTATTAGCTTTTTTATGATTAAAATCATTTAAAATTCAAACATATATTAGAAAAAAGCATCCCGAAGTGTCCTGATTTTAAGACAAACGGGATATTAACTCGGTGAAGCACCAATATTAGAAAAAATAAAATTGTAAGATTACCTAATTATATCATGATTCTGTAAATACTTTTTGAGAATAAGAAGTTAAACTTCTTATTCTCAAAAAGCTCTTTATTTAATAACTAGCTTAGTATGGAATACTTTATTATCTGTTGTATATGCTTTTACCAGATAAACACCCGTATTAAAAGCTGTGTTTTCAACCTCTAAGTTATTTCCATTAAATTTACTTTGATATACACGTTTTCCAAGAATATTATAAATCTCTAAGCCATCAACATTGTTAATGTTTTTTAATGCAATTGTAAACCTTTCTTTTGCTGGATTAGGATATATATTCATTGAAGGAGTTTTTAGTTCTGCTTCAGAAACACTTAAAGTTTGACTAGTTGAAATAGCTTCCCATACACTTCTAGTATCTGATTCTGGAACTATACTATGTGTAACAGTTCCATCTACCTCTTGATACAAATATCTGCCAGCAGTTCTAGATTCGAATCTGTAGGTATCGTCGACATCATTATATTCTATCGTCCAAGTTTTATCTGTATCACTTGATGGTGCTGCTGCTCCTGTACTAACAACACGATACGCACCTCCAGAAAAGCCAGCACCCGGTGCACGTAATATACCAACAGTTTCACTATCAATATTATAATACGCACCACTCTCAACGAAAGTCCAATGTGTGTTTTGAGCTTCACCTGAATTGGTCATGATAACTGGTTCAGCACTTGAACCTACAGCTGTTAGAAATTGCCCTGTGGCAACATTTCTTAATCTAAAAACGTCATCAGGAGGCGGTGTACCAGAATTATCTACAACTTCCTCTCTTTGATAGGTAGTATTTGCCCATCTTATTTGAGCGCGACCTCCTCTTACTCTGTATACTCCGTATCTTATACCTGATTCTGTACCTCTCTCTGGATCTGGAATATTAAAATTAAAAGCGTCTCCACCTATTATTGCATCGCAATAATGAATTTTCTTTGTAGCATCACTTGGATCCACCCTAAAACCAACTTCTAGTTCAAAATCAATTTCCGCATTTTTGTCTACTCTCTTTAGAAAAACAACTTCCCGACCACTACCTGATCCGCCACGTTCCAAGATACGCTCGGCATAAATATCAAATGCTACTTGCTTGTCTGCATTTATTCCTGTGCCATAAACAGGATGTGCTCTATATAAACAAATGGCAGGATCTGGTGGACCACCGCCTCCTGTATGTTTACCTTTGGCTTGCGCAATGTATGTTCCATCTTGACTAAAACTACCAGCATCGCCTACCTCTAAAATCCTAAATGTTCCCGTGAATCTTGCATAACTTCCAACACCTGTTTCTCCAGACCTAGTTAAAGAACGTTCTATTCTAGGCTGTAAGGTGTTTGGTGCATCCCAATGGTTGGAGCCAGCAGTAATATTATAAACACCCCAATCTTTCCCATTAACATTACTTTCTGAGTAATCGGAGTAACAACTTCTATCATCCGCAGTCCCCACGTTAACAGACCCTGGTATATCTACATTTCTGGTACTATTGTTTTCGAACTCACCAGAAGCTGGGCAATTTAAATCTGTGCTCGTATCTTCATCTGGAGCTATCACTACAGGGATTTCCACGAAAGGAATAAGCTCCCAATTACTTCTATCATCTGTTGCTGCAACTGAAACATGAGTTACCGTTCCATTAGCATCATGATACATAAATCTACCACTATTTCCCGATTGAAATCTATAGGTATCGTCCGTTGTATTATGTTGTATCGTCCACACTTTATCAGCATCAGCCGCTGGAGAAGCTTTAGTTGTACTAACAACTACAAAAGGGCCTCCTGGACCTCCAGAACCTGGTGCACGTAATATTCCTAAGATTTCACTATCAATGTTATAAAATGCTCCACTTTGTACAAACCTAAAATGAGTACTCGGATCTGCTTCCCCTAGATTTGTCATGGTTACTGCTGTTGCACTTGAACCTGAATCGGTTAAGAATAACCCTGTTTCTACATTTTTCAGTCTGAAGATATCATCAGAAGGTGGTGCGTCTTGAGCGGTTACAAAAAGCGAACATAACGTAAAAAAGAAAAACAATATTGATTTTAAAGTAATTTTTTCCATAGTTATTTTAGTATTTATTATACTGATATTAAAATAAATAACACGTAAAACTATTGACTGCAGATTAAAAAGGTATCCTGACCTGTCCTGCTCATTGACAACTGGACTTATAACTCAAAGAAAAAATCAATTTAACAGACAACTATATCAGATGGCTAAACTATTGTATAATCAATTTAGAATAGAATACTTTATTGTCTACTGAAAAAGCTTTAACCAAATAAACGCCTGTTTCAAATCTGGAGTTCTCAACTTCTAAAACATTACTATTTGGTAAGTTTTGATACACTCGTTTTCCTAAAATATTATAAATATCGACACGCTTCATAATATTAATATTTTTAGAGATTATAGTAAATCTATCTTGTGCTGGGTTAGGATATATTTTTATTGAAGCGAATTGTCTTTCTTGATTAGAAACACTCAATGACTCATTTTTTAAATTAGCTTTCCATTTACTTCTACTATCAGTTTCTGAAGCAAAAGAATGGGTTACATACCCAATTGTATCATGGTATAAGAATCTACCGCTACCAGATTCAAACCTAAATGTATCATCTGAGTCGTTGTAATGAATTATCCAAATTTTATCACTTGTACTTTCTGGGGAAGGTCTTTCAGTACTTAAAATAACATAAGGACCTCCTGGACCTCCAGAACCCGGTGCACGCAGTATCCCCAAGGTTTCACTATCAATATTAAAAAATGCACCACTGTTAACAAAAGTCCAATGTGTGTTTTGCGCTTCATCAGAGTTACTCATAGTAACTGGAGTAGCTGGCAATCCTGCATCGGTTAAAAATTGACCAGTAGCAACATTTTCTAAACTATAAACCCCTTCTGTTAAATCTGGATCATCATTTTCTATAGGTTCTCCTTCCACTTCCTCCATCTCGTAAGTTGTATTTGCCCACCTGATTTGAGCTCTACCGCCTTTAACCCTATAGGCACCGTATCTAATGCCTGACTGCAAACCCCTTTCTGGCTCTGGAATGTTCCAATTAAAAACTTGCCCGCCGATAACGGCATCAGCATAATGTATTTTTTTTGAAGGATTGTTTGGGTCTGCCCTAAAACCTACCTCCAATTCAACATCAGTGGGTACATCTCTGGGGATATTGGTTAAATAAGTATATTCTCTAAACCCTTCTCGGTTAACAATTTGCTCTCTATAAATATCGAAAGACACTTGTACATTACTGTTAACTCCTGTACCATATATTGGTAACGCCAAATATAAACAAATAGCAGGATCGGGTGATCCTCCGCCTCCTGTATGCTTCCCTTTGGCTTGCATGAAATAACTACCATCTTGACTTAAAAAACCTCCAGCATCTCCTACTTCAAGGATTCTAACAGTTCCTGTAAATCTTGCATAACTCCCTACGCCTGTTGTTTGAGATCTAGGTAATGAGCGCTCTATTCTAGGTTGCAAAGATTCTGGAAAATGGTTTGAACCATATGTTATGTTATATATCCCCCAAGTATTATCATAAACATTACTTTCTGAGTAATCTGCATAACAACTTCTATCATCAATAGTACCTACATTAACAGGGTTTGGTAAATCTGATGAGGTTCTAGTTTCATTTCTAAATTCATTAGATGCTGGACAGCTGAGATCTGAACTCGTATCTTCATCAGGGGCTGTTTGTGCTGTAAGACAAAGTGAAGAGATTGTAAAACCACAAAACAATAAAAATCTAAAAGTACTTTTTTTCATAGCTGCCTAAGTATGCTGTTCAAAAACAGTGAGTATTGTAAAATTCATACAAACCTATTAAAATAGTAGACTTAGCTTTAATATTTTAGTTTAATGAGCCAATATTTCGCTAAAAAACAAAACTTTAACAAATCTTACTTAAAACAACCATAAATGAATGATTAATACGTTATTTGCCTCAAAACCACAGGTCCAATTAATCCAGAAGCCTCTAGTTCAGTTTCATTTCTCTTAGGCGGATTGGTCGTCCAAGTTTTCTTTTGATCTTTTGATCTGGAGTTATCGTAAATAAGCTGATTTCTCCAGGTATTAGTTACTTTAACATTAACAGTATTTTCACCTTTCATAGCATATTCACTAATATCAAATTCAAAAGGCGGCGCCCATTTTACACCTACTTTTTTACCATTGCACCATAACTCTGCTATATTGGCAACCTTGCCTAAATCTATAACTGTTTGTTGTCCAATTTCATCTAAATTTATCGTTTTTGAATAAGTCACTGTGCCCGAATAATGTTTTACAGCCTCATTTTCAAGTGCAGTTAAAGATTTTAATTCAGAGACTTCTAAAATATTTGGAGTGTCCCAACCTCCTTCAAAAGATAGTTTCCAATTATTTTGAAGCAGTATTTCTTCAACAGAAATTTCTTTTCTTGCTTCTTTTTCATTTTGATGAAATACATACTTGCCAGGCATAGTCGCCATAAATTCGTCATCTTTCCAAGATAAGTGAGGAACAACTTCCTGCTCTTGAATTTTAGACCAACCCGTTTCAGTATTTAAAATAACTTTACTATTGTGAGTTACTTTTGAAGCCAAAGGTTTTTTATCATTTTTTGAAAACACTACGATAGCACTTCCATTTGATGATAATGGTAAGGCTACATTTGTTCTATTTTCTAAAGTTTTCCAAATTTTAGCATCTTGTTGTTCTCCCGTAAATGCATCCCAAATTTGAGGAGAAAGGTCATTTACTCTAAAACTCAACGCTAAATTTACAGGTTTATCTTCTTTTGAAGCTACAAAATAAATATGAGCATCATCTATTTCCCGATGTATCCAATTGATATCTATACCTTGAGGCACAATCACATCTGGAGCAATACTTTCTTCTTTTAGAGCTGCCTCCAGAGTTTTACCCCAATACACCTTTCCTTTACCTACTTGTTTCACACCACTTTTAGAGGTTCCCCATAGTTTATCAGAAATAGACTTAAGTTCTTTCAAATCATCTTCATCATCCATCAAACTAGGAGATTCCATAGGTTTGTTACCTAAAATTACTGCACCACCTTCAACCAAAGTTTCTAATTTCTTTAGCGTAGATAACAACATTTTCTCAGAATCTCTAAGCATAATAACTTTATAATCTCCTGCGCCCTGCACATGTATATTACCATCTCTTATACTTAGTTTATCCTGTAAAATTTCTGCATTTAAATAATCAAAACGGTAACCTTTTGGAAATTTATCTAAATCGAATGGCGGACGTTCATAATGATCGCCATAATACCAAAGTACATCAGCAACATATTCTCCTTGTTGTAATACATATTGGTTTCTACTTAAGTAATCTGTCCAATCTTTCATATAAGGCCACCAAGTTTGTTGTCTTACTAATGGAAACCCAATATGTCCACCAAAACTAGAACCCGGATAGACATCAGTTTGTGGTGTATGCGAAAACGTATGGAACACCAAATGATTAACTCCTTTGGTAAAATTATAATCGATTAAATATTTTACACTAAACGGATGTTCATTCCATTTAACACCAACTTGTGTACATGCTTCTGCTGCTAAAACTGGTTTATCATATAAATGAGCAGCAGATGCAGCATTGTAAATAGGCTTAGCATATTCATTTTGTACTGATGGTGCTCTTGGATACCAAAACTCAGTCATGGGCACATCACTAACGCCATAATATCGCATTGGGTCTACTGGTAATACTTCGCCTCCAGCACCTTCGGTATATACCTCAGCACCCATATTGTGAGCTACAGTGGCAAAATGTTTAAAGAAATTATCTATAAACACCTCATCCATAGTATGACGTAGGTCTCTTAAAAATTTGGTAGTTGTTTTTGCATCATCTACAATGTATCCCATTGTAGCAGGCAAATATGTTTTCATGCTGTAACCTCTTCGTGTTTCAAATTCAGCAAACATATCTTCAGAATTCATGGTCCAAGTTGGTACATGACTTTCCCAACTATCAATTAATAAACCATGAAGTTTTCCATCGCCAATTGGACCACCATCTTTTATTAAATTACCAATCATACCATTACGCAAATGGTTTTCTATAGCTAATTTATCTAGTTTACTAGATTCCCAACCAGTTGCTTCAGGAACTGCTGGTTTATTGGTTAATCGCATGTTTATGTGTCCAAAACGTACCACTGTCCAATCTCCCTCAGGAACTTCCCAAGTTAATTTACCTTCAGCTGTCATTTTATCTGTGATGTTGATTATGGTATTGGATTTAATGATGGTATTTTCAGCATAATCATATTGTACATCTTTTTCAAGACGCCTTAACACTTTTGCTGCTTTGGCTTCGTGGTTGTGTAATTTTGGTTTTGAACTTAATCGAATAAATTCAGGGGCTATTTTATGCTTTCCTTCAAATGTAAATACAAACTCATTGGATGTAGTTTCAGGAATTGCTAGTGTTAGGTGTTTTCGTCTATCATTCCAATTGGCATCTGGTAAATTTATGGTTGCTATTTCAGTCAATTTATTACCAATTCGAGCTTTCACCTTAAGATCCACATCTATCACTGGGTATTCCGTACCCATAATAATGTGTCTCAATTGTGGAAATTTAATAGTTCTTAATGTAACTGGGGTATCAAAAATTGTTTTTACCCAAGTATCTTGATTACTTATTTTTGAAATACCTTTAGCTCTATATTCATTTAATGGTTTATCTAATCGCGTTGATTTGCGTGTAACTATAATTTTTGAATTAGGATTAAAAATATCCTTCCAAGGCACTATTGTATTATTAGTCTGAATTTTTGATGGATTTAAAGGCGTCAAATCATCGCCTTCTGGTGTTGGAAATGCTAATACTTGAATATCTTTATAGTCATAATCTGATGTATGGTACAAAGCATCTATTTGTAAAACGTCTTCAAATTTTTGATTGCCAGAAATATGATATGTAGTCTCAACAACTTCTCGTTGTGCTTCTTCTGCTGGCACCCAGGGCCCTCCCGTCATAGACCAACCAGGGCAGTTTTGCATTGTAAATTTTAAACCTAATCGTTGGCATTCATCTGCAGCATGTCTTATCATATCTTCCCACTCTGGAGATAAAATTTTTATAGGTTTTACATTAGGGTAAAGTTTTCCTGCTTTGTTAAATAAATGAATTCCTTGTAAACCCGCTGCTTTAATAGCTTCTAAATCTAAGGTTAAACCTTCTTTACTTATATTGTTCCCATTAAGATGAAACCAAGTTTCTGGACGATACTTTTTTTCTGGAGATCTAAATCCAACGGATAAATCTTCAAGGCTAATAGAAGGAGTTATTGTAGCTGCCTCTTGGCTTGAGGAATCACAACCAAAAAATACAATATTTAAAAACAAGTATAGAATTAAGAAAAAGGAAAGTCTCATAGTAAAGTCTGTGTATCAAATAATAAGCACAACAAAATTATCTATAATTTACAAAAAACCATCCTGTATAAGCCTGTATGCTTTAACTGTGAAGTACTAAAGTTTATCTGATTAAGTCTATTTTTAAAAAGTGCAAACTTTAATAAGTTGCTAAAAGTAAAACTGTAAGTATTGTTTGAAATTTAAAAATACTTAAGGATGCTCACCCTAAGAAAACTATCTTCATGAAAATTAGAGAGTATAAACTCTTTATTATCTATATTACTAAAAAGGCGACCTTCAATCTCTAGTTTCCAGCTTTCCCCTAATCGTCTAGATGCCTCTAAACTAAAAATTTTACTACTCTTCTCAAGATCTGCAATACCTCCAATTAATATTTCAGTACTCTGTACATCGTTAAATGCAATTCTACTCCCAAAGAAAACATCATTTTGTAGCCCTGTTAGTGCCAACTTACCTCTATCGTCATAGAGGTATTCTAATAGAGCACCTACATCAAAACCTTTACTTTTTATGTTGCTAAAGGTATATTCTACACCTCCTACAAGAGCAAAAAAATCTTGGACATTACTTGTTCTATATATAGATTCTAACTTCCATAAAAAGGCATTGTTGGTAACTTGAACATCCAATCCTGTTTGGTTGATTATGGGGTAAAATGCTTCAATGTTAAAATTGGAGTTTTGAATAAATAATGGTTCTCTGCCTGTTCCATAAAAATGAGATAGACCAATATCAACGCTGCCTACAAAATGTTTCCATCTTACTGCAAAATCTTGGTGTAACTCTTCAGCACTACTTTCATAATTTAAATCGTCTTGATCTATGACTATTGGAAAGCGTAATCTTCCTTTTGTTCCAGGAAAAGTGCGTTTTCTATGATAGGGTAAATAAAAGAAATCAAATATTCCAATCTTTTTAGTAGATAAAGAAAATTGAACCATTGGCTGCCCTAGCTTTTTTTCGCCATCAAAACTTTCAACAGCATCAGTCTGGTTAATAATATCTACTAAATGATTACTTTCCGTAACCCCCCAATACACTTTTTTAAATCCTAAACTGATTTCCCAGTTCTTCTTCGATTTTTGGTAGTAGAACTCTCTAATATCCCAGTGTGTTCTTTCTTCATCAACATCCAAACGAAAAAAACCCTTAAAGTTTAGTACGTCATATCCCTTATTCCAACTTAAAGAATATTCAGGAGAAACCGCTACAGATGGAAAGTGAGTTTTTTGCCCCTGAAAAGCTACTTCATCAGGAAAGTATCTATACTCGACTTCCAATTCGAGTTCAAAATCGTCCTCAATTTTTTCTTCTTGACCAAAAATTAATGCAGTAGTAAGAATGAACAACAGATTTACTAGTAATTTCATAAAAACTTTATAATTAAAAAAGGAATCGGTTACACAAATATGTTTACCAATTCCTTATCGTCAATTAAAAAACTAATCAACCACCTATTCGTTTAAGGGCATTTTCTGTAAAATCTTCATCAGCCAATTCTATACCAAAATTGTAATCGGAAAAGAGCAAGGTTGTCTCTTTTCCATTTTGATGATTTGTCATTACCATAGTACTAGATCTCCAATGCTTATTTTTATATTGCTTATAATCTTTATGTATGAGCGTTTTTAGTAGTTCATTTTTACGATCATAGAATTCAATTTTTTCTACGCGATATCCTTTGTTTTTATTATAAGAGACCAATCTTCGTGCATATCCAGATTTTGGATCTACAGGGTCTTGTTCTACAACCAACAAACCATCTTCTTCTTCTACAAATCTATAGGTGTACTTTTCAACTTCATCGGAAGACAAATCCTCGAAGGCAAATTCACTTCCCATGAAAGGTCCCGACTTGTTACTGGAGGAAATTCGTTTTACCCTTTTTATAGATGGCAGATACAACCACTGGTCGTCGCTTCCTTCTTTATGGGTAAATGTTAATGTTGCAGTTCCCTTAACATCTCTTGGGGTATTGAAGGCCACCAATGATTTGTCGCCATCTTTAATTTGTTCCAAAATCTTATTGGTAATTTCACGTTCACTAACCTGACCGTTCTTGTTTTTAAGAATCATTTTTAGATTCACTTCTAAGCTTCCAAAACCTTCATCAGCTTTACTAGCTGCCTTTGCAATTTCTAATCCTCTTTGTTCTGGACTCTGAGCCATCACTATTGATATACTACTAACTAGTAATACGAAAACAATTAATTTTTTCATTATTATTTTTTATTCAAATTCAACATGTAATTATTCTTTTATTTTACCATTCAGGGGCTAATTGCTTTTGCAATTTCCCATAATAAGCTCCTTTGATTGTTACCCCATTTTCTGAAGTAAAACTGTAGGTTATACTAAACTCTCCATTGTCTACGTTAATCGTCATTTCGCCATCTGTAATATTTAAATCCTCATCTGTTTGGGAGTAACATTGATTATCCAATTGAAAACCATAGAAAACCTTAGAAGGAGAATATACTCCAGCATCATCTTTTATACCTGTACTATCCCTTTCAAGAGTATACTTATATAAACCAGGAGCAATCTCATCATCTAAAATCGATTTGAGTTTGATAGTAATTCCTTGAGTCATGTTTTCGACCCAAGGACACGGAATTCCTTCTTCTGGATTTGTAATCGGAACAAATTTCCCATCTATAAAATGGAGTAAAAAGTTATCTTTCTTACCTTCAATTTCATACTTTGTATAATACCCATTAGGTGTTAAATATGTTTTGCCGTTATTGATTTTAAATTCTGAAACTAGATTATTTGTTTGAGAACTATCATCATCAGAATTACATCCAATCAAAACAATGATGCATAGAAATAGATAAATTTTGAGTGCGTTTTTCATAAGCGTTTTTTTGAATTAATTTTTTGCGTTTACTAATTCTTTGTCACTACTTACTAAAATCAATAGTGATGGTAGTAGAATAAAATCGACTAATAATGCTGCAGGAATAATAAAAGTGGTTATGGTTGCCATATAACTGGTCATAGCAAAGGAAGACTGTGCTAAAATCAAAAATCCAGATAACAGCACCACCGTTGTAATTATAAGGGCTTTCCCTACAGTTTCAAAGGCATATTTAACAGCTTCGGAAGCAGTATATCCCAATTCCCTTCTCGCTCTTAAAAACTTAGAAACAAAGTGTACCGTATCATCTACAATTACGCCAAGGGTCATTCCAAATACAACTACCATACCTGTATTAACTTCTCCTAGATATAATGCCCATATCCCAAAGCCTATTGCCACTGGAGCAATATTTGGTATAATACTTAATAGTCCAATTTTGAAATGCCTAAGGGCTAACATTAGAATCAATGAAATGAGAACCATAGCAATAATGTTACCACTCATCATACTATCCGCCTGTCTCACACCAAGTTTAGAAAACATTAAAGTACTACTGGTTCCCAAGGCTTTCATTTCTTCTGACGCATTATCCTTTAACCATTTTTCTCCACGTTCTGAGAGAGCAATCAATTCTGAACTTCTTAGGTTTCTTGTAGTAACTGTAAAACGGGTTTCCGATTTATCCACATTCACTTGATTGTTCAAATCCAAACCAAAGGGCAATGACATTTCATAAAGTAATAGATATTGGGCAGCTTCTTGTCTGGAATCAGGCAATCTATAGTAAGCTTCTTTATCGCCGTGCATAGATTTATTAATGCGTCTAGCTACTTCTGTAAAGGAATTTACGTGTACAACTTTAGGTTGTTTTTCAAACCACTTTTCAAACTCTTCCAGTTTTTTAAGATACTTGGGGTTATTGATGCCGCCACTTTCCCCTGCACCAATGGAATACTCGATGTTGTAAATCCCTGTAATATTATCACTGATGTAATCACTATGAATTCTAAAATCCACGGTTTCATCGAAATACTTAATGAATTCGTCATCAAAGAAATTCCTAAAGGATAATACAGATAGGATTCCGATAACTACTAAAGAAATACCAGCCAATTTTTTTGGGTTTGCAGAAACATATTCCCCGAAACGATACAGCCAATCTTTCTTTAGATATTTAGCCGTATTACTTTGTGGTTCTCGCTGCTTAATTGGCATAATGGCAATAAAGGCAGGCAAGAATGTTAAGGAGAATACCAGTGCAGCCAAAATTCCAACGGAAACGATATTGCCCAAATCAGCAAATGGTGGTACATCCCCAAAGTTCATAGATAGAAAGCCTATAATGGTTGTGATACTTGTAATGAAAACTGGCATAAAATTCAATCGTAAACTTTCAATGATGGCCATATTTTTGGGCATTGCCTTTTTGCGAATATTGTGCAAAAAAGTTACCAGTATATGAATACTATCAGCTACTGCCAATGTTAGTACTATAGTTGGAAATGATGCCGAGGATGGTGTAAGCTTAATTCCTGTAATTCCCAGAAAACCAATGGAAACTGCAATCGAAAAGATTATAGTCAATAGCGTTACTATAGTACTAAAGAAATTACGTGTGAGAATGATTATCATGAGAATGACAATCACAAACATTATCATAGTGTACATCATGTCTTTTTGGGCGGTAGAGAACATGGCATCCTGTAGCATAACAATCCCTGAAAGATGTACATCAAACTGAGGATTTTTCTGCTTGAATTCTTCAATCATATTTCGCACAAAGGCAACGGTCTTAGAGTTTTCATCATCGTTCAACCCTGGAAAGGTTACATTTACGTTTATTGCTGTTATAGAACCATCTTTGTTAATCAACCTATTGACCAACAATGGTTCTTTCAAGGCAATCTCTCGTATCCGTTTGATATCCTCTTCCGATTTTAAACTTGTCTCATAAGATAAATCCTCAACATACAAATCATCATTATCTGCTCTGGTATGTTGAAAGTTTGTAATAGCATCCACACGACTTGAAAATGGTGTATTCCAAGCTTCAGCTGCCAACTCTTCAATAGCCATTAAGTTTTTCTTTGTAAAAATGTCTCCGTTTTTTGCTGTTAATACTATAAAAGCATTATCATCTTTAGTGTACTTTTCCTGAAGACCATCAAAGGCTAAAAGTTCAGGATTATCATCACTAAAATACGTGTGATAATCTCCATCAAATTCCATTTTACCTTGTGAAGCTATGCCAATAACTAGTAAAACACTTGCAAATAAGACAGCCCATTTGTATTTAATGATAAACTCGGCCCAGCTGATGGCAAATATGTTGAGTTTTTCTTCTGTTTTTTTTAAGGTACTCATATAATGTTGTTTGTTGGTTTTGTATTTATTCTAGGATATGTCCGCCTGAATGATTTAGTATAGTTCCTGTCATATATCCTGCAAGGTCTGATGCAGCAAGAACAATAACTTCCGCTGTTTCCTCTGTGGATGGTAGACGTTTTAGCGCCGTTTTTTGCTGTTCTATAAAGCTCTGCATCTCATCCCTCCTCATTCCCATATTTTTACCCATAGTTGTAAAAGTGTAATCAATAGTTGGAGAATCGGGCATTGCTTCAGAACGAACACCAATTACGCGTATACCATCAGCACCCCATTCTGTTGCAAGACTTTTTACCAAACCTTCGGTGGCAGCATGCGAAGCCGTAAGGGCAGCACTCCATGGAGAACCAACTTTTGCTAATGTTGAAGTGATAAAAATGATGACACCATTTTTTTGTTTTGACATAATTGGGAATGCTGCTTTTGCTGTTACAAATTGATTTGCTGTTGTGGTTTTTAATGGAATTAGAAATTGTTCAAGAGAAACATCCAACGCAGGCTTTCCATGGTTGTATAGTGCAGGATTTGATGCGCTAAGGTTAATAACGATATCTACTGCTACATTCTCACGATTAAACCACGAAAAATAACCGTTAACTTCTTCTTCATTTAAGGTATCCACCTTTCTTATTTCTCCTAAATCAGAAGATTCAATGCCTTCAACATTGATATCTGATAAATATATGTTTGCGCCGCTTTCCTTAAAAGCTCTAGCAACTTGTCTCCCCAAGGCTCCTTTAGCTCCAAAGATGAGCGCATTCTTATTTTCTAATAATTGATTTTTCATTTCTTATTCTTTGTTTTAATTATACTTCTATGGCTTCATAGCCAAATATTTTTATTAATAACCCCAACTATCCTGTAGCCTAATATTTCTTATCGATTAAAAAATTGTGCTACAGCTAACTATAAAAATCATATTGCTCCAATAAGCGCGCAATTGGTAAGTCTGTTACCATACTTTTAATTCTTGATTATTATCGTATATTTGACTGGTTGCAAAAAACAACTAGACAAATATATGTAAAACTAATTGTATTTTACAACTGGTTTTATAATAAAATTAGTTTATATGAAAAATTGTAAGTCGTATTGCCCTATTAATCAAGCTTTAGAGGTGTTTGGAGATAAGTGGACATTATTAGTAATTAGGGATATTATGTTTGATGGAAAACGATATTTTAGGGAAATGTTAGGTTCCGAAGAAAAAATAGCTAGTAATATTTTAACTGACAGACTGAATA
The DNA here is from genome assembly GCF_004310335.1 of Hyunsoonleella pacifica. Classification (GTDB taxonomy): domain Bacteria; phylum Bacteroidota; class Bacteroidia; order Flavobacteriales; family Flavobacteriaceae; genus Jejuia; species Jejuia pacifica. Next base: position 273,717 of record NZ_SIRS01000001.1, on the reverse strand, counting down.
AGTTAGAGGAATTTGGAATCTTAATTAAAACTAAAGATCCAAATCATAAGCAAAAAAACATTTATAGCTTAACAGAAAAAGGTATCGATTTAATGCCAGTTATGATTGGAGTGGCAAATTGGAGTACAAAACATAGAGAGGTATCTGAGAAAGATAAAATTCATGTTAACGAGTTAGTTGCTGGAGGACAAAAATTACAGGATAAAATGCAAGATGCTTTAAAAAAGGAATTAAAACTAGTCTCTAAAAAGTAAAGTTTATAATATTCAATAATCTCATAGTTTAGAAGTACCGAGAAAGAACAATAGTTTTAATACTATTTTTAATACCAAAAACATTTAGTTACTCCATGATTTAACGGCATGTAAATAAGCACTAGATTCTGAATACCCTAAAATGTGTGCCACATCTTTAGTTTTTAGATGTTTTTCATTAATTAAATAATTTGAAAGCTCTTCTTTTATTGTATTTACTATATCTCTAAATGAAGTACCTTCTAGTGTTAATTTACGTTGTATAGTTCTTTTACTGTATGGAAACTGCTTTTGTACTTGCTCAAAATTCGGGATTTCAGGAGCACACATATGTAATGTCATACTCCTTATTTGTGAAGAAAAAAGTTCGTTATCTTCTTTATTCGCATTAAGCATTGCTAAAAATTTTGGTAACAAAAGTTCTATTTCCTTAACCCTATTGTTGTTTATTTCCTTTTTAACAACTTCAATAGGAAGTATTAACTGGTAATTAGTATTAAAGGCAATTTCCGTTTTTAATAAATTTAAATAAGGCTGAGAATCTGTAAAAGGTAATTTTACAGATGGTTCAAACCCTGTAGGCAACATCAATTTTAGTTCTCTGTAAACAATACTTAAAACCATATCTAAAAGATTCCTTTTTATATCAAAATCAGATACTGAGCTATTTAGCTGTAAAATAAAATGTTCTGAATCCTGCTCAATAGAAGCAGAAACTAAAGGAAACTTATTATCCAAAAAGTTTTGAAGAATGTAAACTCCTTGTATAATACTAGAGGTACTCAATGATATTTCAAGAACAAGACCTAAAGCTCCCATATTAAGATAGCATCCAAAATTTAGACCACAATACTCATTATCAGCTGCCTTGATAATCTTATTGAAAATAACCATATACTCTTGGCCACTAATCATCTCCCTAGGGTCTTTAAGATTAATAATAGGATCTACTAAAATACCTTTTAAAGCATTTACATCGAGATTTTGATGAGTTGCATATTCTAATAAACTATCTAAATAAGGCGCAAAAATTTTCATAGCACTAATATAAAAAATTGGCGCAAAGTATCAATAAAGATCATTTGGATACAGATAATTTAGCGTCAAAAAACAAATAATAAATTATGAATACACTTCAAAAATACTTAACTGCAAATGCTGCATTTTCATCATTAAATGGGTTACTTGCAATAGCCTTTAAGCAAAAACTCGAAACCATATTTGATGTAGAGCCTAGTAACTTTTTTATGGTACTTGGAGTTCTACTACTATACTTTGCCATAACACTTACAGTTGAGATTAAAAAACAGAGAGCATTGGCAGTATTATGGATTATAATTCAAGATATGCTATGGGTAATTGGTAGTGTTATTTTACTAGTATGGAATCCTTTTGATATATCCACAACTGGCAATTTAATTATAGGTATAGTTGCATTTATTGTTCTTCAACTAGGTATTGGTCAAGCTAAGGGGCTTGCAAGAATTGATGAAGGAAGTAAAAAAGGGTTAAAACAATTTCGTTTTAAACGAAAAGTTAAAGGTAGTAAGGCAAAAGTATGGCAAATCATATCTGATGTTGCTAATTATCATGAAGTAGCTCCTAATATCGATGAATCTGCTATTATTTCTGGAGAAAAAAAGGGCTTGGTGCGGTCTTGTACTCATGGTAATGATAGTTGGACAGAGACTTGCTCTCTTTGGGAAGAAGAAAAGCAATACGCATTTGTGGTAAATACTAATGCTCCTGATTATCCATATCCGCTTAAAAGCTTAAAAGGTACTTGGATAGTCAATGAAATTTCTAATAACAGAAATGAAATCATAATGATTTTTGATTTTGAATACAGGAAACCCATACAGAATATACTTGTTCATCCACTTATGAAATATAAGTTTACTAAAGTCTGCAAAAAGCTTCTAGACAATTGGCAAAATATGATTGAAAATTGATATTAAATAAACAATATGATAATGAATAATAATATCCATTCTTAAACCAGTTTAAGTTTTTTAATGCGAAAACCAAATAGTTTTATCTCCCCTTAAATTTTAAAACATGAAACATAAAATAATAATAAACCTATTTCTATTAATAATTGTATTATCTGGATGCCATTCAGACGAGAATACTGCGCCTTTAATGAATTTAACAAATGAATTTGTAATCAATAATGAAAGAACTTACCCAACCCCAAACGGATATTTTGAAGAATATATATCTGAAGGGAAAGTTATTTGGTTCGCTCTAAAGTTGATTAATGGTAGATTTCTTTCAACGTCTAACTCAGAAGCACTTCCTTGTCCTTATGTTGAAAATCTCAATCACGGTATTTCTATTGGGTTACGTTTAGATCACGATAAAAGACTAGAAACTGGAACTTATAATTATACCATTTCTGAAAATAACTTGGGTATAATAGACAATTCAGAAATTTTTTATGGTTTCAACTTTTTAGACGATTGCTTTGGAACTAGTGAAACTATCTTGAAGATAGTAAGCGGTACTTTAATTGTTCAGAAAGAAGCGCAAAATTATAACATCTTATATACGCTTACATCAGAAAGCGGCGACATTATTAAGGGTCATTTCTCTGGAAATTTAATACCGAGAATTATCCCAGAATGGTAGCACTCTTCATATGCATAAAAGCTTAACAATTTTCAACACAAATATTTATTTAAATGCATTCATCATGAAAAAAACATTCATCATCTTAATTCTACTAGGGCATGCTTTAACAACAACAGCCCAAGACACACAAAAAAATAATTTACAAAACTCAAGCATAGAACAATCGATATTTGGAATCCAAACTGGATTTGCTGGATTCTGGTTGCACAACGAATTGAGATTATCTAATCAAATAGCTTTAAGAACCGAGTTAGGTTTAGATGCTTATGATAATGATGATTTTTATCCTGATACTGGATTTTTATTGGCAACAGTGCTAACAGTTGAACCACGTTGGTACTATAATTTAAATAAACGAAAAAGTCAGTCAAAATCAATTACCGGAAATAGTGGTAATTTCTTTTCCTTAAAAAGTAGTTTACGCCTTGAGGATTTGTTGATAGAATTTGGAGATGATGAAGACGTGAAAATGGTAAACAATTTTTCTATAATACCAACATGGGGAATAAGAAGAATTTTAGGAAAACACTTTAACTATGAAGCTGGAGCTGGAATTGGTTATATTCATTTTTTTGCTAAAGATGCAGGCTTTTCAAAAGATAAAGGAGAAGTTGCCATAAACCTTCATCTACGTATTGGTTATTGGTTTTAAAAAATTTTTAGTTTAAACTTCAGTAAAAAACAAAGACCTTGTAAATTATTATATGATTTACAAGGCTTGATTTTAGAGATATTAACTTTGTCGGGATGACAGATTTTGATAATCCTTTTACATCGCCTATGTTGCAAATAGATGCCAAATGTTTGCACATTTGAGCCATTTCTATTTTGACTCTTCCCACAAGTAAAACTTGGTCTCAATTCAAAATAAAAACGCCTGACTTCTAAAAAGTCAGGCATCTATTTGTCGGGATGACAGGATTTGAACCTGCGACCACACGGCCCCCAGCCGTGTACGCTAACCGGACTGCGCCACATCCCGATCTTAAAAAACAGTTTTCAAAGAAAACATATTTTTAAATAATTACAAACTTGTATGCTGTTTAAATTGCAAATAATTAAACAGAGAATTTTAGCTTGCAATGACTTTGGCAAATAGACCTGCGTTAGGGATAGAACGGCATGTTTGAAATCCCCGACGAAGGAGGGATTGAGTAGTGAAAGCCCGACCACGCCATAGCGTGGTAACGCCCAAAAACAAAAAAGCCAAAGCTAATACACTTTGGCTTTCATAATACTATTTAATTTCCTAATTATAAGTTGACGTAGACACTTCGAACGTGGCGTCTTTGGCTGCTAAATAGCGCTCTGCATCTAAAGCCGCCATACAGCCAGTTCCGGCAGCGGTTACTGCTTGTCTATACACGTGGTCTGCAGCATCTCCTGACACAAAAACACCTTCTACGTTAGTTTTAGAAGACCCTGGCACATTTATGATGTAACCTGTTTCATCTAAATCTAAATATCCTTTAAATATATCTGTATTAGGCTTATGACCAATTGCCACAAAAAATCCTGTAGCTGGAATATCGTGCTTTTCATTCGTTTTATTGTTAAATACACGAACACCATTTACCACTTGCCCATCTCCTAAAACCTCATCGGTTTCAGTATTGAATAAAATCTCAATATTCTCTGTGTTTCTAACTCTAGCTTCCATGATTTTAGAGGCTCTAAACTCATCTCGTCTTACCAACATGGTTACTTTTTTACAAAGCTTAGATAAATAATGTGCTTCCTCACAAGCAGAATCTCCTGCCCCAACAATTACCACTTCTTGATTTCTGTAGAAGAAGCCATCACAAACTGCACACGCAGAAACACCACCACCTAATTTTAAATATTTCTGTTCAGAATCTAGACCTAAATATTTTGCAGATGCACCTGTTGAAATAATAATAGTATCTGCATGTATTTCTTTTTCATCATTTACCCACACTTTGTGAACATCTCCAGAAAAATCAACCTTGGTAATCCAACCATTACGTACATCAGTCTCAAAACGTTCAGCCTGAGCTTGTAACTGCATCATCATTTCTGGTCCTGTTACGCCTTCTGGATAGCCAGGGAAATTTTCAACATCATTGGTTGTTGTTAATTGCCCACCAGGTTGCGATCCTTGGTATAACACTGGATTCATATTTGCTCTTGCTGCATAAATTGCTGCTGTATAGCCAGCTGGCCCAGAGCCAATTATTAAACATTTTAATTTTTCTATATCTTCTGCCATGATCTTATCATTTAATAGAACAAAAGTAGAATTTTTGATGTAAACCTTACACATAAGTTATTAACACTGTTTATAAATCAATAAACTGTTTCTATAACAAAAAATCTCATCTATTTTAACACTACGCAACCTTAAAAATTTCTATATTTGAGTATTCGGGTTTTCCAAATCTACATTCAATCTTTTTTAATTAGTCCATCTTATGTCTTTCGATCGTATTCGAGAAAAGCTTAATATACTTGCTGATGCTGCAAAATATGATGTATCCTGTGCTTCTAGTGGCAGCAACAGAAAAAACACAAACAAAGGTTTAGGCAATGCTACAGGTATGGGTATTTGCCATACGTACACCAAAGATGGCCGCTGTGTATCACTCTTAAAAATCCTATTGACCAATCACTGTATTTTTGATTGCGCCTATTGCGTTACAAGAAAGAGTAACGATATAAAACGTGCAGCTTTTAAAGTACAAGAAGTGGTGGATTTAACCATTAACTTTTATAGAAGAAATTATATTGAAGGGCTTTTTTTAAGCTCTGGTATTTTTAAGAATGCTGATTATACCATGGAACGCTTGGTGGCAGTTGCAAAAAAATTGCGTTTGGAAGAAAACTTTAATGGCTATATTCATTTAAAATCTATTCCTGGTGCTTCAGATGAATTAATGCGAGAAGCTGGACTTTATGCAGATAGATTAAGCGTAAATATTGAAATCCCAACAAAAGAAGGCCTAAAACAATTAGCCCCAGATAAAAATCACGAAGATTTTATTAAACCTATGAAAAAGGTTAAAAATGAAATTATTCAATATAAATCTGAAAAGAAAATTATTAAAAGCACACCCAAATATGCACCAGCAGGACAAAGCACCCAAATGATAATAGGGGCTAGTGGCGAGACTGATATGCAAATTATGTACACCTCTAATTATTTGTATAATAAATTTGATTTAAAACGTGTGTATTACTCTGGGTACATCCCAATAAGTTACGACAAACGCTTACCTATGATAGGTACTGAAGTTCCTGTTTTACGTGAAAACAGATTATACCAAACCGATTGGTTATTGCGATTTTATGGCTTTGATGTGCGAGAAATTCTTAATCCAGAATATCCAGATTTAGATCTAGATATAGACCCTAAATTATCATGGGCTTTACGAAACCTACACCAATTTCCTGTTGATATTAACAAAGCTGATAAAATGATGCTAGCTAGAGTGCCTGGACTTGGCATGGTATCAGTTCATAAAATTTTAAGTGCAAGACGTTTCAGGAATTTAAATTGGGAACATTTAAAAACTATAGGTGTAAAACTAAATAGAGCTAAATATTTTATTACCTGCAATTCTAGATATTTTGAAACTAGAGATTATTCAGCTTCTAAACTCAAAGAAATATTAATACATAATTCTACAGGTAAGCATAAAAAAGCATTTACTGGTCAATTAGCATTATTTACCTAATGCAGCATACCACGGTTACATATGATGGTTCTTTTGATGGTTTTTTAACTACCGTTTTCGAAATTTATGAGCGTCGCTTATCACATGTTATCATTAAAAGCGAACTTCAATTTGAAAGTGAACTATTTGGTATACACGAACATATTATTACAGATGATAATAAATCTAAACGTGTTTTCGATGGATTGAAAAAACGCATCGGCGCCAAGGGCTGTAGTATCTTGTATTATTCATTTTTAAGTGAATTAATCGGTATTGAAAATACGATGTTAAGTGTTATAGCATACACCTTTAAAAGCCAAAAAAATATCATTTCAGACTACAGTAATCCAGATGTACTCCAATTATCTAAAGTTGTAAAAAAGGTAGGCAGAGAAAAACACAGAATGGAAGCCTTTGTTAGGTTTCAACAAACAAAGGACAATATTTATTTTGCTAATATAGAACCTGATTTTAATGTATTACCCCTAATAAAAAGCCATTTTACAAAACGATATGCAGATCAAAAATGGATTATTTATGATTTAAAACGCAAATATGGTTTGTTTTATAATCTAGAAAGCACAGAGATAATTACTATTGATTTCAATTTAAACCACTCAAAAAAAGATTGGTTTACTAACGATGAAAGAACATACGAAACGCTCTGGAAAGATTATTTTGAAAGTACTAATATTGAAGAACGCATAAATACAAAACTACATGTAAGGCATGTACCAAAACGGTATTGGAAATATTTAAGCGAAAAACAACCTTAAATATGTTTTATCATAATTTGAATACTATTTATATACAAGTATCAACTACTATAGATTATATTTATCATTTATTTTTAAAAATATGAAGATAGTAGTACTTGATGGTTACACCCTTAACCCTGGCGATTTAAATTGGGATGGCATTTCAAAATTTGGAGATTTAAAAGTTTATGATAGAACTCCTTACAATGATGAAGCCATCATAGAAAACATAGGAAATGCAGATATCGTTTTTACCAACAAAACACCTATTAACAAGTATGTGTTATCAAAAGCAGCGTCACTAAAATACATTGGTGTATTAGCTACTGGCTATAACGTGGTAGATACAGAAACTGCAAAACAACAAAACATTGTTGTTACTAATGTACCTGATTATAGTTCTGTTGCTGTAGCGCAATTTACCATAGCTTTAATTTTAGAACTATGTCATCATATAGGTGCACACAATGCTGCCGTACAAAAAGGAGATTGGATAAAAAGCAAAGATTTTTCCTTTTGGAATTACCCTTTGATAGAACTAGCAGGAAAAACACTGGGGCTTATTGGTTTTGGAAAAATAGGTAGAGCTACCGCTAAAATAGCCAAAGCTTTTGGTATGAAAATTTTAGTACATAACAGAACGGTTTATCCAGAATTTGAAAACGATAATTTAAAATTTGTAACATTAGATGAGTTATTAAGCAATTCAGATGTAATAAGCTTACACAGTCCCTTAACTAAGGACACCAATGGTATTATTAATAAAAACACCATTAGTAAAATGAAGTCTAGTGCGTTTTTAATTAATACCGCTCGTGGCCCATTAGTAAATGAAAACGATTTGGTTGAAGCTTTAAATAGTGAAAAACTTGCTGGTGCAGCACTAGATGTTATTTCTGAAGAACCTATGAAAGCTGACAATCCGCTACTGAATGCAAAAAACTGTATAATCACACCACACATCGCTTGGGCTCCAAAAGAGGCACGCCAACGTTTAATGCAGACAACTATTGATAATTTAAAGTGCTTTCTAGAAGGACGTCCTGTAAATGTGGTAAACTAAAACTTAAAATTTTATAGATTTTAAATCCCTTAAAATTTTATTTATAAAATAATAAATCCCGCTTAAAGCGGGATTTAAAAAATTAGAATATTAACTAATTAACACTACCTACTACAATATAGGCAAAAAATATTTTTATTTAGCTGTGTTTAAAAACTTAGGCTTTATAATTAACATAGCCCAAGCCCAGTTTTGTGTAGACTTTACACCAGGTAAATCTGCTACTTCACTTGGCTCAAAGAAGTGAGAGTAACCACCAACTAACTTAAATTCTTTAAACTTCTTAGCTATTACTAAATCTATCTCAGAACCTAAGTCTTTTCCAGTACCATTAATATCTTCAACTTCTGTAAAATAGTGTCCTGTTAAAGTAACTGCTAAACCAGAGATTTTAGTAGCAAGAGATACTTGTAAATCATTTAAACCACCAGCATTGGCGTGATTACCTACATAAAACCTATCAATTAAACCATTAAATGCATGGTTTGTACCGTATAGAGGGAAGAATGCTGCAGAATCATCTGTTCTTCCAGAAATGGTTTCGTAACCAGCTCCTATCGTTAATTTATCTGAAGCTTTATACTTTGCTAAAACACTAGCTAAGAGTGCTCCTTTAACATCTGTACCGCCTACTCTTTCTCCTTCTTGTAAATATAAATTCACAGCGAAAGATAATGGTCCCGTTTTATAATCTAAATGCGCTCCTGTAGTAAGCAATGTTGCCTTTCTATCTGTTGTAGGAGCTGTAGTTGGATCGTTATCGCCTCCATTTTGGAAAGTATTCACTAAAGCTAAGAAAGAAAAGTTTAATTTTTCTCCTTTAGTATTTAATCTTGTAAACACCATATCCCTATAAGAGAACAAATTAGCTGTAAAATAAATTTCATCTACAGTAGTGTTCAAAGCCCCACCAATGTCTAAGCTAAATTTATTTTTCTTGTATTTGTAAACCGCAGCATCATGCGTACGTGCTTGTTGCGCCCATCCTAATCCACCAAGAATTCTTTGGTCGTCATAAGATAATGGCTGACGTCCTAATTTTAAACTTGAAAACTCTCCAAGTTTCAAATCGGCCCAAGCCTCTTGTACTCTAAAGTTTCCGTTTCCAGCTGTTGCTATTTGTGGTCTATCACCAAAAGCAAATACTTCTTGAAAGTTTATAAAAACTTTATAGGTTTCTGCAGTATATGCAGCTTTTAATGCCGCTCTAACTGTGGTTCTTATAAAACCTTCATCAGAATCTAAAGCGGTTTGTGCAGGAAATGTACCTCCTGTAAAGTTACCACCGTTACCAAAGTATTCACTACGTGGTCTAAATTCCCCTTCTAGTGTAAACTGTGCTTGTGCAAATTGAACTATCAATGCCATCAAGCCTATTAAAACATATTGCTTTCTCATTTTTACTTGTTTTTAAGTTTAATTTTTGTTCGAGTTTTTAATTAATTGTTTTGATTTTAGGTTGTTCTTACCCTAGGTTCATGAAATGTATTAAGTTTCATAAACATTTTTTAATAATTATTTGCTTAGTGTGGTTTACTTTATTTTTAGTGCTCTAAAAAGTCTATTAAGTGTTTTCTGTATTTATAATAATCGTCGTGTTCCAACACGGCTTTACGCGTTCTAGGTCTTTCAAAATCTATATCCAGAACATCTCCAATTTTTGCACGTGGTCCGCTAGTCATCATTACCACACGATCTGCCAAAAATATCGCTTCGTCCACATCGTGAGTAATCATTACCGCTGTAATTTTTTCTTTATTCCAAATCTCTATCAAAATATCTTGTAATTCGCCACGTGTTAAAGAGTCTAACATTCCAAAAGGCTCATCCAACAATAATACTTTTGGTTTTATAGCAAATGCACGCGCAATACCTACACGCTGCTGCATCCCTTGTGATAAGTCTGAAGCGCGTTTATTAAACGCATCTTCTAAACCTACCTTTTGTAAATAATATTTTGCAATATCGTTACGTTGATTTTTGGTTGCATGTGGAAATACTTGGTTTACACCCAGCAATACATTTTGTAAAGCAGTCATCCAAGGCATCAAACTTGGTGCTTGAAAAATCACGCCTCTATCTGGACCAGGTCCTTTAATGTGCTTTCCTAATACTGAGATGTTTCCTCCAGAAATTGGATTTAACCCTGCAATCATAGATAACATGGTAGTTTTACCACATCCAGAATGACCAATAATAGTAACAAATTCTTCTTTTTTAATTTGAAGGTTCAAATGCTCTAACACCACATAATCGCCTTTTGGTGTTGGGTAAACCTTCTTTAAATCATTTAAATCTAGCATCACTTCATTAGAAGGAAAAATGCCATTATGCGCTGTTTTAGCTGTGTCTGTAATAATAGTACTCATAACTGATGCTTATCTAAATTGGTTAACAAAATCCTTTGGTGCTAAATCTGGTAAAACATATTCTTCTGAAACTTGAGATTTACGCTCTTCCCCTATATCCATTAAATACTCAATAATGGCATTTCTTGTTTTTTTGTAATTAGGGTTATCGTTCATTTCTGTTTTATCACGTGGTCGTTCAATATCAATCTTAAACTCAGGCCCTAAAGTAGCATTTGGCCCTGGACGTAGTGGAATAATACGATCTGCCATATAAATCCCTTCATCCACATCATTAGTAATTAATAATGCTGTACGCTTATCCTTGCCCCAAATATTTAAAATTTGATCTTGAAGTGTACCTCTAGTTAAAGCGTCCAAAGCCCCTAAAGGCTCATCCATAATAATCATATCTGGTTTCATAGATAGTGCTCTAGCTACTGCCACACGTTGGCGCATCCCACCAGACAATTCTTTAGGTAATTTGTTAATAGCTGGCGTCAAACCTACCATATCAATATAGTGTGCTGCTTTACGTTTGTAAACCGCTTTTTCTCGCTTTGGGAACGCCTCTTTAACAGCCATTAGTACATTTTGCTCTACAGTTAACCAAGGTAGTAATGAGTAATTCTGGAAAATAACACCACGTTCATGGCTTGTACCCTCAACAGGTTTTCCCTTAAACAATACCTCGCCTTTAGTAGGCTCAAGTAGTCCGTTTATTAAATTTACCAACGTTGTTTTTCCACTTCCAGTAAATCCTACAATCGCTACAAACTCGCCTTCCTCTATCGATAAATTAATATCAGATAGTACCTCGGTGGCGTTCTCGTCATTCCCGTAGGTTTTATATATATTTTTTAATTCTAAGTATGCCATTTCTTTATTGTTTAAGTGTTTATTTGTTGATGCGTTTAATCGATTCCACGATTAAACATTTAAACAATTCAACATTATATAGCATCCGTTTTTTCAAAAGACACCGCATTTTGAATAGCTAACATCAGGCGATCTAATAAGAAACCTATGATACCAATAACAAACATGGCAACTATAATTTTTGCATTAGAATCGTTTGCACCATTTTGGAATTCTTCCCAAACAAACAATCCTAAACCAGGACTCTGTGCTAATAGTTCAATAGCAATTAAAACCATCCACGCTACAGATAATGTAATTTTTAAACCTGTAAAGATTAAAGGTAAAGATGATGGCAACACCACTTTAAATACCTTTTGGAAATTCCCCAATTTTAAAACCTTAGCAACGTTAATGTAATCTTTATCTACTGATGACACACCCATTGATGTGTTCACCAATGTAGCCCACATAGAACATAAACCAACCGCTATAAACGAAATAGTAAACGAGCTATCTTCACTAGAATCTATCAATAATGTTTTTACAATCATAAACACTAACAAGTACCATACTACTGGTGATACAGGTTTAAAAATTTGAATAAACCAGTTAAACGCACTTTTTAACGTTGGGCTTAATCCTATAAAAATACCAAGAGGCACAGCAATTAATAAGGCTAAAAAGAATCCAGCAAAAACCGTTTTTAAGCTTGTAAAAATTTGATCAACGAATGAAGGGCGACCTGTATAAACAATAGGTGCTTTACCTTCGGCAACTCGTTTTTCATTTAAGGCTGCTGTTTTTTCTTTAAAAGCAGCTTTATCAGCACTAATTAAGGCGTGGTCGTTAAGTAAAGATTGAAACGATGCCCAAACTTGCGAAGGCGAAGGCAATGTATTTGGCTGGCAGCTAATATCGCCACTAGCAATACAAGCAGCCATTTCATCTGCTGCAGCTTGCCCTTGTTCATTTAATGCTTTTTCTATTCTAAATTCAGCTTCAATATTATAAAGCGACTTAGCTCCTGTATACCATAACCCTAAAAACAAGAGTACTGAGGCTATAGAAATAGCTGCCTTTTTAAGAACAACTTTAGGGTTCATTTGCTTTAATTTCTTAACCCACCCGTTAAACAGAAAGCCAAAAAAATTAAACCTTACTATTCTATCAACTATATTTAAACTAATGCTTTTCATTGCCATTTTGTTTAGTGTTATTTTTTTGTCATTCTGAACTAGTTTCAGTATCTCAACTTCTATTAGATTCTAAAACTAGTTCTGAAATGACAGATATTACCTGTATTTATTATTTTACAGCTGTATCTTTATTACCAATTTTAAAGCTGTTGATGTATCCAATAGGATCTTTAGCATCATACGATGTACCGTCTATAAAGTCTGTAGTAGCTGGTTTGTACCCATCAGTTGTTGGAATATCACTTGCAGGAATATTACCTTCTTCAACTAAAAGTTTAGCAGCTTTTGTCCAGATATCAGGTCTGTAAATATCTTTTATTGTTGATGCATACCAATCTGCTGGCTTCGCTTCAGGAATTTGTCCCCAACGTCTCATTTGCGTTAAAAACCAGATACCATCAGAGTAGAATGGATATGTTGCATTGTACTTGTAGAATACGTTAAAATCTGGCATCTCACGCTTATCGCCTTTTTCAAATTCAAATGTACCCGTCATAGAGTTTGCTAATACTGCCTCATCAGCACCAACGTATTGGCTCATAGATAATATTTTCACAGCTTCTGCTCTGTTTCCTGGCTCGTCTAGCCACTTACCTGCTCTAATTAATGCTTTAGTTACAGCAATGGCAGTGTTAGGGTTTTCGTCCACAAATTTCTTTGTCATTACAAATACTTTTTCTGGATTGTTTTTCCAAATATCATAGTTAGTAGTAACTGGCACACCAATACCTTTAAATACAGCTTGCTGATTCCATGGCTCTCCTACACAGTACCCGTAAATAGTACCAGCTTCAAGCGTTGCAGGCATTTGTGGCGGAGGTGTAACAGATAGTAAAACCTCTGCATCAATTTGTCCTTGTACGTTATCAGCAGTATACATACCTGGGTGGATGCCCGCTGCTGCTAACCAATATCTTATTTCGTAGTTGTGTGTAGATACAGGGAATACCATACCCATTTTAAATGCCTTACCACTATTCTTGTAATCTGTAATTACTGGCTTAAGTGCATCTGCTTTTATAGGGTGTACTGGCTTACCATCTGCACCTTTAGGTACGTTTGGCTTCATTTTACTCCACACATCATTAGATACAGTAATACCATTACCATTTAAATCCATAGAAAATGGTGTTACCAATTCTGCTTGACGACCAAATCCTGCACCTGCAGCAATTGGCTGACCCGCTAACATGTGAGATCCGTCTAACTGACCATCAATTACACGGTCTAATACGTTTTTCCAGTTAGATTGTGCTTCAACAGAAACAAATAAGCCTTCATCTTCAAAAAAGCCTTTTTCTTTAGCAATAGCTAAAGGTGCCATATCTGTTAATTTGATAAAACCAAACGTTAACTGTGGTTTTTCAATATCTAATGTTTTTGTTGTCGATGCTGTTGCTTCCGCTACAACAGTTTCTTTTTTCTTTTCGCCACCACAAGCAAATAATAATACTGCTACTGGTAAAATCCAAAATGAGCGTTTTAATAGAGATTTCATGTTTCGTGTTTTTAATTAACTAAGTATAAATACTTATTTTTTTGACAAATATATAAGTAGCCTTAATTTTTGCTCATGATGTTACCCATATATAAACCTCTTTTTGTGTCATAAAAAAACCTGCTACAACACAGGTTTTCATATTAATCATTTAAAAAACAATTATTTAAACATTAAAAAAACACATATACATCTACTTAAATCGCTACGTATAAACAGGTGTTTGTTAATAACATTTTACGTATGTTTTACTTAAATAAGGAAAGTTTAAACAGAAAATTAGAGGATTTGAGGAGAAAACTACGTAGTTATATGGTGTTTGATTGGTTTTTAGGGTGAACGTAGTATTTGAGTGTTTGAGTTTAGTGGAGTGATGAATGCTTTGTTTGGAGAGTTAGTCCTGTCGGCTATGTATAAATTTTGTTGTGCGATTTAATCTTTAAATTTAGCAAATAATCGCCAAATAGAAAATCCGAGAGGGTTTTCGCAAGTTGACAAAAAATTAGCAATAAAATTTATTCTTTATTAGGCAACGTTTTTTTTGTAAACTATATTCAAGACTTGTTCAACAAATGATTTTGCTCTTTGAACTCCTATTGTTAAGTTTGATGGATGTCCACATTTATTTCTCAAACCTAAACAATTATTTATTAATTCATTTTTTTCAAACTTACTAAATACTCCCATTTTTTCTGCTAAATGTATTGTTGTTTTGTCTTTAATATATTCAAAACTATTAATGTTTTTAACGTTTTTTGCTCTAGAGTCAATTCTGTTCAATTCTTCATTTATGTTTTTTATAGTATCGATGTCTAATATTTGTTTTCTAATACTCTTTATAGCAGATGACCAAATAAAAATAACTCCAGCTCTTAAACTTCCATTTCTAAAACAATCTATTCCTTCCATCAAATAATCTATTTCGTCTAAGTCTTTCAATTTGAATACTAAAGATTCTAAATCATCAAAACTTTCAGTTTTTTCAGTTGTAGTAATTAATTTATCATAAGGCGTAAAATTAATTGTTTGTTCTTCGTGAATTAATTTTGAATACTGAATATGAGATTTGAATTCCTTGATTTTTAAATTTTCTAATATTATTATTAAAGGAATTCCTAGTTGATTTAGATGTTTAATATAAGAATATTTAAATGCTCTAGTTGTAAAAGCAGGATTTAACTCCATTTCTTTTAACGAAGCTTTCAGTACTTTAGTTAGACTTGTGTAAGAATATTTTTTAGACTTGTCATTTTGCCCATATATAAAATACAACTCTGGTTTGAATTTTTTGTAATAGTCTGATAATAATGGAATCACTCTTTTTGATAAATATGCCCTTCTCTTTTCATTTCCTTTGCTATCGTGCAAAATTATGTACGGATTTTCAGCTTTAGAAATAATGTCTTTAACTTTAATTTCTAATAATTCATTAGCTTCTAAACCACAAGAATACATCAAAAGAAAAATAATTTTATGTTTTAAATTTTCTTTTCGGTTTATTAATTCTAAAACATCTGATTGCTCGAAAAAATCAGCAGATCTTTCAGCAGTATCAGGAAATTTAAATTTATAAATTCCATGCTTTTTGTTATGCATTTGGTCGAAAAATATTTTACATACAAAAACCAAGGTTCTTAAAGTTGTATGTGATTTTTTCTGATTTATTAATGACCTTGCGTAACTTGTTACTTGTTGATTAGTAATTTCTGTTGGATTATGTGCTGAATAAAAATCAAAAAGTCTAAACAAGGTATTTGAATAACCTCTAATTGTAGATTCAGCATATTTTCGTCGTCTGAATTCTTTAATGACTTTTTCTCTTATTTCCTTCATTTTTGTTGTTCAGCCAAATGTTGTCTTACGATTAGATATGGTTCCATTTTAATAAACCCTATCGCTCAATAAGCGAAGTTCGAGTTTTTATATCAGAAAATCAATACGTACTTGCACGTAGTTTTCAACAAAGTTGTTCTTAATAGAAATAAGTGAGGGAATAAAAAAACCATTCGGTATTTTATGAATGAGATGGCTTCGTTACACTCGCAATGGCGTGTCATTTAAAGAGTGTGAGTTTCCCCTCTAACAAGCCTGTACTGAGCTTTCCGAAGTAAAGGGTCCCGATAGCTATCGGGTAAGGGGTGTGTAAAAACAACATCTACATTAATTTTCCCTGACCCACCTAACGGCAGGCAGGCTTCCTTACTTGTTAGGAAGGATACTGTTGCTCTAAACATTTTGTAAAAAACAAACTCTTAATACATAATTATAACATAATAGGTAAACTCAACTAACAATTATTTATATTTTAGACCTTTAGTATCTTACATAAAATTAATTGTAGTTTTTGCTTAAACACTTTTCTGATTCCTCAAAATGAATAAAGGAGAAATAATATTATACAATGATAAACCCAATGTAGAAATACGATTGGAAAACAATACCATTTGGCTAAACCAAAAACAAATGGCTGAACTTTTTGATAAGGATAGTGACACTATTGGACTGCATTTAAAAAATATTTACACAACTAAAGAGCTAGATAAAAAAGCAACTACCGAGAAATACTCGGTAGTTCAACAAGAAGGCAGCAGACAGGTAAAACGTAAAATTTTGCTTTATAATTTAGACGCTAAATAACTTTTTTAAATCTAATATTTAAGCTATAATTCAATCGTTGTAAAACATGCTACAACTTAGAAAACAAATGAACAAAGACAATCAAATAGAAATATATCAAGCCAAAGATGGTAGTACCCAAATTTCAGTACAATTTGAAAAAGACACGGTATGGCTTACACAAGCGCAAATGGCTGAACTTTTTAATAAAGGACGAAGCACTGTTACTGAACATATAAAAAACATATTTTCGGAGGGAGAACTTGAAGAGGAACTGGTATGTCGGGATTTCCGACACACCACTCAACATGGTGCTATTAAAGGAAAAACCCAAACTCAAAAAATAAAATACTACAACTTAGATGTAGTTATATCTGTAGGCTATCGTGTAAAGTCTCATCAAGGCACACAATTTAGAATATGGGCAACCAAAACCTTAAAAGATCACCTTGTTAAAGGTTACACTATTAACGAAAAGCGTTTGGCGCAAAAAGAGCAAGAGGTGCAACACCTTAAAAATGGCATTCAGATTCTTTCCAGAACTATTGAACACGCTATGGATGAGCATGCAGCCGACAAAGATTGGCTTAATGCGTTTGCTAAAGGCTTGAGTTTACTGGATGATTATGACCATGAGCAACTAGACGCAAAAGGCTTAACAGAAAAAGCTGCCAATTACCCTAGTTTGGAGGACTACCAAAGTGTTATAAAACAAATGCTAACGGAATTTGACTCTGATGTTTTTGGAAAGGAAAAGGATAAAAGTTTTGAGAGTGCGGTGGCACAAATTGCTAAGGGTTTTGATGACAAAGATTTCTATCCGACGCTTGAGGAAAAAGCAACAATGCTCTTGTACTTAATTGTAAAAAACCATGCTTTTGTGGATGGTAATAAGCGTATTGCGGCGGCTTGTTTTCTTAAGTTTTTGCAACATAACAACATGCTTTTTGATGATGCGCAAAACCCTATTATCAGTAATAATACTTTAGCTAGTTTAACTTTATTTATAGCCTCTAGCAAACCTGAAGAAATGGAAACGGTAAAGCGTTTGGTGGTTAGTGTGCTGAATAGGAATAGAATTTAAGAAGATATATAGATGTTTGAGATTGCCACGTCGTACCTCCTCGCAATGACGCAGGCAAGTAGGCTCCGCGTTAGGGATTGAACGGCATGTTGAAGCTCCCGACCTTGGGAGGAGCGACTAGTGAAAGCCTGCCTGCCGGCAGGCAGGCCCGACCCCTGGCGGATAGCGCCCAAAATATTAAAAAAGATAGTGTGATTTTACTTCTAATCGTCTTTCAAAAAACACGATGAAATACATGTTTTTAACGTTTTTTTGCATTTTTTATTCCAAAAAACATCCAGACGCAAAAAAATGAGCGTACATAACATTACCTAATCTCATTTAGCACTAACCTATTTTGAAAACCTACTGTTTTAAAGTACCCAAGTGGCGTTGTATAACACCGACTAAATTTATTGCTCCTTTTACATTTCTTTGTACTGCTTTACTGGTTAACACAGTTATACATGCGCAGCAAAAT
This sequence comes from Hyunsoonleella pacifica, assembly GCF_004310335.1. GTDB lineage: Bacteria > Bacteroidota > Bacteroidia > Flavobacteriales > Flavobacteriaceae > Jejuia > Jejuia pacifica. Next base: position 255,268 of record NZ_SIRS01000001.1, on the reverse strand, counting down.
CCACAGTTTTCACAGTATTTACAAAATCCCTTTGTTTTAAATCCTGCCATGGCTGGTGTTGAGGATTATGTTGATGTAAACGTAGCATACCGCAACCAATGGACGGGTATTGATGGCGCGCCTAGAACAACCACGTTTAGTATAAACAGCGCTTTATACCCTGCTAGAGCTGGCTATTTACCCGATGATGGTGCAACCCACCAAGGATTAGGTGCTTTTTTATATACCGATGATGTTGGACCTATTAAACAAAGTGGTTTTTACGGCAGCTATGCCTACCATTTAAAGGTTACAAACGATTGGTTTTTGTCTGTAGGTACGTTTATAGGGGCTACACAATTTAAATTTGATGATAGTGATGTGGTTTTAATTGACAACCCTAATGATGCGCTTGTACAAAACGTTTCTAATTTAAATTTTGATATGAGCTTGGGGTTGTATGCCTACTCTAAATATTTATTTTTTGGTATGGCGGCTAATCAAATTTTTAATAATGATATTCAGTTTGCTGATACTAATACGGGTGGTGCGTTACTACCAAACTACAATATGCTTTTGGGAAGTAGAATTGCTGTAAATGAAGTGACGGAGTTTGTACCTTTTACACTACTTAAAACTGTAAAAAACGCGCCTTTGCGCTGGGATATTGGTGCAAAACTGGTATACGATAATAAATTTTGGGGTGGTTTGGCTTACCGTAATGAAGATGCTATTGCGGGCTTTTTTGGTTTACGCCTTACAGAAAATCTATTACTTAGTTATTCTTATGATTGGGTTACTACCCAATTTAGCGGACAACAAACTGGAACTCATGAAATTGTTATTGGCTACCGATTTAATGTTAGAAAACAAAATTGTGCTTGCCCTAAATACTCGTTATGATGTTACAAAAACTAAAAATACTTATGATTTGTGTGGTGTGCGTTTTAGCAACCTCTGCCACCTTTGCGCAAACTGAAAACTTGAATTTTGAGTTTGGTAATTTTGATAACTGGATTTTAGATACTGGTGTAAGACCCAACACCATGGGAATTGACTGGAATCCAAGACCTGCTGCTGATCTTGATGTACAGATAGATTTAACGAGTCCTGCGAGTCCATTATTTGATGCAAACGGACTTAACTGTTTGCCTACTGCACTTAATATTCCTTCGGTTTTTCCTGGAGGTCAGTTTTCTGCACGTCTAGGTAATATTGAAGGTGGAAGACGCACTGCAAGAATAAGCAGGACGTTTACGGTTACTGCTGATGAAACTTTTTTGCAATACAGTTATGCTATAGTTCTGGACGACCCGAGCCATACCCAAGAAGAACAGCCCAAATTTGTAGTAAACATTAAGGATGCTACTGATAGCATTGTAACTTGTGGACAGTTTGAGGCTTTTGCTGGCCCAAATGCTGCTGATAAAGGCTTTACCAGATGTGAGGGTTCTAACTATCAAATTTTACCTTGGACCACTGCGGGAGCAGATTTAACACCGTTTATTGGACAACAAATTACCATAGAATTTTTGTCTTTAGACTGCACAAGAGGTGCACACGGTGCTTATGCTTATGTTGAAGCTACACTACAACCTTTAGAAATTCAAGTTGAAAATTTTTGTACTAGTGGAGATACCATAACCTTAACTGCCCCTTTAGGGTTTACTGAATATTTGTGGTCTAACGGAGAAACAACAAGAAGTATTACCATAACTAATGCGCAGTTTGGAGATGTATATAGTGTTGATCTTATTTCGAATACGGGTTGCAATAGTTCTGCATCCATTACTTTAGAACCAGTTGATGCTGCAACTATTGATGCTATACCTGATCAGGAAATTTGTTTGGGTGGTAATGCTTTTGTTCAACCTACCGGAGAAAATATTGGCGATTTTAGATATGTAATTCCTGATTCCGCAAACCCTGGCGAGTTTATTGATGTTGTACCTCCTGGAATTTCTGCAGTGTTAAGCCCTACCGTTGATACAACATATACTGTAATTGCTAGAGATGAAAATGGTTGTGATGGACCATCTACTACGTTTACAATTACCGTTTTACAATCTAACGAACCACCTTTCCCTACTGCAGATTTTGAAATAGAACCTGTAATAACTGCAGACGATAATCCTTGTAATACCATACAATTGGTAAATTTATCGGGATATTGTAGAGGTGGGCTCTCGTATCTCTGGGATTTTGGAGATGGCACTACTAGTACAGAAACGGATCCGCTACATACATTTCCGTTGACTACTGATGATGAAACTTATATTATTTCGTTAACCGTTACCGCTGCAGATGGCTTATCCGATTCTAAATCCTTAGAATACACGACTTCTTCTATCACAGCGCAGTTTAGTACATTACCGCCAGATTGTGAAACTGTAACGCTTATAAACAACAGCCGTATTTGTGGTGCTTCCATAGCCGATTTTCCTTCTTTTGTGTATACTTGGGATTTTGGAGACGGCAGTCCTAATACAATTACAGATAACTCTGAAGTTAACGTTACACATAATTACACAGTTTCTGGCATGTACACCATTACACTTAGTATATCTAATACTGATAACCCTAGTTTAAGCGTACCTGTATACACCGATACTGTAGATATTACCGTAGAAACTAACGTGGATTTTAACCTAACCATAGATTGTTTTGATGTTACTTTTGAAGATATTTCAACACTTTGCGACCCCATAGTAAGTATAGCTTGGGATTTTGGGGATGGTAGCCCAATAAGTAGCGAAGCAATGCCAACCCATACTTATACTACTATTGGACCACATAGTGTTACGCTTACTATAAATGATGGTACCCAAGATTTTTCTCAAACTCTTGATGTTTTTCTCAGCCCAAGTACTACGCTACCTGATTTTGAATTTGAAATAAACTGTGATGTTGTAACCTTTACAGACCTTACTAATAGTTGTAGCAACCTGAGCTACCAATGGGACTTTGGAGATGGCGCTCCTTTAAATACCTCGCAAAACCCAAGTCATACTTACGCGCCTGATACTACATACGATGTAACGCTTACAGTAAATGACGGCTCTGAAGATTTTAGTATTACAAAGTCTGTGGCTTTAGTGAGTCCGTTTATTTATGAAACACCTCAGGATTTAATTGGCTGCGCCAGTCCCGATATGCCAGGTGTTACTACTTTTGATCTAGCTGCGCAACAGGATTTCATTTTACAAAATGTAGCTCCCAATACTCCAGAATTTCCTGTAGTGAGTTTTCATAATAGTACTACTGAAGCTGAAATGAATACTGATGCTTTACCCTTGGAATTTATGAATGCTTCAAACCCGCAAACGCTTCATGTAAGAGTAGAAGATAATGATGGGTGTACACGCTTTTTTTCGTTTTCACTAAGCGTATTTGATACACCAATAGTAAATGTTGTAGACGATATCTTTCTTTGTTATTTAAAAGAAAATACTGTTGGATATGATTTGTCTCAGTTAAATGCTCGTGTTTTTGAAGGTATAGAACAATCTAACATTAACCTAAGTTATCATCTTTTTGAAAATGATGCTTTATTAGACGAAAATGATGTTACACAAATAAATCTTAATGCAGGTGTAGATACCACAATTTATGTACGTGCGGAAAATGCTATGGCTAACGTATGTTTTTCTATCAGTACATTCTTGATTAGAATGGATAATGAAAACACTGATGTAGAAGACCGTTGTATGCCATTTTTTGCCAATACTATGACACCTAATGGAGATGGTGCCAATGATACCTTTTTTATTAAAAACATAGAAACGTTTCCTAATAATAAACTTACTATTTACAATCGTTGGGGAAACATTGTTTATGAAGCTTCAGGGTATAATAACTCTTGGGATGGTACTTATAAAGGCGAACCATTACCTGTTGGTAATTACTACTATTACATGGAATTAAATGATAACGACAATAGGTCTCATTCTGGATATATTACGATTTTGAGGTAACTTATTTCCTTTACTATTGATTTAATGACTTTGTAGACAAACATACAAGATTACCACAAGTGTTTTTTAGGAAAGACAATACTTAGACATCTACATTATTATTTATCTAAAGTTTCTAACCAAGCCTCTTGGGAAAGCGCTATATACTTTTTATCTGTACCATAAGGGTCTTTTCCTCCATCAAAATAAGCCTCTATAACCTTCATTGGAATGGTATCTTTTAATTTTTCTGGTACATTGTATTTATGGTTACCATGAAAATCATGACATTGTATACAGGTAAACCATTCTTCTTTTGCTATTAAAGCTTCATGAGATACATCTAAAGGATCGTTCTCTACTACTAAATCTTGATGACAGTTCATGCAATAATTAATATTTGCTACAGAAACGCGCTCTTCCTCATGTTCCGTATGACATGTAATACAGGTAGTAGCATCTATATGTTTAATAGCATCTTTAAATCTGGGCTCTGAAAATCGATAGGTTGGATGCCTATCGTTAGGGCGATCGTGACACTGTAGGCAGTTATCTACTGTTACATCTTGTGTACCAAAATCTACACCTTCTTTTCGAGCACCAAAAGCGTGTGATATGTTTGACTGAACTTGCTGCATCAAATTACCTTTGGCATCGGCATGGCACGCAAAACAATTTAATGACTCATGCCCCGTATTCATAGGGCCTATTGATACATATTCTTCTGTAGCATCTAATGTAAAGATATAGAACAAAGAAACTCCTAGCACTAAACCTATAATGCCTCCTATAACTTGTCTTTTTCGTAACGGACTTACTTTAAACATACTTTAAACTATATTTCTATTACTACTTTTTCACTTAAAGGATAGGTTACACAGGTTAGGATACTACCACGTTCTACCTCATCATCTGGTAATATATGCCCGTCAGTCATTTGCACCTCGCCTTCTACACATTTGCCTTTACAGGTGGAACACATTCCCGATCTACAGGAATATGGGATAACAATATTGTGTGACATAGCTTGGTTTAATATCGATTTATCTCCCCTTACCTTAAAATTGTATTCTTCGCCATTATGCTTTAACGTTACATCACTTAACAAGTTTTTACCTGTAACTTTTACTGTGGGACTTTTAAAAACTTCTATCTTTATTTTATCTCTAGTTATTCCATTTTCTGCTAATATCTCTTTGATTTTCTCCATGTATCCGAATGGTCCACATATCATATATTCATGATCTTGATATCTGATATTATGCTTCATCATGATACGATCTATTAAAAGTTGTGTTGCCAATCCTGGATTATAATTACCTTGATATGTTTTGTTTGCTGAAATAATGTGTTCTATCTTAAATGCATCTGGATATTCTGCTGATAGTGTTTTTATTTCTTCATGGAATATAATTGACTCCATAGTTTGGTTGGCATAAATTAGAAGCACTTTTGATTGTGGTTCTTCTGTTAACACTGATTTAGCTATAGAAAACATTGGTGTTACACCACTACCTCCTGCAAATAGCACATACTGCTTTTGATTTTCTTTTTTAGGTTCTACACAAAATGTACCAGCAGGATCGTCTACTTGAAGCTTATCTCCTACTTTTAAATGATCGTGCACATAATTAGACACCAAACCTTTTTCTACACGCTTTATTGTAATCTTAAGGTCTTTATCTGTATAGGGATTACTACTAAAAGAATATGCTCGTTTTTGAACAACACCATCTATAGGTACACTTATGGTTAGAAATTGCCCTGGTTTATACTTAAACTTTTTAAAAAGGTTACCATTTTTAAGGCAGATACTCATAGCATCATTGGTTTCCTTAATTATATCTTTTACCAATAGCTTCATATCTTTTTTATTTATAATAAAACACCATAGTGATGTGAAATAGCATCATAATTGAAACAACTAAAGACAATGTTACATGAGTAATCATCCATCCTTTAAACAAAGCATCACTATTGTTTTTTAACACATCTAAATTAAAGTATCCTAATATTGTATTGGAAAAGAAGATATATGATAACAATAGTAAATATCCATACCCCAAACTCATACTATGTATATAAAAAAATATAGGACTTAATGCTCCCACCCATTTATGAATGGATTGCATCTTCATAGCATGTTTTTTCCATTTTTTAACAGTTCTTGTTAAAGACAGCACCCACTGAAATAAAATGAAAATTGCCAAAAATAATCCAGACCAGCGTTTATACATTTCGTCTTGCTGTAACAAAAACAACCAACTCCATTCTAGTTTTAAAATATACTGAATAAAGAAAGCTAAAAGCAGCACCAAGCCTACAATAGTGGATTTATTTTTATTTAAAACCATAGAAAAAGGGATAATTAAAAAGAATTGCAATCTGCCCAAAAACATAAACAAATAATGGGCAAGATTGCAATCTTTAACACTAAACAAAGTTATTTTGCAGCTACTAAATGTTTCATAGTTTCATAAGAGGATAGTTTGTGTACACTGTCTAAAAACACTTCTGGTGTTGGAAGGTAGTTACCCTCTGCTGGCCATTTATCTCCTATTTCTGGTTTGTCACTTTCTTTAAAAGCTTCTATTTCATCTAAGTATTCCATGTAAATATCTACAGTACCTTTAGCATAAGAATTTAAAACCGCTACTGTTTCCTTATAGGTTAATGAGTCTTTGGGATATTGCCATGTGGTAGCACCCATAACATCTCCTAACTTCCAATCGGATTTTGAGGTTTGTGGATGATCGTTATGGCATGACACACAAGCCCCTGCACTAGCTAAATCTGCAAACATAGCGGTATGCAGCTTTTGCTCTTCATCGTAAAAAAATTGAGGTTTTTGGTCTTGTTTTATCTCTGTAAATAATTCTGCTTGTTTACCTTCAAATTTATTGGCTGCATTAACTGGAAAATCAGATCCTAAGTATAAACCTAACGGTACTGGACCTTTTCTAATACTGGTTGCCACGCCTCTTAAAAACAGTGCTGGTAAAGGGCCTGCTTCTACGTCGTCTTTTCTCCAATCTTCATCAAATTTCATACCTTGCTTTTTTCCTTTACCCACAATGGCTTTAGTGTATAATGTTCTGGTAACATCATTTTCTTTAGCCACCATTTCTAAAACTTCTTCTACAGCAAATACTTTTTCTTCTCCAGATGCTGCAGCTTTTTCTTCTGGAACACCACCACAAGAAGATAATAGTACTAGTAAAACCAAAGTCAATAATTGTTTCTTTATAGATTTCATAAATTAAAGTTTTAAGTTGTTAGTATGCAGCTTCTATCATAACATTAGACATCACACCATAAACATCTGTCCAAGCTGTTTTTACCTCTGGTGTAAATTCATCACCTAATCCTGCTTCTAAAGTTCCCAATAAAGCAGCCCCTACAGTATGGTAATGAGACGCTTCTACGTTATAGTCAACATGTCGTTTTCCTAAATTCTGTAAAACTGGCACTAACGCATCTAGATTATTTAATCCGGCTACTGCTGCGGCTAGCATACTCATTAATTTATTGCCTTGGGTTTTCATTGCATCGTCACTACTAGGAAATAAAGGCTTAAGTTTAGGATCTAGTTCAAACAGTTTGGCATAAAATATTTCAGCTGCTTGAGGAGCGATAGGTTTTACTTTTTCAAAAGATTCTTGTACTAATGTTACTGTTTTTGCTTCCATGATTATATGTGTTAGTCTGTTTACTTAAAAAGTAAGTATTAATACTTACTGAAAACAAAAATAGAACCTATAATTCTAACTAATCATGAAATAAAACAGTAGAGAATGGTCTTTTTATCCAGCTAAAAAGCTGACAAAACGCAGAAAAATCATTAATTTATATAAAACACTTACAAAAACTAAGTATAATTAAGTATCTAAGAAATAGTTATGGTCGCTTATTTCTTTTTTTAGTGATTGAATATTTGATATTCGAATTTTCTTTCCTTGAGCAGAAATTAGTTTTTCCTTTTTTAAAGCTGAAAATACACGAATAACTTGTTCTTCAGTTGTTCCCGAATAATCTGCATATTCCTTACGACTTAAGGGCAAGTTTAAGAATCCATTAAGCTCTCCAAACTTTCTATGGATATATAATAACGAATCGATAACACGCTCACGAACCGTCATTTGTGAAATAGACTTTACCTTGTTTTCACTTCGGTTAAGCTCGTTTGCATAAAACAACATCATATCATAAGTAAACTTAGGATTATCTAAGAGAATTTTTTGTAGATGTTCTTTAGAAAAATAGTGCAGTGTAGTTTCTTGCAATGCTATAGCCCCAATAGAATAGTATTCTTGTGTACCAAAACCTCGATGACCGATAATTTCGCATGGTTTAGCAAAGCGAACGATTTGCTCTCTCCCATTAATACCCGTTCTAAATACTTTTACAGTACCTGATTTTATAAAGAAAAGTCCATTTACTGGAGCCCCCTCCATAATAAACTGTTGTCCTTTTTTACATTTTAACAGGGTACTTTTTTGTGATAAATTAGGATTGAACAGCACTTCGTGATGGTTATGTACCAAACAATTTGTTTTGCTACAAACATTGCAAAAACCTTCTGTTATATGTTCTATTTTACCACTAATCAAAGTACTACGAATTGGTTTAACATTATTTAATTTAAGGATTATTTACAAGTTGAAACGTTTTCTTTACAAAACTTTGCTTTGAAGCTTCACAAAGTGAACATTCATAAGTATCTGGCAATTCATCAAATGGTGTATTGGGTGGTATATTTTGCGTAACATCTCCATAAGCCTCACTATACACTGTTAAACATTCTGAACATTGGTATACTTCTTCTTCTCTACTTATCTTTTGTGTTTGAGGTAATAGCTCTTCTTCTTTTTCATCTCCTAAACGCTCAAAATATAATTTACTTAATTCCATAAGTAAGCCTGGCAATTCTACTTTATCTACATCTTGAACATGCACAATATATTTGCGAGTATTTGGGTCGAAATTTTTTGCATATAATAAATTATACGTATCCCTTATTTTAAAATCACTTTTAACTTCTGGTTGCCTATTCTTTTCGACTACAATTGATGTAAAATTATATGTATCACTATCGTAACTAGTAATACCAAAAGTAAGTCCGTAAGTACTAATATCATTTTGGTCAAAATTTGTTACTAAGTACTTTTTTAGATTAAGCGCTTCTTTGTCGTTTACGGGAAGATGCCAGTTCATTTCCAACATGGAATGACGCACATTAATTCCAAATTTACCTAAGAATTTTTCCCATTTTAATTTTGAATGTAACGGAATCCCTTTAACAATAAACGACTTCCATGGCGTAATAGATATTTTTCCTATTTTGTTTTCTGAACATAAATCGCACATAGCCTTTAAAAAGGGCAAATCATAACGGTTGTTTCTCCAATATAATCCTAACCAATACCTATCTGGCCCGATACGATTCATACCTTCATAGTATGGAAAAGGGTAAAAAGGCACTTCTAAGGGTTTATCTACTGTACGATTATTTGTTTCAATAGCATCATTAACCAAATCAAAAACCATATCTATGGTTTCGGGTTCCTCAATTAAAATATTCTCTATGGCGAGTTCGACTTTATCCATATCCCAACTATAAATTAAAGCGGGATACATTTTGGTATTTTCCCAACCTGGTAATCGCAAGTATAAATACCAGTAATCTTCATGCTCTGAAGCTATAAAATTCACGTTACCTGTAAACAAAGGTACTAAGCGCTGTTTAGGATCTATTACATTAATCCTAAGTTTTGGGTTGTGTTTAAACTGCTCTAAAACATACAGATACCTATCACTGGTTAACCAAGAGGTACTTGGTAAAATTTCAGAGGATACATAAGATGACGCTATATTTTCTACACCGTCTCTCTTAGGTTTTACAAATTGTATTTTATCAAATTGACTAAACTTACTTTCATCGATTTCCTCTGGAAAAATAATGTCTTGTCGTGATCCAAAAGATATAGCATCTAATCCTAAACCTTCAGCAGCTTCACAAATATATTTTAATTCTCCTGGTGATAATACACCGCCGTTAATCATTAATCTGTATGGCTCCATTATGCTAATACTTTTGAATTTTGAAGTATTTCTCTAACTTCTGTTTTACAACTTCCACAACCTATACCTGCGCCTGTTTTGTTACATAATTCTGTAAAATCTGTACATCCTTGCGAGATAGTTTCTTCGATATTTCCTTGCCCTACTTGGCTACATGAACACACTAGCTTTCCTATAATTGGTGCATCATTAGAAGACCCTCTAAGCAACGTGTTTCGCTTATCGGCCATTTCAATTTTACTTTCAATCATCGTCTTAAATTCGGCAAATTCATTTTTATCACCCATTAAGACTGCACCAACCAAAAGATCATCTTTTACAATACACTTTTTATAATAACGCTTTTTAATATCTGTAAAAATGATTTCTTCATAGCTATCATCACGCTCTGGCACACTAATATCTCCAATACTACACAAATTCAAATCGTTAAATTTTAAGATATTCATCAATACTGAACCGTTATATGAGCTACTCACATCTCCTGCAATAAAATTAGCTAAAATATTAGCCTGCTCTTCTGCCGCAGATGTAATTCCAAACAGTTGATTATTAAATTCTGCTATCTCTCCAATGGCAAAAATATCTGGATGTGAGGATTGTAAATGTTGATTAACCTTAACACCTCTACTACAGGCAATACCATTTGCTCTAGCAATATCCACATTAGGAATGGTACCTATAGCATACACAATAGCATTAGCTGTTATGCTTTTACCACTTTTTAAAGTGATGTTTAATTCTCCTGTATCTTCATCATCAAACACCGTACTTACTTCATTATCAAAATAAATTTGAATGCCTCGCTCTTGAACATCTAAGGCTAATAATTTACTAGATACTTTATCTAACTGACGTTCCATTAAACGCGATGCCCGTTGTATAATGGTAATTTTAGCATTCTTGTGTTTCATTGCTGCAGCTAACTCTAAACCAAGTAAACCACCACCAACTATCACTACATGTTGTTCTTCAGGAGGAAGCCCCGTTGCGTCTAAGTGCTTCTTAAATTTATCAGCATCAATTTTATTTCGCATCGTAAAACGTCCAGGCAAATCTATTTGCACATCTTTTGGTACAAAGGCTCGACTTCCTGTAGCTAAAATTAATTTATCAAAAGTATGTGCTAATCCATTGCTATCCGAAACTACTTTGTTGTCTTTATCTATCTTTGATATTGTAGTTTCTGGATGTAGATGTACATTAAGCTTATCTAACTCTGTTTTCTTGATTTTTAAAAGCTGTTCCCATGATAATTCTTCTGTTACATACTCAGGTAACAGTACCCTATTGTAAAATAGGTTGGGTTCTTTAGAAAACACATGGATTTCATCTGTTTCATTTTGCTCTCTATAATTCTGAACAAAGCGAAATGCCGCCGCACCAGCACCAGCAATTATGATTTTTTCTGCTTGTTTTTTATATTTTGAAACAATTACTCGCGTAAACTTAAAATCTGGCTCCTTTGATGTTGGATCTACGTGTGTATTTGTTAAATTGTTGGTTCTATTTAAATTACTTTGTAATTGTTTTCCCCAGTGCATTGGCAAAAACACAACGCCCTTTTTAATATTTTCTGTGACGCTTGCTCGCACTCTAACTTCCCCATTCTCACTCTTTATTTCAGTAATATCTCCATCTTCTATTTTGTATAAATAGGCATCAACCGGATGAATTTCTAAAACAGGTGTAGGATAATGTGTTTTTAAACGCGACACTTTACCCGTTTTGGTCATGGTGTGCCATTGGTCTCGTATACGTCCTGTGGTTAAAATTAGTGGATAAGTATCATTTGGTAATACTGATGTATTAACAATTGATGTTGGCATATTGAATTTAGCCTTTTGTGATGGTGTATAAAACTTTTTATCTTCAAATAATCTAGACGTTCCTTGATGTCTATGCTCAGGCACGGGCCATTGAAATGTACCTTCATTCTTAAGCCTGTCATAGTTTAAGTAAGACACATCAATATTAGTCCCTTTGGTCATAGAGGCATACTCATCATAAATCTCACTAGCACTATTAAAATTGAATCCTCTAAAGCCCATACGCTGTGCAAAATCACAAAAGATTTCAACATCAGGCCTTGCTTCTCCTGGGGCTTCAATTTCTTTTGGTAAGTATGAAATTCTTCTTTCAGAATTTGTCATCGTACCTTCTTTCTCTAACCATGCAGCAGCTGGAAGTACCAAATCTCCAAAAGCTACGGTGTCTGATTTATGAGATATATCTTGAACCACAACAAACTTTGCATTTTTCATGGCTTTTTCAACACGATTTAAATTTGGTAAGCTCACCAACGGATTTGTACAAGCAATCCAAACAGCTTTCATTTTGCCACTTTCTAAAGCATCAAACATTTCGGTAGCTGTTAATCCGGGTTTAGGGTTAATTTGATCTACACCCCAAAACTGAGCTACTTCTCGCCTATGCTCTTCATTCATTAAATCTTTATGAACCGCCAAAAGGTTTGCCATTCCTCCGACTTCACGTCCACCCATGGCATTAGGCTGCCCCGTTAATGAAAATGGACCCGCCCCTGGTTTTCCAACTTGCCCAGTAATTAAAGATAAGTTTAGTAATGATACATTCTTATCTGTCCCTACCACACTTTGATTTAAGCCCATGGCCCACATACTTATAAAGCCTTTTGAAAGTCCGATAATATCAGCAGCTTTACGTATATCCTTTTCTGGCACACCACATAACTTCGACGCCTGTTTTAATGATGTTTTAAAGATTAACTCTTTATAATCTTGAAATCCTTCTGTATGATTCTTAATAAAGTCTTCATCAATTAAACCACGCTTATATAAACATCTTCCAATAGCATTGTAAAGTACTACATCGGTTCCTGGTAATAGTTGCAAATGTAAGTCTGCAAAATTTGCTGTATCCGTTTTTCTTGGATCAACAACTATAAGTTTTACATCAGGATTTTCCTCTTTATGCTTTTCTAATCGTCTAAATAAAATAGGATGACACCAAGCTGGGTTTGCTCCTGTAATCAAAAACGTATCTGCCAATTCAATATCAGCATAGGAAATAGGTACACTATCTTCTCCAAACGTTTTTTTATAACCAACCACAGCTGAACTCATACATAAACGTGAGTTCGTATCTATGTTATTTGTACCTAAAAACCCTTTGGTTAGTTTATTAGCTATATAGTATTCTTCTGTTAAACTTTGTCCAGAAACATAAAACCCAACACTATCTGGACCGTGTTTTTTAATTATCGATTTAAAAACGCTAGCAGCTCTATCTAAAGCATCATCCCAACTTACGCGTTCTCTAGGATGAGATCTACTCCAGCGCATTTCTGGATATAAAATCCTATCAGAAGTATCGTTAGCAACATAATGCAAATTCATGCCTTTGGAACATAACATGCCTTTGTTTACGGGATGATCCTTATCGCCTTCAACGAATACTTGATTATTGGCATCTTTCTTAACAATGATTCCACAGCCAACTCCACAATAAGAACAGGTAGTTTTTACTTCGCTTTTTATCATTTCAAACCAACATTTTATACTAATTACTATAATTTATTTTTCGAAAGCAAGCACTAACTTTATTATTCTGAATACTTCAAAAAATGTCTTTTAAATTTAATTTTTGGTAAAATTTATATTTAAAATAATAGTTCTATGCAACAGAAATAAAACAAGACCGCATTTACAAATCTAAGTATTAATACTTAATTTTAATGCTAATTTTTAAGTATCTCGTAATTTATATGAAGTTGATAATTTGAGTGGATTGATTTTATGGATTTAGTAAAATCAAAAGAAAAAGGGGTAGCTATTTTAATAAAATACTCAATCGAATAATAAAAAAATGCTAAAATAAATAACATTACAAGTAGAGCTAAACCATTAATTAAAAACATTCTAAAATACAATGCTTCTATTATTAAAATCTATTGGCTCATTTTTTTTAATCTTATAAACCGCAAACCAACCAAAGTATGGTAATTAGTAAAAAGAATATCCCAAAATATTTAGGATTTTCTTCAATAAAGTTTATCAAATAATCTTCATGTTATTTGAATAACTAATTATTTTCAGACTACACTAATCCAAATTCCTTAGCCTTATCTGTTAATTCTTTTAAATTAGACACCTCTAACTTTTTCATCAAGTTAAAACGGTGTACTTCGGCAGTACGCTTACTTATTTTAAGTTCTTCGGCGATATCTTTATTATTTTTTAATTCTAGCACTAAACTTAAAATTTGTTTTTCACGTTTGGTAAGATTAAATGGGTCCGCTTTGGGGACAGACTTTGGCTCTACTGCTACGTTAGTATTACCATTCACGAAATTATTCATAATAATTGCCGAAATATCTCCTGTAAAATACTTGCCTCCAGATGCAACTTTATTTAGTGCTTTTATAAATTCCTCTTTACTAGCCCCTTTTAACAAATAACCGTCTGCACCTGCTTGTATAGCTTGTACTACGTATTCCTCAGAGTCATGCATGGAGAGCACCAATGTTTTAACATCAGAGTCAGATTCATTAATTGCTCCAACTACCTCTATACCTGTCATTTCTGGCATTCTAATATCAACTATAAGTACATGGGGTTTGTTTTTGCTAATAACCTCTAAAGCCTCTTTACCATTTGAAGCTTCGTCAATAACTTCAATTCCAGTTTGATCTTCAAGTAAAGCTCTAATACCATCCCTTACTAGAATATGATCGTCAGCCAGTACTACGTTGATTTTATCCATAAATTAAAAAATATGAGTACAAAAGTAAGAAATTAAGTAAAACTACGTATTTGATTTTTTTAAAGCCGTAACCTGAATTTCAATTTTCATGTTTTCATCAGCTAAACCAGCAGCAAACATAGTGGCTGCTGGTTTAATATTACCTAAGTACTTCTGAAGTACAGGCCAGCAGTTTTCAAAATCCAGAGCATTTGGTAAAATGTATGTAATTCTAACTATATCTGACAAATTAGATTCTGCCTGCTCCAGTGTGCTTTTAATATTGATGAAGCATTGTTCTGTTTGTTCTACAATATTATCGCTTATCGTCATAGTTTCATAATTGTAGCCAGTTGTTCCCGATACAAACACCCAATCTCCTTGCACTACAGCTCTTGAATATCCTATTTTCTCTTCAAATGTTGAACCTGTACTTATTAATTTTCTTTTCATTTATAATTTAAAAATTTGAGATGCTAAAACATACTCAGAATTATAATCAGTGTTATTTTATTTTAATGGAATATTTAAAGTAACTCGTGTACCTTTACTAGCTTCAGAAGTTAAAAATAATCGACCATCAATATACTTTATACGCTCTTGCATAAAAGTCATTCCCATACCGCCATCTCCAGTTTTTACTTTTTTAACTGTATTAGGATTAAAGCCCTTACCATTATCATCTATTACAACACTTAACATGTTTTTACTGTGAGATAAAGACACTATGATATGAGTAGACTCGGCATATTTTATAGCGTTATTAATTGCTTCTTGTGCTATTCTATATATATTAATTTCTGAAAGCGAATCTAATCTTTGATTGAAATCGGTCTTATTGAAGAGCACAATTTCTTTCCCTGTTAAGCGTCCTAATTCATGTGTTAATTTGGTTAAAGCAGGCACAATTCCATGGTCTGTTAATTCTGGTGGTGTTAAATTGAAAGTTGCTGTTCTTACGCCTTTAATAATATTAGCCGTCAACTCTTTTAAATGTTCAATTTTAACGGTAGCTTTTTCTACATCTTTAGGATCAATACTCTCTAGGTTGTATTTTAAACCCGTTAACATTTGTCCTATACCATCATGCACATCTTTAGCAATACGATTTTGCTCCTTTTCCTGATTTTCAATAATCTTACTGGAAATGATTTTTTGCTGATTCATTTTTTCCTCAAAACTTTTTTCAGTAAGTCTATCTATCTCTAATTGTGCCACCTTACGTTCTGTGATTTCAGAGGCAATTATTAACAATTCAGATTTCTCTTCTATGGGACTATATGGAATAATAGCCATTTCTAACCACACATCTCTTCCATCTTTACATGTTGCTTTAACTTCTCCTTGCCATCCTGTTTTTTTATGTTTTGTAATAATATCTTCAATAATTTCTTGTTCGGTATCAACAGAGGATAATACATTCCAAAACAAAGCATTGTCATTAAATTTTGTAAACTTAAATAGCCTTGAGAATTTGTTCCCCATGTGAACCAAATTCCCACTTGGCAAAATACGTGCAAATAGTAAAGTATCATCCATCACACGACTTAAAGCACTTAGCTCTTGTATATATTTCTCTTTAGCTTTACTTAATTCATCAGCATCAAAAGCCATTTTCTTAGCACGTTTTTCTGCAAACAATAATTCAGCTAATGTGTAGCGTACTGATTTAGCTGCTGGCCAAAAAATAAATAAAAACTCTCCTAGAAGAATTAATAAGGTTAAAATAGTTAACCATGTTTCCAACTGCCGCAACCATGCTACTTTTTCTTCTGCTTCATTATCATATTGATTTACTATAGCATCCATCTGACCCAAAAAATCAGCTTCATAAGCTTTTACTTTTTCAATGTCTTCAGCATAAGAAGTGTATGTTAAAGTAGGTGTGCTTTCTATTTTTTTAATGATAGATTTTGAAGCAGCAGCTATCGTATCAAAAACCGGATTTAAAACTTTGAATTTCTTAGTTACCTCAACACTATTTTTCTTGGGTAAACTTAGACTATCATTACCATTTTGCAATGCATGATGAGAAAATTCCCAAAGCTTCAAAGTAGCCTTTAAATCTTCTTTAATTAACAACTTGTCTTTTAAACTGGAAGTCGTAGAGAATGAAAGTACATCTTTTGCCAACTTTTGACTCAGCATACGCTGTCGTCCTGCAATGTTTATAACCCTAGAATCACTTTCCTGACCACTTAAATGGGTACGAATTAAAATTTGACTTATAATAACAGAAAGTGCTATGGTACTAAACCCAATGATGTACAAACGACGCAGCTTATCAAAAGTCCGTTGGTCTAATGAATTGCCGTTTTGTGCCATATTAAAAAAAGTTTATGCTATAGCTTGTTTTATCAAGCCCAAAGATTTTTCCGAAAAATTAAGTTTTAAAGCTTCTTGTTGCCCTTCTTCAGACATTTTAACCCATGTTTTTTGGAGGATGTCTATTACTTTCTCATCAGGATGTTTTTCAGCAAATTCTTCAAAATAGTAATCCAAAAACACCAAACAGATAGTGTCTTCTAAAGCTTGAGACTCTTCATTTTTCTTGATGAGTTTCTTTAGTATTATTTTTCGAATTCTATCATCAAATTGCTCATCATACCCTACTTGTTTTAATATATCTGACGTTAAATCAGCATGCATCTTTTTAAGTGTTTCACGCCATTTTAAATAACCAACTCTGTCCATTGGGTATTCATCACGTGCAATTTTCCACCTGCAAATATGTTGGGCACGAGCTGCAATTTGTAATGCTTTAGACGCATCTGGTTTAAATTGCAATAACTTTCGTGTCATTCTTTGAGAATACAAGAGCTCCTTAGGGTATTCAATACCAGCAACTTGATACGTGTTTACATCTTCAGAATTCGCTTTATCAATAAGTGCAATGGCTGTTTCAAAACGTGTTGGTTTCATATAGTTATGTGAATTTTAACGCTATGTAGCCAATATACAGAATTACTTTTTTAATTGTAACGAGATTATTAGAATTTTAAAATACTAACCAAAATTTAGTCTCATTTTAAATTAAAATTTAAAACCAAAGACTTTGCGGTAGTAACTCAGAGTATAAAATTTGTCTAAGTAATTTAATAACCTTTATTCTTATAACTCTTGCAATACCGCAATCTTTGGTTTATATACATTCTATATGCTAGATAAAAAACAATCTGGTTAGTAGTTATTAAAGTTAGTTACCCAAATTTTATTCATTAAAGCCCACATAAACAAACCCATTTTCAACCTTAACAGGATATGTAGCTATAGCTTCTAAATCGCCATTTAAATTCTCTCCATTCTCTAATGAAAATGTTTTTTTATGTAGCGGACAAGCCACTTTCGGTATGCCTTTATCATCACCAATCATACCACGACTTATCACCATCTCCATCTTATGCGGACACAAATTTTGGCAAGCATACCAGTTACCAGTTCTTGCAAAATTAAACACCGCAATCTGCTTAGTTTTGTACTTTACACAAGCACCTCCATCCTCAGGAAAATCTGTAGTCAACCCCACTTTAAACCAGGTATTCGTTTCCTTTTCTGTAACCGATACGTACTGTTCCAATATATGTTCCATCTATAAAATATATTATTTTAAATCTAAATTTTTATTAGGGCGTTCCCCTCCTAAAGTCGGGTCAGGCTTTTCGTTACAAGTCCTCGCACCTCCTTCGTCGGGCTGTGGGCTTTTCTCTGCAATCCCTAACGCAGGAGTACTTGCCAATTACTTCATAAATCTCTTATTCTCTAATACTTGTAAAAGCCTCTTTTACCTTTTTTTATCGTTTTAACAAACCTGCCCATTCAACGAATAAACGCATTCCTAAGCCCATTGCTTTGGCATTTTCTGATCTCGCATTGGCACAAAAACCAAATTATCGTCTTCTTCTTCGCTATTAACAAAATGATTGAAACGCTTCATCATTTCAGGATCATTAACCGCTTGTGTCCACTCACATTCAAACCTATTTACTAAGGTCTGCATTTCGGTTTCTAAATCTTCTGCTATACCCAGTTTATCATCAATAATTACTTCTTTCAAATAATCTAAACCACCCTCTAACCGCTCTTGCCATGCAGCAGTACGTTGTAAAGGTTTGGCTGTACGCATATAAAACATTAAGTAACGATCTAGGTATTTAATAACAGTTTCGTTATCTATTTGTTCAGCAAATAATTCTGCATGACGTGGGTTTGCACCACCGTTTCCTCCAACATATAAATTCCACCCACCTTCAACAGCAATTAAACCAAAATCCTTTCCTCTGGCTTCCGCACATTCACGAATACATCCAGACACACCACCTTTTATTTTATGTGGTGCACGAATACCACGATAGCGGTTTTCTAGTTCTATACCAAAACTCACACTTTCGTCCATACCGTAACGACACCATGTAGACCCTACACAAGTTTTTACTGTTCTCAACGACTTCCCATAAGCATGTCCACTCTCAAAACCATGACTAATCAATTCTTTCCAAATTAATGGCAATTGATTTAAAGTAGCACCGAATAAATCGATACGAACACCTCCTGTAATTTTGGTATATAAATCGTATTTCTTTGCAATCTCTCCAAGCGCAATAAGTTTATCTGGTGTTATCTCTCCACCAGGAACCCTTGGCACCACAGAGTATGTTCCGTTACGCTGAATATTAGCTAAAAATCTATCATTTGAATCTTGAATTGCATACTCTTTATTAGCCGTATCTGCATGAATAGTCGCCATCAATGACGCTACTAATGGTTTACATAATTCACAACCGTGACCACCATTTCCATGATTATCTAATACTTCATTAAACTTCGTATAACCTTTTACTTGAATTATTTTATATAAATCCTGCCTGTTAAGATCAAAATGCTCGCAAACAGAATCTTTAACTTCTATACCTAAAGATTTAAGAGTAGCATTGGTTAAATCTGCCACCATAGGCTTACAACCACCACAACCTGTACCTGCTTTTGTACAACTAACTACACCTGCTAAATCCGTAGCTTCTTCATTTTCAATAACCCCACAAATTTGTCCTTTAGTAACACTTTCACAAGAACAAATCTGTGCTTCATCTGGTAAATCCATAACATCCCCAAGTAAAGCACCACCTTCACTTGCTGGCAATATTAACTGCGCAGGATCTTCAGGAATAGCCATTCCATTTAAATATACTTGATGCAGCATACTGTAATCTGCAGCGTCTCCAACTAAAATACCTCCTAAGAGTTTCTTCCCGTCATGGCTTACATTAATACGTTTATATAAATATTGTGTTTTATTCTCAAAAATTATAGAATGCCCCTTTGAAGCTGGCATAAACGGTTCTCCAAAACTAGCTACGTCAACGCCTATCAATTTAAGCTTGGTAGACATATCTATGTCTTCTGGCATTTTAGAATCTGCATTACCAATAATCTGTTGTACAGCAATGTCAGCCATGTCGTAACCTGGAGCTACCAAACCATAAATCATTTGGTTGTATAGTGCTATTTCTCCAATAGCATAGATACTCTCGTCAGAAGTCTTCATAGTATTATCTACTACAACACCACCACGAACTCCAACATCTAACCCGCATGCTCTAGCTAGTTCGTCTCTAGGTCTTATTCCTGCAGAAACAATCAGCATATCTACATCTAAAGTATCATCCTCTCCAAACTCCATTCCCGTGATAGCACCATTACCTAAAATTTGATTAGTTGCTTTACTTAAATGAATATTTAATCCAATAGATTCTAACTTTAATTGTAATACCTGAGAGCTTCTTGAGTCTAGTTGTCTTGGCATTAGCTTAGGCGCAAACTCAACAATGTGAGGTTCTAGCCCCATATCCATAACAGCTTTACCAGCCTCTAAACCTAACAAACCACCTCCTAAAACAGCTGCTTTTGCATTTGGCTTATCAGCTTTTAATTTCGCTGCATAATCCAACATACCTTCTAAATCTTCGATAGTTCTATAAACAAAAACGCCCTCTTTCTCTACACCCTTAATTGGCGGAACAAAAGGAGAAGAGCCTGTTGCTAAAACTAAGTAATCATAAGAAAATTCACGGTCTTTAGCTGTAGTTATTGTTTTTGAAGCTCTATTGATATCTGCTACGCGCTCTCCTGTAATCAAATCAATTTTATTGTCGGCATACCAACTAGCTGGTGCCATTTCCAAAGCCTTAGCATCTTGATTTTCGAAAAACTCACTTAAGTGTACCCTATCATAAGCTGGCCTTGGTTCTTCTCCAAAAACAGTTATTTTGAAGTTTCCACTTTCTTCTTGAGCTACAAATTTTTCACAAAATTTATAACCTACCATACCATTTCCAACTACAATAACACTTTTCATAATTACGTATTTTACAACAAAACTAAGTATAAATACGTATTTTTTTATCTAAAAAACTAATAAATTTACGTAGACGAATAATTATTGAAGATTTCTCAAATAGATGCATCAATAATTATTTAATAAGAAAATTATAGGTTTAGTTTTTATAGAAATCTAAAAAGCCTTTGGATTATATAATCCAAAGGCTAAGGTTTTGTATGTTACTAGAAAATCCTAATCAATCTCTTTTGCCATTACCCTACCCAAAGAATCATGGCTTTTTCCTTGATTATTCACTTCTATATTATTGTGAAATACAAAACTTCTTCTTTAATTAAAATAACTTTAAAATTAAATTATTGCTTCACTAGTTTTTTGCTTATTGTTGCACCTCTATCGTCAAGAATTTTAACGATATACAAACCAGACGATAAGCTACTTATATCATATTCATTAGCATTTGTTTTAGATATATTTTTTACTTTACTTCCTAACATATCGTAAAGAGCTACATTTGTAATATTTATATTGTTTCTAGTTTGAATTCTGAAATTAGATTTAGAAGCATTTTGAAATATAGAAATATTTTTTTCTAAATTGAACTGATCATTGCTCAACAAAGGGTTAGAATCTAAGATTTGAATTTGATCAATATAACCAGCTATCGTACCTGCTGTATCTAGAATTTGACCTGCGGGATCATTCTCAAAGCCCATATCTGGATGAATTGATAACCTAAATAACGTACCGTTTGTAAAAGAAGTTGCATCTTGATTATCTCTAATTTCCCAAACTATTTCCTGCCATTGATTAGGCGTAGTGTAAGTATTTAAAGGCCTAACTATTGATGCCCCACCTCCATTTGAATTATCATCAGGTGCATCAAAACGAATTCCTAAATCTGGTTGTGCCGGGTAATGTACCATCATACTTACATATTTAGTTTCTGAGTCAGAAATAGCTAAATCTGGCGCAACGTTAACTCCTCCTATAACCCACCATTGACCTGCTGTACGCTTTATTTCCATACAATTTGCTGTAGTATTTATACCCGAAGGATTAGGGTTAGCAACTACAGCAGTAGTTATTCCTCCTGCATTAGAAACTAATCCACCTGCACCGGATTCAAAGTCATCTACCATGGTTTGCGCAAAACCATAAAAAGCAAATAAAGAAAAGAGTAAACTTAATAATGTAATTTTTTTCATAATGTTATTATATTTAGCTTGTTAATTATCTTCTAAAATTAGACAAACTCAATGGTGTTTAAATGGATAATAATTATGAAAACCTAGACAATATTACTCTTTTAAAACAAAAAGACGATTAATCCCACACCAGCATAACACCTTATATAACAATACTATATAGCATATACTTTTAAAAAATACATTCTTAAATATGTAAAAAGCTATCTAAAACAACTAGATAGCTTTTTTTATAAATAATGATCTCAAAATTGTTTCATAAAAACAACTATTTATTTCATACGCCAAACTCTAATATAATCTACTTTAGCTTCTGTAAAATCTCCAATATTTCTTGAAGTAAAATTAGCGGTTCCCCCAAAGCTCGCTCCTGTTGATAACCACAAAAATTCTTCAACTTGAGGCACCCATATCCCTTGATATCGAGTTTTAAACTCGCCATCATAATAAACTTCAAGCATATCTTCATTCCACAACAACCCATAAGTATGAAAACCAGAATGTATCCCTGGTGTTTCATATCGTCTGGTATTAGCTTTATGAGAAGCACCATACCCATCAATATGAACTACACTCTTAGTGAAATCTCCAGTCCAAGCAGATTCAAAAACATCTATTTCTGCACCATCATTACCAGTTCCATCAATATTCCCCATATTATCTCCTTGTAACCAAAGTGCTGTATGTGTACCAAACATAGTTTCTGCAATATCTATTTTAGCTTCGATATAACCATATTTAAATTCAAATAAATTATTAGTATAAACACCTCCGCAATTCATTGCATCACTACCTACTTTCTCACTTTTAAGCACCAAATTACCACCTTTATAACTTACATTTTCTGGTTTCCAAAACCATTGGTTTACACCTATGCCTGGTCTTGGATTTCTACTTCTTGCTGAGTTATTCTTAGTCCATTTTGTTGGCTCAAATTTATCGAAGTTATCTTCAAACATTAATGTCCATCCACTAGTATTTATAGAATTTAAAAGAGGATTTACCTTTATAGTAGTTTCATCATCGTCATCATTAAACTGCTCATCATCTGGGGAAGTTTTATCGCCTTCTGAACAAGCACTATAAAAAAGCATGGAGAAACACAGAAAGCTCAAACACAGTTTTCTAATAATGTTATTAGTTTTCATGGTAAAAATTATGCCTTAAATTATTAGAGTTTGAAATACCATACTGGACCTGTAACCGAAGCTCCTTTATCGTCAATAACCACTACTTTCCAATAATATGTTGTATCAGCAGTATCCAAATTAACATCAAACGTATTATTCTGAGTATTTTCAGATACTAAACTTAATGCATCTTTGTCATTTCCAAAATATACATCAAAAGTTATTGGATCGTTATCTACATCTGCTCCTGTCCATTCAAGAATAGTTATAGATGTACCATTTTCTAATATTTGACCTAAGAAAGGGGCTACTAAACTTGGAGCAAAGGGTAAATGATTACTATTTGGCACTTCTTCTGTATAAAACTGCGATGTTGGAGAGTAATCACTCTCAACACTTCTAGTACTTCTTGCTTTAACACGCCAATAATAAGCTAAACCCTTTTCTAAAGTTATAATTTTAGACAAATCTGTAAGTACCTCATCTACTACTTTATTTGTAAACTGATTATCCTTTGCAATTTCTAAAATGTATATAACAGAGCTACCATCTTCATTAATAGAGGCTTGCCATTCAAAATTTAATGTATTTGTAGTACACAACTGATTTTGAGCCGGAAAAACTAACGCTGGTGCTGTAGGTTTAGAATCTGATGTTTGATTTCCTCCATCTGAATCATCTCCTCCCGATGAACAGGAGGTAACTATAAATGTTATTAGTGCTAATTTGTATATAAAATTTTTCATAATTTTCTTTTTACTGCTTAACAATTTTTAAGGTTTGAGGCTTTTCAGAATCTACTAATCTGATAAAATAAATACCAGAAGGATACGCTTGCATATCTATATTTACCTTACCTCCAACTAGTGGATATTGCTTTTTAGCTATTAAACCTGAGGTAATGGAGTATAGCTCTAAATTCACATTTGTTTTTGAAATTTCAGGAATACGCAACTCAAATTTATCTATTACTGGATTAGGAAAGGCTTCTAACACAATACCTCCATCCATAACCTTTGTTAATTTACCTTCGCATGTCGCCTTGGCTTCAACACTAATAATATCTCCTTTACTTACATTAATATTAAAAGATCTATTATGTGTTTCTAGAACTTGTTTATCATTTACAAATATTCTATACGGTGCTGTACCTGTTTCAATTTCAACAGCTACTACACCTTGTTTTCCAGACACTAACTTCCCAGTTAATAAATCAGACGCTTCTACCGTAAGGTTTACACAGTACTGATAAGATGTATCGGTTATTCCTATACAAATATCATAAGCACCTGGATCTAAATTTGGAAGGTTTAGCACTTCATTAAAGGTATATTCCACTCCCGCTATAGTCACATTATAATTATGTCTAAATTGAGTACTTATTTGAATTTGTCCGTTTTTTCCCTGACAAGTTTCATCAATAGTTTCAATAGTAAAGTTATCTGCTGCTACAAAAATTTCTGAGAAGTCTTGATCCAAAATAAAATCTATAACCCCACTTCCATAAGTAGCAAACCTAACCGCATTTTCAGATTCTATAAATTGTACATCAGTATATCCAACTGCATCAGGCACATCTAAACCATCCATTTTAAACCATTGGTCTTGTTGCACTGAATATACCCATGCACCATCAAATTCGCAAGAAGCAAAAACATACTGACCGTTTGGAGATGCATCTAGCTCTGTAATACGATCTACAGTTAATCCATTATTATGACTCGTAAATGTTTGTCCGCCATCTATAGATATCAAAAACTCATTGCCTTTACCTGCATAATATACTGTAGCTTCATCTATTGGGCTAGTAGCTATAACCTGTCTTCGCTTTCTATGCGAATCATCTTGTTGAGGCCAAGAACCATCTGAAACACTAGAATTGGCAAATGAGTTACCACCATCTGTAGAATACATAAATTGACCAGACTTTAAACTCACATACCATCGATTTTTATTTATCTTAGAATAACCAAAACTAGAAATAGGCCCACTGAACTCAAAAGGATGAATTTCTCTAACCACAGCAGAACCATTATAGCTAATTTTTTGTAGTGCATTCCCCCAAGGAATATAAACAGCATCTTCGCTATCAACAGGAGATGGCACTAAACTAGTGGCCGACCAATTCCCATAAAAATCTGTTCTAGTAACTGTTCTAAAATTACCACCATCTGTAACGTCACTTCTTCCTATTGTTCCAAAATAATACCAGTACCAAGCGGATTCACCTCCGTTAGCTACTGTTACCCTTAAAACATCTGTATTAGCCTCTCTAGCTGTTGGTATAGGTATGGTTTTATCATAGTCATTATCGCCAGAAAAACTTTGCGACCCTCTATCCTGATTTCCAGTGTAAACCAAATTATACTTTTCGCTAGTTTCAGCATCATAGCACATTGTGGTTGGATTACCTCTACTAACACTTACCCAAGAATTCCAATCTTCTGGAGTTGTAGAATAATACGTTCCAAAATCATAGCCCGATATTGTAAAAAATCCTCCATCTTCATTATCAAAAGTTTTAAAATGTTGTAAATCCCAAACATAAATATCATCATTACTTAAAACATGTTGATTTCTTGTCCAAGTAACACCATAGTCTACAGACATCCACAATTCTACAAACCCTTTAAATACAATATTTGGTTGCGTAGGATGAACTTCTATGATATTTCTGCCTGTATCACTTGTGTTAACAGTTTGCATCCATGTTGCACCTTCATCCCCTGAATAAAGGATAGTAGTGTTACCATAACTTATATAAAAGTGTGTAGTTCCTGATACGGTTGTACCATTTACAGAGGCCAGAGATCCAACAGCTGTTGTTGGCTCATGAATTAAGGAAAAATCTGCATCATTTTCTCCCATTTTATAAACATATAACTTAGAATCACTATCACGTCTTGCAAAAAGGTACACATCTCTACTACCATGTGGCTTTAAAATTTCAACATCAAATGTGTTACTCTTGAAGTTTAATGCTGATGTTGAGTAATTTAATCCATAATCTGTAGAAATATAAACATAGTCATACCAAGCATTTCCATCACTTGCATTTCTACGAGCTCCATGTGCAACTATACGTTTACTACTATTATTTTTTGTAACCAACGTAGTATAGTTTGCACTACCCTCAAAAAAAGCACCATTAGCATCCATCCATGTTCTACCTTCATCATCAGAAAACTCCATGCTACCATTACTTTTTTGATTCAACAATCTAAAAGAGCCGTTAGGTAAATTCACTCCATTAAACTTATCTCCCTCAAAACTTTTAGTATGATTTCTAAGCGACCATTTTACAGGAGCACTTTCATCAATTTTATAGATATGTCCTGCGAAAGATACAATATACAGGTCTTCATTTACAGGGTCGTAAAGCGAACCATCTGTTCTGAACCCACCCTCATTATAGCCTGGAGCGGTAGTGGATGTCATATGCAAATATTTTTGATCCCATGTTCCTGAAAGTGTGCTATAAGCATAGAAGTATTTTTCAGAAGGAGGCATAGACATATTTTGTTTAGCGCTCTGAAAATAGGTTTCAAAATCTTTTGGAGAACTAAACTTAAAGCCTGTTTTTTCGGCATTTAAAAACCAAGTATTGTATGTATTTAGATCATCTCCTTCTAAATTTTGAAAATTAAAAGGCTTAGGTAGCGCCAATTCATCCATAGCCATTTCATAGGCTATTTCTTCTGGAGTTTCTTCCTCATAGTGCTCATTATCAGAATCGTAATCATAGTCTAATATTTCTACTTCATTTTTAAAAAATCCGTATTTAAAAAATATGATTAGTATGATAGTAAGACTGACGAATATCAGCCCTAATAAACGGTTCTTTTTCATAATAATGTCTAATTAGTTAGTATAGGATTGTAAATTTATAAGAACCCTAAAGGAAATATATGAAGCAAATTACTGTAAACATGTACAAAAACACTTAAATCCATGTTGAAATAAAATATTTAGCTTAGCTCATCATTTTTGGTTTATAGCTACCTACTCATAGTACTAGCAAAACCTATAGAATCTTTCATGGCTGCGACATCTGCTTTTACTTTACACAATATGACTATTATAGAAATACAACTTGCAATAGATGCGCCATTAAATTCTTAGTACTATCGCATTAATTGAATACCCCAATACAAAGCATTGAGGTATTCTTAATTCTGAAATTTACAATATTAGCCTGCACTAATTCACATCAAAAATTAAGCGATGAATTGAATATTGGGATTGTGCATTAACATTAAACTCATACCCGGTAAAACTATTATTATAAGTAGATGGATTTGTAGTTAAAGTCATTGGTGTTGCCGCAGCCGTATTAGAAGTATTTCCTGGTAGAAAAATATGAGATGATACAGGGCTTGTTTGTGGACTAGCACCAACTACACGTAAACGCACTGTAGTATTTGGTTCATCCATCCCCGCTACATACACAGTAATTCTATTTCCATTTCTAGATGCCACTGCCTTTATAGCACCATTGGTAGTGGTTGCCAAAGCATCTCCAGTATAGTTTTGAGACATATCCCCAAAAATCTGTGCAGTTGGGTATGTTACATTATAATTACTACTAAATAATCCAAGACCAGGAATTGAAGTGTTTTTTGGAGGCCAAAACGCAGCAGCATCAGCACCTGATCTCGCCAATTCATGTGTTAATTCCACTAATACATTAGCGCCTTGAGCATATACTTTATTATTGTTGTACGCTTTTGACGGTGCCCACTCAGATAAATGGACATAATTTTTCCCAAAATTATCTCTACACGCTATAATATCAGATTGCACGTTAGCTATGTTATGAGTTGTACTATTATATCCAGCGTAAGGATGTAATGCAACACCATCAGCAAAACTAAGGTCATTTCCAAATATAGTATTCATAGTAGTAAACTCACTTGGCTCTGTAAAATCTCCATTAACCAAAATTTTAAAGTTGGCGCTTGGAAAAGTTTGACGAATATGCTTTACAACTCGCTTTGCTATATGGGAATACTTATTTAATTTATTGGAACGCGATACGCCTCCTGCCCATTGCAACCACCATTCATTTCCTACTTCAACACTTAATATATTATTAGCTCCAGCTGCATTAATAGCATCTACAGCTTTTGTTTTAAGCGTTTGTATAGCAGCCCACCATTGTGTTGACCATTGTGATAAATTCATCGCGTCTACAGTTGGCACCACTATACTTAAACTTGGCGGATTAGTTCCTAATACGGTTGAAATAGAAGCTCCTGGGACTGCTGGCGCATTAGACCAATTAGGTGTTGTATCGGTATTCCAGTCATAGTATTCTGATTCCCAGCCACCTGGAAATCTTATACCTTGATAATTTATTGACTCTAATTTATTCTCGAAAGTAGAATAATCAGAATTTGTTATAGTTCTCCAGTTGTTATTAACACCAAAAAATTCGTTAGATATAGCTATTCTGTTATTAGTATATAACCAAATATCAACAGTTTGAGTTGCTGTCATTTCACTACTAGAGCTTGCTGTTAAGTTTATTTCACTAGCATTTTCAACATTGGTTTGATCTATACTATCTTCGTCATTTGTATTACATGATACAAGACTAAAAACTGTAGTAAACAGAATAAAAATAGATTTTTGTAATAAGGTTTTTGTTACTTTCATAATAAATTAGTTTAATTGATTTCACGAACTAAACTATATAAAAGAAGACTTATAAATATGGATGATTTTTCTTATTAAATAGACACTAACACTTTCATTATTTGTATTTTACTTGAAAATAAAAACCAAACCCTTATGAAAATATTTCTAGCTTCATGTATTGTCTATTCAAAAGCTAGATATCATTAAACACTAATGAAAAACAGTATAAATTTTTCTACAAAAACCTCAACAATTACCAAATTGTTGAGGTTTTTATCTCACTTAAACATTTTAATAAAATATTTAAGATTACTATTAATTTACATCGAAAACCAAACGATGAATTGTGTATTGAGATTGAGAATTCACATCAAAGACATAACCTTTAATATCATCATTATACGTAGAAGCATTTGATGTAATAGTCATTGGTACAGAAGCTGCTGTGTTAGATGTATTTCCTGGAAGGAAAATATCTGATGATACTGGATTATTTTTAGGATCAGCTCCAACTACTAGTAAACGAACCGTTGTATTTGGCTGGTCCATACCTGCCACATAAACTGTAATTCTATTTCCATCTCTTGAAGCAACAGCTCTTATGTTTCCATTTGTAGACGTATCTAATGCATCTCCAGTATAATTTTTAGACATATCCCCAAAAATTTGTGCTGTTGGATACGTCACACCAAAATTACTATTAAATAAACCTAGCCCAGGAATTGATGTGTTTTTAGGAGGCCAAAACGCAGCAGCGTTAGCACCAGATCTGGCAAGCTCATGCGTTAATTCCACTAACACATTAGCTCCTTGAGCATAAACTTTATTATTGTTATACGCCTTAGATGGTGCCCACTCTGATAAATGGATGAAGTTTTTTCCAAAATTATCTCTACACGCTATAATATTAGACCTTACATCAGCTATATTATGGGTATCAGTATTATATCCTGCATAAGGATGTAGAGCAACACCATCTGCAAATTTAATATCTCCTCCAAAGATATTTTTCATTGTAGTAAACTCGCCTGGCACCGTAAAATCTCCATTTACTAAAATTTTAAAATTGGCATTTGGAAAAGTTGTACGTATATGTTTTGCTAGAACTTTAGCTATATTGGAATATTTACTAAGCTTCTTAGGTCGTGTTACTCCTCCAGCTCCTTGTAGCCACCACTCATTTCCTATTTCTATACTTAATATGTTATTCGCTCCTGTAGCATTAATAGCATCCGTAGCTTTGGTTTTTAGAGTTTCTAAAACTTCTAGCCAGTTATCAGCGTCTACCCCTTCCTTTAAATTCATAGCGTCAACTGTTGGTATAACTATACTAAGTGCAGGTGGCTTAGTACTTAATACAGTTGAAATAGACGCCCCCGGAGTAGCCGGGTTATTAGGCCAATTTGGAGTTCTATCTGTATTCCAATCATAAAATTCTGATTCCCATCCTCCTGGGAATCTTATACCTTGATAATTAATTGATTCTAATTTGCCTTCAAAAGTGGGATAGTCAGCGTCTGGTATAGTTCTCCAATTATTGTTTACTCCAAAGAAGGCATCCGATATAGGCACCCGATTATTTGCAAATAAACGAATATCGACTGTCTGCTCCGCCATTTGACTACTAGAGCTCTCCAATAAACTATTTTCTGCATTAGTTTGTTCCATTACCTCTTCCTCATTTGCATCACATGATACCAAACTGAGAGCTGTAACTAATAGGATAAAGACTGTTTTTTGTAAATTTTTTTTTGTTGTTTTCATAATAAGTAGGTTTTAATAAATTTATTTCTTATTCAAAATTAGAACAAAGAAGAGACTAAGAGATGGATTATCATCTTAATTAAATAGACAATCTGTCTTTTAACTATTTTTAACACAATGTTTTGTTTTTCAATGTTTTATGTAGGAAAAAATCATTAAAAAGTAATGTGTTGAAAATATAAAAAAAGCCTAAATCTAATTTTAGAAAATTTAGGCTTTATTAAAAACTTACTAATTATTTTTAGAATTATACTATGGTTACAGTAACAATTCTAGTACTATTTATATATATCCTCAGTAGAAAACTTACCTTGTTTTTTATCTAGCTCGATACCTTTTAAAGCGTCTATAGTTACACTTTCTGAAGGCGAAAAAGTATCACTATCCATATACTCTAAAAGACTATGACGCAATTGTCTTGCTACAGGTCTTTTATTTAAATTAGACATTAAATCTATTGAAGAAAACACCAAAGTACCATTACCTACTTTAGCTTCAAATACACTAGCTAAGTGGTGGTTGGTTACAAAATTGTCAATAAGCCTTACAATAGGTGTAACATTTAGAGAATCAGTTATTATCGTTTTTGAATTGATACATAAATCCCACCATTGCCAGTCACTGTGCGTGTCAGTTGGAAAAGACTTAAGTGCAGGATGTTTATCATCGACCAAAATTCCCATGGTAGCTGGTTGATTTGGAAAATGTACTGGACTCCAAAACACAGGCACAAAGCGTCCTTCTATGCCTTTCAATGTTTTGAAATCTGGATTCAACAGTACTTTTCCTCCTTTGTTAAGCACTTGTTCTGCCACGGCATAAGATGACGTTACTACAATATCTTTCTTAGATAAATTCACATTCGTAGGATACACCCAAATGTTCCATGAGTTTTTATAATTAGTTCCTTCTAAATTAACTTCGACTTTAAGTTTTTTTGCAGTATCTGTATTAACGTCAAAAGTAATTTCTCCTAAATTGGTATTGTTTCCTATAGCTAAATTTACATCTTGTATTTTAGAATTAGCTAGCACATTATCAGCTTCATCAACAATACGCCAGGATATAGCTTGACTATTCATTGGTTTGAAAAAATTAGCCACCTCTATTAAGGCTTTAAAAGTTTCTCCGTTTTCATAAACCGCTTTTTCAAATCTTAAAAGAGGCACCAATTCGCTATTAAACATTCTAAATTCTTCTGCTGAAATCACACCTTTAGATTCCCAAAATGCATTAAGTAAACCTACCAATGCAGTACCCTGTCCTGGAAAATCTTGCAATTGCAATAACTGAAACCCATCAAAACTTGGGGTTTTCATAGCGCGCTCTATTTCTTCTTTATACAAAATTGACGCTAACTTTCCTGAATTATATGTGAAATCGGGTGCTAAATCTAGCAAGCCTTTTTTCTCCAAATCGTTTTTTACTGCTATAAAATTGAGTGGTTGTAACAATCCAGTGTATTTATCAATTTCACTCATGTCTGGATATACTGAATACTGACCAATTTCATGCGATACCAAAGGAATTTCAACAAACTCAGCCCCGGCAGTAAAATCTGCATTAAAATGCGGCGGTTTATTATTAAACACACCTTGGCCGCGAATCCAGCCATTTTTTGTCCACTGGGCTATAAAAAACTCATCCTCTGGCTCAGGGCGCGTTCCTGCTGGTCTTTGGAATGAAAAGGCTGTTGTAGCGTATAAATGTCTGTTGTCTTTTGGCTTTAGTTCTGCTACCAAACTATTAAGTTGCGCCATATCTCCTTCCAGTTCATTACCCATTGCCATAAAAATGAATGATGGATGGTTCCCGTAATCTTTGATGATTTTATGAGCTTCAGACTTTAAAAACTCCACTGTATTAGCATCTTCTCCAAATTTCAAACTCCAATGTGGTAGTTCTACCTGCAAATAAAACCCAGCTTCATCAGCTGCTTGAAATGCGGTTTTTGGTGGACACCAAGAATGAAATCTTAAATGGTTTAATCCATAGTTTTTTGCTTGCCCTATTATTTTTGCCCAATCTTCCTTTTTAGTAGGCGGATACCCTGTTAATGGAAAAATAACACATTCTAAATTTCCACGTAAAAAGATACGTGTCCCGTTCAGGGCAAGATTTCCATTATCATTTGCCACGAACTTATATCCGAAACGTGTCTTCGCTGTCCCTGTTGAAGTAGTAACAAATACATCGTATAAATTAGGATTAAATTCATCCCATAATTCTACACCTTCAGGTTTTTCTATTTCTAAAGTATATAAGTTGTTATTAGAATTAGAAGCTTTTACTTTTTCACTATAAACCGTAGAACCATCAACTGTTTTAATGACTAATTCTACTGGATTTTCTTCTGATGTTGGTTGGTTAAATGTAAGTTTTATTTTGTCCAAACCTTGATTAGGATACACTTGAACATTACTAGGTTGACTTTTGTTAGTAGCTTTTAAAACAATATCTCCTAAAATACCATTCCACTTAATTTGGGTGTGATTAGTGTAGGCATGTGCCATATCCTGATTTACTTTATCTGGATATTTAGTTCCCGCTACATTGATATCAGGAAACTTATTAGAATTATCAATAGTAATAGTAAGCGTATGTTTTCCTGTACTTAAATCTTTTAATTCAAAATCATGTGTACCAATCAAACTATTAGCTGAGCCTACTTTTTTCCCATCTATATAAATGGTAGATTCCCAAAGTACGCGCTCTAAACTCAGTGTTATTACATCGCCTTCCCAATTAGACGGGACCTCAATTTCTTTTTGATACCATGCTTTACCAATATATTGGTGCTTTCTTGCTAAATTAGACATCACGTAGTTATTGATTGCAGGTTCCAACGTATTTGGTGTTCCTAAACCTGCATCATCTAAGGTACCTGGTAATTGTATTATAGTACCTTCAATTTTAGATGATGCCCAATTTTCTTCCACTCCAATATTAGTTGAGTCTAACTTTACTTGCCAATCGCCAGATAAATCAATTTGTTCAACTTTAGGAGTTGCGCAAGCGCTTAATACTAATGTGGCAATAATAATTACTGTTTGAAATAATCTCATCGTATTTTGTTTAATCAGTTTAGTTCTTTAAAATTTATGTTTTTCTGCAAGTCTTTGACTTTGTATAAAATCCAAACATGCGCTTTTTACATGTGAGTTAATTTTAGGGGCTTTTAACAACTCTGAAATTGTTACTTCAAACGGTGTTTTATCCTGAAAATAGAGCATGTAGTTGATTGCCATTAGTGCTAAAGACCAATTTTTATTTTCACTGTAGCTATTCAAAATTTGAGAAGCTTTTTCATTTTCAAAATTCTTGTATAAAATAGCTGAAGCTGTTATAGCAACTGGAGCATAAGTATCATTTAGAGCACCTTCTAATTGAGTTATATAAGGCTTTAATAAGACTTTATCTTGAGACATTAAACCAACACTAGCCCAATATCTAACTATCTTATCTTTATTATTTAGTGCTTCTATCTGTGTTTTCGTATATACTTCCCCTTTTTTGCCTGATAATGATGCTATTTTATAAATTTCTTCAAAATTATAGTTAGCTTCATCCAAACGAAATTCGTAAGGTGTTTGCTTTTTAGAGATTTCAGCCATGCTATATTCAGGCATAAATAATATATCTCGAGATTTTAAAACCGTACTATCTAGTTGCTGCCGCATTTCATCTAAAACCGACTTGTAATCTGAATTTTTAGCAAGATTATTTGTCTCCCAAATATCATTTTCAATATCATATAACACCTCATAAGGGCGCTCATTGAAAATGCTTGATTGTAATTCATTAAGCTTATTATGCTTTAAATCCTTACGCATGTGCTTTGTAATGTCTGCAATTTCTAAATAATGGATATACCTAACTTCTGGTATAAAAGGCATATAATTTCTAGAATACACATACCTTCCATTAGTAATACTTCTTACCAAATCTAAACCATTATCTACTCTATCAGTGGAAAGTAACAAGTGCTTATTTTTTTCCTTTGAATCCTTACTAAACATAGTAATACCATTCATATATTCAGGTACTTCGCCTCCCAACAAATCAATCATAGTTGGTGCTAAATCTTCAAAACTAATAAGCGTTTCAGTAGGTTCTCCAATTTTCCAAGGCGATAAATGTTCGTATTTTTCTGGAAACCATACTACAAATGGTACGCGATACCCCAAATTAATACCGTTGGTTTTTGCACGTGGAATACCTTCGCCATGGTCTGCATAAAAGAAAATAATAGTATTGTCTTTTAAACCGTCTTCTTCCAGTTTTTGCAGCAATTCGCCTATTCTATTATCGGTTAGTTTAATAGAGTTATATACTCTTGCAAACTGCTTTCGCATTTCGGGCGTATCATTATAAAATGAAGGCATATCAAAAGCATCATCTGCAATCCTGTCTTCTGTAGGTAGATGATTCCAAACATGTTTTTCATACTGCTCAAAAGTCCACGACATGGTTCTTGATTGATGAGATTCTGGAAAATTAAATACTGAAAAGAAAGGCTGTCCTTCTTTTCTGCCGTTCCATGTTGCTTTACCGGAACTCTCGTCCCATGACTCTTTTATAAAGTCTTTTTCGTTGGCAATATTATAGTCTGTCTTATAATTGTTGGTGGTGTAATATCCCAATTGTTTCAGATAATAAGGAAAGCCTTTGATTTCATCTGGAATTGGATACTGACTTCTTTGATGTCCTGTTCCCATTTTATAAGTTCTAGCACCTGTAATTATGGTAGACCTACTGGCAGAACATACTGTACCTGTGGAAAATGCATTGGTAAAACGCACGCCTTCCTCTGCTAATTTATCAATTACGGGCGTACTGGCATTTTCATTCCCGTAACAGCCAATAAATTGTGGAGAGGTATCTTCGATTGTTATCCATAGAATATTGGGCTTATCTTGAGTTTTACAGGATAGTATAGTCAGTAAACACGATATATAAAGAAGTGTTTTCATAAGTTACTTACCACCTAGAATTGCCTTTAATTTCGCTTCCATTTTAGCAACAACCTCTGGATAATCATCTGCTATATTTTTCTCTTCTGAAGGGTCTTCATCCAAATTGAATAGCTGTGGTTCTGGTCTAAATCCTGGGTCAACAAATTTTTGAACAATCCACTTTGGCACTGCTTTATCTTTTGGTTTTATGTATTTCCAATTCCCCATTCTTAATCCATAAGTATAAGACTCTTCTAATAGAAATTCTCGTCCTTTATTTGATTTCCCTAACCAAGAAACCATGAAGTTTTTACTATCAACTCCATCTGCCTTTTCAATCTTTTGATTAACTAATGAAGCCAAAGAGGCGTATAAATCAACTTGAGATAATAATGCTGAACTTGTACCCGGTTTCACTTCTTTAGGCCAATGTACAATAGTAGGCATTCGTGTTCCTGCTTCGTATGCAGAATATTTACTACCTCTATACACGCCCCCTGGTTTATGGTCGCCAACCAACTCTCTAGCATAATCTAAATACCCGTCATCTAAAATGGGTCCATTATCACTCGTAAAAATGATTAAGGTATTGTCTAACAAACCTTGCTTTTTCAAAGCTTCAGAAATTTGACCAACACACCAATCCATTTGAGCTATAACATCGCCTCGTGGTCCCATAGTACTACTTTCCACAAATTTGATATTAGCTATTCTAGGCTGATGAATATCGTGTAACGAAAAATAAAGAAAGAACGGATTATCTTTATTATCTTCTATATATGCTGTTGCTTTATTGCTTAATACAAAAGGAATTTCCTCATCTACCCAAAGCGCATCTTTTCCGCCTTTCATATACCCAATACGACTAATACCATTTATTACCGCTCCTTGATGGTAAGGGTCTGTATGCTGTTTCAATAATTCGGGATGCTGAAAACCCCACGGATAGCCTTCAATTCTTGTACCATAACTTACCGTTATTGGGTCATTTGGGTCTAGATTTACCACTTCTTGGTTTTCTAAAAACACACAGGGTACTCTATCGCCTGTGGCTGGAATTAAAAAACTATAATTAAAGCCAACTTCTTCTGGCCCTAAGGGTATTTTTTCATTCCAATTAATTTTACCCTTTCCTAACCCTAAATGCCATTTACCTACCACACCAGTATTATAGCCTGCTTTTTGAAGCATTTTGGGCAGAGTCCCCATGTTTGGGTCTATAATAAGCGGCGCATCGCCTTCTAAAATAGCGGCGTTATTTCTAAATGCATAACTCCCTGTGAGTAAAGAATATCTTGAAGGTGTACATGTTGAAGCAGAACAATGCGCATCAGTAAAATTTAGTCCATTTTTAGCAAGCGTATCAATATTAGGTGTCTCCACACCAATAGCACCGTTAACACCAATATCTCCGTATCCTAAATCATCAACATATATGATAACAATATTGGGAGATTGTTTTTGTGCGCAGGCATTAAAAGCCATGCAGCACAAAACACCAAATACTATACTTTTAAAAAATGTTACTACTTTCATTAATCTTTAAAAATCAAGATTTAACTCCAACTAAGGCCTGATGAATATGAGCAGGAATATGTGATAAGTTAGTATTGATAACTTTACCAAATGCTTCCGTAGCACAAGTATCATTACCCTTACCTAATTTTCCAAGACCTATCATATAATTACAGTGTATTTTATTGATAACACTAAGGTCTTCTTCCCATATTAACAAATCTGGTAGCGATATAGCAAAATAATCTAATTTCACATTGTCATCTATATGCTCTAATCCGTAGTTTAACAAGTTGTCGAATCTTTTATTCGCTTCTTCATTGCGCCCTAATTTCTGCAATGCTAACCCTTGATAAAATATTTTATCAGGTTGTTGGTCATTATAAAAAATAGCCGGACTAGGGTCGCTCAAACCTTCAGATGCTAATTCAAAATAAGCTTTGGCTTTTTCCTCGTTTCCTAAACCTTCATACGCACAGCCTAACCAATAATTAATATCATTTTCAACTGTACCGTGTAATTTACCTTCTCCTAAATTGTGCGGATAGGTTTTTGATTGTTCTAAAAGCGCAATAGCTTCATCAAAATTCTTAACGTAAATATGCTTCTTCGCTAGTTCTATATTACTAGTTAGATATTGAAATGGCACCTTTCCTTCTCCTCCTTCCCAAGGGTGGAATTGACGTTTATCTATAAGTGTTTTTGCTTTTTCAAAATCGCCTTGTAAATTATAAAGTGCTATACGTTCTAGGTATAAATCATCTCTAGAGTTAGTTAACTCTATATACTCTTCCAGCAATGCTAAACGCTTATCTAATGAGATATTTATTTTTTTATACAATTGGTCTAGCTCCATCAGTAATCTAGCATCTGCATTATCCAATTCAAACGCTTTTTCTAAATGCGTTACTGCTAAATCTTTCTGATTGGTTTTATTAAAGTATAACAAAGCTAAATTACGGTGGGTAATGGCAAAATTATTATCTAATTTAACTGAAGCTTCCCAACATTCTTGTGCCTCTTTATACTGTCTGTTAGCATACCAAAAGTTACCTAAATAGTAAAATGCTTTAGCATCTGACGGATTAGTTTTACAGGCTGACTGTAGCGCTAAAACTTCTTCTATTTTATTTGGAAAACAATAGGTATCTGGCATTTGGGATGCATTTTTGTACGCCTCCAATGCGTTACTACTTTCGCTTTTTTGGCTGTAATACCATCCCATAAAATAGTATACCATAGGGTACACTTTATCGTTTTCATCTGTATGTACTTTTAGCAAAGCAATAGCTTCATCATACTGACCTGCCGAAGCATAATCTAAAGAAAACTCTATATAGTTATGTGCATAATTTCGAAGTATATCCTTAAATGCTTGTAAATCTTCTTGTGCATTAGATAAGATATACTTTTCGAAAAGTACACCAAAATTGAATTTATCAATGGCTAACGATTCTTCAATTAGTTGTTTCGCTTCTTCTATTTTACCTGTCTTTCTTAACAGAATAACTTTTAGATGTCTTGCCTTATGATTATGACAGTTTTTAATTAGGGCTCTATCTACTAAATCTAAAGCCTTTGTTAAATCTCCTCTTGAACAATCAATTTGTGCTAAATTAAAATAACCCGCGTCTTGCCACTGTGCATTCCAACACGCCTTAAAGAAACTTGTATAGGCTTCTTCTTTTTCTCCTAAATAACTTAAAGCTAAACCTTTATTAAAGTAGGGTTCGCCATCATAAGGATTTGGGTTATGACTTGTAAGTGTCTCAATAGCTGTATTAAAATACCCTATAGATTTTTTTAACTGCCCTTTACGCATATACCAAAGCCCCATAGCGTTATTATTACGTACGTCTTTTGGCGAGCGCCTCAAGGCTTCTTCATAATAATCGGTTGCTACAAAAGTGGCATGTCTATATTGTTCTAAATGAAGTCCTCTTAAATACAAACCTTCAATAGTCTCAATATCTTTTGGGTCTTTAGCCGCTTTAGCTGGTTCAGGGATTTCATCAGACAAATCTTTATCTGGCTCCCATGCTACTAATATATTCCCTGAGCTATCACTTACTGAAATTTGTAAATCATCAAATGTATTTCCAGCTATATCTACTAATTTTTCATAACCATCTTCTGGAGAAAGGTTTAACACCTCTTCGTGTAATACCTTACCGTTAGCTCTTAAAGTGATAACACAGTTATCATATATTGAAGTAACATATACCTTTACAGATGCTTTTCCGTCAACCATTTCTAGGTTTACCAAAGCTTCTTTAGTTGCATTTTTTACAACACCTACATTGTAGTAAGGCATAAAATATTGCTTAAAGCTTTTTTCTTCATAAGGGTGCATCCATGAGAAATCTGGTTGATTATCTGTATACACACCACACATTAGTTCAATATAAGGTCCGTCTTCATCTGTTAAGTTTCTATCCCATGCTTTTCCAAATTCGCCATTACCCCATGTCCATTGCTTTTTTCCCGGAGATACATTGTGGTCTGCCACGTGTAATAAGCCTCCTTTAGAATCATTTTCATAACCTCCTACAAAATCGTATTTAGAGGTAATTGCCATATAACTTGTTGGCACAGGAATATTTTTATATCTAGAAATATCGGTACCTGGGGAATAATCTACTTTGTAATATTCTCCCTTTGCAATTGGAAATTCCGAAACATCACGTTTTCCGTGGTCAAATACTGCATTTACATCTGGTGGAAACACCGACTGGTAATGGTCGTTTACTGCAACTGCAGGGTTAGCCC
Organism: Hyunsoonleella pacifica; assembly: GCF_004310335.1. Taxonomy (GTDB): domain Bacteria; phylum Bacteroidota; class Bacteroidia; order Flavobacteriales; family Flavobacteriaceae; genus Jejuia; species Jejuia pacifica. Next base: position 215,218 of record NZ_SIRS01000001.1, on the reverse strand, counting down.
ACCACAAAAAGGTTTGCGGATGTGGTGTTCTGTTATACAAATGTGCTTTAATCTCTATGTATGCCTTATCTGGATGCAATGTAAAACCTGCCATTCCTTTAGTGCGAAACATACGCTCTAATTCACTTACCCAAACCGTTTTACTTCCATCTTCATTATCTTCAATATAAAAATCTGTTGGGTCGTAAGTGCTTGGCCTATGGTGCTGTGGCCAGTTAAACTCTATGCCTCCAGAAATCCAAGGTCCTGTTAAACCTACTAACGCTGGTTTAATAACATGGTTATAGTAAACAAAGTCTCGTTTACGAATTTTATCATAAGCTCTTTGGATTCTTCCACCTAAAGCAGGCAAAATCATTAATTTAATATAGTCGTTTTCAATAAAAATAGCATCCCATTCTTTATCTACCTTCTCATCACTGATTTTTTCTATCACAGGATGCGGATATACAGCCCCACTACTCGCTTGATATACACGTTTTTCTAAAAAAACCGGATATTTCTCTGGTGTCCCTACTTCATAAGTAGGAATAGTTACTCTCTCGTGCCAAGCGTTTACTGTCTTCATAATCATATATTTTTGCTTAGTTTATTTATTACTGATGTATTAATAGCTTTTTTAATTGACTGACCTTTATTTCGTGCTCTGGGTTAAACGCTTTACTTACCATATAGTGTTTTAAGCTATATAGCAATTGTTGCGCCTCAAGTCTATCTTCTATATTTGTATGCAGGTCTATCCCAGAAAACAACAACTTACCTTTACCCACTTTAGCTTCAAAAATGAGTGCCGTTTTTCTGTTTTTAAACCAATCATCAATTACTCTAACTATCGGGTTCAATTCTGGCATTTCATCAAAAATGATGACATTGGAATGACTCATAGCGTCCCACCATTGCCAATTGGAATGATATTCTGTTGGAAAGTGTGATAGAGCAGGGTGCTTTGGATTACAAAGAATTCCTAATGTGTGTGGCTTTTGCTCTTTAGTCCAAGAGGTATTCCAGAAAACACTTGAAAACCCTATTCCTATATTGCCTCCATATTTTGGAGCAATATCTCCCTTAGAGACATTTAATAATACATTTCCTCCCTTATTTAAGTATGCTAAAGTTTTAGTGTCTAGCTTATTGACAATTTTAAACCCACTTTCACTTTTTACAGGTGCTTTTTCTACTGGATACACCCATATATCCCAACTATTTGTATAATCGCCAACTATGACGTTCAAGGTTAACTTTTGGGCTTCTTTTACTGAATTTAAAGGTTGACTGATAGTTCCTAATTTAATTCCATTACCAACTGGTATATCTGTTTTACTTAAATTTCTTTCGGAAAAAACACTACCATCTGGTGTTGTTAATCTCCATTTAGGAATAATCTCCTTTAAACCCGTTTTATCGAAATGCGCAATTTCTATAGCTGCGGAAAGTGTATCTGTATTTTTGAAAGTGCGTTGTTTTAATCGTGCCAATGGAACTGTTTTTCCACTAAAGGCCTTAAATTCATCTGGAGTTACATAACCTTTTTCATCCCAAAAGGCATCTAAAACACCTACTAAGGCTGTTCCTTGTCCAGGAAAATCATGCAAATCTAATAGCTGATACCCTGCCATTCCTTTAGTTCGCAACGCTGCTTCAATGTCCGCTTTATAGCATAATGTTTGTAATTTCCCTGATGCTAAAAGAAAACTATCTGCTAATTTTTCCATGCCGTTTTCCTTTAAAGATTCCCTAAAAATCTCAAAGTTTTTAGGCTTAAGAACTCCCGTATACTTAGACATTTCTTTGAAATTTGGATACACGCACCACTGTCCCATTTCATGGCTTACATACGGCATTGGCGTTTTATCTATAAACTTGCTCCAATCGAATTCGGTTTGTGGCGCTTTGGCGTTAATTACACTCTTTAAATTTTCATTCCACCCTTGTATTCTAGGACCTCTATGATTGTAATAATCCATATTCTCCAAATAAGGGTAGCCAGCCCCACTCGTGTATAAGCGTCTATTATCTAGAGCTTTGAAATGATTCACATACTTTGTTAAATACGCCTTGTGGTGTTTACCACTTGGTTCATTTCCATAAGCCATTAAAACAAATGAAGGATGATTTCCGTAGGCATCTATGATAGCTTCCCCTTCTTTGTACAACCATTTATCTACAGGTGTACCATCTCCTAAATTAGCTAACCATGCAGAAGCTTCGGCTTGAATGTATACCCCCATTTCATCAGCTGCCTGAAAGGCCGCTTCTGGCGGACACCAAGAATGAAAACGTATATGATTTAAACCATGTGCTTTGATAATTCTTAAGATTCGTTTCCAAGATTCAACATCGGTTGGTGGATATCCTGTTTTAGGGAAAATGGCACATTCTAAAGTTCCTCTCAAATAGATAGGATGTTCATTGATAGTGAATATGGTTCCATCTGCTTTAAAATCACGTATCCCGAAAGTGATATTTTTAACATCTACTCCTGCATCCGATTTTAATGTGAGTTGCATTTCATATAAATTTGGGTCAAACTCATCCCAGAGTTTTGGATTGTCCCTCATATTATATTCCAAAACAACTTCTTGGTTGGCATTAATTTGAATCTCTTTCTTAAGTGCTTCAATAGTGGCACCTCCAAGAGATTTTTCTTTTGCCTGAAGTATTAGCTGTGCAGTTTTTGCATCTGAAGCATTATTTATCTGCGCAATAACTTTTACGGTGTTGTTTGAAACATTGGGATATAATTTCACAATACCTAACGCTAATTTGGGAGTAGCCAAAAGTTTAATATCTCCTACAATACCATTCCAGTTACTTTGAGTGTTGTCTGACACACTGTGCGCATCCACTCCAACATTAATATCTTTTATTCTATTATCCACTCGAATAGAAATGGTATGCTTTCCAGCAGATAAAAACGCACTTAAATCATAATCATGTGAAGTCGCAAGCGTATTTTGCATGCCCACTTTTTTATCATCTACCCAAACTGTAGATTCCCAATGCACCCGCTCTAGGTGTAAATTAATGGTTCTATCTTTCCAATCATCAGGAATAATCACTGTTTTTTGATACCAAGCAGCACCTTTATAATCTTTTACAGGCTGTAACCAAAACGGCACTTTCACATTTCCTTCTTGTCGATATTTTGCCATTTTTGGGTCTTTATACCATAGGCTATCGTTCCACATGTTGCCCGTCCAATGTGTGTTTACAGTAACATCATTTCCTTTATCGTTTTCTGCCATAGACCCGGGTAGCTTAACGGCTTCCTCTAGTTTAGTAGAAAACCAATTTTCTTTTTCCCCAACATCTAAAGCATCTATTTTAAAGCTCCAATTACCAGACAAATCAATTTGTGGTTGCTCTACATCTGCACAAGAATTTAGTGCGAGTAGTAACAGGCAAACACTGATGATTTTTATGGTTTTTAAAGACTTCATTAAACGCTTAGACTTCTATTTTTACTGTATTTTGAAATATTCAAAAATGGCATCAGCTACAAACTGATGACCTTTTTGGTTGATATGATTGTTTTGAGACATATACCCCTTTAATGGTTGAATTTCTGCCAATGCTTTAAACAGCGCATAGCTATCCACTAAACCAATCTTGTATTTCTTTGCCAATGCTCTAATTTGTGAACTATGTTGTGCTAAAGGTGTTTCGTTAGAAGTAATATCCTCTTTTAAATCTGGTGTTGGTGTGAGCAAAATCACTTTGGTTCCATATTCTAGGGCTTCCTGTATCATTTGCTCCCAAGCTACTTTTGCGCGCTCTAAACCTATACTCCTATCATTTAATCCGTAATCGATGAAAAGCACATCGGGTTTATGGTTTAATACGTCTTCCTTGAAGCGTTTTGCACCTTGTTCTGCTTGTTCGCCACCAATAGACGTAGTGATGGTATTTACTACGGAATACGGATAAAAATCATTTACCTTTTTTAAAGTTCTGTACGGATAAGAATTTAGTCTATCCAATACGCCTCTAGTAGTATATCCTGTAGGCACTGAATGTCCGTGAAACACTAAATTTATAGTTCTGTTTTTTGGCCATTTTACCTTGAGCTCCTTTTTAAGTGAATCTAGATAATGTTCAACAATTTCTTCTTTTGTAGTAGCATTTTCTTGAGCACAAGCAAAATTCAAAGTCATCAATAAAATAAGACTTAGAATACTATGTTTATTCCATTGCAATACCATCTATTCTCTTTCTTTAGTTAATTCTAATTCAATTTCTTCCAAACTCTTTCCTTTAGTTTCTGGTAGCTTATTTTTTATAAATAAAAATCCTGCGACACATATAAAACTGTACACCCAAAATGTTCCTGAAGCTCCCAAAGCATCATTTAAAATTGGAAAAGTAAAAGTCAGTATAAATGAAGCTACCCATAGTGAAAATGTTGCAATAGACATAGCCACACCTCGTATTTTATTTGGAAATATTTCTGATAAAACCACCCAAGTAATTGGTGCTAAAGACATAGAATAAATTGCTATAGCTGTAATTACTAGCACCAAAACTGGCCAACCAGTAAATTGAAAATAATAAGCACCTCCTAAAATGAGATACACTACTCCCAAACCAATTGAACCAAAAAGCATTAATTTTCTACGCCCCCAACTATCTACAGTACGCATTGCAACAAGGGTAAATATTAAATTTACACTTCCTGTAATTACAATATTGAATAGCATATCGCCTACACTATACCCTGCTGCTGTAAAAATTTCTTCGGCATAATTAAAAATGATGTTAATACCACACCATTGTTGAAATATGGCTAACACAACACCTATAATCAATATGGGTTTAATCTTTGGATTTTTAAAATCTGAAAAATTAATTTTTGAAGTACTACTCTCTTTTAAAGTTAATTTTATAGCACTTAACTCGCTTTCAGCATAAGCTTCTCCACCGATTTTAGAAAGTATATTTTTGGCAGCATCTGGTTGATTTATTTTAACTAAAAACCTTGGGCTTTTAGGTACAACAAACATCAAAACAAAAAATAGAATTGCAGGAATTAATTCTGCCCAAAACATCCAACGCCAACCTGTTTGTCCATTCCAAGAACTTAAAATATTTTCAGGGGTAAAATCTTCTGGTATCGCTTCCGCAATAAAAAAATTAGCTATTTGGGCTGCTAAAATCCCTATTACTAGTGTTAACTGGTTGATAGCCACAAATTGCCCTCTGTATTTAGCAGGTGCAATTTCGGCAATATACATGGGAGACAAAGTTGAAGCTAAACCAATACCCAAACCACCAATAAGTCTATATATAATAAATGGTGTAAATTCATTAGCATACCCTGTTCCGAAAGCTGAAACTGTAAATAATGCCGCTGCAAGTATAAGTGGTTGTTTTCTACCAAATTTATCGGCAACAAACCCTGAAATAACAGCTCCAAAAATACACCCTATTAAGGCACTACTCATAGCCCAACCTTGTAGTGTAGGTTCTGAACTTATATTAAAAAAGAGTTCATAAAACGGTTTTGCACCTCCTATAACTACCCAATCGTAGCCAAAAAGAAAACCTCCCATAGCAGAAACAAGTGCTAAGAAAAGAAGGTAGGTAAAATTAAATTTTGTATTACTCATTATAGTTTAGTTTGTTTAGTTAGCAAGTAGTTTATAATTTTCTGTTAATAGGATGGTTAATCTTTTGTATTCAAACTACTGTCGTACCAATTATTATCAGGGTTAAAATCTTTACTCAAGAAGTCTTTTCGTTGTTTTTCTAAACGTTGCAACATTTTAGTACTTCTATTTTTCTGCTTTGCTTCCGCCTTTGCAACATCATATTCGGTATAAACTTCAGGAGTTTTGGCATTCATACTTACTAAATAGTTATCTAATTCGGTTCTTAAACTTTTAGCAATAGCATTGTTTTCTTTTGAAATATCATTCTTCTCTCCAGAATCATTTGACAGATTGTATAACTCATCGTGTCCGTCCTCCCAATAGTGAATTAACTTATATTCATTTTTCCTAATGATACTTACCGGGTCTCCACCTTGATTACCATAATGCGGGTAATGCCAAAACAATGGTCTTGTATTAAGCGATTCTCCTTTTAATAGCGGCACCAGACTTACACCATCAACAATATGATTAGCATCTTTTTCTGCACCGACTAAATCTAAAAGTGTTGGGTAAAAATCAATTCCAGACACGGGATAATCTATTGTATTAGGTACATTTTTTAGCATAGGCGCTTTTATAAGATATGGCTCTCTAATACCGCCTTCCCACTGATAGCCTTTACCACCTCTAAGCGGAAAATTTGTTGTAGAAAATGCATCGCCACTGGCTACACCTCCATTATCTGAAGTAAACATTACTATAGTATTATCATCTAAGCCAAGTTCCTTTAACTTATCTAAAACAATACCAACAGCATCATCCATAGATTCTACTAAGCCTGCATAAATAGGATTGTCTTGCACATTTCTAATAGGCAACCTTGCTTCCATATCAAAACCAGATTCAGGGATACCCTGAGCCTCTGCTTTATCTCTATATTTTCCCCATTTTTCTTGCGTAGTTTCAATAGGACCATGCACGGCATAAAATGATAAGAAAGCAAAAAATTGTTCATTTTTATTCGCTGATATAAAATCTGCCGTTTCTAAAGCCAATCGCTTTGTTAAATTTTCTCCTTCGTATTTATAATCTAATCTAGGATTTCTCCAAGGCGCATAATACCCTCCCTTTGGGCCGCCTACTTCCCAACCACCTATATTTATGTCAAATCCATTAGCCTCCGGGGTATAGGGTTCATCTCCTAAATGCCATTTTCCAGCAAAAAATGTTTTGTAACCATTTTGCTTTAAAGCCTTTGCAATAGTAACACTAGAGCTATCTAAAGCATGTTTGTATTCAGGTGGCATCACTTTAGTATTGTAATAATCTCCCCATTTTTTACCAGTAGCTGCTCCTATCCAATCTGTTACTCCATGACGTGTAGTATATTGTCCTGTCATTAAACTAGCTCTAGAAGGACTGCAAACTTGGCATGCGGCATAACCCTGAGTAAACTGTATTCCCTCGTTAGCTATAGCATCAATATTAGGTGTTTCGTAATAATTACTACCTGCATAACTTAAGTCATGTGCCCCTAAATCGTCTGCTAAAATGAAGACTATATTTGGTTTTTTTGTTTTCACTTCTTTTACAGAGCCTTCACTCTTACAGCCACTCAAAAGAGCAACTGTAAAGCAAAGACCATAAAATAAAACTAACTCTAACTTAACTAACTTAATTCTTAAAAAATTCATATATATTTTTATACTTAAATAACACTACCTGTAAACGTATTTATAGATCTTGCTTCTAATATTATTTTGTTATTTATTACCTTTTTTGATTCCAAATTCTTAGTACTTGATGTTACATAAACATCTTTAATTTGACAATTTGAAATATCAATAGTTTTATTCTCATCACTATAGTTTATTGCCACAATTACTAGTTTTGATGATGTTTTGTCTACATAAGCAGAGCACATAACATTTTGATATTGTTTTTTGATTGACTCCTTACCTTCTTCTAATTGGACACCTACTCTAACCATACCTGGTTTAACAAATCTAGAGTAGTTACCAAATGCCCACAGAAGCTTAGAATCATGGTAATTACCATCGTACTTTATGCTATCCAAATTGAATAAATCAGATGCATTACCAGAATCAAGATAAACTAAACCGTCCTTATAATCGGCATTCGTTAGTGCTGTCCACCATTGCCATGAAGAAGCGTTAGCTAAAGTCAAATCAGCATGTATTACTCTTGCTACATAAAGCGCTGTATCAATACCTAAATCTCTTTTATTACCACCACCTATATCATCTGTATTTTCAAGAATACAGAACTCACTTTGCCAATAATCAACGTTATTATTTTTTAATTCTTTGTTTAGCTTTTGTCTAATTTGAATCAAACTATCTACTGGCCATGTTGTAAAATAACTATGCCCAGATATTGCATTTTTAACATGTTTCAAATGCTGTAATGTTCCATTTACACCAAAAAAACTTTCAATTTGATTACCTCTTTTCGGCTTATTATATAAAGCATATAACCAGCGTAAATCTGCGGCCTCTCCTAAAACAATTTCTGTACTCAAATCACTTTTAACCAATTGTTTATCAATAAGTTGAGTTAATTTTACGATATCATTGTTGGTAGCTGGCGTACCTTCTTGCGTTTTTTTCTCCCATTCCCACTGTGGCTCATTAATGGGGCTCAAATAATTAAATGAAACACCTGTAGAGTAAAAATATTTTAGTATTTCTACCATAAAACTGGCATAATCATCATATTTATCATCTTGTAGATTTAACTTACCACTAACCAAATCACTATTGTAACCTTTTCCGTTTTTAGTCCAACATACTGGTGCAGATATTGAAAATGCTAAAAACTTTTTTACTCCATAAGATTTTGCTTTTTGCAGAAACCATTGTTGTCCTTCTTGTTTACTCCAATCATAATTTCCATTTGCATCAATAAATGACTCTGCTCGCCTCCATTCATTTTTTATATCGGAATGTATTCCCTGTTCTGATGTACCAGCTCCTATATAAAAGCGCCATATAGATAAGCCAATACCCTTGGGGTTTCCCAAAGTATCAAAATCATTACTAAATAATAATTCTGCTATTCTTTCTTTTTTTGCAGAAGGCCAATATTTTCCAACAAACTGACACCTCCATGCATCTGAAGCTCCAAAACCTTCTATAGTTTGAAACACACTTTCCTTATTCACATTAACCTTTATGGATTGTGCGCCAAGGTTATAAGTAAAAGCATATATATAGAAAACTAATACATGCATTATATTTTTTAAATTACTTTTAACCATCTTTACGGTTTTTTCAATTCGACTTTAATCAAATCAATTAATTTATCTAATTTTTTAAACGAAATTAGATATATTATTAGCACAAAAAATAGATACTAGAATTGTATACATGGATTATAATACTTCATCATTAATTACCCTTTACTACAATTTTATATATCTGATACAACCCTTGTTTATTAACGTCTACTACTACTTCATTATCTGAACTTATTTCAGCAGATGCGGTCTCAGTTAGGTAAGGTTCTGCTTTTGCTGTATCATTGTAATCAGCAGGCACATAACGCTCAACACTTTGTATGGAAGTTACAGTAAATCCTTTTAGCTTTACAGCCACTTTTTTACCACTCTCGTTTCCTCCAGTAATAAATAAAACTATAGTACTATCATCTTGCTGAGCAGCGGCTAGATGAAACTTATCAGAAGTAGTTTTTAAAGCTTTTCCCTTATAAGAATTAGCCATCTCTCCTAAAATTTGACCTGTAGGAAAAACTTTTGAGTAATTCCAATTGGTTAAACCTAAACCAGGAATTGAGGAATTGATTGGTGGCCAAAATGCAGCAGCTTCAGACTCTGCCCTAGCATATATATGAATAATATCTGGAATAATGTTAGCAGCTTCCATATATAACGCTCTATTATTATAGTCACGAGAAGGCATCCATTCTGAGAGATATTTAAAGTTCTTATTTGAATTAAAATTATCAGCACAATCTTTTATACGCTCTTCTAAATCTGCAATATTATGAGTATCTGTATCATAACCTGTGTATGTATGCAAACCAACACCATCTATAGCATCATAGCCTTTTGTAAACTTATTTTTCATTGCTGTAAACTCCTGCGGCTGGGTATAATCCCCATTAATAAGTAACTTAAACTTACGATTTGGATATTCATTATCAATATATTCTGCCAACTCCATCGCTATATTAACATACTTATCTAATTTCTGTTCCCTACTTACTCCTCCTGCCCATTGTAACCACCATTCGTTTCCGATTTCAACAAGGCCATCATCTATATTAGACATATCTATAGCCAGCTTAACTTTAGCTTTTAAATTTGCTATAGCTGTATTAAACTGTGAGGAGCCAACAGCTCTATTCATAGCTTCAGTAGTAGGAAGAACTACACTGTAATTTGAAATATTACTCTTCAAAGTTTCAACCGAAGCCCCAGGCTGTGTTGGAGTATTATCCCAACCTGGAGTAGTATTACTTTCCCAAGCATAAAATTCTGATTCCCAACCACCTGGATATCTCACTACAGTTGTCCCAATATTACCTAGTGTTGAAGCAAAATTTGAAAAGGTATTATCTGGTATTTGCCTCCAATCGTTATTAATTCCAAAAATATCAGGATAAATATCTACGGCATCAGTTGCATCAGCAGTCAAAGTTATATCTGCATTAGCAGGACCTCCTCCTATTGGATCATCATCTATATCATCAAATTTAGGATCATTAGGATCTGTTGGATTACTAGTGCTACATGCCATAACCAATCCCATTAAAATGAATACTAGTGTTTTTCTTATCTTAATCATATTTCTATTTTTTTATTTTTCTATTATTTAAAAAACAAAGTATTAAGCTTACACTTAACACTTTCTTTTTATAATCAAAAGTTTTATTTGAGTGTAGCTTTTAATGTAACAATGGATTTACTAGGTATTGAAATACCATCATGTTGCATAATGGACTTTCTAAGGTTACTTCCTGTTGATGTAGTATATGCTTCAAAAGTATCATTCACAACTTCAAAATCAACTCCATAATTTTCTAACGGAATATCTCTACTAGCATCAGTATTATTTATAAAAACTAATATTACCTCTTTGTTTGATACATCTCTATATCCTGAAATCATAAAGTTTTCAACTGAAGTAGCATCACTATAATCAGGATCTACAACTTCAAACCGAACCATACCAGGCCTAACAAATCGACTAAAATTACCAAGAGTCCATAAGAGCTTATTATCTTTAAACGTGCCGTCTGTATGTGAGGGGTTGTTAGCATTTGGTTGATACAAAACTAAATTGAAACGATAAGGATGATCTCCAAATGTAGATCTATTTAAAGCCGTCCAAAAACTCCAACCTGTTGCATTTCCAAATACTAAATCTGTATGAATAATGCGACTCATCCATAGTGCATAGTCTATTTCGGCAAACGTAGACACATCCTTTCCTTGTTGATATGCTGTTCCTAATAAACTATATTCTGTTTGCCAATAATCTAACCCATGGCTCGATAGAGCTGTATTTAGAGTTTTACGCTGCCTCAATGACTCGCTAGTAGTGCCATTACTAAAATAACTGTGTCCAGCTATATGACTTGAAAGATTTGGTAAATCACCAATATAATTAGGACTTGATGAGTTAAAAAATGTATTAACTTGGTTTACAGTATTACCAGAACCCTCAAACAAATACTTCAACTGTGCAGCCTCAGGAATCATTATTTTAGCATTTACCCCTTTTTGAGTAAAGACACCATCTATAATTCTTGTTACCGTTGCCACTTCAGCATTTGTTGCCCTAGTTCCAGATTGTTGCGCACTTCCTACCTCAGCATTCCATTCATATTGTGTTTCATTAAAAGGACATACCGTTACAACATTAAACCCTTTATTTTCGTAATTTTTAACCACATCTGCTAGAAAATTAGCATAATCATCATATTTATCAGGGTCACAATTAAAAGTAGTAACATCAGGAGTACTAAACACATATCCGTTTTTTGACATAAAATAAGGAGGTGCTGTAGCCCATGCTGTAAATTTATCTACACCATACTCCTTCGCTTTAGACATAAACCACTGTTCTCCTGCTTGCTTTGTCCAGTCATAAGTGCCATCTGGCGATAAATAACATTCTGTTTCTCGAAACCAGTTAGAAGCAGAAAAACCACTATTTGATTGATCAGCAGCACCATCACCAATAATTGTTCTCCATAGAGACAAACCTATACCCTGAGGGTTACCTTGCGCATCGGTTTCAGTACTAAAAAATAATTTTGCAACTTCATTTTTTGTAGCCTCAGGCCATTTCCCTACCCATTGGTCTTGAAAACCACCTGAAGCTCCAAAATGATCTATAACTTGAAATGTGGTGTTTAAGTTAAAACTAATGCCTTCTTCTGGTACGTCAAACTTAGGGTCATTTGGATCCGTAGCTGTATCAGTACTACAAGCTATAATTAAACTAGCTATAACAAATAAGACAAAAACTCTCTTAACTCTATTAGTCATAAATATTAAAATCTAAAACTATTAATAACCAGGGTTCTGAGTTATATTTCCTCTAGACAACTGAATCTCGTCAGGAGGGATAGGCCACAACATATGTACATCTGGATCAAACAGAGTACCGCTATTCTGTGGCTCCAGTAAATTTGTAGTTTCAAATGGATCCGTACTTTCTTCTGTATTATACTTTACGAAAGAACCATTAGGACCTAGTATTGAAGCTATTCTAGGTACACCGTTAATCTTTTGTCTTCTAATATCATAAAGCCTATGTTGCTCTAATGCCAATTCTAAGCGTCTCTCCTTCCAAATAGCGTCTCTTAAAGCTGCACCAGATAAAGACATATTAGTATTTAAACTAACCCTATCCCTAACAAGTTTTAAAGAGTTTCTTGCAGATGTTTCATCTCCATTAAAATATGCAGCCTCTGCGTGAAACAAAATAACATCTGCTAATCTTATATGAATATACTGTCCAGGTATTTGACCTCTAGCATACGGCTCTGGTCTATCAGCAATAGGTGTATAGTACTTTCTATTGGTTCTTCCTGACTTATTTTCACTAGGTTTACCATCAAATTCCGTAACATCAGGATCTCCAAAAACAGGCTCTCCATGTTTTATAATTGTAGACCTTAACCTAATATTATCTCCTTCGCTTAAAAATGCATTTTCCAAATCGCTTGTTGGAGAACCCCATCCCCAGCCACGATCACCACGGCTACCGTTTGTAATAGAGAACTGGCCTCCTACCTCTGTAAATGTAGGATTGTTTATAAATTCTATGGCAAATATTGATTCTACCCCATGAGCATTACCAACTCTGTAAAGATCAGCAAAATCTGATTCCAAGCTATATTCTCCAGAATCAATAACTACTTTTGCCATTGCTTGAGCCTCAGACCACTTTTCTTGGTATAAATACACTTTAGCCAATAAAGATCGGGCTGCACCTTTAGTAACTCTTCCTAAATCAGCAGCAGCATATTCACTTTTAAGAGGTAAATCACCTATTGCATCCAATAAATCTTGTTCTACAAAGGCATATACCTCTTCTACTGTAGAGCGTTTCTTGTCATTAATTGAAGGCTCTAAAATCTCATTATAAGTAGTAACCAATGGTACTCCTCCATAATTTCTCACCAAGTCAAAATAGAAGAATGCTCTTAAAAACCTTGCTTCCGCTAAAAGACGCGCCTTTTTATCCTCATCTATATCTACACCAGGAATACGATCTAAAGAAATATTTGCACGAGTTATACCAATATAGTGACTCTCCCAAAAAAGAACAAAATATCTTGATCCAGCAAACACATTGTATTGAGAAATCCCAGTAATATCTGGTCTTGGTTGACGAGTATTACCTGCCCAGTTATCATCAGTTGCCATTTCATTTATTTGACGTTGAAAATTAACTTGAAACCAACTTTCCCCGTTTACTTTTCTGTAAATACCGTTAACAAATAATTCTGCATTTTCCGCAGTAGAAAAGAAATCATCTAAGGTTTCTTGCCCTCGCAGTGGTTGATCTAAAATTTCTTCTTTGTTACAGCTTACAGCACTTAGAGCTACAACCATAATTAAAAATAAAACAGTCTTTTTCATAATTTTATAATGTTAAATTTAGTCCTAGTATATATGTTTTAGACACAGGGTTTCTAGCAAAATCTACCCCATAACCATTTATAAGTCCTCCAGAAGCTACCTCTGGATCGAAACCTGAATAATCCGTAAAAGTTAACAAGTTTTGTCCAGCGACATAAAGCCTACACTTCTGTATCCCTTTGATACCAAAATTATACCCCAGTTGTATATTACGTAATCTTAGATAAGAACCATCTTCGATAAACAAATCAGAAGGATTTTGGTAATTACCATTTCTATCCAGCTCAGTAAGTCTCGGAAATCTAGCTCCAGTATTTGTTGGCGACCAAACTTCATTTATAGTACCTGCTAGCACATTTAAATTTTGAGTACCTGCACGATTATATTCAGTATTTCCGTTATATATATCATTACCATAAGTACCATACCATTGCATTGATAGATCAAACTTCTTGTAGTTCATATTAATACCAAGACCACCATAGAAATCTGGAAAAGGATTACCTATAGTTACTAAGTCTTCATCGTCTAATACTCCATCATTATTTTGATCTACAAAACGCAAATCACCTATTTGAGCGTTTTGTTGAATAATAGTTCCATCTTCGGATGTATGTGAGTTTAACTCTGTTTGATTTTGAAATATTCCGGCAGTTTGATACCCTTGAAACAGCCCTACAGTCTGACCTAATTCCGTAATTTTCACAAACCTATTTCCTAAGGTAGGTCTTCGCTGACCCAATAATACATCGTTACCTGGAGCCAATTCTGTAGCTCTACTCTCATTAGTAGAAATATTGAAGTTTACCCCTAATTTAAAATCATCCCATTGCTTATTGTAACCTAAAGCTATATCAACACCTTTAGACTCAAAACTTCCTACATTTTGAGCTACTACACCAGGTACACCTGTAAAATTAGGTAGTTCTACACTGAATAATAAATTTTCTGATATTCTTTCATAATATTCAGCTGACAAGGTTAAAGCGTTATTAAAGAAGCCTAACTCCACACCAAAGTTCTTATCCCTAAGCGTTTCCCATCTTAAATCTGGATTACCAAATCTGCTTAAAAAGTTAGATACCACGGCTTGACCTCCAAGTACAAAGTTATCATTACCTACACTAAAAAATTGGGAGTTAATATTAACACCTTCGTTACCGATCTCTCCTACACCTACTTTTAAACGTAAATTATTTATAGTTTCACTATTAAAAAATTGCTCAGAATCAACATCCCAAGCAAAAGAGACACTGGAAAAAATACCTGTTCTACCTTTACGAGGAAATTTTGACGATTGATCAACACGAACAGAACCATTAAAAAAGTATCTATCATCATAACTATAAATCGTTCTAAAGACTCCAGATAATATATTTGTTGTACCTCTGTTACCTCCTGTTCTAACAGTCTCGCCATTAGCAGCATTTAATTCTCTTAAATTTTCGTTGGTATTACTAGGTACACCATCTCTAAAACCATTTAGATTACTAAAATTCTCAGAATCATATAAGAAACCAACCAAAACATTAAAATAGTGCTTATCTAACAACGTTTTATCCCAAGTAATGGTGTTATTTAACACAAAATCAAAACTTTGATTTACACCTTTACTTATATTATTTATCTCTCTTTGCCTATTAGGTCCAATAAAATACTCTGGATTAAAGCTTTGAAAAGTAAATGAAGAATAGTTTAAACCAACTTGAGAAGTAAGTGTCAAACTAGGAGTAATTTTATAATCGAATTGTGTATTGGAGAAAAAACCAAAAAAATCGTTTTCATTAAACTGTCTTGCTATAGCGGCTACTGGATTAGGAACCAAATTTTGTGACAATCCATATATACTAAACTCATTTCTCCCTTCTCGTTCACTTTGAGGAATAAATACAGGAGTTAGAGGATCTATACGTAAAGAATTAAACAATAAACCTGGAGTATTTTCCCAGCGCTCTACCCTAGGACTGAGATCTTGTCTAACACTGATTTTATCGGAAATTTTAAAATCCACATTGAAACGCCCTGTTACCCTTTGATACCAACCCTTATCATAATTTGATTGTTGATCGAAAAAACTAAGACTTCCTGAATATTTAACATTATCACTTCCTCCAGAAGCTCTCACATTAGCATTAGTCACTGGAGCATAATCTACAACTACTTCATCCCACCAGTCAGTACCTGTACCAAAATCACTTGGGTTGTATAATTGTACTGTACCATCATTTGCTCTTCGGGTATTAATTATCTCAATATATTCTTGTGCATCAGCTGCCTGAATTTTATCCCAGTTTTGAACTCCATAATTCAAATCGACATTTACGATGGCCTTACCAGATTTACCACGTTTGGTAGTAATCAAAACTACGCCATTAGAAGCTCTTGACCCATAAATTGCAGAAGCCGCAGCATCTTTTAAAATTTGAATATTTTCTATATCCTGCGCATTTACAGCATTTAAAGATGTACCATCTGGCTGTAATATATTATCTATTACAATTAAAGGTGCTTGAGTACCATTGAATGTGGTAATACCCCGAATAATAATTTGTGGAGAAGCACCGGGAGATCCCCCTGAAGACAAAACCTGTACACCCGCTGCCCTACCTTGTAATGCTTCAGCTGGGTTACTTGCAACCTGCTGTGCTATAGCCTCACCTTTAACTGTAGATATAGATGTTGCTATTTTATCTCTTTTTACAGCTCCATACCCTATTACTACTACTTCTTCAAGTTGTGCATTATCTACTGCCATTGTTACGTTAATAACGCTTCTATTATTTACTGGAATTTCTTGTGTTTTATAACCTAAATAACTAAATACTAAAGTAACATTATCAGCAACGATCATAGTATAGTTTCCATCAAAATCGGAAGCAAAACCATTATTCGTATTTTTTTCAAGGATATTTACCCCTGGTATTGGCTGTCCTTGTTCATCTGTAATCGTCCCAGAAACTGTATTTTGGGAGATTGCGGTAAAACTTAAGCACAGCACACCTATTAAACTTAAAACTAGTTGTTTCATTTAATTTATTTTTTAATTGATTTGTTTTTGTTCTTTATTTAGTTGGATATAAATAAACAGAATATACTTTACCTGTCTTTAGCTATAATTCTGTTTAAGTGAGAGTCAAATATAAAGGTGTAATCTTTATCCAATACACTATCGTCAAACACGTAATTATTACCACCGCCTGGGATGGTTTTAGAAGGGTCTCCTCCATTAACATCTACTCTCCAAAACGGTGCCCAGCCAGAGGTATTCGCATTTAATATAAAACCATTTGCTCCGTTATCATTAGGTTGGTCTTGTAAAGTCACATCTATAGTCCATAAATAACTATTATTTGAATCTTGAGTAAACGGTTTTCCCGAATTAAAATGCCAACATTGTGTACTACCATCATTATTATTTGTACATGTAGAAGTTGTAGCGTCAATATAAATACCTCTACCTAAAATGTAAACTTGATCAAAAGCTGTATCGGTTGGTGTATACGGCGTTATTGTATAACTTAAATCTCTAACATCCATAGTAATTTCATAATATCCTACATTAGGAATTACTATAGGTGCTACATTAGCATCTTGCCCTAACACCAATTGTCCTGGCGTGTTAGGGTTAGCTCCAAAAGCAAATGGTTCAAATGATCCAGCTTGAGGAATAAACCTAACTTCAGAATTTGCAGTAGACGAATAATATCTCCCTGTAAAAACATACCCATCCTCACCAGATGCCTGACTTCCCTCAGTAGTAAAAGGTATTCCAAAAATATCCTGACCCAATGCCGCATCATTTGTTTCATCTGTTAAAAACATTGCACCGAACTGTAAATCTGTTACTACGCTTACTGATACAGTAGCTGTTGCCTCATTTCCAGTAGCATCCGTTGCAGTTATAGTTAATGTATAATTACCAGGATTAGCAACATCCAAATCATTACTATAATTAAAAGAGGCTCCAGAAACTGGGATTGTTTCATTTAAAATATCACTCTCTATTGCTAATTCAGCCAACTCTCTATCAGCTAAATCAATATTCAATTGTATCTCATTTCCAGCTCCAATTAATACTGTAGCCCCATCTACAGGACTATTAATAGTAATTGTCGGTGCAGAAATATCCTTATCTAAAGTTATAATTACGTCTCGAGTTGTTTCTACATCTCCAGCGTTAGTAATCGTAACTGGTATGGTATGTACGCTGAAATCCTCAGCATCATCAGGAACCTTAAATTTATAAGATATAATATATGTTTCAGGCAAAGAATCCTTTACAATTGTTTTATCAAGAAACCATGATTCATATTTAAAGTTTACTGTTTTAATCCCTGCAGGGTCTGTAATTATACCCTCAAAAAGAAATTCCTCTCCTGGCAGAGATGAAATTTCCTGGATTAAAGATTGAAATTCTGGTATGGAATCTACACTAACAGAATCATCATTATCACAACTAGCTATCAATATCAATGCGAATATTAGACTAATAGCTCCTAGCAATTTTAATTTAGTTGTTTTCATCATTTTTTATTTAGTTGATTATTTTATAATTTTTGAACATAGACATTTTTAATAAAAAAACAGACATATACATAATAGGTTTGTTTATTTGCATAAAAAATATAATTAACAATACTTGACGTATTTTTTATCATTTTTCGTAAAATTTTAATATATTTTTTTACGTTAACACAAAGGTACAATGCGTTAAACCTATAAGTGATAGACAAAAAAATCCTAAATATGGATAAAAACACTTAACTTGCACTTGTTTAAACCAATTAGTAATTAGCTATTAATTCATTTTACAGATTCTTGTAGTATTGTTCAACGTTTCAATACTGTTTTTTTAGACAAAAAGAGTAAGCCACTTTTAAGCTTACAATTGTTTGTTGTATTAAAATAATAGATCTAACTAAGCAAATAAATTAGCAGATAAAGGCAAATTAAAAATATATAAAATGGACAATACATTTGTAAAGGAAGGGTTCTTAGGTCAAAAAATGATTGCTTTACCAGAGGCAGTTATCAATATTATAAAGAACAATGCTATTACAAAAAAATTTTATATAACAGATTTAGGTTATTACCCAGTAGCTCACAACCACTATCGTTTAAGAAAAAAAGGAGCTAAAGAATTCATTTTTATCTACTGTACTAAAGGCAAAGGGGAAATAATTATAAATAATACTAAAACAGAAATAGCTCCAAATCAACTTTTTATAATCCCAAAAAAAGTTCAGCATGAATACAGAGCAGATGCTTCTGATCCTTGGAGTATTTATTGGTTTCATTTTAATGGTTCAATGGCACCTGAATTATATGAAAGATACAAAACAACCAACTATAATAACTATAAGGATGTTTTATTTTCAACTGATAAAATCAATCTATTCAATAAAATATTTGATTTGTTTGAAAGAAATTATTTAGAGAAACAAATAGAGTATGCAAATCTATTAAGCCTTGGTTTTATTAGCTCTTTTGTTTACCACAATGCCAATTCTAGAGCCGAAACTAACCAAAGAGACACATTGGTTGACCAAATAAAGAGTTTTTTGTTATCTAATCTTGGGGAAAATTTTACTTTAATTGAGATTGCAAATAAATTTAATTATTCTAAGTCATATTTACATACGAAGTTTAAAAAAGAAACTGGTTACCCTGTAATGGTTTTTTTTAATCTTAAAAAGATACAAAAAGCATGCGAATATCTAAACTATACAGATATGAGTATTAAAGAAGTAAGCTACAAAACCGGATTTGACGATCCTTTATATTTCTCTAGAATTTTCAAAAACTTTATGGGTAAATCACCAAGACATTACAGACAGAGTAAAAGGAAGTAGTCTAAAAACATGTACTTCAATAGTATACTTTAATAAAAAAACACCGCCAGTATTCTACTAACAGTGTTCTAAATTACTTATCATAATGTTGTCGAGGTGGTAAGATTCAAACCTGCGACCCCGCGTCCCAAACGTAGCGCGATAACCGGCTACTATTCTACACAAATACAACATTTCATAAAGAGTATAGCTTTAAAATTTTACCGTGTAATAATAAAAATTATTTCTATTATTTGTATAAATTTAACTTAAGAAAAAGAGGTTGATTTACTTTAAATCAACCTCTTTCATATGTCAAAATATTTTTATTACGTTATATTTTCTTATCTAATTAAAAAAGTTGTTTTCTTGTTCATACCAGATAGATCCAAAAATTAAATTACCCCATGATCCCATATCCTCATTTGCTTCCCACATACTTGCTATATAACCTTCATTAATTATTTGTTTGGCTGGGTATCCAACAGCGGTATTATACATGTAAAAATCACTAAGATCATTATCTTTATAATATAAATTAGCAATTGCAGGTATTGTACTCGGCTGTCTTTTACCAACTGTTGAAAGCGGTACTACAGTATTATTACTCTTTCTGAAAAATCTTAAATCGTTCCATCCTCCGTTGGCGCTACTTCTCAAGTAATTTGATTGTGCTTTTAGCACAGTATATAAGCTTTTTTCAGTTACACCATCCGTGGTACTTCCCCCCACATATCCAGAATCAGTTAAATTAGTTGAGCCGTTAACTATTCCCTCTTTTGTCTTATAATCGTAAAGTTTGTCTCCAGGAAAATGATTTGCCATTGCATCAGCATGAGCTATTTGAATTACCGCACCTAAGCTTACATAACTGTAAAATACACCTCGAGTTGGGTCATCATCCTTATTTCTCCATAGCTCTGCCATAGTGCCATCTGCAAAAACAGCATATTTTAAAAAAGATTTAACAAACTGTCTCGCCCAATTTTCTCTTTCTATATCATTATTTTTAACAGCCATAGAGTGAATGTAAGCAACACAATCCCATTGCCTATTATTATATATGTCTTGTGCCCAAGACATTGTAAACTCAACTAAATCTTTTCCTTCAGCATCTTGAACAGGGTTGGGTGTACTTGCTTGACTTACAGGATAGAGATCATTATAAATAAATTTACTCTCTCCATTAATATGCCAATTATTACCCAAATAACTGTCTAATCTGTCTTTAAGTGCTCTGTAGGCTAAATCTGCAAACCTATTAAACCAAGACTCGATAGTAGATATTTCCTGATTAGTTAATGTTGTTTGTAGATATTTAACGAAATAGTAAGAATCTAATGTTTTTTTTATTTTTGAAGTTTGAATCCAAAGCGCATACTCTGTATCCCATCTTACCACATTTGAGTTATTCCAAAAAGCCGTATTTAATGGATTAGTTTTAACCGTTTCAACTATTTCATTGGCAATCGCATTTGCAAGGTTTACATCATCCATTACGTAGGCATATACGGCAGAAGTGTGCAGGTATTGCCCCCTAGGAGGTAAACTTCCTGACTCTCCAAACTTAGGTCGGTATTCACTTGGGTTTGATAAAAAACGAGATGTAAATTCTTTTACCTTAGTAATATCATCAGAAAACCCGGATCTCAGTATATATCCATTTTCAAATCTCACTTTTAACTCTTCTTTCGCTTCAAGCGTAATTAAATAATTTTGATGGACTACTTCTACATTTACCTCACCATCTAATGATATTTTACCTCCATCTGATTTGGTAGCTTCAACGCTATATGTAAAATTATCTATAATTTCTGATGAAATATCTGGCGCAATATATTCAAACGAATTATTACCTGTACTATTGATCTCTCCATATACTGGTTGTGATATTGAGGTAATAACAACATTTGTAAACTCAGACAAATCATCGTTACTTAAAACATCCAACTCTTTAACACTACCTGATGATACAATAAATACGTCATCAACAATTATATTTTCACCAATGTCTTCACCTAAGACATTAGTGTTTTCATCTACTGTATCGTTAGACTCAAACAGTGTTTCTTCTTCGTTATTGCATGACAGCAAAAAAAATAAAAAAATAAAATAAATAGAAATATGTTTAAAAAAATTTGAGATGTAATTAAATTCCATAGGTTAAGTTTTGAGGGAATGAAATTACAGAAATATATAAAAAAATCGCTGAAAAGACATGTTTATTCGATGAAATACTTGTGCAGAAAAATGTAAATATCGATAAAGTGTAAAAATGCAACTTTAGTAGTCTTTAATTAGTATATGATAGAAGATTCTTTTGATAACCTGTTTTTTTGAAAAAACTATAGGCCGTAAAGTACTAATTTTGACTTCGCATTTCCAATAAATATTTAAACTATTTATCAAAAAAACGTATTCAAATCATATTTTTGAGAAATTTGCAGGCAGACTATAAGAACACAGCAAAATACTGTATTATCCTTTAAAATTTATGGCAAAATTTGTGAAATTGACACAATTTATCTTTGTTTTTAAGTATAGAAATATTAGAGGTACATATCTAGATTAATTTTTGGAGAAATATGCCATTGAAATATAAATAATTAATGTAGAAAAGGTATCAATATTTAAGGAATATTTTAAACTATTAAGGATGGTTTGTTTTTAATAAAATTTTCTTTCTCATTAAGTAAAAAAATCAAATATGAATTCTATTTCCATAGTTTTTCCCAACCTAAATCTTTAAAACACGGACCTTGCGTAAATTCAGCAAAACCAATACCCGTATGAAATCCATTCCATTCCATAATCTGTATGTTGTTATCCTTGTCTATAACCATATCCCAACCAATACATTTTACTAAGGACATAGCTTTTTGCAACTCAAGTGCCGTTTTAATGATGTTATTAAAGTTAGGAATTACTTCATTTTTAAAGATAAAACCTGAATCTGGATGTGCATCCATGGTGTACCATGATTTGGAATGCCCTAAAGTATTTAACATTCCTGTCTTTAAATTAATTGGAATAGAAATTTGTGAACTAGATTTTACATGAGAATCTTTGTTTCTACCCACTCTAAGATATGCAGCTCTTAGCGAGGCATCTCCTTCTTTTGATAATACCGTAAGCACACGAATCGTTGCTACAGAATTTGGCATAATTTTATTAAAAAAGGAATGTTGCTCGATATATTTTTGAAAAACGCCATCTCCCAATGCTTTTATCTTATGATAGTCATAATTCTTTTTATCAAATACCAGAACCCCTATACCTTGGGCAGAATTATTGAGCTTGAATACAACTTTTTCAGTATCCTTAAATAAATACAAAATGCTATTTCTATCTGTAATATATTCGTAGTTTTCGGTAAAAAAAGAACCGTTAACAAAATACCCTATATCTGGAAACATATTGGAATTAAAAAGTTTTTTGGACAGGGGTTTTAAAAAAGAGGTTCTACCAATTTCACCTTGTAGTTTAGGTACAACTACAGTTCCAAAATAATTTTCTGGTATCCACCCTTCTTTAAATTCCCCAATCATAGCACTATGAGCTCGTAGCCAAGGTGCATATCCGAGCCAACCTAATACATCTTCTGCATATGTGTTAGACATCTCAATCAACTTTGGATCTGTTTTTCCTTTTATAGACTCTATAGTTTTGAGCGCACTTTTAGCAAGTTTATTATGGGAATAATTGTAATAAAAACTGTTTGCATAATTTATAATATGTTTGGAATGAGACACTAGTTTTTCTTTCATATGTAATATGTATAAAAATTATAAACAATAGACATTTCGCATTTTTAAATAATACTATACCTAATATTAAAATAATTTATGTTTCATTTTTTGGGTTTCTGCTTATTAGTATTAATTGTAGAATAAGATTTGTAGATAAGTAAACTCTTAACTTTAAATTTTTGTTTATGTATTATAGTTTACATAAAAGAAAGAATATTGGATTAAATTATAATAATTAACTATTTAAAGTATAATTACTAAAATTCAAACAAACTAAAATAACATATAATATGAGATAAAAAGTATTGAAATATAATTAGTTTGGTTTTTTAAGCTAAGATAGGTCGATCTGAAAAGATTATATATTTTAAAAATGGTAACAAAAATTTAAGAGTTTTGCAAATCCATCTGACAAATGAAACGCAAGAATCAAAACTTAATGATATTTAGTAAATATCATTAGCGTAATTGCGCATAGTAGCTTTAGTAAGCTCAATGTATTTTACCTAGATAAAATTAAAATACTATTAAAACTATATTTTATTTTGTTTTCAATAAAACCATAACAGCTTAGATGAAGTATGTGTTTAAAGTTTTCTATTTACCATAAACATACCCGTATTTACTACCATAACCTAAGTGTCTTGGAGCTACACCATTCAAAACAAAAGATATATTTTTTAATTTCCCTTTTTGTACAGCATCCTTGCTAAACTCCATTAGTTTCTTTTCTGTAAAATCTGCTTTAGTTACGTATAGGGTTAAATCGGCATACATATTAATTAAAAACGTATCTGCAACAAGTAATGCTGGAGCTGTATCAACTACTATATAATCATAATCTTGCTTTAATTCAGAAAACAGATTACCTAATCTATCAGAGTGAAGTAATTCCGCTGGATTTGGAGGAATAGTACCAGATGGCAATACTGCCAAATTCTCATGAATTTCTGTTTTTTGTATATAAGAGCTCAATTTATGTTCTCTATTTACCAAATAATCACTGACTCCTAGAGCTTTATGAAGTTTTTTTTGATAGCGCTGTAATTGCGGATTACGTAGGTCTGCACCAACTAAAACAACTTTTTTACCAGACAATGCTAGAGTAATAGCCATATTAGTGGCTATAAACGTTTTCCCTTCTCCTTTAATTGTTGAAGTCACAAAAATAGATACTCCTTTATCACTTTTCTTACGTGATGAAATTAAAAACTGAAGATTTGCTGCTAAAATTCTGAAAGACTCTGCCAATACAGAGCGGTCGTCTTTTTTTATGAGTTCATCTTCTTTTTTTCTTAAAAGAGGTAGCTCTCCCAATATGGTAAGGTTTTTGGTTAGCTTTTCTAAATCCTCTCTAGATTTTATTTTATTATTTAGTAGCTCTCTACTGCGAATTACTAAAAATGGTAATAACAAGCCCAATATTACCGCAGAACCTAAAATGATTTTAGGGCTTGGGCTTATACTACCTCCAGAACTTGAAGCGCTGTCTACAATTTTAGCTTTAGGCCCTGTGACAGAAAGTTCCAAAGTGTTTTCCTCACGCTTTTGCAATAAAAATAGATACAGCGCCTCTTTTATAGACTGCTGCCTTTCAATACCCCTAACCTGACGTTCTTGGCCTGGCATTCTAGCTATTTGGGATCCAATAGATCCCGTTCTTTTACGTAAACTTTCCCTTTGAATGATTAAATTTTGTCGCTGATTAAGCAAACTTTGTTTTACATTACTTTTTAGTTGGTCTATTTGTTCGTTAAGACTGACCACCAAAGGGTTTTTATTGGTAGAGCCTGAGAGAAGTTTATCTCTTTTTAAAATTAGATCATTATAATTAGTTACAAATGCATTAGTTTCAGATTCTAAACCTAGATTTGCTGGCAATAAGTCGTTACTTCCAGATTCTATATAATTTAACATAGAACTTGTAACCTCCAATTGCGTAGCTACCTGCTGCTGTTCCTTGTTATATTCGCTTATATTTTGAATCATAATACTGGATTCTGTTCCAATATCTGTAAGTCTATTTAATTCTTTGAAAGATTCTTTACCAGACTCCACAGAATCTAATTCACTATTAATTATACTTAGGCGCTCATCGATAAAATCCGCAGTACTTTTAGCTATTAAATTTTTATCCTCAATAGCCTCTCTATTGTACTCGAATATTAATTGGTTTAAAATGTCTTCTGACCTTTTTGCTACACCGTCAGTTAATTTTAGGGTAATTAGAGTGGCCTTATCATCAATTAATTCCACCTCCAGCTTTTTCTTGTATGCCGCTGCGACGCTTCTTGCTGATAAAAATTTAATGGTTACCTCTTTCCAGTTGGCAGTATATGATGTATCAATTATATTACTTTTAATCACAAAATCTACAAAACTTAATTGTATGTGACTATTAAAATCTGTTTTTAGTATTGTTTCCTCTGTTTCATTTAGTAACTGTAAACCATTTTCTCCTAAATACTTAACCTTAAAGGTATTATTTTCATTATTAATGGCTCGCTTTAATTTTTCTTCATCTAACCGCAATATTTCTACCTTAATCGGGCTATTATAATATAAAGGTCTAGGCACTAGATCTTCATCATTAAAGTATTGTATATTTAAATCTAAGGCCTTCACAGTATTTAACATTAAGCGTTTAGACCTTAGTAAACCCATCTCGTTAGCCATACTATTTGAGCTTAATCCTCCAGACAATAAATCTACATCAAAGCCATTAGTTGTTCTGGAAGTACCATTACCTTTCTCATCGTTTATTATTATACTTGCAATACTGGTATACTGGTTAGGTGCTTTTTTAATGTAAAATACTGCTAGTGACAAAAAAATGGTTGTAATTATTAAAAACCATGGCCAAAAACGTTTGTATTTATCTAGAATCTCTCGTAAGTTAATTTCGTTACTATCCTCTGCAACAGGTAGATATTTATATTTTTCTTTTGCCATTGTCGGTATTCGTTTTAGGGATAAATTTTTTATGTTTCTAACGCCTTAGTAAGTTTCTATTTGATGTATACTAAAAACTACTTGAACTTTTTCTTATGCCTCCGCAAAGATAGAAATGTTAGCGTTTATATTATCGATTTATTTTAGGCTTTGATTTGTGAAGTTGTTTATTGAAAAACATTTAAGTTGGTTAAGAAGTATAATTGGGTTTTACCTTGGCCTTGATAAGATACCCTCCAAAAATTAAACCAAAATAGATATAACGCTTCCACATGCGTTTAGGTTCTTTTATAAGTCTACCAAACCATTCTAAACCAAGTTTTTGCCAAAATTTACTTGGTCTTGATACTGTCCCTGCATAAAAATCAAAAACAGCTCCAATAGCACAGATAGGTCCTTTTACGTTTAAGTCGTATTTATGCATCAAACTCCATTTTTCTTGCTTAGGAGCTGTCATTCCTACAAATAAAACGTCTGGCTTAAACGTATTAACTTCATTTACAATAGTAGCGTTTTCTTCTTTAGAAAACTCTTTTTTAAACGGTGGAGAGTAACTACCAACCTTAATATTGGGATAGTCCTTAGCTATTCGTGATTCTATCTTTTGTAATGTTGTTTTTGATGCCCCCATATAAAAACAAGAACCATGATCTTTATTTAAACGGTGTAATAAGAATTCATGTATATCGGCTCCAGCAATTTTTTTAATTTTTTTACCTAATAGCCACTTTACAGCCACAACAATTCCTACGCCATCAGGTAATAATATATCTGAATCACGTAAAGATTTTTTAAACTGCTTATCTTTTTCAGCAATACAATAGGAATACTGATTAATTGTATTCACTACCATTTTTTTACCTTTCGGAAGTTTGTCTAGGGTATCCGTGAACACTTCATAACCTAAACAGAAAACTTTGGAGAGTTTATGCATATTACATATGTTTTATACTAACTAACGACTTATTTGTTTAAAGCTTTAATTAAAATTGCTTCCATTTTTTTCTCAAACATTGAAAGCGTAAAGTTTTCTTCGAAACGTTTCTTTCCCCTTGCTCCATATTCTTTTCTAATATCCGGCTCTTTCAACATTTTCAACATCGCTTCTGCGAGAGAATCCACATCCTGTTGTTTTACTATAATCCCCGTTTTATTATTTTGCACTATTTCTCCAATTGCACCTTCATCTGTAGTAATAATTGGAAGCCCAAATTGCATAGCTTCTAAAAGAACTAAAGGAAAACATTCATTATGATAAAAAGTAGGAAACACAAATACATCGGATTTCTCAAAAAAAGATACTTTATCCTGTCCATATTGTTTGCCATGAAAAGTTACTACATGCTGTAATTTATATTTTTCAATAGCACTATTAAACTCCTCTTCTTGTATATCCGCCCAAGCACCTATAAAATGACATTCAAATTTTAGACGCTGCTTGTGTAAGATATAACATGCTTTTAATAATTCTAAAACACCTTTTTGTCTCAGCATATTTGATAAAAACAAAAATTTACAGGGTTCTAAGGTCTCTATTTTTTCTAATTCCTTAAATGTATTAAAAGTTGAGTATTCTGGGATTCCATTGGGGCAGAAATATACATTTTCTGCAGAAACGTATCTTTCTATATCTTTATAAAGAGAAGGAGCAAGTAAAATACATTTTGTATTATTAAAAGCATATTTATACAAAATCGCATTATACCATTTTTTGCTACTTAACGCTACCCCTTTATTATGGAAATGGTAAACAATATTAACTTTAAAAAGCTTTACTAAAAGGATTATAAGAAAATCTTTGTAAAAACCAGGACCTTTGGCCGTCAATGTCATATAACATAAATCGTACTTACTATTTTTTAATTTCCTAAAAACATTTCTTATAATGCTGAAAATGTGTTTGAACTTACCAATGCCCCCTTTTCCTATTTTCTCTAAACTAAAAGACGCTGTTAAATTAACATATTTCGTTTCAAATCTAGTATTTATTATTTCACTATCTTGAATATACTTTCCTACTAAAGCTGCTCCGTTGATTGGAGGTGGAATATGCAAGATGAATAGAATTTTAGATGCCATGAAATAAATTTAAAAATACTGAGGAAGCAGTATCATAATTATTAATAAAAAAAACCTTTGAGTTTATAAACTATTCTGGTTTTTATGCTATATGGTATTTTAAACTGTTTTATAAAAGTATTATTAAGCACTACTTTATCTAAAAAATTAAATCTAGTAGTATTTGTTGCATCTAAAGGAGTAGCGAAACGTAACATTTCAAAATTTCCTTTAGTATGTGTAGCACCTTGGGTAAAACCAATATTTTCTATTTTTGAGATAATAGGAAATACTGAGTAGAGATCATTTTTAAATTGGTGGTAACACCATCTTATAGCCCAAGAATCAATAGTATTTTTCATTTGCTTAGATAGCATAAATGACATATCAGACCCCATTCTATTAAACCTCCTTTTGGCATTAGTATTATTTTTAAAATTTGAGTAATCACTAACGTCCCAATCTACTTTTTCCCACTGAGTTCTATAGGTTGCCCAACCCCATGAACTTGCTCTCTGTGTAAAGTAATTATCATAAACATATTGTTTTGGTACTTTAATTGGAGGTGTATATCCAGAAATTGATATTATTTTGTCATTGTCTTTATAAAAATCAAGACTTTTATTCATGAAATCTAAAAAGTTAGCACTGGTTTTTAGGTCATCTTCCAAAACAATAACAGTTTCATTTTCTTTCAAAATTTGAGTAACACCTTCTAAAATTGATTTCGCTAGCCCTTTATTTTTTTTAGAAAAAATACAGGTTATTTTTTTAAAACCAGTTATCGTCTTTATGTAAGCTCTTACTGCTTCAATTTGCGCAGCATCAGTCTCTTTTTTAGGACCATCGGAAAATATTATTATTTCAGATTTTTCTGCCAAATTATTATTCTTCAATGCTTCCACAGTAGCTTTAAGAGGTGCTAATTTTTTGTATGTAAAAAGTGCAATAGGCGCTAAATTCATAGTATTATCAGGTATGAAAAAGTTTTATGTTTAGTGATTGTATTTTTCATAACCCAGTTTTACCAGAAATGATTTAACAGTAACTTTTATTTGCTCCTTAAAAGACTTTGGATTAATTGGTTCTGTAAGTACTTCGGGCCATAATTTAGCCATAGTTTTTTGATACAATAAATAGTTTTTGGGTTGTGAACGGTACTTAGGGACAATTCGAAGCATTGTATCTAATAACTCACGGTTGTTAAATGGTGTAAATGTATCATGCACCATATCCCACTCTAATTGGTTTTGCGTTTGCCAGCTCCCCGTACTCACTTCCCAGTGGAATAAATCTAAAATATTATAGCCTTTATTATTTTCTGGTCTTTTAATGTTATCATACCATTCTTCAATTCTATTTTCAATAAACGAAATACCTTTCCAGTTTGGGTTATAAGCTAAGATATCTTTACTAGAATTTATTTTTGGATGTTTCCCATTTTTATAAAAATAACACCGTCCGGTCTCAGAGCAACTTCCTTTAATAGCCATTGTACCTTCTGGTAAATTTTTTGAAATACCATATGCAATGTACCCCCAATCATCAAGATGAGCCATATCTGAGTTACTTAAGTAAATATCCTTAAATTCATCATCGGTAGACATTTTACAATTCATTACCTTATGATCAATTCCTAACGTATCTTTGAGTTTAAGTGGTATCCAAATATCACTATTATTTTTATCTAGCGTTCTATACTTTAAAGTATAAAATATCATTTTAGCTTTAACTGTCTTACATGCACTCAAAATAATTCGGCTATCAAATCCCCCAGTAAGACCAAGAGCTAGATTATATTTTTCACTACCAACTTCCAAAGTCTGTTTTAACAATGTAGAAAATTTTTCAAAAGCACTCTCAAAATCCTCGATTTTATGAATCTTATTTGGCCAATAGCGTGTTTGCTTTAATTCATTAGTTTTTAGGTAATGGTTTGGTGCTAATTGATTTACTCCGTCATATAGTGAAGTACCGCTTGGATACCAGCTTTCTTTACTTTTTTTAAGGTATTCTGAATTATGGAAGCTATTAAAGCGTTCTCCTTTAACTATGGTTCCTGGGAAAACGTGATTAATCAATAGAGGTTGAGAAGCAAAACAGAGTTTATCTTTAATGGTTTTATAGAAAAACGTTTTTAATCCACAGGCGTCATTAAAAAAAGTAAACTCATTTTCTTCCTCAATAATTAAAACAAACCTCCCTGTAAGTCCATATAAAACTTCTGCAATACCCTCTTCATCGTTTTGGGTTACCAATTTTTCTAAAATATCAGTTGATGTCAACTTAGCATTTCTAGGATCTAATACATGCCCTAAAAGCACTCCTTTTTTTTCATTATGTTTTACAATAGTAGTAAAACAATCTGGGTGGACATAAAGTTCGTGCTGTCCTAGTTGTTCATGAAACCAACCTTCTAATTTTGATGAGGACTCTGGAGACAATATAAACTGTCGTCTAAATTTTAATTTTTTTAAACTCATAATATTTTTGTTAAAGCTTTGAGAGTACTATTTTAATTTCTTTGTAAAAAACTAAATGTATTGACCACTTTTGGCGTCCATATAGTTGATTTAAACTGAAATTAAATCTAATAGAGCTTTTCCCAAATAAGTTTTATTTTTTAAAAAAGTCTGCGTATTTGACAAAATTATGAACATTTGAGACCTATATGACTAATTTGTCTATACTCTATCTTTTTTCTATAAAAAACGTTAGTCGCTTAATTGCTAGTAACTTTTCTTTTGTAAATATTAGGCATCGTTTTTAAGATTTTATTACAAGTCTTTATCATGACGATTGAAATAATGACTAGAACCCACATAAAATGATTCCCTTTAGCTAAACCTCATTGAATGTAATTATGAGGTTAAAAACATATAACAACTAAATAGCACTATTTTTATTTTCAAAACACAGTGTTCTATCTAGCTTTATTCAGTTTTTAATTATATTATTATGTTTATTAAACCCCATTTAAAATACCCTGTTTTCCTACTACAATAAAAGTATAATTAGGTAATTAGTAATTTTTGCAATATACCTAGTGCTATTATATTTTTTAGAATTTAGCTTTTTTTTCTATCAACTTCTTTTTAAAACGTTTTAACACAGCTGTAGTAACCGTGTGAATGGTTTTAAACCACCCATCAACACTTGCAGCAAATACAACTGGATGGTATTGCTTTTTTGAAAGTGTAATTAATTTTGTTTTATCCAAACTTAAAACATGTTTTAAATTGTGTCTCAAAAAAGGAAAACCGTGATTAGATGTTTTAAATACAACCCTTAAAATATCTTCTTTTTTATGGAAATTTTCGTATTGTTTAATATCAATTAAAGATTTACTTGATTGAAAATAGAAATAGTCAGTCTCTGAAGTTATGAAATTATCTATCTTAAAAAATTTAGCACGCTCAGAATCTTTGTATTTAAACAACAATGGGTTTGTAATTGCATTAGAACTTTGCACAACTACATTTAAATTTAACTGCGCATTAAACGCGTAAACACGATCTGCTTTTAACAACCCTCCATAAAGCATTGCGGCATAACCACCAGCGGAACTTCCAAGTGTAAATATCTTGTAACCTTGTGTTAATTCCTTAAGTAATTTTAGCAATTTATCTGGAGAATTGTGGGTGGCGCTTATCCCTTCTACATACCACTGTTTTTGCACATCGCGTATAAAAATATGTTTATGAGCATTGTCAAAAAAATTACGTTGCCATTCAAACTTATCTTTTACTAAAATACTATTTTGAAACGCCTTGCTAGTATTTGGATAATATAATTCGTTACTGCTAAAATAGATAGCACAAAGGTCTTTCTGGACTTTATCGCCTTCATGCAATTTTACTTTATAGTTCTTAGCATTGGTGTAAATCGCTTTAACTTCTGGGTTATCTATCTGAAATATAAAATTATCTACTGTTTCCATAAGTTGGGTATCAAAAGTCTTAAATGTATAGAGAGTAAGTGTTTTAAAGCTAAACCTAAACCGAAATGTCTTTTAGTATAAATAAAATAGTACTTTGGATGGCTATTACCTAAAGGCGAGTATAATGCTTTAAGCCTTTCTTTAAAAGGCACATGACTGTAACACCATTTTGGTAAATAATCGTTACTCTCGCAAGAACCTAAATATCGTTTTGTTGTTATAAGCTTAAATCCTTTTGCTAGAGCACGATGGCCATAATCAAAATCGCCAATAGCATGTGGAAAAATAGGGTCGAGATTACCTACGAGATCATATACTTTTTTTGGTACGAGCAAGCAGTTACCATTAATGTTGTGACATTCTTGTATGGTACCATTAGGTATTATGGGATGACCTTTTTTCGTTTGCCCGCCATAGGTAAACGCTCCTGTTTTTTCACTTTTGAAGGCTCCGCAAACTACAACATTATTATCTTCTTCTAAAGCACTTTCTAACATCTCTTGTAGTGCATCTGGATATAAAAACGTATCATCATTTAATAGTATATAGTAATCATACTTATCGTGTTTTGATGCTGTTTTCCAGGCAAGATGCATACCTCCGTTCCAATACAAACTGCCTGTCCCTTGAATAACATTTACTCGTGGGAATTGCTCGCGAACACTAGCTCCCGTACCATCTGTAGAGCCATCATCTACCAAATAGACTTCTAGACTAGTATTATCAGGAATGGAAGTAAATAAGTTTTCTAAGCATGACAAGGTTTTATTTACTCTGTTAAAACAGGTAAGTAATACTGCAATTTTACTCATAATTTATGATTGTTTAATCGCTCGCACTTTCTTTAAAGTGGCTTTTCTATAACGAATGTCAAATATTCCACACACCCAATATTTAAATTCACCATCAGTCATACTTCTAAAGGATAACGAATAGCACATACCAATTAAAATCCATAGACAAATATAGGAAAGGTCGAAACGACTAAAATCCTCTACCCAAGCATAAGTCCATCGAAAACAAACATATACCGCTATTATTTTCATAAACCAACTTTTAGATTTATACAGAGCTAAATAAGAGGCTCTAATAAAAATAATGAAATATAATATGACACCTATCAAACCTGTCCAAGTAAAAATATTTAGAAGGGAAACTTCATTACTATACCTTTCAAATTTTCCTGTCCCTGTTAATGCTTCAATCTTTTCTCCAAATAGTACAGAATCATTACCACGAGCATATGTCCTACCAAACCAAACATATTCATTTTTTATTGCCGAGCCTATAACTTCTACGTATAATTCAGTACGTGTATCTGCAGTTAAGTCTTCTTCATCACCAAGTGTATTATTCGTTGTATACTCTCCTTCGGTATATTCACTTATATTAAATATATTAAAAGTCCCCGAAACAGCTAACGTAAATAACACAAAGGGAAGTCCCAACAAAAAAAGCCGTGTAATTCTCAAAATCTTTTCATTTACAAATGGTCTCAAATAATACAACATCCCAAAGCCTAATGCTATTACAAATTTTATAACATTACTACGAGCTTCAATACTTGATAATATCACTATCATTGTAAAAGCTAGCATTACTATTTTCCATTTTTGAGATAACAAGGGTAAAAAAAGTAACATAAAGCTAACGGGAATTAAATACACGCCGTACGCGACTTCATTCATGACTAAAATAAACAAAAAGAAGGCTGGCAACATATACTTCATATACATATTAAAAATACTTTGTACCATTTCCCTGTGCGTACTAAAATAGATCGTCAATGGTAACAAGAAAACAAAACTCATGGTTATTAAGTTTTTCCATTCCCAGTAATTTTCTGCCACAAAACAGCCTCTTACCATCGCACTAATATTCCAAATTAAAAAGACAAAAATTATAGTATCAAAACGCTTGTTTGTCGTGTCATAAAATCTCTTTTTGATACTGAAAATATAAAATAGAACAATACTATTAATAGCCCAAAAACTACTTATTCCACCTAAGTTAATAATAGACCAAGGCGAAATAGTTTTTACAATAACTATAAATAAAAGAAATACAATATGTTTATTTAGTTTATTTGTAATCATATAACATCTTTGCTTACTAATAGCTTTTATCATTAAGTAATAATGGGTAATATTTTATTGTCGTTTTACCAAGAGATAAAACTAATTATTTAACATTGCTTATTTTCTACACCTAGCAGCTATTGGGTCTACATTTTTTCTATGTTGTTACAAAACGTTTTTTGTGTTATTTAAGTTTGTTTGTTTTGATTATTGCGGATAAGAATTTATTGTTTTTATCTTTTTTGCTGGATTACCCGCCCAAATTTCATTTGCAGGTATATTTTTAGTTACCAAAGAACCAGCTCCTATTATAGAATTCTCTCCAATTGTAACTCCTTTAAGTATAATTGAATATGCCCCTATAAACACATAATCTCCAATACGAACTGGACTTACTTTCTTATATTTAATATCATCATCCATAGATATTCGTTTTGCTTTATCAAGACTATGAAAATCAGTATCATATATACAAACACCACCTCCAATCTTTACATGATTACCAATATTAATTGATGTATGACAAACTAAAGCTGTCTGACTCATATTAGTATTTTCTCCAATGATTAATTTTGCACCTTTGTCTACAAAAAACATACATGGCTGTGTACAACCTATAGGATTTGATATCATTGTATTGTTCATTCTAAAACCTCTACCAATCTCCATGACCCCACCTCTAGCGACCATTATTTTTGGAACGCCTTTAGTACTCATACTTTGATACTTAACCTTATTCAAGTAAAATAAAACCCTGCAGATACAACCATCACAAAAATACTTCCCTATATAAAATAACTTTCGCAGACCTTTGTATACTAAACTTAAAATATGCTGCATTATTTATTTAATTACTATTAATTATTCCTTTAAAAATTGTATCCATCTTCTTAACCTCATGAGGTTGTTTTGTCCACCATTGCGTTTTTAGCATTGCTTCGCGCTGCTTCTCATTAAACCTATACTTAATAATTTTAGCAGGTACACCACCTACTATAGCGTACGGTGCTACGTCTTTGGTAACTACTGCACCAGCTGCAATTATAGCACCATGCCCAACAGTTACCCCATCCATTATAATCGCTTCGGCTCCTATCCATACGTCACTACCTACAATAATCGTTTCGTACTCTGCGTAATCTTCACTTTGTTCAATTATTGGAGCATTAAAATAAGTATGTGGTTTATAAAACATACGTGCTGTAGAAAATAAATGTGTAGGGTGGCTGCCTAATCCTATTCTAACCCCGTGCGCAATAGAGCAATAATTACCAATTTCAGCATTTTGTATGATACAGTCAAAATTTGTGTACGAACAAAACCCTATTTTACTATGATTTATTGTGGTATTGTCGTGTATACTGGTATAATCGCCTATACTTACATCATTAGAAAAGGTACAACCTTTTGAAATTTTTGCATTTGGAAACCGTCTTCTGTTTTGTATGTCTCTAGCCTTGTTATTGGCGACTTCTAAAAGCCCTCCAAATAAACCTAACGGAAACCATACAATACGTGCTAACTTTTCTTTTAGTGTCATAATATGTATTTACCAATAGCATGCTCCTTCAACAACATTGGCATTTTTAGGTTTTTCGTTTTCCCCAGGACGTACCCAGTGCTCATTAAATAAATTTATATATGGCCAAACTATGTAGTCTTCCCATCTTTTGCCTATAATACCAAATAATAATTGTGTGGCTCCTGCCATGTGAATCGCTTTTTTTCCACTACGTTTAACATGCGCAGCTAATGGAAAACCATAAGCACCACATCCAATAATACAAATATCATAATCTGAAGCATCTATTTGTTGTTTCATATACTCTAAAGCCTCAAACCAATCCTTAAACTCTGTTTCTGCACCAGCAACACTTTGTACTGCTTTAATGGTCTTAAGGTCGAATTCAGGGAGTAGGTTATTATCAAATAATAAGTCTCGTTTCTTGTACTGTTTTTGTATTGTATCTGCAAATGGATGAACGACTAATACCTTTTTACCTTCAAGGGCTTTAGTCCAAGGATTGGTGCAGAAAAAGGGTTCTAAATCCTCTAAAACAATACGTTTAGCATTGACTAAACCTTCAGCTAAATGACGCTCCTCGTGTAGCCATGATCCCAAAATATCAACTTGTTGAGTATCCTTTAACATTAAATCACAAAAGGTTTCTATATTCTTTTGGGTTGGCGGAAAAAACCCACTCCAAGACTGTAATTGTTTCATAACAGACGGTTCCCACCACCACTTTAAGCTTTTACCAGTTATGAAATCCTTAATATTCCTATTGTTTTGTTTAACGCCTATATAATTTATAATATTAACCATTTCGGTTGAACCGTATCTAGCAATCATACATGGCTCATTTGACTTTAAAGCATCATATATTAGCTGATTAGCATAAGTTTTATTAGAAAACAACCACCAGTTTCTACCTTCTTTAAATTGTTCTTCATTTAAAGTTTTAATTGCTCTTCTAAAAAGTTTTAGTACTGCTTTCACTTAGATAAGTGTTAAGTTAATTAATAGTTTAATCTTGGATAACCCCGTAATCGCCATCTTATTTTTGTAACATAAACGAAAGCAATGGCAAATTTTCTGAAAAATCGATTTATAAATAAGAACCATTCACCTGAAGAAAACATTTTACATAAATTAGGCTGTATATTTTCTTTAAAGAATAAGATATTGTTATAATTCTTGGCTTTTAAATTTGCCAAGAAAAAATGCCTAAGTTCATACTTGGTAAAAATTTTATAATTTAAATTCTTTTCTTCTAATTTTAGCCAAGTGTCATGAACGGTATT
Organism: Hyunsoonleella pacifica; assembly: GCF_004310335.1. Taxonomy (GTDB): domain Bacteria; phylum Bacteroidota; class Bacteroidia; order Flavobacteriales; family Flavobacteriaceae; genus Jejuia; species Jejuia pacifica. The sequence goes on along the minus strand of NZ_SIRS01000001.1, from coordinate 178,074 downwards.
AAATCTTTTTATTACATCATGTTTAACCACATTAAAGGAGATGGTGGTAGCCTGTCCTTCTACATCTCCCACATAAATACTCAAAGTAAAGCCAGAATATATTACCTTAGCTTTGAGTGCTAATTTGAAAAACAAAGCATAATCTTCGTTTCTTTTCATGCCTGCAGGAAACCCCCCGGATTCTTTAAATAAATCTTTTGCCACAACAGTGGCACTTGTATGTAAAAACACATGGGGATTTTCAAAAAAATCTATTTCTACAATTAAGTGTTTGTATTTATCGGCTTGTCTTAAATATTCCTTACCTCCAGATCTTACTTTTCCTGCAGAACAAAACAAGCCAGCATTGGGAAATTTTTGAATAGCCTCGTGCATTTTAGATAAATAATTGGGAAGCCATTCATCATCACCATCCAAAAAAGCAATATACTCGTATTTAGCATGACGAACACCCTCATTGCGAGCAACACTTACGCCTTGATTGGACTGATTTATAATTTTTACCCTAGAATCGGTTGTAAAATTTTGAATAACGGAAACACCATCATCTGTACTACCATCATTTATAATAACAACTTCAAACTCTTTATATGTTTGATTCAAAACTGTATCCAAAGTTCGAGTTATAGTATGTGCTTTGTTATATAATGGTATAACAACTGTAATCATAGTTAATTAGTTTAATGATTGGCTAAGGTATGCTTTTGAGCTTTCTATAAGTTTATTTAAATTATCTCTATTACTTGTATTTAGATTCTTTTTGTCTAAATAGTTAAAATTATCAGCATTACCATTTTCAATGATTCGTTCTGTAATATTACTAATCGCCATTATAGATCTTATTCTTCCTGCTGCGTGGGGTCGAGCAACATAAATAAATTGTTTCTTATTAAATAAAACAGAAAATGCTGTGCCATGAAAAGAATCTGTAACGACATACTCCGCATTTTTTATTAAGCTTATAAATTCTCTTGGGCCGCTATCATAAATTTGTGTACAATTTTTATAAAAATGATCAGCAGATTGAGTTTGACAAACTATTTTTAAACCAGTTTCTTTACTAATTTTGTTAGCTATTTTCAGTAGGTCATAACCACCGTTTAAATCATAAATAAAGATATATTTTTCATCAACCAAAGGTCCACTAGACATCTCCTCCCATTGTTGATCTGACAATAAAAATATAGGATCTAATACTACAGGTACATCTTTATTTAAGAGACTTGAAATATAATTAGCCCCGTCTGACTCTCTACAACTTAAATGATCAAAATCTTCTAAAAATAATTTAATTCTGTCATCTGATATTTTTTCAAATGACGAAATCCCAAAACTAGGAGCGTATGCAGTTTTCTTAGCGTTGTTTTTAGTAAAATTAAAATAGAAAGCTTCTAAATATTTATAATTTGGATGAAATACTTGATCGCTACCAACGATATAGTGATCAAAAACAGGCATATTTTGCAATAATTCTTCTTCTGTTCTAAATCTCTCTGTTAATTTAAATTCTTCTTTGATAAAATTCTCAAATCGATGCTTTCGTCTTTTAAGTGAAGGATAGCGTAATAAAACAAAAAATTGCTTGTACAGATATAATAGAACATTTCGCCTAAAAGGAATTAAAATATTATATTCTTTGATATGCTGTTCTGTTTTAAAATCTATATTTTTTACAGATGCCTGAGGGTATTTTGCCTTCAAGTATTTTTGTAACGCAAAAGCTTGAAGCGCAGCTCCATAATTTATTGGTGTGTGAAATGTTAAAATTCCAATTTTCATTTTATTTTAATTTTAATTTTTTGAGCACTCTTTCGGCTTTATTCATTATTCTTTTATGGACAGGAGGTAAATTAGCTTTATAATATTTATTCATTAGAACTCCAATTTTTGATTTAAAAATTTTTAAGTCGTTTTTCATCAATGCTTCATGGAAGAAAATATGACTATCTGTAGCTAACTGTTCCCTTAAATCGTATATTTTTTGTCTTTTGGTAGGAATATTAAACTCACCTGGCTTGACTCTTTTTTTTGGAGCCCATTCGCCATTTTCCTGTCTTTTCTTTAAACGGTATGATAAGCCTTGTCTACGATGTCTAAAACCTCCAGCCTGAGAGTCTCCTGCCTCAATTTCAGTTATCTCTGTAAGTTTAACGCGGTCTTCCTTAGAAGCGTTTTCAAGAAGTGTTAATATTTTTTTGTTACGAACTATGATTAAAGATGTACCCTCAGGGTCATTTCTGTAATCTCTCAGCCAAGCATCTCCAATACTTACATCTGCCAACTCCCCAACAACATCGTCACAATAATCGCATGCTTTTGGCTTAAATAGACCAGAACCATAATCAGTACCAAAAATTTCACCAGCATTTCTATATCGTTCTACGGCATCATTATTTGACCAGACCTGATAAATTTTCTGGCTTGCTGGCCTATCTTTATACTTTCGTCTAAAATCAATACTAATTAGGTTTTCAGGATTAACACCTAATTCCCAGCCTATCATTTTAGCATGATTAGCACTTTTCATACCGCCACAAACAATACCTAAAGTAAACTTTATACGTTCTTTAAGAAGCTTATCTTCTGATGCTATTAATCGTAGTGTTTTTATAAAGCAAGGAACTCCAGTGATAGCATAACGTGCCTCTTCATTTGCTATCTTATTAATAACATCGACTAATGTGACAGGGTAATACGAAGATTTAGATCCTTTTAAAACATCTTCTGGGTCTGAAAAAAACCCATAATCAAATAATAATTCGGAGGAGTCTTTAGACTGATTAGGGATTAATTGCACAAAATAGTCTATCTCTTTATTTTTTAACAATTGATAACCAATCCATTTCGCAACACCTCCAGAACTTCCTCTTTTTCTAAAATCGTTTTCTTTTACATAACCTGCAAAATTTTTCGCAAATCTACCTATCTTATGATCAGTTTTTTTTATTTCTGGAAAAAACTCTTTAGCTAACTCTGTTTCATTTTTAGATGTATTAGAAAAGGGACAAGTATTTAATACTTTCGTAGTATTCGATGATAAATTAACAACAGAAGATTCAGCAACAAAATTCCCATACTTATCCATTTTCATTTCAAATGGCGAATCTTTCTTAGCAGCACATGCACCACAACCAATACAGTAACCGTTTTTAATTACTGTTTCATTTAAAATTTGTGATTCAGTTTTCATTTAATTAATTTATTTTTTAAGTTAAAAACACCTTGTTTGATAGTATTTTTCTCAAATTGATTTAAAACAACGGTATAAAAGAAACTCATAAAGCCAAGTGTATTGACAATTAGAATTATAATTAAACGATACCAGCTTGTATCCATAAACAAAAATGGTAAAGCAATTAATACCAAAGTTAAAATTACAGTTAAATATTCTTTAAAAATACTATCTTTTAAAAAAACTGGAATTGATAAATCACACACCTTTTTAGCATAATACAGTATGATACCAAAAGACCTAAAAATTACTTGAATAATAAATACCACATAAATAGTTGGTGGACTAAAGCCTGCTTTAAACAAAAAATAAGAGATAATAAGTGGCAGCATAGCTAGCAAAGAAAGTGAAATTTGAAAATTTCTAATTTTTCCTGTAGCGGCAATTGAAGTTGACAAAGTTATAAATTGTTGTTCTATTAAAGTTTTGACCAGTAAAAGCCTACAAAAAATGATACTAAACTCAGGTACTTCAGTTAACCATAAATTTAAAATATACGGCATTTCAACTATTGCGGGAATTGCAAATAAAGCTAATAATGCAAATGAAAACTTACTTCCTGTTATAGAGGCTCTTAACATAGCGTCTCTATTACCTGAACCCTCTTTTTTTATTATTACTGGGTTAAGTGCCTTTAACATAGTTGAAGAGAAAGCGTTTAATTGCCCATTAATTTGATTTGCAATTCCTTGTGCTGCATTGATTGTAGTTCCAAAAAAAACATTGATAACAATTCCTTGACCATATATACTTAACATTCCCACTGTACTCCCTAGTAATGACCAGCCACCAAAACCTCCCATTTCTTTAAACAATGCCTTATCGTAATATTTACGAATATTGATGATTACTTCTTCATATTTTAAGTGACAATAAATTCGCTTAATAATTAATAGTAGTATAGTTAATAAAGCCATTAATAAACCATAACTAATTAATTTATCGTTGTTGGTAAAAGTAATGTAAAAAGCTATCCCTAATTTTAGTAAAGCTTCAATAATACCCGTTACTGCAACAAACACCATATTTTCTCTTGCGTTGATAACAGCATCATAAGGCACTGATATAATAGTAAAAAAAGTGCTTACTATTAAAAATTGATAAATTAGTTTAGCCGCATAGATACGATCTAAATCAATTTTTAAAATGCCATTAAAGAAAAAACAACCAGCTATTTCAAGCAATATTACTACCGCTATTCCAATTAAAAAATGAAGTATTACGCTCACGTTAAAGATGCTTTTCTGCTTGATTTGATTACCTTCTCCATGCACGTAAGACATAAAACGTTGACTAGCACTTGCCATAGCCACATTTAAAAAGGTAAGCATTGCAATAGCTCCTCCAACGATATTAAATATTCCAAAATCTTCTGTACCTAGAGCTGCGACCACTAATCGCGTAACATAAAGTGATATAAACACTGTAATTGCCATTCGAGCATATAAAATACCAGTGTTTTTTGCTACACGATTTGCGGCATATTTTGTTTCTTGCATCTAAAAATTTTTCGAACCTTTAGTTCTTATTATGTTTGATTCTAAAATTTTAATTTAACAAATACTCCATATTAATTAAACTAAAAAAGAGATATTGTTATATAAATAGATTATCAACTAACCTTTAGGTTTAACTTGTTACCATACAATATTAAGCCTAGAATATTACTATATGATAAAACTCTGTAAATAAACATACACACTGCCGCCACAAATACTGTTAATAAACCTGTTATTACAAATAATGGAATTTGGTTTAGTTCTTCGCTAATAAATGACGTTGGGAATAAATAAGCTACATAAGTATTGGTTACATATAAAACTAAAGAATGTACGCCCCATAGACGTATATACTTATCGATAAAATTGTTAAAAGTAAACTGCCTTATTAAATTGTAAAAAACCACGATTGCTGAAATGGCACATAATAGTTTTATAATTGTGTTTTTAAATGAAGAAATACCATATTGGTAGTGCCCTACTAACAAAACGAATATTACAAGCGAAACTGAAATTCCAATTTTACTCATTAGTAACTTACTTAAAAAATCGTATTTAGCTATAATAACTCCTAAAAAATAAAATACGTAAAACAACATAAAATTCCTCATAAAACTTATAACATCAAGTTTCCAAATTGCTAAAAGAGCTAAAGCTATAATTAGTAAAAAGATTAAATCATATACAATATTTTTTTTAGTGTTAAAACGGTACGAAAGAAACAACCATAAAGAATAAAGTATTGTTATAAAAAATAAATAGTATAGGAACCAAAATCCTCCGCCATTAATTAATTCTTTAAATTTTTCTACAAAGTCAAATACTAGTGTATCAGAGAAAAAAAAGGGGTCAACAATTAATGGCCATGCGAAAAATGGTAAGAGAATAGTTCTACACTTCTTTAACACAAAAGCTCCATAATTATCAAATATTTTTGGTTTTATCACTTTGCTTGCCACATAACCACACAGAAACATAAATAAAGGCATTCTAAAGGTAGATCCATAAATCAATATTTCAGAGCTCTGACCATTTATAACATTACCCGTAATTACGTGACCCATAACTACTAATAATATGTTAATACCTCTTAATCTATCTATATATTCAATTCGCTTTTTGATAGTTTTAGACATTGCTATTTTATTGATTAAACTATTTTAATTCAATGCATATTAACATGTTCACTCTTTTTTTTGAAATGAAAAAATCCTAATAATGATTGCCCACCTGTTTTTTCTGGTTTAAACGTTAATAAATAAAACAGCCATACTATTAAACTAAGACTTAGCATTTCACCACCCTCTTCAATAATTGTTAATATTTTAGATATAAAGACATAATCACTTGTAATAGTATGAATTAAATCTAAAAAAACGCCAAAAAACAAAAAGACACCTAAAAACTTAAATATTGATAATAATAATTTTTTATTATTAGCTGATGTAAATTTAAACTGTGTTATAAAGACTATGGAAAATATAATTAAAGTGATAAGTAAATATATTATTTGACCAAATACGGGGTATACTTTTCTTTTAAAAGTCATTTTTAAATTAATCCATTCGACAAAATATCTGCCCACTATTTGGTGGAGTTGTGTCACATCATCGATTAATAAAAACAAAAACAAGAGTATAAATGTAAAATATAACTGGTTTTTTTTTACTGATAAAAGATATAAAGCAAAACATATTATGCCTAAATATTTTAAATATTGAAAAAACTCTGGAGCATTTGGTGATATAGCATCTAGCCTCAAAATATCATAATTTAAGCTATAGTAAGTTATAAAAACCGAATGTAATAGAATGAAAATCAAGTCTAAAACAAAAAGGATTTTTAAAAACATATATGCACTCGCTTATTATGAGGATATTTAATTTATGAAAATCTAATACGCTTTTTCTTCTCCTTTAAAAATATTATAAACAGTTAAGTATATGATAAACATATCTAAACGTAATGACCATTTCTCCATATAAAAAATATCAAATCGTACTCTATTCACAATATCTGACATTTTTAAAATTTCTCCTCTATATCCTTTTACTTGAGCCAAACCTGTTATTCCCGGCTTCAAGAAATGCCTAACAAGGTATTTATCAACATATTCTTGATATTGCTCTGTGTGCAATTGCATGTGCGGACGAGGTCCAACAACGCTCATATCCCCCTTTAACACATTGAAAAACTGTGGCAACTCATCTATGCTAGTTTTTCTTAAAATTTTTCCTAAACGCGTAACCCGCATATCATTTTTACTAGCCATTTTAGTATCACTTTCCTTACTTTCTGTCATAGATCTAAACTTATAACATAAAAAAGAATTTTTATTTACTCCATTTCGTTTTTGTTTAAAAAATAAAGGTCCTTTAGAGTCTAGTTTCTGTAAAATATAAACCAATGGAGTAAGCCATGATAGGATAAATAAAATAACAAAACTCGAAAATACGATATCAAAACTACGCTTAACCAGATTAGCATATTCCAATTCTAATTGAGAGGCTCTCAAATTCAACACAGGAACAGCTCCATAAAGTTCTATAGACATTGCTCTGGAAAAGAACTCTTTATTGTCTGGGATAATCCTGATGCGCTTAAAGCTATTATCTGCTATCGACATTAAACTTTTTATTTCATTTTTTGAAAGTCTGGAAGCAATGCAAAACACTTCTTGTATATCATTTTCAAAAATATATTCAAAACAATTTTCTATAGCGCCTAGGTAAGTTGGACTTTTAGACTTTTTATTATCAAAGAAACCTACATATTCATAATTATGCTCACTGCTATCAAAAATCTGTCTTACTTTTTTTAAGTTTTTATCCCACCCAACAACTACAACCTTTGATTTTTTAAAAGCCTTAGATCTATACTGAGTTCTTGCCCATCTAAATACTAAACGAAAAAGGACAAATTGTACACATAAAAAAGCATACACACCCGTTAAGTAAAATGAACTATATGCCTTTTGTCCAAAAAATATAAATGAGGTAAAAAATACTAATCCGAATAAAACAAATAAACGCAGAAAGTTTGCTGTTCTTATTCTAAAATTATTACGTCTTGAATTAGAGTAAAATTTTATTGAATGCGTAATAATCAACCACACCAGATTGTAGTAAATTACACCAAAAACAGTTTCACAATATGTTACTGGTGTTAAAAAAAATAAGGTTGTATTTATCGCAACTAAATGAAATATCAACGAAAGAGGAACACCAAAATAAGACTTTTTCATTTTTACAATTTTAAGATAGCTTAATCAACCAAATTATCATTAGCTAAGCATGATGATTTTGGTAGAGATTAAATAGATAATGCTTCAAAATTTAAGTCTAAAAGACTTATTAATTATGCAGGAGATTTTATTTTTTGCACTAAACTTAATTTTGCTATTAACCAATAGTTTTGATTTTTTTGTAACAGAATAAATTTCTGACGAAGATGTATGGACCCAATATTAATTAGAATACCAACTATACAATTTATTTATCCCTTCTTCTAACTCTATTTTATGTTTCCAACCCAAATTATGTAGCTTTGTTGGGTCTGTTAGCTTTTTCATTGTACCATCTGGTTTTTCAGAATTAAAGTACAAAGTCCCTTCAAAACCAATACTATTTTTAATTATTTCTGCTAATTCTTTTACAGAAATATCAATTCCGGTTCCTATGTTGATATGAGTATTCCTAATTTCCTTATCACTAGCATCTAAACAATCTTTAAAATCTCGATTTTCCATTAGAAAAACACATGCATCTGCCATATCTTCAGACCACAGGAATTCGCGCATAGGATTACCTGTACCCCAAATCTCTATACTTACATTACCTTCTTTTTTTTGAACACCGTATTTATCAAGAATTTCTACTATCGCTTCTTGATCATTATTACCATTTACCCCTTCTATTGGTAATTTATTTACATCTTCCCTAATAACATCCCAATCGTCCTCTTCCAAAGCCTTACCTAAATGCATCTTACGGATAAGAGCTGGAAGAACATGAGATTTTTCCAAATCAAAATTATCATTAGGACCGTATAAATTAGTAGGCATTACTGAAATGAAATTGGTACCATACTGTATGTTATAGCTCTCACACATCTTTATACCTGCAATCTTTGCAATTGCATAAGGTTCATTTGTATATTCTAAAACATCTGTTAAGAGACTATTTTCATTCATCGGTTGAGGACAGTTTTTTGGATATATACAAGTACTTCCAAGAAACAATAACTTCTTAACGTTGTTTTTATAGCTATAATGAATCACATTATTCTGAATCATCAAATTCTCATAAATAAAATCTGCCCTGTACACATTGTTTGCAACAATACCTCCAACTTTAGCCGCTGCTAGAATTACATAATCTGGTTTTTGTATTTCAAAAAATTCTTTTACTGCAATAGCATTACATAAATCAAGTTCTTGACGTGTACAAGTTATGATATTATCATAGCCTTTAGTTTTTAGGTTTTTAACAATAGCACTACCCACTAATCCTCTGTGGCCAGCGACAAATATCTTATCGTTTTTTTTCATAGATTAAAATTGATAGGGGATTTTTAAATATGGTGTAGTTTTATAAAATAAGACCACTTTTATTCAGCTTGCTTTAATATCTCGTGTCCCGCTTTTAACAAATCAACATCTTTCTTCATTAGCTTTACATCAGACTCCATCATATCTTTAACTAATGCTTCTAAGTCATACTCTGGAATCCAACCAAGTTTTTCCTTTGCCTTAGTAGGATCTCCAATTAATAAATCTACTTCCGTTGGACGAAAATAAGTAGGGTCTACAGATAAGACTTCTTTACCTATTTCTAATTGAAACTCTTTGTTTTTACACGCAACAACATAAGCTTTCTCATTTACACCCTCGCCTTTAAACTCTAATTCAATTCCTACTTCGCTAAATGCCATCCTTACAAAATCTCTCACGGTTGTAGTAACACCAGTAGCTATAACCCAATCCTCTGCTTTTTCTGCCTGTAAAATCATCCACATCATTCTAACATAATCTTTGGCATGACCCCAGTCACGTTTTGCTTCTAAATTCCCTAAGTAAACTTTTTCTTGCAATCCTAACGCTATTTTTGCAACTGCCCTAGTAATTTTCCTAGTTACAAAGGTCTCTCCACGACGTGGAGATTCGTGATTAAATAAAATACCGTTGCAAGCATACAAATCATATGCTTCACGATAATTTTTAGTAATCCAAAAACCATATATCTTAGCTACACCATAAGGAGATCTAGGATAAAATGGTGTGTTTTCATCATAAAAGCCTCTCTCATTTTTATTATCTGTCATCCCACCATACAACTCTGATGTGGAAGCTTGATAAATTCTGGTTTTCTTTTCTAATCCTAGAATTCTTACTGCTTCTAAAATTCTCAAAGTACCCAAACCATCAACATTACCCACATATTCTGGACACTCGAAAGATACTTTAACGTGAGACATTGCTCCCAAGTTGTATATCTCGTCAGGTTGACACTCTTGTATGATTCTAGTAAGATTCATGGAATCTGTAAGATCTCCATAATGTAATTTTAATCTTAGGTTAGGATCATGAGGATCTTGATAAAGATGATCAATTCTATCAGTATTAAAAAGTGACGCTCTTCGTTTTATACCATGCACCATGTAACCTTTTTCTAATAATAGTTCAGCTAAATAAGAGCCGTCTTGACCTGTTATTCCAGTGATTAATGCTACTTTCATAATTTTGTTGATTTTAGTATTTAAGATGTAAAATTGTGTTTAAAAAAACTGACAAAATAATTAGCTCCTAAAAAGATTGCTAAATATTTATCATTAAAAAAACTATTTCTTACAGGGATTTTTTGTGTATTTTCTAATATTAAGTAAAATTAGAACACCGCTCCGCGACATAAATCACATTTGTGATATTTATGAATGTTTATACAGTGTAAAATTATAAATGCCATTGGCTCTTGCAAAACATAAGTAATATAATTTTAAAAAATTATGGTTTTAATTTTTATGACTAATGAATATGATACATTTCTATTTATGTACTAGATTTTTTAACATATCCGCAATTTAAAAATTAACCTAATTTAAGCCCCAAATATCGATTCTCGATTAAAGTTTTATTTATCCGATAAGTAACAAATCCACTTAATTTAACTAGGAATTGCTAATTCATTTTAATGAAAATCTCATAGCGATATAAATATCTGTATCTAGATATCTGTTAATTACAAGTTTTAAGATACTTGCTTTATCTTCATGTTTATTACTAAACCAACATCTTCCAATATAAGTCGTACTCTATTTTTACCAACTTCTTTTACTATTGCTCGCTTACCCCCTATTACTCCTAATACATTATTATTAATTGACACCCTATCTCCAGGTGTTAATTGTGATAATTTATATTCTTCTACACTATCTTTGGCTACCCATTCTTTTATTGCATCAATCTCTTCATCTCTTACAATAGCTGGTTTTCCTAGCCAAAATAAATATCTTACAATACCAGGAAAATCAAAAACTAGTTGTCTTTCTTTATCTGGTAAACAAACAAACACATAAGATTTAAATAAAGGAACCTTAACTACTTTTTTACGATCGCTCCAAATTTTTATTTCCTCTATTACTGGACAATATACCTGAATTCCATTTTTAGATAACCTATCTGCTACCTTTATTTCACTTTGAGGTTTTACATAAAGAACATACCAATTTTTAGGCATATATATAATAGATTTAGAGTTAAAACAAAAGTATAGCGTTTACTGTAAAACACAAAATAAAACTGTAGTCTTGTTGCATGCTGACATACCTATTTATATACAAATTTGATAAAACACGCACTATTGAATGATTTGCATATTAAAATCATACAACACAAGTATATTAGCTTTGCTTCTAGTAAACACGCTATTAATGAAGTGACACAACAAAATTAATTTGCTGGTCTATTTCAGGAGAGAATTTTGTCGGGGTGGCAGGATTCGAACCTGCGACCTCCGCGTCCCAAACGCGGCGCGATAACCGGGCTACGCTACACCCCGATACAGCTATCTAAGCGGGTGCAAATATACTTATTTTAGTTAGTTTTGAAATGATTTTTTAAGAAAATTTTAGTTTTTTAAACTTTTTCAATTTTCACAAAACATCTACTTTACACAAGTGAAAAAAAAACTATTCCTTTCTTTCCTTTTTATAATTGTTTTTAAGCAATTTCATTACGCTCAAGACTTAGGCCAGAATACAATAATTGATAATGAAAATGAAAACTTATTATCAGATATTAGTATTATGAATATTGAAAGCGATTCAACTTTTATAAGTAATAACGGCTACTTCAAAATAGAAACATCTGGTGTTTATAAGTTTAGTAAAGATGGTTATATATCTAAAAGAATTAAGCTTAACTTAAAAAAAACATATACAATAATACTTCAAAAAGTACCAGATTTATTGAATGAGATTGTCATAAATGCCAATCACTTACCCACCAAATTAAAATCTTCTACAACAAGTACAGCCCTTGTTACAACTAAAGCTATAGAGAGAAGCAACAATATTAATGTTAATGAAGCACTTAATAGAGTTTCTGGAATATTTATGCAAACTGGCGCACTCAACACAAACCGTATTACTATAAGAGGAGTAGGATCTAGGAATCTATTTGGAACATCTAAAATTAGAGCTTATTTCAAGGACATCCCTTTAACTAATGGTAGTGGAGAAACAAGTTTAGAAGATTTTGAGTTAGGAGCGATTTCAAGAATGGAAATTACTAAAGGTGCTACCTCAAGCATTTACGGTTCAGGCTTAGGAGGTGTTATGCAACTTATTCCTAAATCGGCAAGTCTAAATGATTTTAGTATTGTAAATGAAACCACTATTGGCTCTTTTGGATTGTTTAAAAACTTATCTCAGTTTAATTATGGAGATTCAAAGCATAATTTAAAGCTAGTGTATAGCCATACAAATAGTGATGGGTATAGAGACAATAATAACTACAAAAGAAATAGCTTAACACTAAATACTACATACAAAATTAATAAGAAAAATGAGCTTTCTATATTTGGTGCGTTTTCAGGTTTAAAAGCTTTTATCCCAAGCTCTTTAAGTGAAACCAATTTTAGAAATAACCCAAAGGCAGCTGCTTTTACTTGGGCTGCATCTAAAGGGTTTGAAGACACAAAACGTAATATATTAGGTGTATCGTTTCAACATAAGTTTAATATTAAACTTAAACAAACTACTAGTATATTTACATCTTACAGAGACTCTTATGAGCCAAGACCTTTTAATATTTTAGACGAATCTGTTTTTGGTTACGGCGTAAGACATCGCTATATTGGTAATTTCAATATCAATGATAAAGTCGTTAAATGGACTTCTGGAATTGAATTTTTCAAAGATAATTACAAATACAAAACCCTTGAGAACCTGTATCAAGATTTTCCTGAGGCAAATGGCAGTGTTCAGGGTAATACCTTATCAAATTTTAAAGAAGAAAGACAATACTACAATCTCTTTTTCGAAGGCAGATATGATATTTCTCAAAACACTGATGTCGTATTGGGCATCAATTATAATAAAACACAATATAATTTAGAAGATAAATTTCCAGTATCAACTAACAACCCAAATCAATCTGGAAGCTTTACTTTTAAGGGAATACTTTCTCCTAAACTAGGTATGTTATATCGTTTAAATACAACCTCTAATATTTATGCAAATATTAGTCATGGATTCTCGCCTCTTTCACTACAAGAAACACTTTTACCAAACGGCCAAATTAACAATAATTTAAATCCCGAAACAGGTTGGAATTTTGAGTTAGGAATGAAAGGATCAACTCTTGAAAAGTGTTTTGAATACAATATTTCTGTTTACCGTTTAGCTATTAAAAATCTTTTGGTAGCCAGACGTACTGCTGAAGATGAATTTATAGGTGTAAATGCTGGAAAAACGCACCATGATGGCTTGGAGGCTGATATAAATTACAACTTTGTTAATACTGCAAAAACACAACTTTCAATATTTAGTAGTTGTACGTTAAACCTATATAAGTTTAAAAGTTTTATAGATGATAATAATGATTTTTCTGGAAATGATTTAACAGGTGTACCATCTCACATTTTAAACTTAGGGCTAGATTTCAACACTTCATCTGGACTTTATGGCAACATTAACATTCAAAATGTTGGAGAAATGCCAATCACAGATAGTAATACAATTTACAGCGAAGCTTATACAATTTCCAACTTTAAAATAGGGTATAAAAAAATACTTATCCCACAATTAACGATACATACATATTTTGGTATCAACAACATATTTGATACTACCTATGCATCTCAACTATTAATTAACGCTAGAAGTTTTGGAGGTAATGCCCCTCGCTATTTTTACCCTGGAAATCCTGTAAACTATTACACTGCTCTAGCTTTAAATTATTCGTTTTAATGTATATTTACTCTATAAATCAATGAAAATGAAACAGTTTACCTTATTCTTAGCTATTACTTTAACATGTTTATTCTCATGCGCTCAACAAACCCCTTCTAAAGTTTTAGCAAAAACACCAATAAGGGTCAACTATATTACTAAAGTTGTTGTTCCTGAATTAAATATACCATGGGGTATGGCATTTTTGCCTGATACGAGTATACTAATCACAGAAAAAACAGGCGAATTAATTCATTTTAAAAATGGTAATAAAACAACTATAGAAGGATTACCAGAAGTATACGTTAGAGGACAAGGTGGCTTAATGGATATTAAACTTCATCCTGATTATAAAAATAATGGTTGGATTTATTTTTCCTATGCGTCTTCTGAAGGTGATGGAGATGGTGGACATACTGCCATTATCAGAGCAAAATTAAACGAAAATACACTTTCTAATATTGAACATCTATACAAAGGAGCACCTAATACTAAAAAAGGGCAGCACTGGGGGTCTCGAATAGAATTTGATAAAAATGGATATTTATACTTCTCTATTGGAGATCGAGGAAATCGTGATGTGAATCCCCAAGATATTACCAAAGATGGTGGTAAAATTTACAGATTACATGATGATGGCTCTATACCTAAAGACAACCCTTTTGTAGATAAAACTGATGCTAAAAGTGCTATTTTTAGTTACGGACACAGAAACCCTCAGGGTATGGTAATGCATCCAGAAACTGGTAAAATTTGGGTAAATGAGCATGGCCCTAAAGGCGGAGACGAAATAAATATAGTTGAAAAAGGAAATAATTATGGCTGGCCAGTAATATCTTATGGTATTAATTACAGTGGAACACAATTCACTGAAATCACTGAAAAAGAAGGGATGGAACAACCTTTATTTTATTGGACACCTTCTATAGCTCCTAGCGGAATGGCATTTGTTAGTTCAAATAAATATCCCGATTGGAAAGGTAGTGTTTTAGTTGGTTCTCTTAAGTTTGAGTATTTAGAACGTTTAGTAATAAAGAATAATAAAGTTGTTAAACGAGAAAAGTTATTTGAAGGCTTAGGCAGATTTAGAAATATAAAACAAGCACCTGATGGCTATTTATATGCTGGTGTTGAAGGTATAGGTATCGTAAAAATTATTCCCGACTCATTTTAAAACATTAACGACATGAAGCTATTTTTATTTATAGTATTAGCAGGTACAACAATATTTGGTTTTACAACAATATCACAACAAGACAAACTACAAGAAAGCATCACAAGAGGACAAGAAATATATACTGATTTTTGTATAAACTGCCACATGGCAAGTGGAGAAGGTGTAGAGAAAACATACCCACCGTTAGCAAAATCAGACTATCTAAAAAATAATAGAGAAGCTAGTATTCGAGGCATTAAATATGGACAAAAAGGAGAAATAACTGTAAATGGCGTTGTTTACAATGGCTACATGGCTCCTATGGGTTTAGATGACGAAGAAGTAGCAGATGTAATGAACTTTATAAATAATAGTTGGGAAAATTCTAATACTAAAATTGTAACCAAAGAAGAGGTTACCGCTGTAAAAAAACAATAGGAATCCCAATCTTATAATTTTACATTTACTAACTTTGTTTATTGCCTAAAATCTTAAGATTATATGTTAGTAATAGGAATTGCAGGAGGCACAGGGTGTGGTAAAACTACAGTTGTGAATCAATTACTTAAAGAACTTCCTGAAGGAGAAGTTGGTGTTATTTCTCAAGATTCTTATTACAAAGACACATCTCATTTAAGTTACGATGAACGTGTTAAAATAAATTTTGACCACCCCAGAAGTATAGATTTTGACTTATTAGTACAACATTTAAAAGCTTTAAAAAATAACGAACCTATACATCAACCTATATATTCGTTTGTTAAGCATAATAGAACTGGAGACACCATAGTAACGCATCCAAGAAAAGTGATGATTATTGAAGGTATTTTAATCCTTACTAATCCACAACTTAGAGATATGTTTGATATTAAGATATTTGTGCATGCAGATAGTGATGAGCGTTTAATACGACGTCTAAAACGGGATATTTCTGAGCGTGGCAGAGATTTAGATGAAGTTTTAACACGATACAAAACCACATTAAAACCCATGCACGATCAGTTTATAGAACCTATGAAAGAATATGCAGATATTATAATACCTAACAATCATTATAATACAGTTGCTATAGATATCGTTCGTACTATTATTAATGAAAAATTATAAATGAAAAAAATCAATACCAATAACAAATATTTAAAACCTTTCAAGAATATTTACATTCTTGTTTTAGTAGTTTTTGTGGTTTGGATGATTTTTTTTGATAGTAATTCTTGGTTTATTCATAATGAATTGAATACTGAAATTAATGATTTAGAAGCTGAAAAAGAATATTACCAAAAAGGAAAAGAAAAAGACGATAAAGAGTTTAAAAAATTAAGCTCCAAACAAGGTTTAGAAAAGTTTGCGCGTGAAGAGTACTATATGAAACGTGAAAACGAGGAAATTTTTATTATTGAATACGAAGATAGTTTAAAAACAAAGGATAATGAGTGATTCGTTATTTAATGAATTTGAACCAGTTTCCATGAAACAATGGAAACAAAAAATACAAGTTGATCTAAAAGGAGCAGATTATAATGATACTCTTGTTTGGACCAGTAACGAAGGTATTCAAGTAAAGCCATTTTACCATTCAGAAGATATTGCTATAGCTCCTAAAAACTTCACAACTTCTCCGGGTAAGTTTAAAATATGTGAAACTATAATTGTTAAAGACGCTAAGTTAGCTAATCAGTTAGCGCTCTCAGCTATTGCAAATGGTGCAGAATCAATAAAATTTGTATTGCCGCCAGAAACTATTTCTGCAAAAACGTTATTAAGCAATATAAATCTAGACGAAATCCCAGTTTACATTAAGTTACAGCTTTCATCTATAGATATTGTTAAACATTTTTCCTCAATAACTCCAAAAGCAGGTATTTTTATTCAGCATGATATTATCGGAAATTTGGCCAAAACAGGAAATTGGTTTTCAAACTTAAAAGAAGACTTTTTAAACTTTGAAAATGGATTAAAACATTCAAATACGATATCGGTCGACGGAGGTTTATATCAAAATTCTGGCGCCAATATAGTACAACAACTAGCCTACACTCTGGCCCATGTAAACGAGTATTTTAATTATATTGAAAACAACTCATCAAGTACATCAATATGCAATGTTATTTTTAATGTAGCTATAGGCTCAAATTATTTTTTTGAAATTGCAAAATTAAGAGCATTGCGTTTACTTTTTAATACGCTTCAAAAAGAATATGTGCAGGATTACAAATGCTCCATTTTTGCTACTCCATCCAAACGAAATAAAGCTATTTATGATTATAACACCAATATGCTTCGTACAACCACAGAATGTATGAGTGCCATTTTAGGAGGAGCAGATACTATTAGTAATTTACCCTATGATGTATTATTCCATAAAAACAATACATTCGGATCTAGAATAGCTAGAAATCAATTATTAATTTTAAAGCATGAAAGTTATTTTGATGTAGTAAACAATGCCTCTGATGGTAGTTATTACATTGAATCGATAACCCAGCAATTAACAGAAAAGTCACTTCAACTATTCAAAAACATTGAAGCAAATGGTGGCCTTTTAAAACAACTTAAACATGGCACTATTCAACGTAAAATAAAAGAAAGTGCTACGAAAGAGCAACAACAATTTGATGCAGGTAGTGAAATTATTCTTGGTAGTAACGCACATCCAAACCCAAATGATAAAATGAAAGATGATTTAGATATCTCTCCTTTCCCAAAAATAAAAAAAAGAAAAACTTTAATAACACCAATAATAAAAAAACGTTTAACCGAAAGTTTAGAACAAGAACGATTAAAAAAAGAGTAAGTATTATGAAATTAAAATTTATTACATGTTTAGCAATCATCACTTTGTTTAGTTGTAAAAAAGGAGAAAAACAGAAAACCTTGGATGAATATAAATTCTCAGAAAAAGGTATCGTATTAAACTGTGATCAATTCGATTTAAAACTATTAAACGAGGCACTTTTTTCTTTTGAAGATGATATCTTAAAAAAGTATGGTAAAACAGGGCAAACCGGAAACCCTAACCTTACTCGAGCTTATTCGCAGTTTATAAGAAATGCCATGTATGGTCGTATAAAATATACTGAGGTTGTATCTCCACATTCAGTTAAGGTTTTCGAAGTTTTAAAGTCACGATCAGAATTATGGGACTCAACCCATCCAGATACTAAATTAAATTACAGTAGTTCGGTTATGGAATGTATCTCTAAAAACATGACAGATAAAAGCTTAAAAACTACTTTTAATGCCTTAATTGAGACCAATAGTATGAGTCCTAAACTATACGGCCCAGCTCTACAATCTAACTATGGTGTAGCAATTCGCGATAAATATTTATCAGCCTACGTAGCTTTAGAGTTTTTCTATGGTAAATTATTTGATGTGGATTTATCTCAAATTTCTGAAACACCAGAACCTAAGGTAGATTTTAATAAAATCCCACAACCAACAACTCAAAACGATCCGCATGCAGGACATAATCATTAAGCGTTATTTTTGATGTATAAAAAATTACTATCATACCTGTTCATTCTTTTGTATTCATTAACATTGGCTTCGTGTCTTAATGGAACCAGTGGTATTGAAAACTGGATTGAAATTAAAAATTCTGAAGATATTTCTGGAAAATATCATTCACTAAGCGATGATGGTATAAAAGTATATTTACCTAATACATTTAAAAAATATAACACAAACAAATACCTACAGCTTTTAGATTCAATATCTTCTAAAAAAGATTATGAATTCGAATCTAAAGTTGTAGAAACGTTAAGAGATCTTGAAGGTAATTTTTATATCTATTTTGACGACACTTATGGCATTACCTATACCATAAACACCTTACCCTATTTCCCGTTTTCTAAAAGGGATGCCTCCCTACTATTAGGGATAATTAGGTTGAATAACGAAAAGGTATCTGAAACCCAAAACATAGACTTTACCAAACTTACTGCCAAATACAGTGGCAATAAAAAACAGCAAATTTTTAAAGCTATATACAGAGTAGATTATCCTGAAAAGGGTTCGTCATTATTTAACACTTCTTATATTATATCGTCAAATCGTAAAACCGTAATGATTAAGCTTTCTAGCATTTACGATATAGACTTTAATCCTTACATTAAAAAAATGGTGTTGTAATGTCTAGGAAATCTTTACAACATATAAAGATTCAAAGTGAATACAGAAATCAAAACTCTGATATAAAAACTCATGACACCGCAGAAGGTATCAGTATAAAATCTCTATATTCTAAAGAGGATTTAAAACATATAAGACACCTAAATTTCGCAGCTGGAATACCTCCATACTTGAGAGGTCCATATAGCACGATGTATGTAAGACGTCCTTGGACTATTCGTCAATATGCAGGTTACAGTACAGCCGAAGAAAGTAATGCGTTTTATAGAAGAAATTTGGTTGCTGGACAAAAAGGGCTATCTGTAGCTTTTGATTTGGCAACGCATAGAGGGTATGATTCAGACCATGAACGTGTGGTTGGAGATGTGGGAAAAGCTGGTGTAGCCATTGATTCGGTTGAAGACATGAAAATCCTGTTTAATCACATTCCTCTTGATAAAATGTCGGTCTCCATGACTATGAATGGTGCTGTACTTCCCGTCATGGCGTTTTACATTGTCGCAGCCGAAGAACAGGGTGTAAAACTAGAATTACTTTCGGGCACTATTCAAAACGATATTTTAAAGGAATTTATGGTGCGTAATACCTACATCTATCCGCCCAAACCTTCCATGAAAATTATCTCTGATATTTTTGAGTTTACTAGTAAACACATGCCTAAGTTCAACAGTATTAGTATTTCTGGTTACCACATGCAAGAAGCTGGTGCTACTTGTGATATAGAACTCGCTTATACATTGGCAGATGGTTTAGAATATCTAAAAACAGGCTTAGAGACTGGGATGGATATTGACACCTTTGCGCCTCGGCTTTCTTTCTTTTGGGCTATTGGTATGAATCATTTTATGGAAATTGCTAAAATGCGAGCCGCTAGAATGCTTTGGGCAAAAATTGTTAAACAATTTAATCCTAAAAATCCAAAATCTTTAGCATTACGCACACATTGCCAAACTTCAGGTTGGAGCTTAACAGAGCAAGATCCGTTTAATAATGTTGCTAGAACTACCATTGAAGCTACTGCTGCAGTTTTTGGCGGTACACAAAGTTTGCATACCAATGCTTTAGATGAAGCTATCGCATTACCAACTGATTTTTCTGCTCGTATTGCTAGAAACACACAATTATATATACAAAAAGAGACTAAAATAACTAAAACAGTAGATCCTTGGGCAGGCAGCTACTATGTTGAAAAGTTAACTCATGATATAGCAAAAAAAGCATGGAAACTCATTGAAGAAATTGAAGATCTAGGAGGCATGACCAAAGCTATTGAAGCCGGCATACCTAAAATTAGAATTGAAGAAGCGGCAGCAAGAAAACAGGCAAAGATAGATTCTGGACAAGATATTATTGTTGGCGTAAATAAATATCAACTAGAAAAAGAGGATCCTATTTCTACTCTAGAGGTGGATAATCAAACGGTAAGAGACGCTCAAATTGAACGCTTAAATCGTATTAAGGCTACTCGAAACTCTGATGAAGTTAAGTCTGTATTATCTAAATTAACAGTAGCTGCTAAATCAGGACAAGAAAATTTATTAGCTTTAGCTATTGAAGCTGCGAAAAAACGTGCTACTTTAGGTGAGATAAGTGATGCACTAGAAGCAGAATTTGGAAGACATAAAGCACAAATAAAATCATTCTCGGGCGTGTACAGTAAAGCTATAGAAAACGATGACACTTTTAAAAAAGCACAACAACTAGCTGATGTTTTTGCAGAACAAGAAGGTAGAAGACCTCGAATAATGATTGCAAAAATGGGACAAGACGGTCATGATCGTGGTGCAAAAGTTGTAGCTACAAGTTATGCTGATATTGGTTTTGATGTAGATATTGGCCCTTTATTTCAAACACCTGAAGAAGCAGCGAAACAAGCCGTTGAAAATGACGTACATATTCTTGGCGTATCTTCACAAGCTGCAGGACACAAAACACTTGTACCACAGGTAATTGAAGCATTAAAAAATTACGGACGCGATGATATTATGGTAATTGTTGGTGGCGTAATACCAAAGCAAGATTATCAATTTCTATTTGATGCTGGAGCCTTAGCCGTTTTTGGTCCTGGCACAAAAATTAGTGACGCTGCTATTCAAATTTTAAAAATTTTAATCGACTAATAGATCTTAAAACAGATTGCTTAGCTCATTTCAATAAATCTACCCCAATTACTATTATATTTTCACTTGATAAAGTTTGAGTTTTATGAATAGTTTAATCAATTATTTAGTATTTTTCAATAAATTTTTAGCTGTGAATGGATTTAGATAGTTTGATAGAAAAATTCAAAAGAAAAGACGAAAAGGCGTTTGAGACATTATACAACATGTATAGTGATAGTATGCATGGTGTTATTTACAATATTGTTAGGGATAATGCTATAGCAGAAGAAGTTATGCAAGATGTTTTTATCAAAGCATGGCATAAATCAGACAGCTATGCTCCAAAAAAAGGGCGTTTTTTTACTTGGCTTTTAAATATTGCTAGAAATGCAGCTATAGATAAAACCAGATCTAAAGCATACAAAACTTCAAAGCAAAACCTCGATGCCACTTTTTTCGTAGATATATTACAAACTAGTGAAAATTTAGATAGAAAAACTGATGCCATTGGGATAGCAAAGTTTGTAACAAAACTTGCCGAAAAATGTAAAGAAGTTATAGAACTGCTATACTTTAAAGGCTATACGCAGAGTGAGGCATCAGAAGCTCTTGATATGCCCATAGGCACAATTAAAACAAGAAATAGAAACTGTATTCAAGAACTTAGAAACATGGTTTTGAATTAAAATGGATATTAACGCATACATAGCATCAGGGATTTTAGAGCTTTATGTAGCTGGTACGCTTTCTGAAAAAGAAAATGAAGAAGTCTATACGCTTATGCAAAAACATCCTGAAATCTTACAAGAAGTTCTGGAAATTGAATCTGCTGTAGTAAAATTAACAGCATCTGTATCACAAAGTTCAAATACTCATATATTAAAAGAGGTACAAGAAAAACTCAATCTTAATACTGGAACATCTAAAGTTATCCCAATTAACAAAACTAAATACAACTGGGTAACTTATACTGGTTGGGCAGCATCCATAATTTTAGGTGTTGGCTTATTATGGACCACACAACAAAATAATCAATTAAAATCTGACATTAAAATATCAGAAACCCAACAATCAATTTTAGAACAACATATAGAAAATTCTAAAAATAGTTTAGCTGAAGCAAATACACTTATTTCTGTATTGCGTGATGATAACATTCTGCAAGTTCCTTTAGCTGGACAAGGTAATTTCTCCAATACTTTTGCAAAAGTCTATTGGGATAAAGCTTCCCAACGTATATTTTTAGATGCACAAGGTTTACCCGCACCTCCTGAAGGGAAGGTATATCAAGTTTGGTCATTAAAATTAAGTCCGCTAACACCAACTAGTTTAGGTATTATCGATGATTTTATGACAGACACCAATAAAATTTTCGAAATAGATAATGCCAATGAAAGTGAAGCTTTTGGTATTACACTTGAGCCTAAAGGTGGAAGTGACTCCCCTACAATGGAACAGTTGTACACATTGGGTGTAGTTGAAACTGGTTGATAATATCTAGAAAACCAAATAAAGAAATATCAAAAAAAACCACCCAATTCATTTCTGAAGTTGAGTGGCTTTCATCAAACAAAAAAACTAAAAATCAATCTTCTTAAGATTGTACCTAGCACAATCAATTTTCCCTCAAAAATCAATTTGTTTTAGTTTTCTCCATACAACTATATATTTTTAACTGTTTGTATTGTTAATGGACCAAGTTCAAAACTACTACTTAAAAGTTCTCCTTTTAAATGTTTAGCTTCGTTAAGTTTTCCATTAGCTTTATAAATCTCAGCCATGTGGTATAAAACTTCAGGCTCAAACGTGTAACCAGTAACATGGTTTTCTACTATATCTAATGCTTCTTTAATATTACCATTATTATAATGCGTCCAAGCCAATAAATCATAAGATTGCGCTGTTGGTCTGTTATTAATTTCTTTAGTTGCTATTTGCAGTGCTTTATCTATTTCAGCTTTATTTTTAGCAAAAATTAGCACATTGTATGCATTGTACATATCGCCATACAATGTATCAGCTGTTTTCTCTTTATACTGAGCAATCTCCTTATTTTCTAAATCTGTATTGCCTTTAAAAGCGGCTATTTCAGCTTTTAATAAATGGTAATCAGGTGTATCATAATTTTTAGTAATAGTATTCAAAATACGTAGTGCTTCATCCGCATTTTTCTCGTGCGAATATACTATCCAAGCTATTCCTTTTTTAGCATAAGCATCATTAGCATTTAGTTCTAATGCCTTTAAATAATGTTGATATGAATCTTCAATTCTACCAGCGTGACCATAGTAATCAGCTAAATTTGTATAAGCCCACTGCATCAAATTTTTATTTTTAGAAGCTTCAACTTTTTCTGTAGCTTTTTCTAAGTAAATAATAGCTTTATCTAAATCACCAATATGATCGCTCCATTTAGATAATCTAATCAGAAAGTCAAAGTCTTTAAAATTCTCAATTTTAGAAAGATAGCTTTTTGCTTCATCTGTATTTCCCAATTCCAAATACACATCAAATAGCATCTTTTGAGTTGATTTTAAACGATCTCCATTTACTTCTGCCTTTTTTAAAAGTCCTAAAGCTTCTTTAAATTTATGCTGAGAGATATAATTCATTGCCAAAGCTCTTAGATAACCAGAATTGCTATAATTTACAGCGTTATTCGCTACAACTAATTTTTTTTCTGCATTAATTAAATGTTCAATTTTACCTGTTTCATTGAATAACAGAGATTGAGATGCTGCAGCTTTTGCCAAATAAGGAAACTGATTTGGCGCTTTCTCTAGCTTTTTTTCCCAAAATACATAGTCTTGTTTTGCAGCATCCAAAATCTCATTTCTTTCAACTTGTAAATACTGATTATAATCTTTTGTGTTTGAAACAACAGAAGGCAATTCCGTTTTATTTTTACAACTATATGCAAAAAGTAAAGTGATATAAAATATTAGATATATAGGTTTCATTTTATGTAGTTTTTGTTTGAAATTAAAAACCCGAATATGCCTTAATGAGACATACTCGGAGAATAATTAAATAGTATTACCAAGGAGACGCCAAATAAGGGAATGTGCTTAAAAATGCTTTGTCATTAGCATCCACATTGTCATTGGATAGTGTTGGGTTTTCAGAAAAATCTTCTCCTCCAAAAATTAACAGAAGCTCTACGGTAATAACATCATCGGCTAAAGCGCGACCTGTTAATACATTAGTTCCATCAAAAAATGTAGTTGTTCCATCTAAAGAGACATTTAAAACATCAGTAGCAAGTAATCCTGTGAATGTTGCCGCATCTTGCCCTAAAGCATTTTGATCGCCTGGGTTTGCAAATGCAGGGCTTAAACCTGTTAAATTAGTTTCAAACATGCTTTGAAACGCTGCACTTTGTTGTGAAGGTATAGTAGTATTAAACATATCTTTACTTGAAGATGATACAAACACAGTATTTACTGCTGGTCTCCCCATTTGATCTGCTTGAGTATAAGTTCCAGAGAAATCTGGACCTGAAGGTATAGTTACATCATCATCATTATTAGAGCAATTAAATACTAAAAATGATAGTGTTAGGGTTATCGTTAATATTTTTAAAATTTTCATAATTTATATCTTAATAAGTTAATAACTTTTATTTGGTTTTGGTTTCTACCCATGTGTTTATCGTACCTGTTCCTCCAATCATTGATTTTGGAACCTCTACTACGATAGACATAACATTAGATCCTGCAAATGTGTCGGTCCCTGGGTCGTTAAAACCAGAAGCGTTACCAGCAATAATTTCAGAATACTGTGCAAAATCCATGAAGAATGGGTCGTCTCTAGGTCCTGCGAAAAAGCTCATACCAGTACTTGTACCAATTACTGGGCTTTCTCCATATTTTGTAATTGCTACTACTCCACTAGCTTGAGAGTTAGTTTGTATCACACTATTTAAACCTGTTTGCGATGGGGCTACTGGACCAAAAAAGTACATTTTTCCATCTCTTGGAATAGCCTGTATTACCAAATCTTCCACGTTATCTCCAGTGTTGTCAATGTTAATTTCTACCAAAACACCTTCATCAAAAGAAGCATTAGCAGTATTAGCAGGGCTTATCAACCCCTGTACGTTTACCACAAAGGCTAAGTTAGATGTGTTTTCGCCTTGAAAAGCGTAAAAATCGGTAATATCACTTGTACCACCTTGTACAGCAGGTGCATCAATATGATCTGCTGCAATTACGAAAAAGCTAGCTACCGCTAGAACTCCCACGCCTAGAATTGTTTTTAAATGTTTCATGATTTTCTGAGATTTTGTTATTATTAATTTTTGACTCTCAGACATACCTACGGAAAAATGATTTTAGTGGTTTTGTTAAATTTTTGTTAAAGAAAAAATTAAAATAGTTTTCAGCTAAAAGTTTATTTTTACATCATTGTGATAATAAACTATGAACCCTTCAGCATATAGAAAAAAGAACCCACAAACAACAACTAATCAATGAATAACTTATCCATTATAGGTATTATAAGTTTTATTATAGTTCTTCTATTTGTTCTGCTTTCTACCTTTCTACTAAGCGTAAAAACCTCTAAAAAACTTAGCAATCAATTACTTGCAAGCTTTTTAATTATCACTGCTATTGATATAAGCGTATTTTTTTATCATAATTTTATCTCATTTCCTCCAACTGTTGAAATGTTAAGGATACAAATTTCCAATTTTAAAGATCCTTTATTATTTCTTTATATCCTGTCAATTATCTATTCTGATTTTAAACTCAAATGGATTCATTTAATACATGCTATACCTTGGTTAATTTGTATTATCATTCTAACACCTAATTTCTTTTTGGTTTCTCAAGAAATACAAGCCTCTTTTTTATCAAATTATAATCAAACCAGGGAAGCAGAAATTATAGGTACTTTGTCTAAAATGATAGAAGTAGTGTACATAATTGCAGAATTATACTATATCATTAGGTATAGAAAATTACTTCTTGAAAATTTTACAGGGAAAGAAGCTTTTGATAATTACCGTTGGGTAAAACAACTGATTACTTTTATTCTTATTGGTCAATTATTAACCTATACAAAGGGCTACCTAAGGGATAATGGTCCTTTTGATATGGAACTCGTAAATGTTTTTAGGATTATTCTTTTGGCGTTTGGTCTTTTTTTTAGTTTGTGGCTAGTATTTAAAGCATTAGTCTCGCCTAAATTATTTAGAGGTATAAATGTAAAACTACAATTATCTAAAGAGATGTTATCTACATCTGATAATAATACAACTAAGAATCAGCAAATAGAGCATCTAAAAAGGTATATGGTAAATGAAGAACCTTTTTTAGAACCATCGTTAACTGTAAAAAAATTATCAGAGCAAATAGATATCCCGCATCGCGAATTATCCATTCTAATCAACCAACAACTAGGGCAACATTTTTTCGATTTTGTTAATAGTTATCGCATAGAAAAGGCAAAATCCATCTTAAAAGACCCTTCTAAAAAGAAGTATACTGTATTGGAAATTTTATACGAAGTTGGTTTCAATTCTAAATCTTCATTTAATACCGCTTTTAAAAAACACACAGGTTTAACACCTACAGTATTTCGTAAAAAACTGTAATACAGTTACTTGTAAAAAGTCGAACGTTTACAAAAAGAAAGTCGAACGCATTTTTTGATAATAAATACGTTCGACTTTCTGCATTCGGTCGTGTAGCTTCATATTGTGAGACATCTTTGCATCAAACAAAATGTAAATCATCAAAAAACAATTGTCATGAAGCGTATTACCCTTATTTTAATCTTAGTATTACCACTATTAACTTTCTCACAAATATCTATTACAGGTAAAATTATAGATGATTTAGGTGCTGTAGCTGGAGCTAATGTAGTACTTAAAAATAGCCAATCTAAAGTTATTGGAACCATCTCAGATTTTGATGGCAACTTTATATTGGAAGTTGATAAAGACCTATATGACCTTACCGTGAGTTATGTAGGATACATAAGTTACACAAAAGAAATTAATGCAACAGAAAATATAGATTTAGGTATTGTAAATTTAAAAGAAGACACAAATACATTAGATGAAGTAGTAATTACTGGCAAAAAAAGATTGGTCGAACAAAAAGCAGACCGTATTGTTTTTAATGTTGAAAACAGTATTGTCGCTAGAAATGGAGATGCTATAGAAGCGTTAAAAATTACTCCAGGTTTACAAGTAAGAAACGAAGGTGTTTCAATTTTTGGAAAGGGAAATACTCAAATTATGATAAATGGCAGACTTATACCAATTACAGGCGAAGAGCTTACAAATTATTTAAATAGTATTGCAGGCGAAGACATTAAAAAAATTGAAGTAATTACAGCGCCTCCTGCAAAATATGACGCTGCTGGAGATGGAGGTTTAATTAATATTATACTAAAAACTGGTACACAAAACTCATGGAAGAATACAGTATCTGTAATACACAATATTGACACTTACAACTTTACAACAATTAGAAACAGTTTTTCTTTCAGAAAAGACAAACTCAACCTATCTGCTAGTTTAGATAAAACTCGAGGGAACATTCGTGGAATAGAAGACTTTCAAGTATTTTATCCTAATAGCACTTGGGATATAGCCATTGATACGAAAGACAGTAAAACAGCATTTTCTGGACGATTATTATTAGACTATAATATTACTGATAATACAACAATTGGTGTACAATACTTTGGAAATGAAACGCAACCTGGAATTACCGATCGTAGTATAACAAGAATAGTGAATCCAGCCAATACTATAGATTCCCTATTGGTTAATAATGGTAATGAAGACCAAACAAGGTTAAGCCATTCTTTAAATTTACACGCTATAACGAAACTTGATACTTTAGGCAGAACACTATCATTAGATGCAGATTACTTTACCTATGAAGCCGATAGAAACAGAATATTTAGAACAGAAAGTTTTGATGTAAATAATAATTTTCAAAACATAAACCTTTCGGCAATAACTACTTCTTTACAATCTATAAAAAACAAAAGTTTAAAGTTAGATATGGAACACCCTTTTAAACATATAAATGTATCCTATGGTGCGAGAATAAGCAGTATAAATAGTGAAAGTGGCATAGCGTTTTTTAATACTGAAAGCGGAACACCTGTATTGGACACAAATATTTCCAATACATTTAAATATAAAGAAAACAACCAAGCAGTATATGTAAGTGCAAATAAAACAATTGGTAAAAAATGGCAATTACAAATGGGTTTGCGCTATGAAAGCACCCAAACAGAAGGGTTCTCAGAAGATTTAAATCAAACTAATAAAAATAACTACTCAAAAGTATTTCCAACGGTTTATGCCTTATACAAAAAAGATGAAAACAATACCTTTTCCTTTAGCTATAGCAAACGTATAGAAAGACCATCTTTTAACAATCTAAATCCATTTAGAGTTTTTGTAAGTAGCAATACCTTTAGTGAAGGTAACCCCTTTTTACAACCATCATTTACAGATAACTTTGAGTTAAAACATACTCATAAAAGAAACTTTACTACCAATATATTCTTCAATATTAAAACGGATTTATCAAGTGTGATATTTACGTCGGACATTGATACAAATACACAAATTGTTACTAGAAATAATTTTTTAAATCAATATGTATTTGGATTAGGAGAGAGTTATACATTTAATAAATTAAAGTGGTTAGAGAGTCAAAACAACTTTACGCTAATTCATATAAAAAGTAAATTTACTAAGCCTTTTAATGCACCACTTCAAAATGGCTTTGCTTACATAGCATCTTCAAATAATAATATTAAACTTAATAATAACCAAAACATTCAAGTTAATGCCAATTACGAATCTAATGTGCAATACGGCTTATTTTCAGTAGGCAGTACATTTAGTTTAGATTTGGGATATAGTACTACATTCTTTAATAAAAACTTACAGTTTTCCGCTCTTATAAAAGATGTATTTAACACATCGGCATTAAATAATTTAGAATCTACAATTAACAATGTTAGACAAGTATACGGACAAAACAGAAATAACAGATACCTTAGATTTTCGCTACGTTACAGTTTTGGAAACAAAAAAATAAGCACAAAAAACAGAAGATTTGGTAATGAGGAAGAAACTAATAGAGTGAATTAAAGTTTAATAAAAAAGAATATGTTCGGGTATCTTTAGCTTAAAAGTTTAATTTTACTTTTCCTAATAGAAGACTATGAACCCTTCAGCATCAGGATGGATAAAAAAACTTGAAAGCGAATTAGCTTTAAATAATCTTTTTTTAAAGTTTAGCAGAGCCACATTTTATGATGCGTTAAGAGATTGCGGGTTTATTTATGGTAGTAATCAAGATATTGCATCTCAAATCTTACCAAAACGAGACCTCCAAGAAGAAGAAATCTGTAAAGTTAACCTGTGTATAGCGTTATACTATGCACATTACAACTCTAGTTGCAAACAACCTTTTGTAGAGAGTGTCATCAATTTTTATTCGGAAATAAGCGATATAAAAACATCATTTTTTAAAGGCTTATTAGGTGGTATAAAATCTAGTGAACAACTTGAAAACATCATTCATAAACGCATTCAAATTGATGCTAATATACTTACCAAGAATTTTAATTACTTCATCATTAACGCATTACTTTATGTAGATGTGTTAGCCTATCAGCAGTATTTATCCAAAGAGGTGTTTTCCGTGGCCTATATAAAACAATTAGAAGCAGCTATTGTGACTATAGCCTTAGACGTTTTAAATGCTAAAGAAGAAAAACATAGTTATGATGAAAGTTTAGTAAAGTTATTTCAATCGTCGTTACGCTTTAATGAAAACGAGAATTTAGATTATAAAAAAGCCATTAATTACATAGTATCTGAAGAAGAACGGTACTATATTCTAGACCTAGCATGTATGGCAACTTGGAGCGACCAAATGATTGATGTGGACGAACAACACTTTCTAGAAAAACTGGGTACCGATTTACAATTACCGCTCTCTCGTACTTTACAGGCCATAAAAGTTGTAAATCGTTTTTATACCGTAAACAAGGATAACATTGCTCTATTGAGTTCTAAAAATGTGGTGCAGAGCTTTTACAATAACTCCAGTAAAATGGTAAAGAAGTTGATTACCCGCAACAGTAAACGTTTATACCAAGAACTTAAGGACAGTAAAGAACTCATGGTATTACTCACACATTCTACCGTTAGGGATTTAAATAAAGAAGAACAGCAAAAAGTACAAGAACAACTTTTAGATATTTTTAAATCCATACCTAGTCTAGCGATTTTTATGTTACCTGGTGGCGCTTTATTATTGCCTTTAGTGGTAAAATTTATACCAAAATTGTTGCCCTCTGCTTTTGATGAAAACCGGGTAGACGAGTAGCTTAACATTTGACTTTGTAAAAATTTTCTACTAAATTCGTTCGCGATAGATATGCGTGAACACGCTAGTGAAAGTTTGCAAAATGAAAGTAACTATAACAGTCTTACTAATCTTCTATAACCTTATTTTATTTGGTCAGAAAAAAGAGCTTTATGTTAATGATGATTTTGAATATATATCAAAAACTGAGTTTGACAAAATATCTAAAGAGCCTCTTGATTATAAATTAAGATTCGAATTAGACTCAGCTTACCTAAATGTAAAAGTATCTAGATACAAAAAAGGCAAAATTGAATTAAAGATACTAGACTCAATTAAAAAAATATTTTATAAAAATAAGAAGTTTAATGATAATGAAATATTCCTGATAAACTATTATCCAGGAAATGACAGATGTAGTACAGATGGATATAAATCAAGTTTTAAATCATACTATAGTCAGTATCGACGAAAATTTGATAAAATAGAAAATTTAAAACAACTATTTGTCTATAAATCAAATGACGGATTAAAAGGGTTTGGTAATAAGATCAATTGGCAATCTGATATTGATAATTTAATTGAAAAGACATTTTACCCTATCCCTTATCCTTGTGGAGGTTATGTAATAATTGATAGTAAAGGCAATTACATCTCTGAAAGAGGAGAATATGGCTATTGGAAAGGGTTGTTAAATGAAATAAAATCTTTTACTATCAATAAACCAAAGTAATTACTTATTCTCATATTCCTCAGAGGGTCTTTTAGTTTTTTAGCTTCATGCATTGCTAATATTAGTTGTTAAAATACGGACTATTCTTATTGCTAACTATTAACTTAATCCAAAATCACTTCAATTCTCCCTTAAACTGTAATCTTCCCAAAGTTGTTTTTTTTAGTTGAAAAATGCAAGCTAACACTACCGTTTACGCTTTCTTTGTTGTATGTAATCATCAATAGCCTTTTTGGTGGTGTACCAATTGCGGCCTTCTTTGTGGGCATCAATTTTGCCTTGTCTTGCTAATAAACTAATGTATTCTTGCCCATAATGTACATCGGGCTCTTCAACAATATCTGAGATTATTTTGTAATCTTCGGTGTTATCAGGCAATGCACTTAAATAAATATTAAGTGTGCGCTCCAAAGACTGACACATTAACAACATTAGTTTAGCATAGTTGCCTTTATTAGCAAGGTTTAGAGCATCGTAATATTTCTTTCTATCATTTTTTAAAATAATAGCGGGAGGAAAACCATGCGCCATTAAAATTAAGTTCATAGATAAACGCACAGTTCTACCATTACCATCAAAAAAAGGATGTATCCACACAAACTTATGATGAAATACTGTAGCCAATTCTATAACATTTAAACCCAAAGGGTTTTTAGTTACAAAATGCACAAGATCGTCTAATAATTGAGATACTTTACGAGCATTGGGAGGTATAAAATTGGCACCGGAAATTCTAACACCAGCATTTCTTAACCTTCCTGCAAAATCATCTTCTATAGAACGTAATACTAATGCATGAAGCGCTAAAATATCCTTTTCATTAAGCTTGTAACCTTTAGAAACCAACGTGTACAAATAGTTTATAGCAGTTTCGTGGTTTTTTGCCTCAAAATGTTCTCTCAAGGATTTTCCTTTAATGGTAACCCCTTCCTGAAGTACCATTTGAGTTTCTCGTAAACTTAATGTGTTACCCTCTATGCTATTGGAATTGTAAGTCCACTCTATAGATAGGGCTTCCTTAATTTTTTGTAACGCAATATTAGGCAATGGTCTTGCAGCTTCTAGCATTGCAACTTTATCAAACAAACGTTGAAACGTTTCATTTAAATCTTGCCTGTATGTAACATCTATATCCCACACAGTACAAATATACTAAATATCGTTTGTATTTAAAAATAATTCTATCCGATATTAAAATTATTCCAACCAACCTTTAAAGTCCTTAACGCGTTCTCTGGCTACAATAACGTCTTGTTCGCTATAAGAGTTTAATTTTATTTGTAAACGCGAATTGGTATAGCTTACCATATCGTTTATAGCGTTAATGTTTACAAAAAATTTACGGTTAATTCGGAAAAAGGTTTGTGGTTCTAGCTCTTCCTCTAATTGCTCTAAAGTAGTATCTATTAAATAATTTCTACCATCTGTAGTGTGTAAATAGGTGCCTTTATTTTCGCTATAAAAACACTCTATCTCGTCTATATTTATCAATTTTAAGTGTTGCCCAACTTTTACAGAAAATCGCTTTTTATATTCCCTATCTATAGGGTTTACTAATAGTTTTTTAATATCATTAAAATCTAGTGTTACGGCTTGTTTTTGTGGCGCACGGTCTTGGTATTTTTTTACTGCTATAGCTAAATCGTCTTCATCTATTGGTTTTAATAAATAATCTATGCTATTTAATTTGAAGGCTTGCAGTGCATATTCATCATAAGCTGTTGTGAATATTACGGCCGACTTTATTTCTATAGTCTCAAAAATTTCAAAGGAGAGTCCATCACTTAATTGAATATCTAAAAATATTAAATCGGGATGCGTATTGTTTTGAAACCATGCTATAGATTCTTCTACAGAATGTAGCATAACTTGTGCTTCTATATGTAATGTTTGAAGCATGCGCTGTAAACGCCTTGCTGATGGTTTTTCGTCTTCTATAATTATTACGTTCATTGTATTTTGATTGACTATTTTTAGTTGATAAACTTTATACTAGTACTCTATACTTTTTTTTTGCTAAACCCACGTTAAGGATTGCGCAGTGAAAGCCTGCCAACAGAGAGGCATTTAAATGATTATTCAAATTGACGCTCGTCTCGTTGTTCTCTTTCCATATACTCTCGTATTTTACGTTCTTCCCATTTTTTATTGAAGGCTAGACGCTTGCCAAATACACCTATGGCATGAAACCCCAAGCCTATACCCCAAAAAACTGGTGTTGACCATGTGCCGAAATGCCACATATTCCCACCATTAACGACAATCATCACAACAATAAAAATATTTACGACTACATACCAGAAGGCATGCCAGTAAAAGCCCTTAAGAGCTTTTAAGCGTTTTTCTGCACGTAAATACGCATCTTCGTTTCTATAATTTCGTTCTCCGTAAGGTTGTATATCGTACTTATCCATTGTTTTAAATTTTTATTTTTTGTTTACTTTATAAAACTGCTACAACTTCAGTTCTATTTCCATCTATTCTCTTCCTCCTCACGCATAAATTGCTCTATTTTGCGTCGTTCCCAGTTACCTCCAAAAGTTTTATCACTTACAAACACTTTAAAAGCTTGTATGGTTAAACCTATGCCCCAACCTATCATTGGAAACCAAAACCATTGAAAACCCCAAAACGTTTTATAATTGATAAATACTAAAAATGGTATCACTAAACAGTAGGATATTAAACTGTAGTAAAAGTTTTTTAATTCTTCTACATGATTTCGGGCTCTTAAATAAGTATCGTCTATTTGATTTGATGTTTGTGTTCTCATAACTGATATTTGTTTTGTAAGCATTGGTATTGCTACTGCAAACCTATTTGCTTCTTTATTAATGTCTACTTGTTTCTTTGTGAGCAGTTTGTAACGTTGCATAATATTTGTCAAACCTACACCACTACTCTTTTTTACTATTTGTTTGGGTTGTAGATTGTTTTCTACTACCAGATATCCACTATCCTCATAAATTGTGATATGCAAAGGTTTACTTGTGGTAACCATATTGTGTTTTACAGCATTTTCTAACAATAATTGTAGCGATAATGGCACCACTTTACTTTCTGGATTTTTAGCTTGTTCTGGCATAGTAAACACTATACTGTCTTCAAATCTCATTTTTAAGAGTGACATATAAGTTTTTGCAAACTGTAACTCTTCATCTACCGTTACCAATTCCTTATTTTTTTGCTCTAACACATAGCGATATACTTTGGATAATGAGGTAGTGAACTTTTGTGCTTGATGGGGATTCTCTTCAATTAAACTGGTTAATACATTTAAACTATTAAATAGGAAATGTGGATCTAACTGATTCTTTAAAGCATCAAACTTCGCACTTGCCGTACCTGCTATTACTTTTTGTTCCTTTAATTTGTTTTGCTGGTACTTATTATAAAAGTATATAATGTGGAATACAGATACTATAGCAAGGGTAATCCAAAGCCCGAAATAGTAATATTCCAATTTGTCATTTGCTATAAATTCTTCAATAGAGACCCCTCCAAAAACAAAGTAAGTAAACAATCTTAAAAAGAATAAACCTATTAATGTAATTAGTGTTGACCCTATAATTCCAGCGATAATACGCTTTAATGTGCTGTTCTTTTTCCATTTGTAGGCATTCATTTTATCAAAAAAGTACATATTAGAGTACCCTAATAGAAATGCATACAATTGATAGAATCCAAAATCGATTAAAAAATCCTGTATACTGTCATAGCTAAACCTATCGGATAGTAGCTCTCCAATAACATAAACTATACAACCAATTATAAATGTCATAAGAATTTGTCTAATCGATTTTTTCATGATACGTTTTATTGCAAAAATTTACTGTTTACACGATTTTAGTAACTCCTCAACGCGATCCTTACCCCATTTGGGATGAAATTCCGTTTCTGCTTTAAATTTAGCAAAAAGTTCTAAGGCGCGTTCTAAGTCTTTACAAAATGGTGCTGTATCTTGCCCAAAATATTTAGCGCTACCTATATTCCACTCTGCTTTGGATAATATAACTCTAGGATTATCTGGTGCAATTGCTTCAGCTTTAGCATATAATTCTATTACTTTAGGAGATAACGTCATACCATAAGTAGCTCCATCTGATGCTATCCAAGCTGTATGCAGTAGAGCTTGCATTACCATTATCTCAGGGTTATTTTTTGAAATAGCTGTAGCGTCATTCAATAAATCCTGTCCTTTTTTTAATTTAGCCGCCAGTTTATCCTTATCCTGTTCTCCAAAACTGGTAACTATATTTATTTGTGCTGCCCAATATGGAGGTAACCAATTGTCTGGCTCTGCAGATGCAATACGCTCAAACATATTAGCAGCTTCTGATGGTTTATTTTCTCCCCATAGCTCAAATGCTTTTTGCATTCCTTTTTCATAATTGGTTTGTGCTGTTGCCATTACCGAAATTAAAAGTGTGGCAATAATGAATAATTGTTTCATGATTTCAATGTTATAATGTTATATGTTGTGTTACTGATTCGTTATTGATTGTGAATTTGGCATCTTTCCATTTTGGTGGCCCCATAAATCCCTTTGCATTATTAGAACATCCATAATCTTCTTTAGGAATACCAAACATACCTGTATCCATTTTGTTATTACTGTTTTCATCATGATAAAAAGACACTGCATAGGTTCCGTTTGGTATGTTTTTAAACACCACTTCACAACTGTTGTTTTTTATTTCTGAAACAGTTGATTGATATCCTTTTGCTAAAAAGCTTCCTTCAGAATTATAAAGTGATATAAAAACTTTTCCATCATTACTTTCTAGATTAGAAATTGTTACAGTTACATTATTTTCAATAATTTCTTGTGCAAACGAAAGTGATGTACTAATTACGATGAAGCAGATAATTTTAATAAGTTGTTGCATGACTGTTCTATTTTTAATTACAGTTCAAATATCACATCAAAGCACACGTTTTTAAAATTGAACTGACCGAACTGTAAAAAATAGATACTGAATTGTAGTTTTCTTTTAAACTAGAGTAAACAGGCATAAAAAAGTTAAGGATACTTTATAATAAAGTATCCTTAACCGTCCAAACATGATAACTGGGTATTAACCCTAAAAAAGCTTGTTATGAATTTGTTTTATTGTTCTGCCATTTTAAAATTAATAGGCAAACTAAATGGTACACTTACGGGTTTTCCTCTCTGCTTTCCTGGAATCATTGTTGGCAATAAACTTACTATACGATATGCCTCTTCTTCCAATATTTTATCTGGACCTCTTGTTCTAATCTTCGTAATTCGTCCATCTGGAGCTATAACAAAGATTACAAAAACGCGTCCTGATATTTCCATATCTAATGCCATTTCAGGATAGTTAAAATTTTTTGATACGTGTGCATTCATTTTTTCTTGAAAGCACTTACGACGCTGAGATTTTTTAACTTTTTCGCATCCAGGAAATAAAGGAATATCTTCAATTAAAGCAAATGGCACCTCAACTTCCTCTTCTATTTGTCCTACATTAACATCTTCAACACGTATTACGTTATCACTAATTAAATCATCCTGACTTGTTTCTGTGCTTTCAAAAACAGTTTCTTCTATTTCTTCAGTATCTTCAACAATCTGTACTGTCTCTTGCATTACAACAGGCGGCGGAGGTGGTGGTGGTGTATTTATACTTACCAATGGAATTTCCTCATCAATTTCAGTATCCATTACTAGTACATCTAATACCACTGCTTCCTCTTCGTATGTTTTATATTCAATGGCTTGCCACGAAATAAATAACATAATATTAAGTCCGATAGCGAAATAAAGGCTGCTATTCCGGCCCACCTCTAATTCTGGGTTCTTTTTAGGTATCATGCTTACCAGTTTTAAAGTTTGTGATTTCTCTAAAAATGAAACTTCATCAATTTCATTCTTTACAATCATTTTGTTGTGGTAAAATTAAAGAGAACCCTAAATATTAATTATGACTTTTATCATATTATTAAAATATCATTAATTTTTAAACAATATGAAAATAAACTCATGATATAAATACATATTTTAATGATTTTATGTTTTTAATAAATCCGTCATAAGTTTGGTTCTGGCATAACTATCCTGTAA
The DNA here is from genome assembly GCF_004310335.1 of Hyunsoonleella pacifica. Lineage (GTDB taxonomy): Bacteria > Bacteroidota > Bacteroidia > Flavobacteriales > Flavobacteriaceae > Jejuia > Jejuia pacifica. Next base: position 140,324 of record NZ_SIRS01000001.1, on the reverse strand, counting down.
CTTGGAGGCTAATTTTAAATACTTATTATGAATATTAACCTTGCTGTTTTAATTGATGGAGATAACATACCTGCGGGTAATGTAAAAGAGATGATGGAAGAAATTGCAAAATACGGCAACCCCACTATAAAGCGTATTTATGGAGACTGGACCAAACCAAACTTAAACAAATGGAAAAAAGTATTACTTGAAAATGCTATTACGCCTATACAACAATATAGTTATACTATTGGAAAAAACGCTACAGACTCTGCCATGATAATTGATGCTATGGATATTTTATATTCCAATAAAGTTGAAGGGTTCTGCTTGGTTTCTAGTGATAGTGATTTTACACGTTTGGCTACAAGACTTAGAGAAGCTCGTATGCAAGTGATTGGTATTGGGGAAAAGAAAACACCAAATCCATTTATAGTGGCTTGTGATAAGTTTATTTATATTGAAATTTTGAAAAGTAGGGATAATGAAAAAGATGATAGTGATACCGATGATGACCATAAAACATCTAAAAAACCATCAGTAGATACTATTACTGCAAAAGAAATTAATTTGATAAAATCATCTATTGAAGATCTCTCTGATGAAGATGGTTGGGCATTCCTTGGTGATATTGGCAGTTTAATACAGAAAAAACGCCCTAATTTTGATTCTAGAAACTATGGCTTTCAAAAACTAACACCTTTGATAAAATCTACTGGAAAGTTTGATATAGAGGAGCGTAATGCACCAAATAACAGCAGATATAAACATATCTATATTAAAAATAAGGAAAAACAAAAACATAGTGGAAGACGTACTAAACCTTAACATTTTTATATTAAAAACAAAAAATCCAGCATGTAGCTGGATTTTTTAATTTTCTATCGTCTTGTAAATATTAAGCGTTTTGCTTCTTTATAAGATTTAACGCAGAACCTTCATGATACCATGCTATTTGCGCTGCGTTGTAGGTATGGTTTAATTTAATAGTATCCTTACTACCATCTGCATGTACAACTTCCAATGTTAACTGCTTATCTGGTGCAAATTCATTTAAATCTATAAAGTTGAATGTATCATCTTCCTGAATTAAATCATAATCATTTTCGTTAGCAAACGTTAATCCTAGCATCCCTTGTTTTTTTAGGTTGGTTTCATGGATACGTGCAAACGACTTTACAATTACTGCTGCTACCCCTAAGTGACGTGGTTGCATTGCTGCATGCTCCCTAGAAGAGCCTTCTCCATAATTGTGATCTCCTACCACAATAGTTTTAATACCTGCTGCTTTATAAGCACGTTGCACGTCTGGTACACCACCATAATCCCCGGTTAATTGATTTTTAACAAAGTTTGTTTTTTTATTAAAAGCATTAACTGCTCCAATTAAGGTATTATTGGCTATGTTATCTAAATGTCCTCTAAAACGCAACCATGGTCCAGCCATAGAAATATGGTCTGTTGTACACTTACCAAAGGCTTTTATTAATAATTTTGCTCCTGTAATAGTGTCTCCTAAAGGCACAAACGGAGTTAACAATTGCAAACGTTCTGAATCTTCTTTAACTACAACATTTACGTGGCTACCATCCTCTTCAGGAGCTAAATACCCATTTTCCTCAACCTCAAAACCTTTTGGAGGTAATTCCCATCCTGTAGGTTCATCTAGCATCACTTGTTCCCCATTCTCATTAATGAGTTTATCCGTCATCGGATTAAAATCCAAGCGTCCTGCAATAGCTATTGCTGCTGTAATTTCGGGAGAGGCTACAAATGCATGTGTATTTGGATTTCCATCTGCACGCTTCGCAAAGTTTCTATTGAATGAATGTACGATACTATTTTTTGGTGCATTTTTAGGATCGGAGTATCGTGCCCATTGGCCAATACAAGGTCCACAGGCATTGGTAAATATGGTAGCATCTAATTTTTCAAAAACTTGTAAAATACCGTCACGCTCAGCAGTAAAACGCACTTGTTCAGATCCTGGATTAATACCAAATTCTGCTTTTGTTTTTAAATTCTTATCTAATGCTTGTTGTGCTATTGAGGCTGCCCTGGATAAATCTTCGTACGAGGAATTAGTACAAGACCCAATCAAGCCCCACTCTACTTTTATCGGCCATTCGTTATCACTAGCTTTTTTTGTCATTGCTGAACCCACTGTTGTAGATAAATCTGGCGTAAACGGGCCATTTAATAATGGGCCTAGTTCCGATAAATTAATCTCTATAACTTGATCAAAATACTGCTCTGGATTTTCATAAACCTCAGCATCAGCAGTTAAATAAGCTGCCACTTCGTTAGCAGCATCAGCAACACCTTCTCTATCTGTAGCACGTAAATACCTATCCATTGAATCGTCATATCCAAAAGTTGATGTGGTTGCACCTATCTCTGCTCCCATATTACAGATGGTACCTTTTCCAGTACAAGACATGGCTAATGCTCCTGGTCCAAAATATTCAACAATGGCTCCTGTTCCTCCTTTTACCGTTAGGATTTCTGCAACTTTTAAAATCACGTCTTTTGGTGCTGTCCATCCCGATAGTTTTCCTGTTAACTTAACGCCTATTAACTTTGGAAATTTTAATTCCCACGCCATACCTGCCATCACATCTACTGCATCTGCTCCACCAACACCAATGGCCACCATGCCCAAACCTCCTGCATTTACCGTATGCGAGTCTGTACCAATCATCATCCCTCCTGGGAAAGCATAATTTTCTAATACAACTTGATGGATGATTCCTGCACCTGGTTTCCAGAATCCTATACCATATTTATTAGATACAGATTCTAAAAAGTTAAAAACTTCACTACTTACTGTATTGGCATGTTTTAAATCTTTTGCTGCACCTTCTTTAGCTTGTATTAAGTGATCGCAATGCACAGTTGTTGGTACTGCTACTTTATCTTTTCCAGCTTGCATAAATTGCAACAAAGCCATTTGTGCTGTTGCATCTTGACATGCGATTCTATCTGGCGCAAAATCCACATAATCTTTTCCTCTTACAAAGGCTTTGGTTGGAGTACCATCCCATAAGTGATTATATAATATTTTTTCTGAAAGTGTTAGTGGCTTACCAACAACTTCTCGAGCAGCATCTACACGTTCTTTCATTCTTGCGTAAACGCCTTTTATCATATCAATATCGAATGTCATAGAAATTTATTTTATTTAATTTTTAGTTTCTTTTTAACGCTCTCTAAGATACGAAAATATGTAAGGTATTGAAAAAGAGATAACACATAAATTTCATAGTTAAAAACAACTTTTAGAAAAATCGATCCGTAATTTATATCTTTACAGTCTGTTATATTTTTCATTACATACTATCTGAGTCTTTTCAAGAAAGACAACTCTTAAAAAAGAGTAAAAATTGCATTATAACATCTTCTTGTTTTTTAATGCATAGATAGACACATTCATTTTTCACTAAAAACTTAAAAATAAAGATCACAAAAAAAGCTATACCAGCATTGATGCTTTGTTAAATGTGATTAAAAAACAGACAATAATGAATAAAAAACAGTTAATAAATAAGAGTATAGAACAATTTTATAATAATTCATCAGAAGAAACAAGACTAAATCAAGGTATGGGAGTTTTTGAGTTTGAAAGGAATAAAACTCTCATAGAAAAGTATATTCCAAAACAATGCTCAACAATAATAGATGTTGGAGGAGGTACAGGAAAATACGCCGAGTGGCTTGCAAAAAAAGGACATCTAATACACTTAGTTGATCCCATTAATAAACACATAAAACTAGCTCAAAATAGAGCTCATAAATTAAAGAACAAATTTACCGTAAACTATGGAGAGGCAAGAAAACTAGAGTTCCCTAACAACTTTGCCGACCTTATAATACTACATGGCCCCCTATATCATCTTCAAAAAAGAGAAGATAGGGCATTGTGTATAAAAGAAGCCAAACGCATCTTAAAAAATAATGGTATAATTTTAGGTTTTGCGATTAATTATACAGCATCAACGTTAGTTGGTTTGTTAAATGGTTATATCCATAAAAAGCCATTTCTTAATATGTGCAGAGAAGAATTAACAACAGGTTTACATCATCAACCTAATGAGTTCCCGTGGATTTTAGCTGAAGCATATTATCATAGGCCAGAACAGCTCAAAGAAGAGTTTATTAATCAACAGCTACATCATATTAACCTACATGCTGTAGAGGGAATAACATGGTTAGATAAAGATTTTTTTCTAAGTATGGCTAATAGTAATAGAAAAGAAACTTTATTGCAACTCTTAAATATAACCGAGACTGATGATGCACTTTTAGCTTTTAGTCCTCACATAATGATAGCAACAAAAAAATTACCGTATGAACTATAAAAAAAGATATTTAGATACATTTATTATAAATGATGGTTTACTTAACGAAATAGATCTTGGAGCAACTATTGGTCTTAACGAAGATGAAACAATGAAAATAATTGCAAAGTTGTTACAGGAGCATAAAATTGAATATACTATGCACAAAGCTTGTAATTATTGTTTAATGAAAAAACGAATAGCAAAATAAATCCAAAGCATAAAAAAGCCTAAGCATTACGCTTAGGCTTTTCAGTATGTGTATTCTCAAGTTAAAATTAGATAACTAATTCTTTTTGAGAGGGTTTAAACTTGGTTAATACGATACCATCTACTGCTGTTTCGTATTCTGTCATAGTTGGTGTACGACCTAAAATGGTAGATAATACTACTACTGGCGTAGACGATAGTAAAGATTCTCCTTTTTTACCGTCCTTATCTTTTACCACACGACCTTGGAATAAACGTGTAGAGGTTGCCATTACAGTATCTCCTGGTTCTGCTTTTTCTTGGTTACCCATACATAGGTTACATCCTGGACGCTCTAGGTATAGCATGTTTTCGTACTTGGTACGTGCTAAGCCTTTTGGTGCGCTATCGTCAAACTCGAAACCTGAGTACTTTTGTAGTACTTCCCAATCGCCTTCGGCTTTTAACTCGTCTACAATGTTGTATGTTGGTGGCGCTACGACTAGTGGCGCTTTAAATTCTACTTTGCCTTGTTGCGCTTCTATGTTTTTTAGCATTTGTGCTAAAATCTTCATATCGCCCTTGTGTACCATACAAGACCCTATGAAACCTAAATCGACTTGCTTTGTACCTCCGTAGTATGATAATGGACGAATAGTATCGTGCGTATAACGACGTGATGGGTCTTCGTTGTTTACATCTGGATCTGCTATCATTGGCTCTGCGATTTCATCTAAATCGATAACCACATCTGCATAATACTTAGCGTTTGCATCTGGTTTTAATGCTGGCTTAATACCTGTTTTAACTTCTGTTATTCTGGTATTTGCTTTATCTACTAAACCTTTAAGCACTTGCTTTTCGTTGTCCATACCTTTATCTATCATGATTTGGATACGGTCTCTTGCAATTTCTAAAGATTCTACTAATGTATCGTCTTCTGAGATACAGATAGACGCCTTAGCTTTCATCTCTGCTGTCCAGTCTGTAAATGTAAAGGCTTGATCTGATGTTAATGTTCCAATATGAACTTCTATAATACGTCCTTGGAATACGTTTTCACCTCCAAATTGCTTTAACATTTGTTGCTGCGTAGCGTGCACCACATCGCGGAAGTCCATAAAACTTCTCATGTTGCCTTTAAAAGTGACTTTAACAGACTCTGGAATTGGCATTGTAGCCTCTCCTGTTGCTAAAGCTAAAGCTACTGTACCAGAATCGGCACCGAAAGCTACCCCTTTAGACATACGTGTGTGCGAATCGCCACCGATAATGATATCCCAATCGTCTACCGTGATATCGTTTAATACCTTGTGTATTACATCGGTCATTGGGAAATATACACCTTTAGGGTCACGTCCTGTAATTAAACCGAAGTCGTTCATAAACTTCATTAATCTTGGGATGTTAGCCTTAGACTTATCATCCCACACAGAAGCGGTGTGACATCCAGACTGGTAACTGGCATCTACTATTGGCGATACCACTGTTGCTGCCATCATTTCAAGCTCTTGCGACGTCATTAAACCTGTAGTATCCTGAGAGCCTACAATGTTTACTTCTACACGTACGTTAGAACCTGTATGTAATGTTTTGCCTGGTGTTGTACCTACAGCATTTTTGTTGAATATTTTCTCTACTGCTGTTAAGCCTTGTCCTTCTATAGAAATTTCTTTAGATGGTGCGTATACTTGTGGCACATCGATACCTAAGGCTTTACAAGCAAATGTTTGTAATTTTTTACCAAATACTACAGCGTAAGATCCTCCAGCTTTTATAAACTCCATTTTTTGTGGGGTTAGTGCTGTAGAGATGTCTTTTAATTCTTTATCGCCGTTGTATAATTTTTTAGTTTTTGTGTTTATAGTAAGTACTGTTCCTGTTTCTACAGAGTATACTTGCTCTAATACTGGCTCTCCATCGGCATCGTAAACCGTATTACCTTCTGCGTCTTTTTTCTTTACCCAGTTTTTAAGGTCTATCCCTATACCTCCTGTTACACCTACTGTAGTTAAGAAAATTGGTGCTATACCGTTTGTTCCTGCTATTACTGGTGCAATGTTTATAAATGGTACGTATGGGCTAGATGAGATACCTGTCCATAATGCCACGTTATTTACACCAGACATTCTAGACGATCCTACGCCCATAGTCCCTTTTTCAGCAATAAGCATTACACGCTTATCGGGGTGCTGCTCTTTAAGAGCTAACACTTCTTTCTGCATGTCTTTGTTGTGCTCAAAAATACACTGTCCGTGTAATTCTCTATCCGAACGCGAGTGTGCATCGGCTCCTGGTGATAATAAATCGGTAGAAATATCGCCAACACCTGCAATGTAAGTTACTATTTCTATTTCTTCGTCTACCTCTGGTAACTTTGTAAAGAATTCTGCTTGCGCATAGCTTTCCATAATATCTTTTGCTAGGGCGTTTCCTGATTTCATAGCATTTTCTAAACGCTCTGTATCGGCTTCGTATAAAAACACTTGTGTTTTTAATACTTTAGCGGCTTCTGCTGCTAATGCTGCATCGTCTTCTAAAGCAATGTCTAATAACACCTCGATAGACGGTCCACCTTTCATGTGCGATAACTGCTCGAACGCAAATGTTGGTGTTATTTCTTTTACTACAAACTCACCAAGAATAATTTCTTTTAAAAATTTTGCTTTTACACCTGCAGCACTTGTTGTACCTGGCAATGTGTTATAAATAAAGAAATTTAGAGACGCTTCTCTGTGCGCATTACCTTCATCCTTAATTTGAGCGATAATTTCACTCAATAAATCTGCACCGTCGATTGGCTTTGGGTGTAAGCCCTGAGCTTTTCTTTCCTCGATTTCCTTGATGTAATCGTTGTAGTTCATATAAGAAATATTTCAGTTTTAGTTTTATTTAAAAAAGTGACGCAAAATACGAATTTAATGCAAAGGTTTAAAAGGAAAACTACAATAAAACTAAGTATCTATACTTAATTGTTATAGTATCATTATTAAATAAAATGATTGAATTTTTGTTAGTTGAATACAGCAATTTCTAATGAATTAATAATTTGATGTTGACTTTTAATCTATACCTTTGAGGTAAACCAAACAAGAAGATGCTTCTTATACTATTAAGTTGGATATACATTGCTCTAACCTGCCTGAATTTTGGATTTGTTTTCAGGAGAATTATCAAAATTGACAATTGCCACTTTACAATACATCATATCTTAGGGCTTTTTCTTTATACCATTACAACTAGTGTCGCAGCTTTTTTTATGAGAATTCATATTGAATACTATATAAGTATTTTAATGCTTAATTGTATACTAATTATTTGGTTTAGAGCAGAAATTAAACAGCTTTTAAACAGTGTGTGGCATGCTATCAAAAATTTAAAAACTCCTTATAAACTATTATACCTACTGCTATGTATTTTAATACTAGCGCAAAGTGCCACCAAGCCTTATTTAATTGATAACGAATCCTATTATATACAAACCATAAAATGGATAAATGAATTTGGTTATGTAAAAGGGCTTGCCAACATACATCTCTTTTTAGGACAAAATTCTTCATGGCACTCCTTACAAGCTGGTTTTAATTTTCCTTTTATCACTAATTGCTTTAATGATATTAACGGATTTGTTTTTGTGCTTTTAGGATTTCTGTTTATTGAAAAGTTGAATCATAATTCTAATGTTCAAGACTATTTTTTAGGTCTGGTACTTGTTTTTAGTTTGTTCTTTATGCAATTTGCAAATACACCTTCTCCTGATTTAATTATCTTTTTACTAACGCCTTATGTCGTCTATGAATTCGTAATGAATTATAACACCATATCTATCAATACGTTTAAACAACTTTTATCTGTAGTACTTTTTTTATGTCTTGTAAAAGTAACGATGTTGGTACTATCCATTCTCATATTGATTCTATTTTTAAAACATTATAATACATTGAAAATATATAGTATTAAGTTTACCTTACTATGTATTGGAATACTTGGACTGTTTTTATTTAAAAATTATATCATCTCTGGATACTTATTTTACCCTACATCTGCTTTAGACATCTTAAACGTAGATTGGAAATTACCGCCTGAATTATTACAGCTATACAAAACTGGCACCTATCAATCTGTTTTTAATAATATTGACACTTCATCTTTTAGCTTTCTTGAAACACTTAAATATTGGCTACAAATCCCAAAACTTCATGGGCTATTTAACAAAATGTTCTTGTTACTTTTAGTGCTTTTTCCTTTTTGTATTCTTAAAAATAAACACAAAACGCAACTGTTAATTATTTACCTATTAGGACTTGTACAACTTGTAATAGTTTGGCTTAATTCTCCTCAATACCGTTTCTTTTTTATATTTATTGTTATTTTTTCGCTTCAAATATTCGTTACTTTATTTAAATCTCAAAAATTGGGATTATATCTCACGTATAGTGCCATAATTTTAAGTGCAATTCCCATTTTTATTCCTTTAAATTTAAATGCTTTTACTTCAAATAAATTTGCTATGACGCTAAATAATTTCAAGTTTAAGAATATTATTATTCCCGAGAACAATACTAAAACTGCCACTACTTTTTCTAAAGTTACTATTAATGGGTTTGATTTTTATACCCCTGAAAAAGATGTGTTCTTCTGGGGTACTGGCAATGGCAGTTTACCTTGTGTGAATCAGCAACAGGTAGAATATATAAAGTCTTATTATCATTATATTCCTAAGTTGAGAGGGGACAGCTTAAAAGATGGGTTTATGTCCAAAAAAACCAATCCTTAATTAAAATAAACTCTTAATGATCTGATTTTCTGAAATGCCTTCTGCTTCAGCTTTGTAGTTTTTAATGATTCGGTGCCTTAGAATACTGGTGGCTACAGCCTGTACATCTTCATTATCTGGAGAAAATTTACCATTAACTGCAGCATGGGTTTTGGCTGCTAATATTAAGTTTTGAGATGCTCTTGGCCCTGCTCCCCAATCTATGTATTGTTTTACTAAATCTGATGCTGCAGTACTATTTGGTCTTGTCTTGCCAACTATAGTAACTGCATATTCAATAACATTATCAGCTACGGGAATCCTTCTAATAACGTGTTGTAATTCTAAAATTTCTTTTGCAGTAAAAAGTGGATTTACCTCAACTTTCACATCGTTTGTTGTAGCCTTTACCACTTCTACTTCTTCCTTAAATGAAGGGTATTCTAAGTTAATAGCAAACATAAAACGGTCTAATTGCGCTTCTGGTAAAGGATAAGTTCCTTCTTGCTCAATAGGATTTTGCGTTGCTAAAACAAAATAAGGTAAATCTAGTTTATAATGATGTCCAGCTACTGTTACTGCTCGTTCTTGCATTGCTTCTAATAAAGCTGCTTGGGTTTTTGGAGGTGTACGGTTTATCTCATCGGCTAATATAATATTAGCAAAAATAGGACCTTTTACAAATTTAAAATGACGATCCTCATCAAGAATTTCACTTCCTAAAATGTCGCTTGGCATTAAATCTGGCGTAAACTGTATACGCTTAAAATCCAAACCTAAAGCTTGCGCAATAGTGTTAACCATTAGTGTTTTAGCCAAACCTGGTACTCCTACAAGTAAAGAGTGCCCTCCAGAAAATACAGATATTAAAATTTGATCGATAACATCATCTTGTCCTACAATGACTTTGGCTATTTCCTGTTTTAACGCTTTATATTTTTTAACAAAATGTTCTATTGCAGCAACATCAGACATAAATTTCTATTTTTTTAACCAGTTACTAGAAAACTCACAATTTCTTGTATTACCTGTTATCTTAATGTAAGTATCATCAATCTTTTCTGCTTGCCAATTTTCTATAGCTTTAATTTTCTTTTCGTTAAGAGCAAGTCCCTTAATTTTTAAGAAGTCTCTTGCATAATCAGCTTCATGGTCTTCTACCCTATCAGAAACTGTAAGGATTTTAAATTTAAGCTTTTGAGATCTATCAGATTCTGCAACCACTTGACTAATCTCTCCATCCTTTAAGTCTTGAATTTGAGAATACAATTCAGGATCCATACGCGTTAACTCAAAATTATAGTCTTGAGTTTCTGGGTTTATTAACTGTCCTCCATCAAATCGCGTTACCTCATCATCACTTATTTCTCTTGCTGCTGCTTCAAATGTAATTTCTCCACTAACTATTTTTTGTCTTACTTCCTCAAGTTTTTCTTTTGCCTCAACTACTGAAGCATCAGAAACTTTTGGAATTAATAGCACATGACTTACATCGTACTCCTGACCTCTAATTTTTTCGCAATAGACAATGTGAAATCCAAAATCAGTTTCAAAAGGCTCAGAAACTTGTCCTTCCTGCAATGAAAATGCTGCTTCACGAAACTCTTTAACCATTCTTGGTTTCTTTCTATTAAGGGTATATTTATAACCTGATTGCTTTATACCTGGATCTTGCCCATATAGAATAACTTTAGATCTAAAACTTGCTCCATTCTCCTCTACATCAGTCTTAAACTGTTGCAATTGATTGATGATGCGTTGCTTTTCATCTTCGGATACTTTTGGCTCCACTACTATTTGAGCTACTTTTAATTCAGTACCGAAATTTGGACGTTCTTCTTTAGGAATTTTATTAAAAAACTGTCTTACTTCTTCTGGAGTTATTTCAACCTCTTCAACCACCTTAGCTTGCATACGTTGTGCCAACATCATATCCTTATTGGTTTTAAACATTTCATCCCTAAGGCTTTCTTCGCTTTCTTTATTATAAATGCGCAACAAACGATCCATATCTCCATTTACCTGAGACAAAAATTGTTGTAATTGGTACTCTACATTGTTTCTAACTTCTGCATCAGATACTAATATACTATCTTGAATAGCATGGTGAGCATATAATTTATTTTCTAAGAGTTTACCAAAAAGTTGACATCTGGTAATGTTTTTAGTATCTACACCCGAAGCTTGTAACTGTAAAAACTCTTTATCTATATCAGAGTTTAATACAATGTAGTCTCCCACAACACCAGCTACACCATCAACTTTTACAGGCTTAAATACTGAAGTAGAGTCGGTAACTATTTTCTTTTCCTCTTCTTCAACTACAGTAGGCTCATCTTCAATAATCTCTTGTGCTTTAATTACTCCAACGAACATGAGTAACGTTAATATACTAATTATATATTTCAAATTCTTTATTCTTAATGGCATCTTTAGTAATATCTTTTTCTAATTTTTTAATGAGTTCTAGCTTTCTTTTATTAGTAACAATTTGATTAATTGTTGGCCTTACGTACTCTAACGGAGCTGTATCATTCCTGATCAAAACATCATTAACTTGCATCAAATATACTCCTAATGAATCTTTGAGTTGCACAAAATTAGATTTTTTTAACAGTTGATTTTTATTTTCTGAATTCACTACGGGTATCTTAGCTATAACCTGACTCATTTTTATCCAAATAGAATCATTAAGTGAATAAGATTTAAACTGAATTGCTATGGAATCTAATGCTGTTTTATCGTCTTCTTCAAATCGTTTAAAACGTTCTTTAATTACATCAAAATCTATGATGTTTTCATCTACATGAACATACCTAAATTTTATAAGTTCTTCATTTAATTTAAATACATCTTTATGCAATTCATAATAACTATTAGCTTCTTCAGCACTAACTGTTGTATCTAAATTTTGCTTTACCAACGCTTCTAAGTACGCCTTACTAAATAAGTCATTCTTATATTGAATAACCAGTTTATTGAAATCTTCTTGCTTTTTTTCGTTTAAGTTTATCTGAGCTCCGTCAACCAAAAGTTGTGCAGTAGCCCATTCTTTTATAAAATTCTGAACAATTAAAGTACTATCCTCTCCAGTAATACCATCAGTACCTAAACCTTTTAAATCATCTTCATAAAGGTAAGTATCATTAACTCTGGCAATGGGTTTCCTATCATCTGTTTTTCTAAAAATATCACATGATGCTAGCAAAATAAAAATTAGGATTATATTGAGGGATTTGATATGCAAAATACTAATTAATGTCTGCTTTAACCTTCTTAAAAACATCTGTATTAATAACCACCTTATATTTATTTTTAAGTTCTTCTAACCAAAGGTTTTCTTTATGTGTTTGATAATCACTTATTACTAACCCTTTAACTTCTTCATAAGGTTTTTGTTTTTCTGGAAATACGTTACTAACATTAGCTACTACAAAGCCATTGTTATGCTTACACACCTTTGAAATACCTTTCGTTAAATCAAAGTTTTTTGGTAATGCTTGATGCTCAGTCCCCATCGTATCAATAGTAAAAATTACATTAACCTTACCGTTTGTATTTACTAATGCCTTAATATCTTCTGCCGACATGTTCTCGCCCATGAGTTTAGCAACTTTCTTTATGATTTTTTTATTTGTTGAGGAAGCAACTTCTGCTTCTACCCTTACAGGCCACTTATATTTTTCTTTATGCGTTTCATAGAATTCTTTAACTTCTACAGAATCTGTTTTAGCAGATTTCCAAATAGTATTCTCCATTAAATCAAATAACAATAACCCATCTCTATATTCACTAAAAATATGAGCAAAGTCTTCATTTTCATTTTCAAGATTTTCTTCCTGATATTGCTTTAAATTTGAATTTAAAAACGCTTCATAGGTACTATAAACTATACCTTGAAAACTCTGTTTACCTCTAATTCGTTTTTGCTGAGATAATAATGCATCTGCAAAATCAGCATTTGTTAATTGTTTATCTCCAATTCTTACCAGAGGCAAATTACCTTTAAATTCCTTAGGTAATTCCCAAGTGCGTTTGTAAAAATCGTCATTTAATATAGACACAAAATAGCTTAAATCTGGCGTGTTATCTCCTATATTATATTTCTGCTTTAATTTAGCTATTAAAGCCTCTTCAATCAATTGCGAACGGGAATCTTTTTTTACTTTTTGTTCAAGCTCAGGCTTTATATTTTCAAAAGCACCAATAGGTTTTGCATTTACAAGTTTTAAGATATGCCATCCAAAATCTGTTTTCATAGGTTTGGATATATCGCCTTGATTCTGTAATGCAAATGCAGCTTCTTCAAATTCTGGCACACTCAGTTGTCCGCTAGAAAAGGGTTTGAGTAAACCTCCACTAGGTGCCGAATTTTTATCATCGGAAAACTCTTTAGCTAAGGCTTCGTATTCTTCTCCTTGTTGAATTTTCTTGTAAATCTCATTAATTCTCTTTTCAGCATTAGAGGCTTCACTTTCACTTTTTGGTATAATCATTATATGCTTAACAGTTCGTTCTCCACGAGCTTTGCGTCTATCTAAAACTTTAACAATGTGATAACCAAAACGTGTTCTAAAAGGTTGAGAAATATTACCTACTGGAGTACTATAAGCAGATTTCTCAAACTTATACACCATTTTAAATGCAGAAAACCAACCTAGTTCTTCTCCAAAAAGTGTTTTACCATTATGTATTTGCTTTCTAACAGTTTCAAATCCTTCTTCTAGAGCTCGCTCTCTTAAATTACTAATTTTATTGAAAGCTACTAATGTATCTTTAGGGCTCGCATCTTCTGCCACTCGTACTAGAATATGATTTGCCTTTACATCTGTGGTAATATGATCGTATGCCTCTTTCACCAATGTCTCATTTACTTCAGCATCGGTCATATAATTTTTTGCCAGCTGCTTTTTGTAATTCCCTAACTCTCTTTGGTATGAAGGTTTTTCATGTAATCCTTGTGCCTTAGCTTCCTGTAATTTTAATTTGTAATTTACAAACAACTTTAAATACTCTTCGACATCTTTTTGGGATTCATCCTGTACCAAATCTAAGTTTTTATTATAAACTCTTAAAAATTCTGAAACATATACAGGCTCCTCTGCAATAGTAAATAATACGTCTTTATTTTGCTTTTGAGCAAACCCAATAGTTATAAAAAATAATGGAAAAACTAGGATGCAATACTTTAATTTCATAGTAGAAAATTATTAATCAACAAGTGCAAAAATACTAATATATAGCTTTAAAACAAGTTGTGTTAACAAACGTGAATAAAGCAGTTTTATTTTAAGTTTTTCCTCTTAATTTAAGATCTTTGAAATCAAACAAAAGCCTATGCGACAATTAAAACTTATTTGGGATTTTCGTGGACCTGATGCCTTAAAAATTGCTGAACATCATGAAATTCACTTGAAAGAGTATATTAAAAGCCAAAGCCTAGTATTAAGCATAACTGGTTATCAAGCCATCAACACGTTACATGCTATAGCTTTTATGATAGTAAATGAAGATGAAATGAAGCCTGTTAGAGATGCTCTAAAACCTCATAGAGGACAGGTATATCAGCCATAGAGCTTTTACTATACGAAATATCTATGGCATTATATTTTGTCGTAAAAACAAAAGCCAAATCAAAAAAAGATTTGGCTCTTAAGTTTATGGATTTTTCAACTAATCTACCTTTTTCTCACTTTTAATTTCTGGTGCTTTTTCAAAATCTCCTGCGTTTACCACCGTCCAATTATCAAATGTTTTAAAGTATTTTTTTATGACTTTATTTACATCTTCCACTGTTAAAGAAGTTACTTTGTCTTCAATACCTTTGTAGAACATCATATCTCTATCATAATACAAGTTATTATTTATAGTTCTTGATAGTTCATTATCCTTTGCTCTAGATACACTTCTACCTTGCACCCAACTGGTAATAGCTACCTTCAATTCATCTTCTGTAATACCTTCATTAATATAACGCTCTATTTCTTCACTAAATCCTTTTTGTACTTTATCAGCATTCTCTGGCGCATAAATAGCATATACAAGTATTGATGATTTTGAATCTTTAGGGTCTCCATCTACATCTACTCTACCACCAGCACCATAACTTATACCATCTTTTTGACGTAATCTTCCTGCTATTCTGGAATTTAAAAACCCTCCACCAAATATTGAACTAGCGACTTGAAGTGCTGCATAATCCTCATCCACCACACTACCTTCAAAAGCCATTACACCAATACTGATAGCATTTTTCTTGTCTGGTGTTTTTATTTTCTCATTTATAGCATTGTTTTTTCTATACGGGTCTTCAATAGGCTTATAGGGTTTATCCACCTTAAAGTTGGCAAACTCAGTTTCAAAATAATTCTTTAGAGCGTTTTCATCTATATTCCCAATGGCTACTAAAGATGCATTGTCTGAAATACCATAAAACTCATCATAATAATTTTTGAGACCTTCAACTGTTATCGCATTTATGTTCTCAATGTCATCTTCAACTGATGTAGAATAAAGTGGATGTCCTTTTTTATAATGTTGATTTAAATTACCAAGGGCTTTACTTGCTAAAAACTGAGGTTCTGTTTTATTACGCTCAATATTTGCTAAATCTGCAGTTTTTAATTTCTCTAATTCTGCTTCATTAAACGTTGGGTTTTTCAACATATCTGTCATTAATGCTAAAGTTTCCATGAGATATTCTTCAGTAGTACTAATACGTGCGCTTATTCTTCCGTTACCTCCAGAAAGACTAACTGAAGATTTCAAAGCACTTAGCTTGTCTTCAATATCTTGCCTAGAATAATTTGTAGTCCCCTTATTTAGCATTCTAGCTGTGTAATTTGCTAATCGCCCTTTATTCATGAAATCATTAACATTACCATTTCTTATAACAAATAATAAGTTAACCGTTTTTCCTCGATTATTTTTCTTTATAAAACCATACTCTATTGGGGTTTTTTGAAGTTTTCCTGAGTTTAGTCGGTTTTGTATGTTTTCATAAGACACATCAAACGCTTCTCCTGCATCCAGCCCTTCTTTTCCTTTATAATTAGTAACTAATTCTTCTAAACCTTCAGTATGCTCAATTTCAACTCTAATGGGTTTCTTTGTAGGTATAAAATTTCCAACTGTACGGTTTGTATTAATTAAATAACGTTGTACAGCTGTATTTACTTTGTCTGCTGTCATGGCTTCTACCCTATCTCTTTGAATAAAAGATAGTCGCCAATCTCCTGCTCCAATAAACTCACTCATGAAGGTTCCTAAATACGAAGAGTTTCTTATTATTTGATCATACCTCTTAAGGATGTTAGATTTTGCCCTTTTTACTTCTTCTTCAGTAATTGGATTACTTTTTAAGTCATCCAAAAGATTTACCAAAGTGCTTTCTGCTTCATTTAAAGATTTATCTGAAGGTACATCAACATTAAAATACATAAAAGAAGGCTCTTTTGTAAATGGCGAAAAAGACCAAACTGAAGAAGCTTTCTTTTCGTCTACGAGGGCTTTGTATAATCTACCTGAAGGTTGATTTGTTAGTATATTCTCAGCCACGGCTAATGCAGCATAATCTTCATGAGATCCAGCTGGAGTGTGATACAATGCTGATACTATTTGCAAATCTCCTACACGACTTAAAGCCACATGTTTTTCTCCATCTTGAGCGGGCTCAATTGTTGGAATATCTCTTATAGGTGCATCGGGATTTTTAATAGCTCCAAACTTCTTTTCAATGAGTTTTAAAATTTTATCTCTTTCAAACTTACCCGTAACCATTAATACTGCATTATCTGGGCGGTAATATTTTTTATAAAATGCTTGTAGATTTTCTATAGGTACACGCTCTATATCAGAACGATTGCCTATAGTTGAATTCCCATAATTATGCCATAAAAATGCAGCACTAATTACTTTTTGCATTAAAACTCTTGTTGGAGAATTTTCTCCACTTTCAAATTCATTTCTTACTACAGAAAATTCGGATTCCAAGTCTTTTTTAGCTATATAAGAGTTTACCATCCTGTCCGCCTCTAGATCTAAAGCCCAGTCTAAATTCTCATCTGTAGCATTAAACGTTTCAAAATAATTAGTCCTATCGTACCAAGTAGTTCCATTAGGTCTTGCACCATGTTCAGTTAATTCTTTGGGAATATCTGGATGGTTTGGAGTGCCCTTAAACACCATGTGTTCTAATAAATGTGCCATACCCTTTTCTCCATAACCTTCATGTCTTGAACCTACCATATAAGTAATATTTACAGTTATGGTCTGAGCAGAATTATCAGGAAACAACAACACTTTTAATCCGTTATCTAAAACATATTCTGTGATACCTTCAACTTCAGCTGTCTTTTTAATCTGAGCATTAATTTGAAATGAAATGGTTGTGATAAATAAAATAACCGTAGCATTTCTTAAATAAGAATAATAGCTTTTCATAATATTAATTTTTAGTTTCTCAAATTTCCAATTTCAATTATATAATTTCTCACAATAAAATGTTAAACTTTTATCAGGTTAAACCCTTAAAACTAGCGATAACAGTCATTCAAACTATGTTAACAAGTTAGGTTTTTATTACTCGTAAATAATTGTATTTTTACGCATTAAAAAACCAAATCAATCAATGGGCAAAGTCATTGCAATTGCTAATCAAAAAGGAGGCGTAGGTAAAACCACTACTTCAGTAAACTTAGCTGCTTCGTTAGGTGTTCTAGAGAAAAAAATTTTATTGATAGATGCTGACCCACAAGCCAATGCGACTTCTGGGTTGGGTATTGATGTTGAAAGTGTGGAAATTGGCACATATCAACTTTTAGAACATACAAATTCCGCTAAGGAATCTGTAATTACCACAGAAACACCAAACTTAGACATCATACCTGCACATATAGATTTGGTTGCTATTGAAATTGAATTAGTTGATAAAGATGAGCGTGAGTATATGCTAAAAAAAGCATTAACAGATATTAAAGATGATTACGATTTTATTTTAATTGATTGTGCGCCTTCTTTGGGATTATTAACATTAAACGCATTAACTGCTGCAGATTCTGTTTTGATTCCAATTCAATGTGAATATTTTGCTTTAGAAGGATTAGGTAAATTGTTGAATACTATAAAAAGTGTGCAAAAAGTTCATAATCCAAGTTTAGATTACGAAGGGTTATTGCTTACGATGTACGACTCACGTTTAAGACTATCTAATCAAGTAGTGGAAGAGGTTCAAAAACATTTTAACGATATGGTATTTAACACCATAATTCAGCGAAATGTGCGTTTAAGTGAAGCACCCAGTTATGGCGAAAGTATTATAAATTATGATGCTGGTAGTAAAGGTGCAAGTAATTACTTAAGTTTAGCCGAAGAAATTATTACTAAAAACTCCTAATTATGGCGAAGGCAACCAAGAAACAAGCTTTAGGTAGAGGTTTATCTGCACTTCTTAAAGACCCCAGTAATGATATACAATCTGTTCAAGATAAAGGAGCTGATAAGGTTATTGGTAATATAGTTGAATTAGATATAGCTTCTATTGAGGTTAATCCGTTTCAACCTCGTACCAATTTCAGCGAAGAGTCTCTACAAGAGCTGGCGTCATCTATACGAGAATTAGGAATTATACAACCCATAACGGTAAGAAAATTAGAGTTTAATAAATACCAATTGGTCTCTGGAGAACGTCGTTATCGTGCTTCTAAGTTAGTAGGTTTACAAACTATCCCTGCTTACATTAGAATTGCTAACGATCAAGAATCTTTAGAAATGGCTCTAGTTGAAAATATTCAACGACAAGATTTAGATCCTATTGAAATAGCTTTGTCTTACCAACGATTGATTGATGAAATAAATCTTACACAAGAACAAATGAGTGAACGTGTAGGAAAAAAGCGTTCCACAATTGCCAATTATTTACGTTTATTAAAACTAGATCCCATTATACAAACAGGTATGAGAGATGGGTTCATCTCAATGGGCCATGGTCGTGCATTAATTTCTGTCGAAAATCAAAGCGAACAACTAGATATTTACGAAAACATCCTTTCAAAAAAACTATCAGTTAGAGAAACCGAAGACTTAATAAGGCAACACAATAATCCAAACACGGAAACCGCTACATCTTCTCTAAAAGATAATGCTTTAGAAGAAATGCCAAAGCATGTTAAAAAAGGCATAAAAGAATTTTCAGAATACTTTGGACATAAAATTGACGTTAAAGTTTCTAAAAATGGAAAAGGTAAAATTATTATCCCTTTTCATTCTGAAGAAGATTTCAACCGAATTAAAAAATTAGTGCAGCGTGCCAAATAAGCTCTTTTTAGCAGGTTTTACCGCTTTATGTTGTTGCTTTATTTCCTTTTCTCAAAATAAGGATAAATCAATTCAAGATAGCATCCCTTCAGCTTTAGTGGTTAAAGATACTATCGTAAAATCTAAAACCATCGACCCTTTACGTCCTGCAAAGGCAGCTTTTCTATCTGCTGTGTTTCCAGGTTTAGGCCAAGCTTACAATAAAAAATATTGGAAAATCCCTATTGTTTATGGTGCATTGGGTACTGGTATGTATTTCTATCTCACTAATGATAAAGAATACAGAAGATACAGAGATGCTTTTAGAAGACGATTAGCGGGTTTTCAAGATGATGAGTTTTATTTTGACTCTTCTGGAAATCAACTTTCAACGCCTAGAGTATCTGATGATGGACTTATTAGAGCACAACAACTATTTAGAAGAAATAAAGAGGTGTCACTTTTGGTTACTATTGGGCTTTACGCGTTAAATATTATTGATGCTAATGTAGATGCACATTTATTGCAATATAATGTAGATGAAAACCTTACCTTAGCACCGCATTATGAGCTTAACGACATAGATAATGGCAGCACCGTTGGGTTAAGTTTAAATTGGAAATTTTAGTCCATATTGGACATTAAGCAAAAGATATGAATATAGCTTTACTAGGATATGGTAGAATGGGGCAAACCATTGAAAAAATAGCAATAAGTAGAGGGCATGATATTATACTAAAAGTTGATAAGGATGATACAGATTACGACATCTCGAAAGCTGATGTAGCAATCGATTTTAGTATTCCCTCTGTAGCATTTAATAACATTACTAAATGTTTAGAGAATGGAGTACCTGTAGTTTCTGGAACCACTGGCTGGTTAGCAGATTATGATAAAGCAATTGCCTTATGTAAACAGAATAATGGGGCTTTTATTTACGCTTCAAATTTTAGTCTAGGTGTCAATATCTTTTTTGAGTTAAATAAAAACTTAGCTAAGATGATGAGTAATCTTTCTCAGTACAATGTTACTATGGAAGAAATTCATCATACTAAAAAATTAGATGCTCCTAGTGGAACTGCCATTACCTTAGCAGAAGGTGTTATTGAAAATAACGCAAACTACGACACTTGGAAACTAGATGAAACTAACGAAAAATCTATTCCTATAGTTGCTAAACGCATTGAAGATGTTCCTGGCACACATACCGTTAATTATGCAAGTGAAGTAGACTCTATCACTATAGAGCATATAGCACATAACCGACAAGGTTTTGCTCTTGGTGCAGTTGTAGCTGCTGAATGGTTGGTAGGAAAAACAGGAGTATTCTCTATGAACGATGTGTTAAATATAGGTTAACACAACTAATTATTGTAACAAGATTTACGTTTTTCGCTCTAATGAACTTATTATAAAACATAAAGAAGATGACTCTTACTCAGTGGCTTGTATTTTTATTAATCATTCAAATCATACATGGATTAGGTACTTGGAAGCTATACATTAAGGCAGGACGACAAGCTTGGGAAGCTTTTGTTCCTATCTACAATGGCGTTGTTTTGATGAAGATCATTAATCGCCCTTGGTGGTGGGTTATTTTACTATTTCTACCTATTGTGAATCTCATAATGCTAATGGTAGTATGGGTAGAAACTGCTAGGAGTTTCGGAAAAAACACATATCTAGATACGTTTTTAGCCATTGTTACCTTAGGGTTTTATAATTATTATTTGAATTATGTTGCTAATGTAAGTTACGTTGAAAACAGAAGTTTAATGCCAAAATCTGGATCTGGGGAATGGACCAGCTCTATTTTGTTTGCTATAGTTGCAGCCACTATTGTGCACACTTATTTTATGCAACCTTTTACGATTCCTTCTTCATCTCTTGAAAAGTCGTTATTGGTTGGAGACTTTTTATTTGTTAGTAAATTTCATTACGGTGCTAGAGTACCTATGACTACAGTTGCTGCGCCAATGGTACATGATACTATTCCGCTAGCAGGAGTTAAATCTTATGCCTTTAATGACAACTACGAAAAACGTAACTCCTCTTGGATAAACAAGCTACAATTACCTTACGTGCGTATTCCGGGATTTCAAAAAATAAAGCGAAATGATATAGTAGTTTTTAATCAGCCTGCTGATACCTTGTTGGACATGAACGATTTTACTCCAGATAGAAATTATTACAAACCTATTGATAAAAAAACTAATTTAGTTAAGCGATGTGTTGGTTTGCCAGGAGATTCATTAGAAGTTAGAGATGGTTATGTTTTTATCAATGGTAAACAAAATGAACTTCCAGATAGAGCTAAACTGCAATTTAGCTATAACGTTAAACCTAAATCAAGGACTTTTAACTCCAATTATCTAGCTGAGCGTTATGATATAACTGATGGTGCCTTCCCTACCAACCAGCAATACTCTAATTATTATATTCCAGCAATGACAGATGAAGCGTACACAAGCTTTAAAAATCACCCAAATGTTGCTGCCGTTAAAATAAATAAACAAGCTAAAGGACAACGAGATTCTAGTACGTTTCCACACTCGCCAGATTACCCTTGGAATGTTGATTTCTTTGGTCCTATTTACATACCAAAAAAAGGAGTTACTATAGATATTAACCTAGAAGTTTTACCGCTTTATAAACGTGTGATTACAGAATACGAGGGCAACACCCTTAATATTGAGGGTAACCAAATAAAAATAAACGGTAAAACAGCAAGTACTTATACATTTAAACAAGATTACTACTGGATGATGGGAGACAATCGTCATAACTCTATTGACGCCAGACGTTGGGGATTTGTACCTTTTGACCATGTTTTTGGGAAAGCAGTTTTTATTTGGATGAGTTGGGATGGTTTTCCTAACCCTAGGCTAGAACGTTTTTTCACGACTGTACATAGTAGTGGTAAACCAACTTCATATTTTATCCCATTTTTAGTTTTACTATTTGGATGGATAGGATTTAACACTTGGAGAAAACGTAAAAAATCTAAGTCTTAAAAGTCTATAAATATTGGATAATTGTCAAATATGGAAATACTAATCCATCCTACATATTTTCCAAACATAGCGCACTTTGTAGCCATAGCAAAATCAAAAAAAATCACTTTTGAATTTGCTGATAGTTTTGTGAAACAAACCTATCGTAATCGATGTTATATTTATGGTGCAAATGGTAAATTACCCTTAACTATTCCGGTAATTTACTCTCAAAAAAACAGACAACTTTATAAAGATGTTAAAATTTTTAGTGATGATAAATGGCAATTACAGCATTGGAAATCTTTGGAATCTGCGTATCGCACCTCTCCATTTTTTGAGTTTTATGAAGACGAATTAAAACCTCTATTCTTTGAAGAAACTACATTTTTAATGGACTTTAATTTAAAATGCTTTTACACTATATGCGACTGTTTACAATTAGAAATAGAAACATCTAAAACTAAAATTTTTGAAAAACCATTGAATCATAAAAGCGATTTTAGATTCTTGGTAAACGCAAAAAATGAAATCAATTTCGGTTTTGAACACTATACTCAAGTTTTTGCAAATAAGCATGGTTTTATATCAAACTTAAGTATTCTAGATTTACTCTTTAACGAAGGCCCAAACGCACTAAATTATTTAGAATCTCAAACCTTAGCAGTATAATATGATACAGCCTTTAGCACATTACGGGTGTCACTTCTTGCTACCGCTATTAGTTGCTGTGTTATGCTTTAAATCAAACTGGAAAAAAGCCTACTTAATAATGCTTGCAGGGCTACTAATTGATCTAGATCATTTACTAGCAACACCTGTTTTTGATCCTAACAGATGTAGTATCGGGTTTCATCCGCTACACTCTTCATTCGCTATTTTATTTTACATTTTTTTATGTATTCCTAAAACATCGCGTCTGGTAGGTTTAGGGTTGGTAATTCACATTGTAGCAGATATGGTAGATTGCTCCTTTATGTAATATATTACTGTTTCAAATCTAAAGTAGTCATGATAGGGTAATGATCAGAATAATGTGTATTATAGGCCTTAAAACCATTCACATTAAAACTATCGTCTGATAATATAAAATCGATTCTAATAGGAAAAAATTTAAAATCATAAGTTCTCCCAAATCCATTACCCGCCTCTTTAAAGGTGTCGTTTAAATCGCCTTTAATCTCCCTATAAACATAAGAAAACGCAGTATTATTAAAGTCTCCGCTAATAATCATCTTGTAATTACACTGATTTTTATGTAGCAAGAATAACTCCGTTTGAAATTGTTGCATTTTAAATGTGTTCCCTACACGCTTAAAGAGCCTCTCAGAATTTTCTTTTTTTAGGCTTTCAGTATTCGTATCAATGCGCATAGATTCTAAATGTAAATTATACACACGCACTGTATCAGACTGTATTTTAACATCAATATAAATTGCATTGTTAGATGTTTCTGGAAATTCTACCGAACCAGAATTTATAATAGGAAAATTCGAAAAAATTGCTTGTCCGTATTTATTTTTTGCACCAGATAGTTTTTCGTATTTGTACTTAAAAAAAGATAAATCGATATTCTTGTGAGGATGATATTCTTGTAAACTCAAAATATCTGGTGCTTCTTCTTTTATTAAGTCTACAATTTTAGTCTCTATGCTATCTTTTGAAATCCATTTATACAAGTTAAACAAGCGCACATTATAATTCATCACTTTAAAATTAGTATTAGACGCTACTTGTTTTGAAGATGAGAACTTATAAAGTGATCCGAATGAAAAATAACCAATAGCCAAAACTACTAGTGATAGCATAAACTTCTTTTTAAGTTTAACTAACCAATAGAGAAAAAATAATACATTTATTAAAATCAACAGTGCTACACCTAAGCTTAAAACCGAAAGGATGGAAAATGTTTTGGGAGGTAAAAAAGGTAAAACAAAAGACAGTAATAAAACAACAGCCAATATTCTATTGATGAACCACAGAATTTTATCAATAAAACTTGTTTTTGCCATAGTTATAGATGATTGATGACAGTTGATTAACGACCGATGTTATTTAATATTACTTCTGAAAGCCATCAGCATATTCATTAGACGAAAGATTTGTTGTAGCTTTCCGAAAAGATCTTCATTTATCCATCATCACTTTCCCGCTCTGAAAAGATAATCTTTTTCCTCAGCAGTTAAACTATCATAACCGCTTTTACTAATTTTATCTAAGATAACATCAACTTTCTTTTGATTGTTAAACTCATTAAAATCTGCTTTAGTATATCCCCCTACTTTACTTTTATTTTTATGTACTGTTTTAAGAGAACTCTTCTTTTTAAACTTGAAGAAACCAATAAAAGTATCCATAAATTTTTCAAAGCCCTTACCTATATCTTTTCCTTTGGTAAGTTGTTTAGCATAGACAAACCCTAACAATGCACCTCCTAAATGTGCTAAATACCCTCCTCCATTATCTCCAAAAAGACGCAATACATCTAGCGCAACAACAAAAGCGCCTATATACCATAATTTAATGTTAAAGGTAAAAATACGTACGTCTTGATTGGGCATGTACGCACATAAAAAAATAAGTATAGCCATTACAGCAGCTGAAGCCCCAACAAGAGGAATACCCAGTGCACTTTTGGGTAAAAACTCAAAAAATAACAAATAAAAAATCCCTCCAGAAATTGCACCCAAAAAGTAAATATTAAGTGCCATTTTAGAAGAAAAAAGGTTTAAAAACATACGCCCAACAAAATAGAGTAAAAGCATATTAAACAGTAAATGCAAAAACTCATAATGTATAAAAGCATAAGTGATTATACTCCATGGTCGTAATATAAACTTTCTAAACTCACTAGGCAATTCTAACCAAGACAACAGTGGAGACAGCACATAACTTGAAAGAAAAACTACAATATTAACTATGATGATTTTCTCCAGTACATTAAGCCTCGATAACTTTTCTTTTATATCTTGATTTAAAGACGTCATCTATCCCAGCGATTTTTATTAAACTGCGTTTTTTTCCAATACCACATAATAAAAGCTCCGGTTATTGCTCCTCCCACATGGGCAAAATGGGCAATATTACCATATCCAAAAATAGATTGTCCGCTTAGCCCTGAGATTAAATCAAGCAATATAATACCTGGAATAAAGTATTTAGCTTTTATAGGAATTGGTAAAAAAATAAGCATTAATTCCGCATTAGGATTCATCATCCCAAAAGCGGCCATTATACCCATTAAACAACCAGATGCCCCAACCATAATACCATTAAAATTACCAACTATATCTCTTAATTGTTCTGTATCCAGAACAGACTCCCAACGTCTATCATAAGTATTAAAACTTGATTTTAAAGTTTGATAAATTTCTGTTTGATTGAAACCAGCATTCTCTAATACAGATAAGACACTATTAAACTCAAAATAATTATAGGCTATCTGTAATGCCACAGCTCCTAGACCAGCAGATATATATATAAATATGAAGCGTTTTGATCCCAAAACTTGTTCTACAGAAGAGCCAAACATCCAAAGACCAAACATATTAAAAAGCAAATGTGTAATGCTTATATTTTGTAAATCTCCACCACCATGCATAAACATGTGAGTGAAAATTTGCCAAGGTTGAAACGCTTCATTTTTAGGAAAATGCATAGCAAACCATTCATAAAAAGCACCGTTAGCCACAAATAATGTCCCTACAAACATTATCACGTTAATGATAATTAAATGCTTTACGGTATCCGTAATCCTCATCATAATCTAAATAAATTTTTTATCTAACTCATCTGTACCTAAAGTAATAAAAGTTACTCTGTTAGTTGGTGATACATTAGGTTCTTTACAGGCAAATAATTTGTTAACGATATGTTCTTGCTCATCCTTTTGTAACGATTGCCCCGCTTTAATCGCTAAACTTTTAGACATAGATTTTGCTAATAAATCAGTAGCACTAAAATTGGCATCTGGGACTTCGTTTTGCACATCACTAATTAACTGCTCTAGAATAATTGAAATTTCACTTTCTGGCACCATTACTGGTACACCTTTAATTTCTATAGATTCTTCTGTTATATTGGAAAACACAAAACCTGTGTGCTCTAAATCGTCTTGTAATTGCTTCACTATTTCCATTTCGTGTACTGAGAAATGTAATTCTAACGGAAATAGTAACTGTTGGCTTACGCCTTCCTTTACAGTTATATCTCTTAGAAAGTCTTCATATAAAATACGTTGATGCGCTCTATACTGGTCTATAACCAACATGCCTGATTTTATTGCACTTAAAATATATTTATTATGCAATTGATATGTAGAACTAGCTGTTTCAGAAGTATCTTTTTCATCAAATAATGCGCTAGTCTTTTCTTCACTTTCAAAAGTAATCTCACTAAAACCTGTGGATGAATCATTACTCTTAGATTCTAATCCCACATAGAGACTTTCCCAATGCTCTGCTGGTTCTTTTTTGAAATGTGTTGTTGACTTCCCTGAAGTAGCTTTTGATTCTTGAAATGGATTAAAACCATTATCTACTTCTATTCTTGGAGTTTTTGATGGTGTTCCTTTTAAATTGTATGGCGTATCTAAAGTCGCATCACGCTCAAAATCTAAAACTGGTGCTATATTAAACTGACCTAAACTATGTTTTACTGCAGAACGCAAAATAGCATATAGCGTATGTTCATCATCAAACTTAATTTCTGTTTTAGTTGGATGAATATTTATATCAATAGTTTGCGGGTTTACCGTTAGATTTAAAAAATAACTTGGGTGTGTACCCGTTTTTAAAAGTCCTTCAAAAGCCGATAAGATCGCATGATTTAAATATGCACTTTTAATAAAACGATTGTTTACAAAAAAGTACTGTTCCCCTCTGGTTTTTTTGGCAAACTCTGGCTTACCAACAAAACCTGAAATCTTTAAAACCTCAGTATCTTCTTCTACAGGTACTAACTTTTCATTAGTTTTATTTCCAAAGATATTTACAATACGTTGGCGGTAATTACTAACTGGTAGGTTAAAGCTTTCACTACCGTTATTGTATAATGAAAAACTAATATTTGGATGCGCTAATGACACTCGATGAAACTCATCTATAATATGTCTTAATTCTACCGTATTGGATTTTAAAAAATTACGACGCGCTGGAATGTTAAAAAATAAATTCTTTACCGAAAGCGAAGTACCTTTAGGTGTAACTACAACCTCCTGAGAAGTAACTTCACTACCCTCAATTAAAATACTTGTTCCAATATCATCTCCTTCTTGCTTTGTTTTTAACTCTACATGAGCTATAGCTGCTATACTTGCTAGCGCTTCACCTCGAAACCCTTTGGTATTTAATTGAAATAAGTCATCGGCATTTCTAATCTTAGATGTGGCGTGTCTTTCAAAGCTTAACCGTGCATCTGTAACACTCATCCCCTTACCATTATCAATAACTTGGATAAGTGTTTTTCCTGCATCTTTTACAATGAGTTTTATAACATCTGCTCCTGCATCAATAGCGTTTTCTAACAGCTCCTTAACTACAGAAGAAGGTCGTTGTACAACTTCTCCAGCAGCTATTTGATTCGCTACATGATCTGGTAAAAGTTGGATAATGTCTGCCATATAAAATTATGAGAAGAATATAGATAAATCGAAACCAATGATTAATAAAAATAGTAAAAGCAAAACTGCAGCTATAATTATTACACGACGATTAGCTTCTCTATTTTCGTTAGTTTTATAATCGGCTATAGCGTTGATAAATTTAGATTTTATACCATTATTATTACCCACGGTTGTACGGTGTTCATCAAACTTATGTTTAATCTCATAAGGATTTCCCTCTCCCTTGTAATATCTAGGTGTATAATCAAACTTCTTATTTTTTCTAACTTTTAATATTCCCATGAGTTCTCGGTTTTAAGATTACATATACTTTTTTTCTAACAAATACATGCAAATCAATAATAATACCAAAGCCAAGATTAAAAAGCGTATAGATAAACCTCCTCTAACTTTTTTACCATTTTCTTTACGCCACTTTAAAGTAAAGTCATTTTTTCCATCTTCAATTTCAGAAGCATTACTATCTTTTGAAAAACGAGGTTTATAATTAAAGGTTTTATGTTTTCGCTGCTTAAACAAACTATTACGCTTATCTTCTCAAAAGTACTTAAAAAACGATAAAAATACAGGTGTAGACTGCTAAAAATTGTTAACAAACAGCATAGGCAAATTCCAAAAATATAAAAACCAAATTCCAATAGATGTCACATCCTTATTAGGGTATCTTTTGGGATTTAGGTTTTGGAATGTATTATTTATATTCTACTACTATTACGAAGTTCGGCCATTTTTATAGCTGCTATAGCAGCTTCAGTGCCTTTATTACCATGCTTCCCTCCAGAACGTTCAATGGCTTGCTGCATATTATTATCTGTAAGTACACAAAAAATTATCGGAGTTTCGTTTAGGATGTTAAGGTCTTTTATACCTTGGGTAACGCCTTCGCAAACAAAATCGAAATGCTTAGTCTCTCCTTGAATTACACTTCCAATAGCAATCACAGCATTTACATTTTGTTCTTGCATTTTTTTGCAGCCATAGATTAGCTCAAAACTACCAGGCACATCCCAGCGTATGATATTTGATGCCAATACGCCGTTTTCAATTAGAGCATTATAAGCGCCTTTAAAAAGACCTCCTGTAATGGTATCATTCCACTCTGAAACAACAATCCCAAACCGAAAGTTCTTCGCATCTGGGATTGTTGCTTTATCGTATTCTGATAAATTTTTATTTTCAGTAGCCATATACTATGGGATTACTTACTCGCTATTACTTCAGCCTTTCCTATAAAAACATCAATAGTTGATGCTTCACTAGAATCTGGATACTCTTCTTTTATACGTTTAAAGTATTCTAGTGCTTTATCTGCTTTTCCTAACTGTAATGCTAAAGCTCCAGCTTTATATAGATACATTGGTGTTGTATAACCGTTATCTCTAAGTGCAATGGCCTTTTCGTAATATCCTAAAGCATCTTCTGGTTGATCTAGTTGTACAAAAGCATCGCCAATATTACCTTGGGCTAGAGGTGCTAAAACCTCATCATCACTTTTAAATTCACTTAAATATGATACAGCGTTTTTGTAATCTTTTAATCTTAAATAAGCTGTACCTGCATAGTAGTTTGCTAAATTGGCTGCTGGTGTTCCACTATATTCATCGATAATATCCAACATACCAAATTTACCTTCGCCCCCGTTTAAGGCTAAAGTGAACAGAGAATCTTTTGCTACACCGTTTACTGCTTCATTAAAAAACTTTTGTGCTTGAAACATATCGTTCATAGCATTAAGTTGCTTGGGTTTAGCAACATATTCTTTATAAGCTAACGATCCTAAAACAGCCGCTGCTACAACACCTACAATAATGAAAATATATTTTTGGTTTTTAGCTACAAATGCTTCGGTTTTTGATGCCGTTTCATCTAGCGTATTAAAAACCTCAGCAGTTGTTGATCCTTCTTCTATATTTTGCTCCTTCTCTGCCTTAGTTTTTGGTTTAAATCCTCTTTTCTTATAAGTTGCCATATCTTGAAAATTATCGTCGCGCAAAAATATAATTTTTCTTCATAACTAAAAGGCTATTTATTTGTTATTTTTCAATAATTTGCACTTCTTTTTGTTATATATGCAAGCTGAGTTTAATTCTTCGTAAAAGAATTTGATAAAAAACTATAATTACAGATTTGTAATATTATGGTGGCGGATATGCCCGCGTTAAGGATTGAACGGCATGTTTAAAATCCCCGACGCAGGAGGGATTGAGTAGTGAAAGCCTGACCCCTTGTGGGTAACGCCAAAAAAAGAATTTAAAATTACACACGTATTAAGCGACATAACCCAATGATTTTAAAATCACTTTCATTAGTAAACTATAAAAATTTTGAAAGTCAATCCTTTAATTTCAATGAAAAAATAAATTGTTTTGTTGGAAATAATGGTGTTGGAAAAACTAATATTTTAGATGCTATTTATCATTTATCCTTTGGCAAGAGTTACTTCAACCCCATTGCACTTCAAAACATAAAACATCATGAAGATTTTTTTGTAATTAATGGCGATTACCAAAAGAAAGAAAAGCACGAAAAAATTAGTGTTAGTTTAAAGCGTGGACAGAAGAAAGTAATAAAACGCAATGGGAAAGCATACGAAAAATTTAGTGAGCATATTGGCTTTTTACCTCTTGTGATTATTTCTCCTGCGGACAGAGATTTAATTATTGAAGGGAGTAGTACACGCCGCAAATTTGTAGATAGCGTTATTTCCCAGAGTGACAAAAATTATCTTACACAGCTTATTAATTACAATAAAGTTTTAGCACAACGCAATGCTTTATTAAAGTATTTTGCTTTAAACCATACGTTTAATGCTGATACATTAGGTGTATATAACGAACAACTTACTGAATATGGCACGGCAATTTATGAAAAAAGAGATACGTTTTTAAAAGCATTTATTCCTATTTTTAAAATGCGTTATGAAGCAATAAGTAATGGGAACGAACAAGTGGATTTGGTATATGAAAGTCATTTATCTAAAGGCGACTTAAACACATTATTAACCAATAGCTTAGCTAAAGATAAGGCTTTACAATATACTAATGTTGGTATTCATAAAGATGATTTAATATTTCATATAGAAGGGCATCCTGTAAAGAAATTTGGTAGCCAAGGGCAACAAAAATCATTTTTAATTGCACTGAAATTAGCGCAGTTTGACTTTATTAAAACGCAAAGTGGCGTTAATCCTATTTTATTACTGGATGACATTTTTGATAAATTAGACGAACAACGTGTTGCTCAAATTATTAAATTAGTAGATAATGAAAATTTTGGACAGCTATTTATAAGTGATACTCATGCCAATAGAACTGAAAATGCTGTGAAACAAGTACATCAGAGTTATGAGATTTTTAAGTTATGAATAGATTAGTAGGTAGACTTTAGTACTTAGTAATGAGAACTAAATACCATACACTGAAATACTAATTACTGAATACTAAACACTAAATATTAAAAAATGCCCAAACGTAACAACGAACACATCAGTATTAAAGACGCTCTAAAAGAGTTTGTAGAAACCAACAAGCTAGAAAAAGGCCTAAATAAAGTAAATGCTGCCGAAGCTTGGGCAAAATTGATGGGTAATGGTGTTAACAATTATACTACTTCCGTAAAACTTGATCGAGATACGCTTTATATACAATTAAGCTCTAGTGTACTTAGAGAAGAATTAAGCTATGGTAAACAAAAAATAATAACCATGATAAATGAGGAATTGGGCAAGGAGATTGTAAAAAAGTTGATATTACGTTAAAACACCTAGTACCTTCAAATAGTTTTAACATTTATACTACTGTTTACAAGCCTTTTAAGGCTTATTTGTGGGTTTGAAGAAAATAAAATGTAAATAATTGATTTACAATTATTTTAAACATTACCTTTGCGTTTTAATAATTTAATTTTTTTAACATGAGTACAGGAACAGTAAAATTCTTTAATGATTCAAAAGGATATGGATTCATTACAGAAGAAGGTTCAAACAAAGAACATTTTGTTCACATTTCTGGATTAATTGACGAAGTTCGCGAAGGTGATAACGTTGAATTTGATCTTCAGGAAGGAAAAAAAGGTTTAAACGCAGTAAACGTAAAAGTTATTTAATATATGCTTTAAGATTTACAATAAAAAGTCTATTGCTTTTTAAAATAGACTTTTTTTTGTGGCACTAATTTTGATTACACAATTACATTAATTTAATATTTAACACAATGAGTAAAGGAACAGTAAAATTCTTCAACGATTCAAAAGGATTCGGATTTATAACTGAAGAAGGTTCAAACAAAGAACATTTTGTTCACATTTCTGGATTAGTAGACGAGATTCGCGAAGGTGATGAAGTTGAATTCGATTTACAGGAAGGTAGAAAAGGTTTAAACGCAGTAAACGTAAAAGTAATCTAATATATATTATTTCACTTTTTTATTACAAAAAACCCAAGACAATTGTCTTGGGTTTTTCATTTTATAAACTTTTCTCGAATTTAGAACTGCTCTCTTCCTGAAAAGTGGAAAGCTCCTTCAATAGCAGCATTGTCATCACTATCGCTACCGTGTACTGCGTTTTCGCTAATAGAATCTGCATACATTTTTCTAATAGTACCTTCAGCAGCATCAGCAGGATTTGTAGCACCTATTAAAGTTCTAAAATCTGCAACTGCGTTATCTTTTTCTAAAATTGCAGCCACTATAGGTCCGCGTGTCATATATTCTACTAAATCAGGAAAAAATGGACGCTCTTTGTGTATCGCGTAAAATTCTTGCGCGTCTGCTTTAGTCATTTGTGTTAATTTCATCGCCACAATTCTAAATCCTGAAGCAGTAATTTTTTCTAATATTGCACCAATATGCCCTTTTTCAACTGCATCTGGTTTAAGCATTGTAAATGTTCTGTTTGTTGCCATTTCATTTTTATTTGGCGCAAAAGTAACGTATTTTCAACGAAAAGCAAGGTTAAAAAATTGTATATTCGTCCCTTATGAACACAAACGACATTAAGGCGATTAAACAACTATTAAATACGCCAAAACACATAGTAATAGTACCTCACAAAAACCCTGATGGAGATGCCATTGGTTCCACTCTGGGTTTATATCATTTTTTAAAAAAATACCATCATAATATTCAGGTTATTACCCCTAATGATTATCCTGAATTTTTAAAATGGGTTCCAGGAGAAAACACCATATTAAAGTACGATACTCAAACAGAAGATTGCAATAAAGCTATTGAAAACGCTGATATTATTTTTACTTTAGATTTTAATGCGTTTCATAGAACTGGTGCAATGGAACCAATACTTGAAAGTGCAACAGCGATTAAAATTTTAATTGACCATCATCAGGAACCTGATGATTATGCCACTTATATCTATAGTGATGTGAGTATGAGTTCTACCTGTGAAATGATATATCATTTTATAGACATGTTAGGCAGCGCAGATAATGTTGATGCGGAGATTGCTACCTGTTTATATTTGGGAATTATGACAGATACCGGTTCATTTAGATTCCCATCAACAACTAGTACAACACATCGTATTGTTGCTGAACTCATAGATAAAGGCGCAAAAAACACAGATATTCACAATAATGTTTTCGATACTAATAGCTATAACCGCCTACAATTATTAGGTTGTGCGCTTTCTAATTTAAAGGCTCTACCTGAATTAAGAACTGCTTACATTACTTTATCTCAAGAAGAATTACGAAGGTTTGATTACAAAAAAGGAGATACTGAAGGTATTGTAAATTATGCCCTTTCTTTAGAAAACATCATCTTTGCAGCTATTTTTATTGAAGACAAACAAGAAGGTATTATCAAGATCTCTTTACGCTCTAAGGGCAACTTCTCTGTAAACGAATTTTCAAGAACACATTTTAATGGAGGCGGACACAATAATGCAGCTGGTGGGCGTAGTGAAACATCACTAAAATCAACAGTTGAAAAATTTCTTAGTATATTGCCTGAGTATAAAGATGCCCTAAATCATGAATAAATTCGTCACATTAATACTAATCTGTCTTATTAGCTTTAGTTGTAAAACTCCTGAGGCTCGTAAACCCATTTCGGTAAAATCTGGTTCTTTTATCGACGAGTCCGTTGAAAGAAATAAAAAGCTTAATGCTAAAGAACAAGCTTTAATTCAAGACATAATGTCGGCTAATGATACTAATGAGTACATTGCTTCAGAAAATGGATTTTGGTATTACTACAATATAAAAACAGATGAAGAAACAGCATTAACCCCTGGTTTCGGGGATGTTGTAAACTACTCTTATCATCTTAAAAACTTAAATGGCGACTTGATTTATCCAGCAGATTATTTTAAAAATCTTAATTATACCATGGATAAACAAGAACTGTTTACTGGACTTCGTGAAGGTTTAAAATTAATGAAGCCGGGAGAAACAGTTACGTTCCTTTTCCCATCACAAAAAGCTTATGGATATTACGGCGATGAGAATAAAATTGGCACCAACATCCCTTTAATTGCCAAAGTTACCCTAAATTCTATTACTCAAAAACAAAATAACTAACATGTTTAAACAAAACACTGCCTGCATTTTATTTGCAGTTGTTTTCATTCTGGGTGTATCTGGTTGTAAATCTCAATATCCAGAGTTAGAAGATGGTATTTATGCAGAAATTAATACTACAAAAGGTAAGATGATTGCCAAGTTACACTATAAGAAGGCTCCTATTACTTCAGCTAATTTTATTTCTCTAACTGATGGTACTAATACTTTAGTCACAGATTCACTCAAAGGAAAGAAGTTTTATGATGGCCTTATTTTCCATAGAGTTATGGATAAATTTATGATTCAAGGTGGAGATCCTTTAGGTACTGGCTTAGGAAACCCTGGATATCGTTTTATGGATGAAATTCATCCTGATTTAAAACATGATAAACCAGGCGTATTAGCCATGGCTAATGCGGGCGCAAATACAAATGGAAGTCAATTTTATATTACCGAAGTCCCCAGACCAGATTTGGATAACCGATATAGTGTGTTTGGCGAATTAGTTATAGGGTTGGATGTACAGGATTCTATCTCTAATGTTAAAACTGACAATAGAGACAAACCATTAGATAGCGTTGTTATTAACCAACTAAATATTATTAGAAAAGGAAAAGAAGCCAAACAATTTGATGCTCCAGAAGTATTTAAAAATCATTTTATAGAGAGAGAAAAAAAAGAAAAAGCTCAAAAAGCTCGAAGAGAAAAAATTTTAAAAGAAACTGTTGAAAAGCATACTAAGCAAAAACAGGACGCTGTAACTTTAGAATCTGGCTTAAAATATTTTATTTCAGAAAAAGGTAATGGAGCACCTTTAAAAGTATTTTCCAAAGCAAAAACACACTACGCTTTATTTTTTGAAGATGGTACTTTACTTGATACTAGTAATTTAAATCTAGCTGAAACGTTAGAAGCAGTTAATGAGAGGAAAAAAGCTGCAAATAGGTACATTCCTATCACTGCCGATTTAAGTCCTGATGCACCAATGATTGCCGGATTTAAAGAAGGATTACAACAACTTAATGTTGGAGATAAAGCTACTTTATTTATACCTTACCATTTAGCATACGGAGAAGCAGGTATTAGAGGAATTCCACCAAAAACTAACCTTATTTTTGAAGTTGAAATTTTAAGTTTAGCCAAATAGCTAAACAAAATTTTAACAGATAAGTGTTGTTAAACCTTTATATTTACGCAGTAAAACAATTTTCATGCACGCATTAAAATTTGATTGGAACCCTGTAACCGGGATAGATATTATTGGCAATTTCAAGCTACACTTTTACAGTCTTATGTGGATTGTAGCCTTTCTTTTGGGGTTGTACATTATGAAACGTATCTACACCAAAGAAAAAGTAAAATTAGAGTATCTCGACCCTATGTTTATCTATGTAGTATTATCTACTATGCTAGGAGCACGTTTAGGGCATGTTTTGTTTTACCAATCTGAACTTATAAGTCAAGATTTCTTTAGTATTTTTCTACCTTTTAAATTTAAAGGTGGTTTTGAGTTTACAGGCTTTCAAGGGTTAGCTAGCCACGGTGCCACTATAGGTATCATTATAGGAATGTACCTTTACAGAAGAAAATACACTTATAAATCCTTATTATGGATTTTAGACCGTTTGGTAATACCTGTTGCTTCTGGTGCAGTTTTTGTTAGAATTGGTAACTTTATTAATTCTGAAATTATTGGAAAAGCCTCTGGAGATTTCCCTCTTGGTGTTAGATTTATTCAAGAGTATTATAATAAATATGAAGTACAAAGCATTACAAAAATTAGAGATGTGCAAGACGCATATAATGCCGTAGCTAATAACCCTGAATTGTTAGAAGCCGTTCCTTACAGGCACCCTGCACAATTGTATGAATCCTTTTGTTACGTTTTTGTATTTCTAATTTTATGGTATTTCTATTCTAAAACTTTAAAACGTGAGCAAAGTGGATTTCTGCTTGGTTTATTTCTAGTTTTACTTTGGACAGTTAGATTCTTCATTGAATTTGTAAAAGAAGCTCAAGTTGATGAAAGAGCCACTTGGGCATTAAATACAGGACAATGGTTAAGTATTCCATTTATACTAATTGGGCTTTACCTTATGTTTGGCTACAAGCCAAAAACATCTGCTACATAGGTATGACACGTTTTACGAGTTTATCTTTTTTACTTCTTATATCATTTAACTTGGTAGTACTATCGGCATGTAAAGAAGAAAAACAACAGGTAAAACAAACAGAAGTAATATTCTCGAAAGAGGGGAATCTTTCAATTTTTAATACTGAAAATGATTCGCTCAAAGTAGAATTAGATATTGAAATTGCTGATACTGACTTTGACATTCAAACTGGCTTAATGTACCGCAATAGCATGAAAAACACACAAGCTATGCTATTTGTTTTTAAAGATGAACGTGAACGTTTCTTCTATATGAAAAATACCAGAATTCCTTTAGATATCATATATATCAACGCCAATAAAGCAATTATAAGTTTTCAAAAAAATGCTAAACCTTTTGATGAATCGTCACTACCCTCAGAAGCTCCTGCAAAATATGTCCTTGAAATTAATGCTGGTTTAGTAGATGAATGGGGGCTTAAAGTAAAAGACTCTATTGTTTTTACTAAAGACTAAAATTTAACGCCTCTTCCCTCCTGAATATTCCATAGCTTCTCCTTTACCAAATCCGTAACTGAAGCCAATAGCTATAAATCTTCCACGCCTGCTCCAATTGTAGGCATTTGAATTATCCTGCGTTATAAAGTTTTCAAAAAATCGAGATTTAAATACATCACGTATACTCAAATTGATAACGCCTTTATCTTTTAATATTTTTTTACGCATACCAATATCTAAAAATGTATTTGCACTTCTTACACCTTGTACAGTTTTTACTTTTGATATATGGTTCCCTACAGCTTCTAGATCAATTTTAGCTGGTAACTTAAACTTTGCCATAAGTTTAGCCCCCCATTGGTCTCCATTAAAATCAAAAACAGTAGATTCAAAAGTTCCTTTTCTGTTGAATTGATTGTAATTAAAATCAACATTAAAGGTTATCCACTTAATAGGGCTATACTTTGTATTAAACTCAATACCAAGGGTACTATTTGTACCTACATTCTCTGGCATACGCGTATTAACATTATTCTCAAATACAGAAATTCGCTCTATTACATCAGTTGTGTAGCGATGAAACACTCCTAAATTTAAAGATGTTTTGCCAATATCTATAATACTGGTTAGCTCATAGGAATCTGTAAACTCTGGCATAAGTGCTGGATTGCCTTGACGGATCGTAAAATTATTACGAATATTAAAAAAAGGATTTAACTCCCACATGCCTGGTCTATTTATTCTCGCTGAATACCCTGCTTGTAATGATACTAGATCTGATATCTTATATGATGTATGAATGCTTGGAAATAAATTGGTGTAATTTTGATTATTGCTCTCATTTGTATTTACAAGAAGTGTAGTTAAATCGGTTTGTTCTAAACGTAATCCTGCTTTTATACCCCAAGCTTCGTATTCGTATCCTCCAATAACATAAGCCCCTAAAACTTTTTGATCGAACTCAAAATTATTAGTAAAACCCAAATCTGTTTGAAATTCGCCGTTAACTAAATTTTGAACTTCAAAATCATTACCAATATCATTGATTACATATTGAGCACCAGTTTCCATAGTCCAGACCTCAGAAAATGGCTTAGTATAATCTAGTTTAAATATATAGGTATTATCAGAGTAATCCGTTCTTGTATTTTGTGTATTGTCTCTATCTGTTCCCGAAATAGTAGTATCTTGAAATAATGAAGTTAAATCCTTTGCAAAAGAATTCCCTGTAGCACTTAGTAGTAAATCATGATCTTCATGATCTTCAAAATCTCGCTTGTACACTAATTCATATTGCCATTTAGGATTTGTTGCTTCTGTAGTTTCAGTACGATTCCATTCAGAAGTTAAATTATCATTCCCATCTAGTGCCTTAAAATTAAGATCTGATGGTTGGTCTTCTATTTCATAAGCAAAATTTCCTGACAGTGTAATGACACTATTGGGATTGATATAATAATCTGTTCCTAAAGTAATATTGTAGAATTTTTCGACTCTGGAATCTTTACCTTCACTTAAAATTGAAATACCACTTTCTAAATTTTCATTAATATTTTCAGAATCCCGAGGATAAACTCTTCTTCCTAATCCAACCTGTGTAAACAAATTAAATTTTTCTGAACGTTTATTTAAACTCAATCCAAAACTATTATTATCAGGTATACCTGCATTAACACTAAACGCACCATTTATACCTTTTCGTTCATCTTTTTTGATGACGATGTTAATGATACCTGATGTGCCTTCTGCATCATATTTGGCTGAAGGGTTTGTGATTACCTCTATTCTATCAATCATATCTGCGGTAATACTTCCTAAAGCACCTCCATCATCGGTTAATATTGAAGGTTTTCCATTAATTAAAACCTGTACTCCAGAGCTTCCCCGTAAACTTATAACACCTTCAATATCAACATTTACAGATGGCACATTATTTAAAACTTCTAATGCACTTGCACCAGTACTACTTAAATCTTTTCCAATATTAAATACGCGCTTATCTAGTTTAAATTGTGAGGAAGACACCTCAGCTTCAACCAACACTTCTGCTAACTGTTCGGTATCTTCTTTTAGTGTAATAATCTCTAAATTGATTTTTCGCTTTGTTTTATCAAACTCAGTTATCGTTTTTGAAACAAAACCTATAAAACTTATTTGTATATAAAATTGCTTTGAGTTTGTTTCTATTTTAAATGTACCATCTTCTTTGGTTATTACTCCTGTTATTGTTTCATTTGTTACCTCATCAAGTATAGCTACAGTAGCATAAGGGAGTGGTTGCTTAGTAGTTTCTTCAATAACTTTACCTCGAATTTCAATACTTTGTGCAGAGATAAGGCTTCCGAAGCAACACATGAAAATTGTATAAAATAACTGTTTCAAGCACATTTTAGAAAATAAACTATAGTAACTCTGTAAGAGCGTTGTGATAATTTTGAGCGAAGTTATAAAGTATTAGTAGTTAAACCCTAACACCTTTTAAAAGTTTTAACAAAGATTTTTAGCGTAATTTTTAAAAACTTCTGTTAAATAGTAATTAAATTGAAGTAATCAAAGCTTCTTAAACTCAAAAATGTGTACGCTTTAAAAAAGGATACACATTTTCAAATTCAAAAAACGAGAAATTTTATCTAGAGTAATTTGGAGATTCTTTAGTAATGGTTACATCATGTGGATGACTCTCGTTAATACCGCTAGCCGTAATTTTTACAAATTGACCATTATCTTGAAGTGCGGCAATGTCTTTTGCTCCACAATATCCCATACCAGCTCTTAATCCACCAATAAATTGATGGATGCTCTCAAACAATTCACCTTTGTAAGGTACACGTCCTACAATACCTTCTGGTACTAATTTTTTAATATCATCTTCCACATCTTGGAAATAACGGTCTTTACTACCTTTTTTCATGGCCTCTACAGAGCCCATACCTCTGTAAGACTTAAATTTTCTTCCTTCGTAGATAATTGTTTCTCCTGGCGATTCTTTAGTTCCTGCTAAAAGTGACCCTAACATTACTGTATCTGCCCCTGCTGCAATAGCTTTTGGAATATCTCCTGTATAACGAATACCTCCATCTGCAATTACTGGCACTCCTGAACCTTTAATAGCGGCAGCTACTTCTAAAACCGCTGAGAATTGAGGAAATCCAACACCTGCAACAACTCGTGTGGTACAAATAGAACCTGGACCAATACCTACTTTTACGGCATCTGCTCCTGCTTCTACTAAATACTTTGCTGCAGCTCCAGTAGCTATATTTCCTACTATTACGTCTAACTTAGGGAACTTAGATTTCACCTCTTTTAAAACACTTACCACACCTTTGGTATGCCCATGTGCCGTATCAATAACCACTGCATCAACACCTGCATTTACCAAAGCCTCTGCTCTATCAACCGCATCTCCCGTAACTCCTATAGCAGCAGCAACACGCAAACGTCCATATTTATCTTTATTGGCGTTTGGTTTTTGACTTAGCTTTGTGATGTCTCTAAATGTAATTAATCCAGACAATTTATAGTTATCGTCAACAATTAATAACTTTTCAATTTTATGTTCCTGTAGAATTATTTCTGCATCTTTTAATGAGGTACCTACTGGTGCCGTAACCAATTTTTCACTGGTCATTACCGCAGAAATTGGTTTTTTCTTTTCGTGCTCAAAACGTAAATCTCGGTTTGTTACTATACCTTTTAGCGTACCATCTTCATCAACAATAGGAATACCTCCTATACTATGCTCTGCCATAGCACGTTTTGCATCCTTAACCTTAGCATCCATAGACAGCGTAACAGGATCTATAATCATACCGCTTTCTGCACGCTTTACACGTCTTACTTTTTGAGCCTGCTGTTCTATAGTCATATTTTTATGTAGTACACCAATACCGCCTTCTTGAGCCATAGCTATGGCCATCTTACTCTCGGTAACTGTATCCATAGCAGCAGAAACTACAGGAACGTTAATTGTTATGTTACGTGTAAACTTTGTTTGGATATTTACTTCGCGGGGTAAAACTTCTGAAAAAGCTGGAACTAGAAGGACATCGTCGTAGGTTAAACCTTCTCCAAGAATCTTATTTTGATGTGCTATCATGATGCAATTACGATTATAATTGCGTGCAAATATACACAAAATAAAGGAACAAAACGTTAAATTTATATTTACAAATTAAAGCTTTATTTGCAATGTTGTGTACCAGTTTCTTGGTGCAGATGGAATAATTCCTGGTCCTGGATACCCTGTAGCTCTTCTTGTAAAATAATTATTATCCAAAAGGTTATTAATTCCAACTTCTAGTCTAAAATTTTTAGAAAAGGTATATGATGTAGATAAGTCCATTATGTTATAAGCTGGTATAGCTCCATCTACCGTGTCATCATTGTTAGGATTGTAGGGTGAGTTAGTCGCATCTGTAAACTGCTCTGACAAATAAGAGTATTGTAAAGATGCTATAAAATCTTTGCAACCAAATGAAACTCCTGTTCTAAAATTTACCTCAGGAATAAATTCTATTTTATTACCATCTAAGCTACCTTGTTGAGTGCTTGAATATTCTGATGTGGTCAATGATAGGTTAGAAAACACCTCTAATTTTAAATTATCACTTTCTTTAAAAAATGTTTCTTTTAAATTCCATTGAATTAATGACTCCAATCCTAATATGGTAGCTTTCCCAACATTTCCTCTAACCCATTGCGCCCTATATGGAGGTTCTGAACTAAATATCTGCCCTATTCTGTTATCATATAACAATGAAAATACATTCACGTCATAAGAGATAATTTTCTTTAATGTACCTCTAACACCTAAATCTATTGTATAGCCTGTCTCGTCTTGTATTTCTGGATCTACTACAAAAGAAGGATTTACTGTTCTAATATCTGAAAATGTTACCGAACGGTAATTTTGTGAGAAATTAAAATAAGATTCAAAATAAGGTTTTGGTTTATAGCTAAGTCCAACACCCAATAATAAAAAATTACGTTCTAAATTATTATTATCTGGAATAAATGTAACTGTAGGATTACCACCTTGTAAATTCGGAATGCTTAAGAAAGCACCTTGGGATTCTGTTTTTATATACTCAAAACGAAAACCAGGAGTTATAGAGAATTTATCATTTATATTAAAAATATTCTCTCCAAAAAATGCAAGGTTTAAGTTTGGGTATTCAAATTGGTTTTGATTTGGATATCTAGGAAATTCATCAGTTCTAAAACTAAAATCAGCATCTGTTCCCTTGCTTCCTGGCCCTTGCTCTGATGTGTTATTTGCTTTATAAAACTTGGTGCCTAATAATAAAACTGAAGGTTGTTCTTTAATATTATATTCTGTAATTATTCTTGCTTCAGCACCAAAATTCTTAAAATCTCCTACTATGAGATCCCGCTCAAAATCAAAATTGCCTAATTCGTCTACTTCATCACTATTTACATCAAAAATATTAGCATTTTCATCTAAAGGATTTGTTCTAAAACCAATAGCTTTTCGGGAAGCATCTAATGCAAAAACACTTAAGATACCACTTACGTTATTAGAAAATTTATGATTTAGTTTTAAATTGAATAAATTCCAATCCACTTCAAACCAGTTTCTTGTACGGTAGCTTTGTTTGGGGTTTTCTAAAAACTGAACATCAGATAAACCTCCTGCTTGTTGTGCCAAATAATGAAAATAAGTGTACTCTGCACTTATACTTGTTTTATCATTAAATTGATATGCTACAAAACCGTATGCATTATTGGAATCAAAGCTAGAATTAGGTCTGAAACCATCTCCTGTTTTTCCATTGTAAAATACCGAATACTTAAACTTATTTT
Source organism: Hyunsoonleella pacifica (assembly GCF_004310335.1). Taxonomy (GTDB): domain Bacteria; phylum Bacteroidota; class Bacteroidia; order Flavobacteriales; family Flavobacteriaceae; genus Jejuia; species Jejuia pacifica. Next base: position 97,197 of record NZ_SIRS01000001.1, on the reverse strand, counting down.
TAGTACCACTTAAAGAGGTAAAATTTGTATAAGTCCCAAAAGAAGCTAAAGTGTTTCTCGTAATAAACTCTATTGGTTTTAGGCTAGGATTTCTAAATTTAAAATTTACCAATCCTCCAAACTGAGTACCGTACTGTAATGAAGCTGCTCCTCGAATTATTTGAATGCGGTCTAATGCTTCTGTAGGTGGTGTGTAGTAACTTTCTGGATAACCCAATACATCAGCACTAATATCGTAATCATTTTGGCGTGTATTAAAATTTGCTGTTCTGTTAGGGTCTAAGCCTCTCCCGCCAATATTTAGCTGTAGTCCGCCATCGTTACTATCATATATATTTAAGCCTGCAACTTTAGCATAAATTTGACGTGCATTATTCGTAGATTTATTTGCCAATTCTTGATCCAGCAAAACAACTTCAGATTTTTTACCTGCATAAATATGAATACCTTCAACTGGTTTTAACTTTGTTAACCCAAAAGCTTCTTTCTTTTTATAACTTAAAACGACTTCTGATAATTTCTCTCCTAGGGGTTCCATTGTAACAATAATGCTGTTTGTATTTTTTAAAATAACATCAATTTTATAAGTTTTGTAATTGTACTCAAAGAAAATCAAGTTATATGATACGTTAACATCTAGTTCTGATAAGTCTACATTTCCATTAGTATCTGTAAATCCAATAAATTTTCCTGATTTGGTATACACTTGAACACCTTCAATAGGTTTATTGGAATCTTTATCTAATACTCTGGCTTCAAAACTTTGTGCTGTAATCCCAAGAGTTATATAACAGCATATTATAAAACTATAAACCTTTAATTTCATCTTCAAATGGTAATATCCAATTTTTGTGTGCAAAATTATCTTTTACTTTTAATAAATCAATACCTGGGTCGATAAAAGGTTTACTTAACCTTCCGTTCAGGGAAATATACCCTTCAGCAAACACTCCTATATTTTCATTATTTAATTCTTTCTTGTAATGTGCTCCTAAAAAATGTGCATATTCCACAATAAAATCTGGTTGTGTAGTCATTTGTTTTTGTTGAAACTCATTTAAAAAATATTTATTTTCTACTGTAAAACTGTTTCCTGTATTATAATTTACAATTCTAAAAGTTGTAAAACCTGCCTTTTCAATTAACATAACGCGCCATGAGAACCGGTAACCTTCTTCAGTCCAAAATAATTCATCAGGGTAGCATAAATATCTAAACGGAAATACTAATTGAAATAACATAAATACTGCTACCACACCTAATATTAGCTCTCGATATTTTAATTTATATATAGCCCTGATTTCAGTAGACTTACCTTTGATGTTTAGTAAGTTGGAAAGAATTCTTATTATTTTTTGATGAAATTCTCCACTAAAGAAAATAAGTGTTGCACATATCATTATAAAAGGAAACATCCCTATGGGAAATAGTATGCGCGTAAAGACATGAAAAATTACAACCAATACAAACGCAAACAGTCTAGTTTTTGACATTAAAAGCAAAAAGGGTATGGAAAGATCGTATAATGCGCCCCCCCAACTCATAGCATAATGAAACCATGTATCGTTCATAAATTGTCCTATAAGCGGTAAATCTGTTTTGGACGATAACCAAATTTTTAAAGGCTGCGCTCTTAATAACCAATCTGAATTGAGTTTAGCCAGTCCTGCATAAAAATAAACAACTCCTAATAATAATTTAATACTGTCTACCGTCCATGATGGTACATAATTGTAACTTACTTTTTTAATACTGGAGTCTAACGAAAACGTAGAATTTAGAGGTAAAAAGCACAATAAAAAACTTAATATACTAACAAAGTAATAGTGATTTAAATATGTGGTTTTATCTATCAACTCTATGTAAGTAAATGATAAAAAAAACAGGATAATAGATAAGCGATATTTAAATCCCAGAATAATACCTATACAAGCTGTAATAGCAATAGCAAATAAAACATAGGTATATTCTCCCCAAGTAGTTACCCAGGAAAACCCATAATATTTAAAATGAAAATTTGGCTCTATATAAAATTTAAAAACCCAATCTTTTGATAAAAATCTAAGAAGACTAAAAAGCATAAGCATACCAAATAAAATGCGAAAAGCGGCAAGTGAAGCCGCTCTCGATGTTTTATTTAGGTATGATTGAATACTTTGATTAATCCCCATCGCTATCTACAAAATCAATAGTAAGGTTAAAAGCATTAATAGCATTTGATTTTATAGCAACTACAAAATCTTGAATAGCATCAAAAGCTGCGTCAAAATTAGGATTGTAATCTTGGGTTTGTAAATAAAAATTATCTGTGATGTTATTATTGGCAGCATCAATATTACCAAATAGTTGCACAATGTATACATCTAAAGACATATCAGCACCATCTACCATAATTGTTGTCCCTAAAGATTGAAGGTATTCTTGTAAACCAGTTGTATTAGCATTATTACTATAACTTCTACCATAATAAAAATCTTGTATAGCATCATAAGCTTCAAGATAAAGTGCCTTAGAATTTTCTGGACTGTATAGAGATTCTACAGATTCTGGACTTGAAGAAACCGATATATTAGGAAATATATCTCTATTTCTAGTACCAGATGGTGTTGCTATTTTAGCTTCTCTAAAAGATTTCTCAGTATACTGTACAAAATCGTTTACCTGAATACTAAAATATGATGTTTTGGTGTCATCAATACTATTAAGATTATCAGCTTTAGTAACTTCAAAATCTGTAATAGCTTGATCAGTTAGTGTAACTATTCTACTTGTTAATCTTTTGATATACGCCACGTATTTAGCATCCTGATATTTAGCAATTATTTCATTATCTGAAACTTCTACACCATTTAGCAAATAATCCAATGCTGGTAGGCCTTGAGATTTATTAAGTACTGTTCTATCTAAGTTTACTTCAATATCACTGTTGATATTATCAGTTATTTTATCGATCTCTGTTGGGTAACTGTACATATCTAAAGCGTAACTACCACCGTAGAAAAACATTTCTACATGCTGCCATACTTTAGCTGCTTCAAACAAATCTGCCCTAGCTTGGGATAATGTATTAGCATCTGGTGCATCAGCAAATGCGATTACAGACGCATTTAAGCTTTCTACTTTACTTTTTAAATCGTTCACAGCTGGTAATAATAAATTATCTACCCAACCAGAAGTTAAACTTACTCTATTAAAGTTGTCTCCATTATCTCCACCATCATTGCCATCATCAGAAGAGCTGGAACACGCAAAAACAAATACCCCAATAATAACTGGTATTAAATATTTTATCTTTTTCATAGGTTTTTATTTTTCGTTGCAAATGTAACCACAAAAAGAGGTTTAAAAAAACCTCTTTTTGAATTAATATATTTTTAAAATATCATTTTATAGTATCTTAGTTTACTACATCTTCAAAGGTCCAAGACAATCCACCAACACCTTTAGCTGCTATATCGTCTGCCATATTTCTTAATTCAGTAGAAGTTACATCCCATAACCCACTACCTGCATTTAATGTAGCAATAAAAGCATCTACTTCAGCGTCAGTAAAATATTTACTACCGTTAGCATTCACTACATAACGTAAACTGTTAACAAATCCATAGCCTTCACAAAGATCATGGAATGCATCTTCAGTATTCTTAGTTTGATCGTCTAAAATCTTAGCTCCACCTCCTAAGTAATGTACTGCTCTAACAGCAATAACTAAACCTAATTTTTCTCTTAATATCGCTATTTGAGCATCTCTAGTTGTGTAATCTTTGTCAACAATAGCAATACGTCCTTTTACAAACGCTTCAAAAATATCTTTTTCTGTACCAGAAAATTTGGCTAATCCATCAACATTATCAAGGTATTTGTAAAGTAAGTTTTCTTTAGTGATATTACCATACACATAACCAAAAGCCTCATCCCAATGATGCTCCATGGTAGTATAATCTTTGCCTTCAGCTATTTTACCTTCATCATTAAACTTACGATAGTCTTTTGTTCCATTAGCATCATCGCCATTCTCATTGTCTAAACGATTTAAATAATGATTTACAGCTTGATCGTAAGCTAAAGCCCCCATTAAAGATTTGGTAAATAATTGATCTAACTCAAACCCCTTAGCATCAACATAACGTGTAGAACCATCTGCATCAAGAAATGTACCTGCTTGTCCTGCCGCAGCAGGAGTAGACCAATCTGCAACAACTGCATCATGCCCCACAATAAAAGCATCAACAGCTTCAACATTCATTTTTCCTTGTCCAGACTCATTTTTATTTGAGCCAAATAAGCCTATAGAAGCAGATGTTTTTGATCTTAAAATTTTTGTAGTTTCATTTAATGAAGCATCGTCAAAACCTGTACTTGTACCATCTATTCCTTCAAATTTAACTTGAATATCATTTGAGCTTACACTACTACTTTTTAGGTTTCCACCTATTTCAACAGCCTGTTTTAGTCGTGTAGTTTGTCCACCAAAGCTTACTGTAGAACTATTATCTCTTACAAATAAAGTAGAATAGTTATTAATGTAAGTTCCTGTATTATCTCTACTAAAGTTAGTAACATCAATAAAATCTGAAACTTCTAATCCTGAAGTTAGATCTGGATTCACTGCATCATCATCGTTAGAACACGACTGGAAAAAAGATGAAGCTACAAATAAGCTTAATACAATTTTTTTCATAGTTTAAATTTAGCGTCTTTTTATTTAGACTTATTATAAATAGATTTTCGACTGCAAATATAAAAGGGAAAATTACTTCAGCAAAGTTTATTTAGATTAAATTTAAATAAAGATTTAATAAAAAACACAATCTATTGTTTTTCAAACATTTAAATTGTGTTAAATTTTGAAATTTAACATTTAGATAGAATGATGGCCTTAATGAAAATGATTAAAAATTTTGGAAGCTTCATTATGGGCACTCTCAAAGCTTAGAGCATCTAGGTTATTTTTTTGTTTAGATGTGAAGTATGATAATAATTTCTCTGTTGGCATATTACCCGTAAGTTCATCCTTTGCCATAGGGCATCCGCCAAACCCCTGAATAGCTCCATCAAATCTATTACATCCCGCTTTGTAAGCTGCATCTACTTTTTCAAACCAAGACGTTGGTGTGGTGTGTAAATGAGCCCCAAATTCAATATCAGGATATCTTGGAATTAAATTAGAAAACAAATAATCTATACTTTCTGGGTTTGAAGTCCCAACAGTATCACTAAGTGATAATATCTTAACTCCCATATTTGCCAATTTTTCAGTCCACTCTCCTACAATATCTACATTCCAAGGATCTCCATAAGGGTTTCCAAAACCCATCGAGATATAAACTACAACTTCCTTTTTAGCTTTATCGGCTATTTCTAAAATCTCAGAAAGTATATCTACAGACTGCTCAATTGTTCTGTGCGTATTACGCATTTGGAAATTCTCAGAAATAGAAAAAGGATAACCTAAATAATGTATTTCATTATGTTGGCTCGCATCGTTTGCTCCTCTTGTATTTGCAATAATAGTTAGAAGTTTACTTGTGGTTTTACTTAAATTTAATTGTGATAAAACTTCAGCAGTATCTACCATTTGTGGAATGGCTTTAGGAGATACGAAACTTCCAAAATCAATGGTATCAAAGCCCACACGCAACAAGGATTGGATGTATTGCACTTTTTGTTTTGTTGGAATAAATTGTTTTATGCCTTGCATCGCATCTCTAGGGCACTCAATTATTTTAATAGTTTGCGACATGAAGTTTTAAAAATTTAGAGAGCTAAAAATACTATTAATTTTAAAAATGTAAGTATCTATAATTTATAACGACTTAATATCTTAATTTCATTCCATTCTAAATATTACCACTATGAAAAAAATTACTTTCTTTATAATGCTTTTAGTGTATTCCTTTTCTTTTTCGCAAAGTACTGCTAATTATGATATTTCTGTTACCACAATCTGGAATACAACAGACCACACATCTGTTCCTGGGAATGCACACTGGTCTCCTTTAGCTGGGGCTACTCATAAAACCGCAAATACAGTCTTAGAATTTGGTGTTATTGCACCAGTGACAGATGGTATAAAAAATATAGCAGAAACAGGGAACACAAGTGCTTTTAGTAGTGAAGTAAATACTCTTATTGCATCTAATGAGGCTGATCAGTACCTACAACAAGGGTTTTCCCCTTTTGCAGGAAATAATAGTAACTCAACATTAACTAGTGTATCTGTTAGTGAAGATTTTCCTTTAATTACTTTAGTATCAATGGTTGCTCCAAGCCCCGATTGGTTTATAGCCATTAATAGTCTAGACTTAAGATCTGGAAACCCTTCTATAAATAATGGTTGGAGAGATACATTTACTATGGATGTTTTTGCTTATGATGCAGGAACAGACTCAGGAACTGATTACGGTTCTGGAGATGTAATTACCACACCTAGAGCAGAAATTAGCATGGTTTCTGGGTTTCCTATTAATGGAAATAGAATGGCAACTATAACGTTTACATTTAATTCCTCTACATTAAGTGATGATTCTTTAGATAAAAATATAAGTAGTATAAAAGTTTATCCAAACCCTACATCAGGTAAAATTACTATTTCTAATATCCAGAATACTAATTTAAAAAGTGTTGAGATTTTTTCAATCCTTGGTAAACTAAAGCAACACCTTTTCGTTGAAAACACAGCTAAAAACCTAGATCTAGATATATCAAATTTAACTTCAGGTATCTATCTATTAAAGCTTAATAATGAAGACGGTAACAACAAAACTCAAAAATTAATAGTGAAATAATCACACATCGTCGATAAAAGATTTACACTTAACGTTTTTTTTACAGAAAATTAAAACCTTAGGGTACTTTTGGTGCAAACTATTCGCCCCATGAAGTTTTACCCAAATTTAAATACCCTCACACTTGCAATATTATTATTGCTAGTAACAGGTGTATTTGCCCAAAATTCTTCTAACTTCTGTGGTACAGAAATAACTCAGGAATCCTTATCGTACTTTCAAAGTTTTCAAGATGAAATAAAGCTTCATGAAAATGAGTTTATAGCTATTTCAGAGAAAGCTAGAAAATCTGGAACCAATAAAAACACTACACCTACTCCGTTAAACTCTATACCAGTAAAAGCCTACATTATGAGATCTTCTTCTGGACATGGAGGTTTAAGTCAAGACGAATTATACAAGGCTATTAATGATTTAAATGAAATTTATGCTGATGCTTTCATGGAATTTTTTCTTTGTGATGGTGTAAATTATATAGATAATGACGAATTTTTTTATAAATTTAATAGAACCGAAGAAGCTGATTTAACTGAAAATTACTATACTCCTGGAGTTATTAATATCTATTTCACAGAATATGTAGAAGTAAGAGCAGGTATAGGTCTATGTGGCTATTCAAATACCTTTGGTGGTGCAGATATTATTGTAATGAATAATAATTGTGGTACTAATGGTACATCTCTAGCTCATGAAATTGGGCATTTCTTTTCTTTAATGCATACTCATGGTCCAGATAATCATAAGCTAACTACAGAATTAGTTGACGGTTCTAATTGTGATACTGATGGAGATATGATATGTGATACTCCAGCAGATCCTAAATTAGGAACAGGTAATGTTAATAGCGATTGCGAATATACTGGTGGCCTCAAAGATGCCAATGGCGAATTATACAAGCCAGATACTGAAAATATAATGTCTTACTCCAGATCTAGTTGTAAATCCCATTTTTCTGAGCAACAGTTGGCTAGAATGTACGCATTCTACAAGTCTGCCAGACAGTATCTATCATGTCCATCAACAAATGTGGATTTTACTGCTGATAGTTTTCAAGCTTGTGAAGACGAGCTAACTGTTAGTTTTACAGATTTAAGTGTTGGTGCTACTTCATGGCAATGGGATATTGATGGAGATAATATAATAGACTATACAGAACAACACCCTACACATACTTATTCAGAAGGTATTTATGATGTAACACTAACCATTACAACTGGTAATTCTTTATATAAAACTGAAGGAGATAACGACAGTAACCTAGCAAAAACGATTAGCAAAACGTTTTCTCAAATTATTAAAGTTGGCACTCACGAAGATACTTCTATGACTGTAAACTTTGATACATTCGATTTTGCTAGTTCTAACGGTTGGTCTGCTATAGATGTTTCTGGTAATGGATTTAATTGGTTAATTAATTCAGGAGAAACCGTATCGACAAATACAGGACCAATTCTTGATAAGACCAGTGGAAATAGTTCTGGGAATTACATTTATACAGAGGCGTCAGGATCTAAAGAAGGGGATATTGCAGACTTTGTTTCTCCATGTATTAGTATTAATGAAAAAAATGCTACCCTAGAGTTTTATTATCACATGTTTGGAGACAATATAGGAGAACTTCATATTGATATTGAAACAAGCGATGACTACATCTTTGATGCAATTCCTACAATTAAAGGAGCTCAACAAATCAATCAAGCTGAAGACTTTATCATGGCGTCTGTTAATTTATCTCGTTTTTATGGACAAACTATAAATATTCACTTTAGAGCCATTCGTGGTATGGGATGGGCTGGAGATATTGCTATTGATGATATTAAAATAAAAGGAAATTCTATAACGCAAAAAAGCGAAAATAAATCCAATATAAAGTTGTTTCCAAACCCTGTTACCAATAATGTATTAAATATTGTATCTACGTCAGAAAAACTGAATTCTGAGCACTACTTTACTGTATCTAATCTTGTAGGTCAAGTGTTTTTACAAGGTAGTTTACATAGCAGTAAACAAATTGATGTTTCTGAGTTACCCAAAGGTTCATATCTAGTTACTGTAGTAAACGGTAGAAATGTAGAAGTAAAACAGTTTATTAAGTAATTTAATTTATTGCTTTTTAAGTATAGCTTTGTTGATACGTTTTATCAAACTCGGACCTTCATAAATAAATCCTGTATAAATTTGTAATAAATCTGCTCCCGCATTTAACTTATCTAGTGCATCTTCAGCAGAATGAATACCACCAACTCCTATAATTGGAAATGCCTTTTTACTTTTATCTGCAAGGTATTTTATAACCCTAGTACTCTTTTCTTTAATAGGTTGCCCGCTAAGCCCACCATTTCCAATAGTTACAAGCCTATCTTTTGAGGCTTTCAAATCACTTCTATCAGTAGATGTGTTACTTGCTATAACGCCATCAAGATTTGTATCTTTTACTAGATCAATTATTTCATCTAATTGTCCATCATTTAAATCTGGAGCAATCTTTAATAAAATTGGTTTTTGGATTTCAAAAGCATTATTCTCCACTTTAACAGCCTCAATAAGTTCTTCTAAATAATCCTTGTCATTAAGTTTTGCATGACTTCCTACATTTGGACAACTCACATTTAATACAAAATAATCTACATAAGGATGTAACGCCTTAAAACATTCTAAATAATCCTTAGTGTAATCTTCTGGTTTAGTTGCTGTATTTTTACCAATATTTCCACCTATAACTAACTTCCTTTTATTCTTTTTTAATTGTGAGATAGCCGCCTCTAATCCCTCATTATTAAACCCCATTCTATTAATGATACCTTTATCATCTTTTAAACGGAATAACCGTTTTTTAGGATTTCCTGCTTGCCCTTTTGGAGTTACTGTTCCTATTTCAATAAAACCAAATCCAAAATTTGCCAGTTCGTTGTACAAAACGGCATTTTTATCAAATCCTGCTGCAAGTCCTACGGGATTTTTAAACTTCAATCCAAAAAGGTCTCGTTCCAAACGTTTATCTTCTATGATATACAAACTTCTAAATAAAGCAGATACCCCAGGTATTTTTGAAGTGGTTTTTACAAGACTAAAAGTAAAATGATGAATTTTTTCTGGATCGAACGCAAAAAATATTGGTCTGAGAAGTGTTTTGTACATCGGTAATATTTATGCAAAAATAGGTTGAAATGCTGTAAATAAAAAATTGATATTAAATGCGTGTAATTCACTTCAAATTTTAATAAATATTGTAAATTGTGTAAAGGTTATCTGTTAACTCAACCACAAATTAAACTACATTTCTATATGATTTCAAAAGAAGATATCATTAAACGCTTTATAGGGTATGCTACTATTGATACTGAGTCTGACCCAAATTCGAATACAACACCAAGTACCAAAAAGCAATGGGATTTAGCTAATAAACTTGCAGAAGAACTTAAAACTATTGGTATGCAAGATGTATCTATTGATGATAATGCTTACATCATGGCCACTTTACCAAGTAATGTAGATTATAAAGTTCCAACTATAGGTTTCATTTCTCATTTTGATACCTCTCCAGATTTTACAGGAGCCAATGTAAATCCACAGATTGTAGAAAATTATCATGGCGGTGACATTGTTTTAAATAAAGAACAAAACATCGTATTATCTCCTGATTATTTTGAAGATTTAAAGCTTTACATTGGGCAGACGTTAATTACTACCGATGGCACTACACTTTTAGGAGCAGATGACAAAGCAGGAATATGCGAAATAGTTTCTGCTATGGAATATCTTATTAATCATCCTGAAATAAAACATGGTACCATACGCATTGGGTTTACTCCTGACGAAGAAATTGGCAGAGGTGCTCATAAATTTGATGTGGAAAAATTTGGTGCAGATTGGGCCTATACCATGGACGGCAGTCAGATAGGGGAACTAGAGTATGAAAACTTTAATGCTGCTAGTGCAGTTGTAAAAGTAAAAGGTAAAATAGTACATCCAGGGTATGCAAAAGGCAAAATGATTAACTCTATGCATATTGCTACAGAATTTATTAATTCTCTGCCAAGAATTGAAACACCAGAACATACTGAAGGATATCAAGGTTTTTTTCATTTACATGATATAGTAGGTAATGTGGAAGAGACTATACTACAATACATTATTCGCGACCATGATAAAGATCATTTTGAGGCACGCAAAGAAGTCATGCAAAAATTAACTAATGAACTGAACACACAATATGGCAGGGAAGTTATCATTACCGAAATAAAAGACCAATACTACAATATGCGTGAAAAAATTGAACCCGTAATTCATATTGTAGATATAGCTGAAGAGGCTATGAAACAAGTAGGTATTACACCTCTAATTAAAGCCATACGTGGTGGTACTGATGGCTCTCAGTTAAGCTATATGGGGTTGCCTTGTCCTAATATTTTTGCAGGAGGTCATAACTTTCATGGACGTTACGAATATGTTCCTGTAGAGAGCATGATTAAGGCTACGGAAGTAATTTGTAAGATTACGGAGTTAACAGCTACAAGCGCAAAAGTTGAATAGATAATACCAAATCCTTATAAGAGGATTCTTGTTTTATGAAAAAAGTCCACTCCGTAGAAGAATACATCGAAGACAATACTAATTACAGTGAAGCCTTAGCGCTCTTACGTTCTATATTTCTTTCTACCGAATTAGAAGAAACCATAAAATGGAGCTTTCCTGTGTATACGCTTAAAAATAAAAATGTGGTAAGCTTAGGTGCATTCAAAAATCATTTTGGCATTTGGTTTTTTAATGGCGTATTTCTGGAAGATGAATTAAATATTTTACAAAACGCCCAAGATGGAAAAACTAAAGCGATGCGACAAATGCGCTTTACCTCTATTGATGATATCGACAAAAACGTTGTTTTAGCTTATGTTAAAGAGGCCATTGAAAATCAAAAATTAGGTAAGGAAATAAAACCTGACAGACGTAAAAAAGAAGTTATTATCCCAAAAGAACTTAATAATGCGTTTAAAAGCCATTCGGATTTAAAATCAGCCTTCAAAAAACTATCAAATTACAAACAACGTGAATATTGCGAATACATTTCAATGGCAAAACGTGAGGCAACAAAACAAACACGTTTAGAAAAAATTATGCCGATGATTTTAAATGGAGTTGGTTTACACGATAAGTATAAAAACTGTTAAAAAATCAAAAAAGCTTTCCAAATATGAAAAGCTTTTTTAGTAGTTAGTTTTTATTTAATCTTTATTTTTTTGAAGCAACAGGAGCATTTAATTTATTACTCATCTCCATTGAAATTGCGGAACGATCAAACTTTAATTTACCTGCCAAAGTTTCAATAACACAAGAGTTATCTTTATCGTTTAACTCAGCTACTTTGCCATGTAAACCACTTTTGGTAATAACTCTATCTCCTTTTTTTAATTCTGCTGCAAACTTCTTTTCTTTTTTTGCACGTTTCATCTGTGGTGCAATCATAAAAAAATAAATTACCACAAACATTAATACAAATGGCAATAAACTGCCGAATCCTCCTTCTCCCATTGGTTTTATAATTTAGCTTTTAGCTGGTTTTGCTTTATTTGGGTCTGGTTTTACAAATGCCGTTATTTTAACACTCTCCCTACCACTTTCAGTATTTGCAGTAATATTAATAGTTTTTGAAACCTTGTTAGTACCACTACCATTAAACTTTACTGTAAATTTACCTTCTTCTCCTGGTGCTAAAGGTTCTCTACTCCAGTCTTTTGGCACTGTACAACCACAAGTACTTTTTATATCAGTAATTACTAAAGGTGCTTCTCCTGTATTTTTATAAGTAAAAACAGTTTCTACCTGAGTTTTAGCCTCAATCTCTCCAAAATCGTGCTCTTTTTCATTAAATGTTAATACCGGAAATTTTGACGCCACAGCATCTCTTTCGGCAGCTTTAACAACATTTGCTTCACTTATTTTTTTAGTAGCATCCTCTTTACAAGATGTAAAAGCTACCAAGCATAATGCGCTTAATCCTAATAGTATTTTTTTCATAATTTCTCGTTTTATGATTTGGTGCGTAAAAATAGTAATAATTTAACTGTTTAAAAACTTTTATAAGCTTCTTAACAGGGGTAAAGCTATATTAAACCACGCCCCACCTTATTTAGTTTATCGGTACTTTTATATTCTTTTACTAATTTATCTAAAATACCATTAATAAATATACTACTCTTTGGCGTTGAATACTCCTTGGCTATTTCTAAATATTCATTAATAGTAACCTTTACAGGTATTGATGGGAAATGTTGTAATTCACATATCCCCATTTGCAGCAAAACATAATCCAAGCTCGCTATCCTATCTGCATCCCAATTTTTAGTTTTCAAAGCTATTTCATTATTAATAACCTTGGTATTTAATATGGTTTTTTGAAATAAATCAATTGCAAATTGTTTATCATCTACATCTTTATAAAGCTTGGGAGTAAAGTACTCTTCAGAGCTTATTACTTTTAACTTTCGTAGTAATTTTAAAATAGTAGTATTTACAGTTGGTAAATCATCTAACCATGTTAAATTCTTATCTTCAATGTAATCGTAAAGCTTTTCGTTTGGAGCTATAATCTCTTTAAAAATATCAATAAAGAAATCTTTATCTTCTTTGAAGTCTGATGTTCTAGTTTGCATATAATCTTGGTATATATCACTTTTAACAATTGCTTTAAAAATGATATCCACATACTCACTATCCAATTCCCAATTAAAGGATTTATTATCTTGAATTTTCTTTACAAGTGTTTCATTTTGTTCGATAAATTGAAATACTTGATTATTAACAAATTTCCTATTGGGATTTTTATCTTCAGAAGTTGCTAAATGCTTTTTTTGTTTATTTTCAAGGTTTTGTGCTGCTCGCTTTTTAACTTCTAACAATAAAGCTATCATGAGCAAATACAAATTGTACATATTCTCTATACTAAACAGTAAAAACTTTTCATCTTTTTTCAAATCATCACTTTCGCTACCATTAAAAGCATAAATGGTTTGCATTACTTTAACGCGAATATGTCTTCTGTTTAGTATCATTACAAAGAACTTAAGTTAAAACGTATACTATTGTTTCTTACCTTTTATGTGGGCAAAAATAAAACTATTTTAATAAAATTAGCTCTGATTTTTTGTTTTGTTTTGGTTATTTCTTTTAGCTATTATTTAACAGTTATCAAATTCCTTAGCACAACAATTGTACATATAATGGCGTATATTTGCTACTTATTTTTTTATTTCAGTGAAAGAACTCAAGCATCTTAATAAGTACTTTTTAAAATACAAAACCCATCTTCTCATTGGGGTTGTAATTACTATCATTGCTCGAATTTTTCTGCTATTCACACCTCGGTATATAAGACGTATTATTGAAATCATTGAAAATAAAGCGGGACTTAGCGATACCGAAATTAAAGGCGAATTGTTAGAAGCTATATTATATATTATTGGAGCTGCTATAATTGCTGGATTGTTTACGTTTTTAATGCGACAAACTATTATTAATGTGTCTCGTTACATAGAATACGATTTAAAAAATGAAGTGTATACACAATACCAAAAATTATCTCTCAATTTTTATAAGAAGAATAGAACTGGAGATTTAATGAATCGTATAAGTGAGGATGTAGGGAGAGTTAGGATGTATGCAGGTCCTGCTATTATGTACAGTATTAATACAATAACGCTGTTTGTTATTGCATTAATTTACATGTATAATCAAGCACCAACACTTACATTATATACGGTAATACCACTACCAATTCTTTCTGTTATTATTTACAAGCTAAGCAAAGAGATACACAAGCGCAGTACCGTTGTACAAGAATACTTATCAAAGTTATCCACATTTACACAGGAATCTTTCAGCGGTATTTCTGTAATTAAAGCGTATGGTATTGAACCTAAAACCTCAGCAGATTTTAATGCACTTTCTACAACAAGTAAAGACAAACAATTACATCTTGTAAAAGTACAGGCCTTGTTTTTCCCGATAATGATCTTATTAATTGGTACTAGTAACCTTTTAGTTATTTACATAGGTGGTATGCAATATATTAATGACCAAATAGAAAGCTTAGGTACAATTGCAGAATTTATTATTTATGTAAATATGCTAACATGGCCAGTGGCAACTGTAGGTTGGGTAACCTCCATAGTACAACAAGCCGAAGCATCACAAAAGCGTATCAATGAATTTTTAAAGATTGAACCTGAGATTAAAAATGAAGTTGTTAGCCCTACTAACATAACAGGAGACCTCTTATTTAAAAATGTGTCTTTTACTTATGACGACACTAATATCCAAGCATTAAAAGATGTTTCTTTTGAAATTAAAGCAGGTGAGACCCTAGCTATTTTAGGAAAAACAGGTTCAGGAAAATCTACAATTTTAGATTTGGTTGGTAGGCTGTATGACATAGATAAAGGACAAATTCTTTTAAACACGATAGAAATTAATCAGCATAATTTATCCAGCTTAAGAGAAAGTATTGGCTATGTGCCTCAAGATGCTTTTTTATTTTCAGACTCCATTAAAAACAATATTAAATTTGGAAAAGAAAATGCTACTGATGCCGAGGTAATTAACGCTGCAAAAAATGCTCAAGTTCATAAAAACATTGTAAAGTTTAGTAAAGGTTATGATACTGTTCTTGGCGAACGTGGTATAACACTTTCAGGAGGGCAAAAACAAAGAGTCTCTATTGCCAGAGCAATAATTAAGGCACCACAAATTTTATTATTTGATGATTGTTTATCTGCTGTTGATACTGAAACTGAAGAGAAAATACTAAAAAACCTCTTTAAGGTTTCTAAAGGAAAAACAACTATTATTGTAAGCCATCGTGTATCATCTGCCAAAAATGCTGATAAAATTATTGTTCTAGACGATGGAAAAATTATTCAAGAAGGCACTCATGAAACTCTTATAAACTTAGAAGGTTATTACAAAGAACTATATTTAAAACAATTGAGCGAATCTTCTGAAAAGAAAAACAAATAACTTTCAGTTTAAAATAAATTATTAGATTTAATTTAATAAAAATCAGCATTTTGAAAAGAAACTTTAAAAAATGTTGGTAAGTTTCGGTTTTTTTTAGATTTTTGATGTAACCAACATTTAATAACATATAATGAATAACAACAGCATGATGGAGAAAGAGGAAATTTTTTCTAAAGTTTTACGAGCTGGGAGACGCACTTACTTTTTTGATGTTAGAGCTACTAAAGCTGAGGATTATTACTTAACAATTACTGAAAGTAAAAAATTCACAAATGATGATGGTTCTTACCATTACAAGAAACACAAAATTTATATTTATAAAGAAGACTTCTCTGAGTTTAAAGAAATTCTGGCTGAAATGACTGACTTTATTATTCAAGAAAAAGGTAATGAAGTAATTAGCGAGCGTCATCAAAGAGACTTTAAAAAAGATTATGAACAGCCAGCTGTTGAAAGTAGTACTACTGAAGAAATAAAATCTACTGATAATTTTACAGATATAGATTTTGATGATATTTAATAGCATTAAAATTTCTAGATATTAAAAACCTTTGTTTCTTCTTCTTCTTCGCAAAGGTTTTTTTATATCACAAATTAACTCACAGCCGTTCCATTTTTTACAGTTTCTTCTGGATTTAATAAAAGTACATCTTTACCATTTACAGCCCCTAACACTAAACATTCACTCATAAATTTTGCAATTTGTTTTTTAGGGAAATTTACCACTGCAACAATTTGTTTGTTTAATAAATCCTTTTTTGTGTAAAGAGTTGTTATTTGTGCAGATGATTTCTTAATTCCTAAATCTCCAAAATCAATGGTAAGTTGGTAAGCAGGATGTCTTGCCTCAGGAAAATCGTTAACTTCTATAATAGTACCTATGCGTAAATCTACTTTGGTAAAATCTTCAAAAGATATTGTTTCACTCATTTCTCAAAAATATAAATAATTCCGACATTTGGAGAAATAAAAACATTATGGCAAGAACTCCATCAAATATGCTTCCTTTAGGAACCAAAGCTCCAGATTTTTCACTTTTAGATACTGTATCAGACGCTGTTTTAAATTTAAACAAACTTAAAGGTAAAAAAGGTACTGTAATTCTATTTATATGTAACCACTGCCCTTTTGTGATTCATGTAAATCCAAAATTGGTTGCCATTGCTAATACATACAAGTCTCAAGGGATTAATTTTATTGCTATTTCTAGTAATGATGTTGAAAATTACCCTCAAGACAGCCCTGAGAAAATGAAAATTCATGCTGTGACAGAAGGGTATCCATTTCCGTATTTATATGATGAAACACAAAGCGTAGCAAAAGCTTATAATGCTGCTTGTACACCTGATTTATATCTTTTTAATGAAGATTTAGAATTAGCCTATCGTGGACAATTAGATGATTCTAGACCTGGAAATGGCATTCCTGTTTCAGGAAAAGATTTAC
Source organism: Hyunsoonleella pacifica (assembly GCF_004310335.1). Classification (GTDB taxonomy): domain Bacteria; phylum Bacteroidota; class Bacteroidia; order Flavobacteriales; family Flavobacteriaceae; genus Jejuia; species Jejuia pacifica. The sequence goes on along the minus strand of NZ_SIRS01000001.1, from coordinate 79,951 downwards.
AATACGCTATAGATTGTTTAATTTCTGGTAAAGAAAACAATGAAACTCAAAAGCCTAGTATTGGCTGTAATATTAAGTGGAAAGTCTAAGTTGGTACATCGCTACATCGTGCCATTTACCAAATTTTAAACCCACTTCTTTTAAAAGCGCCACTTCTCTAAATCCAAATTTTTCATGAAGTCTAACACTAGCATCATTAGGTATTGTTAAAGCACCAATTACCGTATGCGTTTCAGTTTGCTTTAATTTTTTAATAAGTGCTTCATACAATTTTGAACCAATGTGCTTACCATGCGCATTGTGTTTCACATATACAGTGGATTCCACTGTAAAATTATAGGCTGGTTTTGGTCTAAACCTACTTGCATAGGCAAATCCTAAAATTTCTTGATGCTCTTCAAAAACCAAAAAGGGATACTCAGAATTTATGCGGTTAACTTTTGCCTCAAAAACTTCAAATGATAGAGGCTCTATATCAAACGTAGCAACTGTATTGGATACATAATAATTATAAATATCCAACAGAGCTGAAATATCATCTTTTGTAAAATGTCTTACCATTTTACATCCAGCCTTTTTGCTTCATTACATGTTCTATGTGCGCATAATGATGCTTACTATGCCACGCATAATTACCAATATTGTAATCTAAAAACACTTCATTGTTAGTTTCGGGATGCAAAAAGCTTTTTTTAAAATCATCTTCAGATAAATCTCTTAACAGATATACCAATTTATAATGAATCGCCTTTAAATGCTCTAAAGACATTTGTATTGGTGCTGTTTTACTATCAAACAACTCTGCCCAATTCTTTTCTTCATAAGCTTTTATTAAAGGTTTATCTTCTGTTAATGCCCACTTAAATCTTGTATAACTATGGTGATGACTATCTGATACGTGATGTACCGTTTGTCTTATAGTCCAGCCTCCAGGCCTATATGGTGTATCTAGTTGTTCCTTATTAAGGTGTTTCACTAAAGCTTCAAACCGAATTGGAAATGTTTCTAAAACATCAATCCACTCTTTTACATGCTGTTTAGTAATGACTTCAGGACACTCAAACTGTCCTATTGGGTATTTTAATCTTTCTAATGTTGCTGTATCCACAAGTATGTATTTATAAATGTGGTTCTAAAATAAGTATTAATTGTGATTATTCAATTTCTGAAACTACAAAACCATTAAAAATGAAGGCATCTTCAAAAGTATACTTGAGTTCTTTTAGATCTTCTGGATAAAGATGAGTTTGTTTTACACGTACCATGGCGTAAAATTACACAGACAGTACAAGTAGCTTTAAAAAATCGATAAGTTTATTAATTCAACACGTCTTACTAGCGTTCATAAAAAAAGCACTCTTTTCAGAGTGCTTTACAAAATATTTGGATTTTTTATTTCTAAGATTATTTAAAATTTATAAACATAGGTAAATGCATTAAATTTTAGAAACAAAATAATACTTTGCTTATTTTATATCCATCAGCTCAACATCAAAAATTAAATTAGCATCTGGTGGAATAACACCACCAGCACCACGACTACCGTAAGCTAAATGGCTTGGGATTACCAAACGTGCTTTATCGCCTACATTTAATAAACCAATACCTTCATCCCAACCTGGAATTACTTGCCCCACACCTAATGGAAAATCTATAGGCTGATTTCTATTATAAGAAGAATCGAAAACTGTACCATCCATTAACTGTCCTTTATAATGTACAGATACTGTTTTACCTTTTTCTGCTTTTACACCATCTCCCTTTTGGATAATTTGGTATCGCAAACCACTTTCGGTTTTTTCAAAACCAGCAGCAACTTTTTCTAATTCTGCTTCTTGTTTGACTTTTTCTTCAGCTAGTCTTTTTTCTCTAGATCCTTCAAACGTTCTAAAAGATTCTACAGCATTAAAACCCTCTGCCTCTGCGCCTACTCTTACTATTTCTAAACTTTCAATTTCATCGCCTTGCGCTATAGCATCAACAACTTCTTGTCCTTGTGTTACTTTTCCAAACACTGTATGGTTATTATCTAACCATGGTGTTTCTACATGGGTAATAAAAAACTGGCTACCATTAGTACCTGGCCCTGCATTTGCCATAGATAATACTCCTGGACCATCATGCTTTAAATCTGGATGAAACTCATCATCAAATTGATAACCTGGGTTTCCAGCACCTGAACCTTGAGGACACCCTCCTTGAATCATAAAATCTGGAATAACCCTATGAAATTTTAACCCATTGTAATATGGTGTGCCTTGCGGTTTTACTTTATTTTCTAAGTTACCCTCTGCCAAAGCCACAAAGTTGCCTACGGTTCCTGGAGTTTTTTTGTATTCTAAAGCAACTAGTATTTCGCCTTTTGATGTATTGAATTTTGCGTATAATCCGTCTTGCATGGTCTTGATTTTTAATGAGGTGCAAATATAGTACGAATTTTAATTTTAAGATGAATGAATACTAGTTTTTAAATGAAAGATGCAAAAATCTTTTTTGATAATGTACAAGGGTTTAGCTACCTTGCTGAATATAAGAATTTTCATCTTTTTAAGTATGGAAGCTAAAACACATAAAAACAACCAAAAGTTCCGTATAGCCACCCAATTTGGCGGTATATAAAGAAGAACGTTCCGCATATAAACAAGTTCTACGCAATTAACACTAACAATGAAAAAAGAATTAAAATACGCACTTCTGTTCTTTGGAGTTTTTATTATTATGGTTTGCGGATTTATTGGATTTGGACTTTACTCAATGGAAATTGAAGACCACTATGGAGACCTTAAAGAATTATATTATAAATCAGAAAATGGAGATGTAATTATAAACAAAACAACATCTGAATTTGGAATAATTGAAAAAAATTGGAAACGAATTAATATAAGAACTCAGAAGAAAGATTCAACTGATTTATATAATTGGGTTTACCAAAACCGAACAGAAACTAAGACTGAAATTTATAGACCAAAAAGTAAAGAAACTGAACTCAATGGAATCACATTCTCGGATTTGAAAAAATTAATTAACAAATCGGAATTAAAATTAATTATAGAAAATTAAAAAATGGCTAGTTTAATTTGCCCAAATTGTGGAGAAGATTCATTCACTTGGAGTCTTGATGAAGAAATATCTGAATTGACAATTTGGAATTGCTATAAATGTGAATATCAAGCATACGAAAATGAAAAAGATGAACGGAATTGTCAAAACTGTGAACGAAGAACAGAAACAAAATTAAAAGACAATCGAAAAGAATATTGGTGGTGTTCAGATTGTAATTCCAAATCGGAAATAAAAACTGCGTAGAACAATGGCTATAATTAATACGGGGTTTGGTGTTTAATCCAAAGTTTAGTGTATTTTTATAAGGTCGTCAAATCATTTTGATTTGACTTTTGAAAAGAAAAAATAAAAGCAAACAAAATGCTTCGTCTTAGTGCTAAAATCGGAAAGCCTCCGCTTCCCTATTCCCGCACTAATCATAGCCGAAGCCGTTACCTGTTATTATGACCAACCAATATGAGTAAAACAGTTTACATACTTGGAGCTGGATTTAGTATTCCAGCAGGAGCACCAACTCAAGCAGGATTAACAAAGGCTATTTTTGATTTAAAGGAGAAACCAATATACCAAAACAATAAAATTCTACGGCAGTATTTCGAAAAATTTGAGGAGTTTCTTGAGAGACAATTATTAGTTGAAAAAGAGGACTTAAAAAATGTTGCATTAGAGGATATATTTACACCAATTGATAGGTGCATTATAGAAAATTCTTCTTATCGTTCAATCGAACCAAAAAAGTTGATTGAGATTAGAGAGGTGGTTTACAATTTGATTATCGTGGCACTACGTGAAACTCTGAAAACAGCCGAAACAGGATATATTGACGAATTCGCTGATTTTCTTATTAAAAAAACCTATCCAAAAATAGAAAATCCGAAATTAGACGAAGTAGCTGTTTTAACAACTAACTGGGATATTTTATTAGATAACGCCTTGAAGAGAAAATTGCGGAACTTAAAAAAGCCGAATGAAGACTTTGAAGGTGTTGTCGACTACTGTTGTTATGTTAGTTCATTAGACAGAAATGACCATTCTATTAAACCTGGTTTATATGCTTTAGGCAAAGGAAAGTTTAATGTCAAGCTTTTAAAATTACACGGTTCAATGAATTGGCTACATTGCCCAAAATGCCAGAGAGTTTATGTCAAATTTTATGAGAAAATTGCTGGCGATATCGTTTTTCACAATCAACATTGTAGGCATTGTAAAAGAAATTACACCGAGAATAATAACAACTCTCTGAAGTTGAGAAGTAATTTAATAATGCCAACTTTTTTAAAGGATTTAAATAATTTTCAAATTAAATTGATTTGGCAAAATGCAGGCGTGGAATTATCAGAAGCAGACAAAATTGTTTTTATTGGATACTCGCTACCACAAGCGGATTTTGAATTGAGGCAACTCTTATCACGAATGATTAAAGACCACGTTGAAATTGATGTTGTATTATCGGAATATGATAAGCCAGTAAAAGACTTTGAATGGGCATTTGCAGAAAAAAGATATGAGTCATTTTTTGGAATTAGAAAACCGAATTTCTATTATGACGGAGTAAAAGAATACTTGAAAAATAACAACAGGTAACAATGGCTATAAACAATTGCTATTACAGGCTTATCCTGAAAATTTCTGCAGAATTTTCAGCTTGTCGTGTAATTGCAAAAGTCCGTATTAACCCACACAGCTGTTCATAGCCGAGACCGTTAGCAGCAAGCAAAAAAAACACCTCTAACAAAGAATGAACAATCAGAAAACCGAATTTTTACAAAGTATTTTAAATAACAAGAAAATTCTGATTGAATTAATAGCAGCTGCAATTGTTATTGGACTAGGTGTAAGTTTTATCGCATCTGGGATTTTCGATTATTTCAACTTTCAAAATAAAAACCTGATTTTCCTATCAATTGGAATATTCTTAACTATTATTGGATTTGTTTACTATCTCAACAAACTTTTTGGACGGAAAAAATTCTCGAAAAAAGTAGAGGGATTTTTTATTTTGGATAGAAAGAATAAAAAAGTCATAGATATAGACAACTATGATTATTCAAATAGTTTAGCAAGTAATTTAAAATATGCCTTTAAAGAGGACAAAGCACTTAAAAAAACTTGGAAGAAAATAGACTTTGAAAACATATTTAAAAAGAATAGAAAATTCTTAGAAATAATTGATGAAGCTTCAGAATATTACCTACTTGAAAAACTATCTACTCACCTATCCGTTTATTTTAATAACACAAAATTTGATAAAGAAGAACTGACTGAATATGAAAGGAATGATATTCCGGATGTGCTTTTAAATAATAGGTTTTTAGAATTATTTTCTAAACCAATGGACCAAAGGGAATCATTCATTTCTGACGAAGAAATTGACGGCGTGTTCGAAATAAAAAGAAATGGAGAAAAAGAATCAGTTGGTAAAGTTGTTTCAAGTTTCAGGAATGGAGTAATGTTCAGTCATTTCGACTTGAAACTACCTAAAAACAGTAAACTAAAAAGAAACTCTGACCATTCTATTTCACTTGTTACTGAAAGATTCACCCTAAATCTTAAGACAATTATTAGTGGAATAAATACTTACATTCCTCACGAATATGAAAAGCATTATCTTGGGTTAAATTACTCAAGTGATTTACCTGCTTTTATAGCAACCTACGAAATAGAAGTTAATTTTCATATTCTTTCTTTATTCAAAACAAACAGTTGGCAATATTATCAATGGGTTGACTCATTTATAAATAGAATTGAGAATGACGTTTCCCAAGATTATTACTTCAATAAGAAAATAGAATGGGATAAAACATATCCAATAATTAAAATGCTTAAACAGAAACAAGGAGCAACCAAGAAATAAAATAGGAAAATGCCAGCTGCTAACAATGTATATAAAAAATAGCGCAAATCGTTGCTAACACGAAGGCTTGGGCATTTTTGGAAAGTCGCCAAATTTTTAAATTTGACTATTTCCCAAAAATAAAATAAATAGTAAAATTTAAAAATTTGGCTTGTGTATCATCCGAAATTTATCGCTTATTTTCAGCGCTACTTTTCATATACGGAGCCGTTGTAACACATTATGAAAAAGCTATTAGTCGGAATTGTAATTTTGTTCTCAATGTTTGGATTTTCACAGACCAAAAGAGCTACTGACTCATTGAAATTAAGAGTTTTTAATAACGGCAAGTATCTTATAAAAGAACTAAAAATAAATATCGAGGGAAAAGAATATGTATTCAAGGACATTTTGAAAAACAAATATTCTGAATCTATAAAATTACCCTATATCTGGAATTATGGAAATTCATTGACTACAACTGTAATAATAAAGAAAATGTTTGCTTATGACTGGTGGGTAACTTCTGAGGAAATGCCCATTGACCATATTGGGGACAAGAAAATAGAAAATGGAGAATATACTTTAAGCGTGAAAACTCGAATGAAAAAAAAGCAACTTGATGTAGAACGGGAGTTAATAAAATGGGTAAAAAAATCTTCACATTAAAAAATATAGCATTAGGAATTGGTTTCGTACTTGTGGACTTAGCTATTTATGTGGTATTGGGACTATTGCTCATGGATTACGATGATTTTTATGATGAAAGTAAAGGAGCTTATTGGAGTTTAGAAAGTATGACAACTTCACAGAAAACAACATACATTGGATTGAATATTTGGCATGTTATAAATGTAATTATTATTGGGTACGTGATTTATAGAATAGTCCGGTCGTGGAAAAATAACGTGTTACAACAAAACCTATAAACAATACGGGTTTCTGGCTTAATTGAAAGGTTTGTGTATTTTTATGATGTCCGCAAAATCTTTTGGATTTTGCTTTAGACAGGAAAAAAGAAAAAACAAAACCAAAAGATTTCGCTATGTGCGTGGCGGAAAGCAAACACCAGTTTGCACCCGTACTGTTCATAGCTAAACCGTTGTGCTTAATTTACCAAAATGCGAATAATCGAGATAAACGGAAATAAATTTTCAAATATGAAAGGATTTTATCGAGAGATAGAATCGAAAATGACTTTCGGACTGAATTGGAAAATTGGACGAAATCTAGATGCGTTTGATGACGTTTTATGTGGTGGATTTGGAGTTCACGAAGTGGACGAAAAATATATTTTAAAATGGCACAGAAGTGAAAAAAGTAAATCGGAACTGAAATATTTTGACCGAATAATAGAGATAATAAAAGAAAACGAAAATATTGAATTACAATTGACATAAGTGCTATTCTGGAAAACTGAAAATAGAATTGAACCCAAAAGGGAATTTTACTCGAAAATTAAAGAGTATTATATTGGAATTGTTGACAATCAAATCCCAATGGAATTGCTTAATGAAATAATTTCAAAAGTTACGGACAGAATTTATAGTGATTACAAACGATTTTGGAAACAGTATCCTAAATCACGAAAAAGATATTCAACTCTGAAAATGGATGATATTGAGAATCCATTTATTCATTATTTGATAACTGACTTTCTTGAAAACAGAAAACTAGTGGAATCTCGGAATTTTTTAAAGATTCTATTTAAAATGAATGACGAGGAATTTGACAAGTATTTAGACCAAAAAGATTGGTACGAAACGAAATAAAAACTAAGCACAACAATGTGTATAATTCATTGCTAGTACTCGCCTACTTACGAAAATCCTCGCGGATTTTCTATTCGGTTTGTATTTGCTAATTTAGTTGCTTAAACACGCAACGAAATCATACACTAGACCGTTACCCAACATTTTGACCCGTCCTGAATAAAGGCTACATAATTTTAAACATTATGTATAAAAATGACAAAGTCATCAGACGGTATTCAGAACCATTTAAACTGAAAATTTTAGACGAACTTACAACCGGAAAATTAAACAAGTATCAATTAGGTAAAGCTTATGGTATTGCTCCAACCACTATTAATGAATGGATCAGAAAGTACAATCGTAAGGACCTTATGAACACCAGAGTAACTGTGAAAACTAAAGATGAAATAACGAGAATCAAGGAACTTCAAAAAGAGATTGAACAACTAAAAAAATTGTTGTTAAAGAAAGACTTAGATGCTATGATTCAAGATTCATACCTAGAAGTTGCTGCTGAAGACCTTGGTTATAAATCTGTTGCAGAGCTAAAAAAAAAGCTAAATATAGAGCGTTAGTCAAGTCTAAAGCCAACGCTAAAGGATTTGCGTCTTTGACCACTATTACTGGCTGTTTTGGACTTAAACGTGATGCATATTACAAATATAAATATAGAGCTGATAAACGTTTAAAACTAGAGCAACAGATTATTCAAATTGTTAAGCAAAAACGCAGATCCTTGCCTAGAGAAGGCGTGCGTAAACTTAAAATATCCTTGAAAAACGATTTTGATAAAGCCAATCTTAAAGTAGGAAGAGACACGCTATTCAACGTCCTTAGAAAACACAATATGCTTATAACCAGAAAGAAACCTAGTTATAGAACTACAAATTCATTTCATAGATTCTATAAACACAAAAACATCATCAAAGATGTACTTGTTAATAGACCTAACCAGGTTTGGGTATCCGATATTACATACATCAGAACTGTAAAAGGATTTTGCTACTTAGCACTTATTACAGATATGTATTCTAGAAAAATAATTGGCTATGACCTTAGTGATAGCTTAGAACTTAGCGGTTGTACCAGAGCTCTTAAAAAGGCCTTATATCAAACTAAAAACACAGATGGACTCATACATCATTCGGATAGAGGAATACAATATTGCAGTAATGTATACACCCAAATTTTAAAAAGAAACCACATTGAAATCAGTATGACAGAAGAAAATCATTGCTATGAAAATGCCATTGCTGAACGTGTAAACGGCATCCTAAAAGATGAGTTCTATCTTGACCAGACCTTTGATAACGTACAACACGCTAAAAAAGCAACAAAAAGCGCAATCAACCTATACAACCAAATAAGATTACATGTATCTTTAGACTATAAAACACCGAATATGGTATACAAATTAACAGCGTAAATCAATTTTTAACCTGTAGCCATATTTCAGGACTAGACATTGCCCAAACAAACTTAATAAATGGAAATAACCCAAAATCAGAATAAAGCAACAGGAGAAATAGTTGACCTAATTGCAAGTGCGATTGGAAAAAATAGAGAAGTTCATTCTGCAACTGCAATTGCAACTTCCGCAAGATTATCAGGTTCATTTTTATTTAAATCATTCGGACTGAATATCGATGACGCTAAACCTGGAACAGCGGTACTTTCTCAACAGGCGAATGAACAAGGACCTGAACTGATTAATGTAATTGGAGCTGTCTTATCGAATATGGGAGTAACTGTTGACAATGATAAAATGGAATCGGCTGAAATACAAAAAACTGAACTTGACTTTTTGCAATCATTAAACTCGACTCAAGCAAAAGCAACCGAAATAATGAAAAAGCACAAGTTGACCGAAAAAGAAATGGCTGTGGCTTGTGCAATGTCAACAGCATTTATAATCCAACAATGCCAAAACGACGTAGATGTAGAATCTGGATTTAATACAGCAGTTTACGGACTGATTGAGGGTTCGAAAACTGTTCCACCAGAAATGACTGAATTACCGACTGAACAAAAAAAGTGGTATAAATTCTGGTAATCGGAATTTAAAACGAAATGAAAAAACAACTGTTTACAACAATGTATAACCGCAATTACGGCGGATTCGACTACGTCCGAATCCACTCGGAATTGCTAACGTCAGTGCTTAACCGAAAATTAACGCATATTAACCCGTAACTGACGGTTATACGAGCCGAGACCGTTGTAAGTAATTTGGGAAAAACGAACCTAATTGATATTTAAAGCTCTGAATAAAGAAAAATTTGCAGCAAAATTTACTGTTAAATGAACTAATATGAAAACAAGATTAATCATAATAGCATTACTATCCTCTCAAATATTTTATTCTCAAATTGAGATTCAAGAGGACAACCTTACTATTGAATATGTAAAAACAAAAAAGGCGAGCCAATTAATAGGTGCTGTAACTAACGTTAGGACAAAATCAAAGGAAATAGTTCAATACAACGTAAAAGTCAGAATTGAGATGATTGATAATAAGATAAGACCCTTTGATGTTAATAAATTCTCACTTATAGACCACCAAGCCAAAATAAGATTAAGACCACTTAGTGTGACTTATACAAATTTTACGGACAAATGGTACTTTATTCAATTAATTAAAAATAAACCCAAGTATAAATCTTTAGAAGATAGATACAAGCCAGATATTAAAGATACATTTTTAGATTATGAATTTGAGGGAGTTAATAATCTAATAGCACCAATATGTTATGAAGCTTATGATGAATACAAAATAAGTTTTAAAAACCCTGATAAAGAATGTCATCTATCATATTTTGAACCTAAAGATTTAAGAAAAAGAAATATAAACTTATATTTTCCAATGCAAAAAAGTGTAAAAAACGCTACGCTGTATTATGGATACATGAAAATTGTAGATATAAAATTAAAATAAACATTAATGAATACAAACTTAGGATGAGTATAAGTAATTGCTCGTTCTCGGATATTTCTGAAAATCCTTGCGGATTTTGAGTTTGATTTGTATTTGCAAAGTTTAGTGTTACCCCATGTAACCATTCATAGCTTAAATGTTACCGACAATTTGAAAAACAACATACTTAATGACAAAAATTATTGATTTAAGTCAAATAATCTATGAAGGAATGCCTGTATATAAAGACCTTCCAGAAGTTAAAATGACAATCCACAATTCTCACGAAGAATGGAATGGAATAAAAAACCCAAAAACTAAAACACCTGCGGTTCATAAATTAGAATTAGGAGAACATACAGGAACCCATGTTGACGCAACAAACCATATGGAAATTCAACATAAAGGCAAATCAATTGACAAAATGCCTCTATCTATGTTCTATACAGAAGGGATATGTTTAGATTTTTCTCATAAAACATTAAAAGAATTAATAGAGCCTCACGAAATAGAATTAGCTTGTAAAAAAGAAGGTTTAGTAATTAAAAAAGGGGACACTGTATTATTCTATACTGACCATTACAGAAAACATTTTAATGGAGAAAATTGGAGTAATGGCCCTGGAATTACAGCTGACTCAGCTAGATTTCTTGGGGAAAAGAAAATATCAGCTTTTGGTGTTGAAACTATGTCCCCAGGTGTTCCTGGGATTTCAAATAAAGAAGTTCATCATATTTGTGGAGAATTGAATTTTACACATTATGAAAATATGATAAACCTTAATCAATTAATTGGTAAAGGTAGATTTAGATTTATAGGTTTTCCCTTAAAAATTAAAGGTGGTACAGGCTCACCTGTTAGAGCTGTGGCCATATTAGAAAATGAATGACAAAAAACTGTTGCCTACTTAAGCCGTGTATAAAACTAGCTAACAAATATTAAATAAAAAGGTATTTGCTTATTTAATTAGTATCTTTTTAAATCCTATCTTTCATACACAAATTTGTAACAGTATTTACAAAAGTAAAATTGAAAAATTTTCTATCACAAATATTTAAAGTTGATGACGATATTCTGGACGAATATGCTTCAAACTGGTTGGAATATTCTATTCCCAAAAAAACAATATTCTCTGAGCCTGAAAAGATTGAACCATATCTTTATTTTGTAAAAACAGGTGTACAAAAAGCATATTTTTTTAATGAAGGTAAAGAGCATATTTTGTTTTTCTCTTATGCCCCATCCTTTAGTGGAGCTATGGATTCTTTTTTAACCCAAACCCCATCGAGGTTTTACGTTGAAACAATTACGGACAGCCAATTATTGCGTTTACCAAAAAGAAAGCATGAGCAATTAATTCAAAAATATCGTCCTCTTGAAACATTGTTTAGAAAAGCAACAGAAAACATCTTAATAGGGATGATAGAAAGACATAATGAGCTAATGGCTTATAATGTAGAAACACGATTTAAAAAATTCATGGGAAGAAGTTCCCACTTAATTAATTCTATTCCTCAAAAAGACATTGCTGCATATCTTCGAATTGATCAAACTAACTTTAGTAAGTTAATGAACAGAATTGTCATTTAATAATCTTGGTTTTTACCAAGATTTAGTTTCATCTAAATCTTGAAATTTGTCTCATAATAAATTAAAAAAATGAGATTAATAAAACACGTATTTGTAATTGGAATCTTTATACTTTCAATTATCACACATGCACAAGAGAAACAAACTATTATGGCTAATGAGAATATTATTACTACGTTTTTAAATGGGTTTGACGACACTTCTAAAATTACAGAATCACTTAGTTTATTAGCAGATGATTACCAGTTTACTAGTCCTACAGATGCGCTTTATTCTAAAATAGAATTTATTGAAGAAGCTAAAAATGTGGCAAAGGTTCTTACCGGACTAAAAATTAACAAAATAGCGGTAAGTGGTAATTGGGTAGCTGCTAATTATACGTTCATGTCTGCCATTAAAGGTTTAGAAAATACAACTGCAAATGAATGGTTTAGAGTAGAGAATGGAAAAATTAAAGAATCACATTTAATATACGATGCTTCTGAATGGAGAAAAGTATTTGAAAGCGTAAAACAGTAAGCTAACAATCAGTCATTAGAATAATTCCGTTTCTTTTTTGGCGAGTAACTGCAGACATAAAACGTCCGGAGACGAAGCATTTTAAAGAAGAAAAAATACTTTTTCATCACAAAAAGCAAAAGAGAGATGAAAGTAAAACTATTGATATTATTAGGATTACTAATAGTACACCTTAAAGGTATGGCACAAGAGAAAAAGAATAAAATAGTTAAAGAAACTTTGACTAGTGAAGTTATTAATGTGTCTGCAGATTCACTCTGGGCAATTTGCAGAGAATTTGATAAAACAGCAGAATGGACATCTACTTTAAAACGCTCTTATGGCACTGGTAAACCACAAATTGAAGGAGCAACGTGTTCTTCCCGAACTTGTGAAACAAATATTGGCAAAGGCGGCAAAGTAGTAGAAAAACTTATTATGTTTAGTGATAAGAACAAGGAGTTAGCATATAACTTGACTGATGGTGCTCCTAGTTTTATTACATTTTCAAGTAATCATTGGAAAATCATTGAAGTGAGTACGCGCCAATCAAAAATTGAAATGAACGTAACCATGCATATGAAAAGGTTTGCAGGATTCTTCTTGAGAAGATTAATTACCAAACAAATGAAAAAACAAGTAAACATTGTATTGGAAGAATTAAAGATTTATGCTGAAACTGGGCAAGTGTCAGAAGCTAAACGAAAACAAATTGAGAAACAGCAAAAAGGGATCAGATAACATTAATAACCAGAACTCATACAAAAATATTAAAGGTAATTAAACAAATACCTCCTGATGAAAATTATTTATCTAGAATAAAATAGTTTATTTAAACTAATTAGCCACCTCACTAATAAATTTGATACGATATAAGCGCAGTTCCTCATCATCATAATCGCCATCAAATTCCTCCATAGCATCCTCTATACTATCGGTATCTGATTCCATGAAGTAATCGTGAATTTCTTCTTGCTGATCTTCATCTAAAATTTCATCTATCCAATAATCTATATTTAGCTTGGTACCAGAGTATACGATAGCTTCCATCTCCCTTATAAAATCAGGCATTTCCATACCTTTAGATGAGGCTATATCATCAAGCGGTAACTTTCTATCTACATTTTGAATGATGTATAATTTATTGGCAGAATTGCTGCCTGTGGATTTTACTACTAAGTCTTCAGGCCTAGTAATATCATTCTCGTTAACGTAATTGGCTATTAACGCTACAAAATCTTTACCATATTTTTTGGCTTTACCATCTCCTACACCGTGTACGTTACTTAATTCTGTTAGGTTTATAGGATATTTTAAAGCCATATCCTCTAAAGAAGGATCTTGAAAAATTACAAAAGGTGGTACACCCAACTTTTTAGCATTCTTTTTACGCAAATCTTTTAACATTGCCATTAAGGTTTCGTCTGTAGCGCCTCCACTGCCTTTGGCATTAGTTATGATTCCTGAATCGTCTTGATTTTCATCAAAAACATGATCTTCAGTCATCATAAAAGAAGCTGGTTTGTTTATGAAATCCTCTCCTTTTTGACTCAACTCAATTACACCGTAACTTTCAATATTCTTCTTTAAATATCCTGCCACAAGAAGCTGCCTTAACAAGGCCATCCAATATTTAGAGTTTTCATGCTTTCCGCTTCCAAAAAATGGTTGTTCATTTGTTTTATGGGAATTTATCAGCGCATTTTCTTTACCCACGATAACATTTACAAGGTCTTTAGATTTGTATTTAGAGTTAGTGCCTTTTACTATATCTAGAAGAATTTTAGCATTATCCTTTGCCTCTGTTTGTTTTTTGGGGTTACGCACATTATCGTCCATATCTCCACCTTCTCCAGTAGCATTATCAAACGCTTCCCCGAAATAGTGTAAAATAAATTTACGTCTAGAAATTGATGTTTCAGCAAAAGCTACTACTTCTTGTAATAAGGCATGCCCTATTTCTTGTTCAGCCACAGGTTTTCCAGACATAAATTTTTCCAACTTTTCTATGTCTTTATAAGCATAATATGCCAAACAGTGGCCTTCTCCTCCATCTCTTCCAGCACGACCAGTTTCTTGATAATAACTTTCTATACTTTTAGGAATATCATGATGTATTACAAAACGCACATCAGGTTTATCAATACCCATCCCAAAAGCTATAGTAGCCACCACAACATCTACATCTTCCATAAGAAACATATCTTGATGACTCGATCTTGTTTTGGCATCTAAACCTGCATGATAAGGCACCGCTTTAATACCATTTACTTGTAAAACTTGTGCTAATTCCTCAACACGCTTTCTACTTAAACAATATACAATGCCTGATTTTCCTTCATTCTGTTTTATAAATCGAATAATGTCTACATCAACATTTTTGGTCTTGGGACGTACCTCATAAAATAAATTGGGTCTATTAAATGATGCTTTAAAGGTTGTAGCCCCAGAAATACCTAGGTTTTTAATAATATCTTCTTGAACTTTTGGAGTTGCCGTAGCTGTTAGACCTATAATTGGAATATTATCGCCAATTCTCCCTATAATATGCCTTAGGTTACGATATTCGGGCCTAAAGTCATGCCCCCATTCACTAATACAGTGTGCTTCATCAATGGCCATAAAAGAGATTTTTACCGAGCGTAAAAAATCTACATTCTCTTCTTTAGTTAATGATTCTGGTGCTACATAAAGTAATTTTGTTACACCATTTATAATATCTTCTTTTACACGCTTTACCTCAGTTTTATTAAGAGATGAATTTAAAACATGAGCAATCCCGTCTTCATTAGAGACACCTCTTATGGCATCTACTTGATTTTTCATAAGTGCAATAAGAGGAGAAACTACAATTGCAGTACCCTCTTCCATTAAAGCAGGTAATTGATAGCACAATGACTTCCCACCTCCAGTTGGCATAATCACAAATGTATGATTACCACCTAAAATACTCTTTATGACGTCCTCTTGAAGTCCTTTAAATTTATTGAATCCGAAATACTTCTTTAATGCACCGTGCAAATCAGCTTTTGCAATAGACATAAAATTTTTAAAATTTATTAACTAATTAATATAATACGTTGTAGCTATAGACCATTAATTTAGCAATTGATATGGAGAGCCCTCATTCTTTTTTTCGTTAATTTTGCAAACGAAATTTGAATTTACAATAAAATTTTAAATTGGCTATTGATAAAGATAATAAAATCTTTAATTGAGTCCAATTACTATAAAACTTAAATATTTTGAATAGTAAAAAAGGTAGTATCTATATAGCAAAACAGACTATTGAAATGGAAGCCAAGGCCATTTTAAATTTATCTACTTTAATAGATGATAATTTTGCTGATGCAGTAGACCTCATTTTTAACTCTAAAGGACGTGTTGTTATTACTGGTATTGGTAAAAGTGCTATAATAGCCAGTAAAATTGTGGCTACCTTAAATTCCACAGGTACACCAGCAATTTTTATGCATGCTGCAGATGCTATTCATGGCGATTTAGGATTAATTTTAAAAGATGATGTAGTAATTTGCATCTCAAAAAGTGGAAATACACCAGAAATTAAAGTTTTAGTACCTCTTATAAAAAGTGCTAATAATAAAATGATAGCTATTACTGGCAACAAAGCATCTTTTCTAGGACAACAAGCTGATTTTGTTTTAAATACTTATGTTGAAAAAGAGGCTTGTCCTAACAATCTAGCTCCAACAACAAGTACAACAGCCCAACTTGTTACAGGAGATGCACTTGCAGTATGTTTACTCGAAAAACGCGGATTTTCAAGTAATGATTTTGCTAAATACCACCCCGGAGGAGCATTAGGTAAAAAACTATACTTAAGGGTTAATGATATTTCATCAGTAAATCAAAAACCAAAAGTAAATACTGATGCTAGTATTAAGGATGTGATTGTAGAAATTTCAGAGAAACTGCTAGGTGTTACTGCTGTAGTTGAAAACAATACTATTGTAGGTGTAATTACTGATGGTGATTTGCGTAGAATGCTAAGTAAAACTGATAATTTTGCTACCCTAACCGCTAAAGATATTATGAGTAAAAATCCTAAACGTATTTCTTCTGATGCTATGGCTATTGACGCCAAAGAAATTATGGAAGACTTTGGTATTACACAATTACTAGTTGAAGACAACGGGAAATATGAGGGCGTTATTCATTTACATGATCTCGTAAAAGAAGGAATTATATAATGGCAAAGAAAGATGTAAATGAGATGTCTTTTTTAGATCATCTTGAAGAGTTACGATGGCACTTAATACGATGTGTAATAGCTGTAATGATAGCAGCTACAGTTGCCTTTCTTTTAAAAAGTTTCATTTTTGATACTTTAATTTTTGGACCATCTAAGTCAGACTTTCTTACCTACGATTTGCTTTGTAAAACATCTCAACTCTTAGGTTTTGATAGCTTTTGTAATACTAATTTCAATTTTGAAGTACAAAGTAGAACCATGGCTGGTCAGTTTTCTGCCCATATCTGGACCTCTATAACATTTGGTTTCATTATCGCTTTTCCATATGTTATTTATGAGCTTTGGAAGTTTATAAGTCCTGCCATGCATGATAACGAACGTAAGCACTCCAAAGGTTTTATCATCATTTCATCATTATTATTCTTTATAGGTGTACTGTTTGGTTACTATATTATTTGTCCACTATCCATAAACTTTTTAGGCACATACTCCGTTACAGATAAAGTACATAACGATTTTGATTTAAATAGCTACATAGGTCTCATTCGTGCCTCCGTATTAGCATCAGGATTAATATTCGAACTACCAATTATCATATATTTCCTAACAAAAGTTGGCATTGTAACCCCTGAAATTTTAAAGACCTATAGAAAATATGCTTTAGTAGTAGTACTAATTTTAGCAGCAATTATAACACCTCCAGATATCGCAAGTCAAGTTATTGTTGCCATTCCTATTCTAATTCTTTATCAAATAAGTATCTATATTTCTAAAGTTGTTGTAAAAAATCAACGTAAAAAAGCAAAAGCAAATGGGTAATATCATTGTGGCGTTACACGTAAAGGGTCGGGCTTTCACTTCTCAATCCCTCCTACGTCGGGGATTTCAAACATGCCGCTCAATCCCTAACGCACCTATCCGCAAACAAAAAGCTTAAATAAAAGTTATATACAAATTAACAAAAGTCTAGTTCTTATAAAAAGCAACAAAACAGTTAACAAAACGTTATACCCCCACAACAATTTCCACAATTAATTAAAATTTCCGTAATTGCACCTATGATTCTACGAGCCGAAAATTTAATGAAGTCCTATAGCGGACGAAAAGTAGTAAAAGATGTTTCTTTAGAAGTAAACCAAGGCGAAATTGTAGGGCTCCTAGGTCCCAATGGAGCAGGAAAAACAACATCTTTTTATATGATTGTAGGCTTAATAAAACCAAATGGCGGTCATATATACTTAGATAATACAGAAATAACTAAATTTCCTATGTATAAACGTGCGCAAAACGGTATTGGATATTTAGCGCAAGAAGCTTCCGTATTTAGAAAATTAAGTATAGAAGACAACATTTTAAGCGTTCTACAACTTACAAAGTTGAGTAAGAAAGAGCAACGTATGAAAATGGAATCTTTAATCGAAGAATTTGGTTTAGGACATATTCGTAAAAACCGAGGCGATTTATTATCAGGTGGCGAGCGTCGTCGTACAGAAATAGCTCGTGCTTTGGCAACAGATCCCAATTTTATTCTGCTAGATGAGCCTTTCGCTGGAGTAGACCCAGTTGCCGTTGAAGATATTCAACGTATTGTAGCCCAACTTACCAAGAAAAACATAGGCATCTTAATTACAGACCATAATGTACAGGAAACACTAGCTATAACCGATAGAACTTATTTAATGTTTGAAGGTAGCATCCTTAAAGCTGGAGAGCCAGAAGAATTAGCTAATGATGAAATGGTACGTAAAGTATACTTGGGACAGAATTTTGAGTTACGTAAAAAGAAAATTAGAGACTAGTCATTTATTATAATAACTAATCTCTAAAAATAAAAGTTCTCTTATTCTATTATAAGGTTTAATTCTTATTAGCTGCTGCATCAGCTAGAGTTGGAAAATCCCAAACAAAATTTCTTCTATCTAATAAACCAAAGTCACCACCGTCATCCCAAACTACAGGTACAATACCTTTTTCTATACATGCATTAACAAAATATTCCGCATGCTTTAAGCGTTCTGAAGCTTCTGCTAACAAACCAATACTTCCCCACTCTCCCATAACAACAGGAAATCCTTTAGACATAAAATTATTATCTATTCTATTCATTAAAGCATCAATATCAGCTTTATCCGTATCGCTTCCCCAATCTGGATCACTTGCATCAAGTGCAAATCTAAAAGGAACATAAGCGTGTATAGAAATAATTACATCAGGGTCGTTATTAGGAATTACCAAATCATCCCATGTTTTTTGTACTACTGAAGCTGCATAAGGTGCTATCATTAATTTTCGTTTAGCATTATTGCCACCAGTTCTTCTAATAGCATCTACAATAGTTTTATAAAAATCATTCAACACTTCTCTACCCTCTTCTGTACCTCCAGTCCATTGCTCAGGCGTATCTTTATGCCTTGGCTCATTCAAAAGTTCAAAAATTAAATAATCGCTGTAATTCTTAAAGCTATTTGCTATTTGCGTCCAAACTCTATCTAGTTGTGTATTTGTTGCTGAAGCATTATCAAATGTAGGTATAATCCATTTATCGTCATGGTGTACATTAATAATAACATACATGCCTTTATTTAAAGCGTAATCTACAATAGTAGTTACCCTACTAAAATAATTTTCCTCAATTTCATAAGTAGGAGCATCTGCCATATTGTAACCCCAAGTTACAGGAACTCTTATAGTTCTAAACCCTCTGTTAAAAACAGCATCAACAACAGTTGTAGTTGGTAAAGGATTCCCCCAAGCTGTTTTATCATTATCTCGGACGTCAAAAGAATTTCCAAAATTCCAACCAGGTCCCATATCAGCTACCAATGCAGATGGAGAAATATCTCTAATTACACCAACAACCTCTTCTTCTTTAGGTTCAGGGTCTATTTTTGTAACCTCTCCATTATCATTAGAGGTTGAGCAGTTTAATATCAAACCTCCAAAAAATAAAATAAACCATATTCTTCTCATAATTACTTTCTTTTTTTTACAAAGATAATAGTGATTCAAAAAAAATACTGTGACAAATCGAGCATTTGATGTAAATAATCAGTACCTAGTGTTAAATTTTAATATTTGGCTTTAACAATTCGTAGAAAAACTGTTAAATAACACTAAAATGTATGTTTAGAAACACTGAACTATTAGTGCTATTATTTCTTCTCTTGTGAAGATTTTTTAAATAGAAATTTGAAGATTTTTACCAATATAACCACTGCTGTACCTGCTAAGAACCCAACAATAAACTCCTTTACAATATCTGGCATATTAATGCTATCAGTAAAGTGATGTATTACCTCTATATTGTGTACAAAAATGCCTCCTGCTACCAAAATAAGTGCTATAGTACCAATTACAGCTAAGCTTTTAATAACTAATGGTAATGCTCTTACTAAAAAATTGCCTACAGCTACTAAAACACCTTTTTCATCAGAACTCATTTTTATTAACTTATAACCAAAATCATCCATTCTCACAATTAAAGCTACTATACCATAAACGCCTACAGTGGCAATCACACATACTATGGATACAACTAATATTTGAAATAGAATAGGCTTACCCAGTACTGTACCCAAAGCAATTATTACTATTTCTACAGAGAGTATAAAGTCTGTAAATATCGCTGATTTTATTTTCTTTTTTTCAGCTTCCTTTTTCTCTTCCTCTGTTAAAGGTTTATTAGTATAAACTCTATGTTCAGCATGATGATTTCTATGAAAAAAGAACTCATATATTTTTTCTACACCTTCGTATGCCAAATACATACCACCCAAAACCAAAGCTACAATAATAGCTAAAGGAGCAAATGCACTTAAAAGAAAAGCAATAGGTAATATAATTAGTTTATTTAGTGCAGACCCTTTTGTAATAGCCCAAAGCACAGGCAATTCTCTAGAAGACACAAAACCAGTAGCTTTTTCAGCATTTACTGCTAAATCATCACCTAAAATACCTGCAGTTTTCTTCGTGGAAATTTTACTCATTGCCACTACATCATCCATTAAAACTGCTATATCATCTAACAACGCAAAAAAACCTGATGCCATTTTCTATTTAAAATTATTTTGAAGTTAAACCGTCTAGAACCGACATTGCAATGTATAGCAAAATAATTATCGGCAATGCGGCAAATTGAAGTACAATAAGCAACACCATACATAAAATGATAAAGATATATCGCGTAGCATTATCTTTAAAACTAAAATTCTTAAATTTTAAGGCAAATAGTTTAATCTTAGAATTCAAAATCCAACAGCTAAAAACTGTTATACCCATTAAAAACCATTTGTTTAAAATAATATCATTTATAGTATCGTTATCTTGAAATTCTAAGATTAATGGTAATGATATAATCAAAAGCGCATTTGCTGGCGTAGGTAAGCCCTTAAAATAGTTTTGTTGTTCTGTATCAATGTTAAATTTAGCAAGTCGGTAAGCTGATGCCAGTGTAATCGCTAAACCTAAAAGTGGAAAAAAGTCAATTTTCCCTCCTACCCAGTACATCGTTTCAGTCCACTCTTGAGAACTTTTAATTGACTGAAGTATTGTACCATCTGACAATTCTAATAACTTATACATTACAACACCCGGCACCAAACCACTTGTTACAACATCTGCCAATGAATCAAGCTGTAAACCCAACTCACTTTGTACATTAAATTTTCTTGCAGCAAAGCCATCAAAAAAATCAAAAAATATACCAAGGAATACAAATAATGCACCGGCAACAAAATTATCATTCACAACAAAAAGAACAGCAATACTACCGCACAATAAATTTAAAAGTGTGAGTGCATTAGGAATGTATTGCTTCATAAAAAGAAATATTTCGGTAAAAATAACAAACTAATATTGTTCCTCGAAAAGATTACACAATATCTACTAACATTTACATAAATTACACAACAAATAACAGACTCAAACGTTATAAGAAAGCATCTAAATATACCTTTTCACAAGCATATTTTATGATAAAACTGGTATAATGTGCATCTTTGTAAAAAAATTGCGATTGAGAAAATACATTACTGTAATATTTAGCTTAATAACCGTAACTATTTCTAGTCAAACTGTTAGAAAGTACTCTAATGAGTTTATGAATATTGGTGTTGATGCTGCTGCTTTAGGTATGAGTAGCGCTGTTACAGCACATTCTTCTGACGTAAACTCTGGCTATTGGAATCCGGCAGGTTTGGTAAATATTGAAGATAATCAGTTAGCGTTAATGCATTCAAGTTATTTTGCAAATATTGCTAACTATGATTATGCTGGTTTCGCTATGCCTTTAGATAATAGAAGTGCTATTGGTATTTCATTAATTCGCTTTGCAGTAGATGATATTTTAAACACAACACAGCTTATTGATGAACAAGGTAATATTAACTATGATAGGATTAGCCTATTCTCTACTGCAGATTATGGTCTTACATTTTCTTACGCAAGAAAATTGCCTATACAAGGTTTAAACTATGGTGTAAATGCAAAGGTTATTCGCAGAATTATTGGTGATTTTGCCTCGTCTTGGGGATTTGGTTTAGATGCTGGTATCCAATTCGAAACAAAAAATAATTGGAAATTTGGAGTAATGGCAAGAGATATTACTACTACATTTAATGCTTGGGCTATTGATGAGGCTCAATTTGCCACAATAAGAGATGCTGTAGAAGGACAAAATCAAGAATTACCCGAGACTACTGAAATCACTATCCCTAAACTACAAATAGGCGTCTCTAAACTGATGACATTTAATTACGACTATACCCTTTTGGCTTCAGCAAATTTGAATGTTCGTTTTGAAGAAAATAATGATATTTTTTCATCATCATTTGCTAGTATAAATCCTGCTTTAGGTTTTGAATTTGGATATATTGATATGGTTTATCTTCGTGGTGGTGTTGGTAATTTTCAAAACGAATTACAAATTGATAATAGAGAACAACTAAGCTTTCAACCTAGTTTTGGTGTAGGTTTTAAATACAATGGTGTTCAAATAGATTATGCATTTACTGATATTGGAGATCAAAGTATTGCTCTTTACTCAAATGTATTTTCTTTAAAGCTTGATTTTAGTATCTTTAGATAATGCGACACTATTTCATATTATTTTTTTGTTTCTGTTACTTTATTCTCCCAGCTCAAGAGCTTTCTGAAAATGCTGAAATTAGTGTACTCACTATTGCCCCTGGCGCTTCTTTAAATGACGCATTTGGGCATAGTGCTTTTAGAATTCAAGATGACACAAATCATTTGGATTTAGTATTTAATTATGGGGTTTACGATTTTGAGGCTCCAAATTTCATATTAAAGTTTGCTCAAGGAAAACTTAATTATTTGATTGGATTAAATCGATTTAATGATTTCTACAGAGCCTACACAGGTGCAGATAGAGGTATTAAACAACAAACTTTAAATTTAACTTACACTGAAAAACAAAAGCTTTTTAGTTATCTTATTGAAAATTACAAACCTGAAAACAGAAGGTACTTATATGATTTTTTGTTTGATAATTGTGCTACAAGAATTAAAGACGTAGTTAATGTTGCGTCTAACAATACAATCAAATATAATATCCCTAAAAATTATGAAGAAGCAACTTTCCGAACATTAATTCAAGAAAATTTAAATCGAAATTCTTGGGGAAGTCTCGGGATTGATATTGCATTAGGTGCAGTTGTTGATAGAAAAGCTACTCCAGAAGAACACATGTTTTTACCTAAAAACATATATACTTTTTTTGAAAAAGCAACTAAAACTGATGATGAGACCTCTTTGGTTAAAGAAAGTAAAATACTATTCCAAGAAACAAATCAAAATACAACTTCAAACTTTCTACTAAGTCCTTTATTTATTTTTGGATTATTGGGATTGCTTATAGCTTTTATTACTTACAAAGACAATAAAAATAATAAACGCACAAAAATACTAGATATTATCATTTTCGCTCTAACTGGTCTAGCAGGTGTTTTTATTTTATTATTATGGTTTGCTACAGATCATCAAACCACGCATAATAATTATAATCTTTTATGGGCTAATCCATTAAATTTTATTTTGCTTTTTCAACTTTTTAAAAGAAATATGAGTAATTGGTTTGCTAAATATTTAAAATTTCAATTGATATTACTTTGTCTTATGGCTTTCCATTGGATTACTGGGGTTCAAATATTTGCTATAGGTTTAATTCCTTTGTTAATCGCTATTTCTATTAGATACATTTATTTGATAAAATATTTAAAAGTTCACAATACTATTGCCCCCTAAAATAAATTACTGTGCTTAATGTTTTGATCAAAATATTTATGTCTAATACAAAACTCCTGTGTTTAATATAAAACAGGTCGTACTGAAGTTTTAACAAGCTATCATCCACAGAAGACCCGTATCTGGTCCTTACTTGTGCCCAACCTGTTAATCCAGGTTTTACAATATGACGAGTTTCATAAAATGGCAAAATTTGAGATAGTTCTCTAACAAAATGTGGACGCTCTGGCCTAGGTCCAATTAAACTCATATCACCTTTTAAAACATTGATAAATTGAGGGATTTCATCAATTCTGGTATTTCGCATGAATTTCCCAAAAGGTGTTATTCTTGCATCATTTTTCTTAGCCCATACAGCTCCATTCTTTTCTGCATCAGTAACCATAGTTCTATATTTAATAATACTAAACAGATTTCCATTTTTACCGATGCGTTCCTGAGTATAAAATAATGGACCACGATTAGCAATTAAATTTCCTAACGCTACTAAAGGTATAAATAACACTCCTATTATAATACCTATTAGTGCTATCAAAATATCAAAAAAACGATGAAAAAACAGATACATTTTATTATGATTACTACGACTAAAGGGAAAGTATTTGTAAAAATCCTTTCCTACGAATTGCACTGGTATACGTTGTGTTAATTCTTCATAGACTTGAGTATATTCCTTTACAGGTAACCCTCCTTCTAAAAGTGTAATTAAATCTGTATAAATTTCAGGTGTTATATTTTCTGAATTATAACTAGCTACTACAACTTCAGAAATATTTTCTTCTCTTATAACTTGATAAATCTGCTTTGGATGGTATTCCAGTAATCCTTTAAATTTAACTTTTTCACTCTTTTCAATTTCACAATTAATAAAACCTATGATTTTATAGTTGGGATCAGCATCATTAAAAGTTTTTAAAATGGTAGTTATATTTGATGTTTCACCAACTAATAATGCTTTTTTATAAAATCTTGGAGAGGTTACAAAATTTATATAAGCAAAACGCCAAATAAATAAAGCCCCAAATATTGATAGAAAAAAGTACAATATTTGTAATCGATTTTCAGGCAAAACAGGTGTTAAAAAAGGGGTTAACAAATAAAACAAGACCGTTACTGAAGTTGTTAATAATATATTGACCCATACTTTTTCAAGTTTACTGGATATTTGCAAATCGTACAGTTCAAACACCGAACCAAATACTGATATATATACTACTAAGATAAGTATCCATTTCCAGTGTCCCTTAGTTATAGAGAAATAATCAAATTCGAATGAATTACCAACAATATAGAGCAATGCCAGAACTACTACGATATCAAAAACCCTCAATAATATCTTCCGCTCTGAAATATTAAAATGTATACTGTTCTTAGGCATGATTAGAGAGAATTAATACCATATCAAATATAATAAGTATTTTATTAAACACTAAGAAAGAATGAACATCCACTGCTTTTTTACTATCTCCCAATCATAACCTTCAACTTTATTCCGGGCATTAGATACTATTTGCTGGGTTAAAAGTGGAGTATTCTTTAACTCTAATATAGCATTTTTAAATTCCTCTGCATTATTAGGTTTTACTAAAATCCCATCACTATTATTTTTAATCAGAAATGGTAAACCTCCAACGTTAGTAGATACCACTGGTAAACCTAATGCCATGGCTTCAATAACACTAACTGGCGTATTATCTACATTTGTAGTGTTAATAAAAACATTAAAATTTTCAGCCTTTTTATGCCACGCTTCTTTTGATAGCTTTCCTGTAAATTCTACATCTAAGTTTAATGATTTTGCCAGAGCTTTAACCTCTGATAAACTGCCATCATTTTCAGGGCCTACCATACACAAGCTTGCTGCTATATTTTTATCTCTGAAAGATTTTAAGATGTAGATAGCTAATTTAGGATTATATATTTTTGAAAAAGAACGTACCCAAAGTAAACGTATAGTATCAAAGTTTCGTGTTTTAAATTGATATTTATTTATTTTAATAGTATTAGGAATGTATATTAAGTTTTGATATCCGGTTTCCTTAAAATAAGAGAGTAAATATGAAGATGGAGCTATATTAATATGTGCATTTTTAAAGATTTGTGCAGATTTTACAGGAGACTTTTTTAATCTTTTATCTAAGTTCCCACCTCTTAATATAGGTATATATCTAATTTTTAAAAATCTACATAACTGACTTATTATATATGCAAAATAAAAGTTAGATGTGCTATATACATCAATCAAAGCATAATCTGCTTTATAATGTCTAAAAAGAGTTATTACCATATCCAATAGCCTGAAATACTTATTGGTTTTTGAAGAACTTGTTATTACATTATATCCGCTATTACTCAAAAACCTTCCAAGGGTTTCTATTGAGGTCACTGTTTTACCAGAATGTGATAACTTATTTCCTATGTAGATTAAAGTTTTCATATCTTATACAACAACCAACTACCTTCATTATGAACTACCTCTAAATTGTAGGTAGTATTTTGGGTAACATAATAGTCTACGCCCAAATATCTCAAATATTCAATTTTCTCGTCGATACTTCCTATACTTCTAAATTTCATTTTACTTTGGTACCAATCAATATAACGCTCTGGATTACCCTCGATAAGCATAGATGCTCCCTTTGTATCTAGAATAACAGAACGCTTAGAAGCACTTCTATAGAGATAGTCTCCAAAAATAACAGCATCAACATGTGTATAATCTTCAATATATTTTGCCATGGCATCCTTGGTTTTATTTCGTTTTTGAGAGGGTTTTGAAAGACTTAAGTTAAATGGTAAAATTGAATTAAAAGTATCATTATTTACTATAGTCACACCTTTAAATATAGCTGATTTACTCAATACCAAAACCATAATAAAACATACTGTAATGACCGGTGTAAAATAAATGAATTTGATCTTTTTGGAGAGCATAACCAATAATGTAGTCATGGCAAAATATGAAGGAACCAAGGCCATTTTTTGTGCTCTTATTAATTGAAATGACATACGTAGGTTTAAACTAAAAAGACTATTAATAAGTTGCTCTACATATACACTTAACAAAGGTAAAACAAACATCAAGAGGGTAATAACTGCTAGTCTTCTTGATCGTTTAGTATGACTCTTATATTTAATGCCTACTAACAAATAAATAATTATGGGAAGAAACATTAAAATTGCCCCTCTATTAGACCATGATTTTACAAATAGCACTGGATTAATAAACCACTTTGGAATTCTAAAATAAAAAGCTTCAAGATAATCTTCAATACTATAATTAACTAAAGAGGGGGTTTTTTGAAAGTAGGTAAGTATAAAAGGTAACATTCCCATAACAAGGATTCCAATAACCCATGTTATATTTTTGAAAGTAACTTTTCCTTTTTTGCTGAAAAATGTTAAATAAAGTATATATAACAATATCCCACCTATACCAGTAATAGGATGAAAATTGAAAATAAACCCCATTAAAAATGTCGACAATAAAATCATCCCACTTTTAGAACTGATTAGTAAAAATGGTATAGGAAAAAGTGTCAAATACAAGGTTCTCGGAACCATAGTCCATAGTCCCGAAATACCTAAAAGTTCCAAACCTGGTAACCAGAATACACCTCTTACAAAAATAGACATTAAAAAAGCTACCCAAAAATTACTCGAATACCTATAAAACATTAAAAACCATAATATCCCAAAGCACAAATGGCAAAACAGGCTTAAAATATTCAATGCTTGTAAATAATTAGCATTGGTAAATATTCCCAAAAAACGAAGTGGTTGTACAAAAAACGGAATATAATATTTTACATTTTCAATATCATTCGCGTATAGATCCTCTTTATATAATTCGGGGTTATCAAATTTATGTGCAATAGGAATTATATTAAGTAAATCTGATGATAGCTCACTATATGTGGCATCAAGATTTTCAAAATAAAACGAAAAAGCTACAATACAGTTGAAGACACATACCAAAACAGTTTTTAAAATATTAAGCTTTAGCATTTAATCTGATTTTGGGGCTCTTAATATATCATAATGAATAGCTTGGAGCAATAATTGAAATCCGATAATAATCGTTAACGTTACCAACATTATCGTTCCTGTAGGGGCAAAAATAGAACGACTTGAATAATACCACCACGTGTAACTACCATAAGAAACACCGAAAAAAAATAATGGAAAGCCTATTAACATATATATGGATGATATGTTGAAATCATAAATAAAATAGGTTTTAATAATACGCCTAGTTAATGTTTTTACGAGTCTTGGCATAAACACAAAGGGCATTTTCCATACTTTCATATTGGATTTTTCGTCTCCATAAATTGCGGGCATAGAAACATCACTAACCCTGACACCCTGAAAATAAAGCTCTGCCAGAAGTGACGTTTCAAAATAAAAGCGGTTGGAAATATTTGAGAAATCTAAAACTTTCAATACATCTGTTTTAACGGCAAAAAAACCATTCGTAGGATCAAAATTATTCCAATAACCTGTTGCTGCCTTCATAAAAAACGACAACATTAAATTACCAAACTTTCTAAAAAAAGGCATCTGCTTTAACGCTTTAAAATCCCTAAAACGGTTACCTTTTGCATATTGGGCTTTATTTGTTTTAAGAGGTATCAAAAGTTCGTTTATATATGTCGTATCCATTTGACCATCAGCATCTACCTTTATCACAATATCAATTTTATCCTCAATAGCCTTAATAAACCCTGTTTTGGTAGCCCCACCAACACCAAGGTTTTTTGGTGTTTTAAGAAGTTCTACTTTTTCATTATTTAACAGAGTATTAAATGGAAGAGGCTCTGTACTGCAATCATCTACAATATATACTTTAGAAATTAAACTCGGTAGTTTATCTACAACACTTATAATATGTCGTGATGCATTATAAAAAGGAATAATTACCGCTATACTTAGTTTATCTGCCACTTTTAAAATAATATCTAGGTGATATGAATAAAATGGTTACTACCAAAAAGTAACCCAAAATACCGAATAAAGGTCTATAAATATATAAATGTTCACCAAAAAACAAAGTAACCAACATGGAAATAATTAATCCGTTTAAAGCTAATTTTAGATACCTCATTTTCCCTAACTTTAAATAAAAATAAGAAGTTAACCATCTAGAATATAAAAACAGCCCTACTAAGCCTACTTCATTTATTAAACTCAAATAAATATTATGGGCAGAGTACCCTACCAACAATCTATTGTTAAGACCTATACCAAATGGAATAACATAAGGATTCCTAAAAATATAATCGAGGTAAATTAGTGATAGTCTATCCCTTCCCGCCCCTAAATCTTCATACAATTGTATTACATCAATATTGTTTTCCTTGAAAGCCTGAGGATCTGAAACTTTATCGATTACCCTGTTTTGTATGGTAGTAACAGCTGTTTCAATCAATTCTAAATTCAAGAAAAAACCAACCATTACAGCTAAGGAAATTACTACTGAAAGCACAAAGAACTTTTTAGTTGTAGATATAAAAAGATAACATAAATATACCAATAAAGCCAGATATGTTGTTCTTGATCCCGAAATAATAATTGTAGCTAAACACACTGTAATAGTTGTAATTATTAAAATTCTATTAACCTTTAATTGTTTTTGAAAAAGTAATCCTGTGGCAAAAGTTAAGGTAATAAACATTACCATCCCCAGAACAATCTTATTTGGCCCTAGCGTGCCTGATAAAAACAGGCCGTAGGCACTTTTATATATATCGTTCCATAAAAAAGGAACCACGCGATAATGTTGGAGAAAAACTAATATTGCTTCAGCCGTAGCCAATATTAAAATAAACGATGCCAACCATCTATAGTTACCCTTAACTCTAAGATAAAGAGACAAAAGTACCGCTGTAAAGAAAAACACCAAGAAATGATAATAGTACAAAAAAGTTTGTATTATCCATAATGGACGTCCTTTTGCCAAGCTAAAAGCTGCTGTAAAAATTAATGAAAACCCACACCAAAGCATGAAGTTATTAAGGTATCTGAAATGGGTTTTGGATTTAATATAGCCGACTACAAACGGCCTGTTAAGGACAACTATCATAAGCACCAATACACCTACAAGATCATAAAGCCTTAACTCATTATTACCTTTTACACTGTAATTCAAAACAGGCAAATTGTAAAAATAAGAGAAAAGCATCAGCAACATTACAATTCTTGAATATAATGGTCTAAACAATAATTTACTTTGCTTGTCTATATATTTAGTTCTCGTCATTTACTATACAATATAAGTTTATATTGTTCTAAAACTTTCTTTCTAACAGCTTTCTCAGAAAAATTCATTCTTATATGTTGTTTTAACTTAGTGCCACTTTCTTTTTGTTTATCAGGATTTTCTATAAAATAGGATAGTGCATTTTGTAATTGCTCTACATCCATTGGCTCTATTAATTGCCCGTAAGAACTGTTTAAAATGACATCCTTACAATTCCCAACATTGGTAGCAACAACTGGTAATCCTTGAGAGCCATATTCTAATAAAGCCAACGGCAACCCTTCCGATTTTGATGACAATACTCCTATTTGGCATTTTCTAAGAACATGAAAAACATCTGAACAGCTACCATATAAGAACACCGATTCATTGAGATTTAACCTATCTATTTCAGACTTCACTTCATTTGAATATCCATTCATAAAGTCTTTCCCTAAACAATGCAATGTCCAATCTGGATGCTTTAAAACAACAGTTTTAAAAGCTCTCAATAATGAAATGTGATCTTTCTGTGACCTCAAATTAGCCAAATGAACAATTCTTTTTCCATCAACTCCGTTTAATGTAGTTGTTGGAGACATAACATTTTCAACCAAAAAGTTTTGAAGGTAGCTAACGGATACTGATTTTAAATTTTTCTTAGCCCACACTTCTAAAAGTCTATTTACACAAAACACATGAGAAAAAAGATTTGAACAGTATTTAAGTACATCATAATTTCGTTCTTTCAAAAATTCACTTTTACCATAATGATCATGCCACACTATCTTCACTTTTTTATTAAGAACCTTA
Organism: Hyunsoonleella pacifica; assembly: GCF_004310335.1. Taxonomy (GTDB): domain Bacteria; phylum Bacteroidota; class Bacteroidia; order Flavobacteriales; family Flavobacteriaceae; genus Jejuia; species Jejuia pacifica. The sequence goes on along the minus strand of NZ_SIRS01000001.1, from coordinate 48,769 downwards.
ACTAGAATTGCAAGAAAAAAAGATGTGGAATGTGCATGAATAATGTCTACTCTATTGTGCTTTACAAAACGATGTAGTTTGAAAATGGCTTTAGTATCCAACGTAAACCTTTTGTTTAAAAAAAGATACCCCACTTCGGGACTTAAGCTTTGCTTTAAAAGTCCTCCTTGTCTAGTAGCACAAAGAAATGTTTGATCGACCTCTGAATGTAATATATTAGCTAGATTAACAGCAACACGCTCTGCTCCTCCTGTTTGCAAAGAATCTATTAGTTGTAAAACTCGCATCTAATTTTTCAGCAATTTAATAATTTCAGATTCAAAATAATCTAATGTATAATTTTGTGCCCATTTTACTCCAGATTCAGACATTTCATGTAGTTTTTCATTACTCTCCATATACTCCATAACCTGTTTTACAGCTTGTTGTAGATCTTCTAAAATCAGAATCCCTCTTTCTCCATCACTAAGCATATCTGGCACGCAAGACACCCTAGTAGCAATGGGTATAGTACCATAAAACATAGCCTCTGCTATAGCTTTTGGCCATCCCTCAGACTTTGAGGCTAACACCAAAAAATGTGTCTCTTGAAATTTTTCTTTAATGACATCTATGCTCTGATTACCTCTAAAATTTACAATATATTCAAGCTTTTGTTTTTTTACGTACCTCTCGAGCATATCTCTTTGAGTTCCATTACCAAAAATATCCAAAGTGATGTCGAATTTATTTTTCAATAACGATTCAACCAATTGGATAGCAAATAATGGACGTTTACCTTCTACCAAGCTACCCACAAAAACAAAATTCAAATTGGAGTTATAATCCCTTTTTTTTATTGATATTTTATCAGACTCATAAAAACTTGCTGTAAAAAAAGGCTTAATGTTACTAGATAGATTTTCCCAATTTCCATATACCAAAACTTGAATATTCTTAGTTAAATATGTATTCCCCAGCAACCATTTTTGAAATTGATAGCTCACAGGCTGTTTACTATTAGGATCCCAATTCCCTGCATATTTGGCTGTTTTTACTTTTTTTGGATAAAACAGTTGAACAATGCACCCTAAAGCACCAATATTCCCCGGACATCTTAAATGCACATGATCTGCTCTATTACATGCTTTAATAAGCATAAATATTATGGCTGGTATCTTAAACAAAGAGGTAATACTATTTAAAATTGAAGAAAAATTAATTTCAGACACCTTGGTAAAAACAAAATTATCATGTGTGTAACTTGCCTTTACCGTTAAAAGGGTTCCCGATACTAAAGGTGCTACCACTTCAACAGTGTCAACATACTTTAACCAAATATTCATTTCTCGCATATAAGGCTCGTAAGCATAATATTTACCTCCCTTTAATTCGTGAGGTGTATGGGAAATAATTAAAAACCGCATTTAGTCCACTTTCGGTTTAGTAAATACTAATGAACACCAGCCTACTATCCTACCTAAACTTTCATAAAACGCTCCATTATTTTTCATAGTAAAACAATTAGATAATCTAATTAAAATTAATAACCAAGCAGTAGCATTCCATTTTAAAAGAGCTAACAATTTAGGTTGTGGATGTTTAACCCTCCATACATACCATCCATTTCTCAATACCATTTTCCCATATTTAAAATGATTGGGACGCCCCAAAGGTTCGTGGTAGTGGTTTAATTGTGCATTGGTGTTTACATATAATTTTCCTTGCTTAGAAACACGAATGCTAAAATCTGTATCCTCATATAAGCCATATCCTTCAAAATAGGTTGAAAATTGAAAGGTATTAAAAATTTCTTTTCTATATGAGGATACACCTCCCATAAGCTGCTCAACCTCATATATTTTTCCAGAGGGAGGTAAAAAGCCAATAGACCTACCATGGGCAAAAGTAGGTAAGAACCCTGGAGGGGTATCTGGTGCTAATCCAATTTTTTTACGTAATCTAAAACGAACAGGCTCATCCCTCATCCAGTTATCAAAATAAAATTTTTTAGAATGGCACTTAGCATCGCTTTCCTTCCAATTAGAAGCATTGGCTATATACCCTCCAACGCCTAAAGCACCAGGCTTGAGTTTAAAAGTGCTAAGCAATGTTTTAAAATAATCTTTATCCAAAACTACATCATCATCTAAAAAACATATAATCGAAATATTACTCCCAACCTTATTTATGCCATAATTTCTTTGACGTGTAAGACCTCGATGCTGTTGTTCTACTTTATAGTAATTAAGATTTTTATGGGTATTGGTTTGAAATATCTTTTCAGTTTCTGAGTTAATGGAACCATCAATAATTAAAATTTCATCAGGATATAGCGTCTGATCTCTTACTGAGAACAAAAGCTTCTGCAACGCACTTGGCCGCATATATGTACATATAATTAAGGCAAAACTTTCTGTCATAATCTATTTATGAACATGTTATGTACTTTGATAAAATAAGCCTCTCGCTTTAAATACTCTTTCCACAGCAAACGATTGCTTCTTTGTATCTGCTCAAGCTCCGTATTGGACTTTGATTTGTGAAATTCCAAAAGTAAGTCTACTATTTTTGAACCATTGGATTCTTTAACAATCAAACAATGCTTACGCCAATCTATTTGATTGTGAAACGGTAATCTACAATCAGTATCTAATACAACAGGGATCCTACCCATGGCTAAAGTTTCAAAAAATCTAACTGAAAAATTCCCTGTGCCTCTAATACAAAATGTATATAGGTTATCATGAATATTTTGATAAAACTCTCTAGAGCTTTTAATTAAATTTTGTCCAGATACTGCTCCCGCCCTATACTTTTTTCGATATATAAAATTCGCTTCAATCCTTTTATCTAATCTAAATTTATCCAAATAATAAGCACGTTTTACAGATGAGGGATAAAAAGGTTGTTTATCTATATATGTTTTTTTAAATATTCTTTTCCATCGTAACTTTTTATAATTAAAATATTCTTTTATCCATTTAAGAACCCCTCCTTGTGCGTGGCCAACAAAACCAATACTAGGTTTACTTGTTTTATCAATCAAAGACAACTCTTGTAGCCCCAAATTTTCTAGAGGATCATTAATAAAAGAAGGCAAAACATAAGTATTTCTATCTAATTTTGAATGAAAGCCTCCCAATCTGAAATTGTAAGTATTCGATATATATACAGTATATCCAAAATCTCCAGAGGTATAAATCCACAGAGGTTTTTTATTCAATTTGGATGCATCTAATAATTTGTAAAGAGAATCTTGAAACTTGTTAAAATTCCCATAATCTACAGGAAACACAACTACATCAGAGTCTTCTGCGGTATCTACAATTTTATAAAATTTCTGAATTGTTTCTGATTTTAAAAAATAAAGGTCAAACAATAAAGGAAATATCTGTTTCCTATACAAATCGTTTAGAAAAGATTTATCTGTATAAAGTTTTAACATACTACCCCTTTATTAAAATATTATACCAATATAAACTTCTTTCCCACTGCGCTTTAAACGCTTTGTAATACATTAATGGATTTTTTTTGTCTTGTTGTCTATAAAACTTCAAAAATAATAATAGTTTATAACCCTTTAATTGTATCTCAGTAAAGTATCTTTTTTTCAATAGCATAATTGGTGGAGAGGGTTTTGGCGGTATTGTATCAGATTCCCACAATTGTTTTACTTTTGTTCTGTATCCTCCAATAGGTGCTTTTAAATGTGTTATTAAAATATTAGGAAAAAACACCACTTCCTCTCCAATATTTCTTAATTGCATTCCAAAATCAGTGTCCTCTCCATAATTAAATTCATAATTATCATCAAAACGCACATAGTTTAGCAATTCACTTTTTACAATACTGTTCCCTGCTCCAAAAATAGACGTTTGGCTTGTTTTGAAAAACTGTTGCGTCTCACCTGGCTGAATATAAACTGTTGTCCCTACATTACTACCAACTGCTTCTAATCCTTTCATTAGAGATTCTAACATATCAGCTTGAAAACGGTTATCATCATCTCCCAAAAACACCCATTCACTTTTCACTTTAGACAACGCTAAATTTCTTGCATTACAAACCCCTGTTTGATGAATAAAATGATGTTCAATCTCAAAAGGCCATGTTTCAGCTTTCAAATACCGTAACTTTGATGTTGAATCTATATCTGGATTTTGTTCTATAATAATAATAGCTTTTGGCAATAAAGTCTGCTTTGAGAAATCTTTCAGAACATCATAGAGGTATTTTTCCCTTCCAATTGTTGGTATAACAACATCAAGACTCTTTTTAGTTACTGTTACTTTCGAAGACTTGATGCTTATATCGCTTAAATCAATATTTTGATGACTCGTTTTAACTATTAAAGCTTTTATAAATGAAATAAGAGGAAGTTTCTTCTCGAAAACAACCAAACAACACAGTAAAAAAAACATCCAAGAAAACTTGTAATACTGTTTTACAAATTTAAACAGTTCATACATAGAACACCTCAACTCTGTAATATTAGAGACTGGTAGGGCATTCAATAGTTTAGGCTCGGAATAACAAAATAGTCCATTTGGCATACCTTGTTTAGCTATTGCATTCAAAACACAAGAAAATCTTTCTTTTTTAATGTTTAATGTCTCAAAATATGGTATCACGCTTGTACGTACCCCTCCAACAAGAGAGCTTGAAATCCAAGTAGAATACCTCACTTTTTTATTTACTTTTATAAAATATGATTGTTCTACATAACCGATATAGTCTGGTAAAAATTCAATTTCTGAAGGGTTATAAGTAGCAAAAACCCTATTATGATGAAATATATTAGGTAATCCACTTAGATTTAAAAAAGGTTTAAAAGATACGTGACACCAAATTAATAATGTATCTGGGTAGCATTCTGCTATTTGAAAAAAAGTATAAATAATATTTTTATCAAAAGTGAAACCCTCTACAGGTTGTAATTTTACATCTAAAACCTCAACAACTTCCTGGTGATTATGTATTAAGATAATCATTTCAAAATACTTTTGTAGAAATTTATATTTTGCGCTGCGTTATCATGGATATTGAATACCTGTTCTACTTTTTGCCTAGCCATTTGCCCTATTTCAGCACATAGATTTTCATCATTCAAAAGAGCATTTATCTTTGCAGCATATTCGTTGATGTAACTTGGGTGTTCCAAAAAACCATCTACACCATCTTGAATAATTTCTTGCGCCCAGCCTATGCTAGTATTTACAACGGGCTTTTGCATGGCCATAGATTCTATGGTTACCATGCCTAATGTTTCAGCAAAAGAGGGAAATACACAAATATGGGCACTCTTAATAAAAGATTGTACTTCTATATAAGGGACTTTACCCAGATAGCTACTCGATTCTTTAGCTGGTTCAGAAAACAAACTTTCCATAAGTTTATACGTAGAACTGTTTCCCGTTTTAATATCAGGCGCATCACTTCCAATCATTAGAAGTTTAGCGGTAGGGTTAATTTCTATTACTTTATTGAAAATTTGTGCCAACTCCATGACACCTTTTTTCCTAATTATAGTTCCAATATAAAGTATAACACCTCTTTGGTATTTGTTAGGATTTTCATTTTTAAAATTCTCCAATCTTAATCCATAATGGATAGTCTTAATTTTCTTCTTGTTAAGCTTGAAAATTTCTGCTGTTTCTTTACCTGCAAAAGTGGTAGGTGCAATATAAGCATCGGCCTTTTGTAGTGCTAGCTTTTCAAACATGAAGTTTTTTAGCTTCTGTTTTCTGCCCTCAAGTTTACAAAAATAGGCATCACTGCCGTGAAACCTAATAACCAGAGGTCTTTTAAAAGTCATAAAAGCAGTAATTCCTGTCCAATCAGGAGCTTCAATAACATCAATTACCTCACGATCAACTATTTCATTTACAAGTTTTTGTATATGCTTTCTATAAAAATACCATTTAAACAATGGATATGATTTAGATTGAATTAAATGCAATTTAATTTGTCCATCATAAATGACTTTATTTTCTTTTTGCCCATAAATAAAAATAGTTACCACAACTCCTTTTTTGGTAAGTGCCAAAGCCAAGTTTTTTAAACTTGTAGCTATACCAGCTGAGCGGTTTACCTCAAGATGCGGATACTCCGATGTAATATAACCTATATGCATCTATATAATTTTATTTAACACTCTAAAACTTCCATATCCTACAAGGACAATAAAAATAAGATAATTGAAAACTAAATATTTTTCGGATAACTTTTTTTGATGTTCTAAGTTGGAAAACCATACTAATGATAACACGAACACCGGACTTAACCATCTTAGTTCCACATTAGAAATAATAATGAAGGAAAAGATTCCAATCATTAATATTACAATCACAGGCGTAAAACTCTTAAAATTCAGTTTTCTACTTTTTAACATTGAAATTATGGGCCAAATCAATAATAAAACAAGTACTCCTCCAAGTTGTCTAAACCCTAGAACCAAAGTATTCATAAAATCTTTAAAAAACTCTTTAAAGGTAAGCTCAAAATCGAAGAATAAAGCTTCCTTAATACCTCTGGGAAGTGATTCTTTTCCATATAAGGTTAAATAGTTCTCGGTTTCATTCCAAGTAGGATGGCTACCTTTTTCAAGTTTATTTTCATTAATAAGCAATTGTGCCAAATACTGCCTCTGTACCCAAGTAGCTGTAATAGATTGGGGTGGAGATTTCAAATCGTAAGATAGTCTTTTATGGCTAATTAACGATGGAATGTTGAAAAATAGAAACACAACCAAAATGATTAATGGTATTTTTAGCCTTAGTTGGAATTGCCATCGGTTTTGATAAATTAAATATAAAGCCATAACCACAACAGGGATATAAACCAGAGCTAATGCTCTTGTAAAAAAAGCCATTATTAATGCTGAAAAAGCCAAAGCACTATTAAACTTTTGGTATTCATAAAGAAAGATTAGTTCACTAAAAAAAATGATAAGACTTATGTTAAATAAAGTATCATTAGTACCATAAAAGAAAAAAATTGTAGTACACAAATAAAATAGTATCAGGCTTGCAAAGGATTTAGACAAAAAGTTTCTCCTTTTAAAATAGAATACCATTCCTAGAGTAAGTATTAGGCTTACTAACCTTAAAGCAATATGGTTTTGAAACAAAAACGTAAGTGGATATACCAATAGCATGTACGGAATGCAAATATTCTTTTTAATCGCTTTTATCCATCCATGAGTTTCAATATATTCTAAGTCAGAAATAAAAAGTAGCTCATCACCTCGTCCTGCTGGAATTTGGAAGATATATATAGCTGTAAAAAACGCATAAATAATGGTAAGGACTCCAAAAATCCATTTTAAATATAGTAGTACCCTATTATTCATTATATAGGATTAATTTATTTACTACCTGTTCAGGTTTTAATTCATAAAACATAGGAAGCCTCAATAATCTATCTGTGTATTTATCACTTTGCTCTAATACTCTTCCATCATGCTTTTTGTGATAAAACTCACTTTTATGCAAACCTAGATAATGGAAAACCGCCAAGACTCCATGGAGTTTCAGGTGGGCAATAATATTATTTCTTTGTTCTATTGACTCACATAAGATATAAAACAAATGACCATTATTGGTTTCGTTTTGAGGCTTGGGTATTATCTGGATTTTGTTCCTCTGCGTCCAAACTTTTAAATTTTCATGATAATACTTCCAGTGTTTTATCCTTGTGGTCTGAATATCTTCAATATTTTCAATTTGAGCCCATAAAAAAGCGGCTATGATTTCTGAAGGTAAAAATGATGATCCTGTGTCTACCCACCCATATTTGTTTACTTCTCCTCGAAAAAATTCTGCTCTGTTAGTTCCTTTTTCCCAAATAATTTCAGCTCTACTAACAAATCTATCATCATTTATCACTAATAAACCTCCCTCTCCTGAAATTATATTTTTTGTTTCGTGAAAGGAAAAAGTAGCCATATGCCCAATGCTGCCCAAATATTCTCCTTTATATTTTGAACAAATAGCCTGTGCAGCATCTTCGATGATTATTAGATTATGTTTATCTGCAATTGCCATTATAGTATCCATATCACAAGCTACACCCGCATAGTGTACGACTACAATGGCTTTAGTTCTCTTTGTAATCAAGCATTCAATTTTGGCAGTATCAATATTAGGGGTTTTCTCTTCGGAATCTGCAAAAATTATTTTTGCGCCTTGCCTAATAAACGCAAGTGCAGAAGACACAAAAGTATAACTTGGCACAATAACCTCATCCTCTTCATTAATATCAGCTAAGATGGCACACATTTCCAAAGCATCTGTACAAGAAGTCGTTAACAATGCCTTTTTAAAACCAAATTTAGATTCAAAATAAGTTTGACATTTTTTTGTATAATAACCATTTCCCGAGATCATACCTCGGTCTACAGCATCCTTAATATAAGATGTTTCTTTTCCAGTAAAATATGGCTTATTAAAAGGAATCATAAACTATATTTCCATCGAAATAGGTATAAATTTTGCTTTCTCAGGTAATAAAAATTTCATGAACTCAATTTCCTCGTCAGTTCCTCTTTTTGTATAGGTTCTATCTTTAACATTAAAGAATGACAACTTCAGATTATCTAATTCGATAGCTGAGCTGTCCTTAACTATTTTAATCGTTTTGGAATTGCTATTCCATGCTTTAAGATAAGTCTTCATTTTTTCAAATTTAGTATCAACTGATGTTTCGTTGAATTGGCACCCTACTTTATCACTAATTGATTTGGCTGGCGAACCTGCATAAATTTGGTTGTATTCCATATCCTTAGTTACTACAGAGCCCACAAGAGCCATTGATTTATCTGCAGCGGTAATTGGAGATACTATACAATGACCTACAAACCAAACATCATTGCCTATTACCATAGGTTTCTCTGATAAAAATCTACACCCTTCTAAGGTATCACCATACTTAACATGGCTCCAAATTTGGGAATGCGCACCAATACCACAATTGTTGCCAATGGTTGTACCTCCAATAGAATCTATAATTGAATATTGGCCAATCCATGCATTATGCCCAATTTTACAAGGTAAATAACCATGTACATTTGTATGATGATGCAATTTAGAATAATCGCCTAAACTAAAATCATCACAAATAATTTGAACGTTCTTTCCTATGTAGCAATTATCTCCTATTATGATTTTAGAAGCATTTCCATTTACTCCCCTTAATACGGCTGACTCCTCAATTAAAGTATTTTTCCCGATGGAAATTTCATCTGCATGTATATTTCTATATTTCATTGTTGATTATTTTATCAATGATAAACGGAGGTCTATTTTTAGTCTGATCAAATATTTTACCTATATATATACCAACTACTCCTATGATGGTAATAATCACTCCAGACAGAAACCATATAGAAACAATTAAAGAACTATACCCAAGTACTGTTATGTCTCCATTGAGATACTTGTAAATAGTATACAAGCCCATTATGAATGCTAAGACAGAAGTAAATATTCCAAATTTCACAAAAATCTTTAATGGTTTGTTAGAAAATGAGATTATGGTATTAAATGCCAAACTTATTAATTTAGCATGAGTATAAGTAGTCTTACCTGAATCCCTTTGTCCATGCTCAACATTAACAGCAGTAGACCTGTAACCAACCCAATTCATAAATAGCGGAAAAGATTTTATATAGTCATTCATATTCAAAACATCTTTAATCACTTGACGTCGATATATTCCAAAATTGGCAATAGAACTATTAAAATCAGCATCGGTTAGATACACGTAAACCATTGAAAAAAAGTTAGAAAACAATTTCTTTAAAAAGGGATCTTTTCGTTTTTCACGCTTTGCTAATACTATGTCATAACCTTGTTTGGCTTTCTCATATAGTTTAACAACCTCTTTTGGTTTATCTTGCATATCACAATCTAAGACTACGATCCACTCGCCTTTTGCATGTGATAAACCTGCCATAATTGCTGGATGTTGCCCGAAATTTTTACTCAACCTAATACTCTTAACATACTTTTTTTCTATGGAAAGTGCTTTCATAACCTTCCAACTGTTATCGGGGCTCCTATCGTCAACCAAAACAATCTCGTATGGTTGACCTATATCATCCATTACCTTATCTATTTCTATCACTAACTTATCCAAAATAAGTTCGGCTCTATAAACTGGACTAACAAATGAAATCATTCTTTTACTATAATCCACAAGGTCTTAATTTAACAGTTTCTTTATCCGATTCCAGATAATCTTCGATGCGTCTTTTGGTTTATTCCCAACCACAATTTTATACCATTCACAACCTTCAGGTACATTGGATAGTTTACCATCAATAATATTTTGCACCAAATTTTCTAAGGTACTTTTATCTTCGCAAAACACTACTGCTTTTTTACTGGGCATGCTTCTAAAATGTACATAATTATAATTTTGTCCTATATCACGAATGCCTTTTCTTAACTGCGGCTGCTCATAATTATAATAGATACAAGGTTTACCATGCGCTATAAAATCAAATACTGTTGAAGAACAAACATTAGTAACCATTTCAGAGTGTTCACATACATTGTAGAGCATTTTAAAATCAGCTTTCTCTGGTAAAATTTCATTCCATCTATTTCCTACTTTATTCCATATAGGGTCTAATTTAACAATAATATCCTTGTAATCTTCTACAACTTTATCGTATCTATCTGTAAAATCAACAGGGCACTTCCTATAAAGAACTCCTAAATTGTAACCTTTTAAATTTAAACTCCTTACAACTTTTGCTAAATCTTCTAAATAATATTGATCTAAAGGGGAAGTAGTTTCGTCATCGCCAGAAAAACAGATGTATTTTTTATTTATGTCTAACCCATACTGATCAAAAAACTCTTGCCTTGTCAATGCTAAGGAATTATCATAATGCGGTTCAAATTGTGGTGTACCAGTAACAAATATCTGATCTGTTTTCACAGATGGATAATATTGTAAAACTTGAGCTTTCATCAAATCGCTCCAAACAAAATAGTAATCTGTCTCTACTACCTGCATTGCCTTGGGGACATTATCCCATGAATAAATAAAAGACACTGTTGGAATCCCTAAATCTTTAGCGGCTAATAACGCACTTATAGATTGTGTAGCGCGTTGGGTTGTACAGAAAATCAAATCGGGGCTATGTTTCTCTAATTGCTCCTTACAATACTGATATTTATGGTTATTCCGTTCTAATACATTTATTTTTTTCCGGATACGTTTCACTCCTGCTTCTGAAGAATTTAATCCAATTAGAAGAGATATATAAACACTTTTAAAACTGTTTTTCAAGCCCTTGTAATTCAGTGGAAACTTATAAGTAGCATATACACTATCGTTAAACCTTTTTTGGGAAACGTTAAGTTCAATTCGCTTTCTAACCCTAGAATAAATTGATGTCATTGGGTTGGTGTTATGGTTTTCAATCTTTAACTCCTTAAACCCTAAATTCCTCTCCAAGGAAAAAACGGTATTGTTCCAATATGTAATATCGAAACCCATTTTTTCGCCAATGTTCTTAAAATCAGTAAAAGCAAAGTTTCTCAACCCGACACCATCTGGAAAGAAAACAAAAACTTTCTTCTTCATTAATTATCCAAATTAACTTTTTTGTTTTTTAATTTGTCTCGTTGAATTTGTTCTATTGGCAGAATATCTTGAGACTTATAACTAAGTGATTTATAGACAGCATCTAAGTCTCGTGAAAGCTTCCTTAAACCCATAGGCTCAAGAGATGCAGCATGATCTGTTCCCTTCCATGTACGATCTAGTGTATAATGACGCTCAACAATATTAGCTCCAAGTGTGTAAGCGGCAACATCCACAGCAATACCCAAATGATGGCCTGAAAACCCTATATGTTTCACGACATTCCCATATTTTTCCTTAAGATGTAAAATATCTAAAAGGCACACATCATTAAAAGGTACTGGATAGCCCGAAGTACAATTATAAAGCACCAAATCTTTTGTCCTTTCATGCATCTTAAAGACTTTTACCAAATCCTCGATTTCATCTTTAGAAGTCATTCCTGTAGAAATGTGAATTTCTCCACCATAGTTTTTGCACAACCATGAAAGCATATCGTTATTGTTATTACAAGCCGATGGGATTTTAATAAACTCTGGTTGTAACGATGCAATTTCCTTAGCTGAAGTTAAATCCCAAACTGAAGTAGCATAAGTAATATCAATATCTCTGCAGTAAGCTTTTAATTCTTCATGTTGCTCCAAATTGAATTCCAGATATTCTCGATGCTTACCATAGGTATTACCATATGAGTTTGCTGGATTCGGGTGTGGGTTGTTATATTGCTCTTCTGTTAGCAGTTCCTTGTTATTTCTCTTTTGAAATTTTACAGCATCCACATTACAAAATATCTTGGCTACTTTAATTAGTTCCTTAGCTACGTCCATATTACCTTTATGGTTACACCCAATTTCGGCAATTATGTAAGGGCTTTTATAAATACTCATAGTTTTAGTTCCTTCTAAAATCTCTTATTATAATTGTAAATAAATTTACTTGCCTCTCGTATAGCTCCTGCTCCCGATGGTTTTGTCAATACAAAATCAGCATGCATTTTCACAATATCTGTAGCATTATTTGGAGCCATAGACCAACCTACACTACATATATTTGTTAAATCATTAACATCATCGCCTACGTAGGCTATATTATTTATTCCTACATTCTCCTTTTCTGTAAACTCTCTTAATCTTGAATATTTATCCTTAACACCAAGAAAAACATGATTTATCTTGAGTTTTTCCATGCGTTTCAACACTAATTCCGATTGTTCTGAAGTCATTACAACTACATCTACCCCAAACTGCCTTAAAATCTCAAGCCCCATACCATCTCGCATATCAAAGCTTTTAGTATGTTCTCCTTCTCTTGTATACGTAATTTCTCCATTGGTAAAGACTCCGTCTACATCCAATACTAAATGAGTTATTTTTTTTGATATTTTATTTCGTTTTTGTCGTTCAATTAACAATTGCTCAACAGCAGTCCAATCTCTTTCGGTATCAATTTCAATAAGACTTTCTTCTTCCATTTTTACTATTGCTACATGTTTACCAATTCTGTTTTGGTGTACCTTTAATGCTTCTCTCGTAATAGTATATACAGCACCATTCTCTACTAAAATACCTTTAAAATCTTGTCGTCTAGGTCTATGTTTAGGATCGTAATTAGTTGGTTTTCCATTTTCGTTCCATAAAAAACGATGAGTGTTTACAACTGTTAATACAGAATCACAACTATCATTTAATTTTGCTATACATCTATTGATATCATTACTTGTGGTAAACGGAGAGGTAGCCTGAAGTAAGCAAAACACTTCAAAATCAAAGTTGATACTATTACAATACTCCAATATGGCCATTTCGGTAGAAGCTGTATCTGTAGCACTTTCAGGGCTTCTTAAAACAGGTTTTACCTTTCTTGTCCAAGTATATTCTTCCAAAATAAAATCGATAATCCACTGATCATCAGTGAATACAATTATTTCATCCAAATTAGAAAATATTGCCTCTCCCAGCACCCAAGTAAACAATGGTCTACCTACCATTTTCCGTTTGTTTTTATTCAAAACACCTCGAGAGCCTTTTCGTAAAGGTATAAAACCAATTTTCTTCATTTTAAAGGTTATAGATTTTTGCTAAAATACATTTTTAAACGATGAAACAACAAAAAAGGGTAAAAGGAACTTTATGTTTTAATTGACAAATATTAGTTGAAAGCATACGTAATTTTAATCATCAATTTATTTTTTATCTTTCTTTTCTAAGATAATGGGTTATATATTTCTATGTTCTCTTTTTCAAAATCTATTAATTTGAGTTCCTTAATTAGTAACTTTATCTGTTTTTCAAAATTTGAGATATCTTTATTTATATAAAATACAATTTGATTATCAATATATTGCGTAAACATTTCTTTTCCTACTTCATTAATGAGAACAGTTGGCACGCCAAGTTGTACTGCCTCAATTAAACAACCAGAGTAATTTGTAATATGAACGAAAGAAGATGCCAATGATTGAGGCAAGGGGCTAGAAAATGCATTTTCTACAATTACTTTATGCTGAATCTTATTTATTGCCAATACGTCTTTCAATTCTTCTAAATCCAAATTATTACGGGGGTGTAATCGTAATACCCATACAAAGTCCATTTCATTTATCAAAGAAATGATTTTTGGAGTAATTAAATCCGAAATCGTAAAAGGATAAGTTTGCAAACTGTAAATAATTTTATTTTTACTATCATTATATACACTTCCAACCTTATTAATCCAGTAGCCTAAAAAGGGCTGACCTACTTTTTTTGCTTTAATGGTCGATGTACTCTTTGCCCATTCTTCAATACTTATTTTTGAGGCTTCGTCCCAATTCCAAAATTCTTTTGGCATTGTATTAAAGCCCTTGGACGGTATTTTATTCCAAGCCGTATAAGCAAGATGAATGTTTGTTTGAGGGCCATGTTGGAAATCGATAGTTTTTATATGCATCTCATTAGCCTCAATCAATGCGGCATATAAATCGTCTAGACCATAGTAGCCAAGAAAAATAATTTTTTCTGGCCTAATCCTTTTATAAAGTCTTCTAAAAAAGCTCCTTCTTCGGTTAATTTTATTAGCCCATTTTATCAAATCTAAAGTTCTGATTTTAAGCGTATCTAAATCAGCATTCAATCCCTTCAAGTCATCATAAAAGTCATCATAACCGTACAAATGGATTTCATTTTTTGTCCTGTTAAAAAAGCTATTTATTTTCACTTTAGACTTATAGTGGTTTAAATATTTCCGTAAAGGAATTACTGCTTTTTGGTTGTATAACAAATTATCAACCTTTTGATATTCTGCAACATACACTTCATCCTGTAAGTTATGATAGTCAATCATAGCATCATAAAATCTATTAAAATAAAGACCATCTTGAAATACTCTATGAATGTGGGAACCAAAAAAGATAATTTTTTTGTGTTTTATTTTTGAGAAGAAAAAATACAGAGCAACAATTGCTTTTGAAACAGAAACTATTCTATAAATTATTCTATTTTTCGAACTTTTTTTACTGCTATTACCTTTAGCTTGAACGTTAGTTTTATTCATCAATACCAACATATGGATGTAAAGCTTTATTCTAATGTAAGGCCAAATATCAATACCATTAACTTGCCAACTATCTACTGTATACTTTTTTTCTAAACTTAAAATATCATCCTTTATTTTTTGCTGGGTAAACATCAATTTCTTTTTTCGTCAATAATCTTTTCTAAGTGAAAAGCAACCCTTTTAGATAGCTCTTATTTAAATTATTAAAGTTTTATTTTCAAGGATATAATCTTACTTTTTTTATCGAAGCTATACTTATAGGCTTTATCCCTCAAATTCATGATAATGATTTCTAATAGAGTATCATTTACTTCTTGCATATTTAAAAAACTCATTGTTTTTTTCCCAACTAACTTTTTTATAATGTACTTAAATGATCTGTAAGACTTGTGAGGATTTATTTTAACCGTAATAACTGCTTTTTTTGAAATTAATAACACGTTATTGATAAAAGCTTTGACTTCTGACTCCTTATTGGTTATGGAATAGTTGAAATCAGAAGTATTTAAAGCTTCATAATCTGATTCGCAGTACTTACCCCAACCAAATCTCAAATTGGCCTTTATTTTGTTTGTTGTACTTACCAATTTTAGATACTCGCTATTAATCTCTTCTAGTTTTGAATGGTATGGTGCTTTACTCTCCTTAGTCCTGTAAAACTTTTCATGCCATTGATGTAGCATCAAAATATTTTCTGTATAGTAATATATGGGTACTCCAGAGTTTTTCATTCTTGTATGTACATCTGTATCTTCACTTCCCCATCCATTATAAAATTCATCGTACCCATTAATGGATTTCAACACTTTAGTTGGGTACAAAGTCATACCTGTAGCTTCTTTCTTTGATTTAAATCCTATTTTGTAATTATTAAATTCCTTATCAGCAGTAGATTCTTCTTTATTTAAAAAACCTACTTGAAAATAAGTTATTTCATTTTCATCTTTTAATTGATATAAAACTTCTATAAAATCTGAACGAAAAATCATGTCCACATCTCCTATAAACACAAAAGGATTTTGACACTGTTTTAAAGCTATGTTTATAGCCCTAGATTTACACCACAATTGTCGCTGAGTCTCACAAGTAATTAGTTCAGTATTAACATAACTTTTTAGTAGATTCCCAAGAGATGTTTTTATAAGGTTTCGACTGCCATAATCTACAATTACTATATTAAAATCTTTACATGTTTGAGATGATAAACTTCTCAAGCATCTGTCTAAAATCTTAAGTTCACGATTCCTATATGTTAAAATAACAGTAATCAACTAACTAAGGTTTTAAGTTCTTTTTCAACATAATTATATGCTTTGAGCACATTTTCTTTAATAACATTATACTCTAATTTAACCTGAAGTTTTAAATTATACTCATGTGCCTGACACAACATTTTTTTATTTTTTAATACTTTTACTATGGTTGTAGAAATTTCATCAACGTCATCATAGTTATGTATTAGCATCCCATTTTTTCCATTATTTATGACTTCTTCAGTTACACCTCCTGGATTTGATTGAATTGGAAACACACCCATAATAATTGCCTCTAGCAAAGTATTTGGCATACCATCACTATTACTATTACCAATATAGATTAAAGATTTCCCCATTAATTTCAATACTTGTATGTGGGTTAAAAGTTTCCTCTTAGAATGAACGCTTATATCCAGCTCTTTTAAATCAACATCGTTTTTAATAAAAGATTCAACTTCTGGATCTGCCCCAAACACTACTAGCTCATATGGCATTAAAACATCAATATTTTTCCTTATGGCCTTTAAAACTTCAATAGCTCTACCAGACCTGCCTTGATAACCTTTTATCAATATGGTATTCCTCTCATAAAGTGGTAAGATATAGGATTGTATTTTATCAATATGAAACCCCCCTCCTCCTGGAAATGCTCCCAAAAACTTATTTGAAAACCCAAGATTCCTAGCTATTCTAGAATCTCTTTCATTGTCAGTAAATAAGTAATTTACTTTTCCAAGTACTTTTATTATATCTTCCCTATACTTAGGTAAGTTTTTGAAAAAATACAAATCACTACCCCATGATGAATAAATCCATTTAATAGTATTATGTTTTAACATAACATTATAGATAGGAACAGCACATTTGTATAATACAAAGCTCTGCACTACATCCGGTTTTACTTTTTCAAGTAGTTTTTCGAATTCTTTCTCTTGATTATTTTCTAAAAGCTTATGCAAAGCAGGAAAATACTTTTTCACAAAGAACCTGCCTTTAAAATTTCCTATTTTATATTTCCAATCGGTATGTTGCTCGACCCAATCTAACTCTTCAATATAACCTCCGTTAAGAATATCAAACCAATACACATCATAACCCGCTCCCTTTAACTGTGAAGTCCAGCGTTTAAAATGAATTGAAGGCATTGCTACTAGAAGAATCTTCATATGGTACACTTTTAGATATTAATGGTATTAATTATCAAAAAAATAATTTAACTTATTTACTTCTAAACCTTTCCACCTGTAAAAAAGTTTTAATAAACATCTACTAAGAAATAATTTTGAAAATACTTTTTGCGTAATAAAATACCTAATCTTATTAGGTTTTAATTTTTTAAACTTTAAATCAAAATTATTTTTTCTCTTAACTTCTGTGAGGTTTTCATAAATTTCACTTAGCCATGGTTCAATAGTATTACCTATATGATAAGCATAATTTTCTTGAGTGGCCAGACGGTATCCATCACATTTTATAGTGGGTTCATCCAAATATAATTTTTCACTATCCCCTCCTAATGCGTAAATTGAGTTTTTATCGGGCATTGCTTTAAACACTTCTGTTTTATATGTAACTGCCATGTGATTACAGCCTACAACAGCCTTTGTTCCATTATCAGACTCGATCGTTAGAATAACATCCTTATATTTTTTATCCAGCCATGGCCAGCCGATACTTTTAGCAAATTTTGTCATAGCGTCAGGGTCAATAACATTTTCAAACCTAAATTTGGACGAAAAAAAATAATCCCACCAAATATTTAACGTTTTTGTTTTTTGATTACCAAATAAAGGAACTGGAGAAACTGCTGCTGCTTTTGGGAATGCTGTGAAAACATCAAAAACAGCATCTTCCCATCTATCTAGAAATAGTACATCTGCATCAGTAATAGTTACAAGACGCTCTTCTGTTGTTCTTAAAACTTTTAAAATTGCATTTACTTTTCCTATATTTTCCTTTACTAAAACTAAATCATCAATTAGTTTTTCATTATACAATGTTTGAAGTTTTTCCTCTACACTACCACATGATCCATTACTTACTACAGAAATTTTTAGCTCCGTACTTGAGGTCTTTAATAAAGAGAGTAGGCAATATTTAAAGGATTTGAAGGATTCTTGATAATATCCTTCTTCCTTTGGGATATATAAGGGAATTATGACTCTATGGGCTTTTCTTTTAAAGTCTATTTTTTTTTCCTTTGCCAGATTATCTCCCGATCTCATAATTAATCATTTGTAAATTAACATAAAAATTCCATCATGAATATTAGCTGTTTTTTTATACAAAACTCATCAAAAAAGTTCCTGCAATTTAACAAAAAACCTAACCTAGAAAATAAATTTTATATATTTTATTATGCAGATAAATTTACTTACATGAAAAACAAGTTAATTCCTTATTAAATCTTATCCTTTCAAAAAACGATACTCTTACATAAGTTAATTCAATCATTATAAAAAAATTAGAGTGAAAGCAAAACTCAAATGACTTTATTATGAATTATTAAATATATGCTCTAATTTTAAAACATATTTTTCAACTCCAAACTCATCTTCAATACGTTTTTTATTATACATACCTTCAAACTCACGCTTCTTATTACTATTAATTAAAATCTCTAATTTTTTGTTTAGTTCTTGTTTGTTATTCTCAATTAAAAACTCACTCTTATTCCCTAAAAGTAAGGTATTACTACTATGATTGGTACAAATAATTGGCAAACCATAATACATATATTCCATGACACTATTTGACATACCTTCTTTTTCTGACACTAAAACCCCAATATCAAATTTTGGCAACTCTCTTTCAGGCGTAGAGTTGTGTATAAAGGCAACCTTAGCTGTAAGCTGGTTGTTCTCAACAAATGTTTTTAATTTCTTTATTCTACCTTTATTACTGGTATTACCTACCAAATGGAGTTTTATGTTTGGATATTTTTTTAACAGTTCCACAAAGCTCTGCAAAAGTAACTCATGTAACTTTTCCTCTCTAAAATGAGCCAACATCCCCACAACTATTTCTTTTTTGGAATTTTGTTTAATTTTAATCTCATTTTGGGAAATAGCTAAAAAATTTGGTAAAAAATATATATTACTACTACTTATTTTAAAATTATTTTTCATATCTCCAATAGCCTCTTTGGAATTGACCAAGAAAAATTTGGTTTTTGAAACAGCATTCTTTTCTAACTTGTTTTTTCTAAAACATTCGATTCCCCTATTATTCCAAAATGCAACCTTAGCACCAGAAATACGCCTACAATAAGCTGCTATTATAGATGGTCCATTTAAATATGGAATAATAATATCAGGGTTGTGTTTCCTTAACTTTAATGCGAAAAGTAACAATTTTGTTCTAATCTTTAAATACTTAAAACTAGAACCAGAGGCAAGAGGATTTTGCACTCTAAATATTTTATCCAGTTTGTACCAGTTAGCTAAATCTTTGAATTGAGGGGAAATTTCATTATCGATATAGGCATATATAAAAACTTTGCAATTCATAATGTTTTGTAAATAGCTGGCCAAGGCTAGAGCCTGTCTCTCTGCACCTCCTAATTTTAAGGATTTCAGAATAATAATCACATTACTATTTTCAAATCTAAACCCCACTCTTTTTTACAACTTTTGCAACTTTAATTTTTATTTTATCTAATAAGTTAACCTTGTTATCTTTCTTAAGCATACCATTATCATCTACATGTAGTAAGTTTTTAGTTTTCGCCAATGTTTCCTCTGCTAAAAAAAAATATTCTTTAAAAACCTGATCATCTATTTCTAAAGTTTTCTCTTCTATATTAAAATCAGCGTAAAATGTATTGTATTTTTCATCAAAAAAATGCTTATCAACATAAACATCTCCTTTATAGGTTAAGCCATCTGCAAGACCTTTTAGAGCATATATAAAATCATTGTCAATTAGTATACGATCTTTCCAAGTATCTAAAAAACGTTTCAGTTGTGTTTTATGTTTTTTAGCATGTAAAAAAAACTTTCTATAAATATCTCTTTTGCTTTGTTCAAAATCATGCAACCCAAAATAGGTTTTATCTACATAATACCCATAACCTAACTTTTGCATTTCCACATATATACTAGACTCTGGTCTTAAGTTAGAATCCTTGTGAGGTAGGTATGTTATTGCCTGCTCTAATAGGGAGGTTCTGTAAAGATGAGGCCCTCCTGTTCTAAAACCATTAAAAAACTTATCATAAACCCATCCCTGATATATAAAATAATTACCTTTCAATTTTGAAAACGCATCTACCATTGATCTTACTGCATTTTCTGAGAGAATTAAATCTGCATCTACCGATAATGTCCATGGAAGGTTTTGATTAATTCCTATCTCAAAATTGGCTCTTACAGCTTCACTAAAAGGGGTCTTGTTTACAACAAAAATATTATCTTCTGAGACCTGTCCTGCAATGGCATTATAACAAGCTTTGCTTGTTCTCTCTCCAACCGACCTTATAACAACAGTAACATTATTTAACATAGTTTTTAAGCTTCTTCCTCAATTTTTGAAAAATTGAAACCTTATTTAATGATTTCATATATACCTTATTATCAATTGCATGACAACCTACCCAATTTTGAAATCCATTATCAGATTGTACTGGATCTTCATAATAACTATTTTTATTAGTTATGTGCTTCCATTTTTCAGGTTTTTTTGAAGCTACACAAAACAAATATACCGATGCATTTCTATGTGAATTAAAAGTGCATGTAATCATTTTCATTCCATTAACTTCAAAAAGCTTCTCCATAGTTACAGGTGTAAAACGCCAGTAATCTCCATAATCCCCATGCATTACTTGTAAGAAAGGCACAACAACAATTACTATGTCTTTTGTTAACAAACATAAATTTTTTATTGCCTTACGGACTTCAAATATGTGCTCTAAAACCGTATGATTAAACACCGTATCAAACTTACCTATTAGTTCTTTTGTTAAATCAGCTTCCAAATCCAAAAAAATCTCATTGTCAAGCCCCTGAAAACCTTTGGCTTCACGCTTATAGTTTGTAATAGTGTAAGATGAAGCTGATGTAAAATAATCTTTATAGAACCCTCCCTCTTTATCAATATCTTTCCATCCACTTACATTAACTACATTACCTTCAAATAAATGAGCTATTTTCTTTAGTTCTCTATTACTCCATACTCTGGGTAATCTAAATACTCTATCTATATTATTATAGTACTCTTCTTGATTCATTTAACCGTAATTTTCAAACCAAAATTCTAACATCAGCAAGTGGAATTTCACCAAAGTATCTGCTTCTTTTATTCTGCTAAAATCAATAAGACCCATTTTATTTAAATGTCCATTTTTCATCATATCATCATAGGCTGTATCAAAAATTTTATTTAAAAATTGAAAACTGAATCCATATTTTGGCATTTTAAAAACTTCATTTGGAACTTTTTTTTCAAGATAATGTTTTAGAATGAATTTTTTTTCATTCTGCTTGTGATAACATTTTGTATTTAGGCTATAGATATATTCAAATAATTTATGATCTAAAAACGGCACTCTTACTTCTAATGAGTTTGCCATACTGGATCTATCTGCCCTAGTTAGACTCGGTTGAGGTATAAAAGTTTTGAGGTTTAAATATTGAGAATCTTTGATAGCATCTCCCGTATTTGTATAATGATAATCAAAATACCAAAGCCCTCTTTTAAGTATATTATCTTTTAAATCAGGCATTAAACAGTTCAAATCACTATTAAAAACACCTGTCATCCAAGAGTTATATCTTGACACAAACTCCTTTTTTCTTCCTCTAATCATTCGTTTTAGTACTGCTTTTGGAGTACAAGAATTTATATGGTTGTATAAATCAATATCCCAATTATAACCTCCAAAAAGTTCATCACCACCATCTCCAACAAGAGCTACCTTATTTGTTTGCGAAGCCAATTTGGAGGTATAATAATATGTCAGCATTGATGAAATCGCATAAGGTTCATCATAATAATAGGATATATTTTTAAGTTCCTTCAAATAATTTTCTTTTGCCCCTAACAAAAATTCTCTATGATTAGTATTAAAAGCTTTAGCAGCAATTGATGCTATTCTATGCTCGCTTCTATTAGAGTTTTCAAAACCTAGCGAAAAAGTATTTGGACTACATCCAAGAACATCAGCTTGCATCAAAACTGTTGAAGAATCGTATCCTCCACTTAAAAATAGACCAACGGGCACATCGCTGACTAAATGTTCTTCTACAGATTGTTTTATTAATGCATTGGTTTTTACTAAAACCTCTTCTATACTTTCTATATTATGCGCAATACTTAACGACCAATATTTCTCAGTATAAAAAGTATGATTATCTATACTGTAAACCATGTAAGTAGCTGGAGAAAGCTTTTTAAAATGTTTCCATATACAATTAGGGTTAGGTACATATGAATAAATAAAAAAATCTGCTAAGGCATCTTCATCTATTTCTTTTTTAATAGTATGGTCTTTATTCAAAGCTTTTAACTCTGAAGCAAAAGCAAACTGTTTGTCATCATAATAATAATATAATGGTTTAATACCAAACCTATCTTTGGCAATGTATATGTTTTTTGTTTTTTTATCCCATATAGCAAAAGCAAACATGCCCTTAATCTTTACAAGCAATTCCTCTATGCCCCACTCCTTAAAGCCATAAATCAAAACCTCTGTATCTGTGCTTGAGTTAAAACGGTATCCCTTTTTAATTAACGCTTCTCTTAAAAACTTATAGTTATATATTTCTCCGTTAAATGTAATCAAAATGTCTTTCTCATTTGAGTACATGGGTTGCTTTCCTTTATCGGATAAATCTATAATGGATAAACGCCTATGCCCAAAAACAGCTTTGTTTTCATAAAAAAGTTCTGTGCCATAACCATCTGGACCTCTGTGAAATAATGTATCTCGCATGGTATTGAATATCTCCAATGATATTTGTTGGTTAACCTTAATTTGACCTAATATACCACACATTTTCTAGTTTCATTTTAAATTAATCCAAATAACTTCTTTACGTAAATATTTATTTTACAAATTTCGTTTACAAAACTTAAATCATTGAAGGTTAAAGACTAAATTCCTTATAAGAACACATAAATCAATTGAGAGATTACATAATACTTATATTGCGATTTTCTGTTTCAATTGGAATGTGCTATTTACGCATAATTACATAGCTTATACTCTTTTTATGTCCTCAAAAAATTAGAATCTTAATTAGGTAACTTTCCATTTACTTTTTTCCGAAAACACAATGCCATGTTTTTTAGAACTCAGCATTTTCCCTGTACCGTAAATATCTGCATTTTCCACATAAAGATTTTTTGCATTTACAATATAGTCTAATACATCGCCATTAGTAGCTGACCAGAGATTAATTGTATAATTTCCCGCAAGTAAATGTATTTTAGGTACGAATATTTCTATTTTACCTTCTCTTTTAGTAATGTCTAATAATACACCTTGAAACATATTGTCTATCGTTAATATACGTTCCTCATAACCAGCACATATTGTTATTGCGATATCTAGACTTTTAATGTTTCGTTTTGCCTTATAACCTAGAGTAATTTTCATGCTATCTCCAACAAAAACACCATTACCATCATTAAATATTATTGACGTAAACTCTAAATTACCATTACCGTCCCTATCTTTATCTTTTTCAATTTTTTCTGTAGATGAATCATTATTAGATTTCACATACAAATCAATAGCCTTGTTGGTTTGACCTTCAAAGAAAACTCTTCCTTTATCCAGAATAAGACATCTGGAACATAAGCTTTGAACAGCTGCCATGTTATGGCTCACAAATAAAACTGTACGTCCTTCCTCTTTCGAAATATTTTGCATCTTACCAACTGCTTTTTTCTGAAACTCTACATCTCCAACTGCCAATACTTCATCTATCACTAAAATCTCTGGCTCTAAAAAAGCTGCCACCGCAAATGCTAACCTTACAGTCATCCCCGAACTATATCGTTTTACAGGGGTATCAATGTAGCGTTCGCATCCAGAAAAAGTAATAATTTCTTTTATTTTATGACTGATTTCTTTTTTGGTCATTCCCAAAATAGCTCCATTTAGATATATATTTTCACGACCAGTCATCTCACCATGAAAACCTGTCCCTACTTCTAAAAGTGACGCTATACGTCCCTTAGTCTTAATCTCTCCAATTGTAGGCCCTGTAACTTTAGAAAGTATTTTTAGTAACGTAGATTTTCCTGCTCCATTTTTTCCAATAATGCCTAGTACCTCACCTTGTTGTACCTCAAAATTTATATCCTGTAACGCCCATATATACTCAGAGCTCCCTTTTGTACTTCTATCATTAACATCGCCAACCTTTAAATATGGATCTTCCTTCCCTCTAATCCTATTCCACCACCTATTCAAATCATGACTAATGGTTCCTGTACCAACCAAACCTAACCTATACTGTTTTGATAGATTTTCAACCTTTAATATGATATTATCATTCATAGTTCTAACTTAAAAAGGACAGGATTTCATTAAATCTCTTTTACATTTTTTTTGCAAAACAGTATCTGCTAACAAAAGTGTTTTATTTTTATTTAAAATCTTATTTATAAGAACTTCATTCAAATCCATAGGCTTTATAAAAATCTCATCTTTAAATGGAATTCCAACAGATGCGTAGTAGTCATAAAATTTAATATTATCTCCTGACAATTTATTTGAAAATTTAACCCATAATGCAGGAATATTGTAGCTTTGAGCTACAATAACTCCATGTAAAGAAGAAGAAATAATATACTTACATTCTAATATTTCGTCGGTTGTTTTTTCTACATTAAATGTTAGTAAATCAATTACTTTCACAGAAGAATTATTTACAAATTGTTTTTTAACCTCTTTATAATCAACATAATGAGGTATCACTCCAATACTATATTTCTTATCAATTTTCGAGCTATAATATTCAGGCATTAATAATGCAGGATCTCCGTAAACCTCAGGACAATTAAACCCCTTTTCTAAAATTCTCTTTCTAGTTTTTGGACCTCTTACTGCTAAAAACTCAGCATCTCTTATATTATCATCCTTTTTAATAATACCACTTCCCCAAACAATTGAGTTTTCATTTGCTGATGATATAATACTTCCTATGCTAATATAATGCTTAAGTAAATATTTATATAAACGTCTTGAAGGATGAGTTACCGTTTTCACTGTACTATTTGAAATTTTTTCAATCAAATATTTTGACATTAAGTCTCCATAATTTTCTCTGCCATCCTTGCGTTTTTCTTGCCACCAATATAATCTTATCTTCATTTTAAGTAACTAAATAGTATCTATAAATGTTTTTTCTGTTCTATTGAAGACAACCAAACCTGTAAGAAAAACTATTAAACTCACAACAACTACATAAATCAAATTTTTCAGATTAAAACTACCTGTTCCTAAACACATATATCTAAACATTTCTACTATTGAAGCCATGGGGTTATACTCTATAAATATTCCCGCATATTTAGGAATTACACCTGCTTCAACTTTTTTTTGGATAAGTTCTAAGGGGTACATTACTGCAGAGGCATACATTAACAATTGCACGCCAAATCCAACTAAAAACGTTAAATCCCTATACTTGGTTGTCATTGAAGAAATTATCATACCTAGACCCAAGCCTAAAACACCCATTATAATAACCAGCACTGGTAAAAAAACTAATTCTACTTGGGGGGTACTACTATATGCTTTATTTGTAAAGTAAACGAAGTAAACATAAAAACATACAAACACTAATATCTGAATGCTAAACTTTACCAAATTTGAAACTACCGTAGACATTGGTACAATTACTCTAGGAAAATACACTTTTCCAAAAATACCTTGGTTTCTTTTAAAAGTATCACTAGTTCCTTTAATACATTCACTAAAATAATTCCATGAGGTAATACCTGCTAGATTAAAAAGAAATGCAGGAACCCCTTCTCCTACTTCTATTTCTGCTATATTGTTAAAGATTAAGGTAAAGATAACTGAAGTAAAAAGTGGTTGTATAAAATACCATAATGGACCTAATACAGTTTGCTTATATACCGTAATTACATCTCTATTTACGAATAAAAATAATAAATCCCTATATCGCCAAATCTCCTTAAAGTTAAAATGAATTAAACTTTTTTTTGGGGAAATTGTGTAAAGCCATTTGTTGTTATTGTTGCTCAATGCCTTTAGATTTGTTTTTTAAGAATTATTTAAAGAAGGACCTAAAAAGTTTTACCCAAGTTTTTTTACTTGTTTCATTATCATGATACCCATTACCATATTTACCATAACCATAACCGTAGCCATAACCATAGCCATAACCGTAGCCATACTTTCCCTTTTGGTTATACCCATTGTAAACAAAACTTAAATTTTCTATTTCCTTTTTGTTGTACTTATCATTAACTAACTTTATCATTCCTTTTTTTGTGTAGTCCTGTCTAACCATATATATAGTTGCATCTACATATTCAGATAGCTCAAAAGCATCAGCTACAAGACCTATCGGAGGAGTATCAAGAACAATGTAATCGTATCTATTTTTTAAATCCTCAATTAAAACATCCATTTTTTCCTTCATTAATAACTCTGAAGGATTTGGAGGAATTGGCCCTGAAGTAATTACATCTAGACAAGGTACAACTGTAGATTGTATAATTTCTTTAATACCCTTTTGACCTATGAGATAATTAACTACTCCTATATCATTTTTTATCTTAAAGTCTCCAAATATTTTTGGTTTTCTGAGATCCAAACCAACAAGTACAGTTTTTTTTGAGCTCATTGCAAAAACAGTAGCCAAATTGATAGAACAAAATGTTTTGCCCTCACCACTCACTGAAGACGTGACCATAACCGTTTTGGAACCTTGAAAATTATGTTTTTTGTAGAAATATTGTAAACTAGAAC
Source organism: Hyunsoonleella pacifica (assembly GCF_004310335.1). Classification (GTDB taxonomy): domain Bacteria; phylum Bacteroidota; class Bacteroidia; order Flavobacteriales; family Flavobacteriaceae; genus Jejuia; species Jejuia pacifica. The sequence goes on along the minus strand of NZ_SIRS01000001.1, from coordinate 21,445 downwards.
GTATAGTCCTAAAAGCTTCGGCAATTGTAGATTTAGGTTTTAAATGTACAATCAAATTGTTATCCAAGGTATTTTTGCCAACTACTCCTAACAAAGGAACAGTTGATAATTTCTCTAATACTTGAGGGTTATGTATTCTATCATCAAAAAAAGTAATCATGAAAGCTAGTAGTAACAGAGGAACAATAGCTCCTATTACAGCAAACATATATCTTGACTCTAATTTTAAATCCACTGGCATGGCACCAGTATCCTTAGCTGGATCAATTACCAAAATATCTGATACACTGGCAGACTCTATTATTTCGGCTTCTCCACGTTTTGCCAAAAACACATTATACGTTTTCTCACTTAAAGCGTATTGCCTTTGTATGTCAAAAAGCTTCTGTTGTGCTCTGGGTAATTTTCTAATTTTTGCATCTTCAATGGCTATTTTAGAATTTAATATTTTCTGCTCCCTTTTCAGTTCATTTCTTGCTGAACTTATATTTTCTAAAAGTACCGTTTTGAGCCCATCAATTTGTCTGTTTAAATCGGAAAAAATTGTTGCATCTTTCCTCACAGTAGCGCCATACTTTGACTTTTGAACTGAAAGTTCGTTAATCTTACCAATATTTGACAATATGTTACCATCATCTATTCCAGCTACTGAAGGAGCTGGCACATCTGTAAAAGAGTTACTAGTTAACAAATAGTTTTCTAAACTAGTATAGTATGCTATTTTCCTTACAATATCATCTTTTTCATCTTCGTAAGCCATTAACTTACTATTTACAGATATAGCTTCATCATTTATGTTAAATATTTTATTCTTGTATTTATATTCATTTAAAGAATCCGCATTTAGAGTTAACTGTGTTTTTACCCTATCCAATTGTTCATCAATAAACTTTATAGTATTGGTAACAAATTGGTTTTTTCTTTTTAGCTGGTCTTCACTTAAAACCTTTACGGTTTCGTTTAAATAATCTACAATTTTTGATTTGTTAACATCAACCATACTCAAATTAAGTATTGCAGAATTTTTAGGATTGCTTATGTTTAGTTTACTACGATACTTTGCTACAACTGCATCAAAATCACTAAACATTATATAATACTCTTCATTTTGGGAAACACTTCTTCCTTCATCTAAATATAACATTCCATTGAAATAAGGTAAAGATACCTCCTCTCCTAAACTATAAGTTTTCTTGAACTCACCAATAGTGACATCTAGCTTAGACTTTTTTTGATTTGAAAAATTTTGAGTGTTTATTAGAGAAGATTCTAAATTTAGATACAATTCGAAAGTATTGTTTCCTAAAAACGTTATTTTAATAGGTACATTTAATAATTGATGGGAATTATGTGTTAATCTTACCCTAAAAGGGGCATCTGTATAAATATCATCTTTTCTAAACTTTGACTGTTTAAGATAAGTTATATAGTACTCCAAGTTACCAACAACTTTTTCATGGATGCTTCTTGACTTAAGTGATGTCATCATAGTTTTAACTTTACCTGAAACGCCACCCCAGTTAAACGTTAAACTAGTATTTGATGTAAACAATGGATTAGATTCTTCCTCCACTGTTATCTGTGTACTTAATCTGTAAGACTGCTGTTTTCTTATGTTTTGCTGGTATACAATAAAAATACCTACACATAAGAGCAGGATAAAAAACTTCCAATAACTAAGAACCCTCCATAAAAAAGCATTAATATCAAACGAAGATTGCTGAGAATCTATAACTTCAAATTCATCTTCCATATTGACTATTATAGGTTTCTTGTTAAAAAATATATGGACACCAATACCGAAAACATTGAGGCAACTGTTGTAATTGTTTGTGTCGCTGTAGCACCAGCTCCAATTGCTTTTCGCTTTAATGGTTTTACTAAAATCATATCATTTGGTTGTATGTAGTAGTAGGGTGACTTCATTGCGGATATATCTGTCAAATCTATATGATGTATTTTTTGACCATCAGCGTATTGTCTGATTACTAAAACATCTTTCCTATCTCCAGTCTGTAAAATATCTCCAGCATTTGCCAATGCTTCAATTATGTTAACTCTATCTTGAAATAACACATAAACTCCTGTACCTCCTACTTCTCCAGTTACAGTGTAACGCAAACCTGCTAACTTTACTGAAACAAAAATCTCAGCAGTTTCCTTAAAATATTGATTAAGAAGTTCTCTTTTTACCTTAACCTCTATCTCATCTGTTGTAAAACCTAAAACATTTATTTTCCCAAGAATTGGGAACTCGATATTTCCGTGAATATCTACAGTAAAACCACTGAAATAAAGTCCTGCACCCTGTTGAGCTGAGGTATTTGCATTATCTATTGGATTAAAAATATCTACTAATTCTTCATCTAAAGCCTTAACATTAATACTTAATATGTCGTTTACCTGAACTCTGTAAGGCTTGGTTAAAACCTGTATTTGACTTGAGTCGTTTACCTTTCCTCCTTTATCTTGTAAATACACCACATCCTTGTTGGTAATACATGAAGAAAACAATAAACTAAAAATAAGTAGGTTAAACCAAAAAAAACGCTTCATTTCTATGGGTTTGAGTTAGACAAATATAACCTTTCATCGTGAATAATAAAACTCTACGCGACTTTTGAAATTACCATATTCTTCTAGTTTTATTAAAAATACATACCAGAAAGTAAACAGAAAATCTCGCTGTTTTTGTTTTTTTACGTTATTTGTAAAAAAAGGATTTGAATTACCTCACTGTCGAAAATATATCTAAGTCTTATGGAGAACTTACACTTTTTGAAAATATTTCATTTAGTATCCATAAAGATCAAAAAATAGCATTTGTAGCCAAAAATGGTACGGGAAAAACATCTATCTTAAATATTTTATCTGGTAGTGATACTGCAGATTCTGGAAATATTATATACAGAAAAGATATAAAAGTGTCTTTTTTATCACAGGATCCAAATTTTGATAAATCACTATCTGTAGAAGATACCATTTTGGCTAGCGACAACCCTACTCTTAAGATAATTACAAACTATGAAAAAGCACTTTTAAACCCTGAAGACACTGAAAATTATCAAGCTGCATTTGATGCTATGGAACGTCATCAAGCATGGGATTTTGAAACGCTATACAAACAAATCCTTTTTAAACTTAAACTTGAAAACTTAGAACAAAAAGTAAGCACCCTTTCTGGTGGACAAAAGAAACGCTTAGCATTGGCTAACGCATTAATTAACAAACCAGATTTACTAATTCTAGACGAACCCACCAACCACTTAGATTTAGAAATGATTGAGTGGTTAGAAGATTTTTTTGCCAAAGAAAATATTACACTCTTTATGGTTACTCATGATAGATATTTTTTAGAGCGTGTATGTAATGAAATTATAGAACTAGATAATGGATCACTTTATAATTATAAAGGCAACTATTCATATTACCTAGAAAAGAAAGAAGAACGTAAAGAACGTGACGACGTAGAAGCAGAAAAAACTAAACAGTTATTTAAAAAGGAATTAGAATGGATGCGTAGACAACCTAAAGCTAGAACTACAAAATCCAAATCTAGAATAGATGATTTCTTTGAAATAAAACACAAAGCACACCAACGAAGAAAAGAACATGAACTGCAGTTAGAATTAAATATGGAACGCCTAGGAAGTAAAATTCTTGAGTTTCATAAAGTTTCTAAAGCTTTTAAAGACAAAACCATATTAAATAGTTTTGATTATACCTTTAAAAAAGGAGAACGCATAGGTATTATTGGTAAAAACGGTACTGGTAAAACTACTTTTCTAAATATCTTAACTCAAACCGACAAACCAGATTCTGGTAAAGTTGTAAAAGGAGAAACTGTAAAATTTGGCTACTATACTCAAAACGGCATCAGCATAAAACCAGAGCAAAAGGTAATTGAAGTTATTAAAGAGTTTGGAGATTATATTCCTTTAAAAAAAGGGAGACAAATAAGTGCACAACAATTATTAGAACGCTTCCTTTTCAGTAGAAAAAAACAATATGATTTTGTTGAAAAACTAAGCGGTGGCGAACGTAAGCGTTTATATTTATGTACAGTTTTAATCCAAAATCCTAACTTTTTAATTCTTGATGAGCCAACAAACGACCTTGATATTGTAACCCTTAATGTATTAGAAAGTTTTCTTCTTGATTTTCCAGGTTGCATTATTGTAGTATCGCATGATCGGTATTTTATGGATAAAATTATAGACCACCTTTTCGTATTTAAAGGCGAAAGTGTTATTGAAGATTTCCCTGGAAATTATAGTGACTATAGAACTTATGAAGATAGTCAACCTGTAATTGCAAAAGTAGCAGACGACAAAAAAGAAAAACACTCGTGGAAACAAAATGAAGCCTCTAAGCTTTCTTTTAATGAGGAAAAAGAATTACGAAATATTGAAAGTAAATTAAATAGTTTGGCTTTTGACAAAAAGGAATTAGAAAATAAATTTAATAATCCTAATTTATCTCAAGATGAAATTAAGTCCCTTTCGGAAGAGCTGCAAAACCTTATTGAAGTAATTGAAACTAAAGAAGAACGTTGGTTTGAATTATCGGCAAAATTGGAAGACTAGTTTTTTAGCAAAGACACCTTAAACCCTGTACTTAAAAGTATGCTCTATCAAGCTAAACAATACATAAAGTTTCTGCTTAAATCTACAAATCAACATGGTGTACACTCCCCTTTTGTATACGATTTGGTTACTAAATGCTTTTATGATAAAACCAAGTATTTTGAGTATTTAAATATTAAAAACTATAGAAGTCGCTTAAAACATGTAAAACATCAAATTAACATTACTGATTTTGGAGCTGGAAGTGTAAAACTAAACTCTAAATCTAGAAAGGTCTCAGAGATTGTAAAGCATGTTTCCATTTCAAAAAAAAATGCAAAACTGCTTTTTAGAATTGCCAAATATTTTAAACCTAAACAAATATTAGAACTTGGTACATCTCTAGGTTTTGCAACACAAGCTTTAAGTTTAGCAAATCCTAATTCACAAATTATTACTATTGAGGGGTGTCCAGGAATTTTTAAATACAGTAAAAATGAATTTGTACTACAACAACTAGATAATATTGAACTTTTGTGTAGCGAGTTTTCAAAAGTATTACTTAAATTAAAAAAAGACAGTTTTGATTTAATATTCTTTGATGGTAACCATACAAAACAAGCTACATTGGATTATTTTGAAAAATTACTCCCAAAAGCCCACAATAATTCTCTTTTTATTTTTGATGATATTTATTGGTCTAAAGATATGACTGAAGCTTGGGAAGCTATTAAACAACATCCAAAAGTAACTGTAACTATTGATACTTTTCACTGGGGCATGGTCTTTTTTAGAAAAGAACAAGCCAAAGAGCATTTTAAAATTAGGGTGTAAAATATTAAGCTTTCGTATTTTAATCAATCAAATTAATTTCAACCCTTCTATTCCTTGATCTACCATAAGGCGTTATATTACTAAAGATTGGCTTACTTTCTCCATAACCAACAGTTAATAACCTATTAGCATCAATACCATTTTTAACTAAAAAGTCTTTTACAGCATTTGCCCTTAATTCTGATAATTCTCTATTCAAATCTTCTCCCCCTGTACTATCTGTATGTCCTTCAATAGTAAAACCAGCACTTGGATGGTCTTTTAAAATAATTACGATTTCTAAAAGTACTTCGTTAGATTCCTCTTTTATTTTGGCTGTTCCAGAATCAAATAAAATAGTTCTTGCAAAGGCATTTAATGTGGCTTGTAGCTCTTGAGTTACTTCTTCTTCAGGACAACCTTTATTTGGAATCGTGCCTGCCTCAAATACACATTTATCATCTTTATCTAAGACTCCATCTCTATCTGAGTCTTTCCAAGGACAACCTTTATTCTCTCGTGGCCCTTCCTCCTCTGGACATTCATCCTCATTATCCAAAATACCATCTCCATCCTTATCCGTATAAGGGCAACCCTTATTCTCGATAGGCCCTACTTCTTCAGGACATTCATCGTCATTATCCTTTATACCATCACCATCTTTATCTTTTGGTTTTCCATAATAAAAAGGAATTTTTAACCCAGCATAAACATCTGCTTGTTTGTTTTTATCACTTGAAAATGCAGAAATTACAGAACCTGACCCCATATATAAAGGACCAGCCCTAAAACCAGCTCCAACTCTAAACCCATTAGTTTCTATAACACTAAAAGGCAAATAAAAACTAAACCATTTACTCTCATATCTTGGTGTTAACGAAAAGGTATTAGAAATAAAATTTGCAGTTCTTCTTTCTTTAGACATCAATGAGTAGTCCGTATTGAAATTTAAATACCATTTTTGATTTAAATTCCAATCTATATTTAAATGCACAGCAGTAGGTAAATCTACAATATAGCCAGTAGTTGCATCTGTTTGGGTGTAAAAGTTATTTAAAAAATTACCTAAATCTGCTGCATTATCATAGTCTTCTTCACTAACATTGGGATTTGCAATACTATATCCTTCTCTTATACCTTTTTTATAATTTATATTTCCAATATCTGTAATAGAAAATCCTATTTTTAGCTTGTATTTATTAATATCCCTATAGCTATACCCTGAATTTATAGACTTGTAATCTTTATAATTTGGCCTCCATTCGTAGATAAAACCTAAATCGATCCCAAAACCTGATGCATCACTTGGTGCTTTATAATCGTAATTATCAGAGTCGAATTCATCAAATCTTGCATAATTTACAAACCCTGTTGATGATATGCTACCTGTGGTTTCCCCTCCACCTAAATCTGTACCATCGGCATCATAATTTACCAAGATATCACTACCTACAACATAAGAGCTCCCCAAACCTTTTAAATATTTTAAAGAGAAACCTCCTTTTAAAAAATTGTGCTTTCTATTTAATATAACTTGGGCATACGTTACCCCTAATTCTGACCAAGCATGGGTTAAAGCACTAATAGTACCTTCATTCAAATTAAAGTCATCAGTTGTGTCATCATCAATTGATACTAATGAAGCACCATTAACATCATTTACATTTGCAAAAAATCTACCTCTTGTGAAAATTGAAATTGAACTTTTTTCTGAAAGGTTAAACATAAACGAGGGACCAAGCACATCTAAATTTGCCATTCCTCCATTATTAGAAGCAGGGAAGGTTTTTGCCTCTACATCGAAACTATAGCCTTCCTTAAGGGCGTCAAAAACATGCACGCCATAATAATTGTTCCCCAAAAAAGCGCTAACACCAGCTATATTAATATCTAGTTTATATCGTGAATCTACTATACTTGCTGGGTTTGAAATTACACCATGTACACCACTGTAATTGTCGGTTAAAAAACCAATGTAAGACTGTGATTTAACACATAAACAAAGAGAGACAAAAAACAAAAAGAGTAAATTATTCTTCATGTAATAATGTTTGTTTATAGCTACAATAACAAATGTAGATGTTTTTCTCATAAAAACGTTTCTAAATTACTTAACTTTAAAACAAAAATATTTAATGGCATCTATTCTTATTCTTTTAGGGATTTTCTTGTTAATTAAAACAATTTCAAGTCGCCTAAGTAGAAGAAGAGAAATGAAACATAGAAATTCTATGTTTAGAAAAAATTCAATGAGAAAACGATAGCCTTTAAAATTTAGAGAAAAATGAAAATTTACACAAAAACAGGAGATAAAGGTACTACTGCTCTATTTGGAGGCACCCGCGTACCAAAACATCATATTAGAATTGATAGCTACGGTACTGTTGATGAACTAAACAGCCATATAGGTTTAATTAGAGACCAAGAGATTGATGGTCATCACAAAAACATATTAACTCATATTCAAAATAAACTTTTTACAGTTGGCGCTATCTTGGCTACTGATCCTGAAAAAGCTGTTTTAAAAAATGGTAAAGAGCGTTTAAATATCGAAAAGATTACAAGTGCTGATGTAGAACTTCTAGAAGAAGAAATGGATACCATGAATGATGCATTACCCCCTATGACGCATTTTGTATTACCAGGAGGACATCAAACAGTGTCATTCTGTCATATAGCACGTTGTGTATGCAGACGTGCAGAGCGATTAGCTTCTGCGTTAAACGAACTTGATCCTTTTGAAGCTAATGCGTTAAAGTACCTAAACCGTCTTTCTGACTATCTTTTTGTATTGGCACGGAAATTGTCACACGATTTACAAGCAAATGAAATTAAATGGATTCCTGAAAAGACGTAAAACATCTTTATTTAATCCAAAAGCTACGGTAGAAGATGTAATTGACTTTGTGTTATGGATTAAGTATTTTGGAGTTCCTCATAGAGAACGACTGCAGAAAGCCTGTCTGATGACAAATAGGCTTGATCCTTGTCATAACATCCAAAAGAAAATTACAAAAATGCTGTATGTTGCGTTATTATTAACATCGCAAGAATAATTTCGACTGTTTTTGAGTACAAAGAGATACGTTCTTTTAATTAATGATTAATTAATTCACTTTTTTCTTGCGTGTTTAAACTAAAAAATTATTTTTGCAAAAAATTAAACAGAAAGAAATGTATTGGACATTAGAACTAGCATCATATTTGAGTGATGCACCTTGGCCAGCCACCAAAGACGAATTGATAGATTACGCCATTAGAACTGGTGCGCCTTTAGAGGTTGTGGAAAACCTACAGTCTATTGAAGATGAGGGTGATTCTTATGATTCTATCGAAGAAATCTGGTCAGATTATCCAACTGATGAAGATTATCTTTGGAATGAAGATGAATATTAGAAATAAAGCATAAAGAACCGTTAAAAAGTCTCGATTTGAGGCTTTTTTTTTGTCCTTTACCGCAAAAAAAAGTATTACAAAATGTATCTTTGAAAGTCGCTTTTAAAGCGCGTATTAAAATGATAAAACCTAGGGTTAACCTAGTTAAAATATAAAAACATATAATATGGGTTTTTTAGATTCAGTCTTAAAAGTATTTGTTGGAGACAAATCGAAACAAGATGTAAAGGCTATTTCGCCTTTAGTTGATAAAATTAAAACATTTGAAAATGCTCTTGAAGCCTTATCTCACGATGAATTAAGAGGTAAAACTGTTGAGTTTAAGGCTAAAATTGCTGAAGCTACATCTACTATAAATGAGCAAATTTCTAACCTTACTGAAGAAGCCGAAACAACTGAAGATATAGATGCTCGTGAAGATATTTATGAAAAAATTGATGAACTTCGTGATGAAGCCTACAGTGTTACTGAAGAGGTATTAAATAATATTTTACCAGAAGCTTTTGCTGTAGTTAAAGAAACGGCTAAACGTTTTGTACATAATACGCAAATTACTGTAAAAGCCAATGAGTTTGACAGAACCATATCTGGCGAGAAAACTTATGTAACTCTAGATGGGGATAGTGCTACCTGGGCAAATTCTTGGGATGCAGCTGGAAAACCTATTACTTGGGACATGATTCATTATGATGTACAGCTAATAGGTGGTATTGCATTACACCAAGGTAAAATTGCAGAGATGCAAACGGGTGAGGGTAAAACCCTTGTAGCTACACTACCTGTATACCTAAATGCGCTTGCTGGTAAAGGCGTACACTTAGTAACAGTTAACGACTACCTTGCCAAACGTGATAGTGCATGGATGGCTCCTATTTTTGAGTTTCATGGTATGAGTGTAGATTGTATAGATTATCATCAGCCAAATTCTGCTGCGAGGAGAAAAGCGTATAACGCTGATATTACTTATGGTACTAATAATGAATTTGGTTTTGACTACCTACGTGATAACATGTCGCATGCACCTGAGGATTTGGTACAACGCCCACATCATTATGCTATTGTAGATGAAGTGGATTCCGTTTTAGTTGATGATGCTCGTACACCATTAATTATCTCAGGTCCAATCCCAAAAGGAGATCGCCATGAGTTTAATGAATTAAAACCTAAAGTTGATGAAATTGTTGGTGTACAACGTAAATATTTAACTGGTGTTTTAGCTGAAGCGAAAAAATTAATTAAGGAAGGAGATAATAAAGAAGGTGGTTTCCAACTATTACGTGTATACCGTGGTATGCCTAAAAACAAAGCTTTAATTAAATTTTTGTCTGAAGAAGGCGTAAAACAGTTATTACAAAAAACTGAAAACTTCTACATGCAAGATAACAACCGTGAAATGCATAAGATTGATGCGGAATTATATTATGTAATAGAAGAAAAGAACAATCAAATTGAGCTTACGGATAAAGGTATTGAATATATTTCTGGTAAAGATGACCCTGATTTTTTCGTGATGCCAGAAATTGGTGTTGAAGTTGCAAAAATTGAAGAGCAAAATCTTGAAAAAGAAAAAGAAGCTGAACTTAAAGAAGAACTATTTAAGGAATTTGGTGTAAAATCTGAGCGTATACATACCCTAAATCAATTACTAAAAGCTTATGCTTTATTTGAAAAAGACACACAATATGTGGTTATGGATAATAAAGTAATGATTGTAGATGAACAAACAGGACGTATCATGGATGGTCGTCGTTATTCTGATGGTTTACACCAAGCAATAGAAGCGAAGGAGAATGTTAAGATAGAAGATGCAACACAAACTTTTGCTACTGTAACTTTACAAAATTACTTTAGAATGTATCGTAAATTATCTGGTATGACGGGTACTGCGGTTACAGAGGCAGGAGAATTCTGGGAAATTTACAAATTAGATGTGGTTGAAATTCCAACTAACCGTCCTATTGCTCGTGATGATCGTGAAGATTTAGTTTATAAAACTAAACGTGAAAAATATAATGCCGTAATTGAAGAAGTTACGAAATTATCCAATGCTGGTCGTCCAGTATTGATTGGTACTACTTCGGTAGAAATTTCAGAGTTGCTTGGTAAAATGTTGAGTATTCGTAAAATTCCTCATAACATCTTAAATGCAAAACAGCATAAAAAAGAAGCTGAAATTGTAGATCAGGCAGGTAAATCTGGACAGGTAACCATTGCAACTAATATGGCTGGTCGTGGTACAGATATTAAATTAAGTGACGAAGTAAAAGCTGCAGGTGGTTTAGCTATTGTGGGTACTGAGCGCCATGACTCACGTCGTGTAGATCGTCAGTTACGTGGTCGTGCTGGTCGCCAAGGAGATGTAGGTAGCTCTCAGTTCTACGTATCTCTAGAAGATAATTTAATGCGTTTATTTGGTAGTGAACGTATTGCTAAAATGATGGATAAAATGGGATTAAAAGAAGGCGAAGTAATTCAGCATTCTATGATTTCTAAATCTATTGAGCGTGCACAAAAGAAAGTTGAAGAAAATCAGTTTGGAGTTCGTAAAAGACTTTTAGAATATGATGACGTAATGAATGCGCAACGTGAAGTTGTATACAAACGTCGTTATAATGCGCTGAATGGAGAACGTCTACGTGTGGATTTAGCAAACATGATTTTTGATACTTCTGAAGGTATAGCTGAAACAAATAAAGGAGCCAACGACTTTAAAAACTTTGAGTTTGAATTGATTCGTTATTTCTCAATGAGCTCTCCAATTTCAGAAGAAGAGTTTGGGAAACTATCAACCCAAGAAATTACTTCAAAAATCTATAAAACTGCTTTTGAAAGCTATCGTGAGAAAATGGAGCGTAATGCTGAAATTGCATTTCCTGTAATTAAAAATGTTTACGAAAATCAGCGAGATAAGTTTAAGCGTATTGTAGTGCCTTTTACCGACGGCGTAAAAAGTTTAAATGTTGTTACCGATTTAGAAAAAGCATATGAAACTAACGGTAAGCAATTAATTACTGACTTTGAAAAAAATATTGCACTTGCTATTATTGATGATGCTTGGAAAACACATCTCCGTAAAATGGATGAATTGAAGCAATCTGTGCAATTAGCTGTTCACGAACAAAAAGATCCTTTATTAATTTATAAGTTTGAAGCTTTTGAATTATTTAAAGCTATGATTGATGATGTTAACAAAGATGTAATTTCATTCTTATTTAAAGGAGAATTACCTCAAGAAACGCAAGATACTATCCAAGAAGCTAGAACTAGAAAACGTGAAAAGTTTGAAACATCTAAAGAGGAAATCCCTAATTTAGATGAACGCTCTGCACAAAATAGAGCTGCTGGAAACATGCAACGCCAACAACAAGTTATTGAAACCATTACTCGTGATAGGCCAAAAATTGGACGTAATGAACGTGTTACTATTAAACACGTACTAAATGGAGAAAATAAAACTTTGAAGTATAAGCAAGCTGAACCTTTAATTTCAAAAGGAGATTGGGTTTTAGTTGAGGATTAATATATTATCTCTGTAACCCCAAAAGGATTCAGAAGAATAATAAAAAAAGAGTCTAAAAATTAATTTTTAGACTCTTTTTTTATTCTATTGGAAAATCAAAATATGTATTAGGGAATGGTTCTTCTTTTAAAGTAAAATGCCACCATTCTCTAGGATAGTTTTTAAAGCCATGTTTTAGCATTATGGTTTGTAAAAATTCTCTATTCAACTTTTGCTCTTTTGTAATGTCTTTATAATTTACCCAAGACTGTACCCCAAAGAAGTCAAATATACTGCCCATATCAAGTTCTTGTTTTGTTTCTATATTTATGATAGTAATATCAACAGTGCTACCTTTTGTATGTCCCGATCTAGATGCTATATATTCTTCCTTAAACAAATCGCTCTTCTTAACATTAGGATAAAATTTAGCTTTATTTATAGTATCATTTAAATCTCTAGCCCATCGTATAAAATGATTAACGGCTCGTTGTGGTCTATAGCCATCATATACTTTAATACCTAAATTTTGCTTTTTCAATTCTTTCTGTACTTTTTTTAAAGCAACCACGGTCTCCTCTGTTAAAATGAGACAGTTATTATTATAACCATCAATTGGTTGTCCAACAAAATTATCAGTTCCTAAATACTTTAATTCTACTTCTAGATCTGTAATTAAGGAATTAGCATATATGAATCCATCTGGTAATTGACTATGACCTGAAAAAACATGTAGTAAGAACAAAAAAACTAGATATTGCTTCATTTGCAAAACGATTTGTGCTAATTTAGAAAATAAAAGCTATGCGTTTATTAAATGCTAAAAAATTAAATTTGAAAGATGCTGATGTAATCTATTACCCTAACTTTTTTAGCGAAAAAGAAGCTGACTTTTTTTTCAAAAACTTGAAAGTTGAAATTAACTGGCTACAAGACAAAATAAAAGTTTTTGGAAAGACCTACGACCAGCCTAGATTAACTTCATTTTTTGCTACAAATAAAGAACCCTATTCTTATAGCAATATAACTATGTATCCCCGACCATTTGATGGTAACATACTAAAAATAAAAACAGTCATTGAAACAGAGTTAAGTATCTATTTTACAAGTTGTTTGGCTAACCTATACAGAGATGGAAAAGATAGTAATGGTTGGCATGCCGATGATGAAAAATCATTAGGTAAAAAACCTGTTATTGCTTCTGCAACTTTTGGTGAGGAACGTCCATTTCATTTTAAACATAAAAAGGACAAGTCATTAAAGGAAAAAATTACATTAAAACACGGTAGTGTTTTGTTAATGCAGGGATCTACACAAGAAAACTGGTTACATCAAATTCCAAAAACAACGCGACAAATTGGTTCTAGAATTAACCTTACCTTTCGAATTATTCCACAAAAAAACCGAGTTCCCTCAAACCCGGTTCTTTCTTAATTTGCTTTTATATTATGTGCTAGATTTGGGGTCTCCACATCAACAACATAATGCAAATATTAATTAATTAATCCATTGAACTAAAAAGTATGTTATTTAGTACATTTCAAATATAAAAACCTAATTGAATCAAAACGATAAAAAACATAAAAAATCGATGAAATACATATTTTTTTAACACATTTCGTCGATAAGAAGTTATTTATCGATGAAATGCATTGATTTGTTTTTCAAGATATAAAAAAAGCACCTAAAAATGGGTGCCTTTTTTCTAACTAACCAACCAAAATATGATATTACAATTCTAAAGTTTAAAGTAACCACTCAATAAACTAATATTTGAAGTGTAATTGTTTTATACAAAACAATTACTATGCCAAAGTTTTGCTTTCATATTTTATTTATCTTAGGTTTTTTTATTTTTTTATGGAAAACCTACCAATATTTACTCAAGACACTATAGTTTTTGGGTTACTCATGTTAGCATTAGGGTTTGTGTTCTACACCTCTTCCAGCTCAAATTCATTTTGGAAAAAGTTTTACAAATATATTCCTGCTCTTCTTATGGCATACATGCTACCAGGAGCATTGACCACCTTAGGTGTTATAGCTCCCGAGTGGACTTCAACAAATGCTGCTGGAGAAGTTATTAAACATAAATCTCAAGTTTACTATATAGCTAGTAGATTTTTACTTCCTGCAGCGCTAGTACTAATGACATTGAGTATAGACTTAAAAGCCATATATAACCTTGGTCCTAAAGCATTAATTATGTTTTTAACTGGAACTGTAGGAGTAATTATAGGAGGTCCTATTGCCATTTTATTAATATCCATAATATCTCCAGAAACAGTTGGTGGTGCAGGACCTGATGCTGTATGGAGAGGTTTAGCAACATTAGCTGGTAGTTGGATTGGTGGTGGCGCTAATCAAGCTGCTATGTTAGAGATTTATGAATTTAACACAGATAACTATGCGGGTATGGTAATTGTTGATATTGTTGTTGCTAATATATGGATGGCCATACTTTTATTAGGCATTGGAAAATCTGAAAAAATTGATAAATGGCTTAAAGCTGATAATAGTGCTATTGAAATTTTAAAAGAACGTGTATCAACTTATGCTTCTAAAATCTCAAGAAACCCTTCTTTAAGTGATTTAATGGTTATTCTTGGTATTGCATTTACTATTGTTGGTATTGCACATTTTAGTGCAAATAATATTTCTGAATTCTTAACTAATAACTTTGAAGCTATTAGAGATAAGTCCTCAGCCATGTCTTCTTTTGGTTCACAATTTTTTTGGATGATTACCATTGCAACACTCCTTGGAATTTTATTATCATTCACTAAGTTTAAAACCTATGAAGGTGCTGGTGCTAGTAAAATAGGTAGTGTTTTTATATACATTCTAGTTGCGAGCATTGGAATGAAAATGGATTTAACCAAAATTATAGAAAACCCAGGATTAATTTTTGTTGGTCTTGTTTGGATGGCAATTCACGTTGGACTATTATTTTTAGTTGCTAAAATTATAAAGGCCCCATATTTTTTCTTAGCTGTTGGAAGTAAAGCCAATATTGGAGGTGCTGCATCTGCTCCTGTGGTGGCAGCTGCGTTCCACCCATCTCTGGCAACAGTTGGTGTGTTACTTGCTGTTTTTGGTTATGTCGTTGGAACCTATGGTGCAATGCTTTGTGCCGAACTTATGAAAATTGCAACCGGTGGTTAGTATATTTTTAATAATTATTAAGATATTTGCGCACCAAATTACACTTTATGTATATGAAAAAATATAGCATTTTATTACTCATTATATCAATTCTTGCTTGCTCTAAAACTCCTAAGGATTTAGTAGTAAAAGCTAATATTAAGGGTTTAAAAAAGGGAACTGTATATCTAAAACGTGTAATGGACACCATTTTGATTACTGAAGATTCAATTGTTGTAAATGGTAATTCAGAGTTTGAATTGTATGCTAATTTAGATGAGCCAGATTTATTCTTTTTACATCTTGACAAAAACTCTAAGGAAGATGAGAGGATTAACTTTTTTGCTGATAAAGGAGTTATAGAAATTAATACTACTTTAAAAAGATTTGTAACAGATGCCAGTATTGAAGGTTCTGAACATCAAAAAATTCTTGAAGACTATCAAAAGTTAATGTCTCGCTTAAATAATAGAAATTTAGATTTAATAAAAGAAAACTTTGAAGCAAGAAAAACTGGTGATACTGCAATTATAAATGCTGTTGAAGAAAAACAAATTAGCCTTCTAAAAAGTAAATATCTTCAAACAGTAAATTTTGCTCTAAAACATAGTGATAGTGAAGTTTCACCTTACTTAGCACTGGCTGAGATTTACGATGCCAATATAAATCTATTGGATACCATTAATAAATCATTAACTCCAAAAATTCAAGATTCCAAGTACGGTAAAAAACTACATGAGTTTATAGAGGAACGAAAGAAAAGTGCTGCTGAACAAAAAAAGCCTTAAAACTAAGTTTTAAAGCTTTTTTTATCGTATAGATAAATAATCTATGCTATAGGTTATTTATTTTTTCTATTAGAGATTTACCTCTATTTTCTAACTCTTCATTAATAGCTTTAAAATGTGCTTTCTTATTTTCAACACTTCTATCATTTACTTTTGTAATTAACTCGTCAAAGGTTTCAATAGCTTCATCTATAATAGCTTCACTCTTTTTCGTTTCCTTATCAGTATTTTGATACTCCCATATATAGACTGCTTCTATAATATCTCCTAATACGTAATTAATATCCTTTTTAAGATCTCTTACATTTGCCATAATTATTATTTTTATTAATTGTAAAACTAAACATATACTTCTAATAATATCGAATTTTTAGAATGAATTTTATGCGATAGTATTATAGTAAACTAATTATTGTGGAACTCTTTTACTTTTATTTCTCTAAGTTTTCTTTGTTATGTTTAGTTTCCTGAATAGGTTACAAAATTTCGTGGTGTTTCGTACAAGGTTATTTCTAAATCTAACTTACTATCTAATTTAGCCTTCATTTTATCATAAATAACCACTGCTATATTTTCAGCAGTTGGATTTAAGTCTTTAAACTCTGGTACTTCTAAATTGAGATTTTTATGATCAAAAGCGTCTTCTACTTCAGTCTTTATAATACCTTTTAGCACCTTCATATCAATCACATAGCCTGTTTCTTTATCTATATCACCTGTTACACTTGCAATGAGTTCATAGTTATGTCCGTGAAAATTAGGGTTATTACATTTTCCAAAAACGGCATCATTTTTTTCAAAACTCCAATCTTTTCTATAAAGCCTATGTGCTGCATTAAAATGCGCTTTTCTACTAACGGTTACTTTCATAAATTTATATTTATATGCTGGTAGAATTTATCAAAAATCACTTTAAACCAAGCGGTGTATAGTTCTGGATGTAAAGAAATATCTGATTTAATTTCTTCTAAAGGCATCCATTTCCAACTAGCTACTTCTTCAGGATTTATCTTTGGTACTCCACTATATTTACCTAATAAAACATGATCGTACTCATGCTCAGTTAATCCATTGTCAAAAGGAGCTTTATAGATGAATGAAATAGATTCTTTTAAATCCACAACAAACCCCATTTCTTCTTGAAGTCTGCGTTTGCCAGCCTCGATATTTGTTTCTCCATCTCGTTGATGACTACAACATGTATTAGTCCATAATCCTGGAGAATGATATTTATCTAATGCTCTTTGTTGAAGCATTAACTGGTTGCTATCATTAAAAATAAAAACTGAGAATGCGCGATGTAAAAGTGCCTTTTCATGAGCCTCCATCTTAGGCATTAATCCTATCTGTTCATCTTGTTCGTTAACAAGAATTACCTTTTCTTCTTTCATAGTGTAGCAAAAATACGAACAAAAACTATTTGCTTTGTTCGTTTTACTAAATAAAAAAAGCACCTAAATAAATTTAGATGCTCTTTAATGTTGATGGTTATTTAATTTTCTACTACTATAAATTCACTTCTTCTATTTGCTTGATGTTCTGTTTTAGAACATTTTACACCATTGGAACAACGGTTTGTTAATCGTGTTTCCCCATACCCCCTTCCTGAAATTCTATCTGCAGAGATACCACCTTCATTTATGATATATTCTCTAGTAGATTTATTTCTACGTTGCGATAATGACATGTTATATGCATCCCTACCTCGAGAATCTGTATGAGATCTTACATCAATTTTTACACTTGGGTACTCCTTCATATATTTAATAACTTTAGCTAACTCTATTTCAGCATCAGGGCGAATAAATGATTTGTCATAATCAAAATAAATAGGATTTAAATTTAATAATAAAGCTAAATCTGTACCTATTTTTGCTGCACTAGGTTCTAAAGCTAGTTTTAAATTTTCTCCACTATTACCTGTTTTTACTGTAAAATCAGTAAAATCATCTTCAAATTTTTCTTTCTGAGCTTCAATTATATATGTTTGTTCTTTACAGCTTAAGTTAAACTCAAACTTACCAGAATTATCACTCTTTACTGATTCTAAAATATTATTATTCTCATCTTTTAGTACGATATCAGCATTTACTAAAATTTCACTTGTTTTTTTATTTACAACAATACCTGTTATATCGTATTTACAATCTGGAATTTCAAAACTATAGATATCATCATCTCCTTTACCTCCTTTTCTATTCGAAGAAATATAACCTTTGCGAGTAGTCTCATTTATAATATAAGCAAAGTCATCTTTTGGACTATTAATAGGCTTTCCAACATTTTTTAAGACACCAGTTTTAAGATCATTAACTTCAATGCTAAAAACATCTAATCCTCCTAACCCTAAATGTCCATCAGATGAAAAATACAATACCCCTTTATCACTAACAAAAGGAAAGTTTTCTCTTCCTTCTGTATTAATTTTTGAACCTAAATTAAGCGGATCTCCATAGGTACCATCTTCATTTATATCTACTACAAAAATATCAGACATTCCATTTGTTCCTGGCATGTCAGAAGCAAAATATAACTTTTTCTCATCAACACTTAAGGTTGGATGAGCCACACTATATTCATCGTCATTAAACGGTAGAGATTTTACATTTGTCCACATACCATCAATTAAAGTGGCTTTATAAATTTTTAATGCATGAGTGTTTTCACTATTCTTTTTAAATTTCCCGTTGAAAAAGTTATTTCTAGTGAAATAAACTGTATTACCATCTTTGGTATACGCAGTTGAGGATTCATGATACTTTGTGTTAATATCTCCTTTTATTTCCTGAATATTCCCTTCTACATCCAACTCAAATATATCTAAAAATGGTTGTGCATTCCAATTGTATATTTTCTCATCTTGATCTCTGGATGAGGCAAAAACCAAATTACCATCATTCAAAGAGGCTCCAAAATCAGAAAAAGAAGTATTAATATCTAAATTCTCTAAAATATAATCTTGAGACATTGTTTCAATCGCATCGAGATAATTTGTGTTGTTTAAAAACTCTATTCCCCTAGAGTCATCAGGTCTTAATGTAGCAAAAGTTCTAAAAACATCATCCGCTTCTTTATATTTACCTAGTGCTTTCAAAGTTTGAGCATACCTAAAATAGTTTTCAGGATAGGTATTGGAACTTATTTCAATAAGTTTAGCGTACCATTTAGAGGCATCTTCCATTTCTGAATTAAAATAAAATGCATTTGCTAGTTTTTCCACAACCTCAAATGAGGCATCTTCTTTATTAGCTAATTCTAATAGGATAGCTCTAGAATCAACATAAGAAAGCTTATCGTACTTCTTAACTGCAGTTGAAACTTTACCTTTTTGAGCATTTAAAACCCCAAACATAAAAACCGTTAAAACAGAAAGTATATATATTCTTTTTTTCATATCAGTAACTTATTAGAAGAATCTTGGTGATAAAATTTTACCTATTTGTTGTAATTCAAACCTTAACATAACTTCGTGTGTTCCGCTATTATAATTATTTAAAGCTGTAGTAGTCGCATCATAGGCATACCCTACAAACAAACTGTTACTTAGTTGAAACCCCACAAGACCACTAAAGGAATCATCCCATCTGTATGCCACTCCTAGAGTAAACTTATCATTAAAAAGTGCGTTTGCAGATAAATCAGCTATCAATGGTGCTCCAGAAACTCCTTTTACCAAAAATGCTGGCTTTAGTTTAGTACGCTCACTCAAATCAAAAACATAACCTCCTATTAAAAAATAATGAAGTCGTTCTGTGGCTATAGACTCTTGAAAATCATCATAATGTTCTGTATTTAATATATTAGGCACAGATAAACCTATGTACCATTTATTTGAATGTAAATACATTGCTGCACCTAATGTTGGTGATATTAAATTAATATTCTCATTAAATAATCTGTCTGGGTTCTGGAACAAACCCTTGCTCCAATCAGTATCTAAAATATGTAAACCTCCCTTAACACCAAACGATAATTCTAAATCTCCCGTTTCATTAACTGGTATGGTATAAGAGAAATTAGCATCTATGCTAGTTTCTTCTGCTGGCCCTAATTGATCACTAACAATATTTAATCCTAATCCTAACCTTTCATTTTTTAAAGGTGAGTGAATACCGAATGTTATTGTTTTTGGTGCTCCATCAATACCCACCCATTGAGTTCTGTATAATGCAGCGGCACTTAAAACATCTCTTTGACCTGCATAGGCTGCATTTACACTCATTGTATTATACATATATTGAGTATACTGTGGATCCTGTTGAGCTTCTGTTGTAAAACTTAATAGTGCAGTAAACACTACTAAAATCAAACTTTTTATATATGATGATGTATGTATCATTTCTTTAATTTTTTAGTGATTTACTTTTATTATCTATTTATATATAACCATCCAACTTTAGGTTCAGAACCATCTCCATAGTCTAGAATATAATAATATGTACCAGGCGGTAATTTCTCGTTGGCATTTATTGTTGCTCTCCCATTAGAGGTTCCATCCCAATCATTGTTATAACCTTGTTTCTCATAAACTACATTTCCCCACCTATTATAAACTTCTAATTTATTGTTAGGAAAGTTTGAAATACAATTAATAATTAGAGTATCATTAACACCATCTCCATTAGGAGAGAACTCATTAAAAACAAGTAAACAACCTAATTCTGTAAATGTTGGATCATCAGACGTGTTCCCATCCAAATCATTACCATCATCACTAATGTCTGATACAGTACCTACATTGATATTGGTACCTGTAGCGACTACACTATTGCTAACTCCTCCTGCATTAATAGCTTCTTGATTTATTATAAAGCTTGCAAGATAAATAGCAGTCTCTCCAACAAGAAGTGTTCCTTCTTCACTACCTTGGTTTGCCTCTACAAATGTTGGTTCTTCTGTTAACTCTATAGAATTTCCATTTGCATCAATAAATGTATCTGTTAATGAAATACCTGTTAAATCAAAATCACCTGTATTTTCAACTTCTATAGTATAATCAATTCTGTCTCCTAAAGAAGTTCCCCTCACATCTGCGATTTTTATAACTCTAATGGATGCTTCACATCCAGTTGTGATTGGGTCACAAGGATTATCGGGATCACTTAAACCTGTAGGGGTCTCTGGTGTACTCGGATCATCTATTCCTGTAGTTTCTTCACAATCTGTTAAACCATCTCCATCTGAATCTGTTGTATTGATACCGATTGGACTACATGGATCATTTGGATCACTTGTTGGTC